>NZ_JBBOCC010000002.1:17500-3642468 GCF_038002265.1 Paenibacillus sp. FSL R7-0179
GCGGTGAATACGTTCCCGGGTCTTGTACACACCGCCCGTCACACCACGAGAGTTTACAACACCCGAAGTCGGTGGGGTAACCCGCAAGGGAGCCAGCCGCCGAAGGTGGGGTAGATGATTGGGGTGAAGTCGTAACAAGGTAGCCGTATCGGAAGGTGCGGCTGGATCACCTCCTTTCTATGGAGAATCGTCTTCTGCAATGAAGACATTCAAATCGGAAGCTTCGCTTCCAAACCAATCAGGTTTAGGCCTGTTACTCACTCGTTGGTCAGTTTTGAGAGTTTAAGCTCTCTTCTTTACCTTTGATCCTTGAAAACTGGATACCGAAACGAATTTGCGTTTTAGAACATCTTTTAGCTGAAACTTGTGTAAGCAAGTGGAAATAGTTATTAGTTGCTACCGTGATTTTCCTAACGGAAAACACATTGGTTAAGCTACTAAGAGCACACGGAGGATGCCTAGGCGCCAGGAGCCGACGAAGGACGTGGCGAACAACGAAACTGCCTCGGGGAGCTGTAAGCAAGCTTTGATCCGGGGGTGTCCGAATGGGGAAACCCAGCTGTGGTAATTCGCAGTTACTCGTATCTGAATACATAGGATACGCAGAGGCAGACCAGGGGAACTGAAACATCTAAGTACCCTGAGGAAGAGAAAACAATAGTGATTCCGTCAGTAGCGGCGAGCGAACGCGGAACAGCCTAAACCAAGGGGCTTGCCTCTTGGGGTTGTGGGACGTCTCACATGGAGTTACAAAGGAATAGGGTAGGCGAAGAGGTCTGGAAAGGCCCGCGATAGAGGTAAAAGCCCTGTAGCCGAAATGGTATTCTCTCCGAGACGGATCCCGAGTAGTGCGGGGCACGTGAAACCCCGTATGAATCCAGCAGGACCATCTGCTAAGGCTAAATACTACCTGGCGACCGATAGTGAAACAGTACCGTGAGGGAAAGGTGAAAAGCACCCCGGAAGGGGAGTGAAATAGAACCTGAAACCGTGTGCTTACAAAAAGTCAGAGTCCTCTTTATGGATGATGGCGTGCCTTTTGTAGAATGAACCGGCGAGTTACGTTTAACATGCAAGGTTAAGGTGAGAAGCCGGAGCCGCAGCGAAAGCGAGTCTGAATAGGGCGACTGAGTATGTGGACGTAGACCCGAAACCGTGTGATCTACCCCTGTCCAGGGTGAAGGTGCGGTAACACGCACTGGAGGCCCGAACCCACGCATGTTGAAAAATGCGGGGATGAGGTGGGGGTAGCGGAGAAATTCCAATCGAACTCGGAGATAGCTGGTTCTCCCCGAAATAGCTTTAGGGCTAGCCTCGGTGAATGGAGTGGTGGAGGTAGAGCACTGATTGGGTGCGGGGCCCGCAAGGGTTACCAAGCTCAGTCAAACTCCGAATGCCATTTACTTCTTGCCGGGAGTCAGACAGTGAGTGCTAAGATCCATTGTCAAAAGGGAAACAGCCCAGACCATCAGCTAAGGTCCCCAAGTGTGTGTTAAGTGGGAAAGGATGTGGAGTTGCACAGACAACCAGGATGTTGGCTTAGAAGCAGCCACCATTGAAAGAGTGCGTAATAGCTCACTGGTCGAGTGACTCTGCGCCGAAAATGTAACGGGGCTAAACACACCACCGAAGCTATGGCTAGATACTTTGTATCTGGGGTAGGGGAGCGTTGTGTAGGGGTTGAAGGTGTACCGTAAGGAGCGCTGGACACTACACAAGTGAGAATGCCGGTATGAGTAACGAAAAGATCAGTGAGAATCTGATCCGCCGAAAGCCCAAGGTTTCCTGAGGAAGGCTCGTCCGCTCAGGGTAAGTCGGGACCTAAGGCGAGGCCGACAGGCGTAGTCGAAGGACAACAGTTTGAAATTACTGTACCACCGTAATCCGCTATGAGCGATGGGGTGACGCAGGAGGGTAGTGACGCGGACTGATGGATGTCCGTCTAAGCAGTGAGGCTGGTGTGCAGGCAAATCCGCACACCGTAAGGCTGGGCTGTGATGGGGAGCGAAAATTACAGTAGCGAAGGTCATGATCTCACACTGCCAAGAAAAGCCTCTAGCCAGGAGAAGGTGCCCGTACCGCAAACCGACACAGGTAGGCGAGAAGAGAATTCTAAGGCGCGCGGAAGAACTCTCGTTAAGGAACTCGGCAAAATGACCCCGTAACTTCGGGAGAAGGGGTGCCTCGGTAGGGTGAATAGCCCGAGGGGGCCGCAGTGAAAAGGCCCAAGCGACTGTTTAGCAAAAACACAGGTCTGTGCGAAGCCGTAAGGCGAAGTATACGGGCTGACGCCTGCCCGGTGCTGGAAGGTTAAGGGGAGCGGTTAGGAGCAATCCGAAGCTGTGAACCGAAGCCCCAGTAAACGGCGGCCGTAACTATAACGGTCCTAAGGTAGCGAAATTCCTTGTCAGGTAAATTCTGACCCGCACGAATGGCGTAACGACTTGGGCGCTGTCTCAACGAGAGATCCGGTGAAATTTTAATACCTGTGAAGATGCAGGTTACCCGCGACAAGACGGAAAGACCCCATGGAGCTTTACTGCAGCTTGATATTGAATTTGGGTACGATCTGTACAGGATAGGTGGGAGCCGTTGAAGCAGGAGCGCAAGCTTCTGTGGAGGCGCCGTTGGGATACCACCCTGATCGTATCTAGGTTCTAACCTAGTACCGTAACCCGGTACGGGGACCGTGTCAGGCGGGCAGTTTGACTGGGGCGGTCGCCTCCTAAAGAGTAACGGAGGCGTTCAAAGGTTCCCTCAGAATGGTTGGAAATCATTCGCAGAGTGCAAAGGCATAAGGGAGCTTGACTGCGAGACCTACAAGTCGAGCAGGGACGAAAGTCGGACTTAGTGATCCGGTGGTACCGCATGGAAGGGCCATCGCTCAACGGATAAAAGCTACCCTGGGGATAACAGGCTTATCTCCCCCAAGAGTCCACATCGACGGGGAGGTTTGGCACCTCGATGTCGGCTCATCGCATCCTGGGGCTGAAGTAGGTCCCAAGGGTTGGGCTGTTCGCCCATTAAAGCGGTACGCGAGCTGGGTTCAGAACGTCGTGAGACAGTTCGGTCCCTATCTGTCGTGGGCGCAGGAAATTTGAGAGGAGCTGTCCTTAGTACGAGAGGACCGGGATGGACGTACCGCTGGTGCATCAGTTGTTCCGCCAGGAGCATGGCTGAGTAGCTACGTACGGACGGGATAAGCGCTGAAAGCATCTAAGCGTGAAGCCCCCCTCAAGATGAGATTTCCCAACATGTAAGACCCCTTGAAGACGACGAGGTAGATAGGTTGGAGGTGGAAGTGCAGCAATGCATGGAGCTGACCAATACTAATCGGTCGAGGGCTTATCCAAAAAACTACCCCAAAAAGTGAAGATGACGCTGACGAAGCGGATTCCGAGTACTTTCCGGGGGCCCCGTAAGAAGGGCGAGCGCAGATTCGTTTCGGATTCAGTTTTCAGGAATCAAATTCCTGAAGCATTTACGTTGTAAATGCCCGTTTGGTGGCGATAGCGGAGGGGTTCCACACGTACCCATCCCGAACACGACCGTTAAGCCCTCCAGCGCCGATGGTACTTGGACCGAAGGGTCCTGGGAGAGTAGGACGCCGCCAAGCGGACCATCCACACACATTGTGGTATTTTTTTTGCCTAATTGTTTACATATTCCCTGATAGCTCAGTTGGTAGAGCACTCGACTGTTAATCGAGTTGTCACAGGTTCGAGTCCTGTTCGGGGAGCCATATGGAGAGGTGTCCGAGTTTGGCCGAAGGAGCACGATTGGAAATCGTGTAGGCGCCACAAGCGTCTCGAGGGTTCGAATCCCTCTCTCTCCGTAGCTGTACTTCCCTGCAAGGGGATGAGAACCCTCTGTGGTTCGTTGGAGCATAAGCTTCGTTAGCACTACATCGCAATCTCGTAACGAAGTGAAGAGTATCCCTCTCTCTCCGTAGCGTTACCTCCCTGCAAGGGGATGAGAGTAAATGTATTTACAGCATGGCTCGTTGGTCAAGGGGTTAAGACACCTCCCTTTCACGGAGGTAACATGGGTTCGAATCCCATACGAGTCACCACTTTCTTCTTTGGATGATGGGATGAGAATTCCCTGGGTTCGTTGAAGCATAGGCATCGTAAGGAATACTTCGCAATCTCGTAACGGAGTGAAGAGTATCCCAAACGAGTCATATATGGAGGCTTAGCTCAGCTGGGAGAGCATCTGCCTTACAAGCAGAGGGTCGGGGGTTCGAACCCCTCAGCCTCCACCATCTTTCTTAACCGAATAGATTTTGTACAATGACGCGGGGTGGAGCAGCCCGGTAGCTCGTCGGGCTCATAACCCGAAGGCCGCAGGTTCAAATCCTGCCCCCGCAACCAATCTTGACAAAGTACTAAACCTGGAACCGTGGTGTAGTTGGCCTAACATGCCTGCCTGTCACGCAGGAGACCGCGGGTTCGAATCCCGTCGGTTCCGCCATTTTAATTGGTATTAAGACATGAGGGATTGAGCATCCTATATCTCGAAGTATAGAGTATCCATCCGATTCCGTAGTATTTTGCTAATTATAATATTGGGGATTAGCCAAGCGGTAAGGCAACGGACTTTGACTCCGTCATTCATAGGTTCGATTCCTATATCCCCAGCCATCTATTTTCGATTGTTTCTCTTATGAGAGCCATTAGCTCAGTTGGTAGAGCACCTGACTTTTAATCAGGGTGTCGAAGGTTCGAGTCCTTCATGGCTCACCATTTTCTTGTAACGTGTGCGCGTGTGGCGGAATGGCAGACGCACCAGACTTAGGATCTGGCGTTTCACGACGTGGGGGTTCAAGTCCCTTCACGCGCACCATGTTTTTGCGGACGTGGCTCAGCGGTAGAGCATCGCCTTGCCAAGGCGAGGGTCGCGGGTTCGATTCCCGTCGTCCGCTCCATATAGATTTTGCGCCCTTAGCTCAGCTGGATAGAGCGTTTGACTACGAATCAAAAGGCCGGGAGTTCGAATCTCTCAGGGCGCGCCATATATTGCTTCCTTGAATTATCTAAGTGTCCGTCAGATTCGAACGAGTTCGTTGGAGCATATGCTTCGATAGGATTACTTCGCAATCGGATGCGTTGCATCCGTATCTCTCAGGGCGCGCCATTACTACTTCATTAATTATTAACGGGATGTAGCTCAGCTTGGTAGAGCACCTGGTTTGGGACCAGGGGGTCGCATGTTCAAATCGTGTCATCCCGATATTTCATTTCACCTATGCGGGTGTAGTTCAATGGTAGAACTTCAGCCTTCCAAGCTGATAGCGTGGGTTCGATTCCCATCACCCGCTTATATCTGTATCACGTGAGTCTGTCATCCCTATAGGGATGACAGACTTTTTTGCTATTCGGATATGTATGCGAAAAATCGAATACGTTCGCTGCTGATGAGCTATATAAGGAGAATGTATGCGGAAAACCGAACACAATAGAATTCAGAGTATCTATGGTTAATTTGGCTAAGCTGTAGCAGTCAAATGGCAGCCAGAAGGCAGAGAGATGGAGAAAAGTAAGCTCCGTTTAGAGTGGTATTAGCACCAGTATCCTTCACCCGCTAGGGCGATCTTCTTGTATGGCCGGGATTGCAATAGTATTGAAGGGCGTTATGTTTCTATAGAACTGATATAGTATAACTATTGGACTATTGGATCATAGGCAACACTTACTTGGAAGCTGAGGAGCATTTGTTATGACAGACAAAGTAATACGGATTTTTAGAATCATTAACGCTATTCAGTCGAACCCCGGGATTACTGCAGCAGATTTGGCCTTTAGGTGCGAGGTGAATATTAGAACGATCTACAGGGATCTTGAGGTGATCAGCCATTTTGCTCCGGTTACGAATGAGGGAAGGGGCACGGGGTACCGGTTCATGGGGAAGTTCTTTTTGTATCCGCTGGATTTCTCGGAGCAGGAGTCGCTGGCGTTCTCTTTGCTGCCTTCGGTACTGAACCAGGATAGAATTCCGCCGGGTTTTCATTCTGCGTATGACAAGGTGATGGGTACTCATCTGAAGGAGAAATCGCGGCAAAATGGCCTGCTGGAGAATATCGCGGATATTATTCAAATGGGCACCCCGGCCTACCGCAAGGAAAGCCGGAACTTCCTGCAGCCGCTGATTGGAGCAATTCTGGAGCAGCGCAGCATCCGTACGGTATACCACTCGCAATCAAGCAACGTCACTACGGCGCGGAAGATTGACCCGTATTATCTGATCCCGCGGGATCAGCGCTTTTATCTCATTGGCTATTGTCATCTGAAGGGCGCCATCCGTACGTTCCGGATCAGCCGGTTTGAGCAGGTGGAGATGACGGCATCCACTTTTGATAAGGGGAATTTCAATATTAAGCAGTATCTGAAAAACACCTGGTCGATCAACCGGGGAACCCGGAATGTCACGTTCAAGGTACGGTTCGATCCGGAGGTGGCGCGTTACATTAAGGAAGAGGAGCTGTTCGTGCAGCCGCGGATGAGCGAAGAAGGCGATGGAACACTGCTGTTCGAAGTCACGGTTAATAATGAGAAGGAGTTCATCAAGTGGATTCTGCAGTATGGCCCAAATGCGGAGATTCTGGAGCCGGAGTCGGCCAGGGAGCACTTGAAGGAGCGGCTGGAGCATTGGCTGGATGTGTATCAGCAGTAGCCGCAGACTACAATATTACATAATATGGAATAAAAAATGTCGAAAAGGTTAGATTGAATAGCTCAACTGGAGAATAAAGGCTTTTTTAGAGAGATATATGCCCTGAATGAATTGACCGGAGCGGTGAAGCAGGTTATTATTGGAATATAATGGAATGATAGGAGGCAAGATAGAAATTGCTGGAACTGGATGGGATGAATGAAGACTCTTTGACTGATATGCTTAAAGTCTCGTTCTCATGGGAGAACTGGGCGGCAATTCTCGAGATTTCAGACAAGCTCTTTGAACTTGCAGTTCTAACCTACGGCTCCCATCAACAGGGTGCAAAGAAGTATTTTTTGAAAAAAAATATAGTGTATTATCTCGGCTACAGCGCGTGCATGAAGGGGATTGCCTATCAAAAGCTCGGTAACCTCGCTGAATCAAGAAAATGTATAGGCTTGTATTCAGATTTGAGCTGGATCAAGGATGTGGATCAGGAAGCTGCCGCAGAAGTGGAATACTACAGGAACATTGCGATAGCCAACACCTTCGTCATTGATCTGCTGGAAGGAAAGGTAGAAGTTCTCCCTGATTATGTTGAATTCATTCGCACAGGGGACCAGGAGGAGCTGCTTGCCTGCCTGATTACTGTGCTGGAATCTGCCATTAAGTACAATTTTTCTATCGATTGGGTACTGGATGAATTCAATGAGCAGCTACAGGAACTAAGCTGCAGAGAGAAACAGGAAGATATCAGATACTACATAGACTATATGCATCTTAGTGCAATTTATTTGTATAAAAGGGAGAAAATTCATGATGCAATTAATTTGACTCTCTATATTTTGGTAATAAGTAGTAAACTTTATGACGGGACAGGCTTTAGGAAGATCGTGTCGTTTTATGAGCATATCCGAAGCCATGCGACCGCAGAACAACAAGAATCTTATCAAAATATAATGAAAAATATCTTAGAGAGGGAGTTTTTAAAAGATGAAAAAGGCGATCTCGTTATTAACAGCCGTATTGTTGATTAGCGCAAGCGTAGTGGTAACAACGGCAAGCGCAGGCGGCCAACTTTCCGCAGCCTCCGGCAATATCTCTATTAACAATCACGGAGCAGGCCACTAGTCTATAATCTCTCTGTCTCATGAATCTGGAAATATAATCTGCATATCATGCAAAAAAGGGGTAAGCGACGATGCTTATCCCTTCTTTGCTGCGGAAAGAGGTTACTCTGTTACAGCCAATCCCAGTCCTTCTGCAATTCGCCGTCCAAACTCCGGATCGGCTTTGTAGAAGTGGCCAATCTGGCGGAGCTTGATCTCCTCAGACTCTACTGGAGTCATGGCACCTACAATATTGCTTACGAGCCGGGCACGCTCTTCTTCGCTAAGCAGACGGTACAGGTCACCCGGCTGGGTGTAGTGATCGTCATGATCATAAGACACGCTATCCGCCTGGCCGGAGACTTCAAAAGCAGCTGCCTTATGCTGCGCTGACTCGGTTGCCCCGCCGGAGCTGTTAGGCTCGTAGTAGACGGAGCTTCCCCCGTTATTCGTAGCATTCATCGCGCCGTCGCGCTGATTATTGTTGACCTCGGCGATGGGGCGGTTAATCGGCAGATGGTTATGGTTCGCTCCTACCCGGTAGCGGTGGGCATCCCCGTATGCGAACAGGCGGCCCTGAAGCATTTTATCCGGAGAAGCCTCTATGCCTGGAACGAATGAGCCGGGGGAAAAGGTGGCCTGCTCCACTTCGGCGAAGTAATTCTCAGGATTGCGGTCCAGCACCATGCGGCCTACCTCAATCAGCGGATAATCCTTCTGTGACCACACCTTGGTTACATCAAACGGATCGAAGCGGTAGGTGTCGGCATCCTCCACAGGCATAATCTGCACATGCAGCCTCCAGGCCGGGAAGTCTCCTGTATCAATGGCGTTGAACAAATCCTCTGTATGATAATCCGGGTTCTCCCCGGCTAGCTGTGCTGCCAGCTTAACATCGAGATTCTTGACGCCCTGCTCTGTCTTGAAGTGGTATTTCACCCAGACAGCTGCGCCTTCGGCATTCACCCACTTGAACGTATGGCTGCCGAAGCCATGCATATGGCGGAGAGTAGCCGGGATGCCGCGGTCAGACATCAGAATCGTTACCTGGTGCAGAGACTCGGGAGAGAGGGACCAGAAGTCCCAGACCGCATTCGGGTTCTTCAGATGGGTCTGCGGATGACGCTTCTGGGTATGGATGAAGTCCGGGAATTTGATGGCGTCACGGATGAAAAAGACAGGCGTGTTATTGCCGACCAGGTCGTAGTTGCCTTCCTCGGTGTAGAATTTCACAGCAAAGCCGCGCGGATCACGCACGGTATCGGATGAGCCCAGTTCCCCGGCTACGGTAGAGAAACGGATGAACATCGGGGTGCGTTTGCCGACCCCGGACAAGAAGGCCGCCTTCGTATATTGGGAGAGATCATTGGTGACTTCAAAATAACCGTGGGCACCGGCACCCTTGGCATGAACGACCCGCTCAGGAACACGCTCACGGTTGAAGTGGGCCAGCTTCTCCAGCAAATGGACATCCTGCAGCAGTACGGGGCCACGGGCACCGGCGGTCATTGAATTCTGGTTGTCGCCTACGGGGGCGCCCCAGCTAGTCGTTAGCTTGTTGTTATTGTTTGTGGTCATGAACACAATCACCTCGTATAGGATTTGATTTTAGAATAAGTATAAGTTTTATAATAGCAAGAATTTAAATAAAATCAATCTTTTTTTATAATCATTATTATTAAGCTTATGTAGAATAAGGAAGGTTGATGATACAATCGGAACAAAAAACTCCCGCCCGCAGCAGCGGACAGGAGGAGGGATTCGTGAACAGAAGCGGAGTAGTAAGGAGATGAAGTTGGCGGGAGCAAGAACTACTGCAAGTTAGCTTGTGATATACATCCGGTTATAGTATTCATCCAGCATGCGCTTGGTAGCGAATTCGGTGCGGGTGGTCTCGATGCTGCGGTGCATCATCTGCACCCACTTGGCCTGATCCTCATAAAAGACGGGGAGGACGCGGTTCAGAAGGGTCTCGTAGAGTGCATCGCTGTCATGCTGGTCAAGCACCGCAAAATCGGTGGTCTCGAAGCCATCGCCGATCTGCCAGCCGTTCTCGCCGTCGATACAGGCCTCCGGCCACCAGCCGTCCAGGATGGAGCAGTTCAGAACGCCGTTCATGGCGGCCTTCATCCCGGAGGTTCCGCTGGCTTCGAGCGGTCTGCGCGGATTGTTCAGCCAGATGTCAGAGCCTCGGGTCAGCTGGGCTCCGATGGTCATATCGTAGTTTTCCAGGAAGACTACGCTTTTTGGATATTTGCGCATCATGGCTACAAGATTGCTGACGATCCGCTTGCCGTTGTCGTCCAGCGGGTGCGCCTTGCCGGAGAAGACAATCTGAATCTTGCCGCTCTCCAGGTACGGCTCTATAATGTCCGGCTGGGAGAAGATCAGGTCACTGCGCTTGTAGGGAGCAGCGCGCCGGGAGAACCCGATCAGCAGCTGATCTGCATTCAGGGCGATGCCGGAGCGTTCTTCGATGAAGCCGATCAGCTCCTGCTTGATCTCCTTGTGCACGGCCCACAGGTCGCCGCCCTCTTCATAAGCGCGGGTCATCCGTTCATCTACCCAGGTAGGGGTGTGAATCGCATTGGTGATGCCGATGATGGCTGATCTGCCGGCGACTTCCTTCCACATTTTGTTCGCGGTGTCGGCATGAAGCTGGGCAACCGCATTCGAGATCCGCGACAGCCGCAGGCCGGCAACGGTCATGTTAAAGGGTTCTCCGCCAATCCGTTCCATTTGTGCCCGTGTTAAGCCATTAAAAGCCCCCATATATTCCAGACGATCCAGCGGGTGGGTCTCGTTGCCTTCCTTAATCGGTGTATGTGTAGTGAACACAACCTCTTCCCGTGTAGCCTTCCAGGCTTCTTCAAAGGTACTGCCGCCGGACATCTTCTCCCGGATCAGCTCGATCGCAGCAAGCGCTGCATGACCCTCGTTGAAGTGATAGACATCGATCTTAATGCCCAGGGCGCGCATGGCTTTGACTCCGCCGATGCCCAGCACGATCTCCTGGGCTATCCGCTCTTCCCCGAACCAGCCGTAGAGCTGGCCGGTAATCCAGGCATCACTGTTCTCCGGGATATCGGTGTCGAGCAAATAGAGCGGACGGTTGCCGAAATGGTCTGTTTTCCACACTTTGCAGACCACATCAGTCTTTCTGACTTTTACCGTGACCCTGACGCCTGTATCTTCCAGGAAGTCGTACACATAGTTGTGGTAAGCGTCGTAGGGGTTGCCGTGTGCATCAATCTTCTGGTCCGTGTAGCCCTGTTTCCATTTGAGTCCGATGGGGATGATAGGTGCCCCGATATCCTGCGCGCCCTTGATGTAATCTCCGGCCAGAATGCCTAAGCCTCCGGCGTACATTTTGAAATCGGAATGCAGTCCATACTCCATGCTGAAATAAGCTACTGACGGTAAGTGGTTCTCGCTCACTTGATAAGCCTCCTAAATGCGATTTAGATGGTACTGCGAATAAGAATTGCTGCAGGCTGTATCTAAGATGCAAACGTTTGCTCAATAAGGCAAGACAAGCTCTGGAAGCGATTGCACCATCATTCTAGCATATTTATCCTTAAAAAGCACAGCGAAGTTTCGGTAACGGCTGGCTGCCTGCGGAGCCGATAAATAAAATTTGATTAACCTGCCGGAAGGCCATAAGATAAGGGGAGAATAAATGTACAAGGTTCATCTAAATCATAAGCTAAACCATAAATCAAACAATAAACCAAGTGGTGGTGTAAAGGATTGAGTATAGTTGTTATTGGAAGTCTGAATATGGATATGGTCGTGCGGGCAGAGCGTGCGCCGGAGGCCGGGGAAACGCTGTTCGGTCAGGGGTTTGCTCTGTCTCCGGGCGGTAAAGGGGCGAATCAGGCCGTTGCGGCGGCCAGACTTGGCGCGGATGTGACAATGATCGGCAGAGTGGGGAAGGATGCTTTTGGCAGCGGACTGCTGGAGATTATGGAGCAGGAGCGGGTCCATACCGAGTATATCTCGCAAAGCGAATCCCAGGCTACAGGGGTTGCTTCCATTGTGGTCGACGGGTCCGGTGAGAACCGGATCATTGTGGTGCCTGGTGCGAATGTGGAGATGAAGCCGGAGGATATTGAAGCGCTTGAGACCGTGATCAGCGGAGCAGGGATCGTGGTGATGCAGCTGGAGACGGATCTGGCGATGTGCGAGGCTGCGGCAGTCCTGGCGTTCCGGCATGGGATTCCGGTGATTCTTAATCCGGCTCCGGCCCAGCCGCTGAGCGACGAGATGCTGCACCATGTGACCTACCTGACTCCGAATGAGACAGAGGCGGGGATTCTGGCCGGTATCTCTGTGGACAGTGTGGAGGATGCAGAGCGTGCCGCCCGGATGATGCTGTCAAAAGGGGTCCGGCACGTGATTGTAACGCTTGGCTCCAAAGGAGCGCTAATCGTGGATGCTGCCGGAAGCCGGCATGTCCAGGGCTTCCCGGTGCAGGCGGTAGATACGGTAGCTGCCGGGGATTCCTTCAACGGGGCGCTGGCCTGGCAGCTGACCTGCGGCAGGACGCTGGAAGAAGCGGTCCGCTTCGCCAATGCTGTCGGTGCGCTGGCGGTTGGCAAGAAGGGGGCGATTGCTTCCCTGCCCAGACTGGAAGAGGTGGAGCAGTTCCTGCGGGCAGCTGCTGATGCGGAGTCTCGTGAGCAGTAGATCATAGTAGATAATAGACAAATTAAGCGGGGAGCGTCAGAGGAAGCTCTGAGACTCCGGGTCCGCTAAGGAGCTGACACGTTTGAGCGGTACAGTAACTGTTAAGAATATAACCCTCGGAGAAGGGATGCCCAAAATCTGTGTTCCGCTGGTCGGAACGACGCGTACTGAGCTGCGTGCAGAAGCTGAGGCGCTAATCGCGCTGGCACCGGATATGGTGGAGTGGCGCAGTGATTTCTTCAAGGAGGTGGAAGATATTAATGCGGTAACCCAGGTATTGGAGGACATTCAGCGCCTGCTGCCGGAGGTTCCGCTGATCTTCACCTTCCGCAGCGCCAGGGAAGGCGGCGAGAAAAAAATCTCCTCGGCCTATTACTTCCGTCTGATCCAGGCGGCGGCAGAGAGCGGGCTGGTGGATATGGTGGATGTGGAGCTGTTCCAGGAGGAAGCGGAGGTGCGCAGACTGATTGCAGCAGCGCATAGTCAGGCGGTGTTCGTGATTCTCTCGAATCATGACTTCCACGGGACGCCGTCCGAGGAAGAGATTGTCTCCCGGCTGCGCCGGGCGCAGGAGCTGGGCGGCGATCTGCCGAAGATTGCCGTCATGCCGCAAGGTCCAGCCGATGTGCTGACCCTGCTGGCGGCGACCAACCGGATGCAGGAGCAGTATGCGGACCGTCCGATTATTACGATGGCGATGAATGGGGAGGGCGTGATCAGCCGGCTGGCCGGAGAGATCTTCGGCTCGGCGCTGACCTTCGGTGCGGCGCATAAGCCTTCGGCACCGGGGCAAGTGGCGGTTGCCGAGCTGCGCGGTGTGCTGGAACTGCTGCACCGCAGCTTGTAGCGGCTGCCGGTTCAGACGCAGCAGGAGTGGAGATGGACAGGGGTGTTTCCGGCCGGTGAAACGGTGGAAGCACCCTTTTGCATGTAAAGAGAGATAGTAAATAGCGGACAGAGTTTGAAACTGTAGCAGTCCATGCCCTACAATGGAGGCAACCAAGTAGAAGGGGCGGAGCGCTGATGACAGAATTGATTCTGGTGGTGGAGGATGAGGTGAGAATTGCCCGTCTGCTGCAGATTGAGCTGGAATGCGAGGGATACCGTGTGACCATTGCCGGGAGCGGCCATCAGGGGCTGGAGATGTATCAGGAGCAGCAGCCGGATCTGTTATTGCTGGATGTGATGCTGCCTGGATTCAGCGGTATAGAGCTCTTGCGGCGAATCAGGGCAGGTGATCCCGATACGCCGGTTCTGCTGCTTACAGCCAAAAGTTCAGTAGAGGATAAAGTGTCAGGCCTGGACCTTGGGGCCAATGATTATATTACGAAGCCGTTTCAAATTGAGGAGCTGCTGGCGCGTGTCCGTGCTGCGCTACGGCTGGCCTCGGGTCGAAAGAGAGAGGAAGCCGTCAACCTGCTGCTGGCAGATGATCTGGAGCTGAACGAAGCTACGCGGGAGGTGAAGCGGGCAGGCCGGAGCATCGAGCTGACGCCCCGGGAGTTCGACCTGCTGGTCTACCTGCTGAAGAATAAGCGGCAGGTTCTGAACAGGGAACAGATCATGGCTGCCGTCTGGGGGTACGATTATTACGGCGATACGAATATTGTGGATGTCTATATCCGCTATGTCCGCAAAAAAATTACGCTGGACCACCAGCCTGAACTGATTCATACCGTGCGGGGCGTTGGTTATGTGCTAAAGGATGCTCCATGAAGCTGCGGAGCACCATTCATCTGTATTCCAGCGTGCTGTTCGCCGTGCTGCTTATCCTCATGAACCTGTTCATCTATGCCGTATTCAGCCGAATGTCACTAGACAGCCAGCTCGGGCAGGCTTCTGCCGAGACGGCCAGAATCGCTGCCGCGATGAGAAAAGCGGGAGACGGGGTGACGGCACCGGAGCTGCTCCGGGCTTATGTGCCGGTGGAAGGAATGCTGCGGCTGCTTAGTGCAGACGGAAGCGGACCGGCACCGGTTACCTCAGCCTCCGGGCAGGAGATCAGCCGGATGAAGCCGGTCTACTATTCCGTGAAGCAGGCCGAGCGGGTCCGGGTGGATGGACGCTTGTATGCGTTCGTGAGCGTTCCGGTCATCTGGACAGACGGGAACGTCCTAAATCTCCAGATGACCAAAAGTCTGGAGGGCACGATGGATACGCTATGGGTGTTGCGGATGGTCCTGGCCGGGGCTACGCTTGCGGCACTGCTTCCGCTGCTGCTCTCCAGCCGCCTGTTGTCGGGCCTGATCATGCGGCCTATCGTCCAAATGACGGCGACTATGCGGGAGATTCAGCGCAGCGGTAAATTCCGCAGGCTTCCGCTGGAGGCACACTCGAAGGATGAGCTGGTGGAGATGGGGCATACCTTCAACGAAATGATCGGCCTCCTGGAGAGTAATTATGTGAAGCAGGAGAAATTCGTATCAGATGCCTCCCATGAGCTGCGTACACCGCTGACGGTTATTGAGAGCTATGCCAGCCTGCTGAAGCGCAGAGGACAGGATCACCCGGAGCTGTTCGATGAATCGGTTGAGGCCATCCATTCCGAAGCTGTGCGGATGAAGGAAATGACGGAGCAGCTTCTGCTGCTGGCGAAGCACCCGGAGCAGTGGGAGCTGGAGCTGAAGGTGATCGGTCTGGAGGAGCTGGTGCGTTCTTCGGCGAAGGCTTTTCGTAATGCGTACGGGAGAGAGGTCATAGTTCAGGTCGAAGGGCCGGCTGAGGGCTACAGCGATGAAGCGAAGCTCCGGCAGCTGCTGTTCATCTTCTTGGACAATGCCCGCAAATACAGCGATGAGCAGATAACCGTGCGTATTGAGGCTTCCGGGCAGGAACGGATGATAGTGATTACCGACCGCGGCATTGGAATTCCGCCGGAGGAGCTGCCGAAAATCTTCGACCGTTTCTATAGAGTGGATGAGGCGAGAACCCGTGAGAACGGAGGAGCAGGCCTGGGGCTGTCACTTGCCGCAGAGATCGCGGGAGCGATTGGAGCGGAGTTGTCCATGGATAGTACGGTAGGCCTGGGAACCTCGGTGACGATCCGTATGGCTGCGGACCGCAGGGGAGGTGGACAATGAAGCAGAATCCAAGGAACAAGAGCAAAATATACAAGACAGTCATAGGTATGGTTGTCTTCCTGCTGCTGTCTGTGGTTGCCTTCCGGATATTCGGGAAGGATTCCGAGCCGCTGTTATCCAGAGATCAGGCTACGCTGGCTGTGCTGAGCGAATATCCCGGTAAGGTAGACAGTCTGAAGCTGCAAGCTGGAGCTTATGTAGCAGAGCTTCAGACGGAGCAGGGACGGTATGAGCTGAAGCTGGACGGAGTTACCGGCGAGATTCTCTCCATCGTGCTGCTGAAGCGCACGGACGAACCGGCGGTGCAGCCTACGCCTGCCGCTACTCCAGCTCCATCTGGCGGAGCTGCTGTTACTCCGTCACCTGCACCTACCCCAGGGGGGCAGAGCGTAGTCTCCGAAGCGGAGGCTGTCAGGCTGGCTCTGCTTGAGGTACCGGGGAAGCTGGACGATGTGGATACGGAAATCGATGCGGCGGGCGCTTATTATCTGGTGGAGATCCATACTTCAGACGGACGGGAGGCCGTAGTCCAGGTCAACGCAATCTCGGGCCATATTATGTCTGTGACCTGGGAAGAGCCGGATGGGGACGATTCCTAGGGCAGATTCTTTTTCTCAGCGAATTCTAATGTTGCTCCCGCTGTTCTCTCAGATTGTAGCGTTATAGTTACTACAAGAAGCAGCGAAGAATGAACTTAGGAGGCGTTAACATTGAAGACAAAGATATGGAGCAGTATTACGGCGGCAGCACTTATTCTCGGGGGCGCTTATGGTATAGGCGAGCTGAAGGGCAATACGGCAGATGCAGCTGCATCAGTGAAGAGTCAGAGCCAAACGTTGATCAGTGTAAGCCGGGCTGAGCAGATTGCCTTGAAGGCAGCTCCGGGACTGGTGGAGAGCATCGATCTGGAGAAGAAGGCCAGCGGCACGTATTATGAGATCGAAATTCAGCAGACCAAGCAGGAGATCGATGTCCGGGTAGATGCGTATTCGGGAAAAGTGGTCAGCGTGCGCAAGGATGCAGACAAGGATGACTCTCATAAGGCAGCTCCGGCCTCAGGCGGGAAGCTGATTACCGCAGGCAAGGCGGCTGAGGTAGCCCAAGCTGCTGTGAAGGGGACGGTCACCGAGATTGATCTGGACCGGGATCACGGGGGCGCTGTCTATGAGATTGAAATCAGGAACGGACAGATCAAGACAGAAGTAGGTGTCGATGCGTATACTGCCAAGGTTGTGTATACCGATGTTGATTCTGACGACGATGACGATTGAGCCGGAATAACGTTTCAGCACGATAAAAGAGAGGCAGCCGGATTGAACGGCTGCCTCTTTGCTATGCCAAACTATTACGTCTGCTGCTTCGCTCCAGTATACACATGCACCGCATCCCGCAGGAACGCTGCCATGCCCGGGCGGCGCTGGTCGTAATAAGCGGTGAAGCGCTCATCATCGACATACATCTGGGCAACACCGGCATGGGCTTCCTTGGTATACGTATCCCAGTAGAAGCTTAGCCACTGACGGTGCAGGTCAGCGGCCTTCTGCGCCAGCTCGCTGGCCGAATCGCCTTCCTCCATCGCCTGCTCCAGGGACGCGAACATGTCAGCCTCAAGCTGTTGAAGGGCAGCGTACTGCTCCTCTGTCATATGGCTCAGCTTGCGGTTCGACTGCTCCACGGCTTCTTCTCCGTATTTCTCCCGGATCTCCTGCCCGTATTTCTGCTCGTTATCGTCAATCAGCTTCTGCTTGAAGCCTGCGAATTTCTCCTGATCGCTCATTATACTTCTCCCTTCTGTGTGTGCAATGGTCTGCTCAACGTTAGCGATGAGCCGGTCCAGCTGCTGTCTTCGCTGAAGCAGCTGGTCATGATGCTCGCGCAGGGCGCGGGCCCCGTCGAAGGAGGGCGAATGGACAATGTCCCTGATCGCCTCCAGGCTTAAGCCCAGCTCCCGGTAGAACAGAATCTGCTGCAGCAGGTCCACCTCGGCCTGGCCGTAGATCCGGTATCCCGAGGAATTGATTCTGGCCGGCTTCAGAATGCCGAATTCATCATAATACCGCAGGGTCCGTGCACTGATCCCCGCAAGTGTCCCCAGCTTCTGCACCGTATATTCCATGGTCCTGTCTGCCTCCAATCTGTCTTAGCGTGTACAGCAGAGAACGGGTTCAAGGCGTTCCCGCCGGGTAAGCGGCCGCTTACAAATCTAACTGTACACTTTGACGTAACGGCAAGGTCAACTCTTAATTTGTAGAATAACCAGACAACAGGGCCGGTAACCGGGGGGGAGTGGAAAAGCAAACAGCGGCAACCGTCCTGGTCTATGCCTGGGACGGTTGCCGCTGCTGTGCTCGCGTATGGGTTATTTCTTGCCGAGCTGGGCGGCGAAATACGCCTTAAGCTCTGCCAGCTTCCGGGGGTCCGCCAGGGCATCCTCCGCAGGGAAGTAATGCTCGGCAACCAGCTCCCAGGTGGGGACGATTTTCTGGGCGGTCATCGCTTTGATAGCGATCTTAACCGTCTTGCGCTCCCGCGCATTCGAGAAGGTATCGACATAATGCTGGGACCGTCCGAAGTCCAGCTCGCTGAAGACTGCGCGGAAGATCTCAGCCGTCATCTTGGCATCATCCAGCGCGCGGTGCGCGGAGCCGGAAGGCTCAAGGCCAAAGAGGGCCATCGCCCCCTCGACGCTGATGTCGTTACTGAGGCCGCGGGCACGCAGTACGCCCTTGAGCAGGTCGAAGTAGGTCGCTTCCATCCAGTAGGCATCATCCATCTTGTGCATCCGCACATCCTGGATGATCCGCTTCATATCCTCGCCGCCCCAGGTTAAGAGCAGCACGCCGTCAGCGCTCTGGTCAAGCCACGCTCTGAAGGCGGCAATGACCTTCGGGAACCGGCTGGCGACGTCGATATCCTCCTGGGGGATGCCGGTTTTTTTCTTAATAAATGAATTCAGGGTGGAGAAGTATATGGGTTTGATTAAGGCTGAGAATTCATCCTTAACCTGCAATGAAGCGTCTAACCGGACCGCTCCGATCTCAATGACCTCCATGGGATGCTCGCTGGCAAATTTGCGGCCGTTGAATTCGATGTCCAGAATAATATAATCCACAGGTAATGCCTCCGTTTCAGTGACTGGCGCCAAGATTGCACGGAAATGCGCCGACCCTTCTATTTTAGCAAAAAAAGAGGCTGCATGGGAAATAAGGAAGGAGAAATGGCATAAATCGGAAGCAAAATATTATCAAGCTTAATCGCTGGCTCAGGTGTGACATTTCTCTCTAAATCGGGTAATGAACTAGATAGTCTGTCAATCAGGGCTGTTCTTGAAGGGAGGGAAGGCTATGAAACTGTATGTAACCGTCAAAAGCCTGGGCAAACGCAAGTCGGTGCTTGAGCGCAAGGAGCTGCTGCTTGCATCCCGTCCGCAGACGCTTCGCGCGCTGATCTCGGAGTTGGTGGCCGGGCAGGTGCAGGCGATGCTGGAGCGCCAGGAGCAGGGGGAGCTGATCTCCTACCTGACTGCAACTGAAATTGCGGAGCAGGGCGGGAATGGCAAAGTCGGTTTCGGAGCGGTCTATGGCGAAGCGAAGCCGGAGGTGGAGCAGGCTACGGCCGCGGCGCTGCTTGCTTACGAAGACGGGCTGTACAAGGTGTTCGTGCAGGAACAGGAATGCTCCGCGCTCGATGAACCGCTTGTGATTGAAGAGGGCAATGAGCTGACGCTGATCCGGTTCACGATGCTGGCCGGAAGATTATGGTGAGGGAGATGACAGGATGAAGTTCGGAAATGAACAATGGGAGACCGAGTGGTACGAAGAGATCGAGAGTAAAGCAAAGGGTCTCAAAGGCGAAGGTGCAGAGCTGGCAGTTCTGCTGGCCGGGTTCAGCAAGACCCGCTACCTTCATGAAGGAGAAGACTCGCTGGACCGCTTTATTGCTATACTGGAAGCGCGTGCAGACGCTGCCCGGAGTGATTTTGCCGGTTACTGGGAGCCGTTGTTCCAAGTCATGCAGCAGCTCTACAGCGCTCATACCGTTGAGCTGGCCCGTTACATAGTTAAACATGCCGTGGAATATCCCTATTCGATAGGGTATATGCGCCGGCCGTTCCGTACCCGGGAGGTTCAGCCGCACCGGCTGCAGATCCTCCGCAAAATCAATGCTCTCATCTATATGGAGATGGTCGAATTCTCGCTGCCGGATTATTTGAAGGGTGGTCTGGATAAGGATTACAGTACCTCCTACCGTGTGGATGTGGCCGTCCCGGATGTTGTCGCCTATGAGCTGGACCGTGGCGGCAGCGGGATGGAGGATCTGCTCAAGGAAGCCGTCTATGGAGATAATCAGGGGGCGCAGCTCAGTCACAGTATGCTGAAGGGTGTTTTCCTTAGCCACAATGAGGCGGCTGTCCAGATGGTGGGCGAGCTGCTGGTTGCTGCACGTCTGCAGGAGGGGCTGCGGCAGTCGATTGTGGAGCGGATGGATGAGGGGACGATAGCGAATAACCTCTATATGCTGAAGGTGATTCTCGACAATGATCTCGTGCGCTACAGCTCGGTGGTACGTGCTCTGGGCGTATGGACAGGCATGGGTCTGGAAGCGCAGAACCAGCGGGTGGCGAAGCAACTGGTGGAGGGAGCCTATCAGGTGCTGACGGATGAAGTACTGCGCGAGGAATGGCTGAGCAGTGAGAATGCCAACCATGTCTACCTGGGCTTGTGGGCTACGGCCGTGTATGAAGAGAACGATCTGATCGGCAAGGTTGACGTTCTCATGGAGCAGGGACTGCGGTACCAGAAGATTGTCGCCCAGTACGTGCTCTCGAACAGCCAGAACCAGGAGGTCCGCCTGCGCAGCGCCCGGCAGCATCTGAGCGAGCAGGAGCCGGAGCTGCTGTACTGGATTCTGATGAACTACAACTACGATTATGACCGGATGTGGAGAGGGCCGAAGGATAACGGTCCAAGGATCGAGGTCAGAACCACCCCCCAGCTTGCGGATAAAAGCGAGCGTCGGCGCGACTTCAGCCTCCTGATGGACATCTTCCTGAATCCGGCCAGCCGGGAGCAGACCGGCCCGTCCAAGGTGCTGGATTTCGTGCAGGTTAACTATACCCGTGATCTGCCGGTACAGAAGATGCTCTATCTGATCTCCTATGACATGGACCCGGCCTGGGTGAACGAGCTGCTTGCCCATAAGGACAAGCTGAGCCCGGATATGCGCGGGGAGCTGCTGAACTACTTCGTGCAGGATGCAGAGGATGCTGTGCAGCGGGAATTCATTTTCGCCAGCCTCTCGGACAAAAGCATGAAGAACCGCGAGCTGGCGCTGAAGCTGGCGCAGGAGCTGACGCTGGCAGAGGAGGAGCTGCTGATGGCCGAAGGGCTGCTGAAGCTCAAGACCGGCACGCTGCGCCAGAGCGTCACCCTGATGCTGCTTAATCAGCCGGAGGAAACGCTGAAGGCCTCCATCCGCAGGCTGGTGCAAGGCAAGAATGCCCTGCAGCGGCAGGCGGGACTTGAGATAATGACCGTGCTGTTCGAGGATGAAGAGCGGCAGGGGCTGTTCGAAGCGGTGCGGCCGCTGGCAGAGGAGCTGGTGAAGCCTTCTGACCAGGAGCGTGAGCTGATCGCCAGGCTGAGCCGGAAGAACGAGTATACCAAGGCGAACAGCTTCGGTTTGTTCGATCCGAAGCAGACGGAGGAGTGGCTGGCTCAGCCGCCGGCAACGGATGGATTCACGTGGGATCAGGTGTTCAAGCTGTCGCTGGAGCAGATCAAGAAGTTTCTTAAGGATCTGGACAACACTGTTCACAAGCACCGCGATGTGGAGTATGAGGTCGAATACTACAGCGGATACAAGGATACGCTGCTGATCGGGACCACGCTTAGACCGTTACAGGGGTATTTTGTGAACGATGAGGAAGGCAGCCGTTCTGTTCTGGAGCAGTACCCGTTGCCACAGGTGTGGGCAGAGTTCTGGGACAAAAGCGGCTGGAGCGCCCGGGACCTGATGGAGCTGAACTTCTATATGAGCCTGGAAGAGCTTGATGAGACCCTGGATAACTATGACGGCTACGATACGATGGGCATTGATGACGATGAACTCAGCAAGCAGAAGCTGCTGTCAGGCTGGCGGAAGGAATTCGCGGCCAAGGTCTACCCGCTGGAGCAGCTTGAGGCTGTGATGAAGCTGGTGGACAAGCTGAAGTACAGATGGCAGGTCGAGTCGCTGCTGGATGCGTTCCGCGCCGACCATAAGAGCCCGGAGAGCTTCCGGCTGGTAAATGGTGCAGTGAACACCCTGGTGGCTGCCTTCCCGGAGGAGAAGCTGGAGGCGGACTGGCCTTTCCTCTCGGTTCTGGCTGATCCGTGGATCGACATGGTCCAGAAGCTGTGGAAGGGACCGGAGGAATTCAAGGAGATGTTCCATACCTGCTACCGGTTCGAGGAGATCAGCGGCGGCGAAGAGCGGGACAGCATCATCGGGCTGAAGCACTATGTCGAGGCCTTCACCGGTGGGATCATCCGTGAAGAGACGCTGCTTAAGGAGCTGCTGCTGAGCAGTGATGCGCGCAACCATATGCGGTGGATCAGCTCACGCATGTATGATTGGATTGAAGGCAGTCCGCAGATGGTTGAGCTTCGTACCCGGATCATCGACCGTCTGCTGGCGGTTGAGCTGGGGCGCGGCGACCTGCCGACCGAGGTGACGGGCATGACGATGGGGCTGCAGCGGATCGAGGGGCTGGAGTACTGTATCCGCATCCTGTCCGGGCTGAACAAGGACACCTTCGTGCGCGGGTATGTGTATGGCTATGGCGACAATATTACGAAGAAGGAATCCTTCAGCCATCTGCTTAAGGTATGTTATCCGCGCGAGGGCGACAATGCGGAGCGTCTGAAGACCTTGCTGCAGGAGTACAAGCTGTCCGATCAAAAGCTGCTGGAAGCCGCCATGTACGCCCCGCAGTGGATCGAGATCATTGCCGAATACCTGGGCTGGGAAGGGCTGCGGAGCGGGGCCTGGTACTTCCATGCCCACATCAACGAGAGCTTCTCGGCCGAGAAGGAGACGGTGGTGGCGCATTACTCGCCGATCACCCCGCAGGAGTTCAACGACGGCGCCTTCGATGTGAACTGGTTCCAGTCGGCGTATGAGGCGCTTGGCGAGGAACGGTTCGAGCTGCTCTATGATTGTGCCAAGTATATCTCCGCCGGTGCGAATCACCGCCGCTCCCAGCTGTTCGCTGATGCTACGCTCGGCAAGCTGAGCCTGGAGGAGATGAAGGAGTCTGTTGAGCAAAAGCGCAATAAAGAGCATCTGCTCAGCTATAGCCTGATTCCGCTGAAGGCAGACCGCGAGAAGGATATCCGTGAGCGGTATGAATTCATCCAGCGCTTCCTGGCGGAGAGCAAGCAGTTCGGCGCACAGCGCCGCGCCAGCGAAAGCGCGGTGGCGCAGATTGCGCTCGGCAACCTGGCGCGCAATGCCGGCTATGCCGATGTGACCCGCCTGATCTGGGATATGGAGGCGCGTAAGCTGGACGAATATGCCGCGTACTTCGAGCCTTTTGCGCTGGACGACGAGACTTATGTCTCGCTCAGCATCGACGAAGAGGGGCAAAGCGAT
This sequence comes from Paenibacillus sp. FSL R7-0179, assembly GCF_038002265.1. Lineage (NCBI taxonomy): Bacteria > Bacillati > Bacillota > Bacilli > Caryophanales > Paenibacillaceae > Paenibacillus > Paenibacillus sp. FSL R7-0179. The sequence continues at coordinate 40,668 of NZ_JBBOCC010000002.1, forward strand.
TATGTGGTCACGAGCAAGGGGAAGGCGCTGAAGTCGGTACCGGCGCGCTTCAAGAAGCATGAGCGGATCGAAGCGCTGAAGGAGGCCAAGAGCGATTTGACTGGCCAGTTCCGCCGCGCCCGCGCTGAGCTGGAGCGGTCGATGGCGTCCGGCGGGACCTTCACGCCGGGTGAGATTGCCGGGCTGAGCCGGAATCCGGTGCTGGCTCCGCTGATCAGCAAGCTGGTGCTGAGGAGCGGCGATGCGCTGGGATATTACGATGCAGACCAGGCAGCGCTGGTAAGCCCGTCGGGTGAACGGCACGCTGTAGACGAAGAGGCGGTGCTGCAGATTGCCCATCCGCTGGACTTCTACCGCAGCGGACAATGGAGCCTGTACCAGAAGGATCTGTTCGACCGTCAGCTCCGACAGCCGTTCAAGCAGGTCTTCCGCGAGCTGTATCTGCCGAATGAGGATGAGCTGGCCCATGGCGTGCTGTCCCGCCGTTATGCGGGCCATCAGGTACAGCCGAGTAAGACGGTCGCCCTTCTCAAGGGGCGGCAATGGACAGTCAGCTATGAGGAAGGATTGCAGAAGGTGTTCTATGCCGAGAACCTGATTGTCCGGCTCTATGCTATGGCGGACTGGTTCTCGCCGGCGGATACCGAAGCGCCGACACTGGAGACGGTGCAGTTCTTCGACCGGAAGACCTACAAGGGCGTGCCGCTGGATCAGGTGCCGCCTGTGCTGTTCTCGGAGGTTATGCGCGATGTGGATCTTGTCGTCAGCGTAGCGCATGTGGGAGGCGTCGATCCGGAAGCCAGCCTGACAACTGTAGAGATGCGCCGGGTGATCGTCAGCGAGTCGCTGCGGCTGCTGAAGATTGAGAACGTCCGGCTTGACGGCAATTATGCACGGATTGACGGTACTCTGGGCGAGTACGCTGTGCATCTGGGCAGCGGCCAGGCGTACAAGCAGGCTGCGGGCGCCCTGTCCATTATTCCGGTGCATTCGCAGCACCGGGGCCGGCTGTTCCTGCCGTTCCTGGACGAGGACCCGCGCACAGCGGAGGTTCTCTCCAAGGTCGTGCTGCTGGCCGATGATACGAAGATCAAAGACCCGCAGATTCTGGCACAGCTGAGCAGATGAGCTGCTGCACGGATGGAGGAACGGACGGTGCACTACCTGCCGCAGCCGTTTATAGAGGGATGCCAAGGCACCGGTGCTGGATTTCAGCGCCGGTGTTTTTTGTCGTGCGGGAGGAGAGGTGCCTCTTAAGGCTGGGCGAAGGCTCGTTGGCCAAATGTAATCGAAAAACCGAATACAATCGGTGCGGCGATGAAGCATGGGGCCCCATGCTTCATCTACAGCCAGTAACATTTATAGAGAAATCCTGCAAGAATTGCAACAATACTACCTCCATAGAAGCGATATATACTGAAATCCTGCCAGAAATGCAACAAATTCAGCGATAACTTGCTCTAAACACCGAAAATTGTGCAAATAATGCAACATTGCACTTCAGCCAGTAACATTTATGAAGAAATCCTGCAAGATGTGCAACATTGCTGCTCCTTATTTGAAATTGCCCGATTGATTGACAAGGAAATCACACAAGCTGTCATGAATGTTTCGCACATGCGCATTTTTTCACTAAGATCCCTGGACTATTGTGCTGTGTTTGTAGAATAAAAGGGAGAAAAAGCAGGGGATCTGTGAGACTATGGCGAATTTGTGAGAGGAGAAAGCGAGGAATAAGGAATGAAGAACAGGCTCCGCCAAAATCTGCAGTCGTTGCAAGACGCATACGCCTCCTTATGCGGATTGACAATTATTATTACCGATCAAGCGGATCAACGGATAACAGAGCCTTCCGGCTTGACCGAGATGGCATCCCTATTGTTCGGTTCTCCTTGTGCAACCGCTGAACATGCAATTGTGAACCTGCTGGAGAAGTTCAGGAATGCATCGAAAACTATTGTCTATGAAACCCGCTCGGGGCTAAAAATGCTGGTTACCTCCATAACGCTCAGCCAGCAAAGGCCCTATTATATTCTGACAGGCGTCTGGGTGGATGGTTGTACGAAGGAGCTGATTACCGCCAGGATTCATGAGACTGTTCTCCCGGAGAAATGGGCGGATTGGATTCAGGCGCTGGATAAGGTACCGGTATTGGATCAGGAGGGCGTCGCCAGGATCATTACGCAATTGGATATGCTGGCTGATACGGTGCTGGCGCTGCTTGAACGGGAGCAGGGGGGAGAATATTCTGCGTATGACCTGCAGCTTTTGAACCTGATCTATCTGCTGGACCCGGCAAGTCCCGAGTGGCTGCAAGGAATACTGGGCATTGTGGTACGCATTCTTGGAGTAGAATTTGCGGGCTATGCCATGAATGCTACAGACGGGGACCAATTCACGGTGGTGGAGACAACCGGGATGCCTAAGGATAACTCCCTGCAGGGGTCTTCTTTTTTTTATGGAGAAGGATTTCTGGGGCAGGTGGGGCTCTCCAAGCAAATGGGGTATTGGAGGAATGCTGACCGGGATATCCGGATTTCTTTTTTTGCTGCGCATGGGTTAAGGCCTAAGGTGTTAATCTGCTATCCTATCAAATACAAGGACAAGCTGTATGGATTATTGTATGCCGGAGATCCGGCCCGCCCGGAGCTGACGGAGGAGCAGGCGGATATGGGCATGCTGGTGGCCAATCAGCTCGCTGCTTCCATGTATCATATGGAGAGTGAAGCGCTCTATGAACGTCAAAGGAAGAGGCATGATACCTATAAAGAAATTGTCCAAGGGATTCTGGTTACTCAGGATAAGGAGAATTACCTGCAGCTGTTCATTGAGTTTTTCCAGCAGCAGCTCGGCAGTCCGTTCATGTGCTTGTTATTACATACGCCTGACGAAGCCGGACTGAGGAGCTATTCTTCCTCTTCCGCCCCGAATGAGCTGTATACCCTCTACGCTGAAGATGCTGAACAGATCTATTTCGCTGACGGGATACCGGGGTTCAATCTGCTGAGCAAGCCTATTCGCCGGGAATGGAAGAGCTGGCAGCTGGTAGAGCATCCAATGGTGTTTGAACAAAGGCTGCTGGGGCTATTTACGGTCCAATTCAGTGATGAGAGGCAGCGGCGGGAATATGAAACGATTCTTCATATGACCAATGTGCTGCTAGTGACCAAGCTGCTTGCCCAGCAGCCTCAGAACATGCCCTCCGGCACTGACTTCATGCGGCTGCTCCAGGATAATCTGCTGATGCAGCAGCCGGTAGTACATAACAGAGCTGCAGATATCCGAAGGCTTGCACAGGACTTGCTGGAGCCGCTAAATCACTCTGCGGAAGAGATAGAATGGATTGGCCAGGCTGCGCTCCTCGCTCCATATCCTATAGGGCTATTGATCAAATACCTGGGTGACATTCCTGCTGTATGTGTTCTGCGCCATATGCATTATTACCAGTCGGATTACAATGGGCATGAGGATATAGGAGAAAGTTCCCACCTGTATTTGGCGAAGGTCTTACTTTTGCTTACGAAGTACACGGAGCAGGGCGGCAGGCAATGGAAGGAAACACTTCCTATACCTGTACCCGAGCCGCTTATGCGTTCTTTTGAGCAACTGATAGCTCCTCCGGCGGTTGCAGCGCAGCAAGAGGGAAGCGCAGGTTTTACTGCCCGCGAAAGGGATATCCTCGATGGTCTGCTGACGGGCCTCAATAACAAGCAAATTGCGGAGAGGCTGTTTATCAGTACGCATACTGTCAAGAATCACATCACCAAGATCTACGAGAAGCTTGGTGTGCATAGCAGATCACAGGCCATCTCGCTAATGTATCAAGCTACGGGCAAAAAAGATTCTCTATAAAAGCAATGATTACGCAGCATGTAAGCGTACATTGCTTTTTTTGTGCGTAAAGGAAAGAAGGCCTGTAGAAAACAGGAAGATTATGTCGAAACATAGGAACCAGTGGCGATAGGCGCAGAGGCAATACGCTATACATAATAAGGGAAGCTTTGTAGACTCGACAAAATACATATTGAGGAGTGCTTCATTTGAAACTAAACATCCGCACCAAATTATTGGGAGGCTTTCTGGTTATTGTAGCGTTGCTTATATCTATCAGCGGGCTGTCGATTATGAAAATGGCGGGCATGAACAGTAACTCTCTACAGATGCAGAGCTACAACTTCCCCGCGCTCGTCAATGTTGCCGAGATTCGGACGGAACTGTACAAGCTGCGCGGTGACTTGTTCAAGCTTGTCCTCGAAACTGATGATGCGGTGAAGGAGGAGATTCAGGCAGTTATTAAAGCAGATCAGGACAAGATTGCTGACCGCATGAAGGTCTATGGAGAACTCGCGCTGAATGCGGATCAACGGGCTGCGTTAGAGAGCATTAAGCAGAGCGTGGATAACTACAACCAATTCGTACCCAAAGTCCATGAACTGCTGGATAAAGATCAGAATACGCAGGCTTACGGCGTCTTGAATGACGCACTGCCTGATCTGCAGAAGGCTCAGGATACCGCTGATCTGGCCGTCAGTAATGTCATCCAAGGCGCAGATGACCGGATTGATTCCACGGTTGCCAGCTTTAACTCCGGAAGATTGATGGTCCTGGTCATCTCCAGCATTGCCGCAATTGCAGCTGTTGTGCTCGGTGTCGTGATCTCGCAGGGCATCGTCGGTCCGGTATCCAAGCTGCTTGCTGCGATGGTCCGCATGGCAGGCGGTGACCTCAGAGAAGAGGTTGCGATCAAGAACCGGGATGAGTTCGGCCGGCTGGCCGCAGCAGCCAATGAGATGATTGCCAGCCTGCGTAAGCTGATTGGCGGGACTGTTGAAGCGGCGCAGAGTGTCGCGGCCTCCTCGGAGGAAATATCGGCAACGACCGAAGAAATTGCCAGCGGCAGCCAATCCCAGGCCCAGGCAGCGCAAAATATCAATCAGCTGGTTCAGGATCTGACCCGGGGCATCGATGAGGTGGCGAAGAATGCTGAGCATGCATCGGAGCTGTCCCTGCTGACGCGTCAGGGCGCTGAGGAGGGAAGCACTGCGGTAAGAGAATCCGGCCTCGGCATGAGCAATCTGTCGGAGAAGATGGAGCTGCTTGAGCAGGATTCCCAGAAGATCGGCGAGATTATCGAGGTCATTGATGAGATTGCCGAGCAGACCAATCTGCTGGCGCTCAATGCAGCGATTGAGGCAGCGCGTGCCGGTGAGCAGGGACGGGGCTTCGCCGTTGTCGCCGATGAGGTCCGTAAGCTGGCTGAACGGAGCAGTGAAGCGACTAAGCAGATTGCTCTGATCATCCGGGTGATGCAGAATAATACGGTTCTGAGTGTACAGGCAGTTAGTGAGGTATCGGCCCTGTCCGAGCGCACAGAGCGGCTGATCGACGGTATCGTTACCCGCGTCAATGAAACTACCCAGCAGATTACAGGCATTGCTGCGGCTTGTGAGGAACAGGCGGCGCAGACGAACGAGGTACTGCTGTCGATAGAATCCATTGCGGCCGGAAGCCAGGAATCCGCAGCAGCGGCTGAGGAGACGGCCTCCTCCTCGCAAATGCTCGCCTCCTTGGCCGATGAACTGAATAGCTCTGTCTCGGTGTTCAGATTGTAGAGGGGGGAGTAAGCTATGCTGGCTGCGCGAACGGAGCAGTACATCATATTCCGGCTGGTACAGGAGAAGCTGGCCATAGATATCCGGGAGATAAACGAGATTATCAAGATGGAGCCTATCACAGCCGTGCCTAACAGCAAGTCTTTTATTAAGGGCGTGATTAATTTACGCGGTAAAATTATACCGGTGGTCAGTCTGTGCAGGCGGTTTGGCCTGGCAGAATCCCCACCGGATACCCGGTCAAGGATCGTAGTGGTGCATTACCGGCAGGAGGCCATAGGGATTATGGTGGATTCCGTAGAGAAGGTGGCTTCCTTCCAGCAGGTGGAGCCTCCTCCGGAAGCTCATGAAGTGCAGGGCGTGCAGTACATGGACGGGATCGGTATGTGTGCTGAGGAGCTGATCAGCATTCTGAACATCGGGCGTCTGTTAAGTCACGGGTGAAGGCTAATACATGAAGGCTAACGCATGAAGGCTAACGCATGAAGGCTAACGCATGAAGGCGGGGAGGAGAACAGAGATGAGTGAGTTTCATAATATGATGTATTTGGGCGTTTTTCTGGATGAAATGGACGAGCAGCTGCGGTATTTGGATGAGGCCCTGCTCATGCTGGAGAGCAAAGGGTATCAGAATGACATTATTCAGAGGCTCTTCCGGGTCGCGCATACGCTTAAGGGCTCATCCGCGGTCATGGGGTTCAAGCAGCTTAACCGGCTGACGCATCAGATGGAGAGTGTGCTGGAGCTGCTCAGAGGCAGAAGGCTTGCCATAACCTCCGAATTATTGAACATTCTCTTTGCTTGCGTAGATTTCATTAAGGAGCTTCGTCAATCCATTCTAAGCGGTGCGCTGGAGGAAGGGGATACGACAGAGCTGCTGCACCGGTTAAAAGAGTTGCGGAAGACAGCAGCCGAGTCGCCCGCTCCTGCTGCAGAGGGGCTTCCGCATGGAGAAGCGGAAGCTGCGCCGGATATTATCTTCGATGATATCCGCAAAGAGCAGATTCAGGCGGCCATAGATCAAGGCTCTACGGCTATAGCGGTTCATATTCAGCTGGCTGCTGAGGAGCCGATGAAATATGTCCGTGCGAAGCTAGTAGAAGCCAAGCTGCGGGAAACGGGCGAGCTTGTTGCTACCTACCCCGAACTGGAAGCCATCGAGCGGGACGCACAGTTCTCCGGTACTGTAGCGTATATCCTGCTTACGCAGCAATCCCGGCAGGATGTGATGGCCTGTCTGCAGGAGATTTCACAGATTGAACTTATACATACAGAGCTTATTACTAATACGAATCAGGGCAGCTTCAACGAAGGAAAAGAGGCGCAAAAAAACAGCGGCTATGCTGCCCAGACGGTTCGTGTGGATGTAGAACGGCTTGAGGGGCTGCTGAATCTGGTAGGAGAGCTGATCATAGATAATACCCGCTTGCACAGTGTCCGTTCCCGATTAAGCGAGCAGTTCAAGAGCAACAGTGATGTTCATCTGCTTAACGATATCGCAGGGCATTTGAATATGGTTATCAGCGATCTTCAGGAGGGGATGATGAAGACCCGGATGCTGCCGATGGAGCATCTGTTCGGCCGTTTCCCCCGGATGATCCGGGATTTGGCGCAGAAGTCGGGCAAGGAGATCGAATTCATCATTGAGGGCAGTGAGACCGAGCTGGACCGCAGTCTCATTGAGGAGATTAGCGATCCTCTGATTCATATTCTGCGCAACGCGGTGGACCATGGGCTGGAGCCGCCGGAAGAACGTGCAGCTTCGGGCAAGCCGCGGAAAGGGACCATTACTCTGCGTGCAAGCCATCAGGGGAATATGATTGTAATTACGATATCCGATGACGGCAGGGGCATTGATACCGGCAAGGTCAAAGAAGCTGCTGTGCGCAGAGGCTACGTCACTGCCGAAGAAGCGAAGTTGATGACGGAAAAAGAGCTGGTGATGCTGATTTTCCGTTCAGGCATTTCAACAGCCCGTACGGTCACGGATTTATCCGGCCGCGGAGTAGGCATGGATATTGTCAAAGCACATATAGAGAAACTAAATGGCATCATAGATATTGAGACGGCTCTTCATCAGGGGAGTGTCTTCACGATCAAGGTCCCGTTGACCCTTGCCATCATTCGTTCCCTGCTGGTTAAGCTGGGAAGCAGTACCTTTGCCATTCCGCTGATTAATGTCATTGAAATCTTCAGAATGACGGCGGAGGATATTGTTACCGTTCAGGGACAGGAGGTCTGCCGGTTCCGCGATCAGGTGCTTCCGCTTGTCCGTCTGCACCGTATGCTGCAAGCGGAGGAAGAGGAGCCAGCGGTGAAAAGCCGGCTGTTCGTAGTCATCGTCGGCTTCGCGGATAAGCGGGTCTGTCTGGTGGTAGATGAGACGATCGGCAATCAAGAGATTGTCATCAAGTCACTAGGCAGTTACATAGGCAGCGTTCCTTACATCGCAGGCTCAACCATACTTGGCGACGGCCGTGTGGCCCATATCCTGGATATAGGTTCGATTGCAAGGGAAACAGGCTCAGCCTGCGATACACTTCTCCAAGAGAACATAGTTACAGCTGGGAATCAGGACAGTCAGAGCGAGAAATACATTACCTTCAAGCTGGAGAAGCTGGATTTCGGGATTCCGATCCGTCAAATGAAGGAGATTGTACCTGTTCCCGAGATTCATCCGCTGGTGTCCGCCCCGGCTCATGTCCTGGGGATGATCAATCTGCGCGGGCTGCTGTTCCCGGTCTATGATATACGGCCTAAGCTCGAAATGGACAGCGGCGAACGGACAGCCGGCTCCCGGATTCTGATCTGCGAGGTGTCGGGACAGGAGGTAGGGGTGTGGGTGGATCAGGTGTCGGCGGTGCAGCTCCTGCCAAGAGAGCATATGGATGAGGCGCCGGATCACATTCTCCAGAACCCGGAGGCACTGGATGCCGTCTATAAAGATAACCACCAGTTTATTCACTTGCTGAATCTGGAGAACCTGCTGGACTTGGAAGCTTGCGCCATCACCGGTCCCGGATTACATGACCCGGCACTGGTGTAATCTCGCTGAAGCCGGCCATGTGGCGGGACTGGCAGGGGATCGGCCGGGCGCTGGCGGTCATGAGGATATTACATAGATCAGTCTTGCCCTCTCCCGGAAGGACGAAGGTTCTGGTATATGGATACACTTCACAGAGTGTCGTATGGATGGCACTGATGAAGCGGTCATTGCCGCTGCGGCCCATCAGATTCATGATGATCTGGCCGTGTCCGTTCAGCTTGGCACGGGTAAGGCGGAAGAATTCCAGCGTGGTGAAGTGGGGCGGCGTCCCGGCAGCGGTGAAGGCATCGAGCAGGATGTAGTCATGGCCCTGGTCCGGCGCGGCTTCCAGCAGGCTGCGGCCGTCACCGATCAGGACGTTATCCTGCGTGTAGCCAAAGCGGGTTCTGCTGTATTCCACCACCTTCGCGTTCACCTCAGCCACGGTAAACTTCTTCTCGGCGAAGTAACCGGCAATCGTCCCAATCCCGTGTCCGATCAGGAAGACATGCTCGAAGTAAGGATTACCTGCCTCCATCAGATGGATCATCGCCCGGGGATACTCGAAGATCACCCGCCGCGGATGGTCCAGATCCAGTGCGCCCTGAACAGCTTCCCCTGAGAATTGCAGCACCCGGAACCGTCCGGTCTCGCCATATAGCTCGGTTGTATCGTAGACCTCGATGTTCTGAGAGTCGTGGTAAGTATGGGACGGTGCGTGCAAGCGGATCAGACTCCTTCTGCAGATGGGATTCGTTACAACCTTCATAGTAACATAAAAACATTAAGCAGCCGCAGGAAGGCCTTCCTGCGGCTGCTTGTAATTCTCAAAAGGTAAGAATGTATATGATATGCTTCACGCTTTAAAAGAACGGCATTGCCTTTTCCGCTTGGAGGCGGCTTAAGCTCACTTAATGCACCAGACTCTCAAGTTCCGGCTGCAGCTTATGCCGCAGGGCGTACAGCATGGCGGCACCGACCAGGAAGGCAGCGGCATCGGCAATGACCAGCGACCACACCACGCCATGGAAGCCGTTCATCCGGTTGGCGAAGAAGAGCACAGGAATCAGTGTGACCCCTTGAATAATCGACATTACGAACGCGGCTGTTCCCTGCGCGGTAGCCTGGAAGATCCCCATGAACAAGGTGGTCAGCCCTGAAATGAATAAGGACAAGAAGGTGACATGCAGAATGTAGCTGCCCATTTCAATCATTTGCGGGTCCCGGGTGAACAGACCAATCAGATGGTCGGAGATCAGATAGACTAGAATGCCGAATACGGCAGCCATGGCGGCCATCGCTTTCACCGTGAATCCGATGGTATGCTTCATGCGCAGCTTATCCGCTGTGAATGAGAAGGCAATGAGCGGCACGACTCCCTCACACAACCCCATCAGAATAAACTCAGGGAACTGCAGCAATCTTGAGGATATCCCGTAAGCGGCTACAGCCGAATCCCCATATTCGATCAGGAACAGGTTGAAGATCAGCGACATGGCTCCGAGAAAGACACTCATGATAAAGACCGGAACGCCGATTTTGAACACATTGCTGAGAATATCCTTGGTGGCCTTGAACCATTTGAAGGAGACGGTGAGGAATTGGCTTTTGTAGCCCATATGGAAGGCATAGTAGGCACTCGCAACCATGTTGGCAACAACTGTTGCCGATGCTACGCCAATTACACCCCAGTGGAGCACGAAGATGACAAAAGCATCGAGCAGGATATTAACCACCACGCTGAGCATCATACCGATCATAGACACGATGGCTGCACCCTCGGAGCGGACCATATTCTCCAGCGTAAAGAACAACACGACAAACGGCGCGCCAATCAGCATGACTGTGACATAATCCTTCGTGAATCCATAAGAATCCGGCGTTGCCCCCAGACTGTGAAGGATGGGGCCGATCAACGGCAGGCCCACGGCCATCACGAGGAGGCCAAGCAAGAGACTGCTGTAAAAGGCGAAGGAAGACACTTGCTTCACTTCGTCATATTTGTGCTCACCCAGCAGCCGCGAGATGTAGGTGCCGCTGCCGATGCCCACCAGATTGCCCAGCGCCATAATAATGGCGAACAGCGGCAAGGTCAGGGCGAGTGCGGTCAGCATGGCCGTATTGTGTAGAGTGCCCAGGAAATAGGCATTCAGAATCGAATAGATGACGTTCATAGAGGTGCCTAACATCATGGGCACGGCGAAATGGGCGACGGCTTTGGTGATAGGTGCTTTTTCAAAATAATAAAGGTTTTCGGTATCCATTAGGGATCACTTCTTTCACTGATTTTTGTTAATCTAACGGTGTTAGATTGAACCTTACAGTGTTAGATGATATCATGAACCTAAGAGACTGTAAAGCATAAACTTACACTGTTAGATAAAAGGGCGGATAGCGATGAAAAAAGCACAACCTCAAATCTCGGAGGACCGGATTCTGGAAGCTTCATGGGAGCTTCTTAAGGAAGGGGGAATCGAGAAATTCAGTATGCGGCGTCTGGCGGACCGGCTGGGCATTCAGGCTCCCTCGCTGTATTGGTATTTCAAGAGCAAGCAGAACCTCTACCAGCGGCTGGCCAACCACATCTCCAGAGTCATCCTGGAGGAGCACCACCCGGAGGGCGACTGGAAGGAGCAGCTGACAGAATTCGCGGTAACGGTACGGAGTGTGCTCAGCCGTTATTCCTGCTCCACACAGCTTATGATGATGACCCTGCCCCACGAGCCGGACATTATCCGGTTCAACAACCGGATGCTGCAATGCGTGGAATCCACGCCGCTTGAGGAAGCGCAGAAGGTGCAGGTGGTCACAACACTGGTGAATTTCGTGTTCTTCTTCGTGTTGGATGATTATGAGCATGAGCGCAATGTCGCTATGATGGCTAAGGAACAACAGGAGCCTCCGGGTGAGGAACTGCTTCGCCTGATGGAATCGATGAATGATAAGGAGGTCGGGTTGTTCCGCAGGATGTTCAAGAACGGACTGTTCGAGCTGCTGGGGACTGACGGGGCCTTTGAATTCGGACTGAGGCTGATTCTGCTCGGGACGGAGCAGGTGATTAAGGAGCATGAGGAGCAGCAGAAGCACAAATAAGTGCAGGGGAAGATAACAAAAATAACAAAGGGTACATTGGTGAGTGGGGCTTAATATTTAGGTAACATGTGGTAGAGAGGTTCAATGAAATATTTGTTTTGTTTGTATTGTAGCTGCTTTAAATATTGTTATTGCTAACGTTATTATAACAAAATATAATGAGGTTAGCTAAGCGCCGAAATGCGCAAAAACAGTATAGGAGGAACTATGAAACAACTACAAATCAACCTGTCGAACTGGGAATTCAGAGCCTGCGGAGATGAAGAATGGCTTACGGCTGTGGTACCGGGAACAGTGCATACGGATCTGCTGCGCAATGGCGTTATCGATCAGCCCTTCTATGGAACGAATGAACATGAGCTGCAATGGATTGATAAAAAGGACTGGGAATACAGAACCGGATTTGTACTAGAAGAGGCATGGCAGACCCTGGCGGTAACTGAGCTGGTGTTCTCGGGGCTGGATACGTATGCCGATGTGTATGTGAACGGGGTGCACACCTTGTCAGCAGACAATATGTTCCTGTCCTGGACTGTGAATGTGAAGGGGCTGCTGCGGGCAGGTGAGAATGAGCTCCGCATCGTCTTCCGCTCGGTGGTGACGGAGGATCTGCCGAAGCTGGCGGCGCTGGGCTACGCTCTGCCTGCACCGAATGACCAGTCTGAGTTAGGGGGGCTTCAGGAGCAGCGGATCAGTGTATTTGCCCGCAAAGCGCCGTATCATTACGGCTGGGACTGGGGCCCGCGGTTCCTGACCAGCGGGATCTGGCGGGAAGCTGTGCTGACGGGCCGTAACGTTGCGGCGATAGAGGATCTGTACATTCGCCAGCAGGTGGTGAATGAGCAGGAGGCCCGGCTGACGGCCGTGATTGAAGCGGATGCCCCGGAAGCTTGGAGCGGGATGCTGCGGGTAAGTGCCGAGGGGCAGGAATGGATGAAGGCGGTTACGCTCGCTGCGGGCAAGCAGACGATAGAGCTTGAGCTGGTGATTGACCGCCCACGCCTGTGGTGGTGCAACGGCCTGGGCACGCCGGAGCTGTATCATTTCCGTGCAGAGCTGCTGCAAGGGGCGGAGACTGTAGCGGTATCGGAGGTAACTACGGGACTTCGGGAAATTAAGCTGGTGCGTAAGCAGGATGCGCAGGGGGCGTCGTTTCATTTTGAGCTGAACGGGGTGCCGGTCTTCGCCAAGGGTGCCAATCATATCCCGAACGACAGCTTCATTACAGAGGTTACGGAAGAACGTTACCGCCATGAGATTGCCACAGCCGTGGCATCCAATATGAATATGCTGCGGGTGTGGGGCGGCGGATTCTATGAAGAAGAGGTGTTCTACCGGCTGTGTGATGAATACGGACTGCTGGTCTGGCAGGACTTCATGTTCGCCTGCAGCATGTACCCGGGGGATGAGGCATTCCTGGATAATGTCCGCGCAGAAGCGGTATATAATGTCCGCAGGTTGCGTAACCACCCGTCTATCGCGCTCTGGTGCGGGAACAATGAGATTGACTCAGCCTGGTCGCAGTATGAGGAGTACATGGGCTGGGGCTGGAAGGAGAAGCTGAATGCTGAGATCCGGGAGACTCTCTGGCGGGCTTACGAAGAGATTTTCCACCGGATTCTGCCGGAAGCCGTTGCTGCGAACCATCCGGGTATGGACTACTGGCCGTCCTCACCGCTGCGCGAGCTTACCGGCGGTCAGGATCAGCATGCCACGCGGATTAAGGGGGACGGGGATGTTCACTATTGGGGCGTCTGGCACGCCAAGGAGCCGTTCGAGAACTATAATCTCAAGGTAGGCCGCTTCATGAGCGAATACGGCTTCCAGTCCTTCCCGGAGCTGAAGTCGGTGCTGAGCTATGCAGAGGAAGAGGAGCTGGCGCTGGAATCGAAGGTCATGCTGGCTCATCAGAAGAACGGATCGGGCAATCAGCTGATTAAGGAGTATATGGATATGTATCTGCCGCAGCCGAAGGATTTCCGGGGCTTCCTGTACATGAGCCAGATGCTTCAGGCCGAGGCGATCCGCATGGCTATGGAGAGTCACCGCCGCAACAAGCCTTATTGCATGGGCACGCTGTATTGGCAGATGAATGACTGCTGGCCGGTAGCCTCCTGGGCGGGCATGGATTATTACGGGCGCTGGAAGGCGCTGCAATATACGGTGCGCCGCAGCTTCCAGGAGGTGCTGCTGTCTGTAGACAGCGCGGACGGGGAGAACGTCAAGGTCTATGGGGTGTCTGACCGGCGGGAAGCCTTGGACGGCGAACTGGTGCTGCGGCTGCATGACATCAGCGGCGTGCTGCTGCGTGAGTGGTCGCAGCCGGTAACCCTTGCTGCTGATTCGTCGGCTGTGGTCTTTACGCTGCCGCTGGCCGATGTGTTGGAGGGCCGCGAACTGGCCAGTGTGGTGCTGGTGGCTTCGCTGCTGGAGAGCGGGCAGGCGGTGGAGCAAGGGGCTGAGGCACGACAGGTGCTGGAGCCGGAGACACGGCAGGTATTGGAGCCGGAGACAAGGCAAGTGCTGGTGCGCAAGGAGCATTACTTCGCGGCGGCCAAGGATATTCCGCTGAGCAAGCCGGTCATTACGGTGACCGAGGTGCCGGGCAGCGGTGGCACCAGCTTCACGCTGAGCAGCGACGTGCTGGCACGGGGCGTGCATCTCACTGTAGAAGAAGAGGGCATTTTCTCTGATAATTACTTCGATCTGCTGCCGGGCGAACCGAAGATGGTGGAGTTCTCGCTTCGGGGTGGAGGCAGCGGCGGAGGGGCAGAATTCATCCCCGCAGCTCCGACCGGACTCGTAGTCCACTCGATGGCGGATTATATCTAATCACGAACTCTCACGCAGATGCAGACACCTCCGCAACGGTGGACTCGTCCGCAATGGTGATTCCGCCGCAACTGTGATTCAACCGCAACTGTGATTCCGCCGCAGCGGGGATTCACCCCTGGAGCCGTGGCTTCCCTCACCCACAGCCGGCCTTGCGGACTGACATGACCTTATTTGCTCATTAACTAACCTGATTTCTGTTCTTGCGGACTCAGAAGACCTTGTTGTCTTCAGGGTTGGCCGTTTCAAGTCGAAATCGTACGAATAAGGACCTCTGAGTCCGAATGATGGGCAAAAGTGGCTATTTAAGCCGAATAGCGGATTCTCAGTCCGCCATGGGCTGGGCATCATGCTTCGGTATTATGGGCATTATGATTCAGTAACATCAACCAAACAGCGGTCCTCCGATGACGGGGGACCGCTGTTTGGTGATTGTACAAGAAAGGATGGCCGTCTTCAGGCCGGTTCGATGAACATCTCACCCAGGATCTGGCGTGTGCGGTAAGATTGCCCGGGAAGCGCAGCAGCGGTGAAGGCCTCCACCTCATCCTGCCCGATATCGTACATGGCCTCGATCTCTCTGGAGAAGAGAAGATGTCCTTCAGCAAGCAGCTCCGGCATAGCCGGCAGAGCAGCAGGAGTAAGAGGCTCAGGGATAAGCTGCTGCAAGGCGTCCACGTAGTTTTGCAGGGTACGGGACCCGACGAGCTTGATGCCTTGGTTCTCTTCATTGATCATGACAAGGGTCGGGAAGCCGCGTACGCCGAGCTGGGCCACCTTCTGGAAATCCTCTTCCAGCAGCTCCTGTGCCGCTTCCAGTCCTGCTGCTTGAACGATCTCATCGCCGGGTAACCCCAGACTATCCACAATATCCGTGAGCACCTCGTCTTCCCCGATATTCCTGTTGAAGACGAAGACGGCTTCTCTGGCGCTCCGCAAGTAGGCCAGCTCCTTCCCCGGATGTCTCTGCTGGATAACCTTGAATACTCTGGAGGGCGGATAAGAGGACATGACCGGATTGTTCAGCCACAGGCTACCGTCAATGGGCATGCGGTAATGCGCTCCGACTTCCTTCCAGTGCCCCGCTACATCGGCTGGCTGCTGTATTCCATTCGCCTTGTCAGCGAAGCCATTCCACCCGGCTAATAATCCGCCCATCAGAGGCTGCAGATGAAAGTACTTGCCATATTGCTGAATAAACCGGTTCAGGGTAGGCTCAATCGCCCAGCAATGTGAACAGATCGGATCAGTCGCATAATAGAGAGTAACTTTGGGCTGCGGCTGCGGATTGAAATCTATAATTTGGGTATGTTCATCCTCCTCGCCGACACCACATACACCAGTCTTCAGATCACAGATCATAGGATTTGTATTCATAGCTGTTTACCTCACTTTCTTTTGTAGTATGATTATAATATCTGGAAGCAGACTAACAAGTACTATTGTTTTTAATACCTGGTATATAAAATATACTAATGGAGGAATCCTCATGCAATATGAAGTGGATTTAACGCAGATGTGCCCCGCTACCTTTGCCTTTCATGTTATCAGCGGGAAGTGGAATCTGCCTATTCTGGCTTTGCTGAGCGAAGGCGGGCCGATCCGGTATAACGAACTAAAAAGAAGGCTCAACGGCATCACAGGAACAACGTTAACGAACTGTCTCAAGGATCTCATCGACCACGGGATCATCCACCGGGAGCAATATCATGAGGTGCCTCCGCGCGTCGAGTATTCCCTGACCCCCTCCGGGCAGGAATTGGTTCCGTTAATTGAAGAGATCGTGGCTTGGGGAGCCAAAAACATCCATGTGCCGGGCGCAGGGAAGGGATAGGAATATTTTCCCCGTGAATCTGTTCCCTCCGGTTGACTTGCGTATGACCCGCCCCTATGATGATAAATAATATGTAACATTAACGCTCGCACAAAGCTCGCACACAGAGGAGAGAAACAGCATGGCTATGGAGATTGAACGCAAATTCCTGCTGCCGGAATACCCGGAGCGGCTGATTGAAGAGGGACAGCTGAAGGTGCTGACCCGTCACAGTATTGACCAGACCTATCTTGCGATTGAAGACGGGCAGGAGCTGCGGGTGCGGAAGATCACGGATCTGGACACGGGTGAGGTAACTTACACGCATACGTTCAAGGATGGCAAGGGCATCAGCCGCCAGGAGATTGAATATTTCATTTCCGCAGGCTTGTATAACCAGATGATTGAGGCTGTGAAGGCGATCCCGCTGGTCAAAACCCGCATTACAGGCGTATGGAACGGTACAACGGTGGAGATTGATCTCTACACCCAGCTGGAGCTTACGGTGCTTGAGGTTGAGTTCGATTCTTTGGAGGAGGCTGAAGGCTTCGCTGCCCCGGAATGGTTCGGCCTGGATGTGAGCACAGAGAAGAAGTACAGCAACAAAACCGTCTGGAAAGAGCTTCAGGGCAAATAGCCCCAGTGAGCCTTAATCTTATAGAATCAGCGGACTTTAACGCGTAAACGTGGTACTATGTACAGTAAATAAAGAGGGGTTCAGGAGGATGAGACGGGTATGGAGTATATAAGCACAAGAGGCAAGGTAGCGGCCAGAGGCTTTATTGATACAGTTCTGATGGGGCTGGCGGATGACGGCGGACTCATGGTGCCGGCTGAGATTCCGGTGATTTCCCCGGAGAAGCTGGAGGAATGGAGAAGCCTGAGCTTTCAGGAGCTGTTCCTTGAGATTTTCTCCTACTATACCAATGACGAAATTCCTTATGACGATCTGCGCTCAATGGTCTACACCAGCTATGGCAGCTTCCGGGCTCCGGAAGTCACGCCGCTGCACAAGGTGAACGATTCTCTATATGTGCTGGAGCTGTTCCATGGGCCGACGTTTGCCTTCAAGGATGTGGCGCTGCAGTTCATGGGCGAGCTGTATTCTTATATTGCCAAGGTGCGCGGAGAGATCATCCATATTCTGGGGGCTACCTCCGGCGATACCGGAGCGGCTGCGATTCAAGGAGTGCGCGGCAAGGAAGGCATCAAGATCTGCATCCTTCATCCCCATGGCAAGGTCAGCAAGGTGCAGGAGCTGCAAATGACCACCGTAGATGACAGCAACGTGCTGAACCTGTCTGTAGAGGGCAATTTCGACGACTGCCAGAAGATTATCAAGGAGCTGTTCGCCGACCTCGACTTCAAGGGACGGTATCACCTGCGGGCGATTAATTCCATCAACTTCGTGCGCATTCTGGCGCAGACGGTCTATTATTTCCATGCTTATCTGCAGCTTCCGGGAAGCGATCAGCAGAAGGTCAATATCAGCGTGCCTTCGGGTAACTTCGGCAATATTTTCTCAGGCTTCCTGGCGCAGCGGATGGGTCTGCCGATCCACAAGCTGATCATTGCCACCAACGAGAACAACATTCTTGAACGGTTCGTGGTTACCGGTGAATACAAGCCGGGCAGCTTCACGGGCACCTACAGCCCATCGATGGATATCCAGGTAGCGAGCAACTTCGAACGCTATCTGTATTATCTGCTGGATGAGGATGCAGAGAGGCTGTCCGGGTACATGGCAGCCCTGCAGAGCGAGGGCGTAATTAAGGTGGATGGCGAGCTGCTGGCCCGGGTGCAGGCCGATTTCTCCGCGCTGGGCGTGAAAAATGCACAGTGTCTGGAGATTATCAGCAAGTACCAGCAGGAATCCGGCTATCTGCTCGACCCGCATACGGCTTGTGGCGTAGCCGCGTACGAGAAGTTCAGTGCCCCGGATGAGGTAAGCATTGCTTACGCTACAGCGCATCCGGCGAAGTTCGATGAGGCGATTGCCTTGACCGGCATCAGGCAGGAGTTCCCGGCCCAGATCTCGGCGCTGTTCGAGCAGCCGCAGCATCAGGTCGTGGTCGATCATGATAAGGCGGAGATTGTGCGCCAGCTTGTGGCTTTTTACGGTTAAAATAGTGCGCGTGTCCAGTGGGCCACGCGCAGGTTGAAGACAGCCCCCGCCGGGATGAGCGGGGGCTGTTTGGTGTGGCTGGTATTGTGGGACACTGGATAGTGTGGGAGTGTTGTTCGCTAGTAGCTCGTATTGTAGGGACACTGGTTAGTGCGCGCATTGTTCGTTGTAGCTGGTATTGTGGGACACTGAATAGTATGTGCGATGTCCGCTGTAGCTGGTATTGTGGGACACTGGTTAGTGCGCGCATTGTTCGCTAGTAGCGGATCAGAGGTGGATTTGTGAGAAGGGCGTTAACTAATTGCTTACCAGTGTGCTAATTGCCTAATTGCCTAACTGCCTGGTGCGCGAACCTGCTTCCACCAGTCGGTGATTGCATTATGTGCAATAGAAAGTCCCCGAAACACCTCTAAAAAAGATTCTATTGTATTTGATACAGCAGATTTATGGGGGAAGGCCTGTTACAGGCTCAAATTACAAATTCTGTTGTACGAAATACAGCAGAATAGAAAAATGGGAGCTTTACACCGGATTCTATTGTACGAAGTACAATTGCTGGCTAATTTGTGGGAAATATAAGGCTAGGTTGGAGTAGAATGGCTCAGTGGGAGTTAATGCAAGGCTAGGTTGGAGTAGAATGGCTCAATGGGAGTTAATGCAAGGCTAGATTTGAGTTGAACGGCTCCACTGCGGGGTATGATTCTGCCTGGGGTTAATGCATAGCCCATAGAAGGCAATGGCTGAATGAATGGCCTCATGCTCCGAGAGGCGTTGGACAAATGAAGGGAATTCTGTGCGGATGCTCAGGTGCTTTTTTTCACAAGCGAAATCTAGCGGAATTTGTCGGAAATTACGGTATATAAGTGGACATACCTATCATGGAATGAGAAAATAGCAGTTATAGCTGACATTTCAAGTGGAAACGGCTTTGCCGTCCTTTCGGAGGACGTTTATCGTTTCGGCGGGAAATAGAAGGATAATGTATAACGTGATGCATATAAATTTTTATATTTTAAAAAAGGACGGGATCATTCATGACTATTCGTTTCGGGGTTGTAGGGACTAACTGGATTACAGACCGCTTTGTGCAGGCGGGACTTGAGAATGAGGAGTTTCTGCTTACGGCCGTGTATTCCCGCACAGAGGAGAAGGGACAGGCTTTTGCCGCCAAGTATGCCGGGGCTTCGATCTATACGGATCTGGAGGCGATGGTATCAAGTGCAGAGGTGGACGCGGTCTATATCGCCAGCCCCAACTCGATGCATGCGGAGCATTCATTGATCTGTCTGAATCACGGCAAGCATGTCCTCTGTGAGAAGCCGGCGGCCTCCAACAGCCGTGAGCTGAAGACGATGATCGAAGCGGCGCGCCGCAATGATGTGCTGTTCATGGAAGCCATGAAATCCACGTTCATGCCGAATTTTGGCGTGATCCGGGATAATTTATATAAGCTGGGTCAAGTCCGGCGCTACTTCGCAGGTTATTGTCAATACTCATCGAGGTATGATGCTTACCGCCAGGGGACGGTGCTGAACGCATTCAATCCTCGATATTCCAACGGCTCTCTGATGGATCTGGGCATCTACTGCCTGTATCCGATGGTGGTCTTGTTCGGCAAGCCGGATACAGTGAAGGCGGCAGGCCTGATGCTCGCTTCGGGTGTGGACGGCGAAGGCAGCATGGTGATGCGCTACCCCGACATGGGGGCGGTCATTATGCATTCCAAGATTGCGGACTCCTACCTGCCTGCCGAGATTCAGGGAGAGAACGCAACAATGGTTATCGACAAGATTAACCAGCCCTATCAGGTCAAAATCCACTACCGCGACGGAACCGTCGAGGAGCTTACGCTCCCGCAGGTGTATGAGGCAATGTACTATGAGGTTGAGGAGTTCATTCATCTGCTGAAGAGCGGGCAGCGGGAGAGCGCGACCAACAGCCATGCCAATTCCCTCGCGGTAGCAGAGCTGATGGAAGAGGCGAGAGCCCAGATCGGCCTTCGTTACACTTCGGATCTCTAGCATAACGGGCAGTCTGGCCTGCAATATATATTGAAATGGGGAGCGGAACTTGAAGACGTTCAAAAAGGTATACATCGAGATCACAAGCGTCTGCAACCTGGCCTGCAGCTTCTGTCCGCCCACGGAGCGGCAGAAGAATTTCATGAAGCTTGAGACGTTTGTTACCATTCTTGATGAGATCAAACCGTACAGCAATCATATCTATCTGCATGTCAAAGGCGAACCGCTGCTGCATCCGAAGCTGGGCGAGCTGCTGGATGCCGCGCATGCCAAGGGCTTCAAGGTCAATATTACGACCAACGGTACTTTGATCCGTAAGGCAGGGCCGAAGCTGCTTGGCAAGCCGGCGCTGCGGCAGATGAACTTCTCGCTGCACAGCTTCGACGGCCATGCAGGCTCGGAGAACCGCGAAGGTTATCTCACAGAGATCATCCAGTTCGTCCGGGAGATCTCAGCTCAGGGCGTTATTGTCTCGTTCCGGCTCTGGAATCTGACGGAGGACAACCGGACGAATCTGGAGAAGGAACGCAACCGGGAGACGCTGGCCCTGCTGGAGGAGGCTTTTGGCCTCGACTATAGGATTGAGGAGAAAGTGGTTCCCGGAAGCGGCGTGAAGATTGCCCCGCGCGTGTACCTGAACCAGGACCACGAGTTCAGATGGCCGGCGCTGCATGAGCCGGAGGATGACGGAAAGGGCTTCTGCCATGCGCTGCGCAGCCAGGCTGCGGTCCTGGTAGACGGCACTGTTGTGCCGTGCTGTCTGGATGGCGAAGGGGTGATCAACCTTGGCAATATTCATGAGCAGCCGTTCTCCGAGATTGTCGAGGGGGAACGGGCGAATAATCTGTTCTACGGCTTCTCGCGGCGGGAAGCTGTTGAGGAGCTGTGCCGCAAATGCGGCTACCGGCAGCGCTTCGGGACCTAGCCGGAGCGCCAGGCCGGAGTGGATGCTGGTAATGGTGCATACCGGCTAAGCAGCAGGGTGATGCTAGAGGAAAGATAGAAATATTTATAAGGCCGGATCATACGAAAAGAGGGAATAGATGCCTACTATACTTGTTGCAGACGACGATGCGAATATCCGCGAGCTTGTCTGCCTATTTCTGCGCAATGACGGATTCGATACCGCTGAAGCGGCAGACGGCCAAGAGGCGCTCTCGGTCTATGCCAGAACGCATGTGGATCTGGTCATCCTGGATATTATGATGCCGGTGATGGACGGCTGGGCGCTATGCAAGGAGCTCCGCAGAGCGGACCCGGAGCTGCCGCTGTTAATGCTGACGGCAAAGGGGGAGACCTGGGAGAAGGTGAAGGGCTTCGAGCTGGGAACCGATGATTATCTGACCAAGCCCTTCGATCCGCTGGAGCTGACAGTCCGCGTCAGAGCCTTGCTGAAACGCTCGGGAATCGGCAAGTCGCATACGATCCGTATCGGAGAGGTAACGCTGGACCGGCAGACCTACAAGGTAATGAACGGTACAGAAGCGCTGTCCCTGCCGCTGAAGGAGTTCGAGCTGCTGTACAAGCTGGCCGGAACACCGGGACAGGTCTATACCCGCGAGCAGCTGATCGACCAGATCTGGGGGATCGATTACGCCGGGGATGACCGGACGATAGATGTACATATCAAGCGTCTGCGTGAACGGTTTGCGGCTTCGCCGGATTTTCGGATCGAGACTGTCCGCGGTCTGGGCTACCGGCTTGAGGTTACTGAATGATCAAATCTCTCTATACCCGGGTGGTCCTGATCTTCCTGGTCTCCGTGATCGGGGGGACAGTGATCTCCTTCAATCTGGCGATTTGGATATATAAAGACGAATTGAATGAGAATCTGCAGGTTCAATTGCAGCGCTTCGCACAAGATGTCGTACAGATCTATGACACCTTCCCGCTGACGGAAGCCGACAAGTTCGTAAGCAGCATGAAGCAGCTTGAGACCTACCATGTGCGGATTTATGATGCGAACGGCGGGGTGCAATCTTACGGCGGGCCAGAAGGACTGAAGCTGGAGACTGTGACTGAAGCGCAGGTGCAGCAGGTGCTGGCAGGCGGGATCGTGCAGGTCAATCCGACAGGCATCTCCGTCAGCCTGCTGGGAGTGCAATTAACTACGGATACGGGAAAAAAAGCATTGTTCGTAGAGCCTGTCGGTCCCCCGTCTGCCGACTTTGTGCTGAAATGGCTGGTGAATTTCGTGGTGTATTCGCTGGTCTCCGGGAGTCTAATAATCCTGGTAGCGGCCATGTTCCTGGTCCGGCCGATCAAGAAGCTGACCAACGCGACACGCAAGATCGCAGCCGGGGACTTCAACGTGAAGCTGAATATCAAGCAGAAGGGAGAGCTGGGTGCCCTCGCGCGCAGCTTCGAGGAGATGACACATGATCTGCAGCAGCTGGAGCAGATGCGCCGTGACTTCGTGTCGAATGTATCCCATGAGGTGCAGTCGCCGCTGACCTCCATCTCCGGCTATGCCCTGGCGCTGAAGCAGATGAACATCCCTGAGAGCGAGCGTAACCGCTATCTCGATATCATCATCGGGGAGGCCGAGCGGATGTCCAAGATGAGCGATAGCCTGCTCAAGCTGAGTCTGCTTGAATCGCAGTCCCAGCAGCTCCGGTTCACCACCTTCAGCCTGGATGAACAGCTCCGGCGCGTAATTGTTGCCCTTCAGCCGCAATGGTCCGCCCGCCGCATCAACTTCGATCTGGAGCTGACGGCTGCCACGCTGACGGCGGATTACGATCTGTTGAACCAGGTATGGACGAACCTGCTGGGCAACAGCATCAAGTTCTCCGGGGATGGGGGAGTAATAACTGTCCATACGAAGCAAGATAATAAAAGTGTGACCGTTCGCGTATCCGATACCGGCATCGGGATCGCCCCCGAGGACCAGAAGCGGATCTTCGAACGCTTCTTCAAGGCGGACCGCTCCCACAGCAACAAGTATAACGGCAGCGGGATGGGACTGGCGATCGTGAAGCAGATCGTGCTGCTTCACCAAGGAGATATCCGGGTTGAGAGTGAGCTTGGCGCAGGCACAAGCTTCATCGTGACCCTGCCGCTGAATACACCGGCAGAATAGATTATTGAACCAATTCATCCTCCGTTCATATTACCGTCACGAGGAGTACATTTTCATTATATATACTATCCTTAGCTCTTCAACAAGGCAGCACATTCCATTTATAAGGACAGGTGATTGTATAATGAAAAAAGGACTCAGAATCCTGCTTAAGTCTATTGCGGCATTGCTGATTGTGATTGTATTGTTTTTTGCCGTAGTATTTGTGGTCAATATCATCAGCAGCAAATCGGAGCTGAAGAAGATCGATCAGTATGGACAGCTTGTGCCAGTCGATGGCAAGAAGATGAATGTACTCATCCAGGGATCGGGTGAGGAGACCGTGGTGCTGCTGACGGGGTATGGTACTGGGGCACCGGCACTTGATTTCAAACCGCTGGTAGACGAGCTGTCCCCTAACTACAAAGTAGTCGTGGTGGAGCCGTTCGGCTATGGCTTAAGTGACCGGACAGATAAGGAACGGACCTCGGACAATATCGTCAGTGAGATTCATGAAGCGCTGCAGCAGCTTGGAATCAAGCGATACACGCTCATGGGGCATTCCATCGCCGGAATCTACGGGCTGGACTATGTGAACAAGTATAAGGATGAAGTGCAGGCTTTTGTAGGAATCGACACCAGTGTGCCCAATCAAGGGGGCTTGGACGATGAAATGCCGATCGGTACGCTTAAGTTCCTCGAGAAATCCGGTATCGTAAGATTGTTCCAAAAGATAGGCGGAGACCCTTATGCCGGGCTTTCGTTCGACGAACACACCAAGCAGCAGATGATTATGATCGCCAGAAAGAACTCAAACAATGACACTGTCGTGAATGAGAGCAAGCATTTCAAGGAGAATTTCATTGCAGCTCAAGCGCTTACCTTCCCCAAAGATCTTCCGCTGCTGCTTTTCGTACAGTCGAATAATACCGATGTTGAGGGCTGGATGCAGCTGCATGAAGAACAGGTGAAGGATTCCGTGTACGGTAAGCTGGTGCCGCTCGAAGGCGGTCATTATCTGCACCATACGCTGTCCAAAGAGATTGCCAAGGATTACAGAGAATTCATGGCAGGCGTGAAATGAGGGGGATCTGATTCCCGGCCAACTATCTGATACAATTGAATAAGAGCTTACGCCGCCGCAGGCTTCTACCCAGAAGCTTGCGGTTTGTTCGATTCGGCAGAGCTTCTGATTCAAACCTGAAGCACATGGGCTATTGTATATAGATTGCTATTACATAGGGAGGCATGCAAATGCTGAAATCATTACGGGCTATAGAGGCATATCGTGAAGGAAGGTGGCCTGCCGGAGAAGGCCATATATGGCTGGAGTATATCGTGCAGGCAGAGCAAACAATTGTGAATCTGGAGCGGGTGGAGTCGCTGCAATCGCTTGCGCAGCAGAATCCGGTACTGGATTATGTCGAGCGGAGTCTGCGGGTGCTGGACAGCCTGCCGCTGTCTTATTGGATCAAGGAGCTGGCCGAGGAGACGCTGATCTGGTCCGAGACGGCCAAGGGCGGGACTCTCCGTCAGCGGCGGAGCTGGCAGGAAGAGGGCATAAATATCTTCGTTCATAACATCGGCTCCGCGGAGTTGTACCGCCGGTATGCGGAAGGGTTGAAGCAGGACGAGGCAGGCTCTGCGGAGAAGAGACGGGTGATACATACGCTGATTGAGACTCATGGGCTGATTGGGCAGCAAATCCGCGGCGAGGTTCCGCCTTCCGTCAATCTTCCATTATCCGCGCTGGTGGAGCATGGACTGTTGACCGCAGAGGAGCTGGAGCGGCTGCTATTCGCGCTGAATCACTGCATCATTGCTGCCGTGTCCCCGGAGCTGTGGCAGGAGGTCCGCCTGCAGGTCATGGAGCTGATTGCTGTAATTGCTTCAGGGAATCTGCAGCCTGAGGTCCCGATGAAGGAGCGTCTGCGGAGAATGCGCGCCGGGTCCATTGCCCAAGGCGACGATTATGAGTCAGAGTGGGACGGGCTGGTGCAGAAGGGCTTCCTCCCTGCTAAGCTGGAGCCGCTGCAGCCTGCCACCTTCTGGTATGTGGAATCGGCACTCCAGACCTTCTCGCTGGAGCAGTTCCTGAAGGTCATGAGTCTGGTAGCCCGCAGCGGCCCGCTGCAGCTAAGCCATCTGAGCCATCTGAGCTTCGAGGCGGTCATGAACAGTATTCATTATGACTATAAGGGCAGCAAGAAGATCAATGTCTATAAGAAACGGATTATCGAGAAGTATCTCTCGGAGCTGGGCTGGGAGGAGATCTACAGCGGCGTGAAGCCTACCAGCAGCAACCCGCATCTAACGCATCGGCTGCGGGGCAAGGAGCATCTGCCGGATACGCTATTCTTCCAGTTCGAGTTCTCGGCGGCGGCGGAGAAGCTGATTGAGTTCTGTATGGAGGCCGAGAAGTCGGCGCTGTATGAGCGGGCGGTCCTGCTGCTGTTCGACCTGTTCGATCTGCGGCGGGACGCCTTCGACCGCTTCCACAACGAGGACACGTATTTAAGCCAGATGAATGATACGGCTGATTATAAGGCAGTGATTCTGGACTACGTTACCGGACGGAAGGTGCTGGACATCGGCCCCGGCGGCGGGGTGCTGCTTGATCTGATTGAGGAGCGGATGCCGGAGGCCGTGCCTGTGGGGATTGATATCTCAAGCAATGTGATTGAAGCGCTGCGGCAGCGCAAGCAGCGGGAGGACCGCCGCTGGGAGGTGCTCCAGGGCGATGCCCTGAACCTGAAGGATTACGTGGAACCGGGCACGGTGGACACGGTGATTTTCTCATCGATTCTGCATGAGCTGTATTCTTATGTGCCGCTGGACGGCCGGAAGTTCAATCACGGCACGGTGGCGGCAGCGCTGACCAGTGCCTTCGATGTACTGGCAGATGGCGGGACGATTATTATCCGCGACGGTATTATGAGCGAGCCGGAAGAGCAGCAGCGCCGGGTACGGTTTCTGGAGGCGGACGGCATGGCGTGGCTGGAGCGGTACGCGAAGGATTTTGCCGGACGGACAATCCGTTATGAACAGCTTGGCGAACAGGAGGTTCTGATGCCGGTGAATGATGCGATGGAATTCCTCTATACTTACACCTGGGGCGAGGAAGCCTACATCCATGAGGTGCAGGAGCAGTTCGGCTACTTCACCCCGTCGCAGTACAGAGCGTTCATTGAGCAGACGCTGGGGGACCGGGCCAAGATAGAGGTCTTCCGCCATTACTTGCAGGAGGGGTACACGGAGGCGCTGGAGAGCAGAGTTGAGATCATGGATGAGAGCGGAGCGCAGGTAGGCTTGCCGGAAAGCACCTGCTTCATCGTGATCCGTAAGGAGGCAGGCTGAAGTGAACAATGCGAAGCTCAGCGTGCTTGTAGTAGAAGACGATGCTGATATTAACCGCCTGCTATGCCGTATGCTGACGGGGGAAGGCCTGACGGCTGTGCCTGCCTTCTCAGGGAGCGAAGCCTCCCTTAGAATGTCGCTGGAAGACTACCAATTGATCCTGATGGATCTGATGCTGCCGGGAATGACAGGCGAATCGCTGATTGCACAGATCCGTGAGCAGTCTACAGTACCCATTATTGTGATCTCCGCCAAAAGCACGCTTGAGGACAAGGTGAGTCTGCTGCGTCTGGGAGCGGACGACTACATCACCAAGCCCTTTGACCAGGAAGAGGTGATGGCCAGAGTGTACGCGCAGCTCCGCCGGCTGCAATATGCACCTGCCGCAGGTCCTGAAGGCGAGATATTCAAGGTGCGCGGGCTGGTCATGGACAAGCAGCGGCGGGAGGTTACGCTGGATGGCCAGGTGCTGACTCTAACCAAATACGAATTTGAGCTGCTGGCGGTGCTTCTGTCGAGGCCTGAGCACATTTTCTCCAAAAGCGAGCTGTACCGCCAAATCTGGCAGGGAACTTACCTTGGGGACGATAATACCATTAACGTACATATCAGCAATCTGCGGGCCAAATTTGCCGCCATCAC
Source organism: Paenibacillus sp. FSL R7-0179 (assembly GCF_038002265.1). Lineage (NCBI taxonomy): Bacteria > Bacillati > Bacillota > Bacilli > Caryophanales > Paenibacillaceae > Paenibacillus > Paenibacillus sp. FSL R7-0179. The sequence continues at coordinate 68,249 of NZ_JBBOCC010000002.1, forward strand.
CGAAGAGGAGTATATCCGCACGATTTGGGGCATCGGGTTCAAGCTGGTGTAAGAGGAGGTCTTTATACTTTCTTAAGACTTTGCTTAAAGCTTATTAAGAGTGTTCTTTATACAATGAAATTATCAAACGGCAAGGGAGTCTTAACGATGATGCATTGTATATTGGAGATTAAGGCGCTTAATAAAACCTATCAGGAAGCTTACGCGCTCCGGGATATTAACCTGCAGATTGAGTCGGGGGATATCGTTGCACTGATCGGTAAAAATGGCGCAGGCAAAACCACGCTGTTCAAATGTATCACAGAGCAGGTGTTTCCGTCGGCTGGCACGATTGCACTCTACGGACACCAGGATGACGCCGGTCTGCGGAAGGGGCGCCGGAGAATTGGTGCGATGATTGAAGAGCCGGCTTTTTTCCCGGATTTCACTGCCAGGCAGAACCTGGAATATTTCCGCCAGCAGAGGGGGCTGGCCGGTAAGGAGTGCATTGAGCAGGCGCTCAAGGATGTCAATCTGCTTCATGCCGCGAACAAGAAATTCAAAGCCTTCTCCCTTGGCATGAAGCAGCGGCTGGGACTCGCGCTTGCGCTGATGACCCGCCCCGAGCTGCTGATTCTGGATGAACCAACCAATGGCCTTGATCCGGAGGGGAAGGCGGAGATCCGCCAGCTCCTGCAGACCCTGAATGACGAGAAGAAGGTCACAATTCTCATCTCCAGCCACGTATTGTCTGAGCTGCAGAGTGTGGCTACCCGTTATATTTTCATGGACCAGGGGCGGATTGTGGAGCAGTTGACGGCAGAAGAGCTGCTGCACAAAACCCGGAAAGGTGTCGAGATCGTGGTGGATGACAGCGGCAAGGCCTCTACGGCCCTGGAAAAGCATTTCCCGGGCATCCCGTACCGGATTCTGCCGGGACACCGGATTCTGCTCTCCGGCGGTATGGATAAGACCGATCAGCTCAACCGGGTGCTTCATGCCCAGGGCGTCAGCGTGTTCTCCATTGCAGCCACTGGCGGGGATCTGGAAGAATATTACCTGGGTCTGCTGGGAGGTGAGCGCCATGCTTAATCTGATGAAAAGTGAGCAGTACCGCTGGGTCCGCACCAAGAACTATTATTATTACGGGCTGCTCTGTGCGGTGTTAATGGCCGGTGCCGCGGTGACGCTCGCTGTCTTCCATCATTCTGATCCGGGTTTCCCCTATGGAAATGAGCGCTTCTTCTACCGTAATGTGCTGGCAATGATGCCGGTGGTATTCGCCTTGCTGACTATTTTCACCGGAATCCTGATGGGCGATCACAAGCATGTACTCAAGAATACCGTTGCCTACGGCTTCAGCAGACGCTCAATCTACACCGCCAAGCTGCTGGTTACGCTGGCCGGCTTCCTGCTGTTCGCGCTTGTTCTGGTCGGGATCTCGGTCCTGCTTGGTACGAACCTGCTTTTCCGCAGCTATGAATATGCGCTTACTGAATACTGTCAGATGCTGCTAGGTATGCTGCCTGTGATGATTGCCGGCGTAACCACCTACTTCTGTCTCACCGCTGTGTTGAATAAGAATGCCCAGGTAACTACCGTGTTTCTGCTGATTTATTTTCTGCCCTACATGATTCTGGGGGCTTTCAAAGGCAAGTATGTCTGGGCGGCCTGGCTCCACAGCCATAGTCCGGCTTATTATCTGTTCAATGCCTACGATGTAGGAACCTATACGGTCTGGGAGCCGTGGATTACAGGAATGGTGTTTACGGTGTTCTTTTATGTATTGGGATTGTATCTGTTCAGGAAAGAAGAGTTCTGACAGGTGCAGATAAGGAGGGAAGACATATGTATCTTGCTATAGCCATCATTGCCGCTCTGTCTGCTGTATGTATACTCCTTGTGTATCTGCTGCAACGGCAGAGCATTATCCAAGTGCGGCGGCAACTGGCGGATGCGGAGTCGTCCTCCCAGCAGCATCTTCACGTCAAGCTGCCCCTGCCGGGCAAGGAAATCGAGCAGTTGGTAGTGGGCATTAACCGGCTGCTGGACCAGCGCCAGAAGGAGCGGGTGATCCACCGGTCGAGAGAGCACGCCGTGAAGGAAGAGATCACCAATCTGTCCCATGATCTCCGGACTCCGCTTACGTCTATGCAGGGATATGCCTCTCTGCTGAAAGATCCCCTTGTCCCCGAGGCCGAGCGGCAGCAATATATGGAGATTATCATGCATAAGATGTCAGTCATGAATAATATTGTAGAAGCGTTCTATGAATTATCCAGTATGGATTCGGGGGACTCTCCTTTGGACAGTCAGCCGATCTATCTCTACAGTCTGCTGAGCGAAGTGATCCTGGCGTTTCATCCCGACTTTGAGCAGAAGGGCATCGAGGTGCAGCTTCATCTGGATGAGAACGTCAAGGCAATTCCCCTGGATGAAAAAGCCATGATCCGCATCTTCTCCAATGTGCTGCAGAATGTGCTGCGTTACGGCAAGAATGGCTTGACCATTTCGCTGTATACGGAAGAGCACCGGGTTAGGATTGTGTTCGCCAATGAAACGGAGTACATCCGCAGGGCAGATCTGCCCAGGCTGTTCGAACGGACCTACACCAGTGACCCTTCGCGGTCAAGCGGCCAGCTCGGCCTGGGCCTCGCCATTGTGAAGCAGCTGGTAGAGAGGCAGGGAGGCAGCCTTGAGGCTGCGCTGGACGGCGGACAATTCCGGCTGTCCTTTGCCTTCCCGGAGGATTGTCCCATACCAAAGAAATCGCTCCTTTGAAAGGGCTGGGCGGCAGCCCAATCTTCCGAAGGAACGATTTCTTTTTTTGCTTCATTCAAAGCTTATTTTAGCGTGATGATCAGCTCGCTGATTTTGCCGCCGTGTACCTTGAATTCATGGGTGAACTGCTGCGGGGCGGGAACGCGGTTCTTGTTGAACTCCCCCTCCATTTCGGCTGTCACTGCAATGCGGCCCTGAACTTCTTCAATTTCCATAATAGTAAAGCGGACCTTGGCAGAGAATAGTTCGGATTCTCCCCAAGCTGCAATGGCTTCTGTGCCTTCGGCCGACTTCCCGTTATCCTTCACGGTAGCGCCGGGAGCGAACAATTCGATCAGAGCGTCGGGCTGGTATTGGTTCACTGCATTGTAGAAGTCCTGTACCTCAATTGGCAAGGTAACATGTTGATTCATGAATATCTGCCTCCTGTAAGTAGATTAGTGGGGAACGGCATGTCCACCCGAATGGGCCACTAAGCCACCGCTGAAGCGGCAGTGCCGTGGTCATCCATACCCTAACTTAAACGTATCCGGGCAACCGTAAGCAGGAAAAAGAAAGGTAGCGGGGTTCAGCCTACGGATAAAGCTGATTCTGCCCGGCGAAGGGACTGGCGTCCTTGCGGAATTCTGAGGGCGAGCAGTTCATGACTTTGCGGAACACTTTGATGAAGTAGCTGACGTTGTCGAAGCCGACATCCATGGCAATATCTGAGATTTTGCGGTCCCCCTGCTTCAGCAGGGCTGCGGCCTGGCGGACCCGGTAGGAGTTGATGTAATCGACGGGCGTCTTGCGGGTCATGCTTTTGAAAAACCGGCAGAATTGCCCCTCGCTCATCGGAATCAGCCCCGACAGGTCCCGGGTGCGGATCGGCTCCTGGTAGTTGTCCTGGATATAGACAATGATCTTCTTCAGCCGGTCTGCCTTCGTGTTATCCGCTCCCTCCGAGGGGCTGTGGTTCACCGAACGTCCCGGCGGCGCAATCTGTGAGAGCATAATTAGCAGGGTTCCCTTCATAAAAGCTTCGAATCCGGGCCTTTGTTGAGCATACGCGTTCATCATGCGGTTCAGATGCAGCAGCAGCTCCGCCTGCCAGGGAACAGAAGGGGTGAGGTGACGCGGAAAGCTCTGGCGTTTCTCCTGAAGCGGCAGAATGACGCTCTGCTGGATGGTATCATATTGCGCGCTGGCCAGCAGGTCGGGGTGGAAGACAAGGGCGCAGAAGCGGCAGGGGGTCTCCGTAAGCGCGTGAGCGGCGTGGATATCGCCGGATTCAATGAACACAGCCTCACCGGGACGAAGCGTGAAATAGTCGCTGTCCACCTGAAACAGAATCTCGCCTTCCAGCAGCAGGAAGAACTCGGCTTCCTCATGCCAGTGGGTGTCCAGGACATGCGCTCCGGCGGGAAGGTCGATCCAGTAGGCAGCCAGGGGGAACATGACATCCCCGTGTTCGCGGTCTTCTTTGAGCAAGCGCTGCGAGGTGCGGTCCATTAGGGGCCTCCTTGTAAGATGACGTCAGAATAGTGTTATAAATAAGCTATATATTATTAGTTTTGAGATTTTATTATCGGTATAATGCAACTATATACACCAAATCGAAGGGTGGCAAGTGCACATATGAAATTTACAGACGGCTTATGGCTGGTTCGTGACGGCATTACAATCAATGGTGCAGTGCAGAACTATGTAGTAGAGAAAACGGAGGAAGGCCTGACCGCCATCACGCAGACGACCCCCATCACGGGACGTTCGGCGACACTCAACTCGACGCTGCTGACGGTGAAATTCCATTCCCCGCTTCCGGGTGTGGTAGGCGTCAAAATTATTCATAACGACGGCGTGATTCCGCGCGGACCTTCGTTCGAGCTGACGGAGGGAACGGGCGATCATGTTCAGGTGGAAGAGAGTGAAGAGCAGACGGTGCTGATCAGCGGCGGACTCCGCGTGGTCATCAACAAGGGGACTCACTGGTCTGTGGACTTCTACCGCGGCGACGAGCGCATTACCGGCAGCGGTTACAAATCGATGGCCTATATCACGGATCAGGACGGCAACACCTTCATGCGTGAGGAGCTGGACTTAGGCGTCGGTGAATTCGTGTATGGTCTGGGCGAGCGCTTTACGGCTTTTGTCAAAAACGGCCAGGTGGTCGATCTGTGGAACAAAGACGGCGGTACAAGCTCCGAGCAGGCGTACAAGAACGTTCCGTTCTATGTGACGAGCAAGGGCTACGGCGTCTTCGTGAACCAGCCGGAGCTGGTGTCGTATGAGATTGCGTCTGAGAAGGTGAAGAAGGCCCAGTTCAGCGTAGCGGGCGAGAGCCTGGAATACTTCGTGATTGAAGGGCCGACGATTAAAGAGGTCATTACTAAATACACCTCCCTGACCGGCAAGCCTGCGCTGCCACCAGCCTGGACCTTCGGCCTGTGGCTGACGACTTCGTTCACTACAGATTACGATGAAGCTACGGTGAACTCCTTCGTGGAAGGGATGGCAGAGCGCGATCTGCCGCTGCATGTGTTCCACTTCGACTGCTTCTGGATGCGCGAGTATCAATGGACGGATTTCCAGTGGGATTCCCGTGTGTTTCCGGACCCGGTGGGGATGCTGAAGCGCCTGCACGACAAGGGACTGAAGATTTGCGTCTGGATCAACTCTTATATCGGACAGCGCTCCCCGCTGTTTGAAGAAGGCCGCAAGAACGGTTACCTGCTCAAAAAAGCCAACGGCGACGTCTACCAGACCGACCTCTGGCAAGCGGGCATGGGCCTGGTCGACTTCACGAACCCTGCGGCTTGTGAATGGTATGCCGGTTACCTGCGTGACCTGGTGGACATGGGCGTAGACAGCTTCAAGACGGACTTCGGCGAACGGATTCCGACCGATGTAGTATACTTTGACGGCTCCGACCCTTACAAGATGCATAACTATTACACCCAGTTATATAACAAGGTAGTGTTCGAGGTATTGGAAGAGAAGCTCGGCAAAAATGAAGCTGCCGTCTTCGCACGCTCCGCCACCGCCGGCGGGCAGCAGTTCCCGGTTCACTGGGGCGGCGATTGCTACGCTGACTATGAATCGATGGCAGAGAGCCTGCGTGGCGGCCTGTCGCTCGGATTGTCCGGCTTCGGCTTCTGGAGCCATGACATCGGCGGATTCGAGAACACCGCTCCGGCGCATGTGTTCAAGCGCTGGCTGGCCTTCGGCCTGCTCTCCAGCCACAGCCGCCTGCACGGCAGCACCTCGTACCGTGTGCCTTGGGCGTACGACGACGAAGCTGTTGACGTTACCCGCTTCTTCACCAAGCTCAAGTGCAGCCTGATGCCGTACCTGTATGATGTCGCCGGACAGGCGCATGAGCAGGGCTGGGCTTCAATGCGTGCGATGGTGATGGAGTTCCCGGAAGATCCGACCTGTGAGGTGCTGGACCGCCAGTACATGCTGGGCGATTCCCTGCTGGTCGCTCCGATCTTCCAGGAGAACGGCGAAGTGAAGTACTACCTGCCGGCCGGACGCTGGACACATCTGTTGAACGGTGAGACCGTCCAGGGCGGAGCATGGCGCAAGGAGAAGCATGACTTCTTCAGCCTGCCGCTGTTCGTGCGGCCGAACACTCTGCTGGCTGTGGGCAGTGAGGACAGCCGTCCGGATTATGATTTTGCCGATGGCGTGAAGTTCGGCTTGTACTCCCTGGAGGACGGCAAGTCTGCGGCGGCGACTGTGCGCGATATCCACGGCGCTCCTGAGCTGAAGGTTGAAGCTGTACGCAGCGGCAGCACTGTAAAAGTAACTGCTGAAGGCAGCGGCAAAGCCTTCACCTTCGCGGTGAAGGACCTCGGCGCTATCGCCTCCGTGGAAGGTGCGGAGCAGGTGGATGAGACAACAGTGAGCGTGGGCGCGGGCGCGGGCGCGGGCGAGAAGTCCGTAACGTTCACGATTAAGCTGAAGTAGGACATCCGCAAGACTGAATGAACACACTCTAACACTGGCTTAGCCTTTGGCTGTGCCTTTAAGTAACCAGGCTCTCTGATGACAGGGGACATTCGTCTCCTGGGTCGGGGAGCTTTTTGGGGATTGGCGGCGTTGGGGGGATTGTTGGTCGCTATGGCGTACAATGGGCTAAATGCTGCAAGAAGTGCAACATTCCCCTCAGTAGGAGCAGGGCTATAGCGAATTGTTGTCAAAAATGCAGCATTTCAGCTTCTCAGAGCGAACAAGTGGCGAAATTGCTGCATTTTGTGCAACATTGTACTAAAATAGTGGGTTTCACAGGCATCAGTGTTGCAGATAATGCAACATAAGTCGGGCAGGAGCCGGGGCAAAGTTTGGTCAAAGGCGAGCTACAGCCGGGAGGAAGCCGGGCAGAAGTTGGGCCAGTCGGGTCGAAGTCGTGTCAAAGTTGGGTCAAGTTAGTGTCGAGTTAAGTTTCTGTACAGCACGAGCCGCCCTACCCACCACCCATCAGCCAGAGAAGCAACATCAGAATAAAGAAGGAGTCGATGACTATGAACAATAGTGAGAACAATTCAAGCGGAGTGCTGAGCCAGCCGGAGTTCACCTCGGCCACCGCGTTGTCTACAGCCGCCAACTACATTATGAACGCGCCGGAGGCGTTCATCCATACGTACCGCACCTATATCCGGCTGCGGGAGAATGGCAGGCTGACTCTGAAGTTCTGGTACAGCAACGCGGTGGATTCGACCTGGGATCTGGGCGCGGATGCCGTAGCCAGTGAACCGGGGGGCGAGTGGAGCATCGAAGCGGCATATGTCGCCGATGGCGGCGCCGCACCGGATGGCAGCATTGTGCCGGGCTCACAGGTGCCGGTTACCTTCAGCGGCGAACGGTCGCGGTGTGTGGAGCCGGGCGAGCAGTTCTGGAGCGACGAGGCGCTTCTGGAGCTGCCGGAGGGCCATATGCTGGCCTTCACCTGGACCTTGAAGACGGCTGACGCAGGCAAGTCCTTCCCCTACAATGTAGAGGGAATGCTGGTCTCCGGCTATGATGCACCGGGCCATCTGGCTGCTCAAGAGTCGGCGGCCGGATTCAGCGTATCGGATAAGCTCCAGGTGCTTCCAAGCTTCCTGGGCTACAAGAAGGACGTAACGAGGAAGCTGGTATTCCTGGGTGATTCCATCACGCAGGGCGTACGGACGGCCAAGAATCAATACACATACTGGGCGGCAAGAATTGCAGAGGGGCTGGGCACACAGTTCGGACTGTGGAACATCGGCTCCGGCTGGGGCCGGGCTTACGATGTCGCCACGGACGGTCCCTGGCTGCATAAGGCGCAGCAGGGGGATGAAGTGCTGATCGTGCTGGGCGTGAATGATCTGGATATCGGCCAGCGCTCGGCAGATGAACTGCTGGGGGACCTCGCACACATTATCTCCAGCATCAAGGAAGCACAGCCGGAGGCAGCGATAATTCTCAGTACGGTGCCACCTTTCAATTTCGAGGGGGAGCGGGAAGCCCATTGGCGCAAAGTCAATGATTGCATTCGTACGAGCCCTCCGGCCGGAGTGGACCGTGTATTCGACATGGCCATCGTGCTCTCTGTTGCGGCTCCCGCTGACCATAGAATTAAGCCGGAATACATGAGCGACGAGTTCGACCCGCATCCGAACGGTGCGGCGGGCGAGGCAGTGGCGGAGGCTTTTCTGGCGTGGTACGGTGGACGGCCATCGGTATCCTGACCGATCTGTCTTTTTCGCTATTGCGTGGGGTTAAATGTTTGTTTGTGAAGTGAGAGAGTAGTTGGATTTTGTCCACTTGCTGATGCGTGATTGCAACCTTTCGGGACAGCAATTGGAAAACCAGCACTTAAATTTGCCTGATTCCACCTTGGGCGGCGTATCTGGCGGTATTAGATGCTGTTAATCCAATTGCTTCAGTCTATTCGGCGGGAATTGAGGAAATAAGCTGCATTTATCCAATTGTTGGCCGAGGTTCAGGCGGTGAACGTTCAAGAGTTAGTTGGCCGTTGGGCGGGATTAGCGGGTAGGGGAATTGTTCATCCATGCCCGTACGATAGCGACCGTAGCACCAGGGCACCAATGTACCCAACCACCCAGGCGGGGCTCAATGCTCAGCCTGTTCCCGGTAGTCCTTGGGCGAATGGCCGGTGTGCTTTTTGAAGACCTTGCTGAAGTATTTGACGTCGTGGAAGCCGACCATTTCTGAGATCTGGGCCAGCTTGAGGCCCGGATTCTGCATCAGCAGCTTGGCCTTCTCAATGCGGACGCTGACGATGTAGTCGGAGAAGTTGATGCCGTATTCCTGCTTGAACCGGCGGGAGACATACTCGCGGCTGACCTGGAATTTGCCCGCCACCTCCTGAAGGGAGAGGTCTGACGGGTAATTCTGCTCGATGTATTTTACGATCTCCGTCATCGGGTTCCGCTCTTTCTGCTGTCTGTCCGCGAGCGCCCGGGATACCTGCTGCATGAATGCCAGGGACCAGTCGCGCCAGGCGAACAGGGAAAAGGAATAACCGCTTGGCTGCGGAGAGGGATTCTGCTGGTCTCCTTGCTCAAGCTCAGTCAGCACGTCAGCGGCCTGGCTGCCAAGCGCTTCCCGGACCAGGCGGGAACGCAGCAGCAGCGCATCGGCCTTCCAGTCGTTCAGCATTTGCGGGGTAACCACTCCCCGGCGGCTCAGCTCCTGGGTCCAGTGCTGCGCCGCTGCGGTCAGAGCTTCAGGCGTCCCGCTGATGACTGCCATCCGCCAGTCCTCCTGGACATCGGCGAAGCTCAGCGGGACTGCGGTCTCCCGCGTATCGCGCTGCCTCCCGCCGGGCATCGTGCCCGGCTCCTTGCCCGTCACTGCACCTGCGCGATTGCCCGTTACCCAACCTGCATCTATTCCCGTGCCAGACAATCCGCCTGCCGCCGAGCGCGGCCCCATGGTTGATTTCCCGCCTGCTGCTGTCCACGCATCCATACCAGATTCCACACCTGCCACCGAGCCCGGACCGATGCTTGGCTTCCCGCCGGTCCCCGCACCCATAGCAGTCTCCCCGCCTGCCGCCGAACCTGCTCCCATGCCTGTCAACCCGCCTGTCACCGTATCCGCCCCCGCAAAGTGGCAGTAATCCTCATGCCGCAATAGATTCCGCCGCAGCAGGGCTTCGGCGGCTTCGGCGCGTCCTGCCGGCAGATGTGCAGGGAAGGCACCCGGCATGCTGATTCCGAAATGCATGCGGAATTGCAGCGTCAGGAAGATGCCCTGATTCATCCGGCTAATCAGCGAAGTGACGGATTCATGCGGCTCCCAGAGCAGGATGGCAATCTCCGGAGGCCCGCCCCAATAGCGGAACGCGATGCCCGTGCCCTGCTGCTGCAGAAATTCGTTGCAGATGTTCACGATGGCATAGTAGAGCAGCTCGCTGTCGCCGCCGAAGCGCCGCAGCAGCGGATTGTTGCCGCTGTCCGTCTGCACAAGGAGCAGACGTGAAAGCTTAATGTCCGGCGGAAGGATGCCGTCATGGATCAGGCGGCGCAGCGAGGCTTCGGCATTCACCCTGTCATCGATCAATGCGGACAGCAGCTTCTCCCCGAAGATCGGCTTGATCTCGTTCAGCCGGAGGCTCTGGTGCTGGCGGTGGCTGCGTTCCGCCTCCTCGGCCCGCCAGGCGGTTACCGCCCTCGACACCGCGCTGTTAATCATATCCGGCTCAATCGGCTTCAGGATATAATCGATGCCCCCGTGGCGGACGGTCTGGCGGACGAAGTCGAAGTCATTATGCCCGCTGACCACAATGAACTTGGTGCTGCCTGCGAATTCATCCACCCAGGTCATCAGCTCCAGGCCGCTCCCGGACTCCATCATCATATCCATAATGACCAGCGCCGGCTTCTCCTGGCGGATTAGACCGATGGCCTCATTGCCGTTACCGGCCTCCAGAACCTCCTCAATCTGATGGGCCTCCCAGTCCACCAGCAGCCGGACAGCCTTCCGGACTCTTGCCTCATCATCTACAATCAGTGCCTTCATATCCGCTCACTCTCCACTATGATATCGATTTCCAGGCGGATGATTACCCCGCCTGCCTTCAGATTATCCACGGTCAGCAGGGCATTCTCCCCGCAGACCAGCCGCAGCCTGGTCAGCACATTCCCGAGGCCGATGCCCGCGCCCGGAGCATCGCGTCTGCTAGGGCTGTCCTGTCCGGCGTTCTGCAGCAGCTCCCGTTCTTCAGCCGTGCTGGACTGCTCCAGCTCCTTGCGCAGCGCCTCCAGCCGGCCTGCCGGAATGGGGAGGCCATTGTTGGAGATGCTGATCTCCATCCGCTCCGGAGTTGCCCCGGCCACGTTAATCTCCATGTATCCGTCCTGCCGGTCAAGCTGGAAGCCGTGCTTGAAGTAATTCTCCACAATCGGCTGAAGAATCATTTTGGGCATCAGCGCCTGAAGCAGCGGCTCCTCCACCTCACAGCGGAAGCTGAACTTGTTCTCGAAACGCTCCTTCTGCAGCTGGATGTACGCCTTGACATGGTCCAGCTCATTCTGGACCGTCACCACCTTCTCATCATTGTACATGCTGTAGCGCATCATTTTGGCCAGAGCCGAGAGCAGGCCGTAGATCTGCGGCACCTTCAGCTCCAGAGCCAGCGTACCGATAATCTGGAGAGTGTTGTTCAGAAAATGCGGATTGATCTGGGACTGGAGCGCCCTTAGCTCATTGGTCCGGCTCGCCAGCTCCAGCCTGTACTCCCGCAGGATCAGGTTGTTGATCGTGTCCATCATACTGCGGAAATGCTCGGTGACCACGCCGATCTCATCGTTGCCTGCCGGGCGGATCTCAATATTGAGATTCCCGGTCTGGACCTGATTCATATACCGGGTCAGCTGCTTGATCGGCGCGGTAATGCGGAAGGAGACGAGGATCGTCAGAACAATGATCGTCACCAGCAGCAGCGCCAGCAGCAGCAGGTTGATCGCGGCGGCCTCCTTGGCTTCGCGGAACAGGTAGGAGACGGGAATCTGCTTGACGAGCGTCCAGCCGAGGCCGATGCTGTCGATCTTTTGATAGATGAATACAGAGCTGTCCTGTTCAAAATAACCCTGCAGCTGCGTGCTGTCTGCAATCTGGCTGTTATACCAGGCAGCATTCAGCGGTTTGCCGAGCTGCCCGGTAGTCTGGCTGTACACCAGCCTGCCGCTGCTGTCCACCAGATAAAGCTTCTCCTGATCCTGTTCGTACAGCTGGTCTACAATCTCACTGAGGGCAGCCAGCTTCACATCAATTGACAGATAGCCTAGCGCCTGCGAGGTAGGGATCCGCTCAATTCTGCGGTGCAGCGTAAAGACCGGCTCCGGCACGAACTGTGTTAACGGCAGCCTTAGCCCGTAAGCGTTGCTCAGATGCGTACTCTGCACGCTTACCGGAGAGGTTCCGCTAAGACTGGACTGGTGGTAGGGCGCAGCAGCCAGCCAGCGCTTGGGTGTTGTATTGTCGGTAATCAGCGTAGCCTTCGTGTCTTTCACACTGTATAAGTACACCTGTGAGAGGTTTGGCAGCGAGGTGGAGATATAGCTGAGCGAGTTATAGATGGCAATATCGGAGGACAGATCATCGTACCCTGCTTCTAGCAGCCGGTAGAAATCGCCGTCAGAATACACGTTCAGCGACAGACGGTTGATCTCCTGCAGCAGACTGTCAATGTTCTTGTAGCCCTGATAGAGCAGGTTCTTGTTCTCATCAACCGCCCGGTCCCGCAGCGACTTGGTGGTGTGGGAATAGCTGACATACATCGTAGCCATAATGCAGATTAAGGTGGGCGCAAGCAGGAAGACGATCAGCTTCGTGCGGATACTGGTCCATTTCATGGGGCGGGTCACATCCAGGTCAATATTTTACACCCTAAAGATCACTTGCGTAGGTGTAAGAGGCTCTGCAAAAAACAGATAATATCTTTAGATCATAAACAAGTGAGTGAGTAAAAGAAAGGGGGGCCATAACATGCGCGGCAATAAATTGTCCCAATTCGGTCAGCAGGTATTTTTCGTTGGCCCGGCATTATTGTTTTTTACCTTGATCATGATTATTCCGTTTCTGATGGGGATGTACTACTCCTTCACGGACTGGAACGGCGTATCCGGTAATGTAAGCTGGGTCGGCTTTGAGAATTTTAAAAGTATTTTTACGAATGATCACGACTTCTGGTCATCCTTCTGGTTTACCGTGAGATTCACCGTGCTGGGTGTGATCTTGACTAACATAGTAGGCTTCTTCCTGGCCTATCTGTTGACCAAACCTTTGAAGACACGCAATATGCTCCGGACCATTTTTTTCATGCCGAATGTGATCGGGGGTCTGCTGCTCGGGTTCATCTGGCAGTTCATCTTCATCAAAGGCTTCTCCACGATGGGCGATCTTACGGGTCTCTCCTTCTTCAACCTTCCCTGGCTCGGGGATGCGACCACCGGCTTCTGGGCGATTGTCATGGTCTTCATCTGGCAGTCCTCCGGCTATCTGATGGTCATCTACATCGCTTCGCTCAGCAACGTCTCCAAAGAGGTGCTCGAAGCGGCCGAGATTGACGGCGCCTCCCGGATGCAGGTGCTGCGCAACATCATCTTGCCGCTGATTATGCCTGCGGTTACGATCGGACTGTTCCTGGCGATCTCCTGGTCCTTCAAGATGTTCGACCTGAACCTCTCGCTGACCAAAGGCGGACCGTTCAAATCGACGGAATCCGTAGCGATGAACATTTATAACGAAGCCTTCCTGAACAACCGTTATGGTCTGGGTACGGCTAAGGCGCTGTTATTCTTCCTCATTGTAGCGCTGATCACGGTCATTCAGGTCCGTATAACGAAGAGCAAGGAGGTAGAAGCTTAATGAATGCCAAGACCAAAAGCAGATGGAATATCGGCATTGAAGTGATGATGATCCTTCTGGCGCTTCTGTTCCTCTCACCGTTCTACTTCCTGCTGGCGAACTCGGTGAAATCCTTCGGTGAGATTCTGAGCGACGCGGCCAGCTGGCCGCAGACCTTCATGTGGTCGAACTATACGAATGCCTGGAAGCTGGCCCGGTTCTCCGAGGCCTTCCGCAACTCGCTGATTATTACGATTATCAGTGTAGCGCTGATCTCGCTGTTCAGTGCGATGGCGGCGTACCGTATGGTGCGTGCCAATAACCGGTTCAACCAGATTCTGTTGCTGCTGATGGTAGCGGCGATGGTGGTGCCGTTCCAGACGATCATGATTCCGATCCTGAAGGTCGTGAATGTCCTGGGCATTAACAACTCCTTCACAGGTCTCATTATCTCCCATCTGGGCCTCAGCATTCCGATGGCGATCTTCCTGTTCCACGGCTTCATTAAGTCCGTGCCGCTGGAGATTGAAGAGGCGGCCACGGTAGATGGCTGTAACCCGATCTCGGCGTTCTTCCGGATTGTATTGCCGCTGCTCAAGCCGATGCTGATGACCATTATCGTACTGAATGCGCTGGGGATCTGGAATGACTATTTGCTGCCGTCCCTGATTCTTCAGGCACCCGGACTGCGGACGATTCCACTGGCGACCTTCTCCTTCTTCGGCCAGTATACGAAGCAGTGGGATATGGCGCTTCCGGCACTGACCATCGGGATTGCCCCGATCGTCATCTTCTATCTGTTCATGCAGCGTTACATTGTTGAGGGAATAGCGGCTGGCTCGGTGAAGGGTTAATTCACCGGGCTCCCGTTCCACATAAGAAGCAGTTAAATTATTCAAGGGGGAAATATCCAATGAAGAAGAAACATTCTGCACTGATGATGTCATCCGTAATGCTAATGTCAGTAGTGCTCGCGGCTTGTGGCGGCAATGCCGATAAGTCTGCCTCAAATAATGCTTCGAATGGAAGCGCTGGCAACAGCGGCGCTGTGAAGACGGTTAAGATTTTCCAGTTCAAGACCGAGATCGTGGAAGGCCTGAATGAGCTGAAGGTGGAGTTCGAGAAAGAGCATCCTAACATCAAGCTGGATATCCAGACGGTTGGCGGCGGCGCAGACTATGGCGCAGCGCTGAAGACCAAGTTCGCGTCCGGCGATGCTCCTGATATTTTTTCCAATGGCGGGTATGCGGAAATGGCACTGTGGCAGGACAAACTGGAAGACCTGTCCGACCAGCCTTGGGTGAAGGATCTGATTCCGCTGGCAGCAGAGCCTATGACCAAGGACGGCAAAACCTACGGGATGCCAATGAACCTTGAAGGAATCGGTTATGTCTATAACAAGGACCTGTTCGCCAAGGCCGGGATTACAGAGACGCCAAAAACCATTTCACAGCTTGAAGAAGCAGCTAAAAAGCTGCAGGCGATCGGCGTAACTCCGTTCGGCAACGCTTATCAGGAGTGGTGGCTGCTGGGGATTCAGGGGATTAGCGTAGCTTTTGCCCAGCAGGATAATGTGGATGAATTCATCAAGGGCCTGAACGACGGAACTGCATCCATTGTTGGGAATGAGAAGTTCAAGGATTGGAGCAACCTGCTGAACCTGACGGTAAAATACGGCCAGAAGAATCCGCTGACCACCGATGCCAACACTCACCTGGCGCTGTTCGCCAAGGGCGAAACGGCTATGATGCAGGAAGGCAACTGGGCACAGACGCTGGTGGACAACATCACGCCGGACATGAACATCGGGATGTTCCCGATGCCGATCAACGACGATGCAGCAATGAACGATAAGCTGTCGGTGGGCGTTCCGGCGAACCTGGTAGTGAACAAGGAATCCGGCTCCAAGGAAGAAGCGAAGACGTTCCTGAACTGGCTGGTGACTTCGGATATGGGGAAAGAGTATATCGTGAAGAAATGGAAGTTCATTCCTGCATTGTCCACCATTCCGGCAACCCCTGAGGATATCGGTCTGCTGGGTGCGGATGTCTGGAATTATGTAAAAGAAGGCAAGGTCTACGGGCTGCAGGCCTCCAAATTCCCTGATGGCGTTACACAAGAATTCGCCAGCTCCATTCAGGAATTGATTGCCGGTAAAGTAGATGAAGCCGGCTGGGAGAAGAGCATGCAGGCTGCCTGGGATAAGCTGAAGAAATAAGCAGGCTTCCCTGGACTAGCGGAGTAACTGCAAGCGTACAAATAAAGTTCCCGAAGGGAATAGCTTGGATAAAGTGGAATGCCCGGGACGCTCATGCCCATCTCAGTGAATGAGGTGAGGCGGGGCGTCCTTTCGGGTTTCGGGTTAACAGGTGCTTGAGGTATACTCGAAACAGAGTCTTGTACATTACGATAAGAGGGAGCTGGGCACAATTCGGGAGCGGAATCATTACAGCAACGTGCAAATCGGTGTCGACTATTATCCTGAGCATTGGGACGAGTCTATGTGGGAGAAGGATATCAAATTAATGAAGGAAACCGGGGTCAAGGTTGTCCGGGTTGCGGAATTTGCCTGGAGCCGGCTGGAACCGGCGGAGGGGATCTTTGATTTCGCCTGGTTGGACCGTGCGCTGGAGCTGTTCCATACTTACGGTATCCGGATTGTGATCGGGACGCCGACAGCGACAGTGCCGCGCTGGCTGACGGGTGCTTACCCCGATGTGCTGCCTGTATTCGGTGATGGAAGCGTATTCTACCCCGGTGTGCGCGGTCACCGCTGCTACAACAGCAATTCGCTACGAAAATATGGCCGCCGGATTATTGAGGCGCTTGCCCGCCGTTACAGCAGCCACCCTGCGGTTATCGGCTGGCAGACGGATAATGAATTCAGTATGCTGGATTGTCATTGCGAAAGCTGCAACCTGGCGTTCCGGGACTGGGTTCAGCAGAAGTACGGGACGCTGGAGCGGCTTAATTCGGAGTTGGGAACCGTGGTCTGGAGCGGAAGCTACAGCAGCTGGAGTGAACTGACGGTTCCTTATGGCGCTTCACCTTTTCAGAACCCCTCGCTCCTGCTGGACTTCCAGCGGTTCCAATGGGATTCAGTGATTGCCTTTCAGAAGTCGCAGATTGATGTGCTACGGGCGATCTGCCCACATCACTTCATCACCCATAACTTCCACAGTTATCCGCAGCGGCTGGACATGCACGGGCTGGCTGAGGAGCTGGATGTGGCGGCCTTCGATTATTATCCGAATCCTTCGCCTAAGAAACAGGCCACTGCACCTTACAGCGGTGCCTTATCCCTGGATCTGACCCGCGGTATTAAACGCAGGGGCTTCTGGATCATGGAGCAGCTTAGCGGCCCTCCGGGCTGCTGGTTCCCGATGTGGCGCACTCCGTATCCCGGACTGATCCGTGCATATGCCTGGCAGGCGATTGCCAGAGGTGCGGATACCGTAGTGCATTTCCGCTGGAGAAGTGCAGCCGCCGGAGCAGAGCAGTTCTGGCATGGCCTTATCGATCACAGTAATGTGCCCGGGCGGAGATTTGCCGAATTCGCGGAGCTGTGCGGTGAGGTGAATGCTCTGGCTCCGCTGCTGGAAGGGACCGGGGTTATGAGCCAGACAGCTATCCTGTATTCGCACGAGCAGCTGGCTGCGCTGCGGATTCAGCCGCAGGCGGAGGGGCTGGACTATTATGATAACATCAAGCAATATCACCGGGCGTTAACCAAGCGTGGCATCAGTTGTGATGTGGTGGACTGGCGTCAGCCGCTGGAGGGCTACAAGCTGGTTATAGTCCCGAGCCTATACCTGCACGACGAAGAGGCGGCCCAGGCGCTGGAAGCCTTTGCGGAAGGCGGCGGCACGGTCATTCTGATGAGCCGAAGCGGTGTGAAGAACATGAATAATGTCTGTGTAATGCAGCCTCTCCCCGGGCTGTTCGCGCGTGCGGCCGGCATAACGGTGGAGGAATATGATCCGGTTGGAGTTGAGGTTCATACGCCGTGATGCTGAGGGGAATCTGTATGCATGCAGCCAATGGTGCGACATTCTTCGTCTGGAGAGTGCGCAGCCGATAGCCTGGTATGAAGATGATTACTATGCCGGAGTTCCTGCGGCTACAGTGAACCGCTTCGGGGCGGGCAAGGTATATTATATCGGAACCTACCCCGGCGAGAATTATTGGCTGAAGCTTCTGGGGGATATCGCGCTGGACGCAGGGCTTGAGCAGTTCGAGGAACTACCGGAGGGCGTTCAGGTCTTCAAGCGCACAGGAGAGAACCGGGAGCTGCTGTTCCTGCTGAACCTCAGCCGGACGGCTCAGAACATCCGGCTGGACAAGAACTACCGCAGCGCGCTAACCGGCACTCTGGAGACTGGAACCGTCATGCTTCCGCCGTTTGCTGTTCAGATCCTCCAAGCTGTAAGCGGTGGCCGGCAGTAAGCCTGAATCAGGCAGTAGGGTGACGTCTATTCTCCGGCAGACGGGAGGCCAGGGAGATCACAGGAGCTTTGGGCTGTGGCTTCCGCCTTTCGGTCTGATGCTTCTGAGCCGCCATAAGCTCCTCTTGGCGGAACCGGGTTAGGAGGTCATGAACAGTTCTGATTTCACTCGTACCGGTCGCTATTTCTATGCCATCCGGGTTACCGGGCAGCCGGAACTTCCACTGTTTGTTATCCATTGTGCTCACTCCTAGAAATTTGTCAGTTGGGGTCTCGCGTCCCTGTTATATTTCCATCATAATCCGTGGAGCGGATCATGTATAATGAAGGGAAATGATGGAGGCCATCACTGCGGCTGATGGATGATCCGGGGGGAGCGATGCGGCGTGGATACGGGTCTTCTGAAAGTATTTCTAGCGGTTGCCGAAGAAGGAAGTATCTCCAAGGCGGCCCAAAGCCTGAATTATGTACAGTCCAATGTAACCGCAAGAATTCAGCAGCTGGAGCAGGAGCTGAAGACTCCGCTGTTCTATCGGCATAGCCGGGGGATTACCTTGACCTCGGCCGGACGGACGTTCAAGGAGTATACGGTCAAGATTCTTAATCTGCTGGATGAGGCGAAGCTGGCGGTGTTGGATTCGCCGGTGCCTACAGGCTTGATTAACATAGGATCGGATACGACGGCGGCAGTGCGGCTGCCTGCTATCCTGTCCACTTACCGGGGATGCTACCCGGAGGTGGAGGTGCATCTGCAGGTCGGACGGGCGGGGGAGCTGATCGAGTCGGTTCTGCAGCATCAAGTGCAGGGGGCCTTAATGGACGGGCCGGTGGAGCACCCGGAGATTGTCCAGGAGCTGCTCATTCATGAGCGGATTGGGCTGGTGATTCCCGATAGTATGGATTATGAGGGTATCCTCTCTGTTCATGACAAGACCCTGCTGATGCTGAATTCAGAATGCCTGTACCGGAACAAGCTGGAGAACTGGCTGGCGGAAGAGGGCGGACGGCTGGGTAAGGTGATGGAATTCGGGACGATGGAGGGATTACTCGGCTGTGTCAGGGCGGGGATAGGCTACGCAGTGCTGCCGTTATCCTATTTCACACGGATGAATGTCACGGAGGGCATCCGGATCTATCCTTTCCCCGAGCAGTATGCAGAGGTGCCGACGGTATTCATCCGGCGGCGCGACCTCTATATGACGAGCGCGTTCCGGGAGTTCATAGAAGAGCTGAAGGCAGGTCTGCCGGAAGCGGAGACTTATACAGACACGCTGCAAGGCAGCGGCGGTGCCGTGGAGGAGCAGGCGCAGTGAAGGTATAAGCGTAGGATAATAATAAGATGCGAAGCACGCGATGTGGCTGGCTCTCGCAGAAACGGATACCGTCCATTTATAAGGAAAGTATCCGTTTTTGTGTTGTATACAATGGGCTGCTGCGAAGGCGATAGGCCGAATGTATGCGAAAAACCGATCACATTCGGGTGCCCCGGCGGCGTAAGGCCAAATGTAATCGAAAAACCGATCACATTCGGGTGCCCCGGCGGCGTAAGGCCAAATGTAATCGGAAAACCGAATACAATCTTACTTGCTACTCAGTGCAGCTTCCTGAACTGCTCCGGCGTAACCGCCGATTGCTTGCGGAAGGTGGCTACGAAATGGCTGACATCGCGGAAGCCGACCAGCTGCGAGATGGCCTTGACGGTAAGCTCGGGCTTCGCAACCAGCAGCTCCTTGCTCTTGCGGATGCGCAGCCGGACGAAATAAGCATAGGGTGATAGCCCGAAGGTCTGCAGGAACAGGCTGTTCAGATATCTGCCGGATACCTCAAGGCGGGAGGCGAGATCACTGAGGCCTATCTCTGGATCGCCATAATGGCTGTCCATCCATTTCAGCAGCGGCTGAAGCTTGTCTACATTGCGGGAGATTGCCGTGTTGTTATGCAGCTGCCCGTATTTGTTCAGGGTCAGCAGGAAGCGGTAGGCATCGCTGGACTCTCCCAGACTGAACATGTCATTCGAAGCATCGTGGCGGTCCAGCATCTCCCTTAGCATCCAGCATAGCGGTGCCCCGTTCTCCCAGCGGTAGAACAGGCTGGTGTTCATCCCGAGCGAATCCAGAATATGCCGGGCTGAGGTCCCGCCGAAGGTGAGATAATAGGTGCGCCAAGTCTCTGAGGAGAGCGCTTCATAGCGGTGCGGAGTACCGGGCATCAGCAGAATGCCGTTGCCCTCGGTGAGGGTGAGCTTCTTGTTGTCGAAGTGGATCATTCCGCTGCCATGTGCCGTCTGCAGCCAGTGATAGGTGTGATAGCCTTGCGGCCGGGAGACCTGCTCCTGATCAGGGTTATAACCCATACTGTCGAGGGTGATGGGGAGCAACTGGCCGCTCTCCTGGGCGAATACGATTCTGCGGACGGCATCCAGTGACATTCGGGTTCATCTCCTGTTGTTCCATATTATTATATTAAGATTCATTAATATTATATTTATAGCGATAGAAGTAACGATTAGAATAAGAATATACTTATACTATAAAGGATGTGCGTAGCGTGATCAACGAGAAGTTACCTAAGATCTGGTACGGTGGAGATTATAACCCGGAGCAATGGGAGGCCCCGGTCTGGGCAGAGGACGAGCGGATGTTCAAGCTCGCTGGCATCGACGTGGCAACCATCAATGTGTTCTCCTGGGCGCTGATTCAGCCGTCTGAGGATACGTACGATTTCACGGGTCTGGATGAGCTAATCGACCGCTTATATAAGAACGGCACCTATGTATGTCTGGCTACGGGTACAGGGGCGCATCCGGCCTGGATGGCTCACCGCTATCCTGAAGTGACACGGGTGGATGTCCAGGGCCGCAAGCGCAAATTCGGCGGGCGTCACAACTCCAATCCGAACAGCGCAGTGTACCGTAAATATGCGGCGCTGCTGGCCGGCAAGCTGGCTGAGCGCTATAAGGATCATCCGGGCCTGGTGGCCTGGCATATCTCTAATGAATACGGCGGCTATGATTACTCCGAGCAGTCCGAGGCTGCTTTTCGCGTCTGGTTGAAGGAGCGTTACGGAACACTGGATACGCTCAACAGAGCCTGGAATACCCGGTTCTGGGGCCATACCTTCTATGACTGGGAGGAAATCGTTGTTCCGAATGAGCTCAGTGAAGAGTGGGGCGGCAACCGGACCAACTTCCAGGGGATTTCTCTGGACTACCGCAGGTTCATGTCGGATAGTCTGCTGGAATGCTACATCCTCGAATATGAGGCCATCAAGGCGCACAGCAAGGATATTCCGGTTACGACCAATCTGATGGGCTTCTACCCGGAGCTGGATTATTTCAAGTGGGCAAAATATATGGATGTAATCTCTTGGGATAACTATCCGTCATTGGACACCCCGGTCAGCTATACGGCGATGACGCATGATCTGATGCGCGGCCTGAAGAACGGCCAGCCGTTCATGCTGATGGAGCAGACGCCAAGCCAGCAGAACTGGCAGCCGTACAATTCCCTGAAGCGCCCCGGCGTCATGCGCCTCTGGAGCTATCAGGCGGTAGCGCGGGGTGCCGACACCGTGCTGTTCTTCCAGCTGCGCCGGTCCATCGGCGCATGTGAGAAGTACCACGGAGCGGTTATTGAGCATGCAGGGCATGAGCATACCCGAGTATTCCGCGAATGTGCTGAGCTGGGCCGGGAGCTGGAGAGCCTGGGCGGCGAGCTGCTGGATGCACGCAGTGCGGCGCAGATCGGGATTATCTACGACTGGGAGAACCGCTGGGCGCTTGATCTCTCCAGCGGCCCGTCCGTTGCACTGAAATATGTGGACGAGGTCCATAAGTACTATGACGCGCTCTATCAGCAGAACATCGAAGCGGATATGATCGGGGTAGAAGAAGATCTGTCGCGATACAAGATTATCATTGCACCGGTGCTGTATATGGTGAAGCCGGGCTTCGCCGAGAAGGTAGAAGCCTTCGTCCGGGCAGGCGGAACCTTCATTACAACGTATTTCAGCGGGATCGTGAATGAGAATGATCTGGTTACGGTTGGCGGGTATCCGGGAGAGCTGCGCAAGGTGCTGGGAATCTGGTCCGAGGAGATCGACGCCCTGCTGCCGGGCATGAGCAATGAAATCGTAATGAATAAGGACTGGGGAGCCCTGAACCGTTCTTATGCCTGCGGCCTGCTCTGCGACCTGATTCATCCCGAAGGCGCAGAGGTGCTTGCTCAGTATGGCACGGATTTCTATAAAGGCATGCCTGCCCTAACGGTGAACAGCTTCGGCGCTGGTAAGGCTTATTATGTGGCCACAAGTCCCGATGCGGCTTTCCTTAGCGGCTTGCTCGCTAACCTGTGCGCGGATAACGGTATTGTGCCGCTGGTCAGCGCACCGGAGGGTATCGAGTCGGTGCAGCGTGTGAAGGACGGCGTATCCTATCTGTTCCTGCTGAACCATTCAGCAGAGGAGCTTCGGGCGGATATCGGCACCGGCGAGCGGACCGATCTGCTTACCGGGAAGAGGTTCAGCGGCTCGACTCCGGTTCCCGGCCGCGGTGTGCTGATTCTCTCAGACAAACAGTAAGGCACGACAAAGCAGTCCCGAAGGCCGTTCATTAAACACGGCTGGCCGGGACAGCTTTTTTATTACAGATTCAGTTCTATTGAGTGAAGGAGCCGAAGTCCGTAATCTTCAAATCAACGGTGACATGAATAGGGGTCCGGCTGAACTCCTCATCCCAGTGATCCTCCAGCTTCCGCCATAACGCGGGCTCCTGAATACTGAGCCTGGTGGAGAATCCGGCCGCATCTGCTTTGTAATTGGACTGGAGCTTGTGAAGCAGGTTCTGCATCATCTGCTCCAGCCGCTTCTTGAACAGCTTCTCTGCTTTTTGGGGAAGATGGGTGGCAGCAGGGTATTCCTCTGCGTTCCAGGTTTCAATCAGCCTTCCTTCCGTTTTAATGTTGACGTCGAAGGACAGATGGTCGCCGTCTACTTTGGACGTAATTTTACTTTTCATGGACTTGAGTTCGTAGGTAATGGGCTCATTGCTCCAGTCGTAGGTCTTGATGACCCCGCTTTGCCCCCCGTTGGTCAGCCAGCTCAGACATTCGGTCTCTTCCTGATTCAGCGGGCCTACCCAGTGCCCGGTATCTCCCTTGATGACTCCGGCTCCCGAGAATTCAACCTCACCATTCGCCGTTACCAGGTTCTGCAGCGCATAACTGCGTTTGGAGTGCATATTGGCATCCATTTTCGATAAAATCACAGGGTCCAGCACCTTACTGGTTCTCTTCTGGTTGCGCAGCATATCTCTGATGTGAAAGGAAGGGATTTCATTTTGTTGCTTCGAGACCATGGTGTCTGCTGCCCGGTCTTGGCTTAGGAACACCATCGTACTGGGGCGGATGTCATTATCCCGAAGGACGAAATCCAATAACTGGTTGATCTTCTGCTGCTTGAGCAGCTTACTGGAGATCACTATAACCTTGAGGTGGTGGCCGATGATCGGCCGTTCACGCAAGATCGAATACTGACGGAAGATCTCCAGCACAGAATCTCCCGTTCCGGTTACATTCATATAGGGTGCACTACTACTGCTGCTGCCGCCTTGTTTATCCGCCCCTCCCACAGAGTTAGCCGGAACCATCTGCACAGTGGCGGTAATCTTATTCTTTTTATAATAGGTGGCGCCCTTGTCCTCCAGCTCCTGTTCTGTGGGCGAGAACTCTCCGATATCCAGAGCCAGGCCAGCGTATAGGGCCAGATCCTCAATCTCTTTACTGCTCCAGCAGGAGGTCAGTGTGGCAAGGATCAGCAGACAGCACAGCACCACCAGGATTCGTCTACACATGCTGCTTCAGCCCCTTCACCCGGATCAGCCAGACGACAGAGAGCAGGACAGGCACCAGCAGGAACAGCCCCAACCCCATCTTGCCTATGGTATCTCCGAGTGCGAACAGGTCGCCTAAGGATTTGGGCAGCATGGCCGAAATGAATAGAAGCGGAACCAGTGCATAGATAACCGGGTGCACCTTAAGCTTGAAGATCTGTGACAGACCCAGCGAGGACTGGAAAAAAAAGCTGCTGAAGTTGCAGAACATCTGCATCAGCCAGATGACCATGAACGGGAATTCCAGACGCTCGAAGAAAAATCCCGGCACCTCAAAGCTGCGCAATAGATCGATAGTGGGCCAGGTGCTGGTGATGGCGGAATCAATAGAGATGCCTCCGATTACTATAATAATAGTCAGGAAATAGATGGACAGCAGGATGGTCAGGCCTCCAAGCATGGCTTTGACAGCCTTTTTGGGGTCCTCCATGAACGCAACAATCGTCATGGCTACTTCACACCCGGTGAATACAAGCACAGTGGATTTGAGCCCTGCAAATACGGGGGACCATCCGTTACCGAGTACAGGACGCAGATGATCGATATCGAACATCCGCAGGCTGAGCACGAAGGAGATGAGCAGAATCATAATGCTGATCGGAAAAACAATGGTGAAGACACGGGCTATAGAATTGATGCCTCCGTACACCAGGTAGGTGCTCAGCCAGAGAAAAGGAAGAATCACTGCCCAGATCGGAGTTCCCTCCAGCAGAAAAAACAGGGTAACCTCGGCCAGTGTACGGATCTCAAAACCGGCGATCGTGATGAAATACAGGATTAACAGCATGGACAGAAGGCCGCCGATGAACCGGCCGGTCAGCAGCCTTGAGTACTGAAAGACGGTTTTTCCCGGAAATTGCTGGCTGATCTTCACCATAAGAAATACAGCCAGCATCACAATGGCTCCGCCGAGCAGGGTGGAGATCCAGCCATCCGGGGTTCCGACACTCTTGCTCACGCTGCGCGGCAGTGTGAGAATACCCGCGCCCAGCAGTGTATTGTTCAGGAATATAGCCGTTTGTGTAGCGGTAATTTTATCATCGGTACGTATGAACATACTGCATTCCTCCTTATACCAGGTGCGGTTATGATCTTCGTTTACTCTGTTTGGTCTTCATCATTTTCGGTCTGCGCTTCATCAGTGCCATCGGAGCGCGCAGGAACAGATCCTTCCAGTCATTGAGCCGGAACGGGGAGAGCGGGGTCAGATAAGGCACTCCGAAGCTCTTGAGCTTGGTCAGGTGGCAGCAGATCAGCAGGAAGAACAGAATGGTCCCGTACATTCCGAGCACCGAGGCGAACAGCATGCCTGCGAAGCGCAGCATCCGCAGGGTGATTCCGGCACTGTACATGGGAATGGAGAAGGAGGAGATGGCGGTTACGGCGACCGTAATGACCAGGAACGGACTGACGATCCCGGCCTGGACCGCTGCATCACCGATGATCAGACCGCCGACGATGCCCATCGCCGGACCGATCGGCTTCGGCAGCCGGATGCCCGCTTCCCTAAGAATCTCAATGGCGACCTCCAGAATCAGCACCTCTATCAGAGAAGGGAAGGGCACACCCTGCCGGGTCTTAATAATCGTGATCGCCAGCTCTGTAGGAATCAGCCCCGGATGGAAGGAGATGAATGAGATGTACATCGCCGGAGCCATCAGTGCAAGGAAGGAGGCGAGAAATCTCAGTAGCCGCAGCAGAGTGCCTGGCAGCCAGCGCTCATAGTAGTCTTCCGGCGACTGCAGCAGCATGCTGAAGGTCACCGGTGCGATTAGCACAAAGGGTGTGCCATCCAGCATAATGGCTACCCGCCCTTCCAGCAGGGCACTGATGACCCTGTCCGGCCGTTCGGTGTTCTGCAGCTGCTGGAACGGACTGAGATAATTATCCTCAATGAGCTGCTCAATATAACCGGATTCGGCCAGGAAATCCATATCGAGCTTGCCGATCCGGTTCTTGATCTCGTCCAGCAGGTCAGCGTTCACGATATCCTTCATGTAGGCCACAACAATCTCCCTTTCAATAGCGGTCCCTGCCCGGAAGGATACCATCTCAAGCTGATCGCTGAGGCCCTGGCGGCGCAAAATAGAGGTATTCTCGCTAAGCACTTCCGTGAAGCCCAGTCTCGGGCCGCGGAGCAGTGCTTCGGAGACCGGCTCGTCCGCCTGGCGGCTGGGAGCACCGGGCATCTCGATCAGGAGCCCGCAGGGCAGCCCTTCGATCAGTAGGGCCGCATGGCCGAAGAGGACAGACTTATTGAAGTCCCTGACATGCTCTTCTTCCCGAAGCTCGCTGAAGGGGAGGCGAAGCCCGGCCAGTTCAAGTGAAGACTGTGGACCGGCAGGCATCTCATACATCAGGTAATGCATGACTTCCATACTGAGCAGCCGGTCGCTCTGCATCCCGTCGACATGGATGACGACTCCTTGTGCACCAGTGTTCGCATTTGTGAATGCTCTGAAATGGACATCGCTGTTGTTGCCGATGCCGGATTTAACCGCCTGCAGGTCAGCCTTAAGATCACCGGTAAACCGGGCGGAGGATTCCTCCGGAGCCAGCGGTGGCTGCTGCGGAAGGGTTCTTGCGCCGTGCCCGATCTGGCCGCGTCCGCTGCCTACCAGCTTGTAGAGCGATTTATAGAGAAAGGCCAAGAGCAGCGGAACAAGCATAGCCACACCCGCCTGGGCGAAGATTGCCCAGCCGGGTATATAGGATAGAATCATACCGAACAGTGTAATCATCCCCAGCTTTCGAATTTGGGTATAACGGAGTATGAGCTTTCATCTTCATGCAGTTTTCCAAACTTTATCTAAATTTACTCGTAATTACCGAAAAAAAATTTGGCACAGCGGGTCCGGC
The DNA here is from genome assembly GCF_038002265.1 of Paenibacillus sp. FSL R7-0179. Lineage (NCBI taxonomy): Bacteria > Bacillati > Bacillota > Bacilli > Caryophanales > Paenibacillaceae > Paenibacillus > Paenibacillus sp. FSL R7-0179. Next base: position 95,024 of record NZ_JBBOCC010000002.1, read on the forward strand.
TTATAGGCTCCCCGGGTCCGGCAGCCCTGCCGTGCGAAATAAGATATAATGCATAGAGTACAGGTTGTTCCATACATTTCGGAATGAAGCAGTCAGGAGAGAGGCGTGCACATGAAGACTTTACTGGTCACAGGCTACCGGGCCCATGAGCTCGGCATTTATGACAGCAAGCATCAGGGCATTCCTTATATCAAAAAAGCACTCGCGAACCGGATCATTCCGCTGGTGGAGGAGGGACTCGAATGGGTCATCACTCCCGGGCAATATGGCGTCGATCTGTGGGCTTGCGAGGTGGTGCTGGAGCTGAAGCAGCAATACCCCGGGCTGAAGCTGGGCATTATTACAGCCCATGCCTCACCGGAGGAGAAGTGGAAGGAAGAGAAGCAGAATGAATACCGCCGCATTGTGGCCGGAGCCGATTACTACGGAGCCGTTAGCAATGCCCCCTATGACGGGAGCTGGCAGTTCAAGGCCAGAGATGATCTGCTGCTGCGCAAAAGCGACGGGATTCTGTTGTTCTACGACGAGGATGCAGCGGAGAGCAGTGCGAAGTTCACGAAAGAGCGGGTCGTGAAGCTGCATGCCGAGGGCGATTATGAGCTGCATCTGATGCATGCCGAGGAGATTCAGAGCATTGCCGATGAAGAGAACCGGCATGACTATGATTGAAGGAGAGATGTTCATGAATGAGAAGACGGCTTATCCCGAGGATATCTGTTACGTCATTCTGCTGAGTCCCACGGAGCAGGACCGCAGGGATATGGAGATCATCCGGGCGCATGTCAAGCATCTGCAGGAGCTGGAGAGAAGCGGACAGCTGGTGCTGTGCGGACCGTTCAGTGACAGCCCCGGCGGGATGGTGATTATCCGCGCAGCTTCCCGTGAGGCAGCGGCTGCTATTGCAGAGCGGGACCCTTATGTCACCTCAGGAATCCGCAGCTACGAGCTGCGCACCTGGGGCCTGTCCCATGAAGGCAACAGGCATATGGGCATAGCCGCAGATTAGGCACTGTATCAAGAATTATAGAGCATAGAGTGAAGTTGAATCAGATGAAGCTGCGGAGTGAAGGCGGCTTGCGTACCTTATAGTTCTGCTCATAAGCATAGGCCAGTCTGACAAGCACCGGTTCTTCATAGGCTCGGGCGGAGAAGGTTACGCCGAAGGGGACTCCGGCTGAGGTATAGCCTGACGGCACAACGATGGACGGATATCCCGCTCTTGAGGTAATCCGTGCGCCGAAGTCAGCGGGGAACAGCAGAGCGTCAAGCTGATGCTCGCGCATGGTAGCATCGATTCCCAGCTCCTTGCAGAGCCTGAGATCTGTCATACGGTCACGCAGATATTGCGGCTCAGTGAAGGTGCCGGAGGTCGTATGCTCAGCATCTAGCAGGGTCGCTTGCCCGAACTTCAGCGTCTGGACCGGATGGGCATGATTGAAATCAATAATATCCCTTAGGGTGCGCACCGGTGCACCCGGACCCAGGCGGGCCAGGTAGGCGTTCAGCGAGGTTTTGAATTCATTCAGCACTACGGATGAATAGCTGATCTCCCGTGCTGTTGTAATCTCGGCCGGATCAATGATGGTCGCTCCAAGCTCCCGCATTCTCTCTACAGAGGCATTGAATAGCGCAAGCTGCTCCTCCGTCAGCTCCTCGAAGTAATAATCGCGCGGAATTCCGATTCTTGCTCCCCGCAGACCGTCTGCATCCAGGAAAACCGTATAATCCTCATGAACCTTACCTCTGTTCGTACCCATGGCCGCATCGCCGGCATCCTGGCCGAGCAGGGCATTCAGCAGAAGGACGGCATCCCGGACCGTTCGTGCCATAGGCCCGGCAGTATCCTGCGTGCTGGAGAGCGGCAGAATACCCGAGCGGCTGATTAGCCCCACCGTGGGCTTAATACCGATAATAGATCCGAGATTGCCGGGATTGAGGATGGAACCCGAGGTTTCCGTTCCAACGGAGACAGTGCAGAAGTTACAGGCCACCGCTACCGCAGATCCGGCGCTGGAGCCGCCTGTCGGTGTGGAGATGTTGTAGGGATTCAGCACCTGCCCGCCCCGGGAGCTGTAACCGGAGGGCATGCCATTCGTCATGAAGTTGGCGAATTCTGTCATATTGGCCTTGCCCATAATGATAGCTCCCGCCTCGCGCAGCCTGCTGACGATGAAGGCATCCTCTCCTGCAAAAGAGTCCGCCAACGCGAGTGAGCCTGCGCTGGTATGCATGTTATCCCCGGTATTAATGTTATCCTTCAATAGCACGGGGATGCCGTGCAGCGGTCCGCGCGGCCCCTGCTCCAGACGCTCAGCATCCAGGGATTCAGCGATGAACAGCGCATCCGGATTAATTTCCAGCACGGAATTGACGGTCAGGCCGCTTTTGTCATGATCGGCAATGCGCTCCAGATACATCAGGACTAATTGTCTGGAAGTGGTCTCTCCGGAATCCAGAGCAGCCCCAATCTCCGCTATGGTAGCCTCTACAATTTCAAAACTCATGCGGGTCCACGCTTCTTTCCCTTTTGGATTTTAGTAGTATTCTCCATCATATAAGCATAGTTTTGGCTGTCTTCATAGTGTTGTTTTACGGGCGGGACGACCATGACTTTGGATGTAACTTTTAAACGGCTGATTAAAAGGGGGGCTCCTGTGGTTAAATACATCACAAGATTTAACAATACTACTTGCTGAAATCATTAGGAGGAATTGAACTTGAAGAAATGGACTACGATTTTTATGGGTGTTATGCTGACTGTTGCCTTGGCCGGCTGCGGCAATAATGAGGAACTCAAGCCCTCGGAGGGGGCTGCAACGGCTGCGCCTGCAGGAAACGCGGCTCCGGAGGCTTCCGCTTCAGCAGCGCCTGCTGAACAGACATCAAAAGGTGTTCCAACGGTTGATGAATTGGTTCAGAAATCGGTTGCTGCATCTGGTGATCTGAAGAGCTATGCAGTTGACATGCAGGTGAAGCAGAAGATTAATGTAAAGACGGCACAAGGGGACAATGCGCAAGATACTGATATGACCACGAAATCTACGTTCATTAAGGAGCCGCTGATGATGCATCAGGAGGTGCAGATGAAAACGGCTCAGGGTGACCAGAAGATTGAGCAATATGTGACTAAGGACGGCTTCTATTCCCAGATGAACGGGCAATGGATGAAGCTGCCTGCTACGATGGGTGAACAAGTCCTTACTGCTATGCAGCAGTCCGCTAACCCTGAAAAGCAATTGGCACAATTCAAGGCACTCACCGATAAGACCAAAATTACCGAGGAAGGCGATAGTTATCTGCTCTCTGCTGAGGTATCCGGAGATGACGTCAAGGAACTGGCGAAGACTTATATGAACCAGACCGGCAGCTCTGACCAGCAGATGGCTGCCATGATGGAGCAGATGAATATCAAGAGTATGAACATCGCTTACGCAGTGGATAAGAAGACCTACTTCCCAACCCGTACCGATGTAACCATGGTCATGGATATGACCAGCAATGACCAGACGATATCGATTGATATGGATATGAAGGGAACCATCAGCGATCACAACAAGGTTGATGAGATCAAGGTTCCGCAGGAAGCGCTGGATGCGAAGGAAGTTGAAATGCCAGCGGCTCCGGCAGCTCCTACAACTCCGTAACAAGCGTACCGGGCTGAATAGAAGTGTAACATATGGAAACGGCGCTGCTGTCCTGATTAGGACGGCAGCGCCGTTTTTGACGTTTGAGGGGTGATTTTAGAATTTGAACGAGTTACTGAGCATTCCTAAGGCTGCACCGGCAATGACGGAGGTGATCAGCTTGTAGAAAATATATCCGGTCACAATGTTGGCGATGGCAATCGGGTATAAGGTGTCAATGCCCCGGCTGCCGCCGCTGTTCAGCGGATGTTGGAACAAAGCCGTATTCATGCTGATGAAGACGAACAGGAAGGACAATGCCACCAGTGTGGTTGAGAAGGAGTACAGGCTGACAAATAGTGTGAGAATCGCCAGCACCAGCAGCGCCACGGCCGGAACAAGCAGCGTCCCCATCCGGGTAATCAGCAATTTAAAATCGAAGCTGACCTTCTCCAGCCGGAGAACGGCATAAGTAGCTCCGCAAGCAATGGCAAGACCTGCCGCCGTCATTAGCAGCGGCTTCAGGAAGCCGGGGCCGAAGATGGCCGAGACATCCCATTTGATGAACAGGGTGAGGAAATATAAGGCCGTCAGCAAGGCCATAAGCCCCATAGTGATCAGGCTGTTCATGAAGTGAGCTACAGGAATTTCCCTCATTGTACTGTAAGGGCGGGTAAGGGCCCTCAGGTAAAAGCTCCAATACTGCTTGCCTACCGCCTGTGCCTGCTGTACACGTTCATCCTTGAGCAGGTTGTTGAACTGCTCAGTTACCTTGCGCTGGGGCTGCGGTTGCCCAGGTTGGTTGTTTGGCCCCTCAGGATTCGTGAAGGGTGTTCCGCCTTCCGGATTGTTCATGGTGATTCCTCCTTGTGAAATTTATGGAAAATGCCAATGGCTATAGTATAAGGGGCCTCAGCGGGAAATTCTACAAATTTGCCGGAATATGCAGCAATTCATGCAAAAAAGCCCGTAAATCGTCGATATACGTCGATTTACGGGCCGGGGCCATTCTATTCCAGTGGTTCGTCCGCCACCCGGACAAAGCCCTCTTCTGCGAGATATTCCTCCGCTTCACCCGTCGTCTCGAAGGCCATCTCAAGCTGGAGACCGGCGTAGAGATACCACAGATCCTCTTCGAATCTCAGGTTCAGCGTATGGCCATCCTCATTCTTCCACAGCGACTGCGCTTCTGCTCCGCCTGTCTGCGCTTTTTTCTTTCTTTTGGAAGGGGCCGGAGCCTCGGGAATGTACATCAAGAGAGAGGTGATGGACGCATCCAGCAGCTCGCGCAGCGCAGCCTCCGAATAATCGCGGATGTTGACCAGTCCCTTATCATCCGTCTCATAGCCCCGCAGCAGCCCGGCATAGACGAAGCCGTTCCCGTTCGGGTGAATATGCGAAGCCACAGTCTTCTTGTCATGGCGGCTCTGCTCCAGGTGATAATTCACCCGTCCCAGCGAGACCTTCCGCGCCTCCAGCTGGGGATAGGAATCAAGAATAGCTATTTTCTGTTCAAAAGTAAGCATATACGCCTCCGGTTTCCACTTGTAGTCAGTTGATTATAACACGCAGTGTGGCGCGGGACTACAGGCGTGCTTCCCGGGCTCATGACTCTGCCAGCGGGAGCCGCAGCACGAAGGTACAGCCCTGCGGCGGGTGGCTGCCCAGCTCCAGGCTGCCGCCCATGGCCTCGGCCAGCAGTCTGCTGAAGGTCAGGCCCAGCCCGAGTCCGCGGAGCAGGCTCTGCTTGCCGGAGCTGCGGTAGAAGGCTTCGAAGATCCGTTCCCGGCTGTCCGGATGGATGCCCGGCCCGTTATCCGTAACGGTGATTTCGGCCTGCCCCTGCGGCGTAGACGTAAGTTCAAGCTTCAATTGAAGCTTGCGGTCCGTCGTCTTCGCCTGCAGGCTGTTGCCCAGCAGATTCACAATAATCTGCTGGATGCGAAGCGGGTCTCCCCGCAGCACAAGCGGGGTCTCCGGCAGCAGCAGGATGGGCTTATTGACCTCCTCGCTCTGGGTCAGCATCCATTGATAGAGGATTTCCTCCAGCAGCGGAGCCGCTTCAAGGTTATCATGACGGACGGCAACCATGCTTGCGGTCAGCGCATTATAGTCCAGCAGATCAGCGACCATATGCTGCAGCCGTTCGGTCTCAAGCAGAGCGATATCGAGGAATTCATTGGCCTCCTCGCCTTCGACAACGCCCTCGCGTACTGCATGAAGCAGTCCTTTGATTGAGGTGACCGGGGTCTTCAGCTCATGGGACACGCCGGCCAGCATGATGGCCCGTGACTGCTCGAACTGCTGCAGCTTACCCGCCATCTCCTGGAAGGAGACGAGGAGCTCGTGAATCTCTCGCTCTCTGGCCCCGGTCTCAAGCACGATATTATACTGGCCGCTGCTGATCTGCGCAGCGGCGGCAGCCACCCGCTGAACCGGTTTGGCCAGCTTGATTGACAACAGATAGATCGTCAGCCAGCTTAAGATAATCAGGAAGACGATAATGACCGAGAAGAAGGTGATCTCCTCCGTCGGAATGTGACGCAGGGAGCGCTTGGACTGCATAACCAGCACTTGCCCTAGCGTGCCCTCGTCGCCCTTGATCTGTGCGGCAGCCGCCTTGTATTCAGGCGTCCGCGAATCGGTCAGGCTATCATTGAGCTTGTACCGCATCTCCTCGTCCGTCATCGGAGGCTGGGAGTATAACAATTCGCCTTCAGGTCCGGTGATGATTACGCACATCTCCTCAGTTACCTTGAAGAAGCGTTTGCGGTCCTCTACCAGCCTATTCAGATTCGGAGTAATTGCTAATTGACCGTCTGTATCCACGCTCCGGTCAGCGATCTCCTGCGCCAGCAGGCCGGTCGTCTGCATCCGGTTGCTCATCGCCTCCTGCTGCATCCACCATAAGGTGAACAGCGCTGTCAGCAGCAGCCCGATGCTGATGATCAGCAGATACCTCAGAGTCCAGTAAGTGAGAATGGAGGTGGTCTTCTTCTTGTTGCGTTTCTTCTTACTCTTATTTATGTTGTCCATAATTGATATCCTGTTCCTCTCAGTGTACGGATCTCGCCCTCATGTTCCGGCCAGTGCGAGAGTGCCTGACGGAGCCGCTTGATGGAGAGATCCACGGCCCGGTCGCTTCCATCGTAGTCCATCTCCCATACATGCTCCAGCAGCTGGTCGCGGGTGCAGATCTGATTCGGGCGCTCGGCCAGGAACAGCAGCACCGACATGTCGCGCGGGCTGAGGCTGACCTCAGCCCCATTCAGAAAGATGCTGCGCGCCGAGAAATCGATGAACAGACTGCCGAAATGGCGCTTGCGGCTGCCGTCCGACCACTGCGAGGGACGGCGCAGCACCGCCTTGACCCGTGCGACTACTTCTTCGGGAATGAAGGGCTTGGACATATAGTCATCGGCTCCGCCGTCCAGTCCCGCGAGCCTGTCATTGATGCCGTCGCGGGCGGTGAGCATGATGACCGGACAGCTGCTCCGCTCACGGATGAGCTGCAGCAGCTCGAAGCCGTCCATCTCCGGCAGCATGATATCGAGCAGGACAAGTGAGGGCGGTGTTTCCTCGAAGGTGTCCAGGGCACTCCGGCCGTCTGCTGCCCGGGTGACGTGGAAGCCTGCTTTTCGCAGATAGGCACTAAGCACCCGCGCGATGGCTTCTTCATCCTCAACGATCAGAATAGATTGCATAAGCTTCAGTCCCTTAATTAAAATTACGACAATTCTATCATATTCCCGGCTTGCCCGCTTTGACTTATTCCCGACATATTGCTCTGGTAGAATGAGATTCAGCTGGAACAAGCGAGATACAGAAAATGGAATGGAGGAGATCGTATGAAGAAGAGAGCAGTCGCTATAACCGCAGCCATCGTAATTATTGCAGGAGCCATCACCGCTTTCATCTTAGTGAACAACAGCCTTGGCAATAAGGTGGAGATTGAATCGGTGATACCTGAGCAGGCTCAGGACAGCGGAGCCCAGAAGGAAGGAACAGCCAACGCGGCTGCGGCCGCTGCTGCGGTAACGCCGGAGCAGTTGAACGGAACCTGGAACATTACAGAGCCGTCCAAGGTCTACTGGTCTGTGACCACATCCAAAGAAACCGTGAACTTCGTAGACCCCTCCGTTAAGGGAACCTGGAAGGTGAATCTGGAGGATGCCTCCGCGATGACCGGCGAAGGGTCGGTAGACATGAACGCGCTTGATTCGGGAACCGCCCAGCGGGACGAGCATGTTAAGGGATCGGACTTCCTGTCCGTGGCAGAGTTCCCGGAGGCCACCTTCAAGGTGAAGTCCTTCTCGGAGCTGCCGAAGGAATGGACAGAGGGTACAGCGGTGCCGGTACAACTTAAGGGGATGCTGACCGTGAAGGGCATTGAGAAGGAAGTCACGTTCGACTCACAGGCCGCATACAGCGGCGGAGAGCTTAAGCTGTCGGGTACGACTACCGTAACCTTCGAGGATTTCGGCCTCAGCAATCCGCACTCCATCGTGCTCAGCACCGAGAACAACCTTGAGGTGCGCCTGGAGCTTGTGCTTAAGAAATAATATAGGGTTTGGAGATTCCCCTTCCCGTTTGCCGTGGATTCGCGGCTGGCGGGGAGGGTTTTTGAGGTAGGTTGGGCTGTTGCGGCGGCGGGGGCTGTGGAGGATGTATGTGGAAAAGCGAACACATTAGGCCGGTGCGGGGCGTATGAGCGGAATGTATGTGGAAAAGCGAACACATTAGGCCGGTGCGGGGCGTATGGCCAAAATGTAATCGAAAAACCGATTAGATTAGGCTGGCGCGGGGTGTATAGCCAAAATGTAATCGAAAAACCGATTAGATTAGGCCGGCGCGGGGCGTATGGCCGAAATGTAATCGAAAAACCGATTACAATGGGCTGGCGCGGGGAGGATGGCTATTCGGAGGAGCGTCTGCGTTATTGGTTCGGGCTGTAATTACCGGCCTGTATGAAGCTTGAGGGTCCCGGCGGGAGGCCAACATGTACACAACAGGGAGATTTTGATAGAATCAGAGGGACCTGAGCTTCATTAAGAGGAGGATTTGACTATGGCAGAAGATAACGCTTACAAGGTAAAATGGGGCATTCTCAGCACTGGCTGGATCGCCCATCAGTTCGCTACGGATCTGGCCCATGCCGGCAACGGTGTAGCTTATGCGGTCGGCTCGCGCTCGCAGGAGAGCGCGGATAAATTCGCAGCCGATCACGGCATTCCTGTGGCATACGCCACCTACGAAGAGCTTGTGAACGATCCTGATGTGGACGCCATTTATATCGGCACACCGCATCCGTTCCACCGGGAGAACGCGCTACTGGCCCTGCGTGCAGGTAAAGCCGTGCTGTGCGAGAAGCCTTTTACCGTGAACAGTGGTGAGCTGGAGGAAGTAGTCGCCTATGCCCGCGAGCATAAGCTGTTCCTGATGGAAGCGATGTGGAGTCGTTATATCCCGGCGCAGGTGAAGGTGCGGGAGTGGCTCGTAGCCGGGAGAATTGGTGAAGTGCGGCTGGTGAAGGCGGACCTGGGCTTCCGCGCCGACTGGAACCCGGAAGGACGTCTGCTGAATCCGGCCCTTGGCGGCGGAGCGCTGCTGGATGTCGGCATCTATCCGGTGTCCTTCACCTCGATGGTCCTCGGCCCCCATCCTGAGAAGGTCAGCAGTACTGTCCATATTGGAGAGACTGGCGTGGACGAGCATTTCTCGCTGCTGCTGTCCTACGGGGATGGCGTGTCTGCTTCACTCAACGCCGGCATCCGCCTGAATCTGGATGATGAAGCTTATATCTATGGAACGGAAGGCCGTATCGTGGTCAATGGCACCCTGGTTAATCCAAAATCAGCCGAGCTCTACGTAAACGGCGAATTGGTGGAGAAGTTTGAAGATGACCGCACCTCGGTCGGATACTGCTTCGAGGCGGAAGAGGTAGGCCGTTGTCTTCAGGCCGGACTGACCGAGAGCCCGGTGATGCCGCTGGATGAATCCATAGCCCTGATGAAGCTGCTGGATGAAGTCCGGGCGCAGTGGGAACTGAAGTACCCCGGCGAATAAAGGCAAGCGGGAAGCTGCCGGGAAGGGAGAGAGCAAATGACATTAACGATGGACCGTTATCAGGGCTGCCTGCAAGGGCTGGCCGCCGGGGATGCGCTGGGCACAACTGTAGAGTTCCAGGCACCCGGAACCTTCAAGCCAATGACGGATATGGTCGGCGGCGGGGTATTTGGTCTGCAGCCTGGACAGTGGACAGACGATACCTCGATGGCGCTCTGTCTGGCGGAGAGCCTGCTGATGGTGCAGACCTTCGATCCGGTGGACCAGATGCAGCGTTATGTGAAGTGGTACCGCGAGGGAGCGCTGAGCAGTACAGGCCGGTGCTTCGACATCGGCAACGCGACGCGTGAGGCGCTGCACCGGTATGAAGCGAGCGGGGAGGCTTACAGCGGATCAGCGGACCCGTTCTCTGCCGGCAACGGGTCGATTATGCGTCTGGCTCCGGTGGTGATGTACTACGCAGAGCAGCCCGCCGAGGCGATCCGTTATGCAGCAATGAGTTCAAGAACCACACACGGGGCCGCCGAGTGTCTTGCTGCCTGCCGCCTGCTCGCGGCGTATATTCTCGCCGGTCTGCACGGCTGGAGCAAGCAGGAGATGCTGGCGCCGGAGGCCTTCCGTGAATGGCTGGATGAAGACACGCTGACGCCGCATATGCTGAACATCAGGCAAGGCTCCTACAAGCTGAAGGAGCCGCCGCAGATTCAAGGCTCGGGCTATGTCGTGGAGTCGCTGGAAGCGGCGTTATGGGCATTTCATAAGTCGGACAGCTTCGCAGAGGGCGCCCTGCTCGCCGTCAATCTCGGCAATGACGCCGACACCACCGGTGCCATCTACGGCCAGATCGCCGGAGCGTACTATGGCCTCAGCGGCATTCCGGCCGAATGGAGCCGTAAGCTGGCAATGCGTGAGCTGATCAGCGGCTATGCGGGGCGGCTGTTTACGGAGCGGATGCAGTAGCAGTAAGCGGGATTGATAAGGTGCATGTAGGAGGCGGGATGCATTTCGGTGCGCCCCGCCTTTTTGTGATGCGCAAATATGAGGTTAAGTTCGAAGCAAGTCGCTGATTGTATTTCCTGCAATAGAAAACTCATATTTGACTGTAAAATGAGGTTCTAATGTATTTCGTACAGTGGAATGTGGCATTTTGGGCGAAAGGAGGCCTATATTCTAAATTCAATTGTAACGAATACAATAGATTCTATTTCGAAGACCCTTTTACAGCATTCTAATGTACAAAATACAGTTGCTTCCATTCAAGCGTCTACATCATACGTATGATTGCTGCGGGAGTAAGGAGCTAGTTATCTTTTGCGGAACAAGGCCGTCCACAGAAAAGCTTCACCGAACAGGTTCTCACTCTGCTCCGTCTGGCGCATCCTCCGGAACCGGATATTCTCGTAACGGCCGAAGAATGTCTGGAGCTGTTCCTCCGTGAACCCCAATCCTCCTCTCATCCGCCGCTGACGGTACACCTCCCAATCGGTAATCTCTGCACCCATGGAGCCTGCTGCGAAGCAGGTTAAGCCGAAATGACCGCCGGGCATAAGCGCCCTGTCCAGCAGTTCCAGATAGGTGGCTCTGCGGTGGGGATAGATGTGATGGAAGCATCCGCTGTCATAGATGAGGTCATAGCTCCCGGGCGCCAGTTCCAGGTCAAAGATATTCCCGCAAGTGAAATTCACCTCTACCTGGTGTGCCCCCGCACGCTCCATTCCCCAATCGACCGCTGCCTGTGAAATATCCACAGCGTCTACCTTACAGCCCTGACGGGCCATGTACACTGCATTTCTGCCGCCTCCGCAGCCTAGCTCAAGCACCCGGGCCGAGGTGAGCACTCCGCTGCTGAAGGATTCCACCAGATTCTCATCGGGACAATCCCGGAAAAAAGGAATGTCCTTCTCCTTGTCCGCATAGAACCCATCCCACCATTCCCCCTCCTCCCGGAAAAAAGAGTCCAGCATCCTCAGTGTGTCCTCATGGCTATAAATCGTTTCGTTCGACATGCTCTCACAGTCTCCCTTCCTATCATTATGCGGTACACCCGATGTAACCCTGAGACAATCCAGACAGTAACCCTCCTAAATTATGTTATAATATTCCGGAAATATGTTCTGTGCGGTTGGTTGCAGAGTTAATAGAAGAAAGGGGGCAATTCCCGTGTCCAAGACCTTTGAAGTAACACTCCAAAAAGTAGTCGATCACTCTTACTCTATTGAAATCGGTGAGCATCTGTTTAGTTCCCTAATCAGCGATTTGCATCAGGGTCTTGTAAGTGGAGCCAGTAAATATGCTATCATTACAGACTCCACGGTGGAGCCGTTATATGGCTGTCCTTTACTGGAGCTGCTGCGGCGTGAGGGATTTCAGGCGGACTTATTCTCTTTTCCGGCAGGGGAGAGCTCTACCGGCCCGTGAATTCAGAAGCGGTCTGGCCGAGACCATCAAGCACGCCTGTATGAGCGATGAGCAGTTCTTCAGCTATCTCGAAGCGAATATGGACAGAATCATTACGGAAGAAGGGGAGCTAATTCTGGATGCCGGAGTGTGTGAGCATATCGCGCTGACGAATTGCCGGATCAAATATGAGGTGGTAGAGCAGGATGAGCACGAAAGTAATCTGCGGCAGATTCTGAATCTGGGGCATACCGCAGGACGGGCGCTTGAGGCGCTAAGCGGTTATCGATTGCTTCACGGCGAAGCCATTGCTGTGGGGCTTGTCATCCAGGCGAGACTGGGGGCGAAGTACGGATATATGACGGAGGAAGAGGCTGATCGTATAGCGGCTCTGCTGAAGAAGGCAGGTCTGCCAACAGAGATTCCTGAGGACATTACCAACCGGGCGCTTCTGGATAAGATGTACACGGACAAAAAAGTGCGCAGCGGCCGCATCCGCTTTGTCTTCCAGGACGGCATCGGGGCGATGAAGCGTTTTGAGGACGGTTCGTTTTCCGTTCCGGTAGAGGAGTCAGAGGTGATGGAACTGCTGGAAGAGTTACGCGCAATCCATTAATCACTCCCGATTTTGTTCACACATAGAATCGTCCACAATGAACACGGGCCGACCCGATTTTCACTCTGCGAAAGTTGAGTTGGCCCATTCCATTCTCGTTGCTATAAATAAGCTCCAAAATAATACTCTACCTTCTCTTTCGCATAACGGTCTATGCCAAGCCATGAATCTACGGATACGAAGTCCGTTCCTCTGCCGCGTTCAGGTCCAAGCCGTTCTTCAGAAGCTAATATACCTGCAAAACCCCATATCTCCATCATAACATCCCGTTCATACTGGTTGGAGGATAATACATCCTTCCAGCGCTTCTCTAATTTACGTGCGGAATCCGTCTCAGCGCAGGCATCCACCTCTGCCAGTAAATTTTTGAGGATCTGAACATCCTCAGAGGTCACCACTACCGGTTCCTCCTTCGCTAGCAGTTCGAGATCCATCCAGCAATAGAGGAGCCAATTTAAGCGGACACCCCCCCATTTTACCCGTTCAAAATTCAAAATATTAATATCCTCATTATTCCATTCCTCATGAGTCATTAATTTATGCTCGTTACAATAGAAGCAATGGCTGTAGCTGGCACGCTCCAGAAGCTTGTCACTATATTGATGCCGGGGAAGATGGCTGGTTAATGCATAGCTGGATAACCCGCTTCTCAGATGTACTTCTCTTGTGGATAGGCTATGTAAAAAGGCAGCAGCTACCCTGTCCTTCGTAACCACATGCTCCAGCAAATAACGGATTCTCGCCACACACTCATCATGCGTCATCGTTACAGGATCGAACATGACCCCTTTGCTTTTAGCATATTCAAACTCTTCTCCGGCAAAAGGCAGTCTTGTCCCGGCAGGCTTCCAGCCCTGCGCAGACCAAAACGTTTTGTTTAATATTTTTTTCGCTTTAGCGTCCATGATTTCCCTCCCATTCATCTAATTATGTTATATAGTATCATCGTGACCATTAATCTTTCAATATTTGGAACATGCTTCCTTTGGCTGCCCCCCTTAACAATGTAGAGTTTCAGGTGAACTGAATCCCGCCTCCTCCATTCTGGGTAATATAGAGAATGAGAGCTTAGGAGGAGGGACGATCATGGGGAACCCGCTGAAGGAATTCAAGAACAGCATCGATGGCCTGAAGCAGTCACTGGATGGAGTGAAGCAGTCGGTGGACGGGCTGAAGGCGCCGGTCGAGGAGTTTAAAGCGAATATGCAGGAGACGCTGGATGAAGCGAAGCAGAGATCGGACGGGGTAAAGTCAGAGCTTGGGCGGATGAAGCAGTCGGTCAAGGAGACCCAGACGGTACTCGGCGAGGTGAAGGAGACGCTGAGCGCATCGGCGGAGGTGCTGTACAAGAGGAAGCGATATCTAAGACTGTTCAGCCGCAAAAGAAAGCCGCAAACCACCAAGGCCCGCCGTTTATAATCTATCCCTCACTTGTACGGGGACATATTCCACGCGCCAAAAGAAAACGCAAGAGTCAGGGCGGTATCCGTACCGTGTGACTCTTGCGTTTTTGGTTTTCCATTTTGATGTGCCGTTTTGATGTACAGGTCCATGCGGACAGGAGGGCCTTTATTTGGGCTATTTGCTCTATTCCGGCTACCTACCCGGACTCAGAGGCCCTTAACTAACGTGTATCGCCTCATTTTCAGCATCATTGCGCCCTTTAACGGCCTCACAGTCCGCAGCGGGCAGAAAAGTTGCCTTTTTGACCAAATAGCGTCCCCATCGTCCGCGGAGCATCCAGCCGGGCCGCCAACATACTACAATCACACTACCGCACCGCAACTTCATTCCACATATCGCACATCGCACATCATCCCACACCGCTCTCCCACACCAATCCTGATGCCACTCAGGAACGGTGCAGCACCCGGCGATGACAACGCGGCCGTTCCTCAGCAACCTGTAATCTCCGTATTCCGCATATCAAGGCGGCGTCAGGCTTAAGCTCCCCATCGAATCGACCACAAACACAGGCACAGACTCCTCGCCAAGCTCCGTCTCCACCGTGCCGTATCCATTCTCGAACTGGCCGCTCACTGCGGTGAGTCCGGTAAGTTGGCTTACCTCGCCCTGAAGCAGCAGATAGCGGCCGTTCGAACGGGCGACTGCTCTTCCGGCAGAGTCGATAGAGATATCGCAGGACAGCATCACTTTCTCATAAGGGAACAGCTCAAGCTGTGTAGCATCAATAGGGGTGTAAGTGAACTCCTGATAGAGTTCCGAGAATTCATATACCCCGTTTACCTGCCGGAAAATAGCGGTCCTATCGGCGACACCATCAGCCAGATTCGTGTTCATTACGCGGATGGAGCCATCCTCCGCTATTAGCTCATAGCTGCTGCCTGTGAAGCTGAACAGCAGGGAGATTCCTTCCGGCCGGATGGCATAGCCTGTGAAGGTACTGCGTCCGTCAGTCTCACCGCTGTTAGCTACAACTACGGGAGCTTCGGAGTAAGCAGATAATGCTTCGTCAAAAGAAAGAGCGCTCAGCAGCCCCGAACCTGGGATCACCTCCCCGGTCCGGGTGGAGACCGTGCCGTCCCCGCTCATCTCGGCGTAGACCAGCCTGCCGCCGGCGTCTACTCCGGCTACGGCCACCTTGGTCCCATAACGCCCGGTGACAGAGGCCGTCAGCGTGTAGCTGCCCTGTACTTCGCCGCCCGGCAGCAGCCGTACCGGCTCGGCCAGGTTCCAGGCTAGCGTTGCGGCAGCGGTCTCCTTGGAGGTATCCTGTACCGGGGCCAGCTCCGCATAGAGCCTGATGGCATCGGCATACCGGCCGCCGCGCACATGGCGCGTGCCCTCGCGGAGCAGCCGGGCGATGCTGCTGTCGATCAGCTTCAGCACCTTGGAGCTGGTGATGCCGGCAGATGCCGCATAGCTGCGGTAGCGGGCGGCATGTCCGGCGAACGCCGCGGTGTGGTCACCATCCAGATCCTTATTCAGGATGAGCGAAGCGCTCTCCTGAACCTGCTTGTTAAGCCAGGGCGCAGTATAACTATGATTCATATAAGCTTCTTCCATAGAGAGGGCGCTCTCCAGCATAGGTCCGAAGCTTCCGGCTGCGGCCAGAGCCTTGAGCCTCGCGGTATCATGGGCCTTAAAGCTCGCCGCGAGCAGCTTATCCTTGGCGGCGGCTCCCCCGTAATAGTCTGCCGGAATTTGCAGCAGGCTCCATTTAAGATTGTCCGTACTGTTGCTATCCGTCCCCGAATCTGACCCCTTAGACGAACCAGCGGCGAGTCCGGCCAGATACTCATCCTTGAACTGCCGGAACCCGGCGGTCATCTTGTCTGAGACGCCTGAATCCGCCGAGAGCTGGCGATAATAGGCTTCATAGGGACCGCCCGGCGTCATATACTTGCTCTTCAGGCTGAGCAGGGAGGCATAGCTCTCCATCATCCCTGTGAAATCCTTCACCGTCAGCTGGTCCGCAAGCGTTAAGGATAGTCTGCTTAGACTGCTGCGGATGCCCGTGATGGGAGCCAGCTTTGCCAGTCTTGCCGTAATTTCTTCTTCTTTATATAGGATCGCATGGTTGGCCGCTGCTTGGCGGTACCGGCTCTCGGCAGCGATCAGCTTCCCGGCAGCGTACAGTTCTCCGGCTTCCTTTACATCCTGAAGCTTATGCTTAATCCCCAGCGCCTTCTGCCCCAGAGGGAGCAGCATCAAAATACACAGAATAATCATAATATTCCGCAGGGTTATAGCCCGTATAATCGTCATATAATATAGCCCCTTTATTGATAGATAAGGTTTAGAGCGGCAGTCAGCTTCTAACCTTACACTTCAGGGTCCCAGCGGTACTTAAGCTCACGGATCTCCTCCACCTTGGCATCCAGGCCGTTCCACGGCTCATAAGGGTTCGCGGCAATCAGTCTGGATAAGCGCAGAAACCGGTCCTTGGGCAGCTCCTGCACATAGCGGCCGATCATGCCGGAGTAGAGCAGTGCGTACCGCTTCATGCGGACTGCAGCACTGGCAACGGCGGTCATAATAATCAGGCCCTCATCCATTTCGAGAATCTGCACCTCGTAATTCTTGACATAGCGCAGGGTGCGGTCTTTGATCAGCTCGGGCCGGACCCTGGCGATCTCGCCGATATATTCAGCCAGCAGCGGCTCGAAGTCCTTCAATAGCAGCTGCTCCAGCTCCAGCGTCATGTCCTTGCGCAGCTGGAAGCCGTGCAGCAGGGCGACGCGCTGGCGGGAGATCCGGTCTCCGCGCAGCAGCACGGAGATCTCGCGCAGCTTCTCATAAGCGAGCACATCATTCTCGCGCAGTACCGTCACGGCTTCCTGGCGGTTCAGCTCCAGATCCTCCTTGATGCTATAGATATTACGGCCAAGCAGTTTGTTCAGCGCATACAGATTTTCGTTCTGCCGTACTTTTCGCTGCGTATAGTAGACCAGTCCGGCTAATACGAGACCGCCTGCGCCGCATAGTACCATCTGCTGCAGATTCTGTCCGAAATAGATTCCGGCCAGGGTCAGCAGGAGAATAACGAGCAGCCGGGTCTGTACCCTGCGCCCGGCTAAGGAAGCTGCATACTTCTCTACCGGAGCCAGCGAGGCACGGCCGCAGTGGGTGCAGCGTTCCTCGCCCAGCGCGGTGTAACGGTGGCAGCGGCGGCAGATACGCAGCTTCTCGAAGGCATAACGGGGAGCCTTGAAGGGACGGAAGATCACCGGTTTCTTTTTACTCACGGGCCGTATCTCCTCCGTTCAATGCAGCCAGCAGGCGCTCGTCGATATCCTCACGGGTGAGCGGCTTCCGCTGGCGGGAAGCATATAGAATGATCTGAATCACAGCATAGAGAAACGTTATCCCGAGTATGGCGTATGTAATCATGGAACTCTTCCTTTCTGCTCTGGTTACGGTCTTTTAATCAAATATTCAGGAATGCGGCGTATACTTAGAATAGTCTATCCGGCTCAGGATGGCGATTGTCACTAGCGGAAGTGCCGGTCCAGCGGTCACTATGTTGAAGTTTACAAGGTTTAATTATATCATAATGGCATGCTATTGACAGAATTTAGCTATGCGTTACGGATCTGCCATATCCGCCTAATTTCACACAAGAGGAGCCCTATTTATGCTTCGTAACGAACGTGATTTCAGCAAGGCCAAGAATAGACTGCAGCGCATATTGCCTGTATTGCTCATGATCTTATGCATCACTGTATCCCCATATGCTGCTTCGCGAGCCAGCGCGGCTTCAGCCGCACCCTCACATATTGACGCTGTGCTGCTGATCGATGTCAGCAACTCGATGAACAAGAGCGACAAGAACAAGATAGCCAATGAAGCGATGAAGATGTTCATAGATATGCTGTCCACCCAAGGCGATAAGGTAGGCATTGTGGCCTACACCGATACGGTGCAGCGCGAGAAGGCGCTGCTCGGCATTAAATCCGCCGGCGACAAGGAGGATCTGAAGAATTTCATCGACGGGCTTAGCCGCGGACCCTACACGGACCTGGCGGTCGGTATGGAAGAAGCGGTGAAGGTGCTGGAGAACGGCAGCGATCCCGGCCATGAGCCGATGATCGTCATGCTGGCGGACGGCAACAATGACCTCAATGAAGCCAGCGGCCGGAAGCAGTCTGATTCCGACAAGGAGCTGAAGGCGGCAGTAGAGGCTGCCAAGCAGAAGGGGTATCCCGTATATACCATAGGACTGAATGCGGACGGCAAGCTGAACAAGAATATTCTGGCCGGGCTGTCCACCGAGACAGGCGGCAAGGCGTTTACCACGAATTCTGCCGATGATCTGCCGCAGATTCTCAGCGAGATTTTTGCCAGCCACTTGAAGCTGAAGGTGGTGCCGGTGCCGTCCATTACGGCGAACGGTGACTATCAGGACGTAACGGTGAACGTGCCGAACAGCAGCGTGCTGGAAGCGAACATTTCCATTATGTCCTCGAAGCCGGTGACGGCGAAGCTGAGCGATCCTTCCGGCAAGGAAGTTGCTATTCCCTCGGATAAGGTGCTGCTGTCGAAGTCGTCCACCTACACCCTGATCAAGCTGCTCGCGCCGGAGCAGGGGGACTGGAAGCTCCAGGTCAAGGGCGTGCCGAAGGACAAAATCGACATTAATCTGGTGTTCAACTACGATCTGGAGCTGAAGCTGGATGCTCTGCCAGCCAAGTCTTACGGCAAAGGAGACACGGTGGATATCTCCTCGCATCTGTTCAGCAATGGAGCAGAGGTAACAGAGAGCAGCCTGTATCAAGAGATGAAGGCCGTATTGCTGGCTACAGATAAGGACACCGGCCAGGTGCAGGAGATTCCGCTGGATAACTCGGGTGCCGAGTTCAAGGGTGCTTTTGAAATCAAGGATAATCATGAATACGAGCTGAAGGTCCGGGCCGAAGAGAGCAGCTTCTACCGGGAGAGCGATGTGCTGACCATCAATGCCAAGACGGGAACAGTGGCGACCACCCCGCCGTCAGCAGGCACTCCTGCGGGTGAAGAGCCAGCCGCTGAAGAGACCTCGAACACGCTGTACTATATCATCGGCGGCATTGTGCTGCTGCTGGCGGCGGCTGCTGCATTCTGGCTGCTGCGCAGTAAGGCTAACCGGGGGTTCGTCGGACAACTGGTAGTGGAAGTGGTGGACGGCAACACCGGAGAGAAGACCTATCCGCAGTACAAGAAGCTCGCCGCCTTCCGCGGCAAGTTCACTCTGCACCAGCTCCTGCAGCTTGCTCCTGAGCTTAAGGAGAGCGAAAAGCTGGTCTTCACCCCGGGAACCCACGACCGGCTCCTGCTGCGCGGAGGCGAAGGGATCTCGGTGGAACGCTCGGGGCGTGCTGCTGATACCTCACGGGGCCTGGAGATGAAGAACGGGGACCGGGTAACGGTCACTCTGCAGACGGTAGACAAGACGATTTCTTTGGAATATTTGATCTGATAAGCAGGCTAAGTGTATGCTCCCGAAGCGAATATGCGAAGTGCTTCGGGATGCATAGGCTATCATGACTTTTGGGGGAGAACCTATGAAACCGGTAGTAAGAGAACATATTCAACAGCTGGATGTATCGCTTGGCGGAGGGATCGTCAGCGACAAGATCAGAGTGGATACCATCGACAACCCGATCCTCATTATCGGGCTTGGCGGCACGGGCATCGATGCCCTGCTGCGGCTCAAATACCAGATTAACCGCCGCTTCAAGCTGCCTGAAGATCCGTTGTCCAAGAAGAAGCGGGATAAGCCCGATAACGTGGAATTCCTGGCGTTCGAGACCAATGAACAGGACCGCGGCAAAAAATACAAGGGCATCGGCCTCGACCCGCAGAATGAATTCGTGCTGCTGGCCAATGCCGAGATCGGCGGCCTGCTGCAGAACCGCAGCATCCTGGATTCTTACATTACAGACTGGCTGTCGCCGGAGCTGAGCATCACAGACGGTATGAACGGAGCCGCCGGGGTGCGCCAGGCCGGACGCCTGCTGCTGTTCACGAAGATCAATCAGGTGGTTGCCGCCATCGACAAGAAGATCAAGACGCTGTCTGTCGGCACCAGCAAGAAGCTTATGGTCTTCCTGCTCACCGGTCTGTCCGGCGGAACCGGCAGCGGGGCGTTCCTGGATATCGCCTACATCGTGCGCGGTATTATTGAACGTGACTATGGCGCAGCGGGCATTGACCGCGTGAATACGCTGGGCTATCTGTTCACACCGGACGTCAATCTGGCGAACAAGAGCCTCAGCGAGCATACCCGCGAGTATATCCGCAAGAACGGCTATGCCGCGCTCAAAGAACTGGACTACTGGATGAACGTGGACAGCCGGGGTGAACGGTTCCGTCAGAAGTACGGCAATATTCTGAGCGTCAACTCGCCGCTGCCGCCGTTCAATCTCTGTCATCTCATCTCCGCAACGAATACGGAAGGCAAGCTGCTGGAGAACGCCTACGATTACTGCATGAACGTGACGGCTGAGAATATCACGAACTTCATGGCCAGTGAAGAGAAGGCCTCCGGCGAGGAGTTCGCCATCCATGACTATATCAGCAACATCCGCACGAACATTGCCCAGATGAACAAGACCTATCCTGCCAACTATGAATACAACATTATTGGAGCATCCTCGGCGGTGCTGCCGATTGAGGAAATGACAACCTACCTGGCCTACCGTCTCTTCGACAAAATGGACAAGATGTTCCATCACGCCCCGAACCAGGAGGATGTGGAGAAGATGGCGCGTAAGCTCGGCATCGATCTCGATACGATGATCAAGACGTTCGAGTCCCGTGTGCCGGAGCCGCTGCCGGGCTATCAGAACAGCGAGCGCCTCAGCCATGCGAATGTGGTCAAGAATCAGGTCGTCAGCATGGATACGGAGCTGGAGCAGAACTTCCTGGCCCGTGCCCGTGAGGAATATATCAAATCCAAGAAGCAGCTTCCGGGCGAGATTGCCGGACGGTTCGGCGAGGAACTGGAGCGCATCTTCCTGCATCCCGAGCAAGGGCCGTTCTATGTGTCACGGCTGCTGTACACCGAGAAGGGCTTCTGTATCCTGAAGCTGATCCAGTCTTATATTGAAGCGCTGCGCGAGAGTCTCTTGCGCCTGCCGCGTGATATTGAGACCGCACAGGAGAGTGCAGAGGATAAGCTGGGCGATGCGCGGAGCGCTTTTGTGTCCAAAGAGAAGAAGAAGAACGCCTATATTGAAGCCAAAATCAATGAATACTGGCTGCACGCCGATGTGGAGCGCACCGAGCAGATGATCCAGTTCTATGAGGATCTGTATGAGCTGCTGAATGAAGAGAACAGCCGCATCTACGGTGTGTTCACCGAGATTCTGACCGCGCTCAGCTCGATCTTCGAGAAGAACGGCGATATTCTGATTAACGGCGAAGAGCAGGCAGACCACAAGGGCAACAAAACCTACTACTGGAATATCGTCAACGTGCCGGATATCTCGGCGACCATCTCCAAGATCATGGACCAGAAGGACGGGGATGACCTGATCCGTGACTTCACACGTGAGATGCTGAAGCATTCCGGGCGCTGGGTAAGAGAGCAGGAGATTGATATTGTCCGCTCCATCTCCGAGTTCCTCAGCGACAAGTTCGGGGATCTGATTACCCGTTCGATGGAAGACTTCCTGGTGATGAAATACGGGCGCGAGGAGCCGCTGGATAAGTTCGTGGAGCGGATTATAGCCGGACGTCTGGATGAGGATGCGGTGCCGATTTTCCACCTGAGCAATAGCTCTGGCAGTCTGCACTTCCCGTCCTGGGGCTTCGTCTCTGTGCCGGTGAAGGCGCCGGGGATTCTGAAGGGTGTGCGGAATTATCAGAATAATGCACTCGGCAAATCACAGTTCACGATCAAGGAGAGCGAGGTCAAGAACCGGATTTTCTGGCTGAATACACGCAACGGGGTGCCGCTGTTCGTCTATACGCCGCTGCGGGTGTACGAGGAGAACTACGAGCGGACGATTCTCGACAAGGAAGGCATCGGCCGCCATCTGGTGATGACCGACAAGGACAACTGGACCTATCTGCCTTCGCCGATCCCGGAGAAGTCCTGGGGCGATACGTATGCGAATCCGCGGGTCCGTGAGTACAATGCCAGAGTGCGTGCAGATTTCGGCCGGGCGCTTGCGTCCGGTGTGATTATTGAGAAGGGTGTGGACGAGAACACGAGCAGCCGCTTCTCCGTGATCTTCACGAAGCCGCTGGATCTGGGCAAGCTGCTGGGCGCTTATGATCTGCAGCTGGATGCACCGCGTCCGAATCTGGGTGAAGTGCGCAAGGCGGCGGAAGAGCTCAAAGCGCTCATGACCAGCGGTCTTGAACGCGAAGCGGTGAAGGACATCTTCGGCAGCATCAATCTGGAGCTGGCCCAGGAGAACCTGATCCGTTCCCCGCAGCTGATTGCCCGTGTCCGCGAGGAACTGGCTAAGTACGATGCGCTGTCGGCCAAATCCAAGGAGCTGGAAGCGCTGGTGCATCAGCATCTGGATGAAGACAAATGGCTGGACCAGTTCATCGAAGCACTGTACACCGATACCATCACCAAAAAAGGCGCGCTCTATGTCTATGACCGTGACGAGGACGAGGATGCCTGGGAGCCGTTCGCCAATCTGATGAAGGAACGCAGCTATGTAGAGTATGCCGTCTACCGCCATTTCCGCGAGCTGGATGAGAAAAGCCGCAGTGTTCTGCTCCGCAAGGCAGCGCGCCGGGCCGGAGAAATGACCGCAGCCGAAGATGTAACTCCGCTGCTGTATAAGCTGGAAGGGATGTATGTCTCGTTCCTGGAAGCGCGTGACGCTCTGGAATATGAGCGGGTAGAGCATGCCAACGGAGATGAAATGTACGGCTTCTACAAGAGCCTGACCGGCAAGCTTGGCAGCATCCGCAGAAAGCTGAAGTAGGCCTATGATCAGAGATCAGGCCTTACAATATGCTGAGCAATACGCTGCCCAGGAGGAAGCACAGCATAATAAGGGGGATGGGCGCAGCAGTATCCATTACCCTGCGCTGTTCCTGTTCCTGGGCGATAAAGTGACCCAGGCGATCGGCCCTGTGCTGGAACGCTGCCAGCGCAAATGGGACAATGCGGGCGGCGTGATGGCGCTGCATGCCGGTTCGCACAACGGCAGCGGCAGTACGCAGGAGAAGGAGGGAGTCAGGGGGCGGATCGGCAGCGGAAACAGCAGCGTCCATGAACGCGTGATGCACATGACCCTGCCGGATACGGCAGGGCGTGATCCGCGTACGGTCCGGCATGAGCTGTACCGCGAGTTTCATGAGGATAGCCAGTATTTGGCCGGAATGAACCGGACGCTGCGTCAATTAAGCAACAGTATAGCGGATTACGGACGGCTGTATTCTTCTTTTGACGTCATCCATCTGTCTGTTATTACACGGGTCGATGATCCGCAGAATGTGCTGTTGCCGCAGATCGTGCTGCTGGCCCGCGCCATTCTTAGCCAATCGTTCAAATCGGTGCAGATTGATCTGTACGCGCTGATTAACGAACGGGAGCAGGGGGATAACTTCGGCTATTCCAGCTCGGTCGGACTGGCTTGTCTGCGTGAGCTGGACGGGATGCAGGCGGCGGATTATACCTTAAGCGCTCCGCTGCTGGTGACAGAGGAGGGGCTGTCCATTCCCGTGACGCATGGCCCTGCTCCGCTGTTCGATCTGGTCTATCTGCTCTCCGACAAGAACGAGCGCGGACTGATGTCGGTTCATGGCATGGACGACAATTACGAGATTATCGCCCACATCAGCCTGCTCAAGAACCGGGTCCGGCCTGCGGCCGATCAGGCCTCCGGTCACGGCGGCTACAATAATATGACGTTCAAAAGCGGCATTCGCGGCAGCACAGGCAGACAAGGCTACGCGTCTGCCGGCTTCTCGGCGGTGCGGCGGCCGAACCGCCAGATTGCGCTGGCGGTGCTGTACCATGCGCTGCATTATCTGTCCGGGCGGCTGCGTGCAGGCCAACCCCGGAGTCTTAAGGAGCGGCAGGCGATGCTTGGCCTTGGAGCGGATACCCTGCGGGACCGCGCGGCGGAATTGCTGCCGGAGCAGTCCGCTCTCGCCGAGATGACCGGGCTGATGAGCCACGGGCGTCCCTCCTATTCACAGCTTCGGATGCTCTCGCTGCGCGAGGCTGAGGAGCTGCTGTTCGGGGAAGGGGCGCAGGCGTACTTCCGCAGTAATTTTGCGGAGGTGTCTGCTCGCAGGGCTGCCGGGATTGATCCGGCCCGGGAATGGGCCGGAGTGCTGGCTGCCGAGGAGGCAGGAGCTTCCCCGGTCACCTTCTACCAGCTGGCGGAATGGACCAGTGAGAAGACAGGTGAGGGGGGCAGCGTGCTGCAGGCCTTGCGCCAGCATATGGGCGGGCTGCGCTCCGCGCTGCTCTCCGCCCAGGAGGAGCTGGAGCGGCTCTACGCGGAGAGCGTGGAGCGCCAGCCGTTCCAGCGGGTGCCGCTGCTGGATAAGCGGACGGTGCGCAATTTCATTCACTACCTGTTCGAGTCCGTCTACGGCAAGAAGTATGAGATTCTGCTGCTGGAGAGCGAGCTGGCACTCTGTCTCCGCTATGACGCTGCACTGGAGCAGCTGCACGCAGACAGCAGAACGAAGGTGGCGGCGATGGACGCATTGGAGGAGGAGCTGCATGGCGTAGCCCTCGCCAGCATCGGCCGCAGCAAAGAGACAGTGGATCAGAACATCATGGAGTATTACCGCAGTGTGACGGACGAGGTGATGAAGGATATCGAGACCCGGCGCGGTGCAGGGATCTTCTTCAGTGAGCGGTTCATGGGCAGCCTCTCCGGGCTGCTGGTGCACGGAGGCGGCCAGGCTGTTGCCGAGCGGCTGATCGAGCTGTGCCGCCGGGAGCTGCTTACGGCGGGGCCGTTCAAGCTTCCGTTCGAGGAGGAGCTGCTGCGGCGTGCCAATGTTGCAGCAGCTTACGAGAACCGGGATATCGTCTCCAAGGAGGAGCTGTTCAAGCAGCTCTACCGCAGTCTGGAGGAGGAGGCGGCGATGAATGTCCGCCTGTTCGAGTATACGCAGGAGCACCGTCACGAAGAGAAGTACTTCTTCGGCGACAGCTCCTCCGAATTCCTGCGCTATGCCTTCAGCGCCGACGAGACCACCCGCATCTACCGGCTCGGCTTCGTGCATGAGCAGCGCCGCAGCGGCGTGGAGAAGCTGAACCTGATGGGCGGCTTCCACCTGGAAGACCTGCTCTACTACCGCAACGGCAAGGTCTATTACGAGACATATGCCGGCAACGGATACCAGCTCCACGGTATGGAAGAGGAGCAGCTGCCGGAGATGAGATGAGTGGCATTTAGATGCGATGAGTGCTGATGAGCGGAGACGGGATGAGTGCTGATGAGCGGAGATGGTATGTGCTGATGAGCGGAGTGCTATGACAAACTATTATTTGTGTTATGGCTACCATAGCAGTAGGGTCAATAGTCCGCGTGAGTTCGGCAGCTGACCGGATGCTGGTGAAAGTGAGCCAGATGGTGAAATGAGAGGGATAAATCCCTCTGATGCTGGCTGAAGTGGGCTGAATGGCGGGAATGAGAGGGATAAATCCCTCTGATGCTGGCAAAATGGGCTGGATGGCGGGAACGAGAGGGATAAATCCCTCTGATGCTGGTGAAAGTGAGCCAGATGGTGAAATGAGAGGGATAAATCCCTCTGATGCTGGCTGAAGTGGGCTGGATGGCGGGAATGAGAGGGATAAATCCCTCTGATGCTGGCAGAAATGGGCTGGATGGCGGGAATGAGAGGGATAAATCCCTCTGATGCTGGCTGAAGTGGGCTGGATGGCGGGAATGAGAGGGATAAATCCCTCTGATGCTGGCGGAAATGGGCTGGATGGCGGGAATGAGAGGGATAAATCCCTCTGATGCTGGCGAGTGTCAGTAATAATGCCCCTGATTTCACCGAAAGTATGCCGAACTGCCAAATGAGGAGCATTAGTGCCCCTGATTACGCCGAAAGTGTGCAAAACCACCAATTGAGGAGCACTAATGCACCTGAGTCATGAGGCGGCCGGAGATCCGAAAGCTTACCATAATAATGCCCATGCTCCGGGTCCCGGATGTGGGTGCGTGCCTACACTAACAGGCTTCATAGGACAATTCTCATTCATTCCACTGCCGGATGTGCAATAGAATGGAATGGGGAAGCGTGTGATGATCAAGCTTTTCCCGGAAAGGATGAAATGCAATGCAGCGAAAAATCAATCTGCTCCTGCTGCTGTTCAGTCTGCTCGGCGCGGGTGTAGCGTTTGTGCTTGGTGAGCTGCTGCTGGACCGCAGGCCGTATGATTTACCTCAGATGGTGCTGGTCGGCATTTATTTTGCTATCGTGGCTTTATGTGTCGGAATAGGCGCTCTGGTCGCAGAGACGATCTCGCCAAGGCTGAACGGACAATCCTGGAAGCTGCGTTACCTGGGCACCTCGTGGAAAATGTTCCCGCTCATGGTCGTGCTGCTGCTCGGCGTGGGTACGCTGACCGAGTTCGTGTACGAGCTGAACTTCGGCGGCAGCAAGCCGGTGAAGAATGTCGTCATGGTGATCGATGATTCCGGCAGCATGTCGCAGAGCGACCCGTCAGACAGGCGCTACGCGGCGGCCAAGAATCTGGTGCAGCAGCTCAAAAAAGACAACAAAGTCGCGGTAGTCACCTTCAGCAATGAAGCTTCCGTGGTCCAGCCGCTGCTCCCGCTCTCCAAAGCGGCGAACCGCGAGAAGGTGATGGAGGTAATCAGCAGCCTGAAGACAACCGAAGGCGGTACGAATATCAGCGGCGCGTTGGCTGAAGCGATGAAGGTGATTCATGAAGACGGCGCGGACCGCGGAGCGATGGTTATTCTTTTATCCGACGGTGTCAGCCAGTTCAATACCTCTACGGAGCTGACAGACTATGTGGCGCGGGGAATCAAAGTGAATACAATCGGGCTGGCCCTGGACGATCCGTCCGGCGCAAATCTGCTCCAGAATATCGCCAGCGGTACCGGCGGACAGTATTATGATGTGGCCGATGCGAACCGGCTTGGCGACGTATTCCAGCAGATTTATGACCGTCTGGGGGACCGCACACTGCTGACTGAACGCAGCGACCAGACCGCGGACAGCCCTTATTATGCTGTGGTGCGTGTGCTGGCCTTGATGCTGCTCGGTACGTCGCTGGGGCTGGGCCTTGGCATTGTGTTCGATAACCGGCATCTGGCCCGGAGCTTCAGTATCGGGGGCGCGGTCTCGGGACTTGTGGCGGGGCTGATCCTCGAATCCGGCCTGAACGGCGACACGCTCTGGGACCCTATAACCCGGTTGCTGGCGCTGCTCGTTCTGGCGGCTATTCTCACCTTGTTCACATATATCGTACCTGTAGGGGAAGGGCGCTTGTCGCGCCGGGGAAGAGCTGCGGGGGCTGCTAATGCGCCTGTGGACAGTATTCATTCACCCCGCCGTAACCGCGGCAGTAAAGGGTTCTAAAGCCAGATGCAGGGAAAGGGGCAGGTTGCCATGAAGTACGCCGAGGCAGACGCTGGAGCACCGGTGATTACCGAAGTTGTATCCAGAGTAGAGGACCGGTTCTGTACGCTGCGCTGGCGCTGGCCGGACGGTGTACAGGCGGTATATATTCATAAGGCCTCTGCGGAGGCGCCGGACAGTCATGAGCATCCGCCTCCGGGCATGAAGCTCTACACGCGTGAAGAATACAAAGCGAATAACGGGTACCGGGACCGGCTGGACGAGATCGGAATGGTGGCTTACACCATTTATGTGCGGCTCAGTGAGAATGGGGAGACGCTGCTGGTCCGTCAGCAGGATGGCGGGAACCGGGCGCTCGTCAGCGCGGGCAAAGCGAGGATCTACTATGCGTTCCAGCACAAAAAAGGGTTGTTCAGCAAGCTGAAAACCGTGCAGATGACGATTACTGCCGAGGTGCCGGTACCAAAGGAAGTGCTCTGCTATGTCAAAAAGCGGGATGCGCATCCATCCTCCAAGGAGGACGGTGCAAGGTTCCCGTTCGTCCAGGACTTCGCTCCCGGGCGCAACCAGCTCCCGCCGATTGAGGTCGGCAAGGACGACTTCATCCGTATTTTTTTCACCGACGGGCCAAAATACGGGACGTATTATGAGCTTGTTCCCGAGTGAGCGGGAGCAGCATACCGGGTGCTGAAACAACCCTGAGGAGGATGAGAGATGTCTTTTTTTAGCCGTTTCATGAAGAAGAATCAGCCTGCAGCGAGGCCGCTGTATTACGATATTGTCTGCCCGTTCTGCTTCACCCGCTTTGAGCCGGAGGAAGTGGTGTTCCGGGCCATGCACAGCCGTGAGGATGATGAGAATTATGCGCTTGGTGAGGATGATCTGCTGAATAAATACCGGGAGCGCTTCGGCCTCGATACGGTGGATGATATGGAAGCGGTTCTGCAGCCGGCGGATATCCCGGAGGAGTATCATCATTATACCGACAACGTACTGACCGGGCTCACCGACCGCTATGGGGTGATGACCCGCAGACGGCTCTGTCCGTCCTGCCATAACGAGCTGCCTGTAACGGCTGGCAAGGTGCCAAGCAATATTATTTCGATTATCGGCGCTTCCCAGGTCGGGAAGTCGGTCTATATGACCTCGCTGATCCATACGCTTCAGCATACAACGGCAGGGCATTTCGACGCAGCCTGTATGCCGCTGAATGCTGAGATCAGCCGCAAATTCCGCACCCTGTATGAGGAGCCGCTGTTCGAGCGCGGGGATTTGCTGGCGTCTACCCAGAAGGAGAAGATGCAGGAGCCGTTTATTTTCCAATTCATCTTCAAGGATGAGTCCAAGCCCCCGCTGACGCTGGTGTTCTTCGATGTAGCCGGTGAAGGCATGGTCGATCAGGATTACTTAGGCCTGCACGGCCAGCATATTAAGAACTCCGCAGGGATACTGTTCATGGTCGATCCGCTGCAGATCCGTTCGGTCCGGGAGAAGATCCGCATTAACTTCGGCGACCGCCCGGGAGAGTGGGTATCGCAGTATGATGAGCCGCGTGATGTGGTGCTGACCATGTTCGGTGATTTCATCGCCTATCAGGAGAAGAGCAAGACCGAGATTCCGACCGCAGTGGTCTTGGCCAAAAGCGATATGCTTCACTCCCTCAAGGATGAGGATGGCGACTACATCAAGTCGAACAGCAATGTGTTCAACAACTACGTGCACCGCAAAACGCTGAATATGGACGAGTTCCACAACATCGACGGTGAGATCCGGCGCTTCATTGAGAAGGTGGACCGTCCGTTCAAGGATACGATGGATGTGTATTTTGCCAATACGGGGTATTTCGCCGTGTCTGCGCTGGGCAGCAATCCGGTCAATCAAAGGATAGAGGGTGTGGTCAGTCCGATCCGGGTCGATGAGCCGTTCATCTGGCTGCTGCACAAGCTGAATTATATTGAGGGGAGCGACGGGCCGTGAACAGATTGTCAGGGTCCATGATCACCCAGCAGATGTATACCCGCGAGCGCCGCGGCGTGTACCGGTCTACAGAGGGCTTCGATACAGTAGCGAAATCGGAGAGTCTCGATAATAATTTTGTCAAAAAAATCCTGCATCCCTTCTGTCTCTACGATGCCCCGGCTGAGCTTACGGCGCGCGGCGAGAAGGATGAGGAGCTGTATCCGGCTGCGCTGCACCTGTTCCATACGGAGAGCAATGAGACTGTGATCGGAGAGAGCCGTTATCTGGCGGCGGATTTTACGGGGCAGCGGAGCGCTTTTTTTGCCCATAATTTCGTGGTGCCGCCTATCCGCTCCGAAGAGATTGTCGAGGGGTATGGAAGCTGGCTGCACGCGGGGTTTGCCCGGAGCTATGAGGGGGAGCCTGGCGGGACCCTGCCTGAGCTGGAGTCGATTCCCGTGGCAACCCGAGAGCTGGACGTGCCGTCAGATCCGCGCAGCGTGCTGTCCGGTCTAGGATTCACAGAAGAGCTGTTCAAAGCCCTGCTGCAGGCGGTAATGCTGTCCGTAGCCGGGAAGAAGAAAATCTATGTAGCGCTGGATGTGCCCATCAGTGAGCTGTCGCAGCGTGCAGTCCGGCTGACGGAGGTACTCTTCGCTGCGCTGCCGTATGACTTCCGCCGCAGGCTGGGAGTGATCACGTATGCCAAGGAGCCGCAGAGCCGCAAATATATTCATCTGACCTTCGTGGAGAAGGGCTCTCTGCGTCCGGGCGACCGCAATATCGAGAAGGATTATATCTTCGATCTGGCAGGCGCAAGGTTCCTGAATACCGACTTCGGCGAGTCGCGGCAGATCTATGCCGATCTGGCCTGGAAGACGCTGGTGGAGAAGGGCGGAAGCCTCCGTGATTTCGCTAAGTTTGCCGACAGCCTGCTGCTCGGGGAAAGTGCGGAGCGTAAGCTGTCGCTGGCGCTCTACAATGAGCTGGCGGTTTTTTATGAAATTGAGCAAGGCAACGAAGCCTTATATACAGACAACAAGAACGCTATACTTAGCGGCTTGCTGTCCTATCTGAAGCCGGAGGGGAAGCTGGACTCGCGGGTGCGGCTGAATGATATGTTCCTGGAGCGGTTCGACCGCGAATATGATCTGATCCGCAAGAAGGGGATTCCGTCAGTGGAAATCCTGGAACAGTTCAAGGCGTATTACGCGCTGCCGGGCCATAATTACCGGGTGAAGATCGTCGATTACTTCATCAACGGGATGCTGAACTGCCAGTCCGGGGGCCGGGAGGATGTGCTGGCGGCGGCTTACGGAATTATTGAGAGCAATGCGGAGCTTAGTGAGGCGTTCTTCAAAAAAGTGCTGTCGCAAGCACTCTTCCGCAGAGCGCTGTTCGAGCCGTATCTGGAATCCAGGCTGGCTGCTGCTGCCGGAACGGCGGATATCCTCCGCCTGGTAAGTCACTTCGGCCGGAGTCTTCCAGAGGTGCTTCAGCAGGCAGCGGTACGGGATACCTTCAAGGAATATCTGCTGGAGAAGCTGCAGCGGGAGCCTGAACCGGTAGCGGCGGTAACGGCTGTTCATGAAGCGGTCCAGCAGGCAGAGAAGCAGCGCCGCAGAGGCGGTGTATACCCGGAGGCCTTGTCCGTTATGGAGGAGCTGGGCACCGTTGCCGACCGCTTCCTGCTGAACCGGCTCTCGCTGGACGAGCTGACGATGGAGCAGCTGCTGGAGATCTCGTTCCTGCGTTACCGGGATACGGCAGACTGGCAGCCGCCGCTCGACGCGATTGCGAAGCGCAAAGCGAATGCGCTGCGCGCGGCCTACCGCTGGTTCGGGGAGGAGTCGCCGGACGAGGAGATTTTTGCCGGATTGACGCCGCGTGAGCTGGACGATGTACAGCTGCTCGGCGCACGGTGGCTGAAGGAAGCGCGGAGTCTTGAGCCGTTCGACAGGCTGCCGCTGGCCTTCTATCACAGCAGTGAACGTGAAGGCGGACCGCTGGATTATGATGCGCTGCTGGATCTGGTGGTCCGCAAGGCGGGCAATGACAAGGAGACAGTGTACCGGTTCCTGGACTGGTCGCAGCATAGCTGGCTGTTCGCAAGCTCAGGCAAGAAGCTATGGCCGAATTACAAGCGGGCCGTGCTGCGGTATTTCCTGAAAAGCGACCGCGAGGCGTTCAAGAACCGGGAATTCCGCAAAACCCATCTCGACACAGCAACGCCTGCCATGCAGACTGTCTACAATGAAGCCCGCGCCCAGCTGGCTTCGCCGCTGGCGCGGTGGGTCAGCCGCAGCCGATTTCAAATCCTGATCTCAGGGAGCATCCTCGGGATCATTCTGATTGCGGCGGTTATCCTGCTGAGCCAGCTTGGGGGACGCGGCAAGGATACAGCTGCGCCGGTGGCCAGCCCCAGCCCGCTTCCGGCAGTGACCGGACAAGCCGCTGCAGCGGCCCCGGTCTCTGTCCGGCTTGTCGGCGGTGATGGAGAGACAGGCGGGAATAACGGCGGTGATGCGGGAACTGGCGGAAACGCGGACGGTGGAGCAGGAAGTGGAGAAGCGGGTAAGAATAACGGCGGTGATGCGGGGGGCGGAGAAGCGGGTAAGAATAACGGCGTGAAGCTGTTGTTCAGCTTCACTGATGCTGCGGAATGCTCCGCCTTCAAGCCGGAGCGGGTAGGCGTGGAGTCCGCCAGCGGCGTTACGGACTACGAGGTCAAGGCAACGGTTAGCAGTTGCCAGGTTGCAGCAGGCGCCGGAGTAGACGGCGATGCGAAGGGTGAGACAGGCGCTGGAGTAGACGGCGATGCGAAGGGTGAGACAGGCGCTGGAGTAGACGGCGATGCGAAGGGTGAAGCAGGCGCTGGAGTAGACAGCGATGTGAAGGGTGAGACAGGCGCCGGAGTAGACGGCGATGTGAAGGGTGAAGCAGGCGCAGGAGTAGACGGCGATGCAGATAGTGGAGCCGCCGCCTCTCCAGCGGCGGCGGGGACTCCTCCGTCACGCGTATACGAGGTGACGGTGGAGCTATCAGCAGGCGCGAAGCTGGCGGCAGGTGATATGATCACCGCCGGAAGATACTCGCTGAAGCTGGAGGCAGATCCGGGCAGCGCCCCGGAAGCTGCAGCCACAGCCGCGCCTAGTGCAGAGCCATCCGCTTCTGCAAGCCCGGAAGCGGACACGGACGCGGAATAAAGCTGCGGCATTAACAGGCTGTTTAAGCTTTTAACTAATGAGCAGGTAAATCTTCGAGTAAAGCAAATCGACGGGCGCTACTGACTAACGTAATTGACTGCCGTAATCGACTGCACCTAACGACCGACGTTATCGACTAATGCTACTGAGTCACTTAGCCGCCTCACCCAACTAACTGACGTTTTTGACTCGTTATCGAGTAATGGTCCTGAGTAACATTGCTTACAGAGATAGGTGTACTCTGTACAACTAAAAACAGTGAAAAAGAAGGCGTACCTCTCTTAATTGTATTCCATACAACTAAATTTGCCCGAAAGGGCGAAAAGCCGGGTACATAAGCATTTTAGGTGTACGAAATACAGCTAAAGGTACATTTGGCGGTAAATCAGACAGTTTAGTTGTACAGATTACATTTAAGCATAACGTGGGGAGCTAGTTTGGCACATTACGGTAGAATGGGTATGGCAGGCTGAAATATGTGAAATGTAGAAGATAGTTATGCTTATGTCCGAAAGAAGCTGCTCAATTGAACTTTGTACACTAGAATGAGGCATGTTGAGCCTTATATGGCGTTCTGTTGTATTTGGTGCAGTAGATTTTTGGGATTTGGCCCGGCTGAGGGGAATTTGCTGTAATCGGTGGTATGGAGTGCAACAGAATGCGTTAACGGCTGCTTTTATACTAATTCTGATGTACGGAATACAATCGGCCTTCTGCCGAGGTTTCCATAGGTTCGCCATCGAGTTGATTACAGCAGACCAACGTCTTGATCAGCAGCAGAAGAGTAACTTTTTATAGTCCTGAATAGTACGATGTGCCGGGGAGGGCATGTGCTGTTCAGGATTTTTGTGCGGAATGGGCTGAGTCTTGGGGGAGGTGGAATAGATATAGCTTGTCTATAGACATACAGGGGAATAGTCGATATGATGGTTTGAGAATATTAAAATTTAATAAGCTTGAGGAAAAGGTGCAGATTGCCTTAGAGACCGCGCGCTGTCGCCAGCAGAAGCTGGCAGGGCTATGTCTAATAGAAGAATCTGCTTAAAAGGGAAGCCCGGTGCAAGTCCGGCGCGGTCCCGCCACTGTAAATACGGAGCGACTCCTGAGGAGCCACTGTCTGCTAAGCGGATGGGAAGGCGGGGGAAGCGGTGAAGTATGAGCCAGGAGACCTGCCTTTTTCATTGTTGTTTCTATTCTTCGGGGGTAAGAATGTGGAAGCAGAGGCTGATATCTGATATTGGCGAGGGCTGTATGCGCTGTATTGTATGTAATGTGGGAGAGCAACCGGCTCCCTTCAGCCGCCCTATGCGAAAGTTCTTCCCCGGCCGCCCTGCACAGGGCGGTCTTTAGGTTGCTGCTCTGTGTGCAGAGAAAGCAGGATTTATCCATTCTATTTCAGGAAAGAGGTTAGTTATGAAGAACCATTCTCTATCATCCAGGTTCACACGGCTGGGACTTGCTGTTATCATGCTTTTTGCACTGCTGGGAGCAGCTGTAGCCCCAGCAGGACAAGCTGCTGCTGCACAGGCAGGCGGAACTTCCGCACCAGCGGTATCTGCTCTGCCCGCAAGTGAGGCAGCCAGCGTAACCGCTGCGGTCTATGCTACTGCGGAATTCATGCTGAAGAACGGAGTCCAGTCCGACTGGCAGGCGATTGGCCTTGCACAAGCAGGCTACAAGGTACCTTCCAGCTATCTGAAGGCGCTTGAGGTTAAGGTGAGTGAGGCTAAGGGTGTTTTTGCCAGAGCTACGGATTATGCCCGGATCACGCTTGCCGTTAAGGCACTGGGCGGCGACCCTGAGAAGGTGGCAGGCTACAACCTGATTGAGAAGCTCTACAATCACGATGCAATCACTGGCCAGACGCTGAATAATCCGGTTTATGCACTGCTGGCTCTGGATTCCGGCAGTTATACCATCCCGGCAAATGCGAAATGGACACAATCTAAGCTGCTGGCAGAGATTCTGGCCAAGCAGAACCCGGACGGCGGCTTCACCCTGACCACGGGTGCGAGTGATCCGGATATGACAGCGATGACGCTGAATGCACTGGCTGGACACAAGCAGGAAGCAGCCGTGAATACTGCTGGTCAGCGGGCAGCCGCCTGGTTGTCTAAGGCACAGGACAAGAACGGCGGATATGGCGACAGTAGCGAGAGTGTAGCTCAGGCCATTATCGGTCTGTCTGCCTTCGGCATTGATCCGGCAGGAGCAGAGTATACCAAAGGCCAGATTAATCTGGTCAGCAAGCTGCTGAGCTTCAGTGCAAAGGATGGCGGATTCGTCCACACTGCGGGCGGCAGCTCCAATCCGCTCTCCACGGAGCAGGCACTGGAGGCTTTGGTAGCGTACAAGCTGTTTGGTACAGGCGGTAAGCTCTTTGATTTTAGCGGCACACCTGTGAAGAATCCTCAGGTAAGTGTCGCGGTTACAGTTGAAGGTCCGAATGGAACGTTGGCTGAGGGCAGCGTGTATGCTGGAAATGTGCTTAAAGCACTGGAAAAGACAGCAGCAGCCAAGCGCCTGGTCCTGGTCAATGAAGCAGGCAATTATGTGACGGGGATCGGCGGCGTGATTGCAGGTACTTTTGGCGGATATGACGGCTGGATGTATGTGGTTGCGCGCGGCGGAGCATGGATCTATCCAAGTGTAGGGATGGGCGACTTCGCACTGGAGGAGAATGACCGCATCGTGGTCTATTATGGCGGAGACAACACGCAGGTGGTTGATGCCGTAACCGTGACTCCCGCACAGCCGCAGCCTGGACAAGATCTGAAGGTGCAGGTAACCCAGAAGCAATGGGTCTGGAATGAGGCGACCTTCACCTCCGATCCGGTAACTTCACCGGCAGCAGGCGTACAGGTAACCATCGGCGGCAAAACAGCAGTTACAGATGCTGCGGGCGTGGCTGCTCTTGCTGGTGGTCTTCCGGCGAATAAATATACCCTGACGGTTACGGGATATCTGAAGGATAAAACCCCGGCCATCGTCCGTCATACGGTTCCGGTAACGGTGGCTTCTGCTGCGGCGGACCGTCCGGCTTTTGCCGATGTGAAGTCGATTTCGCCTTGGGCGCTGGAGTCTGTATACACGGCGTATGACCGCAAGCTGATGAATGGTGTGAGTGAAGGCAGTCTGATGTTTGCACCGAAAAAGAATATTACCCGTGCTGAATTTGCAGCACTGCTGCTGCGCTTAACCGGGAACGAGCCGTCTGCGGCGTCTTCCGCTGGGGCCTTCAGTGATGTTAAGGCCGGTACATGGTATTATGGAACAGTGAACCGGGCAAAAGAGCTTGGAATCATTAGCGGCGTGACAGCCACGGCGTTCAAACCGGACGGGCTGGTTACGCGCCAGGATATGGCTGTGATGATGGTTAGAGCTTTTAAACTGGATGCAGCTGGAGCGGAAGCCGGAGCAGGCGCGGGTAAGTTCAGCGACGAAGATAAAATTAGTGACTATGCATTGTCCGCTGTCCGTACGGTAACGGGACTTGGATATATGAGCGGCACCGGCGGCGCATTCGAGCCTGCTGCTGTCGTAACTCGTGAGATGGCTGCTGCCGTAGCGGTTAGGTTGCCATAGTTCTTAGTTGGTAGGGAGCTGACTGTACTGTATGCTGGTATTGCACGCTGGTACTGCATGCTGGGGCCAACGATAAGTGGATAAATGACATCTAACTTGGTCTAATTTGCTGTAGAGCGGGAGCTAGTTGGATAAA
The DNA here is from genome assembly GCF_038002265.1 of Paenibacillus sp. FSL R7-0179. Classification (NCBI taxonomy): domain Bacteria; kingdom Bacillati; phylum Bacillota; class Bacilli; order Caryophanales; family Paenibacillaceae; genus Paenibacillus; species Paenibacillus sp. FSL R7-0179. Next base: position 131,609 of record NZ_JBBOCC010000002.1, read on the forward strand.
TGACACTTATTCAGGGCTGAAGCTGCAGAAGGTTGAGGTATGGGCTAAATTAGATGCTGTAAATCCAACTAATGGCTGCCAGATGCGTAATCAGGATAATTAAGTGTAGAAAATCCAACTAAAGCATCCGTGCTGATGAGCCGTTGAGGCGTATAGGGTTGCTGAAGCGCTGAAGACTCGTTAGAGTGACGGATTTGCTTGGAATTTGTTTGGATATGTGTTGAAAAGTAAGCATAAGGTGTATGAAGGAACGGGGAACAGGCTGACTGCCCCCGTTCTTTTCCCTTTTTGTGGAGGTGTGCAGGTAATGTTCAATCTAGTCAAAAGAGGCCGGGGAAGGCTGGCTCCGCTGCTTCTCCTGCTGATGGTATTGCTGCTCCCCGGCTGCTCCTCAGCGCAGCCGGATCAGGCAGGCGGCGGTACGCAGCCGCCCGCCGGAACCCCGGCCGCGCAGACGCCGCGGCCTGGAGACGAAGCGGCTCCGCTGCCGGGAGCCGCTGAGGGCACTGCCGTACCCTCCGCCCCTGCGGAAGGTACGGCAGCTCCAGCGCCGCCAAGCGCAGCGGCGGCGCAGCCAACGGCGGGCGCAAGCGAGCCCGCCAAGCCCTTGGCGTCGCCAGGCGCAGCCGCGACGCAGCCACCGGCGGGCGCAAGCGAGCCCGCCAAGACCCCGGCGCCGCCAGGCGCAGCGGCGGCGCAGCCACCGGCGGGCGCAAGCGAGCCCGCCAAGCCCGCGTCGCCAGGCGTAGCGGCGACGCAGCCACCGGCCGCCACACATTCTCCGGCGGCCACACCCAAGCCGCCGACCCCCAAGCCCGCTCCGGCAGCCACGCCCAAGCCGGACCACGCGGTCACCCTCTCCATTACCGGAGATGAGGAGCATGGCGTGATTCTGGCCGCCGCCCAGTATGAGATCAAGAAGGGCGAGAGTGTGCTGGACCTGCTGAAGCGGATTACGCGGGAGCAGAAGATCCAGATGGAATATCAGGGCAGCAAAGCGTTTGCTTACGTGGAAGGTATAGATAATTTGTACGAGAGTGACCACGGGGCAGAGAGCGGCTGGATGTACAAGGTCAATGGAGAATTTCCGTCCAAGGCTGCGGGCAGCTGGATCGTGGAGCCCGGGGATACCATCGAGTGGCTGTATACGCTTGATCTGGGCAAAGACCTGGGGGCCAAAACGCCATGAGCAGCGGCTTCCGTTCCATGCATCCGGTAGTAGCCCTGCTGTATTATGCAGGGCTGCTGCTGTTCGCCCTGCTGGTCTTCCATCCGTTATTTCTGGCCACAGAGATAGCCGGGCTGCTGGCGTTGCTGCTGTTACAGGGCCAAGGGCGGCTGCTTGTGCGCGGCTTGCCTTTTATGCTGCTGATGGCAGCTTCCGTAGCCTTGCTGAACCCGCTGTTCTCGCATAGAGGAGCGCATATTCTGTTCTACTGGCTGGATCAGCCTATTACACTGGAAGCTGTGCTGTATGGACTGATGATGATGACAATGCTGCTTACTATTTTTATCTGGTTTCTATCCTACAATTACACGGTAACCACTGATAAATTCATGTACCTGTTCGCGGCGGCTGCGCCAAGAATGGCGCTGTTGACGCTGATGGCCATCCGGTTCGTGCCGCTGTTCCAGCGGCGGCTGCGCCAGATTACGCAGATCCAGCGTCTGCGCGGCGTAGATACCGGTACGGGAAGCCTTAAGAAAAGAATGACAGACGGAATGACGCTGCTTAAAGTGCTGCTGACCTGGTCACTGGAGGAAGCCCTCCAGACTGGAGACTCCATGACAGCCCGCGGCTACGGCAGCACCAAACGCAGCACTTACACGATATACAAGGCCGATTTGCAGGATAAGCTGGTGATGCTGCTGTTAACCGTTAGCGGTGTGGTTACGCTGCTGTTCTGGGTGCAGGGCTACGGCAAGCTGGAGATTTATCCCCGGATGAGACCGGCGGACTTCGGCTGGCAGGAGGCTGTCATGTACGGCAGCTTCTGCCTGTTCGTGCTCATTCCTGCGGGGCTGGAAGGAAAGGAGAAATGGTTATGGAGATCCTCAAAGCACAGCAATTATCCTTCCGATACCCTGAAGAAGACAGGGACACACTCCATGAGCTATCGTTCGTCATAGAAGAGGGTGAATTTGTCGTGCTCTGCGGCCCGTCCGGCAGCGGAAAAACCACCCTGCTGCGTCATCTGAAGCGGGAGCTTACCCCGGTAGGTACATCGAGCGGAACCTTGACCTACAAAGGACAGCCGCTGTCCGGGCTTCCGGCGGCGGTGGCCGCCGGGGAGATCGGGATGGTCTTCCAGAGTCCGGATGCACAGATCGTGATGGATACGGTCTGGCATGAGCTGGCCTTCTCCATGGAGAACCTGGGGCTGCCGCCTGCTGTTATGCGGACCCGGCTGGCGGAGATCTGCGGCTTGTTCGGGCTGGAGCCGCTGCTCTACCGTCCGGTACATGAGCTGTCAGGCGGACAGAAGCAGCTCATGAACCTGGCTTCAGTGCTGCTGCTTCAGCCCAAGGTGCTGCTGCTGGATGAGCCAACCTCCCAGCTTGATCCTGTTGCTGCGCGGGAATTCATTATGGCGCTGCAGCGGCTGAACGAGGAAATGGCGGTCACAGTGATCATCAGCGAGCACAGGCTGGAGGAGGTGCTGCCGCTGGCAGACCGTGTGCTGATGCTGGAAGACGGCAAGCTGCTGGCAGATGCCGCCCCCCGCCTGTTCGCCCAGCAGACCGGCAGCGGGACCTTGACCTCGGCTGGGCGTTACCTGCCAGCCGCCTCACGCCTGTACTTGTCGCACGCTCCGGAAGCGGATTCGGCTGTGCCGGAGAATATTCCGCTGACCGTGCGTGAGGGCAGACGCTGGCTGCATTCCCTGATGGCAGGAACTGAGGCTGGCGCAAGCGCTGAACTGGTTAACAACTTAACTTCCCGCATACTATCTGCTCCAGAGGTGTATTCACCTCCAAGCCCAGCCGCAGAGCCTCTGCTCACCTGCCGAGAAGTGACCTTCCGGTATGAGAAGGAGGGCCGGGAGGTCCTCAGGAAGCTCTCGCTGACGCTTAAGCAAGGAGAGCTCCTGGCAGTCATGGGCGGGAACGGCGCAGGCAAGTCCACCCTGCTGTATGTGCTGAACGGGCTGATGAAGCCGCAGCGCGGCAAGATAGAGCTGGCTAAGGGTAAGACTACCGGCCTGCTGGCGCAGAATCCGCTGCTCTATTTCAGTTATGATACAGTGGCTGAGGAGCTGCAGCATATGGGCAGCTACGCCGGGTTATCCCCCGAGGCAACAGCAAGCCGGATTGAGGCTTTGCTCGAAGTGTTTCAGCTCCGGGAGGTGCTGCAGAGTCATCCCCATGATCTCAGCGGCGGGCAGCAGCAGCAGACCGCACTTGCCATGATGCTGCTCATGAAACCGGATATTCTGCTGCTGGATGAGCCGACCAAGGGGCTTGATCCGGCCGCCAAAGACAGGCTGGCCGCCCTGCTTCAGCAATTGCGCGGGCAGGGGATCAGTATTCTTATCGTAACGCATGATGTAGAGTTCGCGGCTAAGCATGCTACGCGCTGCGCGCTCCTGTTCGACGGGGGAATTACAGCGGAGGGCACACCGGCTGAATTCTTCAGCAGCAATTACTTCTATACCACGGCAGTCAACCGGATGGTGCGGGACTGGCTGCCGCAGGCATTGACACTAGAGGATGTGATTCGCACATGGCCCGCTTCCGCATACCGCTGCTAATCGCCCTGGGACTCTTCATCGCCGGGCTTGCGCTTACCGCAGCATTCACTGACCGGCATTATGTGCTGCTTAGCGTAGTGCTGCTGCTGGCTGTATTGTCGGCCATCGCTGCGGTCAGCCGGATTCCTTTTGCCGCATTGCCGGGGGTAAAGCCTGTGTCAGCCGTTGTCATCCTCTCCGCTTATGTCTTCGGGGCAGAGGCGGGATTCGTCATCGGTGCAGTCGCTGCGCTGGTCTCGAATATTTACTTCGGGCAGGGCCCCTGGACACCCTGGCAGATGTTTGCCTGGGGCATGACCGGGCTTACAGCCGGATGGCTGCGGAGGAGCTGGTTATTGCGCCGGCGGGCCGGGCTGCTGATTTTTGGCTTCATCTGGGGGTTCCTGTTCGGCTGGATTATGAATATCTGGGTCCTGCTCAGTCTGCCGGACGCTTTAAGCTGGCGGCTGGTTGCCGTTACGTTTGCCGCAAGCTTTTATTTCGATCTGGCCCATGCCTTGTCGAATGTATTCTTCTTAGCGGTGCTGGCCGGAGGCTGGACCAAGGTACTGCAGAGATTCCGCAAGAAATATGGCTTGCTTCAAGAGTAAATGGAATGATAATTAATGGATAGCGCTCTGTTAAAACGATAAATTTCTTCTTTTTTCGACAAATTTCTTAACAGGGCCATCAACAATTCGATGTTATTCTCCGATAAATAAGGTTACAGCTAGATTCGAGAAGGCGGGATAACGGGAAATGAGACATCTGAAGATTAAGCATAAAATGATTGTACTGATAGCGGTGGTTACCCTACTTCTGATCGGGATTGGAACAACAGGTATTCTGACGACAACCAGAATGGCGGACAGGTCTGAAGAGACGTACAGGCAGAACCTGCAGCCGATTTATTTCGTAACGGAGATCCGCGGGAATAACCGGGCGATTGAGTCTTTTCTGCTGGAGGATCTGATTACTACGGATGACGCCAAGAAGCAGGAGCTGAAGGCGAGAATTCAGGAGAATATCCAGACGAACAATGAGCTGATGGCTGAACTGAGGAAGATTGAATTCAACAATGAGAAGATTGCTGCTTATGTGAACGAATATACTCTGCTGCTGCCGGACTACCGCTCACAGCGTGATAATATTATCCACCTGGCCGATAACGATCTTAACGACGAAGGGTATCAGGTGTTCACGGGCCAGACCTTTAATGAGCTGCGTGACAAAATGGTCCGGCTGCTTGAAGAGACAGCGACGTTATTCATTCAGGAGGCGTCTGCCCACAATACACGTACGGCTGACAGTGCCAAGAGCTCGGTTACGCTAAGCAGTGTTCTGATTGCACTGGCCTTGCTGCTCAGTATTGTCATAAGTGTGGTCATTACCAGATTGATTACAGGGCCGCTGAAGGAATTGCAGGGGCTGATGAAGCGGGCGGAAGAAGGGGATCTGACGGCCTCTGCCGCTTACCGGTCCAGGGATGAGATCGGCCAGATTAATACCTCGTTCAATACCATGCTGGACGGGTTGAAAAATATGATGCGCGGCGTCTCGGAGAGCGCCGAGATTCTCTCGGCCTCCTCCCAGCAGATGAGTGCCAGTGCCGACCAGACGGCACATGCCTCACAGGTGATCGCTGAGACCTCAGGCGAGATCGCAGCCGGATTCGATGTGCAGGCGGAGAGCATTACCCGTACTACGCAGTCTGTGCGGACGATGTCCTATGAGATTGCCGAAGCCCGGCATAGCGGTAACGAAATGACCCGCCTGATGGAGCAGGCTGCCTCCTCCACGGAACGCGGTGTATACGCAGTAGAGCAGATACTGGCCCAGATGCGGGAGATTGACTCCAGTGTCTCGGAGAGCCGGCGGATTGTCGGCAACCTGGGCAGCCTGTCGGAAGAGATTAATACGATTATTACAACCATAAATGAGATTGCGAGCCAGACCAATCTATTGTCCCTGAATGCTTCCATCGAAGCCGCCCGGGCGGGAGAGCATGGCCGTGGCTTCGCTGTAGTCGCCGGTGAGATCCGCAAACTGGCGGAGGCTACCGGAACCAGCTCGCTGCAGATTACGGAGATTATTAACCATATCCGTCAGCAGACCGCCAGTGCCGTAGAATCGATGGAGCAAGGCTCCGGGATTGTCTCTCATGGTGTAGCACAGAGTGAAGTGGTAGCTGAAGCCTTTACAGCGATCCAGACCTCCATTCAGGCCGCCAGTGAGCAGACAGAGCAGATTACAGAGGTTATCGGTCATGTCGCGCAGGAATCGGAGGAAGTAGCCAAATCCATGTCAACGGTGAATGAAATCTCGCACAAAGGCGCCGCAGACCTTCAGGGCACCAGCGAAGCAAGCCTGGAGCAGCTGACCGCAATGGGAGAGATGTCCTCCTCCGCACAGTACCTGGCTACCCTGGCCGAGGACCTGCAGAAGCATCTGGCAAGGTTCCGGCTGTAACTGCTATAATAGATATCAGCCTGGCCCGATTTGGCCGAGGAAACCTGGAGATTCCCGGGCATCCTCAGCGGAGCCGGGCTTTTGAACGTATTAGTATTACCCTCAAGGAGGCATTCTCTATAATGAATACCCGAACATGGAAGCTGGCGTTAGTTCCAGCCTTGTTAATGACACTTGCAGCTTGTAGCTCGAATCAGGCTGATACTCCGGCGGTTAGCCCCAGCCCGCAGCCAACAGCGGCTCCTGTAGAAGCTTCTGCCCAGCCGACGGAAGGGCCGAAGATTACACCGGCACCTGCTGAAGCTGCTGGCGTAACGGTTGGGGAAGTTAAGCAGTATGACAAAATCGCGATTTCCGACTGGAAAGATGATCAAACCATTGTCGTATCCAAGGCGAACGATAAGCTGGGGCTGATCGCTTCGGGAGAGCTGAAGGGTTCCTATCCGCAAAGCCTGTATTTCTTCCACCTGGATAGCGGCGAATACGAATTGATTACAGAGAAGGAGAATATGATGCTGGGGGATGCCAAGCTATCCGCCGATCAGTTGTTTCTGCTGTATAGTGAATTCTCCCTGGGTGATCCTTCCTATAATGTGATGGACCTGGGTTCCAAAAAGACCTTTACCATCAAGGGCGATACCATTGCCGGAGCGATGGGGGCTGAGTGGGCGGACAAGGATACGGTAGTGGGTCCGGCATACAGCGGCGGTGCCTATACAGCCAGTACTTCCGGTAAGATCGCTCCTGTTGAGGGGCTGGGGGAAGAAGGCCTGATTGTTGTAAGACAACTCAAGGATAAGCTCTATTACACCAGTAATTCAAAGGACTCGCTGCAAATGCTTGACCTTAAAACTAAGGCGAAGACTGACTTGAATATTCCGGGTACCACCAGCGTAATCCCTTCGCCTGACGAAGAACAAATGCTGATCCTGCAGTATAAGGAGAATACCCAGGCTCTGCTGCTCAGCGGCACTGACGGTAAGAATCCGCGGACCCTGTTGGAAGGTGCCGAGCTTGGGGCCGTCTCCTGGTCTCCAGATCAGCGGCTGATTGCCTATAGTGTAGCCATTGAAGATAATGGTACAACGAAGAATACCTTATATGTCTACGATTTGTCCTCTGACAAGTCCGTTCAGATTGCGGAGAGCAACGGGACGATGACCACCTCATGGAGCCCCTCGGGCAAGCAGCTTGCGTATACGGAGCGGGACGACAGCGGCAGCAGCAGCAGTATAGTACAGTTGAAGTATTAACTAAAAAAAGCGGTCCGCACCGGTAAATCTACCGGATACGGACCGCTTTTTTTAAATATTTAAATTTATATGTTGCACACGATAACTTATCCTTCTATTTCTCGTCAAAACGGTGCCGTCCTTTAAAAGGACGGCACCGTTTCCACTTATAGATTACTAGTAGGAGCATAACGCTCCTCTGCTTCTTACGTTCTAAGCATACCAGCCCCATACGAAGATGAACAGGGTGCCGAAGATCGTGACCAGAGCCACGAACATGGCGTATGCGATGTTGATATACAGTTCTTTTTTGGAATCGGCCGATTCTCCGATGTGCATGAACACAAACAGCTGCAAGGAAGCCTGGATCAGCGCTGTGATTAGCAGCACCGCCATATTGGCACTGGAGGACAGGTCTCCATAAATAACAATCAGTGCAGCGGCAGAGAGGACCAGAGAGGCTACATAACCCATCACATGCTTAATTGGGAATAGTTGCTTCATCATGTCACATCAGTCCTTTCAGGTAGACGAAGCTGAAGATAAAGATCCAGACCACGTCTAAGAAGTGCCAGAACAAGGAGAAGATGAACGTTTTGTTGGCGGTAGCGGGCGTAATGCCGCGCTTCCACAGCTGAATCATAATTCCAATTCCCCACAGCAGACCGAAGCTGACGTGAAGACCATGCGTTCCCAGTAAGATGAACAGACTGGAGAGGAAGCCGCTGGTCTGGAGCGTAGCTCCTTCATGCACATAAGTAAAGAACTCGTCGATTTCGATTCCGACAAAAGCCAGACCCATGACCAGCGTGATGGCCATGAAGACCATCATTGCTTTCTTGTAGCCATGCCGCATGGCATGGACAGCAAGGCCGATGGTGAAGGAACTCGACAGCAGGAGGAAGGTCTCCATCAGCACCGGGCCGATCTCGAACAGCTCGCTGCCGCTCGGTCCGCTGGCATAGCGGTTAACCATTACGAAATATACAGTGAACAGCGTAGCGAAGAGAGGGATCTCGGCTCCGAGGAAGACCCAGAAGCCGAAGATTTTGTTACTGTTCTCTTCCGTTGAATATTCGAGCGGCTTGGACGCATCTATTTTCATACAGTCTCACCCCGCATCAGTTTCTTTTCTGTAGCTGCAATCTCTTCTACAGGAATGTAGTAGCCCTGGTCCTTATCGAAGGACATGAAGGCCAGCACAACCAGGATTCCAATCCCGGAGACAATTGCCGGAATCCACATACTGAATACCAGGAAGAAGCCAAGGAAGAAGAAGACTACACCGAGTATGAACGGCTTGCCGGTATTGCTTGGCATATGAATCTTGGTGTATTTGGTATCTGTGTACAGCGGAATATTCTCGTGCTTCGCAGACCATAGAGCATCGCGCGTCTCAACCTTAGGCACAATCGCAAAGTTGTAGAGCGGGATCGGACTGTGCGTAGCCCATTCCAGTGTCCGGCCATCCCAAGGATCGTTGGTTGTATCTCTCGGCATGTAGCGGGTACTCCAGTAAATATTGTAGACCAGGATCACGAAGCCGATGGCGAGCCCGACAGCCCCGACGAAGCTCAGCATATTGAGCGGACCAAAGCCCGATTCCTCAGAATACGTATACATACGCCGCGTCATTCCCATCAGACCCAGGAAGAACAGCGGGAAGAAGGTTACATTAAAGGAAATAATAATCCACCAGAAGGCGTGCTTGCCCAGCCGTTCGTTCAGGCGGAAGCCGAACACCTTCGGGAACCAATAGTGGAACCCGGCGATGACGGCGAACACGGCACCCGGAATCAGCACGTAGTGGAAATGCGCAACCAGGAACATCGTGTTGTGATACTGGTAATCGGCGCTGGCCATCGCCAGCATGACACCCGTTACTCCGCCGATCGTAAAGATAGGGATAAAGGCCAGCGTGTACAGCATCGGGGTCGTGAAGGTAATCCTGCCCTTTCGCAGGGTGAATAGCCAGTTGAATATTTTGACCCCGGTAGGTACCGCTATGGCCATCGTTGTAATCGAGAAGAAGCTGTTGACCATGGCACCTTGACCCATCGTATAGAAATGGTGCGCCCATACGAGGAAGGACAGGAGCGAGATGATCAGCATACTGAATACCATGGAGGTATAGCCGTACAGGTTCTTCTTCGAGAAGGTGGCGATAATCTCACTATATATACCGAAGGCCGGAAGGATTACGATATAGACCTCCGGATGTCCCCAGACCCAGAACAGATTGGCCCAGAGCATATCCATCCCGCCGTTGGCCATCGTGAAGAACTGGGAGCCGAAGAGGCGGTCGAACATCATCATCGCCAGCGCTACGGTAAGCACCGGGAAGGCGAAGACAATAATAACGTTGGTGATCAGTACGGACCAGGTGAACATCGGCATCTTCATCAGTGTCATGCCTGGTGCGCGCATCTTAAGGATCGTTACGATAAAGTTAACCCCGGTGATCAGCGTACCGATACCGGAAATCTGCAAGGCCAGAGAGTAGTAGTTGTTCCCTACGGTCGGGCTGAATTCAAGACTCGCCAGCGGGAAGTACGCTGACCAGCCCGCATCCGGCGATCCGCCGATGACGAAGGAAATGTTCAGCAGCATGGCGCCCATGAAGAAGAGCCAGAAGCTGACAGCGTTCAGCCGCGGGAAGGCAACGTCCCGTGCGCCGATCTGCAGCGGAATGATTACGTTCATCAGACCGATGATGAACGGCATGGCCATGAAGAGAATCATGATCAGACCATGGGTGGTGAAGACCTCATTGTAATGCTGCGCATCGAGGAATTTCATTTCCGGCGCAGCCGTCTGCAGACGCATCATCATCGCATCTACACCGCCGCGGAACAGCATCAGCAGCGCCGCGAGGATGTACATGATCCCGATTTTTTTGTGGTCAACGGTGGTCAGCCATTCGCGCCACAGATAGCCCCATTTCTTGAAATAGGTAAGCCCTACGAGAATCCCGATGGTTGCCAGTGCAATACTGATCATGGCCCCGTATATCAAGGGTTCGCCGTGAACCTTAAATTTGTCCAAATCCATTAGGGTAGCTCCTTTCAGTGTGTTGCATTAAGCTCGCAAGAGAGCTAGTGTCCTTCGTGTGTGCTTTCATCCACAGGGGAGCTTGGCAGCGGCTGGTCGACATCCGGATGAGGCTCGCTGTCGAATTCTGTTCCGCTGGACGGCTCGGGAGACGGATGAATTTCCTTGTTATCCTGATGCTCCTGATTGCCGTTGTCCATATCCATCTCCTTGCCGCCGCCGCTCATATGCTCGCCGTGGTCTCCAGGAGGAGGGCTGAACTCCAGATGGGTGGAGGAATACGTTTTGCGTCCGAGGTAGTCTGTGGCCAGCAGGCCTTTGAATTCTTCCTCAGTCAGCTTAGGCGCAGTTTCCTTTACTTCCTTCACCCAGTCCTCATAACCCTTGTTGCTAAGGACAAGCGCTTCGAATTCCATGTGGGCGAAGCCTTTACCGCTGAAGTTCGCGTTCTTTCCGATATAAGAGCCTTCTGTATCAGCGGAGAGATGAAGCGTTGTCAGCATGTCGCTCATCGCGTACTTTTGACCGGCAAGCTGTGGAATCCAAAGACTGGTAATGGTGCCGAATGAGTACATTCTGAATTCTACCGCACGATGCACCGGCATATTCACGTAGTTAACCGTCTCGATCCCTTCCTCAGGGTAGCTGAAATGCCATTTCCAGTTGGAAGAGGAAGCATAGATGACCAGCGGCGTCTGATCCTGATAGTCCGCAGCCACATTCTCCACTTCGTTAGTCGTCTTGACGGTAACAACGGACAAGAAGGCTACGATGATTATCGGGATGATAATCCAGATGGCCTCCAGTACCTTGTTGCCTTCCTCATGTTCAGGGATGTAGCCCTCATTACTCTTCTTCGCACGATATTTCACCAGTACAAAGATATACAGAATGTAGACAACAGCCAGAACCCCGAGCATCACAAGAATAGAGAGCAAGATGGTGTCAGATAACGTCCTTGCAGACGGTCCCTTCGGGTTCAGAACAGCGATTGAGCTGCATCCCGGCAGGAGAAGGATCAGGCTTAGAAACAAAGCGTATAACGGTCCCTTTTTTTTCATATAGAACTCCTTCCTTCAATACTACTTTTCATTCGCCGTTCATTAACGGGAGTACATTGATCTGTATCTATAGTAAGAACTACTTACCCATAATGCAAAATACATATTTTGTATAAATATATAAAATAGACCTTAAAAATGGCGAACAAGTTAAATATGTGTGATCAAATTGTTACAACTCCCTAAGGGTATGATAAAGATCACTGTAGTGGCGCACTTTAGCTAATTTTAAGGTTGTTCAATTTTTGTTCAAAATTCCGATATTGTTATTAATTTTGTCACAATTATTCTGGGCCAAAAACCGCTGATTTAACCGTGTAACACCTGCTGTGACAGCATTCGACGAGAATTGCGTGCTTTCTGAAAATAATGGCGAACCCTCAATTATCATTGCATAAGAGTAACAATTTTTTAGCTTCCGGTTACAATCTCTCAAATTACGTTGAAAGTATATATGATAAAGTGATAGACAAATATACATAGATTGGAGACGGCTGCTGTGCGCATCAAGAAAATTCTGCTCTTATTCATGTCTTTATTCCTAATTATGGGGCTTGTGCAGGTCCCGGCTAACGCCAAAGCTACTAGCACTACACTTAAACTCGGAGTCAACGATAAATTAAGTGCGATTGAAGCTGTATCCGTAAAAGGCACCTATTATGTACCGCTGCGTGCACTTGCGGATGAGCTGAAATGGACCCTTACCGGCCTGACGAACGGGATTCACGTAGCTGGCGGGACGGGTTCGCTTACCCTGCTGAGCAAGGACGGAGGTGCGGTGCTGAAGGACGGCACGGCCGTGCCTATGAATACTTTTGTGCAGAACGGCAAGCTCATGGCTCCGCTGAAGGTCAGCGGGTACCTCGGGTATAGCATTTCCTATGTGGGAGATAAATATTTACTTCGTGTGAAGGACGGCTCGGCACAGCTTACCGATGCAGCGTTTACTGATAAATATGCTGCCGACCTGAAGCCGAAGGCTCCGGTAGCGCCAGCGACTCCCTCCACTCCGGTTACACCCGCTGATCCGGGCAAGCCGGGCCGGACCGTATACCTGACCTTCGACGACGGCCCGTCAGCGACGACTGGTGAGCTGCTGGACATCCTGAGTAAATATGACGTACAGGCGACCTTCTTCATGCTGGGGAACAACATGAATCAGCATCCCGCCCAGGTGAAGAGAATTGCGAAGGAGGGCTATGGCTTAGCGCTGCATGGTGTGACTCACCGCCAGGAGAAATTCTATGCTTCTCCGTCAGCGGCGCTTGCCGAGATGTCAGGGGCCAATGCAACGTTGAAGAAGCTGACGGGAGTAAGCACCACACTGATCCGTACGCCATACGGAAGCAAGCCCTATTTCACCAAGTCCTTCCGCGATAAAGTCCTGACACAGGGCTATCATCTCTGGGACTGGAACGTGGATTCCTACGACTGGAAATACAAACAGAACAGCGACAGAATCTATAACACCGTGATGGACCAGGTGAATAAGCTGAAGGCGTCCAAGACCAATCCGGTAATTCTGATGCATGACCAGAAGGCTACACTCAAGGTGCTGCCGCGTATTCTGGAGACGCTGAAAAAGGAAGGCTATACCTTCAAGCTCATTACTAAGGACATGGAGCCGCTCAATTTCTGGAAGGATAAACGCTGATCCGTAAGGGTCAATAGAGAAGAGCAAGCCTGCGGGGTAATCCGCAGCTTGCTCTTTTTTTGCGAAAATGTATAGAGGAAACGCTGTTGTTACTTGTACAAATATTGCACCAGCATATGAACCAGCTCTGACTTCAGCCGGTCCACAGCGATCCGCTGCGGCGAGAAGGAGATGAAGTCCACAATCGCGCTCACAGACTCGAACACAATGATCGATGCAGCCTCCGTATCTTCCGTCTTCAGTTCATCCTGTCCCATCTGAAGATAGGTCAGCGTCTTAAGACGGCCGGCCTCGTACTGGGCATCCATCAACTGCTTGATGGCCTCATCGCTGTGATACATAATGTTAAGATCCTTGTGATACCCGATAAAAGCCTTATGCGAAAGCAGAAGCGTGTCTATCAGATGCAGGATCAGGTCCGTACGCTCAATCGTATTGAAATTAATCTCAGCCATCGACCGCTCCACCTCGGCCATCAGCTCATCCCCGTACATGTGGAGCACCTCAATGAACACGGCTCTTTTATCCACGAAATAGGAGTAGAAGCTCCCGGTCGACACCCCGGCCGCTGCTGCAATCTCCTTCGTATTCGTCTGATAGAAGCCCTTGTCCGAGAACAGCTGCATCGCGGCCCGGATAATGGCTTCCTTAGTTCGTATACTGCGCTCCTGCTGCGGAGTTCTAATCTTGTCCTCTGTTTCACCCATATCGTAAGGTCCCCCTCATAGTACAGATTGTAGTGGAGCAGTTTTGCGCTGTCAATAAAAGTTGAACCCAAGTTCATTTTTTTGATTGACAAATATGAAACAGGGTTCATATAATCTAAATATGAACTCTATTTCATATTTAGGGAGATGAACAAAATGGGGATTGGAATGCGCAGAGCTTTATCCTTTACGGCGATTGTGCTGGGGTTTTTCATGGCGCTGCTGGATACGACCATTATTAATATTGCCCTGCCGGAGATGACCCGCCAGTTCGGGGGGAGTGTGTCGCAGGTATCGTGGGTGATGAACGGCTACAACCTGGCCTTTGCCGTATTCATCCTGACTGCCTCGCGACTGGCCGATCAATTCGGACGAAAGAAGGTATTTCTGATTGGCGTGGGAATGTTCACTCTGAGCTCTCTGCTGGCCGGACTCTCCACTTCCCTTGGCATGCTGATTCTGTTCCGGGTCATTCAAGGCTTGGCGGGAGCCATTATTGTGCCGGTTACCATTCCGCTAAGCACCACTACCTTCCCCAAAGAAATGCACGGACTGATTATAGGCATATGGGGGGCTGTCTCAGGAGTGGCTGCGGCAAGCGGTCCGGCACTTGGCGGAATTCTGACACAGAAGCTGAGCTGGGAGTGGATTTTTTTTGTGAACGTACCGCTTGGGCTGCTGAGTATAGGGCTGACCGCTATGTTCATTCAGGAGTCGCGGGATGATTCAGCAGGAAGGTCCATAGACTATGGCGGAATACTGGGGGTTACAGGAGGGATGTTCTGCATTACATATGCTCTGATTAAAGTGCAGGATTACGGCTGGAGCTCACGCACGTTCCTGGGGCTGATGGCTGCGGGAGTGTTGTTTCTGGTGTTCTTTTTTCTTACGCAGTCTAAGGGAAAGAAGCCGATGCTGCCCTTGTCCCTGCTGAAGATCAGAGCTTTCAATAGTACTTCGGTATCGATGATCGTGCTTGGGGCGGCGGTGATGAATATTTCGCTGCTGACCTCCTTTTATCTGACCCGGGTGATGGGGGTATCGGAGCTGAAGGCAGGGCTGGTCCTCTCAACCATGGCCTTAGGCTCCATCGCCAGCTCGGCTGTATCCGGGCCGCTGGCTGCGAAATACGGCAGCAGTGTGTTCGCCGCAGCGGGAATGGTGCTGATTGGCGCTGCCACCTATTCCATGAGCGGACTTGAGGCCGATTCTACGCTGGGTGCGGTGATGCTCCGGCTTGCAGTGACTGGCTTCGGCGTGGGACTCTCGATGCCGCCTGTGATGTCATCGGCGATCCGGGTCGTTCCTGAAGATAAGGTAGGCATAGCCTCAGGGGTGACGAATATGGCGAAGGCGCTGGGGAGTGTGCTCGGTGTGGCCATCATCGTCACTGTGCTCCAGCATAATACAACCCGGGAGCTGAGTGCGGCGAACTCCGCAGGCACAGAGGCCGGGACCGTGGTAATAAGACAGCAGCAGGCGGCTGTGGATGCGTTCAGCCAGACCTATAAGTTCGCAGGCTATCTGCTGCTCCCGGGTATAGGCGCTGCCCTGTTCAGCGATGAACGCAGGCAGCAGCGCAGAAGCAGCCTTCATGTTCAATAGAACAGTCCCCCTAAGCAATCATAACCCCCACCTGCCTTTTGGACAGATGGGGGTTATTTGGGTGACATGTTGAAACTAGAAAAAGTAAAAGTTAATGATTGACATTAACCCTAAACTGTATTAATAATAGTAGTACAGTTAATACACTTTGATACAGCAGCCGGAGTATCAGATGAAAGGAGGACTGTCATGTTCGAGTTGGATGTACGCAGCCGCAAGCCGATCTATGAGCAGCTGACCGACAAGGTGAAAGAGATGATTATGCACGGGATTCTGCGGGCGGATGAACAGCTGCCTTCGGTGCGGGCGTTATCCTCGCAGCTTACAGTCAATCCCAATACGATCCAGAAAGCCTACCGGGAGCTTGAGCGTGAGGGGTATATCTATTCGCTGCAGGGCAAGGGCAATTTCGTTGCCGCCATGCAGCAGGAGCACAACGAGAGCAAGCGGGCGGAGCTGAAGACAGAGCTGCTGCGGCTGATGGCGGAGGCGGTCTATCTCGGATTTACGGAGAGCGAGATTAGTGCATTGTACCGCCAGTCGCTGGATCAGAGAAGAGAGGGGAACAGCCATGATTGAGATACGCGGGGTCAGCAAGATTTTTCAGGGGGATAAGGCGGTTGACAATCTGTCGCTTACTGTACATAAAGGCGCTATTTACGGGTTGCTGGGATCGAACGGAGCCGGCAAAACCACGCTGCTGAAAACGCTTGCCGGGATTTACCGTCCTGATGCAGGCACGGTCAAGCTTGGCGGACAGCCAGTCTACGAGTCGCCGGAAATGAAGCGCAGAATGATCTTCATGCAGGACAGCCCGTACTTCTTCCCCCAGGCGACCATACGGAGTATGGCGGCCTTCTACAAGTCCATCTACCCGGAATGGAGCCAGAAGCGCTATGACGAGCTGCTTACTATGTTCCGGCTTGATCCCCGGCGCAAGCTCAGCCGCTTCTCCAAGGGGATGCAGCGCCAGGCAGCCCTTCTGCTTGCGCTTAGCTGCAGGCCGGAGGTGCTGATCATGGACGAGCCGATTGACGGGCTTGACCCGGTGATGCGCCGCCAGATCAAGAATCTCCTGTTCCAGGAGGTCGCCGAGCGCGAGCTTACGGTGCTGATCTCCTCGCATAATCTGCGCGAGATTGAGGATCTGTGCGATCATGTCGGCATTATGCATGAAGGGCGGATGCTGGTTGAGAAGGATCTGGATGATCTGAAGTCGGACACGCATAAGGTACAGGTCGCGTTCCGTGATGAACGTCATGCGGCTGCGCTGGAATCCATCCTGAGAATCCTCCACCGGGAGGAGCGGGGAAGTGTCAGGCTGTATATTGTCAAAGGTGAGCGGGAACGCATCAGCCAGGCCTTCTATGTCTATGATCCGTATGTATTCGATCTGCTGCCGCTGACGCTGGAGGAAATCTTTATTTATGAAATGGGAGGTGCCGGTTATGACGTACAGCCGATTATTTTGTAACGCCAGCCTGATCCGTCAGAACCTGCGCCAGCACGGGTGGATTGGAATTCTGTATACGCTGGTGCTGTTATTTATGCTTCCGCTGCAGCTGTTCGCAGACGGAGCCCGGCTTGAAAATAAGATCGAAATAGATAGTCTGTTCGGCTTTGGTACTAATATTTATGCGGTTCTGATTGCCTTTCCGATAATTGCTGGACTGTTCCTGTCCCGTTATCTGCAGTCCAAAGGCTCCTCCGATCTGATGCACAGCCTCCCGCTGCGCCGCTCGCATCTGCTGTCTTCTTATACGCTGAGCGGTCTGCTTCTGCTGCTGCCGCCCATTTGGATTACAAGTGTGGTTACGATGCTGGTCCGCCCGCTGGAGGGGAATATGTATATCTATCACGGGGCGGAGGTCTGGGAGTGGTGCCTGACCCTTACAGTGTTGTCGCTGTTCTTGTTTGCCTTTACGCTTTTTGTGGGGATATGTGTAGGACAGACCGTGCTGCAGAGTGTGGTGACCCTCATTCTGTTAGTCCTCCCTGCGGCAATATTAATGTTTATAGATATGCATCTGAACAGATATTTGTATGGGTACCCGGATAGTATAGGATCGAGGGAATCCCTGAAGGATTGGGCGCCGATGCTGCGGATTGCAGATATGTCTTATAGCCCCTTCAGTCCTACAGAGCTTTGGGTCTATGCTCTACTATTTGCAGCCTTTTTAACGCTGTCCTTTGTGCTGTACCGTAAGCGCCACAGTGAGAAGGCTGGACAGGCAATGGCCTTCACCTATTTTAATCCGCTGTTCAAAGCCGGGGTAATGCTCTGCAGTATGCTGCTTGCGCTCAGCTACTTCGGCAGTATCAAGCAGGAAACAGGCTGGATCGTCGGCAGTGTTGTCGCAGGAGGGGGAATCGGTTATATTCTCGTAGAGATGGTTCTCCGCAAAAGCTGGCATATCCTGAACCGCAAGCTGCCGCTTGAAATGGCAGTATACAGTATCCTGCTTGGCTTGCTGCTCTATGTTCCTGTATCCGGCTTGACCGGATATGAGACCCGGGTTCCGGCCTCCGGGAAGGTGAGTGCGGTATTCGCCGGTGGTAATTATGCAGACCTGATGCAACGCCCTTACAACGCTCCGAATACTGCACCTGCGGAGGAGACTGATATCTTTTCCAAGGACCCGAAATATATTGAGGCTGTAACTGCACTGCATAGTGCTATCGTAACGGCGAAGCCGGGTCAGGGCGATCCCATGTGGAATCATGGTTATCTCTCTTACTACCGCTTCACGTTGTCATATAAGCTTAAGAGCGGAGGGACACTGATGCGGACCTATCAGGTTCCGTCAGTGGGCTTCGAGCCGGAGTTGAAGACGGTCATGGGACATGTGGACTACAAACGTGTGCGATACCGGATATCCCAGATGAACAAGAACGCAGAGAGTATCCGTATGAGTAATCTCGACAAGGCCTTCAGTATTTCTGATCCGCAGGAGGTGAAGGAGTTCAAGGACATCTTAACCCGTGAAGTGCTGAATATGTCCTATGAGGATCAGGTTTCGGATCAGCGGTCACGGGCGTCCATCCGTGTTCTTCAAAAGACGGATAAAGATGGAATTCAGTCGTATTTCACTTATGACTGGTACCCGTCCTATCATGAATTAGGGGCTTGGCTGGAAAAGAAGGGATATGCGGATAAAGTGCGGATTACCGAGGCGGACGTCCGGTCCGCCGAGATGTTCATAGATATGAATCACAGTAAGCTGCCACCCGGGCGGATGTATGATCCCGAGAGCCGTCTGGAGTTAGCACGCAGCGAGAAACGGGCTATTATGGTCAAAGACAAAACGCTAATTAACGGTATTCTGGAGCATCGCCGCAATTATAACCGCAGAGAGGGAGAATATGCGGTGAAGATCGTGTATAAGAATGGTTCATCTAATTATATTTCGCTGGATCAGCAGGAGATGTCTCCGGCGCTGAAGGCACTTCTTCCTTAAGTAGGTTTGTTCTGTCGTAGTAACCCGGGCAATCCTGTTCCCCTCGTAAACGGATGCATATCCTTTGCGGGGGGATTTCTATGTTGCAGCGGGAATTCAGTGCCAGTGCCGATGCCAGTGGTAGTGCCATTGCCGGTGCTAGTGTTAGTGTTAGTGCTAGTGCTAGTGCTAGTGCTAGTGCCTTAGTGCAGTGTTATGTCCTCTGGTTCTACTTCAGGTGTACCTGAGTCCGAAGCATGGGTATATTAGATTAGGGCTGCAAAATAATGCGGCCAGTGTAAGGAGGAACGAACATGGAAGAGATACGGGATCATCTGGATCACGGACTCCAGATTGTCTTCATCGGATTCAATCCCAGCATCCGCTCCGGCGAGCTGGGTCATCATTATGCCAATCCGCGCAATAACTTCTGGCGCATACTGCATAAGTCCGGACTGACGCCGCGATTATACGAGGCCTCCGAGGACGGGGAACTGCTGAAGCTGGGGTACGGCTTCACCAACATCGTCGCCCGCCCCACCGTAGGCGCTGAAGATATCACCCGGGAGGAGTACGCCAAGGGCCGTGAGCTCCTGCGGGCCAAGCTGGAGGAATACCGCCCGGAGATTGCCTGCTTTGTCGGCAAGGGCGTGTATACAGAGTTCAGCCGCAGAAGTACAGCTGCCTGGGGCTTCCAGGAAGGCGTTGCTCCGGTGGTGGACGGAGTCCGGGAGTTCGTCGCCCCATCCTCCAGCGGCCTGGTCCGCATGCCAATGCCGGAGATCATCGGCATCTACTCGCAGCTGAGTGACTTCACGGGGGATCAGGAGCCTTGAAGCCGGAGGACGCGTTATAAGAGTGCGTGGGAGTGCGTGGGTTCGATGTATGCGGAAAACAGCATATATTTGCTGGCGCGGATGGCGTATGGCCCGAATGTATGTGAAAAACAGCATACATTGTGCTGGCGTGCAGGCATGTAGCCCGAATGTATGTGAAAAACAGCATACATTGTGCTGGCGTGCAGGCGTGTGGCCCGAATGTATGCGAAAAACAGCATACATTTGGTGCTGGTGCGAGGGTGAAAGGGTGGGGGCCGGATTGTGGTTTTATTTCTCATCCCGCTTAAACAGCGGAGAGAACGGAACGAATGTGGAAAAGCGATAGCGTTCGCCTTGGTCTCCGGATTTTCACCGCTAAGGGGAATGACAAAAAATCTGGAGACTACAGCGATTGTAACATCGTTCCGTTCACGGAGCGTCCACCCAAGCGCCCATGTTGATCCATCTCGAAAGTAAAGGTTCTCCCAAGTAATCCGTTCCGTTCGCGGAGCGTCCACCCAAGCGCTCGCCTTGATCCTGCTCAAAGATTCCAAACCAAAAAGGCTGTCCCCATCAGTCATTTCATGACTTTTGGGAACAGCCCTTTTCATAATAGCAATAGCAGCCTGCCTACGTCTGGATCAGCAGCAGGATAATGGATGACAGGGAGAGGCAAACGCTGGCCAGATAGAGCACGCCGACCACCTGTTTCTGGTTCAGACCCGCCTTGAGCAGGCGGTAATGAACCTGAGTGGCATCCGCCTGATAGATGGCTTGTCCCTTCAGGAAGCGTCTGATGACGACAAAAATATTGTCGAAGATCGGCACGCCAAGCGCGAGAATCGGAATGAACAGCGACAATACCGTGGCCTGCTTGAAGGCGCCATCCAGCGCAATCACCGCCAGAATGAAGCCGAGGAAGGTGGCGCCGGCATCGCCCATGAAGATTTTGGCCGGAGCCTTGTTGAAGCGCAAATACGCCAGCGTAACCCCGATCAGCGAAATTGCCATGAAGGCAGAAGTAGATTGGCCCATCGTGAGTGCGACTACGAACAGGGTAACTGCCGAGATCGCTGTCAATCCGCCGGCCAGACCGTCCATGCCGTCCGAGAAATTAATGACCGTAGTCACGCCGAAGATCCAGATGATCGTCAGCAGGAACTGCAAAATGAACGGTAGTGAGATATAATCACCTGAGAACGGATTAATGAAGCCGGTAAACGCATTGCCGGAAAAGAACACCAGAACGGCGGCGGCAATCTGTACGATGAATTTGGGCAGAGCCGGGAAATCCTTGCCTTTGGTTTTGTACCAGTCATCGATGGTTCCTATGGTCAGCAGAAGCACACCGCCAATGAACAGGGCGAGCGTCTCCAGGGTGAATTCACGTGCGAAGAGCAGATATGTAATGAAAAAACCTACGAAAATGGCATAGCTTGCGGTTAGCGGGATGGGCTCCCTATGGATTTTGCGTTCAACATCTACCCTCGGCCTGTCTACGAAATCCAGCCGGAAAGCCAGCCTGCCCAGAGGAGGAATCAGCAGATAAACGATAAAAAATGACACGAGAAAAGCTAAACCGTATAAAATGACAATCACCCCGTTGATTTTTTTAAGGCCTAACCCAGATTATATCGCAGAAGGACATATGTTGTCGAACTACATAAGCGAGATGGAGGACAAGATGAAATACGAATGTATCTTATTTGATGCCGATGATACACTGTTCGATTATGGAATGGCCGAGAGTCACGCCTTGAGCCATGCTTTCACCCACTTCGGGCTGCCGGCAGGCGCGCAGGAGTATGCGGCCAGCTATCAGGAGATTAACCATGCCTTATGGAAGGATTTCGAGCGAGGCTTAATCACCTCTGCCGCCCTGCGGGTGGAAAGGTTCAACCGCTTGTTTACTGCCCGACAGCTCGCGTTCAAGCCGGAGGAATTCAGTGAAGCGTACCTGCGCTTCCTCGGGGAAGGCACCTTCCTGATTCAGGGGGCCGCCGAGCTCTGCAGCGAGCTTGCCGGGTGCAGGCTGGCCGTGATCACGAACGGTATCAGTGATGTGCAGCATGCCCGGATTAAGGGTTCCCCGCTTAGTGAGGTATTCGAGGCGGTGATTGTATCGGAGGAGACAGGCTATCAGAAGCCGGAGGCGGGGATTTTTGATTATACTTTTGAGAGGCTTAAGCTGTCCGACAGACGCAAGGTGCTGATTGTCGGGGACTCCCTGACCTCGGATATCCGCGGCGGGAACAATTACGGCATCGATACGTGCTGGTTCAATCCGCTGGACAAGCCCGCTGATCCTGAGATCGTGCCTACCTATGAAATCCGCAGTCTGGACGAGCTGGTGGAGATTGTAAACCGCGCGTAAGCGGAATAAAAGGCGGCAGGCAGGTTGAAAGTTTCGCTTCCGTGTTAAATATATAAGGACGCTAAGTCCATACTTTTTTAACAACAACATACGGGAGAGGATATTATGAGAAAAAAATGGCTGATTGCCGCAGTGGTTACCGGCATGACGGTAACAGGCTCGGCAGGGGTGTATGCGGGCACCAAGCTGCAGCAGATCAAGGCTTATCTGAACCATAGCCTGGGTATTGTGGTGGATGGTAATCCTTTTTGGATGAAGGATGGCAACGGCAAAACCCTGACACCGATCACCTACGAAGGACTAACCTATCTGCCGGTCCAATCGATCGCCACGGTGCTGAAGGTGCCTATCAATTATGACTCGGTCAACTATAAAGTGAGAATTGGAGAAGGCAGCGCAAATATTCCTGCTCCGGGAACCTCTGCCGGCGGAGGGAATGCAACTCCTGCTCCAGTCGTGGAGGGAACAGCAAGACCGGTTAATCTGCCTAAGGATTTTCCGATTCCCCAGGATGCCTTGATTGCGATCACCTTAGATACGGATGCTAACGGCCAGAAGAAGGTGGCGTTCACATATTCAACGCAGGAGACACTGGAGATCATGGGCTTCGTGTACAGTGAATATGCACGGATCAAAGGTCTGGGTAATGCCTCCGAGTCGGTATCGGCCAGCAATGTCAAAATTTCGGGCAGACTCGGCGGGACAAGCCCTGTATCCATTACAGGGAAAGCCTCCACAGCCCGGCCCGGCTTCAATCTGTTCACGATCACCTGGTCGGAAAGCTAATCTGAGCGTGTAGAGTTAAGCTGTTATGCAGGCTTGGCTAACCTAAAAAGAAACTCCGGCTTGTAAAACATCCGGAGTTTCTTCATGTGCAGTTCATCTGAACTAATTCATCGGAATTAATTCACAAGCGCTAATAACATTAGGCCTGCGGACGGGTATCCAGCGGCTTCAGGTGGGCCTCAATCTGTTCGCGCTTTGCTTCCAGGAACGGCGGCAGGGCCAGCGCCTCGCCCAGATGTTCGACCTCCTCATCCGTGGCGAATCCCGGCCCGTCCGTTGCCAGCTCGAACAGAATCCCGTTCGGCTCGCGGAAGTACAGGGAGCGGAAGTAGAAGCGGTCTACAAAGCCCGAGTTCGGGAGCTGTACGCTGCGGATGCGTTCAATCCACTGCTTCAGCTCCTCTTCGTTATCGACGCGGAAGGCTACATGATGCACGCCGCCCCGTCCCAGGCGCTCCTGCGGAAGATCGCTGCGTTCCTCCAGATGGATCTCCGTGCCGGAGCCGCCTTCACCGGTCTCGAACACGATAATATCCGGCTGGCCCGCCACCGGTGAAGGATAACTGCCTGCGCGGCGGAAGCCGAGCAGGTCCTCCAGAATCAGGGCTGTATGCTCAGCGGTCTCGACGGTCAGATGTGCCGGTCCCAGTCCAACAATGGCATACTCGGCAGGAACCGGGCTCTTGGCCCACGGCTTGCCGCCGGGCATACCCTCGTTATGCTCATCCGAGACGAGGATTAGGCGCTGGCCCTCATGGTCGGTGAAGGCCAGCGTCTTGCGGCCGCCGCGTTCGGTGATTTCCTCATGCTCTACACCGAATACGGTGAAGCGCTGTGTCCAGAAGAGCAGGGCATCATCCCCGGGAACACGCAGGGAGAGTGCGGAGATGCTGTTGTTGCCGTCGCGGTTGCGCCCTGCGTTAGGCAGCTCGAAGAAGGTAAGCTCCGTGCCGGGATTCCCGGTCTCATCCCCGTAGAACAGGTGATAGACGGATACGTCATCCTGGTTGACGGTCTTTTTAATCAAGCGGAGTCCGAGCACTTCTGTATAGAATTTGTAGTTTTCCGGAGCTTTGGCGGTAATGGCGGATACATGGTGTAGTCCTTTTAGTGTTAAACTCATGGGAATACCTCCTGAGATATGGGTTGGTTGTTATATAAGACACACTTAAGAGTTAAACTCGAAGCTAGGTCGTCACTGCGGTGAACATTTGGACTTCCGGTCGCTGTTGTATTAGGATTTCCTGATTAGAACCGCTCTTCGCGGTAGAAATCCAAATACAGCATATGCTTTCGAAGCGAGCTTTCCTGCGGAAAGCTTTCAGGCGAACGCATCCGCTCCTACAGTTCCAAATTTCCCCTCCGCTTCTTTTTGCTTTTTGTTAATTTCTTGGTGTTTCTTATATAACTTGGATTGTTATATAAGGAAATTACTTATTAATATTAAGTTACTTTAATTTTAATAGTTAATGAGTAATTTTGCAAGTTGTATTTCAAGTTGAATTTAAAACTGTATTTCAAGGATGGTATTTATTATTCAGGAAAGCGGGGTTAATCATGCACACCAGATCAAGTCTGATGAAGCAGCTGGAGAAGATGGGGATCGATCCGCAGGGGACACTGCTGGTCCATTCCTCGCTCAAAAGCATCGGTGAAGTGGAAGGGGGAGCAGATACCGTACTGGATGTCCTCTCAGAATATATGAAGGAGGGGCTGCTGGTCCTGCCTACCCATACCTGGTCTTATATCAACGGGCTGAATCCGCGCTTCTCTGTGCTGGAGTCGCCCGTCTGCGTGGGCATTCTGCCGGAGCTGTTCCGGAAGCGGCCGGGCGTGATCCGTTCCTGGCATCCCACACATTCGGTGGCGGCTTTGGGCAGGGATGGGGCGGTATTCACAGCCGGAGATGAGCGCTGGGATACGCCTTGTGCGCGCGGCTCGGTCTACGGCAAGCTGCTGGACCGGGAAGCGGAGATTATGCTGCTCGGTGTGGATCTGCGGAGGAATACGTTCATTCACGGCATTGAGGAGTGGGTGGATATTCCCGGCCGGATGACGGACGTGCATGAGGCGCTCTATACGGTGACGCCGGAAGGGGAGGAGATTGCGGTGCCTTCGCGCAGACACTGCGGACTGTCCTGGTCGCAGCATTTTTGGAAGGTGGAATCCGTGCTGGAGGACGGCGGAGCGCTGCGCAGGGGCAGCTTCGGTGATGCGGCGGTTATGCTCTGCGGCACGGTAGAGACTACGCGTATCCTGAGTGATATGCTCAGAGAGAACCCGGATCTGTTCTCGGATAACGAGCCATTATACGGGGAGGATGCGCCTGAGACGCTGCCGAAGACGAAACGTGGACAAGCTGTACAGATAGTGCAGGAGCATACCAGGAGTTAACCGGGGCCGGATATTTACAGGTCTCTGGCAGGTTTCTATCAATGTATGGTATATTATTCTCACAAAAACATAGTAAGGAGATTGGAAATGACAAAAACTTTGATCTTTGGTCACAAAAACCCGGATACAGATACGATCTGCTCAGCTATTGCTTATGCGGCACTGAAGAAGGAACTGGGCTGGGATGCCGAGCCGGTCCGTCTTGGAGACATCAGCGGAGAGACTCAGTTCGCCCTCGATCACTTCGGGGTAGAAGCGCCGCGCCTGGTGGAGAATGTAGCCGCCGAAGCTGAACAAGTGATTCTGGTTGACCACAATGAACGCCAGCAAAGTGCGAATGATATCGATCAGGTCCGTGTGGTTGAGGTTATTGATCATCACCGGATTGCGAACTTCGAGACCGCCTATCCGCTGTATTACCGGGCTGAGCCGGTAGGCTGTACAGCTACCATTCTGAACAAGCTGTACAAAGAGAATGGCGTGGCCATTCCTGAGAACATCGCCGGTCTGATGCTGTCCGCTATCATTTCCGATTCCTTGCTGTTCAAATCGCCGACCTGCACAGAGCAGGATGTGGCTGCTGCGCGTGAGCTGGCGGTCATTGCCGGTGTTGATGCTGAAAGCTATGGCCTGGACATGCTCAAAGCCGGTGCAGACCTGAGCGACAAGAGCATTGCCCAGCTGATCTCTCTGGATGCCAAGGAATTCAAGATGGGTGAATATAAGGTGGAGATTGCCCAGGTTAACGCTGTGGATGTGAATGATGTCCTGTCCAAGCAGCCGGAGCTGGAAGCAGCGCTTACCGCGATTATTGATGACAAGGGACTGGATCTGTTCCTGTTCGTGGTTACCGATATCCTGAACAACGATTCCGTGGGTCTTGCCCTGGGCCGTGTAGCAGGCGCTGTTGAGCAGGCTTACAATGTGAAGCTGGATGATAACAAGGCTGTGCTGAAGGGTGTAGTGTCCCGTAAATCACAGATTGTACCGGTGCTTACCGAGACGATCGCCAAGCTGTAATTGCTGCTTCCGGGTGTACCCGGAGCAAGAAGGTTGTCCCGTGACCGGCTGTGCCTTTTCCTCAGGAAAAACGTACAGCCGGTTTTATTTTACAATTCACAGCAACTCCTTGCTGCCTGAAGGGTATAAACAGCATAGGACATTATAGAGGGGGACGGGAATAATGGGGAAGATGCGCAAGCTGGCGATTTCAACAATGTGCCTGATGATGGTCTCGGGAGGAGGCCTGCTGTATGCTGCTGCCGGCAAAACAGATCTCTCATTCTATGTGAATAATATGCTGCTTAAGCAGTCAGCACTATCCTCGGATGGTGGGGTATATGTGCCTGTGGAACAGCTTTCCGAGAATATGCAGGCGATTGTATCCGTGGACGAGTCAGCCGGAACGGTCAAGATCTACAAGCCTAATGTGAACACGGTGCTGCTGGATGAGCAGGGCAAGATTTTCGGCAAAGTCAGGATGGATACCAGCAATACCTTCTCTGCCCTGGTGCAGGTGGATGATCTCAAAACAGATATCTCCGATCTGAAAATTACCATTACAGACCCGGCAGGCAAGACGGATGTTGTGGATAACCAGCCGATAACAGAGAAGAAGGACAGCTTCTGGTTTAAATCGGCAGCGTATAATTATAAGGTTACCGACAAGGGGAACTATATGATCCAGGTGTATTTCAAGGATGCTGCGTCCAAGAAATGGTTCATCGTTTCTGAACTGCAAATATCGACCACTTCATAATAACCACAGGAGGCGGTTCCATTGATTACAATCTATCCTGCTGCGTCTGCGCACCAGTTCGACTACGGCTGGCTGAAGGGCAGCCATGTCTTCTCCTTCGGGGATTTCTATGATCCGGATAACACGGCCTTCGGGCCGATGCGCGTCTGTAACGATGATACGATCGCTCCGGGAAAAGGCTTCGGCGCCCACCCGCACAGTGACATGGAGATTGTCTCCATTGTGCTGTCCGGCGTGCTTCGTCATGAGGATAACCTCGGCAATGTTGCGCAGACATCCTTCGGCGGCATTCAGCGGATGTCGGCAGGGACCGGCGCGATTCATACGGAGCATAACCCTTCGGACAGTGAGCCGGTCCGCCTGCTTCAGCTATGGTTCATGCCTAAGGCCCGGGGGACGGCTCCCTCCTACGCAACCGGGCGCTTCGATCCGGCCAAGCTTGAAGGACGCCTGCTTCCGGTCGTAGCGGCCGAAGCTTCGGAGGAGATTGTCGGTATAGCCCAGGACATGACGATTTATCTGGGGAAGGCCAAGGCGGGAGAGCAATTGGATTTCCGGCAGGAGCCGGGGCGGCGCAGCTTTGTATATCTGGTGGAAGGGCAGCTTACCCTGAACGGGGAGGGTGTGCTGAAGCCGGGCGATTCGGCAAGAATCGAGGACATAGCGCAGCTGGAGCTGAAGGCTGATGAGAATATACTGGTCATGGTGATTGATCTGCCGTAATGAGCGGCGGGACACAGACGTGAAGGAGGAGCGCGAATGGCAGAGCAGGAAAGAGTGCTGGTGAAGCATTCCGTAACCGGGCGCATGCTTGTGAACAGCATGGAGGGAGTGGGGTACACCTTCGATGAGCAGGGCGGGCTGACCTTGATCACCCTGACGAATGTGGCGGCAGATAAGGGCGCTGCGGTGGTGGAGCTGAAGGCGGAGCTTAATGTATTCCGCTTCGAGGAGCCTGCAGACGGGCCGGTCATCAAGCATTGGTACTACGTCGGAGATCAGCCTGTCACCTATGATGCGGACTCCGGGCGCTTGACGATAGCTGTGCAGTCCGAGATCGAATACCGTCCAGATCAATACTGGGCCTGATCCCTTTTGCAGACTCCACCCCATGTGCTTACAACAGGCGTGAGGTTCGGGGTCTGCTGCTTGCTGCGCTTTTATGAAAATAGATGAAAATGGGACAAATGAACTTGACAATACGTTCCAGAACGACTAGCTTTGTTATGAAACGTAACATGTACATAAGAAAAGACGGGAGAAATGAAGCGGATGGAATTGTTTGCGGCGATGGAGCGGGAGGATTACGAGGAAGTGCTGTTTTGTCAGGATAAGGCATCGGGGCTGAAGGCGATTATTGCGATTCACGACACCACGCTGGGACCGGCGCTGGGCGGAACGAGAATGTGGACCTATGCAACGGAGGAGGAGGCGCTAGTTGACGCTCTTCGGCTGGCTAAAGGCATGACGTATAAGAACGCGGTGGCCGGGCTGAATCTGGGCGGCGGTAAGACCGTTATAATCGGTGATCCGCACACAGACAAGAACGAGGCGATGTTCCGCGCCTTCGGCAGATACATACAGGGCTTGAACGGCCGTTACATTACAGCAGAGGATGTTGGCACTACAGAAGAGGATATGGATATCATCCATCAGGAGACCGACTTCGTTACCGGAATATCGGCTTCCTACGGCTCGTCCGGCAACCCTTCACCGGCTACAGCCTTCGGGGTATATCAGGGCATGAAGGCCGCAGCGAAGGCTGCCTTCGGCAGTGATTCCCTCACAGGCAGAACCGTCGCCGTGCAGGGTGTCGGCAATGTCTCCTTTACACTATGCAAGTATCTGCATGAAGAAGGTGCACGACTGCTGGTTGCAGATATTCATAGTGAGGCAGTGAACCGGGCTGTCCAGGCATACGGGGCAACGGTTGTAGAACCGGGCGACATTATTGGGGCAGATTGTGATATCTATGCGCCATGTGCGCTCGGTGCCACCATTAATGATGAGTCGCTCCCGCGGCTTAGAGCCAAGGTGATTGCAGGAGCTGCCAATAATCAGCTCAAGGAGCCGCGTCACGGGGACGCGCTGCATAAGATGGGGATTGTCTACGCCCCGGACTATGTCATTAACGCCGGTGGCGTTATTAATATTGCTGATGAATTGAACGGTTACCACAAGGAGCGGGCGTACAAGCAGATCGCCCGAATCTATGACAGCATCACCCGTGTGCTGGAGATCTCCCGTTTGAAGGGGATTCCGGCCTACGCGGCTGCGGATCAGCTTGCAGAAGAACGGATATCCCTGCTTCGCAACAGCCGCAGCACTTTCCTGCGGAACGGTCAGCATGCCCTAAGCCGGAGATAGGCTGCCCGAGTGGGCGGCTAATTTCGACTTCATTCTACTTTTTATCCATTACCAGTTAGAATTGTGAGAAATGTAGTAGTGCCCAGCATGGATAATAAGGAAAATAGAACCAGGAATAATTTTGCATGAATGAAAGGCGGAGACCCATGGGAGCACTGCACATTACGGCAGAGATGAATTATGGAAGCAGGGAATCTTATTTTGACGGGAAGCTTATTGAGTACATTGGGTGGTGTCTCGCTGGCTGGCTGGTTACGGTCTGTACCTTCGGTATCTGCTATCCCTGGTCAGTAGTAATGCTCTACCGCTGGAAGGTCGAGCATACCGTGGTGGAGGGGCAGCGTCTGCGGTTCGACGGTTCAGCCGTCAGCCTGTTCGGACAATGGATCAAGTGGTTCCTGCTGACGGTGATCACGTTTGGAATCTACGGCTTCTGGGTGTTCATTAAGCTGGAGCAGTGGAGAACGAAGCATACCCACTTCCAATAAGTAGCCGCATGCTTCAAATATACTTAAGATATGAAGAAGAGCCATCCTCCGGTTATGGGGGATGGCTCTTCTGTGTAGATTTTGAAGCAAGACCGGACTGTGCAGCCTGCTTGCGGTTTGATTATTGGACTTTCTGCGGCTCGGGATAAGTAACGCCAAGCGTATCAACGGTGACCTTCTTCATCACCGGCGGCTGATCCGGACGGTCATTCTTGCCACGCGGCAGACTGACGATGGCCTGGACCGCTTCGAGTCCTTCAGTAACCTTGCCGAAGGCAGCGTAATCGCCGTCAAGGCTTGGATAAGCTGCGGCCATAATGAAGAACTGGGAGCCTGCAGAGTCCATAGGCTTGCTTCTCGCCATGGACAGTACGCCTTCTGTATGCAGCAGATTATTGGTGAAGCCGTTGTTGTTGAATTCTCCGGCAATGCTGTAGTCCGGTCCGCCCATACCTGTGCCATCCGGGTCCCCGCCCTGGATCATGAAGCCTGGAATGACCCGGTGGAAGATGGTTCCGTCATAGAAGCCCTTCTTGATCAATGAAATGAAGTTGTTGACCGTATTGGGGGCAACCTCGGGATACAGCTCGGCCTTAATAACAGCGCCGTTATCCATCTCGATCGTAACCACCGGATGGCTGGCTGTGGCTGAAGGCACGCCTTCTGTAGCGGTGACGCTCTCCTGCGGTGCTGCGGTGGCCTCGCTGCCTGCTCCGGTGCTGCTGTTACCATTGGCATTATTATTCACTGGCTTATTGCCGCAGCCCGCCAGAATGACGAGCATCAGGCACATCACCGCAAGCAGGATGACAGGTTTTCTTGTGATAGACTTCACTTCAGAATCTCTCCTTCTTGAATAATGTGGTGCATTCACCTCTGTATCATACCTTCTTTGTCCTGCTTCTGGCAAAGTCTGCGTCAGCGGCCGGCCGGATTCCGCTACTTTGGTGCGGGGTGCTCCTTGGCGGAAGCGAGCGTCGTTCCTTCGGGAACCGGCAGTAAAGCGCTTTTGGAGATGCCGATGAGCTGGGAGCTGTAAATTCCGCTGTGTCCGGAGAACAGATAGCTGATGATGCAGGCGATGAACATATAGACCGCTCCGCCGGAGCCGAACAGCTCGATGCCCATTATGAAGCAGGCAAGCGGTGTATTGGTTGCTCCGCAGAAGACAGCGATGAAGCCGAGTGAAGCCAGGAATGGCCCATATAGATGAAGCACTCCGGCCAGGCTGCTCCCCAGAGAAGCTCCAATCGCGAATAGAGGCGTTACTTCGCCGCCCTGGAAGCCGGTCCCCAGAGTGAATGCGGTGAAGATCAGCTTCCATAGAAAAGCAAAGGGCGATACGCCGTCTTCGAAGGAGCTGCTGATCAGCGGAAGGCCCAGCCCCAGATAGTCCCGGGAACCGGCTATGTAGACCAGGGCAATAATGATTAGTCCGCCGGCGGCGCTTTTGAGCATAGGATTACG
This sequence comes from Paenibacillus sp. FSL R7-0179, assembly GCF_038002265.1. Classification (NCBI taxonomy): domain Bacteria; kingdom Bacillati; phylum Bacillota; class Bacilli; order Caryophanales; family Paenibacillaceae; genus Paenibacillus; species Paenibacillus sp. FSL R7-0179. Next base: position 163,009 of record NZ_JBBOCC010000002.1, read on the forward strand.
GATTATGGCGGTGAAGGTCCGCTTCAGATAATGGGTAAGCTCACTGAACAGCAGGCTGCACATGCCGAAGAGGATAGAGGCGATTATAACCTTGACCAGCACCAGCGCATCCATAGCTGGGAAGACATCCACCTGATAATGGATATGGTGAACGCCCCACAAGCGGGAGGCCACCAGATCACCGGTGAAGCTGGCGGCAAAACAAGGCAGCAGCGCCTTATGGCTGATCAGCCCGATGGCGATCACCTCCAGGCCGAACACCGTTCCGGCCAGCGGGGTGCCGAAGATGGAGCCGAAGCCGCCGCTGATGCCGCACATCAGCAGGATTCGGCGGTCCACCGGACCGATTCTGAGCCAGCGGCCGAGACTGTCTGCCAGACTGCCGCCCATCTGCACAGCCGTGCCTTCGCGTCCGGCTGACCCGCCGAAGAGATGGGTAATCAGCGTGCCGCCAAGAACGAGCGGGGCCATGCGCAGCGGAATGGCTTCGTTGCCCTGGCGGATCTGCTCCAGGATCAGATTGTTACCCTTCAGGCTGCTCTTGCCGTAACGCATATACATTAAGCTGACGAGCGCGCCTCCCGCCGGAAGCAGGAAGAGCAGCCAGGCATGCTCCAGCCTTACCTGGGTGACCGCGTTCAGACTTGCCAGGAACAAGGCTGAGGCACTTCCTGCCAGCAGCCCGACCATTCCCCCCAGGATCACCCACTTCACAAATGTACTCCAGAGTGCAAGCTGGTTCTGGCGCGCTGCAAGCTCGGCCCACCGTTCATACTTCCTCTTCATTATGGCTTATGCCCCCCGACCCGAAATCAATACTGCCCTGAAATCAAAACAGACTCCTACCAGCGAAGTTAACCACTGGTAGGAGTCATTAGCCCCGAAGGGCGGTTATGGCGAACTCCATCGCCGCAACTGAATGAAACTATCGTAAGCCGATTGTCTCCAAAAGTCAATATGAACCTGGACCGTGGGTGTACGCTCCGGCAGGGACGCTTAGCCGTATCTACTCCTCACCGTTCGAGCCGTTCAGCACATCGGTGCCGGGCATGGCATCCGGGTCCGGGGAGACCGGGTCAACGCTGCTTCCGGGAACCAGCTCATCCGCATCCGGGACATCCTCCAGCGGAGCGGCCTCCTCCGCTTCTTCGGTCACCTCTTCCTCCGTATCCGCATAATCAATGACGCTGCCGGTCAATCCGGCTGCGCCGGCCGTGTATATAGCATCCGACTCCAGCAGCTCATCCCGCTGCGGACCGGGGGTGGCAGAAGCATGAACAGGACGGTTTGCGCGCGGCCCAAGCCCGGAGTCCGGCACATTCAGGCCGATATCGGCTGCAAGAATAGGATCGCTCTCAAGCGCCGGGTCCGAGCCGTCATCCACTACACCGTCGAAATCGATCGGTGTGAAGTGAGCAGGGTCATGACTGGCCAGTGCAGATTCCAACGGGCGGTTCCCGGCGCCAGCGGTTTCCTCACTGGGACTTGGCTCAGTAATCGTGCCAAGCGGGCGTAATTCTTCCAGCGGGATATCCTGCTCCGGGGAGACACCGCCCATTTTGGTATAGCGCTCATATGCAAAGTCGGCTTCCGTCTTATTGAATTCGTTGCCCATCGTCAATCAGCTCCCTTTTCCCTTGTTGTAGGTCTTCTTCATCTTATAGTACAACTATACCCGTTTAAGCAGCGGCGAATCTGTCTTGGCATCCAGGCAGAGCATTTGATTAATATATTCATTTCTCCGGCAAAATAACCGGAATAGATGGATTAACCGAGCCGTTTCGAGGTTATTTGCAGTCTGATGGCAGGTATTGTGCAAACGTTGTCGAAAATAAGAATCATATGGACTATATAAATACAACTAATGATTCACTGAGGTGCCACAATGAAGTTAGCATCAACCAAAACAGCCGCAGTTCTCATCATGCTGCTGCTTGTAATAACCATTATTCCGGCGGGGATCGCCATAGAATGGGACGGACATACCGAAGCGGAAATTCCGGCCTGGGAGCTGAAGTGGGAAACGGCTGAAAATAGCGGCATAGAAGCTGCAATGACAGTGCGGGCCACTGAATGGACATGGGTACGGGCCAGGGAGGCCAGGCCTCTTCCGCCATCTGGTACCGCTTCCGCCTGGATGCGGCTTACCTTGCCCCCTGCAGGGGCAACCCCTGCTATTCTGATCGATAGAGTATTTGGCGATAACCTGAAAGCATACATAGACAACCGGCTAATCTACGATTCCAGCGGGGATGTGGAATATAGCGGCAACAAGGTGCTGATTCCGCTCCCGGCACAAGACAGTGCAAAGCGGCTCTATCTGTGGAATGCGGGCAGCGGGGAGTTTGGAATCGAGGGGAATGTAAGGGTCGGCAGCTACAATCAGCTGCTGTCCTTTTATGTGAAGCAGGATCTGGTGGACGTTGTGCTTGGAGCCGCCATGACTTTCATGGCCGGAGCGTTACTGATCTGCCTGCTGTTCCTTAAGCCTGAATTTTTCTACAGCGGTTTCTTTCTGGCCCTGGTCATTCTGTCCTTTGGAGTGCTGTTGCTGACGTACTCCCCGTTTCTGACACTGATTCTAAGCCGGGGAGATCGTCTCAGACAGATCAGCTTCGATTTGGCCCTGTTTACCATTATGCCGGCGTTCACGCTTTATTTTGAGCAGTTATTCGGACCGGGCAAGCGGGGATTCACTACCCGGGCGCGTAAATTTCAGCTGGCCTATTCCCTGTTCTGTACCGCAGCGCTTATTCTGAACGCCGCAGTGTCCTTCCGGCTGGACGCGTTGTATTCTATTCTGACTATTAACGCAACCGGTGTACTAATGATTGCCCAGCTTATCTACCTGCTGTTCTTGGCGTTTTCTTATGCCCGAAGAGGCAATTCAGATGCTATTCTATTCACTGGCGGCTTCTCTGTATTTGCCGTGGTCTCTGTGGCGGAGCTGCTGCGGTACTTCCTTTCAATGGAGAGGTATCATCTATACTGGTGGAAATGGGGCATGGTGGTGTTCATTCTTTCCCTGATTGCTATTCTGGGGAAAAGGTTTGCAGGAAGCCACGAGAAGGCGCTGGAATACGCCAGGGAGCTGGAGAAATTCAATAATGAGCTGCAGCGTTCGGAGAAAATGGAGATTATCAGTGAGCTTGCCGCCTCTGTAGCCCATGAGGTACGTAATCCGCTCCAGGTCACACGCGGTTTCCTGCAGATTCTGGGGGAGCGCTCAGGCAATAAGGAGAAGGAGTATCTGAAGATGGCTGTAGGGGAGCTGGACCGGGCCTCGGTGATCATTACCGATTTCCTGACCTTTGCGAAGCCGGGCTCGGATATTGTGGATGTATTCGAAGTCTCGGGGGAGCTGAAGCATGTGTCGGGAATCCTGCTGCCGCTGGCTAATCTGCAGGGCGGCTCGATAGAGCTGCGTCTGCAGCAGGAGCTTCAAGTGACGGGCAGTCCGGCCAAATTCAAGCAGGCATTCATTAATCTGATCAAGAACAGCATTGAATCACTGCAGGAGGAGGGGCAGATTGTCGTAACGACCTGGAGAACGGGCGACTGGGTAATCATCAGCGTGAAGGATAACGGCGAGGGAATGAAGGTCAGCGAGCTGGCCCGGCTGGGCGAGCCGTATTACTCCAATAAGACCAAGGGCACGGGACTTGGCCTCATGGTCACCTTCCGTATTATTGAGGCGATGAACGGCACGATTGAGTTCCACAGCCGCAAGGGCGAAGGGACCGAAGTGCTTATTAAATTGCCGGCCTCCAACAGTAATTAGAAAATATTTTTGTTTATTCCGTTTTTTTGAAGGGATGGGCAGAGCATGGGGCGAAATATTAACACTACAGAACTTTGCTTCTAAAACTTTCCTCTGAGGTGCTTGCATGTCTTTGATGGTCAAAAGTTTACATACAGCGTTCGTATTGTTTCTGCTTTGCCTAACCTGCGGAGGTCTTCAGGTATCCGCGCAAAGCGCCTCCCCCGCCAGTGAGATCAGACATTGGCAGATGAAGTGGCAGGAGGGGCCGGATGATGGCGGGCTTCAGGCTCCGGTAAAGGAAGAACAGGGGTGGATCGATGTGGAGGCGAAGGCCGAGATGCCGCGCAAGCCTTCCGGGGTATCCTCCGCCTGGACCAAGATTACTTTGCCCTCCTATCATTACGTGTCCCCCTCCGTCTATATCCAGACGATTTATGCGCTGCATGTGAAGGTGTATGTGGAGGACCGGCTGGTTTTTGAAGGGGATCGCGGCTTTATTATGGATAATTATTCCTTGCTTGTGCCCCTGGACATGCGGGATAACGGAAAGACGCTCTATATCTGGACGCAGACGCTCCAGGACCGGATCGGAATCAAGGAGCAGGTGATGCTCGGTGAGCATACTATTCTAATCAAGGACTATATCAAAAACGGACTTATAGATGTGATTCTGGGCGGCGCGTTTATCTTTGTGGCGGCGGTGCTGTTTGTGTGCGCATTTTTCCTGAACAAGGAGTATTTCCCCGTGGCGGCTTCGCTGTCCATTGTCATTGCCTCTACCGGAGTGCTGTCCGTAACCTATTCTTCCTTCACTTATACCTTCTACAGCTATTTGGGCGGGCTCAGTGTATTTTTGTTCGATGTGGCACTGTTGTCCCTCTTACCTGCACTGACCTTCCTGTTCGAGAAAATATTTGGTGCGGGCAAATACGGCATCATCCGCAGGTTCCGCAAATTTCAGATGGCCTATTCCTTATTCTGCTGTGTCCTCCTTATTATTAATGCACTATCCGGGGGCCGGTATCTGAAATTCTATTACTTCATCTCTACCAACATTGTCGGCATTATTATGATTCTTCAATTCATCCTGCTGATCGGCTGCGTTATTGTGTTCTCTCTGAAGCGCAACAAGGATGCGATCATCTTCGCATGCGGCTTCGGTACGGCTGCTCTTACCGGGATCTTGGAGCTGCTGTGGTATTATCTCAAACGCGGGAATTATGATCTCTTCTACTGGAAGTGGGCGCTGGTTGTGTTCATTCTCTCACTGATTGTGATTCTGGGTCGTCGGCTGGCGCAGAACCACAGCCAAGTGGTGAAGTATTCGCAGGAGCTGGAGCTGTTCAACAACGAACTGCAGCGTTCGGAGAAAATGGAGATTATCAGCGAGCTGGCAGCATCGGTAGCTCATGAGGTGCGTAACCCGCTCCAGGTAACCCGGGGGTTCCTTCAGCTGCTCAGCGAGAAATCGAGCGGGGACGAGCAGAAATACCTGACCATGGCGCTCAGTGAGCTGGACCGGGCGGCGAGCATTATTACCGATTTTCTGACCTTTGCCAAGCCGGAATTTGAACAGGTCTCCCTGCTCTATGTGAATGAAGAGTTCATGCATATCCAGAGCATCCTGCTGCCCTTATGCCATTTGAACGGTGGCAAAATGATTCTCGAGGTGGAGGACGGCCTGTGGGTCAAAGGGAATTCCTCGAAGTTCAAGCAGGCGATGATTAATATCATCAAGAACAGCATTGAATCCCTGGGGGAGGAAGGCACGATTCATCTGCTGGCCTACAGCCGGGGAGATAAGGTGCATATTCATATTAAGGATAACGGGGCAGGCATGGAACCGTCTGTGCTTAGCCGTCTGGGCGAGCCGTATTTCTCTTCTAATAAGACAAAGGGCACGGGGCTCGGGCTGATGGTTACCTTCCGTATTATTGAAGCGATGGAGGGCGAAATCCGTTTTATGAGCAAAAAAGGAGCCGGAACCGAGTCCATCACCATTCTGCCGCGTGCAGAAGGGCCGGACGATTCCAACTCCCGATCATAATATGACTTGAATATGCTACCAGGTTCCCATTGGGGTGATACGTGTCTTCATTACATCAGAAGAAGGGCTTGGGGGAATGACCAGATAGAATTCATTGGAGCCTTCCTCAACGGTCTTCAGTGTAATGTTGTCAGGAAGGTTGATGCCCAGCGCCTCCTGGAGCGCTGCCTTCGGATCTGCAAGCAGTCTTTGTTTGAAAGCCGGATCTTCCCACGCCTTCTGAATCACCTGATTCTTAAGAACTCCTACTGACAATAGAATCACCCTTTCGAAATGGTTATAATTGCCTTTTAAGTATAGCATAGGCCATTCTATAATTCTATTGCTATTTACATAAATTATGAGAGATTCAAGTGCGTAGACAGCCAGTAATCAAGCCCCCCGCCCAGCAGTATTTGCTTCTGCTCTTCAATGGCCGTGGCGATCTGGTGCAGGTTCTGCACGAGCACGAGATGGAAGGATACCAGCAAGGGCAGCTGTAAGCTGGCCTCCTCCAGCATCAGATGGTTAGCTTGGGCCGTTGCTGCATATCCTGTGAGTCCGCCTGCTACATAGATGAAGTCCTTCACTGTTGATTCAGCGAGTGGCTCTCCGGCTGCAATCCCGGTACTGGAGCGTACCAGTGACAACAGGCAGTTATAGCTGCTGTCCTTCAGATCCTGCTCCCAATCTTCGTAGTCGTCAAGCATTTGCAGGGTCAGCAGCAACGTGTGAATCATCTCTTCGGCCTCAGGAATGGAGGAGGACTGGCCGGAGAGCAGCAGCGCGGCCGTGCTGCTGAGCTTGAGCGGGCTGGCCTTATGGGAGATACGGATGCGGTCATTCAGGAAGTAATCGCTGCCGGCTTCACCGCTCACGCTGTCCGCCCACTCACTGATGTAACGGCTGAAGCAGGGCCAAAAAGGGGAGTCTGCCGGGAACAGCGGAAGGTAGGTTGCCAGAAACTCTACATAGAGCAGATTGGCAAGTGGTAGCGCTTGCATTGCCGAGGCCTCCGGACTGTCCATCAGGTCATCCTGGAGGAAGAAATAGAGCATGAGGAAGACGTTGCCTGCGGACATCCTGCGGACCAGTTCAGGACTCAGGCCACAAGGGTCCTGGAGCCAGAAGGGGAGCAGGTAACAGATGTAATTCTTATGGCTGTCCGGGTTGAACACGTTGAACTGATCGAGATATGACAGGCCGCGGGCGTTAAGCGGCTCTGGAAACGCAGAGATCACCCTGCGGTTCTCCTCAAAAACCACACGGAGCTCGTCCTCATAAGCATGAAGCCAATCCATAGACTTATCTCCTGTCAATTATGTATTTTATTTTAAATATTAGGTAAAAAGTGGTTATTTGATCTTATTATAATCCTGCCCTGCTCCTAATTCAATCTAAAGTTTGTTGCTGTAAAAAACAGCATACATTTGCTGGCGCGGAGGCGTGAGGCCCGAATGTATGCGAAAAACAGCATACATTTGCTGGTGCTGCCGCTTTTACGCGGGTCATTCCGTTCACTCCACTGTATAAGCGGAAAAAGATTCTTCAAAATCTTTCTAAATCCAAAAAAGAAACCACCCCTTGGTGAAATGGAGTACCTGCACAACCATTTCAAAGGAGAGGTTTCTTCTGTATGTTCTATTGTTCTTCCGTAATGTAATCTACAGAACTGCCTCTGCGTCCAGCTTGGCGGCAAGCTCGGCGTATTCCCCGCGCAGGCGGACCAGCTTCGAGACACTGCGCTCCAGGCCGCCCGGCCGGTTGCGCCGGCTCCATAGCTGGCGGTACTGGTGCAGCAGCAGATCCAGGTCATGGATCTGCGCCTGAACCTGCGCTGCCTGGGGCTTCGGCTCGGCTGACGCAAGCTGGTGCTTGAGCCGGGTAAGCTGCACGGCATGCTTCACGAAGCGGATGCCGCTCTGAAGCTCTTCTATGACCAATCCGGCGTCGCTGCAATCCATAACCGGCTGCTCAAGCCTGGCTTCGAGGCTGAGGATGTATTGCTCCAGCTGGTCAAGCTGCTCTGCAGGGAGCTTAACAGCCAGCTGTACATGCTCCAGATGGCTTCGCAGCAGCATGGACATCTCTGTATCATTCGGGCGGACCGTGCCCGACTCCAGCTTATAGTAGTTGCCCAGATCAAGCAGCAGTTGCCCGATGGTTCCAGAGCGGTCTTGGAAGACTGTCGTGTTCAGATAATGCGCCACATCCGCCTCCAGATTCCCCTCTACATTCCAGGCCAGTGCTGCCCCGTAGGCGAATCCGGCATAGCTGACCGGCAGATGCTGCCAGTGGCCGAAATCGCCCCAGTCGGTAATCAGGTAGCCGATAGCGCCGTTTCTCTTGCCATGTACCGCAGCACTGCGCAGATTGGCGAGCATGTTGTCCGTTCGCCCGGTGAGCGAATTCCAGGAGCTGGTCCCCGGACAGACATAGAAAGGGATGCCTGCTTCCTTGAATTTGCGGGTATCCGCTTCAAACGGATGGGCCGCGCTGTACCCCCACTCCATGGCGATGATATCCTTCGGCAGCCGGGGGATCAGCTCAGGATGCTGGATGATGATATCGCCCCAGAATTGCATGGTTTTGCCGCGCTGCTTGACCAGCCCGTGAATCTTTTGCAGGAAGGAGAGGTATAGCTCGCCCTTGCCGGAAGACTCCGCCAGCGCCTGACTTGCGCCAAGTCCCAGTTCATAGGTCTCATCGCAGCCGACATTGAACATCTCTGAGCTGAAGTAGGGAAGGAGGTCATCGTACATCGTGCCCAGAAGCTGCAGTACCTCGGGGTCCTCCGTATGGAAGGTGCCGGGATGCATGAATAATCCTTCCGGGTATAAATCGCTATCGTACATCTGATCCGGGAGCATGAAGCCTGCGGGGATCTCTGCCAGGTGGTTGAACTCCGGCCGGGTCAGCCAGCCCTCCATATGGCCGAAGCTATTTTGATTAGGCACCAGCTCAATATACCGCTCGCGGCAGTAGGCATCTAAGCGCAGAATTTCATCGCCCGTGAGCGGAGTTTCCAGCTCCCATACCTGCGGGAAAGACTCGTAAGCGAATGGAGCTCCTTCTATATATAGCTGCAGCTGATTCAGCTTGAGATCCGCCATGAGATCAATGATCCGGTACAGGGTATCCAGCGTGGGGATTTTGTTGCGGCTGATATCAAGCATCAGTCCTCTGGCCGCGAAATCCGGCTGATCGCAGATATGCAGATAAGGAAGTGTCCGGCCGCACTGCTGCAGGAGCTGCTTCAGCGTTGCGGCTGCATAATAAGCACCTTGCGGGGAACCGTAAGCGGCAGTTAGGCCTTCTTCGTTAATGTGCAGCTCATAGGCACCTTCTGCAAGCAGTGCGTTATAGCGGAAAGTACATGCAGGAACTGTGGAAGACCGCTGCCCTATGGACAGAGGCAGATTGAGACGGACCGCCCCGGATGCGGTCTGTTGAAGCCTGCGTGCTGCGGGAAGGGCGGACAACTGGTCCTCACTGGCCAGCACAATGCTGCCCCGGGAAGGAAGGTGGAACTGTCCTGCGGATACCGTGACCTTTTGCGGGCGGGGGAAAAGCTGTAAGTGAACAACATCAGACATAGCGTGGACACCTCTTATTCATGTAGAATATGATCATCTTCATTATCAACATATCACTCCTGAACACATGGAGGAATGCAGTGTATGCCCAAGCTCATGGATTATATGATCAGCCCGTATCCAGTAAGAATTATTGATCCGAAGGTGGAGGCCGCCAGGCTGCGCCTGAAGTCGATTCGTGTCGGGCAAGCCGGCCATCTGCCGGGAAGAACGCTGTTTCGTTCGGGGGTCACCTTTGAACACTGGGCCCTTGTATATATAGTCGCAGGAGGCGGAACTTATACAGAGAACGGAGGAGCAGAGCAGCAGGTCCATGAGGGAAGCCTGTTTTTTTTCAGACCTGGTTATCACTACAGCTTCGGACCGCCGCCAGGCGGGTATTGGGATGAATACTATATTAATTTCAGCGGAAGCCGTGTCACCGAATGGCTCGAAGCCGGTATGATTGCGGGTGGAGAGGTAACCCGGGGAGATAAGGCGGAAGGGCTGGAAGCATCTTTTGAAAAGGTTCTGTCGTACATGGCGGGGGATGTTCCCGGTGATGCGGACCGGGCTGCACTGCTGCTGGAGGAGATGCTGTTGGAATGCTCACTGCAGCTCCAGGGCAGCCGCCGCCCGTGGCAGCAGGAAGCCATGCCGCTGATCCGGGAGGCGCTGAATGCCTGTATCTATGAGAAGCCCGATCTGCCGAAGATGGCTGAGCGCCTGCACCTCTCCATGTCTACACTCCGGCGCACCGTGCGGCGGAGCAGCGGGTATCCACTGCATGAATATATCCACCGGCTGAAGATGGCCGAGGCCAAGCATTTGCTGCTTAATACCTCGCTGCAGGTGCAGGAGATAGCGGGAATGCTTCATTATAGGGATAGTTTTTATTTTTCAAGGCTATTCAAAAAATATATGGGCCTCTCTCCGCAGACCTGCCGGAATCATATATGATTGAATAAACGACAAATTTCTACTTTTTACCTCTAAATGAGCTTGGTATAATGTCGTATTTTGCAGATTATTGTTGACACACAGAAAAAAACAGTGCTATGCTCTAGATAATATTAGCAGTTCTAGAATAGTACTTCTAGACTAGCCGGAGATGAGACTATTGAGAGAGTATTACTGCATCAGTTGCCGCAGTCTCCATAAAGTGGTAGGACCAAGTCATACCTTGCGTATTCTGTCCACCGGGTATCATATCGTTGGCGAACAGCGCTATCAAATTTGTATATGCAATAAGGCCAAGCTGGAGCAGGCTGTTCCGGCGGCGACTGAATAGACTGTGCCGGGTGAACTCACCGGATAACTGGAGACATCCTGTCTTTGGAAGAGCCTGTCCCTGAAGGGGCAGGCTCTTTGTCATGCCTGGAGCCGAACTGGATAATATTGCATGCGCTATCATTTGATAAGCTGGATAGAGCTGGTTAATTTTTCATGAAAAAAGAAGAATTATACCCATTTTATTTTCAAAGTAAACGCTATCATTAGAAAACGAAACTTGTTATTGTGATTTTTCTCATGTATGATGCTTTTAAACATAGCTTAGAACAAACTCGAATTTTCCACAAACTGGAGAATAGGGTGGTGGGATGAACATTAAATTAACAGCAGAAGATCGCACTATCGCCTTTTTTAGAATCTTTTCTTTGTCCCTCACATCGTTTATGTACCTCATGGTTCCTGCGGGACCTTCCGTAATATACAAATCCCTACTAATCATCGTGCTATTCTTATTTGCCCAACTATTCCCGTACTATTACCGGAGGTTCCATGCAAAAGCCCGTCCGCTCATGCTCTTGATCAGCCTGGAGACGGCACTCATTGCGGTGTTGATGTTATTTACTGGAGGATACGATAGTCCTTTTAAGCTATATGTACTGAATCCTGTGCTGTTTGCGGCGGGTGCGTTATCTTTTTATTTTGCCTGGAGCCTGATTGTGGGCTATATTGCCATTGTGGCAGCATCGGGCTATATGGATTCCGGTTCTCCCGGTCCTACGATTCCAGAAATTATGCTTGCCAATGGTAACCTGTTTCTAGCCCTGGCTCTCGCGGTTATAGTTATGCAGATGGTTAAGGGGATAAAGCGGCAGCGGGAGGAAGCGAACGCGCGGACCAACGATACCATGGAGCATATCAAATCGCTTTATCACATCGTGGAAACATCGAGCCAGCATGACTTCATGAATATTGGCCAAGTCATTACCGATTATGTGGTCAAGCTTACCAAGCTGGAGAAGGCCCTGTTCTGGTTCGCCAAAAAAAGCGGGGAGCCTGCTCCGCAGAGCCGTCAGACAGGATGGCAGCATGAGGAGGAGCGCTTTCTGTTCATGGAACTGGAGAAGCATGAGCATGAATGGAGGCTGCAGCGTGAACCGGTATTCAAAAGTATGCCGGGAATCGGCGACTTCCTGCTGATGCCGGTAAGAATGAGCACCCGGTTCGTCGGGATGATTGGCGTGAAGCTGGAAGCCTCGGAAGGGCTGGAGGGCCGCCGGTGGTACATCCAGCAGCTGATGTTCCTGTCGGAGCTGAGTGCAATTATTCTTGAGCGCCATGAACTGGGCGTGATCGAGAACCGGCTGATCATCACGAACGAGCAGAACCGGATCGCCGATGAGATGCATGACAGTGTGTCCCAGAGTCTTTTCGGCATCGTCTATGCGACCCATTCCCTGAAGCAGACCTGGCGGAAAATGTCTGAGCGGGAGCTGGAGGAGCAGATTGAGCTTATCCATGATTCAGCCACCAAGGTGGCCAAGGAGCTGCGGATTACCATCTACAGCCTCAGCTCCAAGAAGAGCGGCGGCCCAAGCTGGCTTGGGATGGTGCGCTCGCATCTGAAGAGCCTCTCCCGGCTTAACGATGTTGAGATTGAACTGAAAATAACGGGGGATGATTTCAGTCTCCCTTATCCTTACCACAAGGCACTCTTCCGGATTATCTCCGAAGCTACCGGCAACGCCATACGACATGGTGCTGCCAGCCGGGTGGATGTAGAACTGTCACTTAAGCCGAAATGGATTAGACTATCGATTGTCGACGATGGCGTCGGTTTCGATGCCGATCTGATCTGGGCTGAATCCGAGGATCACTCAGGCGGACTGGGAATGAAGAATATGCAATATCTGGCACAGTCCCTTGGAGGCGATTTCCAGTTAACCAGCAGCGAGAACGCTGGAACCAGAATTTTAATCTCTATACCTGTCGGTGTGGCTGAACTGAAAAATGCATAAACTTTAGGCAGGAGGTCGTTCAAGTGAAAATCGTCATTGTTGATGATCACCCTTTGGTGAGAAGAGGATTGGCATCTGTGATATCGATGCAGTCCAATCTGCAGTTTGCCGGCGAAGCAACGAATGGCCAAGAAGCTCTTCTCGTCATTGAGGAGATACAGCCTGATCTTGTGCTGATTGATCTGAAGCTTGCCGATGAATCGGGCCTGGATATTATCAAGGAAGCACGCGTGCGGGGATTCTCATGCAAGTTCATCCTGCTTACGTCCTCAGCCAGCCGGGAAGATTTCCTGAAGGCGGAGGAAGTGCTGGTAGACGGTTACGTACTGAAGGAAGCTCTGCCTGAGGAATTGCTGTTTGCAATTCAACTGGTCCACAAGGGCAGGAAGTATTACGATCCTGGCCTGATGGAAGATAAGATGCGCATGAGCGGCAGCAGTCCGACGGATGAGCTTACACCCAAAGAGAAGGAAGTTCTGATCGAGCTGGGACAGGGGGCCTGCAACCGCGAGATTGCTTCACGCCTGTTCATCAGCGAATTCACCGTCAAGAAGCATGTCAGCCAGATTCTGGCGAAGCTGCAGGTGGCGGACCGGACGCAGGCGGCCTTATATGCCAATGCGGTCGGACTTACCAAATATGAGATGTCATACGATTAATAATCATCCCTGTGAATGATCGGGGACGGAGCACGGACCACGTTGTCCGTGTTTTTTTGCGTTCCGGGAAATCAAACCGAACACAATGGATGGCTGTGAGGTCCACGGCCCGAATGTATGCGAAAAACAGCATACATTATGCTCGCAAGCGGGCTCACGGCCCGAATGTATGCGGAAAACAGCATACAATATGCTCGCAAGCGGGCCCACGGCCCGAATGTATGCGGAAAACAGCATACATTATGCTCGCAAGCGGGCCCACGGCCCGAATGTATGCGGAAAACAGCATACATTGCTCGCAAGCGGGCCCACGGCCCGAATGTATGCGAAAAACAGCATACATTATGCTCGCAAGCAGGGCTGATAAGGCGTACCCGCATCCCTCACCCGGCTGGGTGATTATTGTGTTTGGCCAAGTAAACACCTGAAGGAGGCAAGGCTCACCGGAGGTGTTAGCATTTTCCATGGATATGGTACTAAAGTATACCATCCACCCCCTCTGGCGGACCAAACGCAGTCACTCGAAAGTGAAGTGTAAAGTGATGCTAGGGGGCATGTGATAAATCCTGCGCATTGTTAGAATAAAAGCAAGACATCTGAAACTTTCATGATTGCTTTCAAAACGAACACAAGCGGAAGGAGGGTTACTGTGGAAAAGACGATTTTGGATTACATTAACCTGATAAAGAAAAAATTATGGTTAATCATGGTATTTGTACTTATCTCCTGCGCCACCACCTTCTACGTCAGTAAAAACTTCGTTGCGCCCGTCTACTCCGCCTCTGGACAGCTACTGGTCAACAACGTTGTGAATGTCCCCGAGAGCAATAATCTCAACGCACTGAACTTCAGTCTTAACCTCATCGAGAGCTATAAGGAAATCATGAAGTCGCCAACCATTATGAAGAGTGTGATCGCGGAGCATCCCGAGTTCGGTCTGACGGCGGGCCAGCTGGCTGCCAAGCTGCAGATCAAATCCTCGGAGAAAAGCCAGGTGATTAATCTGACCGTGGAGGATAAGGATTACGGCACCGCAGCTACGATTGTAAACGCGGTTTCGCAGACCTTCATCCGCAGCCTGCCGGCACTGATGAACCTGGATAATGTAACTTTCCTGACTCCGGCTGATCCTGCAGCCCAGCCTCTGCCGGTCAACGGCGGGGTGACCATGAATATTCTGATTAGCTTCGTGGTGTCACTGATGGCAGCGGTCGGGATTATCCTGCTGATGGAGACGCTGAACGGTACGCTGAGAAACGAGAAGGAAGCGGAATTCGAGCTTGGCCTTCCGGTCATTGCCAGTATTCCGGCCATCCGCAAACGCGATTTCGGCACCACGGATAAAGATAAGGCAAGAGTAGGGGAGGGCAAATATGTTACGGCTGAATAGAAGTCTAATCGCGGATATGAACCCGTCATCGCATGTGTCCGAATCCTTCCGCTCGCTGCGCACGTATATCCGCCAGCTCGGCTTGCTGAAGGGACCAGGCGGTCAGGTGCTGCTCTTCACTTCAGCAGAGGGCGGCGAAGGCAAGACCACCATTCTCTCCAATCTGGCCGTATCCTTCGTACAGGACGGCAAGAAAGTGGCGGTGGTGGATTGTAACCTGCGGAAGCCCGGCCTGCATAGCGTCTTCGATGTGGAAGGCAGCCAGGGGCTGGCAGCTTACTTAAGCGGCTACGAGGAAGCCAAGGACGTTCTGGTATACGGCAGCTTGGCGAATCTGGCAGTCATCCCTGCCGGAGTGAGTACGGTCAGTCCGCCGGATCTGCTCGGCAGCGAGAGAATGACCGGGCTACTTAGGGAGCTGAAGGCCAGCTTCGATCTCATTCTGCTGGATTCCCCGCAGGCGGTCGATTACAGCGATGCACGGATTCTGGCCCCGCTCTCGGATGGAGTGGTTATTGTCGCCAGACACGGCCGGACGAAGCGTGAAGCTCTCCGCAAGCTGAAGGGTCTCATGGAACAGACAGGTGTAAGGATTCTCGGAATAGCAATGAACCAGACCAAGTAGAACACGACAGCAGCAATGTGAACGAAACTATTGGGAGGTATGTGTGATGAAAAAGGTAAAAAAGGTAATTATCCCGGCGGCCGGGTTAGGCACACGTTTCCTTCCGGCAACCAAGGCAATGCCCAAGGAAATGCTGCCTATTATCAACAAACCGACGATCCAGTATATAGTGGAGGAGGCCATTGCCTCCGGGATTGAAGACATCATCATTGTAACCGGTAAGGGAAAGCGGGCGATCGAGGATCATTTCGACAACGCCTTTGAGCTTGAATCCCGGCTGCTGGAGGACGGTAAGCTGGAACTGCTCAAAGAGGTGCAGCGGTCCTCCAAGGTGGAAATTCACTACATCCGGCAAAAGGAGCCCAAGGGTCTCGGCCACGCTGTATGGTGTGCCAGACGGTTCATCGGCGATGAGCCGTTCGGCGTTATGCTCGGCGATGATATTGTAACCGGACAGGTCCCTTGCCTGAAGCAGCTGATCGACCAGTATGAGGAGACTCAGAACTCGGTGATCGGGGTACAGGTCATCCCGGATGAATTCACGAACCGCTACGGGATTATTGAGCCGGATCTGCAGGACGGGAAGCTCTACCGGGTGAACAACTTCGTGGAGAAGCCGGCACTTGGCACGGCACCTTCCAATCTGGCGATCATGGGCCGTTATGTATTTACCCCTAAGATCTTCAAGTATCTTGATCTTCAGGAGAAGGGTGCAGGCGGCGAGATTCAGCTGACGGATGCCATTCAGAAGCTGAACCAGAGCGAACGTGTCTACGCGTATAACTTTGACGGTACGAGATATGATGTCGGCGAGCGGCTCGGTTATATTTTGACCACACTGGAATTTGCCTTAGAGAGCGAAGATCTGCGTTATCAGGTCATGGATGCTATGGCGGAATGGCTGAATAAAGCGGGACAGACCACGATCAGCAGCTAAAGACAGTTCCCCGAGAGTGAGCGATACAAGCCGGAGTCAAGAAGTAAGACTGCATAAACCTTTACGAGAAATGAGGAGAGATGAGCATGCAAAAACTGCCGGAAGACTATGAGGCCGTCCTGCCGAAACTTTACATGCTGCATTCGGGTGAAGAAAGCAAGGGAATGGAATCCTATCTGGTCATGAAGCGGATCATCGACATCTTGTTCTCTGCCCTGGGGCTGCTGTTCCTGCTTCCGCTCTTCGCAGTGGTGGCTGTCCTGATTAAGCTGGAAGATCCGAAGGGCAAGGTGTTCTTCCGCCAAAATCGGGTCGGCAAGGACGAGAAGCTGTTCCCCATGTACAAGTTCAGATCCATGGTCTCTAATGCCGAGGAGCTGAAGGAGAGTCTCATGGCCTATAACGAAGTAAGCGGCGCGATGTTCAAGATCAAGAATGATCCCCGCATTACCCGGATTGGAAGATTCCTGCGCAAGACCAGTATTGATGAACTGCCGCAGCTCTGGAACGTGCTGATGGGGCATATGAGTCTGGTGGGTCCCCGTCCTCCGCTCGTTGAAGAGGTGGAGCAGTATACGGAATACGACAAGCAGCGGCTGATGGTAACCCCCGGCTGCACCGGCTACTGGCAGGTGAATGCCAGAAACAGCGTCGGCTTCGACGAGATGGTTCAGCTGGATCTCACGTATATCCACATGCGCAGCACGATGCTCGATCTGAAGATTATCGTCAAGACAGGCCTGATGCTGCTCGGTTCCAAGAATGCTTATTAAAAATATGGAAATTAGGTGATGCCGATGTTCGTACACGGAGCTGTACCTGAGATTTCCATTATCATATGCACCTATAACCGGTCGGCGCTGCTGGTCAAGACTCTTCATTCGCTGCTGCCGCTGGAGAATTTGCACCAGGCCGAAATCATCGTCGTGGATAACCAGTCCACGGATGATACGGCGGCCGCCATTAAGGGGTTCATCGAGACCTATGGTGCCGATATGGATATCCGTTATCTGCTGGAGCCGGTTCAAGGGCTGTCTGCAGCCCGGAACACAGGAATTCTGGCTTCCAAATCGCAGCTCATCGCCTTCCTGGACGATGATGCGATCCCTTGCCGGACCTGGATTACAACCATTGTGAACACCTTCGCGGATAAGCCGGAGGTGATGGCGATGGGCGGCAAGATTGCTCCGATCTTCGAGAGCAAGCGTCCGGATTGGCTGATCAAGCCGTTCGAGCTTCCGTATACGATTGTCGATCTGGGGAACCGGATCAAGGAGTATCCGAAGCGGCTTCACCCTTGCGGTGCCAATATGGCGATGCGCAAGCCGGTGTTCGATATCAGCCTGTTCCCTCTGGAGCTGGGCCGCAAGGGCGATTCGCTACTATCGGGTGAAGAGACCTGGCTGTTCAGCCAGCTGCAGGAGGAAGGGCATTCGATTCTCTATCATCCTGAGATGGCCGTGGATCATTTCGTTCCGGCGAACCGGCTGACGGAGGACTGGATCATGAAGCGGTATTACAGCCAAGGGATATCGAACGCTATGAAGAGTGAAGGAATGAAAGGGCATCTGCTGCTCCTGGGCAAGACAGGCGCCAAAGTGATCTACATCCTGGCAGATTCCATTCTATCCCGCAGTAAGGGAAGGAAGCTGCTGAATAAATGCCGGCTGGAGAGTATTCGCGGAACTCTCCATATGATTCTTAACCGGAAGAGGGAATCCGCAGCGGGGTGAGGGGAGGACGCGCGATGACCAATTTTGAGTGGGGCACCAAAATCAATAGTCTGCCATACGGAATGCTCTATCTCGTAACTGCACTGTTCCTCGGAACAGCCGTCATCTTCCAGCCGGTCATCGCAGTAGCAGCCGTATTCTTCATTCTGCTGCTGGTTGCCTCCCTGTCACGCCCCGAGCTGATCAGCTATTTCGTTCTGCTGACCACGGCGGTCTCGATTAACTTCTTGTACAGCGGGAGTATGTTCGGTATTGAGATCCTGTCGCTCTATAAGCTGGTTATTCTGATGCTGCTGGTGCCGTGTATCCTGGTCAATGGCCTCAGGTTCAAGCTTAGCTCTCCCTTATGGGCGATGCTGGCCCTGATTCTGCTCACCTTCAGCTTCTCCATCTGGCTGCCGGAGATGAGCACATCGATTGCGGTCAAAGCCTTCATCGGACTGTCTCTGCCCTTCGTGCTTCTGCTGATCAACTGGAAGAAGGAGGTTGCCGGGAAGCAGATCCGGATCATTACCCTGCTGCCGCTGGTCAGCATGCTGATAGGCGTGGTGCTGCAGGCTGCGAATATACATTCACTGGTAGCCGTGGAGTTCACAGGTGCGGTTCGGGTGCAGGGGGCCAATATTCCGCCTCACCTGGCGATGCTGGCCTTCATGGGAGTAGCAATCGCGTTCATCGAGATCAAGCGCAGTCCGCAGTATATCCGGTTCAATTACATCATGCTGGGGCTGAATTTCTTCATTCTGGTGATCACAGGCACGCGCGGTCCGATTCTCGCCCTGGTGCTGATGGTGCTCTATTACTTCTATGATATCTCCCGCGCTTTTCTGAAGGGGAAGAAGAAGTATCTGATCCCGCTGCTGTGCTCGCTGCTGGTCATCACCGCGGCGGTATATATGCAGCTCGACAACCTCAAGAAGCGCTCCTTCGAACGGACGACCGAGACGGGAATTGACCTGTCGGGGCGGGCGGAGGCCTGGGAGTACTTCCTGAACAAGGCGGCAGATTCGCCGCTTGCGGGACGGGGGCTTGGAGCCGTAACGGTGGCGAATGACGGAACGCTCTACGGAGGGTTCGTGGTTCCGCATAACGAATATATCCGCTTTTATTACGATGGGGGATATGTTGGTGCCATCCTGCTGCTGCTGTCCTTGCTCGCTGTGTTTATTATGGTATACAGAGTTCTTTTGCCGGCGGTCAAACCTTATTTCCTGCTCTTTATTGCAGCATTTCTGATCTATTCTTTCACGGATAACACGCTGTCGACGGTCCAATTCATCATTCCGTTCTGTTGGTACCTGAACTGCCTGTACCGATCTTCACAGCTGGCCGATTCCCCACAAAAAGAAGTGATACGATGAACCAAGTGAACATGTTCGATGTCAATTTCGATAACTATGACTTCATGGACCTGCTGGATTATATCGACAGAACCATTCAGGAGCGGAACCAGTCCTACATCCTGACCTGCAATGTCGATCATGTGATCAAGCTGCGCAAGGACAAAGAGTTCCGGGAAGTGTACTCTGAAGCAGGTGCCGTAGTCGCGGACGGGATGCCGATCATCTGGGCTTCCAAAATGCTCGGCAAACCGCTGAAGCAAAAGGTGTCCGGCGCGGACCTGTTCAGCCGCCTGGGCAATGCGTTCGAGCAAAGGCAATACCGGTTATTCTTCCTCGGTGCCGCCGAGGGAGTGGCGGAGCAGGCTACGAAGAATCTGAAGGCCGCCTTCCCGGGCATTAACGTAGTGGGCTGTTACTCGCCTTCCTACGGCTTCGAGCACAACGAAGAAGAGAACCGGCATATTATCCAGATGCTGACCGAGAGCCAGCCCGATATCGTGTTCGTAGGGGTAGGCGCACCGAAGCAGGAGAAGTGGATCTACCGTCACTATACCTCCTACCAGGCGCCGGTCTCCATCGGGGTGGGTGCAACCTTCGACTTCCTGTCCGGCTCAGTGAAGCGGGCACCGGATTTCATGCAGAGAACCGGCATGGAGTGGCTCTGGAGACTTAGTCAGGAGCCGGGCCGGTTATGGAAAAGATACCTTGTCGACGATGCCCAGTTCCTGGTGCTCCTGCTCAAAGAGCTGCGCAAACGGGGCAAGGTGAAGAACAGCAGTACAGATTGAAGAACGCGGCGAAAGACGGGAGGCAGGGAATGAAGATGCTAAGCAGAGATGAGAATAATCTGAATCTTCCATCGGCACAAGCCGTGAAGTCGGCTGTACTGATGACCTTGATCTGTGCTGCGGCACTGGCCCTGCCGCTGGCGATCGGCTTTGCCAGTGCGAATCTGAGCGCGTCGAATAGCCTGCAGGGCATCATTCTGGCAGGCATCCTCTTTCCGGCCTTGCTGCTCGCCCTACTGAATCCGCGGATGCTCATTCCGTACACGCTGCTGATCTGGGCGGTTGCCCCGGAGCTGCGGCGGATTGCAGACTGGTACGAAGGCGTGTATCACTCCGTTTCCCTGCTTAGTCTGGCCCCGCTGCTGACCGGAGCGACCTTAGCCATTCCGGTGCTGCGGGAAATTCACCGGATCCGCAAGTCCTCCACCCGGATCATGCTGTTGTTCTCCGTCGCACTGGCCTACGGCACATTGATCGGTCTGGCGAAGAACGGCATCGGCTCGGTATACGATCTGGCGAATTACATCGTACCGCTGCTGCTGATTCCCTTCTTCGCGGTCACGCCGTTTAAGCCGAAGGATATCGACCGGCTGCTGTACTCTTTTGCCAACATTGCCGTGCTGGTTGCGGTCTACGGGATCGTGCAGTATCTGACTGTTCCTCCCTGGGACGCCTTCTGGATGCGGAATGCCGATATGATGTCCATCGGGACTCCCTATCCGCTGGAGATCCGGGTCTTCTCGACCCTGAACTCTCCGGGTCCGGCTGCAACCTTCTTAGTCTTCGCTCTGGTGCCGATGATTCTGGAGAAAAGATGGCAGGGTACCCTGCGTTGGCTCGGTGTTCTGCTCGTAGTAGTCTGCCTGCTGACTACGCTCGTCCGGTCCGCCTGGCTGGTCCTGCTGGTGATGCTGCTGGTCTACATCGCTTCCTCTCCCTCCAAGGGTAAATGGAAGACACTGCTCCAGCTTGCCTTCGTGGCAGCCGCGCTGTTCTGGATCGTGCCGAAGCTCCCTGGAGCAGAGGGGCTGGTGGCCCGGATGGAGACCCTCACCTCGGTGCAGGAGGATCATTCCTACAATGAACGCCTCAGCCTCTGGACCAACATGCTGCCGATGGTGGCAGGCAATCCGGTAGGGCAGGGGATAGGCAGTGTAGGCCAGGGCACCAAGCTTGGCAACGGCGGAGAGCTGGGGGAATACGGCAATATGGATAACGGCTTCATCGCGCTGCTGCTGACCTTCGGTGTACTGGGCGCATTGTTCTTCTTCGGGGCACTCGGTGCGGTCATCAAGGAGATCGGCGCCAGAGTCACCCGCAGGAATGAACTTCAGCCTTACGCCAGACTGGCGCTGGCGGCGTGGATGGGAGCTGTAGCCAGCCTGATATCGGATAACGGCTTTCCCGGTCTTAAAGGGTATCTGATCTGGATGCTGATCGGACTTGGTCTCAGCGCCAAGGAGCTCACTCAAAGCAGAAAGAAGGGACTACCGCATGCAGCAGTCAAGCGCCAAATCACTACCCGCTAACCGGGTATGGTCCACCTTCCGGAGGTTCACGAAGAGTAAGGACAATAGCTCGGCTGCTGTCAAAACGATGTTCGTCAGCGTGCTGATCCTGCTGGTCAATATGCTGACCGGCGTACTGACCGCCCGTTATCTCGGCCCGTCAGGCCGGGGGGAGCAGACAGCGATGGTGAACTGGTCGCAGTTCCTGGCCTTCAGCATGAGCTTCGGCATTCCCTCGGCGCTGATCTACAACGCCAAGAAGAATCCGCAGGAAGCCGGGGTACTGTACCGGATCGCCCTGCTGATCGGACTGACGTTCGGAACCATTGCGATGACAGTCGGAATACTGGTGCTGCCTTATTGGCTGGGGTCGTTCAGTCATGAGGTAGTGGTCTTCGCCCAGTGGTCGATGATTCTCTGCCCGCTGATTGTGGTGTCGCAGATCAACAACGCGGCCTTCCAGTTCAGAGGGGATTACAAGACCTTCAACTGGATGCGGTACCTGGTGCCGCTGCTGACACTGGGAGCCATCGGGATTCTGATCCTGACCGGTTATATGAATCCTTATACAACTGCACTGGCTTATCTGGTTCCGTCGGTTCCGTTGTTCATCTGGATGACCATCCTGCTGTTGCGGACCTACAAGGTCAAGCTCCGGGATTCCTATCTTAATTTTAAAAGATTGTTCACCTATGGTCTGGGCTCCTACGGAAACGATCTGCTCGGACAATTCTCGGTATACATAGACCAGATCATCATTGCCGGATTACTGAGACCGGCAGATCTGGGGCTCTATGCGGTAGCGGTAAGCCTGTCGCGTATGGTGAATTTCTTCGCGAATTCGATCACGGTGGTGCTGTTCCCGAAGGCCTCCGAGATGTCGAAGGATGAAGCAGTTGCCCTTACCTTCAAGGCTTTCCGGATCAGTACTACCTGTACTCTGCTTGGAGCAGTGTTCCTGATGCTGGTAGCGCCCTTTGTCATCCCGCTGCTCTACGGCAAGGATTTCAATACCGCGCTTACCGTGTTCCGCCTGCTGCTGCTGGAAGTGACCATCAGCGGCGGGACGCTGATTCTGGCTCAGGTGTTCATGGCGCTGGGCAAGCCGAAGTTCGTATCCATCCTGCAGGGGGTCGGCCTGATCCTGGTGATTCCGCTGCTCTTCCTGCTGGTGCCGAAGTTCGGATTGTTCGGAGCCGGGGTGGCGATGCTCTCATCAGCCGTGCTGCGGTTCCTGTTCATTATTCTCAATATCAGGTACAACCTGAAGGTTAAGCTTCCGCGGCTGCTCATTAACGCCCAGGACCTTCAGTGGATGAAGACGACGATGAATTCGTATATTCGCAAGAAACCTATGGATGTGTAGGCAGTTAAGGGTTCGATTCAAGCGTTTAGAGTAAGACTCAAATGGCTTGTAGCTGGTTTAGCGAGCCGAGAACACGAGGCGAGCCCTTATCTGCTTAAAAAACCATGGGATGGTGTTGGAGAAGCGGAGGGGAAGTTTGGAGCTGTAGGAACGAAGTGTCCGCCTGAAAGCTTTTCGAAGAAAAGCTCGCATCGGAAGCATAAGCAGTTCTCTGATTTCACCCGCTAACAGCGGTCCAATCAAGGAAATCAGAGAACAACAGCGGCCAGAAGCCCAAACATTCCCCGCAGCGACGACACACACCAGACCATATAAGGAGGATACCTATCATGGATTCAGTAACAAGCGTGCTTGGCGGCCGGGGCAGCTACCCTGTCTCGGCGGTCATCATTGCCCAGGACGATGAAGTTCGGATATCCAAAGCGATTCAGTCCTGCCGGTTATTCGCCGATGAGGTGGTCGTAATCGACGGAGGAAGCAAAGACGGGACCGTAGGGCTATCCGAGAGCCTGGGATGCCGGGTGTATGTCAACCCCTGGCCCGGATATGCGAAGCAAAGGGAATTCGGAGTGGAACGTGCCATCCATGATTGGGTCTTCCTGATTGATACCGATGAAGTGGTCAGCGAGGAGCTGGCCCGGGATATCCTGGAGCGCAAGCCGGGACTGACCGATGCTACGGTGGCATTCTCGCTGTACCGGATTGGCGACTTCCTCGGCAAATGGCTGGATAAAGGCGAATACCTGGTGCGGCTGTATAACCGCAAGGAATACGGTATCCGCAACTCTCTGGTGCATGAGATGCCCGAGGTGTCCGAGGAACGGACGGTGAAGCTGAACGGAACGCTGTGGCATCAAGGCTTCCGCAGCATCAACGACCATGTCGCCCGGTTCAACAAATACACCGATCTGGAAGCAGAGAGTGCGTTCGCCAGCGGCAAGCCGTTCAAGCTGAGCCACCTGCTCCTGCGTCCGCCCGCACGGTTCCTGCAGAAGTACTTCCTGCATGGCCTGTTCAAGAAAGGCATCTCGGGCTTCGCGGTATCCGTCTTCTGGGTGATGTATGAATTCATGGTCGGCTTCAAGCATTACGAATTGCACAGCGCAGGCAGGCTGGCCCGGCATAACGAAGCGGGTCAGGCCGAGAAGGAGAACAAGGGGGAGAGAAGCTATGTCGTACAATGACGGACTCAACATTATGACGACCGGCCTCAGCTGGCCCTCATTACAGCCCGGAGGACTGAACACCTATTTCAAATCCGTGTGTGAACAGCTCTCCTCACGGAACCGGGTGCATGCCCTGATTTGCAGCCAAGAAACGCCGGAGACGCCGAAGGAACTGATCATCCACAATGCAGGTGATCCGAAGGAGACCATCTGGAAGCGCAAGGATGCCTTCCAGCGCAAGGCGGCCTCCCTGATGGGGGACGGCAGCGGGCGGATCGATATCCTCTACACCCACTTCGCCCCTTACGGCATCGGGCCTGCAATTGAAGCGAAGAAGCGGGGGATTCCGGTCATCATGACCTTCCACGGCCCGTGGAACGAAGAGATGAAGATTGAAGGTCAAGGCATCAAGCATAAGGTCAAAACAACGATTGCCAAGTCGATAGAGCATAAGGCTTACAAGCTGGCGGACAAATTCATCGTCCTCAGCGATTACTTCCGTAACATGCTGCACGAACTGCACGGTGTACCGCTGCACAAGATTACCGTCATTCCGGGAGCGGCGAATGTCGAGCGGTTCACCCCCGCTCCGAACCGGCTGGCGATCCGCCGGACCCTGAATCTGCCGGAAGGCGCGACCACCGTCCTGACGGTCCGCCGGCTGATGAACCGGATGGGGCTGCTGCAGCTGCTGGAAGCCTGGAAGCAGGTGGCGGAGAGGTTCCCGAACGCGATTCTGCTGATCGGGGGCAAGGGCCCGCTCCGCGGGGAGCTGGAAGAGCGGATCGCCGATTACGGATTGGGCAACAAAGTCCGCCTGCTCGGCTACATTCCCGATCATGAGCTGGCCTCCTATTATCAGGCAGCGGATATGTTCGTTGTTCCTTCCCAGGCGCTGGAAGGCTTCGGCCTGATTACCGTTGAGGCTTTGGCCTCGGGGCTGCCGGTGATGGCTACGCCGGTCGGCGGCAACAAGGAGATCCTCCAGGGCTTCCGGCCGGAGCTGCTGTTCAAGAGTGCAGCCAGCGAGGACATGGCGGAGGGCATGATTCATATGCTGAGCAACCGCAAGCTGCTGCCGGGCCGGGACGAGTGCCGGAATCATGTGCTGGAGAAGTACACCTGGCAGCATGTGGGCGACAAGATTGAATCTTTATTCCTCGAAACCTTGGGAAAGGGTGTGAGCGTAGGATGATCAAAGTCGCTTATATCGACCACACCGCCAAATGGAGCGGGGGCGAAGTCGCCCTGTTCAACATCCTCACCAACATCGGTGAGCAGATTGAGCCGCTGGTGATCCTGGCGGAGGAAGGCACGCTTGCGGAACGTCTGCGGGAGAAGGGCATCGATGTCCGCATTATCCCGCTGGATGAGAGCATCCGCAGCCGCGGCCGTAATGCCGTGAACCTCGGGGCTCCGGCGGCTGCGATGAAGCTGCTGGCCTATGGCCGCAAGCTGGCTCCGCTGCTGAAGGAGGAGAAGGTGGATTGTGTGCATACCAATTCCCTGAAATCAGCCTTTTACGGAGCCGTCGCCGCCAAAAAGGCGGGCGTGCCGCTGATCTGGCACATCCGGGATCACATCGGGGCGCCTTATCTGAAGCCGGTTGTCGCCAAGGCGATCCGGCTGCTGTCACGCCTGCTGCCGAACGGGGTCATTGCCAATTCCCACTCCACGCTGAATGCCCTGGAGCTGCCGCGCTCGAAGAAGACGCTGGTCGTCTACTCGGCTTTTGCTAAGGCAATAGGCGAAGGGATCGGACGGCGGGAGCGGAAGGACTTCAACGTCTTGCTGGTCGGGCGGCTGGCCCACTGGAAGGGGCAGCACATTGTACTGGAAGCGGCTAAGGCCTTCAAGCAGGACAGCCGCGTGAAATTCTGGCTGGCCGGTGACGCCCTGTTCGGGGAGGAAGAATACAAACAGGAATTAATTCAGCAGATGCAGCGGGATGGCATCACCAATGTCAGCCTGCTGGGTCATGTGGATGATATACAAGGACTCATGAACCAAGCGGATTTACTGATCCATACGTCGATCACTCCTGAGCCGTTCGGCCAGGTCATCGTCGAAGGCATGGCGGCCGGACTGCCGGTGATTGCCTCTAATGAAGGCGGACCGGTAGAGATCGTAGTTCCTGGTGAGACAGGACTGCTGATCCAGCCCGGAGATGCCTCTGTACTTGCAGACTCCATCACCTGGATGCTGAACCATCCCGAAGAGCGTAGACGGATGGCAGACAATGGAATGAGACGGGTGAAAGAGCATTTTGTCATCGAGAACACGGTCAAGGACATCGTCGCTTACTACAAAGGTCTGCTGGCAGTCACCTGACCTTCCCGCTCCATAATGCTTAAGGCTTGCATCACATCTGTCTCTAACCATGCGTTCACTGCTTGATGATGCTGCTCCATAAAACTTTGAGGATGATTCACATGAAAATTGCGATAGCGCACGATTATTTAATCCAGATGGGCGGGGCGGAACGGGTGGTGGAGGTGTTTCATCACATGTACCCGGAGGCTCCGATCTTCACAACGGTTTTTAACGGAAGCCGCCTGACCGATAACCTCAAAGATGCCGATATCCGGGCCTCCTGGCTGCAGAAGATTCCGGGAGTGAAGCGTAATTTCAAAGGGGTGCTCCCGCTCTACCCCATGGCAGTCCGCGATTTGGACTTCAGCGGGTATGATATCGTTCTTAGCTCCAGCAGTGCATTTATGAAAAGCATCCAGGTGCCCGAATCCACCTTCCATCTGTGCTACTGTCATACGCCGATGCGCTTCGCCTGGGACTATGACACGTACATGGAGCGGCAATCGAATTCCGGGTTGTTCAAAAGACTGCTTAAGGTGTATATGCAGCGGCTCAAGAACTGGGATCAGCGCACCTCCAAAAATGTGAACCAGTTCGTCGCCAACTCCTCCGTCGTGAAGACGCGGATTCAGAACTATTACCACCGGGATTCCGATGTGATTTTCCCGCCGATCAATACGGCCCGCTTCACCAGCTCCCCAAGCATTGGAGATTATTATCTGATTGTCTCGCGGCTGGTCTCCTACAAGCGGATCGATCTGGCGGTGGAGGCGTTCAACCGTAACGGTCTGAAGCTGTATATTGTCGGGGACGGACCGGACCGTAAGCGTCTGGAAGGCATGGCCAAAGGGAATGTATCGTTTCTGGGCCGGCTGGAGGATGAGGAAGTCACAGGGCTGATGTCCCAGTGCCGGGCGTTTATTTTCCCGGGGGAAGAGGATTTCGGCATCACGCCGCTGGAGGCGAATGCTGCTGGAAGACCGGTCATTGCTTATCAGGCCGGAGGAGCGCTGGACACGATTATTCCATACGTTAACGGCGTGTTTTTCCAGCACCAGGAAGTTGATGATTTGCTTAAGGCCATTGATGAGGTGGAGTCCTATGCGTGGGATATCGACCAGATTATGGGCCATGCACGCAAATTCGATGAGCAGGCGTTTATGGTTCAGTTCAAGCAGTATGTGGAACAGGCCTACGTCAATTTCCTAAAAGGAGGATGAAAGTATGAAACTCGCAGTGATTGGTACCGGCTATGTAGGACTTGTATCAGGCGTATGCTTTACCCTAAATGGAAATCATGTCATCTGTGTGGATAAGGATGAGGAGAAAATCACTAAGCTGAACCGGATGGAATCTCCCATCTATGAGCCGGGCATTGAGGCCCTGATCGAGATGAATCTGCGCGAGGGCCGGCTGAGCTTCTCGTCCGATCTTCAGGAGTCGGTCCGCCGCTCGGATATCGTCATTCTTGCCGTGGGTACACCGTCCCTGCCGGGCGGCGAAGCCGACCTCAGATATATCGAAGGAGCGGCTGCCGAGATTGCGCAGGCGATGGAGGGCTATAAGATTATTATGACCAAGTCGACTGTCCCCGTTGGCACCAATGAGCGTATCCGCCAGCTGATCTCCTCCCTCACGAATCATCCCTTCGATATCGTCTCTGCGCCTGAATTCCTCCGTGAAGGCTCTGCCATCCGCGACACGCTTCATCCCGACCGGATCGTGATCGGACTCGACAATCCTGAACTGGAGCCGACCATGCGCGAGCTGCATAAGGGCTTCACAGAGAATGTATTCGTCACGGATATCCGCAGCGCCGAGATGATCAAATATGCCTCGAATGCTTTTCTGGCGACGAAGATTTCCTTCATTAATGAGATTGCCAACATTTGCGAAAAGGTAGGAGCGGATGTCACCGAAGTCGCAGGCGGCATGGGGATGGACCAGAGAATCGGTTCGACCTTCCTGCAAGCCGGTATCGGTTATGGCGGCTCCTGCTTCCCGAAGGACACCAATGCGCTGATTCAGATTGCCGGTAACGTGGATTA
The DNA here is from genome assembly GCF_038002265.1 of Paenibacillus sp. FSL R7-0179. NCBI lineage: Bacteria > Bacillati > Bacillota > Bacilli > Caryophanales > Paenibacillaceae > Paenibacillus > Paenibacillus sp. FSL R7-0179. Next base: position 191,497 of record NZ_JBBOCC010000002.1, read on the forward strand.
TGAGTTCAAGCTGCTCAAGTCCGTCGTTGAAGTCAATAAAGGCCAGCGCTTCATGATTATCTCCAAGCTCCATGAATCGCTCGGCAGCCTGCGCGGTGCAGTTATCGGCATCTGGGGGCTTGCCTTCAAGCCCAATACCGATGATGTCCGCGAGGCTCCGGCCCGTGAGATCGTCGAGGCGCTGGTCGCCGAGGGCGCCATTGTGAAGCTGTACGATCCCATCGCTGCGGATAACTTCCGCAAGGAATACGATCATCCGCAGCTGCGCTGGTGCGGACTGGCCGAAGAGGCAGCCGAGGGCAGCGATGCCGTCTGCCTGCTGACCGACTGGAGCCAGTTCAAGGAGATCAACCTGCACGCCCTTGCGGGAACCATGCGCCGCCAGGTGCTGATCGACGGCCGCAACGTCTATACCAAAGAGCAGATCGAGGGCACCGGCCTTGAGTACATCTCCGTCGGCCGCCCGCAGATGGGCGGGCTTAGCGGATTCTCCGCCAGCGTGGCTGGCGCGGTGTAGCTGGCGATCCACTTGAAGGCGTTACGCCGGAAGTAGGCTGCGCGGCGAAATGAAGGGGATAAATCCCCTTGAATGGGCCGAAAGTGGGCCGCGCGGCGAAATGAAGGGGATAAATCCCCTTGAATGGGCCGAAAGTGGGCCGCGCGGCAAAATGAAGGGGATAAATCCCCTTGAATGGGCCGAAAGTGGGCTGCGCGGAGAAATGAAGGGGATAAATCCCCTTGAATGGGCCGAAAGTGGGCTGCGCGGCGAAAAGAGAGGGATAAATCCCGTTGAATACGCCGAACGTCGGCTGCGCGATGAAATGAGAGGGATAAGTCCCCTTGAATGCGCTGAAAGTGGGCTACGCGGTGAAATGAAGGGGATAAATCCCCTTGAATGTGCCGAAAGTGGGCTGCGCGGCGAAATGAAGGGGATAAATCCCCTTGAATGTGCCTAAAGTGGGCTACGCGGTGAAATGAGAGGGATAAATCCCTCTGAAGGTGCTAAAAGTTGGCTGGATGTGGAAATGAGGAGCACAAGTGCCCCTGAATCCCGGAAAAGTTGGCTAAATGAGTAAATGAGGAGCACAAGTGCCCCTGATTTCCCGGATACGAGCAAAATGGAGGAAATGAGGAGCACAAATGCCCCTGATTTCTCGGATTCGAGCCAATTGGAGCAACTGAGCAGCATTTGTGTCCCGTACTTAAACTAACCAGCTTCTGCCGCCGCAAATTTGTGCGGCAAGCCCTTGGAACAAGCGGCAGCCCGGCCCTATTGCCGCTACAACAGGCCGGCAATACCCGGATCTTTAGCCGGGAGCTTCGCCTGCGGGCGAAGCGGTTATGAAATCACAAGCCTGTTATGAAATGGAGCGGAGAGGAATTTTGGAGCTGTAGGAGCGTAGCGTCCGCCTAAAAGCTTTCCGCAGGAAAGCTCGCTTCGGAAGCATATGCTGTATTTGGATTTCTACCGCGAGGAGCGGTTTTAATCAGGAAATCCAAATTGGGCAGCGGCCGTAAGCCCAAAATTCCTTGCAGCGACCCTCATAACAGGCGGGGTTTTAACCTACAACCGCAATAAGAAATACCCAATAACAATACGATATGGAGGGTTCACTATGAAACTAGTACTTCTATCAGGCGGCTCAGGCAAGCGGCTCTGGCCGTTGTCCAATGATTCACGCTCCAAGCAATTTCTGAAGGTACTGGCAAGTCCGGCAGGTGAACCGGAATCAATGGTACAACGGGTATGGAGACAGCTGGAGGAGAACGGCATGGCCGGGTCCTCTTATCTGGCGACCGGACGCAGCCAGGTGGAGATGATCCAGAGCCAGCTCGGCAGCGGGGTGCCGATCATCGTGGAGCCGGAGCGGCGGGATACCTTCCCGGCCATTGCGCTGACGGCGGCCTATCTATATTCCATCGCGGGAGTATCCCCAAGCGAGACCGTGGCGATTCTGCCGGTGGACCCATACGTGGAATCCTCCTTTTTCGAAACGGTGCTGCAGCTGGAGAACACTATGCTGGTGAGCGGAGCGAACCTGGCGCTGATGGGCGTAGTGCCCGAGCATGCTTCGGAGAAATACGGCTACATTATTCCAACGGGCGCAGATGCGGGAGCGAATGGTTATCTGCAGGTCAGCCACTTCCAGGAGAAGCCGGACCGTGTGCAGGCCGAGGAGCTGATCAGCCAGGGCGCGCTCTGGAACTGCGGGGTGTTCGCCTTCCGCCTGGGTTACCTGCTGGATATTCTGCAGCGCAAAGGGCTGCCGCTGAATTACGAGGAGCTGCAGAAGCAGTATAAGCTGCTGTCTTCCATCAGCTTCGATTATGAAGTGGTGGAGAAAGAGGAGAACATCGTCGTGCAGCCGTACGCAGGATTCTGGAAGGACCTGGGTACCTGGAACACCCTGACCGAGGAAATGACCAGCAACCATGTCGGCAAGGGCTTCGTAACGGCAGACTCCGAGGGCACCTCGCTCATTAACGAGCTGGATATTCCGATTACCGTGATCGGGGCGAAGGATCTGATTATCGCCGCCAGCCCGGACGGCATTCTGGTGACACATAAGACCGAGAGTCCGCGGATCAAGGAAGTGCTGAAGACCTTTGAACAAAGACCGATGTACGAGGAACGCCGCTGGGGCCACTACAAGGTGATCGACTATGTGAAATATGACGAGGGCAACGAGGTGCTGACCAAGCGGATTTTCATCAATGAGGGTAAAAATATCAGCTATCAGCTGCATCACAAACGCAGTGAAATCTGGACCTTCGTCAGCGGGGAAGCCAGCATAGTCATCAATGAGAAGATGCATACGGTGAAGGCGGGAGATGTGGTGCGGATACCGGAAGGGACCAAGCATGCCATTCTGGCTCTTACCGATGTGGAATTCATTGAGGTGCAGACCGGGTCTGAGCTGGTAGAGGAAGACAACATCCGTATTACTCTGGACTGGGAGGATATAGCGCTACATCAGTTCATTTCATAGGTCTAACTTATCTATTTAACCAATTGTTACAAAATCAAAACAGGTACTCGGAACTATTTATTCGGAGAAATTCGCGTTTGCTCTACAAAAAAATTGCATAAAGACGATAATTTACGGTAAGAGGGATTGATCCTTCCAAAACGACAAAGGCAAACCTGATCGAAAGACAGGGACGCAAAGCTATAGGGCCTTCGCAAGAGTGGCAGCCTGGCTACCGAAAGGAAGAGAATATTGTGAAAACTTACCGTAAGTCTCGTTTGCTCTGCGCTGTGCTGTCGCTGGCCGTGGTATGGTCTGCTGTACCTGTGGGACTGGGAATCGCCCCTTCCACCGTCAAGGCTGCCCCTTCTGAAGGAGCGCCGGTGAACCCTAACGCCTCAGCCGAGGCGGTCAAGCTGCTGAACAATCTGTATGAAATCTCGGGAAATGGAATCATTACAGGCCAGCATGACTATTTCGAGAGTCCGGATGAGCTGAGCAACAAGCTGAAGGGAACAAGCGGACAATACGCAGCACTGCATGGTTATGAGCTTGGAGCAATCGGTCGGCAGAGTGAGAGCGGAGTAGCTGCACAACGCAAAAATATCGTCTGGAGTGCGACGAACTGGTCCAGAGCAGGCGGCATTGTCGCTATGACCTTCCACCAGAATCTGCCGGGCACCAAGTACGAATGGTCCAATGTGCAGAAGTCAATCACCCAGGCGCAATTTAACAAATACGTAACCCCCGGAACACCAGAGTATAATGCGCTGATCACCGATCTGGATAAAGTAGCTGTCTCTCTGAAAAGCCTGCGGGATGCCAAAGTTCCGATCCTCTGGAGACCTTACCATGAAATGAACGGCGGCTGGTTCTGGTGGGGGAAGAAAGATAATTTTGCAGCATTGTGGAATATTATGTATGACCGGTTCGTGAACGTTCATCAGTTAAATAATCTGCTCTGGGTATGGAACCCGAATGCGCCGAATGCAAACTCCGATCCCTATCCACGGACTTATCCGGGTGCGGACAGAGTGGATGTGCTGGCGGCGGATATATACAATAATGACTACTTGAATAAATACCATGATGATCTGACCAGCCTGGCTGGCGGCAAGCCGATAGGCATCGGCGAGAACGGTGAAATGCCAAATATCTCGAAGCTGAAGCTGACCCAGCAGAATTATGTGTTTATGATGAACTGGGGCAAGATGCTCTACGAGAATAACAGCACAGCTACGATCAAGAATTTCATGAATGACAGCTACACACTGACCCGTGACCAATATAAGGCCTGGTCTGCTCCGGCGGCGGCTCCTAAGCCAACCGCAACGCCGACACCAACACCAACCGTAACACCGACACCAACTGCAACACCAACGCCGACGCCAACTGCAACGCCGACACCAACACCAACCGTAACACCGACGCCAACTGCAACGCCGACACCAACACCAACCGTAACACCGACGCCAACTGCAACGCCTACCGCAACACCTACCGTTGCGCCGAAGCCGGTCCCAACTCCCGGTGATACGGAGGGTAAGCCTGCCCAGAATGGCTTGCTTGGAGAATACTTCAAGAACATGACGCTCTCGGGGACACCGGTTATGGTCCGTAACGATGATGTCATCAGCTTCAATTGGCGTCAGGGTACCCCTAATGCCGCACTTGGAGTAGATTACTTCTCGATCCGCTGGACCGGCCAGATTAAGCCCGCTTACAGTGAGACTTATCAGTTCTATACTACATCGGATGACGGTATCCGCTTGTGGGTGAACGGCACAGCCGTCATTGACAGCTGGGTCAAGCAGAGCGGAACGGCCCGCACAGGAAGCATAGCCTTGACTGCCGGGCAACTGTACGACATCAAGGTAGAGTATTACGAGAATGCAGGCGATGCGAATGTTCATCTGATGTGGCAGAGTCCCAGCCAGGTGAAGGGAACCGTACCTGCAAGTGCGCTTTTCTCCAGGGCAGGCAACACATCCATACCTGCTCCGGCTGCAACCGCAGTACCGACCACGGTACCAGCAGCGACAGCAGCACCAGCGCAGACAGCAACGCCGGCACCAGTAACGACACCAATGCCAGCACCAACACTGACGCCATTACCGGCACCGACACCAACGCCAACACCGGTGCCAACGCCGACAGCGGCTCCTGTTCCCGTTCCTACTCCTACAGCAACACCGGTGGATCTGCCGGTAGAAGTCCCTGCTGCTAATGGATTGTACGCGGAATACTTCAATAACATGACGCTTTCGGGCGAACCCGCTGTAGTGCGTACCGATGCTGTGCTTGATTTCAACTGGCGCCAGGGCTCGCCGGATGCCGCTATCGGCATAGACTTCTTCTCTGTCCGCTGGAGCGGGAAGATTAAGCCGCTGTACACGGAGACTTATCAGTTCTATACCCATTCCGATGACGGTATCCGCGTACGGGTGAACGGTGAGCTTGTGATTGACAGCTGGGTGAAGCAGAGCGGCACTGAACGCATGGGCAGCATCAGCCTGACCGCAGGCGAGCTGTATGATATCCAGGTAGAGTATTATGAGAATCAAGGGGATGCAAAAGCGCGGCTGATGTGGCAGAGTCCGAGCCAGGCCAAGGGTACCGTTCCGGCAAGCGCGCTGTTCCTCCCGTCCGCTTCCTAAGCTCATAAGGTCCGCAGCTGTGTTCATCATTGGCGCTGTTACTGGTTAAGACGTTACAATTATAAATCCTGTAAGCCACACTCTTAATGGCCCTGCTTACCAGCAGGGCTACTAAGCTATAGAAAGGCAGACAATCCGGGTGGTATAACCTCAGGGTTCTGCCGGAGAAGTGTGGCTGGAGAAAGGAGATTACATTGAACACTTACCGTAAGTACAGGCTATATACAACTATTTTCCCTCTAATCCTTATCCTTTCATTACTTCCATGGGGGGAAGGGCGCAGTCTGCCCGCAGCCGCCAAGGTTACGGCACCTGCCGCCCCCGCTCCCATAAAGCCCATTAATCCTTCGGCCTCCAAGGAGGCTTCCGCACTGTTAAGCTATCTCAGTGATCTTAGCGGCAAGGGGATGATCTCCGGCCAGCATGATTACCTGGAGAGCCCCGATGAATTCAATAATAAGCTCCGCACAACAAGCGGCCGCTATGCGGTTCTGCATGGCTATGAGCTGGGAGCTATAGGCAATCAATCCAAGGAGACCATTGCCAGACAGCGTCAGGCTGTCGTGGACAGTGCTATACGGTGGCATGAGGGTGGTGGCATTGTCGCCATGACCTTCCATCAGAATCTGCCGGGAACCGCGCCGGTATGGACCAATGTGCAGAAGCCGATTACCCAGAGTCAATTCAAGCTGTATATCACTCCCGGAACGCCGCAGTACAAAGCATTAGTTGCCGAGCTGGATGAAGTGGCCAAGTATCTGGGCGAGCTGCGCGATGCCGGAGTTCCGGTGCTATGGCGGCCCTATCATGAAATGAACGGCGGCTGGTTCTGGTGGGGGCAGAAGGATGACTTCGCGAAGCTCTGGGACCTGGTCTATGACCGCATGGTGAATAAGCATAAGCTGAACAATCTGCTGTGGGTGTGGAATCCAAATGCCGAGAACAAGTCGTCTGAGCCGTATGCCGCCTATTTTCCCGGCACCGCCAAGGTGGATATTCTGGCCGCCGATATTTATGACAATGATTTCAAGCAGTCCTATTATGATAGCCTCCTGAAGCTTGCGGACGGCAAACCGATCGGCATCGGGGAGAGCGGAGAGCTTCCAGACCCTGTCATCATGTCTCAAAAGCAAAGCAAATGGGTATATACGATGACATGGGGCAAGATGCTGGTTGAGAATAACCCGACTGTGAAAATTCAAAGCTTCATGAACCATAAATACACAGTATCGCGGGAGGATTACAAGCTGGCGGCGGGTGTCAAAACCCATGCGGCGGCTGTAAGCTCAAGGAACGGCCTGCGAGGCCAATATTATGGCAATATGGACCTGTCCGGCACACCGCTGCTTACCCGTAATGACAGCACCCTTCAATTCAACTGGCATGGCAATTCACCGGCCTCCGGCCTGCCCAAAGATGCATTCTCGGTACGCTGGACCGGGACCCTTAAGCCTCTCTACAGTGAAAAGTATACGTTCACCGCTTCTTCGGATGACGGCATCCGCGTATGGATCGGCGGCAAGCTCCTGATCGACAACTGGAAGAATCAGAGCAGCGCGGGCAAGGAGGGCAGCATCACCCTTTCCGTAAATACCCCTTACGCCATCAAGGTAGAGTATTATGAGAACCGCGGGGATGCCAGCGTCAGTCTGATGTGGAGAAGCCAGAGCCAGAAGCAGATGATTATCCCACAGAGTGCGCTGACGCTTCCTTAAGGAAGCCCCGCAGCAGAAGAAGCGTGACGTTATCCCGGTACAGCATAGAATTCCGGAAGAAAGCGAGGACAAGGGAATGAGGACTAGAGTTCAAAAGAAACCCGGTAAATATCTCCACAGGCTACTAAAATTCGCAGCATTGATCATCTTGATTCTGTTGTCCGTCTCTGTCTTCGGAGATTACGGGACGAAGGACGGTGAAGAGGATGTGGATCTGTCTTCATTGTCGGCGGCTAAGGATGCCGGTCCTGAGATGCCGGAAGGAACGGTTCTATGGCAGCTTGGCAAGCATGACGGCTCTGCCGATGAGTTCAAGGCGGCGGGGTCAAGCGGGGTGAAAAAGACGCTCAGCATAGCCTCAACCACTGCCAGGTCGGGAGAGCTGAAGTCACTGCCCTCCGGCCTGCACGGGGAGACCAACCCGGAGCTGCGGATTCAGTATGAGCTGGATAAGATCCCGGAGCACGGGGTCTTATTTCGCGTGAGCATTATCGATGCTTACAAGTCTGTACCCCAGATGAGCGTATTCTCCAACGGTCAACTCTCAGGCATCATTCAGATCGCCGGGATTGCCGGAACCGGCAGCAAATACGATTTCCGCAAAACCTATGAGCTGTACATTCCCAAAGAGCAGCTCATCAGCGGCACCAACGAGCTGACGCTGCGGACGGCCAGGGGAATCTATTCCTCAGAAGCTGAGGATAAGTACAACTGGTGGACATGGGATAATCTCAGTCTGGAGGCGCTCAAGTCTCCGGTTAAGGAGCCGATCCATGGCAGCTATACGCTGACCGGGACGGTGGTGAATAACAAGCAGTTTTATTTTGACGAGGGGGCGGTTACCCATCTGCCCTATATTATGAAGTGGCTGGGCGTAGCCTACAGCGGTAATATCATGCGTACCAGCTGTGCCAGTGATGTGGGCCGTTCCTGTGAGAAGATGGATGAGTACTACAAGGTCCTGAAGGATTACAATATGCAGGCCGTAGCGCTCTATCTGCATACAGGCGATATCAAGCTGAAGGCAGACGGCACGCTGCCCGAGGATGCCGAGAAGAAGCTGACGGATTATTTCCAGAAGTACAGTCCGTACTTCCAGTACTACGAGGTGGATAACGAACCGGGCCTGTTCAACCGTTCCAAAGCGGTCAATCTGGCCATAGCAGAGTGGCTGAACAGCAAGGGAAAGACAATTGCGCCGCATCTGCAGACGGTTGCACCCGGATGGGCCTACTGGCCGGGCTACAGCGAAGATTCGTGCGGCAACCAGAAGGGGCCGGTGAAGCAGTGCGGGGACCCGGACGGCTGGGAACGTGACCCGAAGCAGCGGGATGAGCTTGAGACGGTAACGGATCTGACGAATGGCCATTCTTATGGCGATTCCTATATTTTCGGTCAGGGCGGGAGCTTCACGGAGAACCTGAAGACCTTCGGGGGATCGGTAGACGGCCTTAGCAAAAAAATGCTCGCCACCGAGTTCGGCACCTCGGACTCTCATGTGGACGCGTATCAATACGGGGCCAAGGAGCGGACCTCGGCGGTGTTCGACCGGATTATGCGGGCACATATCGGCTATGCCGAGATGTTCGTGCAGCATGCCGCCTTCTTCAAGAATTTCAGCCTGTTCAAATACGGCTTCAATCTGGAGGATCATGATCCGGCGGCTACAGAGATCTACTACACCAAGGAAGGCGAAGAATCCCGTGTCAGTATCATGCGCAGGCTGGATCTGGCTTATGCCACACACGGCGCTCCGCTGACCTATCAGATCAGCAATAAGGAGGAGCTGAAGGATAAGCTGGTCTACGTAAGAGCCGTGGACACCTCCACGCTTGAGCCGCTCGCGGGCAGCAAGGCGACATCCAACAAGGTGCTGGTGAACTTCGTCAATTTCGAGCAGACCGAGCGGACCGTTAAGGTCAAGATCACTATGCCGAAAAAAACGGAGTACGAAGGAGAACGGTTCGGCAAGGGCGATACTTATGAGGAGGCCCGCAGCTATGTAACCGGCAGAGCCGCTTCGCCGGAGCTGGAATTCACGGAGACGCTGGCTCCGGGAGAAGGCGTGCAGTACATTCTGGAGCCTTCCTCCGAGGTGGCAGATACGGCGCCGCAGGGTCTGAAGGCAACTGCTGTCAAAGGATTATCTATGCATCTGAACTGGCTGGAAGCCCCCGGAGCAAGCTATGAAGTGCTCCGGGCGGACGGCCCGGACGAGAAGCTGAAGGTCATCGCTACAGCGGTGAAGGGAACGGAGTATAACGACAGCAAGCTGAAGGAAGGCACACTTTATACTTATGCTGTACGGGTGTCCGGCTCTGGCGTGATGTCAGAGAAGACACAGATTACAGCAACCGGACTTGTCCCGCTGGACCGGGCAGGCTGGAAGGTGACGTCCAGTGTGAGTAAGGAGGCATCCAATCCGGGAGGTGCCATTGACGGAGACCGGCGGACCCGCTGGGATACGGTCAAGCATCAGGCTTCGGGGGAGTACTTCCAGATTGATCTGGGCGCAGAACATACGGTAGAAGCTATAGATATGGATTATCCTTTATCACCCTATGACTATCCGCGCGGCTACATTGTGCAGGTATCGGATGATGCCAAGAGCTGGAGACAGGTTGCAGCGGGCAAAGGCGGGCTGGCGAAGACCAAGATTACGTTTGCCCCGGTCAAGACCCGGCATATTAAGATTACCCAGACAGGCTCCGGCGGCAACTATTGGTCCATTCAGGAGCTGCAGGTGTATTCAAGAGAATGAACGACGGCATAATAACCTCCGTGGAACTCAGCCCACCGGGGTTTTTTTCTGTCCTGGAATCATAAACATTACTATAAAATACATGGGGCTAAGGCGGATACCCGGCTCCGGGGAAGGTGTGAACCGGTTCATGACTCATCTTGCAGATCAAATCATTCTGCTGCTGGCGGCTTTACTGCTGATCGCCGTGCTCTCCACCAAATTCTCCACCCGTTTTGGCATGCCTGCTCTGGTCCTGTTTATTGCAGCCGGCATGGTGCTCAGCCATTTTATTTATTTCAACAATGCTTCGCTCACACAGATTGCCGGCATTTTTGCCCTGGTGGTGATTCTGTTTGAGGGCGGCATGCAGACGAGCATGAAGGATATTCGCCCGATTCTGAAGCCGGCATTGTCGCTGGCTACACTCGGAGTACTGCTGACTACCGTGATCGTTGGTATTTTTGCCAAATTTGTACTCGGTGTACCCTGGGCGGAGAGCTTCCTGTTCGGGGCCATTGTCGGCTCCACAGATGCGGCGGCGGTATTCTCCGTACTGGGCGGCAAAAATATCGATAAACGGCTAACCTCCACCCTTGAAGCCGAATCCGGCAGCAATGATCCAATGGCCGTATTCCTTACCGTGTCGCTGATTGAATGGCTACAGCACCCGGATACCGCAGTCTTGCGTCTGGTGCTGTCATTCTTCTGGGAGATGGGGGTAGGGCTGCTGGCCGGGATCATCATCGGCAAGCTGGCAGTTTATCTGATTAACCGGATTAATCTGGACTCCACCGGGCTGTATCCGGTCATGGCGGTCGGCTTCGCAGTTCTGACTTACGGGGTCTCGGCCATGGTACACAGCAGCGGGCTGCTTGCCGTCTATGTCATGGGGCTGGTGCTGGGGAATTCCGAGCTGATGTACCACCGCACCATTATGAACTTCAACCATGGCTTTGCCTGGATGATGCAGATTGCCATGTTCATTCTGCTCGGGATGCTGGTCTTCCCGCAGGAGCTGGCGGCTGTGGCCTGGCAGGGGCTGCTGCTGTCCGTCATCCTGATGGCCCTGGCAAGACCGCTTGGCGTATTCCTCAGCCTGCTTGTGTCGAGGTTCTCCTTCCGTGAAAAGCTACTGATCTCCTGGGCCGGGCTCCGGGGAGCCGTCCCGATTGTCCTGGCGACCTACCCGCTGCTCGCGGGGCTGCCGCATGGCAGGCTGTTCTTCAATGTCGTATTCTTCGTGGTCCTGACCTCGGCTGTGATTCAGGGAACAACCATTTCGCCCCTGGCCTCGCGGCTGAGGCTGGTGGGCCGGGAGCATGCATCCCAGCCTTCATTAATGGAGCTGGTCGCATTCGGGAAGACCGATTCTGAATTCAATCATATCGGAATCGACCGGCAGATGGCGATATGCGGCAGGCAGATTGCAGAGATCGGCCTGCCGGACGATATTCTGTTCACGGCCATTATACGGAACAAGACCATCGTGACGCCGCATGGCAGCACGGTGATTGAGCCTGGGGATACGGTATATGTGCTTAGCCCCAAGAGCAAGCGGGAGGAGATGCGCGCCATCTTCCGCAGCGGCCTGGGACGGGCGGCAGAGACGGATATCCCCACGGTGTAAGGGAGATCCTACGGAAGGATGTAAGCTTCTCTTCCGGTTCAAGTGATTTATGTCAATCCATGTGCATTTGCGTCAATTGTGATTCAAATTATAGGATAGGCTCCCGGAGGAATGCTAGAATGTGCAATACATCAAGGATGCAGGATATTCGATTGCAATACGGCAAAAAGTATGTTAAATTGTATATAGATTTAGAACGAGTCTAAATACAATACGTTGTAAAACACACACTCCGGGAGGTTTTTTGAATGAGTACACAAGTTAACAGCCACACTGCACTGCATGCTGTCCTGAACCGTCAGACCGCGAACTGGACGTTGCTGGGAGTGAAGCTGCATCATTACCACTGGTATGTCAGCGGACCCCAATTCTTCACACTGCATGAGAAATTCGAAGAGCTGTACAACGAAGCTGCGGGTTATGTGGATGAGCTGGCTGAGCGGCTGCTCGCCATCGGCGGACGTCCTGCATCTACTATGGCAGAGTACCTGAAGCTCTCCAGCCTGGAGGAAGCTGCCGGCGGTGAGAGCGCGAAGGAAATGGTGGCACAGCTGGTTCAAGATTTCGCTGCCGTAGCGGAAGAGCTGAAGCAGGGCATTACTAGCGCAGAGGAGGTCAGCGACCAGCCTACCGCCGATCTGCTGATCGGAATCCGGACAAGCGTAGAGAAGACAGCCTGGATGCTGAACGCTTACCTGGAAATATAAGAACGTATAGGTTTCACGCTGATATAGAAGAGCGCCCGCAGGTGTAACGCGGGCGCTCTTTGCTTACTTAATAAATACACCGCCGAAGGGCAGGGCCTCCCGCAGGAAGCGCTTGATAATGCCGTCTTCATTATTGTCGCGCTCGAAGCGTCTGCTCTGGCGTCCGGCCTGGAACAGCACAGGCCCGTGGCCTGTCATTTTCCAGTGATAGCTCATATGCTGGCTGGCGAGATGATTGCCGTAGACCGTCAGCTCAAGCTTGGCATTCTCGGGATAAGCGATAATGCTCCCGGCATCGACATACAGCGGATCGAAGGGATGCAGCTCTGCTTCGCAGACCGTACCCTCCGTGAGAATGCCTATGCTGCCGCGGCCGGAGAATTTGACCTTGACGATATCCCGGGTAATCAGCATATTCTTCATGCTCAGGACTCTTGTCTGCATCGTGACTCCCTTGCTGTAGAAGAAGAGATGCCTGAAGTCGTAGAGCAGATCGCTTTTGCTGTCGAGCCGGATGGTCTTGACCCGGTAGCCCGGCGGCAGCGCGGCTGTGAACCGGCAAGGGCCGGTCAGATCCGCCCGGATCAGCTTGCGTTTGCGGTACATGCCCTTCACATCCATGAACCGGTCGGCCCGTCCTGCCGAAGGGCCCTGGTAAGCAATAATCTGCTGCGGGTGCAGCACATGGACTTCTTCGTTCTCCTGAATGGTAAAAGCAACCGCCTGTCCGCTGCCGCTGTCGCCTTCATCCTGAATGTCAATATTCATGCTTCATTCATCCTCCTTAACGCAGCCGGTCACTTCTTCTGGAGCGGTGGCGCATTGTGAAGCGCAGCACCCGGATCAGCAGGAAGTAGCCGAGAAGAAGAGCAATCCCGGAGATGACCGTCACCTTGATCCGGTTGAAGTAGTTCTCTCTCGCTGTCCGGTCATTCTTCAGCTCGTCCACGACCTGGCTAAGCTGGCGGTTCTGCTCCTGCAGGGCAGCGTTCTGGGATTGATACGTCTGCATTTGCTGCAGGCTGTCCGTCAGCTGCTCCTTGGTCTGCCCCAGCTCGTCTACCGCTTCTCCGAGATCCTCCTTCGTCTGCTGAAGCTCCTCGGCAGTCTTCCGGTAGCTCTCCTGCAGCTTGCTGACCTCTCCGGGCAGCTCCGAGAAGCTCTGGATTCCATTGTATATATCATTCAGATAATTGGCCTTTGCCTCGGGGGCAGGCCAAGTGAGAATAAGGCCAAGCAGAAGCAGGGACGAACCCAGCAGCTTCAGCATCACTTCAGTTACCTGTCTTTTCATCAACTGATCACCACCTGTTAGAGCTAATTGTCTTCCTATTTTATCATAGCTGCTTGCCGTTTGGACAACCTGAAAGGCTGTAGGCATAATTACCCTTCAGGTCCATAAAGAGAACCATACAGAGAACCATACAGGTAATACAGCGTTAAGCCAGGGATGGTTCCCGCGATATTGAGTGTCGCTGCAAATTAACGTATACTGTGAACGGAAAGGGGCTGTATTCAATGAATAGATGGCTCAAAACACTGTTGTTCCTGGCAGGCTCCGCCCTGTTAACCCGGTTTATTCCGTTCTCCTCCTTATTCCGTAATCTGGATACCATGTTCCATGAATTCGGCCACGCGCTGATGACCCTGCTGCTCTCCGGCAATGTGCTGCGCATTGAGCTGTATTCGGATCACAGCGGTGTGACCTATTCGGCAATAGCTGCCGGAGGCAAGGCGATCCTGGTGTCGCTGGCGGGGTATCCTCTGGCTTCACTGTTCGCGTTGCTGCTCTTCTATTTCTATAGTAGAGATAAACGGGAATGGGGGCTGGTTCTGGCCAGCCTGGTCGCACTAATTATGCTGGTGCTGTATGTGCGGGGCGGCTTCGGGATGATCTGGCTGAGCGGCTTCATTCTGCTGAATGCTGCAATGCTGTTCCTCTGGCCGAAGGTCAGCAAGGTGTACTACCTGTTTCTTGCGTTTCTGACCCTGGAGGAGTCTGTGATGGGGACCGTATTCCTGGTCTATGCTTCCGTCGTGACGCCTGCCCGTGCAGGGGATGCAGCGAATCTGTCCAGATTAACCATTTTACCGGCTCCGGTGTGGTCACTTCTGTTCTTCCTGTTCGCATTGCTGTGTGCAACCTGGGCCCTTGGCCTGTTCTTCCGGCATGAGAAGGCGGGCAGACGGGTCAGATTGATGTAATGCGTAAAACTTTGTTCGTCATATTTTGACAAAAGGATAGACTTTCGTAAAGAGGCAATCCCCTTTAGGGGGAGGTTGGCTCTTTTTTTGTCGATATTATAGGACCGAACATACATTCCATGACAAGGAGTTGTCCGCCAATATTGGTACATTAATAGAAGACCCAAAATAAGAAAGAGGTGGAAATATGCAAGCAAGTATTCAGACGTTGTTTACATGGAGCCAGGAGCGTATTTTGGCGGGCGGTGCCAAGAAAGTAGTGCTGCTCGTGGAGTGGAAAGGAGCGCTACAAGGCGAGGAGTTCCGCAAGAAGAGCCGCAAGGTGGTAGCCCGGGATATTGAGCTGCGTGTCTGGCTCGAAAGTCATGTCAAGGTAACAGGATGTTACGGGTGTAGTGCAGAAGAAGGAGAGGGAAGATCACTGCTCCTGAAGCTTGGCAAAATCCATTCCGGACAGCGCAGGTACATTGCCCTGGAATTCATGATGGCAGGTATGCCTGCAGGCATACATGAAGCCCTCTGGCTGCAATGGCAATACAAGCAGCCTACGGTGGAGCGTATCCGCGAGCTGCCGCTCAAGAAGCTGGGAATCGAATATTCCCATCATACCGACCTGCTGGGGGCCCGCTCCTGCTTTCATGTGGAGAAGCATCTGGCGCTGCTGCAGACAGAGGCGCTAATCGCGGAGGCCCAGGAGGCCCGGATGAAGAACAAGCCGGAGGTACCCGCAGATATTCTTCGCAGGCAGGCGGATCAGTTACTGCTGATGTCTGCCCGCTCCGGGGATATGCAGCTGCTCAGAGAAGCGGAAGCGCTGTATAAAAGACTGGAGGTGGAGAATCTGCCGCTTAGCAGGACCGGAATGAGATAATTGCAGGGAAGCTGCGTAGATAGAATAGGAATTACCCATACATAGGGCTCAAATATAGAATCACACCCGGCGGAGCAGATAAAGAAATGCGTAATATCTAAATGTGGTGACATAGTAAAATAGTTCTATTATATTTTCTTATCTCGGTTATTACATCCTTGGTTATAGATATATATAACTAGTTTATTTAAAAATAATGGGTCTATTTTACCATAAGTCAAGGAGAACTGAATATGACAGACCGATTGATCCGGCTGATGCGCATCATTACGCTAGTTCAAGCCAAACCGGGAATTCTGGCCCGTGAGCTGGCGGAACGATGCGGCAACAGCGAGAGAACGATTTATCGGGATATGGATGCGCTCAGTGCCATGCATATCCCCATTACTCATATGGGACATGGCAAGGGGTATGCTTTTATCGGGAATTTCGCGCTGTACCCCTTGGATTGGTCAGAAGAGGAAGAAGAGGCTTTTTCACAGTTGCGCAGTATTATGGCGGAGATCAAACCTTTGCTGCCCCCGGGCTTTGAAGATGCATACGAGAAAGTGATGGCGGCAGATTATAAGCAAAAGGCAGAAAGGGAAGAAACAATGGAGCATACGAAAAAAGAAGCCGGACCAAACTGGACGGAAAATAGCAGATCTCAGGGAGACCAGCCCCTCTTTCTGACCGACATTCTGGATGCCGTGATGAAGCAGAGAAGCATACAGGCCGACTATAGTGAGAATGCCTATGAAGAAAAAGGTATCCGAATTGATCCTTATTGTCTGGTCCCGCTAGAGAATCGTTTTCACCTGATTGGTTTCTGTCACCGTTTCGGGATCATCCGTACCTTTCATATTAACGGCTTCTCCAGTGTGAATCCGCTGGACAGGTGGTTCTCCAAAGATAAGTTCGATCTGCAGTCCTTCATGGAACAGAAGTGGTCCCTGGAGCAGGACAGCCTGCAGGTTGAATTCAGAGTCAAATTCTCGCAGCGGATGATGGAACGGCTGAAGCAGGAGGACATGTTTGTCAAGCCGAGCAAAGTGGACCGCCAGAACCGCAGCCTGCATTTCAAGGTCGCTGTGGAGCAGGACATCGGCTTCGTCCATTGGATTATGAAATACAAGGAAGAGGCTGAGATTATGGAGCCGCTGTACTACCGGGATGTGCTGAAGCATCAGCTGGAGAAGTGGCTGTCGCTGTACAAATAACGATAGATATATTTTCCCCGGATTTTTATGCTCTGATATATTCATATAAAATTCATAGGGTTAGTTATATGCACAAATTTCCCTTGCTTAGATAGGATATCCATAGTAATGTTATACATTAAATAACAGTAATATGCATTTAAAGTTAATTACATTACTTGTTGTGTTAGGTAATAGTTAATATATCTAACTTTTTAAATAGTTTTCCTGCTTTTTGAATAGTTTTCCTGACTAGTCATTTGACCTTCGTTCAATTTTTAACAGAAAAGAGGGAGAGACTTGATCCAGCCGATTCTGAGCATTGAAAACCTGCATACCCACTTTTTTACGGGCCGCGGTGAGGTTCCCGCAGTGGATGGTGTTGATCTCTATATTAATCCGGGCGAGGTTCTGGGCGTAGTGGGCGAATCGGGCTGCGGCAAGAGCGTCACCTCCCTGTCTATCCTGAAGCTGGTCCCAAGCCCCCCGGGAAGAATTGTAGACGGACGTATCCTGCTGAAAGGCCGCGATATTGTCCCGCTGAAGGAGAAGGAGATGCGTAAGATCCGGGGAGATTCGGTCTCCATGATCTTTCAGGAGCCGATGACCTCGCTGAATCCCTTATTCACAGTTGGACAGCAGATTATGGAGACAGTACGCCTGCACCGCGGCCTCTCCAGGAAGGAAGCCCGGGAGCATGCGGTCGATATGCTGCGCAAGGTTGGAATCCCCCGGCCGGAAGCGATCATCGACGAGTACCCGCATCAGCTCTCGGGAGGCATGCGCCAGCGTGTTATGATTGCCATGTCGATCTCCTGCAGCCCGGAGCTGCTGATTGCCGATGAACCGACAACCGCGCTGGATGTAACCATTCAGGCCCAGATTCTGGAGCTGATTCGTCAGTTGAATGAGGAGCAAGGCACTGCTGTCATGCTGATTACCCATGATCTTGGCGTAGTGGCCGAGATGTGCCACCGTGTGGCTGTGATGTATGCCGGTAAGGTGGTAGAGGAAGGCAGTGTTCATGATATCTTCAAAAATCCGCTGCATCCGTATACAAGAGGACTGATTGCCTCCGTCCCCCGGATGGATGAAGCTAAGGAACGTCTCTACTCCATTCCGGGTAATGTGCCGGTTCTCAGCACAGATATGCAGGGCTGCCGGTTCGCACCGCGTTGCCCGGAAGTCATGGAGCTCTGCATGCAGAGCCTTCCGGGGCTGACACGGCAAGAGGAACAGCACAGCTGCAGATGCTGGCTGCATGACAGTCCACAGGAGGATGCGGTATGAGTGAGAGCCTGCTTGAGGTCAAGGGACTCCGGAAGTATTATCCGCTGAACAAGGGCTTCTTCAGCCGGGAGGGCGGCAGTGTGAAGGCTGTGGATGATATCTCCTTCGCTGTGAGCAAGGGCGAGACCTTCGGTCTGGTTGGGGAGAGCGGCTGCGGCAAATCAACTACCGGCCGCGCGCTGCTCCGGCTGATTGAGCCGACAGCGGGTGAGATCTGGTTCGAAGGGCAGGAGCTTACGAAGCTGTCTGCCGAGGAGATGCGGAAGCAGCGCCGGGAAATGCAGATTGTCTTCCAGGACCCGTTCTCCTCTCTGGACCCGCGCCATACTGTGCAGCGTATTCTCGAAGAGCCGATGATTGTACACGCCACCGGCGATGCCAGGCAGCGTAAGGCAGAGGTGGAGCGGCTGGCGGATGTAGTCGGATTGTCCAGGGCGCATTTGCAGCGTTACCCTCACCAGTTCTCGGGCGGACAACGCCAGCGGATCGGCATTGCCAGAGCGCTGGCACTCCATCCGAAGCTGATTATCGCAGATGAACCTGTCTCTGCGCTGGATGTATCAATCCAGTCCCAGGTCATTAACCTGATGCAGGATTTGCAGCGGGAATTCGGCTTAACTTACATATTTATCGCCCATGATCTTAGTGTAGTGAAGCATATCTGCGACCGGGTAGCCGTAATGTACCTGGGGCGGATTGTCGAAATTACGGACAAGCATACGCTATATACCCGGCCGCAGCATCCTTATACGCAGGCTCTGCTCTCTGCGGTTCCTGAACCTGATCCCGATATCCGCAAGGAGCGGGTCATTCTGCAGGGAGAGGTCCCGAGTCCGGCCAATGCGCCAGTCGGATGTGCATTTAACACGCGCTGTCCGCGCGTGATGGAGCGGTGCCGGGTGGCCAGACCTCCGCTGCTGGAGACAGAAGCCGGACATTTCACAGCCTGCCATCTCTATGATGAAGAAGCCAATACACCGCTTGCCTGATCTGCTTGCATCTTAGAGCCATATACAGAAGAACCTTGGTTTATAGCTGTGCTACCTGCACCGCTCTATATAAACACTTTGATATTTCAATGAAAGAAGGGAGCTTTCTGGAGATGAAGAAATGGGGTAATCTCGCATTGGTACTGATGCTTGGCGCGGGGCTCGCGCTCAGCGGCTGCGGCGGAGGGAATAACACAGGCAACGCAGGTAACACTGGAAATACCGGAGGGAATACGGCGGCAACGAATGCTCCGGCAAGCTCGCCGGAGACATCCGGGACAGCGCAGGATACCCTGATTCTGGGGCGCGGGGGCGACTCGGCTTCCCTGGACCCGGCGATTGTGACGGACGGGGAGTCGCTGAAGATTGCCCATCAGGTCTTCGATTCGCTGCTCGAATATAAGCCCGGCACCTCCGAAGTCCAGGCCTCACTTGCCGATAGCTGGGAAGTAACGCCGGACGGGCTGAGCTACACCTTCAAGCTGCATCCCGGCGTGAAGTTTCATGACGGAACCGATTTCAACGCCGAGGCCGTTGTGTTCAATTTCCAGCGCTGGAGTGATCCGGCCAGTGAATACAAATTCGAAGGCGATTCTTTCGACTATTATGACTCCATGTTTGGCCCGGACGGGTCGCGGGTGATTAAGGAAGTGAAGGCGGTGGACGAGTCGACGGTTCAATTTGTACTGAACCAGCCGCAGGCGCCGTTCCTGCAGAATATCGCCATGACGACCTTCGGGATTGCCAGTCCTGCTGCGATTAAGGAGAAGAAGGAGAATTTCAAGAATGAGCCGGTAGGAACAGGCCCGTTCGTGTTCAGGGAGTGGAAGCGCAATGATTCCATCACGCTGGACAAGAATACCGCCTACTGGAAGGAAGGGCTTCCCAAGCTGAACAAAGTCATCGTGCGCTCGATCCCGGACAACTCGGCCCGCTTCACGGCGCTGCAAAACGGGGAAATCGACCTGATGGAAGACCTCAGCCCTGATGACTTGTCCACGCTCGAGAGTAACAGTGCTCTGACCAAGATTGAGCGCCCGCCGTTCAATGTGGCTTACCTCGGCTTCAACTTCAAGAAGAAGCCGTTCGACAATGTGAAGGTCAGACAGGCACTCAGCCATGCGGTCAACAAGCAGGAGATTATCGATGCATTCTTCGCCGGCCAGGCCCAGGCTGCGGTCAATCCTATGCCGCCTTCCCTATGGGGCTATAACGACAGCGTGAAGGATTATGAGTATGATCTGGACAAAGCCAAAGCCTTGCTGGCCGAAGCGGGCTATCCTGACGGACTGCCTGACCCGGTGACCCTGTACGCAATGCCTGTATCCCGTCCTTATATGCCTGACGGCAAGAAGGTAGCCGAAGCGATTCAAGCGGAGTGGGAGAAGATCGGGGTCAAGACCGTGATCGAGTCCCCGGAATGGGCCACTTATCTCGATGACACCAAGGCCGGGGAGAAGGATGATATCTTCATGCTCGGCTGGACCGGCGATAACGGCGACCCGGACAACTTCCTGTACACCCTGCTGGACAAGGATGCTATTCCCGGCAATAACCGTGCCTTTTATGTGAATGAAGAATTGCATACACTCCTGACCGGCGCCCAGAAGGAGACAGACCAGGGCAAGCGCACCGAGCTGTACAAGCAGGCTCAGGAGATTATCAAAGCCGATGCGCCATGGATTCCGCTGGTTCATACCACACCGCTGCTGGCCGGCAAGGCCAATCTGAAGGGCTTCGTGCCCGGACCGACAGGTACAGAGTATTACAGTGAGATTTATTTTGAATAAATACACCTTTGGAAGGTGAACGGAATTGAACTCTTACCTCATAAAACGTGTGATGGTGCTGTTCCCGGTGCTGATCGGCATGACCTTGATCGTCTTCTCCATCATCCATGCGATTCCGGGTGATCCGGCCGAGACGATTCTCGGCCAGAAGGCGACAGAGCAATCCAAGCAGGCGCTGCGTAACCAGCTTGGCCTCGACAAGCCCTGGCTGCAGCAATATTTTAACTACATGGGTGATTTGGCCCGGGGGGACCTCGGGACTTCGATCCGCACCAAAACGCCGATTGCCAAGGAAATCGTACCATATCTGGCCGCTACGCTGGAGCTGACGGCTGCCAGTATGCTGTTCGCAACCTTTGTCGGAGTGAACGCCGGTATCCTCAGTGCCTGGAGGCAGAACTCCTGGTTCGACTATACGGCGATGATCATCGCGCTCATTGGGGTATCGATGCCGATCTTCTGGCTGGGGCTGATGGAGCAGCTGCTCTTCGCACTGAAGCTGCACTGGCTGCCGTCCATCGGCAGGATGGACCAGCGCAATCCGGTGGAGACGATAACCAACCTGTACGTACTGGATACAATTCTGGCCGGGCAGTGGGACCAGCTGTGGACGGTCATTAAGCATCTCATTCTGCCGAGTATTGCGCTTGGCACGATTCCGATGGCGATCATTGCCCGGATGACCCGCTCCAGTATGCTGGAAGTAATGAATTCCGATTATATCCGTACAGCCAAGGCCAAGGGTATGTCGCAGTTCCTCGTGGTCTACAAGCATGCGCTGAAGAATGCACTCATTCCGGTGCTGACGGTAATCGGCCTGCAGACGGGGGCACTGCTCGGAGGGGCGGTGCTGACCGAGACGATTTTCGCCTGGCCCGGGGTGGGGCGTTATATCTTCGAAGCGATCAGCTCGCGGGATTATCCGGTAATTCAGACGGGGATTCTGATTATTGCCTTTATCTTTGTGGTCATCAATCTGCTGGTGGATCTGCTGTATGCCGCTATCGATCCGCGCATCAATTACAAGTGAGGGGGAGCAGCTATGGGACAGGCAGCACTACAGGCTCCACCTCCTAAGGCTCCGGCGGATCAAGCCTCCGGCCCCTGGCGTGATGCGTGGAAGGCCTTCCGCAAGAACAAGACGGCTATGGCCGGGCTTGGCATTATTCTGTTCTTCGTACTGATTGCGCTGCTCGCGCCGTGGATCGCCCCGTATGATTTCAAGGCTCAGCAGCTGGTGAACCGCCTGAAGCCTCCGTCGGCGGAGCATTGGTTCGGTACGGATGATCTGGGGCGGGATCTGTTCACCCGGGTGATCTACGGGGCGCGGATTTCACTCTGGGTGGGATTCTTCTCCGTCATCGGCTCGATCATTGTCGGCACCGCGCTGGGCATCCTCGCCGGATACTACGGCAAATGGCTGGATATGATCATCTCCCGTCTGTTTGACATTTTGCTGGCTTTTCCGAGTATTCTGCTGGCTATCGCGATTGTAGCTATTCTGGGGCCTTCCTTGCAGAATGCGCTCTACGCGATTGCCATCGTCAACATTCCGACCTATGGCCGGCTGGTCCGGGCCAAGGTGCTGAGCCTGAAGAACGAGGAGTATATCACGGCGGCCAGGGCGATCGGGATGAAGAACGGGCGGATTCTGTTCAGCCATATTCTGCCGAACAGCCTGACGCCGATCATTGTCCAAGGCACCCTTGGCATCGCTACAGCCATCATTGAAGCCGCAGCCCTGGGCTTCCTTGGACTCGGCGCCCAGCCGCCGGACCCGGAGTGGGGCAAGATGCTCTCCGACTCCCGCCAGTTTATCCAGAAGGCCCCCTGGACCGTAGTCTTCCCGGGCCTGTCCATCATGCTGACCGTCCTCGGCTTCAACCTGATGGGCGACGGCCTGCGGGATGTGCTGGACCCGCGGATGAAGAACTGAAATTAAGATCTTATCAAGAGCTGTCCCAAGCCATATCAATGGCTGTTGGGATGGCTCTTTATTTTGAGGGGGATTATTTAATGAAATGTTATCATGAAGGAAGGCACGGGCATGTCCCACCTGTTAGGGGGAGTTTGTTCTATTTGAATAGGAGGGAGTAGGGATAGTTGCAGAATATACACTTAAAAACAGGAAAAAGGTATGAAATTTTCTTTTAACTGTATTCGGTACAACTAAATCTGCCCAATGAGGTGAAAACCGGCAGAAGGTTGCTATTTAATGTACAAAATACAACTAAACGTCGAAATGGTTGGAAATCGGAAGTTTTAGTTGTACTAAATACAATTCAGCCATCATCCCATGTCCCATCCTCGGGCCACTGCTAATCCTCAGTTGGGCAATAGCCCAACGTGGTTTTCGAATAGGAGCTTCGTTTCTCAGCGTTCCGGGAACCGAAGCCTTACTTTTCCCGAAAATAACTTTGTGAATTTTCGAACAATATCCAATATTCTTCGTAATGTAGGTTGAAAGGGCGGCGGGGAACAGATGATGACCGACAAACAGCTCGTTGAAGGATGCAAGTCCGGCCAACAAGAGCATCTTGAGCTTCTCATTGTCAGGTATAGGGATGAATTATACCGGTTCTGCCGCCATCTCACTTTGAACAGGCAGGATGCGGAGAAGCTGAGTATGAAAAGCGGCGAAACGATCAGCATTGATTATAAATCCAAGGTGGAAGAAGGCCAGCTGTCTATGAAGTTATACGGACCGGATAATCAGGTGCTTACTGAACTGGCAACCAATGAATCCGGTACTGAGAAGGTGAAAGCCGGGAAGGACGGGAAATACCGGATTGAAATCAAGGGTGAAGATACCAAGGGAAGCTTCAAGGTAGCTTTCAACGTCGAATAACTGGAACTGGTGAGAAGATGATTACGATAGACATAGAACAGGCCTCTTCCCTATACGTAGGGCGGGTTTTTTTGTTGTGCGGACGAGGGAAAACCCTGATTTTGATACTAATCATAACTAAATATATACAAACATAATCAAATATATTGTATAATTCGATTTAACTTGCTAGAATATGTTCAAAATATACGAAATAGCGATTGGGAGGTATGGAGTGTGCTGAAGAAGTGGATAGCGGGATTATTGGTGCTGCTTATGGTGGCGGGCGTGTCGGCGGGATCAGCAGGTGATGTGGAGGCGGCAGTGAAGAAGACGGAGATTGTTGTCTCCGCAGCGGCAAGTCTCCAGGATAGTCTGGACAAGATTGCCGTGCAGTATGAGAAGCAGCATCCGGATGTTAAGCTGGTATTCAATTATGGCGCGTCCGGTACACTGCAGAAGCAGATCGAGCAGGGAGCTCCGGCGGATTTGTTCTTCTCGGCAGGCGATAAGCAGATGAATGCGCTGGTGGACAAAGGGCTGATCACAGACCATAAGGCGCTGCTGAAGAATCAACTGGTCGTCGTGGTTCCTTCCGATTCGAATACGAAGCTTACAACCATTACTGACCTTACCGCTCCAGCCTTCAAAAAAGTAGCCGTGGGCCAGCCGGAATCGGTTCCGGCCGGACAATATGCCCAGCAGTCCTTGACCGCGAAGAAGGTATGGGATACGCTGCAAAGCAAGCTAGTCTTCGCCAAGGATGTCCGTCAGGTGCTGTCTTATGTGGAGACAGGCAATGCAGATGCAGGGTTCGTCTACAAGACAGACGCGTTAACCTCGAAGAAGGTGAAGATTGCCCTGACGGTGGGTGGTCATGTACACAAGGCGATTAACTATCCGGTGGGCATTGTCGCAGATTCGTCGCATCAGGCAGAGGCCAAAGCCTTCTACAGCTATGTGCAGACTGCTTCTGCAAGCTCGGTCTTTACAGGCTACGGCTTTCAATTGGCTAAATAACTAACTACCATTAAGATAGGGTGAAAAGAGATGGAGATCAATTGGACCGACTTTTTCGCCCCGGTCTGGCTGTCCATCAAGATTGCGGTATTAACCAGTGTGATCGTATTCCTGTTGGCCACGCTGGCTGCCCGGAGGATGGCGGGACGCCGGTTCTTCGGACACAGCCTGGTCGAAACGGTCCTGCTGCTGCCGCTGGTGCTGCCGCCGACCGTAGTCGGCTTCGTCCTGCTGGTGGTCCTCGGGCGGCGCAGCTGGATCGGCAGGCTGTATGAACAGTTTACGGAGCAGACGATTCTATTTACCTGGGGGGCAGCGGTAATTGCCGCAGTGGTAGTGGCTTTTCCGCTGGTATACCGCACGGTTAAGGCAGGCTTCGAGGGGGTAGAGAAGGACCTTGAGGATGCAGCGCGGGCGCAGGGAGCCAGCGAGCTTCAGGTGCTGCGCTATGTAACTCTACCGCTGGCCAGCCGTTCGCTGGCTGCCGGATATGTCCTCGGCTTCGCCCGCGGACTGGGTGAATTCGGAGCGACGATTATGGTGGCGGGTAATATTCCGGGCCGCACCCAGACTGTGCCTACCGCGATTTATGTAGCGGTGGACGGCGGCAACATGACGCTGGCCTGGATGTGGGTCGGCTCGATCATTGTGATTTCCATGCTTATGCTGATGTTCGTGAACCGCCGTTCCTGATGGATTACAGGTTAATAAGAGCAACCCCCGTCCTCACCGGATTTCCGGTGAAGGCGGGGGTTGTTTACGGTAAACCGGACACAATTGGCTGGAGCGGACGACACACGTCCCCAATGTAATCGAAAAACCGACTACAATGGGACGGAAGGCGGCGCGTAGGCCAAATGTAATCGAAAAACCGACTACAATGGGACCGGGGGCGGCGCGAAGTCTAAATGTAATCGAAAAACCGACTACAATGGGACCGGGGGCGGCGCGCAGGCCAAATGTAATCGAAAAATCGCTACAATGGGCTGAAGAGTATCCATGCTGCCCTCACAGTTTAGTTCCTGAATTTATATGCTTTGAGCCCCCTGCCGGCGGTAATCGGAGGGGGAGACGCCAGTCTCCTTCTTGAAGATGCGGTTGAAGGAACGGTAATTCTCGAACCCGATGGATTCGGAGATTTCGAAGGTTTTGTGGTCGGTGGTGAGCAGCAGCAGCTTGGCCTGTTCGATCCTCAGGCGGGTCAGATATTGGACAAAGCTCTCGCCGACGGCCTTTTTGAACATGGAGCTGAAGTAAGGCACGCTGTAATTGATTGAAGCCGCCAGCTCCTCCAGCTTGTAGGGATAGCTGAGATCCTCGCGCATCTGCTGAATGATACGTGTGATGGAGGCATCGATCTTCCGGCCGCCCTCTTGAAGCTGCTGAAGCTTGCGGAAATAATCGCAGGTGATCTCATGTACGGAGTTGAACGTCTGGCACAGCTCGATTTGTACACGCAGCTCTGCTTCGAGGTCCGCCCCGCCTTCCGCCCCAATGACGTTATGGCTCATATCCAGGAAGACCCGCAGGTACAGGGACTTAATCTGCTCCGGGTCCCAGGCTTGCTCCATGGCTTGACGGTGCAGGGACTGGCGCTCCTGCTCCAGAGCCGCCGTGCTGAGATGGGGCTCCAGCAGCGCTTTCTTCAGCACCTTGCTCCAGAAGCGGCTCTGCGGCTCAGGAATCCGCTGGAAGCTGGAGAGCTGACCCCACTCCCCGATACTGATAAGCTCATTGCAGCGGTAAAAGAACGGATACGGCGCTGAAGCCAGCCGCTTCAGCGCCTCCGGCCGCTCCTCCAGTCCCTGGTCGAAGCTGCACAGCAAGGCGATGCAGTTCATCCGGAGATTCGCGGCCAGGGATTCCAGCACCTGCTCCAGGAAGCGGGGTCTCTCCGTCTTCATGCTGTCGGTATACAGGGCCAGGAATCGCCCTTTGTCGAGGGCAATAACCTTATGCGGGCCTATGCTGCCGAGCAGCTCCTTCAGCACGTTGACCCCGGCGAATTGCCACAGCTTCAGCTCCTCCAGCTGGTCGATCGGGAAGCGCAAGGAGTTGCGGTCCAGCTCCAGCAGCAGGGTCATGAAGCCCTGGCCGTGAAGCGGAAGCTGCGCGTCTGCAAGACTGCGCAGCCATTTGGCTTCGGCCGCCGGGCTGCGCAGCATGTCCAGGAACAGGCTCTGCTCGATCTCGACCTCGCTCAGACGGACCTGCTGCTCCAGCTGCAGATAATTGTCCCTCGTCTCGCCGCGTGAATCCGCCAGGACCGCCAGCTCCTCCATCGTCCGGGTCAACAGGCCCGGATCGGAGAGGCAGTCATCCTTAATCAGATAGGAGGCTGCCTTCAGATGAATGGCCTGCTGGGCATAGTGGAAGTCCTGATGGCAGGTCAGGATAATGATCTGCGGCGCACGGACCCCGCTCCGTTCAATCTCGCGCAGCATCTCCAGCCCGTCCATGCCCGGCATCGTAATGTCGGTGACAATCAGCTCCGGCTTATGCTTCAGGAACAGCTCCAGTCCGTCCCGGCCATCCTCGGCTTCGCCGACAAGGGTGAACAGGTCTGCGCGCTCCTCAATGAAATGCCGGAAGACGGTTCTTGCCGGAATCTCATCCTCGACAAGGACAACTCTATAGTGATTCATGATGTTCCTCCTTAATCAGAACGTTCCCGGACGGCAGCAGCATGCGGATGGTCAAGCCTTCGCCCGGAGCGCTTGTGAGCAGGATTTGTGTCTCCGCCCCGAACAGCAGCTTCATACGCATCCATACATTCTGCAGTCCGATGTTCTCGGCAGACTCTTCCTGCTGGAGATGGAGCTGCAGCTTCTTCAGCTCAGCCTCTTCCAGACCGATCCCGTCGTCCTCCACTTGTACAATAATATGGCTTCCGCCGGGACTTCTGTATACGCGCACCCGGATATGCCCTTCCGGTGCCTTGCGCGGGAGAATACCGTGGAATACCGAGTTCTCAATCAGCGGCTGCAGACCCAGCTTCGGAATCATCATACCCCGCAGCGGCTCCTCGATCTCAGCCTCCAGATGGATCTGGCATTTGTAGCGCATATTCAGCAGCCCGACATAATCCGCCAGATAATCAAGCTCCTGCTGGAGCCGCACCGTCTGCTCGAAATTCTCCATCGAATACCGCAGCAAGGCCACCAGCCGTCCCATCAGGGAGTTGATCTTCTCATAATCCTTCATCATGGCGAACATACGGATCGTATTGAGGGTATTGTACATAAAATGGGGGTTGATCTGCGACTGCAGTGCCCGAATTTCCAGTTTGCGCTTCAGGTCCTCCGAATCATGCAGGTCTGCCAGCAGATCCTGAATGCGGACAGCCATGGTATTGAGCATCCGGCCCAGATCCCCGATCTCATTACTCGCGAAATGGGTAACCCTGGCCTCGAAATCCCCTTTTTTCAGAGCATCTACCTGCCGCTTCACAGCCTGCAGAGGCCGGTAGAGCTGATACCCGAAGCCGACCACACAGAGCGCCCCCAGACAGACCAGTATCAGCAGGAAATAAGTGACGGTCCGGCGGATGATCTCGGCGCTGGCCGTCAGCTCCTTGGACGGAATCTCCGAGAGTACGATCCACTTGTCATAGGTGGAGGTCTGTTTGACAGAGACTATGGAGGAGCCTGCCGCGAACTGATCGGGGTGTTTCAGCTCCTTCCAGCGCTTCAGAATCTCCTGCACCCGCTGTGTATCCTCCTGCTTCTCCAGCTTGCTGGTCGTGGCAATGGTCAGGCCGTCTTCAGTCAGCAGGGAGATGGAGCCCTCGCTCCCAAGCTGAATATTCTCGATCTGCTGCTGGTATTGGCTGTTGCTCATGGAGATCAGCAGCACGCCCTTCAGGTCCTTATATAAATCGAAGGGAACGCGTGAGATATAATAGGTAGACGAATTAAGAATAGCCAGCTCAGGCATCGAGTGCTTGTCCAGAAAAAGATTCGGCCGTCCCGAAGCCAGATACGCTTCAATCAGCGGCCTGTACGGGGACTCCTCCAGCATGGCAGGAGCTTCCGTGGAGGAGAGGACTTCTCCGGTGACGGCGGAATAGACCTGCAGACCCTCCACATTCCCGATGATGGCGGAGGCGCCGCTGAGGACGGAGATCAGATCCTTTTTGCGGACCACCTCCTCAAAATATTGAGCCGACGGCGAGACCAGCGCGCTCTGAATGGACGAGATCCGGGAGTATTGCTCGCTGAGCTCCCGCAGCCGGGTCATGGTTAATTCAATCCGGTCCACGACCTGATTGACGAGCTGGGCGTTCAGGCGGTTCACCTGCTGCTCTACTGTTGTACTGGATACGCTTACAGAGATGAAGGACAACACAATCAGTGGAACCACCGAGATGGCGAACATGACCACAATCATCTTAATATAGAAGCTCCGCCGCAAAAAGCTGAAAAAGGGTGAATTCATAGAGTCACATCCGTTAAGGGTTTTGGACTACGGATACCGGGCAGGCTATCCTAAACAGATTATAGTACATTGGCGGACATGGAGATACCTGCGGCCCGGCAAATCTTAAAAATGGTGACACTTTGGCTGGAATCCGGCATGTTCTTAAGCTCCGGCGTCTTCTATAATCCAAAGTGTAAGCACGATGTAAACGCAATCAATACAAGCAAATGGGGGATGACAATGAATATTACAAAAAAGCTTGTACCGCTTGTAGCTTCAGCGGCGTTGATGGTAACTACACTGGCGGGCTGCGCCGGAGATAAGAATTCAGCCGCAGGCAGCACGGCAGCGCCGGAAGGCAGTACACCAAGCGGTGCGGCCAGCAAGCCGGCCAGCATTAAAGCGATGACGATTCTCTTCGGCAACCCGCCGGAGATGACGAACAACAAAGCGCTGGAGGATCTGGAGAAGCGCGGCAATGTCGATCTGAACGTTACTTTTGTACCCTCTGAGGCTTATACGGATAAATTGTCTGTGGCGGTATCCGCCGGAGATTCCTATGACCTGCTGCTGATGGACGGCGGCAAGGATGACAAGTTCAACAACCTGGTCAAGATGGGCGCCTTCCATGATCTGACCCCTTATATTGAGAAGACCAAAAATATCAGCCAGATTGATGAGGTGGTCTGGAACGGTGCCAAGATTGACGGCAAATCCTACGGGATTCCCCGGCCGCGCGGCCTCTACGGCGGTGGTGAAGCGAACATCCTGATCCGCAAGGACTGGCTGGACAAATATAGTCTGCCTGTTCCGAAGACCATCGATGAGCTGACGAATGCGCTGAAGGTCTTCAAGGAGAAGGACCCGGCCGGCGGCGGCAAAACCATTCCGTTCACGATCTACGGCTCAGATGGTGTGAACAGCCCTGGACCATTCTCCGGTGTTCAACCCATTCAGTATGCCTTCGGCATTCCAAATGTGTGGAAGCTGGACGGAGACAAGGTGGTCCGTGATTTCCAGACCCCGGAATACAAGGCATTCCTGGAGTGGCTGAGAGATTCGTGGAGCAAGGGACTGATCGACAAGGATGCGCCGGTGCTGAAGAACCAGGGACAGGCGCGGAGTAAGTTCCTGGCCGGTACTGCGGGTGCTTTTGTCGGGAATGTCAGTGATATTGTGGAGACCAACGTGGAGAAGCTGAAGCAGACAGACCCGAAGGCCGAAATCGCGATTGTCGATGTGCTTGAAGGCGCGAACGGACAGAAGGGCGCTTCTGTACTCTCCGGGTACTACGGACTGTGGGCGGTTCCAAGCTCCGTGCCGGAGGATAAGGTGCAGCAGATTGTAGACTTCCTGGATTTCACCGCCTCCGAAGAGAATGTCGCATTCTCCAAAGCGGGAGTTACAGGCATTCATTCCAGTGAATTCAAGGATGGGATGGCCGTGCAGACCGAGGAGCAGAAGAAGCAGTATGAGCTGGATAAGCCGAACAACTTCATCCTGGAGAACCGCGCAGATCCTTATGTATACGCCAACTCCAAGGAGCCGGACATCCTGGCGCTGCAAAAGGCGACTCTGGATACGATCAGCAAAATCGGAGTGGAGAATCCGTTCCTCAGCTACAACTCACAGTATGCCAGCAAGAATCCGGACAGCTATAAGAAAATGAGTGCGGTAATGACGAAGTATGTGCTGGGCGAGGGAGCCTGGGAGGATGTGCAGAAGGAAATTGATGCCTGGACGGAGGGTCCGGGGGTGCAGATCACCAAGGAATTGCAGGACCAGTATAACGCAGAGCATTCCGCGAAGTAATACAACAACACTATACACAGAGGCAAAGGAGGGGGCTTTCCCCTTTCTTTTGCCCATTTGGATAAGGAGGTTTAGCCTGTGCAGAGAGCTTTACGACCCAAACGGTTTCATCAGCTATGGCCCTTTTACTTACTGGCAGCACCGGGTATTCTCTACTTTCTCACCTTTCATTACATCCCGATGACAGGACTCATTCTGGCCTTCAAGGAATACAGCCCGTTCAAGGGCATGATGGACAGTCCCTGGGTGGGGCTGGATAATTTCAGACAGTTTTTCGGGACCTCCGATTTCTATATGTTGCTGAAAAATACGCTGCTGATCAGTCTGCTGAATCTGATCATTTATTTTCCCTTCACGATCTTCCTGTCGCTGCTTCTGAATGAAGTGCGGCTCAAGGTGTTCAAGCGTGTCTCGCAGACCATCGTATATCTGCCCCATTTTCTCTCCTGGGTCGTGATTTACGGGATTACGATTTCCTTCTTCGGTCCTTCGGGCGTCATTAACCATTACCTCGGCCAGTGGTTCGACGGCAGCGCCAATTTCCTGGTCAGCAATGAATGGTTCCGGCCGCTGGTCATCTTCCAGTCCATCTGGAAGGATGCGGGCTGGGGCACGATTATCTTCCTGGCGGCACTGGCGGGGATTAACCCTGAGCAGTATGAAGCAGCCAAGGTGGATGGAGCAAGCCGGTTGCAGAGCATCTGGCATATCACCCTCCCCGGCATCAAAGGGACTATCGTGATTCTGCTGCTGCTCCGTCTGGGCTCCTCCATGGACTCCAACTTCATGCAGATCTTCCTGATGACCAATAGCCTTAACCTCGATGTCTCCAATGTCTTCGATCTGTTCGTCTACCACGTCGGTCTGGAGCAATTCAATTACAGCTTCGCGATTACCGTAGGCATGTTCAAATCCGTTGCCAGTCTGATCCTGGTCCTCGGGGCCAATTATGCGGCGAAGCTGCTGGGTGAGGAAGGCATATTCTAGAACTAGAACAGGAGTGGAGAGGTTATGAAGCTTAAGGCAACCTGGTTTGATACCATTATTGTAGTCATAATTTGCTTAATCAGCTTGCTGGTTATTCTGCCTTTTCTATATATTATTGCGGTCTCGTTCAGTCCGCCGGGAGATTCGATGGCCGGGAATTTCTTCATCTGGCCCAAGCACTGGACACTGGACGCCTACAGCTATCTGCTGAATGCGAACACGTTCCTGACCTCCGTCAAGAACTCTGTAATTATCACGGCGATGGGCACGGTGCTCAGCCTGTTTGTCTCGATTACACTGGCTTATGCCCTGTCGAAGAAATTTCTGCCCGGACGCCGGATCATGCTGCTGGTTATTTTCTTCACGATGATTTTTCACGGGGGCATGATTCCGAACTATCTGGTCGTCAAAAATCTGGGTCTGATCGACTCCTACTGGGCGGTAGTGCTTCCGGCAGCCTCCAGTGCCTTCAATATCATGGTCATCCGCTCGTTCTTCCAGAGCCTGCCTGAGAGTCTGGATGAAGCGGCAAGAATTGACGGGGCCGGAGAATTCCGGATTCTCTACTCGATCGTGCTGCCGCTGTCCAAGCCGATTATCGCCACGTTCACTCTGTTCTTCATGGTGCAGTTCTGGAACGAGTTCTTCTCGGCGGTTATCTATCTGAATGATACGACGCGCTGGCCGATTCAACCGCTCCTGCGGCAGATGGTAGCGATCAGCGCCTCCAATATCTCGGCAGAGGCAGCGGTGGATGCCTCGCTTGCGGCTAACCTTGGACCCAATGTCCAGAATGCGGCCATTCTGCTGGCGATGCTGCCTATCGTCATAGTGTACCCGTTCCTGCAGAAGTATTTTGCCAAGGGTGCCATGCTTGGTTCGATTAAGGAATAGACTCAGGCGGAGAGATCCGCGAATATAAAGGTGATGATAGAATTGAATATGGGGTATAAGGATCTGCGGCACAATCCCGCATATACGAAGCCGCAGCTGGCTGCCGGGGAGTTCTTAAGAACAATGCTGGACTTGACCAGACCGGAGCTTGCCGGTGTAGCTGCGAAGCTGGACGCTGGCGATGTCCCCGGTGCACGGGATGCTTATTTAGAAGTCATTGCAGCGGGTAACAACTGGAGATATTACTTTGAGGTGAAGGATGTTCCTGGGCTTACGGCGTACGCTGCCAGCCATTATAGCGGAGAGGAGGAGGCGCAGCAGGATATTGCCGAGGCGGACCGGATTGTAGAGGGGGATATCCCCCTGTTCAAAGGGAAAAGAGTGGTCTTCCGGCAAGGAAGGTATGACTGGAACAGCTGGCTGTTCGACAGCTCGCAGTATCAGCTGCATCTGACCCGGTTCGTCTATGTGAAGCGCCTGTCCAGGGCCTACGCCCTGACCGGGGATGACAAATACGCCAAATGCTTCAATGATATGATCAGCCATTTCATTGACGATAACCCTATGCCGGTGGATGGTACCTTCCGGGCAGAGCATTCGACCTGGGACCCCCTCTCGGCCGGTGTGCGGATGTTCATGCTGCCGGAAGCGTTCATTACCTTCTTCGGCTCCCCGGCCTTTAGGGCTGAGGTGAAGCTGAAGCTGATTCAGTCCTTCCAGCAGCATGGGGAATATGTGCGCAAATACCATGCCGGCGGCGGCAACCATGTCTGCATGCAGCTCCGGGGGCTGACTCAGACGGCGCTGCTTCTGCCGGAGCTGAAGGATTCCGCCGCATGGCTGGAATACGCCGGACGCAAGCTGCCGGGATACATCCTTGAGAACGTCTACCCCGACGGGGTACAGTTCGAGGGCAGCCCGAATTACCACCTGATCGTCATGCGCGAGCTGTATGAACTGGTGGTTCTCTACCAGAAGCTCGGCATCGATGCCGGAGAATACCGGGAGACGCTGGAGAAAATGTATGTCGTCACGATGCATCTGCTGGCACCGGACGGGCAACTGGTCAAGTTCGGCGATACCGATGTTCAGGTCGTCAGTGAGCTGAGGGGTGTCATGAGCCTGGGCGCTTATCTGTACCAGCGGGGGGACTTCAAGGCATTGGGCCATGAGCGGCTGCCGTTCTCCCTGCTGTGGAGAGTGGGGCCGGAGGCTGCGGCGGAGTATGATCAGCTGAAGGCCGTGGAGCCCGCGGAGACAGCAGCCTGCTTCCCGGCAGGCGGTTATGTGACCTCGCGCCAGGGCTGGAGCCCTAACGATATGTACATGGCGATGCGGGCAGGCGTCGGGATCGGCGGGCATGCGCATTCCGATGCGCTTAGCCTGGTGCTCTACGCCGGAGGACGCGAGCTGCTGGCGGATTCGGGCATGGGCTTGTTCGAGTGGAACAAGGAACGTAAATATATAGTCTCGACCCGCGCCCATAACACTGTAGTTGTTGACGGGCAGGACCAGCATGTCCGCAGCTTCCACTGGAATACGCCGCCTACAGCCAGCTGCAGAATCTGGGATATGCAATTTAATGAGGTCTATGATTATGCTTTTGCAAGCCAGTACGGATATACCCGGTACGAAGATCCGGTGGTTCACTCCCGTAAGGTGCTGTTCGTCAAGAACAGCTATTGGCTGATCGTGGACCTGTTCGAAGCAGAAGGGCAGCACCGTTATGAGCAGTACTTCCACCTGCCGCCGGGTACAGCAGCCTGCGACTCTCTCAGCGGGGAAGTGGTCTCTCAGCTGGAGGGGGCCAATCTGCTGCTGAAGCCGCTCCCCTCCGGGCTGGCTGAGGACCGGCTGACGCTGGAGCAGGGCTTGATCTTCAAGCAGGGCCACTACAGCGGGAATCCGGTAATGAAGCGTTCCCTTACCTTGACGGGGAGCGAGGCTATCGTTACCCTGGCTGTTCCGTTCGGGGCAGCAAAGCCGCAGGTGAGCGCAGAACGGCTGCCGGTACGGCAGCATGGGGAATTACTCTCCGTGCAGGAGGCCACCGCGCTGCGTATTGTGATGGAGGACCGGGTGGATGATATCTGCCTTTACCATAAGAGCATTGATGTCACCAGCTACCTTGACCATACCGGCAATATTATCTCCGAGGCGCTGCTGCCCCGTAAGAGGGAGCCGGAGGGCATCATGTTTGCCGGAGGCAGCTATAACCGGGATGTTATTGTCAATATGGGTCCTAGAGAATAGCAGAACAGAACAAAGCAACGCCCCTCCCGAACCGGTGAGGGGCGTTGCTTATTCATCTAATATACGCCCTCGCTCTTCCGGGGATAGCTTGGGGCAAGTGCTGCAATACTCTCCGGCATCAGGCCCAATCCTGATCCGGTAGGCCAGGCAGCAATGCTTGCGAAGATATAATGAATGGCCACGCAGCTTCGGATGCTCATACCGCCGGAACCGCATGGATAATTCATCCGGCTTCTCCGGCTGAAGCAGGGTAGTATAATCCTTGCCTATGATCCGGCCCCGGTCCTCAGAGTCCCAGAGTCCCTTGTCCGTATGCAGCCGTCCATACAGGTTATGCAAATTATGCGCAATCAGCGACCACATGACTTTCTCCTGAGCTCCCGTATACCCTGATACAGACTGGAGCACCTGCCGTAAATGTGCCAGCAGGCGATCCATATAATCGGCAAGGCAGGCTTGACGGACTTCCGAAGAGTTAGCAGGCCATTTGTCCGTGGCGGCCCTTTCTGCTTCATAATGCATCATTCCTGCATCCGTCAGTCTGAACCGTAAAGCGCCGGGCAGCAGAGAGAGCGGGGTATCGAAGAGTGTGATGGAGGCGGCCAGTCCCATGATCAACACCGAGTACCTTTTGGCAAACAAAGCTCCTACTACAATTCCTGGAGGCTGCCCAAGCTGAAGTGATTGCTGCCCGATAATGAGCGGAAGCTTCGCTTCGTCCAATAGATCCTCTGTACTGAACGGAAAAGAAGTACTCCGTTTCTCCGCGACAGTCACGGCAAAATGCTGCTGCATGAAAGCTTGTCTCCACTGGCTGCCAAAAGGTACAACGCCACTCATTGCTCTAGCCATGCCATGATTTCATCAATAATTTCACCCCGGCCGATCACTCCCCAGCCCTTGAAGAGCCAGAAGGAATCGGTCTCATGAACCTTTCCTCCCTGTACGGCAGGGATGTTCTTCCAGAGCGGGCTGGCCTGCATGCTGTTCAGGAAATCGCGGGCATTGGAATCGACCTCAAGGACGATAAAGTCTGCTCCCAGCTCCGGTATTTTCTCCAAGGATAAATCTGCTCTTTGGTCTTCCGGCGTAAGTGCGGCAGGTTCGAACCCGAGATCCTGGTAGAGTAATGCATTGGTTGGATGACCTTGCTGTGCGTACACTTGGAGTGTCTTCTCCCGTACACGGAGGTAGGCGAGTTTTTTGTTGTCCAGCGCTTTGATTTTCCCGCTGGCCTGGACCGTTTTCTGTTCCAGTTCAGCAATTTTTTCCTTCGCCAGGTCCGTCTTGTCGTACATCTCCGCAATGGTTAGCAGATCCTTGGTCCAAAAGGAAGTATCGTCTCCATAATCAAGCCATTCATTTCCAAGAACGATGGTAGGGGCGATTTTGTTCAGTTGCTCATACGAATTCTCGGCCGTCCTGCTCTCAATAAGAATCACATCCGGATCAAGCAAGGTAATGGCCTCAAGGTTGGGATTATCTGCCGAACCTACGGTTTGTACACCCTGCAGCTTGTCAGCCAGATAGGGAAGATACTCTCCTCCGTACCGGACCTCGGTGTTTACACCGGAGGGCTTCTCTCCGATAGTCAACAGATGATCTATGTACTCTGCTGTGAGAACAACGATTTTTTCGATTTTGGCCGGAATCACAGCTTCTCCCTTAAGGTGGGTAATTGTGCGTGTGCCCGGTTCCGCAGCTCCCTGACCGCTGGTTTGGGAGGCGGAGGGACGCGGTTCTTCAGAAGCCGGTTGTGGTTGTCCTGCTCCATTGCTGCACGCAGCCAGTATCAGCAGCAGCACGGCAAGGAGCAGGAACTGGAGGGATTTCATTCGCTTCATTTATTTCTAGTCTCCTTTGTGCAATAGATAATAATAATCATTATCATTATGATAGGAGAACGATCCATACTTTTCAATGGATTATAACCCTGTGTTGGCGTGGATAATTCTATCGGCCGGTCTGCTAATCCGGGATGCAACATACGACATGGCCCACTTTCTGCCTGAGGGTCCGAGTGTTTTGAACAACAGATCTCCGGCATCGAATACCCGGGACTGCTTCACTGCATCCAGTGAAGACCATTCTCTGGACGAGAGCAGGGCTTCCAGCCGTTGTCTCGATTCAAGGGTAGGGTCCGCAGCCAAAAAGATGGTTCCCGGATTATACCGGGGAAGCTCATGAATCTCGAAATCCACTGCTCCCGTCTGCTCAAGGGTTGAGGAGGGAGGACGCAGTCCAAGATCCTGGTATAGCAGAGTTCCTGTCTGATTGGAGGCGCCGTACAAGCGGTAGAATTCAGAGCTGACTCTGATAAAAGAAACGGTGGGCAGCACATCCTGTGCCTCCAGCTGTGATCTAAGGAGGTGCTTCTGCTCTGCGTAGCGGTTCATCCAGTCGTCAGCCTGCTGCTCTCTGCCCAGAATACGGGACAACCTTGACAACTGCTGCTCCACATTATCGGTATGCATAAGAACAACCGTCGGTGCGATGGACTCCAGGACCTCGCCTGGTAACAGGCGGTCGCTCCCAATAATCAGATCAGGCTTCACCCGTGCCAGCTCTTCATAATTCAACCGGGAACCGTTCAGGCGGACTATGTCCTGCTCCAGTATACCGGAGTGGGGGAGGCTGTAATTTCTTGACACCCGCTCCCGGTAAGACAGCGCAGCCACTGGCGCCAGTCCAAGTGTCATCAGGTAATCATCCAGACCATAGTAGAGAACAGCAATACGGATATGATTATTTTTGAGGTAGCTGGCCGGTGCCACGCCTTCCGATTTTTTGAACACCCGGCTAAAATAATGCTCGTCCTTATAGCCCACTTCCTTGGCGATCTGCTTGACCCGTTCAGAAGAGAACAACAGTTGCTTGGCCCTTTTTATCCGCTCCTCCATTAAATAAGTCATAGGAGTCTTTTGTGTAAGCTGCTTGAACGCTCTGATAAAATGATTGGTGCTTAAGCCCGCCATTAGAGCCAGTTGCCCGACTTTAAGCTCTTGGTTGTAGTTGTTCTTCATGTGGGCAAGCACAATGTCCATCCCTACAGCCTTGTCCTGCACAATACGCTTACTTGGTTGAAGGAGCATCGCGAGCAGCAGCTGCAGCCGGTATTTGGCGTGCATCATATCCTCCGGGTCACGGGTACGGTGAAAGGAGGTCATGTGGCGGGTGATCTCTGCAGCCTGTGGATGGCCGGAAGCTTCAAGCTTCCCGCTAATTGGAAATTCCGGAGGGTGGAGCTGCTGTTGCCTGCGATTTGTACGAAGCTGGATACAGGAGAAGAAAATGATCATATAATGCAGCGGTTCTGTCGTCAGCGCTTTGCCTTCCACCGAAGTTTCGGGCAATAACAAAAAGAAATCTCCTTTATTCGCCGTAAGCGTCCTCCCATTTAGGATAATCTGCCCTTTACCTGCTGTAACATAACACAAGGCATGGCGGTGAAGGACCCTGCGGGGCAAAGACTCCCCTTGTGCAAATCTTCCGTAATAGCTGTGTATGCTTGAAAAAAACAAGCGCTCCGGCCTGAATGCTGCCTGCGGTATTGTGGATAACATGCGTACCTCCTCGTTCGGCCGGAAAAATAGCAGATCTTTTCAAGTCTCGTAAATAATATCTCCCGTCTCACTCAGGTCATAGCTGTGAATCGAGCTTAGCTCACTGCGGAACGCCTCCGAGCGCAGAATATCCAGAATGGCATTAATCCAGGCTTCATTCTCCGGCTTCTTCACCATGACCAGATCGTAGCGCTCGCGGATCAGCGGAATGAAGTCGATGCCTTCAATGATTTTGGCTGCTTTCTCGGTGCCGATGCCCACATCCGCTCCGCCTCTCGCCACCAGACTGGCTACTGCCAGATGACTGTTCTCTTCATTAGTATATCCATTCAAACCTGATGACGGAATTCCATGCAGGCGCAGTTGTTCATCCAGCAGCACCCGGGCGCCGGAGCCGCGTTCACGGTTAATCAGCGTCACTCCGTCCTGCCGGAGGTCACCCCAATTGCGGATGCCCAGCGGATTACCCTTCTGCACATAGAAGCCTGCGCTGCGTGTCAGCAGATGCACCACTATATAGGAGAAGCCTACGAGCAGCTTGCGGATATAAGGCAGGTTATATTCACCGCTGTCGCCGTCCAGCAGATGGGTGCTTACAATATCGGATTCACCCTGATACATGGCTATGAGGCTGTCCAGACTGCCCGCATAGGAACGGAGCGGACGGGTGGACGGCAGGGTCCGCTCCAGATGGGTCGCCAGAATATCAAGTGACATATCCTGGCCGGTAATGACTACATTTATACTGCTGCTCTTCATGCTGTGCGGCGGCGGGGAGGCGAAGGCCTGATAAGGCGCGGCGAACGGCGGCCCCGTCTGCTGCGATGGCTGGGCCTGCGGCAGTGCAGCTTCGGTTAGTCCGCCCCCGGGCAGCGGATTTGCATAGGCCCCGCTGTTGCGGGAATTCTGCTTGTACTTCTCCAGATCGGAGAGGTCCACGCGCATTTGCTTGCCGACGCGGTAAGAGGGCAGCTCGCCCTTTTTGATCAGATCATAGACCTTGAGCTTGGAGATTTTGAGCAGCCGGGCGATTTCCTCGGTTGTATAGGAAGTATTCTCGGTCATATATTAACCCTCCTGGGGGATGGACTGGCAGATTCACAAATAGCCATATTAGCATAGCCTTATTATGCTCAAGCCTACCTTATTTTGAGAACCTGTGCAATCCGGGGAAGGCCTCTAATAGGTCATATGCCGGTCCGTCTTCGCCTGCTGCACATCGGATAACTCAATCAGCTCCGACACGGTCACGAACCGGAAGCCCTGCTTCTTCAGCTCAGGCAGAATGATCTTCAGCGCTTCCTTCGTCTGTGACGGCCCGTGGACATGGTCGTGGAACAGGACAATATCCCCGCTCTTGGCATTGCGGATCACCCGGCTTGAGATGTTCCAGACGCCGGGGCGGTTCCAGTCGCGGGTGTCCTGATGCCAGGACCACAGTACGGGCTTCAGGCCCATGCTGTTGGACACATCGATCAGGGTCTCGTCGTACATTCCGCCCGGCGGTCTGAACAGGCTGCTGTGCCTGCCGGATATCTTCATAATTTCCTGCTCCGTCAGCGCGAGCTCCTCCTGAATCTGCTTCCCGGAGATCGGCCTTTTGAAATAGACATGGTTATAGGTATGGTTCGCCAGCTCGTGTCCTTCATTAATTACGCGTCTGGCGACATCGGGATAGGCAGCGATCCGCTTGCCAATCGCAAAAAACGTACATTTCGCATCATACTCATGCAGCACCTCCAGAATGCCGTCTGTCTCCAGGGGGTCCGGTCCGTCATCGAAGGTCAGGGCAATCACCTTCTGGCTGGTGCGAACTTCCCAGATCATATCGCCGCGCTCCTCATAGTAATAGCGGTTTTTTGCCTTGCCCGGACTGCCCAGGACCAGCCCGGAAGGGCTATGCATCAGCGCCAGCGCTGCAAGAACTGCGGCGGTTATTCGGGTTGCTGTTCTCATAGCTCTCAGATTCACTCCACACTTGTTTTTATAAGCGGTTCCTGCTGCTTAAGTCTTAGAATGCTCTATCCCCCTTGGTTGCTATGCATTTATAGCAGCCCGCAGGGTGATTTGCATTTTAGAGTGAAAGTTCCGGCGGAAATGACTTATAATAAGTTACTAAATACAGATCAAGGAATAGGGGCAGCGGAGATGACACTGATTGAACAAAGAGAGCATAGACAATATCCCGAAATCACGAAGCTGGAGACCTCCAGAGCCGCATATGAACGCGACTATTCGCGTCTGATCCATTCGCCGACCTTCCGGCGGCTGCAGGGCAAATCCCAGGTATTCGGAGCCGGAACCGGGGATTACTACCGGACGCGCCTGACCCACTCGCTGGAGGTGGCGCAGATTGCCCGTGAAGCGGCCAAGAGTCTGCTGCGTTCTTACCCGGAAGTAGAGACAGGAGCTGCGGACAATCCGGGCCTGGTCATTGATCCCGAGGTGGTGGAATGTGCGGCCATCGCCCATGACTTCGGACATCCCCCGTTCGGGCATAAGGGAGAAGAGGTGCTGGACAACCTGCTGGAGAAGCTGGTGACCCGCAAGACGGTGGAGGCGGTAGCCAAGTCCGGGGCAGGGCCCGTTCAGCAGCAGACGATTCATGAGAGTATGAAGCGCAAATATGAGCATTTTGAAGGCAACGCCCACAACTTCCGCCTGATTATGTTCCTGGAGAAGCGCGAGAATATCGACGGCCTGAACCTCTCGGACGCGGTGCTGCTGGGCATTAACAAATATCCTTTTCCCGGGACAGTGCTGAAGAAGGGCATGTATCTGCACGAATGGGAGTATATCCACGAGATCCGCACCCAGTGGGGAATTCCGGCAGGCAAAAAAACGCTGGAAGCGCAGCTGATGGACCTGTGTGACGATATTGCTTATTCGGCGCATGATCTGGAGGACGGTATCAAAGCCGGGAAGATTGAGGTGCATGAGCATTTCATGCATGACGACTATATCCAGCGGCTGATTGTCGAAAAAATCACCACGCTTGAGGATGCCTTCTGGTCCGGCTGGAACAAGTCCGCGATCCGCTTCAAGGTGGAGGAGGTGCTGAGCTCGTTCCTGCGGGTCTGGAAGGAGAAGATGCCGACCTGTGAGAATGACTACTCCCGCACCCGCCGTGAAGTTAAGGCCTATTGGGTCAGTACCTTTGTCGCCAGCCTCGGCGTGATCGGGGACGGGGACTGGAAGAAGGTTACCTTCATTAAGGAAGGCAAGGAGGATGAGGACATGCTGCGGACCGTCAGTGTGCTCAAAAGCTTCGCCTGGGTAACGATGATCCGCGATTTGCGCGTACAGCGTCTGCAGAAACGGAGCGAGTGGATACTGCGGCGGCTGTGGGAGGCGTTCCTTGATCCCGAGACATCCCGGAGCATTATCCCTTCCGACTGGCTGCAGCGGTTCGAGAAGGACCAGAAGTCAGCCAGACCGATCTGGACCTGGGAGCATATGGTGACCGATTATATTGCCGGAATGACCGACGCTTTTGCCGAGAAAATCTACAACGAGCTGTACGGGCTGAAGGTCGGCTCGATATACGATCTGGATTAGACCTATATAGTGGAACCTT
Source organism: Paenibacillus sp. FSL R7-0179 (assembly GCF_038002265.1). Taxonomy (NCBI): domain Bacteria; kingdom Bacillati; phylum Bacillota; class Bacilli; order Caryophanales; family Paenibacillaceae; genus Paenibacillus; species Paenibacillus sp. FSL R7-0179. The sequence goes on from NZ_JBBOCC010000002.1 coordinate 233,590, forward strand.
TACCTGTCCGCTGCCTGGGCTGGCAGGTAAAACCTTACATCGAAAGAAACATATAAATTTTTAGCCGCCTGCTGCCGACATAGTACATATAACCTATTTTTTTTTGCTTTTTTTATGAAAACGAATGTAAACAGATGGAAATCGGTGGGATCATCCAGATTATTTCAAGGGGGCACACAAGTGTGGGCATAGGTCAGCGACTGAAGGATTTGTTAGGAAAAGGGAGGAAGGGAGCAGGCAAGAAGCAGCAGGCGAAGCTGTCCAGCGGCGGAAAAAGCATTGGCTTCAAAATCGCATCCGGTTATGCGGCTCTGGCTGTATTCGTTCTGATCAGCGGCGGGGTGTCGCTCTATCAAATGAACGGCATGCAGAATAATACCGGGAAGATCATTAATCACATCATCCCCGAGTTGAATAAAATTCATAATGTCAATTACCTCACAGAGCATGTTATGGCACTCAGCCTGCAGCATATTCTGAGCACTGACAACGCAGACAAAAACGCCCTTGCGGAAGAACGGTCGGAATTCATCCGTAAAGTATCGGATACCTTTAAGGAATATAAAGCCAATCTGAAAGGAGATCAGGAGCTGAAGCAATTACAGTCGCTTGTCGGGAAATGGGGCGAGTTCCTGACGGTCAACAATCAGGCGATCCTGCTCAGCAGCTCCAATGACGAGAAATTAGCTCTGGAGGTATCGCAGAAGGGAATTGACGCTTTTAATTCCATGCAGGTGGATCTGGATGCGCTGGTAGCACACAGTCACAAGGATGCTGAGAATGAGGGTGAAATCTCTGCGAAAATTTTCAACACCTCCGTGACGTTAAGTATTGTGACTGTGCTGGCTGCGCTTCTGGTGATCGGCTTGACGAACACGGTTATCCGCAAAACCATTATCAATCCGCTTAAAAGGGTAACTGCACAACTGCAGCAGATCTCCAGCGGGGATCTGACGGCGGAAGAGACGCTGATCCGCAACAAGGACGAGATTGGCCTGCTCGCCAAGACCGTAAATGAAACGAACCGCACGCTGCTCGAAATGGTCAGCCAGATCCGAAATGTATCCACTATTATTTCGGAGCAGGGCGATGAGCTGATGCATCGTATTGCCGATACAAAGGAAGGCAGCAGCCAGATCGCGCTGACGATGGAGGAGCTGGCCACAGCCTCCGGGAGCCAGGCCGAAGCAGCGGTGGATGCCTCCAAGGCGGTGGAGGAGCTTAACACATTAATTGAGAATTTTGCCGGCAGAGGCACGGATCTCTCCAATCATTCCGAGCAGGTACGGCAAAAGGGTGAGAAGGGCCGGGCGCTCATGGAAAGCTCCGTGGCGCAGATGAACGAGATTGCCGCTGCGGTCTCGCAGTCTATGGACACCGTAGAAGAGCTGAACCGCAAGAATGAAGGCATCTTCCATCTGGTGGGGGCCATCCGCAGCATCTCGGAGCAGACACATCTGCTGGCGATCAATGCCGCCATTGAAGCCGCACGGGCCGGTGACAGCGGACGCGGCTTCGCTGTTGTCGCACAGGAAGTACGGAAGCTGTCAGAGGATGTGCAGCGGACGGTCTCGGAGATTACAGAGATTACGCAGGGCATCCAGCTCGACTCCAGAACCATGGTGGAGCAGTTGCGCGGCGGAGTAGCCAAGACGGAGCAAGGCAGCCGGCAGATTGTCGAGACTGGTGACGCGCTTGCCGAGATCAACGGCTCGGTCCGCATGATGGCGGTGACCATCGACGAGATGGGCCAGGACCTGCAGCAAATGACTGGTGCCAGCGAGACTATGAACGAGTTCAGCCAGCATATCTCGGCACTCTCCCAGGAATCCGCGGCAGGTGTCGAAGAGACCTCTGCTTCTGCACATGAGCAGCTCAGCTCAACCACCGCTGTAGCTAACGGCATCGCGGAGCTGAAGCTGCTGCTTACGGAGCTTCGGGAGTCGGTGACCCGCTTTAAGGTGTGAGGGGGATAGATTGAAGCGGTAAAATTTCGGGGATTAGGGATACGCCGTGACTGCAGAGAAAGTTTGGTCTTCCGGCCGCTGTTGTTCCCGGATTTCTTGGATTGAACCGCAGCAGCGAAATCTGGGAACAAAGGCGGACGCTGTCGCTCCTACAGTTCCAAACTTCTCTTCCGCCACTGCTCCCTAATGAGGAAATTTCAAGTTCAATCTATTTAGGGATGGAAGTATATAAAGAGCCTCTGCTTAGTTCAGCAGAGGCTCTTTATTATGCGTGAATTCGTGAATCGCCGAATCATTGAATGAACTGAATCGCTGAATTGCTGAAATTAGTTGAAAGAGTTGAACGAGCTGAGCATTTATCGACATGTGGTGCTGATGCTGGTGTTGGTGCTAGTGCTGGTGCTGGTGCTAATGAGTCCGCTTGGAATCCTGCACAATTTGCAACATTTACCTGATCAATATGAGGTGAATGAGAGATTGTTGCACAAATGTCAGCAATTCTTCTCCAGTTGGCAGATGAGGGAGACAATTCCTGCATTTCATGCAACATTCCGCTCGAATAGCCTAAATTGGCGATACCCGAGTTGCAATATGTGCAACATTTGGCGGCAGGGGAACGTTAAAACTCTAAAATGTGAGCCAACGCGCCAAGACACAGCCCGCCAGCGCACCAGTCCGGCAGCGCCCCCTCCGCGGAACCAGCCTAATACTGACGGCTATAGTCCACCAGATTGCGCGAAGGCTTGCCGGTATCCAGGTAGGCTTTCATGTTCTGCACGAAGATATAGACTACCCGGTCGGCATAGCGGTCGGTTACCCCGGCACAGTGAGGGGTGATGATGACCTGCTCCATGTCCCATAGCGGGTGGTCCTCCGGCAGCGGTTCGGTCTCGAAGACATCCAGGCCCGCTCCGGCCAGCTGGCCGCTGTTCAGTGCAGCGATCAGGTCATCCGTATGAGTGGTCACGCCGCGGCCAATATTAATATAGTATGCCCCCTGCTTGCAGGCGGAGAAGATTTCAGCATCGAACAGGCCGTGGGTTTCGTCGGTGAGCGGCAGCGTGTTGACCACGAAGTCCGCTTCGCGGACGGAGTCCTTCAGCTCCCCGGTAGTGAAGATCTCGTCAAAGCACTCCACCGGCCGGCCGGAGCGGCTGACCCCGATTGTCTTCATCCGGAAGGCTTGGGCGATTCTGGCGGTCTCGCTGCCGATCGCACCCGTTCCGGCGATGACGATCGTCTTACCGGTCAGCTCGCTCTCCTGCCCGTCCGAGTGCCAGCGGCGGTTCTGCTGATTACGGATGGCCGTATGCATATTACGTGTGAACATCAGCATGAAGCTGAGGATGACGGCAGTAATCGGTTCCGCATGCACGCCGCTGGCGTTCGTCAGCTGAATTTCGCGTTCCTCCAGGGCTTCCAGCGGAAGCTTCTCTACTCCGGCGGACCAGGCTTGTACCCAGCGGAGCGGTGAGCCCTGGCGCAGCACGGTGTCACGGATGCCTTTGCCCCAGCCGATAATAATCTCTGCGCCGGAGAGCAGCTCCAGATCAGGGTTTCTGGAATCCCCCAGGGTAAGTGTGTACTCTGGTGCAGCGGCGCGGATCAGCTCCTGCTGAGCAGAGGAGAGCGGCTGCATACAAACGATGGATTTAGTCATGATGGTTCCCTCCTGTTCTACATTTCAGTAGAGAAATGGACGATAAGTATAGATAAGCATAACAAATCTGCCTGGAAAGGTGAAATTCGCATGAACCATTGGGACCCGGAGCAAGAAGCAGAGCGCCTGTTCGTTGCGGTGCCGTTGCCTGATAGGCTGCTTGAATATTTGAAGAATGAGTCTGCCCATGTGTCGTCCGGACTTAAATTTGCGAGATGGACACATTTCAAAGATTTCCATATTACGCTTCAATTTCTTGGAGATACCCCCAGGGAATCTATTCCAGCTCTCTATGAGGCACTATGGAAGGTAGCGCGCTCAAGTAAAGGCTTTCAATTGAAGCTCGGTGAATGGGGCACCTTCGGTCTTCCGGACTCGCCAAGAGTGCTCTGGGCGGGGGTTTCCGGCGAATTGGAGCCGCTCTTGGAGCTGCAGCAAAAGGTGGTTTCAGCGACCCTTCCCCTAGGATATACTCCAGAGATGCGAACGTACAATCCCCATTTGACTGTGGCCCGCAAATATCGCGGAGAAGATCCGTTTACGCTTACGCGGCTGGAAAATTTACGGACGGAGAAGCAGCCTTCGGACCAATTACTTCCAGACATAGGCTGGACGGTAGATGCTTTTGTGGTGTATGCTACCAGGATGCATGCCATTCCTATGTATGAAATGACTGAAAAATTTACATTTTTCTAACTATAAAATCGACAAGAAAGTTTTCAAAGCTTCCATTTTCGGTTACATACAATAGGAATGTGCCGTAAAATAGGAGGTAAAACATGTTGATTTTCAAACAGAGCCGCTATATTGCGCTGCTGGTTGGTGTAATCCTAGTGTCTTTCTCAGCGATAAGTTTGATGAACCCCGAAGGAACTGCTGCTACCGGGGAGAATGTAATAGAAATGGGTAAGCTGAAGTCTGCAAGCCATCAACCGGTAGAGCAGCTTATTCCGCAAGCCGCATCCGTCCTGCACAGGACAAGCCATTCAGCCGACAATAATACACCCATGCTCTACACCACAGCTGCCAAGCCGGTCCATACCTGGACCCGCACGGTAAGTGCAGGATGGATAAGTCCCGAGAAGCTGCAGCACAAGAATGCGGCTAAGCCGGCTTCCATTGTGACTAAGCCTAAGGTAACTGTGGTGAAAGCATCGCCGCCAGTGGCGCAAGCGCCCAAAATCGCGGCAACGGGGACGAAGAGTGTGAAATCAAGCAAGACTGTAACTCAGCAACATCCCCCCGCAACATTGTTCTTCTCCCGGACCAAGCTACTACCCAAGGAGCAGCAAGCTGAAGCTACCTGGAGCTACGCCGTATCCGGAGAAGACCTGCATCTGCTGCAAAAAATCGTCATGGCAGAGGCAGAAGGCGAACCGTACAAGGGCAAGGTGGCAGTTGCCAACGTTGTTCTAAACCGGCTGCGGTCAGCCAATTTTCCCGACACTATCAGAGAAGTCATCTATCAGAAAAGGCAGTTCAGTCCTGTGGCCAACGGGCGTCTTAAACGCGTGAAGCCAAATGCGGACAGTATTAAGGCTGTGAACGCAGCGCTTATGGGGGTCAAAGAAGTTACGGATGATACGTATTTTTTCCTGTCGCTGACGCTGGCACAGGACCTTACCGTGCATCATTCACGGACACTTGCCAAGACCATCGGCAATCATACCTTTTATAAATAAAAGACCCGCTGAATTTCAGACGCTATACGTCTATTCTGTTACGGCCATATGGTGTTAACGGCTGAAGCAGGCATACCCGGGGATATCGCTGGCTGCTATATCTTGTCAGCTCCGCACAAAGAGCCTCCAAATCCAAGCGTACTGTTGGATTGGAGGCTCTTTACAGTTCGGGGAGGGTCACCCGCTTAAGGGGTGACATAGACGGCTTCTTCTCCCCGTACCTTGGGCGGAGGGGCGCTCCACGCCTCGGAGAAGACGGCTTCCGCAGCTGGCTTGCCCAGCATCTTAAGAATGGTGGCGGCGCAGTGCTGCGGCTGCTGGAGGTCCGGAGAGGTCTTGCGCTTCTTCGGTCCTCCGAATCCGGCATATTCGCTCAGGAGCATGGAGAACCATTTGTCCACGACGCCCGGCTCCAGCATCTCGGCCAGCCCCAGCTCGACGAAATACTGGCTGTTCTTCTCTTCCTGACCGGGGATGGCGTTGTAGAACAGCATCGGAATACCCTTGGCCTGACCCTCGGTGCAGGTCATTCCGCCGGGCTTCGTGATCAGCAGATCTGAGGCATCCATGAGCTTGTTGATCTCGCTGCTGTAACCGAGAATCCTTACGTTGGGATGGTTCAGCAGGGGATTGGATTGCATTTTGGCTATAGCCTTGTCGTTGCTGCCCATACAGAAAATAAGCTGAATCTCATCGATCCGGGCGGTGAGCGAGTTCATTATATCCTTGCCGAACATCAGGCCCCAGCCGCCGCCCATAATAAGCGCAGTCGGGATATCAGCAAGCCCCAGCTCTTTGCGCAGCTTGGTCTTGCCCTGGGACTCCCAGAATTTCGGATGCACGGGAATCCCGGTCACCGTCACCAGCTCGGAGGGTACGCCGCGTCCTGTAAGAATGGATTTGACCCTTGAGGTCGATACCAGATACCGGTTGGCTTCCGCATTCACCCAGCTACCGTGGGCATCATAATCGGTAATCAGCGTATAGAACGGCACATCAAGACCCTGGCGCTTCAATCTGGAGATGACCGCAGCAGGAATCGGATGAGTGCAGATAATCAGATCCGGCCGCAGCTGCTCAATGACCTGAGAGGCATGGGTATAAAAAATCCGGTGAAGGGCCAGCTTGGTCAACCGGTTCAGTGATTTATGATATTGGGTCTTATACATCATGCCGACCAGCTTCGGCTGGCTGCTGACAGTTTTGCGGTAAGCGGAAAGAATCCAAGGAGCGACCGTAGGATTCAGGAATTTTCCGAGCTCGAAGACCCGGCACTGAACATCAGGGTTCAGCAGTCGTATTCCTTCAGCCAGAGCATAGGCTGCCCCTGTATGGCCCGTGCCGAAGCCTTCCGAAAACAGCAGTACTCTTTTCTTTCGCATAAGTTCACCTGCAACTTTCCATTATAGGTAGGTTTGTTAGATAGCTTCATAAGTCCGTCTGCGGTTACTCGTGTACATGCTTCTCCTAATATTATACTAGGGATTTTGCTTCTTTTCTCACATTATACAAATAAGACGTAAATAGAAAGTTAAAACACTGCAATAAAATAAAAAAAATTAGCAAAAGTATTGCAAAGACATAGGCAAAGTGATAAAGTTGGTCTTGACCGAGTGACCGGATTAGTAAATTGGTCAGAACGGGAGTTATAGACGATCCTTCAGGAAAGGGAGTGTATGAATGGCTGTGGTAGATCGAAGGCAGCAGGTGCTTCAGGCGGCGACGAAGTCTTTTTCATTATTCGGGTATAAAGCAACAACGATGGATCAGGTCGCCAAGATTGCCAATGTCGGCAAAGGGACGATTTACACCTTTTTTACGAACAAGGAACAGTTATTTGATGAAATCCTGCGCGATGTCATCATCGAGATGAAAATGATCGCCGAGCGGGAGATTAGGCGTGATAAGCCGTTTTTTGATAACCTGCACCGTGTGCTGGATGCCCTGCTGGAATTTCGAAGCGAACACGAGCTATTCATCAAGCTGTCCCAGGAGAGTCTGGACTTCGGAACACCGCAGGCTGGTGAAGGGCTCGACAAGATCGAGAGTGTGGTGCTTGAATATCTGGAACGGGAGGTGGAGCAGGCCATTCATCAAGGGGAAATCAAACCCTGCGATCCCCAGATTGTGTCGGTGGTAATGTTCAGGCTATATATCGCGCTTACTGCTGAACTGAGCAAGGTACATGTGCCGCTGACCAAAGAACAGATTAAGCATTACTTTCATCTGTTTTTGGCAGAGGGGCTGTCACAGTAGAAGTTAAGTCCGGTATAGGGATGGCGTTTCGCACTGCTGCGCTTTCCCTGATTGGAATGGATGGGCTGAGACGGATGGTACTGAATTAGGATAGACCCATTTTTTTTTGCTCTTGATTGACCGAATGGGGAAAACAGTCATCCAGTGTTACTGTAACATTCACGAAACTATCATTTCAAAGCAAGTCATCGTATTTTTCAAGAGAGAGCATATGATCATAAGGAGAGAACCAGAATGAAATCTTTATCCGTGTTTATGAAGGATCTTGGTGCGGTATTCAAGAATCCCAAGATGCGTATTTCCATGTTCGCCATTCTATTTATTCCTGTTCTGTACAGCGGATTGTTCCTGAAGGCATTCTGGGACCCTTACGGTAAAATGAACGAGCTTCCGGTAGCGGTTGTCAACCAGGATAAGGGTGCTGATTATGAAGGCACTAAGCTGACCGCCGGAGAGGATCTGGTCACGGAGCTGAAGAAGACGGACGGGTTCAAATGGAATTTCGTCAGCCGGGAGACGGCGGAAGCCGGTCTTAAGGACAATACCTATTATATGGCGATTGTGGTGCCGGAAGACTTCTCGGCCAAGGCAACTACACTGCTGGATGCAGATCCGCAGCCGGCCAAGATTATCTACGAGCCGAATGAAGGCTACAACTTCCTGGCAGGCCAGATCGGCGGCACGGCAGTGAAGGATATCAAGAGCAAGGTATCCGCCAAGATTACGGAAGCTTATACCAGTTCTGTGTTTGATAAAATCACCAAAATTGCAGACGGTCTGGGCGAGGCCGGAGACGGTGCAACCAAGATCGCAGACGGCGCCACCAAGCTGGATGACGGCGCTCTGAAGCTGAAGGACAATCTGGTTGTCCTGACCGAAGGCACCGGCAAGCTGCTGGATGGTGTAGCGCCGCTTACCCAGGGCGTGAGTGATCTTAATAACGGAGCAGCCGCACTCAAAACCGGTACCAGCACGCTGGCCGGAGGTCTGCAGCAGTTATCCGCAGCGCATAAGCAGCTGCAGGAGGGTGTGACGCAGTCGGCAGCGGGCAGCAAGCAGCTGAATGCCGGGCTGCAGAAGACGGCAGCCGGAACAGCTTCGCTGCAGGCTGGAACACAGTCGGCTGTAGCCGGCACCGAGAAGCTGCAGACTGGTACGAAGGCGGTTGTCGACGGCAGCGCGAAGCTTGCGGCCGGATTAACTTCCTCCGCCGAGGGCAGTGCTAAGCTTGAAGCCGGACTTACGGCTTCGAAGGACGGCAGTGCCAAGACAGCAGCCGGAGCCAAGGCTGTAGCAGATGGCCTGCAGGCGCTGGCGAAGTCAAATCCTCAGCTGGCAGCAAGCCCTGAGGTACAGAAGCTGCTTGCAGCAAGCGCAGCAGTAGCTGCGGGCACGGCGCAGCTGGATCAGGGTCAACAGCAGCTCCTGAACGGGGCGGCGGCCTTGAACAGCGGCCAGGAGCAGCTGCTGCAGGGAGCGAATCAGCTGCACAGCGGTACACAGCAGCTGGATGCAGGTGTAGGCCAGCTGCATGACGGAGCGCAGAAGCTCTACGCAGGCAGCACTCAGCTGCTGGATGGCCAGAATCAGCTGGCCGCCGGAGCAGCCGCACTGGAGAACGGCGGCGTGAAGCTGACCGCAGGCATGAAGCAGTTCGGCGCGAAGCTGGACGAAGCTGCAGCGGGCGGCGTGAAGCTGGCAGACGGCGGCAAAGCGCTGGAAGCGGGCACCACGAAGCTGTTGGCTGGAGCAGGCAAGCTGGGCAGCGGTCTTAGCTCGGTAGCCGATGGCTCGAAGAAGCTGAGTGACGGAGCAGGGCAGCTGAAGGATGGCCTGGATGAGCTGAAGACAGGCTCCGGTGAGCTGGCAAGCAAGCTGGGCGATGCGGCAGCGCAGACCAAATCGGTGAACAAGACCGACGGACTGGTATCGATGTTCGCCCAGCCGGTACAGATTGAAGAAGTGAAGGTGAACAAGGTGCCTAACTACGGTACAGGGTTCGCTCCTTACTTCCTGTCCCTCGGATTGTTCGTGGGTGCACTGATCTGTACGATTGTTATCCCTATGCGTGATTCCGAAGTCATTGGAGCCAGCCGGTTCAACCGGTTCATGAGCCGTACCCTTACGTTCTCCATGATGAGTGTGCTTCAGGCACTGCTGGCTGTCCTGATTGTCTTGTATGGTCTCGGACTTGAAGTACAGAACGGACCCTTGTTCTACGCGTTCTCGTTCATTACCAGCTTGGCCTTCATGTGGATGATTCAAGCTATTGTTACTTGGCTGGATCAGCCGGGCCGCTTTGTAGTCATTCTGATTCTGATCTTCCAGCTGACTACAAGCGCAGGAACCTTCCCGCTGGAGCTGATTCCTAACTGGATGAAGATATTCAATCCGCTGCTGCCGATGACTTACAGTGTCAAAGGCTTCAAGGCAGTAATCTCTACTGGGGACTTTGGCTCCATGTGGGCTGATGCAGGAACACTTGGTGCTTATGGAATAATATTCCTGGCTCTTACCTTCACCTACTTCATGACCCGTGACCGCGGCAATGAAGCTGTGCTGAAAAGTGAACAAGTTTTGACTGTATAAAGCAGCAATATTCTTTGTAAATCATATAAACCAAAAGCGCCTCCTAAGGGGGCGCTTTTGGTTTATTCATAAATATAAATAGCTAAAGGAAGTGCCGTTTTCAGGGCGGGAAAATGATTGAAACGCTTTCAATGCATAAGTGTCTATTCGTCATTTATGCATAATTATACATTCGACAGTTTTTTTACGCTTTTATTCGCTAAAGCTGCACTGCAAAAGCAAATGTTAATCAAGCTCATAAAAAAGTTTAAATTGCGCTCATGTCAGCTCGATGATAAAATAATAACACCAATTCTGCCTGAATAATTATTAAGATTTTCCGCTGAAAAATTTTCCTGGAATTCCGTCTACTTTATAATAGAGAGGTTGCATGTGATGAGACACACTGAACTGCCCGGCAAACAGGGCCTTTATGATCCCCAGTTCGAAAAAGATGCTTGCGGCATGGGATTTGTCGCGCATATTAAAGGCAAGCCGTCCCATGATATTGTCAGCAATGCGCTGACTATGCTCTTCAATATGGAGCACCGGGGAGGCCAGGGAAGCGAGCCGAACTCTGGAGACGGAGCCGGCATTATGCTGCAGATTCCTCACCGGTTCTTTGCGGGAGAAGCCGCGAAGCTGGGCTTTGAGCTTCCGGAGCCGGGCCATTATGGCGTGGGCATGATCTTTCTGTCTCATAATGAGCAGATCCGGGCCAGCCATGAGGCACTTCTCAGCGAGATTATCGCGGAAGAGGGCCAGCAGGTACTTGGTTACCGCGATGTTCCTACCTTTGACGAAATGCTCGGCAAGACGGCCAAGGCTGCGAAGCCATATGTACGCCAGGTCTTTATCGGCCGCTCGGAGGGAATCAAGGACGATCTGTCCTTCGAACGCAAGCTGTATGTGATCCGCAAACGGGCAGAGCTGGCCATCCGTTACGGCGGGGCAGAAGAGGGCGAATCCTTCTATGTGCCGAGTCTTTCCTGCAAGAAAATCGTATACAAAGGCATGCTTACTACTGTACAGGTAGGACAATTCTATCTGGACCTCCAGGAAGAAACGCTGGAATCAGCGATTGCGCTGGTCCACTCCCGCTTCAGCACCAACACCTTCCCTAGCTGGGAACGTGCCCACCCTTACCGCTTCATGATTCACAACGGTGAAATTAACACCCTTCGCGGCAATGTGAACTGGATGCATGCGCGCCAGTCGCTGTTCAAGAGCGAGAACTTCGGAGAAGACATCAGCAAGGTTAAGCCGGTGGTGAATCCGGACGGCTCCGATACAGCCATGTTCGATAATACCTTTGAATTCCTCTACCTGAGCGGACGCTCCCTGCCCCATGTGGCGATGATGATGGTTCCTGAGCCTTGGAGCAATCATGACAGCATGGACGAGAAGAAGAAAGCCTTTTATGAATACCATAGCACCCTGATGGAACCGTGGGACGGGCCTGCCGCAATGGGCTTCACCGACGGTGTGCAAATCGGGGCCATCCTCGACCGCAACGGCCTGCGTCCTGCGCGTTACTATGTCACCAAAGATGATCTGATTATTCTCTCCTCTGAAGCGGGTGTCCTCGACATTCCGGCAGAAGATGTTCTATACAAAGACCGGCTGAGACCGGGCCGCATGCTGCTCGTGGATACGAAGCAGGGCCGGATTATCTCGGACGAAGAGGTAAAAGCCGAAATCGCCTCCGAGCAGCCTTATCAAGAGTGGCTGGATGAGCATCTGATCGGCCTCGATCAGCTCCCGGATGCACCGGAGCTGCCGAATCCGAAGCATGATAATGTGCAGCAGCTGCAGCAGTCCTTCGGCTATACCTTCGAGGATCTGCGCAAGGTGCTGGAGCCCATGGCCTCCACAGGCGCCGAAGCTGTCGGCTCCATGGGATACGATTCACCGCTGGCGGTGCTGTCTGACCGCCCGCAGCGTCTCTACAATTACTTCAAGCAGATGTTCGCTCAGGTTACTAACCCGCCAATTGACGCCATCCGTGAAGAGCTGGTAACGTCCACAGCGACTACGATCGGACCTGAACGCAACCTGCTGAAGGCAGAACCCGAGAGCTGCCGGCAGATCTCGCTGGATTCTCCGATTCTCTCGAACGAGGATTTCGCCAAAATCCGTCATGTCCGCCGTGCGGGCTTCAAGTCGATGTCCATTCCGATTCTCTTCCCGGCCGAGCTGGGGGCAGAGGGACTGCGAATTGCGCTTGACCGGATGAATGAGGCGGCAGACCGCGTCATGGGCAAGGGCCATAATATTCTTATTCTGTCCGACCGGGGTGTAGACCGCGAGAATGCGGCAATTCCGGCGCTACTGGCAGTTTCCAGCCTGCATCACCATCTGATCCGCTCGGGAACCCGCACCAAGGTCAGCATTCTGCTGGAATCCGGCGAACCGCGTGAGGTTCATCATTATGCGCTTCTCCTGGGTTATGGTGTAAGTGCGGTCAATCCTTACCTGGCCTTCGAGAGTCTCGATGACATGATCAGCCAAGGCCTGCTCCGCGGAATCTCGCATGAGAAGGCTGTGAAGAATTATATCAAGGCAGCTACGAAGAGCGTGGTCAAAATTCTGTCCAAAATGGGAATCTCCACGATTCAGTCCTATCGCGGGGCACAGATTTTTGAAGCAGTAGGGCTGAATTCGGAGTTCGTAGACCGTTACTTCACCTGGACGCCTTCGCGTATCGGCGGGATTGGCCTTGCGGAAGTGGCCCAAGAAGCGCTTGCCAGCCATTACCGTGCCTTCACCGACAAAGACGGCAACGATATGGTGCTGGACTCCGGCGGTGAATACCAGTGGCGCAGTGACGGGGAAGAGCATCTGTTCAACCCGCAGACGATTCATCTGCTTCAGCACTCCGTGCGCAGCGGTGATTATGAGATGTACAAGAAGTATGCGGCGCTTGTTCAGGGCGAAAGCGAGAAGCACCAGACACTGCGTTCGATGCTGCAGTTCAAGAGCGTAGGTGCTCCGGTAGCGCTGGATGAGGTAGAACCGGCTGAATCGATCATGAAACGCTTCAAGACCGGTGCCATGTCCTTCGGCTCAATCAGCAAGGAAGCGCATGAGACGCTGGCCATTGCCATGAACCGTATCGGCGGCAAGAGCAATACCGGTGAAGGCGGAGAAGATCCGGCGCGCTTCCTTACCGACGCGAACGGCGATTCCCGCCGCAGTGCGATCAAGCAGGTCGCTTCGGGGCGCTTCGGCGTTACCTCGAATTATCTGGTGAATGCCGACGAGATTCAGATCAAGATGGCACAGGGCGCGAAGCCGGGTGAAGGCGGACAGCTTCCGGGCCGCAAGGTCTATCCATGGGTAGCAGAAGTCCGTGGTTCAACGGCAGGTGTGGGACTGATCTCCCCTCCGCCGCATCATGATATCTATTCCATTGAGGATTTGGCTGAGCTGATCTATGATCTGAAGAATGCCAATCCGCGTGCAAGTATTAACGTGAAGCTCGTCTCTGAGGTTGGCGTAGGCACCATCGCCGCAGGTGTGGCGAAGGGCCGCGCTGATATTATCCTGATCAGCGGTTACGATGGCGGTACCGGCGCTTCGCCAATGAACTCCATCCGTCATGCCGGACTGCCTTGGGAGCTGGGCCTCGCGGAGACCCATCAGACGCTGATGCTGAACAATCTGCGCGACCGTGTCGTGCTTGAGACGGACGGCAAGATGCTCAGCGGGCGCGACCTCGCGGTAGCCGTTCTGCTGGGTGCTGAAGAATACGGCTTCGCTACTGCACCGCTGGTAGCCGTGGGCTGTATCATGATGCGTGTATGCCAGATGGATACTTGTCCGGTAGGCGTAGCTACCCAGAACCCTGAGCTTCGCAAGAACTTCATGGGTGATCCGCAGCATGTGGTGAACTTCATGACCTTCGTGGCACAGGACCTGCGCGAGATTATGGCAGAGCTGGGCTTCCGGACGATTGAAGAGATGGTCGGCCGTACCGATTGCCTGGATGCTGTTAAGGCATCCACACATTGGAAGAAGAAGGGCGTCGATCTGAGCAGCCTTCTGCACATTCCGGCTATGCCGGAAGGAAGCACACGCTTCCGCAGCAAATTCCAGAACCACGGTCTGGAAGAGACCCTGGATATGACCCATCTGCTGGATATTGCTGCACCTGCGCTGGAATCCGGTGCGGCAGTGGAAGCTTCCCTGCCGATCACGAATGTGAACCGTGCCGTGGGTACGATTCTCGGCAGTGAGCTGACGCGTAAATACGGCGCAGCCGGATTGCCGGACGATACGATCCGGCTGCATTTCACCGGATCAGCGGGACAGAGTCTGGGCGCTTTCGTGCCGAAGGGCATTACCATTACCGTTGAAGGCGACTCGAATGACTATGTCGGCAAAGGGCTGTCCGGAGGCAAGCTGATTATCCGGCCTTCGCGCAAGGCAACCTTCGCGGCAGAAGAGAATATCATCATCGGAAATACGGCGCTGTACGGAGCGACCGGCGGCGAAGCTTACGTAAGCGGCATTGCCGGTGAACGGTTCGCTGTCCGCAATTCCGGAGCTAATGTAGTGGTTGAAGGCGTGGGTGACCACGGCTGCGAATACATGACTGGCGGCCGTGTCGTTGTACTGGGTACAACGGGCCGTAACTTTGCAGCAGGAATGTCGGGCGGTATCGCTTATGTATACGATCCTGACAACACCTTCATCAAACGCTGTAACCTGGAGATGGTGCTGCTGGAGCGTGTAGAGGAAGCGGACGAAATCGCTGAGCTGCATGCTATGATCAGCCGCCATACCGAGCTTACAGAGAGTAATGCGGGCCGGGCGATTCTGGATTCATGGGATGAGGCTCTGCCGAGATTTGCCCGTGTCATTCCGAAGGATTACAAACGGATGCTGGAGCAGATCCGTAAGGTGGAGAGCAGCGGCCTGACTGGCGAAGCTGCACTGATGGCTGCTTTTGAAGCGAATATGCGTGAGCTTGCGCGTGTTGGCGGTTAAATGTTCTACATTTCATAATTGATGTGCTTCAGCATTGACGGAGCGCATTGTCAATTTAAGAGGCCACCCCTTTCCCGCATGGAAGAGGTGGCCTCTTAGGTTTTTGTTACAGGAAATTAGGGTCTCGTCTGATGGTGATAAAGTATGCATCGAATGGTGGAGGATACATGCTCCTTCAAACCCGAGAATTATGATCGGTTTTTCGATTACATTTGGTCCACACGCCACCATCCAGCGTAATGTAATCGGTTTTTCGATTACATTGGGTCCACACGCCACCATCCAGCGCAATGTAATCGGTTTTTCGATTACATTTGCTCACACGAGGGCGATGGCCCGAATGTATGCGGAAAACAGCACACATTGAGCTATCCCGTTCACCCTTAAGGGGGATTTTGTGCCAAGCCGTTTCAACTGGCTTTCACTGCATTTCTTTCCTAATTTCAGGGAAAAGGGAAGGTGTGGTAAAATATATAAATGGTTGAAAATGGGTTGTTGATGCACTGATAAGGTTAATAATAGCTTGAACATCTACATTAGCTTCTCTTCAGTTCTGCTATGACTATACCTTATCTTAAAGCACAAGCCGTTTCACACCAAACCGACGAAAGGAAGTGAAGTTATGCCGAATACGGCAGAAGTGGTGAAGCCCGTAGCCAGCCTGATGGGGGTCACCAAAAAGATCGGCTCCAAAACGCTGATCAGCGACTTGACACTCGACATTCCACCCGGGCAAATCTTCGGATTCCTCGGGCCGAACGGAGCCGGTAAGACCACTACCATCCGTATGATGGTAGGACTGATCTCCATTAGCCGCGGGGATATCCTGATCTGCGGACGAAGCATCAAAGACCATTTTGAAGAGGCCATAGCCAATGTGGGGGCCATCGTAGAGAATCCCGAAATGTACAAGTTCCTTACCGGATACCAGAATCTTCGCCAGTATGCCCGCATGGTGCCCGGCGTGACCAAAGAGCGCATCAATGAAGTAGTGCAGCTGGTCGGCCTCAGCCAGCGGATTAATGACCGGGTCAAGACCTATTCCTTAGGGATGCGCCAGCGGCTGGGGGTGGCCCAGGCTCTGCTGCACCGGCCGAAGCTGCTGATTCTGGATGAGCCGACCAACGGACTGGACCCGCAGGGTATCCGCGAGCTGCGTGATTATCTGCGCGAGCTGTGCAGGGCCGAGGGGACAACCGTGTTTGTCTCCAGTCACCTGCTGTCGGAGATGGAGCTGATGTGCGATAGTGTGGCGATTATCCAGAACGGCCGCCTGATCGATGTGAAGCAGCTTAAGACCGTCGGGGATGCGGCGGTACCGGTGAGCCAGACGTTCTTCGAGTTAGATAATCCTGAGGCTGCACTGGCGCAGATCGGCCAAGGCGTGATCATGGAAGGCGGAATAGCGGTAGAGGCGGGCCGGGAAGAGATTGCCGAGCTCAATGCCAAGCTGGTAGCTGCCGGGATTAAGGTCTACAGCATCAAGGCGCTGTCCCGTTCGCTCGAAGATCAATTCTTGGAAATTACAGGAGGTGAAGGCATTGGGTGAGTTCGCTTCTCTCATACATAATGAGAATATCAAAATATTCAGACGTCTGCGGACATGGATTATGCTGATTCTGCTGGCACTGATGAGCGCACTGTTTCCGGCGCTAATTCATTTCACCACGAACGGAAGTAATGTAGTCGGGTTGTGGGACAGCTTCCGGACCACCGTAGCCATAGCATTTTTCCTGAATACCATCTTCACAGCCTTAGTGGCTGCCGACTCCGTAGCGGGCGAATTCACCTGGGGAACGATTAAGCTGCTGCTGATCCGCCCTTGGAGCCGCTCCAAGATTCTGCTCTCGAAATATATTTCGCTGGTCATCTTCAGCCTTGTCAGCACGGGTGTGCTGATCCTATTCGGCTATGGCTCCGCCTTCATTTTCTCTTCCCGGGATGCAGGGATTACGGGGGATATGGTGATGGGCTGGGGGCAGGGAGAATATGTCTTCATGCTGGTTCTGTGCAGCTACATTGAGCTGTTCCTGACAGCAGCCATTGCCTTCATGATCTCCAGCGTGTTCCGTTCCAGTGGGCTGGCGATTGTCCTGTCGCTGTCGATCATGTTCACCAAGGATATCTTTATCGCCATCTTCAACCCTGACCGGTATGAGTGGGCGAACTATCTGATTTTTGCCCATATGAATCTTAGCAATTATGTGGTGTCGGATACCGGTCCCGGGGGAGCGACGCTGGGGTTCGCGATTGCCGTCCTGGCTGCGTATTATGTTATTTTCATGGCGGTATCATGGATTGTGTTCCGTAAAAGAGACGTAGCAGCGTAAGTGCAGGATAGGGCTGGCTAGTGTATCCATACAGGCTGAGAGCTTACGGCTCATGCGCCCTCCAGTTTACTCTGCTTGCTCTCTCTGCGCTTGCCTGAAGTCTTCTTGGCAGTGACCGTATGCAGCCCGCCCGCTGTCTCAGGGGCGGGCTGTTCGGTCATGACCACAGCCCCGCTGAGCAGGCTGCCTTCCGTAATGCTCAGGGAACCGGCGGCAATGTTACCATGCAGTTGTCCCGTTCCGGTGAGAATCAGCTTCCGCTGGGCGATTACGTCTCCATAGACCTTGCCGGCGATGATGATCTCCTGCGCTTCAATGCTGGAGTGGACGGTGCCCTGCTCACCGACCGTCACAGTACCCTCACATAGAATCTCCCCGCTGAAATTCCCTTCAATCCGCAGGTTCGTATCGCAATGCACTTTCCCCTCAAGCGTGCCGCCATGTCCGATCAGCGAGTCGGTTGACCTCAGCGAAGCACGCGGTTGACGTCTGTTCCACATTCCTGCATTCCTCCTTATATTCTTGAACCTATAAAGGCTTAACATAATTGAGCGGATTCACCGGCTTGTTCTGCTTCACGACCTGAAAATGCAAATGGGGGCCCGTGCTGCGTCCGGTGCTGCCCAGCATGCCGATCTGCTCCCCTTTGCCGACCCGCTCACCGGGGGTGACTATCATCTGGTTCAAATGCATGTACCAGGTCTCCAGTCCATTGTCATGCTTGATGATGATGTATTTGCCCCGGGCTCCCATTTGTTCTGCAGAGGTAACCACGCCGCCCAGCGCCGCGTATACTGCATCTCCGATATTTCCCGCAATATCAATCCCGGAATGATAAGCAGAGACCCCTTTGAAAGGATCGGAGCGGTAGCCGAAGCTGGAGGTGATGACCTTGGAGCCGGTAGGCCACATCACGGCCCTTGCCAGCCGGGCTTGCTTCTCCTGGGCTTGTTTGGCCTGAAACTCTGCTCTTGTCTTGTGTGCCTCCTCGGCCTGTGTAATCGTGCTTGAGATACTGTTAATCATCTCATCCATAATGCTGTGGATTTCCTCGAATTCGTCCTTGGTTTCCTCAACCAGCCGCTGAGGATCATTCTCATAAACGGCGACATATTCCCCGCCGACCTGTGGATTCGCAGGCAGGCTCAGTGCGGTGGCAGCAGCCCGGATACGGAAATTGACGGCAGGCGATACGGCGGCAGAGAGAGCTTCCGGCTGTTCCCGGATGAACGGGCCGGCGCTTAACCTGCTGACCTTGCCATAGCTTCCGGCAGCGGCCGCGGCTCCGGTATCAGGCAAATCCGCCACCACCGGCTGGCTGCCTTTGAAGGAAGCTGCTGAGGTTGACGTATCCGCACTAGAACCGCTGCCGGCAGCAGAAGAGGTGGTTTCTTTGTTGATCAGTGATTGCAGCTGCTCTTCCAGCTCAGTCACACTCTTCAGCTTGTCTTTAATGCTCTCCGCTTCCTCTGAGAGCTCGCTTACCTGGCCGCGCAGCTGCTGTAATGCCTGATCCTTATCAGCAACCTTCAGCTCCATGCGGATATTGGTCAGCGATAAGGCGGCCGCTTCGGCCTCCAGCTCTGCGATGGACCGGGAAGCATGGATATGCATAGAGGTGACCAGACTGGAGAGGGACAGAGCGGCAGCGGCAGGCAGCGCCAGAGCGAAGGGCTTTGACATCTGCAGCTGCTTCACAGGCCGTCCGGCCTCACGCATAACGAGCAGCGTAATCTTTTTCTGACTTGGCTGACTCTTCATAACGTCTCCTTACTGCGGCCATGGCAGCCGCTTGGTATGAACTGACTGAAACCATCTGTCGGGGTATAGGGGGCTTATCCGATTCGTCCTACTACTCTATGTATTCCATAACTAAGGTGAACATGACAACGGTTTACTTGAATAAAGAAGGAGAGTTAAGGCAAAACCTGTAGTAAGTGCAGGCTTCTGCCACGGCAGATTCCTCATGAAAGTTAGCAAGTGCTGTCTATGCCCGCAGAGATAATAAGAGTTCATTCAGTTGATCAGGAGGCCCGGAATGAGGATATTTGCCGTTATCTTATGTCTTTTTATTGTGCAGCTTGCCATTATTACCGCTTCCGAATTCCGCCGTCCGCAGCGGGCGCTTGCCTGGATATGTATTACCTTCTGCTGTCCGCCGCTGGGCCTGCTGTTCTACTATTTCCTGGGACGCGATTACTGGCAGAGCCGTAAGCTTGGCAACCGGTGCGTCTCCCTGCTGCGGGAAATCCGTATTCATGTTACCGGCAAGATTCATAAGGTCAAGCAAGCGGAGGATACCGGCAACCCTGGATTTGAACACCGCTCAGGGCTGCTGCACCTGTTCTCTGGACTGGCGGACAGTCCGGTTACAAGCCACAACCGGTGTGAAGTGTTGTCCAGTGCAGAGGCAGCGTATAAGTCCATGCTGGAGGTGATGGAAGGTGCGCAGGAGCATATCCACATGGAATTTTATATTTTCCGGGAGGACGGGATCGGCCGGCAGTTCCAGGAGCTGATGATCCGCAAGGTACGCCAGGGGGTGAGGGTACGCCTGCTGTGCGATGGACTGGGAAGCCATAAACTAAGCCGGGGCTTTGTGAATACACTGAAGAATGCGGGAGTGCAGGTGTATTTTTTTCTGCCTCCGCTGACTGCACTGCCGGACCGCCGCTTCAACTACCGCAATCACCGGAAGATCCTGGTGGTGGACGGACTGACCGGATTCACAGGAGGCATGAACATAGGCGATGATTACCTGGGCAAAAATCCGAAAATGGGCTACTGGCGGGATACGCATCTGCGCCTTGAAGGGGATGCCGTCTATCAGCTGCAGTATGTGTTTCTCAAGGACTGGCGGCTGGCGGCCGGTGATATTATCAGCCATCCGCGCTTCTTCCCGGATCATAGCTGTAGCGGAAGGGATGCCATACAGATTGTCGCCAGCGGACCGGATGCGGCTGTCGATGCCACCCAGGAGATGTATTTCGCTTCTATCTGCGCCGCAAGGCAGCGGATCTGGATGACCTCGCCGTATTTCATCCCCGACCCTGCGATAAGCAGGGCGCTGAAGAATGCGGTGCTTAGCGGAGTGGACGTAAGGATCATTATCCCGGCTAAACCGGATAACAAGCTGGTCTATTATGCCACGCTGTCGTATTTGGAGAATCTGCAGGACGCCGGCGTGAAATTTTACCGCTATACCAGAGGGTTCATGCATGCCAAGGTAATGATTATCGACAGCCTGCTGGCCACCGTCGGCAGTGCCAATCTGGACATGCGCAGCTTCTATTCCAACTTCGAGCTGACGGCGGTGCTGCTCCGTCCAGAGATTATTTCAGAGCTGGCAGAGGATTTCAGCAGAGATCTGGAGCAGAGTGAATTCATCGATCCGAAAAAGTTCCGGGAGCGCAGCCATAATGTCAAACGCATAGAAAGTCTGTGTCAGCTCTTATCGCCGCTATTATGACAGAAAAGATGGCGGAAGCATCGATTATCGAAGGTTATATCAATTTATATGCGTTATTTGACTTTCCTTTATGATATAATGGAAATATAAGAAGAACAGGGGAGAAGGCACGACTGTACGTTCGCTTTCGTAAGCTTCTTAGATATACTATTTATAGGGGGAGTTCTATGACTGTAAGCCAACATATCTTTACGAGTGAAGAACAGAAGAAGCCGCAGAAGTCTGGAGTGTTCAAGACGGCAAGACTGGCCCAGCGGGTTGTGATGATTGTCATCGGAGCAGCCATGATGGCTGTTGCGCTTGAAATTTTTCTTGTTCCCAATAAGTTGATTGATGGCGGAATCACTGGTATTTCCATTATGTTAGCCCATGTTTTCCATATACCGCTTGGTATTCTATTGACCCTGCTTAACCTGCCGTTCCTGATTATCGGGTATAAGCAGATTGGTAAGACATTTGCCTTATCTACTCTATTTGCTGTAATTGTAATGTCCATCGGTACCCAATTGCTCCATCCTGTTCATCCCATTACCGTTGAGCCGCTGCTCGCAGCAGTATTCGGAGGGGTAATTCTCGGCGTTGGGGTCGGGCTCGTTGTCCGTTATGGCGGATCACTTGACGGTACTGAGATTGTAGCCATTCTTGTATCCAAGAGGCTTCCGTTCTCTGTAGGGGAAGTCGTCATGTTCTTCAATCTGTTCATTCTGTCCGGCGCAGGCTTTGTGTTCGGCTGGAATAATGCGATGTTCTCGCTTATTGCCTACTATATCGCTTTTAAAGTGATTGACATTACACTCGAAGGTCTGGATCAGTCGAAGTCGGTTTGGATTATCAGCGATAAATTCCGTGATATCGGCGAAGCTCTGACAGAGCGTCTGGGACGCGGAGTCACCTATCTCGATGGTGAAGGCGGATTCTCCGGCGACAACAAGAAAGTGATCTTTGTAGTCATTACCCGTCTGGAAGAAGCGAAGCTGAAGTCTATCGTAGAGGATTGGGATTCTGACGCCTTCATCGCGATCGGCAATATCCATGATGTTAAGGGCGGCCGCTTCAAGAAAAAAGCAATTCATTAGCATTAGCGTCACCGGTTCAGCTGGAGCGCTTCGAAGGAAGGTATATTTACGAACGACAGAGTAACCCATACGGCGGTCCTGACCTGCTGCGCCGTATGCCCATATATAATAATACCTTCCGTCCTGATTCTGGACGCCAAATAAGCCCGCAGCCTGAGAATGGCATTTGCGGGCTTATTGCTGTCCTGGGGGCAGCTTGGCAATAATCGCTTCAACCGGCTGGGGAGGAACCTTGGCAATCAGATCTCCTAACCGGCTGAGCCGCTCCTCTATATTCAGCAGGTTGAAATCTGTAGGCTTGACGCCCCGTTCAACCTCCTCCCACAGGAGGGGAGTAGAGACGGTAGCCAGTGGCCGGGCGCGCGGGGTATACGGGGCAGCGAGTGTTTTGCCGCCGTAATGCTGGAGATAATCGAAGTATATTTTATCTCCGCGATGTTTCTTCAACCGCTCCAGGGTGAAGAGATCCGGCCGCTTCTCGGTGACGTAACGGCCTACGAAATGCCCGATCCGGCGCAGTTCATCGAAGGTCACCCCCGGCCCCACCGGAACAATGATCTGCACTCCGGTGGCTCCCGAGGTTTTGGGAACGGAGTCCAGTCCGAGCGATTTCAGCACCTCCCCTACCATAGCAGCGGCTTCCATAATCCGCGGTTCAATCTCAAGCGAAGGGTCCAGATCAATCATCCATTCGCAGGGCAGCGTGCTGCCGGCATAATGGAGGGAAGGGTGGAATTCGAGCGCAGCCAGATTACCCAGCCAGAGCAGCTCCGGCAGGCCCTGCAGCACAATGTAGGTGATATTGTCCTGCACCGCCGTGCGAACGAATTCCGGCAGCGGCTCCGGGGCGTTCTTCTGATAGAAGGACATCCCGGGAACGCCATGGGGATAGCGGATCACCGTGAGCAGCCGGTCTTTGCAATAGCGCAGCAGGAAGGGCGAGAGGGCCGCCAGCTTTTGCAGATAGATCTGTTTGGTGATGCCCATCTCTGGCCAGAGCGGTTTGTCGGGATTGGTGATGCTGATTTGCTGCCCGTCTACGGTAATGGTTCCTTTAGTGGCTGCTGGCATGGGACATCCCTCCTTAGCTTTCCCCTTAACTTAAATTCCAAGTTCAATCTATATAGTATTTGCCTTACTTTAGTTTTTCAGTCGGGATTCCGGTCCGGGACAAGGGCAGTTCACTTTTTTTTGAGTACAATGTCCCTTTTGGCCCGGACAGGTGCTTATAAGAGTGTTAGCTATAGGAGAGGAGCGTTTTACGATTTTGGATGAAATGGAACACCTCGTTGTTCAGGTGCAGAACGGCGACGTGGAGCAGTATGGGCAGATCGTTGAGGCTGTTCAGCAGCCTATGTACCGTTATTGCAGCCGTCTGCTCGGCAGCGGGGCAGAGGCGGAGGATGCCGTGCAGGAGATTCTGGTCAAAGCGTATCAAAATATCGGTAAGTATCGACCGCTGGTAAGCTTCTCTTCATGGCTCTATAAAATCGCTTATCACCATTGTCTGGCAGTTATCCGCCAGCGCCAGCGGCAGAGCCGGGTGATGCTGTTGCTGCGGCCGCAGAAATACGCGGAGAGTCCGGAGCAGGAGATGGACCGCTTCCTGTTCGATGAACCGCTTGCTGTAGCGCTCTCCCGGCTGAAGGCGGAGGAGCGGAACCTGCTGGTGCTGCGGATTTTTGAAGAGCAGAGCTTTGCCGACATCGCCGTCATTCTGGGCAAGAATCAGGAGGCGGTCAAAAAAAGATACCGGCGTACGATCATTAAGCTCACGAACCTGCTGCAAGCGCAAAGAGAGGGGGAGGAACCACAGTGGACAAGCACATCGCTGCTGAAGAAAAAAGGATAAGACGAATGGGTACTGGTGAAGCTCTGGGCAGCATTGATGTTAAGCCATCCGTTATGGAGCGGGTACGGGCCATTCATGCCCAGCAGATAGCGGCACAGGACGGAGGAACCTCAGCTTCACCGGGACAGGCGGTGCCGGGAACAGATGGGCAGGCACCTGTGATGACCAGGCAGCCCATACCTTCGCAGCGTCCTGCGCTGCAGCGGGGCAGAAGGCTGACCGCCGGACTCTGCGCAGTTGCGCTGCTGAGCCTGGCCGGTTTCGGTGTGCTCCGTAATATGACGGATGAAGGAGCTACCGGGAAGGTGCTGCAACCGGACTTTGCGGTTATCCGGCAGACGGAAGGACAGCCTCTAGCCTTAAGGGACAGCAGCGGCAAAATCGTGGTGCAGGTGAAGAAGGGGGTGTCGAAGGTCTACACGCCTTACGTTGGCTCTAGCTCCGCCCGGGAACGTTACTTTAAGCTAACGGAGCAATATGAACAACAGGCGCAAGAGGATTTACAGCCGGGAGAGACAGCGGCTTATTATGTCAATGACAGTGAATTGATTGCATTAATGAATGGGCTTGGGTATGGAAAACCGTTATTTTTCACCAGCAAAACGGTTACGTATACCAGCTACGCGAAGCTGTCAGCCGCCCGGGAGCAAACGGGCAAATGGAGCTTTGCACTGCCGCCTGAAAGAATAGGCGAATTACGGTTTGCTAGTGGCCGGCTGTACGCCAAAACCCCCTCTTCGTTTGAGCCGGAGTACGAACTGACCCTGGAGGTACTGAAAGCCAAAACCGAAGGTGCTACGGATGAGAATCCGCTGGCTGCAACTCTATGGCCCGTAAAGGGAATTGCAAGCGCCGAGGTGAATTATCAGGATGGCAGCCAGCAGTTAAAGCTTCACTTATTCTGGAATAAAGAAGCAACAACTGGTCCTTCGCAAATTCACGTAACCCCGGACGAAGCTGCCGAAAAGTGGTCCTATGAAGATAAGGAGCTGCTATATATTCCCGGGGTAGGCGCCAACAACAACGGGGGTTCAGTAAGCAGACTGTATTGGTATGACAGCGCCTACGGAGGGCTTGCTTGGATGACGGACCCGCCGGACCAGCGGCTGACCCGGGAACAATGGGAGACCATTGCCGCCGGTATGGTTCAGCAGTAAAGGAACAACAAATGAACCGGAAGGAAGGGATTGAACTATGAGTTTGTTTAAAAAAGCGGCTGCTGCCGCAATCTGCATGTCCATGCTGCTAAGCGCGGCTGGCGCTACGGCCGGAGCAAAGGGTACGCTGCCCGATAAACTAAAAAATAAAAGCAACGGCATTATGGCTACAGAAACCGCTGAACCGGCTGGGCCCTCTCCGCTAGACGCATTGCTGGTCAAGGAATATATGATTCCCTTGAACAGAGGGGAGATCCGGGCCGTGTATGTGAATGATACCAAAATCAATACGCTGGATAGTCTGAATATCAGGTATGTGCCGTTTAGTTATACGTCCGTAAGCGAAGCTGCGCAGAAATTAAGATCAATGGGCGGAGGTGTATTAATGGCTCCCGCTTCGCTGCCGAAAGATTATGTGCTGAAGGAGGCGATCATCAGTCCTGACATTCCTTTTTCGTATGAGGATGAATATATGCAGCTCAGGGAGAAACTCAAGGCACAATCCACAGCAGCAGGTAAAAAGGTTATCACCAAAATGCTCCCTTGGAGCGGTCATGTCACCACGTTGACCTATACCCGCCAGGGAGAGCTGCTGAGCCTGCGTGCAGAGCCTGCAAGCCAGCTTCCAGCTGGAGTTACACTGGCCTTATTGCCGGGGGACAAGGATGAGCTGGTGCAGGTTAACGGACAGGAGATGATGTTCACCTCGTTCGGGCCGCATCATGACAAGCTGAAATCCCAATTGCAGTGGAGAAGTAGGGACGGCAGCAGGGAGTACACATTAACGGATACCCGGAGCACTGTGCAGAGTAAGGCCGAACTGCTGAAGATTGCCGGAAGTCTAATTCCGCAATAGACAGCTAGAATCCCCGCTGGCTTAAAGAACAGGAATGGGCGGGCAGATCGACCTTCGCCTGAATCACAGGCTGGCGGAAGGTTCCTGAGGGATTCCATTCCAAAAAATGCAGCTTAAACACCAGCTCAGGCTTAATCCAAACGGAGCCTGAGCTTCGCTGCGGAAGGGCGGCAAACGGCATATGCTCTGTGACAAGTCCAGGAATTCGTGCGGTCAGCGTCCGCCAGTCCTGGACGGTCATTCTGCCTGCCCCGGCATGTCCGATATAATGCAGCTTCCCGGCATCATCATACAGGCCGAAGAGCAATGCATTCACGATGCCGTCGCGGAAGGTGACTCCCCCGGCGACAGCAGTGACATCGGAGATAATCTTGAGCTTCTGCCAGCGTTTGTCCTTGCTGCCCGGCGCATAGGTGCTGTTCAGATCCTTGCAGACGATCCCCTCCAGACTTCCCTGCCGCGCCGCGGCGAGCAACTGGGCGGGTTCCGGGTAACTCGGCACCTGCTGTACATGGGGATGGGGCAGCAGCCTCTCCTTCAGTATTTCTTGCCGCCGGGACAGCGGTTCGTCCAGCAGCCAGATGCCGTCACAGTACAGCATATCAAAAACCATATACAGCACCGGTATTTGCGTCTGCACCGCCCGGATCGCCGCCTCGTTCTTCAGGCTGTCCCGCCGCATAACCTCGTGGAAGGAAGGCTTGCCGCCGCTGAGTGCAATGACCTCGCCATCCAGGATGAAGGAGCCGGCCCGGCAATAGCTCTCTGGTCCGGCCAGTTCAGGATACTGGAGTGTGCGGCGGTTGCCCCGGCGGTTAATCAGTTCGGCATGGCTCCCGTCGTAATAGGAGATCATCCGCACGCCATCCCATTTGATCTGGGCGATCCACTGTTCGCCGCTTGGAAGCCCAGTGGCCAACACAGGCTCAAACGGTGTGACGGGCTGAAGCTGAAGGGGACTGCCTGTCCTTGCAGCAGGTGCAGGAGTCCGTCCCCTAGGCACCGGTGACCTTGCTCTTCGCGCTTCTGCGCTTCGGCTTCGGGGCGATCACCGGAATCGGTCCGGTGGCTTCATCTACAACCGGAGCGGCGGTTGTATCGGTTGAAGCCGCAGCGGCAGTGGCCTTGGCCGGACGTTTCTTTGCACCTGCACCGGCGGCTGTCCGCGCCTTGGCCCCGCTGCCTCCCTTGGCGGGTCCGGGATCGGAAGGAATATGCTGTACTGCTTCGATACTGGCCTGCAGTGCGGCCATCAGATCGATAACATTATTCTCCTGGCGGGCCGGAGCAATGTGGAACTCTTCCCCGGCAATCTTGTGCGTGATCAAATCAAGCATCCGCTGGCGGTAATCATCGGTATATTTGGCAGGCTCGAACGGGGTGGACAGCTGTGAGATCAGCAGCTTGGCCATGTCCAGCTCTTTATCGTTCACACTGCCCGGCTCCGGCAGGCCCGGGACCTGCGATACCGGACGGACCTCGTCCGGGTAATAGATGGTTTCAATCGCCAGGCAGTCCGCCAGGACGCGGATGGCGGCCAGACTGCTTTTGGAGCGGATGGAGATCTTGGCAATCCCGATCTTCCCGGTCTGACGCATAGCCTCCATCAGCAGACGGTAAGCATTCGCGCCTGCCTGATCGGGCGATAAATAGTAGGTCTTCTGGAAATAGATCGGGTCAATCTCCGTCAAATCCACGAAATCCAGAATGGTGATGCTCTTGCTGCTCTCCTCGCTTAGCTGATCCAGCTCCTCCTTGTCGAACAGGACAAATTTGCCCTTCTCATATTCATACCCCTTGCCGATCTCCTCCCACGTGACCTCCTTGTCACAGACAGGACATTTACGTACATAAGACAGCGGACTGCCGCATTCTTTGTGGATGTAGCGCAGCGAGATGTCTTTATCCTCCGTAGCGGAGAACATCTTGACCGGAACATGCACAAGCCCGAAGCTGATGGCTCCTTTCCAAACGGTATGCATGAGAATCGCCTCCTGATGGGATATGTTATGGCTTAGTATGGGGCGACAGGGCTTTTTCTAGCCGGATGCATTATTTGAGAGTCATGGGAAAAAATAAGGCTGCTCAGCTTGCACAGACTCATTGCGGGAAGGGGAGGCAATATGGACAAGGAATTTTATCACTGGAGCGATGCCCTATCGGAGCAGGATATTCCGGCAGAGGCGGTCAATTGGGACAATATTATTGCGGGTCCGGAGGATGCCGGACTGGACGAGGATGCAGGACTGCTGGATGCCGATGCAACGATCGGGGAGCTTCCGGCGGAAGATGAAGACGAGGAATAAGGGGGCAAGAAAAGAATGGATATAACACGTGCACAGGATATTTACGCTTCCAAGGACAAAATTGCGGTGCATCTTGATGGAGAACCAGTCTGGATTGAGCATGTTGATTCCGCTAACGGCATGGCAACGGTTCAGGTAGGCTCCCGGCCGGATAATACGCAGACTGTTGGTGTTGAACGGCTGGAGGAGCAGGGGAAGCAGGAGTAGGAACAGCAGGAAAAGCAGGGGCGTAAAAGTAACTCAGCATTGGGGCAGGACCTTATTGGCGGTATGATTAACGCCGGAGGGCCTGCTTTTTTTGGAGTTGAATGATCCTCTAGCTGGTGTATGGATCTCTATATGCTAGTTATAGGGGGTTGCAGTGGCGAGTTGGAGGGCGGACTGGAGTGCACTTATATGGATGAAATTCTTCGTTTTGTGCCCCGCCCGGACTCAGATGTCGTTAAGTGACCTATCCGGTGTAACATTTAGCTCAAAATTCGAAGTTAACGGTTCTTGATTCCTCAACAAGCAGCAAAATGATATTTTAAGCCAAATAGCGGCTTCTGTGTTCGTCTAACACCCACCGGCTCCCTAATTATAGCTGACACAGATATTGACGCCGGGCGTGGTGACCCCCTATATTTGGAAGAAGAATTTTGACGAAAAGAGATGATGGAAGTGCGTCCGATATTGCTGGGTGTGTGCTCGGCGCTGTTTTTTGCGGTGACGTTTGTGCTGAACCGGAGGATGGAGCTTGCGGGAGGAAGCTGGGCCTGGAGCGCTTCGCTGCGGTACTTGTTCACTCTCCCGTTGCTGCTTGCTATTGTGGCCTGGAGAGGGAGGCTGAAGCCGCTGCTGGCTGCGATGAGAGAACGGCCGGGGGCGTGGCTGCTGTGGGGCACTGTCGGGTTCGGCCTGTTCTACGCGCCCATCTGCTTCGCCGCTGCCTATGCACCGGGCTGGCTGACGGCGGGAACGTGGCAAATCACGATTATCTCCGGTTCGCTGCTGGCTCCGTTCTTCGGAGAATGGGTCAGCGGACCGGGAGGACAAGTATACATAAGAGGTAAAATCCCGCTGCGCGGGCTGCTCCTCTCCCTGATTATTCTCGCCGGAGTAGCGCTGCTGCAAGTGGAGCATGCCCGCCAGCTGCCCCCTTCCCAGATCCTGCTCGGCATTGTCCCGGTACTTATCGCTTCCTTCGCCTATCCGCTCGGAAACCGTAAGATGATGGAGCTGTGCAGCGGCCAGCTGGATGTATTTCAGCGGATTCTTGGCATGACGCTCGCCAGCCTCCCCTTCTGGCTGGCTGTCGCTTTGTATGGTATGGCAGATACTGGCCTGCCCTCCTCCTCTCAGGTAGGACAATCTGTCATTGTTGCACTCAGTTCGGGAATTGTGGCTACGGTGCTGTTTTTCCGGGCTACCGATCTGGTCCGGGATAGCATGAGCAGTCTGGCAGCCGTGGAAGCGACCCAGTCACTGGAGGTGCTGTTCGCCTTGCTGGGGGAGATGCTCCTGCTGGCCTCGCCGCTGCCTTCCCTGCTCTCATGGGCAGGGATTGCGGTCATTATTGGCGGAATGGTGCTGCAAAGCCTGTTCTCCCGGCATCCGGGGAAGCCTGCGGCGGTTCAAGCGGCCACGATGGAATAACAGCGGCTGTTGCGGTGCAAGTAGCATACCGATATAATTAAGGATATTGTTAACCGTTAAGGGACTTCAAAAAGGTGGTAGTTGCAGCTTTGGACAATAATACACAAACGGTGTTTACCTACCGTTCATTCAGCCTTCAGGATACGGAGGCTCTTGCCGCCGCCATCGCTGCCGCGTCATCGGCGGGGATGGTTATCGGACTTGACGGGGACTTAGGTGCAGGCAAAACGGCGTTCTCGCAGTGCTATGCTCGCCATTTGGGTGTGGAAGGTATTGTGAATAGTCCTACTTTTACCATTATCAAAGAGTATGAAGGACGTCTGCCGCTGTATCATATGGATGTATACCGGATCTCGCTGCAGGAAGCGGACGAGCTGGGGCTGGAAGAGTATTTCTACGGCCAGGGTGTGAGTCTGGTGGAATGGAGCCGAATCATCACTGATCTGATGCCGCCGCGGCATCTCCATATAGAGCTGAAGACCGCCGGCCCGGATGAGCGGGAGATTACGGTGACCGGAATCGGAGAGCCTTACGGCGAAGTGTGCCGGATGCTGATCCAGAAGTGGGGTAAAAAACATGACGAACTCGAATAATGAGCCGCGTAAGCGGTTTTTGGCGCTGGATACAGCAACGGCAGTTCTGGGAGTGGCCGTGACAAGCGGCGGGGAGCTGCTGCATGAGATTAATGCTTCCGGGGAGCGGAACCATTCGGTTCATCTGCTGCCTATTATTGAGCAGGCGCTTCAGGCGTCTGCGACGACGAACGATACAATCGGCGGAATCTCGGTCGGGATCGGTCCGGGCTCCTATACCGGAACCCGGATTGCTGTGACCGCAGCCAAGACGCTGGCCTGGGCCTGGAACGTTCCGGTTACCGGCGTATCCAGCCTGCATGCTCTGGCCTGGGGCGGATACCACGCGGCTTCTGCGCTTGGCACGGCAGGAACAGACTGGATCATTCCGCTGATCGATGCCCGGCGGGGACAGGCGTACACCGCTGTATTCGCAGCGGACGGGGACAAGCCGCCCCGGCGGCTGGCGCCGGATGCTATCCGGCTGATGGCTGACTGGGTGCAGGAGCTGGCGGTACGGCTGAAGGAAGCTGCAGCTGAGGGCAATCTGCCGGACACCCTGTGGTTCGTAGGCGAGACAGCGCTGCACGGAAGTGCGGATATGCTGGCTCCGCTGAAGGAAGCCGCTGCGAATGTCAAGGCGCTGTCTTATGAGCTGGAAGGACGCTGGACCGGATTCCTGGCGGAAGCGGGCCTTTATGAGGAGAGCGGAGATCTGCATACGCTGATTCCCAATTATACGCAGCTGTCGGAGGCTGAGGCGAATCTGCGCCGCAGCAGCGAAGGGAGCCTGAATACACGATGATCGAACCGGAACGTAGACCAGCTCAGGGGGCTGAGCTTGTTTTTCGCCTGATGCGGCTGGAGGATGTGCCTGAGATTCTTGTGATTGAACGGGAGGCCTTCACCATGCCATGGACAGAGGAAGCCTTCCGCAACGAGCTGACCCACAATCATTTTGCCAAATATATGGTAATGGAGCTGGCAGGGAAATTAATCGGCTACGCCGGAATGTGGGCGATTGTCGATGAGGCGCATGTCACCAACATTGCACTGCTGGAGGCCTACCGGGGGCGCAAATGGGGCGAGCGGCTGCTGGACGAGCTGATGAAGACGGCGGCTTATCTAGGCATGCAGTCGATCACGCTTGAAGTACGGGTCTCTAACGAGGTGGCCCAGAATTTATACCGCAAAAAAGGCTTCAAGCCTGCCGGTACCCGCAAGGGCTATTATTCGGACAACCGCGAGGATGCGCTCATCATGTGGGCCGATCTGCCGGAGTACGGGGAGCAAGCTGCAACGGAAGGAAGCGTGGACTTGAAATGAAGACAGACACGGGCGCAAGGGAGCCTGTATTGATTCTGGCGATTGAAACCAGCTGTGACGAGACCTCTGTAGCTGTAGTGAAGGATGGCTGTGAGGTGTTGTCCAATATTATTTCCAGCCAGATTGAGACCCACCGGGCATTCGGGGGAGTGGTGCCTGAAGTGGCCTCCCGCAAGCATGTCGAGGTGATAACGCTGGTCATTGAAGAAGCCTTAAGCGTAGCAGGCGTACGTCCGCAGGAGCTGACGGCAGTGGCGGTAACACAGGGTCCGGGACTGGTGGGGGCGCTGCTGGTTGGAGTCGTAGCTGCCAAAAGTCTGGCGCTGGCCTGGGGCAAGCCGCTCATCGGCACACATCATATTGCCGGTCATATCTATGCCAACCGGCTGGTGAAGGAATTGAAGTATCCGAGCATGACGCTGGTCGTGTCAGGGGGCCATACAGAACTGGTGCATATGGAGCGGGAAGGAGCTTTCCGGATCATCGGGCGCACCCGTGACGATGCCGTCGGCGAAGCGTACGACAAAGTAGCCCGTGCCCTGGGCTTCCCATATCCGGGAGGGCCGCATGTGGACAAGCTTGCGCATGAGGCGCAAGAAGCCTTCGCTCTGCCGCGTGTGTGGCTGGAGCCGGGCTCGTATGACTTTAGCTTCAGCGGGCTGAAGTCTGCGGTGTTGAATGCGGTGAACCAGAGCAAGATGAAGGGGCTTGTGCCGGATGTCGCGGGCATTGCGCGCGGCTTCCAGGAATCTGTAGTGGAAGTGCTGGTCGATAAGGCGATTCGGGCTGTCCGTGAATACCACGCGGAGCAGCTTTTGCTCTGCGGAGGGGTAGCGGCGAACAAGGGGCTGCGCGAAGCTCTGATCCGGCGCTGCGGGACAGAAGGGATTGAGCTGATTATCCCTCCTCCCGTGTATTGTACGGATAATGCGGCGATGATTGGGGCCGCAGCTTATGTGAAATGGAGACATGAAGGCGGGATTCCGCTGGATATGGTCGCCGACCCCGGCTATTCGCTGGAGAAATGGTCGGTATCTGCCTATTGACTTTTACAGAAGCCGCCGGGTATAATCAGTTCAATTCAATTACTTTATATTTGAACAAACGCAATGATCGGAAGCAGTAAGGTCACTCCGGGATAAGAGAGCTGCGGGAAGGTGCGACGCAGTCGAAGGAGGCCTGAACTCGTCCGGGAGCGGGGCGGTGGAAGCGGGGAGCTCTTGAACAGGAGCACTGGCCGGTACAGGATGTAATCCGGCAACCTTAGGTACACCGTTACGGTTAACCTCCGTGAGAGGGTGGTCAGTCAGGGCTTTGGCGGAGTGTGAACATTCCGGGAACCTTGCAGACATGGAGTGGGTATCGCAGAACAGCTGGAAGGTAGCGGGTTCGGATATCAACAAGAGTGGTACCGCGACAGTGAACAGCCTGTCGTCTCTTGAATGAGACGGCGGGCTTTTTTGTGCAAATTATTAAGAAGTTATATAGGAATGACACGCAAGGATCGGGAGCAGTAGACGGCTAAGGTGAACAGAGAGCTGCGGGGAGGTGCGACGCAGACACCGGAGGCCGGCGAATCTCGCCCGTGAGCGGAACAGTGGAAAGAGCTACAGGTACGCTGCTACGGATGTCCCCGTTACCGGACCTTTCAGATCATTAGAGCTTCCGTTATCGGAGCTGTGAGATCTGATACTAAGCTGGACGCAGCCGGGACTTCTGTACATCAGGAAGCCTATGCGTCAAAAAGAGTGGTACCGCGGAGGGCTGACCCCCCGTCTCTTTATAAGAGACAGGGGGTCTTTGTGTTTTTTAGGAGCCGGCTCTCCATTAGATAAACCTAATTTGAGGAGGAATTACGATGATCATTCCGGTAAAGAAACGAATTCAGATTTTTGACACGACGCTGCGCGACGGGGAGCAGGCCCCGGGAGCCAGTCTTACTCCTGAGCAAAAGATTATTCTGGCCGGCAAGCTGGCGGACCTGGGAGTGGATGTCATGGAACCGGGGTTCCCTATATCCAGTCCGGGGGATTTCGCTGCGGTGGAGACGATCTCCCGCAACATTCAGGGCGTAGAGATCTGCGGCTTCGCACGTGCCGTCAAGGGGGATATCGATGCCGCTGTCCGGGCCACCCGGGATGCCGCACGGCGGCGGATTCATCTGTTCATCTCCTCTTCTGACATCCACCTGCGCCATCAGCTGCGCATGAGCCGCCCTGAGGTTGTAGCGGTTGCAAGAGAGATGACGGCTTATGCCCGCCAGTTCTGCGATGTGGTAGAGTTCACGGCAATGGACGCTGCGCGGACTGGTATCGACGATCTGATCGAGATGGTCGAGGCAGTGATTGAAGAGGGCGCTTCGATTATCAATCTGCCGGACACGGTGGGTTATGCGCTGCCGCAGGAATACGGAGCGATGTTCCGGCGGGTGCGCCTTGGAGCCAGGGGCGGAGACAAGGTCATCTACAGTGCCCACTGCCACAACGATCTGGGCCTCGCTGTCGCCAACAGCCTGGCGGCCATTGAAGGCGGCGCGACACAGATTGAGGTCACGGTCAACGGTGTGGGTGAGCGGACCGGCAATTGTGCGCTGGAGGAGCTGGTCATGGCGCTGGAGACACGCGGAGACTCTATAGGAGCAGAGACTGGAATCGTGCTGGATAAGCTGTATGACACCTCGCGGATGATCAGCGGGGCAATGCATTTCCCGATTGCCTTCAACAAGCCGGTGGTCGGGCGCAATGCCTTCCAGCATGAATCCGGCATCCATCAGGATGGTCTGCTGAAGGACCGCAGCACCTACGAGATTATGGACCCGGAGCGTCTGGGCATCCCGCGCAGTATGATTATTCTCGGCAAGCATTCCGGCCGGCATGCGCTGAAGGACCGCGCCGCGAAGTACGGCATTGCCCTGGATTCGGCGGAGCTGGACGCGCTCTACGAATCCTTCAAGGAGACGGCTGACCGCCAGAAGGCCGTCAGCGATGATGAGCTGCTGCGGATGGTCAGCAGCACCACAGGACAGCAGGCGCAGGTCTATGCGCTCGGCGAGGTCCAGGTCCTGGCCGGCAGCGCGCCGCGCCGCGTGGCCGCAGTGACGGTGCGCCATCTGAGAAGCGGCGCAGAGACGACCCAGACCAGCACCGGAGACGGTCCGCTGGAAGCAATCATTGCCGCTATAGGGCAAGGGATTGCCGAGGATATCCGCTTCGACGGGCTGGAGCTGCATTCGCTCGGCAGCGGCGGAAATGCCCAGGCCGAGGCGGCCGTCATGGTGGAGTGGAAGGACACCAAGTTCCGGGGCACGGCCATCCATCACGATATCGTGATGGCCGCAGGCATTGCCTATATCGCCGCCTGCAATGCGGCGCTGCTGTCGGAATCGGAGGTGCCCTCTCCCGGCACGGCGGTGAACAGCTAGAGCGGGGTTGTCCAAAGCATCAGGAGCACCAGCACCAGGAGCAGGTAGAGTGCCTTTGCTCTAACGCATCTTGCCAAGCCCGATTTTACGGACTTGGCAGATGCGTTTTTTTGAAGCCGACGGGACAGGGGTATTGGAGGGGAGAGCGTAAAGCGGATATAACGGGAGGAGTAAGGAGAGGTTTACCCGTCAAAGTAATCGTGCAAAGAGAGTACAGTTGGAGAAACGTAGCTTAATTTCCCGGTTTCTGAGATATATAACGAAGCAAGTGGAAAAACAGCATTTAATGGTGCTAATTGTGCCACATGGGCCGCAACTGTGATCTATTAAATGTAGTTTCTCCAACTGCTGTTGCTGTAGGGAACAATCTTGCTTTAGCAAGTGGAGAAAATCCATTTAATGAACAGAATAGCACCGCACCTGGCTCGTACCTTGCCGAAACAGGTCATTCCGCCGCTGTCCTGTCTCTGAAATTTGAGCTTTATCCAGCAGAATTTTTGCCTCATGCGGCATTTGTCAACCTGTGGACAACGTTATCCACATATTCCGCACGAGTTGTGTAAAAACCGTGTAAAATCAGCAATAACGCCTTTTTTGCGAGCGCCATAAACCAGAGGTTATACTCTGAAACAGAATTGTGAGAATTGTGGATAATGTGGACAATTCGGTGGATAAAAAGTCCTTGACAAGCAAAACAGCCATTTTACGCATGAAAAAAGCCCCGGAGGGCTAATTTTAGGCGATAGTTATGCAC
This sequence comes from Paenibacillus sp. FSL R7-0179, assembly GCF_038002265.1. Classification (NCBI taxonomy): domain Bacteria; kingdom Bacillati; phylum Bacillota; class Bacilli; order Caryophanales; family Paenibacillaceae; genus Paenibacillus; species Paenibacillus sp. FSL R7-0179. Next base: position 269,469 of record NZ_JBBOCC010000002.1, read on the forward strand.
GGAAACTGTGGATGGAGCTGTGGATAACCACATTTGAACAAATTGGAAACTGTTAAAATTTTTTTTGGACCGCTTTTACATTATTCCTCAGCCAGTTTCTCCCATTCGCTAAATAAATCTCCCAGCTCGCGTTTTTTGTCCTTAAGCTCACCTTCATGGTCCTGAAGCGCCATATAATCCTGATACACCTCAGGTTTGGTCATTTCATGTTCAATTCCTGAGATGGCTTCCTCCAGCTTCGCGATTTTCTCCTCCAGCTCAGAGATGCGGCGCTGGCGGTTCCGCTCCTCGCGTTTGGCCTGCTTCTCCGCTTCATAGGAGAGGGAGCTGCCTTTTTCCGCCGCTATCGCTTCGCTGTCGGCACTGCGGGAGGACTTGGCGGCGGACAGCTCGGCTTCCTCTTCGGCAATTGCCTTGAGCTCGAGTTTTTTCTCAATATAGTCGTCATAATTGCCCAAATACTGATCAATTCCGTCCGGGTGCAGCTCAAGTACCCGTTCAGCCATCTTGTTGAGGAAATAACGGTCATGGGAAATGAACAGCAGGGTGCCTTCAAAATCGATCAGGGCCGATTCGAGCACCTCCCGGCTGACGAGATCCAGATGGTTGGTAGGCTCATCGAGAATCAGCATATTGGCTCCGCGCAGCATCAGCTTGGACAAGGCCACCCGGGCCTTCTCGCCGCCGCTCAGCGCGGCTACCTTCTTAAGTACATCCTCTCCGCTGAACAGGAAGTTGCCGAGAATTGTACGGATTCTGGCCTCCTCCAGCATCGGATATTCACTCCACAGCTCCTCCAGCACCGTATTGCGCGGATTCAGCCGGGTCTGCTCCTGATCATAATAGGCGATCTTCACCTTGGTTCCCCAGTTCACGGTTCCGCGGGAAGGCTCGCGGGTGCCGGTCATACACTGCAGCAGTGTGGACTTCCCAATCCCGTTAGGTCCAATCAGCGCCGCTGTCTCGCCGCGCCGCAGCTCGAAGGAGGCATTGCGGAAGAGCGGTGCAGCCTCCGGAGTGAAGGACACAGCGACCTCCCGGACCTGCAGCACCTCCTTGCCGGACATGAAGTCGGGCTCGAAGGAGAAGCTGGCCTTCTTCAGGTCGCCCAGCGGCTTATCAAGGCGCTCCATCTTGTCGAGCGCCTTGCGGCGGCTCTGTGCCCGCTTGGTGGTGGAGGCCCGGACAATGTTGCGCTGCACGAAATCCTCCATCCGCGAAATTTCATCCTGCTGCTTCTCATACTGCTTCATACGGATCTCGTATTCCGCAGCCTTCAGCTCCATATAACGGCTGTAGTTGCCTGTGTATCTGTGCGATTGGTGCCGCTCGATCTCCACGATGGTCGTCACCAGGCGGTCAAGGAAATACCGGTCATGGGATACGACCAGGATGCCTCCGGCGTAGCCGCGCAGATAATCCTCCAGCCAGGTGAGCGTCTCGATGTCCAGATGGTTGGTCGGCTCATCGAGCATGAGCAGGTCGGGCGCTTGAAGCAGGATGCGGGCCAGTGCCAGACGCGTCTTCTGGCCTCCGCTTAACGTTGAGATTGGAGTATCCGGTGCGAACTCCCCGAAGCCCATCCCGTGCAGCACGCTGCGGATGCGTGTATTAATCTCATAGCCGCCGTGATCTTTGAACCAGTCGGAGCGTCTGGCATAGCGCTCCAGCAGATCCTCATACCGCTTCGGATCTTCGGCAAGTGCGGGATCGGCAATATCCGTCTCAAGCTGCCGCAGTTCGGCTTCCGCCTCCAGCAGCGGCGCAAATACCGCGAGCATCTCTTCCTGTATGGTGTTATCCGACTGCAGGCCGCTGTTCTGGGCCAGGTAGCCAATCGTAGTCTCTTTAGACTTATGAATTTGTCCGCTGTCATAAGACATCTCACCTGCGAGAATCTGCAGAAAGGTCGATTTGCCAGCTCCGTTGACGCCGACCAGCCCGACTCTCTCCCTCTCGTTCACCATGAGGTTAATGCCGTCCAGCACGCTTTGTATACCATATGATTTCGTTATTCCTGTCGCTTGAAGAAGCATTCTGATGAAACCTCCGCCCTTGCAAATTGGCCTCGGCGGCTTGCGCCCAGGCGATTGTCCAATCTTATTCTCCAGTTTACATGAAAAAGGTTGGACGTGCGAGGTCCATTCTCCTAACAAGGGGAATGAATCAACCTTGGCGAACCAGTGAGAAGAGTGGTAAACTGAGCTTACAAACTATGATAAGCTAGGAACAAGTGAAGGAGGAGGCTGCCTATGCAGGACAGCAGCACGCAGCTTGCCGGGCGGAAGCGTGAGCTTCGCTCCGGGAATACCGCGCTCCGCGATACCTTGCCCATGGAGCAGCGGGAGCTGTTATCCGCCCGGGTATGCGCTCATGCCTGGAGCTGGTTCTCGCAGGAAGGCGCAGCTTCACTGCTTGCGTATGCGCCGTTTCGCTCCGAGCTGGACTGCCGCCCGCTTCTGGCGGCGGCGTGGGCGGAAGGGCACGAGGTGCTGCTTCCCCGCGTCAACCGGGAGAGCGGGGACTTAAGCCTTCACCATATAAGCTCCTGGGATGAGCTTGTCCCTGGAACCTACGGGATCATGGAGCCGCCGGCCGGTAGTGCTGCTCTTGCCGGAACGATCGCGCAAGCAGGACGGGGAACCGGCTGGCCGGAGGTCATCTTCGTACCCGGGCTGGCCTTTGACCGGCGGGGCGGGCGCCTCGGCTACGGACGCGGATATTATGACCGCTTGCACACCGCCTTGGAGGCCGGAGTCCCCGGCACGGCTGTCAAGCCTATGTGGATTGGTCTGGCCTACGGCCTCCAGCTGGTACCCGAAGTACCGCTTGAAGAGCATGATGCACTAATGGATCTGCTGATTACGGAGAACGGCATCTGGGATTGCCGGAAGGAGAGAGCTACATGGAATTAACTCATTTCAACGAGCAGGGCAGAGCGCGCATGGTGGATGTAAGCGACAAGGAAGTTACCAAGCGGACAGCGGCAGCCAGAAGCCGGGTACACATGGCCCCGGAGACGCTGAGCGCCATTAAGGCGGGAACGATCCGCAAGGGCGATGTGCTTGCGGTAGCCCAGGTTGCAGGAATCATGGCGGCGAAGCAGACCTCGGGCTGGATTCCCATGTGCCACCCGCTGCCGCTTACCGGAGTAGATATCCGCTTCATGGATAACAACAAAGATGAACTATATATAGAAGCAACCGTCAGCACTACCGGCAAGACCGGGGTGGAGATGGAGGCGCTCACTGCCGTATCGGCGGCGGCGCTGACCGTATATGATATGTGCAAGGCGCTGCAGAAGGACATGATTATCGGACCTACGATGCTGGTGTCCAAGAGCGGCGGGAAGAATGGGGATTACGTGCTGGAAGCAGAATAGAGCAGCAGCAGGGAAAGATACAGCCGAAGGCGCAGCGGCAGCTGCTTCAGCAGCCGGATATACATAGTATATAGAGAGGGAGGGACAACCTATGGCGTGGAAAACAGCAATCCTGACGGCCAGCGATAAAGGGGCCAGGGGCGAACGGGAAGACACGAGCGCCCAGGTAATTCGGGAGCTGGTGGAAGAGGAGCTGGGCGGCGAGATCATTGAATACCGGATCGTGCCTGATGAGCAGGATGAGATTATTGCTGCATTGATTGAGCTTACGGATTATTTCCAGGCGGATTTGGTGCTGACTACCGGAGGAACTGATCTGGCGATCCGCGATGTTACGCCGGAGGCGACGCGGCGGGTCATTGAACGCGAAGTGCCCGGACTCTCCGAGGCGATGCGCAATACGGTGATGCAGAAGAACCGCGCGGCTATGCTGTTCCGGGGAATCTGCGGCATCCGCGGCAGAACCCTGATTGTCAATCTGCCCGGTACCCCGAAGGGGGTACATGAGAATCTGGCAGCAATTATGGATCAGCTGCCGGAAGCTCTGTTAATGGTTACGGGGCAATACCGCCAGTAATCGGATTCTGCTCTCTTCACTTTTGCCTAAATCGTTCAGGATAGACGATGGATGTGTGATATAAGTTATGGTATTATTATTTTATCGTTAACTATTGTCATGAACGGACAGAAGGATGGGAGGAAACCGGAATGTTAGGTGGTATTGGCACACCTGGAATTATCTTGTTGGTTATCTTGGCGCTGCTGCTCTTTGGTCCCAATAAGCTTCCTGAGCTGGGGCGGGCAGTCGGGCGTACCTTCCGTGAATTCAAGGACGGTGCGCGGGAGATTGTGAACGAGCCGGAACCGGCCAAGCGGAGCGAGACACCTGCTCCTGCGGCCTCGCAGGCAGTGTCAGCAGAACTTCCGCAGGACCGCCGTCTGCCGGAATAATTGTAAGGTTCCCACGCAGGGGCGTCTTTCCCAGGTCTGCTTATAGACTGGGGCGGCGCCCTTTTTTTGAAATATAAGAATTTATATGTTTCACAAGATAACTTATCCATTGCTAATATATCAATCCGGGTGGTGTCAGTTATGTCTCTGGAAGCGGAAGAAATGTCCCTCGTCGATCATCTGACGGAGCTGCGCAGGCGTCTTATCTACGTGCTGATTGTGTTCGTGGCCGGACTTGTGTTGGGCTTATTCGTCGCCAAACCAATCTATCTGTATCTGATCAGCGCCGATGCTGCGCAGGGCTTCGTCCTGCATGCGTTCTCCTTCTGGGACGGAATCGGGATGTATATGAAGATCGCAATGGCGGTCTCACTGGTCTTCTCCGTGCCGTTTATCGTCTTTCAGCTCTGGGCGTTCATCAGCCCCGGCTTGCGGCCGGTGGAGCGGAGCGCTGCCCTGCGTTATGTGCCTTATGTGTTTGTGTTGTTTATTGCCGGCATTGCTTTTGCCTATTACATAGTGTTCCCTATGGCCTTATCCTTCACCATCTCGATTACGCGGAATATGGGGCTTGAGGAGACCTACGGCATCGCCGAATACTTCAATTTCATGTTCAGTCTGGTGATACCGCTGGCCCTGCTCTTCGAGCTGCCGCTGATTGTCATGTTCCTGACCAAGCTCAGGGTGCTGAACCCGCTGCGCCTGCGCAAGATGCGCCGTTATGCCTATTTCGCGCTTGTATTCATAGCTGTGGTCATTACGCCGCCTGATTTCATCTCGGACTTTCTGGTGACAATTCCGCTGCTGGTGCTGTACGAATTCAGTGTGTTCTTGTCCGCATTCGTCTACCGCAGGCAATTGGCTGAGGACGCTAAGCGGGAGTCACAGTATGTGAAGGCAGATTAGCGGGAAGGGAGCATAATATGCCCCTTGCTGGATAGAATGTAGGAGTGTGTGTGCCGGACAAGCGCTGAAACCATAATTTTGGCAAAACAAATACGATTTTGTGTAAAAGGACTTGAAATCCGTCTTCAAGTTGAGTATCATAAAAATTGTTGTTAGCACTACAGAGGGTTGAGTGCTAACGCTGCTGAAAAACCGGGATTGGCCGGAGCGCATTCCTTTAAGAATGCTGATGGCGCAGATCCCCGCAGCTCTATCTATGTTTTCAAGGCAAAACACATAATTTCAAAGGAGGCTATTTTTTCATGATTAAACCACTAGGTGAACGCGTATTGGTAGAACCAAGCGAGCAGCAGGAAACCACTTCTTTCGGGATCGTGCTTCCAGACTCTTCCAAAGAGAAGCCGCAAGAAGGTACTATTATCGCTGTAGGCAGCGGAGCTTTGAAAGACGGAGTCCGTGTAGCGCTGGAAGTGAAAGAAGGCGACCGTGTGCTTTTCTCAAAATATGCCGGAACTGAAATCAAATACGAAGGCAAAGAATATCTGATTATGAAAGAAAGCGACATCCACGCGATTCTTGACTAGTCTTAAACGATTCAGAATACATTCACAAATTATATTAGGAGGTTAACTATACAATGGCAAAAGAAATTAAGTTCAGTGAAGATGCTCGCCGCTCGATGCTGCGCGGGGTTGATGCTTTGGCAAATGCAGTAAAAGTTACACTGGGTCCAAAAGGCCGCAACGTGGTGCTTGAGAAGAAATTCGGCAGCCCGCTGATCACTAACGATGGTGTAACCATCGCCAAAGAAATCGAACTCGAAGATGCCTTCGAGAACATGGGCGCACAGCTCGTTAAAGAAGTAGCTACCAAGACTAATGATGTAGCCGGTGACGGTACTACAACTGCAACGGTTCTGGCTCAGGCGATGATCCGCGAAGGTCTGAAGAACGTAACTGCAGGCGCTAACCCAATGGTTATCCGTAAGGGGATCGACAAGGCAGTGAAAGCAGCTGTTGCAGAACTGCAGAACATTGCTAAGCCGATCGAGGATTCCCAAGCTATCGCACAAGTAGCAGCTATCTCTGCCGCTGATGATGAAGTGGGCCAGCTGATCGCTGAAGCTATGGAAAAAGTCGGCAAAGACGGTGTTATCACTGTTGAAGAATCCCGCGGATTCCTGACTGAGCTTGAAGTGGTTGAAGGTATGCAGTTCGACCGCGGTTATATCTCCCCTTACATGATTACAGATACTGACAAGATGGAGGCTGTTCTGGATAACCCGTATATCCTGATCACCGACAAAAAAATCAGCAGTACGCAGGAAATTCTTCCGCTCTTGGAAAAGATCGTTCAACAGGCGCGTCCGCTGGTAATCATCGCTGAAGACATCGAAGGCGAAGCTCAGGCGATGCTGATCGTGAACAAGCTGCGCGGAACATTCAATGCTGTAGCCGTTAAGGCTCCTGGCTTCGGCGACCGTCGTGAAGCTATGCTGCAGGATATCGCTGCTCTGACAGGCGGCCAAGTGATCACTGAGAAGCTTGGACTTGATCTGAAAAGCACTTCCATCGAGCAACTGGGTAACGCCCGTCAAGTGCGCGTAACCAAAGAAAACACTACTATTGTTGACGGAAGCGGCGACAAGGCAGACATCAACGCACGTGTAAGCCAAATCCGCTCCCAGCTGGAAGAAACAACTTCCGAGTTCGACAAAGAAAAACTGCAGGAGCGTCTGGCTAAACTGGCTGGCGGCGTAGCCGTTGTCAAAGTCGGTGCTGCTACTGAAACTGAACTGAAAGAGCGTAAGCTCCGCATCGAAGATGCCCTGAATGCAACCCGCGCTGCGGTTGAAGAAGGTATCGTATCCGGTGGGGGTACAGCCCTTGTGAACGTATATAACGCTGTTGCTGCTGTTAACGTAACTGGCGATGAAAGAACAGGTGTGAACATTGTTCTGCGCGCTCTGGAAGAGCCGATCCGCACAATTGCTGCGAATGCCGGTGAAGAAGGTTCCGTTATTGTGGACCGTCTGAAGAAAGAAGCTGTAGGCATTGGCTACAACGCTGCAACCGGCGAATGGGTGAACATGTTCGAAGCCGGAATCGTTGACCCTGCCAAGGTAACACGCTCCGCGCTGCAGAACGCAGCCTCCGTAGCGGCTATGTTCCTGACTACCGAAGCGGTTATCGCTGACAAGCCTGAGCCGGAAAAAGCCGGCGGTATGCCTGATATGGGCGGCATGGGCGGTATGGGCGGAATGATGTAATAAGGGTTACAAACCCTTATGCATTAAGGGTTTCCTGAGAAGGAAACACCGTTTGACCACATGATACAAAAATAAGAGGCTTCCTATGAGTTCATTGAACTTGTGGGAAGTCTCTTTTTCTTCAATCTAATTCTAGATCTAAAAGAGGTTTTACTAAACGACGCACTTCGTCTGTTGAAGTGGTTTCCATTAATTGGTCTCTTAGTTCGCCTGCGTCTCTAAATCCACGAACATAGATTTTGAAATAGCGAAGAAGTGGTTTAAATGAACGTGGCAAGGTTTCTGTTGAATATTTATCGTGAAGATCCAACTGTAAAAGAAGTAAATTGAGAAAATCCTTTGCGCTATGTTCTTTAGAGTCTTTCTCAAAAGCAAATGGATTAGTGAAAATGCCGCGGCCAATCATGATACCATCCACGCCGTATTGTTCAACTATTTTTAATCCTGTTGCGCGGTCCGGAATATCTCCATTAATGGTTAACAACGTATTTGGGGCAATTTCATCGCGCAATTTTTTTATTTCAGGAATTAGTTCCCAGTGTGCAGCTACTTTACTCTTCTCTTTTTTGGTCCGAAGGTGAATGGACAGATTCGCAATATCTTGTTTCAATAGATGTCCTAACCAATCGCGCCACTCATCAATTTTAGAGTAACCTAATCTTGTTTTAACACTAACCGGCAATCCACCTGCTTTTGCTGCTTGAATAATTTCTGCTGCAACTTCAGGATGGTGTATTAATCCAGCCCCTTTCCCACTGGCTGCGGCTTTTTGTGCTGGGCATCCCATGTTTATATCGATACCACGAAAACCAAGTTTTTTCATATCAATACTCATCTGTTCAAAAAGTGCAGGTTTATTGCCCCAAATATGAGCGACAATCGGTTGCTCATCCGCTGTGAACATTAACCGGCCACCTACATTTTCTTTTCCAACAGGATGACAATAATGTTCTGTGCTTGTGAATTCTGTGAAGAATACGTCAGGTTGTGCAGCTTCACTAATGACGTGACGAAATACAATATCTGTGACGTCTTCCATTGGAGCTAATATAAAAAACGGTTTCGGTAAATCCAGCCAAAAGTTTGGTTCGTTACTCATATTATCTTCTCCTGTTGCAACATATAAAAACGATATAATCTATAGCTAAGTCTTTTACCCATCCTACATAGACTAACACATTTTGTTAGGGGATGTGAATCAATTAGGTATCCTTAAAAGTCTGATCTCCCGGAGATCAGGCTCTTTTTGCTGTTGGCCAGAAGGGAGCGGCAAGCGCGAACTTAAAGATTTCTTTAACTTTCACACAGGGGTTAATCCGCCATGTAAAATTGTAGCTTGATAGGATCAATCCATTGAAGGGCCGGAACATGATGACAAAAATCCGAGGTTTTATCATTTTTTTAATCTTTCTTCTTGCAGCAACTCCATCATCAGCAGCCGCAGCGGCACAAAGCTCCAGCTATGCAGAAGCGCTTAACCGCCTGGGATTGTTCAGTGGAACGGAGAATGGATATGAGCTGTCGCGGGTGCCTACCAGAGCAGAAGCCCTTGTAATGATGCTGCGTCTGTGGGGGAAGGAGAAAGAGGTCCTGAAAAGCACCTACCAAAGCCCATTTACGGATACAGGGTGGGAAAGCCGCTACGTGTCGTATGCCTATACCAAGGGTGTAGTTAATGGAATCGATGAATTTCGTTTTGGCGGTAACCTGGCCGTCTCGCTTAACCAATATTGTTCAATGGTTTTAAGGGTGCTCAGATATTCAGAAACAAAGGGCGATTTCACCTATGGAACCGCGGTTTCTTTCGCCTCAATAGTTCTGGGGATAGACCTTACCAAAGAACGCGAATTCAATCGGGGAACGCTTGCGAAAATAAGCAGTTATGTTCTAAACACAAGACCCAAAGACCAGCTTGCAACGCTGGGTCAAACCCTTAGTGCAGCAAATATTTTCACCACGCAAGCTTTAAACGAGGCGAGGTCACTTTGGGAGCAGGATAAAAAGTTGAATGGAACGACGATTTTAATCTATGCAGTGGGTTCTGACCTTGAATCACAGCAAGGCCGGTTAACCGATGACCTGGAAGAAATTTTGCGCGGTCAGCCAAGCCAAAATACGAAAATCCTGCTGCAAACAGGCGGAACGCTCAACTATCACAACAAATACATGACCGATGGAGCATCCGAACGCTTTGAAGTTAGCCATGGACAGCTGCTAAAGCACGACAGCCACATCCAAACCGCCGCATCAGACCCTAAAACACTAAAGGATTTTCTTGTATGGGGCAAAACCGTTGCACCAAGTGAGCGTTATATCCTGATTCTATGGGACCATGGGTATGGAACAATGGGCGGATTTGGTGCAGATGAGTTAAACGAACGAAAAACGATGAAGGTTTCGGAGCTATCCAACGCGATCGATTCATCAGATATGTATTTCGACTTAATCGTCTTTGATGCCTGTCTTATGGGTACAGTTGAAATTGCCTATGCACTTAGAAATCAGGGCAAATATCTCATAGCTTCTGAAGATTCAACCCCCGCAGCAGGCTTGTATTATACCACATGGATAGGTGCGCTAGAGCGAAACCCGCAGATCAGCACTGAAAGGATAGGGCGTTTAATTTTAGAGTCCTTTACCCTTCATTCGGGGATTGAAGCTGAGATGCAAACCACCCTATCAATGCTGAGGCTGTCTCAGGCGGAATCTCTGGTTAAGGCCATAGAACATGCAGAATTTGATCTCTCCCTAACAGACCTTGCCAACCGCTCAGAGCTATTAGGCAAAAACGACGGGATATTCGACCAATATGATCTGATAGAGCTTATGGGCCAATCCTCAGAAGTCACTGCCGCCGCCCAAGCACTTGCCTTCGAAGTAAGAAATTCAGCAGGCTATAACCATCGGGGCGGCGTAGCTGTATATGTCCCTAACAAAAAAATTGAACTCGCACATCAAATGAAAGAAGAGCTGAAAGCTATGGGTCTTAGCTCAAAATATATAGAAACTATTTTCTAACGAGGAGGGATTTTATGAAGAAGATTATAAGCTTGATGCTGGTATTTTCGCTTTTACTATCAGTAGCGCCTGTGTATGCGAATGTAGCAACAGAGTACACTTATGTGTTTGGTGTGAAAACAGGTGGCAACGACAACGGCGGAACCGGTGATAATATTTATATGGGCGTAAGTACATATGAATCTGGAATAAACTCTGATCAAGCAACAAATTTTGGCGGCGCTGCCGCTTGGTCTGATACACAACATACATTTAAATTGCAAAATACTCCACCGTGGAGAATGAACGAGCTCGTTTTTTGGCTGGTGGGCAGTGATGACTGGTACGGTGAGTCGGTGGTTCTGTGGCTTCCTCAAATTGGGGGAAACATAAATCCAACACAGACGAAGACCATTCCAATATACTCATGGACAAAAGACCAGGGCAGACTGTATCGTGACATTTCGGACGTAACCAAAAGAAAATTCACCGATATGGGTGACGTTGATAAGCATGGAGGAGAGTTCTATCTGGATGCGAATTCGTCAGGCTCTGAACTTGCAGAGTGGGACAACTATGTCAGAGATCAATATGGTCACTATGACATTATGCAATATGAGGATGCTCCTGTTGTCAGCTATAGCGTTTCGGACGACGCTGTGGGAAGGGATTGGCTGAAATTCCAGGAACCGACAAAAACAAATACATTCCAGATGGATATTGACCGCAAGAAGCTTTACGATCAGATGGTTGCCAAGGACAAAGCAGAGATTTCTCTGACCTATAGAGTGGCGCTGCTTGCCCAGTCTACCAATGCTGAAAGCCTCGGGGGAACCTTTGCCCATACAAGCTCAGGAAATCCCGAGGTTAAAACCTATTTAACAACAAAGATAGGGCAAGCGGACTACTATTATAAAGATGTAACGTATACGTTCTATCGTAGCATATATAACCTCGGCAACCCCGATATCACTCAAACGGTTACCTATTCACCGAGCCAGGACAATCTGTATCTCAACCGTAAATTCACAGATGTTAATATCACGGTTGAAGCGGTGTCCATTCATAAAAAAACTATGACGCAAGAAATTAAAACGGAGCTGATCACCAACCTCCAAGCCACGCCTTCGTTATATATTGGGAACAACACGACAACACCGCTTGCCAACCTGACCATGACGAAACTGCAGGGCAATGACGGCAAGCCAAACGGCAAGCTTCAGTTCACTGGACAAGTCCCGCTGGATGTTAGCGCAGTGGAAAGTGAGGGTATAAGGCTTCAGCTTGACAATGTATCTACCCATCTGACGAAAAAAGGCCGTGCGCAGGCTTATTATTTAGAGAACCCAACTCCAGAATCACCGGCATCACAAAGCTTTTATTTTTCAACTCATAAAGTGGACACCAAAACCCCAACGGTAAGAGTGACCGACCAAACTGGAAATGACCTGACGGGGGCAAATTCCATTCAAGGCAACATCAAAAAGCTGCATGAATTTTATATGGTGGCCAGCGAAACCCTCTATCCAGAAGGAAATGTCGCCCACAGCGAGTCGAATCGAAACTATTTTAATTATGAGCTGTACAAGAAAACCGGTGATTCCTATGAACCGGCCATGACCCGAATCACAAACTTTGACGGTACAGGAAACAAAGCAAGAGTTACCGCACCGATTAACACGCAGGTTATCAATGGCGTTAGCCTAAAGCTAAGTCCAATTGATCGGGTGGAAGGCGAATTCAAGCTTCGGCTGTATGGATGGGATCAAGCTGACAATCCGCTTGGCGGAGAGGCCGGATATGCAGAAATTGAGAATATCCTAATCGATAACCAGGCTCCGCGGGTGACCGTAAACGAAACGGTACATCCCCAAGATGCACAGCTCCGCAAAAGAAATGACTATAGCTTTGAAATGAATGACCTTGAGCAAAGCAATAACGGCTGGTCAAGAACTTATTATACCTTTATGAACGGGAATGCGGCGCCGCCTGACACGCCAATCAATCAAATTAAACCTGCCTCTGCAGAAATTTCCTCAACTCAAGGGATATGGGCATTTGTAGACTCAGAAGGTGACAGCACCACTGCCATTCTATCCATTCCCAAAGGAGACAACTTTGAGGGAACGCTCTATTATTTCACAGTAGACTCACTTGGAAACGATTCTAGAAACGAGCAAGCCTCCAGATACTATAAAAAACCTGTGAGTATTTTCAATGGAAATGTTGCTGACACACTGATTACGGAGGATTCCAGTCTTCCAAAGCCGTATTTCGACCTTAGCTTTGACGTAAGCAATCCAAACCTTGAAACGAGTTACCGGTGGATTTCTGATCCTGGCAATGACAACAGCTTTACACAAAAATTCAGAGTGTACGAATCAAGCGATGATGTTGGTGCAGCTGAAAAAACGAATCTTAGCGGAACCAAAGTGCTGACGGACGGGAAATATATCCTTGAATATCGTGTGAAAAATAAACAGTCTGGTAACACTGCCGAATTCTCACAAGTATACACGTATGACGCCTATCCTCCGGAGATTAAATTTACCGTAGGAAGTCAGCACAATCTCTTTAAATCATCCCATCAGTTTAACGTGAAAGTGACAGACCGCAGTGAAATTGCCAGTGCATATTACTATGTATCCAAGCCGGACTCCGAGATCAGAATTGAGGGTATGCCGAACTATCCGCTGACACTGACCCTTGGCAGTGACAACATAGCCCAGGTTAATCAAACCTTGACCCTGACCGGACTTCCAACAGGTGCATACAGTATTGTGGTTGTGGCCAAAGACCCGCATGGCAGAGAAAGTAAAAAGGTGTCCCCGTACTTTGGGATGAGGTCAGAGCCTGCGGTAATTGATACCTTAAACTTTGGCGGGGCACAGACTCTAAACGGAATGGGTACAACAACGGATGGAACCTATAGTGTCTATGCTGTGTTGAATGAGCCCCATGCCTCATGGACTTCTGACAGCGCAACGAAATATCAGAACCCGGTATATTATGCAACCACGGACGGCATGCCAACAGATAACGGCACTTTAGTTCCTGAGTTTACAGCGAGCAGCAATTCCGGCGGGAATTATGCATTTACACTCGACACACCGGTTCCGCTTCAAGAAGGTGTCAACACCATCTATTTTCAGTTTGGACTCATGAATGTTCCTGCTGACGACAGACCTGAGTTTGTAACAGAAGCAAGACCGGTCACCATTCTGTATGATAGCCAGGCACCAACCTTTGAATTGCCGGACTATAACACCATTCAGCCAACCAACGCCTCAGTGACAGCAACAATAACCGCAAGTGATGCCGGCACAGGGATCAGCAAGCTGACCGTTGCACCCGAGGATGCAGACAAAATCACGGTTTCTCCCTATACAGACGGTGCATTCACGGTAACGGTAAGCGAAAATATAACCACAAATCTGATCCTGTCCGACGAGCTTGGCAATCGTGTTCTGGTTCCTGTTTCCGTATCTAACATTGACCGGGCAGCTCCATCTGCGCTTGCTTCAAGTGACGTTGTGACCAAAGGAGCCAGACAGGATGGTGTGATTACAGTTGATGTCTCAGACAAGAATGACACAACCGTCTCCTTCGCGCTTATTCAAGATCCGGCAGCAAACCATATTCTAACCGAAGACGACTATGCGCTGTTTCAATCAAGTCCATCCGTGGAAATGCAGAGCAGTCCGGCAATCATTAATGGCGAAGGCAACAAACAGAAAACCTACACCATTGACTTGAAGGGGCTTAGCGGAAGCTATGCCATTGGGGTCAAAGCCGTCGACACCGCAGGAAATGTGACTGAAAAAGTGTTCTTTGACGCAAAACTGGACCTGGTTGACGCGGGGGCAGCCATTGTAAGTGTCAGTGCAAACCCCAGAACCACAAAAACCACCGCAACGGTCAGCGTTTATTTTAACGTTCCAGTAACCGTAATGCCAAACGCACCTGTAGAGGGAGATGCTGTGGGGGATATGGCCAGGTCGAACCTGCTGTATACAGGACTTTTAACAACCTCCGCTAACTATGTAATGGACTATGAGGTTGTTATCCAAAACAATAATAAAATCAGCCTTTACGTTCAGGACGAGGTTGGAAGAGACAGTGTTCTGGAATTCACGCCTGAGGTTGATTTTGTTACAGGCTTTGATACTACAGGCTATGTAGAGAAAAATGGTCAAACGATTCAAAACGGCGGGTTCATATCCTTTAACCAGGGAGACAAGCTGTATTATATTGTAGTTCCGAATCCAAAGTATGCCGGACAATATTTCTTTGTTGAACATGCAGTATTATCCGGTTTAGAACTCAATACCGAGCTAAGTGTTCCTGACCCGTCGTTTACAGAAGTTGAAGGAAGAACAGCTTATTCTAAGCTTGTATTTGAAGCGCTAAGAGACGGCAAAACAACAAAATCAGCTTATTTCGAGACCTATACGGCAGAAGGTATGGAAGCTGACCGGATGGAAGCGGAATATGCTGCCATTGCATCGGTTGACGAAACTGCACCAGCTGCAAAGGTGAACTATTCGACCACGGAGCCAACCAACCAAAATGTTACCGCAACACTTTCTGTATATGACCCGGAAAGCGGAATTCTAAAACTTGAACGTTCGTATGACGGCATAAGCTTTAGCCCCATTGAATCGATTGTTTCACATACCGAAACCTTCGAGCAGAATGCAACAGTGTATTTCAAAGTGACAAATAAAGCGGGAATAGTAACAATCGTGCCGGTCTCGGTTTCAAACATTGATAAAACGCCAATTACGCAAGACAAACACTACACGATGGAATACAGCTATGAGAACTATCTTGGAAACTGGGTTCCAATCCAAGAAGGAAAAGCCTATAGAAGGGTTATGGCAACGCTCAAGTTTACCGGAGGCGGAAAAACGCTTGCTATGACAAACAACAACGCAGCCTTCTCAAGGACGCTAACAGAGGATAATCACACATTCACCTTTGAGTTTAAAGATCAATCGGGCAATACAGGTTCTCAAACGGTTAGCTATAACCATTACGACAATACCATTGGCCAAACCTCCTATGTGTTATCCAGCACGTCCAAGACGAACCAAAATATCTTTGCAACGATCACTTTAACGGATGATTCAGGTGAAATCGCCTTTGCAGAGGTGAAGAAGGGCGAGGTGGTCTATCCCTTCAAAGGGGAGCCGCTTGAGAATGAATATGTCGTAGAACTGGACAGCTCAGGAATCTACAATGTGACAGCCTATGACTACGCTGGAAACCGTTGGACAACTCCGATCACTGTCTCAAATATTAACAAGGTAGTGCCAACTGCTATCGCAAAAACGTACAGCACGCCTCCCACCGCCATTACTGCACAAAGCGTGAATGTAGAGTTGACACAGTTCAGCAAGGAGCTCAAGACGATTACAGTCACCGGTGTAGAACCTGCCGGAAGCCTAACTGCGGGCGATATTGTTCATATCCCCGGCACAAAAGCTGTCCGCTTTAGAAAAAATGGTACGGTGTCCATGTTCTTTGTTGACGACTATGGCAATGAAGGCCAGGAAGTGATTACTGTATCCAATATTGTGTCCACACCGCCGCAAATCAAAGCCACAGCCACATTAGCTGAAGATAAGCTGAGCGTGAATGTGACCTTTGACCAGATCCGTGACAGTGACGGCGTTCCGCTGGACCTTCTTAGAAAACTAACAGACCTTACCGTTTCTTATCGTGGCTATGAACATGCACTTCTGACGGAAGTGAAGGACGAAGCCAGCGGTGCCCTGTCCTATAAAGAGGCAGTGATCAACGTAAAAACGAACGGGGAGCACGTCTTTCAAGTTAGGGACCAAACAGGCATCACACAGAAAATTCTTGTAACGGTTGAAGGAATTGAAGTGGGCGGCCCAAGGGTTAAAGAAGTCCGCTGGACATATAAATATCTCGAACAGAACCAAAGCGGCGAGTGGGTGGAAAAGGATCATCAAAACAAGATTGTTGTTGGTGTTGACACCTCTGGAAAAGAAGAAGGCTATGTTGTGGGAACCGACAAGAACCCGGCAACGAACCAGAATGTGAATGTCACGGTAATCACGGATAAAGATGCTAAATTCGTGGGCGGGAACGATCCGTGGGAACAAGAGAAGTCAATGAACTATAGAGACAATGGACTTTACAATTTTAACCTTGAAGGAAGAACAGGGACCTATACCTCGTACGGTGTTGACATTGGTCTAATCGACAAAACACCCCCTGTGCTGAAGCTTAAAAATGGTGAAGAGCTCATCTTCATCGAAGGCATGACGCCACAAAAAGATGCCTCCATTGCCTATGACAAGTCCAAGCTTCTGGACTTCGAGGCATGGGATATGGTTGCGGGTAAGAAGGTGGACCTGACGAAGCGGGTCACCATAAGCTATGGAGCCGGCGGGCGGATGTTTAACCCTGACAACATCTCGGCCAATGAATTTGTCCGCTCGAACCCGTACTATATCGACTATACCGTAAGAGATGATGCAGGGAATCAAACCACCATTCGCCGGACTGTTCGCCTGGTAGGTCTTTATGACACCATAGCACTTGTGAACGGCGTGATGCCGGACAGCTCCAATGCTGCGTCCGTTCTTGGAAACAAGGTTGAAATTTCACTGAAGAACTTCTCCGGGATCTCGTATGCACGTTATGAAAAAGGTGTCTTAACCCAAGGTCAGATGAAAACAAAAGGAACAGTCCTGCCGGAGAAAAGCGGAGTGTATACCCTCGACAATGTGACGAACGGTTGGTACACGGTATATATCCAAACGGATAAACGCGACTATTTCAACATTCATGTATATGTCTCAAATCAAGGGGGGAAATAGGCAATGACGTTCTATAGAACAATGAAACGCAGCATAGCTGCAGCTATTATTCTATCCATGCTTTTCACGTTTGCAAGTTTCCCTGTTCATGCTGACGCCAGTAATGCTAATTATTCCATTGCGAACGAATATATGAAATATTCAATTAATTCAAAAACCGGTGGTTTCTCCATCGAAACTATTGACGGTCATCCGCAAAAAGCGTTTGATAACAACCTTCCGCTTCTGTATAAGGAAGATGCGGCAAGGAGTAATGGAACATCGTTCACAACCGTCCGGATCGACGGAAAGGATTTTATTTTCGGTCAGGAATATGGCTGGTTTGGAATTGATACCAAGCTTCATGAACCTGTCGTTTCTGAGCAAAACAGGCTTTTAACCATTGCATGGGACATTAAGGGCTATACCATCACACAAAAGGTGTCCATTTCAATCGACCCTAACAATTCAAGGACGGGTAACATTGGTATTTCATATGATGTGAAAAATAACAATGCCACAACCGGAACGGTGGGGATTCGGCTTCTGCTGGACAACGCGCTGGGTTCAGAGATTGACGCACCTTACGTTTTGGTTGACCCGTCGCAGCCGACAATCGTTGAAACGGAATATAGCGGTGACAACCTTCCGCAGCAAATCAGATATGTTGATTCTCTGTCCGCTTCGAACAAGACGGCTTATGCCCTCTTGTCCGGCTGGAGCGGCAACAAGGATGTCAACGTTGATAAAGTGATTGTCGGACACTGGATTAATCTTGCAAACACCAGATACGAGTATACACCAAACCCTAGTGTTGACTTTACTAATTATTCCAACCAATACTTAGTTCCTGACACTGCAACAGCTTATTATTGGAATGAAAAAACCATTGAGCCGGGTCAAGTCAGAATTTCTGAAATGCTCTATGGCATCGGCAGCTTTGCTGAACAAACCCAAAAGGAGCATGTATCCATAGGGATTCAAACCGAAAATGTATTGCTGGCTAACGACAAAAAGGGGTATGAAAACAATGGTGTTTTTAAAGCAAATGTAGTCATTGACAATAGTGTCTCAGGAGCAAAGGAACTTATAGAACCCATTGTGAAGCTTAGTCTCGAAGAAGGACTTGTGTTTGCAGCCACGAAGACACGGGAATACACAGTGAAGATTTCGGGCGGTCTTAACATTGGAACGGTGTTTGATATTCCGGATGTTGACATTATTGCTGAGGCACAGTCCATGATCACATCAAAACGCCTGGTCGTTTCGCTAAACGCCACAGAAATTATTGATGCTAAGACCCATAAAGTGGTTGACTATAGTGCCAACACAAACATTTTGATTCCTGCAGTGGAAGGAAAGCTCCCGGAGGTTTCAATGAAGCATGTTTTCCCGGCGGCCGTGTATTATGAAGGCGACAAAAACCTTACCGTTTCTGGCGATATGAAGGTGTTGTCAGGGGCCCTTTCGGGAAGTGACGGATGGGGTCTGTACCTTGTTTCATCAACAAGCGGTGAGGCTGCTCTGATTGACAAAAGAAAAATAAGCTTTATTGATGAAGGCCAAACGCTTGCGTTCTCAACGAATCAGACGTTGGCGGTTGGAAAGTATGATATTGAATTCAGATTTACAAATCAACAGCTGATCGATGCCTTTGGTACCAAAGTTAAAGCAGCCGCTACAGTCGACGTTACCGATAAGTTAGCGGATAAAAGTGCAAGCTACGGTATTGTCTCGCTAGTCCGGTTCACAGATGCTGCAAACCACAGACAGTTATATGACTATATCAGTTTTACAAACGAAGATGTAATGAAGAAATTTATAGCCGGCGGCGTGAATAAAGACGGCATTCTTCACAAAGGAATAGCCTTTAAAGAAGGCGAAACAGAAATCCTGTTGACGCTTCGCGGGAAAATCAGGCTGATGGATACGGGTACGGAAAAATATTACTCTGCCAGCCCTGCCGATGGCGACATTACCATCAACAGCATCTTGACCTATGACAGCACCGAAGCCCTTAAGATGACCGTTGACAACAAGGGGGCTAAGCTGGAAGGCGATGGTACGATCAAAGTGATTAACTCGATTAATATTTGGCATAATAAGTGGCATTTTGAAGCCAGCAATGGTACCAAATATACCTTGAACCGGGAGGCTGTTGCCGAGAAGACTGCTCAGGCTTTTGAACTACAGCTCGGTGATGCCGGTTATATGCTGCAGAATATTGCAGGTTTTTTGATCAATATTAAGTACGGTGTTATGACTCATGACGATGATGATTTCGGAATTAGCTTTGGCGGTAGAATTTCAATGCCTTTAAAAGCTGCTGATTCATCGAAGGGTGAGGAGCATTATGATTATAAAGGCTCGCTGACAGCGAACGTTCAAGATGTTCTCTATGGAAGTAAAGACAGCGAGATTGGTTTTGTTGGCATTAACACAACACTGTCTGTAGCCTTGCCCAAAGATATATTAGGCCCGTTAGTAGGAAACGAAGCCGGTGTTAAGGCGGATATCACCATTAACACCATTGATGATATTTATAGTATTGATGCCGGTGTTTCTGTTACCATGCTGGAAGTAGAAGGGTCATTGGCCCTCAAAAAGGTTCCTATTAACTCCGTGCCCAAAATGATGCTGGACAAGCTCACCTTCTTTTTAGCGCCATCCACAATGAAGGTTCCTGTGGTTGCACCTTATGTATTTATCACAGGCCTTGGCGGAGGAATCTCAAACCTTGCAGACACCGTTGCCGGAGAACCGGCAGGCGAGCTTCCGCCCCTTACCATCCATCTTCAGACGAGGCTATTAATTAATGCCATTATTGTAGGTGACTTTAAGCTGGATGCGAAGCTATCCGGTCTCGCCATAGAAGGCAGCGGCCACCTGGAGAAAGACGAAGAGGGAAGGCTGCTTAATATTCAGGCGGGAATGAATGTTCAATGGATCTCGCCGTTTCAGCTTAATGCCTTCGGCAACATCAGTATTCATGCCGGAGCCATTCGCGGCGGGATCACGATTAAAATTACGGAAGATTATTTCTATGGTTACGTGTACGCAGGGCTGTTCATTCCAGACTCCATCCCGCTGCTCGGGGGTAAGGAGATCGCAGGCGTTGAGGCAGCCGTCTCATCGGACTTTGTGGGTGCGAACTTTAAGGTCATTGGGGTGAAGCTTGGCTTCATCTATTATTGGAACGGTGACCTAAGCTTTGGCGGGTCCATCGACCTCTCTTCAAGAGGAGACGCCGTTCACTATGTCCACTCGGAGGCGCTGGACGAGAGCGGCAATCTTGTGCCGACCACCATGATCTATGGAACGAATATGAGAAGACTGAGTACGGAGGCTGTCGCTAAGACAAGGGCCGGGAATGGGGTGACCAAAGAGATTAATCCGGCCACAAAGGATGCCCTTCTCTTTGAAATTCCGCTTCGCGGTTTAATCAAGCCGTCTGCATCTGAAATCATTGTCACCAATCCAAATGGCAAAAGACTGACCATGGTTGAAGACGATAATAAGGGCAACGGAAACTACCTTGTTCAATCTTTAGACGGCACGAATTATCTGTACATCTCAGTCACTGATCCCTCTCTGATTGTTGGGGGCAACTGGTCCGTTTCAGTTTCGACACCTGATGTCTTTATAGACAGCTTTGCAGTAAACAGTGTTGACTATATGCCTGAGCTGACAGGAGTTAGTGCTGCTACGAGCGCAAATACAAGCCGTGATATTAACGTTTCCTGGACTACGGACAAGCAGGGCCAATATTCGGGTGCACTTAATGTCTATGTCACGAAGGACCCGTCGGTCATGAAAGCCATTGAATCCTCTAACATTCAAGATACTTCATCATTAATTAGTATCGGCAACCTGGAGTTAGATGAAATTAAATCAGGTTCTCATGTATTCACGCTACCTGAGTCGTTTCCTGAAGGGAAATATCATGTGGTGGCAATGCTTGTGAACCATCAAGGCGGAATGAGCAAGAAAATCACGGCTTCAACCTTCACTTTTACCAATCCATTGCTCCCGCAGAACCCGAAATCTGTGTCTGCGGTCTACAGCGGTGACGGCTATGTGAGGGTTGGCATAACGGGAAGCGACGACACTGCAACACATTATCTTGTGGCGATCCAAGATGAAGACGGGGATGAGGTCGAGAATTCCTTTGGTCAATTTAAAGTTGGCAGTGAGATCATTCTCAAACCATTAGAAAACCAAACCAACCGGCCTCTATTACAGGAAGGCAAGACTTATTCAGTTAAAGTGCAGGCGGTTAGAATTGTGGAGTCTCCCCTTAAACAGGCGGAATATTACCGTTCAAGCGAATTTGCATCATCGCCAAGCTTTGTTATGCCTTCAACGGATAAGCCCAAGCTTGTAAGCGTCGAGACAAACATTGACAGATCGAAAGATATCTATTACTTAAATACTGACCAATTCAAGGCGACGTACACCTTCGACAGACCTGTTAAAATGACCCTAAACCTTAACACCGAAGATAAAAACACACCTCAGGAATTTAAGAAGGTGTGGTCCTTTGAAGAAAGTCTTGAAGACGGCCAGCACTTGGCTGATTTTATAGCGGTTGCTGAAAACCGGGACACCCTCCAAGGCAGCCGCTCATCAGGAGCCCTAGGATTTACTGTGGATACAAAAGCGCCTGTGTTACTCCTTGATGAAGAGGTTAAAACCAGCCTGGATAAGGAAAACGTTGATAACACCGTCAGCAATCAGGTTGTTTTTGTTGGTGCGGACCTAAGCTATAGCTTCCATGGCCTAACAGAACCATCCGCAAGCTTAACGTTAGACGGCAGTTCAGACGGCATTGTTATCCGTCCTGACGGAACCTTCGTTGTTAACCGCAAGGCTTCAAGTGAGGACCCGAACCAGACCCTGATGCTTACAGCGGTTGATGATGCCGGGAATGAAACGGTGGTTCCAGTGTATCTTGTGAATCGTGTTCTGTCAGAGTATGAAAGCATCAAACTCATCTCTGACCTGGAAGGCTCCGAGGATCAGCCTGATTCGATTGAGCTTGGCATAGGCGGGACAACGGCGCTTTCTGTTAAAGCTCTCCGCACAGTTAACGGCACCGTTCTAAAGGCAGAAGACGTTGTGTGGGACGTTCTGTATAATCAGAACATCATCAGACTTTCCCAAGACGGGACCCTTGAAGCATTAGCTCCAGGCGAAACGGCCATCAAGGTTAGTTATAGACTGTCTGCTTTTGAAGGTCAGAACGGGAAGACGGTCTATAAAGAACTGTCAGACGTTATCAAAATTCATGTGAAAGATTATGGTTACCGTTATGAAATTCGTCAGACCCAAGGGTTCTCGTTGTACACCATATACACTGAAATGAACATGGGCAAGGCAACGGTTGTGATTGGAGGCAACAAACAAACTCTATTATATGACAATCTCAAGAAAGCCTATATCGGTGCTTCAAAGGAGCTTGTCACAGGCGAGCAATTAACAGTCAAGCTTGGTTTTGAACCAACGGTAAAATCTCCTGTTCTTCTGCGTGGAGATACCGATGGCAGCGGTACGATTGATAAAGTCGACGTTTTGGCAACCTTGAACGCTATTTTAGACAATGTTTACAGTGGTTTTAGTTCTGTAGAAAATTGGATGAGAGCTGATACCAACGGTGACGGCGTTGTTGACATTGTAGATGCGCAGCTCACCCTAATGGAGGCACTGAAAAGATGATCAAATACTTAAAAGTCATTTTGTGCATCATGCTTCTAGGGGCTGTTCTACCATCTTATGCCTACGGTGCAAATGATGCTGCAGACCTTAGTTATCGTGTGGGCATCACCGTAACAGACAGCTCGGGTTCATTGAAATCATCCTTTAAGGTTGGAGAAAAAATATTTGTTAAGCTTAGTCTTGCCTATACGGGTGCCGGAAGGGCACCGGTATATGGCTTTCAAGGAAAGCTGCTGTTTGATGCTTATGTACTGGAAAATACCGCTGTGAAGATGGAAAAGGATATTTCAATGAAAGTTTCAGGTGGCGCCATCAACTATGTCTATCTAGACATGACCGCCAAGGGCACAGAGGATTCCATCCTGCAAAATATCGGAACGGCTGTATTTCAAGCTAAAAACAGCGGCACGTTCAGCATTTCTTCAAGCGGCTTCATTCTAACCAACAAAGATGCGACACACCGGTATATTGAACCGGTTGAAGCTGTGCAAATCATTGTGGGCGATGGAGTAAAGGATGCCTCAAAATCTCTGTTATATGAAAACATTATTGCTGCAAAAGCTTTACTTGCTTCAGTAACTATTGCGGATAATCCCAAAACCATCTATTATCCGGATTCTTGGTATCCAACAAAATCCGCGCAAACATTGAGAGATGTGATTGCCGGGGCTGAGGCTGTTTTTAATAACAAGGACGCGCTGGCTTCGGAAATCTCTGAGGCTATTGAAAAGCTTAGCACTGGCGTTTCCGATTTCGGGAACTCCAAAATTACCGGTCCGAAACGTTGGGCTGCTCCGGAGGGCAATTCCACAGCCGGTAGCACCACAGTGGATCTTTACTATTCCGTTAAAGCTTCGGTGAAAGGCGGAAACGGCAAAATTGCCGAGGGCTTTGAAGTTCAAACCATTCGCGCCACCACCTCTGCCACCATCCGAATGATTCCGGGTGAAGGGTATGAGACCGAATATATCTTTGTCAACGGTGAGAAATATATAGGCCATGACATTTACACCATTCCAGAGGTTAGCCGTGACACCCTTGTGGTGGTTACCTTTGCGAAAAAACCTCCTTTTACAGATATAGCGCATGACGATTGGTTCTACTCTTCTGTAAGATATGTGTACAACAAGGGACTGTTCACGGGAACCACTGAGACAGAATTCTCGCCCTCCGGGAAGATGAGCCGTGCCATGCTGGCCACTGTACTCTATCGCATGGAGAATAAACCGAAGGTTACATTTGCCAGTGTATTCTCCGATGTTCAAAGTGGCCGCTGGTATTCAGATCCGGTGATTTGGGCCCATCAAAAGAGCATTGTTAACGGGTATGATAAGGGGAAATTCGCTCCCAATGATGCGATCACCCGTGAGCAAATCGCGGTTATGCTGCATAGATATGCCAAGGTTAAAGGGGTAGGCCTTCAAGCTAAAAATGCAAGCCTGAGCTTCAAAGATGCCAATCAAATTTCAGGCTATGCCAAAGAGTCTATTACTTGGGCTGTGTCCAAGGGCATCATGAAGGGCAACACGGATGTAACTATAAATCCTTCTGGTCTTGCTACCCGAGCGGAGGTCGCCACTATGCTCGAAAGGTTTAATGAGCTGAATTGAATTTAGAATGAATACAAACCGTTCAAAATATTTATTTCATTAAATAAAAAACCGCGAAGCCTTGCTGCTGCTGGTATTATCCCCTTCAAGTAGACACTCGTAAAAAACCTCATGTGTTAACATGAGGAAGTGAGGGAACTGGAGGGGGATGTTGGTATGGCCAAAAAGGGACAAGTATTTCAATCGTACACAGAGGAATTCAAGAAAGAGGCTATTCAAGCCTATCTTACAGGAGGTGAGAGCTATAAGGTTGTCTCCGACAGGTTGGGGATTGTGAACTGTACCCAGCTTAAAGTATGGGTAAAGAAATATCGCAATGGGGAGCCACTCGATACACAAAAAGGGGCAACAAGCCCTTTAAAAGGACGTCCACGTTCTACATTTGCCAGTATAGAAGAAGAACGAGATTACTTAAAGGCACAGGTGGACTACTTAAAAAAGCGGTATCCAAATCTGTAAAGGGAGGGAAGCTTGGACTACACGACAAATACGCCGTCATCGAAGAACTACGTGACCAGCATGGCGTCACCCGCCTATTAACCATTGCAGAGGTGCCGCGGGCAAATTACTACAAGTGGCGAGGTGCACAAGCTCGACGAAAGGATGCCCATGAGCAAGAGCACGCCATGAAAGAGCATATGGTGGCTATTCACCTGGCTCATCCCTATTTCGGGTACCCCCGAATGCAGGCAGCCCTGCGGGAGGCAGGCTACCTCGTCAACCACAAGAAGGTATGGCGGCTCATGAAAGAGCTATCGATCCAGTCCGTCATTCGCAAGAAAAGGAGTCGTGCGGGCTCTGCGCCTTCCGTGGTCTACCCGAACCGGTTAAAGCGTAAGTTTCATGCAACAGCACCTCAGCAGAAGCTAGTAACGGATATCACGTATATCTCAGACGGCACCCGCTTTTATTATCTGTCTGCGATTCAGGACCTCTTCAACAATGAAATTGTAGCTTGGCAGATCTCGGAGCGAAACGACGTAAACCTCGTCTTAGATACCGTTGAACAGTGGACACGGAAAAGAGACGTGTCTGAGGCCGTGCTCCATTCGGACCAAGGCTTTCAGTACACGTCTCAGGCGTACAACACACGATTAGAGGCATTCAGCGTCAAGGGCAGCCACTCTCGCAAAGCAACCTGCCTGGATAACGCCTGCATCGAATCCTTCTTTTCGCATCTGAAGACAGAAAAGTTGTACCTTCACCAGTGTAAGTCAGAAGCAGAGATTCATCAAGCCGTTGAGGAGTATATCTACTTTTACAATTACCAACGTTTTCAGGCCAAACTTAAACAGCGCGCGCCGATTGAGTATCGACACGCGCTGGCTGCTTAGCTTTTTTTATCTGTCTACTTGACAGGGGTATGACCACTGCGCGGTTTTTCTCTGTTTGTCCCCGAAAGTTTTCATTATTCTTTTATTCCCTTCCTTTAGACTCAAATATACAAGATATGATTTTGTCTATGAGAAAAATCTCATAGATTGTCGAAAACATGGGTGCTTTGATGAAGGGGGAATTGACGTGAAGAACCACCGGGCAAAACAGAGAATCAGGCTCTTGCTCCATTGGCTGTTGATTGTCAGTCTAATTGCGGGGCTGTGGAATCCCGGACTTTGGCAGACTGGCCAGGCAGAGGCTGCGGCTGTGAACGGGACAGCCTCTGCTGCGAGCGATATCAGCGGTCATTGGGCGGAGCCGCAAATGAGCGAATGGGTCGGGGGCGGGTATATCAAAGGCTTCCAGGATGGAAGCTTCCGGCCTGATCAGGCTATCTCACGCATAGAGTTCGTGGCGTTAGTGAACCGCTTGTTTGCTTACCGGGGAACGGGAAAGATCAGCTTCAAGGATGTTCCCTCTGCGGCCTGGTTCGTCTCACAGGTGCAGGCAGCGGTCCAGGCCGGATATGTGACGGGATTTCCTGACGGGACCTTCCAGCCGGACAAGCCGTTGTCACGGGTGGAGGCGGCTGTGATGCTCGCCAAGCTTACGCCTGTACTGATGAAGGACGGCGAAGATCCGCTGAAGGGGTTCAAGGATGCGGGCAGTATTCCGGGCTATGGCCGTGATGCACTGGGTGCTGTGCTAAGTGCCGGTTACATGAAGGGTTTCCCGGATGGAACGATTGCAGCTTCACGGCAGCTTACACGGGCCGAAGCCGTAGTACTGTTGGACCGTCTGAAGCAGCAGTCCGGCAGCCGGGCAGAGGGAGGGATCATTCCTCCGGCGAAGACCTTGGAGACCGGCGGCACTTATGGTCCTGCTACAGGCTCGTTCACCGTTGCCGGCGATCTTACCCTGAATGCGCCGGGCATAACGCTGCGCAATATACAGGTTCAAGGAAATCTGCTCATCGGCTCCAAGGTCGGAGACGGAGAGATCTACCTTGAACAGGTGACGGTACAGGGCAGTACGGATATTCAAGGCGGCGGTGCCCATAGTGTACATATTAATCAGTCCCGGCTCGGTGTCGTAACCGTGGATCGGGCGGACGGTCTGGTGCGGGTTGTGGTCGGCGGGACAACGATCATCAGGCAGTTGAATGTCCAGTCTGAGACTAAGCTTGAGTCAGAGCAGAGCGGGGCAGCGTCCGGCGGGATTGAGGGAGTTGTCATTTCAGGGTCGGGTGAAGTTACCCTGAGCGGAGACTTCAGCTCGGTGGAGATTAAGAGCAACGTCAAGGTTGTGGTCACCTCAGGGACCATAGGCCGCTTAAGCGTTGCCGGGGGAGTTAGTGGTTCGGCTATTACGCTGAACGAAGGCGTGAAGGTGAGTGATCTGGAGCTGCATGGCACAGCCAGTGTATCGGGCACTGGGGAAATCGTGAAGGCGCTGGTAGATGCTCCAAAAGTAGTGTTTGAACGTTCCCCAGGCAGCGTGGAGACTACGGCACGCGGAGAGTACACGGTTACTGCTCCGGCTGCAAGCACGCCTCCAGCCGGAGCAGGTGGAACTGGCGGAGTTAGTGGTGGAGGCGGCGGTGGTGGCGGAAGCAATCCGACGACCCCGCCATCCCCAACAGCGACTCCGTCCCCAACACCTCAGCCGACCCTGCCGCCTGCAGGGCAGCCGCTTGAGGTAGCAGTCACTGCTTCGCTCGGCACCCTGGGAGGCTTCATGCTTAGCTTCAGCAAGCCTGTTGCGAATCTGACAGCAGCAGAGCTCTCGCTGAAGGATGCCGCGGGACAGGCCGTAGAGATATCTTTCATCGGCTCACTGAACGGAGGAAGTACTTACCGGGTTGCCGCAGACTTGAAGGAGGGAGAGACCTACTCTGTGACTCTCTCCAAGGCAGGGTATGTCTTCGGCGACCCGTTAACCTTCGTTGTTCCGGTGACCGCACCAGAGGACATTCAGGTCGCTACAGCGGCGCTTAATATTACCGCAGCTGGCCTGGAGGTCCAATTTGATCAGCCGGTCGCAGATGTGCCGCTGTCCGGCTTCACCCTGAAGCGCAGCGGGACGGGCGAAGCTGTAGCTATTCAAGAGGCTGCCGCTCTTAACGGCGGAACCTCTTACCGGCTGGCAGCCGGCTTGCAGGAAGGAGCTACCTACCTGCTAACTGTGTCGAAGGCGGGCTACCGCTTCGGCGGGGTGGTGTCCGTATTCGTTCCGGTCACCGACCCGGTAGTGATCTCAGTATCTGCTGAGGTCTACGGCATTACGGAGAAGGGCTTCCAGGCATCCTTGAATCCGCCAGTGGCGGGGTTGACCGCTGCCAATTTCGCCCTGACGGCGGGGGATGGCAGCGGTGTTCCAGTGGACGGAGCGGCTTCCACAGAGGATGGCGGAGTATACACGATTACTGCCGGGCTTGTTCCGGGCAGCACCTATACGCTGAGTATGGAACGGAGCGGCTATAGCTTCGGGACAGCGCTTGAAGTGACTGTACCAGCCGCAGGCAAGGTGAAGGTTGAACCTTCGGTTGGCACGGTGCGAACCTACGGCTTCATCCTGTCCATGGATAAGACAGTGCCGGATGTAGATTCGCTGAGCCTGGTGCTGGAGAACGCTGCGGGCGGGCCTGTCAGTATCGATATGCTCAGTACAGTGGTTCCGGGCCGGCAATATGAAGTGTGGGCCAGCCTGGCCCCGAAGGATTCGTATACTCTTTCACTTGATATGGACGGGTATGAGTTCACGGAACCGGCGGCTCTGGCAGTCCAGGCAGAGGAGGTTCCTTCTTCGGCAGGCTGGGTGACACATAGCGGATTTGAGCTGCGGTTTGCGCAAGGCGCACCGGACTTCCCGGCAGGCGATATGACTCTGCTGGCTCCGGGCGGCGGGGCCGTAGCGGTGGATGAAGTCAAGCTTAGTCCGGACAGAACATCGGCAGTGATAGCCGCGGATATGCCCGCAGCAGGAAGTTATGCTTACCGTGTCAATCTCTATGACGGACGGTTCATACAAGGGACTGTAGTTGTTCCTGAGACAGTGGAGATTAGTAAGTATACGACCTTCGACGGGTACCCCGGTGCTTATAGCGGCCTTACGGTTCACTTAGGGCGGGCGGTGCCCGGGTTAACAGTCTCGGCCTTTGAGCTTAAGAATAGCAGCGGCGGGGCGGTTGTATTGGACTCGGCGAGCTCCAGTGACGGGGGCCGCACCTACAAGCTGCTTACCACGGAGATTAATGCCGGAGGCCCATTTGTACTTGGCCTTACGGCTCCGGGCTACAGCTTCGGGAAGCCGGCCACACTGGTGAATGCGACTCTGAATGTGTGGGGAGCGGGGCGGAAGCCGACCCAATTCATGGCTGGACTGAATCCGCGCGTGCCGGATTTGACGGCTGAACATTTCAGCGCCACGGATCTGGCAGGCCGTGAGGTTGCGATTACAGGTGTGACGTGGGATAACCAGCAGCGGATTTATGTAGTGACTTTTGACGGAGAGGGCGGTCAGAGTTATTACGTATCTGCCCATGCGGACGGGTATGACTTCGGCGCGCCGAAGAAAATTTATGTGTATGCCCAGAACACGGTGGTAGATCCGACATACAGCGGCTTCACGCTTGTTATGGCACCTGCGATGAAGATTAATACACAATACGGCTTTAAGCTAACCCGTGCCTTCGAAGGCACAGAGGTTCCGATCCAGAAGATCGTCATGAACGATCAGCAAGGCGGAAGCTATCAGTTCTCAGCCGCCTTGACCCCGGGCTACTACAGTCTCGCGCTGGATGCGGAGGTGGACCCGAACGTTGTCTCCTTCTTGGTTCCGCTAACCGCTACAGTCTCTGTCGGAGAGATTGAGAACAACGGGCTGCTTGCGAAGCTTGATTATGCCGTGGATGGGCTGGATGCCGGGAATTTCGTATTGCTCAACAACGATACAGGTGATCCGGTAGTGGTATCCTCGGCGTCAACGGCGGACCAGGGCGCAAGCTACCGGCTGTCGGCCCATCTGGCGGGAGGCAGCTACAATCTGAAGCTGGCCGGGCATCTGCCGGAAGCGGGTGTGAATTTCAAGGTTGCGGCTACCACAGACGCAGGAACAACAAGTGTATCGAAGATCACGAGTGCAGGCTTCGAGCTTTCCTTTGCCAATCCGGTGATGGGCCTGCTTCCTGGTGACCTTACGATCACAGATGCGCAGAATAACAAGCTTAGCGGAATTACATTAAGCACGAGTGACAATGGCGGGACCTATCGTGTGCGGGTAACGCTTGCGGAGAATGCGGACTACACGATCGTGCTGAAGAAAGGATATATCCTCTTCGACTCGCCGGTTACGTTCCATGTGAATAAGTGGATTGCCGCCAGCATAGCGGATGTAACGAAGGACGGGCAGTTCACCTTGAAGTTCGCTCCCGCGTTCCCGGAGATTGAGAATTATCTGGGACTGTCGTTAACGGATGAAGCGGGCACGCTCTATTATCCGAATCTGTTCGAGTCGGCAGACGGCGGGGCGAGCTACCAGCTTCGAGTGCCGGGCAATCAGCTGCAGCCGGGTATGGCTTACTCGATCAAGCTGGACAAGGATGAATTCTCAATGAATCCGGTCTCCTTCCGGCTGCCGCCAGCGCTGACAGTGATGGAGGCGACGACAGCAAGCGTGAAGGTGCAGCTGGATGCGCCGGTCCCGGGGCTGGCCCAGCGGCATTTTGTGATCCGAAATGCCTCCGGTGACAGCATTGCACTGACTTCAGCGGCGACCACGGATGCGGGCGCTCATTACACTCTGGCCGGTGCCTTTGCAGGTGGACAGACGTATACGGTGCAGTACAAGCCTGATGTAGCTTATCAGGTGAATGAACCGGTTGCTTTTTCAATATCCGCAACGATTACGGCTGTGGTCAGCAATGTGACGGTGCTGGGGTTCAAGCTTCAATTCAGCTCCCGGGTTCCCGGTCTCACCCCGCGGCAATTGATTCTCCGCGATCCAAGCGGCAATCTGCTCTCTGTCACCGACTATTCGCTCAAGACAACGGATCAGGGGCTAAGCTACCAGGTGACGCTGAATGCGGCGGCAGCGGGCAAGGGGTATACGCTGGATCTGGCGAGAGAGGAATTCCGGCTGGCTTCTCCGCTCTCCTTCGATATCTCGGCGTCGGCTGCTCTCCGGCTGGTGGGCACTGTACTGAACAAGATTGTGGTGTCGGTTGCGCCGAATCTGGCAGATATGACACAGGAGCACTTCACCCTGTATGACAGCAAAGGGCGCAAGACTGCAATTACGGTGACCTCTCAAGGTCCGGCTAGCGCGATGTACAATATTGAAGGGAAATTCGACGCTTTTGAGACCTATACCCTGCAAGCGAAGTATCCCGGCTATCTGTTCGGAGCACCGCTTACCGTGGGCTTCCAGATTGGGGTATATGCAATCATTCACAGCCAGTCGCGGAGCGGCTTCAAGCTCGTATTGAGCACGGAGGTGCCTGGTCTAAGCGCTGCGGATATTACGGTCACTGATAAAGAGGGAAATATCGCTGCGGTACAATCCCTCCAGGCTTCCACTGCTCCAGGCAGCTATAACGTGCTTGTTCCGCTATCCGGCGGCAAGACGTACACGGTGAAGATTGCTGCGAAGGCACCGTATGTGTTTGACAGCATTGACCCGTTCACCCTGAATGCGGCTGCGGTCACGGTGGATCAGCTGTCGCTGACCGGCTTCAAGCTGAATCTGTCTTCCCCGCTCAGTCTGGACCCCGGGAATCTTAGCCTGACGGATGAGCAGGGCGAAACGGTTAACCTCCGTTCGATCCTTACCCGGGATGCAGGCCGGTCTTATGAGGTTAGTGTCTATCTGAAGGCAGGCGTGCAGTATAAGCTGGGCCTGCATGTGGCGGGATACGATCTGGGTACGGAGCTGCCGTTGTCCATTCAGGCTGTTGCGGCTGCATTCGAGGGGATGGAGAGCGGGAACAATCAGGCGTTCACCGTCCGTTTCGATCAAGCGATGCCAAGTCTGCTGCCGGGCGATTTCAACATTACCCAAGGGGAGAACACACTCCAGACTCATCCCTTGAAAATATCGACAGCAGACGGAGGATTCACCTATAGGGTGGAAGCGAGCTTCTGGGGAACCGAGCGTTACGCGCTGCGCATTGCGAGGCAGGGATATGACTTCGGTGCTCCGCTCTTCATTGAGGTTCCGGCGATGATCAGCGCGGCTGTGCTGAGAACAGGCTCTGACTATGTGGAGATCGGACTGAATCCCGGTGTCTTCGGAATGAGCGCCGCAGATTTCACGGTGAAGGACAGCGCAGGGCAAGCTTTGCCTGTGTCCTCTGCGGTGACGGACGATCATGGCTTAACCTACCGCCTGAAGGCAGCCTTTGCCGGAGGCCAGACCTATACAATTGCGCTGCAACAGACGGGCCATGACTTCGGGGAGGTCTTGTCTGCTACGCTGCCAAGTGTGATTACAAGTGAGACAGGGCCGGTTAACGGGCAAGGGGGAACGGTTCTCCTGAACCCGGCTGTTGGCGGGCTTAAGGCAGGCAGCTTCAAGCTGGTGGATGCTGCCGGGCAGGCCATTCCGGTTACAGCTGTCAAAGAGCTGAATGCAGGAGCCGCGTATTCGTTATCTGCTAATCTTACAGCTGGAGCGGTCTATACGCTGACTGTGACTGCGGCAGGCTACGATTTCGGAGCCCCGCTTGCGGTGAAGGTACCGGTTCCCATCGCACTGAGCTATGACTCCATACAAAACGACGGGCTGACGGTGAAGCTGGACCCGGCTATTCCGGGACTTCACGCAGCCAGCTTCATCTTGAAGGATGCGGAGGGCAATCAGAGCGTTGCATCTGCGGCAAGCACGGCAGATGGCGGTGCAACCTACGCTGTGCGGGCGGCGCTGCAATTTGGAACGGATTACAGCCTGAGTATTGCGGCTGACGGGTATGATTTCGGAATGGTGCTGCCGTTCACGGTGCTGCAGCCTGTCGCCAAGTCTATTGAGACGCTGTCCAAGAACGGGTTCACTCTGCGCCTGCAATCCGCAGTTCCAGATTTGAAGGTCAATCACATTCTGCTGAAGGACAGCAGCGGTGAGGCTGTTACGCTTGATTCCCTGGTGACGGCGGACGGCGGGCTGACGTACCAAGCGGCAGCGAAGCTAATTGAAGGGGCGGGATACCGGCTGGCCTTGACCGCTAAGGGGTATGATTTTGGCCCGTCGGTTCATGTGGATGTTCTTCCGATGCTGCAGTTGACTGCGGGTAGCATTAGTACCTCAGGCTTCAGTCTGAATCTGAGCAAGGCCGTGCCTGATCTGAAGCTGTCTTCCGTTCGCCTTAGCGGACCGGACGGGCAGGATATAACCCTTACCGCAAGCTCATTCTATGATGCTAATCCCGGTACAGCAGATGCGGGCAAAGTATATCAGGTGCGTGTGCCTATAAGTGCAGGACAAACGTACACACTTACGGTGCAGGATTCAATTCACCCGGTAGAAGGGCCGCTGGAAGTGGTTCTGCCGGTTGCGGTTACGAGCCAGGTCACCCGTGCGGATACCGGCGGAATAAGTGTGCTGCTGGCCCGCAAGTCTATCACGTTGCTGCCTGAGGATGTGGAGCTTCTGACGGCTGCAGGCGATAAGATCAACGTGACGGGGATCGCAGCGGGAACTGACGCCGGCACCTTCATCATTCAAGCCCGGCTTGCTGAAGGCAGCACGTATATGCTGACTCTGAAGAAAGCGGGGTATGATTTTGGCGCAGCGGCTAAAGTGTACGTGGCTTACCATGTTGCCTCAAGCCTCACCGGAGTGAATGAGAATGGCTTCACTGTAAGCTTCAGTGCGCCGGTTCCAGATGTACAGTTCAGCTTGCAGGACGCCGGCAACAACCCGGTCACACTGGGCGCGGTGTCCACCACAGACTTCGGCCAGACGTACAAGGTGGCAGCGAACCTGGCCTACAATAAGGAATTCAAGCTGCGGCTGAGCGCAGCGGGGTATGAGCTTGGAGCGGAGCTGACGGTGAATAATATAAGCGCGCCGCCGCAACTTATGGATGCAACCTCTTCAGAGAGCGGAACCCAGGTGATCCTGACGTTCGACAAGCCGCTGGCCAGCGTAACAGCAAGCGGGTCCTTCTCCGTTAAGATCGACGGACAATGGCAGAGCTCCGTAACTGCGGCACTCGGCGCAGATCCGGCGCAGATTCTCCTGAGCTGGAATAGCAGCGGCCGGGTAATTGGCTCAGCCTCTACGGTATCGGCAGCTTACACCGGCGTGAACCGGGTGAAGGCGGTCAATCAGACGTTCCTGGCTGTCTTTGACGAATTGCCGGTGGCCAATGTGGCGACCCTGGCCGGGTTCGTCTCCAGCTATGCCTATAAGAACGATGCAGCCTACCCGGCTCAAATCCTTCACAAGCAATATGGCAAGACGGCGCTGGAGACGGCGGAGCTTCTGCGGGACGGCGGCTTCAAGGCAGCGAATCTGTACCGTGCGGTGCTGGTCGAATACGGGATGATCCGTTCAGAAATCACTCCTATCCTGTATGCAATGAATGCGGATGCGTCAGCGCTCTTTGATGCTTACAATTCGCTTAAGCCAGCTACGGCTGCGTATGATGGATTGATTATAGGAGAGCTCCTCTCGGCGGGCTATTCGGCCAGCGAGATTGGCCCGGTCCTTCAGCGATTTGGTCTGCTCAGCAAAGATATCCTGGGATATCTGAAGCGCTACAATGTACCGGTGACAGAAGCGGCGAAGGTCCTGAGGGATAACTGGAATGAAACAAGCGGAAATACCGTGGAGTTACTCGGGCGTACGGGTTATGACAGCAACGGGATTGCCGGAGCTGTCCAAAGTGCCTATGGTCTGAGCCACGCAGAGACGGTGTCCGCCATGGCCGAAGGCAAGCAGCCGGCAACGAAATCGGCAGCGGTCATTAAGGAGCTGTACCAGGAGGGTGCGGTTACAAGTGCAGCCTGGCTGTCTCAAGCCGGATATCCGGCGGCGGAGGTGAGCAAGGCGATTGCAGAGCAGTACAGCTATGCCAGTGCGGCTGAAATGCGGCAGGCCTTCATGGACGCCGGCTTCCCGGCAGCCTATACGTATGCTCTGCTGCGGCGGGAGTATTCCCAGCAAGATGCGGCATCCGAGCTGCTTAATGCCAAGGTGTCTGCCCGGGAAGCGGCTGAAGCGGTGAAAGCAGCCGGTGACGGAGCCGCTGTTATCATTAGCGCCTTAACGGCCAAGCACTATGAGGTGCAGGAAATTGCCCTCATTGTGAATGATTTATGGGTATCGGCGGGTACCCCGTTAAGCGATATCCTTGCCCAGTTCGCTGCTGGCGGATATGAGCCTTCGGCACGGGCCGCGCTGCTGCGGGAGCAGTTCCGTGCAGAGCTTCCGGCAAGCATTGCGGCGCTCTCTCCAGGGCTTACCCAGACCCAGCGGGAGCATATCCTGAAATACCTGTTGGACGGGGGATATGATCCGGTTCTCTTAGCAGATTATTATCTGAAGCAGGGCAGCCATCCTTATGAATTGTTCAGACAATTCAGGCTGGCGGGCAAGACGCCGGTACAATCGCTGCAGACGATGCATGATGCCTATATTCAAGCGGGAACACCGCTGACGTTGAGCGGAGCCATGGATCTGTTCTACAATGATTACAATACCCGTTACGAAGCAGACCAGGTCCTGACGGCGCTGCGTACTGTGTTCGCCCAGGAGGTAGACGGGAAGGCGGATGCTACCGCACTAGCGGCCGTTATGAGTAACTCCAGACTGTGGGATAAGTACGAGATTGCCAAGCCGCTTATCCGGCAGATGGGCCTCACCATGCAGGATTGGGTGGAGCTGGAGCGCACTGAGGCTTTGTCCCGGTTCGGCTGCGCCTGTGATGTACGTACGGTGGTGAAGGATACCCAGTATTTATTCGCCGGTGCAACCCTGCCGGAGATTACGGTAGCCATGAGCTTATCCAGCAGCTATACCTTGAACATGATAGTGGAAGGAACGATTAATCTCTACCCTACAGGGGGTGTCAGAGCGAAGGGAATGCCTTACCTGATCTCTGCGCTGAAAAATGCAGGGTATTCCTTCGAAGAAGTCGCTGCGGAATTCGACCGCCAAGGGTGGAGCGAATGGGTGTCTGTCTTCAGCACATACGGAATTGCAGCAAGTGATGTGACTGCCTATTTGGTTACAAAAGGTCTTACCATGAGCCAGGTCATTGACCGGCTGGCTCCTTATCCGCTGAAGGACCGGGCGCTGGTCCTGCGCGAAGCCTATGGGCTGGATAGCGCTGCTACGATTGCACTACTGCTTCAGCAGACTGATGAGGATCAGGAGGATATCGGCCGGGCAGCGGCCTGGGCCTACGGCAACGATCCAATCGCGCTGTGGATTCAGACGCTGCGGGCGCAGGGGGCTACAGCCTCCTCTGTGATTAATACGCTCGCCGCACGGTACCCTGCCTACTGGCAGTCGGACAAGGTGGGCCCGGCCCTGATTCAGGGCGGATTCAGCCAGGATGAGGTGATGAGGGGGCTGCTGATCCATGCCGGAGTGCGTAACAACCTGAAGGCAACGCTTGCGCTGCTGCAGTCGCTGTATAGCCAGCAGCAGATTACCGTTGCGCAGCTGCTGAGTGCGGCCAAGCTCAAATCACCGGGAGACGGACTGGAATTTCTGCAGAAGGGCGGCTATAAGCTGCCGGATATGGCCCGCGCACTCAAAGATTATTACGGGCTTACGGCCGGTGAAGCAGCCAAGCTGCTTACCGCCGCTTACCCGAATGATCAGAGTCTTATTCTCTCCGGGCTTGCTTCCGTATACGGACAGACGCTCGGAAGTACGGTAGCAGAAGCGCTGCAGGAGCAGGGAATTACTGAAGTAGGAACAGCTGTTGAATATCTGTGGAATGCGGGATTCGCCCCCAAAGATATTGCGCTTTCCGCCAAAGACGCCTTCCATCAGGATGCAGGTCAAACCGCACTGCTCTTCGTGCAGAAGAATATTCTGGCAGATAAAAATGTACTGGTAACGACCCTTGCCTCTGTCTATGGACTGTCCGTAGAGCAGGTGATCCATGCGCTGCTTGTCCGGCAGGGAGACCCCTCCTTCGAGGGAGCCATTGCCTTTGTGTTCCAGGCCCGGTTCAGTCTGGCGAACAGCATCAGGCTGGCCAAGACAGAATACGGATTATCTGCGGGAACCGCCTTGCAGCTGCTCGGAGATTCCCGGCTATACCGCCAGGAGGATATCCTTGCGGGGGTGACGGATATCTACCGGACCTCGCAGCGTGAGAGTATCGTGGATTCACTGGCAGCCAGCGGGCTGGTCACCCTGGAATCTGCCGTAACCTTCCTGCGTAACATGAAGTTTGATCTGAACGGGATCGTCCGGGTGGGCAAGGAGCATTACCGGTTAACGGCCGGTGAGACTGCCGCCGCTCTGACTGTCGAGGGCACTTATAGTGATGAGGACATCCAGAGTGCGGTGTCCTATGTATACGGACAGAATCTGACGCAGACCCGGCTCGATACGCTGAATGCGCTGGGGATCACCGTGTTCGCTGATGCTGTGCCGGAGCTGATAAGCGCCGGATTTGCACTCGCCGACCTGGTGCTTGCAGGCAAGACGCACTACAAGCTCAGCGCCGGAGAGACGACTTACAGCCTGCTGCAATCCGGGAAATATCCGGCGGCAGACATTCTGACTGCTGTGGCGGAATTCTATGGCAAGCCGGTAAATGAGAGTGTAGAGGAGCTGCTGAACCGCAGCGGAATTGCTTCCATCCAGGATGCAGCGCCATATCTTCGTTCGCTGGGCTACACACTGCAGGATGTGAGCGAAGTATCCAAGAACTACTACGGTAATACGCTACAGGCTACCTATGACGCCTTACTGTCGCTCCAATTGGAAGACGCCAGCATTATAGAATGGACTGTACGGCAGGCCTACGGCACAACTGCGGAGGAAGGCACTACGGCTGCCACGCCTCAATCGATCCTGCAGGAAGCCGGAATTACAGGGGAGCCGGCGGCCATTGCCTATCTATGGAACGCAGGCTACCCGCTACAGGAAATTGTCAGAATGCTTAAGGAGTATAACGGGAAGTCCGCAGCTACAGCCGCAGCACTGCTGATTGCCGATGGCTCGTTCAATACCTCTGCGGTTCTGAGCAGCATCAGTGCTATATATGGCACTGCTTATGATCCCGCTGTAATGGAGCTCTTCAGAGCACAGGGCATCTTCACAGAGGCCCCGCAAGCGGCGCAGGTCTTGAGCACAAGCGGCTACCGGATGGCGTATATCGCAGAACTATTGAAGAAGAGCTATGGCAAGACGGAGGCGGAGACGAAGGCCCTCCTGAACGGACTGGGTATTTACACAGCGGATGCAGTACAGAAGACAGTGGCTGAGGTGTATTTCGCAGTGGGCACATCCTCTGGAACGCTTCAGCAAGTGCTTGATCTGTATGGAATCACGGGTGCAGAAGCTGCTGTAAGCCTGCTCTATAAGCAAGGTACACCGGTGCAGGATATCCTCCAGTATTTGAAGGATGCTTATAACCTGGGTGCCGATGAAGCAACCGCCCTCCTGGCTGTGCATGTCAAGGGTCCAGAGCTTGGGTTGGCCGTCACTACGGTGTATTACAGCAGCACGAATGTCGGTTACCTCGCGAAGCTGATTCCGGCCACCTCTATGGGCAGCCCGGGTACAGTGGCGAACTATATGAAGGCGAATTTCAGCGATACCGATATCGTGCTTGCGCTGAAGGTGATGTTCAATCTGGACGCTCTGGGAGTACTGGATGCAATCACTACTGCGGTGATGCCTGCGGAGCGGGTCCGGGCAGCGGTAACCGAAGTGTTCGGGGCTGATCCGCTCTATGCCTATCTGAAGCGTATGAAGGACCGGGGAGCGAGTGCCAATGATGTCGCTGCCGAACTGAATCTGCGGGGACTGCTTGAGCTGGCGCCGTCCGGCTACCTGGTGGATACACTGCGGAGTCTGGGGTACGACAACGCCAGCATTCTGAAGATGCGCTACAATTATTTCAACGAAATGCGCCAGAATGCAGGCACGGAAGAGGAGCAGGGGACACAGCTGGTGCAGCTCGGCGTGAATACACCAGCTGGCATCGTTCAGTATTTGCGCAAGTGGAGTCTGGCTCCTTACAAGATGCTTAAGATCGTAAGAGCAGGATTGCCTGATGCGCCAATCGCGGAGATTGCCCTTGCCATGCGTGAGCAGGGCTACGGTGGCGAAGCGATTATGGGAGGTCTTGAGGTTGTTGGAGAAGGCGGGGACAGCATTGCTGCGATTCTACGGAAGCTCGGACTTCCAGTAGAGCAGGCCCTGGTCTTCCTGGGCAAAAGCTGGTCCGTAGACGAGCAGCTGCAATGGCTGATCCGCAATGGGTATACACCAAGCGAATACATCCGCTACCGGAATGTGGAGACCGACAATACCATTGCAGTACTGAGACAGCAGCTCGGCCTGTCCGCAATTGATATTGCCAAGCTGCTGAACAAGTATAAGGGCAGTATGAGCCACTATTACTTAGCCAAAGCCCTGTATGACGGAGGATTTACACAGGTTAGTGAGGTAGCGGGTGCTCTGATCGCGATCAATTATCAGCCGGTCTGGCTGCTGGAATTGCTGGTGGGGATTGGCGGCTGGACCATGGATGATATTGCCCAGGGGATGCTGGATTCCGGGCTGATCTCACTCGTGGATCTGGGAACGGCGATTCAGATGGCCACAGGCGGCGTGCTCAAGGAGACCTACCGTATTCTCAAAAAGGTATCTACCGCCAAACAGCGGGAATTCTATGACAGTCTGAGCAGCATCGAGCGCAGGCTGCTGGACAACAATGAAATCGCCATGATCGTGGTGGTATCTGCCATGCGTAATGGAAGGATCAGTATCGCCGATGTTACCAATCAGCTGAAGGTGACAGAAGTGATTGAACCGGAGGATGCACTGAAGGTGCTGATTGTATCCGGGGCAAATGTGCTGGATTCGGCCGGAGCGGTATGGGATGTCTACCGCGATTACATTGGGGCGAAGATTGTCCTTAAGATGTTCGAAAAGGCGGCAGGCAAGTATATCTCGGACTTTAAAAATTACTATACGCTGGTCATGACGTTATCCAAGATTATCTACAAAGTATCCAAGTAAGAAATGAGGGTACAGCGAAGGCCGGTCCGCATAAGGACCGGCCTTTGCCGGTAACCTGTCATGAAAAATCAAGGCGTGGACACCCCGCCCCGGAAGGTGCTATCCTAACTTAATAGAATTTGTTATTAAGGGAGACGCAGCCGTGGAAAGTAGGCACTGGATGTCGATTATGCTTTTTATTGCAGCAGCACTGATGCTGTTTGTGTCGTTCCTGTCGTACCAGAAAAGACATCTGCCTGTTGCCAGAACGATGATTCTAATTATGCTGACAGCGGCCTTCTACGCCTTCGGCTATGGTCTTGAGCTGCTTAGCGGGAACTTAAGCCAGGTGAAGCTGGCGCTGCACATTCAATATCTGGGTATTCCTTTTGTGTCCACCTTATGGCTGGTACAAGCGATTCAATTCACCGGAGCCGCTGCGCGTTTCCGCAAGCGACTGATCGCTCTGCTGTTCCTGATCCCGGCCGTCATCTTCATTCTGCAGCTCACCAATGAATGGCATCATCTAATCTACCGGGATTTCCTGCTGAATACGGACCCTTCGGTCTCCTTGTATTACACCGTCAAGGGACTGTGGTATAACATCCATGCTGCTTATAATTATCTGGTGCTGCTTGGCGGCATTGCGCTGTTCATATCCATGTTTGTACGGGCGCTGCCGATTGTACGCAAACAGATTGCTGTGCTGCTTCTGGGTGCGGTTGCGCCTATGCTGCTCAATCTGTTCCTGTGGACCGGAACCCGGATAGATCTCACACCGTTCGGATTTGCAGTGTCGGGCATCGCCTACGCCTGGGGTATCCTCAGATTCAACCTGCTCCGCCTGACTCCGCTGGCTATGGCCCAGGTGTTCGAGACGATTCGGGACGGTGTCCTTCTGTTCGACTATGAGAATCAGATCGTCAGCTACAACCGTGCCGCAGAGAAGATGTTTCCCGAGCTTGGGAGCAGGCGGCGCTACCCGGCGGATATGACGGAGGTGCTTGCCGGCAGCGGGGAGCTGCTTGGACGTCTCAGGGGCTTAAGCGATGAGGACGAACGGTTTGCCTACGAGCGGCTCCAGGCTGGCAGGCGTCTGTACTATAATTGCAGCCTGTCCTTCATTCATGATACTGGCAGCACCCCTATCGGCAAAATCCTCTTGTTCAGCGACATTACCGAGCTGAAGGAGAGCGAGATCCGGCTGCGCGAGAATGCCCGGCAGCTATCCGAGCTGAATGCCTTCAAGGACAAGCTGTTCACCATTGTGGCCCACGATATCCGCGATCCGGTAGCACTGCTGGTCAGCCTGACAGAGCTGCTGGGCGACGGGCTGACAGCTGCAGATGATGAGCACGCGGAGGTGGTGCGGGAGATCAAAGGGCAGGTGCGGAATACGTTCCAGCTTGTTGACAATCTGCTGGACTGGTACCGCAGCCAGAAGGGGACGGTGTCGTTCCATCCGCAGGCCTGGAGTGTGCAGCAGGTGGTCCGGCAGGCCCTGATGCTGGCGGGTACGAAAGCCGGAATGAAGCAGATCCGCCTGACGGAGCGCATCGGCAGCGAATTAACCGTCCGGGCGGATAAAGAAATGCTGGACCTGATCCTGCGCAATCTGCTCTCTAACGCTATCAAATTCACGGGGATAGGCGGCTCTATTGTGGTTGAGGCCCTTCTTGAAGAGGACAAGGTTATCTTGTCTGTGTGCGATAACGGGATTGGTATCGATGAAGCGACCGCAGACATGCTGCGTCTGGAGGAACCGATTCTGAAGGCACCGCTGGGGGAGGAGGCAGGAGATGCCCGCTTCGGCCTGGCACTCGCGCGTGAATTCGTGCGCATCCATGGCGGGAGCCTGTGGTTTGAGAGTAAGCCGGGTAATGGAACCACCTTCTTCTTCACCTTGCCGGGATCGGCCGGAGGAGAACGGATGGAGTAACTGGGCAGCTGGAGGGAGGAGATATCAAATGAAGGTTATACTGGTCGATGATGAACGGATGATGCATCTGATCCTTAGCACTATGCTGCTTAAGCTGCCTGAAGTCGAGCTTGCGGGTACGTTCACAGATACGGAGTCGGCTGCTGCCTTTCTGGAGCAGCACCCGGATGTGGAGCTTGCCTTCGTAGACCTCTCTATGCCGGGAGAGGGCGGCATGGCCTTTGCAGCCAGGCTGGCGGCTGCCGGTTCTCCAGTGCAAATGGTGTTCGTGACCTCACATAAGGAATTTGCCCTGGAGGCTTACGACTTGTCCGTGCTGGATTATTTGGTCAAGCCGGTCTCCCAGGAGCGGCTTGCGCGCACGGTGAACCGGGTGATTACTCAGCGGCGGGCTGCTCCGGCAAGGCTCTCCCCTCTGCCAGAGATGCAGCAGGCTCCGGCCGGTTCCAGCCGGGTAACGCTCACGATGCTAGGGGATGTTGCTGTGAGCAGCGGGGCAGGCCGGGTCAAATGGACCTCCCGTAAATGTGCCGAACTGTTTGCCTATCTGCTGCTGCTCCGGGGGAAGCGCGTCCCCCGTTCCAGGCTGGTTGCGGATATCTTCGGCGGCATGCATAAGGCCAATGCGGAGAGCTATCTTAACACTACCGTCTATCAACTGCGCAAATCTCTGGAGCCGCTGGGCCTGCGGGAAGCCATCCGTTCGGAGAACGACGGGTATGCGCTTGAGCTTCAGACGCCGGTTATGGACTATCTGGAATTTGAACAGGAGGCAGCCGCCTTGCACACCATAGAACCTCCCGATATAGAGAGGGCTATGCGTATCGAGCAGCTCTATACAGGGGAGCTGTTCGGCGACAAGGCTTATGTGTGGGCTATCCATGAGACGGAGCGTTATGCGGAACTATATGCCTCCTTCGTCAAACGGCTGGCCGCAGCGCTCATTGCCAGCCGGGATTCCGCTGCGGCCTCCAAGCTGCTGCTGAAGCTGAACAAGCGGAATCCGCTGGATGAATCGGTGATCCGCCAGCTGATGGCCGTTCACGAGCTGGCCGGAGACAAAAAAGGTCTGAATGCCGTCTATACAGACTACGTACGGCTGCTGAGCCGCGAGCTTGGCATCAAGCCTTCCGGTGACCTGATCTACCTGTATGATTCCCTGGTCCGGCGGATCTCGGAACTCAAATAATCTTTGTTTCAGCCTTCTCCGGAGGGCCCGGATTACGGGTCCTCCGGTTTTTTTTTTGCTGCTCAACCCAATCAGAATGGCACT
The DNA here is from genome assembly GCF_038002265.1 of Paenibacillus sp. FSL R7-0179. Taxonomy (NCBI): domain Bacteria; kingdom Bacillati; phylum Bacillota; class Bacilli; order Caryophanales; family Paenibacillaceae; genus Paenibacillus; species Paenibacillus sp. FSL R7-0179. Next base: position 312,914 of record NZ_JBBOCC010000002.1, read on the forward strand.
TGCTAGAGTAGATTAGCTTGAGGGTGATTCTGTTAGAGTGGCGGCAAGGAATTTCGCCAAAAATGTGGACAGGGGTAAAGGCGCGAATCCGTTCCGATTACATTAGGAAATGGGGGGATACAGATGGATTTCAGTGCATTGACTGGCCTTTTCGTAGATAACAACGGTTCAGTCGTGCTGAATGTTCTGTTATCTATTGCCTTGATCTGGAGTGTTAAGCAAATTGCGAATAAAGAGAAAGTAATCCAGAACTATCAGAAACGCGATGAGGAGAATGAGAAGCAGCTTAGCGAATATAACCGTACGCTCGTGAAGCTGCTGATTGAGAGAGGAACCGCAGAGCGAAAACCTAATGATGAGGAGGTCGTCAACAAGTGAAGCTCCTCGATATCTTTCGCAAGCACGAGCTGAAGCCCAGCCGGGTTAAACGGGAAATTGAGACCCTGGGCCAAATTCAGGAGGCGTATGAATCCAATGATCTAGAGAGGCTTATTGATCTGCACCGCACTGGCTTAGGTAGAAGGGGAGATGATCTGCATGGACATTATTGACTTGGTACTGATTACACTGGAACTGATCGCCTTGATCGCTTTTACCGCATATGTTATCCGTTACAGCAAATATTTCATCGGACGCGGGCCGATGCGCACCTATAATTTGTATCTCCGCAGTGTGTGGGTAACTTATGGTGCGGTAGCGCTCCTGTGTCTCAATCTGCTGTGGGGAAGGCTGAATATCATCCTCGGGCTGAATCTGTCCGGCAGCTTATCCGATATTCTGCGTGAGTATGTGCTGGTGCTGACGCTTGTCATGCTTGTATTCTCGGGCTTGATGCACAAGGAGTTATGGGACAACAACCATAGGATCAAGCCCCGCAACGAACGCAAGAAACTGAAGTAGGCCCCATTCCTCATCATTCCCCCTCGGACACCTGTCCTCTGCCACGTTCATCTCTCTCCATATGAAAAAGCACCAGCTCCAGCTGAAACAGCTGGCCGCTGTAAGCAAGCTGAAACAGCCCGCCGGCCCGCTCCATCGTCTGGCGGATATTCCGCAGTCCGATCCCGTGGGAGCGCTTATCGCTTTTGGTCGTCAGCAGCTCGCCGCCTGGGCCTTGGAGGACAGACCCGTAGTACGGATTCTGAATCCGTATGAATAAGCTGTCATTCAGATAATGCATATGTACCGCGATGTATCGTTCTGTTCCCTGTTCCTTGGGGATCAGACTGACTGCTTCCCGTGCATTGTCAAGGGCATTACCCAGAATAACGCTGATGACAGCGGTATCCAGCATCAGCCGGGGCGGAAGGCTCAGCTCCAGCCGGAGCTCAATCTCTGCTGCGGATGCCTCCTGCCGTTTGTAATCCAGAATGGAGTCAATAACCGGGTTGCCCGTGTTGCAGTAGGCTTGGGCTTGTCCAGCCGAGCCCAGCAGAGCGTCCAGCTCGGCTGTAGAGGCAGCTTCTTCTCCGCTGAGAATTCTGGAGCGCAGGCCCAGCAGAATATGGTTGAAGTCATGGCGGAACCGGAGGGCCTCCTCCTGGAATTCCCGGTTCCGGTGATACTGGTTCACATAATAGCTATTCTGCTGCTCCAGCAGCATACGCTGGCTGCGTTCAGACTGTGCGCTCAGCATGCGGTCAATCAGGAGGAAGACCAGAAGATTAATAGCGAGCAGCAAGGCGGGAACGACAGGGAATAACTGCGGATATAGCCGGAAGAAGGGACTGCCGGACAACTCTAGCAGCACGACAATGCTCAGGCAAGGACAGAGAAAGACAATGGACCTCAATCCTCCGTCCAGCTGGCCCCGGCACTCGCCTTTTACTCCCCGGCGCAGCAGGATGACGAGCAATAGCATCAACAGCTTCGAGAGCAGCAGGCTGATTCTGTAGCCGTTGTCTGTCCATATCCATTGAAATGCCCCATCGCTGAGGACAATTACAGCAGAGATAAACAGTGCAGCATACAACCGCCATGCAAAAGCCCCACGGTAAAACAAGGACAACACCAATACCAGTCCGACATTGCCGGCCATCAGCAGCAGAGCGGGCAAGGAACTGTAATGGAACAGAGTGTGAACACCTATATACAGCATATACAGTGCAATCAGCCGCAGCCGGGATTCAAGACGGCAGATGAAGAAACGGCTGAAGAAGAGATGCAGTACGAATGGCAGCAGCGGAAGTACAGCAAGATAAATAATTTCATCAAGGAGCACAGAAGTCATACCAGCTCCCCTCTGAAATTCAGATAGGCCCTGCGCACAGCGGGGCTATATTTGCTGCTGACCGGCAGCTCACAGCCGGTGGTGAGCATGATTTTTTTGGCGCTGATAGCCTGGATTGAATAGAAGTTTACGATATAGGACTGGTGAATTCTTACGAAATGGCTGGACGCCAGCTTCTCCTCCTCCACTACCAGCTTCCCGTAATATTGCAGTGTCCGGTTCTGAGTAACCAGTGTAATCCGCCGGATGCTGCTCTCCAGATAATGAATGTCCCTGTGCGGAATCCTTAGTTCCTGGTTCTTCAGCTGTACCGCAAGGAAGTTCGTCCGGCCCTGCTGCCGGAGACGGAGGGTCTTATGTATGGCCCGGACCAGCTTCTGCTTGAAGCTCTCCGGCGTTACCGGCTTCTTCATGAATCCCGAAGGACGCAGGTCAAACAGCTGCATATGGTATTCTTCATGGCTGGAAATATAGATAAGCTGCACCGGATCATAGCCGTCATCCTCCCTCAGGAGCTGCCCCGCCGCAATGCCGTCCAGACCGCCCAGCTCAATGTCCATCAAGATAATATCGAACTGCCTGCCGTCCCGAAGGGCCCGGGCGAAGCTTTCTCCTGAATAATATAGGGAAATCTCAATAAGCTCGTTCAAGTCTTCTCCGGTTTGCAGAATGAGGCGCTCGGCCTCTCCGGCTGCACGGGGCTCATCGTCACACACAGCAATATGAATCATCGGCTTCTCCACCTTTGCATTGATCCCTATATTATACATTTTCATCCTCAAAAACGACATGATCCCGCGTGAATATGACACCTGCGTTAGCGGAGGGAACACCAGATGGTATCGTTAAGCCGTCAACAGGTTTGAATGGGAAAAGGAGTGTTTGCTTTGACGGCAACGGTATTTGAGGCTGAGGATTTATCCAAGGCGTACTCTACAGGAGCGGCGCTGGATCAGCTCTGCATGAGAATTAAGGCGGGAGATGTATACGGCTTCGTGGGGGAGAACGGAGCGGGTAAAACCACGCTGATGCGGATCATCGGCGGTCTGGTGCATCCGACAGCCGGAAGGATGGCCTTATTCGGAGAGCAGAGTAAGGAGAAGCAGATTGCAGCCAGACGCCGGATCGGCTTCCTGATTGAACGCCCTTCGCTCTATCCGCATATGAATGCGATGGAGAATCTGGGCTTTTACTGCCGGATCTTCGGCATCAGGGATAAGGGGAGGAGCGCTGAAGTGCTGAAGCTTGTAGGTCTCGATGAGGCGGGACCGAAGAAGGCGGGCGAATATTCGCTTGGCATGCGCCAGCGGCTGGGAATTGCCGTGGCCCTGCTGAACCGGCCGGAGTTCCTGGTGCTGGATGAGCCGGTGAATGGACTCGACCCGGCGGGAATTGTGGAGGTCAGGCATATCCTGGAGCAGCTGTCCCGGGAACAAGGCGTGACCCTGCTGATCTCCAGCCATATTCTGAGTGAGCTGCAGCTGCTGGCCGGTAAATACGGCTTCATTCATCAGGGCCGGCTGATTCAGGAGATTTCGGCTGCTGAATTGCAGCAGTCTGCACAGGTGATGATCTGTATTACTACATCATCTCCGGCAGCGGCTGTAGCTGAAATGCTGAGGCAGGAGCTTAGCCGCGGGGATATCCGGGTTAAGCAGACCGGAGAGATCGAGCTTCCCCGAAGCGGGGTGGATCTGGAGCGCCTGATGGCTATACTCGTGCAGCGGGAGATTCCGGTGGACGGCTTTCAGCTGACGGCGCCCAATCTGGAGCAGTATTATATGGATTTGATCGGGGGCGGCGGAAGATGAGGAGCTTCTGGCAGGCTGAAATCTATTATTTGCGTAAGGATCTGGCCTTCAAAAGCGTTACCGCAGTCTTCGCCTTAGCCAGCCTCGCACTTGTTCTAATTCTGGGCGGCAAAGGCGGTTATGACATGGGCAGTTATACAGAGCCGCTCAAGACGGCTGCTTCGTTCTCCATCCTGTTCTATCTGGTTATTCCGCTGCATGCCTGCTTTTTTGCAACCGAAGGCTTCGAGTACGGCTCGGTGCAGAATATTATTGCTGCCGGGCATAGCAAGATGAAATACTTTACCGGTAAATACGTACTGGAGCTGCTTGCCGTTCTGGGCTGGCTGCTGGAATTCTACGGTTTATATTATCTCTTCTCTCTGGCGGCAGCGCTGATCACAGGGGCTCCAGTGGGACATACCGGATATACTGAGGATCTGGCTGCTGGTCTGACAGCCTTGGGACTGAACCTGCTCTACCTGGCAGCTTATTGTGCAGCAATTATGATGCTGGGGATGCTGATCCGCAAACCGGCTTCGGCGGTGGTAGCGGCATTCTTCTTCATCTTCGGCAACCTGCTGCTCAGCGGGTATCTTAAGGACGCCTCCTCTGCGGTTCTTCGTACAATTTCTGAGCATTCCCTGATGACGCAGATTTTCAAATTCTCGGGGATATACGTGGAGAACTCACAGCTGATTCTGCTCTCGGGGACGGGAGATTATATACGCGCGTTGTGGATTCCTGCAGCTTGGATCTTGCTCTCTCTAACCATCACCCTGACCGTTTTGGAGAAGCGGGATATTCAGATATAATAGGGGAAAAGCATGCAGGGAGGCGGTCTGTTTGACTTCGAATGATACGCTGCAGCTGGCGACCTTCGCCGGCGGCTGCTTCTGGTGTATGGTCAAGCCGTTCGACGAGCTGCCGGGCATCGTCTCGGTAGTGTCAGGTTATACAGGCGGGCATACGGAGAATCCGACCTATGAAGAGGTAGGGTCGGAAACTACCGGGCACCGGGAGGCGGTGCAGATTGTCTATGATCCGGAGCTGTTCCCATATGAACGGCTGCTGGAGATCTATTGGCAGCTGATCGATCCGACGGATGACGGCGGGCAGTTCATGGACCGGGGGCATTCTTACGCTCCGGCAATCTTCGTTCAGAATGAAGAGCAGCGAAAGCTGGCGGAACTGTCGAAGGAGAGGCTGAAGGCCAGTAAACGCTTCAAGGCGCCGATTGTGACGCCCATCCTGCCGGCTGCGCCGTTCTATCCGGCGGAAGCGGAGCATCAGCAATACTATCTGACCCATCCGCTGGATTATAAGCTATATCAGAAGGGCTCGGGCCGTGACGACTTCACAGCGCTGCACTGGAACAGCCGTGAGGATAAGAAGCGGCTGCGGGAGCGGCTTACAGAGCTGCAATATGAGGTCACCCAGAACAAGAGCGCGGAGCCAGCCTACCAGAACGCGTATTGGGACCACTTCGAGGAGGGGCTCTACACGGATGTGATCAGCGGTGATCCGCTGTTCAGCTCGGCAGCCAAGTTCGATTCCGGCACAGGCTGGCCCAGCTTCACGGGTCCGGTGGAAGAGGGGATGATCCGGCGGGAAGCCGATTATAGCGGCGGGCAGGTGCGGACCGTGCTGCGCAGCAGGCTGAGCGGAGCTTATCTGGGATATCTGACCTTTGACGGACCGGAGCCGGCGAAGCAGCATTATCATATCTATTCTGCCGCACTTCAGTTCGTCCCGAAGGCAGAGCTTGAAGACCGGGGGCTGGGACGGTATACGAGACTCTGAAGCTTGGGTCTATTTATAGCTGCCTTGAGCATATGCTTAATCTATAGTCCTGTCCACAAAAGGGGTTGAAGATTTGGCGGGTGCACTTTTAGGCAGCTTTTTGTCTGCAATGGCAACAGTTCTGGGCGTTATTCCTATTCTGTTCGTAAGGAGGCTGTCCGAGCTGTGGAAGGATGTGCTGGTGGCCTTCACCGCCGGGATCATGGTCTCTGCAAGCACGTTCGGGCTGATGCCGCAGGCGATCAAGGAATCAGGTATTATCGCCCTGACGCTGGGGCTGATTACCGGCGTATTGCTGCTCGATCTGATCGAGAGCCATATTCCGCATATCGATGTGGAGAATAAGCCCGGCCTCAGTACGCTGGATTCCAAAGCGCTGCTCGTCATGATTGCACTGTTCATTCATAACATCCCCGAAGGGCTCAGCACAGGCTTCAGCTATGCCAGCGAGCAGACAAGCCTTGGCCCGATGGTGGCGATTGCAATCGGCGCGCAGAATATGCCGGAAGGGCTGATTCTGGCGATCTTCCTGATGAATGCCCGCGCCAGCCGGCGCAAGGCGTTAATTATAGCCGCATTGACCGGGCTAATGGAGATGGTGTCGGCCGTGATCGGGTATTTTACAGCCAGCTATGTACAGAATGTGGTTGGATACGGGCTGGCATTCGCTGCCGGAGCGATGCTCTTTATTGTATATAAGGAGCTGATCCCGGAGAGCCACGGTCACGGATATGAACGGCCCTCGACGTATTCGTTTATCTTCGGGCTGCTCGCGATGGTCTATATTACACAGTTTTTTGGCTAGGCTGCTTCAGCGGCAGTGTCATTTGCATCTGCCTGCCGCAGCCGCTATACTATAACGCAATCCCCGGTTCCTATGGAGAAGGAGTGGTGACACGATGGTTAGACTGGAATGGGAAGCTGTATTATCTTTCGTACTATTGATTGCGTCATACCTGTGCTTATACGCGGCTATTCAGAAGCGGACGAATTTCGCCCGGTACAGCATGGCGGTTCTCCTGATAGCCAGCGGAGCGCCGCTTGCCGTGATGCTGATTCTGGAGAGCAGAAGGGAAGCGCTGGATGCCAATATCGGGCTGGGCATGGCGTTCCTGCTGACCTGGCTCATTACCGCAGTTGTATTTGTGGCTGCACTACTTACGTGGATAGTTAAGGCAAGGAAACGCGCTCAGTAGGTAGACAATAAGAAGCTAAGCAAAAATAAGAAGCTGTCCAGAAACTGTAATGCCTACAGTTTCCGGACAGCTTCTTCTGTTAGGCGTAGGCTGCTCTATACGTGCAGGGTATACCGTCCTGCCTTGCTGGCATCCCGTACAGTTTCAAGCTCAAGTGCAGAGAGCGGCTGCGAGCGTGCAGCCGCAATATTCTGCCGCAGCTGCTCCAGGCTGCTGGCTCCCGGGATAACAGCGGCTACCGCCGGATCGGCCAGCGGATATTGCAGCGCGGTCTGTGTCAGCGTCCGGGTAAGGGTGGTCTGGCTCATCAGCTGCTCATACAGCGCCGTGAGCTCGGCCTCCGTATAATCCAGATACGCCCGCTGCGCCTTGCTGCGGCCATGATCGGTCAGAATGCCGCTCGCCAGCGGCCCCCGGGCAATCATACTGATGCCCGTGCGGCCCAGCAGCGGAAGAATGTTCTCCTCCGGGCGTCTGTCGAGAATGCTATATTGGCTCATCACGCTGACGATGCCGGAGCGCTGCACATATTCACGGATCACATTCGGCCGGATGGAGGAGATGCCATAATGGCGGATAACCCCTTCCCGCTTCAGCTCCTCGAAGGCTTCAACCGTCTCATCGATATCATCCTCCAGCGTTCCTCCGTGCAGCTGATACAGATCAATATAATCGGTCTGCAGCCTGCGCAGGCTCTCCTTCACAGCGGAGCGGATATAGGCCTTGGAGGCATCCCAGCTCCAGCCTTCCTTGCCGGGAATTCTGCGGTTGCCCACCTTGGTCGCCAGGATCACGTCAGCGCGGCGGTGCCGGATGGCCTGACCGACAAGCTCCTCATTGCGGCCCTCATCATAGAGGTCGGCGGTGTCCAGGAAGTTAATTCCGCGGTCGAGCGCTTCGTGGATAATGGCGGTGGCCTGCGCTTCCTCTGTCCCCAGCGACATGCAGCCAAGCCCCATGGCACTTACATGTAAATCGGATTGCCCCAATCGGTTAGTCTTCATCGGATGTCCTTTCGTTACGCAGTGATGGGTATTAATGGTTATGAATAAGTTCATTATAGCATTCAGGCATAGCGTAAGCACCCGGGCGGGAAGGCTTCAAGGTTCAACTGGTAGAGCAGCAGTCTTTAAACTGTTGTTGGGCAGGATGAGAACTGGAGTTTTAAAAGTGTGAAAGCGTTGGGAGGGAAGTGTATGCGGAAAACCGAATACAATGTGCCTGCATGAAGGCAGCGGGCTGAATCTATGCGGAAAACCGAATACAATGTGCTTACGCGAAGGTGGCGGGCTGAATGTATGTGGAAAACCGAACATAATAGTTTTGGTTCGTCTTACTGATCCAATTCATATATTTCAATATGATGCTGTATCAGATTAAATAGGATGGATAAGCTTGTTAAACCCAATCCACCCCAAATCTAACGGACCGGAGAGATCTTATCCCCGCGAAAACGCCACTTTTTGCAGCGTAACGGACTCAGGCGACCTTATAGTCTCTCTATGAGTCGTTTCGGAGCTGAAGTGCAAAGGATAAGGTCTGTGGAGTCCATTACTCACCCAATTGGCGACTTTCTTCCCGGATAAGAGCCCCTGTGTCCGTTACGCGAAGCCAAACGCCCCTGAAGAACAACGCCCGCTTGGAAAAAAAGATGTAATTTGAAGGGGATTGCGTCTGCTCCACTATTTTAAAGCTGATAAGCTACTAGTTAGGGATATCCGCACAAAAAAGAATCCTGCACCACCGCGAGCGGGTGGGCAGGATTTCCGTCATGTCTGTGATCTGGTATCTGTATTCTATAATCTGTAATCTGTAATCTGGTATCAGTGATCTGCAGGTTTGGCATGTGCAGTATCTGCCCGCCCCCGCTTATCCGCGCAGAATGCTCTCAATCTGCTCCAGCTCTTCCGTGCTTAGCTCAGGCGCATTCAATGAAGCTACAGCATCCTCGATCTGGCTGGTCTTGCTTGCCCCGATCAGTGCAGAGGTCACCTTGCCGCCGCGCAGTACCCACGATAAGGCAAGCTGCGACATCTTCTGTCCGCGTGCCGCCGCGATTTCGTTCAGCTTGCCAACCTTGGCCAGCACCTCAGGCGTGAGCTCCTTCTCGGAGAGGAACACGCTGGGTCCGGCTGCGCGGGAATCGGCTGCGATGCCGTTCAGGTAGCGGTCGGTCAGAATCCCCTTTTGCAGCGGGGAGAAGGCGATGGTGCCGATGCCCTCTTCCTCCAGCACATCCTGCAGGCCGTCCTCGATCCAGCGCGACATCATCGAATAGTTCGGCTGATGGATCAGGCAAGGCGTGCCCAGGCGGCGGAGAATCTGCGCGGCTTCCCGCGCTTCCTCCGGCTTGTAGTTCGAGAGGCCGACATACAGCGCTTTGCCCTGACGGACCAGGAAATCGAGGGCGGACATGGTCTCTTCCAGCGGCGTATTCGGGTCTGGACGATGGTGGTAGTAGATGTCTACATAATCAAGTCCCATCCGCTTCAGGCTCTGATCCAGACTGGAGACCAGATACTTCCTGGAGCCCCATTCACCGTAAGGGCCGGGCCACATATAGTATCCGGCTTTGCTGGAGATGATCAGCTCATCGCGGTAAGGCGCGAGATCCGTCTTCAGCATCCGGCCGAAGCTCTCTTCCGCAGAGCCGGCAGGCGGGCCGTAGTTATTGGCAAGGTCGAAGTGGGTGATCCCTAAGTCAAAGGCCCGGCGGACCATCGCACGGCCGTTCTCATATACATCATTGCCGCCGAAATTATGCCACAGCCCGAGGGAGATGGCCGGGAGCAGCAGGCCGCTGCGTCCGGTGCGGTTATATTTCATCGTGTCATAGCGTTCAGGATTGGCGATATACATATTGGATTCCTCCTAAGTGTAAGTTGTGCGGGACTTCATACCTCCCTAATTGTAGCGGATAAACGCTTTCAATCGTATGTCAGCAAGGATGATTTTTATAGCACAATGTCCGTATCTGCATGGCGGAGCCGGTATTCTTTGGGCGAGCAGCCTTTGACCTTCTTGAACATCCGGGAGAACAGCAAGGCATCCTGATACCCCACCGATTGCGAGATCTCCCCGATAGTGCAGCCAGTCTCCGTCAGCAGCTCGCAAGCCTTAGACATGCGGAATTGGAGCAGATATTGCTGCGGAGGCAAGCCGACCGTTCGCTTGAACAGCGCCGACATATATTTGCGGTCCAGCTTCAGGGAAGCGGACAGGCTCTCCATCGTCACATTCTCGGCGTAGTGGGCTTGAAGGTAATGCAGGCATTGCTCGACATAGACACTTCTGCTGCGCGGAGCCGGGCTGCCGGCAGCCGGAACCGTGCGCAGCAGCAGCGAGAAGAACTCATAGAGCATCACCTTCAGCGGCAGGTCCAGCAGCTCCCCGCTGCTCCCCGTCTCCGATAACCTGGCGGACAGCGAGGGCATCAGCACCTGGTCCATCGGGAACACCGGCTGCTCCGGGGTAAGCGAAGTCCGTGACAGCAGATAACTTGCCTCTTCCCCCGTAAAAGCAATCCAGGAATACAGCCACGGGTCAGCCTGATCTGCGGCATAATGCGTGACCACATGCGGATAAGTGAGGAAGGCCTGCCCTGCGTTCAATGTATGGGTGGCTTCACCGACGGTTACCTTGCCGGTTCCGGCGTGTATGAAGTGAATTTTGTACAGGCTTCGCACCCCGGGTCCGAACGAATGACCGGGTGCGCACTGCTCCTGGCCCCAGTAATGCAGATATAAGTCAGGATTGGCCCGGTGGGGGCGATGGGCGTTATATTTGAATACTGTCATGCTTGCAGCCTCATTTCCTAAAAGGATGTTGGCACTCCTATTGAACATATACCTCTAGTATACCTCAGAAGGAGGAGGGCCGGACAACCGCAAATAGTCCCAGCCCGGGAGGGAAGGGACCAGGAGTATGAGGCTGAAGGCGGGCAGGCTGGGGACGCTGGGACTCAGGCTTCCATTTTGAGCATAACCAGCTCTTCTACGGGCTGACCGTTCACTAAATGCTCCTCCACGATACGGGCCACATCCTCCGTCGTTACATTGTAATACCAGACCCCGTCCGGATACACGATGACAAAAGGTCCATTGCCGCATAGGCCGAGACAGCTGGTTTTGTTGATTTTGACCGTCTTGTTGATCCCTTGCTCCACCAGTTGCTCCTTGAATTCCTGCATGACATCCTCTACATCCTGGTTATTGCAGTGCTCACTGCAGCAGAAGAGCAGATGCTTCTTAAGTACCTTCAGACGCATATTCATCGCGGTTTCCCCCTGAATTCTATAAGAGTAGCTTACCTGTTATACGAGGAGTATAGTCTCTTTTGGCCGCGCTGTAAGGAGATTGGAGCATTGTTCCCAAAGGCTTAATAACTGCCATGAACCGGAGAATTCAGTGTAATCTAAGTTGACTTCAAATCACTGAATTTGTGGAAAATGTGTCCGGCGGGCAATTTCCTGTTTCATAAATTTTTTTGCGGAACCGGCTCAAGATCGAAAGTTACCAGTTTCGCGGAGAAGGGTTTGGTTAAGTAATTAACAACCTAAAACAGCTACCAGGAGGGAATCGTTATGAATAAGAAAATTGTAGGTGTGTTCCATACAGAGCATGAAGCTTCACGGGCCATTGAAGATTTGAAGGCGCAAGGCTTTCTGACAGAGGATATCTCAGTGATAGCGAGAAATAAACGTGATGTGGAAGCGATTAATGATGAGACCGGGACGAAGGTGCCGGAGGGGATGGCTTCCGGGGCGGCGACCGGCGGTATCCTCGGCGGTGTAACCGGACTGCTGGCAGGCATCGGCGCTCTGGCGATTCCGGGCATCGGGCCGATTATCGCAGCGGGGCCGATAGCAGCCACCCTGACCGGAGTAGCCGTAGGCGCAGGAACGGGCGGTTTGGTCGGCGGGCTGATCGGACTGGGCATCCCTGAGGATGAAGCTGCGAGCTATGACAACTATGTGGACGAAGGACGCATTTTGGTCATGGTGGATGCAGATATCTCCCGCGAACAGGACGTATACACTGTATTCCGCAACCATAATTCGTCGAATGCTGACCGCTATATGAGGGATACCGGCACTGCGGGGGCGGCTGCGGATGTGAATGCTCCACGGGACTCCGTAACAGACGCGGTGGATGCGGCGTTCAATGGCTCAGGTCTGGAAGGCAGACATGATACCGGGCTGGACACGATGAATTCAGCCACGGAGCATGATCTCCCGGAGCGCAGCGCAGTGGAGGATATGAAGCGGCCGGGAATGACAGGGGATCTGTATTCCGGCACGCGTAACGGCATCGACAAGATGCCGGATCATACAGCCGACCGCAGGCTCCAAGACCTGGAGGAACGGCAGGCACAGGAAGCAGCCAGACAAGAAGGTGCACGGCCTGGCAGCCTTGTTGATGAGAAGGCGAAGGTTGACAGCGAGTTGCTCAGAAACCAGGGGCGCATCCGTTAAGCGGCGAATGAACAGCGGATGACGCATAAGCATAAGATGATCACAGACAAGGGTTTCCCGAAGTCCCGCCGGACTTTAGGGAGGCCCTTGTTTTTGTGTGTCCAGTGGTCAAGGGAGAGTGTTTGATTTTTAGAGTAGTCTGCTATATTTTTCACAGGATGAAAGGAATGCCGCGAAAATGTATTTTGCTCCACCAGTTAGCAATTCATAGACAAGCTTTCTTTAACTGAAGATTTATGTAATAAGAAACTTTTATGAAAAAGCGATTGCTAAAAGGATTATGAATTCTTATTTTCTAAATATGTCGGTTAATAGTATTAATTGTCGAATATATACATAACGTTTAGGAGTTAACTACTATTTTCCAATATAAGGATTAAATAACGTTTATTTATATCACATATGTGGTAAGGTTTAGTGGGTGGCCATCCTAGATGAAAAAATTTTCAAAAAAACGCAGGGGAGAGTAAATTATGAAAAGACTAGTTTCGATCATGGTTGTTGCTATACTGATCTTCATACCTTTAAATGCCTTTGCAATGGAAAATAATCTGGAAAATAAAGAATTTAGAACTGTTGTTGATAGTATGTCTGCCGCTGAGACGGCGATCATGAGCATTAATGAACTGCCTGAAGTGACTATAAACTGGTTGCGTGAGCAGGGTGCAACTCTTGATCAGGACAGTGCAGTACAGTATGTACCTGCAACTCAAAATATTGAAACAATGCGTGGTGGAGAGATTCATGGTGAAGCCATTAGAATTTGGAATGAATTGGACAGTGGAGATATAAGTGTTACTACGGTATTGCCAATCTCAAAAGCAAATGCAATAAGTGCTATAGGTGAGGCGGGTAAACCAACTGGGACACCAGGGACAATCGGTTACGGATTAAGTTCCGTTAGTATATTTACTGCACATTATGATCAGTTTAACAATCTTACGTACATGCGCCCTCTACGTCAAGATGTTACAGCGTATGCTAACAGCGGATATAACATAGGTAATTTTAAAGCAACATGGGTTACTTTTGGAACACTCCTTACTTATCCTGGGTATACTGCTGCTCCTGAAGCAAACAATTTTCCTTTTCGACATGAAGTAACCACAAGTGTCAGTTCGCCCATACTGGGAACAAAATATACTGGATATAATGCATTAAGCAGCAATAGGGTTTATCTTGTAGGAGGAGGTATAGCTTGGGTATGCGGAGTATCATATGATATAAATGTAAATGGTACTAATCATCATTTTGAAGTTACTGGCATCTTGTAAACCAAGTTGGACATATAATATAAAATAACTTTCCTAGTGTTTGATTTCTAGGTAAGTGAAAGACAAGGAGGTGTATTCAATTGAGAAGATCATACTTTTTGCTCATCTGTGGAATAGTGGTTCTTTCCTTATTGACGGCGGGCTGCAGCAAGGATACACCCCAATATAACAAGCTGTTCACACAGGTAGAGAAGCACCGGGCCGTATTCAAGCAGCCGCTTGAAGAAGGGCTTACTACTCTGGGAATGAAGGCTGCTGCTCAAGCGTACGATACAACCTTGGGTACACTGATGCTGGACGAGAAACTGACCGTCAATCAAAAAGAATTCATCCAGCAGATGACGGCAGATGTCACAAACGGTAAGATTACCGGTTACCGGATCGGGACGGTTTTTCCCAGATCGGACAGCGGGTATGAGGATGCGAGAGAGCTGGTACGTGCTTTCCTGAACCAATACAAACCAGGAGATGAGGCAGAGGCTGACAAAGTAGAGGAATCACTCCAGTCGATTGACGGGATGACCTTCCCATTGAAGCCGCTGACTGGAGCAGTAGAAGAATCCTGGACGCACGGCGAGGGTGATGACAAGTTGTTCATCACCTATAGAATGGCAAATAGCCTGGATAGCGATAAAGAATTGCCGCTGAATTTGTATTTCAGCTCAGAAGAGCAGCCATAGACGCCCATCGGCGCGAATCCTGTTAAGATAAAAGAACAGCCTGCATCCCTTTAAGTCAGGGTGCAGGCTGTTTGTGTTAGGGGGAAGCGCAGATAGTTACTCCTGAACCAGGGGTTCAACGCTTGCTTTTGGCAAAACGGGGATTACCGGTTTAGGCTTGGTGAACAGCTGCTTCAGAGCGCCAGCATTCACAAGGATGGTTCCGGATATAATTGTGAACACGCCAAGCAGCGTTACCCAGGTGACCGCTTCGTTATAGAACAGGAAGCCTACGCCGACGGCAATCGGCGGTGAGACATACAGCCAGGTGGACGGAAAGACCGGATTCGTCTTGGAAACGAGCCAGTAGAACAGGGTATGTCCAACCATGGAGCCGACAACGGTCAGGTAGAGCAGGGAACCGGCGGTCTCGAACGATAACAGGAAGGACGGGTGCAGCGGCTCAGTGAACAAGGAGACGATGAACAGCAGCGCCCCGCCGTACATCATCTGGGCTGCGTTCAGGGCCACGGGTGACTCGGAGGAGAAGGCGGTGATTACTTTTTTGGAATAGATCGCCCCCGCCGCGTAGCAGAGTTCCCCAATCAGCACCACCACACAGCCGATTAACCAGAGCGGAGTGACGTCATCCGCCAGACTGGGCAGCACCAGCAACAGGACTCCGGTGAACCCGATGATACAGCCGAGCAGGGAGTAGGCGGGAGCTTTTTGGCGCAGGAAGGCCGTCTGCATCAGCAGAATCATCATCGGTCCGGTAGCTGACAATACGGCAGCAAGCCCGGAGGATACATATTGTTCCGCCCAATAGAGCGCGGCGAAGGTACCGAAGGTCAGGGCTGCTCCCGTGAGCAGCATTTCCTTGCGCAGCAGCAGGGAGAAGCGGGCTTTTCCCTTCAGAACCATGAACAGGAACAGCACCGCACCCGCCACGAAAAAACGCAGTCCCGCAGAGAAGAAGGGCGGCGCTCCGGCGTCTACGCCGATTTTGATGGCCAGGAAGGTAGTGCCGAAGATCAGACAGACAAGTGAATAAGCTAACAGAATCATGGTTCAGTTCCCCTTTGCGGTGGCAGTGTGCCACCCTCTTACAAGATTTCAATTAATCATATCCTCATAGGCACAGAACAGATTGGAGATAGTAGAACAGTTGCGGAGGGGAATGCTGTACAATAGGACAAAGAGAAGTTAGCGGCGGAGCGTGCGATGATGTGCAGGAGCCGGCAGGCGTCAGCAGGAGCCGTGTTGAGTGAATATGGAGCGATGGAGCGGGGGGAGCCCCGGTATATGTTGCAGAAAGGCGGTAGTTTTTTGATGAAAAAAATAGCAGAAGCCGGGCAGAATAGTCCCTTATTCCGCCAAGTCTATGAGTTCATGCTGAACCGGATGGAGCGCGGGGAGTGGAGGGCTGATGATAAGCTGCCGTCGATCCGGCTGCTGGCGGAGGAGCTGGGAGTTCACCGGCTGACAGTGTTCAAGGCCTACCGGGCGCTTACCGAGAGCGGCAAGCTGTATGTCAAAGACAAATCCGGTTATTATGTGGCGCCGGGCAGCAGGTTTAACCCTCCGGCGGACGAAGGGACGGCAGTGCCCGGATATATGGTCAGGAGCCCGATGTCCGATATTCAGCGGCTGCCGGTCACGTACCGGTTCTCTCAGGCGTTGATTGATCCGGGGCTGCTGCCGAACCTGTTCCTGTCCGATTATGTCAAAAAAGTATTCGACCTCTACCCGAAGGTCATGGGCACCTACTCATCCGTGGAAGGGGATGAAGAGCTGCGTGTTACGCTGAGCAGCCATTTCGGGGAGCGGTATAAGCTCCAGCTGTCGGCCCGCGAGCTGCTGATTACCTCGGGCGCACAACAGGCCATCAATCTGATTGCCGGGATCATGCTCGGTCCGATGGATGCTGTGCTGGTGGAGCGGCCTACGTATAGTGTGGCGCTGGATATTTTCAAGCGGGCAGGGGCGCGGCTGATTGCCGTGGAGGTCTCACCGCAGGGCTATGATCTGGCGGCAGTGGAGGAGCTGATGCGCAAGGCTAAGCCGCGGATGTTCTACATCAACCCGACCCATCATAACCCGACGGGGTATACGGTTCCGGCGAAGCAGCGTAAGCTCCTGGTGGAGCTTGCGGAGCGCTACCGCTGCCTGATCGTGGAGGATGATCCGTTCCGTGATATGTACTTCGGGGAAGAGCCGCCCCCACCATTCTTCGCCTATGATACGGAGGGCTGGGTCATGTATATCAGCAGCTTCAGCAAATATGTGGCTCCCGGCCTGCGGATCTGTGCAGTGGCCTGCCGTTACCCGTTCATGGAACGGCTGATCGCGGCCAAGTCCTTGGCGGACAACGGGACGCCGCTGCTGAATCAGAAGATTTTCCTGCATTATTACACCTCGCCGCGCTTACAGCAGCATCTCGGCAAGCTGCGGATTGCCCTCCAAGTGCACAAGGAGATTATGGAGGAGGAGCTTGCGGCCACCGGCTGGGAATGGACTACTCCGCCGGGCGGACTCAATCTGTGGGTCAAGCTGCCGGACAGTATTCCGGTAACTAAACTGCTGGCCCGTTGCCTGGAGCAGTCCATCTCCTTCGTTCCCGGTGAGCTCTGCGATCCGCTGGGGGAGATGAAGTCCTGGCTGCGTCTTAGCTACTCATTCGCAAGTGAAGCCATGCTGCGCGAGGGAATGCAGCGGCTCACCGCCATTGCGCGGGAGATTGAGGCAGGGGAGTAGAGGGCGGGCGTATGTAACCTTTCTCTGGAAGCTTCCGTCTGAGGGCTATGAGGAGCGTGATGATGATGGTAACGAGAAGGAAAATACGGAGCGCCTGGCTGATGGCTCTCTGTGCGCTAATTGTCTTCATGACACTGCTGACTGTGCGCCCGCAGGTTACCTATGCCTGTTCTTGTGTAGTGTCTCCGCCGCCGATGGAAGCAATGGAGAAGAGTGCCGCTGTTTTTGAGGGAACGGTAGTCTCCATTAAAGAGAAATTTAAACTGATGCAGTCCAGCGCTGATCCGGTGCAGGTAACCTTTCAAGTGGGAGTCCGGTGGAAGGGTGAAGTAGGGGAACAAGTGACGGTAACTACCGCACAGGCGGAGGAAAGCTGCGGCTTCCAGTTCACCAAGGGAGAACGCTACATCGTGTATGCAGGCGGAGAGGAAGCGGCAGGTGAGGAAGGAACAGCTAAGCTTACAGTCAGCTTCTGCAGCCGGACCGCATTATTTTCTGGTGCGGAAGAGGACCTGAATGAGCTTGGCGCCGGCATGTCAGGGGTTTCGCCCACGGAGCCGCCCGGGATCGCTGATGATCCAGGGGCGGTCTCTGGAAACAATTCAACCTTAGCTAACATCCCAGTTTCTGGAAATAACCCGACGACTGAAAATAATCCGACGACTGAAAATAATCCAACGACTGAAAGTAACCCAACGGGCGTACCTGAAACCAACTCTGCATCTTGGCTGATTTACGCCGGAGCGGGTGCCGGAATCATAGTCCTTGGAGGCGCTGTACTGATTCTCCTGCGACGTCAATCTAACTCGCGCAAGTAATCTGGAGTGGATGCAGCATCCGTAACTCCAGAATACAGTGGACAGGGAGCGTTGAGTATGTGAAGGGCTGAAATGCACCTGAATTAGCTTTGTGCAGCACATGGTATTCGGTTTTTCACATACAGTTTGTCCCAATGTACCCCTGAAATCAGCAGACGCGTGCTAAACGAGCGAATGAGGAGCACTAGTGCCCCTTAATTCCACGGATGCGGGCTAAACGAGCGAATGAGGAGCATTAGTGCACCTGAATTCAGCAGATGCGGGCTAAACGAGCAAATGAGGAGCATTAGTGCCCCCGAATTCCCCGGACACGCGCCAAATAAACAAAGGAGGGGCATTAATGCCCCTCCTTATTTCGTCTGCTCTATTCCATCAGAGCCGATAAAGCCGATGCTCCGTGAGCCAGCTGATCAGCTCTTCGATGCATTGCTCCGGTGTACGCTCCGCTGTGTGCAGCGTCAGCTCCGGGTCTGCCGGAGCTTCATAGGGATCGGAGATCCCGGTGAAGGCCGGAAGCTCACCGGAGCGGGCCTTGGCGTACAGCCCTTTGACATCCCGCGCTTCGCAGACGGGGAGCGGGCAGTCCACATAGACCTCGACGAAGCCCGGCAATTCCTGCCGGGCATAGCTGCGCATCCCGGCATAAGGGCTGATTACCGAGACCACGGTAATCACGCCATGCCGGTTCAGCATCCCGGCGAGGTACACCGCTCTGCGGATGTTCTCGAACCGGTCCTCGCGGCTGAAGCCGAGTCCCCGCCCCAGGCTGCGCCGCAGCTCATCGCCGTCCAGCCATTCCACCGCCTGGCCCTGCTCCCGGAGCCGGTCTGTGAGCAGCGCGGCAAGCGTAGACTTGCCCGCTCCCGACAGACCGGTAAGCCATATTGTTAACCCGGCAGAGGTCTTGTGTGCCTGTAACTTACCAGTAGTCATTACTCTGTCCTCCCTGCGCCGTAAGGAATCCGCTCCAGCAGGCCGGAGCCGTAAATCTGCTCCAGGCCCAGCTCGGGCATATGAATATAACCGATGTAACAGTCGCAGACCTTCATCCGGCAGCTCCGCCGGGCAGCCAGTCCTTCCAGCCCGTCACGGTAGAGGTTGCCGATCACCGCGCGGTCCTTGTAGCAGCGCTTCACTAGCCCCGGCCCTTGCACGTAGAATACGCTGCTGCCGGCATTACAGCTCGCGCCGAGGCTGTCGTAGTCCACCGCATTAATCTGGAAATGCGGGTCTATCACGCTAAGGAAGCTTATGTCCTCTGCGGTATAATAATCCCGCTTGTCCTTGTAGGCGTTCACCCACAGATAGACGTCCTCCGGCAAGGCCGCACGGAGCGAGGCGATAGCCGGGAAGGCACTATGCACCCCCACACTGCCCACGCTAAAAGGAATCCCCCGGCGGTATACGCTCATACACTGCGCCAGGAACCGTTCCTCACTGACCTGACCCGGATGATAGGTCGCCCAGAAGGCTGCCTTGGCCGGATTCAGCTCAGCGGTGAAATCAAGCCGGGCGGACAGATTGGTCTGGATGGCGACCTTGTCCACATGCTCCATATGGGACAGCGTAATCAGTGCCTCCCGGTACCAGCGGTGCGTCAAGCCCTCGCCATATGGATTGAAAAAGATTGACAGGCGGTGGCCTGCAGCCCCCTGCTCCGCTACCCAGCGGACAAAGGTCTCAAGACCTGCGCGGTCTTTGGCGAGGGTGGCGGCACTGTCTTTGGTTTTGCCGAAGGGGCAGTACGGGCAGTCATAGTTACAGGAGGAGAGGGAGCCCCGGTAGTAGAGGACTGCCTTCATGGCAGGACGAACTCCTTCATCTGCTCACGGATCTCACCGGAGATGAACCAGTCACCGATGGAATCGGAGTAGCCCAGCCCATCTGGAGTCAGCCGCAGAATGCCCTCATCCTCCGTGGCGAAACCGCTCTGTACCATGAGGCCAAGCTCAGGATGGTCCTCCCATAGCTTTGTCCCGAACCGCTGGTTATAGTCGGCAATCGTCAGCCCTTCGCTGTGCAGGATTGCTTTTAGAATGAACCGCCGTTTCTGCTCGTCCTGGCTCAGTACAATGCCATAATCGGCTGTATCATAAAGCTCTGCGGCAACATAATCCGCGATGATGCTCTCCGTAGCCTTGCGGCTAACACCGTATCGGGAGGCATAATGTACATTCCGGGTATAAGACCGCGCTCCGCAGCCGAGGCCGACCATCCCTTCCTCCTGACAGCTGTAGTCGAGAATATCCTTACCGGTCCCGGCATCCTCTTTGGCGAATCTGCGCATGGAATATTGACGGTAGCCGCGCTCTGCCAGCACTGCACGTGCTGCTTCATAGCATTCATGACGGATATCCAGCTGGTTCACCAGGTCGCCCGGCTTCACAATCGTATGCTCACGGGTGTAGAGCGGATAGAGGAAGATTTCCTCCGGTTCATGCAATAGCGCCTGGTTCAGCGAATAGAGCCAGGAGTCCACCGTCTGCCCCGGGAGTCCGTAGATCAAGTCCAGATTGAGGATGGGAAAATCAAACTGTCCCAGCAGCTCCAGCGCACGGTACACCACCTCCGGGTCCTGCGGGCGGTAGATCGCAGCCGACTCGGCGGCCACGAAGCTCTGGATGCCCATGCTGACGCGGTCCACGGTATGCTCCTTCAGAATCGTCAGCTTCTCCTCCGTCAACGTCTCGGGGGAGGTCTCCACGGAGATGGAGGTGGTTCCCAGATCCACTCCCATAATATCCGTAGCAATCCTGAACAGCCGGTTCAGCTGGGCAGGAGCCAGAAGACTGGGCGTTCCGCCGCCGATGGCGAAGCGTGCGTAAGGCTTGTGACGGGTGAAGGCTGACCACTGCCGGGCTTGCCGTTCCAGCGCATCCACGTATTCGGCATGCACATTCGCTCTTTTGTCGGGCAGCGTGAACAGATTGCAGAAGCCGCAGCGCGCGCCGCAGAACGGAATATGCATATATAAGAACAGACTCTCCGCAGGCTCATCCCGCCACAGCTCCTCTAAGGGAAGGGGGGACGCGAACTCGCGGTAAGCGGTTTTGTGCGGATAGGAATAGAGATAATTGCGGTAAGGATGGGCCGTGATCTGCTCCGTCCATTGCTGAAGCTCCCCGGCGGAGAAGGGAGGGTGTCCGTCTTGGTTCAGGTGATGCAGAGATTGCCGGATGGACGTCATACGTTCTCCTTCCTTGTGCGGGATCGAAATTTCAGTTCATGCCTATAAAATAAATTCCCGGTACGGAACATTCCATACCGTGTCATGCGCCAGCCGGTGGCCCTGATAGCCGTCCTCGCCGTACGCCGTACCGTGATCGGAAAAAGCCAGACAGAACACCGGATTGCCGCGCTTCCGGAACGCATCGAACAGACGCCCAAGCTCTCCGTCGGCATAACGCAGCGCTGCGCGCTGGCTGTCCACCGAATCCTTGCGGGCACCCGGCAGGAACATATGGTTCGGGCCATGGATCGCCGAGACATTCATGAACAGGAACAGCCGCTGGTCCAGCGGGGTGTTGCCGAGCAGCTTGAGCGCGTGATTCACCTGGTGCTCCGTCGAGCGCGGATTCGTGACCCCGAAGGTCATCCGCCAGTAGCTGTGCTGGAAGTAGCCGGGGAGGACGCGGGCGAGGGGCACTTTTTTACTGAAAAAGATGACGCCCCCGATACACACCGTCTGATAACCCGCCACTGCCAGCCCCGACACCATATCCGGTGTATCGAACAGCCAGGTATGGGGATGGGTCTTCATCCCGGTATTGCTGGAGTGGAACAGCCGCACATGCTCAGCCTTATTCGTGTTCGCCGGAGTGGGCAGGAATCCGCCGAAGAAGGCATGATGGGCCGCATACGTGAAGCTGCCGGGGGTATGCCGCTTCTCCCAGGGACCGCTGCCGCACAGATTGGGGCAATTGGCCTCCTCCAGCACAGCCGCATCGTAGCGCAGAGTATCGAGTGTAATCATTAAGATATCGTGGGTGCCGACAATGGCGTTCATATCGGTCATGGGGCCGGATTCCTCCTAAGACAGCTGCTTCATTTCCCACTCGTAGGTGCTGCAGCCTTGGTATTCAACATCGTACAACAAGTCGCCAAAAGGATTCACATCCGCCGTATACGTCTGCCCGGTGCTTCCAACCAGCACATCGATGCCCGCGACGGAACAGTTCGGAAAAGCGGCCAGCGAAGCCTCCGCTGTCCGGCGTACCTCCGCCTGCTGCGCCTCGCTCAGCCCGGCTTCCGCCGGGGTCATCCGCCGGCTGCGCAGATGCAGATTCGTAATCGGTGTGGTGCTGACCCTGGCGACAGCGTGGCAGGCTTCTCCGGCGACAACCAGCTGGCGGATGTCGAAGGAATGCCCGTCCCTGCCGGGCTTCGGAATCCACTGCTCGGCATAGGCGCCGTGGCGGTAGAGCCAGTTAATGATGCCGGCAAGGCGGGCAGAATCTGTATAGCGCTGCAGCTTGCCGGAATTATAATACACCGGAGGGCGGGTGATATAGCTCTCAACCCCGATGGTGGTAACCGCCGACTCAGCTCCCGTGGCCGGGTTCAGCTGATAAGCAATCACGCCGGAAGCGGCGGAACCGCTGGCCAGCTTGATGAATACGCGGTGCATCCGCTGCGACAGCATCAGCTCGCGCAGGGAGGCGTAGTCCACGGGGACTTGTCCGCCGCTGCCGCGGAGCGGCCGGGGAACAGACACGCCGGACTCAGCCAGAATCTGCTGGGTCCGGCGCTTGTCCGTCATGGCTGCGATCTCCGCCGGGTCGTTGGTCCAGCGGGAGGCGGGCAGGAGCTGCCCGGCCTCCTGCCGGAGCCGCGCCAGCAGGCGGCAGTAGCCGCGGAACCACTGGGCCGGGTGATGCAGCACGCCGGGCAGATCCTTCAGGGCGGAGGCCGCTTTGAAGCTTAGCGGCCGCAGGTCCGGCTGCTGCCCGAACGGGTGCAGCGAGTCGTCCGCGTCCGGCGCATCCGGTGCGCCCAGCGCGATAAGCGCCCGCTCCAGCGCGAAGCTGCCGCCGGGGGACTCCAGGCGCAGCAGCGGAGCGCCCGCTGCGGGCCCCGGTACAGCGGGCACGCTGAAGCTGCCGCCGGGAGAATCCGGCAGCAGGCGCTGCGCTTCCGCTGCGGGCCCCGGCGCGGAGTGCCCGGCGCTCCGGCGGCCCGGGGACTCCATCGCCAGCTGCTGTGGCCCCGCTGCGGAATCCAACACGGAATAGCCGCTGCTGTCCGGTGTAGCTGGCGGTACTGCCCCTGGCCATCCGTTCAGCGCTGGCGAACTCAGCCCCGGCGGTTCCGGCATTGTGCCCCGGAGCTGCCGGCTCAACTGTTCCGGCAGCCCGGCAGCCTGCTGCTGCACGGCCTGCTCCAGCAGATCAGCCAGCGGCTGGTTCTCCAGCAGCCCAGCATAGGGAATCAGCAGCGCCGGTGGCATCCCGAGGCGCGAGCGCGCCTGCTGGATACCGGCCGAGCGCCGGTCGCCGGGCTGGCAGAAGACAATCAGCGGTGCTGCGGGCTGCATTATTCTGTGATCGACGGATAACGCCAGTCATCATCGTCATCGGCTTGCTGCTGGTCGCTCACATCGACCGGCAGGCCGCTGTCCTTCAGACGCTGCATCATCTCGTCAGACAAGAAGTGATGGCTCAGATTGAGCAGCTTCAGTCCCTTGACCCGCTCGCTGGCGAGCAGCGCTTCTGCGCCGGTGTCGCTAAGCGTTCCCAGTGACATATCCAGGGTATGGAGCTGGTCCAGAATCGGCGCATCCGCCAGGGCTGCGGCAATTTCGTCCTGGATCTCACTGTTTTTGAGTCCAAGATAGGTTAGCTTAGGGAACTTCCCGGGCTCGATCAGCGGCAGGAGGTCCTCCAGCCCGCCGTCGAAGCCGTAATTGTCCACCCCAAGATAGAGTTCGAGCTTCTGCAGGTTAGGCAGCGTGGAAGCGGCGATATCCGCCAGCACATCCTTGCCGAGTCCGCCTGTAATAATAATGAGTTCTTCGAGCTTGTCGTGCTGCAGCTGGCTAAGCCGCAGACTGGTACCGCCCTGGATCGTCAATGACTGAAGCTCCGGATAGGCAGGGAGCAGCGGGGAGAGGTCACTCTGGGTAATCCACGAAATTTCACATTCCTCGTAGCTCATATCTCCAATGAAAAGCTTACGCAATGCCGGGAAGCTTACGCTATGCTTCACCAGCGCCTGGACAACTTCCTCCGAGCTGTTCTCGTAGGCTTGTCCCCAGTCGCCAATCGTAAGACTGGTCAGGCCGGCGGCTTCAGGGCTTCCGCTTAAGCGTTCAATCTCCGTTACCATCCGCTTGCCTTCTTCATATCCATCATAATCAATACTGAGCTTCACTGCTGTCATGAACAATCCCTCCCGGAAAATAGTACCTTCCAAATCACCCTAACATGTAGGGTGAGGGGGAGTCAAATAGCAGCGGAACAAGTGTCCCTATTTGCCCGTTAACTCCTGTAACCACGGGGGGACTGGACCAAATGTAATCGAAAAACCGACCACATTCGGCGCTGCTTGGGTGCGTGGACCAAATGTAATCGAAAAACCGATCACATTGGGCGCAGTGGTGGCATGTGGTCTCAATGCAGAATGTAATCGAAAAACCGATTACATTGGGCCTGGCGGCGGCGAGTGGTCTCAATGTAATCGAAAAACCGATCACATTGGGCGCAGTGGTGGCATGTGGTCTCAATGCAGAATGTAATCGAAAAACCGATCACATTGGGCGTGGTGGCGGCATGTGGTCTCAATGTAATCGAAAAACCGATCACATTGGGCCTGGCGGCGGCGTGTGGTCCAAATGTAATCGAAAAACCGATCACATTGAGCCTGGCGGCGGCATATGGTCTCAATGTAATCGAAAAACCGATCACATTGGGCGTGGCGGCGGCATGTGGTCTCAATGTAATCGAAAAACCGATCACATTGGGCGCAGTGGTGGCATGTGGTCTCAATGTAATCGAAAAACCGATCACATTGGGCCTGGCGGTGGCACGTGGTCCGAATGTAATCGAAAAACCGATCACATTGGGCGCAGTGGTGGCATGTGGTCCAAATGTAATCGAAAAACCGATCACATTGGGCGCAGTGGTGGCATGTGGTCCAAATGTAATCGAAAAACCGATCACATTGGGCGTGGCGGCGGCATATGGTCTCAATGTAATCGAAAAACCGATCACATTGGGCGTGGCGGCGGGGGTTGCCGTGAAGGACGCGCCCCAGAGCGCATAAAAGCACTATCCGCCCGTCCGGGGGAATAGTGCTCTGCATGATTTACACCCAGCCGAACAACCGCGCCGCCGAAGCCACTGCGAAGGTTACGCCGATAGCGATAGCCAGCGGGATGACGGCGGAGAGCACCGCCCACTTCAGGCTTTTGGTCTCCTTGTAGATGTTCACGAGTGTGGTGCCGCAAGGATAGTGGAGCAAGGAGAACAGCATCATATTCAGCGCCGTCAGCCAGGTCCAGCCGTGGCTCAGGAAGATGTCCTTAATGCTGCCGAGACCTTCGATATCGACCATGGCCCCGGAGGACATGTAGCCCATCAGCAGGATAGGCAGCACAATCTCGTTAGCGGGCAGGCCGAGGATGAAGGCCATAATAATGAAGCCGTCCATGCCGAGCAACTGCGCGAACGGATCGAAGAACGCGGCCATATGATTCAGCACACTCTCCCCGCCGACAAACACATTGCCGAGAATCCATGTGATGATCCCTGCCGGAGCGGCCACGATGATGGCGCGGGTCAGCACATTCAGGGACTTTTCCTTGGAGGAGCGGACAATGGTCTTCCAGATCTGCGGGCGGCGGTAAGGCGGCAGCTCCAGGGTGTAGTGGGTAGGCACACCGCGCAGCGCGGTTTTGGACATGATCCATGATACGCTCAAGGTGACAACAATTCCGACCAGCACGATCCCCATCAGCACCAGCGCAGTGGAGAAGGTACGCAGTGCCCCGGTGGTTGCCGCCCCGACCATGAACATGGAGGAGAGCAGAATAAGTGTAGGCCAGCGGCCGTTGCACGGGACGAAGTTGTTGGTCAGAATGGCCAGCATCCGTTCGCGGGGCGATTCAATAATGCGGGTGGACAGAATAGCAGCAGCATTACAGCCGAAGCCCATCGACATCGTCAGGGCCTGCTTGCCATGCCCTCCGGATTTCTTGAACAAGCGGTCCATATTAAAAGCCACCCGGGGCAGATAGCCGAAATTCTCCAGCAGCGCGAACACCGGGAAGAAAATCATCATCGGCGGCAGCATGACGCTGATGACCCATGAGGTTCCGCGGTATAGTCCCAGCACAAGGACACCGTGCAGCCAGGCCGGGGCATGAACAGCCTCGAAGCCGGCAGTCAGATAGCCTTCGATCCAGCTGAAGAGGGAGGCAATCCAGCCGGAAGGATAGTTGGCTCCGGCAATGGTAATCCAGAACACCAGACCAAGACCGGCGAGCATAATAGGAAAGCCCCAGATCTTCGAGGTGACGATATTATCCAGCTTGTAGGTGCTGCCCAGCTTCTTTTTGTCATGATAAGTAACGGCATCGCTGCAGATTCCGGCCGATACGCCGTAGATTCCGCTGACGATCTCGTCGCGGACCGACCCTTTGTCTGCCAGCTTCTTCGCCGTTGCGAGCAGGGAATCCAGCGGGTCCTGGCTGTTAATGGCACGCGGTGACTCCATGGCGGGCTACCTCCTTCGCTACAGATATACCCTTGCGTCCCATATGGGCTCTTAGGGAAGCCAGCAGGCTGTGGTCACCGTCCAGCAGGCGCAGGGCAATCCAGCGTGCCGGATATCTGGCACCGACCGTCTGCTCCACCATCGGAATCAGTTCGGCAATGCCTTGCTCGATCTCCTCATTGTAGGTGATCTTGAGCGGCTCTGCCCTGAACTCACCGGTAGCTACGCGTGCGATCTGATCCAGCAGCGCTTCAATACCGATCCCGTTGCGTGCCGAAATGGCTGTGACAGGCACACCGAGGCGCTCCGCAATCCGCTTCAGATTAATATCAATCCCCAGCCGCTTGGCTTCGTCGATCAGATTGATGCAGACCACGGCGCGTCCCGTAATCTCCAGCACCTGCAGGGCCAGATTGAGGTTGCGCTCCAGCGACGTGGCATCCAGAACCACCAGCGTTACATCCGGCTCTTCAAAAATAATATAGTCCCGGGCCGCCTCTTCATCGGCGGAATTGGAGTAGAGCGAATAGGTGCCGGGAAGGTCAACAGCCCGGTAGGTATGCTCCTTGTGAGTGAACCGCCCTTCGGCGGTGACTACGGTTTTGCCGGCCCAGTTGCCGGTGTGCTGGCGCATCCCGGTCAACAGGTTGAACAGCGTGCTTTTGCCTGTATTGGGGTTGCCCGCAAAAGCTACAGTATACTCGCTCATCCTTCTCCGCCTCCAATCAGTTCGCCATAAATGAGGGAACTCTCTTCCCGCCGCAGGGCAATGGTAGTATTGCTGATCCGGTAAGCCGTAGGGTCTCCGAGCGGGCTGCGCCGCAGCACTTCTACGCGGTTCCCGGCGACAAATCCGAGATCAAGCAGTCTTCTCCGCAGCACACCCTGGACCTCGATGCCGCTGATCCGCAGCGTGCTGCCGTTCGTAGCTTCAGACAATGGAATTACGGCTCCAGCCATTAGCTCTCCCACTTTCGTATGAATAATAAATGAATAGTTA
The DNA here is from genome assembly GCF_038002265.1 of Paenibacillus sp. FSL R7-0179. Lineage (NCBI taxonomy): Bacteria > Bacillati > Bacillota > Bacilli > Caryophanales > Paenibacillaceae > Paenibacillus > Paenibacillus sp. FSL R7-0179. The sequence goes on from NZ_JBBOCC010000002.1 coordinate 340,626, forward strand.
TAGTTATCCTTAAGTATGAAATATGCACTTGTATAGTATATTGTGCAGGGAACAAAATATTGCATCCTGCCACAATATTAGTATACGTAAATAAATTTGTCCTTGCAACAATAATGTTTCCCTAGGGAAAGAATTATCAGGCGCAGAATCAGAAGCTCCGGCCGGCAGCCGGAGCCATCTGCTTCAAGCTGAACGCTGTAACCGGCCCCGCACCCAGATCGACAGGGCCAGCAGCAGCGGAATGGCAACCTGGAAGAGCGGGTCAAGCTTCAGGCTCGGCCCCAGACCGATGGCGATATGCTGGGTGTAATCCCGTTCGAGGAAGGAGGAACCGTAGATGACAGCCCCCACAGGGAAGACCCACCATTTGGCCGGTTTGCCGGTCAGCTCGGCAAGAGCTTTTACGGAACAGAAGTAGAAGAGCATCATCTTGATCAGCAGCCCCAGGAAGAGCTGGATAGTGACAAGAATATCAAGCCTTTCTACGAATTTGAGGTTGGACAGCACCCGGACGGTTTTGAGAAAAGGCAGCTGGCTGACTCCCGCGATCGACGGGCCGAGGACGGCCACATTCAGCGCATTCATGAAGATCAGGAACGCGCTGATGAGCAGGTAGGCGTTCACTGTGTATTTTACAGGCATACCTGGCTTCTCCCATAACGTCCACAGCATCAGAAACACAATCATCTGCCCGAAGGGAAACGAGACGATCTCCGGCAGCGCCGCTTGCAGCACCGGCATCAACCCGCCCTCCATCACCGGCGCCAGACGGCTGAAATCGATCACTCCCATGATGGCCAGCATCAGAACAAGCAGAAAATAGAAGAACAGCATGACCGGCAGCAGTACCTCAGGCAGCCTGAAGACGACCTCCGCCCCCTTCCAGATGGCATATAAGGCCAGCAACACGAACACCAGCATCGTAATGGCCATCGGGGTTCTCGGCAGCATGGTCATCGCCGTCAGCTCACCGAGATCGCGGACATTGCGCATGGACTGATAAGCGAAGTACAGGCTGTACACCGTGCCGATGAACGCCCCGGGAGCTGTGCCGAAATGAGCTTTGAGCATTCCAATCAGGTCCGTGCCCGGAGACCGGTGCTGAATCCACATCAGCACAAGGAGAAGGGCGAAGCCCGCCGCAGAGCCTGCACACATCGCCAGCCAGGAATCCTGCTTGGCGGTGCCCCCCAGCAGGAACAGCGGCGTGCTGCCGATTTCAAACAGCATAATCATGAACGCAATCTGCAGGGAAGAGACCTGTTCTTTGACCTGTTTGCTGTTCACCATAAGGTTCTCAGCCTCCTAACCAATAGATGATGGCTCTGCCGACAGGCTGGAAGTACGCCGTATACAGGATGCCCAGTGACAGGTGAGGGGTATCGGTAATGCCGCATATATTAAGATAAGCCCCGTACCCCATAATGCAGCCAAGTAAGAGCCGACGCCGGCGGTGCCCTTCTCCGTGCAGCATTCTCCATCCCCACCCGTAGGCCAGCGCATAGAGTAGAAGAGTAATAGCTATTTTCATAGTTATGCTCCTTTACTTCTGCTGGACAGATTTGAACGATTTGTTGCTGAGTCCGGTCTGTTCCATCTCAATGGAGACCTGCGGGCGGAGCTCGATCGCCTGAAAGACGCTGTCCCAGCTCTTCTCCTGCTCAATCTGCTTCCAGCGCTTCGGATCGCTCCGGTGTATTCTTACGGCAAACCCGGTGACGTCAGCCTTCAGCCGCTTGACCTCTGTCCAGGCGTTATTCATCAGCTCCAGCACCCGCTGCTCCAGCGATTCCTCCATTTCACTGATTGCCTTGCGTTCATTCAGATCCATGACACTGCCAAGCTCTGTCAGAACACCGCTACCCTTAACGTTAACCTCCATCACATAATGATCCTTGGCCCAGACCGGCCTGACGGTAGTGGCTGAATTCTGCAGGACGAAGGAGGCATCCAGCTTGTCGCTTGTTGCCGGCCGGGAGGGGAAGGCGATGGTGGCAGAATCAACATTATCGGTTAGAAAAGAAAGCCCGAAGGCCTGCTTCTGGCTGAGCCAGCCAGCGAACGTATCTCCTTTAATAACGCCCAGCCTTCCCAGAGCCAGCCGCGAGGGCAGGTCGGTAACTGCGGTCTCACTGGTCTCATCCATCGTCTGGGAGCCAGTCAGCAGAATCTCCGGCAACACCGCGCTTTTGGACTCGGAGGACAGTGACATTGCCAGCTCATACAGTCGGGTTCCGGGATAGTAGGACAAGAGCCGGGATTCTTGTTCAATCATAAGCTGGATGCCTGCCCCTTGATTCTTGGTCATCTGCATCAGCTGATCCAGAATGACACCGGCCTCCCCCTCAGATATGAAGACATATACTGTTTCTCTGGCATCCTGCTTGCGCAGGAAGATATCAATTAGCTGATGAATCCCGTGGCGGGCGAGGCTCTCCCCGATCACGGCAATCCGGGAGTGGGAGAAGAACATCTCCCGCGTACTGGTCAGATTCGTCCGTTCGATGGCCTCCATGATCGTCCGGCCCTTGACGGTGAACGTGAGAAAGGGAGGCGAGCTGGTGCTGCCCCCTCCGCTGCCGCCCATACCGCTGGCCCCTGAAGAGGGATTGATGACCTGATAGGTCGCCTTCCATTGATTGTTCTCCCAGTCATAGGCGGAGCCGGAGGTAATGCCCAGCTCGTTAAGCTCCCGGTCATCCCAGCAGCCGGAGAGCAGGAGGGAGAGAAGCGGGAGACAGAGAATCAGGCACAACAGGGTTCTTTGTTTGTTCATGTGTCCCATCCTTTCCGCCTGGATCTTGATTTCTGCACCTTGTTCAGCAAGACTGCGCCCAGCGGTATCAGAACGTTGAACAGGAAGAAGACCACGAACCGCCCTTCCTCGTTATAGACATTCAGCTTAGCGGAGCTTTCCCAGGAGAACAGGCACTCCAGAGCAATGATCAGACCCAGCGCGCCGATGAAGGGCCGGCTGCTGCTGACCCGGAATGTCTGCTTGAAGCATTCCACCGTCACGAACAGGAAGATGGCGAATTTGAGATAGATCGACAGCACCCAATACGAGATGAAGAGAATATCGAGCTTCTCTATGAACCGGCCGATCCGGAGGATGCTGATGGTAGCGAAGCCAGGGTAGCTGCTGAGCTTAATGAATTCCGGACCGAAGACCATCAGGGCTGTGATCAGGGAGAACATCATCAGTACCGCCACGAACAGCAAGCCTGTCCAGCCGATAATCTTGGCCCGCTGCGGGTATTGCAGGTAAGGGGCCAGGAACAGCAGCACCGCCACTTCAGACATCCATGCAGTCGGAGTCAGGCTCGCCAGGGTGATCTCAGCCAGATTATGATCGAACATAGGCAACAGATGATGCACATTCAGGTCGTTGTACAGCCCAAACAGATAAAGCGGTACGAAGAACAGATAGAGCAGAATGACCAGACTGTTCACCCTGGCGATCGCTTCAAGGCCCTGCCTAACCATATAGATGGTGATGAAGAGAATGAGTATGACCAGCACCGTGACCGGGGTGTTGATCAGGACGTTGTCTTTCAAGAAATTGACGAACTCCCGCAGAATGGTTGCGGTGGTGTCCAGGTAGAACTGGAGCATCAGCAGACCCAGGATGACTGCAACCACCGGGGAGCTTTTCTCCCCCACCCACTCCAGAAAAGGAGCGCCGTTGCTGTTCTGAATCACCGCCCCGACGATCCACGCAATGAGCAGTCCCGCCACAGTAGACATGATAATTGCCAACGGAGCGTCCTGCTCTGCATAGGTGCTGATAATGATAGGCAGCACGACAGTAGCTGTCGGCAGGATGGTATTGACCACAAGCATGGCAGCTTGGGTGGTGCCGATTTTTCCATTCATGCTGGACCCTCTCCCTGCGGCTTAGGCTGTGCCGGTGATGGATTAGCTGCATTTTCAACGGGCTGCGGCTTCTGGTTAGGGACTTGTCTGCGGGTCTCCTTGCCCAGATTGGTCTTCGGACGCATATTCATGTTCCATAGCGGAACACGGATGAAGATATCCTTCAGATAACGCGGAATCATCGGCGCTACGGGAGACAGATAAGGCACGCCGAAGGAGCGCAGGCCCGCCATGTGAATCAGCAGCACCATCAGGAAGGACATAATGCCGAACAGGCCGAGCGAGGCGGCGATGAACATCATCACGAAGCGGATCAGCCGGATAGAGTTGGCGATGGCGAGTGAGGGAATCACGAAGTTCGAGATGGCGGTAAAAGAAACCACAATGACCATCGCCGCCGAGACCAGCCCGGCCTGAACGGCAGCCTGCCCCAGCACCAGTGCACCGACGATGGAGATGGCCGGCCCGATGGTCCGCGGCATACGTACCCCTGCTTCACGAAGCACGTCGAAGGTCAGCTCCATCAGCAGCGCCTCTGCGAAGGCGGGGAGCGGAACGCCTTCCCGCTGGGCAGCCAGACTGATTAGCAGCGTGGTCGGCAGCATCTCCTGGTGAAAGGTAGTAACGGCAATATAAAGTGCAGGCAGCAGCATAGAGACGAAGAAGGCACCATAGCGGATCAGCCGCAGGAAGGAGGAAATATCATACCGCTGGTAGTAATCCTCGCTGGATTGAAAAAAGTTGAAGAAGGTGGACGGGGCCAGCAGCGCAAAGGGAGTGCCGTCAATGATAATCCCGACCTGGCCTTCCAGAATGCCTCCGGCCATAGCGTCAGGACGTTCGGTATTCTGAATGGTGGGAAAGGGTGTCAGACCGCCGTCCTGTATGAATTCTTCAATATAATTGCTCTCCAGAATGGCGTCGGTATTGATGGCGTTCAGCCGGCGGCGGATTTCGGTCAGCACCTGTTCACTGGCGAGGCTCTTCAGATAAACGAGGGCAATTCCGGTCCCGGTACGCTGGCCGATGGTATATTCCTCAATCCTCAGATCGGCGGTTTTCAGGCGGCGGCGCAGCATGGCGGTCCCGGTGCGCAGGCTCTCGGTGAAGCCTTCCTTGGGCCCGCGGATAACTCCCTGGGAGGTTGGCTCATTAATGCTTCTTTTCTCCCAGCCGGAGGTGTCGGCGGCCAGTGCGGCCTGAAGCCCCTCGAACAGTATCAGGGTATAGCCGTCAAAAAGCAGGGGCAGCAGCACCTCCAGGGTCCGCGCCTCCTTAACTCCTCCAATTGGCAGGATGTGCTCCTTTATCAGGTTGAAGGCAGCTTCTGTGGTAATGCTATCTCCGTTCAGGGTGCTGTTATCCATCAAGGACTGGAGGACGGCCTGGTTGACGGTGTCGGCGTTGACCAGACCGTCAATAAAGATGAAGGCAAGGGTAAGCGGATGCTGGGCATCACTCTTATAATGGCGGATGACAATATCCGAGCTGCTGCCGACCCTGCGGTTCAATTCGTGCAAATTATCCTCAAGGGAGAGCTTCAGCGGAAGCGGTGCAGGTACGGAGGTTTCTACAGGATCTTGGGTAGTCTTGCGGCTCTTCTTCGGCTCTTGTGGCATCTTGGGGGCTCCCTTCTGCTGAAATCTGGATGTACTCCCTGTATTATCCCCATAGGCGTATTCCTTATTCTGCCTGATTGCAGACTGAACTGAGCGCGTATAGCAGCAACTGGAATCAAAAAAGAAACCGCCTCTTGGGAATGGCAGCTTCGCCGTATTCCATAAAGGCAGTTTCATATAATACAGTTTAATAAACACAACTTAAGATTTGAACTCTAAGCTGGGTACATTATTTAGTCTGAACGACCAAAGCGTTGCTGATCAGGCGTCCCGGAGTCGTCAGGTACTTGCCGTTGTAATATAGGCCGCTGGAGGCGCCGCCATCAAGGTTCATCGCCTGGTAGGCTCCGGCCTGCTTCATAATTTCCGCCAGCTGGGGAATTGTTGCCCCGCCGGAGGTCAGCAGAATCAGCTTATGATCGCGGGTAATGCCCAGCGCGCTGCGGGAACCTCCGCCGGTCAGGATTTTAGGGTCCCGGAAGCCTTCCCCCGCCACATTCAGCGCGACCTTTCCGTTAACCAGCAGCCGAGGTCCAGCTTGGAGTGCACCGAGAATGGAACCGGAATCGAAGCGTGCCTTAAATTCACTGCCCGGAATGAGCTCAGCAAGCATGTTGCGGTCGTAAGCGAAGACTGCCCGTTTGTCTCCAGAGCTGTTCTTCAGCATCTTGCCGCCGCTGATGATGTAGCCGTAAGGAGCCTTGAAGGCATCATTAGTGTATGCAGCGAAGAACGTGCCGTTGATGGCGGCGACAGCATTGCTTCGCTTGGCGATGCTGGCAAGAGCTTCAGTCTTGCCGACGGTATTCCCGGCCAGAACGGCATCCAGCTTCACCGATGGATGCAGCAGGGAGACTGTGACCGTCTGGACGCTGAAGGAGCGGCTGCCGACCTTGTAGGTATGATGTCCGCTGATTACAGCAGGCGAGCCGCTTTTGATCAGGCTGCCGTTCTGTACAGGCAGCGTGGCTGTCTCTGCAGTCCCAGCATCGGCTCTGCTTGTCAGCGTAAGCGATCCGGCCTCTGTATTCCACTGGAGCTGTATGCCAAGTGTCTGGCTTACCAGAGACAAGGGGACGTAGGTGGTCCCGTTCTCACTGAAAGACCGCACACTTACGGTAACGGGCTTGCCGTTGACGGAAGCCCCGGGCTTGCCTGGAGTGAAGGTAATGGAATTCTCACCGCGTGATATCTGGATCTGGCCGCCGGAAGCGGTAAGCACAGACTGGATACCGGCGAAGCCGTTCAGGAAGCGGAGCGGGATGAAGGAGTGATTCTCCTTGTCCACATACACGGCAAGCTTAGGCTGCGGTGCTGCAGCGGCACCGGATTGCATGGCTGGAAGAAGGATTGCCAGCAGACAGAAGGCGGTAAAGAGGGTGAACAGTTTTTTCATGATACACAAAATCTCCTTTGGATTGTAGCAGGTTCATCTGCAGGTTAGGATGATTCTGGAACAGACCCCAGAATGCAGCACTTGAGCTACCATCATATAATCGTCTCCCGTTACCGTCAATGGAGCATGCATGAATTTCATTACAATAAAGCGCCGTTCCTGCCGATAATAGACTTAGCGCTAATCCGTGCCAGGAGGATTCATTTACAGCGTCTCTTGCCGGAGTTGTTCAGAATTTGTTCAGTCCGTTCCTGTACAGTAGCGCTTGAAAGCGATAAATTCATAAATTCATTTGATAGGCTGAAGGAGGGCGTAAGACTAGTGGAAGAGGCCCGCAATTATATGCTGACGATTCTATCCATACTTATAGGAGTCCTGACCGTATATAGCACGCTCAGACTGACAAGGGATTTCTTCAGACAACCGCAAAGAACCCGGGCGGTCCGCTCGAGCCTTGTGGTACTGGTAATTAGTGCAGGGCTTGGTTGCATGCATCTGCTGGGCAGAAGAGCCTTAACCGGCTTCGATACAGAAGGCAGAAGCCTGCTTATTCCTTTGTTCCTGTACGTGCTGACACTTGCGGGTATTCTGTATCTGTTCCTGCGGTTGCGCATGATCCTTGGGGAGCGTGAGCAGCTCAAGGAATTGGCCTACCGCGATACGCTGACCGGCCTGCTGAATAAGAACGGAATGGATCATTTCTGGGATCATTGCAAAGTGAGCGAGCAGCTTGCGGTATTATATCTGGACCTGAACCGGTTCAAATCGATTAACGATACCCTCGGCCATCATACAGGGGATCTGTTATTGGAGGCCGTTGGAACCAGCCTGCAGCAATTCACCTGCAAGGGCAAGCGGCATATTTTCCGGGTGGGCGGAGATGAATTCGTCATTATCGCCAAACGCTACAGCCGCAAGGAGGCGGAACAGCTTGCCCTTAAGGTTCTGGAGCGCATCACCCGTACCTATAAGCTGGAGAGCCATGAATTATTTGTGTCCGCGAGTGTCGGCATCACGATAAGCCAGGGCCGGATCGATCCGAAGCGGCTGCTTCAGGAGGCGGATTCGGCTATGTACAATGCCAAGCAGCTGGGAAGCGGGCGTTATGCCGTATACAAGCAGGAGGGCCGTATTCCTTCCGTGAAGCTGGTCAGCAGCTCAAGAGCACAATGAGGTTTATGTTGGAGAAAAGGAACTTATTCAGCCGCAACGTAAGTCTTATAAGGAAGCAGTTGGAAAATGTACACTTAATCTGCCGAATCCGCCGGATTTAGAAGAAATCGGGCCGGCTAAGTGTTGTTTCTCCAACTGTTTTTAGTGTTAACTCCTGTTACGCCAAATTAGGTGTACAAATTCCACTTTGTTCACCCGCCGGACGGCGCCATCCTATGGACAGCGCAGCCGTGTTACATAAGTCAGACGCCTCTGGCAGCCAGAAGCCCGGCCAGCATATCCGGATGATCGGTAATGATTCCCGCCACCTCAGCATCGATTAATGCCTGCATCCGCTCGGGATCATTAACCGTCCACGGATGATAGACAATCCCTTTCTCCGCAGCGGCATTCACGAACTCCGGCAGTACTGAGGAATGATGGGCATGCAGCGCATCCGCCTGCAGGGTAGCCGCGTAATTCCAGGGACGGTACAGTCCCTCACCGTAGAGAATACCCGTACGGATCTCTGGTGCCAGTGATTTGCAGTAGGCCAGGGAATAGTGATTGAAGCTGGAGATTACCACCCGCTCACTCATGCCTTGCTCCCTTACAGCGGCGATTACCTTCTCTTCCATGCCGGGATAGAGGAAGGTCCCGTTCTTCAGCTCTATATTCAGAATCGTCTCCCGGCCCTGCAGCAGATCCAGCAGCTCGTCCAGTGTCGGAATCCGTTCTCCTGCGAACTCAGGGCTGAACCAGGAGCCTGCGTCCACCTCCAGCACCTCACGAAGCGTCTTATCCTTCACATAACCGCTGCCTGAAGTGGTGCGGTTAAGACTCTCATCATGGATCACTACTACTGCTCCGTCACTGGTCATTTGTACGTCGGTCTCAATGCCGGTTGCACCAAGCTCCAGACCCTTGCGGAAGGCCGCCATTGTGTTCTCCGGGGCGGCTGCGGATGCGCCGCGATGCGCGAAATTAATGATGTTCATGTCGAGTAGTTCCCTCCATCTCTATGATGTAATGCAGCCCGTAGTGTCCGGGCCCCTTATAGTATATTCCACATCACGTCAAGAAACCCTGTCCCCTGCTCTATAAAGGACGGGTTTCTTGAATTATATCGTGGTGCGTCTGGAAGCAATCGCTTAGAATAGACAACAACAATACTACCTACAGAAAGAAGCGATAGAATTGAAGTTTTGTCTGGAATGCGGAAAGCCTTTGGTCATGAAGGAATGCAATGGAGAAGGAGAGGTACCCTACTGTGAAGCCTGCGCCGTCTTCAGATTCCCTGTGTTCAGCACAGCGGTGAGTACAGCCGTACTGAACCGCGAGCTCGATAGAATCCTTCTCATCCAGCAGTATAAGCGTAAGGATTACATTCTGCTCGCCGGGTATGTGAATAAAGGTGAGAACGCCGAAGCGGCCCTGATCCGAGAAGTGAAGGAAGAAGCGGGGCTTGAGGTGGTTGCTTATGAATATATGCGCAGCCAGTATTTCGCCCCGTCTAATACATTAATGCTCAATTACATCAGCGTGGCTGACACGGAGGACCTGAGTGCCATGAGCGACGAGCTGGACCACGCAGCCTGGTTCACCCTGGATGAAGCTGCGGACACCATATTACCAGGCAGCCTCGCAGAGAGCTTCCTGCTTACCATTATTGATAAGCTGAGGCAGGGGCGGGCTCTGGAGGATTTCACAGCGGTTGTCCGGTAATTGCGAATTCTGAGGGTTAGGAATCCTTATGCAGAGACGATGTCGCGGATTCTCTCATGTACCTGCTGCGCCTCCAGGAAGGCTGCGGAATATTGCAGATCTGTTTTGCGGGCCGGCAGGCGCGGCGGGAGAAAAGGAATGGATACCACAGGCGTATCTGCGCTGCTGAAATAGATTCTGAGCGTCAGCTCGCGGATCTCTTCGGCAGGATTGCCGCCCTGGACAGGCTCTGTGAATTCATAGCCTGCGGCGGCACCTGCCCGTATTCTCGGTGCACTGGTGGTAATCCGGCTGGTCTTGCTGACCTTGCTGAGCGTCAGGGCATTCTCGACAATCTCTGCCCCAAGGATGGCATCGAATGTATACAGGGTGGCTGTCGCCGGCTCCGGCTTCCCCGGATGCAGCAGCCCGATGGCGAGCGCCTGGCCCTCTTCGTCCAGGGCAATCAGATGGGATTCGTCCGGAGTAATGAACCGTTGGGGGAATTTCAGGCTGAAGGCAGACAGGGCATGGGTAGCCCCGCTGTGGCCCGCTGCCTTGGGGCGGGAGAGTTTGTACTGAAGAACCGCAGCCAACAGCAGGAGAGACACGCCAAGCACAGCAAACAGATACACCAGGATCATGAGCACTGAACCGCCTCCTCACAAGGTTGTGCGGGCCGCCCGTCCTTCAATCAATACGGGCACAACCCGCTTGGTAAGCTTTGGCAAGTGAACTATTAATAGATATGCGGGAAGAGATCAGGTATGTATGACTTCAAGCGGGGTACTGCCGGAATTCACAGAGGTTCCTGACACTGCACTGATCCAGGCCGCGTACAGACGTCCAAGACCCACAAGCAGCAGCGGCAGAAGCAGCAGCAGTACAAATCCGGTTCCGCATAGCATCCACGAGCGTTCATCTGAGGTTGTGCCGGACAGGAAGAAGAAGACCTCCGGGTCCAGCATATTAAGATCATAGGAGAATACCGATGAACTGATTCGCTGAGCCACAGGTGACAGAAGAGCGCTGAAGGCCACCGCAGGCAGGACCAGCGCAAGTGTGAAGCCCAGAATCCCTGCGGGCAGCTGGAGGAGACTGTACAGGATTCCCCGGTACGATTCCCTGTCACGGAGCTGGTGTCCTAATGTCCGCAGCCCCTCCCAGCGGAAGGCGGGGGCAGGATCCGCTATAACAGCGGGCTTCCCGGTTCCCCGTCGGCTGTTGCTGCCGGACCAGGCTTCAACTGTTCTGTGTTCACTGGACATCATGCTGCGGCACCAGGCCAAGGTCAGGGCCAGCAGCGGCAGCCCCACCCATATAATAATCAGGGGCAGGCTTGCACACAGACCTGTAACAGCAATTATGAAGGCGATGATTCCTTTGGGCAGGGAGAGCATTAATATTTTCCACGCGTCTATACTTTGTCTTATCATTCAGGGCACTCCATTCCGGATTTCCAAATTTCAACTTCTTCAGTATAGAGGCTTCATCCCGAGAACACACTCTCCAAAAGGCGGGAAAAATACTGGTCGCAGGTCCAGTACTGACATAGTCAGGAATCTACCTGCTATTTACTATGTTTATCATTATACTAAGGTAAAGCGGCTTACAAGGATTACGACTAAGAAGGGGAGTGTAGCAATTTATGCTGTTAGAGGTTATAGCAACTACAGTAAGTGATGCGGTCACAGCGGAGCGTTATGGTGCTGACCGGATTGAACTGGTCACGGGCATCCGGGAGGGCGGATTAACGCCCAGTCTGGGCTTGATTGAAGCGGTCCGGGAGCAGGTCAGCATTCCGGTGAGAGTAATGGTGAGGCCGCATGCACGCTCCTTCGTGTATGATGCATCCGATGTGGAGACCATGCTGCGCGATATCCGCCATATAGCCGGGGTAGGCGGGCTGTCCGTGGTGATGGGAATGCTCCGGGAGGACCGGACGATAGACGAAGAGCTGCTGAGCCGGCTGCTGGAGCGGGCAGCAGGGATGGAGGTTACCTTCCATCGTGCGTTTGACGAGGTGCCGGACCAGCTTGAAGCTCTAGAGGTTCTGAAGCGGTATCCGCAGATTACCGATATCCTGACCTCCGGCGGGACTGCTGCTGCAGGTACGCCGGGCGGTATGGTGAGACTTGCTGTACTGGAACGGCTGTCTGCCGGTTCTTCGCTCTCCATCCTGGCAGGCAGCGGCTTGAATGCCGCAGACCTGAAGGATTTCGTTACACGAACTGGCGTGCGCCGGGTACATTTTGGTTCGGCAGTCCGGGAGGACGGTGACCCGCTGAAGCCGGTAGACCCGGAGCGGCTCGCAGCCATCCGTACGCTTCTCAAGCTCTAGAGCGGAAGAACAATCCTGAAGGTAAGGATAGAATTGAACACAGATGCTGCCATCTATATGGCGGCTACTTTTTTTGCAATTTTGTTAATAACATATTGATAATATCAAGAAGGTCTGCTATGATGTTGTTAATAACATATTAATAATAACAATTAATTAATAACTGAGTTCCCCTCTGCTCAAGAGATGACTCAGAATACAACCCCTAGGAGGTAATGACCATGTTCGGATTCCGGTTCGTGAAATTTCAGCCCAGTGATTATGTGCTTAAGGTGAAGAATGGCAAGGTAGTGCGTGAGGGGGTCGGGCTTTCTTTTCATTATTATGCGCCGACGACTTCGGTGGTGGTGGTGCCTGTGTCCTCGATAGATGTTCCATTCATGTTCGAGGAAATTACTGCGGACTATCAGACGGTAACCGTCCAGGGACAGCTGACCTACCGGATTGTCGATTACCGCAAGACCACCCAGATCCTCAACTACACCTATAATCTCAAAAAGAACACCTATCTCTCCGACGATCCGCACAAGCTGGCTCAGCGGGTAATTAATATCGCTAAGGTCCTGACCAAGAAGCAGCTCGGGCAGCTCCCGCTGAAGGAGGCGATCCAGTCGAGTGAACGGCTGGCCAAGATGATTACCCATGAAATCGGCCAGAGTGCGGAGATTGAGAAGCTGGGCATAGAGCTGATGGGCTTGTCCATTCTGGCGATTGTACCGAATAAGGAGACGCTGCGTGCCTTGGAAGCGCAGGCCAGGGAGGAGATGCTCCGTAACGCGGATAATGCGCTCTATGAGCGGCGTAACGCTTCGATTGAGCAGGAACGGCGGGTGAAGGAGAATGAGCTGAATACAGAGATCGCCGTTCAGACGAAGAAGCGGCAGATGCGTGAGGCGCTGCTTGATTCTGACCGTTCAGCGAAGCAGAAGCAGAATGAGATGAAGGAAGAGCAGCTGATTTTTGATACGGAGCTGGAGGAGAAGAAGCAGGCGCTGATTGAGCTGGCCATAGCGAATAAGAGAGCTGAAGCGGATGCCAAGGCTTACGAGCTGACGGCGGTAATGAATTCGCTGCAAAATGTATCGCCTAACGTTCTGCAGGCGCTGACGAATGTCGGCATGAACCCGGATAAGCTGATCGCCATCGCCTTCCAGGAGCTGGCGGAGAACGCCGGGAAGATCGGCCAGCTTAACATTACGCCGGATCTGCTGCAAGGAATCATGGCCGGTTCGGCAGCAGGCGGCGCCGGAGCAGAAAGAGGAGGTAACGGACGATGAGCACCCGGGGATCGGAGAACAAAATCATACTGGTCAAACGCAAGACCCGCCTGGAGGAGCTGGTGGTCCGCTACAATACGATCCAGCAGGCCCAGTTCTATATTGAACGGCTGGGCGCCGATTTCAGCGACTACTTAAGCGAGGATTTCCAATACCGCAAGGCGGTGGAGACCGCAGTGACCGAGCTCAGCGCCATCGGCCGGCTCCAGGTGCTGGAGCGGCAGCATGTGCCGAATTTCATCTTTGGGGCCGAGGATACCGTTGTGGTCCTGGGCCAGGACGGTCTGGTCGCCAATACACTGAAATACCTTCACGAGCAGCCGCTGATCGGAGTGAATCCTGATCCGCTGCGCTGGGATGGCGTGCTGCTGCCCTTCAGAGTCAAGGAAGTCCGGCAAGTGGTGACGGAGGTGCTGCGCGCCCAGCGCCAGGTCCGTGAGGTCACCCTTGCCAAGGTGGAGCTGAATGACGGCCAGAGCCTGTACGGGGTGAACGATCTGTTCATCGGCCGCCGGACCCATGTCTCGGCCCGGTATCAGCTGGAGCTGAACGGGCAGCTGGAGCAGCAGTCCTCCAGCGGCATCATTGTCTCGACGGGACTTGGCTCCACGGGCTGGCTCAAGAGTGTGCTTGCCGGAGCCGCAGGAATCGTCAGCCGTGCCGCTCAAATGCAGCATGCAGAGGCTGAACGGACAGCCCCGGTGTCTGCGGAGATTGCCGCAGTCAGCGCGGGCAGCGGGCTGGCCTGGAACCATCCCGAGCTGTACTTCACTGTGCGGGAGCCTTTTCCAAGCCGGACGACTTCAGCAGAGCTGGTATTCGGGAGAATCAGCAGCCGTCTGCCGCTCCGTATCACCTCACAGATGCCGGAGGACGGCGTGATCTTCAGCGATGGTGTGGAGAGCGATTATCTGGAGTTCAACTCCGGGGTGGAAGCGACGGTTGGGCTGGCGGAGAAGACCGGCAGGCTGGTAGTTTAAACGGTGCGCAGACCGACAGGGACTGCCCGGTATGCCAAAAGGGTTCTCTCAGCTTCCGCTGCTGCGGTCTGAGAGAACCCTTTTAAACGATAAACGAATGGTCTATGCTCCCACGCTACTTACTGGAAGCTTCTTCCCTGGTTCATTGGAGAGTTATAGGAGGAGCCTCCAGACATCGGTGTATGCATAGGTTGGTGGTTGATCCCTGCGTTGATCGGGCTGTGCAGTGAGTTCACCGGCTGGCTGCTTGAAGTGAAGGACGGGCTGAAAGATGAGTTATAACCTGTACCCATTCCGCTCATATTAGAGTTCTGATTCACAGAGTTGAAGCCCTGAATGCCTGTACCAAAGCTCTGGTGCTCCGGATTCATTCTATGAATATCATTGGTATTGAAGCCGGAAGTCTGCGGGTACTGCTCCATCGCTCTGACCGACTGCGAGATCTGCTGCAGCTGCTGCATCGCGGTCTGATGGCCCTGCAGCGCCTGCTGGATCATCTGAATGGCCTTGCTGTTATGCTGGCTGAGCTCCTGGAGCTTGGCGGCATCCTGCTGCTCCTGCTGAAGAAGCTGCTGGTAATTCTGCGTCCCCTGCTGGGTCTGTGCCATCAGCTGCTGAACGATTTGCTCGCATTCCCGGATCTGTGCAGATGAGTTGATATTCAAAATTTTTGGCCTCCTTGAAATGGGTGTTATAGTCATGCGGGCTTATTATCTCTGATAGGGCTGGCGAATATTCATGCTTCGGTGGGCAAGGAAGGCGCTCCCGCCAAGAACGGTTACAATATTGCAAACGTTGCGTCACTCCGGGCGGGACGAGTTGATAAGAATAGGTACAGGCTGCGCTGCAACTATTGCGGCAAATGAACGTCTATGTAGAAAAGACAATCCAGAATCATCCATAACCTGGAGGTGGGGAAACTATGAGTCAGCGTGAACAGGCAAGCCGGATTCAAACGTATTTTCCCAAAAGTATCGCATTAACACTGGTATTTGTAATGCTTTTGACTGCATGCTTCACAGGATCGGCCGCTGCGGCATCGTCTTCCTCAGATCTGATCATTGTGAACAAAAAAACGAACAAACTGGCGTATTACAGCGAGGGCAAGCTGGTGAAGATTTTTCCGGTTGCTACCGGCAAAACGAAAAGCCTGACGCCTGAAGGCAGCTTCAAGATGGTGGTCAAAATCAAGAACAGACCCTATTACAAGGATAAGATTCCCGGAGGCGATCCGGCCAATCCGCTGGGGGACCGCTGGCTGGGGCTGGAAGTAAATGATACTTACGGCACGACCTATGCCATTCACGGCAACAACAATGAATCCTCTATCGGTAAATATGTCAGCGCCGGATGCATCCGCATGCACAATGACGATATTCACTGGCTGTATCCGAAGATTGCGAAGAACACCCGGGTCATCATTACAACCTCCGGGCTAGAAATGGCGGCCATTGCCGAGAAGAACGGCTACCGTCTGGGCTCTACGATGATTGCGGGAGCTTTTGTCAAGGGCGGGGAGAAGCTGCCGGTGAAGAATTCCTTCCTGCTGGAGGATTCGCGGGTGTACATTCCACTGAGTGAATCCGTGAAGCTGCTGGGCGGAAGCCTGATGCAGGAGGCGGGAACCGGAGCGCTTATCATCACAATCGGCAAGAATACAGCAGTTCACAAACCGCTCAGCACGAAGGCCAAAGTGAACGGTAAAACAGTGGATATGCTGGCCTCCAAAACTGTAGACGGCCGTCTGTACATTCCGCTGGGCAGCTTAACGCCGCTGTTCGGCCTGCCGTTCACCTGGAATGCTAAAGAGGGAGCAGTGAAGCTGTAAAGCAGCAGGATACCGCTGCGCCAGCCAGGGATTATCCAACCAAGATGCCGCGATACATTGCGGCTCCAGAAGCCAGCCCATCAACCATTGATCGGCTGGCTTCAAATGTTTAACCGGGTGGAGTAGAGTGACAGGATACATAGAGAATAGTAATATGAGAGAGATTTGTTATATTCTTGATCTTCCAGGGGAGGGACTGAAGATTAGAGTACGGATTATAGGCGGCTGCGGGAGCGGGAAGACATATATCGCCCGGAAATTAGCTCAAAGTTACGGAATTCCGTGCTATGAAACGGATAATTTTGTCTGGGACCGCAGGGACAATACCAAGAACTCTCCGGAGGTGCGGGATGCCAAGCTCGCGGAAGCTATGGGAACGGAGTCGTGGATTATAGAGGGCGTACATTACAAGTGGGGAACAGAAAGCTTCCGGCAAGCCGATCTGATTTTTCTGATTCAGCCTAAGGCTTATGTACAGGATGCCCGGGTCATCCGCAGGTTCATGAAGACCAGGCTGGGATTGGAGCAGGGAAATTATAAGCAGACATTCAAGTATCTCCGGATCATGCTGCTCGAATGGAACCGCGGTTTCAGGAGAGAGGGGATTCCTGCAATCCTGGCATTAACCGAGGAGTATCAGGCTAAGCGGATCATCGTGCAGCAGAATCTTGAGATTTTGCAGCATGTGGGCAGGGTTGTGGAGGAGAAGAGTGTGCCGGGGAACGAGTGATTAATTCGATTCTATGGGAGGGGTGAAAGTATGGAGCCGTGGATCGAGGAAGAACTTAATTTATACGAATTTGTAGGCTTTTGGAAAAGAGTGCTGATTAATATCATTGACTCCCTTATTCTTATCCTACCTACCTATTTACTGACCAGGATTTCAGTGCCGGCGGCAGAGTCGGCAGGGTCAGCTTTTCCGCTTTTTATACAGTTTGTACTGCTTATGGCGTTCAATATATTTATGGTTGTCCGATACGGCGGGACGCCGGGCAGGCTGCTTTTGGGGGCAAGAATCGTTGATGAGAATGGAAGGTATCCGGTGCTCAGGCAGGCTTTGATCAGGGATAGTTTTATTATTGTTAACAGCTTCCTGGCAGTGGTTGTGAGTCTGAATACCGAGGCGTTGTCCTCCATCCCAAGCAGTCTCGTGAACTGGAGTCCGCTTGCGGCGGATTTGAATGCTTTTGTTGGCTGGGTCGTGGTGTTGGATTGCCTATTCATCGTATTTACCCCACGCAAGCGGGCGCTGCATGATCTGATGGCCCGAACTTATGTGGTGAACAAAACAGCACTGGACCGTGATCAGACAGGGAGATTCATAACATAAGGCAATGCGTATAATACCTGGATCAGTAGATCTGCGCCTGCAACCTTTGTTACAGCCCCTGCGTCATAGGGTACAGTTTAGACAAAAGAGATGTTTCCCATAACGAAGGAGATGGCAGCTTGACTACATCAATTAGGACAATCACAAGTATTCTTATCGTTGGGGCGATGCTCAGCCTTACAGCCTGTAATTCCGGCAAAACGGAACCATCGTCTAACAATACGGCTGCGGCTACAGCAACTGTGCAGCCTGGGGATAACACTTTATCGGCAGCAGAAGGTGCGCAGGTAAGCGAATCTGGTACAGATGACGGCGCTGCTGCGAGCGCAGAGCCTGTAACTGCTGACTCAGAAGCCCCCGACGGAGCCGCATCAGAGTCTACGGTTACTGAGGTTGCAGGGGCTGAAGCAGATACCGTAGCTCCCGCCACCCCGGAAGAACGCAGCAAGCAGCTGAAGGAACTGCTGGAGCTTGCTAAGCAGGGCAAGGTGCCCGGCGTTGAATATGCTGCACACACCGGACTTATTGATGAGGTGGAAGCCGCATGGGGAGAGCCGGACCTCAAGGAATCGGCAGGCAAAGGGATCTATTCCACTTATGCGGGCAAGCAGGTGGTCATCGGCTTCAATAAGGGCAGTAAGATTTTCGATGTGCGCTCCAGCGCCCCGGACCTGCGTAACCTGACACTGGAGCAGATTGAAGAAGTCCTCGGCAAGCCGGATGCTACTACAGTGAATGGAGAGCACAACATCTATATTTATCAGGCCAACAAGCAGTATCAGCTCAAATTCATCATCCCGGAATCCACAGGAACCGTAGATCATATCTCGGTGTTCTCGGAGCAGGACTCCATTAATAATATGGCAGGCTAGTTAGCCCAGAGCATCTTAGAGCAACAACACATCCTCTTGCAGCGGCAACTGCAGGGGGATTTTTCGGTTTACAGCCATGTAATCGGAAAACCGATCACAACGGGACCGAAGGCGGCGCGAAGGCTAAATGTAATCGGAAAACCGATTACAATGGGACCGAAGGCGGCGCGAAGGGCAAATGTAATCGGAAAACCGATTACAATGGGACCGAAGGCGGCGCGTAGGGCAAATGTAATCGGAAAACCGATTACAATGGGACCGAAGGCGGCGCGAAGGGCAAATGTAATCGGAAAACCGATTACAATGGGACCGAAGGCGGCGCGTAGGGCAAATGTAATCGGAAAACCGATTACAATGGGACCGAAGGCGGCGCGAAGGGCAAATGTAATCGGAAAACCGATTACAATGGGGCCGAAGGTGGCGCGAAGGCCAAATGTATCGGAAAACCGATTACAATGGGGCCGAAGTCGGCGCGAAGGCCAAATGTAATCGGAAAACCGCCGGCGCGTGAGCCAGGCCGCCTTAACCAGTCGGGAGTACTTAAATAAAGTCAACGCATGATGTATACTTTCTCTTATGAAAGAAATCAGAAGAAATGAGGCACGGCCATGCATGTGGAGCTGATCGCAAGTGAATATAAGGTATCCACCGGAGGATTAACGGTAGAGCTGCTGCCCAAGGAGTTCGCACTGCTGCAGTTTCTGTACCGCAACCGGGGGCGGACCTTCAGCCGCGAGCAGCTGCTGGATAAAGTGTGGCCGATGGAATATCCGGTGGAGCGGACGGTGGATGATCACATCTACCGGTTGCGCAAGAAGCTCAGGCCGTTAGGCGGAATCGACATTAAGACGATCCGCGGCTTCGGCTACAGTCTGACGATTCCCGGCAGCCTTGCGGGCGTAGCGGTGAATCCGGCAACGCATGACTCTGAGCTGCGGGATACCATGCGCGAGGTTTTCTCAAAATTCCATGTGTACGGCCAGGGCAAATCGATACTGACGCTGGCTCGCCAGCAGGACATCCTTGGTTTTGAGTTGGACCCGCATTATGCGATGGTGGTTCATTTCGTGCAGGGAGATCTGGAGTGGTTGATTCATACGGAAGAGATTCCGCTGAAGGACCGGCTCTTTTACCTCAATCTGTTCTACTTCTTCATTGGCAATCCCAAGGAGAAGGTGGAGTATGCTGAGCGTCTCATAGAGCGGAAGCTGCTGAATCCGACGGATCAGCTGGAGCTGGAGATTCTGACCATGCTGGACTTATACACCCTTGCCGGGCAGCCGGAGCTGGCGCTGGAACGCCTGAAACGCACCTATCAGGTTATCGCAGGACCCGGGTTCGAGAACTTCATACCTGTCACGATGATTACGGAGCTGTTCATCCATCTTACTGCGGGTGCAGGAGATGAAGAGCTGGAACGGCTGGATGAAGCGGTCAGCAAGATCCTGCGGGATAAGCCGTTTTTGCGCGAAATTGGCAGTTATAAGGTGGTAAAAGGACTTTGGGCGCTGCGCCGGGAACAATGGGCAGAAGGAGACAAGCTGATTCAGGAGGGACTGCAGGTGATGGAGATGTCCGGCTTCATTCCGCTGCGGCTCTACTCGGTCTACCGGATTCACCATTTCTGCCGCATGTTCCAGGCGGGGAGCACCTTGGACCGCAAATATGAGGAATTGTTCACTACAGGGCTTGAAGCCTACGGCTTGCCCCGGCTGGAGCAGACGCTTGAAGAGCTGCTGCTGGGGCTGCTGGAAGCCCCCTGATATTCCTCTGACAATCCTCCGTTATCTTAGGATCATAGATGGATCATCTAAGATTATAGGTAACCTGGAGGAATGTGAGATGGAGCAATCAACCAAGCAGGGAACAAGCCTGCTGCACAACAAAACGTACATGCGGGTCTACACCGCATTCGCCACCGCAAGCTTCGGCGACTGGTTCGACGCGCTGGCCATTCAGGTACTGGTCGGCTACCGCTGGCATGCCAGCCCGCTAATGCTGGCGCTCATACCGGTAGCGCTGGCATTGCCCAGCATTCTGCTCGGCTCGGTTGCCGGCGCAGCCGCCGACCGGATGAACAAGCTGAAGCTGATGCGCATCTGCGATCTGCTGACCGCGCTGGTGACCCTGCTGGTGCTGTTCGCGCCGGGCATGGTCTGGCTGCTGCCGCTGCTGGCGCTTCGATCCGCGCTGTCCACACTGAATATGCCGGCCCAGCAGTCCTTGACCCGCAGTCTTGTGAGAGAGGATCAGCTGCTGCAAGCCTCGTCTCTGAACGGACTGGTTAACCAGGGCTCCAAGATCGCCGGTCCCTTACTCGGAGGTTTGGCTCTCGCCTTTCTTACGCCGCAGTGGTGCATCATGCTTAATGCCTTGCTGCGCGGCTGCTCTTACCTGCTGTTGTTGTCTGTCAAGAATATCCGCACGGATGAAGCAGACAGCAGGCAGTCTGAAGCGAAGGAAGGCAAGCTCCCGCTTCTCACCATGTGGCGGGAAGGCTGGGGCTTCCTGCTGCGCAGCCGGCTGCTGCTGACTGCAATGCTATTTGGACTCGCCGGATCACTGGTGATTCAGGTGGTTGATTTTCAATTCACCAGTCTGTTCCGGATCTTCGCCCCGGAGCGCGAATCGCTGCTGGGCTGGATGGTGGCCGCCACGGGAGCAGGGGCCGTGTTGATCATTCTGATCCTGAACAAGCTGAAATCGGAAGGCAGGTATGGCTGGAAGCTGGGCCTTGGGTATGTGCTGATTGGCGGGTCGATTGCGGCGCTGGGTCTGCTTCAGCCGGGGGCGTCGATGCTGTGGGTGCTGGTATTCGGGTTTGTGCTGGGGACCGGAAACGGCATGTTTATGGTTACGTTCAATTATTGCCTGCAAAAAGAAACCCCGCCGCACATGACCGGCCGCATCTTCGGCATCCAAAATACCGTGCTCAGCGCGGTAATGATTGCAGCGCCTTTGCTGGGCGGTGTGCTGGTGCAGTATGCGGGCCCGGCCCGGATTTTTGTTAACATCGGCTTGCTGTTGTTGATTCTGGGGCTTGCGGGGGTGCTGCTTCAGCGCCAGCTCTGGCCGGCGGCAAGGGAGACAGCAGATAGCGCTGTCCAGGGGGCGGTGCAATAATAGAGGAACAGGAGGAGCGTATGACAACTTATATCTACATGGTGAGGCACGGGGATTCGCTCCGTACAGGAGTGGATGAATGGACACGGGGCTTGTCGCCTAAGGGCGAAGAGGATGCCCTGCGGGTCACGGAATGCCTGAAGGATGAAGGGATAGATGTGATGTACAGCAGCCCGTATATCCGGGCGGTCAACACAATTGCGGATTTGGCGGATCAACTGGAGCAGGAAATCATTCTGATCGATGGTCTGAGGGAAAAGGTCTGGATGGAGGGCGAACAGCAGCTGCCGGATGATGAGCTATATCAAGTGCTACAGAAGATGTACACCGATCCGGATTACGCCCTGCCGGGCGGGGAATCGAACCGGGAATGCCAGACGCGGGCGGTGAAGGCGCTGAAGGATATCCTGCAGACCCATGCTGGGAAAAGAGTGGTCATCGGAACCCATGGCATGGTGATGTCCCTGATGATGAGCAATTTTGACCCGGAATATGGTCTGGACTTCCTGATGCAAACAACGAAGCCGGATATTTATGTTATGGAGTTCATAGAAGATGAAGTAGCGGTCCGGCGGATGGCTATTTAACCTATCGTGATCAGCTGTCTTCAAAGACCGGGGTTGAAGCAGACATTCGGAGATAGTTGTATTCTATACATTTAAAAACAGTCAAAGGGAAGGATTTCCTCTTCTAACTGTATTTTGTACAACTAAATTTGCCCGAATGGGCGAGATCCCGGATTATGAGGGATTTTAAATGTATGAAATACAACTAACCGGTTATTCAGCCGTAAATCAAACAATTTAGTTATACAGAATACACTTAAGCATTTCGCCTGCACCTTAATCAGGTCTGATGCTGTATTTAAGTAGAGCGGCTAGCCCTATAACCCATAAAATCGCACCGTATTCGCCGTCAGCTTCGCTCTGGCTTCGGCAACCGAATATCCATGCAGCGCCCCCCAGGCGGCAGCAACGTCATGGACCATAGCCGGATGGGTGGTGCGCCCGGCGAACGGTCCTTCAAACGGCCACGGGCCGTCTGTCTCTGCCATGACCAGCTCCGGCGGATAGCGGCGTGCCAGCTCCTGAATCTCCGGTTCATAGAGGATGTCGGGAGTGAAGGAAATGTAGTAACCCCGGCTAATCATCCGGTCAACGGTAGCAGCGGGACCCTTGAACCAGTGGAAATGGGCCTGCGTAAGGCCATGCTGCTCGAGCAGATCGCATACGGTCCACGCATCCTCATAGACAGCATGCAGCACGACTGGCTTGGCTAATTGGGCGGCGAGGCCCAGAAGTCTGCCCAGCAGCCCGAGATAGGGTTCCATATCCCAGTCTTCACCGCGTGCGGCAGCTTCGGCGCGGGAGTAGTAGGGAAGGCCGATTTCACCAATAGCGGCCATACGGTCCGCATGGCCGGTAACCCATTTCAGCAGCACGTTCAGTTCTTCCTCTGTAGGCAGCGCCTGCTCTGGATGGAAACCATACGCAGGCTTCACAAGGCCCGGATAGCTGGCTGCTAACTCCAGAGTTCGCTTGCTCGAAGCGAGATTCATCGAGACGGCAATCAGTGACTCGATGCCCTGCTCCGGCAGTCCCTCCAGCATGGAGGATAATACCTTGTCCTCATATTGGTCAAGATGAATATGGGCATCAATCATTGCAAGCCTCTCCTTCCGGCAGCGGATTATTTCTCCACAATGGCTTCACTCCGTTCATGCGGCTCAAAAGCAATAGACCCCAGCTCCATCCCCGTCTTGCCTGCCTTATACTCCAGCTTCAGGGTACCGACACTCTCGGTCATGCCGACCATTAAGCTGGTATCTGCGAGCAGTTTGTTATTCTCTACTGAGTAGTAGGTCACTGCGCCAATAGCCGCTTTGCTGCCGAAATACTTCAGGCCGTCCTCAGCTCGGTCCGGGAGTCTGAGCGTCACCTTAGAGGGAACAGGTCCTGTAAGCTCAAGCTTCAGCAGGACATCAGCCTTATCCAGCGAAATACTGGAGGAGACTACAGCGGAGGCCGCTTTGTCCGCAGCAGGCACCGATATTTCCTTCCACTGTTCAGGCTTAACCACATGAACCTCCTGTGCAACCAGCGAGGTACCGGTACCCAGAGTGAACACAACCGCAATCTCCGGTTTGCCGTCCGAATCTACATCGGCATAGAAGAGCTGAGGCGGGTGCGAATAGACCCTGGATACGGTCCAGTTGAAGCTTTGCTTTTTCCCGTTCACTTCAAGAATGAACCCTTTGTAGGTATTGCCGTCCTTGAGCGCAGCGTACAGCTTCACCTTGGAATTATTCTCTGCAACGGCAAGGGGAGCTGCGGGTACTCTGACGGTGGTGCTAAGACTTCCCGGGGTAACAGTTACCCGGCTTCCTCCCGGATTCAGCTCTGTAACCGCTCCGGTAAGGGAGTCCAGTGTAGCTGCCGCAATATACACACGGCCTTCCTTCAGTAACACAGGAGAGTCCAGTTCTTCTTGATATCCTCCGTCCGTTTGTGTATAAGTCACTTGCGTAGAAGCGCTACCGGGCGTAAGAATCGTCTTGTCCCAGCTCGTGAAAAGAGTAAGCTGCTTAAGGGTGTTGTTCCATTGTAACTGCATCGGGTAGAACTCCAGCAGCGTGCGGGCAGGTACGTATAATGTGCCGCCTGAGTGGAAGGGGGGAGCCCCGGGAAGAACGGCTTGTCCATCCACAACAAGGGATAGAGGAGCAGCAGCAGAATGGGCAATATCTATGGATGAACCGGCCGCATGGCCTGCGAGGAGCAGGGCAATAGCGGCAGCGGTAATTAATTTTTTCATAAGATAACCTCCGGAGTCTGGAAATTCCAATCTCTTGTATTATAAATGAAAAACTCCGCCTGCGGGTCACGTTCTGTTAACAAAGATAAGACAAGCCTGTTACAGGACGCAACCTTTTAGACCCTGGCTTATGGGGCTCACGATGCGGCAGGTTCATGCTTACAGGCGCAGAAGCTGGAGACATCTGCGGATTATGAACAAAGCGGAGCTGACCAGTGAGACGATGGTACAGGATTTCTCCAGCGATGTCGTAGAGCGGATGACAAACCGGGTACTTACCGAAGGGGTTAGCCGTTTGCCGTATAAGCTGAAGCAAGTCATCATTCTACATTATCTGCATGAGTACTCACAGGAGGAGATATCGGTAATTCTTCAGATCCCGCTCGGGACAGTGAAATCACGGCTTCATGCCGCATTGCAGAAGCTAAGACGGAAGCATCAGGCGGATACGATCAGATTGGGGAAGGTGGAGGAGTTGTATGAGTCTCGAACATGATTTACGGTGCGCACTTCAGGAACAAGCCGGGAATGTACATGCTCCACCCGAACTGAAAGAGAAGATTCTGGACAGAATTCCAACAGGACAAGGAGGTAGACGTATGAAAAAATGGCTAATGGCGGCCATAGTAGCGGCGGCCTTAATTATTCCTACCGGAGCTTATGCCGGTTATAACTATCTGGCGGATACTCTGTATGGCTCACAGGATAGCTTGGCACAGATTGGAGGAACCCAGCAGCAATATGACCGGCTTGAGGCTAAGCTTCAGCAGTCAAGGTCCAGCTTAAGTGAGGAAGATTTCAAAGCGTTAACCTCTTTGCTGCATGAGTTAGCCGTCTATAATCGGCAGATTGCAGATGAGCAGGGCGTGCTGCAATTCGATAAGCTGAGTGATACAGACTTGATACGCTATAAGAAGTTGGCTGCTGAAGTTGAGCCATTTAATGCCAAGCTCAATCAGGCTGGAGCCCCACTTACAGCAACAACTATGACGGATTCTGATTTCGCCGCTTTCAGTGACCGGTTGCTGGATAAGGCAGAACAGACTTTTAGCGGGAAGGAGCTGGCTAGAGTCCGGCAATTGATAGAGCAATGGAAGGAGTACAATGCATCACTCACAGGACCGGACGGCAGTCGGTTGGAGCCTATACCGGATGATAGGATGGCAGAGCAGACAGCGTTACTTGACAAGCTGAACCCCTATTTGAAAAAGATGGGGTACATGTTTAAGCCTGCAACTCGCTAAAATTCAACCATAGCACCCTCTTTCTGAAATGGCGGGACCCTTTTAGAAAGGGGGTACTTGTTGTTCAGCAGAGGCGAGAAGCCTCAAGCTTCAAGCGCCTGAAGGGCAAGTGACACCAAGGCTCTGACGGAGTCTTCGTCCAAGTTTCCCCCGGTCAGCAGCAGCCGGTAGAAGATGGGTCCATAGACGAGATCAATACAGCTCCCGATATCAAGTCCCTGCTTCAGATCCCCTTGGGCAATCCCCCGTTCGAACAGCTTCCAGGCCTCCTGGCGGCGCGGGCCGAAATATCTGCTCCGGTACGCCTCCGCCAGTCCGGCATCGGACTGCCCTTCACCGATGAGCTCCGTAATGACTTTACCTTCCCGGCTGGTGAGGAACTGCGCGAGCGTTCCTGCATGAATCAGAATGTCCTCTTTGGCGGAACCGGTATCGGGGATAGGAAGTCTGGCGTTAGCAGCGTACAGATATCCGTCCATTACTACCGCCGCTTTATTCGGCCACCATTTATAGATCGTTGCCTTACTGACCTGGGCCTGCTCCGCGATCTTCTCCACAGTAACTGCGCCGAAGCCGGTCTCCAGCAATAATTCATATGAAGCGTTTAGAATAGCGTTCTTGGCCTCGGTGTTGCGCGGACGGCCTCTTTTTTTCTCCACGATGATTCCTCCTGACAGTGCTGGTTCAACTATAATTGGAGTATACCATAAAACTGCCTATTTACAATACTGTACGTTTAGTATATTATTTGTCCATGACTAATTAGTGTACTTAGCGTTTAGTATTTAAAAATTGGAAGGTGGAGTTTCAAATGAAGACTGGAGTTCCGTTGCAACAACAAGCAGATTCCCCTGAAGCCGGCAAAGCTGTTCCCGGCTGGATCACATTTCTGCTGGCCGTATCCTGCGGACTGATTGTGGCAAATCTCTATTATACCCAGACGCTGGTGGGGCCCATCGGGCAGGCGATTCATCTGTCGGCCGGAGCGACAGGGCTAATCGTTACCCTGACGCAGATCGGTTACGTAGCCGGACTGCTGTTCATTGTCCCGCTCAGCGACATTATTGAGAACCGCCGGCTGACTGTGATGTCGCTGATTCTGGTTGTGGCGGCCCTGGCGCTGTCCGTCCTGGCAACGAATGCACCGCTGTTCCTCGCCGCCTCCTTGCTGATCGGGCTGGGCTCGGTAGCAGCGCAGGTCCTGGTGCCCTATGCCTCCTATCTGGCCACAGAGGAAGATCGCGGCCGCGTAGTAGGCAATGTAATGAGCGGACTGCTGCTGGGCATTATGTTCGCCCGCCCGGTCGCCAGCTTCATGGCCGGACTCTGGGGCTGGAAATCCATCTTCATCGTCTCGGCTGTCGTAACGGCGCTGCTGACGCTGCTCCTGTCCCGTATTCTGCCCGCCCGGAAGCCCGCTCCCGGCTTGAGATACGGACAATTACTCCGCTCTCTGGGCAAATTGCTCACACATACGCCGGTGCTGCGGCGCCGCGCTCTATACCAGGCCAGTCTGTTCGGCGCCTTCAGTCTGTTCTGGACGACCGTTCCCTTGCACCTGTCCAGCGAGTTTCATCTGTCCCAGCAAGGAATCGCCCTGTTTGCCCTGGCTGGTGTGGGCGGAGCTGTAGCCGCGCCGATTGCGGGCAGATTGGCTGACAAGGGCTGGACCCGGTTATTGACCGGTCTTGGCATTTCACTGGCCGCTCTCTCTTTTATCCTGGCTTACCTGCTGAGGGATAGCTCCAATCTTACACTAGGCCTGCTGGTGCTGACGGCGATTCTGCTCGATATGAGCGTGTCCGGTAATCTGGTGCTGGGGCAGCGGGCGATTTATTCACTGGGCAATGAGACCCGAGGGCGGCTGAACGGCTTGTTCATGGCGATTTTCTTCATTGGAGGTGCCGTGGGATCATCACTCGGGGGCTGGGCGTACGCTTACGGCGGCTGGAGTCTGACCACTCTAATCGGGCTGGCACTGCCAGGGCTGGCGCTGATCTACTTTTTGACCGGGAAGAAGGAGCAAGCTTGAGAAAAGGAGCCTTGCCGCGTTCAGCAATAATGCGCATAGCCAGTAATTCCTAAAAAACTACAGTAGGCAGGGGAGCTTCGAGCCTCTGTCTTTTTTTGTGCCTGCATATGTAATGGATTCGATAGATAGAGCGTATTAGCTCATGTAAATTACAGAAATTAGTCGAGAAAGCCCACTCCTTTTGGGTGGGATTAATCGTCTTTGTTTAAGGAACATCCTTATGCTGTCAAAATTGAAAATCCTATAGAAATACCAAAACAACGGTATCATTAATTAACTATCATTTTGTTTTTTGCCCTAGATACAGACGTAAAGTGCTAGTCGATCAAGTAGAGATTCAGTTTAAGCAAATCGTTATGGAGATATGTGCCGAACAGGATTGGCAGTTACTCGCAATGGAAGTCATGCCTGATCATGTGCATATTTTTCTAAACGCACTGCCAACCGATTCTCCCGCAGAACTTATGGCGAAATTGAAAGGAATCACTTCCCGTCGCCTCCGTGAACAATTTAAGCACTTGAACCACTTGCCTTCCCTCTGGACTCGTGCCTACTTGGTCAGTACGGCAGGGAACGTTTCAAGCGAAACGATCAAACAATATGTTGAAGAACAAAAAAAGAGGGGGTGAAACCCTGCAAACCGTAACGATTCAAATCCGCATTTGTCCAACCCATCCGTCTGTATTGGTGGATATGGGTAATGAATATATCCGAACCGTCAACGAATTAACGGAGCAAGCCGAAAGGTCCGGAACGTTTCCGAAGCTAACTTCAAAAACCGTACATGCCAATCTACCCTCTGCCGTAAAGAATCAAGTGATTCGAGACGCCAAAAGCCTATTTCAGCGGTTTAAGAAAACGAAGAAGCGACCTCATCTCCAAAAGAGGGTGTATTACGTGAATAATCAAAATTATAAGATTTGGGGCAACCACATTTCTTTTCCAGTGATGCTGGAAGGAAAAGTACAACGTCTGGTGATCCCTGCGCTTCTTTCGGATCGGGAGCGGGACATGCTTTCGAATGGGAAGCTTGGACTTCTGCGAGTTGTTCAAAAATCAGCGAAATGGTTTGTTCAAATTTCAATCGACCGGCCGACCCAACCAGCCGATGGTCATGAAGTGATGGGGATTGATTTAGGCTTAAAAGTGCCCGCAGTTGTCTTTACCTCTAGCGGGAAGACCAAATTTTGCGGAAACGGACGTAAAAATAAGTTTGTTCGCCGTAAGTACAGTAGCTATCGCCGCAAATTAGGAAAGCTTAAAAAGTTATCCGCGATCCGTAAACAGAACGACAAGGAAAGTCGTTTTATGAAAGATCAAAATCACAAAATTAGCCGCCAGATCGTGAATATGGCGATTCAAGAAAGGGTATCTGTCATCAAGCTAGAGAAGCTGACGAATATCCGTAAGACGACAAGAACAAGTCGTAAAAACGCCAAGAATCTGCATCAATGGTCGTTCTATCAGTTGCAAATGTTCATCGGATATAAGGCGACACTCGCTGGAATCCAAGTGGTTGAAGTGAATCCAGCATACACTTCGCAAACCTGTCCCTCTTGTGGAGAGCGGAACAAAGCAAAGGATCGAACGTATCAATGCGAATGCGGTTATACAGCACATCGGGATCGGGTCGGTGCGATTAACATCATGCGTCAACCTGTGGCAGATGGTAACAGTCTGCCAGCCTAGATAGCTATAGGCTCTGATCTAGGATGGGCGAATGAACTCGCCCTTAACTTAGCAGTAGGGCTAAGCGGAAACGGATGCGCCCGCTAACTAGCTAAGAATCCCACCCTTGTAAGGGTGTGGAGGTTCAATTGGCCAAGTAAATTCAGCCTGGAAGGGAGGGCATAAGGAATGCAAGAGCGCGCATTGCTGCCTTTAATACATGATAGGGTTCCTGCCCATATAGAGATAGAGTTTACGTTTGCAGCGGTTTTTGAAGCCTATTATAAACGGATATTCAATTATATCGCCTACCGTGTGAGCTGCCGTTACACCGCCGAGGATCTGGCCAGCTAGGTGTTCGAGAAGACACTATCCAAGCTACCCGGTTATTCCCCGGAGAACGCACCGCTGGAAGTGTGGCTGTTCGCCATTGCCCGCAACGTAGTGAATGATTATTACCGGAGCCGCGCGCGGCAGCGCTTCTTCTCACTGGACAGTATCTTTACCCCCATGCCTAATACCTGCCTGAGGGCTTTGCCTTTGACCATGGGGAGTTCTATAAGGATGAGGAGGGCGTAAGCGGTCAGATTGTTGAGCTGCTCTTTGGCAGCAAGGATAAGAATAAGCGGATCTGGATGCAGCTGCGCCTGGCCAATGAGGAGAATGCCTTTTCAATGGCAACTGACGACAAGGTGGAGCAGGTGAAGCTTAAGGGGACGGATGCGGTTCTGGTCAGTGACAGAAGCCTGGACTGGGAAGCGAACGGCGTGATGTATAGCCTCAGCACCCGCGGTCTTGACCGGGCTGAGGTGCTGAAGATCGCAGAGTCGATTAACTGGTAAGCCGCTGAGGAGCGGATAAGGGAACAGGTACGAGGCGTAGACAGGCATAGGATGAATCAGAGCACCAGACTGCAATCCCGGAGCATGGCAGGGATTGCGGGCTGGTGCTTTTTTGCAAGTAGCGTTTCTACTATTCTTCATGCTTGTCATGCCCGTCTGCATATTGAGGTCAAGTCCTTCATAGACATGTACTAATCAATGCATTCAAAACAGGTTAAGGGGATGATGTCATGCGCCGGATAACATGGGTACTCGCGATCATTATGAGCGTGGCCTTAGTATTGGCGGGGTGCGGGAAGAAGGATGCCGCCTCTGTGGTCAAGGATCTGAATCAAGTGTCTGACAAGCTGGAGAGCAAGCAGGGAGCTTATCAGGGCTCAGGCACGATGACCTTGTACACCGGAGAGCAGCCGCAGGATTACAAGGTGGAGGTATGGTATAAGAATCCTTCGTATTACCGGATCAGCCTGTCGAACGTCCAGAAGGACGTGAAGCAGATTGTGCTGCGCAATGATGAGGGCGTATTCGTCCTGACCCCAAGCCTTGGCAAAAGCTTCCGCTTCCAGAGCGACTGGCCGGACAGCCAGGGTCAGGTGTATCTGTACCAGACGCTGCTGAAGGGAATTGTCAACGACAACAACCGGCAGTTCGTGGAGGACGGGGATAATTATGTGTTCGAGGTCGCTGCCAACTATCAGAGCAGTGCACTGGTCCGCCAGAAGATCTGGCTGAACAAAAAGACCTATGAGCCGAAGCAGGTGCAGGTATCGGATTCCGAAGCCAAGGTAGTGGTGAACGTGACCTTCGACAGCTTCAAGTTCGATCCGGAATTCACAGCAGATTCCTTCGATATGCAGAAGAATATGGCGGCCGGCAGCCCTTCCGAGAATACGATGGCGGAAGTGGATCAGGAAGGCAATCCGGTGGTCTCTGAAGATAGTGAACAGACCGGTGAGCCGGTTACGGCCGAGCTGGGCGACTTCGGGATCATTGAGCCGGCTTACATTCCGGCCGGTGTGAAGCTGAAGGACACCAATAAGATTGAAGGCAGCAAGGACCATGCGGTGCTGATCCGCTATGACGGTATCTACCAGTATACGATTATGGAAGCCCGTCCGCTGGACCGTGCGGTGTCGCTGGCTCCCGGAACACTGGTCGATCTGGGCTTCACGGCAGGCCTGCTTAGCGGGGATGAGCAGCATACGCTGACCTGGATGAGCGAGGGTGTAGAGTACCGGATTACAAGCGCAAATCTGCCAGTTACGGAAATGATGCAAATAGCCGCTTCTATGGAGGAACAATCGGGTAAATAAAAATCAGTGGGCGGATACTGCGCAAGGTGGGAATCATTCCTCTACCCGCGGTATCCGTTTTTTGCCTACACATTGCTCACATTGACAGCGGCCTTCACGAGCATTACCATTGGCAGTAAGACTTCTGATCTGTGCGAACAAGGCAGAGATGTTTTACTACAATGTAAGAAGGTGACCTGAAGTGAAGGCAAGCTATCGGCCGACAGCAGCCGAGATTAACCTGGATGATTTGCGTGCCAACTACGAAGCTTTTCGCGGCGTATTGCCGCAGGAGACCAAGTTCATGGGATGCGTCAAAGGAAATGCGTATGGACATGGAGCAGTGGAGGTGACGCGGGAGCTGGAGCGGCTTGGAGCAGATTACGTCAGTGTTGCTTTTCTGGATGAAGCATTGGAGCTGCGTCAGGCGGGAATACTACTTCCTATCCTGGTGCTGGGCTATACTTCACCGGAGGGCATTGCCGTAGCCTGGGAGAACAATATTACCGTTACACTGTTCACACCGGAGGTACTGGAAGCGGTTAGCGCCCTTCCTGTAGAGAAGGAGCACCGGCTGAAGGTACACATCAAGATTGACAGCGGAATGGGAAGACTGGGCTTATTGCCGGAGGATGCGCCTGCATTCATCGCTGAGGTTCATGCGGTGGCACAGGCGGAGCTTGAAGGCATGTTTACCCATTTTGCCAGAGCAGACGAACGCAACAAAAGCTATACACTAATGCAGCACCGACGGTTCATGAGCGTGACGGAAGCGCTTCGGGACATGGACATTACCATCCCGATCATACATACGGGCAATAGCGCTACGGCCATTGATACACCTCTACTATCCATTAACATGGTGCGTGTAGGCATAAGCTTGTACGGATTCTACCCCTCGGCTGAGGTGAACCGCGAGCTGGTGGCCTTGCACCCGGTAATGACGCTGAAGACGCAGGCTGTATATGTCAAAACCCTGCCGCCTGACTCAGGCATCAGCTACGGCACCCGGTACTTCACGGCAGACGATGAGGTTATCGCTACGCTCCCCGTGGGGTACGCTGACGGATATTCCCGCATGCTAACAGGCAAAGCGGAGGTGCTAATACGCGGACGCCGCGTTCCTGTCGTCGGAACGATCTGCATGGACCAGTGTA
This sequence comes from Paenibacillus sp. FSL R7-0179, assembly GCF_038002265.1. NCBI lineage: Bacteria > Bacillati > Bacillota > Bacilli > Caryophanales > Paenibacillaceae > Paenibacillus > Paenibacillus sp. FSL R7-0179. The sequence continues at coordinate 373,173 of NZ_JBBOCC010000002.1, forward strand.
TGGTATCACTCAAATCTTTCGCTCTAGAAGCGGAACAAATCAAAGCAGGCGAAGAGGTTGTACTCATCGGCCGCCAGGGCACCGAGTCGATCACGGCAGATGAACTGGCGCTCCATTTAGGGACGATCCACTACGAAGTAATCTGTATGCTGGCTCACCGGGTACCGCGCGTGTATGTACGCCAAGGTACACTACCTAACCTCGTTAATCCCTTGCTGCAAGCCTAATACCCTGACCAGATACCTAGTACAGGAACTGTATATAAGGAACATACCGTGTAGAGCTTGTGACTTATAGTCTATACGAACCGCCATTTCTAGTTTATAATGGGATGCAGCATACTTGATATACTGGCGGCATATATTCCTTGTATAAAATTCCTTGTATATTGTAACACTGGAACACAAGGGCAGAAGGTTTGTGGGGGTGGAAGAGAAGGTGGCCAATTTGCAGAACACCAAAAGAATCATGATCAGCTTGCCCGATCATCTCTTGCAGGAAGTAGATGGGATCGTTCAACTGGAGAACTCTAACCGTAGTGAATTGATCAGGCAGGCCATGAAGCTGTACTTGAGCGATCGGAGAAAACGTACCATCCGCGAGTCCATGCAGCGGGGCTATATGGAAATGGCTAAGATTAATTTGACCATGGCATGCGAGGCATTTCTCGCAGAGGAAGATGCAGACAGTACTCTTGGCCGCTTAGTAAGCGGGGTGTAACTATTGATTGTTAAACGCGGCGACGTTTTTTTTGCCGACCTTTCACCGGTTGTGGGTTCTGAGCAAGGTGGAGTAAGGCCGGTACTGATCATTCAGAACGATATTGGCAATCGTTTCAGCCCGACTGTGATTGTGGCAGCTATCACTGCCCAGATCCAGAAGGCCAAGCTGCCGACGCATGTCGAGATTGATGCAGCTGCCCATGGCTTTGACCGGGATTCTGTGATTCTGCTGGAGCAGGTTCGTACCATTGACAAGCAACGCTTAACGGATAAAATCACCCACCTGGACGATGAGACCATGAAGCTGGTGGATGATTCGCTGCAAATCAGCCTGGGGCTGATTGATTTTTGAACCCCGGGGCGGGGAGACAATATCAATAATCGTAACAAAAGGCAGGCCGGATCAACTCCGGTGCTGCCTTTTTTGGCGTCAGTCCCATATATACTTATTGATATATCGGGGGGATAGATGAGTATGGATGATGGGGGTTGTGCGGGGACATAACTGCGTGCTATAATTGGACCGATCGGTCGGTCTAGAGGAGGGATAACCATTAAGGGACGTTCAGATGGAGAAGAAACGAAGAGCCGGATTCTGGAGCATGCCACCAGTTTATTTGCGCAAAAGGGCTATGGCGCTGTAAGCATGAACGAGGTCTGCACAGCCGCGAAGGTTAGCAAGGGCAGTCTGTATCACCATTTTCCGGGCAAGGATGAATTGTTCCTGTACGTGGTGGAGGTGGATACCCTGAAGTGGCTCAAGGAGTGGGAGGAGCTGCGGAGCGGGATTAGCGGAACGGAAGCCCGTCTATACGCGCTTGGGGATCATTATGCAAAAGATGTCCAGAATCCGCTAATTCATGCCCTGGAGGAATACGGAAGATCCCATACGCTGTCGGAGGAGATCCGTGAGCGCCTCTCGCATATTTTCGAATCGGTGACAGAGGCCTGCCGTGTACTGCTGCAAGAGGGGATGGATTCCGGTTATTTGATCCGTGGTGATCTGGAGAACTATGTAATCACGCTCAGCGCCATGCTGGAGGGAATCAGCCGGGTCCATGAGATCACAGGGCGGACCGATACCCCGGAGACGATCAGGGCATACTACCGTGCGGGAATTCAGATCCTGCTTCAGGGGATAGGGTCCGGGAAGATTGAGCAATGAATAGAGATAACTGATGAATTACAACTAGAGCATATAGCAAGGCTCTGGGATATACGGAGGGAAACACCATGTCATTACTGTTAAAGAACCGGGGAGCGATGCTGCTCCTGATGATGAATATCTTTTTGGCGTTCACGGGGATTGGACTAGTTGTCCCTATTATGCCTACCTATATGAACGAGCTGGGCATTGGCGGGAGTGTGGTGGGACTGCTGGTGGCAGCCTTCTCGCTGACGCAGCTGCTGGTCTCGCCCTTCGCCGGAAGACTGTCGGATAAGATGGGCCGCAAAAAAATCATCGTCGGCGGGCTGGCCGTATTCGCCTTCTCAGAGCTTCTGTTCGGTCTGGCCAACGCCTCCTGGGTGCTGTTCGTATCTAGAATGCTAGGCGGTATCGGTGCTGCGATGATTATGCCTGCGGTTATGGCTTATGTGGCCGACACCACCTCCCCGGAGGAACGGGCCAAGGGTATGGGCTTCATCAACGCAGCCATTACCACCGGCTTCATCATCGGGCCGGGAATCGGCGGCTATCTTGCGGAGCTTGGCATCCGTGTCCCCTTCTTCGTCGCTGCGGGAGCGGCTGCCATTGTTGCGGTTATTACCCTGCTGGTCCTGCCGGAATCGCGTTCAGCGGAGCTGCGGGAAGAAGCAAGAACGATGGAAGGTAATAATGATAGTCTAATCATGCAGATCATGCGCTCGTATCGTGAGCCTTATTTCTTCGGATTAATTATTGTATTCGTGCTGTCCTTCGGACTGGCCAACTATGAGACGGTATTCGGACTGTTCGTGGATCACAAATTCGCGTTCACCCCTAAGGATATTGCGTTTGTCCTGACGTTCGGCTCCATTGCCGGGGCAGTGGTACAGATTACCGCATTCAGCTGGATTCTGAACAAATTCGGAGAGAGCCGGGTCATTTCCGCCTGTCTGATGATCGCGGGCCTGTCGATTCTTCTGACGCTGTTCGTGCATGGCTTTGTAGCGATTGTTTCGGTGACCTTTGTTGTTTTTCTGGCGATGGATATTCTTCGCCCGGCGGTCGGCACCCAGCTGTCCAAGATGGCAGATGATTCGCAGCAGGGCCTGGTGATGGGGATGAACTCCGCATATACGAGCCTTGGCAACATTGCCGGCCCGATTGTGGCGGGTGTCCTGTTCGATCTGGATATCAATTTCCCTTATGCGGTGGCTGCGCTCGTCTTGTTCATCAGCTTCATGCTGTCGGTAGGCTATGCGCGGCGGAGAAGAAGCAAGCAGGTTACTGCGGTGCGCTAGCACATCATCATATTTCATTTGAACAAATGTATGCGAAAAATCGGTTTCGTCTTACTGATCGGGTTAACGAATTTAAACCTGATGCTATACTTGCATGATGGCGGCTGTGCTGTCCCTGAGGGGAGGGTGCGGCCGCTGCTTCTTTTGTATGGGGCAAACTTTGGTCCTGCGGCAAACTGTGATAGTATTTCAGTAGAGAGCTATGAACTCAGACTGTGTATAGAAAGAGGGATATACTTGAGCGTTGATACGAATCAGGCGGCGAAGGCGGCGGAAGATGCCGCTGCCCGTCAGGAGCAGGAACTGATACTTTCAGCTATTGCGAAGGAGCTGAGCATCAGTCTGAAGCAGGTAAGAACTACGGTGGGGCTGCTTGATGAGGGCAACACCATTCCGTTCATCGCCAGATACCGCAAGGAAATGACCGGGGAGCTGGACGAGAACGTCCTCCGCGATGTTGAAGAACGGCTCGGATATCTGCGCAACCTCGGTGACCGCAAGAAGGATGTGATCCGCAGCATCGAGGAGCAGGGCAAGCTTACTCCTGAGCTGCAGGCGAGCATTATGAAGGCGGTGAAGCTGCAGGAAGTGGAGGATCTGTACCGTCCGTTCAAGCAGAAGCGCAAGACACGGGCCAGTGTCGCCAAGGAACGGGGACTGGAACCGCTGGCGGATTGGGTGATGGAGCAGAGACGCCAGGGGGTTCCGCTGGAAGAGGCTGCGAAGTATATCGATGCGGACCGGGGTGTGGAGAGCGCCGAGCTGGCGCTGCAAGGGGCGATGGATATCATTGCCGAGAATATTGCCGATGATCCGGCTATCCGTTCCTGGGTGCGCCAGTATACAGCGAGTCAGGGAATTCTGGTCTCCGAGGCCAAGGATGCCCAGCAGGAAAGTGTATACGAGAATTATTATGCGTACCGGGAGCCTGTGCACCGGATGCCGCCCCACCGTATTCTCGCGATCAACCGCGGGGAGCGGGAGAATATCCTCAAGGTCGGCATCGAGGTGGTGCCGGACAAGATTCATGCGTTCATTATCCGCAAGCTGGTGAAGGGGCCTTCTCCGGTCAAGGAGCTGCTGGAAGCGGTGACTGAGGATGCCTACAAGCGGCTGATCGCCCCTTCCGTTGAGCGTGAGGTGCGAGGGGAGATGACCGAGAAGGGAGAGACGCAGGCGATCTCCATCTTCTCAGGCAATCTGCGCAGCCTGCTGCTGCAGCCGCCGGTGAAGGGACGCCATGTTCTGGGCGTCGATCCGGCCTACCGCACCGGCTGCAAGCTGGCCGTAGTGGACGATACCGGCAAGCTGCTGGAGGTAGCGGTCACGTATCCGACGCCGCCGAACAACAAGAAGCGCGAGGCGGCGGCCAAGTTCAAGGAGCTGATCGCCAAATATGGCATCCAGCTCATCGTAATCGGCAACGGCACCGGCTCGCGGGAGACGGAGCAGTTCACGGCCGAGGTGATTGCCGAGGTCGGCGACCCTGACCTGGCCTACCTGATCGTTAACGAGGCAGGGGCCAGTGTGTATTCGGCCTCCAAGCTGGCGCAGGAGGAGTTCCCGGATCTGGATGTGGCGGAGCGCAGCGCCGCCTCCATCGCCCGCCGCGTGCAGGACCCGCTCGCGGAGCTGGTCAAGATTGATCCGAAGGCCATCGGGGTCGGGCAGTACCAGCATGATGTGTCGCAGAAGCATCTGGAAGAGAGCCTGAGGGGCGTCGTGGAGTCGGCGGTTAACCATGTCGGCGTCGACGTGAATACCGCTTCGGCCTCGCTGCTCTCGTATGTGGCAGGAGTAAATACGACGATTGCCAAGAATATTGTGAAGTTCCGCGAGGAGAACGGCAAGTTCACTACGCGCAAGGCACTGCAGAAGGTGCCGCGCCTGGGCGCGAAATCCTACGAGCAGTGCATCGGGTTCCTGCGTATCCCCGGAGGGGACAATACGCTGGACCGAACGCCGATCCACCCGGAATCCTACGCGGTGGTCGATAAGTTGTTCCGCGAGCTGGGGCTGGATGTGAAGCAGCTCGGCAGCAAGGAGGTTGCAGAGCAGCTAAGCGCTCAGGATGCGGAGGAGTTGGCGGTGAAGCTGGAAGTGGGCGTGCCTACGCTGCGCGATATCCTGGAGAGTCTTCAGCGTCCGGGCCGCGACCCGCGTGAGGAGCTGCCGCTACCTATCTTCCGCAAGGATGTGCTGAAGATGGAAGACTTGCTGCCCGGCATGGAGATGCAGGGCACGGTACGCAACGTAATCGACTTCGGAGCCTTCGTCGATATCGGGATCAAGAACGACGGGCTGGTCCATATCTCCCAGCTTAGCGGCAGCTATGTGAAGCACCCGATGGATGTGGTCTCCGTCGGCGACAATGTTACCGTATGGGTACTCGGCGTGGATGTGAAGAAGGGCCGCGTCAGTCTGACGATGCGCCAGCCGCGCGAGGCGGCGGGCAGCGGGGAGTAGAGGTAGAGGACGTTACGGACTCAGTGGACCTTATTTGGCTGGAATCGGCGTTTTGCGGACCGCTGTGGACGCAGGAGCCGTTATAATACAGGGATCGGAGCCTGTAAGTAGGCCTGACAGCCTCATTAGCGTCTTCTGAGTCCGTTTTGACCGACAAAAGAGGCCTTTCAAAGCGGATAACGGCATCCTGGTCCGCCGCAAAGACCCAAGGATCAAAAACAAGCTGTGCTTTCCTTCATCAGGATGGCACAGTTTTTTGCGAAATGGCGCTTATGAATTTGAACTGGAGATTCAGCTAACCAGTATAAAACAACTATAGTTATTCAAGAACGGAAGTCCCCTGCCAGGCGGTGTTATGATGGACAGAAACAGAAGGCGGCGAATGGTAAATGAGCAACAGAGTGATTCGGCAGTTTGAAGAGAGGGATATGGCGGCGCTGGGCGCGATGTACGAGCAGGTGTCGGCGCAGGAGGATGTGCTGTTCTGGTGGGTGGGGGATGCAGATAATTGGGAGAATGTCTTCTGCGCTTATGAAGGGGAGCAGATGGTGGCCAAGGGCCAGCTGCAGCTCATTAATGTGGTGCCTCCGGGGCGCGCGGCCGAGAGTAAACATAAGATTTTTGTGAATCTGAAGACCTTGCCGGGACGGGAAAAGGATCTGGAGCTGCGTGACAGTGTCTACGCCCTTCTGCTGGAACGGGCACGGGTGCTGGAGCGTACGCTGCCCCCCGAATATGGGACCCTTCTGTGCACAGGCAATTATGCGGCGGAGGAGAGCTGCCATGCTTATTTCGCAGAGCATCTCGGTTACTTGCCGGATAGCCGCTTGTATACACTTCAGCGCGATCTTCGTGAATCCGTCCATCCGGTGGAGCTGGAGGAAGGCTTCGAATTGACCCATGTGCCTTTGGACTCACCGGAGCAGCGGGCGGCTTATCTGGAGCTGGAGGCGGAGATCTGGCCGGAGACCCCGCTTGGAATGGAGCGTCTGCTGGAATATCAGCAGCATCCGCTCTGGACATCGATGGTTGTGCGGGATGCAGGCCGGGTGGCAGGCAGTCTGATGGTCTGGCAGGAAGAGGAGCTTGGCATCATTGAAGATATATTTGTCTGCAAGCCCTGGAGAAGAAGAGGCATTGCCAAGGCGCTGCTGAATCATGCATTAATGTATCTTCAGGAAAAGGGTCTGGAGCAGGCGCAGCTGGTCGCATTAACCACGAATGATTGCGCACTGACCCTGTACCATTCAGCCGGTTTCCAGACTGGGCGCCAGGAGATCAGATACTCTAAGGAGCTGGACTGACGAACGCTCCCTGATTCATAGTGACTATACAATCACATATCACAAAAAGCGCACCAGCCAAATATCCGGTGGTGCGCTCTTTGTGATGCATCTCGTTAAGTGGAGGCTGTTCATTTACTTTATGACTCTGGAAGCAGCTGAGGTTGCTGAGCCAGGTGCAGCTTGGGCTACTGCGGTGTAGCCTTCCGGCAGATATGTGACGGCGGTGCCTGACGAGATGACCTGGGGGTTCATGGAACCGGGCTTCGGTGAGGTTACCTTGAAGTAGATCACTGCGGTTTTGTCAGCGCCGAACTCAATCCGCTCAATGACCAGGCCATATCCCGGGTTCGGCAGATTGGATACGGTCACCGTAGCTTTGTTGACACCAGCGGCAGCTTTGTCCAGTGTAACAGAGGCATCGTATGTGCCGGCCGGAGACGAAATGTTCTCGTCCATCATAATCACTTCCTTCACGAATTTGGCGGCATCGTAGACCAGGACAGCAGCTTCTGCACGGGTAACCGGCTCGTTCGGACGGAAGGTGTTGTTCTTCTCCAGCGTGACCAGTCCGGTGTTGATCAGAATCTGCAGGCTGTTCATCTCTGGTGCGGATAGCTTGCCGCCATCCGTAATGTTGGCATACATCTCCGTATATGCGAAGTCCCCTTTGTTCTGAAGCGCCTGAAGCAGCAATTGTGCGAACTGGACCCGTGTCATTACAGCATTAGGGTCAATAGAGCGCTCCAGCGGCAAGCCGCTTTCTTTGGCCTTCAGGAATGCGGAAGCATACCAGGCGGTGTTTTTTACATTGTCAAAATAATCGCTGGCCTTCTTGCCGGAGGGGCGCTGCGGAGCAAGCTTCAGGCCGCTTACCATGAACTGCACGCCTTGCGCATACGTAAGGCTGGACTTCGGCGCGAACTTGTCGCTGGTCACTCCGTTAAGGATGCCCTCCTGATGAAGGGCATTGATTTTGGCTTCAGCCGCATGGCCCTTCAGATCCGAGAAAGCGGAAGCCGGTGCTCCGAAAGCTACGGTTGCCGCCAGAATGCTGCAGGCCAGCGAGATTTTGGCCGTGCGCATCCGGGTTAATGTATTCTTCATTATACCTCACCTCTTATCCTCTTAGATGGGATTCCGGAGCAAAAGGTTGCAGCCTGTCACTCCATAGCTGGAATTATTATTCTCTATCCCGCCAGCGGTGATTCTCCGTTGTCCAAAACAATTCATCATGTGTCAATTTTCATCTACCGAAAGTCGAATCTTCGCCTGAATTCAGCTACTATTGCAGTCAAAAAGGTCAATATACGATGATTAAAAGGTAATATACGGTGAGACAGGGTGCAGAAGAAAAATTATAATAATGATAACGCTTTCGCGGATGGTCCGAAGAAGGAATGCTTGTATTCCCTGACTATTGGGACCTAGCAGTTTCACGTTTCCCGGCTAACAGAGCCTCGCTCTTAAGCATAAATCATTTATGAATTCCTACTAAGGGGGTAAGTCAAATGAGAAAAAAGAGTATTCTAGCTCTGGTGCTGGCAGGCTGTCTTGCAGGGCTATCACTCACAGGCTGCAGCAGTAAGGAGAACAGCTCGGATGTTGGGAACGACAGCAGCAACACGCCGGAGGGGAAGACGAAGCTGAAGGCGATTATCGTGAAGCATTCACTGACCAAAGATGTCACGCAAATGAAATGGCTCGCTGAAATAGAGGAGAAGGCGAATGTCGAAATTGAATGGCAGCAAATCTCTGCGGACTGGGACCAGAAGAAAAGTGCCCTGTTTGCCAGCGGTGAAATTCCGGATTTGCTGTTCAATGCGACCTCGAACTCTGATTTTGTGCAATTCAACGGATTGTTCGAGGATCTGGGCCCGCTGATTGAGAAGGACGCGCCTAATATTCAAAAGATGTTCAGTGAGCACCCGGAATTGAAAACGCTTGCTACACAGATTGACGGGAAGCTCTACGGCACTCCGCGTTATAAGGGCATCTGGCCCGGCTCCACCGCCTCGATGTTCATTAACAAAACCTGGCTCGACAATCTCGGCCTTCAGGTGCCTACAACCTGGGATGAGCTAGAGACGGTGCTGCTTGCCTTCCGCGATGGCGACCCGAATCAGAACGGGGACAAGACGGATGAGATTCCGATGGACTTCAACCCGCTCGGCTGGGATTTCACGCCGAAGCTGCTGCTGGGCAGCCTGGGGCTGCCGCTGTCCAACGGGGCAAGCGATGGCTATTTTACAGAAGGGGCACAGGTTAAGAATTTCTATGTAGATGAACGGTTCAAGACACTCATGCAATTCCTGCAGAAGCTGTACAGCCAGAACCTGATCAGCAAGGAAGTGGTTACGCAGGATTACTCCAAATACCAGTCCGTTGCCCGCGGGAATGGAACTACGGCCAAGGTCGGATTCACCTGGGGCTGGGAGACTGGAGACCGCTTCGGCAATGAGCTGAAGGATCAATATGTGACCCTGCCGCAGCTGAAGCAGCATGCAGATTCAACGGATGAGCTGTACTGGAGCAATGACTACTACTACCAGAATTACGGCTCCAATGCGGTGTCGGTCAGTGCCCGCTCCAAGAACAAGGAAGCTGCAATGCGGTTCATTGATGCTTTTTATGAGCCGGAGGTTAGTCTGCAGGTTTTGTTCGGCGGGATGAATGACACGGATAAGGGAATCAAGGATAACGGAGATGGCACGTATGCGATTCTTCCTCCGGCGGATGCTTCTCTGGACCCGGGTTCGTGGAAATGGACGAATTCGTTCGCGGACAACGGTCCGATGTACATTGCTGATACGCTGAAGGACAAGGTGACGCTTGGCTCGGATATGCAGAATGTGCTGAAGGAGAAGGCTGTCTATGATGAGCTGCTGAACAAGGCGGACGAGAAGAGCAATGTCTATCCGCAGAACTTCATGAAATACAGCACGGAGGACACCAACACCCTGGCAATGAATCAGGCGAACGTCAATAATATCACGGATCAAAAGTGGGCCAACTGGCTGACCACCAAGGTTGACATTGAGAAGGAGTGGGCTGCCTATGTCGCCTCCGTCAATAGCTCCGGTCTTGAGCAGAACCTGCAAATCCGCCAAAAGGCGTATGACGAATACCTCTCGACCTTGAAATAGTGGACTTGAATGGAAGGGGCGCTCCTAAATGAAACCAGCACAGACCACGGTGCCGCATCAGACGCTGCGGGGGAACGGATGGCTGCGTAAGCATGCCGGGCATTATCAGCTATGGCTGATGGTGCTTCCTGCGGTCATTTATATCGCTATTTTCTGCTATGGTCCGATGTATGGCATCCAGCTTGCTTTTCGTGAATTTGATTTCAGCAAAGGACTGACGGGCGGGGAATGGGCCGGGCTCAAATATTTCGAGCAGTATTTCAACAGCCCGATGTTCTGGCCTACGCTGCGGAATACGTTTATCATTGCTTTTTTCTCCATCCTGCTGGGCTTTCCGATGCCGATCCTGCTGGCGCTGGTGGTCAACTCGATCCGCAGCAATAGACGCAAGCGTATCCTGCAGACTACGGTGTATATGCCATACTTCATTTCCACTGTTGTACTGGTCGCACTATTGCAGATTATGCTGTCTCCTACCACCGGTCTGATTGACGGCTTCCTGAAGGCGCTGCACCTGATCCCTGCGGATACGAATCTTATTGGTGATCCCGGCGCCTTCGTTCCGGTGTATGTCATCTCTGCCATCTGGCAGGCCTGCGGCTGGAACAGCATTATCTTCATCGCCGCCCTGTCCTCGGTGGATGCGCAGCAGTATGACGCCGCCCGGATTGACGGGGCTAACCGCTGGCAGACGGTATGGCATGTCGAGATTCCGGCGATCCTGCCGACCATTATTATTTTATTGATTATGAATATGGGCAGCATACTCAGTGTAGGCTTCGAGAAGACTTTTCTTATGCAAAATAGTCTCAACAAGCCCGTCTCGGAGGTCATCTCTACGTATGTCTTCAATGTGGGCGTGAAATCCAACCAGTTCAGCTTCGGTTCAGCGGTCGGACTATTCAATACCCTGATTAACTTCACGTTCCTGATGCTGGCGAATGCACTGGCCAAAAAAACTTCAAAAATCAGCCTGATGTAAGGAGGAAATGGGATGTCAAACAGTCAAGCCGCTCATTCGCAAAAGATCAGGCATTCGGGCGGTATCGCAGACAGGCTGTATACGCTGGTGGTTGCGGTTATAAGCATCGCAGCGTTCATTATGGTCGCGTACCCGCTGTATTTCATCATCATAGCTTCCGTCAGCAACTCTACCATGGTGAATCAGGGGCAGGTTATTCTATGGCCCAAGGACATTAACCTGTACGGCTATGAGCAGATATTCAAGGACACCCGGATCTGGCAGGGGTATAAAAATACGATGATCTACACGGTGCTGGGCACGCTGCTCAATCTGCTGGTCACGCTTCCGGCGGCATATGCTTTGTCTCAGCGGAAGTTCCGGGCACGCAGGTTCATTATGCCGCTGTTCGTGATCACGATGTATTTTGGCGGGGGCATGATTCCTACCTATCTGCTTATCCGTGACCTGAATCTGCTGAATACGCCTTGGGTAATGATTGTGAACGGCGCCATTAGTGTATACAATCTGATTATTACAAGGACCTTCTTCGAGACCGCTATACCGGAGGAGCTGCATGAAGCGGCTACCCTGGACGGCTGCTCTCACTTCCGCTACTTCATCTCGGTGGTGGTTCCGCTGTCCAAGGCGGTGATCTCCGTCATCACGCTCTATTATGTGGTGGGTCACTGGAACGACTTCTTCAACGCCCTGCTCTATATCAATACGGATAGCTTACAGCCGCTGCAGATCGTCCTGCGCAATATTCTGTTATCCAATCAGGCGTTCGCGGGCGGAGCCGGATCAGGTGCGGGTGCCGGTGCGGGCAGCTATGCCCAGCAGTTCGCGGATCAGATCAAATATGCGGTCATTATCGTATCGACGGTGCCGGTGCTGATTATCTATCCGTTTATCCAGAAGTACTTCGAGAAGGGTGTAATGATCGGAGCGGTGAAGGGCTGAGTGCAGAGCTGACGCTGCGTGCAGTATCCGGTGGGCCGGGAGGGAGGGAACCTCAGTGAGAAAAAGTCTTGAACTGCTCGATTCCATCGGCGAACCCGTATCCCAGGATATGAAGGAAAAGCTTATTCATGGCAGCAGACAATTCCGCATGAGTGTGCATGTAACCAAGGTATCTAAGGTAAATAATCTGGTGCTGTATTCCCACTGGCATGAGGAGCTGGAGCTGCTGTTCATGATTAAGGGCACGGCCAAGTTTCATGTAGGACAGGAGAAGCTGGTCGTCCAGAGCGGAGAGGCGGTCTTCATTCAGCCCAATATGCTGCATTCGGCGATCCGCGTGGATCAGGAGGAGATTATTTTCTGCGCGGTGCTGGTGCATTTCAATTTCCTCTCCAGCCTGGAGAGAGATAAGATTCAGCAGCAGTTCGTATCCCCGCTCTTCCTTGATAACCGGCGTTATCCGCTGCTGATCGGGCGGGAGCTGGAGGAGAAGCTGCGGCTTATTCCATTGCTGGAGGAGGTGCGGGATCTCTATCAGCAGGAATCGCACGGCTATGAGATGCTGATTAAGGCCAGGCTGTTCGAGGTGCTGTACCGGCTGGAGAAGTGTGCGGCTGAGCATCCGCGGGCAGGACTGCCCGGGCAGTCCCGGGGCGGCAACAGCTCGATGCTGGCCAAAAAAACGCTGGCCTACGTCCAGCAGAACTACAGCAAGCGGATCACGCTCTCGGATATGGCTCAGCAGGTCAATATGAGCCCGTCGTACTTTTGTCGGTTCATGAAGAAGCAGTTCGACCTGTCCCCGATGGACTTCCTGAACGAATACCGGATCTCGGAGGCGGTCAGCCTGCTGGAGACCACGGATAAGAAGATCATGGAGATCTCCGGGATGACCGGCTTCAGCAATGTGAACCGGTTCACGGAGATGTTCAAGAAAACCTACGGCTGCCGCCCGATGGATTACCGGAACCGGCTGCGGCAGAGTAAGTAGACATAAAGCAAGAAGAAGCTCTGCCTAAAAGCCATGAAAAGCCTGCTAGATCAACGTGGGCACTTGGGTGGACGCTCCGCGAACGGACCGTTGTTCCAATCGCTGTGCTCTCCAGATTTTTTTCATTCCCCTATACGGTGAAAATCCGGAGACCAAGGCGACCGCTGACGCTTTTACGCGGGTCGTTCCGTCCTCTCCGCTGTTTAAGCGGTATACGAAATACCCAACCCTAATAGACAGAAAGCAGCGATTCTCTAATAACGGAGAATCGCTGCTTTTGCAACGTTTAAAGTTTTAAGGAATTTATCTACCTTTAGATAAAGAGTAGATAGAGAAGCTTACTTCGCTGGAGCCGATGGCTCAAGCCAGCGCGAATCCATTACAGGCTCAGCTGTTGCAGTGTAGCCTGCGGGCAGGTACGTGGATACTGAGCCTTTGGTAATCACCTGTGGATACATTTTATCCGGGTCAGGCAGGGTTACCTTGAAGTAGATTACCGCTGTAGTGGCGCTGGTGAATTCGATACGCTCTACTGTCAGGCCGTAACCGGGATTAGGCAGATTGTCAACGGTGATAGTGGCTTTGTTGACGCCTTCCGCGGCTTTGTCCAGAACTACATCAGAGACATAATTGTTAGCCGGAACCGGCTCCGGCTCGGAAGGCTCATTGCCCGGATTGTTCGGCGTAATCACCCGGTCGGCGAATTCAGCGGCATCATGGATCATGACAGCGGCTTCAGCGCGGGTAATCGCATCGGACGGACGGAATTTTCCGTTATCCAGTGTGAGCACCTTCGTGTTCAGCAGCACCTGCAGGCTGTAATTCACCTCTGGAGTAAGCTTATCGCCATCCTCAATCATAAAGAACATCTTAGTTACCGGGAAATTGCCCTTGCTTTGTAAGGCTTGTGTCAATAGATGGGCGAATTCTGCACGGGTCATCGGTGCATTCGGGTTAATATCCTTTGCCAGCGTCAGGCCGCTCTGCTTCGCAAGGGCGAAGGAGGAGGCATACCAGGCATTATCTTTTACATTGTCAAAAAGCTGGCTGGCCTTAGTACTGCTGTCGGAACCGGCTTTCGGTGCAAGCGCCAATCCTTTTACAAGGAACTGTACGGCTTGCGCATTCGTCACTTTGGCATTGGGGGCAAACAGGTCATTCGTAATTCCGTTAATTACACCGGCGCTATGGAGTGAATTGATCTTGGTTTCGGCTGAATTTCCCTTGAGGTCCGAAAAGGCAAATGCGGACGCTCCGAAGGATAAACTGGCAGCCAGGATTCCGCACGCGATGCTCATTTTTTTTGCGTGCTTCGTTAGATTAGTTGGTTTCATTGTGCATCACCTCTATATACTCAGATGGTTCTTTACGGTGAAAAGTTGCAGTTGTCCGGAAAATTAATATAAAAATATCAGGACAACGGGATAAACCGGGTGGACCACAGGTATAGTTTATTTTGCGGATCGGTAAATCCTCTTTTATTCTGGTCCAGGGCTGCGATTCTCTTCATCTCTTCATCGGACAGGGAGAAATCAAACAGCTCCAGATTCTGTTTCAGCCTGGCAGGTGTAACCGACTTCGGAATCACAGCGATATCCCGCTGAAGGTTCCATCTCAGGATGACTTGCGCCGCTGTCTTACCATACCTCTCAGCCATTTCGGTGAGCACAGGATGGGTAAGCATCTCCGAGTTACCGTGTCCAAAAGGGCTCCACGCGACATGCTGGATACCGTGCCCCCTCATATAGTCATGAAGCGGCCCTTGCTGGAGCAGCGGGTTCGTCTGAATTTGATTCACTGCGGGGACAATCGTCCCCTGCTTCATGACCTTGTCCAGATGCTCCGGCTCAAAATTGGACACCCCGATCGCCCGGATCTTGCCCTCCTTGTATAAAGACTCCAGGACGTGCCAGCTTTCCAGATAGTGCTTGGCCGGCCAGTGGATCAGGTAGAGGTCAACATAATCCGTTTGGAGCTTCTGCAAGCTTTCTTCAAAAGCTTTACGGGTCTTTCGCCCCAGGTCCGTGCTCCATACTTTGGTTGTAATAAAGAGCTCGCTTCGGGGTACACCCGATTTCTGAATAGCCCTGGCTATCAGCTCCTCGTTGCGGTAAGCTGCGGCCGTGTCCAGATGCCGGTACCCGCTGCGGAGCGCCCATAGTAAAGCGTCTTCATTATTGTCTTTGATGTTGTACACACCGAGTCCCACCTTTGGCATCTGGACTCCGTTATTCAAAACGAAATGTTCCATTTCGTATCATCCTTTCTTTTTGAGCGTTCGGATAACCATCCCTCTTGGTCAACGATTATAGCATAAGAAGGCAACGAATTATCATTGGGAAAGAAAATCGAGACAGATGCACTAGAATCTATTTGGAAGCCTTTTTTACTGCATTCTATTGTACAAAATACACTTGCTACCGTTCCAGTGCTTACAGCATCCGAATAACGGTGTCGTGGCCCGTGTCCCAATTAAGTTACCAGCAATATGCTCAAGTGTATTCTGTACAACTAAATCGTCCAGTTTAGCGCCTAATTTCCATTTAGTTGTAAAACGTACACTTAAAATACCCTCTGCGCCGGAATTCCTCCGATATGTGCAGATTTAGTTGTACCAAATACAGTTAGAAGAGGAAATCCTTCTTAAACAGGGTTTTTAAGTGTACCGAATACAACTATCCCAGAGTGTGCGCGTTGAGGAGGAGCGGCAGCGGCCGGAAGTCCACATCTTATCTGATAGAGTAAATCAAACGCACACACTGCCAAACTTTGAACTTGTTCATTTTTTGAATAAGAAACTATGATATTTTTCCTTTTTAATCCCATAAAATACTATATTATAGGAGATGTATTCTTGGGAAACCGAGCTTATTTGAGAAGAATGGGATTGGAGAGAAGTTCATGCGTGTTGCGCTGGTGTGTTGTGCAGATTCCACAGAGCCTTGTGAGGATTGCAGGTTTAAGAATGTTCATTCTTTTTTTTCACAGGTGTACGGTTGTAAGGTATTGCATTTCAAGGAGCTGGAGGCGCTTGTCGATATTGTGAAGGAAGGCCTCCGGCTCGATGGTGTAGTGATTAGCACCCCTGATTTCAACCCGGGCTTCATTCACACGATGCAGTACCTGCAGCAGATGCTAACGCTGAGAATATTCTTCATTGTAGAGGAGATCAGCACGCACGGTACCCCTGTTCCCTTTCCTTCCAATCATATGTATATCAGCAGCTTCGAGCGCTACGGCTTCCAGGAGGAATTATTCAGCCGGTTGCGCTGCTGGTTCGACGAAGGACTGGGCCTCCCCGCACACCACACCAGACAAATCAAGGATATCGCCCTTCATCTGCACTCCAAATCCCTGAAGGTCGGAGAATTCGTCATTGAGCTTACCTGTAAAGAGTTCGAACTCCTGGATCTGCTGCTGGAATGCCAAGGCCAGTACATCCCCACCGAGCAGATTCTGCACCAGCTGTGGGACAGGTATACATCCCCTGAGATTGTGAGGCAGTACGTATACAAGCTGAGGCACAAAATTGAGATCATCTCCGGACGAAGCGACATTATCCTGTTTCGCCGGGGGATCGGATATTCGGTGAATCAATTGATCTGACAGAGTCCTGTCAGGTCTTTTTTTGCCCGGAAAATACCTGCTGTACTCTACCGTCTCCCCTCAGAAATGTACAATAACTGTAAATTAACGCAAGCTTAACAGCCGGGTTATGTCCCCTTCCGGGCTTAGGCGTTACGATGTCATTAATACGAATGGGGAGGCAGATGAAGTGGCAACGATTCAGAACAGTATCTGGATTCACGCAGACCGGATCACCGTATTTGAGCGGACGAATGATATTGCGCACTGGACAGATTTATTCACGGAATACAAGGAGACGCGGGTGCTGGAGCAAGGGGACGCCTACATCCGGTTTGAGCTGACGACACATCCCGAGGGGAACCGGCCCTCGCGCACATGGGAATCGGAACGCTGGCTGGACCGGCCGAACTTCCGGATTACAGCCAGACGCCTTGCGCCGCTGCTGCCGTTCAAGCATATGAATCTGGAATGGCTCTATGAGGAGCAGGACGAAGGAACATACATGACCTGGATTCAGGAATTCGAGGTAGATCCGGCAAGCGGGCTGACCGGGGAGCAGGTGGAAGCGCATCTGAACCGTACGACCAAGGAGCAGATGGCAGCGATCAAGCACAATATCGAGCAGCAAACGGTTCGGAGCTGAGGGCTTACATGGAGAAGGTGATGGGAAAAAGAGTTGTAATCACCGGCATGGGGCTGCTTACCCCGCTGGGGAATACGCTGGAGCAGTTCTGGAGGAACAGCCTGCAGGCCAAGGTGGGATATGACCGCTTGCAGGGCTATGAGCATATGGCGCTGAAAAGCCGCGTTACCGGCACAATACCGCAGTTTGAGCATTTGGGCCGGACAGCCGATGAAACGCAGCGGGCAGGCATGGGGCGGCCGGGGATTCTGGCGGTCAATGCTGCGATAAGGGCGGTTGCCGATGCGGGGCTTGTGTTCACGAAGGAGCTGCGGGAGCGTTCCGGGGTCTGCATCGCCAATGCGATTGCTGATACCCCGTTCTCGGAGCGGACCTTTCTGCGGATGACGGAGGGCGGGAAGGGGCCAATTGATCATGGACTCTGTCAGGAGGATTTGTACCGCAAGGGCATGTTCTCTTACATTGCCTTCGAAGTAGCGCATGAGTTCGGACTTCAGGGAGAGGCGCTGGTCATGTCTACGGGCTGCACGGGCGGCATTGATGCGGCCGGATATGGATATGAGTCGATTACAGCCGGGGAACATGACGTAATGATCTGCGGCGCAGCGGAAGCACCGATCAGCTCCATGACCATTTCCTCCTTCGATGCTATCGGTGCGTTGACCTCCAAGTTCAACGATGATCCGCAGCGGGCTTCGCGGCCTTTTGAGAAGAACCGCAGCGGCTTCGTGCTCAGTGAGGGCTGTGCTGTTGTGGTGCTGGAGGAGCTGGAGCATGCGCTCCGGCGGCAGGCGCCGATCTATGGCGAGGTGACCGGATTCGCAAGTACCAATAACGCTTTTCATATGACCGATCTGCCGCAGGACGGGGATGCGCTCAGTCTTACGATGAACGAGGCGCTGGGCTACGCGGGCCTTTCAGCGGAGGACATTCAATATATCAACGCGCATGGAAGCTCGACTCCGCAGAATGATGCTTTTGAGACCGCCGCTTATAAAAGGACGTTCGGAGAGCTCGCCTACTCCATCCCGATCAGCTCCACGAAATCGATGGTAGGCCATCCGCTCTCGGCCGCGAGTGCCATTGAGATTGTTCACTGCCTGCTGGCCTTGAACGAGGGCTATATCCCGCCAACCGCCAATCTGGACGAGCCGGACCCGGCCTGTGATTTGAATTATGTGCCGAAAGAGGCGATCCAGCGTGACTTGTACCATATTCTGACCAATGCCAGCGGATTCTCCGGCATTCACTCCGCCATGATCCTGGCAGCGAACGAATACAGTAATCAGGCGGGCAAGCTTCAGACTGAACAATGGATGTGCAGCCTATGAAGAATACAGTATTCGTAACCGGAGTAGGAATGGTGGGGCCGTGCGGGAATAGTGCCGGGGCCTTCTGGGAGGGACTCCTGAGCGGCCGCAATTATATGACTCCGCTCCCGCTTGAGCATACCACCGGAGCCGCCCCTCCCTTCGCGGGACAAGTCAGCGGGATGGAGCCGGAGCGGGTCATCTCCAAGCGTCTGCTCAAGAAATGCTCCCGCTTCTCTCTGATGTCGATCCTGGCTGCGAAGGATGCCATGGATGATGCGCACTGGGAGCTGAATCAGATGAGCCCCGAACGGATCGGTATCTTCGTCGGCAACAATTCCGGGGGCTGGGAGAGTGCCAGAAATGGCCTGCGTGTCCTGCACACCGAGGGGGCGCCCTTCATTGATCCGAACCTGGCGAGCAACTGGTTCCCGGCGGCGGCACAAGGGCATATGTCCCTCGCCTTCGGCATCAAAGGCTACAGCAAGACTGTGATCGCCGACCGGAGCAGCGGTCTGCTCGCCATTGCCTATGCAGCCAGAGCCATCCGCAGCGGGGTCATCGATGCGGCCATCGTGGGCGGAGCAGAGACGCCGCTTGATCCGTGGGCGTTGTCCTTCTATAACACGGAGGGGCTGCTGAATCTGAACGCGGATCGCCCGCAGACGGCATACCGGCCGTTCGTGGAGGGGCGCAGCGGGCTGGCCCTGGGCGAAGGAGCTGCGTTCCTCTGCCTGGAATCGGAGCGAAGCCTCCAGAAGCGCGAGGCATCCCGCCGGGTGCGGGCGAGCATCCAGGGCTTCGGCTTCACGAACGACGGCCAGGCTGCAGCCCCGCCTGAGGAGAGTGAAGCGCAGTGTGCCCGGGCAATCCGGCTGGCCATTAAGCATTCGGAGACGCAGCCGGAGAGAATCGGCTATCTGTCGCTGGATGGGGCGGCTTCCGCCCGCGAAGACGGAATTGAATGCTCGGCCATTCAGGAGGTATTCGGCAGCAGTGCAGAAGCCAAGTGGGCGGGCTGCCCCAAGACCGTCTTCGGCAACACGATTGGAGCGGCAGGGGCGTTCGATGTCGCACTGAGCGTACTGGCCATGAATCACGGAGAGCTGCCAGGTCTTCCGTATCTGACGGAATCGGTGCAGGACAATGGCTTGAACTTCGTTCCGGGAATCAGCCGCCGGACCGCTGTGGAGTCTTCGCTGATTCTGTCCAGAGGGAGGGGTGGTGTCTCATCGGCACTGGTTGTGAACAAGGAAGAGCTCTGAACCGTGAGCTGTAAATCGTGAATTGCAAAGCAAGAAGCGTAAGGCCCATTAACTCTAACGGGAGGGTATATCTAATGGTATTCGAGAAGGTAAAAGCAATCATTGAGGATATTGGTATTGAGGACGAGATTATTGAATCATCGCGGCTCTATGACGATCTGGCTTTGGATTCTACAGAGCTGGCGCTGGTCTCTACAGCACTATCCAAGGCTTTCGGCATCTTCATTGAGAGCCGGGTGCTCAAGACTTATTCTGTAGCGCAAGTGATGGAAGCCGTTGCCTTGAAGGCATGATCAGAGGAATCGGCATGGATCTGGTCAGCATCAGCTTCGTGGAGCAGATGCTGGCCAAGTGCGGTGAACTCTTCATCCAGCAGTACTATTCATTGGAAGAAAGGGAACTGTTCGCCTGTAAAAAAAGACATGCGGAACAGTTCCTGGCCGGCAGATTCGCCGCTAAAGAAGCGCTGCTGAAGGCCATCGGCACCGGAATGAACTGTGAGCTGGACTGGAAGGAGCTGGAGTTCCTGAGCCTTCCCAGCGGCCAGCCCTATCTGGTCCGCAGCCGAAGACTGGAGTCTTATATACAGCAGCAGGAGAGCATCCACGTAAGCATTAGTCATCACGGTGATTATGCTGCTGCATTCATCATTATTGAGAGCAGTCAATGACTGTGAGGAGGACGAATCACATGAGCAACAACAAAATATTCACACTACTCGCCATCAATATTCTGCTTGTATTCTCTATTATGGTCAGCATCTTCCCGATCGCACCCCTGATCAGCAGTGATCTCGGCATGACCTCCGGTGAGATTGGAAGCATAGCGGGGATTGCCTCGCTGGTGATGACCTTTCTGTCGATTCCATCCGGCGTGTTCGCGGACCGCTACGGGCGGAAGAAGATTATTATCGCTTCCCTGGCCCTGTCGGCCGTGGCCGTATTCATGGTAGCTGCAGCCCACGGAGTTCTGTTGTTCACAGCGGGGTGGCTGCTGTTCGGCTTCGCCAGAGGCTTCGTGTCCACACCGATCTTCGCGGTGGTGATGGATGTGTGCAAGCCCGAGGAGCGGGGCCGGGCGATGGGCATTGTGTCCGGGGCGATTGGTGCCGGGTCGGTGCTGGGGTATGTGCTTAGCGGCCTGCTGAGCAATTATTTCGGCTGGCATACCTCCTTCGCGGTGCTGGCTTCCCTGCTGCTGCTGTCCACGCTGGTTACCACAGTGCTGCTGAGGGAGACCGGGGTGAAGAATACAAGCAGAAGCATCGGGCAAGCCTTCAAAAGCTCCTTCAAATGGCTGGGCGTCCGTGAAATCCTGCTGGCGGGGATTGTCGGAACTCTGTGCTTCATGGTAGGTGTCTTCACCACCTTCCTGGTGCCGTTCGCGGCTAAGGAACAGGATATCTCCCTGGTGCTGCTCAGCTTGCTCTTCATTCCGTATGAAGCAGTAGCCTCGTTCGGAGCAGTTCTCGTTGGCTGGATCTCGGACAAGGTAGGCAGACATGCACCGCTGATCTGGGCCCAGTCGATCTGTGTGGGAGCGCTTGTGCTGCTGTATGCACTTGACTTCAACCCTTGGCTGCTAACCTTCGGGTATGCCTTGATCGGACTTACGGAAGGGCCGATTATTACTCTGGTCAACACGATTATTACGGATAAGGTCATCAAAATTAATCCGATGGAGATGGGCGCGGCCTTGGGAACCTTCCGGACCCTTCAGGGGGTCGGGATTGCGCTGGGGTCTACACTTGGCGGATTCTTCTACAGCCGGATTGGAACACATCCCAGCTATCTGGTGGCCGCCGGACTGATGGTGCTGACGCTGCTGATCTCACTAAGCCTTGGCAAGAAGGAAGAAGCCGGTGTCACCGAATATAAATCTGCGGGATAAGGGGTGCAGTATGAACCAGGTCTACACGAAAACAGTGGTCCATATGGAAGAGGTGCCGGTGGTTTATGCCAGAGGAGGACAGATGCGTGTGCTGGCGAGTCCGAATACTGTCGGGTCCACCCAGCTGATCATGGGCCATGTCCTGCTCCAGCCGGGAGAAGAGATCAAGGAGCATCTTCATGATTACGGCGAAGAGAATGTCTATGTCGTCCGGGGCCGGGGAACGGCGTTCATCGAGGATATTCCGCACGCTATCCGGGAGAATAGCCTGTTCATTGCGCGGAAGGGTGAGCGGCACCGGGTGGTCAATGAGGGTCCGGGCGAGCTGGAGCTGGTCTTCGCCACGGCGCCGCTGGCCCCCAGGCCGGAGATCGGGCACAGAGAGGTCTAGCCTCCCGGCCTTGCAATACCAATTCTAAGCAAAGTGGTGAGAAGACAAACGTGAAGAGCGATCTTGTGATTGTTGATACCCATGCCCATTTCGCCGTCAAGGAGAATAAGAGCCTGGAGCTTAGTCTGGCCGGAGCCGGGACGGTCCCGGATTACAAGAAGCAGAAGGGCTTCGATGATTTGCAGTATTTGAAAAAGATGGTGGGGGCCACGCAGGAGGACTTCGTCGATGACAACAATCTGCTGGAGGATTACCTCGCCTGTATGGACGAGAATCAGATTGCCATGAGCTGGGTTCACCAGCTGAGCTTCGAGGATGTCTACGGCTATGAGGTGTTGTCCAATGAGAAAATCGCCGAGGCTGTCCGCGCCCACCCCGACAAGCTGCGCGGCTTCGCCAGCGTCAATCCCTATAAGGGGAAGGAAGCGCTGGCGGAGCTGGATTATGCCATTAAGACGCTGGGCATGCAGGGCTTCAAGCTGAACCCCAATGATTACGGGGGCTTTGTCCTGAATGACCGGGATTTGCTCTATCCGCTGTATGAGCGGTGCAGCGAGCTGGGCGTTCCGGTCAGCGTGCATACCGGGATTACGCCGGGCAGTATTTTTCGGATGAAGCATAATTACCCGATTCTGCTGGATGATGTTGCTGTGGATTTCCCCGACCTGACCTTGATTGTGGAGCATATGGGCCATCCCTGGAATGACCTGTGCTACTACATGGTCGGCAGACACGACAATATGTATGTGACGATCACGGCGGTAGCCAATATCCTGATTCACAATAACCCTAAGGTATTCCGGATGGAGCTGGCCAAAATGATCTCGGTCTGCGGCAGCCACAAGATCCTCTGGGGCTCGGACTGGACAGTCACTCCGAACATTGCCGAGGTGCTGAATTACATGCAGAAGGTAGTGATCCCGCTGCCCATGAAGCTGATGATGGGGGTGAAGGAGATCAAGCGGGAGGATGTCCAGAACATCCTGGGGCGTAACGCACTCAGAATTATGAAGTAGGTGAGGACATGGCAGTTCAGTTCATTGATTTAAGCGTGCCGATGGAGCAGAATCCGGGCGAGCTGGCCCCGTACGCGTTCGAGCAGACCGGACATCAGGAGGGGGCAGACCGCTTTGCCCGCCAATTTGACGGGAGCCGGAAGGACTTTCCGGGCGAAGAGTTCCTGAACATGGAGATGATCACCGCGTCCACGCATACCGGGACCCACTTCGATGCCCCCCTGCACTTCGGCTCCATGAGCGGGGGAGAACCGGCAGCATCCATCGATGAGGTGCCGCTGGAATGGTGCTTCGGCGACGGGGTGGTGCTGGATTTCACCCATATCCAAGCGGGCGGAGCTATCGGGAAGCAGGATATTGTGCAGGCGCTTGAGCGGATCGGATATACGCTGAAGCCGCTGGATATTGTGCTGATCCGTACAGGTGCGGACCGGTACTGGGGAACTCCCCGGTATCTCACAGATTATCCGGGTATGAGCAGGGAGGCTACGGCATTCCTGACCGGGCAAGGCATCAGGCTAATAGGTATCGACAGCTACGGGTTCGACCGTCCGTTCAAGCATATGATCAGCGATTATAAGCGGACCGGGGACAACGCCTATCTGTTCCCCGCTCACTTCTGGGGCAGAGAACAGACGTATTGCCACATGGAGCGCCTTACGAATCTGGAGCAGATTCCGGTGCCGTACGGGTTCAAGGTGGCTTGCTTTCCGGTCAAGATCAGATCAGCCGGTGCGGCCTGGGTACGGGCAGTGGCGATTATTGAGTAGGCTATTACAGGTCAAGTGAAACGAATCACATAATCCAAGAGGAGGAATTAGGGATGAATTATGAATTTGAGCTTAAGGTTACGGGCGTTAAAGGGCATTGCCGGGCAGGTCATAAGGAAGGGGATATTATGAAGGTCTCCCCGCTGAACGCAGGCAATCTGTGCGGAACGGCCTTTCATGCGGTCTTCCCGATGCTGCTGGCGCTGAACATGGATGCGAAGCTCCCGTGGGACCCGGAGGGCAACATTGTACATTCGGCCTGCCCGGATCTGCGTAACCAGATGACGATGGAAATCCGCCGGATTCCGGTGGAGCCGTCTGAGGATTCCCCTTATGCCGGACGGATGCTGCAATCCAAATGAAGGGAGGCTGCTCCAGATGAATAGAGCGAAGTCATACGTTGAAATGTTCAAGGAGAGAGATTCGATCTGCGTCTCGCATTATCCGGTGCCTGTCTCACAGCACACAGAGCCTGAGGTCCGGGCGTTTATGGAGCTGGATCAGGTGAATACCAAGGATACACCGGTAGCGCTGTATCTGCATATTCCCTTTTGCGATGCCACCTGCTCGTTCTGCCCGTTCAACCGTTATCTGAAGCGGCAGGATCAGGTGGACCGCTACCTGGCTGCTGTCCGGCAGGAGATGGACAGCTATGCAGCTACGCCGTTTGGCAGCAGCATTACGGTCTCGTCCATTAATCTCGGCGGCGGAACCCCCTCCTGCCTGTCCTCGGAAGAGCTGACCGGACTCCTGCAATATATGAAGCAGTCGTTCCGTGTGGAAGAGGATGCCATGATCTTCATCGAAGGCAACCCCCGGAACTTCACCGCCGGCAAGCTGGAGACGTTGGCCTTGCAGGGGCTGAACCGGATCAGTGTAGGCGTGCAGACCTTCCAGGAGGAGCTGGCCGAGGTGTTAGGGCTGTATCACAGTGTCGAGGATTCGTTCGAGTTAGTGAAGAATGCGCGTAACAACGGAATTGAGAATGTTGGCATTGACCTGATGTACAATCTGCCGGGCCAGACCCTGGATCAATGGCGGGCGGATATCCTTACCTCCATTGAGCAGGAGATTGACCATATCTGCGTGCTTTCCTTCTGTGTGGTGCCTCATACCCAGATCGCCTCGCGTATAGCGGAAGGGAAGATTCCGGGCATCGGGGATGTCTACCGGGAGATCGAGCTGTATACCATCGCTAAAGAGATGCTGCTGGAAGCCGGGTATGAGCAGTACAGCGTCATCGATTTCGCCAAGCCGGGCAAGACGGACCGGCATGCCACCCTGTACTTCTCGGAGCAGTCGCATATGATCGGGATCGGCGCGGCCGCTTTTGGCATCATCAACGGCTATATGTATATCAATAGCGGCAACCTGAATGAATATATGACCCGTGTGCAGGACGGGCTGCTGCCGGTCAATTGCGGGGAGAAGGCGGATGAGCGGGAGCTGGCGCACGGGGCCATGGCTAAGGGTCTGCGGATGCTGTCCGTTAACCGTGCCGGGTTCGTGAAGATGTTCGGGCAGGAGCCGGAGCAGCTGTTCCCGGAGACGATAGAGCGTTTGGTGCAGGACGGACTGCTAATTCAGGATGCGGAAGGGATTCGGCTGACTGAGGACGGCATTGTGTGGGGCAACAATGTGAGCAAGCAATTTTTCTCCGCAAAATATGCGGATTACGGGCTGGAGCACCGGATGAAGCTGGCCAAGGGACGTCCGGTGCAATCGGTACAGTCGGTACAATCATAAGGAGGGTATAGCTGATGAGCGAGATGTTGATGAGAGTTAATCCGCAGGTTGGGAACGCTTTTGAGAGCATGTGCAAGGCGATTGAGGACACGGGGACACTTGACCCCAAGGTGCGGGAATTGATCCGGCTGGCTTGCGTGGTTACAGACCGTTCTACCTATGGCATCCGGCTGCATGCAATGAAGGCTTATGAGCTGGGGGCGAGCGCGGAGGAAGTGACGGAGACGGTGATGAATTGTCTGCCGGTGGCAGGCATTGAGGCGGTCTCCTCGGGCCTTGCTGCGGCATTGTCGGCCGTGGAAGCCAAGCGGGGTGTTCATCATGGCCGTTAAGACCACAACCCACGAATCCTTCTATAACGTATATCCCCACAGAGATCCTATCTGTGTGTCCCACTATCCCAACCCTGTGACCGAGGTTCTCCCGGCTGATATTTACGGAACGATGGGCCTGGGCGGCCAGCCGCCGGCGGATAATGTGGGTGCAGTCTATGTGCATGTTCCCTTCTGCGCCTCCGTCTGCATCTTCTGCCCCTTCAATAAGATGGCCTATCAGGAAAAGCAGGTGGAGCAGTACATGGAGGCCGTCAAGGCCGAAATCGGCATTTATGCCTCTTCTCCGTATGGTTCGCAGTCCGCGATCAGCGCGGTGACGTTCGGGGGCGGTACGCCTTCGGCTCTGTCGGCTGAACGGATGGTGGAGATGCTGAAGAGCGTCCAGGCGAATTACCGGGTGACGCCGGATGCGCAGATTTCTTTTGAAGGCAGCCCGGCAACCTTGACGCTTGCGAAAATGCAGGCCATCCGCGCCCAGGGGGCGAACCGGATCAGCATCGGCATCCAGACCTTCAACGATAAGATGGGACATCATCTGCGGATGAGCCATGATTCCCGGCGGGCCTTCGAGGTGCTGGAGGAAGCGAAGGAAGCAGGCTTCGAGAATATTGGCATCGATCTGATGTATAACCTGCCTGAGCAGACCATGGAGGAGTGGCTGGAAGATGTCCGTACGGCGGTGCGGCTCGGCATCGACCATATCACGGTATTCTCTCTGTGTGTAGTACCCTTTACTGCCCTGTTCAAAATGATCAAGGAAGGCAAGATTCCGCCTACCGGCAGCGTTGAGCTGGAAGTGGATATGTATCTGGAAGCCAAGCGGCTGCTCCAGGAAGAGGGCTATGTCCAGTACAGCGTGTGGGATTTCGCCAAGCCGGGCTTCGAGGACCGGCATGTTCTCTTGTACTATACCCAGCAGAAGGATCTGTTCGCGCACGGTCCGGCGGCCTTCGGGTACGTCAACAAGCTGATGTATATCAACCAGGGGGATATCCAGGAGTACAGCGACCGGCTCCAGCAGCAGTTCCTGTCCGTCTTCATCGCCAGCCAGGCGGATGATCTGGAAGCGATGCACGGGATGATGGCCAAGGGTCTGCGGATGCTGTCGGTGAAGCGGAAGGATTTCGCGGGAATGTTCGGATATCAGCCGGAAGAGGTCTTCGGTCAGACGATCGATGAACTGGTAGCCAAAGGCCTGCTGGAAACGGATGAGCATGAGATCCGCCTGTCGGCGAGAGGCATTGTCTGGGGCAACAATGTCTGCAAGGAATTCTTCTCGGAAGCGAACCAGCAGACCTTCGAGAGCCGTGTGAAGCTGGCACGCGGACAAAAACCGGCTGAGGCTGCCGGAGAGGAGCTGAAGGGATGAAGCTGTCTGTCGGCACGAACTTTGATGACCGGTTGCCCATCCTGCTGAAGGATTCGCATGTGGATGTCTTCTACGGCAAGCTGTCCTCTGATCTGGTGGGCGGCGGAAGACCGACCTTTGCACTGCCAACCATAGACCGGGTGAGGGTGGAGGAGCATGTGAAGCTCCTGCATGCTTACGGGTTCAAGTTCAATTATCTGCTGAATGCGACCTGTCTGGATAACCTGGAGACCACGAAGGATTTCCATTACCGCCTGCGCGAGCTGCTGGAGTGGATCGGCACGCTGCAGCCGGAATATGTGACGGTATCGCTCCCGATGCTAATTGATATGGTGCGCACCGCGCTGCCGGATGTGAAGATCAGCCTGTCTACCTTTGCCAATGTGAACACGCTGAGACAAGCCCGGTATTTCGAGGAAAAAGGCGTCAGCGAGATTACCCTGCCCGAGAGCCGCAACCGTGACTTCGCCTTCCTGGAGAGCCTGCGCAAGAATACCCGCTGCGACTATCAGCTCATTGCGACCAATGACTGTATGCTGGATTGCCCGATGCGCCAGAATCATGCGAATTTTCAGAGCCATGCCTCACAGTGCAACCATGTGACCGACGGCTTCGCGCTGGATTATTATATGCTTCGCTGCACGGAGCGTAAGCTCCAGCACCCGGAGGAGCTGCTGAAGTCGCAGTGGATTCGCCCGGAGGATATGTATATCTATGAAGAGCTGGGCTATCACAAGTTCAAGCTGACCGAGCGGATGAAGACCACGGAGAAGATTGCGGCAACTGCGCAGTCCTACTCCGAGCGGAAGTATGAGGGGAACCTGCTTAGCCTGCTCAATTCGCGGATGGCGGAGGCTGACTTCGAAATGCCGAACTTCTCCAAGAACATCAAGGAGGATTTCGCACCGTCTGACAAAATGAGACAGGTCTACCGCCTGCTGTTCAGCTTCCAGGCCAGCATCGACAACGAGAGTCTGGAAGGGTTCCTGGAGGGCTTCCGCTCGAAGCGCTGCGACCGGATGGACTGTGACAAATGCGGCTACTGTGCCGAATGGGCCAGCCGGACGGTATCCATGGCGAAGCCCGGGGACGAGGCGCTGAAGGAATTCGAGCAGCTGTTCGCGGCGCTGGCTTCGGGAAGCTTCTTCGAATCGGCGGCCGGAGCGAAGGCGGTCTGGAGTGCGGAAGGGGAGAGTCTTCTGGAAGCGGTCATTGGGCGCAAGCCCGAGTTCATCCGCGATATGGCCGGGCCTGAGATCCGTAAGAAGTCCGAGGAGCTGGCAGCGGCGCGCGGAAGTGCCCAGGTCTTAAGGCAGGATGTGGCTAAAGCGAACGTACTGTGTACCCCGGCGGACTTCCGGATGTTCGCGCTTAGCGATCTGCGGGCACTGGGCTTCGATACGGCTGAGCTGGACTTAGAGGAGGCAGCCGGATGAAGAAGATCATCGGGCTGGCCGGGTCAATGAAGAAGCATCACAGCTCCAGCGAATATCTGCTCTCCGTTGCGCTTGAAGCCGCAGCGGAGCAGGGGGTGCAGACGGAGCTGCTGCGGCTGAATGATTACAACATTCTGCCCTGTGACGGCTGCGGCAATTGCATGAACGGCAAGCACTGCCACCTGCTGAAGGACCCGGAGGACCAGTTGACGGAGCTGTACGACAAGCTGAAGGAGGCGGACGGGTTCGTCTTCGCCTCACCTGTCTATGCGCTCTCGCTTCCGGCCGTCTGGAAGAACTGGATCGACCGCTGCGAGCCGTGCAGCGACGAGGATCTGGACTTCGAATACTACAATTATGACCGGGTAGCCGGAGTGAAGGGCAAAGCGTTCAAGGGCAAGGTAGCCGGACAGATTGTGGTTGCAGCGGGACCGGGGCATGAATGGGCGCTGGCCTCGCTGATGCCTTGCTTCACAGCGATCAAGCTGTCGATGATTGCCAGCGCGGGCATCAGCCTGATTGAATATGACGGGCAACCGGGCATACGCAAGCGCTCCTGGAGCAAGCCGATTGAAGAAGCGGAGGAGGCGAAGCTGATGGCCCGGGCGGTCGGGATGCGGGTGGCCTCCTCCTTGGGCTTCTCTTACTTCGACCTTCCCGGGCAGTCGGGGGCAGGGCAAGGGCAGGGAAGCGGGGGGCAGGATGCTATGGAGCAGGGCCAGGAACCTATGGAGCAGAGTCTGGAACGCGGGGGGCAGGCTGAAGTCTGGTCTGCCTTCACTGTGCAGGACGTCCGGGATGAGGAGGTTACGCTCGGTGAACTGGCTTCGATTCAGCCAAGGATCTTCGTCATCGGCGATCAGCAGGCCAGCCTCCGCTGCGCGCCGCTGCTGGAACGGCTGGCGCAGCAGTTCGGCGGGAGCGCCGACTGTGCGTTAATTGCAAGAGTAGGGCAGCTGCCCCACTTCATCACGCATGAATTCGTGAAGGAGAAGACAAGCCAGACCGTTCCCGGCTTCGCGCTGTATTATGACTGGGAGGATAAGCTGGCCTCGCGCTGCACCCTGGCGCCCGGACAGCCGGCCATTCTGGTAGGCCGAAGCCCCGGGGAATGGCGGTTGTTCGCAGTGGATGAAGCAGACGGCCGGGACATAGACCGGGTCGTGGACTATCTGGAGGAAGCTGTCGTATGAGCAGCCCGGCCGGGAAGTTCAAGGGAGGAACCAAATTACATGTTGAAGACTAAAGGGATACCTTTACATTGCAGTATTCAGGGCAACGGGGAAGCTGTCCTGTGCCTGCACGGCAACCGGGACTCTTCGCTCGTCTTCCGGGATCTGGCCATGGCGCTTGCGCCTCATTATCAGGTGCTGTGCGCGGACTTGCGTGCACACGGCCAGTCGGAATACGACGGTCCGGCCTTCACCCTGGAGGACATGGCCGATGATATTCTCAGGCTGCTGGATGAGCAGGGGCTGAAGCAGGTCTCGATTATCGGGCATTCCCTGGGCAGCACGCTTGCGCTGCTGCTCTCCGCACGTGAGCCGGACCGGGTGAAGAAGCTGGTATTGATGGGGGCTGCCGCCACCTTCGCGGTTCCGTTCAAGCGGCCGGAGCACGGGGCAGAGATCACGCCGGAGGCTGTGCGGCAGACGAATGCGGCGGCGGTTCCGTATTTTTTCACCGAGGGGCATGAAGCGGTTCAGCAGCAGATTCTGGAGGGCTGGTCCCGGCTGCCTGCCGCGACCCACCGTCTGATGATTCAGATTAAGCATCCCGACCTGCGGCCGGTTCTTCAGGGCATCCGGCAGAGATCGCTGATTATTACCGGGGAAGCGGACCGGATTACGCCGCTGCACAAGGCGCTGGAGCTGAACCGGTATTTGCCGGATTCCCGGATGCATACGGTTCCAGGCGCCGGGCACTTTATGTTTCTTGAGGCGGGCGGGGATGTAGCTGCGGCCACGCTCACTTTTCTTAAGGGGGAGTGAGCATGGGCAGAGTGCTGCTGATCTCGGCGAATACGGAGAAGCGGCCGCCTGTATTCCCGCTGGGTCTTAGCTATATTCACGCCAGTCTTGTCGCTTCCGGCTGGGAGGCAGGCATGCTGGACATGACCCAACTGGAGTATACCCGGGAGGCTGTTACGAATTACCTTAATGCGTACGCGCCCGATTACATCGGGGTCTCGATCCGTAACCTGGATAATTGCTGCATGCAGTATCCCCGGAGCTTCGTGGATCAGGTCTGCTTGATGGTGGATTGGGTGCGGGAATGGAATAGCAGGGCCAGTATCATTCTGGGAGGAGCGGGCTTCTCGCTCCTGCCCAGGCAGTGGCTGCAGGAGACGGGAGCCGATTACGGCATTGTCGGTGACGGCTGTGACAGTATCGTAGAGCTGCTGGGCCAGCTGGAAGCGGGGCAGGTGCCGTCCGCAGTAAACGGACTCATGTTCAGGACAAGGGCCGGAGAATGGAATTACTGGCCGCCGTATGCGCCTGAGCAGCTGGATCAGGAGTATTTCCCCAGCCGCAGCGGATTTCTGCACAGCTATGATGTGGAGCGAAGGGTCCGATACAATGTATTGACCAAAAGGGGCTGTGCGCTAAGCTGCACCTATTGTGCTTACCCGTCACTGGAGGGCCGGTCCGTCCGCCTGCGGTCACCGAAGAGGGTGGCCGATGAGATTGAGCAGATGGTGGTGCAGTATGACATCGGTTCTTTTGATTTCGTGGACAGTGTGTTCAACTATCCGCTGGAGCATGCCGAAGAGATCTGCCGGGAGCTGATCGGGCGGACGTTACCGTTAGCCTGGGGCTGCTTCCTGAATCCGCGCTTCTTCACGGAAGCATTCGCCGGTCTGCTTAAGCAGGCCGGGTGTACGGAGGTGGAGTTCGGCATTGATTCCGGCAGCGATATCTGCCTCAGATCGTTCAAGAAAAATTTCCGGCAGGGCGAGATCCGCAAGGTGGTCCAGCTCTGCCGCAGCCAGGAGCTGGACTTCAGCTTCT
Organism: Paenibacillus sp. FSL R7-0179; assembly: GCF_038002265.1. Taxonomy (NCBI): domain Bacteria; kingdom Bacillati; phylum Bacillota; class Bacilli; order Caryophanales; family Paenibacillaceae; genus Paenibacillus; species Paenibacillus sp. FSL R7-0179. Next base: position 404,920 of record NZ_JBBOCC010000002.1, read on the forward strand.
GCCTCCTGATCGGGGGACCGGAGGAGACACCGGAGACGCTGCGCGAGACACTGGATCTGATGGAGGAGCTTGCGGTGCAGCGCATCTTCGGCTTGTTCGGCATCCGTATTCTGCCGTCCACCGATATGTACAGCTATGTGGGTTCGCCGGAGCCGGATGAGCTGCTGCATCCGAAGTTCTTCATGTCCCCGCAGCTGAGTCTGGAGCAGGCGAACCGCATCTGTGCTCCGTACCGGGAGCGTAACCCGGACTGGATGTTCATTTGAAGGAAGACAGGGTGGAGTGAAGCATGAGAATACTGGTAGTGTCTACGAATACCCTGCTCCGACCGATGCCAGTTCTTCCTGTCGGCGCGGGGATGGTCTACTCAGCCCTCACGGCTGCCGGATTTAGCACCCGTTTTCTGGATCTGGCCTTCGTAGCTGAACCGCTGGAGGCGCTTCGCGAGGAGCTGCGGGTCACCGGAGCGGATCTGATCTGCCTCTCGGTGCGCAACATCGATAATCAGGTGATTCAGCAGCCGGAGAGCTATCTCTCTTTCTTACAGGAAGTCATGCAGGTATGCCGTACTTGCAGTTCAGCCAAGGTACTGCTTGGCGGGGCTGCAATGCTGGTGATGCCCGGCGAGCTGGTGAAGGAGCTGGGGGCGGACTACGGAATCAAGGGGAGTGGAGGCGAAGCGGAAGCAGTGCGGCTGGCCCGTGAGATGGAACAGGGGCAGGCCCCGGAGACAGGTACGGTACGTAATGCAGATCCCGCCTATCATCCGGTGTACAGCCGTGTTCCGCCGAAGTCGCTGTTCGCTCCACAGTATTTTATCCCGAACCCCCGCATCAAAAAAGCCTCGATGGGCTATCAGGCCTCCAGAGGGTGCAGCCGGCACTGCATTTATTGCTCGGAGGGCTACATGAATGCCGGCGCCTGCCGGATTCCTGCGGAGCAGTTCAGCGAAGATATGAAGATCCTGGAGAATGACTATCAGGTGCGTAGTATCACTTTTGTAGACGGGGTGTTCAATCATGAGGTGGAGGAGACGGTGGAGTTCTGCAACCTGATCGGCCGTACCAGCCCCTCGCTGGAATGGAGCTGCGCTCTGACTCCGGCCCATATTACCGAGGACCTGATCCGCTCGCTGAAGGAGAACGGCTGCCGCTTCGTGGACATCGGGGCCGATTCGGGCTCGCGGCAAATGCTCCGGCGGATGGGCAAGCAGTTCACCCCGGAGCAGTTAGTTGAACTGGGACACCTGCTGGAGCGATATCAGCTCCCCTACTCCGTATCGCTGCTGTTCGGCGGTCCTGGGGAGAATGAAGAGACGGTGCAGGAGACGGTGCAGGTGGTCAATCAGCTGAATCCTGTCTATATTCTGGCCAGCCAAGGCATCCGTGTCTACCCTCATACGTCGCTGTATCATGTTGCGCTGCAGGAGCAGGTGATCCGGGCAGAGGATAACTTGCTTTTTCCGGCCTATTACCAGTCCAAGGATTACAGTGCTGATCTGCTCACCGATGCTCTGTCCGCATCACGCCACATCTATAAGGATATGCTTATGAATTCAATTGGAGGAAGGACTTGATCGAATGAACAAGCCTGTATACCCGTTCCGGGAGATCGGGATAGGGCATTATCCCATGGGAAACACTCCGGTGTCGCCAGAGGACAGCGCACGGCTGCCGTCTCTCATGAACTTGAATCAAGCCGCGGCAAGCTCCAAGCTGGTCTATGTACATATTCCCTTCTGCGATTCCATCTGCCCGTTCTGCCCGTACCCCAAGGCGTTCAACGAGCAGGGTGCCCGCAAGGATTATCTGGCTGCGCTGTTCCGCGAGCTGGAGATGTACGGGATGACGCCGCAGATCCGCAATTGCTCGGTAGAAGCGCTCTATATCGGCGGCGGGACGCCGAGTGTGCTGGACGAGGAAGAGATCACCGCACTCTTCGAGCAGCTACAAGCCACATTGCCTATGCACCATATCGAAGAAATCACGTTCGAGGGCAATCCCGCCTCGTTCACCGCTGCCAAGCTGAAGCTGCTTCAGGCGCTCGGCGTGAACCGGATCAGTCTCGGGGTGCAGACGTTCAACGATGAGCTGGGCAGACGCCTCGGACTGCTTCAGACCGGTGAGGATTCCCTGCGGGCAATTCAGAATTCCAGAGAGGCGGGCATCGCGAACGTCAGCCTGGATCTGATGTACAATCTGCCGGGCCAGACGATGGAGGAATGGCTTGCGGATCTGGCGAAGGTAGTGGAGCTGGACATCGGCCATGTCACACTATTTCCGCTGAAGATCATTCCCGGCTTCGGTCTGGCTAAGCGCATTGCCAGCGGCGAGCTTCCGGCCTGCGGCGGACTTGAGCTGGAACAGCAGATGTATGTGGAGGCTTGCTGTTACCTGGAATCGCAGGGCTACTCGGTGGAATCGACGTATGATTTCGTCCGGCCGGGAGGCCACCATGTGTATAGCCGCAAGCATTTCGACGATTATCTGGACCTGCTCTCGGTGGGGCTGGGGGCATTCGGCGATGTGGGCGGATATGCCTACCAGAATGTGAAGTTACTCCCTGAATATGTGAAAAAGATTACATCCGGCGACCTCCCCATTGCTTTAGGCTACGAAGTGAAGGCAGAGGATCTGCCCAACCAGTTCCTGGCCATGGGCCTGCGCCGTACAGCGATTGACCGCCAGCAGTTCCGCCGCAAATTCGGCGTTTACCCGGAGGAGCACTTCCCGGAGCTGTTCGACAAATTCGTGAAGGAAGGGCTGGTCGAAATCCGCGAGGACACGATTGCGCTCACGCGTTTTCATGGGCTGTTCTGGGGCAACAATGTATGTAAGGAGTTCTGCGAGGAGCAGATCAAGATGGCTTTTCCAAAATGATGGAGGGTACTGAAATGAACAGTAAAGTGAGTAAAAATGTCTTCTACGGCGATCTTCAGGAGGCCGGGAAGTTCGGTGAGCTGGAGCAGCGTCTCATGGGCGAGTCGAACCTGCCGGGACCCCGGGCGAATCTGGGCGCAGCTTCCACCTTCGCGGATGCTTTCGCGTCGGATTGGGTGGCCAGCGAAGCCTGGGAGCTGCTTATGGAGTGGACGGGTAAGACGGAAGCAGAAGCGCCTACGGATGATCCCCGCGAGTTCCTGCCGTTCTGCGCGCTCCAGGCGATGGGCAGCTACTACCGCTATGCGGAGCCTGCCCGTCAGGAGATTATTCTGGAGCGCTGCCGGGCGGCGATGAATGATGCCCGCTGGCGGATGCGCGAGGCGGCAGCGATGGCGCTGCAGCGCATCGGGGAGCAGGACTTCGGGGTGCTCCGCGCACTGTTCGACGGCATGAAGGGCACAGCCAACGCACTGGAGCAGCGCGCCTTCGTCGCTGCCCTGGCCCACCCGCCGATGCTGAAGGAGCAGGCCAATGTCCTGTATGCGCTGGAGCTGTCTGATGAGATCCTGGACCAGATTGCCGCCAGACAGACCCGCTACGCTGCGGAAGAGTTCCGCGTGCTGTCCAAGGGTCTGGAATATGCGCTCAGCGTCTTCGTGGAACGCGCCCCCGAGCAAGGCTTCCGCATGCTCGCCAAGTTCGCTGTGACGGACGATAAACGCATGCAAAAGATCGTAAAGTCCAACCTCGGCAAAGCCCGTCTGGCCAAAAAATTCAGCCAGGACGTGGAGCGTATTCAGGTGTTGATGAATGCTTGATGGGGGCGAGCGCGGCTGACAGCCCGTGCTTGAATGGACGGGCACGGCTGCTTGGCGGTGAGCTTGGAGGGGCGGCTACTCGCTGCTGCGTCTGGGGGGAGTGAGGCTGCCTACCAGGGCTTGGAGTAATAGGCCAGGCTGGCTAGTTGGCGGTGTGTCTGCGGAGAGAGCAAGTCTGCTTGCCGTCCGACTGGGGAGCAGGGCAAGAACACTTGCTGTCCTGCCTTGGGGAGAGTAATCTGCTTTCCAGTGCGGCAGGGCGGGAGTCAGACTGCTCGCTATTGCGCCTGTGGTTTGCTGAGCAGTCTATCGACTTTCGCGCCTGGAAGCCTGCGAACCCGCCTCGCCATCCCATGCTGCCTCTCCATGCTCCTTCGCGGACCAGGATTCCGTTATTTTCAAACAAACCTTGTTTTTTACTGCTTGGCGGACTGTGGTGCGCTTATTGTCTCTCTGCGAGGCGTTTTCAGGTGGTATAACCATCAATAACGGCCCTGGAGTCCGCGAATGCTGGAAAAGTTGGGCTTTTCGCGAAACAAGGGCCTCTGAGTCCACTTGGTACTGGGAGAGAGCACCACACTGAGGTCTTAGTCAAGTAAAAGTAACATAGATAGCCGGCCTGCATCCTGAGTATGCGGTCTGGCTTATTTGGAGTGTGTTTAAATACCCCGGTCGATACCATGTTGAGACAATATTTCGCACTTGGAAGCCCGCGAACCCATCTGGTCACCCAAGTCTGCCCCTCCATACTCCTTCGCGGACCTGAGGGCCGTTATTTTTAAACAAACCTTGTTTTTTGTGGCTAGGCGGACTGTGGTGCGCTTATTGTCTCTCTGCGAGGCGTTTTCAGGTGGAACAACCATCAATAACGGTCCTGGAGTCCGCGAATGCTGGAAAAATTGGGTTTTTCGCGAAATAAGGGCCTCTAAGTCCACTTGGTACTGGGAGAGAGCACCACGCTGAGGTCTTAGTCAAGTAAAAGTAACATAGATAGCCGGCCTGCATACTGAGTATGCGGTCTGGCTTATTTGGAGTGTGTTTAAATACCCCGGCGGATAACGTGTTGAGACAATATTTCGCACTTGGAAGCCCGCGAACCCATCTGGTCACCCAAGTCTGCCCCTCCATGCTCCTTCGCGGACCAGGATTCCGTTATTTTCAAACAAACCTTGTTTTTTACTGCTTGGCGGACTGTGGTGCGCTTATTGTCTCTCTGCGAGGCGTTTTCAGGTGGTATAACCATCAATAACGGCCCTGGAGTTCGCGAATGCTGGAAAAGTTGGGTTTTTCGCGAAATAAGGGCCTCTGAGTCCACTTGGTACTGGGAGAGAGCACCACGCTGAGGTCTTAGTCAAGTAAAAGTAACATAGATAGCCGGCCTGCATACTGAGTATGCGGTCTGGCTTATTTGGAGTGTGTTTAAATACCCCGGCGGATAACGTGTTGAGACAATTTAGGATTATGCAGAATATGGCCGAAGAGGTACAATAGAAACAAAGAGCCGGTGCGAATGCCAAGCTTCCATGAAATCCCCGGGGGTTTCGCACCTCAGAATTTGTCGAAACTCTCAGCAATCGAGGGAATACTTGAAAGGTCAAGCGTGGACAGATATCTTTTCGAGAATGGAACAAAGGAAGTTATAGTGTATGTATACGGAAACAGCATAGGTTATGCTGTTTCCGCTGTCGCACTCCGTGTGAGTGCGTGGATTGAAATGTAGATTCTGAGTTGCACATCAGATTTATTACGTCGCACTCCGTGTGAGTGCGTGGATTGAAATTTTGAAACAGAAGCAGTATTTATGTGTGCTGCTATGGTCGCACTCCGTGTGAGTGCGTGGATTGAAATGATTGAATTCAATGGTAATTGATATCCCTTAACAGTGTCGCACTCCGTGTGAGTGCGTGGATTGAAATCTACGGGTGAATCAGATAGTTATATCTGTGAAAGTCGCACTCCGTGTGAGTGCGTGGATTGAAATTTGATGGATGTTTTAGAGTTGGCGCAGGGAATCGGTCGCACTCCGTGTGAGTGCGTGGATTGAAATCGGATGATCCAGACAATCCCGGAAGGAATGGGGCAGTCGCACTCCGTGTGAGTGCGTGGATTGAAATAATCGGCACACATACGATGCGGAAGACCTTCGGGTCGCACTCCGTGTGAGTGCGTGGATTGAAATCCGCAGCTTGGACATTTCCTCTGCTTGCTGCTGGGCGTCGCACTCTGTGTGAGTGCGTGGATTGAAATATGTATGTGACCAGTCCGGGGTTTTGGCTGCTGGTCGCACTCCATGTGAGTGCGTGGATTGAAATTTGAGCTGCATCATGAACAGCCATATTGTTTGCGTCGCACTCTATGTGAGTGCGTGGATTGAAATTTAGCTCCTTTACTATTAACGTGAACTTCTAGCGGTCGCACTCTGTGTGAGTGCGTAGATTGAAATTTATAAACAAAGTATATAGAGTGGAGGTTAAAGCATTCGTACTCCGTGTGAGTGCGTAATTGAAATGCACCAAAAAGGCCGACCGCTATGCGACCGACCAAAGGGATCTTAAATCCTTCCTATCTTGATACGCCTGCTTTGTATTGCTCAGAATTTTCCAGCGCCGCAGTAAGCCGCGGCAAAGCTATCCCCAACTTTTTCGCTTCCCGCACAACTTCAAGGATCGCAAAGCCTGCTTTACTATTGTTGTATTCCATGAAAAGCCGCGGCAAGCTGCCCTTTGCAAAAATCACCTTGTTAAACAGCGTGCCGAGAAGTGCTGGCGGGATCTTAGTCAACAGCAGAGAAGTCATATCAGCGTTTCCGCCTCTGGCTTTTATTACGGGGATAATTTCCCTCATATTCCTGCCAACATTTGCGAAGGAGTCGCTATCATTCATGAGTGCCGCAAAACTTCCCAGTCTCAACACCTCGGTTTCCATTGCTGCGTTCATCGCGAAGTGATTCCAGAGCCAGTTCTGCATATCCTTGATCCACTTAATTTTAAAATGGGCACTTTCAAATAGCTCTTTGACCTTGTTGTTAATAGGTTCGGTGCCTACCCGTGGCTGTTCCAGAAACAGCATTTTTAAAAAGCCGCCTCTAAGCCTGTTGTCCTCAATGCCGCCGCCGCCTCCGGGGAACCCAAAGACCACATTGTTCATAGACAGGGGTGAGATCGATGATTTCAAATCCTGCCAAAGGTTATTGAAGATTAGAACAGGTGTGTTTCCTGCATGAGTCGATAAAAGTTGTGCTGCTGCCGGAAGCTGCTCCGTGTTGACACTCACAATAATGAGATCATAATTTGGTCGAATCTCCTCATGCAGTTTGACGTTCCAGCTTTCTTTTATGAGCTGCTTCCCCTTTCGTGCGTCCCACATTTCAAGCTCAATGCTGCTGCCGAAGGTTTCTTTTCTCCCTTGTCTAACGTAGAACTCCACTGTATGTCCTGCCTGTTCAAAAGCCCAAGCATATTGGGCCGATATGACACCTCTGCCGAAAAATAAAATTCTCATATTAGCCTCCTGAGCCTATATATTAATCCTTGTTGATTATCCAACAACGTGTTGTATAATTTATTGTATAGATCCGCTATACAGCCATCAACCATCAGATTTTTAAGATCTGTTGTGTAATCGATGTACAGAAACCGGAGGCCAATAATGAAAAAGCAACCTGAACTTACGGATAAAACAAGGCAAACCTTTATCAATGTATTCTGCGATTTATATAGCCAGAAACCCATTGAAAAAATAACCATCCAAGAGATCGCGAAACGATCAGGATATAACCGCAGTACCTTTTATCAATACTTTACGGATATCTATGAATTGTTGGACTACGTGGAAGCGCGTGTCTTTACATCCATTAAAGAGGAAATGGCAACCAGAGAGTTCTCCACTCATTCTTTCCAAGACGCACTGCAATGCCTGGAAAATACAGAGGAAATTTCAGTACTGAAAGCCCTCTTGGGCGACTATGGTTCTATTCATTTTATCGAACGTCTGAAGAGAGAAATTTCCTTGGAGAAATTGATTGTCGACCTTCCGGCAAATGAAGCTTTAGCACCGTATATCATTGAGTTTTACATATCCACACTAATGTCGATGTTTCGCCTTTGGATACGCAATGACAAAGACCTGTCGTCGGAAGAATTGGTCAAGCTGGTAGATACTCTATTTACAAATGGGATCGGGACTACGGTGATTCCTTAATGTGTTAAGATACAACACTTCGGAACAACTGGAGGAATATAAGCGGCTACTGGCTGCTTCAAACATCGAATTTCCTATCAATCAGTTCAATCAACTGTGTGCAATTGCCTCACGATACTTAGGACTTAGATATATGAGTTGGAATTTAGGGGCTTGGGCCAGTGATTCGCGGGCTAAAGATGATTTAAGGAAATACTTAGACATGGTGACGGGAGCTTGAAGCTTCGAGCAGGTCATTACATCTCCATTATCTGGAGCCAAGGAGGAGAACTAACAAATGATTCAGTCCATTGTACATATTGCTCTGGTCGTAAACGATTATGATGAAGCCATTGAATTTGTTAGAGAGCCTCAAGATCAATCGTACGGAAAAGTAGCGGTCTTTAAAGATTTATACGGGAATTTATGGGAGCTGCTGGAGTTGAATGAGGATCATCCGATTGCTAAACGTGTAAGGTGATATCTCATGAATTTAAAACGAATGATTATAGGAATGGCATACCTTGCTATAATTCTTCCAAATCTGATGAGTTAGGAGATTGGAAATGACTGAACAAACAGTGGCTAGTAGAATAGCAACATTAGGAATCGTTATCCCCCATGCAAGCGAACCTGCAGCTAAGTACGCAAATTACGTAAAAGTAAACGGGTTATTGTTCGTTTCAGGCAAGGGGCCTGCTGGTACGCCCAAGGGCAAGTTAGGTCAGGAGTATACAACCGCAGAAGGTTATCAGTTTGCACGACAAACGGGGATTGAAATTTTGGCTGTACTACAAACAGCTTTAGATACACTGGATAAAGTGAAACGCGTGGTTAAAATTCAGGGCTTTGTTAATGCGGTCGCCAGTTTTGAAGAGCATCATAAAGTGCTTAATGGTTGTTCTGATCTGATGCTGGATGTTTTCGGAGAAAAAGGTATCCATGCCCGTTCAGTCTTTGGAGCTGTTTCGGTTAGAGACAATCTTCCCATTATCATTGATTCAATATTTGAGGTTGAGGAGTAAAGTACATTGTACATGGAAATTAAGATAAGAGAAATTATAGCAAACGATTATACTGAAGTTGTTTTCTTATGGAACAATGTACTTGGCGTTCATACTGTTACGGATGAGAACTTTCGCGTTAAGATGGAACAGATGAGAATGGCAGGCAATTACAAAACGTTTGTAGCGTTACTTGAGAACCATGTTGTTGGTTTTATATCTAGCGTTCATGCATTAGCTGTAGGGTCTGCGAATGATTATCTGCATATAACCGGACTTGCTGTACATAATGATTTTCAGCGACATAAGGTAGGCACTAAATTGTTAAGATACACTGAAAATTATGCGAAAGATTGCGGAATATCCAGCATAATTCTATGCACAGGGATGAAGCGAACCGGGGCTCATGCTTTCTATGAACAAAACGGCTATGACAAAGATTCATACTGCTTTGATAAGTTTATTAAACTTGACTAAAAAATAATAGTGGGCAGTCTATGACTTTGGTTTTTAGTGAGGACTGATAGCATGGTTAACGGGAAAATCTTAGGAATCGCATACAATGTAATTCCGGTTAAAAATATAAAAAAATCTGCAGAGTGGTTTGTCCATCACTTCGGCTTCAACATTAGAAACGATAGAGGAAACTACCTAAGCTTATTCCGGGATAACCGTCCAATCATTGATCTAATCGCATCTGATAATGACACAAGAGCAGTTTTTGAGGTGAATGGACGGCCACGGTGGGTTGTAACATTTTTTACAGATGATATTGACTCGTTGCATATGAGGCTAACATCTGAGGGAGTCACGGCTAGACCCGTTAGCAATGAAGGTGTTTACGCAAGTTTTTTGTTTTTGAGGATCTGGGTTAGTTGCAATACAGCGGACCCCGTTTTTATTTAATCCCCTTCCCCAACTCGATGAACCCGCAGCAGGTTAGTGGTTCCGGCAAAGCCTACAGTGACACCGGCGGTGATGAGCACCAAGTCGCCATTACGTACGTATCCGGCAGACCTCGCCAGTTCAACGGCAGCTTCTACGGCTGCATCAGTGCTGGAAGCAGATTCGTCGCGGAGCAGCGGAATTACACCCCATGTCAAGGAAAGGGCATGCAGCACGTTCTTCTTTGTGGATACGGCGATGACAGGTGCAGAGGGCTTGTGCTTGGCGATTATCCGGGCGGTAAAGCCGCTTTCGGTCAGGGCGAGAATAGCTTTGGCGGAGAGTGTGAGGGCAGTGCGGACAACAGATTCGCCGATGGCACCTGTTACGTTGACGGCAGCCTCATTACCCTTGCAGTTACAGCGGCCATAGCTCCCCAGGACGGACTCAGCGCGGGCTGCGATGCGGGCCATGGTCTCGACGGACTCCAGCGGGTATTTACCTGCGGCAGATTCACCAGACAGCATGACAGAATCGGTGCCATCAAAAATAGCGTTGGCGATGTCACTTGCTTCTGCACGGGTCGGACGCGGGTGCATCTGCATGGACTCCAGCATGTGGGTGGCGGTGATAACCGGTTTTCCGGCCAGGTTACACTTCTTGATCATGTCTTTTTGAACCAGTGGCACCTCCTCCACCGGCAAGTCCACGCCCAGATCTCCGCGCGCAACCATTAGTCCGTCGGCTACACTCAGGATGGCGTCCAAGTTCTCCAAACCCTCGTCATTTTCGATTTTTGCGATGACTTGAATATGGCTGGCCTTGTGTTTGCTGAGAATATGTTTAATTTCGAGAATGTCTGCAGCTTTGCGGACAAAGGATTGAGCAATGATGTCGATGTTCTGCTCAACGCCGAACTTGATGTGCAGGATGTCCTTCTCAGTTACGCCTGGAAGGCTGGTTTTGATGCCGGGAACGTTGACGCCCTTGCGTGGCTTCAGCTTGCCACCGTTCTTGACGAGGCAGGTGATCTCGGTACCTTCAGCCTTTACGACTTCCAAACGGATCAGACCGTCATCGATCAGGATGCTGCTGCCGGGCTTTACATCTTGGGGTAACTGCTTATAGGTGACTTGGATACGGTCCTTCGTGCCGAGCACATCCTCTGTGGTCAGAACCACGGTTTCTCCTGGTACCAATTCCAAGTAGTCCGAGGCCATTTTGCCGATACGAATCTCCGGACCTTTGATGTCGAGCAGGACGGCCACATATTGGTTTAGCTCCTTGGCTGCTTCCCGGATGTGGCGGATGCGTTCTGCGTGCTCCTCTAACTCACCGTGAGCTAAGTTCAGGCGGGCGACATTCATACCGGCTTGGATCAGTTTACGGAGCATTTCGGGGCTTTCGCTGGAGGGACCGATGGTACAGACGATTTTAGTTTTACTCATGAAATTTTCTCCTTCATCGATAAATTATTTACCCTTGTGAAAATTTTCCCTTATCCTTACAATAAAGCATAATGATTCATCAGAAAAATATATATAATTTCGTTCTTCATCAATTTTGATGTAGGAGGCAGGTTATCTTATGAATCTTCATGCCCTTAAAATTTTTCACACCATCTCTGAAAAAGGCGGAGTCACCCGCGCTGCGGAGGAATTACGGATCAGTCAGCCTGCGGTTACGGCCCAGGTCCGCAATCTGGAGAAGGAATTAGGCATTCAGCTGTTAGCCCCCAAGGGGCGTGGTATCTTAGTGACCGATGCGGGGCAGATGCTGGCCAGCCATGCCAAAAGATTGTTTGCATTGGAGCGTGAGCTGGATGAGGCAGTCCGTGAGTACAAGGCCGGGTTCAGCGGAATCCTGCGTATTGTCGCCACCTATCTGCCCGCTAATCTGCTGCTGCCGGAATGGCTGGCACTATACAAGCAAGAGCATCCTTCCGTGGAGGTGGTTTTGAATACTGCGAATTCTCGGGAAGCGGTGGAGGGGCTGCTACAGTACGATGCCGAGGTAGCTGTATACGGAGGCGGCTGGGAGGAGCAACCGGGCATTGAATGGGAGCAGCTTCTGGAGGATGAGCTCTGGTTCATCGTCCCGAAAAACCACCCATACGGCGGAATGGAAATTACTTTAGCGGAAATGATGAAGGTTCCCTTTATTCTGCGTGAAGAAGGCAGTTCAACCCGGGAGCGTCTCTTCTCGTTATGCAGGGCTTTGAACGTGAGTCCTCCCAAGGTGGGTCTACAATTTAATGGGGTGAACGAGATGGTGCGGGCCGTCATCGCGGGCTACGGAGCCATCTTCATCTCCTCCCTGGCGGTAAGGGACAATGTAGAGCGCGGAGAAGTGGAGCGCGTGATGGTTAACGGTACTTCGCTGTTAAATCCGATTGCCGTCTGTACCCGGAAGCATGAGGCATTGTCGCCAGCGGCGGCAGCATTTCTCTCACTGGTCCGGGAGCAGTCGAAAGGAGGGGCAAGGAATTAACTTTTCTGGTGGGCAAACCACACAATTGTCATTGGTCGATACAGTGTTGAGAGGTTTAGGATTGTGTAGAATTTAGGAGAAGAAGTAAAATAGAAACAAGAAGTGTTGCGAATGCCAAGCTCCCATGAAATCCCCGGGTCCTTCGTACCTCAGAATTTGTCGAATCCTTAAGAAATCAAGAGATACCTTGAAAAGTCAAAGGTAGACTTATACCTTCTTAAGAAATAAATTGGGAAGTGGATAGTGAATTGATACGGAGAAAGCATGAGTCATGCTATTTTCCGCTGTCGCACTCCGTGTAGAGTGCGTGGATTGAAATACTCTGGCGACTCTCTGTGCGCTTGTATCCGGCCCGTCGCACTCCGTTGGAGTGCGTGGATTGGAATAACAATGGAATGTGATGATTCGGATCGTCATGGCTGGCTACATTGCTATTTTTCTCTTAAAGTAGTCGCTGCTTCTCTACTACCTGTAGGAGCTCATCCGTTTGTATGGAAAGCGATATTGCGGTGTATGAATGACAGAAATAATCTTACTCACACCAGCGCCATGCTGACGGCAGAAGCCAAATTAAACTGCTTTAACGAGGCAAATCATACATATGGAGGTAACGAAGCATGAGTACTCACTATTATTTCAGTTGGTTTAATGGTATTTTGCCAGAGGGGCTGGTGCAATGGTTGCAGGAGGATATTCAGGACAGACAATCGCTTGTGATGATCAGCGCTGAGCCGTCTAATTATGAAGATGAGGAGATTAACCTTGAGGATATAACGGAATGGACATGGCTCCATCGGGCTAATCTTATGTTTGATGAGTATCATTTCATCGATTACCGCATGCCGAAGGAAGAGGCCCGGCAAAGGATTCAGAACGCATCGGTCATTTTTTTATGCGGGGGAGATCCTGTTCAGCAGCACGATTTTTTGGCGGAATATGAATTAACGAATGGGATTAAAAACAGCAATGCCGTTATCTTGGGAGCCAGCGCCGGTTCGTTGAACATGTCTGCCAAATGGGTAACCTCGAATAACGCCGCTCATTCAGTGGAAATAGATTCGATCTATGATGGGTTGGGCTTTGATCCGTTTGCCTATGAATCACACTCGCAACGCGACTATGCCTCGTTCGTCCAAGGCTACCTGTTCCCCTTATCGGAGGAGATGGATGTATATGCGGCAGAGCAGGAGAGCGCGATGCGTGTAAAAGACGGCAAAATCGAAATCATGGGTCCGGTATATTTAATATCCCGCTCGAAGATTCAGAGAATAAGCGTATGACCACAGATTAGCATCCGATTGCGTTTAATGCATTGGTTCTTCCTATGAATATGATTTTCAGGTAACCAAGATTGGCGGGGAGACCATTGATTTATCAGTATACCAGCGATTGAGGCATTGCTCTAATAATCACACTATGGGCTTCTGTGCATATAATTGATGATGTGATTATTTGCATTTCTGGGGGTTTAGCTCATGTATAGGATTTATCCGTATTGGTGTAGATCACAATTCGTACCCGTTTGGGCCACTACAACACAAGAAGCACTAGAATTAATGAGGAATGCGGTACAAGGTGAACGAAATGATGAACTTTTTTATGATCAACTCATCAAACTGGCTCTGAACCAAGAACAAGTTGACGTGATTACCTCTATCCGGAATGATGAAAGAGGACATAATCAAATGTTTCGGCAAATGTATAGGGAACTAACAGGACATGAAGTAACAGGAGTTAGCAACGAAGCACTGGAGAATGTTAATTCTTATATTGCCGGGTTGCAACAAGCCTTCCAAGGTGAATTATCTGCCGTTGAGAAATATCGAAAGATATGGTTCGGCCTTCCGTACGGCATTTACAAGGATACTCTGTATGGCATTATTCTGGATGAGCAAAAACATGCGGCTAAATATAACAATCTGCTGATACAAAACTTGGCTGCAAATGAGTCCTGAATCTGTCTGATCCCTCCCACGCATAGGCCTCTTCTCTCACAAGGAGCGGGGGGCCTCTTCGTTATTTTAGTAATGAAACCTACCATTGGCATAATTCGTATTAATGGAAAAATATTCTGTTGAGGATGGTTATTATGATTCAAGAAAACACAATTTGTAAAGCTTGTGGAGGTACTACTTTTGTAAAAGGTGAAGTGAATGCAGTGGATGCTAGAGTGATGCCGATTGGTAAAACATTTTCTTTTGGCTCTCCGGTTATATATACATTTTGTAAAAAGTGCGGAGAAGTAGCCTCCATTAGAGTTAAAAATCCGGATAAATTTTGAATCCCCTTTCTGTTAAGCCCTATCTTCGTACTGCGTAACAATCATTAAGACTCTTGTTGAAAAAACTTCACTAACCTAACGGGCAGGATAGTTCGAAATCAATGTTGAACTATTGAATAAAAGCAGTGCATGAATAAGAGGTGTGACTATGAGGTTTGAACTTATTGATTTAAACGGTGTACCCGTAATTTCTCTACCCGCAGGTTATGATTTGTTAGAAGCATTCATTGGGACAAATCTTCAAGATAAAGATGCAAATGGTTATTGGCTAATTGACTCAATAAACGAAGTATTAAATGGGAAGGTAGAAAATTCAACTCTCGGCGATGTGAAATACTTTATAATCCAGTTAAATAATAAATCTGTGAAGATTATCGACCCATATTCTGATAATGGAGCCTATTGCGAGTTGCCAACAATATCATTTAAAAACATCATTATTAATTGGCTCAAAGAGAAGGATAATTATTACATTGATTAATTAACTGGACACGTTAGTCCAACAACACAGCGGCAGTCTATGATTTTATTTTCTCGTTCATATCTGCCGCCATTTAAAAAGCTGCTTCTCCCAACTGCTGCGCCGTATGCGTCTACTGTTCACTGGCCGCATCTCGTGCAGAGTACATAAATGAAGTTCCCTGTTCCATAAGTTAACTTAAGCTGTAAACTGGAAGCAGCTTTTTGAAGGAGTGGATTTAATGCAAGTTATCAAATCTATAACAGAGTGCCCAGAACGTCATATTGAGTTTGCTGAATATGTTAAAGAAAAGTGGCCCAATATAAAGAAGATGGTCCTCCCCAAAATTGACGAAAGTTTATCAACTGAAGCTGGGTTGCCATATACATTCCTACATTTATGAGCACGACACCATAAAGTAATTTATCATAACATGGTTTGTTCCTATCAAACAGAGTGCGCTATATACCTAAGGAGAATACTACATTGATACTACTCAGATCCAAAAGAATCAAAATCATCGCTTTTACTACCATTCTGATACTCGCTCTCGCCGCACTGTTCTTGTATTTGAGTTATGCGAAGCAAACAAATGCTGTATTAGTCAAATACTCTAGAATGAACCAAATTGCTCCTAATGTATACGTTGAACCTGAAATCAATGAGAGTGAACAAGCAGAACTAATCAATTATGTTCAAACATCTACCGCGAAAATCAATGCACTTTTTGGTCAAAAAGAATCGGCCCCTGTTGTAATCTATGCAAAATCAAAAAAGGCTTTGGATCATTATGCCGATTCAGATATTGGACAAACTTATTATTATCCATGGAATAACTACATTGTTATCGGCTCAAGGGGTTATAACGAGAATGTGATTGCTCATGAATTCACACATGCTGAATTAAGAAAGAGGCTCAAAAACAGCAGCAAAGTGCCAGTATGGTTTGATGAGGGGCTGGCTGCTATGGTCGATGGCCGATTTACAGATAATGAAAAGACTTGGAACACCCAAACTAAAGACGGTAAAGAATCAATTAATTTCGACCTATTGGACAACCACACTGCATTCCAGCCTAATGCTCAAAGTCGTACGAATTATGAACTGGCGTGTTATGAGGTTTCGAGGTGGTATGGAATTGTAGGCACTCCCGGTCTGTTAAAGCTGTTGGATTCTCTGAATGAAGGTGAAGAATTTATTAAGGTGTATAAAGGGATCGAAAGTAACATGAGTGATGAAGCTAAGGGCTAATGAAGTTTCAGTTAAGATATTTACAAGAAGGCCAGGCTATAAAATTTACAGGCAATTAAGGAGGAATACACGTGACAAGTCATCTTAAAGATAGTGCCCAGCAGGTTCAAAACAAACTAATGGAGCTCGGGTATGCAAATCAAGTTGTAGAACTGCCTGACAGTACACGAACTGCACAGGAAGCTGCCGATGCGATAGGCTGCGAGGTTGCACATATAGCGAAGTCCATTATCTTTCGGCTCAACAATGAAGATAAACCCTTATTGGTTATAGCAAGCGGAGTCAACCGGATTAACGAAAAACAAATTACCAGCCATCTGAATGACAAATTGGGAAAAGCTGACGCTGATTTTGTACGTGAACACACAGGATTTGTGATTGGAGGCGTACCGCCTTTAGGACATAAAGAGTCGATCCTCACGTTTATTGATGAAGACTTGTTACAATACAGAGAGATATGGGCTGCTGCCGGACATCCAAGAGCGGTGTTTCAATTAACACCTGTAGAATTAATTCAAATGACAAACGGACGAGTCATCTGTGTAAAATAAATTCATGTTTACCTTTCTGTTAGCTTGCTAATGGGGATGTTAGTTTACAATGACTTCTTTCCTTCAAGGGGGATTGTCCTACGGTGAAGACTCATTATAGAAGTGGGATTTGGCCTTATTCCTGAGATGCATAATAAGGGGTTAGCCACTGAGTCGGTAGGAGCTATTATAGAATGGGCCTTATCATCAAAAAAAGTCCAAAAAATTGTGGCCGAGTGCCTTATCGATAATATTCCGTCTATCAGAGTTCTGGAGAAATTGAGTTTTACACGAACCGGAGTAGAGAACGGAATGATAAACTGGGAATTGGTAAAGGATCAATCTCTACACTCACACTAAGAGTCTGATATTCAAACCATAATGCTCATGATATAATCCCAAAAAAGGGGGGATTGCGTTGAGCGGGTTCATAATCGTTGTTCTTATTTTTATTATAATTTTTGGAGTATTCAGGAAAAAGAGGTGAGTCCGCTTGAACCTTCAAGCTGTATTTATGGGTGATAACCGTTGTGCTGTGATTGGCGATGGCAGCAGTGGGGGCCAGAAGAATTCTGGTGGAGACGGGCTGGGGGATGCAGTCTTTGGATAAATACCGTAACCTGTGGTATGAGCAGGCAGCACCGGATTATATTGCGAAAGACCTCCTGGATGCGGCAAAATGGTTGGTTAGCACAATAAAGCGGACAACGCCTGGATAGAGCTACGTTGGCCGCTTTTTACGTGGCAATGGGTTAGGGCTTTACCTCTCCCGGAATCTCAAAAAACACCTCAGAATTCATATCCTTCATTCCCAAAGTAGTCACGTTCCCGTCAGGATCAATGAATCCATAACCCGCTGCTCCAATATGCCCCATGAAATGGTAGAATACGACCCGGCCCGCTAGTTTGGGGAGTGTGCCGTCCTGGTTGGTAATTTGGTAAGGTTTAAAGAACAGGCCACTGGCTGCTTTAACCTTCCAGTCGAAGGTAGCGGTCCACTTGACTTCGCTATGGTCCCCCACAACCTCATAGTAAGAGATACTGTTACCCTCGGATAGGAAAAATTGGTCGGCCCTACCCTCCGGGAAATAGTAATCGAAATTGCCTCCTTCTACGCCACTCACTTCAAATTGTTTAAGCGCGCTGACTCTGGGAAGTTTCAGGGCGGCGGTCCGGGCTTCAGCCAGATTGGAGGAGGCCAATTGCTGCTTAAGCTCCTCGCTGGGCCTCGAAGCGACGAAGACGATCCGCTGCTTCGGATTCCATAAGACATATGCGCCAGTAGATTCAGCTATGAAGCGTAAGGGAACCATCACCCGTCCTTTGCGGATGACCGAAGCGGCTTCGAGCTTCACTTCCTGATTGCCGATCTTTGCAGTCTGTTGGCCTGCCACTAAGGTGACGGTCTGTCCGTCCCGGGTAAGCGTGACGGTCTTCGAGGCGTTGTTCCATTGGATGGGGCTGCCGATTTTTTTGGCCACCTGCAGGGGGACCATCGTAGTACCATTCGTAATATACGGGGCAACATCCGTATCCACAAATGAGTTGTTCATCGAGATCTGAATCGCAGATGCAGCGGCTGAAGCCGTTCCTGGTGTTAAGGCATTTCCAGTGAATAGCAGCGACGCGATAAACCATCCGGCAACGCCTTTTTTTAACAATATGTTCACTAATGCAAATCCTCCTTGTTCCAATTTATGTTTTATTCTTCCTGTGAATGTAGACGCTTGAGGGGAGAAAAGGTTGCTTGAAGTTCTTGTGAATCACTTTGGATTAACGGGCCTTCAACCACTCGCTATAGATTTTCGGAGTTGAACTCCTCAAGCCGGATCAATTTCTGTTTGCCGCGATTTCCTTTTTTCATTGTGAGATGTCCCTGGTCGTCCGTTCTACGCTGAATGAATTGTCCTGTTAGATAGTTAATGTCATCCTCGTCCGATTGTTCCATAGTTGTGGCTCCTGTAAAGTAGCTTCCCCGGGTGGAACCAATCAAAAACCAATCCTGATCTTGATACCGAAACCGGTATTTGTTATACCATCGCCAGTTGCTTCCTCCGTAATCACTGACCAGCACAGACCCCCGATCAATGGTTATGCTCTCAAAAGGATCGCCCCATATTCCGCCTTCATCTGCTTGCAAAATAACATGATCGGCGATGATCGAGAGGGTGTATGTGTTATTTTTGCCGCCAAAAGCGATTAATAGGGATCGCGGTGATGCCTCTCCCTTGACCGAATTTTTCTCAATGACCATTGCAAGATCTGAAATCCCGTCTTTATTTAAGTCGCCTTTGGCGAGGGCCTTCTCTCCCAGATATGACTCCAAAATATGCCATCCGGCCGGAATCAAGGCATTCATGCTCTGTGCTTTAGGCACTGGCGTAGGGGAGGGGGCAGACCTTGGTGATGGGGTGTGAGATGGAGTTGCTTTTGACACCTGGGCTTGGAGTGCATAAGTATCCTTACACCCCATTAGGTAACTTAAAAGTGCAATAGCACTGATAGATGTTAATATATATTTTTTCATTGAGTTCGATTCCCCTTCTCCTTAAGGTATGTAGCCTAATGTTGACCTTTACCACTACCAGTATATCGAATGGCCTAGTGCATATGAAACGCCGCACATACAACAAAAAAACTACAATATTGATAGATTTATCATTATGCAGAATGGCTTGCGATGGATTAAAATAGAAGGAGAGGGCCGGTGCGAATGTCAAGCTCCCATGAAATCCCCGGGGGGGTTCGCACCTCGAAATTTGTCGAATGTTTATAAATATGAGGGTATTCTTTAGAAGTCAAGGTTGGTTGTATATCTTTTAAAGAATAGAATTAGGGAACAGATGGTGAATTAATACGGGAAAAGCATGGGTTACGCTTCTTTCCGCTGTCGCACTCTACACGAGCGCGTGGATTGAAATAGTACCAGAAACTTCAGGTGCAGCCGTGTTCCGGTCGCACTCTACACGAGCGCGTGGATTGAAATATCCAGTAGCTTGACGATGAATCCGTAGTTAGGCGTCGCACTCTACACGAGCGCGTGGATTGAAATACCTGGTGGAAAGAGAACATTTCCTCCCGTAGCTGTCGCACTCTACACGAGTGCGTGGATTGAAATATCGGCGGCTTTTTGTGCAGCGCTCAGGTTGTAAATCGTCGCACTCTACACGAGTGCGTGGATTGAAATCTGAATATAATCTTTTCCATACTGATCTCTTAAAGTGTCGCACTCTATACGAGTGCGTGGATTGAAAATCGTATATTTTTGGTATAGTTTATGTATGGTCCAGTCGCACTCTATACGAGTGCGTGGATTGAAATTTTAATACCGCGTCGATTCCCGCAAACATCTCGCGGTCGCACTCTATACGAGTGCGTGGATTGAAATTGGCAGGATAAGCGCAGTTGATTTAGCTGGCCCGGATACGTCGCACTCTATACGAGTGCGTGGATTGAAATATGGTTATATCCTCCTTGTTATAGGGGAGAGCCGACGTCGCACTCTACACGAGTGCGTGGATTGAAATCCTCCCGGCCATCATCAGGCGGATGACTCACTCTGTCGCACTCTACACGAGTGCGTGGATTGAAATGCCATGCCCTCAATGATCGGAAAAATACCAGATATTGTCGCACTCTACACGAGTGCGTGGATTGAAATTTCGGAAGCCAGTTGAATATGCCCCAGGCATTGTTGTCGCACTCTACACGAGAGCGTGGAGTGAAATTTGACGTTCGTGTGGATTTGCATAGGTTTGCGCGTCGCACTCTACACGAGTGCGTGGATTGAAATTTTGGTAACTGCCATTGGAAAAATGATCAAGGAGTCGCACTCCGTATGGAGTGTGGCCTGAAGTAAATACCGGCCTTACACAAAAAATGCGAATGGAGGTATCCTACCTTGCAACGATACACCGTTATCAAAGCTCATACATCTACTTATCCTGATCCAATCATCCTGCAAAAAGGTCAAGAAGTTTGGTATGGCAGGGAGGATACTCAATTTCCTAATTGGATTTTTTGTAAATCAGTGTCCACTAGCAAAGAGGGATGGGTGCCGAAGCAGATTTTAACGACTCCAGATCGCCGAGGCATCGCAACAGTTACTGAAGATTATTCCGCGCATGAACTAACCGTTGCTCAAGGGGACTTATTATGGGGGCTGAAGCACTTAAACGATTGGACTTACTGTAAAACGGATAATAACGAATACGGTTGGGTCCCAGCTTTTTGTTTATCTGACTTACACGAATCTGGTTAGCTCCATCTTATAAATAAAAGCACTGAATATCTGCGCAGCCGCAGGACTCAGTGCTTTTTTTAATCCTATCCTATTCTTTCCGTCGTACCTCAAATAAATCGTTAGGGCTGACTTCAAAATAGAGGCATAGCTTCATGATTAATTCTGCTGATATTTTCTTTTTATCCATGTTGGTGTTATGCACTAACTCCATGATAGTCGTTCTCCGGTGGCCGATTTCATTGGACAATTTTAGTACTGAGATATTATGTGCCTTTAAAATTTGGTCGAGTTTACAGTGCAGTGTATATTTATCAAATTCCATGGGGACCTCCTAATAATAATGATTGCACTTTCATAGTGCATGATGTATATTATGGATACAGAAATTGAACTTTAAACGTGCAGTTTCTGGAGGTAATCAAATGGAGGTTGCTCTATGTCCAAACGTCGCCCTCACAAACTCAATACTCAAGCTATTCTGGACATATCCCGAAAAAACTTGGTGTGGCCAGAGCTAAATGGATTACCGGATACGATCCACTACTATCATTTGACTGATGCGCTGGGACGTAAATGGCAGACAATTGGTTGTCATGTTACGGATGCGATTAAGGTTTTTAAAATGGGAGCGTATCCACCCTGGACAATTATTATTGAAAAGGCACCTGAAACGTCTGACCTAACAGCTCGAGAGTTGGTAGCAATTCTTAACTGTGATGACAAAGCGTTAGTTAATGACATGCAAATTATTTTAAATACACCAGTAAGATGCAATCAGTTTATAAATACGATTGTTAACGTTAATCATTATAGCATTTTTACAGTGTTATATGATCTGAAAAATGAGTATTTACTAAATGATCCAATGCCTACTCCACACTTCGAAGCTATGTATAAAATAAACCCCATTGAAGCCTTATCCCGATTGTACTTGGAGAATGTAGATACATTGGATTATTGGGATTGGGTGCAAGCTGGAGGTTCAGCTGAACGGGCTGTGGATTTCAGAAAACAAAACCCCACTTTAACATTTATTCAAGCCATCGAAAAGGCCGAGCGTAGGAACAATAATCCGTAGACTACTGAAGCTAGTAGTGAGCTAATTAGTTTGCAGAAATTAAGTGGTAGAGTAAGATAGGAGGGAGGGCTGGTGCGAATGCCAAGCTCCCATGAAATCCCCGGGAGATTCGCACCTCAGAATTTGTCGAAAATCTAACCTTGAGAGAGTGTACTTGGAAAGTCAAGAGTGGACTGTTACTTTTTCAAGAATAGAGTTTGGATAAAGATAGTGAATTAATACGGAAAAAGCATAGGTTATGCTGTTTTCCGCTGTCGCACTCCGTGTGAGTGCGTGGATTGAAATTCCATTCCAAGCAGACAGGAAAAGCAAAGATACAAGTCGCACTCCGTGTGAGTGCGTGGATTGAAATAGAAAAACGCTACAGAAGCAACAAGAATCAAAACGTCGCACTCCGTGTGAGTGCGTGGATTGAAATGATACCTACAGAAAGCCAAGCGACAGGATAAATGTCGCACTCCGTGTGAGTGCGTGGATTGAAATACCACCCCTGAAAAAGAAATAGCCAGTAACAAGTGTCGCACTCCGTGTGAGTGCGTGGATTGAAATATACAATCAATCCTTTCCTGTTAACATTGTCCGGTCGCACTCCGTGTGAGTGCGTGGATTGAAATAGATCTCGATGAACAACTCGTTTGTGGATACAGAGTCGCACTCCGTGTGAGTGCGTGGATTGAAATGGTAAATTCCATATAGATGATATTAATCAAACTAGTCGCACTCCGTGTGAGTGCGTGGATTGAAATTTGTGACCCTTCATTTGAATCAAAACCGTTAAGTCGCACTCCGTGTGGGAGCGTGGATTGAAATTACACGGCCGGAGATGGGCGTCAATATTGGTCACAACGTCGTTCCTCGTGTAGGAGCGTGGATTGAAATAAAGAAAATTAAGTATTTGACTAGGAAAATAAAGTGTCGCTCCTCGTGCAGGAGCATGGATTGAAATTCGCAGATCATGATGTATTACGATTACGGGATGGAGTCGCTCCTCGTGCAGGAGCGTGGATTGAAATAGCCGAATTGATGGCCTTCGGCCTATGAGTTACTGTCGATCCTTGTGTAGGAGCGTGGATTGAAATGGTGTAAGATGGCCCAATTCATATGTAATACTTGTCGCTCCTTACGTAGGAGCATGGATATAAATCGCTCATTGCTGCTCGGGCCAAACCGGAAAACGAGGGTCGCTCCTTAAATAGGAGCGCAGATTGAAATTTAGCATGTCTCAGTAATTGCTGGGAAGTGTCGCGCCTCATACAACCAATAAGCAAGTTACTTCCCATCCGAATGCTAGGATTAAAATCATTTCCTTACTTCTCCCCCCCACCCCCCGTACATATCCCACAAGTGAGTATCGAAGCCGGGGCGGACATGATAGAATAGGAGCAATGTGTACATCCTATGTGTGAATTTAATCGGGGGGCAACAGGTGAGAGCGTTGAGATTAAGAGATTTCATGGGCCCTTCGGAGACTTCGGCGCACCGGCAGGCGAAGTGGGTCAAGCGGTTTCTGTATACGTATTGGCTGGTGATTGCTCTGCATTTCCTGGCCCAGCTGGGGTCTTTTGTATGTTTGCCGTATCCCATGGGGGCGCATGAGTTCTACTATGATGTGCTGCTGTATCCGACGCTGCTGATGAGTGCGGTGGTCGCGTTGACGCAACTGGTGGATGTTGCGGCACCGAAGTATTCCTTCGTGCTGCTGTTTGTGGCGGGGACGATTATTGCGATGATGATTATTCACCTGAATATGGACATCCGGATTATCGGGGCGTTGATGCTGCTGCCGATTATGGCGTCGGCAATCTTTTTCCGGCTGGATCTGACCTTGTTTACGTCTGCCCTCCAGGCAGCTGCGTTCTTCATTCTGTACCGCTGGGATTACTGGTTCAAGTATTATCTGACGGATTTTGACCTGATTGCGATCCCGCTCTTCCTGTTGGTCGGCACGCTGGTTGCGGGGATTATCATCATTAACGGGCGTGAGCTGGCAAGCGATCTGGAGGCTACTCTGACGGCGAAGCAGGACCTGATGATTGAGAATGCGGTGATCCGCAAGCTATCTACCACTGATGCACTGACAGGACTGTATAACCATATTTCTTTTCACGAATTCTATGAAAAAGCGCTGGAATACGGCAGCCAGGGTGCCCCGTTCCATCTTGCGCTGGTGGATATCGATAATTTCAAGCAAATTAACGATAAGTATGGACACCGTACCGGAGATATGGTGCTGGCGCGGGTCGCCCAGATCATTAAGGACCACATCTCGCCCGCAGATATTGCAGCCCGCTATGGCGGGGAGGAGTTCGCGATCCTGCTGTTTGAGAAAAGCTTCGAGGAAGCTTATGCGCTGATTGAACAAGTCCGCAAGGAGCTGTCGCATACGTCCCATGAGGAGATGGAGCAGCGGGCGGTTACTGTCAGCATCGGGCTGCAAAGCTATGCCGAAGGCATATCCAAAGAGAAGCTGTTCGAGGAAGTGGATCATCTGCTCTATACCGCCAAGCATTCCGGCAAAAACAAGACCCTGACCCCGCTGATGGAGCGCAGCGCCGTGTAGGCTGGGCCCTCTAAGTCTGTTAACGTTCCGATCTGCCGCAGCCTCTACGCCCGCCTGTTCACAGCCTAGCCATTTCACCCGACACTTGGCTGACCCCGCTGACCCAGCGGAACGCCGTATAGTCAAATTGGTCTCACCTGGTAACCTGCTTACGCTGTCGATGATTCATCCGCCGTCTCCGGTAACACGCTTACTCCTTCGTAGGCTCACCCTCCGCTGCCTTTTTGCGTGCCCGGAACCGCCTTACCTTCATCAGATTCCCGCACAGCTTGTCGTCGCAGTAACGCTTGGAGCGGTTGCGGGTATCGTCGTAATAGACCCAGAGACAGTCGGGATTCCCGCAAATACGGAAGCGAGAGGGCTCCTTCTCCAGCAGCGCGGCTGCAAAAGAGGCAGCGATCTCCGCCATAATCTGCCCCCAGTCCGCACGCTGCGGCTGGAGGGAGATCCCGGCTTCATCTGCTGCCGTCCAGACCACCTGCCGTACAACGGGCCCGTCGCTCATGTACGTATTTAACTGCACAAGCAGCGCTGTAGACGGAGACTCTCCCGCGACCAGACGCTGCAGCTCGTCCCATAACAAGCCGCGTAGGCCTTTCAGTTGCTCCAGCTCCTCCGGCCGGGGAGGGGACGCCGCCGGCAGCTTATGCTCCTCCAGCCATTTTGCCAGCCATTTGGGATCTTCCAGCCGGTCCTGGTCTGTGCTACGATCACTAGTCCGCCAATTCCGCCAATAGCTGTTCATGAAATCTACCCATAGCAAGCTTCATCTGTCCCTTCGCATGATCTTTCCCTTGATTGTAACAGTTAAAATCGGGTTATGCTAGTTACTTGATACGCTCCGCCGATTATGTTACATTGCTTATGTAACTGTTATTCGGTTTATTTAGTCGTTACCAAAGCTTGTGTACCTATAATTACAGGAGGGATACAAATGGAAAACAAAATTAGCGATGTGCTGGTCGAGAACTGGGATTATGTGATGGATGTAGAGGATTGGCAGCCGCCGCTGAGTGCGGCGCTTGAAGGCGTGAACAGTGAGCAGGCGCTCTGGAAGCCGGAGGGAGCTGCGGGCAATTCGATCTGGGAGAACGTTAACCATCTCACGTATTATAAGGAGCGTCTGCTGCGTAAGCTTAAGGGGATGGAGAAATTGCCTGATCTGGAGAGCAATGACGCTACATTCACTGTAACAGGAAGCGGGAAAGAGGACTGGAAGCAGGCGGTAGACAAGCTGAAGTCCATTCATGCCTCGCTGCGCGAGATTATTGTAGCTCTGGAGGAAGGCGCTTATGAATGGGGCGGCTCCGGGCATGCGCCGGGCGAAGAGGTTATGAGCCTGATTCTGCATGATGCCTATCATACGGGACAGATTGTGCTGGTCCGCAAGCTGCAAGGCTCCTGGCCTGGTACCCGCCGTTTCGATTAAGAGGAACAGCCATATTTTACAAGTGATCTGTTCGTAGGCGGCTCTGTTTCAGCTCCAAATCCCCGGGTTAATGGAAGACATGCAGCTATCAACGGAGAGGAGAGATTGAGGATGGAGCCGAATTACAAGGACAGAAGTGTTGAGGTTGAACGGACAGAGGTGCACCGCAAATCGGATTCCAGTCTTGTCGCATCCACGTTCATTAAATATGCAGCTTACATTATTATCACCTTCGGAGTTCTGTTTTTCCTGGTGAAATACGTATTCCCGATGTTCAAATAAGCCAGTTGCCTAGTGCAGACTTGGACGGATTCACGCCAAAAAGCCACGAACCCCCTCGGGAGATCGCGGCTTTTTTTGACATAACCTATACGTTCTTCTGGATCATCTCGTGGGAATCAGCGGTATTCCGGTAAAAGAACCAGCATTCATTCAGCAGTCTAATCTGACGGCAGTCCTTCTTGAGATAGGCCTTCATGAGCTGTTGGCGAAGCCATTGTGGCAAGGGTACCCCTCCTCTGCATGCTTCCTGTGTATAGATAGCATATGGGGGAATACGCCCAAAGGTGCACGGTTAGTTTCAGGTAGCCAAGCCGAATTTCACAAGGCCGCCCGGAACCGGCATTACTGCACCCGTTCTTCTTCCTCTTCATACCATTGTTCAAGCTGGGCCTGGAGCGCCCGGATTTCGGTCAGCAGTGAGATCAGCGGGTAATGCTCCTCCTTAATGGAGGCAAAGGCCTGCTCCAGCCTGTTAATATACGCCAGCCCCGACTCCAGATGATGCTCTTCGCGCAGCAGCTCCAGCGCCTCACATTCGGCCACCGCCCGCGGCAGTCCGGGTACATTCTCGGCTGTCAGCTTGTCGATTTCTTTGTTCAGGCGAAGATTGAGGGCGCTTAGCTGGTAAGCATATTCCTCCGGCATCTCCACGAATAGCAGCTCCTGATCCTGCTGCATAATTACATAACGCATTCTCGGCATCTTTCATTCTCCCTCCGGACTTGTCTTCCTTCTTGACAGTGTAGCCCATGGGCAAGTTACAATTCAAGTAGAGATCTAATTTCCTTGAGGAGAGGACCGTGAAGGAACGCTATGACCAGTATGAGCAACGAAGAGCTGCAGCTGTGGATCGAGCAGGTGTCGCTGAGCAGCTTCGGCGTGCCTTTCCGGCATACGGCGAGCTTTAACAGCAGACTTACAACAACCGGCGGACGATATTTTACAAAGAGCCATAATATAGAGATTAACCCCCAGCAGCTGGCCATGTACGGGCGGGAGGAGACGGAGAAGATCATCAAGCATGAGCTCTGCCACTACCACCTGCATCTGGCGAAGCGGGGGTACATGCACCGGGATGCCGATTTCAAAACACTGCTGGCCCGCGTCGGCGGCAGCCGGTATTGTCAGACCCTGCCGGGAGCCAAGGCCCGCAAGCCGCAGCCTTACCGGTATAAGCTGGTATGTATTGCCTGTGCCACCGAGTATCTGCGTAAGCGCCGGGCCGATCCCGGGCGGTACCGCTGCGGTAAATGCTCCGGCAAGCTGAAGCTGATTGCGCTTGAAGCGGGCGCGGGTCCGGCCACTTAATTTTTGATAACCAGACCTAGTAGTCCGGCAAAAGAAGCCGCCTGCTCCGCAGAGATGATGCAGCCCTCCAGATCCTGAAGATCCACCAGCAGGCCGGTGAACCCGCAGTCGCTCAGGTCAACGCCCTTCAGCTTGCAGCCAGCGAGCGTAGCCTGCTCCAGATTGCATTCCGAGAGATACAGGCCATTCAGGGTGGACTGGTAATAATCCGCGCTGACCAGCGAGCTGCGCTCGAAGGAAGCCCCTTTGAAGTTGGCGAAACGGAAGACCGCGAATTCCCCGATACATTCGGTGATGGATACATTTTGAAATCGTGCTCTGGTGAAGTCTGTTCCGATCATGCGGCAATCCCTGAACTCGGTCCGGTGTATGAAGGCGTCGCTGAAATCTACATTGGACAGGTCGCAATGATCGAAGACCACATCGGTAAGCTCCATGCGCTGCAGCGAGGATTCCGTGATGGTGACGTTTTTGAAAATAGTCTTGTCAAAGGCTACCCGGGTAGCCTCCTGATATTCAATGAGCGCTCCTTCAATGAGGCAGCGGCTGAATTCGTCTTTGGAAGCAAGGGTGTGAATGTCCTGCGGTGTAAGCAGCCCGGGATCTGGAATTCTGGGTGGTTCTATCTTGTTACTCATGTCAGCCTCCTTGGCAGTTCCTATCCTTATTTGTCCTTATTTGATCTGGCCCATGTCCAGGCTGAGCCGGTAATTGCCGTACTTCAGCAGTTCATCCAGAAAAGCGGTCAGCGCCTCCTGATCCACCGTGCGCACCCGCATCCAGTAACATCCTTCCCCGCTGATGCGGTAGAGCTCAATGACACTCTCATGGGCCTTCGCAAATGCCTGGAATGGCTGATGAGCATTATTGCTGCTAAGAAAAACGGCTATAAAGGCGTGAATGCTCTGGCCGATCCGCAGCGGGTTCCACCGGATGGTATAGCCTTCAATGATGCCAAGCTCCCGCATTCTGCGGATACGTGCGCCTACAGCCTGGCCGGTCAGATGAACCATCGCCCCGATATCCTTATGGCTTAAGGTGGAGTCTCCGATAAGGAGCTGGAGGATACGGTAATCGGTATTGTCGATGAGGTAAGAGGTCATTTCCTTGAATTCCTTTCCGGCTGAAAGCAGAACCTAAGAAACACTTTCGCGGCACAATGTCTTCTGTTCCTGCGCTGATTTATACTTATTGTATCAGAAAGTGAACATAAGGTAGATATCCGGGAAGAGGTGCATATCATGAAAATAAAGCTGATCCGCCACGCCACCCTATGGCTGGAATACGGCGGTGTAACGTTCCTGATCGATCCGATGCTGAGTGAGCAGGGTGTGAATCCGCCGATTATGAATTCCGGCAATGACCTCAGGAATCCGCTGGTGTCATTGCCGGGGCCGGTTCAGCAGTGGCTGGAGCCGGATGTGGTGCTGGTCACGCATCTGCATCAGGATCACTGGGATGCTGCGGCAGTAGAGTTGTTGTCCAAGGAGTTGCCGGTGTATTGCCAGGAAGGTGATGGGAAGCGAATTGCTGCCCATGGCTTTGGGCGTGTTACAGAGATAATGGATAACGGCTCTGCGTCCTTCGGCGGTGTGGCCTTGACACGTACAGGCGGGCATCACGGGACAGGAGAGATCGGGGAGCTGATGGGTAAGGTCTCCGGGTTCCTCTTCCGGGCAGAGGGAGAACCTGTGCTGTACTTGGCGGGAGATACAATCTGGTGCGAAGAGGTTCAGCAGGTGATAGCCGGGGAAGTGCCTGAGGTGATTATTGTCAACGCCGGAGGAGCACGGTTCCTGAGCGGAGGACCGATTACTATGGATGAGCAGGATATTGTGGAGGTATGCCATGCTGCTCCGTCCGCTTCCGTGATTGCTGTGCACATGGACTCGATTAATCACTGCCTTGTAACCCGGGACGTGTTGAAGCAGCGCCTTGAACAGGAAGGCTTGTCCGGCCGTGTGGCTGTTCCGCTGGACGGAGAGTGGATCTGATTATGTAAACGATCTCACAATCTCTCGCGACCCGCTTGACTAACCTGTAGAATCATGATAAATTAATCCTTGTTCATGTTAATGTTCCCTGATAGCTCAGTTGGTAGAGCACTCGACTGTTAATCGAGTTGTCACAGGTTCGAGTCCTGTTCGGGGAGCCATTACTTGGAGAGATACCCAAGTGGCTATAAGGGGACCCTCTGCTAAGGGGTTAGACTGCGTAAGCGGTGCGAGGGTTCGAATCCCTCTCTCTCCGTTTGATATACTTCCCTGTTAGGGATGAGAACCTTCGTGGTTCGTTGGAGCATAAGCTTCGTTAGCAATGGCATCGCAATCTCTCGCATAGCGAGAGTATCCCTCTCTCTCCGTTTGATAAGGAGCTCATATTGAGCTCCTTTTTTGATTAGGAAATTATGATTTTAGTCCGATGTGGATTCACCGAACACATTGGGCATTACGTGGTCATCTGGGCCGGAGACGGATGTAGTCGAAAAACCGATCACATTCGGTGCAGCAAAGGCGTGTGGGCGGGATGTAGTCGAAAAACCGACCACATTCGGTGCGGCGGAGGCGTGTGGGCGGGATGTAGTCGAAAAACCGATCACATTCGGTGCGGCAGAGGCGTGTGGGCGGGATGTAGTCGAAAAACCGACCACATTCGGTGCGGCGGAGGTGCGATGGCCAAATGTGGTCGAAAAACCGACCACAATGGCGATGCCGCAGGCATTTTGTTCAAATATGAGAGTTTATATGTTTCGGTAACGTCCTTTAAAAGGACGTTACCGTTTCCACTTGTTCGCAAGAATTTGGGGCCCCCGCAAAGTACCTGCTTTGTGGGGTTATTTTGCGTTCCGATAGCTTGAGTATGCTGAATCCTTGAACGATATGATTTTCCATTCCGATGTCGTAATTACATATAGTCGATGTCGCATTTATCTACTAAAAATCCTGCTTGTTATATGATACTTTATAGGTGATGTCAGAATAATGTATATGGAGGTGCAGGCGGGTGAGCATTAGGATTGGTAAGATCAGCTTTTGGCATGTACATGCCTGGGATTATACGAAGCAGGCTCAGGAGCATGGAGATACGGAGATTGCTGCGGTATGGGACGAGGATGCGGAGCGGGGCAGGAAGGCGGCAGAGAGCTTGAATGTCCCGTTTTATGATTCTTTGGAGGATATGCTTGCCCGGAAGGATATCGATGCCGTGATTGTCGACGCGCCCACCCGGATGCACCGGGAGGTCATGATTGCGGCGGCCAGAGCAGGCAAGCATATTTTCACCGAAAAGGTTGTAGCTGCAACGCTGAGTGAGGTGAATGAAATCCTCTCCGAGGTCGAGACTCATGGAGTGAAGCTAACGGTGTCGCTGCCGCGGCTAAATGACGGTTATACGTTAACGGTTCAAGATATTTTAAGCCAGGGACTGCTTGGAGATATCACTTATGTCAGAGTCCGCTTATCCCATAACGGCGCAACGGCCAACTGGCTTCCCGAGCATTTCTATAGCCTTGAGCAGTGCCAGGGCGGGGCTTTGATTGATCTGGGATGCCATCCCATGTACCTGACCAGACTGTTTCTGGGTCAAGAGGTGACCGGGGTAAGCGCGAGCTTCGGATATGTGACGGGCAAGGAAGTGGAGGACAATGCAGTAGCGACGCTCTATACGGATTCGGGAGCAATCGGTGTGGTGGAAGCCGGCTTCGTGAACAGCTACTCCCCTTTTACCATAGAAGTGCATGGAACGGAAGGGACCCTGCTCTATGGAGCGCCTGAAGCGAAGCTGCTTGTCAGAAGTAATCAAGCAGCAGATCAAGGGGCGGCCTGGAACGATACGCCTGTGCTGGCCAATCGTGAGAGCTCTTTTGAGCAATGGGTGACCCACATCCAGAACAACACGCTGGCTTCTGATAATATTCAATCGGCAACGGAGCTTACCCGGTTAATGGAGGCGGCGAATCTCTCGGCGAAGGCAGGACGTGTGGTCCAGTTAGCCGAACTGAAGTCCTGATCACTTATCCGGTACCGAGCTTAGCTTAAGCAGGAGGTTAACATGAGCCCTTTTCCCTTCGAGATTATGTTTGAGAAAATGGATCTGCTGGAAAGATTGGATATTTCTATCCTGTGGGGACATTATGAAATTTCTGTTCTCCGGTTTCATTTGACCTCTTTCCCGCCGGGGAGGGTCATTGATTTCCATAACCATGCTGAATTTGAATTTCATTTCATACCACGGGGCAAGGGAACGGTCATTCTTGGCGATCAGCAGTATCCTCTATCGGAGGGAATGCTCTATTTGACCGGACCGGGCGTGATGCACCGTCAGGAAGCGGATGCGGAAGAGTCGATGGAGGAGCTATGTCTGCATGTCCATATTGCGGAGAAGCAGAGAGACGATGCAGACCCGTGGGAGGTTGCGGAAGCGGAGGAATGTGTGGAGAAGCTGAGGAGGCTGCCGCTTATCCCTGCGCAGGATTATCACAGGGCGATGAAGTGTTTTCTGGAAGCTTATGAGGCCTGTGACGGCAAGCTTGCGGGATATTACACCTCGATCAAGCATCTAGTGATTAGTATCTTGCTCAAGGTGACCAGAGCGTATGATACAGGCGGGATGGGAGCCGCGGCACCCGTGCGGGATATGGTGACCTACCGCTACCAATATGCTGTTCAATACATGGAAGCGAATTATTCAGCAGCCGTGACGCTGGAGAATGTTGCGGAGAAGCTGAATATCAGCGCCAGACAGCTGCAGCGGATATTTAAGCAGATCGATCCGGATCAGACCTTCAGCCGGATTCTTGAGGAGATCCGATTGAAGGCTGTGTGCAGCAAGCTTGAAGCCAGCAGCCTGTCAATCGAACATATCGCGGAGTCCGAAGGGTTCACCACTGCGACCTATCTGCATTCAGTATTCCGCAAGCGGCTGGGCATGACCCCTGCTGCATACCGTAAGGCCCGAAAAATAAATCAACAGTGAGGATGAGTGACGATGAGCAAAGTGTATCGTGTTGGTGTAATCGGCTGTGGAGGGATTGCGAACGGGAAGCATCTGCCTGCTTTAAGCAGACAGGATAAGGTTCAAGTGGTAGCCTTTTGCGATATTATCAAGGAACGGGCTGAAGCGGCTGCTGAACAATACGGCGGTGCAGATGCTGCTGTCTATACGGACTATGAGGAATTATTGAAGGATGCCTCCATTGACATTGTTCATGTGCTTACTCCTAATGACGCGCATGCGGAAATATCCATTGCGGGCTTGGAAGCGGGCAAGCATGTGATGTGTGAGAAGCCCATGGCCAAAACAGCGGCAGACGCCAAACGTATGGCTGAAGCAGCGAAGCGTACAGGAAAGAAGCTGACTATAGGGTATGACAACCGGTTCCGGCAAGACAGCTTATATCTGAAAAAAGTCTGTGAAGCAGGCGAGCTTGGCCATATCTATTATGCGAAAGCTCATGCGATCCGGCGGAGAGCGGTCCCAACCTGGGGGGTATTCCTGGATGAGGAGAAGCAGGGGGGAGGCCCGCTGATTGATATTGGAACCCATGCGCTGGATCTGACGCTCTGGATGATGGACAATTACAAACCGAAGGTTGTGCTGGGGACCAAGTACCACGAGCTCTCCCAAAAAGAAGATGCCGCCAACGCCTGGGGACCCTGGGACCCGAAGAAATTCACCGTGGAAGACTCGGCGTTCGGGATGATTGTGATGGAGAACGGGGCAACGATTACCCTGGAAGCAAGCTGGGCGCTGAATTCGCTGGACTTGGACGAAGCCAAGTGCAGCTTAAGCGGAACCGAGGCGGGTGCGGATATGAAGGATGGTCTCCGGATTAACGGGGAGAAGCACAGTAAGCTATACACGAATGAAATTGAGCTTGGTGCCGGGGGAGTAGCCTTCTATGATGGCAAAGAAGAGAAAGCTACGGATATCGAATTAAGAAAGTGGATCGAAGCGATCGAACAGGATAAAGATCCGGTCGTCACTCCTGAGCAGGCTTATGTAGTCTCCCGGATTCTGGAGGCCATCTATGAATCGGCCCAGACGGGGAAGGCTGTATATTTGGATTAGGCAGTCATTGCTGAGTCAAATCTCAGATTTTTTAAAAGCTTCAATGTTAAAAGAGCAGCGATTCTCGTTAATGGAGAATCGCTGCTTGCTGTTTTTGGTCCTTTGCAGCATGTTTTAATAGTAACTCCATTTTACCAAAGGACGCTTTCTTTTTGTGTTGAAAAAATGTGTTTTCGCATCCCGCTTAAACAGCGGAGCGGACGGAACGATTGTGGAAAAGCGATAGCGGTCGCCTTTGTGTCCGGATTTTCACCGCTAAGGGGAATGAAAAAAATCTGGACACAACAGCGATTGTAACAACGTTCCGTTTGCGGAGCGTCCACCCAAGTACTAACGTTGATCCTACTCAAAAAAGTTTTTCCCTATTGCCACTTACAACCGGACATCCTTCACGAACGCAGATCTTCTGTAGAAGAACCACGCTGCAATTACGAGCGTAGCAGCCACCAGTATCCCCGACTCACCTGTCCAGAGATAGGCATTCTTCCCGCTGGTGTAGCGGTCGAAAGCGTCCTGAATGATGGCATTCCATGAGGCGTGGAGCAGAACAGCCGGCCATATGCTCCCCGTGCTTAAACGCAGTAGACTAATAATGATGTTAAATGAGCTGATGGTTACCATGAACAATACGATTGATAAGGCCAGAGAAGGGCCGGAATAGTAACTGCCGATTAGAATCGCCGGGATATGCCATATGCCCCAGATCAGCCCGCTCATGAGAATAGGCTTCGGGACGTGGGCCTCAGTAAGCCGTGTCAGCATATAGCCTCTCCAGCCTAGCTCTTCCCCGGCACTGCTGATGATTCCCATCACGGTCCCAACAGACATCTGAATTAGGATCGTCCCGGCTAGTGCACCGACAACATTGCCATTGTGGCCGGTATACTCTGTCAGTCCTGTGATCCAGGCAGTCCCGTAGGCCACCAGGCCAACCGCCACCGGCAACAACAAGATGAATGGAGTCGTCCTGAGCGTGCGCTGTCCCCCGAATCTAAGGGAGATATCAGCGAAGCCCTCACGAAGCAGGATACGGGTGAGTATAGAGGAGATCCCGGGCGCCCACATGAGCAGCAAGCCATACACAGGCGTTACAGTAAGAGCCAATATGTAACTGATAGCCGTGAGGGGAATGAGTATCAGGAAGAATACCAACAACCCTCTTCTGGCAGATTGGACGGTCTTCTCTTTTTCGATGGTGCTCATTTCAATTTCACTCCTTTGAATGTGTGTAATGCTTGGTAGAGTATAGCAACGAACGGGAAAGTGAGGAACAACCCGGAGCCCAGCAGCCCGCCCGGACCTTGGCCTAGTCGTCGATGAGACTGTAGATGTAGGGGAGCTTTTATACGTTTATTTCTGACCTCTACCACCGCACACTGCCGGTTCAATCCGTTACCCCTTTAATTAATTGAAGGAATGATGCTGTAAAGAGACAAATGTTATATTAATTCCGCAGAAAAAAAGTATTGTATAAGAAAAGGAAACAACTTCTAAAACGTCCCTGCTTGAAAATCCTCTGTTTTTCTCCTGTTTTCTGCGCATTTTTCGAAAACCTATATTATCCTACCGAATCCTACATATATCATGTTATGTAATATAACACCAACTATTGAATTTTGTATTAATTCACACAATAATTAGTGACGATTCTCTGACCTTGTGTTAATATAAATGACATCATAATCCAAGAAAAGAGAAACAGCACAGAGAAAGGGGTATACAAGATGAATATGGGGAGAAGGGGATGGCGATGGAGTATTTCATTCAGCAACTAATAAACGGGATATCCGTAGGCAGCATTTACGCTCTGATCGCCCTTGGTTACACAATGGTGTACGGTATCATCAAGCTGATTAATTTTGCGCACGGCGATGTATTTATGGTAGGGTCGTTCATCGGTCTGTACAGTGCCAAATACCTGGCGAATGCCGGATTGCCGCCGATCGTTGTACTGCTCTTGTCGCTGATCATCTCGATGACCATCAGTGCATTGCTAGGTATCAGCATTGAACGTCTGGCGTATAAGCCGCTTCGTAAGTCCACTCGAATTGCAGCGCTGATTACAGCGATCGGCGTATCCTTCCTGCTAGAATATACCGGAGTCTTGATTCTCGGGCCTCAGGCCAAGGGCTTCCCGGATATTATGGATAAGAAGCAGTATCATCTCTTCGGGTCCTCCATCCAGGTCGAATCGAACCAGATCATGATTCTGCTAACAACGATTATTCTTATGCTTGTACTGCAATATATCGTTCGTTACACCAAGACGGGAAAAGCCATGCGCGCTGTATCCTTCGATGTAGAAGCGGCGCGGCTGATGGGTATCAACGTAGACCGCACCATTTCGGCCACCTTCGCTATTGGTTCGGCGCTTGCCGCTGCCGCGGGCGTGATTTTCGGAATGACATACAATTCAGTTGATCCTCTCATGGGCGTTATGCCCGGGCTTAAGGCTTTTGTCGCGGCTGTGCTTGGAGGGATTGGAAGTATTCCGGGTGCGCTTGTCGGCGGATTGCTGCTGGGAACGGTGGAGACAGAGATTTCTTCGCTCGGGTTCTCCTCGTGGCGTGACGGTGTAGCCTTTGCGGTACTGATTCTAATCCTTATCTTCAAACCATCCGGACTGTTCGGCAAGAATGTCCGGGAGAAAGTGTAGGGGGAAGCTGCCGTGAAAAAGATAAATAAAAAGTTCTGGCTGGGCATACTTGTCGCCCTTGCGTTCTATGGATTCGTAAAGGTTCTTTTAACAACGGGAATTCTTAGTGATGTGAATCAGTCTATGCTGCTGCTCATCGGGGTTAATATCATGCTGGCCGTGTCGCTGAACCTGATTACCGGGATTACCGGGCAGTTCTCCATTGGCCATGCCGGGTTCATGTCGGTGGGTGCGTATACCTCGGCGATTCTTACCCTTGACTACAATGTGCCGTTCATTCCTGCTATTCTTGCGGGCGGACTGCTGGCAGCGGTATTCGGTGTATTAATCGGGATGCCTACGCTCCGGCTTAACGGGGACTATCTTGCTATTGCTACGCTGGGGTTTGGTGAGATTATCCGCATCATTATGCTGAATACGGAATATGTCGGCGGAGCTTCAGGACTCAGCGGTATTCCGGCCAAAACCACCTGGACCATGCTCTTCTTCTTCACTCTGATCTCAGTCGTACTGATTAATAACTTCATTAGATCTACTCACGGCCGGGCCTGTATTGCGATCCGCGAGAATGAGATTGCCGCTGAGGCGATGGGGATTAATACGACACGTTACAAAATCATTGCCTTCACCATCGGGGCGCTGTTTGCCGGCATGGCGGGCGGCCTGTCGGCCCATACGTTCTACGTCATTACGCCGGGGAGCTTCAACTTCCTGAAGTCTTTTGAAATCATCGTCATGGTGGTTCTCGGGGGGCTGGGCAGTACGGCGGGCTCTATCGTGGGTGCGGTGTTCGTTACACTGCTATATACCTACTTACGTGAATTCCCGGAATGGCGCATGATTATCTACTCGATTGTGCTCATTCTGATGATGATTTTCCGTCCGAGCGGCCTGCTTGGCGTAAGCAAATTCTCACTAGGCAAGTTCGGCAAAAAGGAGGCGAAGGCAAATGACGCAATCAAGAGCAGCGGTACTCCTTGATGTGAAAGCGGCCAGCCGGGCTTTTGGCGGACTGAAGGCAGTCAGCGAGGTATCTCTTCATATTGATAAAGGCGAGCTGATCGGCCTGATCGGACCCAACGGTGCCGGTAAAACCACATTGTTCAACCTGTTGACTGGAGTGTACCCGCCATCGTCGGGCAGCATTCTTTTGAATAATGAGTCTATCGGCGGGATGAAGCCCTACAAGATCAATCATAAAGGCGCTGCGCGTACGTTCCAGAACATCCGTCTATTTACGGCTATGACGGTGCTGGAGAACGTTAAGATTGCCTTCCATCAGCATGCAAAGCACTCGTTGTTCTCTTCGATGCTACGTCTGCCGAAGCATTTTCAGGGGGAAGAGGAGATTACCCGGAAGGCGATGGATATTCTCTCCATCTTCAATCTGGCTGATCAGAGTGAAGAGGTAGCGAGCAACCTGAGCTATGGAAATCAGCGGCGTCTGGAGATTGCCCGGGCGCTTGCGGCCGGACCCAAGCTGCTGCTGCTCGATGAGCCGGCCGCCGGGATGAACCCGAATGAGACGCGTGACCTGATGAACCTGATCGCCTGGATTCGGGAGGAGTTCGACCTGACGATTCTGCTGATTGAGCATGATATGTCACTGGTAATGGGAGTCTGCAGCCGCATCTACGTGCTGGACCGCGGAATCCTGATCGCTGATGGCACGCCGGCGGAGATCCGCAACAATCCGAAGGTCATCGAAGCGTATTTGGGACAGGAGGCGTAGCGCCATGCTTACAGTACAAGGGATTAATGTATATTACGGAGCGATTCATGCCTTGAAGGATCTCAGCATCACCGTGAAGCAGGGGGAAATTGTGACGCTAATCGGTGCCAACGGCGCCGGCAAGTCAACGCTGCTGAAGACGCTCTCGGGGCTGCTGAAGCCGAAGACAGGAAGTATTGAATTCCTGGGTAAATCGATAACGAATCAAAGTGTACAGGCGATTGTCAAAGAAGGGCTGATCCATTGTCCCGAAGGACGGCGCGTATTCGCTAATATGTCGGTCGAGGAGAATCTCGAATTGGGGGCTTACCTGCAGGATGGAAGCAGTCTGGCTGCGGACTTCGAGAAGGTATACAACACCTTCCCGCGATTGCTTGAACGCAAGAAGCAGCAGGCCGGAACCTTATCCGGCGGGGAGCAGCAGATGCTGGCGATGGGGCGGGCGATTATGGGCCACCCGAAGCTGCTGCTGCTGGATGAACCGTCGATGGGGCTGGCGCCGCTGCTGGTCCAGGATATTTTCAAGATTATCAAGGAAGTCAACGATGCCGGAACCACTGTCCTGCTGGTTGAGCAGAATGCGCACCAGGCGCTCAAAATCGCTGACCGCGCCTATGTCCTGGAGACAGGCCGGGTAGTGCTTGAAGGGGATGCCAAGGAATTGGCCGACTCCGATGAGATCAAAATGGCTTATCTCGGGCACTAAGCAGGGGCATCCATCCTATTAGCAGCATCACAGAAACAACATATATAAACTAAATAATCAGGAGGCTGGGAGAAACTATGAAGAAAATTGGGGCCATTATCTTGTCGACAGTATTGACTGCGGTATTAGCATCCGGCTGCGGCAACAACACAGCGAACAGCGGTAACTCTGCAAGCGGCGGCAACACTGCCGGGGGCACCATCAAGATCGGGGCTGACCTTGAGCTCACAGGCGGTCAGGCTTCTTTCGGCGACTCCGCATCCAAGGGCGCGAAGCTGGCAGTGGACGAGATCAACGCCAAAGGCGGTATACTCGGCAAGCAGCTGGAGCTGGTAGTTGCAGACAATGCATCGAAGTCTGAAGAAGCTACCCAGGCGGCACAGAAGCTGATCACCAATGACAAGGTCGTGACTATCATCGGCGCATCCACTTCGACCAACACGCTGGGGATCGTTCCGGTAGCTACGGAGAAAAAGATTCCGCTTGTCTCGGTAGGGGCTACTAATCCGAAGGTTACTGTGGATGAGCGCAGTGGCAATGTCAATGAATACGTGTTCCGTGCGGCATTCATCGATCCGTTCCAGGGTGAGGTAATGGCTAACTTTGCACTCGATTCCCTGAAGGCTAAGACTGCTGTCATCTATACCGACACTTCATCTGACTACTCCAAGGGCCTGCAGAAGTTCTTCGAAGAGACCTTCAAGGCCAAAGGAGGCGAAGTGCTGAGCCAGGAGTCGTACCAGCAGAAGGATTCGGACTTCAAGGCGGTTCTGACCCGGATCAAAGCAGCGAACCCGGATGTCATCTACCTGCCTGGTTATTATGAAGAAGTAGGTAAAATTGTGAAGCAGGCCCGTGAAATGGGCATCACCGTTCCGTTCCTGGGCGGAGACGGCTGGGATTCCCCGCAGCTGGCCGAAATCGCTGGTGCCAAAGCGCTGGAGAACACGTTCATGTCCAATCACTACTCGCCTGAAGATACAGCTCCTGAAGTAACCAGCTTCGTGGATGCCTACAAAGCGGCTAACGGCGGAGCAGTACCGGATGGTATGGCGGCCCTGGGCTATGATGCCCTGAAGCTGGTGGCTGATGCAATCACCCGTGCGGGTGAAGCTGATCCGGCCAAGATTACAGAAGCGCTGGCAGCGACTAAGGATCTGCAGCTCGCTACAGGCAAAATCACCCTGAACGACAAACATGACCCGGTCAAAGCCGCAGTTGTGCTGAAATTTGTTGACGGGAAGCAGACCTTTGAGACCAAGGTTAATCCTTAAGCAGCGAAATTGCATATACTAAGGTGAAGGGAACGGGAACCGGTCCGCAGTAGGCCAGGGGTCTCTTGCCTCACCTTAACCGTGAAGAGGAAGGCCCCGAATGGGAGCCTTTCTTTTCGCATCTCACAAGGATAGAATGTTGACTATACTTACTATAACTTTGAGGGGGAATCGGCATGATTATTGGCGTACCCGCAGAAATCAAGAATAACGAGAACCGCGTCGCCATCACCCCGGCCGGGGTGGAAGCGCTCCGGAAGGCAGGTCATGAAGTCTACATCCAAGCTTCAGCCGGAGCAGGCAGCGGCATGTGTGACAAGGAGTACGCAGATAAAGGCGCAGTGATTCTGGATACGGCTGCTGAGGTCTGGAGCAAGGTGGAGATGATCATCAAAGTGAAGGAGCCTCTGCCGGAGGAGTACGGTTATTTTCGCAAAGGGTTGATTCTGTTCACTTACCTGCATCTGGCACCGGAAGCGGCGCTGACTAAGGCGCTGGTGGAGAGCGGTGTGACCGCAGTGGGCTATGAGACCATTCAGCTTGAAGACGGCTCGCTGCCGCTGCTGATTCCGATGAGTGAGGTCGCAGGACGCATGGCGGTGCAGATCGGTGCCGGGCTGCTGGAGAAGCCGCATGGCGGCAAAGGCGTTCTGTTAGGCGGTGTACCTGGCGTACAGCAGGGAGAGGTAGTCATTGTAGGTGGCGGAATTGTCGGCACCAATGCGGCGAAGATAGCGCTGGGCATGGGAGCGCGCGTCACCATACTGGATCTGAATGCGGGCCGTCTGCGCGTGCTCAATGATATTTTTGGCGGACGGCTGGTGACCGTGATGTCGGATTCCTATCATCTGGAGCAGGCTGTGCGCCGGGCGGATCTGTTGATCGGAGCAGTACTGATTCCTGGTGCCCGTGCTCCGAAGCTGGTCACAGAGGATATGGTGAAGCAGATGGAGGCTGGCTCTGTCATTGTAGACGTTGCGATTGATCAGGGCGGGTCGATCGAGACCATCGACCGGATCACCACACATGAGAACCCGACGTATGTGAAGCATGGCGTAGTCCACTACGCCGTAGCCAACATGCCTGGAGCGGTCGCCCGGACCTCGACCCTGGCGCTGACCAACGTAACGATCCCCTATGCGCTGCAGATTGCCAACCTGGGCATCCATGCGGCTGCGGTGAAGAACGCGGCGCTTGCGCGCGGCCTGAATGTGGTAGCCGGACAGGTGACCAATGCTGCGGTGGCCGGAAGTCTGGGGTATGAATATGCGGATGGAATCCAGGTGCTGGCTGCTTGCGGGGAGAAGTGAACTATATAAATTAACGAAAAGCAAAAAGAAGCGGAGGGGAAATTTGGAACTGTAGGAGCGATAGCGACCGCCTGAAAGCTTTCCGCAGGAAAGCTAGCATCGTAAGCATCAGCGGTCGCCGAATTTCTACCACGAACAGTGGTTTAAAACAAGAAATCTGGGGACAACAGCGGCCGGAAGTCCAAATGTTCACCGCAGTGACGACCAAGCTTCGAGTGGAACTGATTTTTTTGAAAAAGGCTTGTCAAATACGCCAGCGTTTGATATACTCATTTTTGTTGTCACAAAGAAAAAACATAAATTTGGCTCGTTGGTCAAGGGGTTAAGACACCTCCCTTTCACGGAGGTAACATGGGTTCGAATCCCATACGAGTCACCAATATGCGGTAGTGGTGGAATGGCAGACACGCTATCTTGAGGGGGTAGTGGGTGTATACCCGTGGAGGTTCGAGTCCTCTCTACCGCATAACATTCAAATGAGCAAAAATCCTTGGTAGTTCAAGGATTTTTTGCTTTTTTATTTTTCTGAAAAAACTTACACTAACAATCTGTTTATTTTTGTAAGTAAAACAATGATGCCAAAATTAGGTGCGAATTTTTGGGATTAGTATTACCAACGTTCAACCAACTGCTATGCATAAGGGGAGGATGGATTTCCAACCGTTTCGCCAAAGCCAATGCCTGTTCAGGGGGAAGGTTTCATACAAGGATGAGATCGTATGGATATTTAAGTTGTCCATCACTAGCCTAAGCTGCTTTGCCGCTGAATAGTGGACCTCCAGCAGTTCTTGGATCTGCAGAGCCCAGTCAAATTTCGTGCGTCTTTCTGAAGCCTGCACGTAACGTCACCCAGCGAAAGGCTTGGTGAACAGAAACAGGCTGCAACTTCTTTTACGAACGTGTATTTGCATTATTCTCGAAGAACCTAACCTGGCTGCATGATTT
This sequence comes from Paenibacillus sp. FSL R7-0179, assembly GCF_038002265.1. Taxonomy (NCBI): domain Bacteria; kingdom Bacillati; phylum Bacillota; class Bacilli; order Caryophanales; family Paenibacillaceae; genus Paenibacillus; species Paenibacillus sp. FSL R7-0179. The sequence continues at coordinate 447,292 of NZ_JBBOCC010000002.1, forward strand.
GTGGAGGGGAAAATGACCTTCCCTGTTAGGCGTCCTCAATTATGAATTGGGCATACACACTACCGTGACGGAGAGCGCCATTATCCGCGCCTACTTAAACGCCGGTGTCATGGTGGTTGGAAGTTTGAACGTATCTGGGGGACGCCACAACATTCTGATGGATTATCTGGATAAGAGATTGACCGGCGAAGGTTACGATTTGTACGTTACGCGGACGATTGTAGTAGGAGAGCAGGGGAGTACGTCATGGAGTCGGTAGGTCGGTTTTTAGAAAAAAAGCTAAAACTCTGAATATGAACCGGGATAAGAGCACTGTGGCAAGGCCATGGTACGGGAAATTTTTAAGATTTAGTTTCCTGAGCCAGAGACAAGCAAATATTCGAATAACACTGAAGAGTCTCTTAGTATATAAAGGAAGGACTCGAGAATTAACAAAACAAACCTGGTTCATTTCCATGGAAGCTTGGATATTTATTCCTATCGGTGGCGAAGAGACTCTAAAAACTGGAACAGTGGATTCGGAGAAGACTATGAATGTGCCTGTGGAAGCAAGGGAAACGAGTGCGTACAGGGATCCGCGACCTTAGTGCGCTAGGTGTTCCAGAATGAGATTTCTTCACGATGGTAAACTTAAGCAGAGGTACATGGGAAATATCCTCTATTAAAAATAGTATGGAAACATAGTTAAAGTAGAATTAAGATGATATACCAAGATGTGTATGATCTTCATATCCAATAACTAAAAACATACAAAAAACTAAACGAGTAATATTGAATTGTTGCTCAGTACAGAAGTGTTCTTTAGGGCGGAGCTCTCGTCCTAAAGAACACAGGAATTAAATTTATATCTAGTTCTTCTTGTATCAGAGAATGTACATCAAACATCTAGATTAGATTTTGCGTGTATATCATTTTACTGAATGAGTGTGGAGGAAATGTTAAATATTGGGTGTTTCTGAAAACGAAAGAATCATATGATATGAGAAAATAGAATGGAGAAACAAGCAAGATTCCAAGACGGTACGAAATAACCGATGAACAGTGGGAACAAATCAAGGAGGACATGTTCCCGCCCTATGAAACAGAACGTCCGTCGAAATTAAGCAATCGTACGATGCTTAATCCCTTTTTTTTGAATTGCCCGATCGATTCGCAGAAGCGACTGTAGGACGTTTTCCATGAACCATAATGTTATTCGGGCAAGTTTCGCCATGCCGCACCACTTTATACGCATAGCCTCCATTTTCAAATTGACCCAATGATAAGTTTTCAGACACGCTCTAGTTAAATATGGGAGTGGGTGAGATAAGTGTATTATCTATAGCTGGAGGACTTGGTAAAGATAGTAACGATGCTACCGATAATTAGGAGTACAATTGGAAACCCAAATAACAATATGAGTGCTGATGACATTCCTTCAAAGGAAGTTGTATTAATAACAACTGGAATGTTTACACCAGATACTGAAAGAATGAACAGGACTACACCGATGACAAGTCCTACAAGACCAAACATTTTAATCGTTCTTACTTTTGATTTAGATGAATTTTTGCTCATTAAAACTCCTCCATTGTTCCAATTTTGGATTTTTTGATTCTGGCACTTAGGTAACTTGTGTTAGGCGGTTCCTTGTAATATACGCCGAGACCAGTAATCCAATACTAAAAAGCATATAAATGAGGCTTACGATCCAGAAGTTTATGCCTGCGTCCGAGATCCAGTTTGTCCCTTGTACTGACTTCATACCTAAGAAGTCGAGATAGGGTAATTTATTTATCGGACCTATGTACCAAATGATCATATACAACACCTCAAATGTACGGTTGGTTTTTGTAGTTACACCTGCTGCAAGTGCAAAGCTAGAAATGAGCAGAGCAGCAGAAATCCAAAGTGATATATACTCAACATTTCCTTCTAGGATAAAACGAATTAACATCCCCCCTCCTGTTAAACATGTAAGTAAAAAACCTGACAACCAAACAGCTGTTAACTGTCGGGAAACAAAACGTGGGCTAGACGCTATTAGAAAATGAGTCTGATAGCGATATTCCCGATTCCCCATTCCAGACCACAATATCAGTGGCCAAATCCATGTAACCGGCCAGATCATCCATTGAGATGATAGACTTAGGGGCATCAATAGACCCAGGGTAATCAAAATTATCGCAACAATATACCAACCGAGTGCCACGTCCTTCATCATTAAACGCCATTCAGCAGTTACCAATGTCAAGAAAGAGTCACGAACGGTCACAGGCGTAAGTGTCGTAGTGCGGATTTCGGGGTTCGTTAAATACTTATCTTGAACTGGCGGAGTCAAAGCGATTTCGAGTACTTGATCACTGTCAGTTTCTGATGTATGAGGAACTTCCTGAAAGCGGCGAAAGAAAACGGCTGATAATAGTACCAGCAGGAATGCAAAAAAGAATAATGAAAGCTGCTGCCCGATTAACGACCCGGTCCAATGAACACCTTGCCAATCGAAAAGCTGAATGGGCGTCTCGCCAAGAGTCAGTATGCCCATTCCGAATAAACCTGAATATTGTGGTTGAAGCGTAGAGAGATCATTGACCATTCTGTTTGTGATTATACTTGTTCCGAAAGGAATATAGCTGGAACTAGCAGTAAATGTAATGAAGAGGAAAAAATAAATTATATTTCCGAGTACACCTTGTAAGGCCTTTCGTGTCTCAAATAAAACAGAAAGTGCAGAAACGACGGCTATCATCGGGAAAGTAAGGAATAGAAAGGGTGATATTAATTTCCATATTTCGAGCTTAGTAGCTTCCCCGCGTACCTGTTGCATAATAATGGAAATAATCATTACTACAATTACAATAATGGATAAAACTACAAAGTTACTGATTGCTTTACCGACTAAATATTTCAGCTTACTTACTGACGTAGAAGCGATAATTTGTCCAAAACCAGTTTGTTCATCACGTTTTATACTGTTTCTTACTAAATAGAAACCAAACAGCGATAAGAACAATGTAGTTGAAATGGCGACAGATGCACCTACCCAAGCCGAGTTATAAATTCCCCGAAAATTATCCAAATATAGCGTTACGTAACCGCCCTCGGCAGGTGGAACAAAGAAGTATGCTATCATAATAGCAATACCCAAAATGACTACAAACGCAAATTGTCTAATTCTCTCAAAAAGATCAGCACGTGCAATGTTAAATATTGTGCGGAATACTTCCACTTAAAGTTCCCTCCTGGGTAGTTTTAATATATAAATAGGCATCCTCAAGAGTTGGAGATACTTTTGTTGAGTCAGGAAGTGGGGAGTGGTCAGAGACAATACGAAGTTGAAGGCCATCTTCTCGTCTAATTGTACCACTGATTGTCCATTTACTACGCGCTTCCTGAAGGTCGTGATCAGCTATAATTACTGACCATACCTTGTCTTGTACTTTATGTAGAAGTTGGGAAGGAGCTAACTTAGTTAGTAATTGCCCCTTCGATAAAATAGCAATCTGATCAGCAGTTGCCTCTATGTCGGATACAATATGTGTGGAAAAGATAATAATTCTTTCTCCTGATAAATCAGTCAGGAGACTGCGGAAGCGGACTCTTTCTTCTGGATCAAGGCCAACCGTTGGTTCGTCAACAATAAGTAACTGAGGATCATTGAGAAGCGCTTGAGCAATCCCTATTCTCTGACGCATCCCCCCTGAAAAACTTCCAATCGGGCGCTTTAATGTATCGTGTAAATTTAACAGTTCAAGTATTTCCATAATTCTAGGTCTGATCCTACTGTTGTCTAATCCTTTTAATGCGGAAACATACTGGAGAAATTCTACGGGGTTTAAATGCGGGTATACACCAAAGTCTTGAGGTAAGTATCCGAGGACACGACGTAATTCGTCAGGACTTTTGCGAATATCCGTTCCATTCCAACTTACAATTCCATTCGAAGGCTGTGAGATGGTAGCCAAAATTCGCATAAGGGTGGATTTACCAGCCCCATTAGGTCCAAGTAAACCTACAATCCCTGGCTTCAATTGCAGAGTTATCTCCTGTAATGCCCAAAAACCTTTCCTGTACTGCTTACTCACTTGTTGTATGTCGAGCAGCATTCTCCTACCTCCTAAGGGTAAAAATAAAATATATGGAAAAAAATAAATGTTAGTTAATCATACAAGTTCCTTTCATACTTGTCTATATTGAAAATGAATACATACTATCAAATTTCGATATAGAAAATCGGTAATAAAAAAAGTATTGAACTTACAAAATAATGAGTTTATGATAATAGAAAAATAATGCAATTAAGTATTATTTGTCGAAAAAAAGAATATCGTATTTATTTTAGGGCATTGCAAACTACATAAAGAATTTACTATTAATAATACCATATTTATCTATGTAAATGTAAAAAAAATCAAATTCGCAAGAGTCTTAGCCTTTCCTTTTTGCCGTGATACTTTTTAACTTTCTTCTAAACTCGAAGAAGTTAGAAAGTGAATTGTAACAAAGACTTCGATATACATAAAACTTCATATTTTCAAACTATTTTCAAACTGCATCACTCTAATTACCTCTTACAACATTGAGATTAAATTTATTTAATGATTTTCTCATTATCATCTTCAAGGGTTTTTAATATTGGTATATGAATTTAGTTTAAATTTTGTGATTATTCTGGTGTAAGAGCAAGTTTCTTGTGAATTATTGCGCATAAATAAATATGCCGACTTTATCAGAGTTAAAGGATTAATTCCCCTGAGTTAAGTCCTTTTTCTGTAATCATATTTTCATCAAATTAACTCAATCAATAATATATTTATAGTTTCTTTCATTCGATGAGAAATTGATCATTACTTTAGTCAGAATTAACATAACAACGTAAGATGTGGGTTTTTAGTTGTAATCTTCAATTGATAAGGGAAACGAAAATCTTGAGTGATTAAGCTGAGAAAAGAACCAAGTTGACCGAGCATCTATACTTTCCAAGGGGTGAATACCTAAATGCTTCAAGTAGGATTAATATTTCCAGGCCAAGGATCTCAATATGTAGGAATGGGAAAATGGCTTCTCGAGAATTATTCTGAGGCACGTCCCATCTTTGAAGAAGCAAATGAAGAATTAAATTTTGATATAAAAACTCTTTGTATGGAAGGAAGCTTAGCTGAATTATCACAGACTAAGAATGCACAACCCGCAATACTCACTGTTAGTACAATTGCACATCATTTTTATATGAGTGAAGTTGGAATCAAACCAAAATTTGTTGCTGGACATAGCCTTGGTGAATATTCTGCTTTAGTAGCTGCTGGATCACTTGAATTTAACAGTGCATTACAAATTGTTCGTCAAAGAGGCCTCTTTATGGAAGAAGCCTCTTCAGATAAAGTTGGAAGTATGTTCTCTGTTACAGGAGTTGAAAAAGAATGGATTGAACATTTATGCGAAAAGATTAGTACAATTAATGCCCCGGTCAACATTGCCTGCTATAACACCTCGAAACAGTATATTATATCGACACATCGACACTCTGCTCCGAAATTATTGGATGTACTGGATCGAAACCATGTGTCCTACATGCCACTCAATGTGAGCGGTCCCTTTCACAGTCCTCTGATGCATGGGGCTGCCGATAAACTTTCACCAATACTAAATCAATTTTCATTTCAAAATTGGCATACACCTATAATTTCTAACGTAACTGGTCGTCCTTATCATTCCTCAAATAAAATAAAAAATGGTTTACTTCTACAGATGACAAGGCCGGTTATGTGGGAGTCTTCAATTCGATTTATGTTTGAACGGAAGGTGGATGTCTTAATTGAACTCGGTCCACAGTCGATATTGAAAAAAATGACAAAAGATATTTCAGTCCAACTAGAAGCATATGCTTTTGATAATTATCAAGATCTGTCACGATTCCAAAATGGGCGAATGCGTCTCTATAGAAGCTCAGTTTTTATAAATCTATGTCTTGCAATTGTTGTATCTACGCCAAGTAGTAATAAATCTCAAAATAAATATGAAGCAGACGTGCTCTGCGGAATACGTAAGCTGAAACAAATGAACGAAGAACTACAAGAGAGTGGTACTTTTCTAACTCCGGAGCAAATGAGAGAAGCATACAGACTAGTTTATTATATTTTACAGACTAAGGAAGTATCTGAGGAAGAACTATCTTCCACTGTGAATGAATTAGAATGCTTTTTCTAGAGGAAATATGCAACTGATAAAAGGCTGATGATAAAACTACATTTAAATGCAAAGGAGAAGAGTATGAAAGATACAACTACATTTATACAGCTGTTACAAACTCGCGCTAAAAATAGTAACAAAGGTATTACCTATATATCAGGTGATAAAGAAGAAGTATATGAAGCGTACACAGAATTGTATCAACATTCGTTGAAGGTTCTCTATCAATTGCAGGCTAAGGGACTTAAACCTGGGGATGAACTGATTCTGCAGATTGAAGATAACCAGACATTCTTATGGTTCTTTTGGGGAGCAATTTTAGGTGGAATTGTTCCTGTGCCTATAAGCATTGGCAATAATAATGAACACCGAATGAAACTACTTAAAGTGTGGGATGTATTATTACATCCTTATATGGTTACAGAAAAAAAGGCTTTTGATAACCTTTGTAAATATGCGCAAGAAGTTGGTTTGGATAAAAAAATGATTTCTGTCACGAAAAAAACGATGACTATGGACCAAATGGTTAGCATAGGAGAGAACGATGGAATAGTTCATGCTGCAAATTCTGATGATGTGGCATTTATTCAGTTTTCTTCAGGCTCAACAGGCGATCCAAAAGGCGTAATACTGACTCACAGGAATTTGCTTGTGAATATTAGGGCAATTGCTAAGAATTCTGGCGTGCAACCAGAAGATTCGTACTTATCGTGGCTGCCCCTCACACATGATATGGGGATGATTGGTTTCCATTTAAAAAGCATGTGGGCTGAAATTCAACAGTATATCATGCCGACTTCATTATTTATCCGTAAACCTTCAATTTGGATAAAGAAAACCTCAGAGCATAAGATAACCTATCTGTGTTCCCCGAATTTCGGGTATAAATTTTTCTTGGGGCATTATAAACGTGAACAAGCAGCGGATTGGGATTTGTCACATGTGAAATTTATTTACAATGGCGCTGAACCAATATCAGCCGAATTATGCGACTTGTTTTTAGATGAATTGGGCAAATACGGTCTGAAGCGTAATACTATGCACACAGTATACGGATTAGCAGAAGCCTCAGTAGGAGTATCTATAAAGAGATCTACGGATGAGTTCGCTAGGTTGCATCTTTTACGGGATTCTCTCTATGTAGGTGGACAGGTGGCGGAATTAGAGGAACCTAGTAGTCAGACCGTTACTTTTGTTAAAGTGGGATTCCCGATTGATGATTGTCAGGTTAGAATTTGTGATTCTAGTAATATTTCAGTTCCCGATGATATCATTGGACATATTCAGATTAAAGGTTTGAATGTTATGTCCAGTTACTATAACAATCCGACGGCAACCGAAAAGGTATTTACTTTTGACGGGTGGTTATTAACAGGTGATTTGGGTTTTATGCGCGGAGGGGAACTTGTCATTACTGGGCGAGAGAAGGATATATTGTTTGTAAACGGACAGAATATATATCCGCATGATATTGAAAGAGTTGCCGAACAAGTAGAGGGGATTGAACTCGGTAAAATAGCTGTATCTAGTGTTTATAATGAACTGACTCAACAAGATGATATTATTATCTTTGTCGTACATACGAAGTCTCCTGAATTATTTTTACCATTAATTAAGAAGTTAAAGCTTCACTTGAATTTATATGGCGGTTGGAACGTGAAGGATGTTGTACCTATCCGCCGTATTCCAAAGACAACAAGTGGTAAGGTGCAAAGATACAAATTAGCTAAGGATTTTAAGGAAGGCGAATATAGTGAAGTGCTAGAGAAGCTTGCCAAGCTAAGTCAGCAGGAGCTGCACGAGAGAGGTTCTATACTTCCCAAAAATAAAGTTGAAGAAAAATTACTTACTATTTGCAGAGAGTTTATACATAGTAAAGAAATCGGAATTGAAGATAGTTATTTTGATGTTGGAGCCAGTTCATTACAGTTAGTGCAGATTGCTAAAAAAATTGAGCAGGAGTTTGATATCCAGATTTCTGTTTCTGACTTATTCTCTTATCCAAACATTAATAAATTATCTGAATTTATTATTGAGGGAGAGAAAAGCGAGTCAGAGACAGCACTAAAGATAGAGGAGCATTCATCTGACAACCAGTCAGAAGAATTTACTGAACATGATATAGCGATTATTGGTGTTTCAGGTAAATATCCTATGTCCAAAAATTTGCAAGAATACTGGGCTAACTTAACTACCGGCCAAGACTGTATCCGGAGTATGAATTCGCTGCGTCAGCAAGATGCCGATTATTTCTTGTCCCACATAAATATGGAAGGCCGCGATCTTAGTTTTGCAGAAGGCGGATATTTGGATGAGATCGACAAGTTCGATTATTCATTCTTTAGAATAACCCCGAAGGAAGCAAGCTTAATGGATCCCAATCAACGTTTATTTCTTCAAACGGCGTGGAGTGTGATTGAGGATGCAGGTTATAGTGGAGAAGATTTGAAGGAGCGTAAAGTAGGGGTGTATGTCGGTTATTCTAAGTCGAGCTTTGAGTACGAAAGACTGCTTACAGAAGTAATACCTGGTCAGCTTCCGAACTTTGGAATGGGGAATCTGGCATCAATTATTCCAAGCCGGATATCATATTTGCTTGACTTGAAAGGTCCTGCAATAACTGTCGATACTGCATGTTCTTCATCCCTTGTGGCATTACATACGGCATGTCAGGCTATTAGAGGCGGAGATTGTGAAATGGCGATAGTTGGCGGGGTGAAGACAATTATTCTTCCCGTAAAAGCCGGCATAGGAATGGAATCTTCGGACGATCGCGCTCGTGCATTCGATGATAGTTCGGATGGTACCGGTTGGGGAGAAGGCGTGGGGGCAGTTATGTTAAAACCACTTCATCAAGCTCAGTTAGACAGGGACAACATACATGCTGTGATTAAGGGAAGCGCTATAAATCAAGATGGAAGAACTGCTGGTATAACTGCTCCAAGTGCTTCCGCACAAGCAGATGTAATTTTACAAGCTTGGAAAGATGCTCGAATTGATCCTACAACAATCAGTTATATTGAGGCGCACGGTACAGGTACTAAACTTGGCGATCCAATAGAGGTTGACGGAATCCAAAAAGCGTTTCGTTACAGAAATATTACTAATAAGCAATTCGTTGGATTGGGATCTGTCAAATCCAATATTGGTCATCTATACGAAGCTGCCGGTATAGCTAGTTTGCTGAAGACAGTAATGGCACTGAAGTATAAACAACTCCCGCCATTAATCCATTTTGAAAAACCAAACCGTAACATTATTTTTGAAGAATCCCCAGTTTATTTGAATACAAAATTATCACATTGGAAGACACAAGCGGGTGTACCCCGCCGTGTTGGGGTAAGCTCTTTTGGTTTTAGCGGAACAAATTCCCATGTAATTGTGGAAGAGTATATTCGAACTACAGGCCCAATAAACAGAGATGTTGGGAAGCCCTATATAATTACAATGTCAGCGAAGTCAGAGGTTGCGTTAAAGGAACTAGCAGGACAATATCTTCAAATGATTCAAGATGCTAACTGGGGAGATACACCATTTCGTGATATTTGCTACACAGCTGCAACCGGAAGAGTGCACTGGGCGCACCGACTGGCAATTATCGCTTCGGATATCGAGGAACTTCGTCAAGAATTAGTACAGCTAAATACGCTTGGACCTTCGGGAAATTCGGTTTTTGCAGGAGTGCATCGTGTAACCTTTGAACCTGATAGAGAACGAATTAATGGAGAATTGAGCCAACAGGATATTGAAGAAATGAATGAACAAGTCTCATTACTCTTAGATGGCTTATATGAATCAGAGCCATCAGTTATTGAGGGGAAGTTGCGTAAACTCAGTGAGTTATATGTACAAGGTGCACGAGTTGATTGGAGACTTCTTTATGAAAAGGAGTTGTGCTACAAAGTTTCGTTACCCACATATCCGTTTGAGCGCAGACGTTGTTGGATCGATTATAACGTTCATTCTTTGAGTTCCGAAATCAATAGAACTGTCAATTGTCGTACGATCAGGAGGGAGGAACAAATTGTCATGAGTGTCAAGCAGGCAAATGAAAGTCGGTCCGCACAAACGAGGGACAATATACTTGAAACATTAAAACTGATGATCCAAAATGTTTCGCAGTTAGAGATAGGTGAAATCAATGAGCATACTCACTTCATAGAAATGGGTCTGGATTCTATCCATTTAATGCAGGTTATGCAAAAAATCAAAGATAAGTATCATCTAAATATCCCGATGAATATTTTTTTTGAATCACTAACTACGATTAATAATCTTGCTGAATATATTCAAACACAAATTCCGGAAGAACAGACTGTAGAGGGATCATCTGTTGGTGCCGGACTTCATCAGAGCTTGCCGCAACAACAATCGAATTTAGTTGCTCCAGAAGTGAGGGCCGAATTAATAAATGTATCTGCACATGCAACAGCCACTGCATCAGATTTTCCTAGATTAACTGGAGGTTCGTCGGTAGAACGAATTCTTGAAGAACAGCTTCATCTTATGTCACGGCAGCTTGATATTTTGCAGCAAAGGCCCCATAACAACGAAAGTGACACAAAGAAACTGACTCATTTTAGCGGAGGATCCAATAGTGGGATTGTCAACGAAAAAACCACTCCAGAATACGGTTTAGGGAAGTTACATACGGAGAAGAAGGAGCCGGCAGGAGAACGGCCGTTTTCTCCATACACGCAAATTAATGTCAATGCTAGAGAGCAATTGACACATAGACAGGAAGAACATATTGGTCAACTGATCGAACGATATACAGCTAAAACTAAAAAAACTAAAGAATATACCCAGCAGTATCGCTATGTATACGCAAATAATCGGAATGTTGCCGGTTTTCGCCCACTTTTAAAGGAGATGGTGTATCAACTCATATCGACAAGAGGGCAAGGCTCAAAAGTATGGGACTTAGATGGAAATGAATACATTGATTTTACAATGGGATTTGGTGTTAACTTTTTTGGTCATGGCCCATCATTTATCCAGAGCGTCTTGTTAAAAGAAATAGAAATCGGGATGTGTATCGGCCCCATGTCCAATTTGGCAGGGAATGTCGCCGAGGCTATCTGTCAGTTAACGGGCGTTGAACGAGTAGCGTTTTACAATTCTGGGACAGAAGCGATTATGGTTGCTTTACGGCTGGCGCGGGCAGGAACGGGAAGGTCCAAGGTTGTTATTTTTGCGGGGTCGTACCACGGCACATATGATGGAGTGTTGGCATTAGCAGGAGATAACAATCAAGCCATACAGATGGCACCAGGCACGCTAGCCAATATGGTAAAAGATGTTGTTGTATTGAATTATGGGAGTAAACAATCTCTTGAATATATCCGTGATCATGCCAATGAGTTGGCCGCTGTTTTGGTAGAACCGGTACAGAGTCGCAGACCTGACCTACAACCAAAGGGATTTTTGAAGGAGGTACGTGAAATAACGGCTAAATCCGGTACCGCTTTAATTTTTGATGAAGTCATTACTGGGTTCCGAATTCATCCAGGCGGTGCTCAAGCTTGGTTTGGAATTCGTGCGGACCTAGTAACTTACGGAAAAATTATTGGTGGAGGACTACCAATAGGGATTGTTGCAGGAAAATCCCATTTCATGGACTCTATCGATGGCGGAACTTGGAGGTTTGGCGATAATTCTTATCCTCAAAACGAAAATCGTAGGGTATTTGTGGCCGGAACATTCTGTCACCATCCATTAGCTATGGCTGCTGCCTCGGCGGTTTTAAATGAGATTAGAAGCCAGGGTGATAAGTTACATGTGAGTTTAAATGAACGGACCACTGGATTAGCGAACGCATTGAACCATTATTTCGAATCTGAGCATGTGCCAATTAAAGTAGTCCATTTTGGTTCGCTTTTCCGCTTCGTGTTGAAGGGTGATTTGGAGCTCTTCTTTTATCACCTGCTTTATAAAGGTATTTATATTTGGGAGGGACGTAATTGTTTTCTCTCTACAGCTCATTCTGATGATGATATCCATCGATTTATTGAAGTTGTAAAAGAAACTGTAGAAGAACTTAGAGATGGCGGGTTCTTACCTCAGCCACCAGAACCAAACGGTCCAGGCGGGACACTTATATCATCCAGAACTGTGTATGAAATGAACCACAATATCTCCAGCAACCCCACAGCATTAAAATTGCTAAGTGAGAATAAGTTTAATCTCTCTAGTGAACAAAAACAGATGTGGATAGCAACTCAGACTTCAGAGCAACTGAATTTAGCGTTTAATCAAACAATTACGCTCAAAATGACTGGCCCTCTACAACTTGACAAGTTACAAAAAGCGGTGCAAATACTTGCAGAACGACATGAAGCACTTAGAACAGTAATAGATGAGACAGGTGATGTTCAACTCGTATTGCCTTTCGTTCAAATTGATATTCCCATATCTTACATGAGTGGTCTGGATAAAGAAACCTGGGTTCAGCAATGGCTCAAAGAAGAAGCAGGGCGTCCATTTACTCTTGACTCACTCACTCCTTTATTTCGTCTTAACTTGCTGCAAATAGCTGTTGATGAAGTAATTACAGTCGTAACAATGCATCATCTTTTAATAGATGGTTGGTCAATTAGTGTATTTATCGCAGAACTAGAGCAGGTTTATTCGGCGCTGTGTAAAGAGGAACAGTGGTCGCTGCCCCCAACGGCTCAATTCAATGATTTTTTGGCATGGCAGCAAGAAAGAAACAATTCCCCGGAAATGGCAGAAGCTGTTCAGTACTGGGGAGATAAGCTGGAAAGTGCAATACCGGCAATTCAATATCCAACCACAGATATACTTACCAAACCTGCCTACCGTGGAGACCGAATTACACATACTATAGATCCTTTATTATCTTCTAAGTTAAAAGCATTAAGTATCAGATTTAAAAACAGCTTGTTTGTAACAATGTTGGGATCATTTCAATTATTTCAACACTATTTAACCAGTCGGAAGCATTTTGTCATCGGAATTCCGACGGCCGGACAAGCACAGACAGGCAATTACTCCATGATTGGAAATTGTGTCAACCTTTTGCCGGCTATCACTGAAATTGAAGGTCATGAAACTATAGAGCAATTCTTTTCCAATGTGAAAGCGGGCATGAATGCAATAGATCGATATCAATCGTTCCCATTTTCATATGTGAGTGAGCAACTTATCAATCTTCCTGTCTATAACATTGTATTTAATATGGATAGACCGCTCAAAGGCTTAAAGTTTCATGGACTTGAAACGGAAATAATTGCAACTCCGGTTAAGTACATGAATTATGATTTATTTCTAAATGTTACAGAATTAAATGGAAATCTCCGGCTAGATTTCGACTTCCGTACTGATATCGCCAGACGTGAAAATATGTCTTTGTGGGTTGAATGTTATATTTATTTACTGGAATCACTTGTGAATTTAAGTTCTGACCAAATTATGATAAGTGAACTGACTCTCCTAAATAATGAGCATCTAGAAAGATTAAATGAAATTTGGAGCAGACAAGAAACTGAAGTATGCGTGATGAGCGAGTATCACCATCCTACACCAATGGGGGCGGTTGGCGAACTATACGTTCTTGATTCAAAAGAACATAGATGGAATAGCACTGGAAAGCTGGCTATGAGTACCTTTAGTGAAGGAATAACAATATGGGGCCGATTAGAGCGAATTGTCTGCATACAACAGTATTATGTAAGTCTCGATCAAATAGAGAGGACTTTGATTGAAATATCCCCAATAACTGCATGTGCGGTTGTCTTACATAACGATTCACATCTTTTAGTCTATATTGAAAATAATGCAGCATTAATTGATGAGAATAAATTGAAAGAAATTTGGAATGAAAATATGCCGAATTATGCTCTGCCGAAGTCGATAGTAGTAGTGGATAAATTGCCTAGGAACGTAGAAGGGGAGGTTGATTATTCTTTACTGCCTGATCCGGGTGACTTGAATATTGCTGCTTCCGAATTTATTAAAGCTGAGGGTGAACTGGAATTTCAACTTCTGGAAATTTGGAAGGATGTTCTCAAGACAAGTCAAGTTGGAGTATTGGATAATTTCTTTGAAATTGGCGGTCATTCGCTACAGGCTATGGTTGTATTAGCGCGTATCTCTAAAGAACTAGGTGTTACAATTCCGTTACGACAGATTTTCAGTACACCAAATGTTCGAATGATCGCTAAATATGTTAGCGAACAATTGGAGACAGGCGAGGTTATGTATAGCGAGCTCACTCCAATAGATCGCCAAGACCTGTACCCAGTATCCTCTGCGCAAAAACGTATGTACATTATGCATCAGTTCGATGGCAATGGAATTACCTACAATATATCTGGAATGTTAAAGTTAACAGGTCCTTTAGAGAAGCGGCGACTAGAGGATGCCTTTGCAGCTCTTGTGCAAAGACATGATGCAATGCGAACCTCATTTATAGAAACAGAAGAGGGTGTAATGCAGCGCATTGATGAAGAAGTGCAGTTCTCAATCCAAGATATTTTAGGCAACGTAGATAACTCTGAGGAAAGTATAGAATCGTTTGTTCGTCCGTTTGATTTAGGGTTAGCCCCGCTCATTCGTATCGGATTAATGGAAAGGGGTGAACAAGAACATATATTGCTTATGGACATGCATCATATAATCGCCGATGGAATTTCTGTCAGACTGCTTCTTCAGGAGTTTGCCGCGTTGTATGAAGGTAGAAATCTTCCTGATCTTCGGGTGCAATATAAGGATTATTCGGCTTGGCACAATGAGTGGATAGGTACAGAAGCCTACGCTTCTCAGGAAAACTATTGGGTCGAGCAGTTTGAAAATGGAGCCACAACCCTGTTAGATCTTCCTTATGATCATCCTCGTCCAGCAATACAAAATTTCAAAGGAGACGTTCTCTACTTTTCTGTTGAGGGCGAATTGAAAGAACAATTGCAAAAGCTAGCAAACGACAATGGTGTGACGATGTATATGGTGCTACTTGCGGCTTACTTTACATTATTGTATAAATACAATTGTCAAGAAGAGATCGTGATTGGCACTCCAGTTGCCGGGCGAAATCATCCTGATAGCGAAAATATGGTAGGCGTATTTATCAATACGCTGACTTTAAATTGCTCTATTGATGGGTCTATGAATTTCCTTGACTTCTTGGAACAGGTTAAAAGGACGGTTTTGTCGGCATTTGATTCCCAAGAGTATCCTTTCGAGGCATTGGTGGAAAGGTTAGACATTTCGCGAGATTTAAGCCGTAATCCACTGTTCGATACTATGTTTAGTTATACAAAGGATTCAGACACATTTCAGGCGGGTGAACTTTTCTGCACTATTGAGGAAGCGAAAAATAAGATTTCGATGTTTGATTTGACGCTGGAAACTACTGAATGTGATAGTAAACTTAACTTTAAGTTTGAGTATGCGGTAAGCCTATGGAAGCAATCGACGATTGAACGAATGTCAGGCCATTACCTTGAATTATTGAAAGAAATTGTAGTTAGGCCAGATGCTGCACTAAAGCAGTTGAATTTACTGACGGCCTGTGAGAAGACGCAACTGCTTGAAGAATTTGATGTCTACGAAGCTGCAGAAGATATCGATGTACCGTTTCATGTCTTGGTCGAGGCTCAAGTTATAAAAAAACCAAATCATACGGCAGTTGTATATCAGGATAAGCAATTGACGTATCGGGAACTCGATCATGCCGCCAACAGTCTTGCTAGAAGACTAATTGCTGAAGGAATCGGACGAGAATCTATAGTTGGTATTCTGGTGGAACGCTCGGTAGAAATAGTTGTTGCTATCCTTGCTGTATGGAAAGCGGGTGGAGCGTATGTTCCGATAGACTCTGATTATCCGGAAGACAGAATTCAGTTCATGCTGGAGGATAGCGGAGCAAAAGTTCTGATTACCAAATCGTGGTTGATAGCACCGTTAGCATCCGTGATGCAACATAGCAGGTTAGATATCCCTGTAATATGTTTGGATAATGAAAGTGCATATGATAGCGACGACTCTGCAATTCCTAACCGGAACGAGGGGCATGATCTGGCATATATTATTTATACATCAGGCACTACTGGACGTCCGAAAGGGGTAATGATCGAGCACAAAAGTCTGGTAAATACCGCTTACGCTAACAGAAGGGAATACCATTTGAATGAGTTCCCAGTGCGATTGTTACAGTTAGCCAGCTTCTCCTTTGATGTTTCTTTAGGTGATATGGCCAGAGCATTATTCAACGGTGGAACAATGGTGATTTGCCCCAAGGAAGATCGTATTGATCCTATACGATTATATCAGTGGATTTACGATTGGAAGATTACCTTATTAGAGTCGCCACCTGCTCTAGTTGTACCATTTATGAGTTACATTGCTGATCAGGACCTTGCAATTGATTGGTTAAAATTAATAGTTGTAAGTTCTGATGCATGCAGCGTTAGTGATTATTGGAAATTACATCAGCAATTCGGTACATCCATACGTATTATTAATAGTTATGGAGTTACTGAAGCGGCTATAGATACTAGCATATATGACGAACCTCTTGAGTTGCTTCCACAGACCGGAAGTGTTCCTATTGGAAAAGCTACTTTTAATGCTCGATTTTATATTCTGGATTCATCATTTAATCCAGTTCCAATCGGTATTCCTGGTGAGTTGTGTATTGGAGGTCCAGGTGTCGCAAGGGGGTATTTGAATCGGACCGAGCTGAACAATGATAAGTTCTTATTGAACCCGTTTGTTTCTGGGGAACGGCTATATCGTACAGGAGATCTAGCCCGTTGGATGCCAGATGGAAACGTTGACTTTATTGGGCGAATGGATCATCAGGTTAAAATTAAAGGATATCGCATTGAACTTGGTGAAATTGAGGCAAGTCTTCTAAAACTGAATCAGGTGAAAGAAGCGGTAGTAATTCCGGGTACAGACAATGCGGGCAGCAATTATTTGTGTGCTTATGTAGTACTTAGTCCCGGATTTGATAATATGGTAATGTCTGTGCTTCATGATGAACTTGCAAGCCAATTACCGCTTTATATGGTTCCTTCATATTTTGTTATCTTGGAAGCCATGCCGTTAAGTCCCAATGGAAAGATTGATCGAAAAAGATTACCTTCTTCTACTCGTGAAAATACAATCTTATCTGCTAACTATATTGCGCCTCGTAACCAAATTGAAGAAGCAGTGGTAACAGTGTGGAAATCTGTACTTGTAATCCCAATCATTGGTATAAAAGATAATTTCTTCACATTAGGTGGCGACTCCATAAAATCACTTCAAGTTGTATCACGCTTACTACAAGCGGGTTATAAACTAGAAATGAAATATTTGTTTCAGTATCCAACTGTAGCGGCCCTCATGCCATTTATTCAATTGGTATCTAAAAAAGTCGATCAGAGAGAAGTGAAGGGTGTAATACAAATTTCACCAATTATTTCCATGTTTGCTGGGCTAGATTCTGTTAATAAACATCATTATAATCAGGCAATCGTCCTTTATAACGAAAAAGGTTTTGACATAGAAGTACTTGAACAAGTAATGTCAGCCATTATTGTCCATCATGATGCGCTTAGACTAGTGCTTCGCGAAACTGAGGAGGGTTTTGTAGCATGGAACCGCGGTGTGAGCGAGGGAGAATTATATACGATTGAAGTTCATGATCTTGAAGGGATCAGAGATGAGATTACGCTTGCAGAGATAATAGAAACTAAAGCAACCCATATTCAAAAATCTATGGATTTAACAAATGGACCGTTAGTGAAATTAGGGTTATTCCGTTGTTGGGATGGCGACCATTTATTGATAGCAATTCACCATCTTGCAGTAGACGGAGTTTCATGGCGAATTATTTTTGAAGATTTAGGAACGGCGTATGGTCAAGCATTGAACGGAGATCCAATTCGTATCCCGATAAAATCTGATTCATTTCAATTGTGGGCGGCGAAGATTACGGAATATTCAGATCACTTCAACACTAAGCGAGATTTCGAATACTGGAAAGAAATTAATGACAGCTCCTTCATCCCGCTGCCGCGAGATTTCATGTGTGATCAACCACTGAATCACGAGACTGACACGGTAACTCTCTCATGGTCGGAAGATGATACAGAAGCATTACTGAAACAGGCACATCAAGCTTACAATACTGAAGTTAATGACATATTGCTTGCAGTATTAGGAAGAGCATTAACCTCGTGGTCCGGTCTGGAACGGGTCTGTGTGAACATGGAAGGTCATGGGCGGGAGGCAATTATTCCTGATATTGATATCACCCGTACTATAGGTTGGTTTACATCTATGTATCCAGTTGTGCTTGAAGCCCCGCGCAATGAAAATTTGGGGGACTATATTAAATTAACAAAAGAAAACTTACGATCTATTCCGCTAAAAGGAATTGGATATGGAATTTGGAGGTATTTGGCTAATCATTCCGAGGACTATAATTTCTTTTTCAATCCTGAAATAAGCTTTAACTATCTAGGACAGTTTGATCAGGATATTGAAGGAAGCGGGTTAAAAGAGTCGCGTTTCGCAACAGGTGAAACAATCAGTAGAGATTCACCGATTGAATTTGTTCTTGATATTAACGGTATGATTAGGAATGGTCAGTTAACGCTGACGATTGATTATAGCAAACAGCATTACTATCGAGAAACGATTGAGCGTCTTGCCAGCGAACTGCATAAGAGTCTGCAAGAAATTGTGATGCATTGCGTGTCTAAAGGTTACTCTGAACTTACACCAAGTGATGTAGCAATGAGTGGGTTATCGCTGGAGGAATTAGAACTGCTGACTGAAAATACAAAGCAAATTGGAGAATTGGAAAACGTTTATCTACTGACACCTATGCAAAAAGGAATGTTATTCCATCATTTGATGAATTCTCAGTCAGGATCTTACTTTGAACAAATGAGTATGGATATATCCGGACATTTGGATCTTACACTATTTGAAAAAAGCTTTAATAGTCTGCTACAACGGCATGATATATTACGAACCAGTTTTATTACGGGCTTTAAAAGTGAAGCTGTGCAAGCAGTATTTAAAAATCGTCAAATCACATTGCATTACAAAGATATCGGCACCTTATCTGAAACTGAACGTCTGAACTACATTGCTCGATATGAAGATGAGGACAAGAAGAAAGGTGTTGATTTGTCCAGTGATTCTCTCATGCGGTTAGGTGTACTACAAACTGGTGAAAAAACTTACCATCTTGCGCTGAGTTATCATCACATATTAATGGACGGTTGGTGTATTGGCATTGTCATGAAAGAGTTAATGGACCATTACCGTTGTTTTCGTAACGATAGACAGCTGGAACTTCCAAGCGCAATTCCATTTAGCCGCTACATTAAATGGCTGAATGAACAAGATAATGAAGAAGCATTGAATTATTGGAAGTCCTATTTAAGCGGTTATGAGGAGCAGGCGAGCTTACCTTCAAAGAATAAAAGAAAGAGTAATGAGTTTAGCCCTGGGGAACTAAGTTTTACTCTGAGTGAGTCTGATACCAGCAAGCTCAAAGCTACGGCAGACCAATATATGGTCACAATGAGTAACTTATTTTTAGCAGCATGGGGTCTTGTACTTGGACGTTACAACCAAACTGATGATGTTGTGGTAGGTAACGTAGTTTCCGGCCGCCCTTCAGAAATTCCTGATGTCGAGCGAATGGTGGGTCTGTTCATAAATACAGTTCCTGTAAGAGTTAAATTATCTGAAAAGGATACTTTCGCGGATTTGATGGGAAAAGTACAGCACGACTCATTAAATTCACAAAATCATAATTATTGCTCGTTGGTTGATATTCAGGGATTATCCTCTTTAAAGCATAATTTGTTTGATCACATTGTTGTATTTGAGAATTACCCTCTTGAGAACGTAATTGATTCAACTGACACTGATCTTGGATTTGAGATAATGCAAGCCAGTTTATCCGAGCAGACAAACTATGATTTCAATTTGAGTGTGGAAACTGGAAAAAACATGAAGGTGACTATTTCTTACAATCGAAATGTATATGCAGAGAAGACGGTCCAACGGATCAAAGGTCACTTGCACTCTGTGCTTACTCAGGTTTCGTTTAAGACTGACATGCCGATCGAATCATTCGATTTACTTACTGCTGAAGAACGAGTTCAGTTGTTAAAGATGTCATTAGGTCCAGTTGCTCAGCGGACAGAGGATACTTTTCACCGTTTGTTCGAACTTCAAGCATCTCTCACACCGAATGTAACTGCGGTTACATTTAATGGAGTATCGCTATCCTATCGTGAACTGAACGAACGTGTGAATGTGCTGGCAAGATTGTTAAGAGACGGTGGGGTGGGACGGGAGAATCTTGTAGCTATTCTGGTAAATCGGTCGGCTGCGATGGTTGTGGCCGCTCTTGCTGTAATGAAAGCCGGAGGTGCTTACGTACCCATTGATCCAGCGTACCCGCAGGAACGTATTTTGTACATGCTCTGTGACAGTGATGTGAACATCTTATTGTCGCAACCAGGACTGCTAAAGCAGCAATTCGGTGGAGTGGAAATTGATGTGACGCCATTTTCTGAAGAATCTGAAAAATGGATAGAATGGCAAGATAAAAGGAAGCAAGATCTTGAACTCTCAGATAATGCTTGGCTACTGGGCATGTCAAATCTGGAACATGTGAATGAGATATCTGATCTAGCGTATGTAATTTATACATCCGGAACTACGGGGAATGCTAAGGGAGTTTTGATTGAGCATCGGAGCTTTGTAAACACAGGGTGGAGCTTCCGTTACGATCATCGTTTGTGTGAATTTAATGTGATACTCCTGCAGTTAGCCAGTTACTCTTTTGACGTATTTGCAGGTGATATGGCTCGTACCTTTTTAAATGGAGGTACGATGGTAATTTGTCCGCAGGAAGTAAGGAGAGACCCGGCTGATTTGGCCAGATTTATTGCTGAATATAAGATTACGGTAATGGAATCAACGCCTGCACTAATTGTTCCATTAATGCAGTATATTTACGAGAGATCCCTGGACATTAGCAGTCTAAAACTATTAATCACGGGCTCAGATAGCTACAGTGTTGAGGATTACCGCAATCTGCTCCTGCGTTTCAATAAACAGTTCCGTATCATTAGCACCTACGGTGTAACAGAAGCCTCTATTGACTCAAGCTTCTACGAACCTTCTTTTGAACAGCTTCCTGAATACGGAAGTGTTCCAATCGGAAGACCCCTTAGCAATCAACGGTTTTATATTGTCGATGCTAAGCTTCAATTAGTTCCGGTTGGCACACTCGGAGAATTATGTATAGCAGGCACTGGTGTTGCTCGCGGTTATCTGGGAAGAGCACAATTGACGTCGGAAAAATTTGTAGAGTGCCCATTTGAACCTGGAAGCCTCATGTATCGGACTGGTGATTTGGCGAGATGGCTTCCGGATGGAACTGTTGATTTTGTGGGTCGGCTTGATTACCAGGTGAAGATACGAGGATATCGAATTGAACTTGGTGAAATTGAATCGGAGTTACTTAAGTTTAAGCAAGTTACGCAGACGGTGGTTGTTGATCAGGTAGACAGTAATGGTCACAAATACTTATGCGCATACGTGGTCTTAACTGAAGGGGAAGTTCTTGATATTAATTTATTCCGTAAAAGTCTTTCGGGACGTTTACCTGACTTCATGATACCTACTCAGTTCATGCAACTGGATGCTATACCCATTACGCCTAATGGAAAAATTAATCGCAATACATTACCAGAACCTGTGGGCAACCTATTGGCATCTTCTATCTATACTGCACCACGTAATTTAACAGAGGCTGTTCTTACGAGGATTTGGCAGGAGACACTTGGTCTGACGCAAGTTGGAGTTGACGATAATTTTTTTGATCTGGGCGGACATTCGCTGAAGGCCATGCTCCTCTTAAATCACATAGCTAAAGACTTTTGTATCGAGTTGGCGTTACGAGATATATTTGCTTTACCGACAGTCCGTCAATTGGCAGAAGTCATTGTGCAAACGGAGAAGAGTGAATATGCAATGATTGAAACGGTTGCGGAAGAGATGATCTATCCTGTCTCTTCTGCCCAAAAAAGGCTATTCGTTATTCATCAACTGGATACAGCAAGCACAGCGTATAACATGTGCGCAGCACTGTTAATTGATGGGCCAATCGACAGAAACAAAATGGCGGAAGTATTCAATCAAATGATTATACGCCACGAATCACTCCGTACCTCTTTTGAGCTAAATGAGGGTCAGCCTGTACAGCGAGTGCATAAAAATGTCCATTTTGAGCTCAACTATACTGAATTGGATGCTGCAATGGTTAGTGAATCTGCTGTTGCAGTAACAAATGGGCATCAAATGGTTGGCAAGGAAAACCAAATGGAGACATTTTACAAATGGATGGTTGATCCATTTATTCGTCCGTTTGATTTATCTGAAGCATCGCTTTTCCGCTCAGAGCTAATTAAGATAACCTCGAAACAACACATTCTGCTTGTTGACATGCATCACATTATTACAGATGGAATGTCTGTCGAAGTGTTTGTAGAGGAATTCAGTCAATTGTACGCAGGAAATACGTTGGAGCCTTTACGTATTCAGTACAAAGATTACGCTGTTTGGCACAACAACTTCCTCAAGCAGGAACGTATGAGACAACAAGGGGCATTCTGGATAGATCAGTTTGGCGCAGAAATACCAATGTTGAACATGCCCACAGATTACATGCGACCTCGAGTACAAAGTTATGAGGGAGACCAAGTCTCATTTGAACTGGAAGCAAACATGGTTAGGAAGTTGCACCAGTTATGTTCGGACACAGGCTCAACGCTATTTATGGTGCTTTTTGCAGCGTATAATGTTCTGCTACACAAATATACTGGACAAGATGACATTATAATAGGCATTCCAGTTGCAGGAAGACCACATAATGATCTCCAGCAACTTATAGGTATGTTTGTTAATACGTTAGCACTTCGCAATTTTCCGGAAAAAGAAAAGACATTGTCCCAATTTCTGAACGAAATTAAAGAACACTCTCTACAAGCCTTTGAGAATCAAGAATATCCGTTTGAAGAATTGTTACAGCATCTTCAAATTCGTCGTGACTCTAGCCGGAATCCATTGTTTGACACCATGTTCGTTCTGCAAAACACAGGTATGAAGCAGATTCAAGTGGAAGGTGCAACCTTTAAACCTTTTGATTTTGCAATGGGAATATCCAAATTTGACCTTACTGTAAACGTGGAAGAGGTCGGAGATCAGCTTCTAGTAAGCTTTGAGTATTGTACCAAGTTGTATAATGCTGCAACAATTCACCGGATGTCCCGTCATTGGATTAAAATATTGGAGATGCTAGTCGATCATAGAGAAGTAAAACTAGGAGATATCGTGTTGATTTCAGAAGAAGAGAAATCTCAAATTCTGAATGAATTTAATGATACTTCTACGGAGTATCCTACAGATACGATTGTAGCCTTGTTTGAAGCAACGGTGGCTAAAGCACCTGATCGGATTGCAGTAATTTATGATGAGGAGCAGCTGACGTACGGCGAACTGAATGCACGGATCAATCAAGCAGCACGCAGATTGCAAAAATTCGGAGTAAAGCCAGATCAGATTGTACCTATTATGCTTGAGCGTTCGATAGAAATGACGGTTACGCTCTTTGCAATTATGAAAGCAGGCGGCGCGTATCTTCCTTTGGATCCGGCACTACCAGATGATCGGATTCGTTATATGTTACAGGACAGTAGTGCAAAAATTGTATTAACGCAGAAACGATTTGAAGAGAAACTTCATCAAATTTTGAGTATGGATGGAAATGAGAACGACGGAATTTCATATGGAGAAAAATATGGGATAGAAATGTTAATTGTCGATGACGCGGAAATGTATCAAGGCCAGGACAGCAATTTCCCGCTCATTGCTAGACCTGAGCATCTAGCTTATGTCCTGTATACATCAGGTACGACTGGGAATCCAAAAGGCGTTATGATAGAGCACCGCTCGATTTCAAATTTCCTAAACTGGATGCAAAAGCATTTCCCGACTGAGGAATCTGATGTTATTTTGCAGAAGGCGCCTATTTCCTTTGACGTTTCTGTCAGAGAGCAATTTTGTTGGGCTATTCAAGGGGCAAAAGTGGTTTTCCTGGTACCAGGAGGAGAAAGAGAACCGGAAGAGATCGTACAAGCTGTTTCGAAGCATGGTGTGACTTCCATTCATTTTGTACCGTCCATGTTATCGGTGTTCCTTGATCATGTAGAGACAAAACCAAGCATCATTGCTGACATGCTCGTAAGTCTGAAGCAGGTTTTTGTTGGAGGAGAGGCATTAAATGAACAACTATTAGAGAGGTTCAATTCTTTTTTATCTCGAGATGGCCGGACGAAGATTAGCAATATGTATGGTCCGACTGAAACTACAATTGATGCTTCATACTTTGACTGTGCTTCAGGTCATTCGTCTCATAATATACCGATTGGACGCCCTGTGGATAATACACAAATGTATGTAATGAACGAGCAAGGAGATTTACAACCAATAGGTGTACCAGGGGAGATTTGTATCGCCGGTGTGCAGTTGGCCAGAGGTTATCTAAACCGTGAAGATTTGACCAAAGAGAGATTCGTACCGGTTCCTTTCCATCCTCAAGCTCGTATGTATCGAACGGGAGATTTGGGACGCTGGATGCCCGATGGAAATATTGAATATCTTGGCCGGATGGACCATCAGTTAAAAATTCGCGGCTTTCGAGTCGAACTTGAGGAAATTGAGACGGCTTTACGGAGCTTTCCTGTAGTTAAGGAAGCCGTCGTGATGGATCGGGAAGACTCACAAGGCTGGAAATATTTATGTGCCTATCTGACATTACATGAAGATACAACGTTGACCATAGCAGAGATAAGAAACTATCTTGTAGTAAAATTGCCAGATTACATGATTCCCGCTCGTTTCATGCTTTTAGAACGGATGCCCCTCAGTTCAAACGGTAAAGTGAATCGGCGTGAGTTACCGCCTCCAGACAGAGAGATGGAAACTGGAAAGGCATATTCTGGGCCGGAGACTGAAATGGAGGAGCTGCTTGTTGATATATGGCAGGATGTACTTGCAATGAGACAAGTAGGGGTGGAACAGAATTTCTTTGAGCTGGGCGGTGATTCTATTAAGGCTCTGCAGATTGCTGCCCGATTGAGTGGACGCGGGTATAAGCTGGAGATCCGAGACTTATTCCAATATCCGGAGATACGTTTGCTCAGCAAATATATTAGAACTGTCGACCGAGTAATTGATCAGGGAATTGTTAGAGGAAATGTTGAACTAACCTCAATTCAACGAAGATTCTTTGAACAAACTGGTTTCGAACATCACTATAATCAATCGGTTATGTTGTCTTGGAAAAAAGGGCTGAACGAGAAGGCGCTCAGTCTTTCGCTGGACAAGCTAGTAATCCATCATGATGCTTTAAGAATGTCATTTTATGAGTATGGCGAACAGGTTACGGCGTTCAATCATGGGGTTCAATTAACTGATACGGCTAATTACTATAATCTTGATATCTTTGATTGGTCGAAGCAAACAGAAGTGGGGATAGAGCAGAAAATTGAATTCGAAGCAAATGGAATACAGGCGAAAATGAATATTGAGTCCGGACCATTAATGAGACTTGCCTTGTTTAAAACAAAAACCGCTGATCATCTTTTATTTGTAATACATCATCTTGTTGTTGACGGTGTTTCGTGGCGAATATTACTGGAAGATCTGGCTTCACTCTATGAGCAGGCGCTTCAAGGTTTTTCACTCGAGGAACTGAGTTTGCCGGAAAAGACTGACTCATACCGAGAATGGGCTTCTAGACTTAAGGAGTATTCAAGGAGCTCAAAGTTGCACCGTGAAATCGGGTATTGGAACAGCCGAGCGGAGGAAACCGCTTCTCCTTTACCAAAGGATTACGAATCTCTGTCAGGATATATAAGCGATTGCCGTGATGAGATCATTACTCTAACGGTTGAGCAGACAGATATGTTGTTGAAGAGAACACATCACGCTTATAACACGGAGGTCAATGATTTGCTGCTCACTGCCCTTGCTTCTGCAGTACAAGAATGGACTGGGAACAAAAAGGTATGGATTAGTCTTGAGGGTCATGGACGTGAAGAAATCATTCGGGAAATTGATGTTACACGAACCATAGGTTGGTTTACCTCAATTTATCCAATTAGACTTGAAAATGATAAACCTCAAGATCTTTCTTATTTGATAAAAACGACAAAAGATGAGCTTCGTAGAGTACCGAATAAAGGAGTTGGATACAGCATTCTGAAGTTCATTACGGATCGCCTATCTGCAGATGAACGGCCTTCTGAATTAACAAAGGACTGGAGGATACAACCGGAAATAAGTTTCAATTATTTAGGACAGATGGACGGAGGGAGCAATGATAACGAACAATTCACTGCTTCCAGTATCCCTACAGGCCAAGAATTTAGTTTGAATATGTCAAGGTCGCATGTATGGGATATCAATGGGTGGGTTGTAAATGATCAACTACAAATGAACTTCAACTACAGCATTTTACAGTATAAAGAGGAAACGGCCAAGCAGTTTGCTGCGTTGTTCCATAAACACCTGCTTTTAGTTATAGAGCATTGCTCAACCAAGCAGGAAACGGAGCAAAGTCCAACAGATTTTACTTATAAACAGTTGTCAATTGAGGAATTTCAGTCACTGTCCAGCCAATTAATGACGAAGGTGAAAAAAGCGAGGTCAAAGAACTAAGTCTGAAAGGGTGATTCCAAGTGAGCCAAGTGCAGATTCTTAATATATACCCTCTGTCGCCTATGCAAGAAGGAATGCTGTTTCACAATATGCTCGATCCAGAGTCTGATGCTTATTTTCAGCAAAATATTGTGAATATTAGTGAAAAGCTTGATCACGATTTACTTTATCGCAGTTTGCAGTTATTAGTCGAACGCTTTGATATTTTTCGTACTGTGTTTGTATACAAAAATGAAGAACGGCCTTTACAGGTCGTTCTTTCTGAACAAGAAGCTCAATTTTACTATGAGGATTTAAGTAATCTGACTAATGGTGAGAAAGAGGAGCGTTTCCGATCATTTATGCTGAATGATCGGAAACAGCATTTTGACCTGGAAGCTGACGGGTTAATCCGATTGTCAGTATTTGAGATGGAGAAAGAGGAGTTCAAACTAGTCTGGAGCTTTCCTCACATTATTATGGACGGCTGGTGCTTAGGCATTATCGCGAAGGACTTTTTCAATATTTACAACGGACTTAAGGAATCCCGTCCAGTGTATCTTGAACCCGTATTTCCTTATAGCAGTTATATCCAATGGCTGGGTGAACAAAGTAAAGAGGAAGCGTTGGATTACTGGCAACGGTATATTGGCAATGTTGAATTAGAGACAACACTTCCAGGCCGCAAACTTGGTGAGTTTAATAAAGGAAATTCCAAGTTTATGCAGGAAACACTTCATTTTGACGAATCTCTAACCCAGGATATGATTCGGTTATCTCAGACATATCAAGTGACTTTGAGTACAGTGTTTCAGGCCATTTGGGGATTGCTATTACAGGTATATAATCAGTCGAAAGTGGTTGTTTTTGGATCAGTAGTATCAGGACGACCAAATGAAGTAGCCGGTATTGAGGAAATGGTTGGATTATTTATTAACACCATACCCGTAAAGGTATCTTTAGAAGCAGGGGATACATTTGGTGTGATTTTAAAACGTATGCAGTCTGAGTTCATAGACTCGAATGGTTATGCATACTTGTCACTTGCTGAAATTCAAGCAATATCTCAGCTCAAGCAACAGTTGGTTCAACATATTGTTGTATTTGAAAATTATCCGATCTCAGAAGAAATAATGGGCAATGATAATGAAGGAAATTCAAAACTGGTTAACATAACCGGGTTTGAAGGGTTTGAGCAAACAAATTTTGATTTTGATGTTTTAGTTGCTCCGGGAGATAAACTTGAAGTTAGTTTCAGGTATAACACGGCCCGTTTTGAATCAGATATGATCCGCCGTTTGAGTGCTCACCTGATGAAACTAACCCAGGAAATTGTTACAGATCCAGAGATAGCAATTGAGCAATATGATATTGTAACAGACGAAGAACGCAGACAGATTATCCAACTATTTAATAATACTTCTGCAGTGTATCCAATGCAGACTACAATTGTAGAGCAGTTTGAATCAATGGTTACTAATTCACCAGAGAAGACAGCTGTAACCTTTGGAGATAAACAGCTCACGTATATTGAGTTAAATGGACGTGTCAATCAGGTAGCACGCAAACTGCAGAATCATGGAATAATTCCGGATCAGATAGTTGGTATTATGGTTGAGCGATCATGTGAGATGGCTATTGCCTTATTGGCAGTGTTGAAGGCTGGAGGAGCATACGTTCCAATAGATCCTTTGTTACCGGAAGAACGCATCCGCTATATGTTGAAAGACAGTAATGTGAATGTAATTTTGACACAGCGCAGGTTTGAGGAGATGCACCGCCATATTCTAAAAACCGACGAATGTGATGCTGCTAATGGTGGATTAAAAGATATAATAACTATTATTGTTGACGAGGAAGATTTATATCAAGGTGATACCAGCAATTCTTCTCTCGCTGCAATGCCTGAAAATTTGGCTTACATAATTTATACTTCAGGAACAACAGGAAACCCTAAAGGGGTCATGATTGAGCATCGTTCGCTTGTGAACCGACTTCATTGGATGCAAAAGCAGTATCCAATTAATGATTCGGACGTTATTTTGCAGAAAACGCCTTATACTTTTGACGTATCGGTCTGGGAGCAATTCTGGTGGGCGATACAAGGGAGCAAGGTTGTATTTCTTGAACCAGGCGATGAGAAGGACCCGCACCAAATTGTAAAAGCTATTGCCCGCAATAAAGTAACTATAATCCATTTTGTTCCTTCTATGCTATCGGCATTTCTAGATTATGTTGAGTCAGGAGGAAATGTGGTTTTAAACGAACTCTCAAGCTTGCGGTATGTATTTGCTAGCGGTGAGGCATTAACTCCGGATCAGGTGAACCGATTCAATGCTCTTCTGTTTTGTGGAGGAATAACTAAGCTAATTAATTTATATGGCCCGACTGAAGCAACAATAGATGTTTCATATTTCGATTGTTTCTCAGAGCAGCCATTTGAGCGAATACCTATTGGGAAGCCTATTGATAACACTGAATTATATATTATAAGTGAAGGAGAGAAATTGCAGCCAATCGGAGTACCTGGTGAATTATGTATTGCCGGAACGCAACTTGCCCGCGGCTACCTGAACCTTTCAGAACTTACAGCGGAGAAATTTGTTCCAATTCCATTCCGCACTGAAGAAAGAATGTACCGCACAGGAGATTTGGCGCGCTGGTTACCTGATGGCAACATTGAATATTTAGGTCGTATTGATCATCAGGTGAAAATAAGGGGTTATCGAATTGAACTCGGGGAAATAGAAAGAGTGTTACAAAAACATCCTGCGGTAAAAGAAGCAATCGTTGTTAAACATGAAGATTCACATCTAGAAAGCTATCTATGTGCGTATGTAGTTACCAAAGGGATTGCTGAGGTTCAATCAAACGAGTTTCGTGAGTGGTTAGGCCGGGAACTTCCACAGTATATGATTCCAATGCAGTATGTCACGTTGAAGCATATGCCACTTTCCCAAAATGGTAAAATAAGTAGGGAATTTCTTCCGTTACCACTAGAGGCTATGTTTAATGAGAAGGAGTATGTGGCTCCTCGTAATGTAATAGAGGTCCAACTAGTGAGAATATGGAAGGAAGTCCTTGGGCGAGCGAAAATAGGAATTAAAGATAACTTTTTTGAAATGGGAGGGCATTCGTTACGCGCCACTATCCTGGTTGCTAAAATACATAAGGAGATGAATTTCAGCTTGTCACTGCGGGAAGTATTTCAGTTCCCAACAGTTGAACAATTGGCAGATTTGATTTCCGCAATGGAAAGGAAAGAATTCACGTCGATCCCGAGGACGGAGGAAAGGGAACATTATCCAGTGTCTTCATCCCAAAAACGTCTGTTTGCTTTGAATCAGATTGAGGGTGGAGAGCTGACCTACAATATGCCTGGAGCGATGATGCTTGAAGGTTCGCTTGATTCAGGACGCTTAGAGAAGGCATTTCGCCAATTGATTGCACGGCATGAAATTCTGCGTACCGGATTTGAAATGGTTGACGGAAAATTGATGCAGCGTGTGCATTTAAGTGTGGAATTTCAAATGGATATAGTTACTTCACAAGGGAAGGTCGAAGAAACTGTACGTCATTTTGTTCGTGTGTTCGACCTGCAGAAACCGCCACTATTACGTGCAGTATTGATTGTTGTGGAACATGACCGCCATATTTTACTGTTTGATATGCACCATATCATCTCTGATGGAGCTTCAATAGATATTTTAGTTCAAGAATTAGTATTGTTGTACGGAGCGGAAAATCTGTCCCCATTGCAGATTCAGTTCAAAGATTATACGGTTTGGCAGCAAGAAAATATGCAAAGCGGGCAGAAGGTAGAGCAAGAAAATTATTGGTTGGATACATTCCGCGGAGAACTTCCAAGACTTGAAATGCCTACCGATTTCCCAAGAGCTGCAGACCATCGATTCGAGGGCGACAGTCTTGAATTTATTATCAACATTCAGAGAAGCAATGGATTAAGGCAATTTGCTGCGGAGACTGAATCAACAATGTATATGGTATTGCTAGCGGCGTACACTATGTTGCTCCATAAATACACCGAACAAGAGGATTTAATTATTGGAACACCGGTTGCTGGAAGACAACATTCAGAACTGGAGAACTTAATAGGCATGTTTGTGAACACACTAGCTCTTAGAGTTTATCCAACAGGGGATAAAAGTGTTCGTAATTATGTCATGGAACTAAAAGATCATGTATTGAAGGCGCAAGAAAATCAAAATTATCCGTTTGAGGAATTGGTAGAGAAATTAAATGTTCGTAGGGAGCTGGGAAGACACCCGCTATTTGATACAATGTTTGTCCTTGAGAATAAGGAAGATAGAGAGCTACATATGGAAGGAATTAACCTAAAGCCATATCCGCTAGATTTTTCAGTATCGAAATACGACATCATCTTCCAGGCAGTGGAACAAGGGGCTGAGTTAATTTGCAGTTTTAATTTTGCAACTTCCTTGTACAAGCGGGAAACAATTGAACGCATGGCAGAACATCTTTTGCACCTCATTGATGTTATGGTAGTAGATCCGCAGACAAAACTTTCTTCTGTAGAACTGATTACAATCGAGGAGAAAAAACAAATTTTGGATGTGTTCAACAACACTTCAAAGAAATATCCAAATGAGATGACTGTACACAAACTATTTGAAACCCAGGCAGATTGCACACCGGAACAGATCGCGATTGTGCATGAAAATAGGCATCTGACGTATCGGGAATTGAATGAACAGGCCAATCGATTAGCCCGAACTTTAAAAGCAGAAGGTATTAGAGCGGGTAAACGGGTAGCAATTATGGTTGAACGTTCTCCTGAAATGCTGGTAGGTATTCTGGCAGTACTAAAAGCAGGAGGAGCATATGTTCCGGTTGATCCGGATTATCCGCAGGAGCGCATACGCTATATGTTACTGGATTCTGGAGCGAATGTGTTACTGCTTCAGAGACGATTGCGAGGGAATCTTGAATATGATGGCAAAGTGTTAGAATTTGAAGATACAGCTATTTACAGTGAAGACAGTACTAACCTGGACCTTAATAGTAATGCGGATGACCTTGTATATGTAATCTATACATCAGGAACTACAGGAAAGCCTAAAGGAGTTATGGTTGAACATCGCTCCTTAGTGAATTTGTGCTGCTGGCACCAAAGAGTGTTTGAAATTAATTGTAATGATCATAGTACTCTGTTTGCCGGGGTTGGATTTGACGCGAGTGCCTGGGAAATATTCCCTTACCTGCTTGTTGGTGCGACTATTTATGTTGTGGATCAGGAGAGTCGCTTAGACCCTAGAAAATTGAATGAGTTTATGAATACGAATCAAATCAATATATGTTTTCTTCCATCACAGATTTGCGAGCTTTTCATGGAATTTGAAAATGAATATCTGAGAATTATATTAACGGGAGGTGACAAGCTTCAACGTTACAACCGGAACAATTATCAGCTCTACAATAATTACGGTCCTACTGAAAATACAGTTGTAACGACTTATGTAAGAGTGGATCGTTCTATGGATAACATTCCCATTGGAATGCCTATAGATAATTGCCGTGTATATATCTTGAATTCTCATCGTCAGCTGCAGCCTGTGGGTGTGGCAGGAGAAATTTATATTTCTGGTGCCGGTCTGGCTAGAGGCTATTTAAACCAACCAGAATTAACGAGTGAAAGATTTCTTCAAGATCCTTTTGTTCCGGGTGAGCGAATGTATCGAACAGGAGACCTGGCTAAATGGCTTCCAAACGGATCTATTTCTTATTTAGGAAGAACCGATAATCAGGTTAAAGTTCGTGGATTTCGTATAGAACTTGGGGAGATTGAAGTACAACTTTTGAATATGGAGTTTGTGAAAGAGGTTGTCGTTATCCCAAGGGAAGATGAATCGGGACAAAAGCTTCTATGGGCTTATTTCGTTGCTGATAAGAATGTAAAAGTGGCAGAGCTTAATAACGCGCTTGCGAAGTTATTGCCTAGTTATATGATTCCTGCGTATTTTGTACAGGTTGAACGAATTCCGCTTACATCAAATGGTAAAGTGGATCGTAAAGCATTATCGGCTCTGGAAGGGAATTTTTCTACTGGCATGGAATACGTCCCACCACAATCTTTAGTAGAAAAATTACTGGTTTCGGCATGGCAAGATGTACTTGGTGTCACATCTGTAGGTATTATGGATGATTTTTTTGAGCTTGGCGGAGACTCTATCAAATCAATCGGGGTATCTTCAAGAATGTATCAAGCAGGCTATAAGCTTGAAATTAAACACATGTTCAAATATTCTACAATTTCAGAGCTAAGTCCTCATGTAAAACCGATTGTTCGCATTGCCGATCAGGGTGAGGTGAAGGGGGAAATTGGCTTTTCGCCAATACAGCACTGGTTCTTTGAACAGGAGTTCGATAATCAACATCATTTTAATCAGTCAATTATGTTATTTAGGGAACAAGGTTTTGAGGAATCGGCAATTCGTAAAGCTTTATATAAGCTAGTCGAGCATCATGATGCACTGCGTGTGCTAATTCGCCATAACGAGAACGGAGATGAAGCGTGGAACAGAGGAATTAATGAAGGAGAGATATTTAGCCTTGAAGTTGTGAATTTTATTGGATCACCTGACTTCATAGCCAATGCCGTTGAGCTCAAATCAAATGATATTCAAAGTAGTATCTCATTAGAGGACGGACCATTGATTAAAGCTGGTTTATTCCACTGTGAGGATGGGGACCACTTACTCTTAGTGATTCATCATCTGGTAGTTGACGGAATATCATGGCGTATATTGTTAGAGGATTTGGCATCAGGATATGAGCAGGCTCAGCTAGGAGAGAAAATTAAACTTCCGGAGAAGACAGATTCCTTCCAGCTTTGGACAGAACAAATATCAGCTTTCGCCCAAAATTCCGGCTTTAAAGAAGAATCAGAATTTTGGCGTTCAATTTGTAGCGTTGATGTGCAACCACTCCCAAAAGATATGGAATACAACCATTCTTTACTTCGAGATATGGAAATGATTACTGTCCAATGGACGCGGGAAGAGACAGATCAACTTCTGAAACAGGTACACTTTGCATACAACACAGATATGAATGATCTTTTATTATGTGCACTAGTATCTGCCATTTCTGATTGGGGAAGTGTTGATCAAGTATTACTTAATCTGGAAGGACACGGTAGAGAGGCCATTATTTCTGATATTAATATTACACGTACAGTTGGATGGTTTACCAGCATGCATCCGGTCGTGCTGGGGATAGAGTCAGGGACAGAATTACCTTTCCGAATTAAGAATGTAAAAGAGAAATTGCGCCAAATTCCTAACAAAGGAATTGGGTACGGGATCTTAAAGTATCTCTCAAGAGAACTGGATGATACCGGTTTGGCAATCAATCCGGAAGTCAGTTTTAATTATCTCGGGCAATTTGACCAGGATTTGGACAAAAATGATCTGCAATTATCTCCATATTCAAGCGGTGTATCGTTGAGTGAAAATATGGAAAGTTCTTACGTTCTTGAAATTAATGGTAGAGTTATAGGCGGATTCTTGGAGTTTTCAATTAGCTATAGTGGTAAGCAGTACCGTAAGGAAACCATAGAAGGGCTAGCTAACCTCTTTCATAAGAGTCTTCAAGATATAATCTCGCATTGTACAGCAAAGCAGTTAACAGAGCCAACGCCTAGCGATTTCATGATCAAAGGAATGACGTTAGATGAACTAGAGCAATTAACGAAGAAGATGGATCCTATTGGAAGAATTGAAGATATATATCCGCTCACACCAATGCAGAAAGGAATGTTATTCCACAGCCAGATAGACCCTGATTCTTCGGCATACTTTGAACAAATGACTTATAAGGTAAAAGGTGTTTTTGATCCAGAATCATTTAAAGAAAGCTTAGAGATTTTAACACAACGACATGATGCACTTCGAACCAATTTTTATGTTGGATGGAGAGAAGAAGCAATTCAAGTAGTGTTCAAGGATAGAAGTCCAATCTTCACTTATCTGGACCTTCGTGACATTCCAGAGAATCAACGTGAAGATTGTGTCAAGAAGATGCAACAAGAAGATAAGGTCCGGGGATTTGATTTGAGCAAGGATGCACTGATGCGGATGACAGTTTTACGAACCAGCGAAAGTACGTACCGTTTTTTATGGAGTTTTCACCATATTCTGATGGACGGATGGTGTTTATTTGTTATTGCTAAAGAAGTATTCTCTACGTACTATGCAATTTCGAATAAATTGAAGCTGGATCTCACTAAAGAATGGTCGTATCGTCAATTTTTCGAATGGTTGAAACGGCAGGACGTTAAGGCAGCAGCTGACTATTGGAGAAATTACCTCTCTAATTATGAACAGCAGACTTTGTTGCCGCAAGCCAAGACTCGTGGAAAAACTAAGGAGTACGTTGTAGGGAAATTGGTTTACACATTAAGTCAGGAATTTACTGGCCTTCTTAAGAAGACGGCTAAGAGACAACAAGTAACGATGAATACTTTGATTCAGACAGCTTGGGGAATCTTACTTCAGAGGTATAATGGGACTGCAGATGTAGTCTTCGGTAATGTTGTCTCAGGCAGACCCACTGATATTTCTGGGATCGAAACAGCAATTGGCCTCTTTATTAATACAGTTCCGGTACGTATTCGTTGCCAAACTGATAATCCAACGGTAGCGGAGGTAATGCGAAAGACCCAAGAGCAAGTGCTAGAGGCACAGCCATACGATACCTATCCATTATACGAAATTCAGGCGTTAAGTGATCTGAAACAGAACTTGCTAAATCATATTATGGTATTTGAAAATTACCCGGTTGACAAGCAGGTAGAGGAAATGGGGAATGACGGCCAGACAGGCTTTCAGATTACAGATGTGGAAATTGTCGAACAGACAAACTATGATTTTAACTTGATTATTGGGTCTGATAAGGAACTAGTAATTCAATTGGTATACAACGCATGCGTATATGATAAGGATGGCATGGAACAAGTTCAAAATCATTTGGTTCATTTATTGGAACAAATTGTGGATAACCCGAAGATGAGTGTTAATGATCTGGAACTTATAACACCCGAAGAGAAAACACGGATTTTGGAACAATTCAACTCCCCAACAACAGAGCTTGAATGGAATAATACGATCCATCAGTTGTTCGAAGCTCAGGTGGAACGAACACCGGATCAGGTAGCTGTTGTATTTGAAGATAAGAGATTAACTTATCGAGAGTTGAATATGCGAGCCAACCAATTAGCACGTACTCTGCAATCAGAAGGGGTAAAGGCGGATCAGTTGGTAGGTATTATGGCTAATCGTTCCATTGAAATGATTGTTGGAATACTAGGGATTTTAAAATCTGGTGGTGCGTACGTTCCTATTGATCCGGAATATCCACAGGAACGTATCGGCTACATTCTTGAGGACTCGGGTGTTAAGGTAATGATACTGCAGCATCATTTGCTTGAGCGAGTATCCTTTTCTGGCACTATTATAGATCTGGATGATGTGCAGATTTACCATAAGGATGTTTCAAACTTGATTTCGATAGTTGGAGCCCATCATTTAGCGTATGTGATTTATACCTCCGGGACAACAGGCAAGCCAAAAGGCGTTATGGTAGAGCACCGTGGTCTGTGCAATTTAAAGCCTTATTTTGAGGGAACATTAAAAATAAGTGGAAATGACAAAATAGCTCAGTTCGCTAGTTTATCATTTGATGCAGCGTCATGGGAAATATTTATGTCTTTATTTTGTGGGGCCGAATTATTTATACCTTCTACTTCAGTGTTATTAAATTATGAATTGTTTGAGGGATTTATCAGTGGAAATGAGATCACAGTTGTCACTTTACCTCCTACGTATGCAAATAATTTAAATCCGAAACGTCTGCTTTCTTTGGAAAAAATGGTTGTTGCTGGCTCGGCTTCCTCTATCGAACTAGTTCGTAAATGGAAGGACGAAGTGACATATCTGAATGCTTATGGTCCTACAGAAGATTCAATCTGTTCATCGGTTTGGCCTGCTTCAACTGACTTTACAGAAGATGGTTTAATACCCATTGGCCACCCTATCCCTAATCACCAAATGTTCATTTTGGACCGACAGGGTCACTTACTGCCTACAGGTATTACAGGTGAACTATGTATTTCTGGAGTAGGGTTAGCACGAGGGTATCTCAACCGTCCAGAACTGACCGCAGAGAAGTTCGTAAGCAATCCTTTTATTGAAGGGGAACGGATGTATAGAACAGGCGATTTAGCGAAATGGTTGGGGGATGGGAAAATTGAATATGTAGGGCGTATTGATGACCAGGTTAAAATTCGAGGTTACCGAATTGAGCTTGGAGAAGTGGAAACTCAACTTTTGAAAGTTGATTCTGTTCAAGAGGCAGTAGTTGTTGCACGAGAAGACGAGGGGGGACACAAATATCTATGCACCTATTTTGTTACAGATAAACCGCTAACAATCACTCAACTAAAAGTTTCCCTAGCTCAAACATTGCCTGAGTATATGATTCCATCACTTTTTATTCAACTTGAACAAATGCCTTTGACAACGAACGGAAAAATTGATCGTCGAGCGTTACCCAAACCTGAGGAAAGAATTCAAATAGGATCTGAATATTTGGCACCTCAAAGTACGCTGGAATTACATTTGGTGCAATTGTGGGAAGCGGTTCTTGGTCTAAGTAATATAGGAGTTAATGATAATTTCTTCGAAATTGGTGGTCATTCACTTAATGCATCATTGCTATTGTCGCGAATAAATAAGTTTTTTCAAGTAGCTTTACCACTTCGAACTCTGTTTGAAGCGCCGGTGTTAAGATTGCAGGCCGAAATAATCAAGAACGCGGAGAGTTTCAAGTTTGAGGCGCTGGAACCGGTTGAAAAACGTCAGTATTATCCAGTAACCTCTGCACAGAACCGAATTTTAGTTGCCCAGAATCTTGATATTGAAAAAACAACTTATAATGTACCCCTTGTACTGGAGATTAATGATTCTATTAACATGGAGCTTCTTGAGAATTCATTTGTACAGCTAATTGAAAGGCATGAGGCTTTTAGAACTTCGTTCGAGCTTCGTAACGGACATTATGTACAAAGGATTCATGATCAGGTACCGTTCAATTTTGTTAAGACGCAGGTTGTAGCGGGTTCTGGATCTAATGGAGATATCACAATCCTGGAGAATCACATCAAGCAATTTGTCCAACCCTTTGATCTGAATCAAGCGCCATTGATACGGGCTGAACTTGTATCAATTAATCAGAATAGCAATTATCTGATGATTGATTTACATCACGTAATAGCAGATGGATTGTCTATGGAAATCATAACGGAGGAGTTCTATGCGATATGTAAAGGAGGCCCATTATCCGAACCTAAGAATTCCTACAAGGATTATGCAGTATGGTTGGATCGCTTAAAAGTAAATGGCGCTATGGAGCGGCACGAACGTTTTTGGCTTCAGACTTTTGATGGTGAATTACCCGTGCTTTCGTTGTCGACCGATTTTCCTCGTCCCCTAATTCAGAACCATGAAGGATCAATTGTATCGTTGACGGTCACTGAGGAAGGATTGTTGGAGAATATCAATCAAATAGCCACCGAAACAGGAACTACTATGTTTATGGTGCTACTTGCTTGTTACGAGATATTAATGCACCGTTATACCGGTCAAGAAGACCTTATCGTAGGAACACCTGTTGCTGGGCGTTCCCATGTGGATATTCAACGGACCGTCGGAATGTTCGTAAATACGCTTGCAGTTCGATCCAAGCCAAATGGAAGCAAAAACTTCATGCAAGTTTTGTTGGAATTGAAGGAGTACATGCTGAAGGCCTTTGAACACCAAATTTATCCTTTTGAGGAATTGGTGGACAAATTGCGATTAGAGCGTGATATAAGCCGACACCCTTTATTCGATACGTTATTTACACTACGAAATTCTGTAAATAGAAATTCGGAGCCAGAAGAGAATCCATTTACAGTATATGAATATGAATCTAGAACTTCTAAATTTGATCTTTCTTTTTTCGGACAAGTAGATGGTCAATCCCTACAGCTTGATATAGAATATGCGACAACGCTATTTCGCAAACAAACTGTGGAGCATATGCTCCAACATTATATCACTATACTTAAAGCAGTGATT
Organism: Paenibacillus sp. FSL R7-0179; assembly: GCF_038002265.1. Classification (NCBI taxonomy): domain Bacteria; kingdom Bacillati; phylum Bacillota; class Bacilli; order Caryophanales; family Paenibacillaceae; genus Paenibacillus; species Paenibacillus sp. FSL R7-0179. Next base: position 486,366 of record NZ_JBBOCC010000002.1, read on the forward strand.
GCAAACACTCTTGATCCTATCGAGCGCATTGATATGCTTTCTGATAAAGAAAACGAACAGATTGTGAAAGAGTTTAACCAGACTAGAGCTGATTATGCAAGGGAAGATACCATTCATGGCAGCTTTAAGAATCAGGCAGAACGAGTGCCTAACCAAGTAGCCATCGTGGATGGTGAGAAGACTTGGACTTACCATGAACTGAACGAGCAAGCGAATTGCATGGCACAGCAACTGATTAAAATTGGTCTAAAGAGTCAGGAGCCAGTTGGTTTAATGGCTGGAAGATCTGCCGATACGATAATTGCTATGCTTGGTATCCTGAAGGCAGGCGGTGCTTACCTGCCCATAGATCCTTCATACCCTGATGAACGCGTAAATTTTATGATGAAAGATGCGGGCATTAACATCCTAATGACTGAGAGTATGGAGCGAATGGTGAGTCTTGACTATAGTGGTATCATTCTCTGCCATAATGATATTCCTCCAGTCACCGGGATGATTTCATTACCACCGGTATCTGCTAAGGATTTATCTTACATCATGTACACCTCAGGCTCGACAGGTAGACCCAAAGGGGTAATGGTTCTTCACAAGAACGTCAATAGACTGGTTCAAAATGTGAATTATGTTTTTTTTGGAAAAGAAGACCGCATGTTATTAACGGGCAATATTGTTTTTGATGCTTGTACTTTTGAAATTTGGGGTGCTCTCTTAAACGGGTTACAACTTCATATTATTTCAGAAAAAACAATATTAGATTCCTGCCTGCTGGATGAAGCGATCCGCAGGAAGAAGATTACAACGATGTGGTTAACTACACCGCTCTTTCATCAACATGCGCAGTATAAGCCTAATATGTTTGAGTCTCTGAAGCAGTTGCTGGTTGGAGGAGACGTGCTTAATCCGAGTCATGTTAGAAATGTACAACAGCACTGTCCTGGCTTGAAAATCATTAATGCTTACGGACCTACTGAGAACACGGCCTTTTCTGCTTACTTTCTGATAGAGGGTGACTATGCAAATATTCCGATCGGTAGACCAATTGCGAATTCAACATTATATATTGTTGACAAACAGCTTAATTTACAGCCAGTTGGGGTACCAGGAGAGATTGTTGTCGGTGGTGATGGGGTAGCAGCTGGATATCTGAATAATGAAAAGCTAACAGGTGAGAAATTTGTGTCTAATCCTTTTGAGTTAGGGGAGAAGTTGTACCTTACCGGAGATATGGGGCGATGGTTACCAGATGGTACAGTTGAGTATTTGGGACGAATGGACAACCAAGTGAAAATCCGGGGCTTCCGGATCGAAATTGGAGAAATCGAAAAGCGATTACTTGAACATGAAGCCATTAATGGTGCCATTGTTATTGCCGTTGATAATGAAGAGCAGCAGAAATATTTATGTGCTTATGTTGTTTCAAATTATGATTTGAAGCCTCTGAATCTAAAGAACTATCTGGCGTCTGTATTACCAGAATATATGATTCCATCCCGTTATATTATGCTTGATAGAATGCCTTTAACGCAAAGCGGTAAAATTGATCGCCAAGCATTGCCGCAGCCACAACTAGTATCATATGTGCAACAAGAGTATGAAGCGCCTCGTAACGAAGCGGAAAGGAAATTAGTGGAGATATGGCAAAGGGTTCTAGACGTTGAGCGGGTTGGAATCAGTGACAATTTCTTTGAACTGGGCGGACACTCTTTAAAAGCAGTTCAAATCGTATCTGAAGCCCGTGAAAATGGGATATTGTTTAACTTAAATCAGATTTTCCTTGAACAGACGATAAGCGGATTAGCTCGTTCTCTTGGGCCGGTTATGGAGTTAAAGTCAGCTTTACTATCAAAAAATAATATGCTCTTTAACTTTGACGAGGCTGAGACACTATTGTCCGATTATTTAGGAGTCCCTTGTCATTTGGTGGTGGAAGAGCAAGCAGTTACTCAAGCGATTTTGAGAAATCACATAGTACTGAACATATCAGACTTATATCTGTCGGATGAGGAGCAGGCTCAGTTAGTACAATTTCTTAAATTGCATCTAGACCCGTCACTGCATCCGCATTATATTCGGACATTAAATGAAGCAGCAGAGGTAGCCAGTACTCTGGAACTAGGGGAAATAGATGCTAAAGCGCCAAGCAATGAAAAATCTTATATAATTGCAGAGATTTTGGAGGATGCTGCAATGGCCCAACTTAACTATATGTATGATTCAATTCTCTCTGAGCCTGTTATCGGTGAGATGCCGTTATCGGGCACCCAATATTATCATTTAAAGCATCCGGATATTTCAGGAACGTTTATTGAGTTGGATAGGTATGTTCAATTCGATCTGATGGCAGAAGCGGTTCGGATTTTAATTCACAGACACGAATTGCTTCGTTGCACGATTACTGGTTCTGATATGGCTCCTACCTGGGAGATTAGGCAGGCACCTAGCACATTTAAATTGCCCGTACTTGATTGTTCATTGTATCCGTCAGTGATGATGGAAGATGTCATGCTCAGTCTGATGTCGAGATTCTTCTATAAGCCGTATGATATGCAAGCGGGCCATCCACTTTATAGGGTGCTTTTAGTTCGGCGTAATCTTCGTGAACACCTTTTACTCTTACCTTTTGCTCATATTATCTTTGACTATATGAGTAGTGAGTGGTTAAGCAAGGAATTGATTCAAATATATGAGCTACTTGAAACAGGAACAGAGATGCCTGCTACGAACGTTCGAAGTTACAGCGAGTACATAGCACAATTGAGACGTGGTCCCCAAGAGATCAACGAAGCGGAACTTATTGACCAATTTTCATTGTCTCCTTTTGAAAATAAATCTTCTGTCATTTCGGAGACGCTGGTGAGGAGAAGGGAAGGTAAATACACGAAATTTATGTGGGTAATAGATGCGAAACCATCTGAGGGGCAAGCAACACCTGAGGATATGTGGGAGCTTGCTTTCAGTAAGGTAATTGCATTTTGTTGTAAATATTTTGATGTTGAAAGAGTGCCAATTTGGATCACACATTTCGGAAGACAGTACGAGCAGTCAACTTTTTACGATATTATCGGCGAGTTTATCGATCAGATTCCACTTCTAGCAGATGGAACAAGCACTCCTATTTATTTAGCAGCAGAGACAAAAATGCGGATCGATCAGGCTGTACGGGATAACATTAATTTTATGTCATTGATATACGACGAGAAGCTGGCTGCCGAATATCCTGAGTCAAGCCGGCTACTCAAATCAAGCCTTGAAGGTATGCCGATTGTTTTCAATTATGTTGGAGAAGGTTCTGTTGTAAATGAGGGGAATATGATGCGACCTATAGAAAGCGGCGAGACAAAAATTGAAGATCACGCCATTGTATTCACTGCCCGATCTTTGGCTAAGCAAGTGCACTTATCGTTAGTTCTTCCTTATGAAGAACAATACGATAAGATAGCAAGTATCATGGGACTGAATATACAACTTGCAAGTCAATCCATAGGATTTGAGGAAATAAACTAATGAAAACTAAATTATTTAGTAATTATCGCTTTCTCTCTTTTTACTTGTCACGCAGCTCTGCCAATATAGCCGATAGTATTTATTCTATTGTATTGCTTTATTTTGTTCAGAGCATGACAGAATCTGTAGCTTACACTAGTTTTATGTATTCGGCCACTACGTCAACTGCAATTTTCAGTTTCCTTGTGGGTCCAGTGGTAGATCGGTATTCTCCAAGTAAGCTTGTAAGTTTGTCATTACTTGTACAGGCAGGGATTATCTTTTCAGTACCGTTTTTAATTGGTGAGAATCAGTCGAATTTATTTTTAATTCTGGCACTTGTGTTTTTGGCATCATGTTTTTCGTTACTGTTTTATCCTGCAAATAGTAAAATCATTCCCATGTTATTACCGAGCAATGAAGGTATTGTCAAGGCAAATGCCCTCATTAGTTCTACCGATCAAATGATAAATATCCTTGGATATTTGGTAGGGGCTTCGATAATAATTGGAATGGGGATGAAGAACACATTCTTTTTAGCAAGCGGATTACTATTAGTATCAGGAATTATCTATTTACAAATGAACAGAAAGCTTACAATATCGGATACTTCCAAAAAGGTTTCAACTATAGAGCCAAAATCTTATTTACATGATTTGAAGGAAGGATTTGGTTTCGTCAATCGAAGTACGTTCTTGAAAATTATGTTACCATTTTATGGGCTTATTAACTTTTTAATGGCGATATTAATCATTACTATTCCTTCCTTAGCAGTAGATGCTGGCTCGCCGATTTATTATAGCCTGATCTACATTGCATTTTTCATTGGTGTATTGATTGGATCAGTTTTGACAAATAAATTACCCAAGAGTGGCATCGTTATTGCATTTGCTTGGATATTCATGGGTGTTTCTCTTGGAGTGTTTGCCTCCGTTCAAGGAATTTGGTTGAAAATGGCTGCTGTACTTTTGATTGGGATAAGTACAGGACTTATTAATGTGCTTCAGACCTCCTTGATACAAATTATTACACCCAATGAGCTCCTCGGGCGCGTTATGTCGTTTCTTACATCACTGTCTAACGCTTCATTACCTTTAGGCGCTCTGATAGGCGGAATTCTCGCTTTACGTTTTCCAATTGAAATTGTGTTATTCGTTAGTGCAGTTTTGATACTGCTTAGTGGAATTTTATTACTAATGATCAAGACGGTACGTGAGTTTGTTATTCAAGGTGAAGATGAGGAGGTGTTACAATTAGAGTCAACTAGTACTGACTCGATGCAGGCATAGCTTGGGGATAATCGTTATAGTTGACAATATTGAGGACCACCAAGATTTTTAAACTTGAAGACAATGTTTTCAAACTATGAGCATAATCTTCAAAAGGAGTATATCGTAACACAATACTTCGATAGTGCGAATAATAATAGCCTCCTTTGAAGGATAAATTTCTTTTTAGGGGGCTTAACAAAGCGTATTTGTGAGAATGATCGATAACTGTTCAATAGGTGTTGGACGTAGCTTGGAGATCTTGTTGAATATATGCAATGGTTTAAAGAAAGGGAGAATTTCATGAGCCAGATAACCTTATTTTGCCTTCCACATGCTGGAGCTTCAGCGTCGATATATGCTAAATGGCGACCTTTTCTGAATGCCTCGATTGTACTTTATCCTGTAGAATTGGCTGGGCGAGGTAAACGACTCAATGAAAACCAATATAATTCATTAGAAGAAGCAATTGATGATATTTATATTCAGATCAAGCCTTTGCTGAAATCCCCTTTTGCCCTTTTCGGTCATAGTATGGGGAGTTTATTGGCGTATGAACTGAGCTGTAAAATTAAGCAACAGGATGGATTAGAGCCAGTTCATCTTTTTGTTTCTGGTAGAAAAGCTCCTCAATGCCCCTCCAGTAAGAGACTTATCAATCTGCTTCCTGACGATGAATTTACAAGAGAAATTAAAAAGTTACGTGGTACTCCAGAAGAAATATTTCAAAATAAAGAATTGTTCGACTTTTTCAAACCCATTCTAAGGGCTGATTACAAGATGATAGAAGAATATGAGCCTCCAGTCCGGGATTTTATACTTAGTTGCGGAGTCTCTGTGCTGAATGGAACCGAGGATAATATTGCAATAGAAGAGTTAACAGCTTGGAAGCAACTAACAACTGGAGAATTTAACATCACCGACTTTGAAGGTGGACATTTTTTCATTTACGAGAATGTAAGTTCCATAGTCCATCAAATCAACGAAGTAATACGAGTAAAGGTGAGCAATTGCACTCAAATTTATAATAAGTAAAAGTATATAAGGATGGCCATTTATGTTTTCAGACTTATTCATAAGAATTAATAAGTAGCAGAATGGAAGAGTCGAAGATGGAAGAAGGGAAATCCTATGTTACTGGAAACGGAAAGGCTAATTGTCCGTAAATTTTCAGAAAATGACCGGAGCGACTTACACGAGTATTTGTCATTGGAGCAGGCTCTGAAATACGAGCCAGGCGGTGTAATCAGTGAAGAGGGATGCAAGAATATAGCTAAGGAACGTGCGGAAGGAGATTGTTTCTGGGCAGTTAGCTGAAGGAGACCGATTAAATGATCGGTCATGCTTATTTTGGGCGACAAGGGCCTGCTGAATTTGAAACATGGATGATAGGAGGCCTTTTTCAGAAGAACAGATGACGGGCAACCTGTATGGCATGATGCGTATCAATATGCGATTCTAAATGAAGAGTGGAATTCTATCGTATAATCCTATCAATCTTGGAGACAATACTAGTAAAAGCCTTACCTGGGAGGTAGTCTACGGTAATGAATTACTCTGAGATCTATGATCTTCACCTTCAATTGTTAAAAGCTTACTCTGCCCATAACAACGGAGAATACTCGGCCTATCAGAGGGAACTCGATTACTACACGAATCAGCTGCGTTTTGCGGAGGATAAGGTGCAGAGAATCTTCGTGCTCAATCAATTGGTCAAGATTCATGAGAAAGAGCGGGATGACCTGATCCGGTGGTGTTCAGAAGCCTATTTTCATAAAAAATACGATGTGAATGACTCACCGGACGGCATTCTTGGATAATGCCAGCCGGTGAGTTTTTTTGTAGATGGAGTGTTGTGGGCGGGAAAAGAAGGATTTTGCCAGGACTAGATGGAATAAGAGTAGCTACAAGAAGAATAATCCTAAGAATTCTCACTTATGGAGAGCTGCTGCCCGAGCTGGAATTAAGATGGCGGCAGGTTCAACAACTCCGCGACTTGACGGCGGTATCTGTCTGCCTTGCGTGTGCCGTGAATCAGGTTGGACAGCCGATAGGGTGGGATGTCATGTAATTCACAGAATTTCTTCTGATCCAAGTGCAGTTCTGCCAGACGTTGCTTGATGGCCCAGCCGTAGGCAGTAATAGGGCGTTTGCTGTTCAGATTGCTCACCTCGTATCGACTATCCAGCCGCTATGATATAAAATAGGTAAAGATATAATAATAGTTAATTATATACTTTTTTACGTCATTTTTCAATAAAAAATAACGTTTTTACGTATTATATTTTTGGAGGAGGCAGTTGGCTGATGCAATCCATCTATGAACGTATTGAATTATTGATTAAACGGCAAGGAATTACAAAGAAATCCTTCTGTGCACAGCTCGGGATCAGCACCGGCAATATGGGAGACTGGAAGCGCGGCAAATCTACGCCCGGTACACATAAGCTGATTGAGATTGCTGCATTTTTTCATGTGAGCTTGGATTGGCTGATCTTGGGTAAGCAGCCCCAAACGATTCAGGAAAGCGGCGAGGATTATTTTTTTGGCCAAATGCGGCAATTGAATTGCCAAACTGAGGAACTGCTGCCGGAGGAAAAGAACTTTATTAAGGAATATCTGGCCTTCACGAAGTACCGTAAGGATCAGGATGCAAGCGGCGAAAAATCTTAAGCCGGCACCTTTACTTTTGAGCGCAACCGATTTATAATATTGAATGTTGGCCTCAAACAATACATCAACGTTTAGACACACCGCGCGGTAGTGGTGGAATGGCAGACACGCTATCTTGAGGGGGTAGTGGGTGTATACCCGTGGAGGTTCGAGTCCTCTCTACCGCATACTTTTTCAAAAAAGCCGAGTTCCTTGATGATTCAAGGATTTCGGCTTTTTTTGAACCCAAAAACACCCTTCACACGGAGCTATCCGGGTATGAAGGGTGTTTTTGTTGAACCCGCTCTAGCGCAGCAGCTTCTCGATATCCTCTTCGATCTGGTCCGGTGTGGTCTGCGGGGCGAACCGCTTCAGCACACGGCCTTCCTGGTCCACCAGGAACTTAGTGAAGTTCCATTTGATGCTCTTCGAGCCGAGTACTCCAGGTGCCTCTTTGGACAGATACTTGAACAGGGGATGGGCGTCGGCGCCTTTGACATTGATTTTCTCGTACATGGGGAAGGATACACCGTAATTGATCTCGCAGAACTCGGCAATATCCTCGCTCTTACCCGGCTCCTGCCCGGCAAACTGGTTGCTGGGGAAGCCCAGAACCTCAAAACCGCGGTCTTTGAATTTATCGTACACTTTCTGGAGACCCTTATATTGCGGGGTAAGTCCGCATTTGCTGGCTGTATTCACGACGAGCAGAACCTTGCCTTTGTACTTGGAGAGTGATTCTTCCTGGCCCCGCAGGGTGTTGGCTTCAAAATCATGGACATTCATGAATGATTCCTCCCGAACATTGATTTATCACAATTTAATTGTACACCATTTACCGCCGGAAGCAAGTTTTAAAAGGTAACAATCTGCCGGGTCGTTTCAAAAATGTGAGGTTGTTTAAGTTAAGGATAAGTGTTCTTACAAAATTTGTGTTAAAAAGGAGAGAGTTAAAGATGAGTACATTGAAACTTAAACCCCTATATACAGCTTCAGCCAAGGTTCGCGGAGGCCGTGAAGGTTCGGTAGAATCGTCCGATGGAGCGCTCAAGCATGATCTGAAAATCCCTAAGGAGCTTGGCGGTCCTGGCGGGGCAGGCACAAATCCGGAGCAGCTGTTCGCGGCGGGCTATGGTGCATGTTATGAGAGTGCCCTTGCTAATATTGCCCGTAAAGAAGGCGTAAAGCTGCAGGATGTCGAGATTACCTCGAATGTGCTGATCGGCAAGGACGAGAGCGACGGGGGCTTCAAGCTGGCCGTGAAGCTGGATGTGAAGCTGCCGGGCATAGAGCGCTCTGTGGCAGAGGATCTGGCTAAGAAAGCCCATGATTTCTGCCCGTACTCCAAGGCGACCCGCGGAAATATTGAGGTTGAGCTGAACGTTCTGTAATAGATAGCAATGTAAAATTGAATAGCATGGTTATCTGTAAGACCAGACATTGAATGTCTGGTCTTACGTTATGTTGAGCGCAGAGATACGGGTAGGAATGGACAAAGCTGGGAATAATGGCTAAATAGAGTCTGAGAAGGCCGGAAGTGTGGTAAATAGCGTGCAGGAGCCTGTACTTTGGTTGACATCACCCCGGAAATTCTTTAATATGTCTAAGTATCTGTTAATGTCGCGCGTGCTATTAACTACCAAAAATTTAAATAATGGGTGATGAAGATGTCCTACAAACCGAGTATTACGAATGTGACCAAAGCCAGCAGCAATGATAAGGAAGGATTGTACGAGTTCATTATCAAGCTTGCTGACGGAACGGAGTGCCGCGCGTTCTACAACCGGTTTCCGGAATGGAAAATGACGAACATCAGCCGCCTGCTCAAGACGCCTTGTCCGGTATGCCGCAAAGATTTCATCTGCAAATGCATGGAATCCTTCACTGCTGATTTCGAAGAGCAAATGACCGGGGACGAATGGATTAACAAAGCAATTGCTGAATAATTAGACGAACGGACGTTACAGGCGCGGGAGCTATCCCGCGTTTTTTGTTTTTTTTCAAAAGGAGATATGAATGTTACACTATGCTTATGAGGAAGGAGGCGGCGATGTGGCTGAGGAGCGGAAGGAAATGCAAGGTAAATCTATTGTGCTGATCGATGGGGTCTGTCATCTGTGCCAGGGAATTGTCCGGTTCATTATTCCGCGTGATCCCAAGGCGCACTTCAAATTCGCCTCCTTGCAGAGTGAAGCGGCCCGGGAACTGCTTAAGGCAGGCGGGTTGCCCGAACAGCAATTAGACACTGTGGTGCTGATAGAGAACGGCAAGTATTATACGAAATCGGCTGCAGTGCTGCGGATTGCCCGCAGACTCCGGTTCCCGTGGCCTGCCGCCTATGTGTTCATCCTGATTCCGGGGCCGCTGCGTAACGCGATGTACAAGATTGTGGCCAGGAACCGCTACCGCTGGTTCGGCCGGGATGAGCAGTGTCTGCTGCCGACACCGGATATGAAGCGCAGATTTCTGTAGCCGGGAAGGGGGATTCTGAGGGATTCTCTCAAATAGTGGTGAAAAATCTATTGCCGACCTCTTATTTATATGCTACTATAGCAGTAAATTACAGGAACAGTAACGGAAGCACCGTTCAATGACCGTATTCACGGTTATTGGCGGTGCTTTTTTGCTGTTCTTTTTCCCATGCATTCCAGAGAGGAGGGGATTTCATGACGGCAAGAATCGTGCTTGCAGTCCGGGAGAGCCAGTATATTGAACCGCTGCTTCATTACCTGCACCATAGCGAATATGGGGAGATGCTGCGGATTACGGCATTCAGCAAATTGGACGCTTTTATGGAATTTATGACAGGTGACGAGCTGCCGGATGCAGTTGCCGCTGATCCGTCTTTCATTGAAGCCTGGCTGGTGGAAGGGAGGAGTACTGTTCCCTGGGCGGTCTTAAGTGAAGGCGGAGAATTGGCGAATGGCCGGAATCTGGCGGGGGGAAGGCATATTGCCAAGTATCAGGCACTGCCGGCGCTGCTGGAAGCGATTCTCCAGCTCTGTGATCAGAAGCGGGTCCGGATAGCTGCTCTGCCTAAGGAAGCAACGCTGCTGCTCGGTGTCGTCTCAGCCAGCGGCGGCAGCGGCAAAACCACGGTAGCGTTGAACATGGCAAAGCAGCTTGGAACGGTTGGCCTGTCCGTGTTCTATCTGAATCTGGAGAGTGTGGACAGCAGCGGATTCATCCTGCGGATGCCGGGCAGCCATGTTCCCGGTCTGGAGCGGCTTTTATATGAGCTTAAGGCCGGAGGGCCAGAGAATAAGGGAGGGAGAGGACAGCCTAAGTGGACTGATTATGCATTCAGACATGACAGTCTGCGGTGTGATGCCTTCCGGCCTGTGGAGAACTTCAAAGAGATGCTCCAGATGTCGCGGCAGGATTCACTGGATCTCTTGGAGGGGCTGGCCGGAGCCGGAAGCTATGATGTGGTTATTGTAGATACCGGCGCTATTGAGGAGGAGCGGGCCCAGGCTGTTCTGAACAGATGCAGTGTCCTGCTGTGGGTGCTGAAGAATGACCAGGCCAGTATCCGCAAAACCGAACGCTGGCTCGATTATATTGCCAGTCCGCACTCCGGCATGCAGCCGGAGCTGCTGAACCGGAGCCGATTCGTCATGAACGGCTGCATAGTGGAGAATGAAGGACTGCTATCCGCTGCACTCCCGCTGGATGCTGCACTTCCGTATATTCCATCCTGGGGGTTACAGCATTACGGAGAACTCTGCCTAAGCTCTCCCCAATTCATCGACGGCATTCAGCAGCTTTCCAGAGCTATAGTAGAGCCTGAATTGCCCGGGGTGTTCACCGGGATTCCTGTATGAATGAAGAGATGTTCCGCGCCTTACGGAGCGACATCCGTGCAGGGCTGGATGTTACCTCGGTCATCGGGAATGATGAGCTGGCTGCTTACATCGAACGGATCATTCTGGAGCGGGAGCAATTACGCCTCCTGACTGCCCAGGAGAAGCACGAACTGGTGAAGAAGCTGTTCGACTCCTTCCGGGGGCTGGATATTCTTCAGCCGCTGGTGGACAATCCGGCGATCACCGAGATTATGATCAACAGCCATGAGGAGATCTTTATTGAGGAAGCGGGCATGATCCGCAGGCTGCCGCTGGCTTTTGAATCGGGGAGCAGGCTGGAGGATATCATTCAGATTATCGTCTCCGGCGTCAACCGTGTGGTTAATGAGTCCTCGCCGATAGTGGATGCGCGGCTGCAGGACGGTTCGCGTGTCAATATCGTACTGCCGCCTGCGGCGCTGAAGGGTCCGGCCCTGACCATCCGCAAATTCCCGGAGACACCGATGACGATGGCAGAGCTGGTGAGGCGTGAAGTGCTCTCGGAAGAAGCAGCAGAATTGCTGCAGATTCTGGTTGCTGCCAAATACAATATTTTCATCAGCGGCGGTACCGGATCAGGGAAGACAACCTTTCTGAACGCTCTATCGCAGTACATCCCGCCGCAGGAGCGTGTCATTACAGTGGAGGATTCGGCAGAGCTGCAGATCGTTACGGTTCCGAATCTGGTCTCTCTGGAGACCCGTAATGCCAATACGGAGGGGCGGGGGGAGATCACCATCCGCGACCTGATCCGCACCTCGCTGCGGATGCGGCCGAACCGTATTGTCGTCGGCGAGGTGCGGGGAGCTGAATGTCTGGATATGCTGCAGGCGATGAATACCGGTCATGACGGGAGCTTGTCAACGGGACATTCGAATAGTGCGCTGGACATGCTCAGCCGCCTGGAGACTATGGTGCTTAGCGCTGCTGATCTGCCGGTAACCGTCGTCCGTCAACAGATCAGCTCGGCGATCGATATATTCGTGCATCTGTCGCGGCTGCGTGACCGCTCACGCCGGGTGATGGAGATCAGTGAGGTTGCGGGTATCCGCAGCGGCGAAGTCACACTGAATCCACTATATGAATTTCGGGAGTCGGGCGAACAGGATGGCCGGGTGCAGGGGAGGCTTGAGTTCTGCGGCAACCCGCTTCTGCATACGGACAAGCTGCGGATGGGCGGAATCCATGATTATCCGCTCAAGCAGTATGAGGGGAGAAGCTCTACGAAGGAGGCGGTTGTACCTTGAACATCCTGAAGAAGAGCGACAGGCATTCCGCTGTAAGGCGACACAAAGGGTTCATTAAGAGGAAAGCGCCCGTGCTGCCGGTTAGCACATCTCAAGGGGGCGAGCAGGTGCTGCTGCCGGATTATACCGTATACGAGCTTACCTCCCTGCAAAGAATGCTGGTTATTCTGGGTACCGGAGCGGTATTGTTCGGTATTGGTTACCTGTTCTATCACCGGCTGATTCTGGCGGCACTGCTTGTCCCCGGAAGCGCATATGGGCCGCGGCTGCTGCGTAAATATCTGCTGCAGCGCCGCAGGGCTGCGCTGAATCTGCAATTCAAGCAGATGCTGTTCTCGCTCTCATCCTCGCTCTCTGCCGGACGTTCGGTGGAGAATGCCTTCCGTGAGGCCGTGCAGGATCTGCGGATGCTTGACCCGGAGGGCGCAAGTGACATGATCTCCGAGCTGAATATTATCTGTGCCCGGATGGAGAACGGGGAGCCGATTGAAGATGCGCTGTATGAATTCAGCAAAAGAGCAGGAATGGAGGATGTGGAGCGCTTCGCAGATGTGTTCATGGTCTGCAAGCGTACGGGCGGTGATCTGGTTGAAATCGTACGCCGTACATCTTCGATCATCGGCGAGAAGCTGGATATCCAGCAAGACATAGCGGTTAGTATAGCCCAGAAGAAATTCGAGGCGAAGGCGCTGCTGGTCTCTCCGCTGATGATGGTGATGTTCATGAGTTTGAGCGCCGGAGACTATATGCAGCCAATGTATACTGGTGCAGGAATAGCGGTGTCTACACTGGCGCTGATTGCACTGTTCCTCTGTTACCTCTGGACTAATAAGATCATGAATATTCCTCTGTGAAGGAGGGGGAGTGAAGGGATGTCATTGATCTGCGGTACCATTCTGCTTCTGCTTGCAGCAGGCTGGCTCATTCTGAGGATGAGCTGCGGCAGCCGTTATGCTGCTCTGCGGGAGCTGCCCATGGAGGGCCTGCGGCTGCGGCGGCTGGGAGAGCCTCTATTGTTACTGGTTGAAAGGGGCAGAATCGCCAGTTATCTGCCGTCTGTGATGTTCAGAATACAACGCTCGCTACAGCGGATCTATGGTATGCGCTATAGCGCAGAACGGACCTTGCTGTTCATGGGGGAGATGCTTAGCTACAGCTGGCTGCTTGCCGCAGGCGGAAGTGCGCTGACAAGCTTTACGGGAGAGCAGGCGGGAATAATTCTCGGTGGGCTCTTGGCAGTTGCACTCCCGGTGGCGATGGTTAGCGATCTGCACAAAAAGGTACGTGTACGGGAGCAGAATATTATGCTGGAGCTCCCTGAGCTGCTGAACAGTATTGTTCTGCTGGTAGGCGCGGGTGAGACGGTTCAACGGGCAATTGTCCGCTGTGTGAACAGCCGCCAAGGGGACAGTGCCCATCCGCTCTACGCTGAATTAATGAAGATGACGGCTGAATGGGACGGCGGTTACTCCTTCCAGCAGGCGTTCGAGAACTTCAGCAAGCGCTGTGCCGTGCAGGAGGTCTCCATCTTCACAACTACAGTGCTGCTTAATTACCGCAGAGGCGGGGCCGACTTTGTTCTGTCACTGCGGGATCTGTCACGGATGCTCTGGGAGAAGCGGAAGGCGATCAGCCGTACACGCGGGGAACAGGCATCGTCGAAGCTGGTTTTTCCGATGGTGGTTATCTTCTTGATTGTGATTGTGCTGGTGGGAACACCAGCGATTATGATGCTAAAAATGTAGGAGGTAGAGGCGAATGTTAACACAGATGGCAGAAGGAGCAAAAAGCTTTTGGAAAGATGAGGAGGGGCTGGGGACACTGGAGATGATTCTGATCATCGCTGTACTGATTGCAGTCGTTCTGGTATTCCGTGAGGAGATTGTGAAGGTGGTGAAGGATCTGATCGGCACGGCCGGAGATAAGAGTCAGGAAGTCTTTGAGTGATTCCGCTGGGAGAGGATGAGGGGAGCTTCACGATCGAGGCTTCACTTCTGCTGCCGATGCTTATGGGGATTACGATGGTGCTGCTGTTCTTCTCCCTGTACAGCTATCAGAAGTCGATGCTGCTGCAGATTGCCTCAGCTACTGCGGAGCGGGCTGCTTATAACTGGGAGAATAGTAACCGGGCGGTAAGCGGAGAATTTCAGACCGGAAATGTTGATCCGCTGTACTGGAGAATCGGTGAGGATGGACTGTTGGCTTCGCTATTCGGTTCAGGAGCAGAGAATGGCAGTACCGCCATTACGCTGTCTGATAGTGCTGAAGAAGGAGGTCCCCTGCCGGTAGTAAAGCTGCGCCGGGCATCACAGATGGTGCCTGCCGGATTACAGGGGGAAATGAGCTATGTCTACGGATTGACTGGCCGCAGAATCAGTACGGAGCTGAAGAAGGTGCTACATCTGCCTGTTCTGGATAATCTGCTGGCTGATAGAGCCGCGCCTGAGGTGTATGCCAGCTCCTACGTTACGGAGCCTGTTGAATTCATAAGAACGGTGGATCTCATGCGCTACTACGGGTCGAAGTTCAAGCAGCATTCCTCCGGCGGCAAGGAGAGCACTGGTATGGAAAAGAAGCATGCAGCCCTGATGCTTGATAAGCTGCATTAAGGATGGCTGGTGATGTAGCAGCGTGGGACGGGGTGTTCAAGAATAAGGTTAAGGGGAAGTTCGGATGCGTATTTTCAGTCACGGGAGGTTCTTAAGTAAGCCATCTCGCCGGAGCCGCTGCTTGGATTATGGAGGTAATCCTATGAACAATACTCCGGGCAAAGAGTTAGCCGGAGATAGATTCAGAGGTCTCCGATCGGCGGAAGGTTCGGTATCGGTCTTTCTTATAATGGTGCTGGCGTTTGTATTTCTTTTTAATGCTGTGCTGATCGATTACGCACGCATTGCGGCGGTAAATGTACAGGAGGAACGCCTGGCGAGAGCCGCTATACGCTCTGTAATGTCCGCTTATGATATTGAGCTGCGTGAGAATTACGGCTTATTCGCTTTCGGCGGCGGGGACGGCAATCAGCTGCTGTCGAAGGTGCTTAATGACAATCTGTACGAGAGCGGACGGGGGGATGCCTTTAACCTGCTTCCCGTGATGGTCGATTCCTCTTCACTGGACTGGAGCCGCCCGCTGGGCACCTATGAGGTCTTCCGGCGGCAGATTATAGAAGAGATGAAATACAAAGCTCCGGTTGATTTCGCCCTGGAGCTGGCAGGCAAGCTTAAGCCGTTATCGGCGGCGATGACTGAGGCTTCACGGACAACAGAGATACTGGGTGATTTGCAGCCCTTATATGATCAGCGTGAGGAAGCGCTGGATCTTATGCTGAAGAAGCGCAAGGAAGCTGCTGACAGTGCACAGAGTCTGCAGAAGCTGCTGATGAATCCTCCGGGTGACCTTATTCGGGAGCGTTCGCTTGCATCCTTGGCCGCAAGCTCCGATATCCCGGCGATGTACGGGGATTATGTCAACAAATATTATGACGATTATTACCGTCCCCCCAAGACAAGGCCGAAGTACACGGCAGTGCTATCGCAGTATCAGGTTCAGGTTGTTGAAGTAACAGGCAAGATACCGGCAGTGCTGGCTGACTTCCAGGAGAAAAACAGCCGTCTGCTGGATGAAGCAGAGACTGCCTTTAAGCAAGTGAACGCACTGAACCTTCAGATGAAGAGTGTCATTGATCAGGCAGAGGCGAATGTGAGTGCTGAAGGGGATGATCCTGCCCGTAACTGGGACATTCCGGACACGGCCGGAGAGCTTAGCTCAGAGCCTCTTAAGAAGCTGAAAGCACAGGTGGAAGGTCTTATCCTTCCTCCGGCTGAGCTTAGCGGGATGGGCAATAACATCGGGGTACAGCGAAGTACCGCGCTTCCCTTGGAGCCGCTGGTCGCTGGCTTGCCGGCAAAATTAAGTACAGCATCCGGGCTGTATGCCGACTATTCTCTTATGAGTGCAGGGGTTCTTAATGCTTCCAGAGCTGTTCACGGCTATATAAGCAGTTATGGGCAACACGGTACTGTTATAACGCAGGAAGCGGAGCAGATTGAGAGACGCCGCACTGCTGACAGCCAGCGCAAGCAGATAGAAGGGCAGGCGAAGAAGAAGCTTGGCGATGCGATGAAGCTGCTGGATCAGATCCGCGCGCTGGGAAGCAGCGCACATGAAGCGAAGGAGCAGTATGGTAGTCTGCGTCGATACTACCAGCAGAATATCGCCTTTAACGAAGGTCTGGAGCAGGAGCAGGGAGCTGCTGTGAATAATGGTGATCAATACGCTGCGGGCAAGTCGTCCATGAAAGATATGGATGGGATATATGGTGCTATGGGCAGTGTGCTGTCAGGGGCCAGAGACCGGCTGTACCAGACGGAGTACTCTGCGATGTATTTCCGGCATTTCGATCTGTCTGCGCTAACCTCACTGGCCTCCGGGTCTGATGAAGGATTCGGTGAGCAGCTGGGAGAGCAGTTGAAGCCGCAGGCGCAAGAGCTGGAATATATTTTGTACGGATTCTATAATCCTGCAGGCAATGTGGCAGCCGCTTATGGAGAGATCTTTGCTCTGCGGCTGGCTGTGCGGACGATGGAAGGCCTGATTGAGAAAGCCGGTATGGGGAATCCGCTTATCGTCCTGGCTGCCGCGCTGCTGTACGGCATTGAGCAGGCTATCCAGGATATGATTCAGCTCTGCACCAAAGGAGAGATCCCCTTATCGAAATACATGACCGCACAGCTCAGCTATCGTGACTACCTGCGGCTGTTCCTCCTGTTGCATGGGGGAGGAGAAGAACAGCTGTCCCGGATGCTTGCGCTGATCCGCCTGAATACCGGTATCAATCCGGTAGAGAAGTATACATATGCCTCTGCCCGGATCACGATGGGCATGAAGCTTTGGTTTCTGCCGGGTGTAGTGAAGCTGGTGAATTACAGTACCGGGCTGCCAGGAGATGTGCGGGGCAAAGTGTATTTCAGACAAGCAGCAGCTGACTTTTCTTATTAAGGGGGACGGTGGAATGAAGCGCTGGCTGAGGAAATCGCCGGACCCTAAGGATGAAGGCAGCATGGTTGTGGAGGCGGCACTGATTCTGCCTGTGTTCCTGTTATTTGTTCTGTTCCTCATCTTCATCATTCAAATGACCTTGTATTCGACAGCGCTGCAGAGTACGGCTTCTGACACTGTCAAAATAATCTCAACCCATATGTATCCCGCAGCTCTGGCAATGCAGCAGCAGGAGGGGGAAGACGGCGGGGGAGATGAAGCCAAAGAAGCAGGTAAGGGTGAGCGCTCAGATGATGCGGAGTCCTCCAGCATCTGGAGCATTCCACGGCTGTCGATAACGCAGTGGAGTGAGGACTACGTGGAGAAGCTTCCGCAGCCGATGGAATCCTGGGTCAAGGCTGTGGTCCGGGAGGGAGAAGGGCCGCTGCAGAAGGTGCAGGCGGGAGCATCTGAGGCCGCACTGGATCTGGTGCTTAAGCCGATGCTGCGGCCGTATCTCTCCTCAGACCTGCTTGAATATAGCAGGATTCATGTATCCAATGTCACTGTACCCGATCTGAGGCAAGGGACGCATCCGTATTTCGGCATGGTGGTCAGCTATGAGCTGCCCATGCGAGTCCCCTTCCTGAATGAAAGAATCGTGCTGGAGGCCAGCGCAGTTGAGCGCTTATGGGTCGGCAACACTGATTCTTCCGGGGAAGGAAATCCGGCTGAGCCTGCTGAGGAGACCGGGGACATTATGATTCTGGAGAAGCCTAATCCTGGAGTAGCGAATCATCAGGGCATCATCAAGGTGAAGGTGCCTCCCGGAGCATCGGCTAATCTGTCGATCTTTTATAAGAGCGGCCAGAGTACTGCCAAGTATCTGGGCTGGAAGCAGGCGGATGAGCACGGGTACATCGAATGGGAATGGAAGATCGGCGTGAATACTACGCCGGGTACCTGGCCCTTTGTGGTTAGTCTGGCTGATGGAGCTACGCTTCAGGCGACTTTTACAGTAGTCAAAAAATAAAAGAGTAGAGAAAAGAGGAGCACGGATGACGGAATGGGCGTTATGGGGCTGCCTGCCGTTCCTGACAGCAGCATTATTCACAGATATACGCTGGATGAGAATTCCTAACTGGATTACACTGCCTGCGCTGATCGGCGGACTGCTCCTGCAGCTGATTATTAATGGCTGGCAAGGACTGCTGTTTTCACTTTGCGGCAGCGGAGCGGGCTTTCTGCTCCTGCTGATTATGTATTTTGCCGGGGCGGTGGGGGCTGGCGATGTGAAGCTCTTTGCGGCTATCGGTGCTTGGACGGGAGTGCTTTTCTCGCTCCAGGTTATTCTCTATTCGGTGCTCTTGGGGGCAGTCGTGGGCTGGATTATCATTCTGTACAGAAGGGAGACAGGACGCAGGCTGCGGAGCATGATTAGCAGAACAGCCGGGTTCCTGCTGCTTCGTAATATGAGTCTGGTCAAGGGCCGGGAGGGAGAACTGCTCCGGTTTCCTTTTATGCTGGCCGTGTTTCCGGGCTTCATCTGTGCCTATATATATTTCTAACTTGGAGCTTATCGTTGACAGCTTAGGAGGTGAAGAGATTTGTTTGGACTAGAACGGGATTTCATCCAGCAGGACGGAATAACGATGCTGCTGGACAGATCCGGGGGGCTGAGCGCAGGAGAACTGAATATGGTGCAGGCCCGGATGCTGATGGCCAGCGGGATACCGCATCATTTACGGTTGCTGCTTAGAGAAATAGATCTGAAGGTCACACTGGAATACACGGTTGCAAGACGTAAAATGCTTGGAGCTCTGCTTAAAAGCGGCAAGCTGAGCATGATGGAATTCTTCGGGCTGATGCTGCAGATCGCTGCCGGGATGGAAGAGGGACAGCTGTATATGCTGCGTACAGAGCAGTATGCGCTTCATGAAGATTTTATCTTTATCGAAGGTCCGCTAAGCAGCGGCAAGGTCTTCCTGACTTATATTCCGTTGGAACTCACTGAGCCTGCGCAGAAGCCGGGAGAAGCCTTGAAATCGCTCATTATGGTCTTCATGGGAGCCATTCAGGAATTATCGGGTGACGGGATTCAGCGGCTGCTGCAATATTGCGGGGAAGAAGCTTTTAGTCCGGCGGGGCTGAAGGAGCTGCTTGCAGAAATGCTGACAGAGGTAACTTCCCACAAGGTCCATATTGAAAGTGTTGAGCCTGCACATCTAAGTCCAATGGCTGGCGCAGGCACCTCTGCCGTCGTGTCGGGAACGAGTATAGACTGGGCGCAGTCTACAGCTAGCAGGCTGGAAGAACCGGGAAGGGAGAGGTACGCGGCAACAGCGTTCTCCCGTGCACATGAAGATAAGGAGATGCAGCCTTCCGGTTCGATACTTAATTCAACGCCTTGGATGAGCGGTACGCCGCAACTGAAGCGGAAGGAGGAAGTATCAGGAGTTCAGGCAGCAACGGGTACAGCAATGAGACCTGCTCAGGTTGAGGACAAGCAGAGTCCTTACAGGACATATATATTGCTGGGGGCCGTGCTAGGAGATGCATTACTATGGAAGTTTCTCTATCTGAATGATCCCCGGACACTGTGGCTGGCAGTATGTGCTGGGGTGACTCTGATACTTGCGGCTGTATGCTGGCTGGTGTGGAGTGGGAGGCTGGCTTGGGGCGAAGCAGAGGAAGAGATGGATGCTCTGGAGGAGGGGCCGGAGGATTATAACAGTACAGCCCGGAACCGTAAGCTGAGAAGCGAATTGGAGTGGGATTTCAGCAGGAATACGGTAGATCAGCATCGCTCTCCTGCACCGGTCTACACTCCTCAGCAACATGAAGCAACTGTGGAGAAGAGCGGATTCACAGCCGCACCAGCCGGCAGACAACAGACTCCGGCGGGGATGACCGCCAGCAGTCCGCAGAAGAAGGAAGCGGCGATGGCTACAGCGTTGCTGACCCGGGAACCCGTTCAGGCTACAGGGAGCAGACTTCCCCAGGCCGGAAGGACAGTGCCTTATCTGGAAAGAAGCGACCCGGATGACGGGGAAGCTCCCGAGCGAATTGAGCTGAACCGGCCCAGCTTCATTATTGGACGCTCCTCTGAAGTGGCTCAGTACATTGAGAAATCGGAGGGGGCTTCACGGGTTCATGCTGAAATCTCCAGGGCCTCAGGAGGTTACATTCTGAAGGATCTGGATTCCAGGAATGGGACGCTGCTTGCAGGCGAGGCGATGGTTCCCTACAAAGAATATCCGCTGACCGAAGGCAGTGTGTTCACCATTGTTAAGGGTACCTACACCTTTCACACAGCGTAGCAGAGATAGATGGAGCAGATCGACTGGTGGGTTTGCAGCAGCCTACTGGCTTTTCAGTTGCTCCAGAGCAGGCTGTAACGTGGGATAGTTGAAGGTGAAGCCGTGATTAATTGCTTTGGAAGGAAGCACACGCTGGCCTTCCAGCAGAATCTCTGACAGCTCGCCTACAGCGGTTTTTAGCAGAAACGCCGGAAGGGGGAACCAATGCGGGCGATGGTAGACCTTGCCGATCATCCGTCCGAACTGTTCATTAGTGACCGGCTGTGGAGCCGTGGCATTAACGGGACCTTCGATTTCAGGCTGAAGAATGCAGAATTCGATCAGGCGCACAATGTCTGTCAGGTGAATCCAGGACATCCACTGCTTGCCGGTGCCGATTTTGCCGCCGAAGCCAAGTGAATAGGGCAGCTTCATTTTGGGAAAAGCACCGCTCTCATTGCCTAGCACAACCCCGGTGCGCAGCTTGACCAGCCGGATACCGGCATAGGCTTCATCTGCAGCCTCCTCCCAGGTCTTGACCACCTCGGAAGGGAAGTCGACAACCCGGGTCTCAGAAGCTTCGGTATAGGTATCCTGTACGGATGTACCATAAATGGCGATTGCTGAGGATTGGATGATCACGCTTGGCTTATGCTGGAGTGAATTCAGCAGCTTTCCGGCAGCGGCAACGGTTTCAAGACGCGATTCCATAATCGCCTGCTTCCCCTTAGGGGTCCAGCGTTGACTGAGCGAAGCTCCGGCAAGATTAATCAGCGCATCTGCGCCTTCTGCCGCTTCAGGATTGGCTGCCAGGCTGTCCCAGGTGAGATAGCTAAGTCCGGGATGCTCCAGCTTGTTCTCGGGGGTCTTGCGGCCGACACTGATGATCTGATGTCCGCTGTGCAGCCAATATCCGGTAAGCTCGCTGCCGATGAATCCGCTGCCTCCGCAAATGATATATTTCATAGGGATTGCTCCTTAATATACTTTATTTAACCAGATGCTTGTAAGGCGCGTAGTCGATGCCGTTCTTCTCCAGGAAGGTGATCAGGAACCTGTTGTCACGACGGGGAGTGGCAATAATGTACCCTTGGATACAGTGCTCACGGGTAACCTCCGTTGCTTGGCTCTCTACAGCAAGCTTGCCGATCTCAGCAGCGATAGAGTGCTTGGCAATGTCGCGGAACGGGCTGGGCACCGGCTGTACAAGCTGGTCCAGAAAAGACTTCATCTCGTCGCTCCACAGCGGACGGCTGCGTTCCACCCAGTAGTTCTGCCAGTCCAGCTTGGATTTGCCGTCAGCCTTGGGCAGCACCTTCAGAAATTTGCGGAACATAAAATAGCCGCCGATGCACATGCTGCCCAGCAGTAAAAAGGTCCAAAATGCGATAGAGTTCATAAACCAGTTGCTTGGAGACGTGGACAATAAGCTTGAAGGTAAATGGAAATGCATGAATACACCGCCTTTGACAATGATGATTGTCACTTTCCTTTTGCTCCTCTTGAGTATAGCGTATTTCCTTAAGTTTGCGAAGCGGAAGCGGCCTTCCCGGGC
Source organism: Paenibacillus sp. FSL R7-0179 (assembly GCF_038002265.1). Taxonomy (NCBI): domain Bacteria; kingdom Bacillati; phylum Bacillota; class Bacilli; order Caryophanales; family Paenibacillaceae; genus Paenibacillus; species Paenibacillus sp. FSL R7-0179. Next base: position 508,695 of record NZ_JBBOCC010000002.1, read on the forward strand.
TTGCCTAGATTTATTCTTCCGATCACGGTAGAATAAGGGTTAATTCGTGAAGGAAAGAGGGAAATTAAGCATGCTGAAAATAGGTTCACATGTGTCCTGCGCGGACAAGGGTCTCCTGAGCGCGGCCAATGAAGCAAATGAGTACGGATCTACCTCGTTTATGATATATACGGGAGCGCCGCAAAATACGCGCCGGAAGCCGATTGAGGCGATGTTCCCCGAGGAAGGCAAGCAGAAGATGCGGGAGAATGGTGTCGGAGAGATTGTGGTTCACGCTCCTTACATTATTAACCTGGGCTCCTACAAGGAGAATACCTACCAGCTGGCAGTAGATTTCCTGCAGGAGGAGATCCGCCGGACCCATGCGCTTGAGGTTAAGCATATTGTTCTGCATCCGGGTGCATTCACCGATAAGGATGCTGATTACGGCATTCAGCGTATTGCAGACGGCCTGAATGAGGTGCTGGGCGGTACGAATGAGACTGATGTGCATATCGCACTGGAGACGATGGCTGGTAAAGGAACGGAGATCGGCCGCACCTTCGAGGAGCTTGCCTCCATTATAGATAAGGTCGAATTTAATCAGCGGCTATCGATCTGTCTGGATACCTGTCATATTCATGATGCCGGATACGATATCGTGAATGATCTGGATGGGGTGCTGAAGAAGTTCGATGATACCATCGGCCTGGAGAGGCTGGGCGTAATCCATCTTAATGACAGCAAGAACCCGCGCGGAGCGGGCAAGGATCGTCATACACCGATTGGCTCCGGCTACTTAGGGTTCGAGACGATTAACAATGTAGTCCGGCATGAAGCACTCGCAGGTCTGCCGTTTATTCTGGAGACACCCTGGATCGGCAAGGATGCCAAGAAGCTCCGTCCCATGTATGAAGTAGAAATCGCCCTGCTGCGCGGCAATGTCGCTGAACGCTTCGGTGCAGAATTCCTGCAGGAGCTGGAAGAGCTGCATGCTTTTTTTGCCAAGCAGGAGCTGGATTCCCGCCGTTATGTGCTGGAGGTGTGGGAGCTGCTGAAGAATGACGCCAAGGCCAAAAAAGCAGATCCCCGTGAACCGCTGGAACGTCTCTATGATCAAGTCATAGCTGCCGGATTATTCCCTCAGCTTAGTGAGGAAGCCGTTAATCACCGGCTGATCGCCTGGCTTGCAGGCAAACAGCTGCTCGTGAAGGCATAGACCCGCATAGATAACGCAAGCAGATGAGAGGATGAACGGAGAACTATGGAATTACATGTGAAGAGAGAGCATTCAACAGGCAGACCTTATCCCGACCGGGCGCGTATGCTTATATCTTGTCCTGACGGACCGGGGATTGTAGCGGCGGTATCGCATTTCTTGTATCAGCATGGCGCGAACATCGTGCAGTCGGACCAATATACGATGGACCCGGACGGCGGAATGTTCTTCATGAGAGTAGAGTTTGACCTGCCTAAGCTGGATGAGCGGCTTGAGGAAGTACGTAGCATCTTCGGCGGTGTTGCCGAGCGCTTCAAGATGGACTGGCAGATCTTCAAGGTAAGCCATAAGAAGCGGCTGGCGATCTTCGTCTCTAAGGAGGACCATTGTCTGGTGGAACTGCTCTGGCAGTGGCAGGCGGGCGACCTGGATGCAGATATCGCACTTGTGGTCAGCAACCACACCGATATGCAGGCTTATGTGGAATCCTTCGGTATTCCGTTCCATCATATTCCGGTTACCGCAGAGACGAAGGCTGAAGCTGAAGCGCGTCAACTGGAGGTTATCGGTGAGGATATCGATGTGATCATATTGGCCCGGTACATGCAGATTATCTCCCCTTCATTCATCGAGCATTACCGGCACCGGATCATCAATATCCATCATTCCTTCCTGCCCGCCTTTGTCGGCGGTAAGCCTTACGCCCAGGCCTATCAGCGTGGAGTCAAGATCATCGGGGCGACTGCCCATTACGTGACCGAGGAGCTGGACGGCGGGCCGATTATCGAGCAGGACGTTCAGCGGGTCAGCCACAGTGATGATGTGAATGAACTGAAGCGCATTGGACGTACTATTGAGCGGGTCGTTCTGGCCCGCGCGGTCAAATGGCATATTGAGGACAGAATTCTCGTGCATCACAACAAAACAGTAGTATTTAATTAATCAACCTTATCTTGCAGTCAACGTTACAACCACTCCGGTAAAAGTCAGCAACCCTGCTTAACGCAGGGGATATAGAACATCGTTCTGGCCTGACTTTTACCGGCATTCATCTTCAGCGGGAGCTTCCCGCAGCCTCAGGCTTCACAACCTCACAAGGATAATCTAATACACTTCTCAACCACTAAGGTAAAAAAGCATTTTACCGGCATTTTGGACATAAGCGCCAAGATGTATTTTGCTATGTGCAGAAATCACATTCAAAGGGGGTAAAGGGCTTGTCAACAAAGCGCGGACGTCTATTAAAACGCAATTATTTCTTCGCCGGACTCATCCTGCTCATCGGCTTCGGCGGACTGCTCGGCTATGATCTCTACTTCAAGCCTTATGTACTGTCACAGACCGTTGTCAAAATCAAGGTGGATGGCGGGGGCTTCCTGCCAAAGAATCATGAGCTGACAGCGGAGAATCTCTATCTGGATTCCGTACAGACCAAAGACATCCCGGCAGGGGTCGTCCGTAGTCTGGAGCAGGTGGAATGGAAGATTACGAATGTTAATCTGACGGATGGCAGCATTCTGACCGAGTCGCTGGTGGATGTAAGCGAGTTGGAGCCACAGCAGGACGAGGGGATTTTTCCGATCCCCAAAGACGCCATCTATGCCATCAACGGTTCGCTCCGCAGCAGGGATAAGGTAGATATCTATCTGGTCGAAGGAGACTCACCCGCAAAAGAACGCAGAGGATACAGTCCGGCTGCTACTGCATCTGTAGCTACTCCCGGAGGAGGGCCGGCTTCAGACGCTTCTTCCCTGCTGGAAACAGAGGCTCCGCCGGAAATCCCTGCGCGCAAAGTATTCTTAAGCGGAGTGACAGTAAACTACGTGCGGACGGAAGACAACAACGATGTACTTGACTCGGAGAATGGCAACAACAATAACCGCTTTACTTCGACCGGGAAGGTGGCAGCCCCGGAGCTGAAGCTGAAGAAGAGCGACGGTGAGCTGTTAGGAGCATATCTCGAGCAGGGCAAGAAGCTATGGATTGTCCGGGTGGAGTAGAAGAGCAGACAGAAAGGAGGAGGAATGAGACTTGAGAATATTCAGTCTGGGCATAGATCAGCTAACGATCAACGAGATTAAGCTGGCAGGCTTCACCGTTATTGCCCAAAGTGTGCTGCCGGAGCCTGAGCATGCCATGGGGCATCTGTTAATGGTAACGAGTGAGCAGGTGCCTGTAACGGGACTAAGGGAGCTGAGAGGGAGGTACCCGGACTCTTCCATTTTGTACATCTATCTGCAAAAAGGGGTGCGGGGTTACCAGGCTATACATATGCAGTGTGAGAGTCTGGGCATATTTTTCATGCCTCCGCGCTCAACCTCAGCGGCAATCATCGATAAGCTGCGCTATATGCTCGAAGATGAGCATAAGGAAAGCGGCAATGTGGTAGGCTTCTTCGGCTCGGGGCCGGGGATTGGCTGCACGAGTATTGCCAAGCTGTTCGCCAGGAGGATAGCGGCTTCGGGGCTGCGGGTGATTATGCTGGGTCTCAACCTGTACGATCCGGGCTATGACCGGAAAACGGCGGTTAGTCTGGACAGGCTGCGGCCGCGGATTACCGGCAAAATGCTGCATGATGAGGATTTCAGCACGCTGGTGAAGCAGGAGGGTTATGCCTATCTGCCCGGGAACTTCGATTATCTAAGCGCCCAGGATTATCAGGAGGAGGAGATCGAATACCTGCTTGCGAGAGCAAGTGAAAGTGCTGAGGTGGTGATTGCTGATTACGGGTCGATTCCCGAGAGCGCTGCGTGGTATGTGGGGATGCAGAAGTCGGTGCTGCGCATGATCGTCACACACCCGCGGCATGAACACAGGCTGCAGCCCCTGATGGAGCTTGCCGGACATATGGATCTGCATCCGCAGGACTTCCAGTGGATTATCAACCGCAGCAATGTGGAGGAGCTAACTTCACCGAAGAACCTGGCTCTGCGTTTTGGCAGCGAGCTTCTGCTGGAGCTGCCGTATTATCCCTCTTTTCCAGAGAGCCTGCCGCTGGGCAAAAAAGAGCTTCAGCAAGTGGACGATAAGGTCCACGCATTGCTTGTATCACTGGGCCTCACACAGGAAACACGTAAGAAGGGGATATTTCAATGATGAACAACCAGGATGACAGCTTGCCGTTGCAGCAGAAGCGTGTGCTGTCCGGATGGGCTCTGCTTGACCCTGAACAGGGCAGGAGGAAGGAGCAGCGCGACGAGAGCTTACTGGCGGTGCCTGGACTCGCGGACGGAGGGCAGAGCAGACAGCTATTCTCACTGAAGCAGAGCGTACTGCGAACCAGCAAGCCCGGCAAAGAGGACTTCTACAGCTTCCTGCACACCATGAAAAGTGAAATGAACGCCGGTCTGGAGCGTGAGGATGACGGTTATTTCGAACTGAATGCGAAGGCGCTGATTGGTGATCCGCAGGCAGTCAGCTTTTTCATGAACGAGATTGAGAAATATCTGCGCCGGACCCCGTTTACCGGAAAAGTGCCAGAGGCTTACCGCACAGCCGCTGAAGCGCTGTTTCATGAATGGAAGGGCTTCGGCCCCGCCTACCGCTGGTTCACAGACCGGGCCTATAGCGAATCCACCGGACTGCAGATGATCGGGCGGCAAATTTTTTATAACCATCAGGGGAGGTTTGTGGCGTATCCCTATGAGATGCCTTCGCTCGACCGGGTGGAGCAGCTTAAGCGCTCTCTTCTCAAAAGTGATCCGGGCAAGAAGCTGAACAAGGATAATCCTTCCGTGGAATTCAAAATGGATGATCCTCTCTGGCCCGGCCGGTTCATCCGTCTGGCCATCTGGGTCTCGCCGCGGGTCTGGGAAGGCTTCACTACCATCTCGCTGCGGCGGCAGGTCGTGGAATTTCTGGATCTGGATGATCAGGCCGGCACGGAATGTATTCCTGCGGAAGCGATTGAGCTGATTCGTGCGCTTACCGGGACGTTTCGCAACACGATTATCGCGGGGGCCGTAGGTTCGGGCAAAACCACTTTTGCCAACACGATTGTCGGCGAGCAGCTGCTCGGCTCCTCTTCATGCATGGGCGTCGTGATGATCGAGAAGCACCCGGAGTCGATTTTACCGTATCAGATCAAGGGCCACCGGATCATTCCTATTCAGGCGTCTAATGAAGAATTGATGGAAGTAGGTGTGGAGTCGCTGAGGCATGACCCGAATATTCTCTATATGACAGAAATGCGATATAACGAGTGGGAATTCTACCTGTGGAGCGGCGAAAAGGGCTATGACGGCATTACGGGCACCTTTCACACCGTAGATTCGGAGGATATTCCATATCAGGGAGCGTTCGCTGTATCTACACGGATTGGCGGGAGTCTGAAGGGGCATTTAATCTCAGCGCTGAAATCCTGTGAGCTGGTGTTTATTCTGGAGAGTGTCCCGGATGGCAAGAAGCGGCTCACACGGATCTCCGAGGTCTTTTATGAAGAGGCCAGTAATTCGGTCTTCGCGAACGATCTGATGCGCTGGGAACCGGAGCAGGCAGGCTGGACCTATAATGACAAGCTGACCCAAGCGCTGATCGCGAAGATGAAGAAGAAGAACGCCAGAGCGGCACGGATGCTGCTGCAGGAGCTTGGACATCTCGCTGCGCAGAAGCCGATGACTGACCCGCTGAAGGAGAGCCTGAAGTCCAAAATCGTTTTGAACGAATGAGAGGAGGGAGTGCCTGTGGAGCTGCTGTTCTATATCATCCAGTTTGTGCTTCACCTGTTCGTTGCAGGCGGACTGTGGCTGCTGGTCAAGCCGCTGATTGAGCGGCATCTATGGCAGTGGGGGCAAAAGCTGGATCTGCGGATGAACCTGAGGATGAGTCTGTTCGGCCAGAAGGTCAGTAGCACGAAGAGGAAAATGTGGCTGTACCGCCATCTGGATGATCTGCTGTATTTTGCCCATAAGCGATATGAGCCGGGCATCAGTGTGCTGCGCTTCGTCACCCGTTCGGGGCTGCTGTTCCTCGGGGTATTCCTGTCGAGTCTGCTGACTCTTAAAGAGCTGCCGGGGCAGATGAGCTTCAGCAATCCTTTTCTGGAAGGCATGGTGTTGAATGACGGCGCACCTGTGGCGAATGCCTGGCGGCTTCCCTTGTTCCTGGCGGTTCTCTCGGCCTGTATTCCTTATCTGCGGATGAGATATACCTATGCCCAGCGCAAGGTGCGGGGGAGCTACGATCTGCTCGATGTGATCAAAATCGCCACCAAATTCACGCATTTATCTGCGGATTCCATTTTGTCCAAGACCAGTGACTTGCTGCCGGTGGAGAATGTGCTGAAGACGCCCTTGAAGCTGCTGGGGGCAGCGTTCGCCGGCTATAGCAATGAACGGGAGCTGAATGAGGAAGCCGGGCGTTTTGCCGGAGCGATTGGCACGACGTTTGCCGTAGAATTCGTATCCGATCTGCTCTATTGCGAGAAGGAGGGCACCCGTTATCTCAAAAGCTCACTCATGACGCTTAACCGCTCCATGGAGCTGCAACGGGAGACCATTCTTACGGTAAAGGCCAGCAGCAGGGATGCGATCAGCCTGGGGCTGTACGGTAATCTGATTGTACTGGTGTCTTCTGTGGGAACGTTCATGTACATGCTGAAGCCGGATGTGTATTTCAAATTGCAGTTCGAAACAACGATTGGACTTACATTTATGATGGTGATCCTTACGGGCCTATTCATCTCGTTCATGATCAGCACCATCCTCGCCAGACCCAGACTGGACTACCATTAAGGTGATGAATGATGGATAGATTACTACTTTTGATAGCTGTAACAGGTATTGTGTATCTTGCCTTATTGGTCTTTGTCAGCAGCAGCAGCCGTCAGCAGCGGTATGTGCTCCGTTTGGGCCAGCAGTGGAAGGCGTTCGGGGAAGGTGTGCAAAATGAACGGCTGCAGCAATTGCTCCACCAGAGCGGACTCTCTATATCCGCAGCCAAAATCACATTATTCCGATATTCGGCGGCCTTCCTCTATCTTCTGGTTCAGGCAACGGGAGATTTCGTGCGCTCAGAGAGAGTGTCCATATACGATCCACTGATTGCGCTGCTGATTCTCGTAATTACCAGTCCGCAGCGGGTGCTGCCGTTCGGCTGGGTGCTGAGCTGGCTGCATCAGAAGACGCTGATTCAAAAAGACGGGGAGCTGATCTCCTTCATCCGCCTCTATGAGAACAACAGACTGCGCAAGCGGGGGTATGTGGAATTTGGAGCCTTCTGCGCCGGGACGGCCAACCATTTCAGCTACATCCGCCAGGATCTGTATGAGCTTTCGGAGCGGGCGGTGGATGAGGGCACGGAGCGGGCCATTGAATGGTTTTGCAGCAAATTCCCCGAGAACCACATGTTTATCAATGATATCCGCTCGATTCTGCTGGCGACAGAGGGGATGGATGATGACCATGAAGCAGCGAAGTATCTGCAGGAGCAGGGTAAAATTATCACCAAAATCTCAAGTGACCAATATCTGAAGAAGTGGTCTTTTATCGGAGACATGTCCACAATCATCAATGTTATTCCGTCAATCGCTACCTTTCTGATGATTGTTTCGCTGGCGATGCAGTACATTATGCTGATCAAGGGGAATTTTAACGGTGTAGGGATGTTCCAATGAGCACTTCAGGCAGGTTGGCAGCAAGACAAAGCATGAAGTGAAATTTTTGTTATATTCAAGAAGCATTTTAAAATATACAATCAAAAGGGAGATATTAACAATGAAAAAAGATGCTATTTCTACTGGCTTGTTTATCGCTATCGGGTTCCTGTGTGTGGCTATCGTAATTGCTGTATTGATTCCTGTAGTACGGGACGTAATCGATAAGGCGGATGACAACAGACCTGAAATCCCGAAGGTTAGTATGGTTCAGCCCGCAGCTTCTGTGGAAGCGGCAGTAACGTACACAATTGCTGGCCCTTTGGTTTAACCGGGATGAAGAAGGACTCGATTTCCGTCGCGCTGTTTCTGGCTATTGGCTTTGTGATAGCCGGGATTTTTATCGCTGGGGCTACAAGCATCATAGGCGGCAGCCAGGATGATATTATCACCCATGTCAAAGCTGTCGAGAAGTATTAAAAGGAGGCGCTGCGCTTGAAGGCAACCGTCCTCCGGGCTTTGTTCATGTGGCTGGTGCTGTTCATTATCCTGCAGCCGATTTTTACGTACATCGATTATCTGCTCGATCTGCAGGTCAAAGCCAACACCTCGTATATTACGCAAAAGGCGGCGACAGAAGGGATGGTCACTGCCTCCATGAGGGCTGAGGTCATTTCGAACCTGAAGGCTGTAGGATTTCCCGAAGGCTCGATTAAGATCACCAGCGGAACAGAAGTGGTCCTTGAGCGCAAACAGCGGATTGATGTATATGTGACTGCGCCGCGGGTGAACCTGTTTCCCTACAATTTCTCCGGCGTATCCCAGCCGACACAGTATTATGGACATGGCTCGATCATGAGTGAATATCTCGATTAATTAAGGGATGAAGCTAACCTATGGATTATATTATTAAGCTGGCCTTTGTCCTGTTGATCTTTATTTATTCCTGGTTTTTTCAGATTCAGAATCAGGAATGGGACATCATGCGCAGCATGCTTAAGGATGCCAATAATATGGCCGTCCATGACGCATCACAGGAGTTGAACGAAGCAGCGAGGGCCCAAGGCCGTCTGGTCATTGATCCCGCTGAGGCTTATGCCGCCTTCCGCCATACCTTGCAGAGTAATCTGGGACTGGATGACGGTTTATCCCCCTTAGCGGGGAGCCGGCTTCAGGCTCAAGTGAAGATCGTCAAGTTCGACATCGTGGATGAATCCACAGGCGATACTTTTCCGCTGCTCTATGAGGACAGTGTTTACGGTATCACCAAATACATACAAGGTCCTTCGGTCATCGCCGTTATTCAAACGCAGCACCCGGTGCTGATCTCCAGAAGCAAGGTTCAAGAGGCCATCACGGTACCGGCAGTTCAGGAATATAGAATGAATCAATAAAGCATCCAGCTGATGCGTTTGATGAAGGTGCAAAACTATGAAAACTAAGGGAGAGATTAATTATGACAAAGTTGAAGATTAGCAAGACAATAGCGGGGAAAACCGCAGTAAAAGCTTTTCTGGCAGTGGCCTTGTTGGCCGGTCCGGCTGTTGGTTCAGCGGGGGATGTTAGTGCTTCGGGGGTGAAGGCTACGGCGGCTCCGGTGATGACAGATAATTTGGCTAAATTCGGACTGAAGAAGGCAATGGACCTGCCAGTCACGCTTGAATCGGAAGGACTTAGTTATACACTTCATAAGATTATGATTTATGATTTTAAGTCTCCGGAGGTGAAGAAGCTTCAGAAGATGTATGGGTTTCAGGATTCAACTGATATAATAGATAGCCCAAAATACTTTATTTGGACTAAGGTAACCATAGAGAATAAGACGAACAAAAAAATGCACGGTGGTGGTAACGATATTAAAGCTTCTATCCCACTTACCTTTGCAACTGGAAAAATGACAGATGCAATTTGGCCCAAGAAATTAGCATCTAAAACCAACAGTAAAGAAGCATTGTGGACATACTCACTTAAACCTGGAGAAAAGATTACATCTTATATTGGGTATGTTTACAACGGTGAGTTTGATCATTTTGTTATCCGTATGTTCTACGGGAAAAACTATGTAGAAAAGTTTGTGGTACCTGAATGAAGAAAATACTGACACTTTTGATAATACTCACTTTAAGTACTGCCTCCTTAATTGAAGTTAAGGAGGTAGTAGCAGCAGAAGTTAAAACAGTCTCCATTTCTATCCCTGCAAATACGGGATTAATAGGCGATGATAATGCTGTTAAGTCATACAACTTAGATCTACCAAGTGGGGTAACAGTAGCTTCAATTAATTCAGGAAGTTTTAAATATAATGGAAGTAATCAATTGAATGGAAATATTACATTAGAAAATGGGAAGATTAATTTAAAATTAAATGGCGTGTCTAATAACAAAACAATATCAAATGTTCTCGGATATCGTGCCTCTTTCGGATCATTATATATTTCAAATCCATACAACTCCATTTGGAGATACTCTGATGGTAGACGCTGGCAAATTAATGAGTATGATGAATCCAACGATGGAATGAAAACAAAAGATATGCCAGCAGAAGACAATGCAAATCCCTCGGATCTTCCACCTAGAGTAGTTGTTTCGGCTGCTCCTTATCAGTCTATGGATTACTTAAAATGGTACGATGGATCGCAAACCAATGTCATAGATTCAAAATATATTAATGCAAGCACGATTAAACCGTATTTTGAATCAAAATATTCTTCTAACACTATTAAAGAGATTAAATTTAAAAACAATAGAGTTATTGTAAACTATGCTATTCCCTATTTTGTGAACTCAGATGGAAAAATAACAGAACAAACTTATGTTAATCAAGATGCAGATTCATCTCACCCTCTTGTAGGTCTAGCTCAGGGCAGAAAGTATGAGGTAACGGCTACTTATTATTATAAGGCCGATGCCAAAGTCCCAACCTATAGCTACAGCGGCAGCGTATCCTTCAGCTACACGCCCATCACCGAACCCACCCTAGACGGCGGAGTAAGCATCCTCAAGCCTTCGCCCAACCCGGCGAAGTTTGAGGGGAAGGACACGGAGGTATCCTTGAGAGTCAAGGGAGACCTTTTGGCTTACGATAATTCATCTAACATCGAGGAATGGATATTTTATGCGAAGGAGACTGGCTCTAATGATGTGAAGATTAAGAAGGATTACGGCAAGGTTCTGAACAGCACACAGACCTTTGATAACTTTGTCATCCCAAAGAGCCGGGGCAGCAATGTAAAACAGGAGTACACCCTCACGGTGACCGTTCGCTTCACCAAGCCGATAGTGTCGTCAGGGGGGACCATATCCTCACTGTCCAAAACAATGAAGGCAACCGTAGAAGTCTCAGATTCTCCTATCCCTGCAACACCACCCCCAGCCAATAACAATAAGCCGCCTAAAGCTGTACTCGATGTACCTGAAGAGGTCATGGCAGGGGAAGAAACCTTGATCTATGGTAAAGATTCATATGATCCAGACGGAACGATTGTAGATTATAAGTACAATACCCCTGGAGCTGTGGAGCCGGTTAGTGGTCCCTTCGGCTGGACTTGGTATCCGCTAAGTGCTCTCGGCCAGCATTCCGTACGCCTAACCGTAACTGATAACGGAGGACTGACCGGTTCAACCAGCGCCAAAATTAATGTCATCCAACCCATCCCTAAAGCGGTCATTGATGTAAAGGGGACAAAAAAAGAAAACAGGAAAGTAACACTATTGAGTAAGAGCCGAAGCCCGGAGCATTACCCTATTGATGAGACCAAGACGCAGTGGACGATTTCACCTGTTTCCGGCGGCACTGCCGCAGATATTAAATACCTGGGAAATCTCTCAGGGATGAACTCCAAAGATGTATTGTTTAAGAAACCTGGGACATACAAGGCCACCCTTACAGTAACTAACACTGCCGGATTTGGCGACTCCACAAGCATGATTTTTCAGATTGTTGCCGATGAACCGCCTGTTGTGTATATCTCGGTTCCCAATAAGATTTATAGAGATCCTAATCAAGGCAATATAGCCAGCGCTGCGCTTACGGATATGTCCTTCTCTCCGGATTATGATTTTCTGGATCGCCGTATTTGGGAGTACAGATACGATTCTAATAACGACGGGAATTTTGCGGATGAAGCTTGGGTGATATTCAGCAACGAGAACAAAACAGCCTTTAATTTGCAGTTGAGCAGTGTGGGGAGATATGAAGTGCGCCTTACAGTAACCGAGGAGTTCGATCAGCCAACCATTGAAGAGTTTATTACTCCAGCCGACCGGAAATCTAGAGACTCCTATAGCAGTTCGCCGCCGCAGCCGATAGCTGAACGAGTCATTGAAGTGTACAACCGTGCTCCGGCAGTCGATTGGTCATGGTAGAAGAGAGGATAACCGCATGAAAAGTCTGAGTCTGATAAAGCGAATTACGATATTAATTTTAATGGTCACTATGCTCCCCTGGTTTTCTTGGATGGGGATTAGTACTGAACAGGCAGCGGCTGCGGGAGAGATTATTGAATTTAATGATGTACATATTCCGGCAAGGCAGTTAATTGCCTCACGCCCTCCATCTTTTGAAGGAGACAGGAACTGGTATGCATCTTCAATGCGGGTTGATATACCGGCTATTGATTTAACAGGTATGACATTCAATAAAATCACTGGGGTACTTCACATTAACATGAGCAATCTCCAAACTCCAACATTATGGAGTCTTACGCGTGAACAAATACCCTTTTACCCCAAAGAACAAGATCGGGAATCGAGATGGAAGCATGGTCTTACCACCGGATTCTCTACCAGCACGACAGTAGGCTATCCAGATGGTAGTAGGGGTTCCATAGCATCAGCAGGAGAAGGGTCTTTTCTTGATAGTGAAAATAACCCGCCCTATTTTGACTCGACCCGGTATACTACTCCGGGGTTATATGAAAAACGGATTTACTTTGATGATTATTATTATTCAATATATGATGAGTTACCTAGTTCATTTTCAGTCTACTTGACTCCAGGAAAGACGCCTAATTCTATTCAGTTTTTGCAATCGTTCTCTGAATTTTACTGGGTAGCAGACGTATCGAAAGATTCAGGCACATATCAATATTTCCACACTTATACTGTTAGCGATGAACGGGTCTTTCCGTTATCGACCAACAAGAAACCTAATCTCACCCTAACCTCTCAGCCGGGACAGAATATTATCAACGACGCTGGCCTGAGTACATATAATCTTGAAGGATACGTGCAAGACCCGGATAACGACACGGTGGATGTCATTGCCGAGATCCCGAACGTGTTCTACAAGAAAATCACCATAGCAAATACAGGATCTGCGAAAAATTTCACCATTCCTATCGATGTGTTGAATGAGGGAATCCCGCCTGGATGGTACAACGTCAATGTGAAGGTAGTGGATCCGTTCAATCTGAAGGCGGAAGCCTCCACTTCCTTTAGTGTGACCAACCGGCTGAGGAACAAAGCCTTCTTCCTTATTAACAGCCCGATTGATATCAGCACAACGTATACCGACTATGAGAATGATGGCAAATATGCAGAGCGGTACCGCTATGATCAGGACCCGGCTATTTTTGATAACTCCATGGGGATGATCTGGGACAGCGGGTTGTGGCGGGATAGCAAGTATCCGTCATTTCCCTTCAGCGGCGCTTACACGGCTACCTTTCAAGCGATGGATAATCCGAAGGGCGATGACCGGTTTGATAATTACCGTATGTGGAGCCGCGACAACTTATCCAGTATGACGTTCATGATCCACCGGAAGCCGGTTGCCTTATTCTCAGCGAAGCTGATCGGCGGTACGCTGCATCTCACAGACAGCTCTTATGATCTGGACCATATGTCGAGTCCTGCTAAGGGGCTGGTGACCTGGCAGTGGCAATGGCGCAAGGCGGGGGATGAGGTCTGGACCGAAGGACAGCCACCGGCGCAGCTTCCATCTGCGGCTGCATATGAGATCCGGCTGCGTGTGCGGGACATCGACGGGCCTAGCGGCTTCGGGGTCTGGAGTGATTGGATGCAGCAGAGTGTGGGCAGTGCGGCCAATCTGCCGCCGGTTGCTCTATTCACAGTGAATCCTACTAATGTCTCTTACCGTAAGGCAACCACTGTTATTGATAAGTCCTTTGACCCGGATAATGATCCGCTCGATGTGTATTCCTGGACGGTTATAAAAGACGGCTGGCAGCAGGTGTGGAGTCATTCGGGCGGTGCAGCTGTACCCCCGAATATCGCGGCCTTCGGCGTGGGATCTTACCAGCTGAATCTGCAGGTTCGCGATAACCGCGGACTCTGGTCGAATGTGTACAGCCAGACCGTGCAGGTCATCAATCATCCGCCAGCGGCCAGCTTTACGATGCCTAATGAGGTCTACAGGGATACGGTCATCAGCTTGAATAACCTGACCCCCGATCCGGATGAAGACGGAGATAACCTGCAATATGGCTGGTATACCAAGCTTAATAATGATCCCTATTACTGGCGGGGGAGCAACCGCAATCAGGTATTCAGGGTGCAGGACGTACTCAATGATTATGGGATTTCTGCGCAAAAAGCCATCTCTGACGGCTGGGAAATGCGGCTCAATGTGACAGATGGAAGCCTTTATTCCTATGCCACCCAGATGTTCAGCGTCAAAAACCATATCCCGATAGCGGCAATCAACGGTCCGGCAGCGGTCAATCAGTATGATAATCGTATCTTCACTTCCTCCGATGCGGATGAAGATATAGCGGATCAGGGCAGCTTGATGTATTACTGGCGGGTAACGGGAAGCGATCATAAGATCACACTTTTCCAGACTCCGAGTATCTCACTTGCCTTCGATGAACTGGGAACCTACACGCTGGAGCATTGGGCCGTGGACCAGATTGGAGACAAGTCGAATATAGCCACACTTAAGGTGGCGGTTAAAGAAAACCTGGCTCCTAACCTGACCCTTACGTATCCTGCCGGGACGGTGAACAACCCTACAATTATCGATGCCGAAAAAGAAGGAGATCCGCTGATCAAGTGGACCTACTCCGACCCGGAGAATGATCCGCAGGAGAGCTACCGGCTGGAGTTCTTTACAAAGGACAAGCTGTTAGCCAAAACGGTAGAGAACGCCGACAGTTCAGGCTCAGTACGCCAGTATCAGTTACCGGATCAATCGCTGGACCGATTCCTGCTCTACACAGTTCAAGGGCGCGCATTCTCCAAACGGAAGTGGTCTGAAATCTCCAACGAAAAAGTCTTTATCATCGACAATCCGCCTAAGCCGGGATTCACCCTCATTACGGATACCGGAAAAGATGCGGCGAAGGTACCGATCTACCGGACTGATGTTCTGAACATCCAAAGTACGGCAACGGATGCAGATATTCCGAAGGGGGACACCATAAGCCATCAGTATTTCATGAAACTGGCAGGTGGGGCGGAGGCACTCTTCAATACACAAAGCAACTTTACCAAGCAGTTCACTTCTAACGGAACCTTCGCCCTGCGGCAGGTTGTCACAGATTCCCTGGGACTGTACCGGGAACTTATTCACAATATTACGGTAGTAAACCGGCTCCCTGTGGTGAACATCACTTACCCGGCGAGTACTGTGTACACCAGTCCAACCATTGTGAGCACCCTTACGCCAGTTATCAAATGGGATTACCAAGACGAAGACGGCGATCAGCAGCAACGCTTCAAGGTTCGGATCATCGATCTGACGAGTGGCCAGATTATCGGCTCAGGCGAACAGTATTCCAGCAATAAGCAGTGGCAGGTGCCGGCTGGCAGGCTCATAGAGAACGTAAGGTATGGCGTGGAAGTAGAAGCCTATGACGGCTTTGAATGGAGTAAGGTCTCTCCTAAGAAATTCATGATGGTTAACCTGCTTAGCATCAAGGGGGCTGTTCAGCATACAGAGGAGTGGAACGGCAACCGGCAGGCATACAATATGAAGCACAGCGGCTCGCCTGAAAGTCCGCGGGGGTATAATGTCTATTGGGCTGGCGAGAAATTCGTGCTGCAGGGGACAGCTACCGGACTGCCGGATACCGTGCAAGTCACAATGACTGGAGGATACACGGCTGCGCTGAGTCCGGCCGGGAGCGATAAGACCATGTGGACAGGTGAGCTGGCCGATCCCTCGTTCGAGCAGCTGCCGGATGGTCCGGTTACTTTTACCTTCACTGCTACCAATGAGTATCAGACCAAGGTGGATACAGTGGCAGTAACGATTCTCGGAGATTGGACAGAATATTATCAGAGCCATCGTGTAAAATAGCGCGGGGAACCAAACCTTGTGACTTATGCTTCCTGCCATAATTTTATGTTTTACTAGGCATCAAGCGGACGGAGGGTGATCGTTCAGACGATTCCCTCGGCCCGTTCTTCATGCAGCCGCAGTCTTGTGGCTGTATATTCTGCCTGATCAACAGCTTGGGGGTTATGTAGACTGGAACCTCGGTGGGCCGCAGAATGACTCCGGTGCATATAGTAGGAGAGTTTGCCGCTGAATATTTTGTGGGCATTCAAGGATAACGCGAAATCCTCCGGAGTTACGAAGCAGGAGGGCTTGGCTACCGGATGAACAGCTGTTTCCTCAAATACAGAGGCGACGAACTGGGAACAGAAATAGGCGTTCTCCCGGTCAATCCGTATGTTCAGCAGCACACCGACCAGACCGAGCAGGTGATATTTATAGCGCGCCTGATTCTGCATCATACCCTGGACATGGTTATACATAGTGTCATACTCTTCCTCACTGACTCTAAGCTGGTAGATGGCACAGTCAGCACTGCTATAGAACGGATGGATGAAGTTCTCATGGATCAGCCCGGCGATAAAAGGGTTGTACACTTTTTTCCGGCCGAAGCTGTAGACCTCGCGCAGTTCACTGTCAAAAGCAATTGAGGCATGATTCAGCTCCGCTTTGGTGAACCATTTGATAATTCCGCTGAAGGCCGTACCTGTTCCGGTCAGCACAATATAAATATCTCTGTTTGCAGTCATCTTCCGACTTCCTTTCTGCTGGAAATTATGGATAATCCGGCTAAAATTCCGCTGAGGTACTTCCATCTTACTGTATATATCCGCTTTGTAAAACAAACTTTAGTCTTAATTAGAAACTAGACTTAAGGCTAAGTCCCTGTATTCCTGTCTTGTATCTTCAAGTGGCGCCGGAAATCTGGCTTAAGAGTGTATAGACCCGGCAGAAGCCGCTAAATATAAGCTACAGCAAAAACAATTGGAAATGCTTCCACTTCCGTGATACAATAATAGTCAAAATGACATTCTTGATTCGAGGAGGATTATTGTAATGACTGAACAAGCAAAAGATCAAGCCATTCATAAAGAAGAAAACTCAACGGTGGACAACCTGGCCATCACTACAATCCGTACACTTGCCATTGATGCCATTGAAAAAGCAAATTCAGGACATCCAGGTATGCCGATGGGCTCCGCTCCTATGGGATACCAATTGTTCGCCAAGACGATGAATCATAACCCGGACCACCCGACTTGGGTCAACCGTGACCGTTTTGTGTTGTCTGCCGGACATGGCTCCATGCTCCTCTATAGCTTGCTGCATCTCAGCGGCTATGATCTGCCTATGGAAGAATTGAAGCAGTTCCGCCAATGGGGCAGCTTAACTCCGGGACATCCGGAAGTCGGCCACACTGCCGGAGTAGATGCAACAACTGGTCCGCTTGGACAAGGTATCGGTATGGCTGTAGGTATGGCAATGGCTGAAGCACAGCTGGGTGCCACTTACAATAAAGATGAACATAACGTGATTGACCACTATACCTACGCCATCTGCGGCGACGGCGATTTGATGGAAGGGATCTCTTCCGAGTCTGCTTCACTTGCCGGACACCTGAAGCTGGGCAAGCTGATTGTAATGTACGATTCGAATGATATCTCCCTTGACGGCAAGCTGAACCTTGCATTCTCCGAGAATGTTGCTAAGCGTTTTGAAGCTTACGGCTGGCAGGTTCTGCGCGTAGAAGACGGTAATGATCTTCCTGCACTGGCTAAGGCTCTTGAAGAGGCTCAAGCAGACAGCAGCAAGCCTACACTGATTGAAGTGAAGACTGTCATCGGCTACGGCAGCCCGAACAAGCAAGGTAAAGGCGGACACGGCGGTACTCACGGCTCCCCGCTGGGTGCTGATGAAACGAAGCTGACAAAGGAATACTACAAATGGGTATATGAAGAAGATTTCTATGTACCGGATGAAGTCCGTGCCAGCTTTGCTGAAGTGAAGGCCAAAGGGATCGCTGCTAACAAAGCATGGGACGAGAAATTTGCAGCCTACAAAAAAGCATATCCTGAGCTTGCTGCACAGCTCGAAACTGCACTAAGCGGTGAGCTTCCTGCAGGCTGGGATGCCAATCTGCCATTCTACAAAGCAGAAGACAAGGCGGTATCTACCCGTGTGGCTTCCGGTAATGCACTGAACGGATTGACTGGCGGTATCCCGCAGCTGGTTGGGGGTTCTGCCGATCTGGAGAGCTCGACCATGACGCACTTGAACGGTCTGTCCCAATTCACCTCCGAATCCTATGACGGCCGTAACATCTACTTCGGCGTACGTGAATTCGGAATGGCTGCAGCTATGAACGGAATTGCCCTGCACACCGGTCTTAAGGTATTCGGCGGTACGTTCTTCGTATTCACAGATTACCTGCGTCCGGCTGTCCGTCTGGCTTCCATCATGAAGCTGCCGGTAACCTATGTGCTTACTCATGACAGTATCGCTGTCGGTGAAGACGGTCCTACCCATGAGCCGATTGAACAGCTTGCTTCCCTGCGTATCATTCCAGGTCTGACAGTTATTCGTCCGGCTGATGCCAACGAGACTTCTGCAGCTTGGGCATACGCCATGGAGAACACCGCTAATCCGGTAGCACTGGTACTGACCCGTCAGAACCTGCCGATCCTGGCTGGAACCGTAGACGGTGTGCGCGATAACATCAAACGCGGCGGCTATGTGGTATCTGATTCCAAGAACGGTACTCCGCAGGCACAGATTATTGCTACTGGCTCTGAAGTACAGCTGGCAGTTAAGGCTCAGGCTGCACTTGCCGAAGAAGGCATTGATGTTCGCGTAATCAGCTTGCCAAGCTGGGATCTGTTCGAGAAGCAGGATAAAGCATACCGCGATTCCGTTATTCTGCCTGAGGTGAAAGCCCGTCTGGCCATTGAAATGGCACAAACCTTCGGCTGGGAACGTTATACAGGCGATCAGGGCGACATTCTGGGAATCACTACCTTTGGCGCTTCCGCCCCTGGCGACACTGTAATCAGAGAATACGGCTTCACTGTAGAAAATGTAGTCAGCCGCGTAAAAGCGCTGCTATAATAGACGGATCTAAGGATCTATGAACAAAGGGGAGAATGAGCAGATGAGTCAGTTTACTAACGCGACAATTCAAAAAGCAGCCAATATTTATTACGACGGAAAAGTGACCAGCCGTACAGTTACTCTGGAAGACGGCACTAAGGTGACACTCGGCATTATGCTGCCTGGCGTATACGAATTCGGCACAGATGGCCCCGAGACGATGGAGATTCTCTCCGGCAAGCTCAAGGTGCTGCTTCCCGGCACTGAGGTGTGGAAGGACATCGAGGGAGCGGAGACCTTCCATGTTCCCGGCAACTCCAAATTTGCCCTGGAAGTATTCGCATTAACTGATTATTGCTGTTCTTACCCGATTGTTTAAAATAAAAAATAAAAAAGCGCCCTGAGGATAACCTTGGGGTGCTTTTTTTGTATTGTCTGCTTCACCGGAGTTCAGCTCCCAGTGCTTTTGTAATGCCTCACGCCTATGCGCCAGACCAGCAGAGACACTCCGAGAAAGGCAGCTCCGGAGGGAAGCGAGAGGAAGCCCAGCCATCGGGGGTAATCCCAGCCGCAGACGGTGGCCGCCGGATAGAAGCTGATGAACAGCATGGGGAGCATGAAGCTGAATACGGATTTTAGCATCCGCGGCATATAGGGCTCCGGGCAGCGGGTAATCTGGTAGCTGGCATTGGTTAGCAGATAAATCCAGTCCAGCCCTTTGATAGTGAAAAAAGCAATCCCTGAGGTTAGCACGAATACACCGCAGTACATCAGACAGCCTCCGGCCAGCGCCATCGCCAGAATGCCGAGCCTGCCGGGCGTCAGCGGAACGCCGAGCTCTCCCAGCGCCCAGCCCGCCGCACAGATCCCTGTAAACGGCCGGACCAGCCGGTGCAGATGGAATCTGGAAGCGGCGACCTGGACGAACAGGGATCGTGGACGGAGCAGCAGCCGGTCGAAATCGCCGGAGCGCAACAAATGCCAAGGGAAATAATCAAAACCGCGGCATAGACTCTCGGCAAGTCCGAAGGAGGCAACCGCCAGCGAGTAGACCAGAATGATATGGGCAACAGTCCATTCGCCTACATTACCAAAGCGGGAGAACAACAACACGGTGGCGATGGGATCAGTGACTACTACGGTAAGCACCTGAATCAGCATCAGCCACCAGCCCTTATATTCCATACCGGACAGCAGATGCATCCGCAAGTATTTGCAATAAATTTTACCTTCAGCAAGCATATGTTACTCTCACCCTCCCTGGACGATAATGCTGTGCAGTCTGCGTTTCATGATCATCCGGCCCGCCGCGATAAAGATAAGGCTCCAGAGGATCTGCAAGCCTATGCCTGGAAGTGCACCGGCAGGTGCCACGCTTCCTATATAGAGCTGCAGAGGGATGTCGGCGAATCCGCCAAACGGCTGCAGGTACAGGAAGGTCTGCATGAAATCAGGCCAGAGCCGCAGGGGAAGGTAGGTGCCGGACAATATGCCGCTTAGCAGTAGAAGCATATAGGTCGGTCCGTCCCCCCAAGTGATATTCAGCCGGATCGCAGTCACAAGCATAGCGAAGGCCGAGCACAACACAAACGCCATCACTACCGACAGCAGAAAACAGAACAGTGCCGGCAGGGAGGCCGGCCCGCCCAGGGCATAACCGGCAGGCATCAGCAGACCGGCGAGCACGGTGGACAGTCCCCGCATCCAACTGGTGCCTAGCTTACCGGCCGAGCTTTTGACAAACCAGTGGGTGTACAGGTTCATCGGCCGGCACAGCTCGATACCGACGTCGCCGTTGTTGATTTTGCCCATGATTTCGCTGTCGATGTTCATACTCTGGAGTACAAACAGACCCTGGGCCAGCCAGACATAGGATATGGCCTGAGGAAGACTGAGTCCGTTATTGTTCCAGGAGCCATTGTCGCTGTATGTATAGAACACGGTGAACAGCACACATTCTATAAGCGCCCAGAACACACTGACCATCGTGCCCGATATGGCGGACACCCGGTACTGGAGCCCCTCTGCCATGCGGATTCGGAAGAGGGAGCTGCAAGCCCGGCATGTATTTCTAAAGTTCATTGTGCACCTCCTGATGGGTGGATGGGCTTAACCCAAAGCTAAGTCATTGTACATAGCCGCAATCATCGCATCCGTGTTCACTTTCATGACGACCTCCGGCGCATATTTCTGCTGCAGGCCTGAGAGCTGCCCGTCATAGAGCAGTTGCCCGTGCCCGATCACCATGACCCGCTGGCATAATGCCTCAATATCGTCCATATCATGTGTGGTCAGCAGCATCGTAATCCCGTACTTCCGGTTCTCTTCCTTCAGAAAATTGCGCAGCGCCAGCTTAGATACCGCGTCGAGTCCGATGGTTGGCTCATCCAAAAAGAGCAGCTTTGGCCGGTGCAGCAGTGCCGCCACCAGCTCACAGCGCATCCGCTGCCCGAGCGAAAGCTGTCTCACAGGGGTCCTTAAAAGCGCTTCCACACCAAGTGTTGCCGATAACTCAGATAGTCTTAAGCGGTAGTCGCCTGTGGGGATCGCATAAATATCCTTCAGCACGTCAAAAGAGTCTGCCACCGGAACATCCCACCATAACTGTGAGCGCTGGCCAAATACGACGCCGATCTTGGATACATGCTCTACGCGGTGCTTCCACGGAACCTTGCCCAGGATGGTACACTCTCCGCTGTCCGGCGTCAGGATGCCGCTCATCACTTTGACAGAGGTGGATTTACCGGCGCCGTTCGGGCCAATGTAACCTACCAGCTCACCCTCTTCAATATCAAAGCTGATGCCGCCGAGCGCGTCTACCCGGGTAACATTCCGCATAAACGCTCCTCTCAGCAGTCCCCATTTTCCTTCGGGCCGTTTGTACACCTTGAAGCTTTTGCGGATATTTCTCAATCTGATTTGCATAGCTGTCGCCTCCTTCGCGCAGAAGATCATATCATCAGGGGAGGGGAGGGGGACAGCCGCTTCGGGCGCCTTCTTGATCCTTGCTGCCCGGCTGACACGGGGAGAATCATTTATTTTCTTCATATTCCATAAAAATGCTTGTTATGTTGACATTTCTGTGCTATATTAATTTTATAGTTAACGCAAGGAAAACGTATGTTTTTTTGTATATGTACTGTAAAATAAACTACTTGTACCGGTGATGAAATCACCGGTATTTTTGCGTCCACACCCTAATTAGGCGGTCTTGCCATGAATGCAAAGAAAGGTGCCCTGGAATTCCAAGGCACCTTTTGTATGGGATGCGGGCAGAATGTATGCGGAAAACCGAACACATTCTTAGGTGTGGCACAAGGCAAAGACTGGTTCACTTAATAGACTAATTCTGCTCTTAACGGCCTGCCTCTGTCAGCGGACTTCTCCGCTCATATTCCCAGATGCTCTCATTACTCTCAGCATCCTTGGTCTCCCCGGTCTTTATGAAGCCGTGCTTCTCATAGAAGTGATGATTTCGGACGGCCCACGAGGGTGTATCCAGCGTCCAGCGCTTGGCAGCAGGGTACTGTACAAATAAGAAATGCAAAGCCTCATGCCCGAAGCCTTGATTCTGGCAGAGCGGATCGATAAAGATACGGCCCAGATGACATTCCGCTTCTGCAGATGACGGAAAGATTATCATCCCGCCGACAATTTCACCATCCTTCAAGAGCTTGTAATAATGGCTCTGCTGCATCTGCCTGATCTGCCAAGACACCGAATCATAGCCTGGAGGGCCATCCTCTTCTTTATCCTGATAACAGCGGGCATCATCGTCGAAGGTTCTTTTTTGGACATCCGCCAACATGGCCGCATCTTCTGGCCGGGCCAGTTCAAAGGTTAGCATTGAAATTTCCTCCCCTGTTTACAATAGTGTGTAACACCATCATAAACAGATTCTGGAAAAGCCGCCGTTAGATTAGTTACCTTCTCCGATCTTCTTCCCGATCCAGTCCTCGTAGGATTTGACCACAGCGGACAGATCCTCGTCGCCGAAGCCGTGGTTGAAGCCTGCCTGGAACATGCTTTTGGCTACGCCGAGCATAGGGGAAGGAACGCCGGTGGAATCACTGAGCGAGGACGCCAGCTTGAGATCCTTGAGCATGAGGGCTAAGGAGAATTGGTTGCTGAAGTCTCCTTCGATGATCTTCTGGCCCTTCAGCTCGGCTTGCTTGCTGCCTGCTGAGCCGTTCTTCACCAGCTCCAGGAACTTGTCTGCGGGTACTCCGGACTTCACTGCAATGGAGAAGCCCTCGGCGAGTGCGACATTGTGAATGCCGACCATGGCATTGTGAGCCAGCTTGGCTACAGCGCCGCTGCCGTTAGCGCCCATATGCAGCAGCAGGCGGCCCATGGAGTCGAAGAGATCCCGGTGCTTCTCAATCACTTCGGCATGTCCGCCGACCATGAAGACCAGTGTGCCGTCGATAGCTGCCGGCTTGCTGCCGGTTACAGGGGCATCAAGGAAGCTGCCGCCCCGTGCTTCAACTTCAGCAGCGATCTCTTTTGCGAGTCCGGGGGAGATGGTGCTGGAATCAATCACAGTTGTTCCCGGCTGAAGGGTAGCGAGAATGCCATGGTCACCATAGAAGACTTCACGGATCGAATCATCGTTGCTGATCATGGTGATAATAACATCCTTGCCTTCCGCTGCTGCCTGCGGTGTGGCGGCTGTCCTCGCGCCTTCCTGTTCGAGAGGTTTGCATTTCGCTGCTGTACGGTTGTACACCGTAACCTCAAAGCCGCTTCGCAGCAGGTTCGACGCCATAGGTGCTCCCATTGTTCCGAGTCCGATAAAGCCGATGTGCTTCATTTCAATTCCACCTTTGCTCTCCTGAGATCATATTTATAGAAACTAAGTTTGCCTTCATTCTATCAGAAGGTTACAGCATGTTCCACAGAACAGGTATGCTTGTCTGCTTGGTAACCGCTTTCAGTGTTTTTTTCATAAACAGGGTTCGGAAAGCCGGGGATATGCCTTAAGACCTTGCCAGTCAAGGCAAATTAAAGTATTCTAGATTATAATGTTGCAACACACGGTGTCAAATCTAAAGAGATAAACAGGAGGCTACCATTACCGATGTCCAAGAAGATTAATTTTGACTACACCAAAGCCCTTTCCTTCTTCAGCCAGACCGAGATCGACTACTTCGCCGCTCCGGTGAAGCTGGCCCACGAACAATTGCATAACAAGAGCGGAGCCGGCTCCGATTACCTGGGCTGGATCGATCTCCCTACAGCGTATGACAAGGAAGAATTCGCCCGCATTCAGCAGGCTGCCAAGAAGATCCAGAGTGATTCGGAAGTTCTGATCGTGATCGGGATCGGCGGTTCTTATCTGGGAGCCCGCGCAGCTATTGAGGCGCTGTCACATTCTTTCTACAATAACCTGTCCAAGGACAAGCGCAAGACACCGGAGGTTTATTTTGCCGGTAATAACATCAGCTCTACCTACATCACGCATCTGCTTGACCTGGTAGAAGGCAAAGACTTCTCCGTGAACGTAATCTCCAAATCCGGTACAACTACCGAGCCGGCTATTGCTTTCCGTATCTTCCGTGCAGCACTGGAGAAGAAATACGGCAAGGAAGAAGCCCGCAAACGGATCTACGCTACAACAGACAAGGAGAAGGGCGCACTCAAGAAGCTGGCTAACGAAGAAGGCTATGAGTCGTTCATTATCCCTGATGATGTAGGCGGACGTTATTCCGTACTGACACCGGTAGGCCTTCTGCCTATCGCCGTAGCGGGAATTAACATTGAAGAAATGATGCAGGGGGCCGCAGCCGCAGCCGATGAGTTCAACAATCCGGATGTGGCTACGAACCAGAGCTATCAATACGCTGCAGTACGTAACGCGCTCTACCGCAAAGGCAAGACGACAGAAATCCTCGTGAACTACGAGCCGTCCCTGCACTTTGTCTCTGAATGGTGGAAGCAGCTGTACGGCGAAAGCGAAGGCAAGGATTTCAAGGGAATCTATCCTTCCTCCGTTGACTTCTCGACGGACCTGCACTCCATGGGCCAATTCATTCAGGAGGGTAACCGCAACATCTTCGAGACGGTTATTCAAGTGGAGAAGGTACAGCACCATGTAACGATCGAGAATGATCCGGATGATCTGGACGGTCTTAACTTCCTGACTGGCCAGACCATGGACTTCGTTAATAAGAAGGCGTTCCAGGGAACTATGCTGGCGCATACCGACGGACAGGTGCCGAACCTGATCGTTACCATTCCTGACCAGACTCCTTATACTTTCGGCTATCTGGTGTACTTCTTCGAGAAGGCTTGCGGAATCAGCGGATACCTGCTGGGTGTGAATCCGTTCGACCAGCCGGGTGTTGAGGCCTACAAGAAGAACATGTTCGCACTGCTGGGCAAACCAGGCTACGAGAAAGAAAAAGCAGAGCTGGAAGCCAGACTTACCGAATAGTCCCACTCTAACCGCAGATCATTCATAGTAAGAAAAGTCATCAGGGAGCAGTCCATAGGTAAACACTACCAGGGCTGCTCCTAATATATATCAAGTCATCACATGTAGAGTAAGGAATGGACAACAATGCTGGAACAATACCGGACGGTACGTACCCCCGGCTCGCGGGAGGTCGTAATCCGTAAATCACGCTTCATCGGGCATGTCATGCCGGTGGAGAACGAGGAAGAAGCTGTGCAATTTATCGATTCGATCAAGAAGCAGCACTGGAATGCTACGCATAACTGCTCTGCTTATATGATCGGGGAGAGGGATGAGATCCAGAGACAGTCGGATGACGGGGAACCGAGTGGTACGGCCGGGAAACCGATTTTGGAAGTAATCCGCAGCCAACAGGTGAAGAATGTCGCTATTGTAGTTACCCGTTATTTCGGAGGCATTATGCTGGGTGCAGGCGGGCTGATTCGGGCCTATACCGATGGCGCTGTACTGGCGCTTGCGGCCGGAGAGGTCATTACACGTGTGCTGAGACGGGAGGTATTCGTGGAAATCGAGTACACTTGGCTGGGCAAGGTGGAGAATGCACTGCGGAGCCGGAATATTCAGACCGGAGAGACTTTGTTTACGGATAAAGTTACACTGCTGTGTCTTCCGCGCAATGATGAAGGTGACGCATTTATCGCATGGATAACCGATCTTACGGAGGGGCAATCCCTCGTTACGGAAGGGCGGCGGCTTTACTACAGCGAAGGGGAATAGATTATGGCAAGAAGAGCAGTGGAACAGGAGTTGTCGAGAGAAAGAATTCTGGAGGCGGCGAGGCATCTTTTCATCACCAAAGGGTACCGTGCCATTTCGATGCGCAGCATTGGCCAGCACCTGGGTTACAGCCACGGCTCCCTGTATTACCATTTCAAAGAGAAGGCCGAACTCTTCTACGCCATTGTAGTTGAGGATTTCAATCATGTGGCTTCGCTGCTGAATGAGGCTATGACCACTCCGCCTGAAGAGGGAATGACCCGGGTGGAGCAGCTGATTATGGAGTTCATCCGGTTCGGGCTGGACCATCCGTATCAGTATGAGATCATGTTCATGATCCGCGACGAAGAGCTGCTGGCTTATTGCCGGGCAGAGCAGGGCCGATGTTTTGAGTTATTCGCAAGCATTGTCCGCCGTCATATGAAGGAAGAGGGATATGTGTCGGAGGACTGGCAGAATGTGCCGCTGACCTTATTCTTATCTGCCCACGGATTTATTTCCTATTATATTCAGGATAAAGTATTGTTCGAAGATGTGAAGCAAGTTGCTCTGACACATGTCAAGGTATTAAGCCGCAGTTTATAAAAAGCTGTTTTTTTTAACAGCTTGTACTTTAGAGCGTTGCATTGGTATAACTTTGCATGGTGAAAGTGTTACAGGAACTATAAATTGTATAGAGAGCAGCTTCGCGGTTCATGCGTTGCTGCTCTTCTACAAGGGCAGGCAGTGCTAGCCCTCCATAATTTTGAGGTGGCACTGGCGTTGCCTTGGACCGTCGAACTCGCAAAAATAGATGCCCTGCCAGCGGCCCAGCAGCACAGCCCCTTCATGAATAATGAGGGTCTGCGAAGGACCGGCCGTAATGGACTTCAGGTGGGAAGCCGTATTGCCCTCCGCATGGCGGTATTTGGGATGCTCCCAGGGATAGACCTCATCCAGACGCATCAATACATCGCGCTTCACATCAGGATCGGCGTTCTCGTTAATCGCAATCCCTGCGGTGGTGTGCGGGCAGTAGACAATCAGCAGTCCGTTAAGGACTCCGCTATTCTTCACATAAGCCTGAACCTCGCGGGTAATATCCCGCATTTCATCCCGTATGCCGGTGGTGATCTCCATAGTATGCAACATCATGAACAGCCCCTCTCTGATTTGAATGCAACAAGTGCTACTTATACTTTAACCCAAAAACTAACAAAGTAATTGACGGCAGTAAGCGGTATTTGGTAAAGTAGGGATAACTTTAAACCAAGTATATTAATAGGAATAATCAAGCCTTAAAGTCGAGTATACCGACCGGTTATCCGGAGGTGGGAGGTTGACCATTGAATTCGCTGATCAGGCACAAGGGCTGGACCTGGGGATTTAGATCAACGGTTGTACTGTATTTTGTCATACTGATTGTGCTGCCGATCCTCGGCGTCTATTACAATTCATTCTCATCCGGACTCGGAAGCTTCACTGAAAGTGTGAGCGATCCGATTGCCTGGAAATCGGTCCTGTTAACACTCAAGCTGGCGGTCATTGCGGCTCTTGCGAATGTGCTGCTGGGCACGATGATCGCTTGGGTCCTTATCCGGTATAAGTTCCGGGGCAGGGCGCTGCTGAACAGCCTTGTCGATCTCCCGTTTGCTCTGCCTACTGCGGTTGGCGGATTAATGATTCTGCTGCTGCTGGGCCCGGGAAGCATGATCGGAGGCCTTGCGGAATCACTGGGCTTCACGATTGTTTTCCACCAGCCTGCCATTGTGATTGCGATGGTCTTCGTCACCTTCCCCTTCGTCATCCGGGCAGTCCAGCCGCTGCTGGAGGAGCTCGACGCATCAGAAGAAGAGGCAGCCTATACGATGGGAGCGAAGCCGGGCCGGGTCTTCTTCCAGGTCATTCTTCCCTCTATGGCACCTGGCATGATCGGCGGCGGGATGCTGGCCTTCTCGCGGGCGCTCGCTGAATTCGGTGCGGTTGTCCTCGTGGCAGGCAATATTCCGGGGCGCACGCTGGTGTCTTCCGTTTATATTTTCGGAGAGGTCGAAAGTGATAATCCGGCGGGAGCCGCCGCGGTGTCGATCATTCTGCTGACTTTATCCTTCCTGATTCTCTGGCTGATCAGCCTTATGCAGATGCGGGGGAGAAGATCATGAGAAGATTGTGGATTGGACTGACTTATCTCGTGTTCTTCGTCCTGATCGCAGCTCCGCTTGGCAGAATGACAATGGGGGCCTTCAGCGAAGGCTGGGGCGGCTTCTGGAACGCCCTAACCCGGCCCGAGGCGCTGCATGCGCTGCTGATGACCGGATACGTTGTGGTGGTTGTGACGCTGCTCAATACGCTGTTTGGCATCATGACGGCGTTGTATCTGGTACGGGCGAACTGGCTGGGGCGGCGTCTCAAAAGCCTGCTGAACAGCATCGTGGATCTGCCTTATGCGGTATCGCCGGTGATCGGCGGGCTGATGATCGTTCTGCTGCTCGGGCCGGACAGTGCGCTGGGTGCGTTGTTTGAGCAAATCGGAGTGAAGATTGTGTATGCTTTTCCGGGAATGGTGATTGCGACCCTGTTCGTGACGTTCCCGCTGATGGTGCGTGAGGTGATGCCAGTGCTGCAAGAGATCGGGTCCCAGCAGGAGGAAGCTGCGTCTACACTGGGCGCGTATGGCTGGACGACCTTCTGGAAGGTGACCTGGCCTTCTATCCGCTGGGCGGTCATCTATGGAGTGATTCTGACGGTGGCCCGCTCTCTGGGTGAGTTCGGTGCGGTGCTCGTCGTCTCAGGCAATATTATGAACCGGACCCAGACGGCCACCACACTGGTCTATCAGGATGTCGAGAATTTCAATGTTACGGCTGCGGGCGGGATAGCACTGGTGCTGGCCGCATTCTCCGCAGGACTGCTGCTGCTTATGGAATGGAGCAAGAGAAGAAAGGGAGGGCACTAATTATGCATGTAGAGGTCCGGGGACTCGATAAGCATTTTGGCGATTTTCATGCGGTGAAGGATGTCCATTTCGGCATTACCAAAGGCCATCTGATCGGGCTGCTCGGCCCAAGCGGCGGTGGCAAAACCTCGATCCTGCGGATGCTTGCGGGCCTTGAGACGCCGGACAGCGGCGAGATTATTTTCCACGGCAAGAGGGTGAACCACCTTCCGCCGCAGGAGCGTGAGATCGGCTTTGTCTTCCAGAATTATGCGTTGTTCAAGCATATGACGGTGTTCGAGAATATCGCCTTCGGCCTGAAAGTCAAGAAAGCCAGTAAGTCTGTCATCCGCGACCGCGTCACCGAGCTGGTGGAGCTTACCGGACTGAAGGGCTTCGAGAGCCGGTATCCGCATCAGCTGTCCGGGGGGCAGCGCCAGCGGGTGGCTTTTGCCCGGGCGCTGGCCCCTGAGCCGCAGCTGCTGCTGCTGGATGAGCCGTTCGCTGCAATTGATGCGAAGATCCGCCAGGAGCTGCGTTCCTGGCTGCGGGAGCTGATCGAACGTGTCGGGATCACCTCCATCTTCGTCACCCATGATCAGGACGAGGCGATTGAAGTAGCGGATGAGATTATGATCATTAACCAGGGGCGGCTGGAGCAGAAGGGTACGCCTTGGGATATCTATAAAGAGCCGAAGACACCGTTCGTGGCCACCTTCATCGGGGAATCTACGCTGATCGGGAGTGCTTCCGAGCTGAAGGGCTTCGAGGGCGCGGGCGGCGGTAAGCCGACCAAGGCGCTGATCCGTCCCGAGTACATTGAGGTAGGCTACCTGCATGAATTCAAAATGGCTTCGGCCACGGAACAGGGTACGGTCAAGCATTTGCATTTTCGCGGCAGTGAATGGCTCGTAGAGGTTGAAGTAAAGGGACATAAGCTGGTCACCTACCGCTCCCTTGAGAAAGAAACGCTCACTCCGGGCCAGGAGATATCCGTGCTGGTACACCGCGCTTACCTGTTCAATGAGGAGCGGAGCTGGATTCAGGAGAATGGGCTGAAGAAAGATCCGATGCCTGTATTTATCTAAATATAAGAATTTATAGGTTTCACTCAATAACTTATCCTTATATTTCTCGCTGAAACGGTACCGTCCTTCAGAAGGACGGCAAGGCCGTTTCTACTTGAAAAAATAAATGATGTGGGATGTGTCGCCGGGATGAGGCTTATCAGAAGGAGCAGACAACTGCACGGATGGCTGACGGTCTTACTGCTGGCGGTGTTCACCCTGACCGCTGCCGGCTGCGGGAATGAGCAGCAGGCTGCAGGAGAGGCAGGTGCGCCGCCGCAGGGAGATCTGACGCTTGTGGTGGGTGCCTACAGCGTGGTGAAGGATGCCATGGGCGAGATTCTCCCCGGGTTCGCGGAGAAGTGGAAGGCGGATACCGGGCAATCGATCGTATTCCAGCAGTCCTATGAGGCTTCCGGAACCCAGGCGCGGGCGATTGCCGGCGGCTTCGAGGCGGATGTCACGCTGCTTGCCATGGAAGGAGATGTCGGGAAGCTGGTCAAGGCCGGTCTGGTGGAGAAGGACTGGAAGCAGCGCGGCGGTGAGGCGGGCATGGTGACGCGGTCGGTTGTGGCTCTGGGAACGCGGGAGGGCAATCCGAAGGGGATTCATGATTTTGCTGATCTGGCGAAGCCGGGGGTGAAGGTACTCTACCCTAATCCGAAGACCTCCGGCGGTGCGCAGTGGGACATCAACGCAATCTACGGCGCCGGCCTGAAGCGTTCTGAGGAGCTGGAGGGGGCGAAGGACCCTGCGGCGGCCAAGGCCTTCCTGGAGAGCATACACCGAAACGTCGAATCTCTGGATAAAAGCGGGCGGGCGTCCATGGCTGCCTTTGAGTACGGGGTGGGCGATGTGATCGTTACTTATGAGAATGAGCTGCTGGCGCGGATTGCCGAGGGTGTGAAGTATGAGGTGGTCATCCCGAAGAATACGATCCTGATCGAGAATCCTGCGGCCGTGGTGGATAAGTATGCGGATAAGCATGGTACCCGTGCAGCCGCAGAAGCGCTGGTCGATTATTTGACGACGCCTGAGGCGCAGGAGATATTCGCCAAGTTCGGCTTCCGTCCCGTGAACCAGCAGGTCTATGCGGCGCATGAGCGCCAGTATCCGGTTCCTGCCGGGCTGTTCGACATCAGCTATCTTGGCGGCTGGGAGGAAGTCCGCACCACCTTATACTCCAAGCGTGGCATATGGTATCAGGTGCTGGCCGGGATCTAGGCTTGCTAGGCTGGTAGATGGAGCGGAGTGCGATTAGCAGACATGAGCTTAATGTGCAGTGCGAAGGATAATGAGAGCTGTTCTCCAGCCGGATGAGGCTGAGGGACGGCTCTTTGCCGTTCTTACAGGCTGGTGTGCAAAGAAGGGGCTGCTGTTCTATAATAAATTGACGGATATTCGAGAAAAAAGACGGTGAGGTGGGCAGGCATATGGATACATTAGTGTTCCTTGGAACAGGGGATGCCATGGGCGTACCCCGCGTCTATTGTGATTGTGAGACTTGCACGGAAGCAAGAACCACCGGGCGCAACAACCGCCTGCGTTCTTCTGTGCTTATAGATAACGGCAGCGGCTTCCTGGCAATTGACTGCGGGCCGGACTGGCGGAGGCAGATGGAGCTGCAGGGACACCGTACCATGAAGCGTCTGCTCGTGACACATGCGCATTTCGATCATATCGGCGGGCTGCCGGAGTGGGCCGACAGCTGCCGCTGGATGGGCTTCCGGGGCGAGCTGTATGCTCCGGCAGAGGTTATTCCTGTCATTCAGCGTCAGTACCCGTGGCTTACTGGGCATATCGACATGATTCCCTGCGATGACGGCATCGCAGTGGACGGCTGGCAGATTAGCACATGGCGGGTAAACCACGGTAAGAACGGGTACTCTTACGCCTACCGGCTGGAGAAGGAGGACTATGTCTGGGTGTACTGCCCGGACTCGATCTCTCTGACCACGGAGGAAACCAGGCGTATGCATGGAGCGGACCTGCTGGTGCTGGGAACCAGCTTTTATTACGAAGCAGCTGAATTGTCCACCCGCTCTGTGTATGATATGACCGAAGCCGCCGACCTGCTGGAGACCGTTCAGCCGCGCCGTGCGGTCTACACACATATGTCACATGACATCAATCTGGATAAGGATTATATTCTGCCGGAGAAGGTCACGCTTGCCGTTACGGGGATGAGGCTTCCGCTGTGCCGGGAGGAGACTTAAGTATCAAGGTGCAGCAACAGGTTCACGAATAACACAAAAAGGAGCTTTCCAGAAAGTTAGTTTGTACTGACTTTATGGAAAGCTCTTTCTCGTTGGTTTGGAAATTATGATTTTCTACAGTTATAGAGAATCCTGCATGAATTGCAACAATACTGCCTCATAGAAGCGGTCAAAGCCTGAAATCCTGCACAGAATGCAACAAATCCCGCGCTGACTTGCTCACCACACCGGAATTTGTGCAAATTATGCAACATTGTGCTTCAGCCAGTAATAGGTATAGAAGAATCCTGCAAAAAGTGCAACAATACTGCTCCTTACAAGCGGCCGGCGAGAGAAGGCATCAGCTTCCTTCACCCGCTAGGGTAATTTTGTTCTTTGTATGGTCACTAATCGGATTTGCTTAACGCAGCGAGTGGCCCGCAAAATAATCACCCCGCTCGATTTCGGCAAGCAGCTCACGCTCCTGCGGGTTCCAGCCGAAGCACTCGCGGGTCAGCGCTGAAGACACGGGATTGTCGGCCGAGACAAACGGGCCCAGCCAGCCGAAATAAGCG
Source organism: Paenibacillus sp. FSL R7-0179 (assembly GCF_038002265.1). Taxonomy (NCBI): domain Bacteria; kingdom Bacillati; phylum Bacillota; class Bacilli; order Caryophanales; family Paenibacillaceae; genus Paenibacillus; species Paenibacillus sp. FSL R7-0179. Next base: position 541,760 of record NZ_JBBOCC010000002.1, read on the forward strand.
CTGGCTTCCCCGGGTCCGATCTGCTTGGAGGGCAGGTTCGCCTGCCGCGCCACCGCTTCGGCAATCTGCCGGAAAGGTATCCCTTCTTCCCCCGCAGCATGGAGCCGCGTGCCCGCCGGAGCCTGCTCGACGGCCAGCCTGAACAGACGCGCCGCGTCAAGCCGGTGTACAGCGGGCCAACGATTGGTCCCTTGCCTGATATAGGCGGCAGCTCCCTTGGATCTTGCGGCCCGGATCAGGGAGGGCAGCAGGCCGCCCTGGTCACCGCTGCCGTATACGATCGGCGGAAGACGTACCAGCGATGCCCGGACGCCGGAACCGGCAAGCGCCAGCAACGCTTGCTCCGACGCCACCCGTCCTCCTCCGATGGAAGCAGGATCTCCCGCATCCTCCTCGGTCGCCAGCCTGCCGGGTGTGAGCGTCATGGTGGGGATCGCAATTACAAGCGCACCAGACCGCTCTGACAGCCCGGCTCCCAAAGCCTGAATGGCGCGGCAATCCGTGCCGACCGCCGCAGCCATGAAGCGGGCCGCCGCGCGCCCCGGACTTCCTCCCAGCATAATCCGCAGTTTTGCCGGCAGCCCGGCATGGGAGAACTTATGATAGAATGCCGTATGCACAACAGCATCAGCTTGAGCTGCTTCCCGGCGCAAAAGCTCCGTATTCTCAATAGAGCCGCGAACGGCTCTCGTTCCGCCGGCTTCCAGCCGCCCAGCCGCTTCCTTCGAGCGTACCAGTCCGGAGACTTGGTGTCCGCCCTCAAGCAGTTCCCGGACCACTGCCGACCCGATAAAGCCGCTTGCTCCCGTTACAAAAATCCGCATTCCGGTGTCCTCCTCAAGAAATCAAGCCTTTATTCAGCAGCTTGTTCCGGTGATCATTTCCGCTGCGCCTCCCGGCGCCTTCGGATAAGAATCAGTATAGACGGATCGCTGCCTGAACGTTTGACCGTTCCGCTTGATTGTTTGCCCGATTCAATGGAAAAACACCCTCATTCCCATTGCTGTCATCTCCATTTGGCAATATCCCGGCTCGGAGGATTGCCGAAAAAGCGGCTGTAATCCCGGCTGAACTGTGAATCGCTGATATACCCGACCAGCCGGCAAGCTGTGGTTATATCCCGCCCGCCGGACAGCATCAGCCGCCGCGCCTCCTGAAGCCGGAGCGCCTTCTGGTACTGCAGCGGACTCATTGAGGTCACCGACTTGAAATATTCGCGGAACGAGGATTCGCTGAGATGAACCATGGCGGCCAGCTCGGCGATAGTCCGAGATTCCGCGAAGTGGCTCCGCAGCCAGTCGATCGCTTTGGCAACGCGCTGAACATTCGATCCGGCCAGCACGGTTTCGGCCACATATACGCCGATTGGACTGCGCAGCAGCCGGACGAACAGCTCATCCGCTGCAAGCGAGGCCAGCAGGCCATTATCGCCAGGCTCATCCAAGCACGAGACCAGCCGGGCCACCGCGCCGATTATGGCAGGTTCGCCTTCCAGCACATAGCTTGCGCTGCGCTTGCCGGTTTTTGGCAGGCCGTTGGGATAGACCTTCGGGATCAGCGCAGCGATTTTATGCGGATCGAGATAGACACCTACTCCAAGGAAAGGCTCTGAGGTGCTTGCCTGAATCGTTTGCATGCTGATGGGCATCGCTACGGGAGCAACCAGGATACGCGAGCCGCTGTATTCGGAGGTCTGTTCGCCGATTTTGATGATTTTGGTCCCCTGCGCTGCAATGCCTACGGTTGGCCACTGCATCGTGTGCATGTAATCGGATGGCTCCGGTCTGGAGTAGCGATTGAAATACAATCCTTGAATCGGTGTCTCGGCTGTCCCGTCACTTGTAACATGTGCCTCGATCAGCAGGGCCAGCCGTAGCGTTTCCAGCCGTGTTTGCTCTTCTGCTATTACCTCCATATGTGTTTTGGCCATGACCAATCATTCATCCTCTCTCTATCAACCCTCCATGCTTTGTGCAAGTATACAATATTACGATTGACGAAGCATAAGAATTCACCTATCCGCAATGCCTTTTGACGCTATAGCGTTCATTTCCTTCACAATTGCTTACCATTTATTTCAGCCCCAAGACCGACAGGGAATCAGCCCCCCGCCGCTGGGTCCCTTACCTGGGGGCTAGTAAACTAGAGATATCGGAGCCGCAGAGAGTGGGCTTACCACGAGCCTCTCTTCCAGTTTTATGTATATGATGCGTATATTTCTTTATTTTCAAAAAGAGAAGGAGGCACTATACTATAACGATGTTCCATAATGCATTCAATCGATCATCCTGGAGGTTTAAGAATATGAGTAATGATTTAATCCCGATTCTGCTTGATATTCCAGAGAGCTTTGAGACAGAGCGGCTGCTTGTCCGTGCTTTGCGGCCTGGAGACGGTAAGGAAATGAATGAAGCCATCCGGGAGAGTCTGGATGAGCTGAAGCCGTGGATGCCCTTTGCCCAGAGTATGCCGGCTGTGGAGGAAACGGAGCAATACGTCCGTGAATCGCAAGTAGCCTATCTGAAACGCACCACTTTGAATATGGAGGTTTTCCGCAAGGAGGACGGCAGACTCGTGGGCAATATAGGTCTGCATCATGTGGATTGGGATTGCCGCCAATTCGAAATAGGGTACTGGATCAGAAGCTCTTGCTCGGGCAAGGGATACATGACGGAAGCGGTGAACGGAATTACAGATTTTGCAATCAGAGAACTTGGAGCAAGCCGGATTGAAATCCGGTGCAGTGCCCTTAACGGGAGAAGCGCCGCTGTCGCGGAGCGTGCCGGATTTACACTGGATGGTATTTTGCGCAAAAGCACCCGTGAGTCGGACGGGGAGCTCCATGACAGCAAGGTATATGCCAAGGTGCGGGGTGCTGAATTCTAAAGAGGAGCTGATGATGTGAAGAAGAAAGGTGCTTTTGCCAGATTAAGTACATACATGCTTAGGCATAAGCTGATCTATGCTGTGTTGCTGCTGGTGACGTTATTCAGTATTGTGCTCGATCTTACGATGGCCTGGTTCCTGGCCAGGATTACGGATGCGGCCGTCCGTCTTGATGTGGAGGCGTTCAAGGGGCTTACCTGGTTCGGGATTCTATTCTTGCTGGTCACAGGATTGAATACCTTCGTCAGTGCGTATCTCAAGACCAATGTATCGGCCAAAATCAGAAATGAGCTGCGCCAAGATATGATGGGGCATACGCTGGCCTTGCCGCAGTCATATTTCGACCGCAATCATTCCGGTGATTTGTTGTCCCGGTTCACAAATGACAATCAGTCGGTGGGGGAAGCGTGCGGGCAGGTGATGCTGGATCTGCTGCGCAACCCGCTGCTCGCGGTAGCCTCCTTCGGCTATCTGATCTATATTAACTGGCTGCTGGCGCTGATCTGCCTGTCCATCGGGCCGCTGCTGTTCCTGACCGGTAAAATCTTCGGCAATGCGATGCGCATCAACAGTGTGCGGGTGCAGGAAAGTATGAGCCGGACTACGGCTTTTCTGAACGATATTCTGGGCAGCAGTATGGTGTTCAAGGCCTTCTCTATGGAGCGCAGGCTGCAGAAGCAATATGTGGGCTACAGTGAGGATATTACCTCAGGAGAGAAAAAGAAAGCGAGAATCGAAGGCGCAACCGGAGCGATCTCCTCCTTGCTGGGGAATCTGACCTTCCTGCTGGCGCTGGTGATTGCCGGGTGGTTCGTGGCGAATGGAAGACTTGAGGTCGGTGCGATGATTGCCTTCATTCAGTTGATGAACTATCTGGTGGGTCCGTTCTCGTCCCTGCCGGGCCTGGTCGCTTCCATGCAGCAATCGCTGGGTGCAGCGGAGCGGATATTCGAGGTAATGGATGCGCCGGCCGAGGTTGAAGTGCTGCCTGAAGTCCAGGCGGAGCTGCCGGGATTCGGGGAGCTTCGGCTTGCAGAGGTGTCATTTAGCTATCCGGGCAGTGAGAAGCAGAGCCTTAACAAGGTCAGTCTGGAGCTGGCACGCGGCCAGCAAATGGCCGTAGTTGGTCCGAGCGGCGGCGGGAAATCCACCCTGTTCAAGCTGCTGCTTGGTTTCTATCAGACGGATGCGGGTGAGGCTGCGATCAACGGCCGTCCGATCAGCGGAATACCGCTGGCAGAGCTCCGCAGCTACTTCGCCTATGTGCCTCAGGAGTCGGGCCTGTATTCCGGGAGTATCCGGGACAATATCGAGAGCGGCAAGCCCGGTGCGTCAGATGAAGAGATTGTCGAGGCGCTGAGGCAGGCGAATGCGTACGAGTTCGTGGCGGAGCTGCCGGAAGGCATACACACGGATATCGGCGAGCATGGCTCCCGGTTGTCCGGAGGTCAGAGACAGCGGCTGTCCATTGCCAGAGCGATGCTCAAAAATGCGCCGATCCTGCTCTTGGATGAAGCTACGGCTGCCCTTGACAATGAGTCGGAGCGGATGGTCCAGCAGGCCATCCGTAAGCTGATGAAGGATAAGACAACGCTTGTAATCGCCCACCGTCTCTCAACCATCCAGAATGCCGATGTCATCCTGGTAATGGAGAACGGGGAGATCGTGGAGCGGGGCGGACATGAGGAGCTGCTTGCGGCAGAGGGGCGGTATTCGGATCTGTATCATTCACAGCTTGAGCGGGAGGCGACGGAGGAATTGTTAGCCCCTATCGCCTAGGTTCTTAGAGGGTGTCCATGGCCTGGATCACCTGTCCCAGCGCCTGGAGTCTTCTTTCCAGGAGCGTCCGCTGCGGGCTGCCAGCCTTAGACTTAGCATAACTGGATTCTACGGATGGGGTTAACCCGAGCAGAACATGGCGGGCTTCTGCCAGCTCGGCAGGAGTATAAGAGAGAGGCTTCTCATTCCAGACGTTGTCGAGAACAGCTAAACCGATGTGCATGGCGTTCAGGCGTTTCTGGACCAGAGTGGTATTGGAGCCGCTGCTTATCATCTGGGTTAAGGCGCTCTCAAGCTTACGGATGGTTGATTGCATCGAGGCTATGGATTGCAGTTGTTCCTCATTTGATATCTCTTCCATGAAGGATCTTCCTTTCTATATTAGGATAAAAGGGTGGCGCACCGCAGTTCGTACCATGAACCTGCGGGGTACCACCCTTTTTGGCATTGTACTCTGCTGTTATTGCAGCAGCTTATGCTTCTTGGCCTGCGTTAAGAATGAACTTATCAATGGCGTATTTCACGCCGTCCTCATTGTTGCTGAGCGTAACGAAATCAGCGATTTCCTTAAGTGCAGGAATGGCATTCGCCATCGCCACACCGAGACCCGCAGCTTCAAGCATCTCATGATCATTCCAGGAATCGCCGACAGCCATCGTCTCGGACAGCTCGCAGCCAAAGTGTGCGGCCAGGAATTCCAGGGCCAGACCCTTGGTGCCTTCATGATGCATGATCTCCAGGAAATGCGGCTTGGACTTCGTGATATGAACGGAATCACCGAGCAGGCTGCGCAGGATTGGGGACAGCTCATCGAGGAAATCGGGATCGTCGATAATGAGCATTTTTGGAGTTTTTTGAGGAACCAGCTTCGCTTCCCAGTCTGGCTCGATATAGTACTGCGTTCCGTTCAGAGTCGAATAGTCAATCAGCTTCTGGTTCTCTTCGCGGGCATACAGCTTGTCGTCAATATAAGTCTGCAGGTGCAGATTATGCTCTACACAATACTGGAAAAGCTTGCGTACCGCCTCCTGCGGCACATAACGCTCATATAGGACCTCTTCATCCAGCAGGTTCTTTACCAGCGCCCCTTGGTAGGTAATAATCGGCACATTCAGTCCGGTCTGGCGGGCAATTGCCTGGGCGGAAGCATAAGCGCGTCCGGTAGCGAGGGTGACTACAACGCCTGCGGCTACAGCCTGCTCCAGCGCGGTTTGGGTGGCCGGGGTCACTTCCTTGTCGTCGTTAATCAGGGTATCGTCAATATCAATGGCAATCAATTTGTACATTTGGGTTCTCTCCTAAGTGTGGTTTGTAGTCCGGCTATCCGCTATCACTTCTATTAGGAAGGGGAACGGAAGCACGGCTCTCTGTCTGTAGCAAGTCTGGTAAAAAGGTTCGCGGATTCCGGTTCAGCCCTCCGCCTGCGTCCGGGGCGGTGCGGGGCTGAGCTCCGCCAGCAGCATGGCGGCCAGAATGCAGCTGCAGCCGAGCAGCGCAGATATACCCAGCGTCTCTCCGCCGAAGAGCAGGCCGGTGACGGCCGCGAACACCGGCTCCATGGCATAGATGACCGCCACCCGGGACGGGGTGGTGTATTTCTGGCAGGCCGTCTGAATCCAGAAGGCGAAGGCACTGGTGGGCCCGATGGAGATCAGCATTGCAGTGAGCATCTCCGGCTGGCGGAGCAGCTCTCCGCTGTGCAGCAGCGGGCCGCTTCCGTCTACGAGCAGGGAGGCGGCGATGCTGAGCAGGCCTACGAAGCCGAGCTGAAGCGACGCGAGCGGCAGGGCCGGATAACGCTGTGCGTATCTGCCGGTATACGCGATCTGCAGCGCAAAAGCCACGGCGCAGAGCAGAATCAGGCCATCGCCCTTATTCAGGGAGAAGGCAGAGCCGGTAAAGGTCAGCAGATATAAGCCGCCTGCTGCAAGCCCGGCGCTCAGCCAGGTATATCTGGAGATGGCCGTCTTCAGCAGCGCCAGAGACAGGAACGGCACGAGCACCACCGACAGCCCGGTAATAAATCCCGTGTTGGAGGTGGTGGTGTACAGCAGCCCGACGGTCTGGAAGCCGTAGCCGAGGAACAGGAAGAGGCCCAGCAGCAGGGCATGCACCACCATGCGCAAGCTCAGCTTCCGCCATTCCTGGCGGTAAAAGACAGCGGTAATCAAGGCCAGCAGCACAGCGGCACCTGTAAACCGGATGCTGTTAAAGGCAAGCGGCGGCAGCACCCGCACGGCGGACTGCACGATCAGAAACGTACAGCCCCACATCATCGCCACCAGGAGGAGACTTAGATCGGCGATTCGGGAGCGATTCACAGGGTGTCATCCTTTCAGGGCCAGTTGAGTTGTCCAAATTGTATCCTAAAACAGGGGGCAGGACAAGCCGAAACTGTACGGCTTCCTTGGTCCTGCGGGCCTGAGGAGCCTCTAAACTACATATAAGCTGGACAAAAAAGGAAAGCCTTGGTATACTTCGGTAACCGCACACCTGTTCTTATTTCAAGACATCCAGAAGCATTTATACTTTCATCTAAGGAGCGGATTCACCATGATGGGCAAATCCCATTTAGTTATCAGCACCGGGGTTACCCTGTCCGCCATGAGCTTGCTAGGGCATGCTATTACCCTTCCGGCTGTTGCCGTCGCCGTGGTCAGCTCACTGCTGCCCGATATCGACGAGCCGAATTCCTTGCTGGTACGCAAGGCCGTGCCAGAGTTTTTGCTGCGTATTTTACAGGTGTCGCTGATCGGAGCTGGCATTTATCTTTATTTTGCCGGGATAGCGGAGCCGCCCTGGAATATCGCACTGGCGCTGCTGGTCGGCAGCGTATCCTTCCTGCCCAGCCGCAGGCTGCGGCATCTGGTGATGCTGCTGATTGCGCTGGCCTTGTTTGCTTTTGCCGATGCCTACGATCCCTGGAATTATATCGCCGCCTGTGTGCTGGTCGTAGCTTCCGTAGTTCCACACCGGGGAATCACGCATACGCTGTATGCCGTAGCCGGATGGGGCGCGCTGTTATACTTCGTCTCCCTTGACATGAATGACGGCGGCAGTCTGTGGATTGCCGGGAGCCTGTCCTACGGGCTGCATCTCCTCGCCGACTCCCTGACCCAGCGCGGGATTACCCCGCTGCCTCCGATCCCCTTCAAGCTGCGCCTGAAGCTGATGAGCACCGGCACGAAGAAGGGCAATGCGGTGGAGAAAGTATGCGTGATGCTTACGCTGGCGCTCGTTGTGTATGTGTTCGTGCTTGTATAGTCCGTGCAGGATTATTGTAGGGTTACAGACAGGTTCTCGTGTGTGCGAGAGAGTGGGCTCACGTAAATTAGCGGATGGGAATGCCAGATTAGGTGAGATGGAGTAGATATGATTCTTCGGAATTTGGATCGGATGAGTTAAGTGCAGAAACAGTTGGGTTTTCTACACTTGCTGATGAACGAGTAGCGCTTTACGGGACAGTAGTTGGATAAACAACACTTAATTCCTCTCCTATCGGCCCAAGTAGCAGAATCGCATATGAATAGATGCCATTTATCCACCTGCTTCCGTGAAATCCGCAGAAACCCACTAAATAAGATACGTTTCTCCAACTGTTTGTGGCGGGTCAAAGGTTGCAATTGCGCCAACCCCGTCAAACCCACCAAGCCCACCAAGCACACCAAGTATACGAAGGCAAAGAACCCCACTAGCTCTGCGCAGGACGCGGCAGGTTAGCGGGGTTCTTTTAAAATATAAAATTCGACTTGCTATGAAACTATTCCTCAAGAAACACAAGTCCGATGAAGTCCTCCGGTTCAATGCGGCCGAAGTAATGCTTCAGATCGAGATCAGCCAGTGCCTGGCGGACCTCTGCCTCCTCATAACGCTTGCCGCGCAGCGCGTTCTCCACATCTGCCACATCGCCGACGCCGAAGAAGTCGCCGTAGATTTTGATCTCCCGGATGACTGAATCCTCAATATCCATGCGGATGTCCACGAGCCCTGCCGGGAATTTGCGGGTGTGCTTCACGTTGCTCTTCGGCGACAGACCATAGTTCCAGTCCCAATTCTGGTAATGCTCCTTGGAGATTTCATTGATCCGCACCCAGTCGTCCATTGTCAGCTTGTACTGCGGCACCTCGGAGGCCTCCATGCCGAAGATTGAACGCAGCAGCCCCTCGCGGAATTGTTCAATGGTCATGTCAGGATTGCCCAGCAGCTCCTTGATATTGGCGACCCGGCTGCGCACAGACTTGGTACTCTTCGACTTGAACTTCTCTGGATTTACGTTCAGGGAAGCCTGGACATCATCCAGATTCAGATCGAACATCAGGGTGCCATGGCTGAACATACGTCCACGCGAGGAGAATTGGGCGTTGCCGGAGATTTTCTGCTCCCCGACCTGTAGATCGTTGCGTCCGCTCAGCTCGGCGTTCACGCCCATAGACTGCAGATAGTCGATGACCGGCTGGGTGAATTTCAGGAAGTTATGGAAGGACTGGCCGTCATCCTTGGTAATGAAGCTGAAGTTGAGGTTGCCGAGATCATGATACACCGCACCGCCGCCGGACAGCCGCCGCACGACCTGGATGTTATGCTCCTTCACATATTCCTGGTTGATCTCCTCGATCGTATTCTGATGCTTACCGATAATGATCGACGGGCTGTTGATATAGAAGAGCAGGTAGCTCTCGTCCATCGGGAGGTTTTTGAGCGCAAACTCCTCAATGGCCAGATTGATCGAAGCGTCTGTAATTCCGGTGTTATCGATAAAAAGCATTCGTGATTCCTCCGTTAACCATAGTAAACTGCTGTACTTATTCTAAACTAAAAGAGAGATTTCTACAAAAGGGAAGGGGGAATGGGGCGGGGAGGCACGGAAGTGGGGGAAATAGCATTGACGGATTTCCGGCAATTGGCCAATAATTGGGAGAATGGGAAGGTAACTGCCTGATGTAGCGATGATAAATTATTAATAGTGTGGACAGAGAGGATTTAGGATGGAAACATGGACACGGAGGATATTATGATGGGGAGTTATGGACACGGGGGATGTAGGATGACGAAATATAACCATGGGGGATATACATATGCTTGAAAAATATGGACATGGCGGTGATCTGTTGACCGCAGCCGAGTTATACGGGGACAACAGCGGCGGGTTCCTGGATTTCAGCGCCAATATTAATCCGCTGGGGCCGCCGCCCGGCGTGCTGGCGCTGCTGCGGGATGCGGTCTCCGCTATCACAGCGTACCCCGATCCGGGCCACCGCAGGCTGAAGGCGCTGCTGGCGGAGGACCTGGGTCGCGGGACGGATTGGATTACCGTGGCGAACGGGGCGGCAGAGTCGATGGCGCTGCTGCTCCTGGCGGTGGCGCCGCGCCGGGTGGGTGTCGTGGAGCCGTGCTTCTCCGAGTACCGCCAGCTCGCGGAGCAGTTCGGCGCGGAGGTCTTGTCTGTTCAGGGAACAGCAGAAGAGGACTACAGGGCATCTGTGGACGCCGTCTCCGGCCTGCTGGAGCAGGTCGATCTGCTGTTCCTCGGCCAGCCGAATAATCCGAACGGCGTCCAGTATCCGCTGGACGCGCTGCGGCAGCTCGCGCAGCAGGCGGAGGCCTGCGGGACGGTGCTGGCAGTAGATGAAGCGTTCATCGACTTCATCCCGGAAGCGGACCGGCAATCTCTGCTGCCGGAGCTGGGGGCTTATCGTCATACGGTGCTGGTGCGCTCGATGACGAAGTTTTTTGCCATTCCGGGGCTGCGGCTGGGCTTCACTGCCGCGCATCCGGCGCTTGCCGCGGCCATGACCGGCAAGCAGGTGACCTGGAGCGTCAACGGCCTGGCGCTGCTGGCCGGGGAAGCTTGCCTGCGCTGCGGCGGCGGCTACGGGCAGGAGACGCGCGCGCTGATCGCAGCCGAGCGGCAGCGGCTGCGGGAGGGCTTGCTTGAGCTCGGCTGCGGCGTGCCGCCGGGCGAGGCGAACTTCCTGCTGCTGCGGCTGCCTGCTCCGTGGAGCGCGCAGGAGATGCAGCAGCGGCTGGGCGCGGGCGGCATCCTCGTCCGCAGCTGCGCGATGTATCCCGGCCTTGAAGCCGGGCATATCCGCATCGCGGTCAAGGGCCGCGGAGACAATGACCGTTTGCTGCGGCAGTTGGGGGAGCTGGTCCGGGCGGGGATGTGAGACATCCGCACTCAGGAGATTTTGAGAGTCATTAATGAAAGGAGTCGGTGATACATGGATGAGATCGAGGTTCGTTTGCCTTTTAATTTGGAAGGCGGAGTGAAGGCGTACCAGAGCAAGGTATGGCCCGGGCTGGCGCTGGAATGGCGGGAGGGCCATCTGCTGCTGGAATTTCCGGCTGAAGCGGACAGTATATCAAGTGCGGTATATGGCGGAGGCGCGGGGCGTCTGAAGCGTGCGGTGAATCAATACGTCAGCCGGGACTACGAATGCAGCAATCCGGTGCAGGATCTGGAAAACAAGCTTCAGGAGTGGGGCTACCCGCTGGAAGGCTGCGCGGGCCTGATGACGGCAGTTCCGCTGGAGCACGCCGCCGTTGCTGAGGAGGATACCGGATCAGCGGGCATATTCTGCTGCGTCACAGCGGCTGCGGGCAATGCGGCCCGGGCCGGGTCTGAGCGCAGTGTGCTGGCGGCCTATCGGCCGGGCACGATCAACATCATGCTTGGTATCGACGGCTGGCTGTCCCAGTCGGCCATGGTCAACGCTGTGATGACGGCTACCGAAGCGAAGGCTGCAGCACTGGCAGACCTCGGAATCACGGATTCCGAGAATGGCCTCATTGCGACCGGCACCACTACGGATGCTATCGTGCTTGCGGTGAGCGGAAGCCGCCGTTATGCTGCGGAGCATGTGTATGCCGGGACGGCGACTGACCTCGGCGGAGCCATCGGCAGACTGGTGTATGCCGCAGTGACGGAGAGCCTGCGCTCAGTGGAAGCAGCGAAATCTGTGAGCAGAGCACAGGTGGAGGAATCGGAGGTTGCACAAGGGGTACACGCGGAAGAATCACAGGCTGCGCACGGCGTTGACGCGGAAGCGCCAGAGGCACCACGATCTGATCTGCCCCGTATTTCTCAAAGCGGCGGCTGGGAATGACGAACACGGACTACTATACAGAGCGGCGGGGTGAGCCAAGGTGAGGCTTGCTATCATCCTGCTCTCTGCTTATATTGTGGACCGGATAGTCGGCGACCCACGCAAGCTCCCCCATCCCGTTATTTATATGGGGAAGGCGATTAGTGCCCTGGAGCGGGGGATTCGCCGCTTCGCTGCAACGCCTGGTGCTCTGAAGCGGGCGGGAATTCTTCTTCCGCTGCTGGTAGCAGGCGGCGCATGGGCGCTGACAGCGCTGGTTGTCATGCTGCTCTACCGGCTATCGCCCTGGCTGGCCGGAGCAGCCGAAGTATGGCTGATCTCCACCACCATTGCCTCCAAAGGGCTGAAGGACGCGGGCATGGCAGTTTTCGCCGAGCTGCGTTTGGGGGATCTGCCCGCCGCCCGCCGGGCGCTCGGGATGATCGTTGGCCGCGATACAGGCCATCTGGATAGCCCGGAGATTGTGCGCGGTACGGTGGAGACGGTTGCGGAGAATATCGTCGATGCGATCATCTCACCGCTGTTCTTCGCCCTGCTGGGCGGGGCACCGCTGGCCATGGCTTACCGTGCGGTGAATACGCTGGATTCCATGGTCGGCTACAAGAACGATAAATACCGCGATCTTGGCTGGGCATCCGCCCGCCTGGATGATGTCGCCAACTACATACCTGCACGGATGACCGCGCTGCTCTTAACCTTATGTGCTGCGCTTCTGCTGCTGGACTGGCGCAGATGCTGGCACACGGTTCGCCGGGATGCCCGTCTTCATCCCAGCCCGAACAGCGGCTACCCGGAATCGGCAGTGGCCGGAGCCCTCGGTATCCGGCTCGGCGGTGAGAATGTATACCACGGAGTAACTTCTTTCAGAGCTTACATGGGTGATCCGCTGCGGACGATGGAGCCGGAGGATATTATTGTGACCTCGCGGATGATGATGTGGTCCTCGGCTATCTTCGTCTGCATCTGTGCAGCGGTTGCCTTGCTGTGGCATGGGATCGGGGGCTAAAGCAGAATGAGGAAAGTTCAGAAAGCTCGAAAAACTCAGAATGCTCGAAAAACTCAGGAAGCTAAGAACATCCAGGAAACTTGGGGAGATCAGGCAGCTCCAAAGTTGCAAGACATGCCATCATCACTCATCCAATCTGCGCAGCCGGAACTGGAGCTGGTTTTAGTCCGACATGGCTATACCCAGTGGAATAAGGAACACCGTTATCTGGGCAGCACTGATTTGCCGCTTGTGCCGGGAGAGGCAAAAAGGCTTGAGAAGCTGGGGGCTCAGCCGCCGCTTGGCGGAGAGTTCAGCCATGTCTATTGCAGTGATCTGCGCAGATGCCGGGAGACTCTGGCGGCCTTGGTTCCGCGACTGATGCCGCAGGCAGTCTATGATTCCCGGCTAAAGGAGATGGACTTCGGGGCGTGGGAGGGCTACACGTATGATCAACTTAAGGATAATCCGCTGTACCAGAGCTGGATTGACAACCCCGGGTCCGCAACGCCTCCGCAAGGGGAGGCGTGGGCGCAATTCGCCGCCCGGGTTGAGCATTTCTGGACACAGCTTCAGCAGGAAGCAGAGGCCCCTGCAGTACCCCGTATATTACTGGTAACGCATGGCGGCGTTATCCGGCAGCTGCTGGCGCAGATCATCGAAGGCGTGACGTTTTATACCGCAGCAGCACCGGCTCCTGGTGAGGTTACGGTCCTGCGCCTGCGGAGGGATGGAGGATGCTGGCACATGGCAGAGGGGAACTAACGGTGACTGATGGCGCAACTGCTAACGGGTGATGATCCGCTAATGAACACACTAATGCTAATGTTGCTGATTACCCTGACACTAACAAATACGCTAATGAACATGTTAACGCTATCTCTAACGCAAATGCTGATGATTACACCCAATCGCTGACGCGTGATTGCACTTTGTACATCAGAATGATCTAAAAACGTATCCAAAACTCATTCTGCTGTATTTCCTGCAACAGAATTTCAGTAATTAGCCCGATAACAGCCAAAATCCAAATTTCTAATGCACATAATGCAGCAGAATACGAAAAAGGGCCAATATACGCTTATCTGATTGTACAAAATACAATAGAACCCTCAGGCAGCGCTCAATTAGTGCCCGGGCAATACACGACAATACCCGATAATCACAACCCGCCCGTATCCGCCCGCATCAGGTATTCCCCATTACCGGCTTGCTGAGAAGACGCATGTATAAGCAATATTAGCTCCACATTCCAGCTCCACATTCCAGCCCCTCATCCCCCACAGAACCACACCCGGAAGAAAATCCCGGGGCAGTGGTTCTTTTTTTACGGCAAAGTCTGTGCCATGATAGCTATGGAGGCGATCGCAGGATGTTTAAGGATTTCAAGCTCATTGCCGGGCGTCCGGTATCGATCCAGGTGAAGGATTACATGAAGCATCTCATCATTAAAAGCGCGCTCCAAGGCGGGCAGAAGCTGCCCTCGACACGTGAGTTGAGCACCTTGCTGAAGGTCAGCCGGAACACCGTGATCTCGGCGTATGAAGGTCTGGAAGACGATGGCTTCGCCTATACCGTACAGGGCCAGGGCAGTTATGTCGCACAAGGCGCGGCAGCACAGAACGGTGCGGAAGCCGCCCCGTGGAAGCTGGACTGGACAGAGCGGATCAGCAGCCAGGCGCTGCTCGCGGAGGAGCTGGACATTATGAAGCGGGGGATACGCGCGGAGAAGGGTACGATTTCTTTTACCAGCATCGCCCCGGATGAGCGTCTCTTCGAGCTGGATCATGTGCGTAGAGCGTTCCTAGAGCGTATGTCCGTTGAGGGCAACGTTCTGCTGAATTATGGATATGCCAAAGGCTATAAGCCGTTAATAGACTATCTCAAGCAATATATGGAGCATAAAGGCGTGGATCTGCGCGGGAAGGATCTGCTCATTACGAACGGGTTCACGGAGGGCTTCGACCTGGTGCTGTCGGCTCTCGGCAAGCGGCATGGCGCAGTGGTCTGCGAGAATCCGACGCATCATACGGCGATCAAGAATCTGAAGCTGCACGGCTTCGGAATTCACGGGATCACGATGGAGCGGGACGGCATCCACCTCGGGGAGCTGAAGCAGGCGCTGGAGGCGCGGCCATATGACTGTGCTTATCTGGTTCCCTCCTACCATAATCCCACCGGCATCGTCATGTCCCCCGAGAAAAGACAAGGGCTAATGAAGCTGATGCAGGACTACAACGTGCCGGTGATCGAGGACGGGTTCAATGAGGAGCTGCGCTATTCCGGCGCCCATGTGGCTCCGTTAATTGCGGCGGCGGGCGGCGGGAACGGCGTGGTGTATCTCGGCAGCTTTTCCAAAGTCCTGTTCCCCGGGCTGAGGGTGGGCTGGGTGCTGGCGGATGAGGAGCTGATCTATTATCTGGAGAGTGTGAAGCGGGCGCGGACCATTCATACCTCGACGCTCGACCAATCCATTCTGTATCAATACCTGCTGGGCGGTAACCTGGAGAAGTATCTCAAAAAAGCCCGGCTGGAGTATAAACGCAAATACGAGCTGACCCTGGCCTGCTGTAAGGAGCATATACCATACGCCTCCTTGTCGGGTGATGGGGGGCTGCATCTGTTCGTAACGTTCGCGGAAGGCTTCAATACAAGGGAATTGCTGGCGGCTTGTCACGCGCAGGGGGTTATTTTTACGGCGGGAGATATCTTCTTCACAGACGGAACAGGACAGAATTCGCTGCGGCTGGGCTTCTCCAGGGTGGCGGATGGGGATATTGTGCGGGGCATTACTATCATCGGGAAGACAGCACGGCAAATCATGGGAGAATGAGGTGCGGATATGCTAAGAGTAGGTGTGATTATGGGCGGGGTATCGTCCGAATATGAGGTGTCGCTGAAGACCGGCAGAGAGATGCTGAAGGCGCTTGATCCGGCAAAATACACAGGAATCCCGGTACACATTACCTCGCGTAAAGAGCTGCTTGAACAGACGGAGGGACTGGACTTCGCTCTGCTCGCCTTGCATGGGGCCTACGGGGAAGATGGTACAGTGCAGGGAACCCTGGAGACGCTCGGAATTCCGTATTCCGGGAGCGGGGTGCTCGCAAGCAGCTTGTGCATGGATAAAGGGCTGGCCAAGACGATCATCCGCAGCCGCGGAATCGCTACCCCTGACTGGGTGTGCTGGGACCATATCGGGGAATTTGACCTGGAGGCCGTGGCACGGCTAAGGTATCCGGTGATGGTGAAGCCGAATTCCGGCGGGTCCAGCATCGGCATGAGCAAGGTAAGAGGGCCGGAGGAGCTGCGGGCGGCGGTGGACAAAGCTTTTGCCAGTGCAGATGGAGGAGCGGTGCTGATTGAACAATACATCCCGGGAGAGGAGATTACCTGCTCCATCCTGGGGGGAGAGCTGCTGCCGGTCATCGGGATTCAATCGCTGGGTGCGGACTGGTTCGATTATGAGGCCAAATACGAGCAGGGAGGAGCGCAGGAGCGGATTATACAGCTGCCGGATGCGTTGCAGAAACAGGTGCGGACGGCGGCATTAACCTGCTACCGGGCGTTTAAATGTGCAGTGTATGCACGGGTGGATATGCTGCTGAAGGATGGCATCCCTTATGTGCTGGAGGTGAATACATTGCCCGGCATGACAGCAACCAGCCTGTTGCCTCAGAGTGCAGCGGCAGCCGGGATGGACTTCAGCAGCCTGCTGGATGAGATCATTACCGGATCGCTGCGTGAGCGCGGGGAGCTGCATAATGCATTTGGCGGGGGAGCGCGGCTGGCTGTGGATGCAGGAGTTAAGCTGCAGGGGCAAGTCAAGGAAGCGCAGCAAGCCGATTATGGCAATCATACCCATCCTACTCATCCTACTCATCATGTCCCTCAAGCGCAGACTGTAGAATATGGAGGTGTCAGGCTATGAGCACTATAAGAAGGAATAAGGTTGCCTTGCCTGAAAATAAAAGTAGCAGCCCTGTTCACAGCCAACTCATTAATCCGCGGTTACAAGAGATTCCGCCTTCGGGCATCCGAGCTTTTTTTGATATGGCAGCGGGTAACAACGATATTATATCACTTGGAGTAGGCGAGCCGGACTTTTCAACACCCAAGCAGGTAAGAGCAGCCTGTATCCGTGCGCTGGATCGCGGGGAGACGGGATACACCTCTAACAGCGGACTGCCGGAGCTGCGGGAAGAAATTGCCGGCTATTTAGAGAAGGGCTTTGGTTTGCGCTATGATCCTGCGGACGAAATTCTGGTTACGGTGGGGAGCAGTGAAGCGGTGGATCTGGCACTGCGGGCCTTCATGGCTCCCGGGTATGAGATCCTGATTCCTTCTCCGGGTTATGTTGCCTATGCGCCTATCGCTCACCTGAACGGCGGGACACTGGCACCGGTGGAGACGAAGGTGGAGGAAGGCTTCAAGCTTACAGCAGCAGCCTTGCGCCGAGCGATTACTTCACGTTCCAAGCTGCTGATGGTGAATTTTCCAAGCAATCCTACGGGAGCGGTCATGACTTACGAGGACTGGCTGCCGGTGGCTGAAGTGGTGAAGGAGCATGGTCTGATTGTCATTTCCGATGAGATCTATGCCGAGCTGACGTATGACAGCAAGCATGTAAGCATCGCTTCCCTGCCCGGGATGCAGGAGCGGACCGTGGTGATCAGCGGGTTCTCGAAGGCTTTTGCCATGACGGGCTGGCGGGTGGGCTATGCCTGCGGGAACCGTGAGCTGCTCTCGGCCATGCTGAAGATTCATCAATACACCGCCATGTGCGCACCGCTGCCGGGGCAGATTGCTGCGGTCGAGGCGCTGCGCAGTGCGCTCCCGGATATGGAGCGGATGAAGGCATGCTTCAAAGAACGCCGCTCGCTGATCGTGGAGGGCCTGCGGGCCGCCGGATTGTCCTGCCATATGCCGCAGGGGGCCTTCTATGCCTTCGCTTCGGTTAGCCGCACCGGGATCGGGTCGGAAGAGTTCGCCATGCGCCTGCTGCAGGAGGCTGGGGTTGCCGTGGTGCCGGGTCATGTGTTCGGAGATGGAGGGGAAGGCTACATCCGCTGCTCCTACGCCGCTTCTACGGCGAAGCTGACCGAAGCGCTGGAGCGGCTGGAAGGCTTCATGAGAGTTAAAAATCTAATTGTAAGTTGATTTCATATCCCCTATAATCCTAACAGGAAGAAATAGGGAGATTGAAACGGCATTCCGGCCCGCCGCCGGATCAGGAAGCCCTCTTCTTCGAAGTTGGGGGCTTTTGGGTTGGATTGTACTAGGGGAAGGCCGGGCTGGAGAGGCAACTGGTGCAGGAGGATGGATGCCGGCTGGCAGAGAGATTATTGGCAGTAAACTATGTAAGTGTAACCTGATCAGCAGACACAGATGTATTCTTGCAGCGGGAGTCCGCTTTCGCACTAACTAATAGGAGGCATTATTAATGATCTCAGCCATTCAAGACGTAACCGGACGGATTGCTCCGCCTGACGAAAAAGCTACACTCCGCGCGGTGCTCCGCCTGAACAGTCTGACGAAGCCGCCCGGAAGCCTCGGGCGGCTGGAGGCGCTGGCTGTCCGGCTGGCCGGAATCTCCAAAGTAGAGCAGCCCTGCTACAGCAAGCGAACGGTAGTGGTTATGGCCGCAGACCATGGGGTCTGTTGTGAAGGCGTCAGTGCTTTTCCGCAGGAGGTGACCATGCAGATGGCCTATAACTTCCTCGGCGGAGGGGCGGCTGTGAATGTGCTGGCCCGTCAAGGCGGTGCTGAGGTACAATTCGTGGACATCGGGATCAACGGCGATATCGATCACCCGCAGCTGATTAACCGCAAGGTCCGCCGGGGCACAGACAATATGGCAGCAGGTCCGGCGATGAGCCGGGAGGATGCACTGCGCGCGATTCTGGCCGGAGTTCATGTGGCGCAGGAGGCGGTGAAGAACGGTACGGAGATTTTTATTACCGGGGAGATGGGCATCGGCAATACGACAGCGAGTGCGGCGGTCTTGTGCGCACTTGAAGGCATTCCGGCAGAGACGGCGGCAGGACGCGGGACAGGCATTAACGATGAGCGGCTCCAGCACAAAGTCTCGGTAATTGAACGTGCTCTCCGGGTAAATAACCCCGACCCTGCTGATCCGGTAGATGTGCTTTCTAAGGTAGGGGGGCTTGAGATTGCCGGGCTGGCCGGGCTGATTCTCGGAGCGGCGGCCCTGCGGATTCCGGTCATTCTGGACGGCTTTATCTCCGGGGCGGCAGCTCTGATCGCTCGGGCACTAGCGCCGGAATCCACAGCGTACATGATCGCTTCCCATGTCTCTGGTGAGCAGGGGCATAAGCTGATGCTTGACCGCCTCGGTCTGGAAGCACTGATTGATATGGGCCTGCGGCTGGGCGAAGGCACCGGGGGTGCGCTATGTCTGCATTTCATCGAAGCGGTCTGCCGGATTATGCGTGAGATGGCGACCTTCGAGAGTGCAGGCGTCTCCGGCTCGGAGAGCGTATGAGCATTCTGGTCACGGGCGGGGCACGCAGCGGTAAAAGCGGCTTCGCCGAGCGTCTGACCCGCAAGCTGTCTGACTCGCGGCAGGCGGTCTATGTGGCGACCGGACAGGCTTTTGATGCGGAGATGGAGGCGCGGATTGCCTTGCACCGGCAGCAGCGGCAGGCAGACGGCTTCCAGTGGGAGACGCTGGAGGAGCCGCTTAAGCTCGCAGCGCTGCTGGAGCAGCTCTCCGGCAGCGGCCAGACAGTGCTGGTGGACTGCCTGACGCTCTGGCTGTCGAATCAGCTACTGGCTGTGGAGGAGCGGAGCGACAGGCAGGAATTAGCAGAGGCTGCAATTGCCGAACTGGAGCAGGCTGTCTCTGGCTTCGAGGGCACGCTGATTCTGGTTACGAATGAAGTGGGCGACGGCATTGTGCCGGAATATGCGCTGGGGCGGCTGTACCGTGATCTGGCGGGAAGAATGAATGCCAGGCTGGCTGCCCGGTGCGGGCAGGTCTTTCTCGTGACTGCCGGAATCCCAGTTGAGCTGAGAAGCCGGGAGTATATCCTGTGAGTGCGCGGGGAAATGCTGCGGCCGCGTTTCAGTTCCTGACGCGGTTTCCGGTCCGCACCCAGGAAGACTTCTCGCCGGAGCTGCTGCGCGCGAGCGTGGTCTATTATCCGCTCGTCGGGGCAGCCATCGGCCTTAGCACCGCACTCTGCGCCGCCGCAGCAGGCTGGCTGCTGCCAGCCTGGCCTGCCGCTGTCGTCACCCTCATCCTGTGGGTGGGGCTGACCGGCGGGCTGCACCTGGACGGCTGGATGGACAGCGCCGATGCGCTGCTCAGCTACCGCTCCAGGGAGCGGATGCTTGAGATCATGAAGGACAGCCGTGTCGGGGCTATGGGCGTGCTGGCCTGCGTGCTGCTCCTGCTGCTGAAGGCCTCGCTGCTGGCGGCATGGCTCGAAGGCGGCAGCTTCAGCCTGCTGCCGCTGCTCCTGCTGCCGCCGGTCTGGGGCCGCTGGTACATGGTGCGGGCGATGGCCCGCTATCCCCTGGCCCGCGGCAATGAAGGGCTGGCCGCCACCTTCGGCGGGCTGCCTGCCCGGCAGGAGCGGCGCGCGGGCCTTAGCGCCGCGCTGCTGACGCTGGCCGCAGCCGCTGCGCCTCTGGCGCTGGGCGCGGGCAGCGGGGCCTGGCCGCTGCTGGCGGCTGCGGCCATCCTGGCGCCGCTGGCTGCGGCGGCCTGCGGCAGGCTCGCTGCGCGGCGGATCAACAGCCGGCTCGGCGGGCTCACCGGCGACGTCTACGGCGCGCTGGGCGAGCTGCTGGAGACGGTGGTCCTGCTTGTGCTGGTACTAATCCAGCACAACCTGCCTTAGCGGGCCGTGCGGCAACTGCCCGCATCCGAGTCCGCTTCAGTCTGAATTGTGCGCCGTACCTATGCAGTATTTATGCGCCGCTTCACGCCGCTCCCGTAGCGAACAATCAGTGACACATGCATTCTGTGCATCTAAAAACAGTGAAACAGCAGGCTTTCTTCTTGTAACTGTAGTCTATACAACTAAATTTGCCAGAATGAGCGAAAATCCAGATCTAGAAGCTGTTTAATTGCACGAGATACAGCTAAACCGAGATTCGGCGGCAGAACAGGCGATTTAGTTGTACAAACTGCGTTTAAGCCACACTCTACACTCTAACCGGGGGACTGCGTTGCTCAGCAAGCGACGAGTTAAAGCAATGCTCACAAGTGAAAATCTGCTGAAGACTAATGCATCATCAGATTTACACTAGCGGGTGGGCATGCTGAACCCTAAAAGGACGAAAAGTGAAGTCATTGGGCCAATGTATGCTGAAAACAGCATACAATGTGCAGGTAGGGGTGTGTGTGGCTCGAATGTATGCTGAAAACAGCATACAATGTGCAGGTAGGGATGTTTGTGGCTCGAATGTATGCTGAAAACAACATACAATGTGCAGGTAGGGGGTGTGCGCGGCCTGAATGTATGCGGAAATCCGAATACAATGTGCTGGTGCGAAGGTAAGGGGCCTGATGTATGCGAAAAACCGAACACAATAGCAGGTGCTGTACCAGTGGTCCTCGTTGCGCCGTTCAGCCCATGTGCGCGGCTTCGCCCGGCGCAAGAACCGACGGCGCCGTCCAGCTCTTGTGAGCCGGCTCTACACCTATACGCCGCACCACGCCCGGCGACCAACAGCTGCCGCCGCCAAGCGCCGGCAGCAGCAAGAAAGCGAGGAAGATGAACATGGAAGATACAGCCGCATACACAGCCGCAGGCCGGGCAACGGAAGCCGGTCAGCGGCGGTCCGGCGCTGTGCTGATGATCCAGGGGACGGCCTCCGATGTCGGCAAAAGCCTGGTCACCGCCGCCATCGGGCGGATTATGACCCGGGACGGATACCGGACCGCCCCGTTCAAGTCGCAGAATATGGCGCTGAATTCCTACGTCACGGCGGACGGCAAGGAAATCGGCCGTGCCCAGGGGATGCAGGCAGAAGCCTTCGGCATTACGGCTACCAGCGATATGAATCCGATTCTGCTGAAGCCCTCCGGGGAGATGAGTGCGCAGATTGTCGTGCACGGGGTGCCGCATGCTGCGCTCAGCGCGAGGGAATACCGCGAGAAGTTCCTTCCCGAAGCTAAGGACACCGTAATGGATGCGCTGGGACGGCTGCGGGAGGCCTATGATATTGTGCTGATGGAAGGCGCGGGCAGTCCGGCTGAGATCAATCTCAAGAGCCGGGATATCGTCAATATGAATCTGGCCGGATGGGCGGATGCACCTGTGCTGCTGGTCGCCGACATTGACCGGGGCGGGGTCTTCGCCTTCATTGTCGGCACCCTGGAGCTGCTGGAGCCGCATGAACGCTCCCGGGTCAAGGGCTTTATCATCAATAAATTCCGCGGGGATGTCTCTCTGCTGCAGCCCGGACTGGACTGGCTGGAGGAGCGCACAGGCATCCCGGTACTCGGGGTGCTGCCGTTCCTGCCGCAGCTGCGGATTGAGGCGGAGGATTCCGTAGTTCTGGAAGGAACGTCCGGCCGCCAGCGGGAGGAGTCCGCGAAGGAGCTTGATATCGCAGTCATCCGTTATCCGCGGATCTCCAACTTCACCGACTTCGATCCGCTGGAGGAGGAGCCGGATGCTGCCGTACGTTATGTGCAGTCGGCAGATGAGCTTGGAACACCGGATGTCATTATCCTGCCGGGCACGAAGAACACCGCGGCTGACCTGCAATATCTGCGCGAGCAGGGGTTCCCGGCTGCAATCGAGCGTGCGCTGGAGCGGGGAACAGAGCAGCTTGCCGGGATCTGCGGCGGGTATCAGATGCTGGGCTTGAAGCTGCTTGATCCCTATGCTGTAGAGAGTTCCGAACCGGGGGAGAGCGAGGGGCTGGGCTATCTGCCGCTCTCAACAGCTTTTCTCCAGCATAAGACTACGGTGCGGGTAAGCGGAGGGCTGGCTGCGGACCACCCCATGCGCTTAAGCGACGCAGCCACCGGTGTAACACCGGAAGCATTGCTTGTCGCCGGGTATGAGATACATATGGGAACAACCACGAACCACGATCCGTCTTCGGTTCTTAGTCTGTTTACACTGGCCGGACCGGAGGGACAGGCTGTGCCGGAGGGTTGGGGGACACGGGATGGCAGAGTCTGGGGCAGTTATCTGCATGGGCTGTTTCATAATGATGCTCTGCGCCGGAGCTGGCTGAACGGACTGCGCATTGCCAAGGGACTGGCACCACTGAACGCCACTTTCTCGGCTGCTGCACTCCGTGAGCAGGAATTCGACCGGCTGGCAGATGCAGTAGAGTCCCATTTGAATATGGCTGCCGTATATGCAATCATGGACCTGCCGGGAGGAGGAGAATAGCGATGCTGCTTGCTGTGCTGCTGTTTGTCGTAGCTGGTCTCGCTGAGATCGGCGGCGGATACCTCGTCTGGCTCTGGCTGCGGGAATCACGCCCGTTATGGTATGGATTGGCAGGCTCGGTTATCCTGATCGCCTATGGTATAATCCCGACCCTGCAGAAGTTCCCTTCGTTTGGCCGGGTGTACGCCGCTTATGGCGGAGTATTCATCGTACTGGCTGTACTGTGGGGCTGGCTGGTGGACCGCAAGACGCCGGATCTCTACGACTGGATCGGAGCCGGCATCTGCGTCATCGGGGTATCCGTCATTTTATGGGCGCCAAGGCACTGAGCAACAACCTTCACTTCTCAAAAAAAAGCAGTTCCAAAGGCTATATCGCCTCGGGAACTGTTTTTTCAATTAGTTAATTGAGTAGTTAGCTGAGTAATTAGTTAGCCGGTCCAACCGGGTAGCGTCAAGGTCAGCATCAGCATCAGTATCAGCATCAAAAATAGTTGGATTTTCGGCACTTGTTCATGCACCACTAGCACCTTGCTAAGCAATAGTTGGAAAAAAGGCACTTAAACAACCTGGAATTACCGAAAAAAGAGAATTCGCTGAAAATAAGTTACACTTCTCCAACTAAAATCCTCCAATGTTCCATAATTACTGAATTAGGATACATTTATCCAACTAAAACCTGCCTTGCTACCCGCTACCCTGTAATTAGTGACTAAACGCTTCCAGAAGCAGCGTTCCCAGAAGCTGGAGGTAGCCAGAATTTCCAGCATTCTAGTACATTTCCTGCGCTCTCGGTATCTCCACATGACCGCGCTTAGCACCCTCAAATCTTAAACTGCTGAGCGGCCTTTTGCAGCTTCACGGCCTGCTGGTAAAGGTGCTCGACGGTCTGGGCGTGGCCCTCCAGCTCCTCATGCTGGCGGGACGAGTTGTCGGCAAGTGTGTCTGCATTCTGCTGCGACTTGGCGGTAATCTGCGCCGTTTCTTCTACAGAGGCGCTGACTTCCTCGGTGCCTGCCGAGATCTGCTGAGTGGCGGCAGAGACCGACTGGATGCTGTGATTGATGCTCTGAATGAGGATCAGCAGGTGGTTAAACGCATTGCCGGCTTCGGCCACCTTGTTCATCCCGGAGGCCACTTCCGCATTGACATGGTTCATTTCGGATACAGACTGGTTCATATCCTCCTGCAGGCTCATCAGGAACTCACGGATCTGCTCATTGGATTCCTTAGACTGCTCGGAGAGCTTGCGCACTTCTCCGGCCACCACAGCGAATCCGCGGCCATGCTCCCCGGCACGGGCGGCCTCAATGGAGGCATTAAGCGACAGCATCTGAATCTGCTTGGTAATCTCGGTAATGCCCTGCACGACCTCACCGATCATCAGTGAGCGTTCGTTCATCAAGCGGAACTGCTCCAGCGATTGTTCGGAGGCCTGCTCTACCTGGCGCATCTGCTCCACTGCACTCTGGGCAATATCATTGCCGCTCTGGGCTTCGGTGGATGCTTCGCTGATCTGCTCGGTGACCTCACCGGCGGCGGAGGCAATATGCTGGATGCCCATATTGATCTCATCCATCGCGCGGGAGTTATCCATCGCGCTGCTGGCAATCATGGTACTGCCCTTGCCGATCTCCTCCACAGAGGCCGCTGAATGTTCAGCCATCTCATTAAGGATCTGGACACGCGTCTTCAGATCATTGGAATCGGCCACTACGGTCCCGGAGGTATCCAGCACATGTCCGATCATCTCCTTCAGGCGTTCACTCATGATGCGGAAGCTCTCGGAGAGCTGTCCAACTTCATCCGTACCTTTGAGAGTCAACGCTTCGGTGAAGTCGCCGCTTGCCAGCTTGTTGCTGTAGGCAGCAAGCTTAGTGATCGGGCGGGTAATTCTGCGGCTCATGAAGCCTGCGGCAGTAACCCCTACCACCAATGCCAACAGGGTAATACCTGCGCTTGTCCACAGGATGCTGCTCATCTTGTCTTTGACGAAGTCCATATCTGCGCTTGCGGCAACAATCATGGTTGTTCCGGGAATGCCGACATAGGCACTTTTATGTATACCGTGGCTATCACTATACATTTCACTAAGTCCTGTTTTTCCTTTGGAGGCTTGCTCCATGGCAGGCGTTACTTCTATCGCTTCATCCGGTTTGAGCTTGGCACCATGATCTGCGGTCAGGACAGTGGCCTGGCCATCCTTCAGATTGATGAGGAAGATCGTATCCACATCCAGCTTTTTACGCTTATCCTCCAGATAGAATTCGACGTTGGTCCTGGCCTGCTCATTCTTGTTCAGGGTCTGCTGCGCACTGGTTGCATTCAGGTTCTTATAGGCATCCTGGGCTGCGGCACTCAGAGACTTGTCGATCTGCGGAATGACATAGCTGTTAATGGTGCCGATAGATATAATGTAGAAGCTGATACTCAGCGTAAGAGAAGTGAGTAGCAGAACGACGAACAGCAACAGCGTAAACTTGCGGCTAATTGATTTTTTGAAGCCAAACATGGCATTCGCTCCTTTTTACGTGAAATGCATCTTAATCTCCATATTCTATAGAATTAACCTCCGGTTGAATAGTGAAAAATTGCTATTTGCTGCATTATTTTCAGAAATACCTGAATATTTAATGACTCTATCACTATTTCGGCAAAAAGAAGCAAGGAATTGCTGCTTTTCTGAAAATTTAAAATTTCATAGCATGTTAGCTTTGTATGTGATAGAGTAGTTATGTTTTGTTTCTTAACTGTGATCCGCGGTTCGTAACCATCCCGCGTAACCAAAACTAGGAGGAATACCAGGCATTATGTTTAACTTGTTGTGGGGCGTTTGTTTTGTTGTCGTTAATTTTGTGTTTTTTCTGCTGTGCTACCGTTTATTCGGTAAAAAAGGGCTCTACGCCTGGGTCGGCATGGCGACCGTAGTCGCTAATATCCAGGTGGCTAAGACCATTGCGATGCCGTTCGATATTGTAATGACGCTGGGCAATACGATGTATGTCACGCTCTATATGACCAGTGACCTGCTCAATGAGCGGTACGGCCGGGCTGAAGCGCGGAGCGCCGTGTGGTTCGGCTTCTTCACACTGCTCATGACGACCGTCATTATGCAGATGGTGCTTGTGTTCAAGCCTCAGGAGACGGACATTGCCCAAGCCGCACTGCAGAGGATATTTGGCCTGATGCCGAGACTTGCGCTGGGCAGTTTGACCGCTTATTTTATCAGCCAGTTCCTGGATGTACGGCTCTATGCCTGGATACGAAAATATTACGGCAGCTCTAAGCAGCTATGGATTCGCTCGAACGGCAGCACGATGATCAGCTCCTTTGTCGATACGCTGATCTTCTGTACGATTGCTTTTGCCGGGACCTATGACATGAAGGTGTGGACCGAGATTCTGCTGACCACCTACCTGTCCAAGTTCATTCTCACGGCCGCCGGCACGCCGGTGCTGTATCTGGGCCGTTCCTTCAAATTCGCCGAAGATGAGCAGAAGTCTGTTATCCGGGAGTAAGCCTCCCGACGATTAAAGCCCCAGCCCCGAAGATCGGGAGACTGGGGCTTTTGTGTGCCGTGATGTATAGCGGACTCGCGCGCTAACTTGAAGCTTCCTGAACGTTCGGCAGAATTACAGGTTAAGCACTGTCCATTCTTTGGGGAAGCTGGTCAGCGTCTGCGGACCTTCGGCGGTGACCAGCACATCGTCCTCAATGCGCACACCGCCGAGACCCGGCACATAAATCCCCGGCTCTACGGTGAAGACGTTGCCGTTCCGGATAATATCCGTATTCAGCCCGTGCAGCGAAGGATACTCATGGGTATCCATGCCCAGCCCGTGTCCGACACGGTGCATGAAGTACTTCCCGTAACCTGCGGCATCAATCACATCACGTGCGGCCTTGTCGACAGAACCGAAGGTCGCTCCAGCTACAGAAGCGGCAATACCCGCTTCGTTAGCGGCGAGCACAGTATTGTAGATGTCTCGCAGCGTGCTGTCTACTTCCCCCACGGCGAAGGTGCGTGTAATGTCCGAGGCGTAGCCTCCGGCATAGACACCCAGGTCGAACATTAACAGGCCGCCCGGCTGAATCAGGCGTTCGCCTGGTACGCCGTGCGGCAGGGCCGTGTTCGAACCGGACAGCACCATCGTGTCGAAGGAGGGGCCGGAGGCGCCGGCTTTTTTCATCAGATACTCCAGCTCCGCTACCAGTTCAATCTCGCTGACTCCGGCTTTGACATGCGCCAGGCCTTGGCGGAGAACCTCCTCCACCAGCTCGGCGGCATGCTTCATGATACGCACTTCCTCCGGGGTCTTGACCGCGCGCATCGCCCGGAGCAGATGGCCGATATCCTGGTAGGAACCGGCGGCGACCGCTTCTGCGAGCAGCTCATAACGGCTGAGCGAGAAGTGTTCCTTCTCGATGCCGATGCTGCCCGGACTTACACTGCCGAAGCGAGACTTCAGCAGAGCGTACGGGTTGTCCGTGTCGCTGTGTGTCAGAATCGTCTTCACCGAGGAGGCGGCATGCGCGGCTTCGGCGTCCAGCGCCGGAACGATCAGCACCGGTTCTTCGCCCCGGATCAGCAGCAGGCCCAGAAAACGTTCATGCGGGTTGCTGGCAAAGCCCGTCAAATAGTACACATGCTTGGGATCGGTTACGAGCAGGGCATCCAGGCTTGCGGCTGTCATGTCCTGCTCCAGTTGTTGCAGAGCTGCATTCATTTCAATAGTTCCCCTTTCATCTACACGCTTGAACAGCAATGTTCCCATTATAATTCATAAAAATGGATGCTGCACCTCCCGTTATCACTGCAGCCTCAGTCGTTTGAGGGAGAGAAGCACAGGGTAATAGTTGCCACAATCAGGATTTGATAATACCTGAAGGAGGTTAGAAACATGGCTGTAACCAAAATACGGCTGCTCTCCCGTACCTGTCTGCTGCGTGTAACACTGGTCTTGATGATGACATTGCTGTCAGCCTGCACTCCCGCTGCACAGGAGGATAGTCTGCAGGAGAATGGGGCAGAAGGCAGTCCGCCGGTCAACGCCCAGCCTGATGAAGCTCCGGGTGTATCCCCGGATTTACCCTATACTGCTGAGACTGTAGCCAGGGGCCTTGAGGTTCCCTGGGAGATGGCGTTTGCAGCGGATGGACGGATTTTCATTACCGAGCGTTCCGGCAGCCTGCGTGTCATGGAGAACGGCAAGCTGCGCGATACTCCGCTGCTGAAGCTCTCGGAACCTTTTGTCAGCAAGGGAGAAGGCGGGCTCTTGGGGCTTGCGCTTGATGCTGATTTTGAGCAGAACGGACGGGCTTATGTCTATCACACCTACCGCACGGAAGAGGGCGAACCGGCGAACCGGGTGCTGCAGATTCAGATTGGAAGAGAAGCAGCAGAGATCAGCCGGGTTCTGCTGGATCACATACCGGGCGACACCAATCATAACGGCGGACGGATCAAGCTCGGGCCGGACGGGAATTTGTACATCACCACAGGTGACCGCTATGAGCCGGAGCTGGCGCAGGACAAGAATAGTCTGGGCGGCAAAATCCTGCGGATTACGCCCGGCGGCTCCATCCCCGAAGACAACCCGTGGCCCGGCTCGCCGGTCTACAGCATGGGTCACCGCAATGCCCAGGGGCTGGCCTGGCAGCCGGAGAGCGGCGCGCTCTACAGCTCCGAGCATGGCCAGTCCAGTCATGATGAGCTGAACCTAATCAAGGCCGGAGCCAACTATGGCTGGCCGCTGATCGAAGGCGATGAGACCGGAGAGGGTCAGCCGAAGCTGACAGCTCCGCTGGCCCACAGCGGTGAGGAGACTTGGGCTCCGTCAGGAATGACCTTCATTACGCAGGGACCCTGGGCCGGTGAGCTGCTGGTTGCCAGTCTGGCCGGGCAGCAGCTCCTAAGGGTATCGCTGCCGCCAGCGGGCGAAGCACCTTCAATAACCAGTCTGTTCAAGGAAAAGTACGGACGAATCCGCAATGTGGCGGAAGGGCCGGATGGCACCCTGTACCTTATGACCAACAACCGCGACGGCAGAGGCGGCCCACAGGCGCAGGATGACCGGCTGATTGCGCTGCGTCCGGACTGGAAGTGAAGAGTGGCGGTTTTTGGACTATGTTAACCCTCTGAAATGATGTAACATGAGCTTAACGCATATACTTACTCGGATTAGGCCAGCCCGGCACAATTGCCGCTAGGGCCTGTATGCAGGAGAGGGGAAGATGTCCATGCAAGGAAAAACAGTGCTGATCACCGGCGCCAACTCCGGGATGGGGCTGGCTACAACCGTAGAAATGGCCCGCAGAGGGGCTACTGTCATTATGGCCTGCCGCAGCCTTAAGCGGGGGGAAGAAGCGCTTGCCGATGCTGTGCGGCAGAGCGGATCCAGCCAGATCCGGCTGATGCTGTGCGATCTCGCTTCCTTCGATAGCATCCGCGCTTTTGCCGGGGAGTTCACTGCCGAGTATCCTGTACTGGATGTTCTAATTAATAACGCAGGAGTGGTAGCACTGAAGCGTGAGCTGACGGCGGACGGCTACGAGCTGGACCTGGGCGTGAATCATCTGGGGCACTTCCTGCTGACCCATCTGCTGCTGGATAATCTCAAGGCTGCTGAACAGGGCCGGATTGTGGTTGTGGCTTCGGGAGCATATAAGCTCGGCAAGCTGTACCTGGAGGATCATACGTTATCCCGCGGCTTCAATCCGGCGAAGGCATACGCCCGCTCCAAGCTGGCGAATATTCTGTTCACCCGTGAGCTGGCTGCGCGCTTGAAGGATACCCGGGTTACGGTGAATTGTCTGCATCCGGGCGCGGTGGGGACGAGTATCGGGGTGAACCGGGAGACTGGTTTTGGGCGCGGAGTACTGAAGCTGCTGTCCCGCTTCTTCCTGACACCTGAGCAGGGAGCAGATACGGCCATCCTGCTGGCGACTGTGCCGGAGCTGGACGGGGTAAGCGGGCAATATTATTACCGCCGCAAGATCAAGGAACTGACGCCGCGGGCGGAGGATACAGAAGCGGGCGCACGATTATGGAAGTGGAGTCTGGAGCAGACGGGGCTTGAATAATGCTGGTTCAGGGTGTTGAAATTGTAGAACTGCTGCGTAATAAGACAGGCTTGCAGTATAATCACTGTATCGGATGCTTATACCACAACTAGGGGGACATATTGGATGGATTGGCAGGCTTACAGTATAGAGGATGCAGTAATAGAGGATTTGGATGCAATTGTGGAGATCTATAATTCGACGGTTGCCGGAAGAGTGGTAACTGCGGATCTTGAACCGGTAAAAGTAGAGGAGCGGGTGGGATGGTTCCATGAGCATAACAGCCATCACCGGCCGCTGTGGGTACTGAGACAGGGTGGCGAGATCGCAGCCTGGTTCAGCTTCCAGTCCTTCTACGGCCGTCCGGCCTATAATGGAACAGCAGAGATTAGTGTCTATGTAAATGAGAAATTCCGCGGCAGCGGTGCGGGAAGCATTCTGCTCGCCAAGGCGGTGGAGGAATGTCCGCGCCTTGGGCTGCAGAATCTGGTCGGGTTCGTATTTGGCCATAATGAGCCCAGCCTCGCCCTGCTGCGGAAGTTCGGCTTCAAGGAGTGGGGACTTTTGCCGGGAGTTGCGGTGCTTGACGGTATCTCGCGCGATCTGGTCATCATTGGCCGCAAGCTGTAAATATATAATTAGACAGGCTTTATTGAGGGTGCGGAGGAGCGCTGAAGGCGGAACGGCATTCCTCTTCCGTAATCCAGGATTCCGACCAGACTTGAAGATCGCGGATGACGGATTCCAGCGCCCGGCCTTTGCCTGTAAGTGAATACTGGATGCGGACGGGGGTCTCAGGGAACACCTCGCGAAGCACGATGCCTTCCTGCTCCAGCTCCTTCAGCCGTTCGGACAGCAGCCTGCCGCTGACAGGCAAGGAAGACTCGATTTCCCCGAAGCGCTGGGGGCCCAAGAGCAGCTGATAGATGATTAAGCCCGTCCAGCGTCTGCCGATAATATCCATGCTTTTTTGTAATCTTGGACATAACTCTGTGGATTTCATTAGGCTCACCTCTTACTGTACATTATAAACGAATTTCCCTGTACCTAAAACAAATTTGAAGGATTATACCCGTATGAAAGGATGATTCCTATGGCAAAAAAGAAGAAGAATACACCGGCCCCTCGCCCGGCGGCAACGGATGCTCCGGCAACCCTGAAGGATATGCTGAGCGGCGAGGTGCTGGAGAAGCTAAAGGCGCAGTCCGATGCGCTCAAGGCTGAAGAACGGGACAAGAAGGAGGCTGCCCTGAAGGCAATCGAGGATAAGCGCAAGGCAGAGCAGAAGCGGCTGGAAAACGATTTCGGCCACCTGCTGGAGAACAGCAATCAGGACTGGTCCAAATTTAAGTAAAATAATTCTTTCCCAGAATAAGGGTTGACAATCTGCTGCAAGGCCATATATTATTGGGTTTATCATTTAGAGAAGGGAGGCTGACGGGTCATGATTGGAACAAATGAACGGAACAGACAGCAGGATCACCAGACAACCGCATATGTACGATCTGATCTCATCGCCTTCGTCCGGAAGACATAATGCGCACGGTTTTGCTGCTGATGTCTGAACTGAATACAGGTGTGCTTTGAATGGGTGCAAGCTTCAACGGGAAGCTGCACTTAGCGCGCCGGGAGCCGCATGATCAGAACTGGTCTGCGGCTCTTTTTTGTGTACCTGGAAACTCGAAATTTGCTTGAACCCCTATGGAACCAAACCAGAAACCCAACCTGAGAGGAAATGAAAATAGATATGATCAGCATGAAGCAACAAGCGGAGGAGATCTCCCGCTATAAACATGAGGTGGCCCTTCCGGGCGGCGATCTCAAAATCTACGCCAGTGAGCAATTATTCGGGACGCTGGATTACAAGGTCCTGGAGATGGCTAACAATAATCTGCAGATTCCCGGCATCGAATATATGAGCTACACCCCGGATGTGCATGTAGGCGTCGGAACCTGCATCGGTACAACCGCAGTCTGGGATGCCGAATCAGGCTATGTGTCGCCGTCCATTGTGGGCAGCGACATCGGCTGCGGGATGCGCGTGCATCTGACCAACCTGCATAAGGATGATCTGCGTGAAGTGAAGCTGCGCCGCAAGCTGGTCCGCGCCATTGAGAAATATCTGCCGATGGAGGCCCAGCAGCGCGGCCACTACAGTGATATCCGGCTGGAGAATATCGTGCGCAAGGGCCTGCACGGCCTGCCGAACAAATATATCCCGGACAGCTACACGCCGAAGAAATCAAGTGCGCTGTCCCACGTGGAGATCAGCAAGCTCGGCTTCGATGAAGAGATTCTGAATGAGCTGCCTGATTTGGCTTGGCACCGGGGCCACCGTCAGCTTGGAACTCTTGGCGGGGGCAACCATTTCGTGGAGATTCAGGCGATTGAGATCGCAGAGGAGCAGCGGGAAGTAGCCGAAGCCTGGGGGCTGAAGGACGGACAGATTGCCGTGATGATCCACTCCGGCTCACGGGCCTGGGGCGGCATGGTCAATCAGTTCTGCACCCCGGCGTTCGCCAAGGTCATGGGCCAGCTGGGGCTGGGCAGCGCCGACCCGCGCCTGATCTTTGCCCCCCTGGCGCATCCGCAGGCTCAGCGCTATGTTAATCTGATGTACTCGGCACTGAACTATGCGGTGGTGAACCGCCACCTGATCGCCTATGGAGTCCGTGAGGGCTTCCGTGACGTCTTCGGCACAAAGTGCGAGCTGCGTACCCTTTACGATCTGATGCACAATTACGCCTGGGAAGAGAAGACTTCCTCAGGCAGCAAGTTCGTCCACCGCAAGGGGGCTACACGCGCTCTGCCAGCAGAGCATGCAGATAATCCGCGCCCTTATGCAGCGACCGGACATCCGGCGCTGATTCCCGGCTCGATGGGCACGGCATCGTATATCATGGTCGGCCAGCCCGGCGGAGAAGAGAATTATTATTCCATCTGCCATGGTGCAGGACGTATCCGCTCCCGCTCGGCCACCAAGCGGCTGGTGAGTGTCCAGGAATTCTCCCGGTCGATGAAGGTGGGGACGGAAGATGAGATTGTTGTGAACCAGCATTCCCTGGAATCTATTATTGACGAATCTCCCCAAGCCTATAAGAATGTAGATGAGATCATAGAAAGCGTTACGGGCGCCGGCCTGGCTGCCGTGGTGGCCAAATGCAAGCCGCTCGCAGCGATAAAGGGGACGAAATAAGGATGGAGCAGGAGAACAAGAAACCGGCTGTAATCTATGAGTATGATGAAGAAAGAGCTGGAATCATCAAAGGCTACGATGTGTACGCCCGTCTGGTGGACGGCATCCTTGAAGCCCTCTTCACCCGGTACGGTGTCCGTTATGAGCTGTATGCCAGCGATGATCCCAACAGCGAATACTGGAAGCTGCTGGAGAACGATGTGCAGAGCGGGAATGCCGGTGTGGAGCATGTAGCGCGGATTTTTGACCGGCTGGAGGACCGGACCTTTGTGTTCGACGATGAGAAGGAGCAGCCGGAGTATCATATCCATCTGTCGGTCCGCAATAATGTGCTCGCTTATCCGGCGATGGGCATTGCACTGGCCCGGGTTCCGGTGTTTCAGGAGAACGGGATTAACTTTCAGGATTATGTGTTTGCCGCATCGGATCAGCAATTGCAGTTCTTCCTTGGCAATGTGCGCAAGCGTCAGCGGGAGCAGAATATCAACAAGGTGACGGTGTTCACCGACCGGCGCAACGGGATTTCCCGGGAGGATGAGCCGATTACGCGTGCGGTTAGGCGTGAAGAGGTGATTTTGGATGCCGGTATCAAAAGAGAGATCTACCGCTCGCTCGACCAGTTCTTCGACAGCGACCGCAGCTTCTATGTCACCTACGATATCCCGTACAAGCGGGGGATTCTGCTCTACGGGCATCCGGGCAACGGC
The DNA here is from genome assembly GCF_038002265.1 of Paenibacillus sp. FSL R7-0179. Lineage (NCBI taxonomy): Bacteria > Bacillati > Bacillota > Bacilli > Caryophanales > Paenibacillaceae > Paenibacillus > Paenibacillus sp. FSL R7-0179. The sequence continues at coordinate 575,865 of NZ_JBBOCC010000002.1, forward strand.
AAGACCACATTGGTCAAATCCATTGCCGGGAGCGTCCCGGGACCGGTGCTCTATTGGCAGATTACCGAATATACGAGCAGCGAATCGGTGAATGAGGTGTTTGAGGCGGCTGCACGGCTGGCACCGATGGTCCTGGTGATCGAGGATATCGATTCCATGCCGCAGGAGGTCCGCTCCTTCTTCCTGAACAAGCTGGACGGTGCCACCTCCAAGGAGGGGATCTTCCTGATCGGCACGACCAATTACCCGGATAAAATCGATCCGGGTCTCATGAACCGCGCCGGACGCTTCGACCGTGCCTATGAGATCAAGATGCCAAGCGAGGCGCTGCGCCTTGAATATCTGCAGCTGCGCGGCTTCTCCGCCTTCGCGGGGGATGAAGGCACGGCCACGGCGGCACGCCTGACCGGAGATTTCTCCCTGACCCAGCTCGGTGAGCTGTATGTCAGTGCCGCCCTGGAATGGCATGAGAACGGTACGGCAGATGTGGAGACTCTTGTATGCGGCATGCGCGGCGAGCTGGACAAGGGCCGCAAGCGGGAATGGATGAAGGATGCCTCGTCCAGCATCGGCTTTTATTGAGCCGCCGGGGAACCGTGGCGGAATAACAAGTACTTGAGGGAGCCGTGAGGCTCCTTTTTGTTCGTAATGTCCAAGAAATGATGACGGGGAGGCGCGTCGGCCAAATGTAATTGGAAAACCGACCACAATGGAACCGAATGCAGCGCATCGACCAAATGTAATCGGAAAACCGACCACAATGGAACCGGATGCAGCGCGTCGGCCAAATGTAATCGGAAAACCGACCACAACCGGACCAGATGCAGCGCGTCGGCCAAATGTAATCGGAAAACCGATCACAATGGAACCGAATGCAGCGCATCGACCAAATGTAATCGGAAAACCGATCACAACTGGACCAGATGCAGCGCGTCGGCCAAATGTAATTGGAAAACCGACCACAATGGAACCAGATGCAGCGCGTCGGCCAAATGTAATCGGAAAACCGACCACAATTGGACCAGATGCAGCGCATCGGCCGAATGTAATCGGAAAACCGATCACAACTGGACCAGATGCAGCGCATCGGCCGAATGTAATCGGAAAACCGATCACATTCTAAATAATCGTATCCATGCTACCTATGGTTCACTTGTTAGGGCGAACTTGTTTAGCGTTCCAAAGTATTAAGGGAATTTCGTGCAGAGATGTAACTTTTCGCGTGCTCATACGTGGATGGAGTAAGAGGGGAGGAGATGGAGCCGAATTCGCTGGATGAACTATATGAACAATATGTTGACGACATCTACCGCTATCTGCGCTCCCTCTGCCAGGACCATCATGCGGCTGAAGATTTAATGCAGGATACCTTTTATCGGGCGTATCTGTATCTGGAGGATTGCCGGGAGGAGCGGATTAAGCCGTGGCTGTTCCGGGTCGCCTATAATGCATTCGTGGATTATACGCGCAAAGAGAAGCGGAGTATAGCGAAGGAAGGCGCATATTTCAGCAGCCTGCCCCACCCGGAGACGACGGAAGGCACTCTGCTGAAGCAGGAACGCTGGGAGGAAGCGGCGCGGACGCTAAGACTGCTGCCGGAGGGGCAGCGTCATGCTCTGCTGCTGCACGATGTGCACGGGCTGAGCTATAAGGAGGCCGCCGGCATTATGGAGGTGGGCTTGTCCCAATACAAGATACTCGTATTCCGCGCCAGGCAGAAGCTGCGTGAGGCGGATCGGAGGAGGAATGAGCATGAGTGAGGAATTTAAAGAGAAGCTGCGCAAATACAGTGAAGGCACTCTCCCGGAGGAAGAGCGTGACGAGGTTGAAAGCGAGCTTGTAAAGCTTGAGGCGTATCAGCTGTATCTGGAGGAGCAGATGGAACGGGAAGAGCAGGACGGGCAGGCCACCGGGAGCTGGACCAAGACAGATGCGCAAGGAAGCGCAGCTCCAGAGTTCAAAAAGGCGAAAACGAAGAAGAAGCGAAGAGAGAAGTCCATTATCCGCCGGGGCAAATGGAAGGCGCGGATCAGCAACACGTTAACAGTATTTTCGATGTTTCTGCTATTTACGGTCATCAGCAGCATTATTACAGCAGTTTTTTACAGCACCGGAGAACGTGGTGACACTTACAGAGATGTGGTGTCATCAGCAATTGCCGTTACCCGTCCCAATACAACGGTGCGGCTGTCAGCGAATGCGCATTATTTTTTCCGGATGGAGTTATCCGGGAATCTGCTGAAGCAGGTGGGCAGCGAGAGAATTCAGGTTGGTAATTATACGCAGAATTTTGTTCTGGGACTGGCCAATATTGGGATGTTTAATTGGGTGGATGAGCAGAACGGGGCTGGAAATGTGTTCTATTATCCGCCTGCGAAGGGGACTGCAGGGGGAGGAGATGACAATTATCAGTGGAAGAGGCTTACCAAGCTTCCTGAAGGTACGGTTGCCGAAGCTTATCTGTCGCTAGACCGTCTGTATACGACCGATGAACTGCTGAAGCAACTGGAGCCGCTGAATCTTCAGCCTGTCTGGTTTGGGGCGGATACCGGACCTTCGACGAGGGATAACGATGTGGTCGTATACCCGCTTGGCTTTCCCTATGATCCCATATGGCACGCAGATGATATGAAGAGATCGGCGGTCACCAAGGAAAAAACAGGCTGGTTCAGCTCCGTATCTACCTACAGCAGCGTGTCGCCTTCCGTTGAAGCATACGGGAGCGGCGAACTGCGGGATGCTAACTTCATCAAGACACTTAGACTGCTGCAGGAGCATCCGAAGCTTACCAGGTCAGCGGCATACATCAATCAGTTAGACACCTCTGTGGCTTATCTGGAGCAGAACGGAGTGAAACTCTACGGTACCGTTGTCACCGGACCGGTCAAGGAACTGCTGAAGCTTCGTGAAGCTTCATGGGTCCGGCATTTGCAGGTGGGCGAAGTCCGGCTGTGGAACTGGACGGAGTGAGGATGGGAATATGAAAAATGGCTGAAGGATCAGATCGTGGTGACCTGCAGCTTCAATTTGCATTCCCGCTTCAGGGCATCGTACAATAATAGAACGTAAACTTGGGTTAGAATATGCAAATGGCTGAGAGTCGCAGTTTACCGCGCTTCTTAGCCATTTTGAATAAGGAGGAGAAGGCAGATGAAGATTGGAGTAGTCTCGGATACACATCTCTCGAGCAGAGCGAAGGGCTTGCCGTCCGTGCTTGTGGAAGAATTCCGCCAGGTGGATATGATTCTGCATTTGGGAGACTGGGTGTCGCCGGAGATCTATGATATGCTGTCCGAGCTTGCCCCGGTGGAGGGGATTGCCGGAAACAACGATGGCTATGAGATTATTGAGCGCTTCGGCGAGAGTAAGATCCTAACGCTAGAGGGCATGCGCATCGGAATGATTCACGGACACGCGCCGTATTCCCGTAAAGGGACGGATGGCAATGCACTGCTGGCCTTTGAAGGCCAGGAGGTGGACTGCATTCTGTTCGGCCATTCCCATCAGCCGCTGATGCGCCGGGAGAACGGGATTCTGCTGTTCAACCCCGGTTCCCCTACAGATAAGCGGCGCGAAAAGCAATATTCCTTCGGTCTGATGGACATTACGGACCGGAAGATCACAGCCCGTCATGTCTTTTATGATTCCAAGGCGTAAGGGGGAGCAGCATTGTTGAACTTTCGGTTTGAACGGGCGGGTCTTGAGGATGTGGGAGAGCTTGCACCGGTATTTGATGAAATAGGCAGCTTTTACGGCCAAGCTGCCGACCTGGAAGCTGCCCGTGAGTTCCTGACAGCAAGACTGCAGCAGGAGGAGTCGGTTGTCTTCATGGCGGTCGCCGGTGAGGGTGAAGACAGGCAGGTTCATGGATTGGCGCAGTTATATCCTTCGTTCTCGTCTATTACGGTGCAGCCGATATGGATTTTGAACGATCTGTACGTGACGCAGGAGCAGCGCGGGCAGGGGCTGGGTTCGCTGCTGCTTGAAGGCGTGAAGGGATACGCGCAGGGGACAGGAGCTAAGGGACTGACACTGTCCACCATGGTGGACAACACAGGTGCCCAGCGTTTATATGAAGCCCATGGATATGTGCGGGACGAGAGTTTTTATAATTATTATTTATATTTCTGAGGTGCTGTTAGGAGAGTTCATGTGACGGATACAAGTAATAAGCTGGCTGTGTTTTTTGATCTGGATGATACGCTGTATGACCACCTGGTTCCCTTCCGGGAAGCGGTACGTGAGGTGCTGGCCCCTGAGGAGGACAAGCTGGATTATGCGGAGCTGTTCTACACGGTAAGACATCACAGTGATTTGCTGTGGCCGAAGTATCTGCGCGGGGAGATGGAGCTGGAGGAGACGCGGGTAATGCGGCTGGAGCTGGCTTTTGCCGAGTATGGCTTGCCGCTCTCCCGGGAGCAGGCTGTGCAGATACAGGCCTCTTATATTGCCCGCCAGTATACGATTGAAATGATCGAAGGCGTAGCGGAGCAATTACATCGGTTCATTAGCCAAGGCCACCCGGTAGGCATTATCACGAACGGGCCGCAGGAGCACCAGATGGGTAAACTGCGCGGACTGGGGATCGACCGGATCATCCCGCAGGAGATGATCTTCATCTCGGATGCTGTCGGCCTGGCGAAGCCGGACCCGGCCATATTCGCCCATGTTAACCGTGCGACGGGAACGACGCCGGAGAACAGCCTCTATGTAGGCGACACCTGGGCCAACGATGTGGTCGGGGCACTGACGGCAGGCTGGCAGGTATGCTGGTACAATCCGCGCGGGCGGAAGCCGGGTACGGACCATACGCCGAGCTACAGTTTCACCAACTATAAGGAATTCAGCGAGCTGCCGCTGGTGTAATGTTCATACACAAAAAGGTGCCCTCCGTGAGCGAAAGGCACCTTTTTGTGTATTTTACCTGGAAGCTACTTAGCCACATCAGCACCACGCTCCGTTAATTAGCGAAGCTATAAGCCGGATCGGTCAGATTCAGCCGTTTTTTCAGCTCAGAGGTGGCGTAGATCTTGTTATCATCCGTAATGAAGAAGGCCTCAACCTTCTCCGGCAGCGCTTCAAGATATTTCATCCCGTCTTCCAGGCCCATGAGGAACACACCGGTGGAAAGAGCGTCCGCGTCTGTCGCATTGGGGCTCATGATAGTGATACTCTTCAGCCCGTTTTGGGAAGGGAAGCCCGTGCGGGGGTCGAGGATATGGTGGTAACGCACCCCGTCCTGCATGAAGAAGCGCTCATACACCCCGGAAGCATCAATGACCTCATCGGTAATTTTAATCGTGCCGAGCTGGGTGCCCCGGCTCTGATCGGGGTCTTGCAAGCCGATATTCCACTGTGAACCGTTGGGTTTGTTGCCCAGGGCGATAATGCTGCTGCCCCCGAGATTGATCATCGCGCTGTTCAGGCCCTGGGCCTTGAGATAGTCGGCGATCCGGTCAGCCGCATAGCCCTTGCCGATTCCGCCCATGTCCAGCACCATGCCTTCTTTGGCTAACTTCACTGTCTTCGTGGCTTCATCTACGATAACATCCTTATAATTGACCAGGCTCCGCGCCTTGTCGATCGCTGCTTGGTCCGGTACACGTTCTCCGCCTTCACCGATGGCCCAGAGATCCACCAGCGGCCCGATGGTCGGATCATACAGCCCGTCCATTTCCTCGGCATACTTGAGGGAGAGCTTCACGATATCCAGCGTTTCATCAGATACGGCAACGGCTTCTTTGCCGGCTGCCCGATTCACTGCGTACAATTCACCGTTCGTTTTGGTGCGGCTGAACTCGATGTCCATCCGTTCCAGCATGGCCTGAATGTCGTCCATATTCTTCTGCTCCACTGTATCGCCGAACACCTTGATATTCACGACGGTGTCATAAATATAAAATGTCTGCTCCAGGGACTTCGTATCGCCGGTTCCGGTAGCAGCAGGGCTGTCTTCAGTCTTGTTGTTGCCTACTGTAAGCCAGATTACCACAGCCGCAGCGATAACAACGACGAGCGCGGCCAGAGTTACAACGGTTTTTTTGTTCTTAGATGTTTTTTTGATTTCAGACATATTCCACCATCCATACAATTAGTTTCGTGGTTGCATCTTTACTATCATACCCCAGAAAGAACGGCAATGGATACTCATTTGGTGACATTTTGTGCGAAAGCGCGGCTTGCCGAAGGGGGAGGCTTGTGATATTTTCAACATATAAAGTAAAGGAGCATGACCTATGTCTATTGACCGTAAAGCGTTAATTCTGCAGGCAGCAACTCTGTCCTTTGTACAATTCGGCTATAAAGCTACGACGATGGATCAGGTATCCAGAATCGCCAATGTGGGCAAGGGTACGATCTATACCTTTTTCAAAACGAAGGAAGAACTGTTCGAGGAAATTCTGGACAAGGCCACATCCGAATTAACATCGGTGATGAGCCGTGTGGCTGCGCAGCAAATTTCTTTCGTACATAAGCTGCTTCATCTGCTGGATTCCATTCTGGAGTTCCGCCTGGACCATGAGCTGTTCGTGAAGCTGGCCCAGGAGGTCCGGGATATCGGTACAGCCCAGGCGCTCGAAGGCGTGAAGCGGATGGAGGGCTACGCGCTGGACTTCCTGCAGCAGCAGATCGAGGAGGCCATCGGGAACGGAGAAGTGAAGGCCTGCGATGCCAGTGTGGCGGCGTTTATGATTCTGCGGATGTATCTGGCGCTGACCACGGAATGGAACAAATCCCATGTGCCGCTGGATCAGGACAAAATCAAAGAGCATATGATTCTGTTCATCTCCACCGGAATGCTGCAATAGTGGCAAACTAGCGAATTGTTGTGATAACTAAACAGAGCTTCAGGTTGTACGTTGAGCTGCTCCAGCCCCCGGGCTATAATGGATTCGTTAATGCAGACTATTATGGCGCAGCTGAAGTCAAGAGCGGGCATGGCGGCGGGGAATAGCTGTCCTGGTCCTGATGGGTGAGAGCGCCTTCAGACAAAGTGAGGCTGATGGATATGGAAGAGTATAGCAGTGGTACCGGGCTTGGCGGGCAGGAGGGTCCGGCGGCACCCCAAGATCCAGTGGAGCGCCGTGACGGCTTCTTCGTCATGTTCGAGACAGCAATCGAAGCGACTGCCCTGGCGGAGGGTAAGCCCTCGCAAGAGGTCTATCTGGAGGGTAATTATCTGATCGATAAGGCCAAATACATAGGCGGGGTTACGGATGAGCAGATGCTGGCGATGCTTAGGGACTGGACCGGCTTCCGCAAGCTGGTGCATAGCATTGGAGTGTCTGTGAAGACGGCGGAGGAAGGGGCTGCGGTCACTTTTCTCATGCAGAATTGGGGCAGAACCAGCAAGTATGAGACCGGCACGCAGCTGCGGGTCCCCTGCCCGGGCGATGGAACGGAAATCCTGGTGAAGCTGGAGGAGACAGAGTGGTCTGAGGAGGATGTGGCTCCCGGCAAATATGCCTTTGAGTTCAACAACGAGGGGGAACTGGCGACAGCGAGCATCGTTCTCTACCTGAATGACGGATACACGGCGCCTGAGCTGACAGCGGAACCTCCGGTAGACTTCGATTCGTCTGCTTACCGCGCGATGATTGCGAAGTCCCTGCTGCATGCGGGCAATAACCGGCGGCTGAAGCGGGCTATGGACAAAGCTGCGCGCGGCGAGGATGTGACGATTGCTTATATTGGCGGGTCCATCACACAGGGTGCAGGGGCCAAGCCGATCCATACAGAATGTTATGCTTATCAGTCGTACTTGAGGTTTAAGGAGCTGCTTTGCAAGGACGGTGGAGAGAATATTCATTTCATCAAGGCCGGGGTTGGCGGGACGCCCTCCGAGCTGGGGATGATCCGCTACGAGCGGGATGTGCTGAGGGATGGTGCAGCCGCTCCTGACATCGTAGTGGTGGAATTTGCTGTGAATGATGAAGGGGACGAGACGAAGGGCAACTGCTTCGAGAGCCTCTGTCTCAAAATCCTGTCTGCCGCAAACCAGCCAGCCGTCATCCTGCTGTTCAGTGTGTTCGTGAACGACTGGAACCTGCAGGACCGCCTCTCCCCGGTAGGCAGACGCTATAATCTCCCGATGGTCAGTATCAAAGATGTAGTAACAGAGCAGTTCCGGCTGAGTAAGGCCGAAGGAAATATCATCTCCAAGCGGCAATTCTTCTACGATATCTATCACCCTACGAATGACGGGCACCGCGTAATGGCGGACTCCCTGGGCTACCTGTTCTCCGAAACCGCCCGGGCGGGGATGGATGAAGAGGAAGAGGATACGCTGACGGGGGCGCCTGTGCTCGGCAATGATTTTGCCCAGGTCCGGCTGCTGGACCGCATAAGTGATCTGGGCAGCGCAGGTGCTGCAATTGCTATTGAAGCAGGCGGCTTCAACGGTACGGATGACGAACTGCAGCAGGTGGAGATGGATGACAACCCGTTCGGCACTCCGCAATTCCCGCATAACTGGATGCACACGGCTGCGTCCGGCGAGGATCGCTTCAGGCTGACAATCACCAGCAAGAATCTGATCCTGGTCTTCAAAGATTCGCGCAGCCCGGATGTGGGCAAGGCGGAGGTCTATGTGGACGGCAAGCTGGTGCTGACGGCAGATCCGCATGTGAATAGCTGGACGCATTGCAACGCTGTGATTCTGTACAAGAATGAGCAGAGCGAGCAGCATATGGTGGAGATCCGGATGGCGCCGGAGGATCAGGAGAAGTGCTTCACCATCCTGGGCTTTGGCTATTCGGCTTAAGAGCTAAGCGGGTAAAAGGGTGTCACCGGGGCAGCACGAAGCTGCTTCGGGGGCACCCTTTTTGTCCGGCCATGAACAGGACAGCGTCTCGGCTTGTGGTACAGAACTTCTGCGACAGCGCGGAAGCCGGCCTAGTCCAGCATGAATTCCCTGTATTTATTCTTGCGGGGATTAAGCACGAACAGAATGCCGCTGGCGTAGCCGGAGACGGCATTGAAGTTCCGCTTGAGCGTAGACTTGACGGTGAGGTAAGACAAGGTCCAGAGCAGAGCTGCATAATTTTTCACGGGTGCTTTGCGCAGATTCAGCAGATAATAATGATTGACTGCGGTCGCCCGGGCGACCCGGCCTGCCTTGTCGCGCGAGCTGGGCGATTCATGATGCATAATTTTCAGCTCCGGGTTAATCACCAGCTTGCCGTATCTGCTCGCCAGATGGCACATATAGATATCGTCCGCCACTGCATAGCTGGTCATCCAGGGGTACGGCTTCATATCCCGCAGAGCCGAGCTGCGGAAGGACATATTGCAGCCATGGAAGAAGTCCGTCTCAAAAATATTCTCCGTCTCCCCCCATAAGAGAAGAGATCCGGCCAGTGTGCTTGCCGACAGTCTGCCTGGTGACGCCGACATTTGACAGGTCAGCCTGCCGAGCAGCTTGCCCGATTTGCTGCTGGAGAGACCCTTGGCGATTCCGCCGACCCCGGCAATGGACGGATCTGAGGCGTAAGTATCGAGCATCCGGCGGATATAGAGCGGATCATCCAGCTCCGCATCGTCATCGAAGCTGAGCAGAATCTCCCCGTCGATGAGCCCGAGAGCCTCGTAGCGGGAGAGCCAGACACCGGGCTTGGTTTTGCGGTAATAACATAGACTGGCATCCGGAAGACGCCCGAGCACCTCACGGAAATACTCCAGCACCCGTTCTTCGATCTCACCGTCGTCCACAATCAGCAGTTCGATGGAGACATTCTCCAGTCCGGTTTGCGCGCCGATGGATTCAATGCAGAGGGTCAGATCGCTGATCCGGTTACGCGTGGGAATGACTATAGACAGGTCATGCATGCCGCTGACTCCTTTCGGGACGCCATAGACCGTCCGCTTTGTATTAAAGATGTTGCTCTAATTTTACCTGTCCGGCCGGGTGGACGTATATACCTCTTTCGTTTACTTTTCTCCGGGAAGCCGCAGGGAAGAGGGATGCGGGGCGTTCAGAAAGTTTGTTTGTAATTTTCGGTTTTTAACTATATAATAGTAAGTGAATTGCAAGTCCATTACCATTCAGGAGGAATACCCATGAGAATAGATATATGGTCTGATTATGCCTGCCCGTTCTGCTATATCGGCAAAAGACGGCTGGAGCACGCGCTGAGCCAATTCCCCGGCCGTGACCAGGTGGAGGTTGTGTTCCGCAGCTTCCAGCTGGACCCGAATGCACGCACCGATGAGACGAGAGATATTCATGAGCTGCTGGCCAGCAAATACGGCATGACCCGTGACAAGGCCAAGGAGATGAACGCACAACTGGCTGAGCAGGCGAAGGGTGTGGGTCTGGAGTTCAATTTCGATACGATTCAGTCCACGAATACCTTCGATGCTCACCGCTTGAGCCACTATGCCGCTACTCAGGGCAAGGCTGCGCAGATGACTGAACGGCTGCTGCGCGCATACTTCACAGATTCACTGAATGTGGGTGACCGCCAAGTGCTGGCTGAGCTGGCTGACGAGGCCGGACTGGATCAGGCCAAAGTGGCTGAGGTGCTCGACAGTGAGGCTTACGGCGACCGGGTCCAGGCTGACATTGAAGCTGCCCGGCAGCTGAACATCACCGGCGTTCCGTTCTTCGTCTTCAATAATAAGTACGCCGTATCCGGTGCACAGCCGGGTCCGGTCTTTACTGAAGTCCTGGATACGGTATGGGCGGAGGAACAGAAGGGTCCAGAGCTTCAAGTGGTCGGCCAGCCGAAAACCGGGGCTGCACCGTCTGCTGACGGCTGTGATGACGGTTCCTGCAGCATCTGATTGCGATCAGTGGCTGGCTTCAGGTAAGCGTTGCAGCGTTCTGCGCCGGGACGAACGAGTCTGGTTACGGACTACAGTTCCGCTAATTGCGCCAAAAGGCTATTTTAGGCGGCTTGCCGGACTCAGAGGGCGTTATGCATAGGTTTTGGAAGCGGAATTGCAGGATATTCGGGCCTACCTTGGCAAGTTTGCAACAAATGGACGCACGAAACCCCCGCCGCATGAAATTCATGCAGCGGGGGTTTTTATTAGCTGGATCATTCCGTTACCGGAACGAAGTCACCAGACTGGAGAACAGGGTGCGCACATCGTTCTGGTACGCATTGATCGGCTCTACCGGACGATTCACGCTGAACAGGGTGTAGACGGCGATGCGGGCGGCACGGACGGAGTATTCTTCTGTGAAAACAATATCGTCCGGGATCTCACAGTATTGGCCGATAAAGGCCAGATTGGTTGAGCCTTCAGGCACCACCCGCGGCCGGTCGCTGTTCAGGCGCGGCATGAACTGGGAGGTGATATACGGCATCATGCAGGGAATACAGTTGGCGGTAGCCATGATCTCTTCCTTATGCGCCTCGAAGTGCAGATGTCCGATCAGCTCCTCCATAATCTCCTCGCCGGTGCAGTCGCACATTTTTTTGTGCACATAATCGCCGACCTTGTCCGGGTACAGGCCATATCCCCAGAAGACCCTGACATGCTCCGGCTGGTTGCGGAAATGCGGCTGGAACGCCAGCACGACCGACATGAACCAACTGGAATCCTTGAACGTTACGAGTGCGCCGGTTCCGGCCCGGTTGCGGGTGAACTTCTCCATCAGGTCGAAGAACTTCGAGTCCTGGAAGGTCACCGTGAAGGATTCCCATTTGGATTCGTCTACATGATCGTCGAAGGAAGAGGGATTACCTAGCCCCGGCTTCTTCGCGGCGATCGTCTCCCACAGCTTCCAAGAGCTGCCCTTACCGTTCAGGCCGGGAGCGGAGGTCATCGATCCGAGGCTTGCGCCTTCGGTCATCGAGCCGTTCGTCACAATTACGCGGTCGCCTTCATGAACCTGGATCGTGTCCTCCACGCCCTCGCGGACCACCTTCATCGCTGTCACAGTAATGCCGTCGCCATCTTTGAATTCCAGATCGGTTACGGTACATTTCAAGGTGAAATCTACGCCCAGCGGCTCCAGATATTGATACAGCGGCAGAATGATGGAATCATATTGGTTGTATGGGGTACGGGTTACGCCTTCAAGCGTTTGAATTCTAGGGAACTCGTGCATGAAGCGGAGCATATAACGCTTGAACTCAACCGCACTATGCCAAGGCTGGAAGGCAAAGGTGGTTGCCCACATGTACCAGAAGTTCGTTGTGAAGAAATGCGGTCCGAACCAGTCGTTAATCCGCAAGGTGCCCATGGCTGGCTCCGGCGTCATGATCAGCTTGCCCAGGGCCAGGCGGTCTGCCATATCGAAGCCCATGGAGGTGACGTCCTCAACCTCACCCTTGCTGTTGATCAGCCGTGCCTGGCCGCGGGTCGGATTGGACTCGTCGAATTGAACGATTTCTTCCCGCAGCGTCATACCCGGCTGGTCAATGGACGGAATGGTACTTAATAGCTCCCACAGGTTCTCATAGGTCTCATCGTTCAGCATCCGGCCGCCGCGAATGACATATCCATGCTCTGCATCGCCGGCACCGTCATTGCTGCCGCCAAGGATCTTCATCTCTTCAATAATGTGAATGTTCTGTCCGGGAAAATTGCAGTCTCTAACCAGATAGGCCGCACCCGCAAGAGATGCAATGCCACCGCCTACGAAATATACCTGCTCGTTACCGTACTCTTTTTTCACTGATTACCGCCTCCATAGATTTGCTTGAATACTGGACCTGAACCGAGTGTAATCCAGTCCCGCTCTGGAGGGTATCATCAAAGCGCTTGATCTGTATAAAATTTGGACATATGGAACAAAGTGTAACATTTTTGGGGTAAAAAAAAGCCGGAGCCCTAAGGCTACGACAGAATATTCTCATATTTATGCAGTGCCTTCAGAAAGTTCCCTTCAATCAGGACGCTCAGCTTCTCAATCATCAGCCCCGGCGGCTCCTTCATCCCGTCCTGCATCCACTGAATGATTAGTCCGGTGAAGGCCAGTGTGTAAAAGTTGGCGATGAACCGCTTATCCGATGTCCCGACATTCAGCCCGGCGGCCAGCTCGTTGATGACGCCCATGACGAGATCATTCGTCACCTCATACAGATATGCGTCCAGATGCCTCCGTCCGAGGGAGTCCAAGGTGTTGCAGCAGAACGCCTTATTGTTCTCGATATAGCAGAATATCCGGTAGAATCCGTCAGTCCACGTACTGTAGCTGCGGTACTGGGCAATGCTCTCGACAGCCTCCGTCTTGTAGATCCAGCCCAGCAAATCATAGATATCCTGAAAATGATAATAAAAGGTCTGCCGGTTCACACCGCAATCCTCGACCAGATGCCGGACAGAGATTTTGTTCATCGGAAGATGGGCCATCAGGTCCTTGAGCGAGCGGGCGAGCGCATTTTTGGTCAGCAGGGAATTAGACATAGGGGTCATCAGCTCCTAACAGGAATCAGCGTGTGCGCCAATAGTGTATCAGCAGGCGGCCGCCCTCGGCGATCAGACCCAGAGCGAAGCCGCCTGCTGTAAACAGGCCGAAGGACAGAAAGCCCGCAAGATCCTCGAAGCCCGACATCTCACGGTAAGTGTACATGTACATCATGAAGATTCCCGCCACAGTTCCAGCAGTTGAGAAGATCCACACAAGCTGCGCACCCAACCAGCCGAATCCGTTGACTATACCGGAGATGACAAGGGCAAGGATCGCCCAGCGTAGGGCAAGAATAGAGTTGAAAGGCTCACCTAACCATATATACCTGTGCAGAATCAGCAGTAGCCATAGCAGCAGCGCATAACCGGCAGACCATGCCAGCCAGCGGCCCGTCCGGGCAGGAGGCAGGAAATTCATTATCAGCTCACCCCATGTATAGCGTTATACCTCTTCCAGCTCCTCTGCGCTCTGCAGCAGAAACTTCAAGAGGTTCGGAAGATCTTCCATTTGCTCTTCGGTAATTTGCCGTTTGAATTGCAGTTCAACACAGTTGTTGTACGTATCCTCCGTCTGTCCATAGCGGAAGCTGAGCGATTGCACAGGCTGGAATTCAGGTCCCCAGATTCGGGTCAGAATCTCTTCAATCGTGGAGCACTGCTCATTTACATCCTGGATCTCCAGATAAAAGCGTAAGAAAAGACTGCATCCCGGGTCGCTGCCCGGCGTCTCCAGAATCTCATCGCCAAGGTCCTTCACTGTGGACTGGAGCAGAATCTCCGACGTCACATTCAGGCCTCCGGTCAGCTTGAAAGCGAGGCTGAACTCCCGCGACATCAGCGCGAGATTGAGAGAATCGGACCGGTCTGTTACAACTAGAATCCCATCCAGATTATCGAAGTCGTAGATCTGGTTCTCCAGGGCAATTTTGATATTGTCAAAAACAGTAGGGTGGAACAAGAGCGCACCTTCTTATCGTTTCTCTATTATGCTTCGCTGTCAGCACTTACAGCTTAGGGATTAGTTCGTAGGTGCCGGTGCCGTGTATTTCAGAAAAGTCTTCGGGATCGCACTCTCAAACGTCAGAATCTCGCCTGTGGTCGGATGAACGAACGAGAGCACACGGGCATGCAGGCCGAGACGGCCGACCGCCTTGGTCTCTGCGCCGTACTTCTTGTCCCCGGCAATCGGATGGCCGATGTCGGACATATGGACACGGATCTGATTCTTCCGTCCGGTCTCTAAGTGCACCTCCAGCAGAGAGAAGTGGCGGTTCGCCTGGATCAGCTTATAGCGGGTTACGGCATGCAGTCCGTCTCCCTCATGCGGACTGGAGTACATCTTCAGCGTGGAGGTCTCCTTCAGCCAGGAGCTGATTGTGCCTTCGGATTTCTTGACCGCGCCCTCCACCAGCGCCACGTAGGAGCGTTCCTTGACGGTTTCCTTCCAGCTGTTCTGAAGCTGCTGCTGAATCGCCTCGCTGCGGGCAAACATCATGACGCCCGAGGTATCACGGTCCAGCCGGTGCACCACATAGACGCGGTTCTTCGGACTACTCAGGCGGACATGCTCCATCAGCTGGCGGTAAGCCGTCAGTTCATTGTCTTCTCCGGTAGCGATGGACAGGAGGCCCGCATCCTTCTGAATCACAATAATGTCGTCATCCTCATGGACAATGGTCAGTCCGAGCAGTTCCTTGGCTTCGGCAGGCTTCTCCTGGTCAATCGTTACGGTCTGTCCCGGATGGAGCTGGTGGTTATGCTTCGTCACCGGCTTGCCGTTCACAGCAACCTGGCCGCGGGAAAGCATGGATTTGATCGAGTTGCGCCCCTTATTCGTAATTGTCTTCAGCAGAAAAGCAAGCAGCTCCGCAGGCTCCGCTACCGTATAGGATTTGGGTGCAGCTGCCGGCTTGGCCGGGGCTCCCGATCTGATTCCCTGTTTATGGTTAGAGGTTCTGTTCCCCTGATTTCTGGTTCTTCTTGTATTCATGACCGCATTCTCCGTCCTTTAATAGGTTACTCCTCAATATACCATGGGCCGTGAAGAAATACTACGGACGTAAGCGGGCAGCTAGATATAGAGGAGCAGGCCGACACAGATCATCAGGGAGAGCACGATATAGCTCCAGGCCACGATTTTGGCGTGCTTTTTCTCCCGGTGCCAGCCCCGGTTACTGTAAATTCGGATATCCACCACCAACAGGAGCATTGCCGAGACCAACATTATCCCGGCTAGGCTTCCCAGCAACCGGATCATAGGCTTTCTCCTCCTTCAACAGATACTTGTATGGGCTGATGCTTAGTCATGCTTGAGGCCGACTCTGCGGATATGCAGAGTCAGTCTGATCTCTACACCAACACTGCTGTACAGGCTCTCCCAATCGTTTTTGCCGTGGATGTGTTCCCTCCAGTATCCGGGATGATGGCTTCTGATCTGTTCGCCCATGCCAAAAATATCAGAGTGGTCCTTCTGGGTCTGCTTCACCAGTCCGTGCAGCACCGTCTGAATCTGCTGCTCGAAATCCCGCTCGATCTCATGCAGCTTCTGCGGGGAATTGACGGGAACATCGCTGCTGTAATGCTCATCCAAATCTCCCTCCAGGAAGATCTCATAGGACAAATAAGGCTTGCCGTCCTTAATATAGCTCCGGGTGCGGGTGAAGCGTTCATTGATCTTGGTCATAACAATCCCCAGCTCCTGCGTACGGAGGAGAGTGGAATAGCCGCCGGGGTCCATCCCCTGCATCGCCATGAACCCGCCAATCTCAATCGGGGCCGTTTTGCCCGCCATCCGGCCGCCGCTGAAATAAGCAAGCCCAGCAATGAGGATATTATCCTTGTTGCGCAGTGCCACATAAGGCAGATATGCACTTTGTCCCCACTTAGAGTCGGCTGACCAGAAGGTGCCGATATAATCCCGGGGGAATTTGCCGGAGGAGACGGACTTCTCCATCATGGACAAAATATAAAGAGTAGGCACACGCTGCAGCGGCGGGTTCACATCCATGAAGCCGGACGCGCGGCCCTCGGAGACGAGCAGCCAGGTTCTGCGCCTGATTTCCGGGTTACGCCGCAGATAATCATTCAGCTCGGCAAGGCTGCCCCGGGCAATCTCCTCGCTGATAATGATGATCCGCAGGTGGACCAGATAACGCGGGTCGGCAATCTGCTGCTGCAGATTATTCATGGCATCGTCGAGAGAGATGCCGCGCACGCTGACTACCCAGACGGGACTCGTCTTGCCTTCCCCTGCGCTGCCGCCGGTGCCGGGGCCCAGCGGGACTCTGCCCGGGACGGCAATCTGAGCGGTGACACTGATCATCTCCGTAGGCAGAGAGTTATCATGGATGTGAGTCACCCGGTCTTCTTTTTGCGTATCGTCTGCAGAGATCTTGTCAATGGATAAGCCAAGAACCAGCGCACGGTCCTCAATCTCCACCTGATCCCAGCATCCGCTGAGCAGCAGGGCGGCTATCGCCAGCAATAGGAGCAGGGCGAGCGTGCGCGGAAGCTGTATATTCATGAGGTCACCTTCTTCTTGTGGCGTCTGAGCAGATAGACCGTCCAGAGCAGCAGCGGATAGCCGAACATTAGCATCATGCCGGCATTGCCGAGGTGAAGGGCCCACCGGTAAGATTCGAACACATTTGAAGGCAGCATAGCCAGGATGAACACTACCGGCAGCAGAATCGTGGAGGCCATCCGCTGGTCGCGGAACCGCAGCAGCTTGTGCAGCAGATAGGCAGATATGTAATAAGTGGTGTAGATCGTCGTGTAGACAGAGATGACCCAGATAATAATGAAGATCGCATCCAGCCGCTCCAGGAATCCCTCGCCAAAGGCCGCCGAACGGGCCATCTCCAAGGTAGGGTAGATCAGCAGCTTGGTCTCCTCGGCACCGAATATCCCTACAGAGGCAATGACGATCAGCACGTAGATTGCTCCCGACAGGAAGATGGCCCAGGCCCCCGCACGAACCGCATGCCCGGGCTTCTCCATGAATGGAATCAGCAGCACGATGACGAAGGAGCTTTGGAACAGATAGGTGGCCTCCCGCGCTCCTTTCCAGAACTGCAGGCCGGGAGCCATCAGGACAGGCTGCAGATTGAGCATATCCACATTTTTGAGTGAGAGCAGAATGGTGACCAGAATAGAGCCGGTAATCAGCGGCAGATAGAAGAAGTGGATATAGGAGAACTTCACAACGTTGCGCCTGGAGGACAGCAGACTGATGAGCAGCATCAGGAAGATGGTTGCTTCGATCGGTGTTTTTTTGTACAGCACGGTTGTGGCAACATCCCCGAATTGGCGTACAGTGAGGCCGGTGAGTACAATGAACAGCAGCATAATTACCACAGTGAAAATAGCAGCAAGCGGGCGTCCAATCAGGCGGCGGCTGAACACAAACAGGGTCTCCTGCGGAAACCGCTGACAGAGGGAGGCCAGGAGCCAGTAGCTGATGAAGGAGAGCAGTACACCGCAGAGCGCAACAAGGGGAGCGCTGCTGTTGCCTGCTTCGGTCATATAACGCGGGAAGCTGAGGATGCCCACTCCGATAATGGTGCTGCTGATCACGGCTGCTGCGCGCAGAGTCGTAATCTGGCGCGGATTATTCATCGGTCTCATCTCCCTGCCTGAGAATCTGGTCAATCTCTGCGGATGGCACGCTGCGGGGCAGTCTGTCTGTATCCCGGACATGCAGGAAGCTGGGGCGGCGGCGCATCCACCAGAGAGGTACCCGCACCAGCGTATCCTTCAGATCACGCCATTTGCCGGGAATGTAAGGGGACATATAAGGAACGCCGAAGGACTCCAGGAACAAGAGATGATTCAGAATCAGAATCGTGCCAATCATGACTCCATAGAGGCCGAACATACCGGCCAGAAGGATTAGCGGAAACCGCAGCATCCGCAGGGCGATCGCCGCATTGTAGGCGGGGGTGGCGAATGAGCCGATGGTCGTCAGAGCCACAATGACAACCGTGATCGGACTGGCCAATCCTGCGCCCACGGCAGCTTGTCCGATAACGAGGACGCCTACAATAGATAATGCTCCGCCGATCATCTGCGGCAGCCGGATCGTCGCTTCCCGCAGCACCTCCATCGATACCTCCATGATCAGTACTTCCAGCACAGCCGGAAACGGCACACCCGCCCGGCCTCCCGAGATCGCGACAGCGAAATCCGTAGGCAGCAGCTCGGGGTTGAAGGAGATTACAGAGACATATAACGCCGGGAAAAATAGTGAGCTGGCCAAAGCAATCAGCCGGATGATCCGGATTAGGCTGCCCATAATGAAACGTTCCGTATAGTCATCCACCGTCTGGAAGAACTGGTTGAAGAGGGCGGGAACAATCAGGGCAAACGGTGAGCCATCGACGAGAATGGCAACCCGTCCTTCCAGAAGGGCGGCCACAGTCTTATCCGGCCGCTCAGTGCTCTGGACCTGAGGGAAGGGGGAGAGCGGCTGGTCTTCGATGAACTGTTCGATGTATCCGGCATCGAGAATGCCGTCGGTATGAATCAGCGAGATTCGGCGCATGACTTCAGCCACCAGAGCGCTGTCTGTGACGCTGTCTATATAGCATAGAGCCACCCTTGACTGGGTACGCTCCCCAAGCGGACTGACCTCAATCCGGAAGTCTGTGCTCTGCAGCCGGTAGCGCAGCAGGGACAGGTTATTCTCCAGCTTCTCCACATAGCCTTCACGGGGCCCGCGGATGACCTGCTCCGTCTGCGGCTGCTCGACCCCGCGCATTTCAATCTGGCGCATCTCCATACGGAGCGCTTCGGGAACCCCGTCGATCAGCAGGATCAGGTCACCCTTCACAGCCGCTTGAGGGAGAGCGGACAGATCGGCAGTTGTGGTGCCTTGAGTGACCTGGACGGCAGTGCTCCAGATATAATGAATCATTCCGCCCGTATCTTCCGGGATCTCAGGCTTGCCTGGCGGCGGGGCCATCAGCGGCTTCAGTACATGCTCGCGCACCTGCTCCATATTCACGAGTGAGGAGAAGAAGAGCATGGCAGCAGGATAAGCCCCGAAGAGCAGGAAGTCGCGTACCACCAGGTCGCCGTTCTCTCCGAGCCTGGCCTGAAGGTCCGGCAGATCGGTCTTTAGCTCTCCTGTCAGCTTGCTGCCGCTGGCAGGCTCCTGCTCTGTAGGAGAAGACTGTTGCTTATCTATGTAGGAGGCATATTTTTCTTTCCAATCTTGCAAACGGGCGACCTCCTTTATGGGGCAGATGGATGAATCTATCTAAAGTGTTGCTTGATCGTGCGGTTTTTATGTAACTTCTATGCGGACGGCCCGGAAGGAGTGCTATGATATCTGCTTCAGGCGGTTGCTTGGCAGCCGGTTGCCCGGTAAACTAAAAGGTAGAAAGCCTTAAGGAGTTTGAAGCGATATGGAGATGCAAGGATCATTAATGGAGCAGGCCCAGGCCGAGCTGCAAAAATATTACGGTTATCCCGATTTCCGGGACGGCCAGAAGAAAATTGTGAACAATCTGCTGGAAGGCCGCGATACGCTGGGCATTCTGCCCACCGGAGGCGGTAAGTCCATCTGTTATCAGGTTCCGGCGCTGCTGCAGCCGGGGCTTACCCTAGTCGTCTCACCGCTGATCTCCCTGATGAAGGATCAGGTGGATGCTCTTACGACGGCAGGGATTCCCGCTGCTTACATCAACAGCACCCTGAGCGGCAAGGAAGTGAATGAGCGCATACGCGCGGCCCGCCGCGGCGACTTGAAGCTGCTCTATGTGGCTCCCGAGCGTCTGGAGCTGGACTGGTTCCGCCTGGAGATGGCGGGACTGAACATCTCCTGCGTAGCTGTCGATGAGGCGCACTGCGTCTCGCAGTGGGGCCATGACTTCCGTACCAGTTATCTCGCGGTCTCTCCGTTCGTGGAGCAGCTGCCGCAGCGTCCGATTCTGGCGGCCTTCACCGCTACGGCTACCCCGGAGGTCATGGAGGATATGGTCCGGCTGCTGCGCCTGCGCGACCCGGGCGTCTTCATGACCGGCCTTGGCCGCGACAACCTGGCGATGTCCGTGCTGCGCGGAGAGAATAAGCGCGAGTTCGTGCTGGATTACGCGGCTCAGCATGCCCATCAGCCGGGCATTGTGTATGCCGCTACCCGCAAGGAGGTGGATGATCTCTACCAGCGCCTTCAGGCCGCAGGGATCACTGCCGGGCGCTATCATGCCGGAATGAACGACCAGGAGCGGGCGGACAGCCAGGAAGGCTTCCTGTATGACGATATCCGCGTCATGGTCGCTACGAATGCCTTCGGGATGGGGATCGACAAGTCTAACGTGCGTTATGTCATTCATTACAATATGCCGAAGAACATGGAGGCTTATGTTCAGGAGGCGGGCCGTGCCGGGCGTGACGGGGAGCCGAGCGATTGTATCCTGTTGTTCAGTGCGCAGGATATCATGACGCAGAAGTTCCTGATTGAGCAGAACCCGCAGGACCCGGAACGCAAAGCCAATGAATACCGCAAGCTTCAGCAGATGATTGAATACTGCTATACCACCCGCTGCCTGCGCAGTGCGCAGCTCGACTATTTCGGCGAGAGCCATGACGATGATCACTGCGGGATCTGCAGCTCCTGTACCGATGAGCGTGAGCTGGTGGATATCACCGTAGAAGCGCAGAAGATATTCTCCTGCATCCACCGGATGCGGGAGCGTTACGGCGTGGCGCTGGTCTCCTCCGTGCTGAAGGGCTCGCGTAACCAGAAGGTGCTGCAATACGGCTTCGAGAAGCTGCCGACCCACGGCGCCATGTCCAGCCGCAGCGAGAAGGAGATTACCGAGATCATCAATATGCTGATCTCGGAAGGCTATCTGGCCTTGTCCGAAGGCCAGTATCCGGTGGTCCGGCTGCAGCCGCTGGCAGCCGAGGTGCTGCGCGGCCAGCGCCAGGTGCATCAGCGCGTGGCCCGCACGCTGGTCACCTCCGGCACGCGGGACCGCAGCCGCCCGCGCGATACTTCGCCGTCTGCGGTCAACGAGACGGTGTTCGAGCAGCTGCGCCTGATCCGCCGCGAGCTGGCGGGGCGCGAGCATGTGCCGTCGTACATCATTTTCAATGATGCGACGCTGCGCGAGATGAGCGTGGTCTGTCCGCAGACGGAAAGCGAGATGCTGAGAGTGAAGGGTGTCGGTGAAGTGAAGTACCGGAAGTACGGCAAGGCCTTCCTGGAGTTTTTTCAAAATGACATGTAAAGAAGGTTATAAGGCATGAGAATCATCCTGGCCACATTAAATGCCAAATATATTCATACATCGCTTGCGATCCGGCTGCTGAAGGCGTATAGCGAGCATGAGTTCAAGGATATCCTTTTGGCGGAATATACTATCAAAGATCCCGCGATGAACATCGTGTCTGACCTTTTTCAGAAGCAGCCGGATGTGATTGGCTTCTCCTGTTACATCTGGAACATCGAGGAGACCATCAAGCTGGTCGGAATTCTCAAGCAGGTCATGCCGGAGGTCAAGATTGTGCTGGGCGGGCCGGAGGTATCCTATGAGCCGCTCTACTGGATGAAAAGGGAGGCCGGAGTAGATTTCGTCGTGAACGGTGACGGGGAAGAGACCTTCCACCATCTGCTGCAGGAGATCCGGGATGAACACAAGTATCATTTCGTATACGGTGCAGCTTACCGCAAGGGCGAAGAGCTGATCGTCAATCCTCCCCGTCCCAAAAGCGATCTCAATACCCTGCCGACCCCGCACCGCTTCGCGGAGGATCTGCCGGAGCTGAGCAAGCGTATCGTTTATTTTGAGACAAGCCGGGGCTGTCCCTTCAACTGCCAATTCTGCCTGTCCAGTATTGAGGTGGGCGTGCGCTATTATGATATCGAACGGGTGAAGTCCGATCTGCTCTATCTGATTGAGGGCGGTGCCAAGGTGATCAAGTTTCTGGACCGCACGTTCAATATCAACCGCAATTATGCGATGGAGATGTTCCAGTTCCTGATCGATAATCATCAGGGCTGCGTGTTCCAGTTCGAAATTACCGCCGATATTATGCGTCCCGAGGTGCTGGATTTCCTGGCGCAGAACGCCCCTCCGGGCGTCTTCCGCTTCGAGATCGGCGTCCAGTCGACGAATGATGAGACCAATGAGCTGGTCAAGCGCCGCCAGAACTTCACCAAGCTGTCGCGCACGGTGATGAAGATCAAGGCCAGCGGCAACATCGACCAGCATCTCGATTTGATCGCCGGACTGCCAATGGAGGATTACGCCACCTTCCGCAAGACCTTCAATGACGTCTTCGCCATGGAGCCGGAGGAGCTGCAATTAGGTTTCCTCAAAATGCTGCGCGGCACCGGGCTGCGCGCCCAGGCCGCCAAATACGACTATACGTATATGGAGCATGCGCCATACGAAATTCTCAGCAGCCATGTCATGCCGTTCGCCGATATTATCCGGCTCAAGCGGCTGGAGGATGTGCTGGAGAAGTACTGGAACAGCCAGCGGCTGGCTCATTCGGTCAAGTACCTGATCCGCCATGTCTTTCCGTCCCCGTTCGACTTCTTCCAGGAGTTCGGGGACTACTGGGAAGAGCGGGGCTGGCAGAAGATCGGGCATCAGCTGGAGGATTTGTTCACCCGGCTGCATAATTTCCTGACGGACCGGGGCACGCCGTCTATGGGCATTGTCACTGGCCTGATGAAGCTGGACTACTTCCTGGGCCACAAGTACAAGCCACGCAAAATCTGGTGGGACGATGTGCTTGATAAAGCTGAGTGGGCGAAGCACCTGAAGCAGATCGCCAGTCAGCCGGAGCTGATCTCTGCCAAGCTGGCGGAGGCCGGACTTAGCGAGCGGGAGCTGCAGAAGTTCATCGTGCTCGACGAGCTGCCGTTCCGCCTTACGCCGGTGCTGGACTCGATCAGCGGGCTTCGCTATGACGGGGAGCTTGGCGCTGGGGCGCAGGCTGAGGCTGAGGCTGGTGCCGGGAACGGGAACGGGAACGGGAACGGGAACGGGAACGGGAACGGGAACGGGAACGGGAACGGGAACGGGAACGGGAACGGCCGGGAGATACTCGCGGCGGTTACAGCAGCGGCCCCGGCAGAACGCGGGGGAGCTGGAGCGGGCGGCGTGGCCGCTGCTGAGGCAGATCTGCTGCGTTCTGTGGCAGCAGCGGCCGGTGGTGTGCCAGCGGCGGCCCTTAACGATCCGCACCCTGGGGCAGGCGAAGGCCGCACGCTGCTGGTCGTCCTGTATCAGCAGGACGAGAGCCAGCGGGCACAGTATTACACGCTGCCTTTGTAGGTTAGGGACCCTGGTTGCACCGGACATGGGCTGATATAATCGAAAAACCGATCACATTCGGCGCAGCGTGGGCGCGTGAGCCAAATGTAATCGAAAAACCGATCACAATAAGCAATGCGGCCGCAAAGGAGCATGAGCGGGAGTTGCTTACCTATGGAGGGCATACGTTTGAATGAGCAGCACATATCATTGTTTAAGTTCGGTGACGAGCACAGGGAGCGATTCAGGGACCAGTTACTTGGCTTCCAGCTTCCGGCGGAGCAATTGCAGTTCACCGGGTTGCCGGGGGAGACTCTTCAGGATATCCGGGAAGATGCCGGTAAGGCCGGGGTGGTCATTGTTTACGAAGAACAGGCGGTAGGCTTCTTCATCCTTCATACTGGTGAAGGCATCTCGAATTTCTACCAGGACTACTAAGGGGCAGTTCTGCTCCGGGCTTTCCTGATAGATTACGCCAGTCAGGGCCGGGGGTTCGCCAAAGCAGCAATGTTGCTGCTGCCGGATTTTATCCGCTGTCACTATCCTGAAGCCCGGCAGATTGTGCTGGCTGTGAACGAGGAGAATTATCCTGCTAAGCAGTTGTATGCCATCGCAGGGTTTAAGGATAACGGCTTGAGACGCCGCGGCAGCAAGGGAGCGCAGAGGATTTTACAGTATGAGCTGTCACCCGAGTCCATAGTTTTGCCTATGAAGGAGCATGAGGAATTGTATGAACGCCTGACAGGCATATTCTCGCGCAGTATGCTGCTGGCGGATGTATTCAAGCGTGCCCAAGTATGGGTCCCGTTCCCTTATTACATAGGTGCAGGCTGCCTGGCCCAGACGGTATGGAATGAGCTTACCGGACGGGCGCCGGAATACGGAATTAGTGATATCGATATCGTTTATTTCGATGCGGAAGATTTGAGCTATGCTGCCGAGGATGAGGTGATTAAGAAGGGCAAGGAGATTTTTGAAGGGATATCGGTTCCGATTGATCTCAAGAATCAGGCCAGGGTCCATCTGTGGTACCCGCAGAAGTTTGGTGTGGAGATCGGGCCTTACCAGTCGCTTGAAGCGGCAATTGATACCTGGCCGACTACAGTGACTTCGCTGGGAGCAAGGCTTGAGCCGAACGGGGAATGGAAGATTTATGCCCCATTTGGTCTGGAGGATTTGTTTCAATTCGTTCTGCGACCCAATAAAACACTGATTACAGAGCAGGTTTATTTGGCCAAAATAGTGAAATGGAAGTCGAAATGGCCGGAGCTTACGGTGATTCCTTGGTCTTTTCATAATACCTAATTGAATTAAACCTGCTCCAATGTTACGATCAATAAAGAGATGCCAATAAAGGAGCTTAGACCCTATCATGTGGATTACTTTGTAAGTGTGAATGAACTGAAGGACGGGCTGGCAATAGTGGAGATCACTATGCTATTAGGCATGTCTTTCTGTCAACTTACAGGGTATGCAGGGTGAAGGGTTCGTACACCGGCTTCTGCGGATACCTTCGGGTATCCTTTTTTGTTGCCGGAAATAGCATCTCTATGGCTCTTAACCTGTTTATCCTCCTAATGAGTGAATGGGGGAACGATATATGAAACAACCGAAATTAGTCTTAATTGAAGGTCTGCCCGGCTACGGGAAGTCTACAGCGGCTCAACTGGTTTACGAAATTCTTACGGAGATGAATATGGGCGCTCAGCTTGTCCTGGAAGGAAATCTCAATCATCCTGCTGATTATGAGGGCGTAGCTTGCCTTACCCAAGCAGAATATGTTGAGCTGTCGAGAATCTGCGGCGGGAATTCAGGGGAAGTATTAAGCGCGCACACTACCTGTCAAGACAACAATTATCTGGTCGGATACCGGAAAATAATAAATGAACACGGTCCTTTCCTTCCGAAGGAATGGATGGACACATTGGCCGGGAAGGATGTATATGAACTGCCGCTGGCTCAGCACAGGAAGCTGATTACAGCAAGGTGGCGGCAGTTTGCCGAGATGGCCTTGCGTGGGCCGGATACGTATGTGTTTGATTGCTGTTTTATCCAGAATCCTGTGACTATGGGGATGATCAGGCACGATGCAGCCGAGGAGTACATGATAAGCTACATTCAGGAGCTGGAGGCCATTGTTAAGCCGTTGAACCCGCTGCTGATTGTTATTGAACAGGATGACCTGGAGCAGGCTTTCCGCAAAGCTGTCCGCGAGAGACCCCTGGAGTGGTCAGAAGGGTTCATCCAATATTACACCACACAGGGGTATGGGGTGAGGCAGGGAAACCGGGGCTTAGAAGGTACGCTGGAGGTACTTAGGAGCAGAAGCAAGCTGGAAGATAACATATACAACCTGTTAAGCTTGAATAAGACAAAAGTAAATAATTCTGCGTATGCGCTCCAGGCCTATAAGCAAGTTTTGAAGGAGAAGCTTGTCGCTTGGCGCAATCACCCGGCGGGTTCTTAACCCGCACAATTCAAAGAGAGGCATCCCGTACCTGACGGAGTGCCTCTCTTTTGTTGAAATATGGATTTTCTATATTTCACACGACAACTTATCCTTCTATCTCCCACTGAAACTGTACCGCCCTTTAAAAGGACGGTGCTTAAAACCGAATACAATGGCTGGTACAAGGCATATCTACCAAACGTATGTGGAAAACAGCATACATTATGCTCGTTAGCAGGCACACGGCCAGAATGTATGTGAAAAACAGCATACATTGTGCTCGTTAGCAGGCACACGGCTCAAATGTATGTGAAAAACAGCATACATTATGCTCGTAAGCAGGCACACGGCCCAAATATATATGTGAAAAACACTATACATTGTGTTCTATGCCACCGGCCCTGGTGGGGACTGTGAAAACTAATCCGCCGTGGGCGGAAGCCGCATGGATTCGGCAGGCAGGTGGCGGGCGAGCCAGTCCAGTACATCGGCCGTGACCTCGTCCCGATTGACCTCGTTTAACATTTCATGCCGGCCTCCCGGATACAGCTTGCATTCTACATCCTGAAGCCCCTGCTTCCGGTATAACTCAGCCAGACGCATCACCCCTTGGCCGTTCATCCCCACAGGGTCCTTCTCGCCTGCGAACAGGTAGACCGGCTTGTCGCTGCATAAATGCTGAAGAGTAGAACTGGTATGCAGCTCCCGCAGCATATGGAAGAAATCACGGAAGAAGCGGGTAGTGCAGATCGCTCCGCAATACGGGTCGGCAATGAAGTGGTCTACCTCCTCAGGGTCGCTGCTGAGCCAGTCAAAAGCCGTCCGGACCGGAGAGAAGGAGCGGTTGTATGCGCCAAACACAATTCCGTTCATTAACACGCTGCGGTGGTGGTCTCCCTGGAGCCTTAACTGCAGCTTCGACAGGGATTCCGCCAGCTGCAGCATGCCCCGGGGACCATTGGTGCCGCTGAGGATGAAGCCGCTATAGATCTCATGGCCTTCCTCGCACATCAGCTTCTGTGCTAGAAAGGAGCCCATGCTGTGCGCGAACAGGAAGATAGGCATGTGCTCATGCCGGGAGCAGGCGAGCTCTGCAAGCTGAAGAAGATTGCGCCGCATCCAGTAGAAGCCGTTCTCCCCGCTGTCGCCGAGCAGATTGACTCTGCCGGCGGTAAGGCCATGTCCCCGGTGGTCATTGGCATACACAGCATAACCGGCTGCGGTGAGCGCCGAAGCGAACCGGGCATACCGCGCAGCCGTCTCACACATACCGTGTGCAATCTGCACAATCCCCCGGATCTCCGTTTCCGCCTCAGGCAGCCATTCATAGACATGGATTTTGACATCTAAGGGATCAGTCATGGTAAAAGTGTTCTCAGTCATCGCCTGTCCTCCTGAAAGTGAAATTCAGCATTCCTAGCGTAAAGAGTACCTGTTGCTTCTGATCCAAGTGAAATGAGTCTGGCTGCTTAAGGCAGATAAGAGCGCAGGACGGTAGACTGTCCTTCAATGCTGTAAGCGCCGAGGCTGGACGGAAGCAGATAACATTCGCCAGCCGCATAAGGCTGGGAGCCGCCTTCCCAGATCAGATGGCCGCTGCCCTCGCAGATTACCAGAATGGTGAAGCTGTCATCCGTGGTGGCGAGCTGCCATTCGCCGGATACCAGTCCTTTTTCCACAATAAAATAAGGAGAGGAGGCGATTCTAAGCCATTCCCCGGCCACAGCACCATCTGTCTTCATCGAAGTTGCGCCTGCCCCCTCATAGGCAGTCACATTCAGGGAATCCTCGATATGCAGCTCGCGCGGCTTCCCGTCCAGACCCGGACGGTCATAATCGTAAATCCGGTATGTAGTGTCTGAGTTCTGCTGGATCTCCGCTACAACGACACCTGCACACAATGCATGTACAGTCCCGGCAGGGATATAGAAGGAGTCACCGGCAGCTACAGTCACTTCCTGCAGGCTGTCCATAACCGTTCCGTTCTCCAGCGCGTCCTTCAGCATCTCGCGGGTGACGCCTTCCTTGAGGCCGTAGATGATTTTGGCGCCTGGCTTGGCGTCGAGCACGTACCACATTTCGGTTTTGCCCAGCTCACCCTTGGGAAGTCCGGCATAATCATCCGTAGGGTGTACCTGTACGGAGAGGTTGTCGTTGCAATCCAGCAGCTTGATCAGCAGCGGGAATCTTCCGCCTTCTTCCGTAGTTCCCTTGCTGCCGAACCACTCGTGCCCGAACTGCTCACGGATGGCATCCAGGCCTTGTCCGGCCAGCTCGCCGTTGACTACAGAGGAGGTGCCGTTCGGATGATCGGCAATCATCCAGCCTTCGCCGATATGGCCTTCCGGCAGATTCAGGCCAAATTTCTCCAGCGCCCGGCCTCCCCAGACACGTTCTTTGAATTCCGGCTGAAATTTCAGAGGATATGGTTTCGTCATTACAACATCTTCCTTCCTGATAATAGAATGATCTTAACTTATAGAGGGTTTGCTGCCTTCAAGTGCTAGCCCCTTTGTCTCTTCTCTATAGCTACAACATACGGTGCAGACTCGCGCTGAAGCTGCCGGTACACGATGGTCTGCGCGTCCTGCTGGGCCAGTCCGGCGGCCCAGGCTTCGACAGCGGCGGCTTCGCGGCCGCCGCCTTCGTGGCCGGGATACAGCACGGCCGTGATGATCCCGCCCGGGCGAAGCAGCGCAAGCGCCGCCTCCAGCGCGGCCAGCGTGCTTGCCGGTTCGGTGATGATGGTCTTATCGGCATCGCCCGCAGGCAGATAGCCGAGGTTGAACATCACCGCCGAGACCGTTCCGCGCCAAGTGGGCGGAACGGCTTCAGCCATGGCTGCATGGCTCTGCTGCAGCAGCGTCACGGGAGCCAGCGCAGCCGGCGCTTCCTCCCGGGCCAGCCGCAGGCGCTCGCCGGCAAGAGCCAGCGCCTGCGGCTGGATGTCGAACCCGTACACCCCGCCGCGCGGCCCGGCCGCCCTGGCGAGGAACAGGGTGTCGGCGCCGGTGCCCACGGTGGCGTCGATAGCCCGTCCGCCCGGCGAGAGCCGCTCAGCGGTCAGCTTATGGGCGAAGCTAAGGACAGAGAGGAAGCCCATCAGCCCTTCCTCCAGTACTTACCCTGCCAGGTATCCCTGGCAACCAGTTCATGGTCAATGGCATTCAGCACTTCCCACTTCTTGAGGCTCCACATCGGGCCGATCAGAGCATCGCGCGGGGCATCACCGGTCAGCCGGTGGACAATCATGTCCGGCGGCAGAATTTCCAGCGAATCGGCGATGAGCTTCACATACTCATCCTGCTCCAGGAACCTCAGCAGCCCGGCTTCGTACTGCTTCACCATCGGCGTTTTGCGCATGAGGTGAAGCAGGTGGATTTTGATTCCCTGAACCCCCATATTAGCTACAGCAGCTACAGTCTCCAGCATCATCTCATGCGTTTCCTGCGGAAGCCCGTGAATGATGTGGGTACACACACGGATGCCGTGCCGCCGGAGCTTGGCAACAGCTTCAGTATAGCAGGCGGTATCATGTGCGCGGTTAATCAGATCCGAGGTAGACTGATGAATGGTCTGAAGCCCCATCTCCACCCATAGATACGTGCGCTGGTTCAGCTCCGCGAGATACTCGACTACATCATCCGGGAGGCAGTCCGGCCGGGTGGCAATGGCTAGGCCGACAACCCCGGGCTGCTGCAAAATGACTTCATAATATTCCCTTAGCTCCTCGACGGGAGCATACGTATTGGTATAGGCCTGGAAGTAGCCGATATATTTGGCATTCGGCCATTTCTGATGCTGGCGGTCGCGGATATGGTTGAATTGGGTGACCAGATCATCCCGGCGGCTTCCGGCGAAATCGCCTGACCCTCTGGCACTGCAGAACGTACAGCCTCCTTTGGCGATGGTACCGTCACGGTTCGGACAGGTGAAGCCCGCATCGAGCATGACCTTGAACACCTTGGTATCCATCTGCCCGCGCATTTCGTAGTTCCAGGTATGGAACCGTTTATCCCCCCACAGAAGCGGAGAGGAGGCCTGTTGAAGATTAGACATGTGCAGCTCCTTTCATTAACCTTCCCATTGTATCAAAAATCCGTGATGAACGTAACAATCCCTCCCGGAAATCCGCCGAAAAAAAACTGAAAATAGGCTGTGAATTACCGCCATTTGGCTTGAAAATGCTTACACATTATGTTATATTTAAAGTGTTAAAAAAGCCGCTGCAGCAACCACAATCATATGCTTGAATTCATAATTTCGTGTCGTCCGGTCCATACTAAACCTTAGAGGTGATAACGATGAATTCTCCAACGGTATTTGCTGATAACAAAGGTTCGATTGATGTGCAGCTGACTCCCGATGAAGCTCTTGCCCTGACAGGCGTAGAATTCAACGGCAACCACAAGATCAAGACAGAAGCGCAGCGGAAGATCCGCAATGCGTTCGAGAAGACCTTCGAGTTCGATAAATAAATGGCAGTCCGCTGAACGGCGGGCCGGTAATGCAGATACAACACGCACGGAACTTTCGACCAGTCCTAACAGGGGCGGGACGGAAGTTCCTTTTCTTTTGCTGAAATCCCTTTACTTTTGCCGGTAAGTTCGGCACAATATTGCAAGTGGCAGTTATCCTATTCACAGATAAGGCAATAAGAGATAAGCGGAGGAGTACCTATGCGTTTACGCGGAAGAAAAGGAATACGTGAAAGTCTTGAGGAGCAGACCGATCTGGTCATCCTGGAACCACGCAGCCTGAAGGGGCGCTGGTCCGAATTGTTCGGCAATGACCATCCGATTCATGTGGAATTCGGAATGGGCAAGGGGCAGTTTATCAGTCAAATGAGCTTCAAATACCCGGAGATTAATTTCATCGGCGTGGATATGTATGACGAGCTGGTGCGGCGCGCCGCCGAGAAGGCCCGGAATGTATGGGAGCCGGCAGGTGAAGAGACACCGCCGAACGTGAGAGTGGCACTGGCCAATATCGATTACGCAGAGGAAGTGTTCGCTCCGGGGGAGCTGGAACGGATCTATCTCAACTTCAGTGATCCCTGGCCGAAAAGCAAGCATGCCCGCCGCCGTCTGACGCATCCGCGTTTTCTGGATAAATACCGCGGGCTGCTTAGTCCGCTCGGTGAGATCCATTTAAAGACGGATTCCCGCAGCCTGTTTGAATTCTCGCTTAATGCCTTTGCGGACTACGGTCTGCAGATGAAGAATATTTCCCTTGACCTGCATGAGGGCGGCGTGATTAACGAAGAGCATGTAATGACCGAATATGAGACCAAGTTCTATGGCCGCGGTGTGAATATTCACCGCTGCGAGGCGATTGTCGGAAATGAGGCGCTGAAGCAATATCAGGCCACCCGTCTGGACAAGTACCGGCTCTAGGCTGCATTACCGGTTATTACAGCAAAAGGCAGTCCGGTTCATTCATACCGGACTGCCTTTTGCGTTCCATTTTAGTTCTCTACTTTCCATGTTCTGCGCGCGGTTTATCCAGCATATCAATAATGCTTTGGGCGCTTTGCAGCGGGTTGTACCTGGAGATAGCCTCCAGATGAGCTTTGCGCGCCGCACGGACATTTCCGTAATCATTCAGCAGCCGCTCCATCCACCGGTCAACTACATCGAGGGAGCTGATCGGCTCCCCCAAGCCGGCGGCAGTGAAGTAACGGCAGTTCTCTTCTTCCTGGCCCGGCAGCGGCGAATGGAAGAGCATTGGAATGCCCTTGGCCAAGCCTTCGCTGCAGGTCATGCCACCCGGCTTGGTGACCAGCAGGTCGGACACCTCCATCAGCTTGTCAATCTCCCGGGTGAAGCCCAGCAGCCTGATGTTGGGATGCCTGAACCGCGTGTCCTGCTTCATCTCCTGCAGCAGCTTGCCGTTCTGGCCGAGGCAGAACACAATCTGCACCTTGTCCCGCCATCCGGCCAGGGCCGCGTTCACTACTTCGTCATTCATCATGCCCCATCCACCGCCCATAACCATGACCGTTGGAATATTCAGCAGCTTGAACTGCTCTTGAATGTCTTCCCGTCCGTGCTGCTCCCAGAAGCTCGGGTGTACAGGGATACCGGTTACCCGGATTTTGAAGGCGGCAACGCCCCGGCGGCGCAGCTTCGCCTTGACCTCGGGGGTGGATACCAGATAGCGGTCGACCTGCGGGCTGATCCAGCTGCCATGGGCGTCATAATCCGTAATGACCGTAATCAGCGGGGCCTTGAGCGGCGGGTGAAGCCGTTTCAGGCGTGAGATAACAGCGCCGGGAATGAAGTGGGTGCAGACGATAATGTCCGGCTTCAGCTGCTTCACAATATTTTGGGCATGCGTATAAAACAAGTGGTGCAGGGCAAGTGTGGTAAGACGATTGAATGATTTCTGGTGACGGTACACATAGCCCATCAGCCGGGGCTGGGAGGTGACCGTCTTGCGGTAGGCCGAGACAATCAGCGGGGCCACCTTGGGATTCAGGAAGCTTCCCAGCTCCAGCACCTTGGTCTGCACCTCCGGAGACAGCTTCCGCAGGCTGCTCGACAGCGCATATTGCAGCCTGGGTATGCCCGGCACCGAAGCCCTCCGACAGCAATAATATTCTTTTTTTGCGCAATGTATAGTTCACCTGTTCCCTAGAGGTATTCACTGGCCGGCGCGCTTCTCAGGCATCATATCCAGAGGGCAAGCGTACCGGCTGCGACTCCAGACCCAATGACTGCTCCAGCCAGGACATCAGACGGATAATGCAGTCCGAGGTAGATCCGGGAGAAGCCCACTGTGCAGGCCAGAGGAAGCAGAACCGCAGTCAGGACAGGGTAGGCTATCATATAAGGAACCGTTGAGGCGAAGATAGCGGTCGTATGGCCTGAAGGAAAAGAATGATCCTTAAGCGGATTACGGAACGTATTAGTGTCCGGCAGGGCCAGATAAGGCCGCAGGCGCGGGTAGAGCTTTTTGGCGATAGCGACGGGCACATGGCTTATCGCCAGCGCGGCCAGCGCTTGCAGTCCTGTAGTTCTCCATGGCTGCGGGCATATTGCCCAGACCAGAAGATTGATGCCGATCGCGCTTGTTGCACCTCCGAGATGAGTGAGGTAGAAGAGCCAGAAGTTCAGAAACGGATTGTGCATCCGTCCGTTAATCCATTGAAACACCCGCTGCTCCAGGAGATGCAGTTTCTTGAATAAAGGTCTCATATCATGTCCCTCCGATAGTCCGGCTAAAAGAGTTCTGGCGCAGCTTAAGCAGCAGATTTCACGGCCTGAAGCTGTCTTTATCATACTTTTTTAAGGTAGCCCGTTCAAGAAAAAGCTCAGGTCCGCTCGAAAAATGTCTCTTTTGACTTGGGAGCCCCAAAGCGACTACAATGATTCAAGCAGGAAGATCGCGTTTATAAGGTAACAGAGAAATAAGGAGCCAGCCAGTACACTGGAATCCATATTCATATCTTATGAAACGGGACCAACAAATTCGGAATCCTGCCCGGCTAAAAAGGGATATATCTTGTCTACTGTAAGGAATTGAACAAAAAGGGTCAGATAGAACGTTACAAGCCAGAGTAGAGAAAGAGAACATCTAGACTTGGAAAAAGGGGGCATCAAAAGATCATGACAGACGCACTGTTTGTTACGCTCCAAGTGATCTTGGCGGCAATTGCAGTTTATCAGTTTGCATTCTCACTGTTTGGACTGCGCAAGAAGAAGAACAAGGTTCATTATGCGCCACAGAAATCATTTGCCGTGCTGGTTGCTGCGCATAACGAAGAAGAAGTGGTCGGCGCCTTGATGGAAAACCTGAAGCAGCTTAATTATCCCCAGGAACTGTACGATGTATTTGTCATCTGTGACAATTGCACGGACAATACAGCTGCGATCGTACGGGAGCACGGCATGAATGCCTGTGTACGTACCAACAGTAACCTGCGCGGTAAAGGCTATGCCATCGAGTGGATGCTGAAGGAACTGTGGGCGCTACCGCGCCAGTATGACGCTGTTGTCATGTTCGATGCCGACAACCTTGCACATACAGAATTCCTGACAGAGATGAACAACGATCTGTGTTCAGGCGGCCGGGTCATTCAAGGCTACATCGATACGAAGAACCCGGAGGATTCCTGGATCACGGCTGCTTACGGAGTATCCTATTGGTACATCAACCGGCTGTGGCAGCTGTCGCGCCATAATCTGAAGATGGCCAACTTCCTCGGCGGAACAGGCATGTGCTTCGAGACGAACCTGCTGAAGGAAATGGGCTGGGGCGCTACCAGTCTGGTGGAGGATTTGGAATTCACCATGCGCAGCGCCTCCAAGGGCGTATATCCAAGATTTAATTATGATGCCAAAGTATTCGATGAGAAGCCGCTTACCTTCAAGGCTTCCTCCAGGCAGCGTCTGCGCTGGATGCAGGGTCATTTCACCGTAGCCCGCCGATACTTCTTCCCGCTGCTGTGGCAGGGGATCAAGGAGCGCAGCCTGACGAAGTTCGACCTGGCACTGTACGGAGCGAATGTGTACATTGTGTTGCTTACGTTCCTGATGACTGCTGTAATGTTTGTGGATAATGCTGTGTTGGGCGGACCGCATATTGCGAATATTTACGGACATCTGCCACTGTGGCTCGGGTACTTTGCCGTAGGGGCGAACATTCTGACCTTCCTGCTGGCTATGGCGCTGGAGCGGGTGAAGTTCAAGAAGGTTTATCTGTACCTGCTGGTGTTCCCGGTGTATCTGCTCTCGTGGTATCCCATTACGTTCTATGCGTTCTTCACGCAGAACAACAAGCAGTGGAGTCATACCAAGCATACGCGTGTAGTCCGGCTGGAAGAAGTACAGAGCAAGCAGGTTTCATAATCCGCACTGTAAATTAATAATTTCAGAAGGTGTTGACTCCTTCGGTCTGATGATGTATAGTATTCAAGTGTGCAAAACATAGGGATTGCAAGCAGAAGCACCGGCTTCTCACCTGACTGGCTAACAGCCTGCTGGTTTTGATCTCAATGCTTTATGAATGGTTACAATTCATGAACGTTGATCAAACGGGGTGTCGGGGAATTACCGGCATCCCTTTTTTATGGAGAACCGTAATATATTATCTGAAAAATATTCGGAGGTGGAGGATTATCAGTAAGGAACATATGATCAATGATGAAATTCGTGCCAAAGAGGTTCGGCTGGTCGGAGCAGAGGGTGAACAAATCGGGATCAAGCCGATCCGCGAGGCGTTACAAATGGCGATCGATCTGAATCTGGATTTAGTCAACGTAGCACCGCAGGCGAAGCCGCCGGTATGCCGCATCATGGATTACGGCAAGTTCCGTTATGAAACGCAGAAGAAAGAGAAGGAAGCCCGCAAGAACCAGAAGATCGTGGATCTCAAGGAAGTCTGGTTCCGCGCAAACATTGAGGAACATGATTATCAGACCAAGTTCCGCAATGTAATCAAGTTCCTGGGTGAAGGCGATAAAGTGAAGTGCTCCGTCCGTTTCCGCGGCCGTGAGATTACCCACGCTAGTATCGGCCAGAAGATCCTGGAGCGCGTGAAGAGCGAAGTAGAAGAAATTGCTGTTGTAGAGCGCCAGCCTAAGCTGGAAGGCCGCAGCATGATTATGATTCTGGCTCCGAAGCCCCAATAATCCTGGAGTCACTTGCATAGCAATCTGGCGCCGCATAATATTCAAGGAGGAAACACCATGCCTAAAATGAAAACACATAGCAGCCTGAAAGGCCGCTTCAAGATCACTGGAACTGGTAAAGTATTGCGTTACAAAGCTCACAAGAACCACTTGCTGTCCCACAAGTCGAAACGTGCAAAACGCGTATTGAACGGCAATCCGGTAATGGCCCCTGGGGATGTAAGACGTTTGAAACAAGGACTCGCTAACTTGAAATAGTTAATCACACATTTTTGGGAGGTTTATTAATATGGCAAGAGTTAAAGGCGGATTTGTAGTTCGTCGTAGACATAAAAAAGTATTGAAGCTGGCAAAGGGTTACTTCGGTTCCAAGCACCGCATTTTCAAAACAGCTAAAGAGCAAGTAATGAAATCGATGGTTTACGCATACCGTGACCGTCGTCAGACTAAACGTAACTTCCGCAGACTGTGGATCGTACGTATCAATGCTGCAGCCCGTTTGAACGGTCTGTCTTACAGCAAGCTTGTATACGGCCTGAAATTGGCTGGTGTAGAAGTGAACCGTAAGATGCTGGCTGATCTGGCAGTGAACGATCTGAACGCTTTCAACTCCCTGGCTGTTGTTGCCAAAGAGAAGATCAACGCGTAAGACGCTATAAACCGAAAAGCACCGCCTGCGGGTTCTCCCGTGTGACGGTGCTTTTTTTGCGCGGTGGGAACCGCCCGGACGGACGGCTATTCCCAGTATTTCGTTGTGCTAAGCAGTGAAGCGAGCTTCTTGCTGCTGGAGCGTCTCAGCTTACGCAGCGCAGACCGCTCGTCCGCAGACTGGCAGATCAGCTTCTCTTCGTCGGTCTGGGCCACAATGGCCGGAACTGGAGCTGTAGTACCGTCTTCATTCATGGCTACGAAGGTCAGGAAGGAAGTTGCGGCAACGGCGCGTTCGCCTGTGTAGAGATTCTCAGAGATGATCTTGACAAACACCTCGATGCTGGTACGGCCCGTCCAGGAGACAAAGGATTCGAAGCAGACAGAATCCGTTGGCCGGATCGGCAGGAGGAAGTCTACAGAGTCAGCGGATGCCGTCACCACGTTGACCCGGCAATGGCGCATAGCCGAGATGGAGGCCACTTCATCAATGGTGCTCATCAGCTTGCCGCCGAACAGCGTCTTGTGATTGTTCACATCATTCGGGAAGACACGGCCGGTTTTGAATACGCGGGATTCATGACAGTATTTGAAGTCGGGTGCAGCTTGTGGTGTGTGTTCTTGTTCCATTTTCAGTAACTCCCTTTGCGTACAAGATGTAATCATACATGATAATAGAAAAGCCTTCCCTGTGCAATAATAATGTTAATGCACTTGGAGCCATAAGCTACATTTTGAGGTTTTCTAACATATAACGGACATAGAGGTAACGGCTTGTGTCAAGGTAAGCGATTTCTTGTTGAAAAATGCAAATTATTATTGACCTGAGGTCATTAATAGACTGGATTTTAGCTTTTTTTGCAGGTATAATTTGTACTAATGGTATGTCCAAAGCAGAACACAGAAGACATCCAATTTACTAAGGGGGATCACTTTCGATGAAGAAGTTTTACCAACTATCTTTGGTTATGGTTATGGCCTTCACTGTCATTCTGGCAGGATGCGGTAACAATAACAGCGCTAATTCCGGTTCCAATGCTGGGGCAACTACTGCACCAACCGACGCAGCAGCTGCAACAGAAGCACCGGCACCAACTGAAGCTCCTAAGGCTGTCAAGCTGGGCCTCGTAACTGACGTAGGCGGCGTAAATGACAAATCCTTTAACCAATCCGCGTGGGAAGCACTCCAGTCTCTTGAAAAAGAAGCTGGTGCTGAAATCAAGTACCTGCAGAGTAAATCCAATGCAGACTACGAGCCTAACCTTAACCAGTTCGTTAAAGGCGGCTATGATCTGACTTGGGGTATCGGCTTCGACCTTGGTGATGCTGTACTGAAGGTTGCCAAAGAGAACCCGAATGCTAACCTGGCGATCATCGACAGCGTAGTAGAAGCTCCTAACGTTGAATCTGTAACTTTTGCTGAGAATGAAGGTTCCTTCCTGGTGGGTGTTGTTGCTGGTATGACAACCAAAACTAACAAAGTTGGCTTTGTCGGCGGTATGGAAAGCCCGGTTATCAAACGTTTCGAAGTGGGCTTCAAAGCCGGCGTAGAAGCAGTTAACCCTAATGCAAAAGTAACAATCACTTATGCAGGTGCCTATGACAAGCCTGATACTGGTAAATCCCTGGCTGCAACGCTGTATGATGCCGGCAACGACATTATCTTCCCTGCTGCAGGCGCAACAGGCAACGGTGTATTCAACGAAGCGAAATCCCGCAACAAAGCCGGCGGAACTAAAGTATGGGTTATCGGCGTTGACAAAGACCAGTCTCTGGAATTTGGCGATGATGTAACTCTGACTTCCATGATCAAACGTGTTGACGAAGCGGTTAAGAAGGTTTCCCAGCAGGTTGTTGATGGTACATTCAAAGGCGGTACTACAACTGTTCTTAGTCTGAAAGACAATGGTGTAGGCCTTCCTGAAACATCCAAAGCTAACGTTAGCGCAGATATTCTGGCTAAGGTTGACGAATACAGCAAGCAAATCATTGACGGAACAATCGTTGTTCCTGCCGAGTAATTCACTGCTTTAGCTTTACCCGATTTAACATAACGACGAAGCAGGGCCGGTTCAAGTACTGGCCTTGTTCTCTGTCAGCAACTGTTATAGACAATCACAACTGTACCGTCCTTGTGTGGGGCGGTACAGCCGTGTCTTGAAGGCAATATTATATCTATTCTGTGATGAGGGTGATTCCATGAGTGCTGCGGCTCCTGTCGTAGAGTTGAAGCAAATCACAAAACGCTTTCCCGGTATCGTTGCGAACGACTCTATCAGTCTGACGCTGGAAAAAGGGGAGATCCACGCGCTGCTTGGTGAGAACGGGGCAGGCAAATCGACCTTAATGAATATCGTATTCGGACTGTACCAGCCCGATGAAGGCAGCATCGAAATCGACGGGAAACCGGTTATTATTGATAACCCCAATAAAGCTATTGAGCTTGGCATTGGTATGGTTCACCAGCATTTCAAGCTTGTTGATCCTTTCACGGTTACCGAGAACATTGTTCTGGGCATGGAACCGAAGAAAGGTCTTAAAATTGACTATAAATCCGCTGCGGAGCAGGTTCGTAAGCTATCTGAGCAGTACGGGCTACAAGTCAATCCAAATGCCAAAATTCATGACATTTCGGTAGGCATGCAGCAACGGGTAGAAATTATGAAAACCCTGTACCGCGGAGCGGATATACTTATATTCGACGAGCCTACCGCTGTACTTACGCCGCAGGAAATTACAGAACTGATGGCGATTATGAAGCGGCTCGTTGCTGAAGGTAAATCCATTATCCTGATCACCCATAAACTGAAGGAAATTATGCAGATTTCCGACCGTGTCACGATTATCCGGCGCGGCAAGGTAATTGATACAGTGAAGACTGCCGGAACCAATCCGAATGAGCTGGCTGAGAAGATGGTCGGACGCGGGGTTACGTTCAAAGTGGACAAGCAGACACCGCATATTGGCGAGAGCATCCTGAAGCTGTCTAATGTCAGCAGCAAAAGCAAGGATGGCGTGCCTGTGCTGAATAACCTGAGCTTTGAAGTGAAGGCAGGGGAGATTCTCGGAATCGCCGGCGTGGACGGCAACGGCCAAAGTGAGCTGATTCAGGCCATAACCGGGCTGCGCAAGATTGATTCAGGTTCGATTCAGGTCTCCGGTAAGGAGATTGCCAATCTGTCACCGCGTAAAGTATCTGAAATGAATGTCTCCCATATCCCAGAAGACCGTCACAAGCATGGTCTGGTGCTGGACTTCTCGGTAAGTGAGAACATGGTTCTGGAGACGTATTATAAGAGTCCGTACAACCAGAACGGATTCTTGAACACAGATGTCATTAACAAGCATGCAGAAGACCTGGTAAGGCAGTTCGATGTGCGTACACCGTCCATAGAGAACAAAGCCCGTTCCTTATCCGGCGGTAATCAACAAAAAGCGATTATTGCGCGGGAAATAGACAAGAATCCGACTCTGCTGATTGCCGCACAGCCAACACGCGGTCTGGATGTCGGGGCGATTGAATTTGTACAGAAGCAGCTTATTGCCCAGCGGGACCAAGGCAAGGCTGTGTTGCTGATTTCTTTTGAATTGGATGAAATTATGAATGTGTCTGACCGGATTGCTGTTATTTATGAAGGACAGATTGTCGGAGAAGTATTCCCGCAGGATACGAATGACCAGGAACTGGGTCTGATGATGGCGGGCAGTTTGAAGCGGGGAGGTCATGCGGATGTCTAGACTCCGGAAAATATTCGCAACAGACAGCTATATCGTTCCGCTTGTAGCGATACTAATGGGCTTCCTGGTGGGTGCTATAGTCATGCTGTTTGGCGGTTATGATCCTATCGCAGCCTACTCTGCGCTGTTCAAGCGCGTGTTCGGCAGCCCGTATGATTTCGGTGAAGCGATCCGTGAGATGACTCCACTGATGCTGACGGGTCTGGCGGTAGCCTTCGCTTTCCGCTCAGGGATGTTCAACATTGGTGCGGACGGGCAGGTCATGATCGGAATGACGGCTGCTTCTGTTGTCGGCATTAAGCTTGGCGGAGTATTGCCTTCCTTCCTGTTAGTCCCGCTTGCGGTCATAGCGGCTGCTGTATGCGGCGGGCTATGGGCCGGTATTGCCGGATATCTGAAGGCCAAACGCGGAATTAATGAAGTTATTACAACGATCATGTTGAACTGGATTGCGCTCTTCCTGTCGAATTATATTGTCCGGACCTTCCTGCTGCTCCAGGGGCAGAACCGGTCGGAGGATAATCCGGCTTCCCTCTCCATGACCTTCCTTTTCTCCACCTTCGATAACGCCCGTCTGCACTGGGGAACTGTAATTGCCCTGGCAGCAGCTACCTTCTTCTATGTCTATTTGTGGAAGACCAAGCAGGGTTACGAGATGCGTGCAGTAGGTCTGAATCCGCATGCTGCCGAGTATGCAGGCATGAATGTTGGACGTAATGTAGTGAAGGCTATGTTCATCAGCGGCGTGTTCGCAGGACTCGCAGGCGCTGGTGAAGTGCTTGGCGTTTTCCATTATCAATCTGTATTTGCAGCTTCACCTGGCTATGGATTCGACGGTATCGCTGTTGCCTTGCTCGGATTGACTCATCCGCTGGGTGTCATTCTGGCTGCCATTCTTTATGGCACGCTAACGTACGGCTCGGCTGGAATGAGCTTTGGTGCCGATGTACCGCCGGAGCTGATCCGTATTGTAATCGGTTCGATCATATTCTTCATTGCTGCGCAAGGCATTGTGCGCTGGGTGCTCAAACCGTTTTACTTCAAGCGCAAGAAAGAGAAGGTGTTATAGATGGAAATCTTAGGCCAATTGCTCAATACAACGCTTGTATTTTCCACAGCGTTAATATTTGCCGCCCTTGGCGGCATCTTCTCTGAACGATCCGGTGTTGTGAACATTGGACTTGAAGGCTTGATGATGTTCGGTGCGTTTGCAGCGGCTGTAGGCGGGTATTATGCACAGGAAGCAGGCATGGGCGAATGGGCTCCTTGGGTCGGAGTGCTTAGCGCGATGGGCGTAGGGGTGATTGGTTCACTGATTCATGCAGTGGCCTCGATTACCTTCAAGGCGGACCAGACGATAAGCGGTACGGTCATTAACTTCCTGGCCGCAGGCAGCACGCTCTACATGGTTAAGCTGATCTTCGAGGGATCAGGCGAGACTCCGCTGATCGACGGATTCAGCAAAGTGGCGATTCCCGGGCTCTCGAAGATTCCGGTCATCGGAGAAGGGATCTTCAACTCGTATCCCACCACTTATCTGGCGATTATCTTAGTTATTGTTATTTATTTCATCCTGTTCAAAACTCCATTCGGACTTCGTCTGCGCGCAGTCGGAGAACATCCGAGTGCGGCTGATACGCTGGGTGTCAATGTCAACAAGATGAGATACATCGGGGTTATGCTGAGCGGACTGCTGGCTGGGATCGGCGGAGCCACTATTACGTTGACTACTACAGGCACGTTTGCGCATAATACGATCTCTGGACAAGGCTTCATTGCCATTGCCGCGATGATCTTCGGGAAGTGGAATCCGCTGGGCGCTTTTGGTGCAGCTGTATTCTTCGGCTTGTCCCAGGCGATCCGCAACTATGTCCAG
This sequence comes from Paenibacillus sp. FSL R7-0179, assembly GCF_038002265.1. Taxonomy (NCBI): domain Bacteria; kingdom Bacillati; phylum Bacillota; class Bacilli; order Caryophanales; family Paenibacillaceae; genus Paenibacillus; species Paenibacillus sp. FSL R7-0179. The sequence goes on from NZ_JBBOCC010000002.1 coordinate 617,846, forward strand.
CTGTTCGAATGGTCGAAGAGCATTCCGCAGGAGTTCATCTTCATGATTCCTTATGTGTTAACCATTATTGTTCTGGTGAGTGCAGTAGGCCGCTCCTCGGCACCTAAGGCGCTTGGTGAACCTTACGACCCGAGCAAACGCTAGGGCCATCAGCAATACCATACTTAGTACTGAACAGAACAGAGCGCATTTCCGGAATTCCGGAAATGCGCTTTTTTTGTAAACTTGCAGGCAGCTGCTGCCGATACTTCAAGCCCGGAGGCGGGCGGATGTACAGGCAAATACCGGGTGAGGCGAATAGACTGTTAAGAAACAAATACAGGAGGGATATTATGGCACACCCGGTTACGAAACAACAGGTAATCAAGCTGATTGGCAAACATATCGTGGCGGTAAAAAAAGACGGGTCCAAGGTGACGGGCAAACTGGTCCGCATCTCAGGCAACCGGCTGATCTTGCAGCGAATCAGTGGTAAAAAAGTACAAACCAAGGCACTGATTCCGCTCGTGTTGTTTGATTTGCTGGCCATCGGTACGGCTCCTTACGGTTACGGCGGAGGCTACGGCTATGGCGGCGGGGCTCCTTACGGGGGTGGTTATGGTTATGGTCCTGTTCCCGGCCCTTATGGCGGCTATGGCCCCGGTCCTGGTTATGGGATTCCGCCGATTGGATTCTTTTAAGCCATAGAGCTTGCCTGCTCTATCAGCGGAACTGTTTCTCAAGCTCGTAACAGTAATTTTGCGGTTGATAACGGGCTACGCTGTAGCCCAGTTTTTCATAAAAGGCCAGACCGGCGGTATTTCCGGTATCTACGGAGACCTTCGCTCTATGGCATGCACGGGATAGTGCAAACCGCTCTGCCCTGTCCATGAGCATATTACCGTAGCGTTTACGCCTTGCTCCCGGGGAAATAGCGAGCATATCAATGTATAACAAATCGCCGTGCAGCAGAAAATGCACGAATCCCAGCGGATCGCTGTCGTAGTCGGGACAAGCAACAAGTGTGACTCCCTGTCCCAGGCGGCGCGGCAGATCCTTCCTGACCTGATTAATGATCGTCTGCGGAAGATGGGATAACGGGACAAGCTGCTTTTCAATCAAGTCATAAATAATCGTGTCATCCTGCCTGGGTCTGCGGTAACGAATCATAAATATTGCCCCCTTTCCACGCATTGTCGTACATCATATGCCCCTGGCGGTGTGGGCGTTCCGGCATGAATAGAACAAGATTTTATGAAGAATTTAAGGTATAACCCGCAGATGGGTATTGACTAACCGTGTGAGGAATCATATAATGTGTCTAAACATTTAACGAGCATACATGTATCGGCAATGATGAGGACGAAGTTTTAAGGGCTCTTTTGTTCAGAGAGTGAGAGGAATTGCTGCAACCTCCACCAGAATCCCTTATATACGAGCTCACCTCGGAGCTGTTTCCCTGAAAGGTCCATCAGCAAGAGCGGTGGAATTATTAGGGGGAATCGTTTGGTCCGCGTTAGGGACTTCAGGTTACGAAGATTTGGGCCCTGCCTACATCGATGGATTTTTGTATCCTGATAAGGCATATCATCGAGAGATGTTATGCAAACATGGGTGGTACCACGGAAGCTAAACCTTTCGTCCCTCACGCGCTTCTTCTGCGCGTGGGAGGCGAAAGGTTTTTTTGTTGAACAGGGAGAAATTACGGCCTGTTCGTAAATATTAAGGCATGTGAACGATTGAAGGGAGGAATACTGATGAGCGCGCAATTACCGGAAGAAGTGCGGTCGATAGAGCAGTTACGTGAGAAATGGAAGAATCCTGAGGTGGTATCGGGGTCTGAGATCCTGCTTCGCAGCCTGGTACTTGAAGGTGTAGATACGGTATTCGGATATCCGGGCGGGGCTGTACTTTATATCTATGATGCGCTTTATGGCTTCGAGGATTTCAAACACATTCTGACACGCCACGAGCAGGGAGCGATCCATGCAGCTGACGGGTATGCAAGAGCGAGCGGTAAGCCTGGCGTATGTATTGCGACTTCAGGTCCGGGAGCAACCAATCTGGTGACCGGAATTGCTACAGCGTATATGGACTCCGTTCCGCTGGTAGTGATTACCGGGAATGTATTCTCCAGCCTGATCGGTACCGATGCGTTCCAGGAAGCGGATATTACCGGGATCACGATGCCGATTACGAAGCACAGCTATCTGGTGCGGGATGTTGAAGATCTGCCGCGTGTTATTCATGAAGCCTTCCATATTGCGAATACGGGCCGTAAGGGTCCGGTACTGATTGATATTCCGAAGGATGTATCCGCGGCTAAGACCTTGTTCACGCCGGTTCAGCAGCAGGGAGTTAACCTTCGCGGCTATAATCCGCGTACCGTTCCTAACAAGCTTCAGCTGGATAAGCTGGTGAAGGCCATTGCTGCTTCCGAACGTCCGATCATCATTGCAGGCGGCGGGGTTATCTACTCTGGAGCGCATGAGGCGATGTATGAATTCGTGAAGCGTTCAGAGATTCCTATTACTACAACCTTGCTGGGTCTGGGCTGTTATCCTAGCGCGGAGGATCTCTGGATGGGAATGCCGGGAATGCATGGCACATATACCGCTAATAATGCAATTCAGCAGTGCGACCTGCTGATCAATATCGGCGCCCGGTTCGATGACCGTGTGACCGGGAAGCTGGACGGCTTTGCGCCTAAGGCAAAGATTGTACACATCGATATCGACCCTGCCGAGATCGGCAAGAACGTATCGCCGGATATTCCAATCGTTGGCGATGTGAAGACGGTGCTGGAGATGCTGAACCCGGATGTGAAGCGTGCTTCGCAGGCAGATGCCTGGAGAACGCAGATCGCCCAGTGGAAGCTGGAGCAGCCGCTCCGGTATAAGGATTCAGATACCGAGCTGAAGCCGCAATGGGTTATCCAGATGATCAATGACACCACCAAAGGTGAGGCTATTGTGACGACTGACGTAGGCCAGCATCAGATGTGGGCTGCACAGTATTACAAGTTCAATCATCCGCGCTCCTGGATTACTTCAGGCGGCCTTGGAACAATGGGCTTCGGCTTCCCTTCGGCGATTGGGGCACAGATGGCTCATCCGCAGCGGCTGGTTGTCTCCATTAATGGTGATGGCGGGATGCAGATGTGCTCCCAGGAGCTGGCGATCTGTGCGATTCATAATATCCCGGTCAAAATTGTGGTTATTAACAATCAGGTGCTTGGAATGGTCCGCCAGTGGCAGAACCTGATCTATGAGAAGCGTTACAGCTATACTGATCTGGCGGGAAGTCCGGATTTTGTAAAGCTGGCTGAGGCTTACGGCGTGAAGGGACTGCGGGCAACCACCAAGGAAGAAGCCGGCGCTGCCTGGAAAGAAGCCATGGAAACACCTGGACCCGTCCTGGTAGAATTCGTTGTTCCAAAGGATGAGAATGTCTACCCGATGGTAACTCAAGGCTCTACCATTGATCAAATGCTGATGGGGGATGAATAACAGTGATGAGACATACGATTGCTGTGCTCGTAAATGACCAGCCTGGTGTGCTGCAGCGGGTATCCGGATTATTCGGCCGCCGCGGCTTCAATATTGAGAGTATTACGGTGGGGCAATCCGAAGAGGTCGGATTGTCCCGGATGGTAATTGTAACATTGGGTGACCAGCATACCCTGGAGCAGATTGAGAAGCAGCTGTACAAGCTGATTGATGTAATCAAGGTGGTTGATCTGGGCGCCAAACCAATGGTAGCCCGGGAGCTGGCACTGATTAAGGTGAAGGCAGAGCCGTCAGAACGGCCGGAGATTATGGGCGTAGTCGAAACCTTCCGTGCTTCTGTAGTAGATATTGGCTCAACCAGCCTGCTTGTACAGGTAGTTGGGGATACCACCAAGATTGATGCAATGATCGAGCTGCTTAAGCCTTATGGAATAAAGGAGCTGTCACGGACCGGAGTCACTGCGATGATTCGCGGGAATGCCTGATTGTCACATTTTACAGCTTTAACGAATTACTGCTTGCGTGCATTAATTTATTAAGATTAGCTCAGACTTGCCCGCGAAAGAGCGGGGGCTTGAGGAACGCGTCATTATATAGTAAGACTAATATGCAACGTGTTTTTGAAGCACCCGCTCTTTACGATGGGTCCCAAATTAAAGGAGGATTTTGACAATGGCAGTTACAACGTACTATGAAAAGGATGCAGAGCTTAGCGTATTGAAAGGAAAGACAATTGCGGTAATCGGGTACGGTAGCCAAGGACATGCCCAGGCACAGAACCTGCGTGACAGTGGTCTTCAGGTGGTTATCGGTCTGCGTGAAGGAAAATCGTTCGAAGCTGCCAAGAATGACGGGTTTGAAGTATTGTCTGTAGCAGAAGCGGTATCACGTGCAGATGTGGTGCAGATTCTTATGCCGGACGAAACACAGGCATCTGTATATAAGAACGATATCGAACCGAACCTTAAGAATGGTGCGGCTCTGATGTTCTCCCACGGCTTCAACGTACATTTCGGACAAATCGTAGCTCCTAAGGATGCCGATGTGCTCCTGGTAGCTCCTAAATCCCCGGGACACATGGTACGCCGTACTTATGTTGAAGGCTTCGGCGTTCCCGGCCTGATTGCTATTGAACAGGATGCAACCGGCAATGCCAAGGCTATCGGTCTGGCGTATGCTAAAGGCATCGGCTGTACCCGTGCGGGAGTCATCGAAACCTCCTTCCGTGAAGAGACTGAAACGGATCTGTTCGGTGAACAGGCTGTCCTCTGCGGCGGTGTGTCCGAGCTGATCAAGGCTGGCTTCGAGACATTGACTGAAGCCGGATATGCTCCTGAGATGGCTTACTTCGAGTGCTTGCATGAACTGAAGCTGATCGTTGACATGGTATATGAAGGCGGATTGTCCAGCATGCGCGATTCCATCAGTAACACTGCGGAATACGGTGACTATGTAACTGGACCACGCATCATTACTGCTGAGACCAAGAAAGCTATGAAAGAAGTACTGTCTGATATTCAGCAGGGTAAATTCGCCCGCGACTTTATCCTCGAGAACCAATCCGGCCGTGCTTTCCTGACTGCTACCCGCCGCAACGAAGCCGCTCATCCGGTAGAAGTAGTCGGCAGCCAGCTGCGTGAAATGATGCACTGGATTAAGAAATAGGTCATATACTTACAATTGCAATGAACCATAGGTAACCCTCAGATGCGGCCGTAATTTTGCGGGCCGCATTTGAGGGTTTATGGACAATCTTCAGGAGGTGCTCAGCATGCGGAAAATTTATGTGTTCGACACGACGCTGCGTGACGGGGAGCAGTCGCCGGGTGTGAACCTCAATACGCGTGAGAAGGTAGAAATCGCTTATCAGCTGGAGAAGCTGGGAATTGACCGGATGGAGGCAGGTTTTCCTGCCGCTTCGCCGGGAGATCTGGCTGCGGTGAACGCAGTGGCCAGAGCGGTTAAGAATGTCACTGTAATCGGTCTGTCCCGTTCCAGAGAGAGCGATATTGATGCGGTCAAGGAAGCGCTGCAGGGGGCACAGGACCCTTGCATTCATATTTTCCTGGCAACCTCGCCGATACACCGTCAGCATAAGCTGCGCATGGAGAAGTCGCAGGTGCTGGAAACGGCTCAAGCGGCGATCCGCTATGCCAAGAAGTATTTTCCCAAGCTGGAATTCTCCCTGGAGGACGCCGGCCGTACCGAGCGTGATTTCATGGCTGAAATGGTGGCGATGGCGATCCGCGAGGGTGCGAACGTGGTGAATATTCCAGATACGGTCGGGTACCTGAATCCGGCGGAATACGGGGCCATCTTCAAGTTCCTGAAGGACACAGTACCGGATATCGACCGGGTACAGCTTAGCGCCCATTGTCATAATGATCTGGGGATGGCTACGGCCAATACCCTCGCTGCCATTCAGAATGGTGCAGACCAGATTGAGGGTACAATCAACGGAATCGGGGAACGTGCCGGCAATACAGCGATTGAAGAGGTCGCTCTGGCGCTGGAGACCCGCAGTGAGTATTTCGGTGCCAAGACCTCTCTGGTGCTGTCTGAAATCTCCCGTACCAGCCGTCTCGTCAGCAAGCTGACAGGGATGGTTGTGCCGGGCAACAAGGCGATTGTCGGTGCGAATGCCTTCGCTCATGAATCCGGGATTCATCAGGACGGTATGCTGAAGGAGAAGACGACCTACGAGATTATGACGCCGGAAACGATCGGCCTTAAAGAAAGCAAGCTGGTGCTCGGCAAGCATTCGGGCCGTCACGCTTTCCGCGATAAGCTGAGTGATCTGGGCTATGACATTTCCGAGGAAGAGGTCAATGCCGCTTTTGCCAAGTTCAAGGATCTCGCAGATAAGAAAAAAGAAGTCTCGGACGAGGATATCCTTGCGCTTCTGGAAGAGAAGCTGATCGATACACCGGAGACCTTCAGCCTGCAGACGATCTATGTTACGTATGGCAATGAGGCAACTCCAACCGCCAAGGTAATCATTCACGGCCAGGACCCGCAGCCAATTGTGGCGGTTGCCGAAGGCAACGGGTCGGTAGACGCGATCTACAATGCCATTGACCAGGCTACAGGGGAAGAAGTTACACTCGGCGATTACTCGATCAAAGCCGTCAGCAGAGGTAAGGATGCTCAGGGTGAGGTACATGTCGTGCTCTCGCAAGGCGAGGTGGCTGCACAGGGCCGCGGACTTAGCACCGATATTCTGGAAGCGAGTGCCAGAGCCTACTTGGATGCACTGAACAAGCTGATTGAGAAGCGCAAGACCTACACCAAGCGTGAGCATGCCAATCTCTAATTCAACTCTTTAAAAGAAGCTTCACCGGACCAGTTCATTTATCCGGGGAGGCTTCTTTTTTTTGCTCAAAAATATGCTGAAATTTTTTTTGCGTAGCGTATGCCGGTTTAGAATCCAGCCGGAGAGGATTTGAAACAAGTTTTTGTATAAAAAGAATGAACAAGATGGGTCGGAAAAGTGAAAAAAAGTTCACAAACAAAGGCTGATTCCTCATATTCTGCGTTTGAAACCACTTTTTTGCCGATAAAATTATTTAATATTTTAATTATCTATGATTTATCTCATAATCTGTTCAGAAATTGTTCAGAGGCGGGAAGTAAAGTTACGAAAGTACAGTAAAAGCGAAATTGAAGGCCCACATACATACTAGTGACAGGGGGACGATCAGGAAGAAGCAGGCGGGAACGGTATTTGCAACGCTGGAACAATCATTTTGCAGAAAGAGAGAGAGGTTATAGTGATATGAAGAAAAAGACGATAGGCGCCTGGTTGGTTGTTGTAATGCTCATTACACAGTTTGCCAACGGTTTCGGGTTCATGACCAAGGTTAAGGCAGATGGGACGGACAGTATCATCACCAGTGTTACGATGGCCGTATATGAGAATGGCACACAGGTCACGGATAATGTCTATAAGCTTGATTCGGAGGTTAAAGTAGGCTTGACCTTCAAGCTTCCAGTAACGGACCCTGATACTGGGGCACATGGCTACAAGGGAGGAGATACATTCGTATATCAGTTGCCTTCCCAGTTAGCCATCGATAAAAATTACTCCGGTAAATTACTCTACGATGGAGTGGAGTCAGGCAGTATCGGGACCTATGCGGTAGGCACAGATAACAAAGTGGTGCTTACATTTAATAGTGAAATCGAAGGCTTGTTTAATGTAGGCGGTACTTTTAATGTGACGTCCAAACTTAGCTCCACCAAAGTCACTGGAACTACGACTCAAGAGCTGTTATTCCCGATTGCCGGGAACCTGAATAATACGATTGTTATTAAAGTCCATCCTAAGGGCGGCACCAGCATTACCAAGGACGGAATTCCACAGCCGCAAAAATACAATCCGTCCAGCATTCTCTGGACCGTTGATGTAAATACTGTGCAGGATGAAGTATATAAAGCGGTCGTTACGGACTCTCTTCTGGCAGGACTGGAGCTTGACCTAAGTTCAATTGAGGTCTATAAGCTTGCAGTGGATGTCCAAGGGAATACATCGCAACAAGGGAAGATCAGTTCGGATCAATATGATGCTTCAGGAAGTACGGTAAGCAGCTTGAACCTGAAGTTCACAAACACCATTACAGATGCGTATCGTGTGAAATTCTCGACGAAGATTACAGATACAGCGGTTAAAAGTTTCACCAATACCGCTAAGCTTACTGGTGAAGGAATCGATAAGAGTTCTTCCAAGACGGTTGATATTGTGCGCGGACTTCCGCTGAAGAAGACTGCGGGAAATTTTGATCCTGCGGATGAGACCATTCCTTGGGAGATCCAGTTCAACTATAATGAACAGACCATTACATCCGCTAATGCGGTGTTGCTGGATTATTTTAATGATTCCCAAAAATTAGTTGAAGGTTCATTAGTCGTATACAAAATTCAATTGGATCAAGACGGAAAAGAAGTAGGAAGCGGGACTCCTATCAATGAAGGACCCGATTATACTCTAACCTCGCCTTTGACCGACAAAACGGGCAAGACGGGTTTCAAACTGCAATTTAACAACGATATCAATACTGCATATAAAATTAAATATAAAACCAAAGTCAAAGACCGTGTATACGGATATACGGAAACCATCCGCAATGATGTGACCTACAACGGCGAGACCAAATGGGCTACGTGATATTAACCAGCGCATCGTGGAGAAAAAAGTCGCTGATGTAGACTATTTGAACAAGACGGTAAAATGGACCATCGAGGTAAACAAAGATTCTAAAGTGATGAAGAGTCTGGTATTGAAGGATACTTTTGATAATGGCGGGTTGAAATTAATCGAGCCAATCACAATTACCTCGACACCAGCTATAAACAGCTCAGATTATACGATTACACCTAACGGAACGGATTATGCCCAAGGCGCCGGATTCACCATCACATTCTCGAAGGCTATTGATAAGCCGTTTACGGTGACGTATTCGACCAGTTTTGACTATTACAAATTGCAGAGTGGTGCAACCAGCTTCAAGAACACCGCACAGCTCGATTGGAAGGATGCTAACGACAAGGATCACACCATTAAGGGTGATGCAACCTTTAATCCGCGGGATGAAGTCAAAAACAACGGTAAGAAGACTGGTGTATACGATGTAAATACCAAGCAGCTTACCTGGACAGTTGGGGCTAACTATAATAAACGTGTACTGGCAGCAGGGGCTACGCTAGTAGATACAATTCCTGAAGGCCAGAAAGCAACTAGCGTAACTGCAGTAGTTTACAAGATGAACTATGGAAAAGACGGGGAACATACGAAGGGGGCTGTGATAGACGCTTCCGAATACACGCTTAATGTTACCGACACGAAGCTGACAGTCAAATTCAAAGACCCGGTGGATTATGCATTCTATGTAGTCTTTAGTACAGAATTCATTGGCAGTGATGTAAATAAAGAACAGGTTAAGAATACAGCTACCTTGTACGATAAGGACAACAAGGCTGTATCAGAGCCTCTGGAAGTCACAGTAACCATTCCTAAGGGCGGACAATATGTAGCCAAAGGCTTTACCCAAGATAACAATGATCAGACTCTTCTGAACTGGAAAGTGGTCATCAACGCGAACCAGTCCGTTGTCAAGAACGTAAAACTGGTAGATAAACCTAGCGCAAATCAGGTGCTTTTGCCGGACAGCTTCCATCTCTTTGAGACAACTGTCGATCAGCAGGGGAATGCAGGAAACCAAGGTTATGAATTGAAGAAGGATGTTGATTACACCCTTACCTTCAAAACCGGCACAGACGGTAAAGAAAGCTTCGAGCTTGTCTTCCTGAACACAATCAGCAAACCATATATTCTGACTTATCAGACGGTTGTAACTGAGGCAGGAAATAATGTACAGCTGAAAAATGAAATCTCGTTTAGCGGTGACGGTGTAAGTCAGATTACAAAACCTGTTACTTCTGACAAGAGCATTCAAATTGTAGATACATCCGGTACAGGTAGTGGTGTAAAAGGCTCGCTAATAGTTACCAAAACCAATCAGGCCGGTGATGAAAAACTTAAAGGCGCTGAGTTCGCACTCTCACGGATAATTGGAACTGAACTGAAGGAGACTCAAAAACAGACTTCTGCAGAAGACGGAACCCTGACTTTTACAAATCTTAAGGCTGGTAAATATGTACTGAAAGAAACCAAAGCGCCGGTTGGCTATTCACTGGACAGCTCTGAGATTAAGGTGACGATTAATTCGTCCACGGCGGTGCAGCTAACCGTCAAGAATGATTTCTTCGGTTCACTCAAGCTGACCAAGGTGGATGTGAATGATTCCTCCAAGAAGCTGGAAGGTGCAGTATTCGAATTGTTTAACTCCCAGGGTGCACTGGTAGGAACGAAAACAACCGATGCCAAGGGTGAACTGGAGTTCACCAAGCTTAAGGGCGGGGAGTATACCCTGAAAGAGAAAACAGCCCCTGCCGGTTATGTCCTGGATTCTAAAGTGATTAATGTGACCATTGATCCATCACAAGAGAAAAAAGTTACCGTGACTAACGCACTGATTCCTGCCGAAGTCTTCGGCTCACTGAAGATCACTAAGATTGCGCAGGAGGATGCGAGCAAGAAGCTGAAAGACGCAGAATTCGGATTGTATGATTCCACCAAGAAGCTTGTGACAAGCGGAAAAACAGACGCTGACGGCGTATTGGAGTTCAAATCGCTGAAGCTCGGAACGTATACCCTGAAGGAGCTTACTGCTCCGGTTGGTTATGTGCTGGATGAGACAGAGCATACCGTAACGATTGACTCCGGTGTACAAAAGATATTGGCCCCAATCACGAACAAACAGATTCCAGCCGAAGTCTTTGGTTCACTCAAGCTGACTAAGGTGGCTGAGCAGGATACCAGCAAGAAGCTGGAGGGTGCAGAGTTCGCGCTGTATGATTCCGCTAAGAAATTAGTGGCAAGTGGTAAAACAGACGCTGACGGCGTATTGGAATTCAAATCGCTGAAGCTCGGAACCTACACCCTGAAGGAGCTTACTGCCCCTGCCGGTTATGTTCTGAATGCAACAGAGCAGACTGTAACAATCAATTCCGGCGTACAGAAGGTACTTGCGCCAATTACGAACAAACTGATTCCGGTTGAAATCCTTGGTTCGCTCAAAGTAACGAAGGTTGCTGGTGAGGATACGAACAAGAAGCTTGCAGGAGCAGAGTTCGGACTGTATGATTCCGCCAAAAAATTGGTGGTCAGCGGAAAAACAGATGCAAATGGTGAACTGGTATTCACATCGCTGAAGCTGGGGAATTATATTCTGAAGGAAATTACAGCTCCGGAAGGTTATGTTCTGAGCGTAACAGAGCATCCTGTGACAATTGATTCCGGTGTGCAAAAAGTGCTGTTGCCGATTACTAACCAAAAGGTAACCACACCGCCGGCAGAATCGACACCGACACCAACGCCGGTGACACCAACAGCAACACCGACGCCAGTTACAGAACCAACAGCAACACCAGTGCCAACATCACCGCCGGTGTATTATACACCGACACCTGTACCATCAAGCATTCCTGGAGTTATCGGTACACCAACGCCGACACCATCGGTAGCGCCAGCACCAACGGCAACTCCGGCTGCATCAAGTACGCCAGGAGTAACAGCAACACCACAGGTGACGCCAGCAGTAACACCGGAGCAGCCTGGAACGGTTAGCACTCCAACGCCGCAAGCCACACAGGTGACTACGATTGAGGAAGTGCCTATCGACGGCGAGATTCCGCTGGGAGGTATCCCTAGCATCGGCGAAGAGCCGGCGCATGGTACGGTAACTATTACACCGGATGGCAAATGGACGTATACACCAGATCCAGGCTACACCGGCAAGGATAAATTCACAATTGTCGTTACGGATGAAGACGGCAATGAGGAAGAGATTACAATTGAGGTTGGTGTTGATGAAGTGCCTAAGGGCACGGTTACTGAACCAACTGACAAAGGCAACAACAGCGGACTTCCCGGCAAACTTCCACAGACCGGAGAAGAAAGTCCTCTCCCGCTGTATCTGACTGGCGGCGGATTGATTATTCTGGGATTTGTACTGTCCAGAAGATTCAATGCCCGCAAGAAAATGTAGGAGAGTACAACTGATCAGGCATTAACAGCTAATATGGCAGTATAGACAAAGACACCCGCAGCAGGCTGCGGGTGTCTTTGGTATAACAAATATAAAGTCGCTGAAATAATGCCGTCCCTGAATGGTCAGCATTGCCGTTTCTATTTACGGAGAATCACATACTTCTGAGGTTAAGATGCTTCCATTCCTCATACCAGCGCTTAATACTCGCTGGCGGCTTCACGCCGAGCTCCCGCTTCAGTAATGCCGTCAGAGTATGATATTGCTCCTCTACCGCTGAACGTTCCCCAATGCTGTCGTAGACCTTCATCAGCCCGAGATGCCCCTGTTCAAAATAAGGCTGGAGCTGCACCACTCTCTGGTACACGGTTACCGCTTCCGGTATCCGGCCGCTGCTGACATAGAATTCGGCGATAGTCATTGCGTGATGCAGCCAGATGGTCCGCAGACGCTGCCGTTCTCCTTCAGCCCAGAGGTAATCGTAATCGCTCAGATAGTCGCCCGAATAGAAGTCGAACAACCGCTGATGCTCCTCATAGTTGTCCTTATTGATGGCATCTTGAGTCAGAATACCCTTCTCCCATTCGTAGCTGTCTATCAGCAGGCTTCCGGTCTCCAGGGTGTAGCCTTCCCCCCCGCTGGCATTGCTGATCTGCAGATCAATCTCTGCCTGCTTCAGGCATTGCCGAACCTGATAAATCGTTGTATAAAGATGGGTGGAGGCTTTCTTAAGATTGAAATCGGGCCACAGCAGATCGGTTAAGGTATCTTTGCTTACGAACCGGTTGCGGTTGTGAAATAAATAAGCGAATAATTCCTGTGCCTTGGTGGTGCGCCAGCGGATATTGGGCAGCGGCTGGCCACCCAGTTCGAATCTTAAGGACTGGAAGCTGCGGATCATGACCGTCTGCGCAGGCTTACGCGAATCCTCCTGTGCCTGGCTGACACGCTCCTCCAGCCGCTCAATGGTCTTCAGCAGCCGGCCCCGCTGTACGGGCTTAAGAACATAGTCGAGCGCATATAGCTCGAACGCCTCGATGGCGTAGCTGTTATGGGCAGTCACAAATACGATGCTTGCCTGCGGGCACAGCCTTTGCATGGCCTCCGCAGCCTGGACGCCATTCATCTCAGGCATATCAATGTCGAGGAAAATCACATCAGGGCGTAGCAGCGGAGCTGCATTGACCGCCTCGGAGGGATCCGTATAAGCAGCGATTACATTTATAGTTGTCAGTTCTTCCAGCATCATTTTCAGCTTCATAAGAGCAAGCCGTTCATCATCTACCAGCAAGGCCTGAATCATATCTATCCCACCACTTCATTAAAGAATGTTGTCTTGTCATAGGCTGTTTAAGGATAAATTCGACAACAAAGTGGGTTATCCTCCCTCTATGCTTGCGCTTGTGTCTGATTTTTGAATAGAAATGCTGCTATTCTAAAATAATTTAAAAAACCTGCAGGGGAACCTTAAAGCCAGGCGTCTAACGATATGTAGCTGAAGGAGGGAAGAAAGACTTGGAAGAGACGGAGTGGATCAATGCTGTGCTAAGCGGGGAGCATCAGACCTTCGGGAATCTGGTGACCCGTTATCAAGGCATGGTATATAGTGTATGCATCAAAATTACAGGAGAAGCCGAGTCTGCCAAGGATATGGCTCAGGAAGTCTTCATCAAAGCCTATAAAGCCCTTCCCACCTTCAGAGGACAGTCTTCCTTCTCCACCTGGCTGTACCGGATTGCTTACCGCACCTGTCTGGACTGGAAACGGGCCAATGACCGGGAATGGCGGCACCGGAGTGCAGCAGATTACACAGAGAATGACTGGGTGACTTCACAGACACCTGAACAGGCAGTGCTTCACAAAGAGGCTTCCCGTGAGCTGGGTGAGAACCTGAATAGTCTGGCGGAACCGTACCGGTCGGTTGTGCAGCTGTACTATTTTCAGCGACATTCGTATCAGGAGATAGCTGATCAAAAAGGAATTTCGGTTAAAACGGTTGAATCGCAGCTCTATCGGGCCAGACAGATGATGCGCAAAAGCGGGGAGGAATGGCGATGAATTGTTCAACAGTAAAAGAGTGGATGCCGCATTATATAGATGGACAGTTGTCACCAGAGGCCCAGCAGGCCATCTATCTGCATACCCTGACCTGTCCCGGCTGCGCGGAATGGCTGGAGGAGGCACGCGGGCTTGCGGCGATGTGGAGCGAGATGGAAGCCGGGCTTGATTTTAACGGACAGGAGCCCGTGTTGCCGCATGACTTCCCTGATTTGACCGGGGATGTTATGGCAAGGATCGGCCAGCTGGAGAACGGGCGCAGAGAACGGATAGTGAAATCTACCATGACCAGACGGCGCACGACCCGGGGAACCTCCTGGATGCATTACGGCGTGGCGGTTGGCCTGACGTTTCTCCTGCTGCAGCTAGGCGTATTTGAGAATTTGGCTTATGGCATCACTGAAATCAACGGGCATATGTCCACATCGGTCAGCTCCTGGTTTGGCCCGAGGTAACCATAAATAAATCCATAGCGGCTTCGCCGGTTATCTATTTTATTTCACAAAACTTTTGGGAGGGTAACATATGATTAAGAAAAGACGCTGGCTCACGTTTCTCCTGGCTATGGTTCCGGGACTGGGCCACATGTATCTGGGCTTTAAAAAAATGGGTCTGGAGTATATGATTGGAGCATCGCTCTGTATTATATTCATTCCGTCCATGCCCGCAGTGTTTCCGTTCGCACTTGCTGCGCTCTGGTTCTATCAATTATTTGATGCGCTGCAAAAGGCGGCTTGGATGAAGGTATCGGCTGCCGAGCATGAGCGGATGATGTTCCATCCGGATAGCTTTGGAGCGCCTTGGTCGATGGGCATGTCTGCAGCCCCGATGTACCCGCATGATGATGTAAATCCGGTGTGGGTCGGTATAGGGTGTGTCATCGCGGGCATTCTGCTGCTGCTCATCACTGCATTTCCCGCTCTGTGGGAGATTCTGAACGATATGAACATCGGAGCGATTCTGCTGTCGCTTGCCTTGATCGGGTATGGATTCAGAATGCTGAAGAATAATTCAAAAGTATAGTGAAATGGGGAATTGAAGGATGGGGAGATGGAAAGTCGGCAGCTTCACTGCCGCAATAGGGTGCATAATAGTAGGAGTTATTGTAGTCATGGCTCAGTATGGTGTAATCACGTACGATGTGCTGGGCTATATCTGGCCGGCCCTGCTTATCCTGTTCGGCCTGGAGATGCTGCTTAGGCTCTTCATTAAATCCGATGTCAAAAGCCGGGTAAGCGGCTGGGCCATTCTGCTGATCATTGTGCTTATCGCGGCAAGCGGGGCACAGACGGTGTTGGCCGGAGGATCGCTGAGCAGTATCTTCGGCAATACCAAGCTGGTTCCGGTGAACGGGAAGGTAGAAGTACAGCAGGATATTAAGAACGTGCGGATTAATCTGCCCCAAGGCAAGGTTAAGCTTCAGGGTGTGGACGGGAACACGCTTGCGTATGAAGGTAAGCTGGAGCTGCCGGGCAATACAGACAATGAAGCGGCGAGTGCCCTGGAGCGTAAATGGAAGGTGACGACCGAAGATGATACACTTGTGATGGAGCTGGAGGGGGATTCTGGATGGCTCTCCAATATCCAGATCGGCTTCAACAACAATGCGCCATATCTGAATGTCAGCATTCCGCAGAATCTCGCTGCTCAGGTAGAGACCAGTGACGGTTCTATCGAAGCCGGCGGGCTGGCCGCAGGCATTAATGTGGATACGAGCAACGGAACGATGGATATCCATGATGTCTCCGGCGGTGTGAAGGCTCATAGCAGCAATGGCACATTGACAGTAAAGAATGTACAGGGCGGAGCAGACCTGGTTAGCTCGAACGGTGCGATTACGCTGGGGAATATTGACGGCGCAGTGTCGGCCAGAAGCAGCAACGGCAAGATTACAGTCAATTCGGCAATCACGGGTGCATGGGAGCTGAAATCCAGCAACGGCAAGATTGTCTTGGGTCTTCCGGCGGTAGCGGATGCCAAGATTACGGCAGATACCAGTAACGGATCGCTTAAAGGCAATGTGAACTGGGGCGGCGACGATGAGAATCATGGAACGGCTATGCTTGGCAAAGGCACCCATGAGGTTATTTTGTCTACCAGCAATGGTTCTATAACAGTGGATACGGCACAATAAAAGACATAGAAACATAAAGAGCTGTTCACCGGTACGTTATACTGGTGGACAGCTCTTTATTGTAAGTGAAGATATGACTTCCGGGAGGATTATGCGGGCTGCAGCCGGTTAGTCCGGATTACCATGCATATGCCTTCGGAGCCGCACCGCCGGGTCCGGGGAAAATCTCATCAAGGCGTTTCAGCACAGATTCATCCAAAACGACCTCCAGGCTGCGCAGCGCGCTCTCGAATTGCTCCAGCGTACGCGGTCCGATGATCGGAGCTGTGACGGCAGGGTTCGCCAGCAGCCAGGCCAGAGCGATATTATCCTGCGGCTCGCCCAGCTCCAGGCTTAGCTCAGCAAAGGCCTCTAGCTGCTTCTTGTGCTGCTCTACACGCTCCGCGTTGCCGCCGCTGCGGCTGCCCTCAATCTTCTTCAGCGCATTGCGGCCAAGCAGTCCCCCGTCAAGCGGACTCCACGGAATAATGCCAAGGCCAAGATGCTGTGCGGCAGGCAGAACCTCAAGCTCCGGCAGACGGCAGGTCAGACTGTATTTGTGCTGCTCGGATACCAGTCCAAGGAACCCGCGGGCCTTCGCCTCCTGCTGGGCAACGGCAATATCCCAGCCGGCGAAGTTACTGGAGCCGGTGTAGCCTATCTTGCCTTGGCTGACCGCAAGCTCGAAGGCGCCCCACAGCTCGTCCCAGGACACATTACGGTCGATATGGTGCATCTGGTAGAGTTCGATATGATCGGTCTGCAGACGCTGCAGGGAGCCCTCCAGATGACGGCGGATAATGTAGGCAGAGAGGCCGCCTTCATCATTGGGTCCATCCAGCTTGTCACTCATCGCCCCGTAGACCTTGGTCGCCAGGACAACCTTCTCACGGCGTCCGCCGCCCTGTTTGAACCAGCGGCCGATAATAGTCTCGGTCAGACCCGAGTTCTCACCCCAGCCATACACATTGGCGGTATCAAAAAACTGGACTCCCGCGTCCAGTGCCGCATCCATAATGCGGAAGGCTTCCTTCTCGTCGGTGATGGGACCGAAGTTCATCGTGCCCAGACAGAGGCGGCTTACCTTCATACCAGACTTGCCAAGCTTCGCGTATTGCATCTTAAAGATCACTCCTCTTCCATAGGATTAGAGATCCGATAATTTCACCTGCCCATTAATTGTAATCAATTGGCGGGACAAGGGCAAATTCACGCTCTGCTTCACTTATAGGCTATATCTATGAACGTGATAGAATCTATATCTTTGTCCTTTGTCCTTCGTTATGATACAACAATATACAGAAGAACTATGTCTGCGACCAGCAGGACTACCTAAGGAGTGACAGAAATGAGCGAGGTCAAAAAAATCGCCGTAATTGCCGGGGACGGTATCGGACCTGAAGTTGTGGCGGAAGCGGAAAAGGTATTGAAAAGAACGGAAGAGCTGTTCGGGTATGCATTTGAAACGGAGCACGCCCTGTTCGGAGGAATCGCCATCGATGAACGCGGAACTCCGCTGCCTGAGGATACGCTTGCAATCTGCCGAAGCGCCGATGCTGTATTGCTTGGAGCTGTAGGCGGACCGAAGTGGGATAACAATCCGAAGGAGCTGCGTCCGGAGACCGGACTGCTGGGTATCCGTAAGGCGCTTGGCCTATTCTCGAATCTGCGTCCGGCGGTGGTCTTCGATTGTCTGAAGGATGCTTCGACACTGAAGCCGGAGGTACTTGAAGGAACGGACCTGATGGTCGTACGTGAATTGACAGGCGGGATCTACTTCGGGGACAAGCTGCGCCGCCAGGGCGAGCATGGCGAAGAAGCGGTAGATACTTGTGTCTACAACGTCACTGAGGTGGAGCGGATCGTACGCCAGGCGTTCGAGATTGCCGGGAAGCGCCGGGGCAAGCTGGCGAGTGTCGACAAAGCCAACGTCCTGGAGACCTCCCGTCTGTGGCGTGAAGTGGTGAACAGACTGGCGCCGGAATATCCGCAGGTTGAAGTTGAGCACGTACTGGTGGATAACTGTGCGATGCAGCTGCTGCGCCGTCCTTCGAGCTTCGATGTCATCGTGACCGAGAATATGTTCGGAGATATCCTGAGCGATGAAGCAGCGATGCTGACAGGCTCCATTGGCATGCTGGCCTCCGCTTCACTGGGTGAAGGCAGCTACGGCCTCTATGAGCCGGTTCACGGCTCCGCGCCTGATATTGCCGGACAAGGGCTGGCGAATCCAATCGCTACGATCCTGTCGCTTGCACTGATGTTCCGTATGACCTTCGGCTACGAGAACGCAGCCGCTGCCATTGAAGCCGCAGTTGCGGAGGTACTGGATGCCGGTCACCGGACGAGCGATATCGCAGTTGATAAGAGCAAGGCGATCAGCACCACTGAGATGGGTGACCTGATTGTAGCCGCTATCCGCAAAGCCTAGTTCTACCACATAGATCCCTTTTGACGCAGAACAAAGAAAAACTTCACAAAATGTTGCTTATTTATAATTATTATAAAAAAGTAATCAATGTAATATTGACTTTGATTTTGTACGATGATAACATTTATTCTGTACCCGAAAGAATGTAACCATCCCATAAAATCAAGAAAAGCATATTGCATCCGGCAACGGTCCGGTAGCTGTTTTTCTTACATAATCAAAAGGAGGATTTAAGCAATGGCAGAACGTTTGGTAGGTAAACCCGCTCCTGACTTCTTCATGGAGACAGTAACAGGCGACGGTAAGGATTTCGGTAAGGTAAGCTTGTCCGACTATCGCGGCAAATGGCTTGTATTCTTCTTCTACCCGCTTGATTTCACCTTCGTATGTCCAACTGAAATCACAGCCCTGAGCGATGCTGCTGCTGATTTCGCAGAGCTTGATACAGAAATTCTCGGTGTGAGCGTGGACTCGATCCACAGCCACAAGGCTTGGCTGAACACACCTAAGGATATGAACGGTCTGGGTCCGGTGAACTTCCCGCTGGCCTCTGATATTACGAAGAAGGTTGCCAGTGATTATGGCGTCCTGATTGAAGAAGAAGGCATCGCACTGCGCGGATTGTTCATCATCGATCCTGAAGGTGAACTGAAGTATCAGGTTGTTAACCACAATGACGTGGGACGCAGCGTTGAAGAGACATTGCGTGTACTGCAGGCTCTCCAATCCGGCGGGCTGTGCGCTATGAACTGGAAACCAGGCGACAAGAACCTGTAAGCTTCCGGGCCTCATGAGCCGCGATCTTTGATATACTAAGAGGACCTCCTTGCGGGAAGCATGACTCCCTTCAAGGAGGTTTTTTGCAAAGATAAGAGCAAAGATAAGAGCAAAGATAAGAATGTATATGCTTCGCGCTATAATTTTCCTTATCTTTCTCGCTGAAACGGTACCGTCCTTTAAAAGGACGGCAAAGCCGTTTCCACTTGAGATAAGGACAGACGTTTGAAAATGGGCATAAAGGTTAATATATAGCTTGTAAGGGGAGGAATCTCTCCCGCTGCTTTGTAATATACTAATAGGAATTCAAATCAACGACAACACTCAAGGAGGGTGAACAAAAATGAGCTTTTGCTGTGGAGCGAGTATGGTTGGAACGAAGGGGACCCTAAAGCATTATCGCACGCAAGTCCATAATGTTCCCCTGCTTTTTTGTCCGGTATGCCACCGGGTAGAGGTACATTACAAAGTCGAGAATGAATATGAAATTCTGGCGGAATATGCCCATGGCGACGGCGTCACGGATGTGGATTTCCAGGATTATGTGATGGAGGAAGAGGAAGCGATCTTCGAGAACGTCATCAATATGGAGAGCGAGGACCCGCTCACGATCATACGCAGCCAGATCGATATGTCACTGGACCTGCTGGCGGTTGCCAAACAGATCGGCGACTCCAAATGGGAACGTGAGCTGAAGAAGCGTCTGGCTGTCATGAGCCAGCGGCGTCACCGGCTCCAGCAGAAGGCTTGAACATCTGTCTTGATCCTGCCACCGTCATGTTATAAATTAGTGAGCTCCCGCCCATGGCGGGGGCTCTTTTCAATGTATTTGCAGGAAATAAATCATTCCTCTCACACTTAAATGTGTCTTAAGAATCATTTTAAGAATATTTTTGTCATTCGACAGATTCTCTGATTGCGTTGTCTTCTTCTCTTGGATATGATTGGAATATAGTTGAAACGGTTGGATAATACAATACGATTTTCGAATGTTCTGGCGGCTTCGTCATATACTCAGATACATAGTAATTTGATGTCGCTTAAGCGTCTTCGTCAATTGCAGTAAAAGGGGGAACTTCGTATCGTGATAAGCCAATATCAGGAAAGCTTGCTATTATCGGCAAGAACGTTTCAATCTGGTCCGATGGATACAACATTTGAGGATGTGCTGGAGCACATCGACAGCGGGATTCTGCTTTTTGATGATGAGGGTGTGCTGACTTTCGTCAACAAGCAGATGTATGGCATTCTGGAGCTCAACCGTCACTCTCTTCTGGGCTGCACCTTGCATCATCTGTTATCCCATATTCAGCTTAGCCGCTTCAAGAAGAAGCAGGTTCTGCGGAGTTATCGTGAAATGGTGCTCAAAGGTAAGCCAAGCTATGAATTTGTGGATGAATATGGACGGTACTGGCGCGCAACCCTGTCCAGCGGAGAGGAAATGAAGGGCAGTTACCTGTTCACATTCAAAGAGATCTCTGACTATAAGCTGATTGAACAGACGGCTTACCAGAATGACAGTCTGGCCATGCTGGGCCGGTTATCAGCCTCCATCGCCCACGAGATCCGCAATCCCCTGACGGCTATCCGGGGGTTCATCCAATTGCTTCATCCCCATCTGCATCTGCTCGGCAAAGAAGAATATGCGAAGATTATATTAGCGGAGATTGACCGTGCCAATGACATTATTCATGAATTTCTGACTTCCTCCAAGCCTTCTGTACCGCAGATCAGCATGATTCCTGTCTCTGCCTTGCTGAAGGAAGTGGTCCTGCTGACAGAGAGCGAGGCGCTGATGAAGGGCTGCCAGATCAACTTGCAGGTGCTCCAGGAGGATTTGGTCATCTCAGGGGATATTAAGCAAATGAAGCAGGTTGTGCTGAATATGATCAGAAATGCGATGGAAGCCATCTCGGAGCGGGTGGATGATTCTGTAGGCCGGATTGAGGTAGGCGCCCGTAAAGAAGGAACAGAGGTGCGTATCTTCATCTCTGACAACGGAAAGGGAATGGATATCTGCACGCTTGACAGACTGTTCAATCCGTTCTTCACCACGAAGGAGAATGGGACGGGACTTGGACTTTCCGTCAGTGACCGGATCATCAAGAATCATGGCGGCTGCATCTCGGTCAGCAGCCGGCTGAATGAAGGAACAAGGTTCGTCATTTCGCTTCCGCTTACTCATTAATGCTTATCTTAAGCCCGTTGTTCTCGGTGGAGTGCATACGGGTTATAATCAATATGTAAGGGCTGATTCCTGCAGAGCACGAACAAGTGCGGGAGATCAGCCTTATCTGCGTTTATCGGAGGGATGAGGATTGATTTTTGAATGGAGTAGTGATCCCAGTGCAGCCATGGCGCGGGGAGAGGCTGTATGTCTAATGATCTCAGAGGCACAGGCACAGGGTGAAGGTCTTCCGGCGGACTGGGCCGCACGAGTCCGCCAATTGTCCGCAGCGGGGCTGTTCAGCGGCAAGCAAGGGCAAGTGTATATCCTGCCGGTCATGGAGCAACCCGGGCAGCCTGTGGTCATTCTGGCCGGAAGCGGAAAGGGCCAGACGGGTATGCACGAGCTGCGGCAGCTGATGGCGCAGACCGCCAAGGCGGCTTGCAGGCTGAAGGCCGCTGCGCTCGTTGTGCAGATACCGGCGGCATTAGGCCGGCGGGCTGGGGCGCTTAGGGCGGAGCAGGCCGGCCAGGCCATCGCGGAAGGGCTGGTCCTGGGCTCGTACCGCAGAAGACAATATAAGCTGGAACAGGCAGCTTACGCAGGTATAGATACGGTACTTCTGCGTATGGAAGGCAAGAGCGAAGCAGCAGAAGAGGAAGCCTGGAGACAAGGGATCAAGCGGGGGCAGGCTTTCGGGGAGGCTGTAAGCCTTGCCCGTGATCTGACCAACCGTCCGGGGAATCTGCTGACTCCGTCGGATCTTGCGGTGGCCGCTATTGAAATCGCTGAACGGCACGGGCTTCCGGCTGAAGTGCTGGATGAACGGGAGCTTGCGCTTAAGGGAATGGGCGGATTGCTTGCGGTCGGCGGCGGCAGTGTAAATGCTCCCCGCATGATTGTTATCCGCTATCAGGGAACGAATCAATGGGAGAACGTAACCGGTATAGTCGGCAAAGGGATTACCTTCGATACTGGAGGCATCTCTCTGAAGCGGGCACCGGGCATGGAGAGCATGCACAGCGATATGGCCGGGGCCGCAGCCGTACTGGCGGTCATGGATGCGCTGGGGCATTTGCGCCCTAAGGTCAATGTGGTCATGCTGATTCCGGCGGCAGAGAATATGCCGGCAGCGAATGCTTTTAAACCGGGCGATATCATTACTACCCTTAGTGGAAGAACCATTGAAATTATCAATACCGATGCGGAAGGGCGGATCATCCTGGGAGATGCGCTTACCTATGCACGGGAGTGGGGGGTACAGCGGATCATTGACGTAGCCACGCTGACAGGGGCTGTCGTGTCCATTCTGGGGGATGTGGCAACAGGAGCTGTAGCGAACGATCAAGCATTCCTGGAAGAGCTACTGTCAGCCTCAAGGCTGTCGGGGGAGCCGATCTGGCCGTTGCCTGTCTATCCTGAATTCCGGGAGATGCTGGCAAGCGAGGTTGCGGATCTACGTAATGCTGCCGGGCGGTATGGAGCTGCCAGCACGGCGGGACTGTTCGTTGGAGAATTCGCGGAAGGACTGCCGTGGGTGCATCTCGATATTGCAGGGACTGCCTTTCTGTCTGCGGAACGGGGAATGAATCCTAAGGGCGCCACGGGCGTAATGGTCCGCACCTTGCTGGAATATCTGCTGAGCGCTGCCGCTGAACCGGACCGCCGCTCCCCTGAAGCCTGAGCTTGAATCACCCCTGACAGACAAAGAGCCGCAGATTCTCAGTTTCCTGAGACCTGCGGCTCTTTGTTCACTTGGAATCCTGCTTCTCATAACTGCAGGAATGGCAGCCTATTTACGGGCCTTCATCTGAGCAGTGAGGGATTGGACGCCATTCATAATCTTATCCCGTGTATTCTTATTCTTCAGCAAGTAGGCGGCTCCCAGGGCTACCGTTGTAAACAGAGTCTTCTTGGTGTTCATGGTTATTCCTCCTTGGCAATAGTCTGGTTGTTAAAAGCTTATAACTAACATACCCGCATGCCAAGGTTTCTAAACGAAAGAATAACCGGCATATCCGCTAGAGCTGTATCCTAGCGCTTGCTGCCCAGTGTAGCACTGCTGCAGGACAGCGGTGAATCCATCGCTGCTGCGGGACAGGTCTTACCCTTGTCACAGCCTGCACAGGCCCCCTGCTTGCCCTTCTGTACATGACGGTAAATCATCCAGCCGGAATACCCGAATATTAGCGCCACAATCACAATATTAACGATCATTGCTGCCATCGCTTCCTCTCAATATATCTTGGACTTGCCAGGGCTACGACCATCCGAGCAAACGTCCTCCTTGATAAATCACCAGTGACACCGCATAAGCCAATACCAGAGAGTAACCCATGGAGAAGAATGTCCATTTCCAGGAGGCAGTCTCCTTCTTAATAACGCCGACAGTGGCCAGGCAAGGAATGTAGAGCAGGATAAAGGCCATGAAGCTGATCGAGCTAAGCGGTGTAAAGACTGAAGCAATTTGTCCTTCCAGTCCTGCTGCATCCGGGGCATGGTAGATGATGTTCATAGTGGAGACAACAACCTCTTTAGCGAGGAAGCCGGGCACCAGGGTAGAACCGGCCTGCCATGTTCCGAAGCCGAGCGGCTGCAGCAACGGGGCGATGAAGCCGCCGAATTTGGCCAGGAAGGAGTGATCCATGTCCACATTGAGGCCGCCAGGACCGGCATAGGACATCAGCCAGATCAGGACCGAGCCGGCCAGGATGATGGTCCCTGCTTTGCGCAGGAAGCCTTTGCCCTTCTCCCAGGTGCTGCGGCTTAGTGTCTTGAACTGGGGCATCCGGTAAGGAGGCAGCTCGATAATGAAGATAGACGTCTCATTCTTGAACAGATGCTTGGAGAAGAACTTACACAGAATCAGGGCAAATACAACACCCATTACATACATAGAGAGTACAGCTGTGGCTTGCTGGGCAGGGAAGAAGACCGCTGCGAACAACAGATATACCGGGAGCCGGGCAGAACAGGACATCAGCGGCATTAGCAGCGTTGTCAACAACCGGTCCTTGGGCTGTTCAATGCTGCGGGCCGCCATAATGGCCGGTACGTTGCAGCCGAAGCCGATAATGAACGGAATGAAGGCCTTACCGTTCAGTCCCATCCGTTCCATCGTGCTGTCCATCAGCAGGCAGACACGGGCCATATACCCGGAATCCTCCAGGAAGGAGATCATCAGGAACAGGATGAATATTTGCGGGACAAATACGAGTACGCCGCCCACACCGCCAATAAGACCATCAACGATCAGTGCGTGCGTGAATTCCGAAGCCCCGATGGTTCCCAGCAACGAATTGGTCCAATCGCTGAGCGGACCGCCGATAAAGCCATCCAGGAGATCAGACAAAGGCCCGCCGATCCAGTCGAAGGTAGTTTTGAACATGGCATACATAAAGACGATGAACAGGGGAAGTCCCAGAAAACGGTGGGTAAGGATGGAATCCAGACGTTCGGTCAGATTATGCGGTTTTTGCAGGGTAGAGTCTATGGCGTCAGCGCATACCATACGGATGTAGTCCATGCGGACGGAACGAATCCATTGGGGAAGAGTGAGTGCAAGCTTCTCCTGCTGCAGCCGGGTCTGAGCAGCATCTGCGATCAGCAGCAAGCCAGAAATATCGGTTCGCTTCTTCAGCAGCTCAAGGATAACCGGGTTCTGCTCCATCAGCTGCAGAGCAACCCAACGGAGATTAGGCAGACCAGAGATCTTCTGTAATTGTGCAACAATGGAGGCTATGGCTTGCTCAGCGATGTCGCCATAATTCAATTGGAAGGTAACAGGCGGGATATGCGAGGGCTGCTCCAGTACGCTAAGCACCTGACTGGTTCCCTTGCCTGTCCGGGCAATCAACGGCAGCACGGGGATACCGAGACGTTCATTAAGGATGTCGGGATTCACCTGGATACCGCGCGCCTTGGCGACATCGGTCATATTCAGTCCGAGGATCGTCGGCTTGCCGTATTCCAGCAGCTGCAGGGTAAGCAGCAGGTTCCGTTCCAGCTGCGACGCATCGACAATATTGATAAGCGCTTCAGGGGTTTCTTCGATCAGATATTGTGCAGCTACGCCTTCATCGCGGGAGAGGGGGTGAAGAGAGTAGATTCCGGGCAGATCGATCAGCTTGCCGGCTCCGTTCTTGAGACTGCCGATCTTTTTCTCAACCGTAACGCCTGCCCAGTTCCCCACGTATTCGTAGGAGGAAGTCAGGGTATTGAACAGCGAGGTTTTCCCGGTGTTGGGGTTCCCCACAAGTGCAATAGAGCTCATGATACCTTCACCTCTATCATAGATGCTTCCTTCCGCCGGATAGCAAATAGCTGACCGTTGCATTCAAGCGTAATCGGACCCATGAAAGGCCCTTTGCCCTTGAGACGGATCATTACACCCTCAGATACTCCCAGATCGGCCAGACGGCGGCGCAGGATAGGATTCATGCCTTCAATTTTTTGAATAGAGCCGGTAGTGCCTGGTTGCAAACGCAGCAAGGAGCAGGATGTTAGAACCATTGTTATCCCTCCGAAAGAGACTGATAATCAATCTCAATGATTTCTTGTAATGTAGCATTTTACTGCCATTTATTCTGTGATTAATGTCATTGTTTCTGATCGCGAAAATCGATATGAGGATTACTGAAATTTTCTTTACAATATCTTCTTCATTAAAGTATGATTGAACGATAATATAAGCATAGTACTTAAGAGATACCCCGAAGGGAGAACAGATTGTGAAGACTAATCATAGTAAAATTGTCGATTGTACCATCCGTGATGGGGGATTGGTGAATAACTGGGATTTTAGCATTGAATTTGTTCAGAAATTATATGCCGGTCTGAATGAAGCCGGTGTTGATTATATGGAAATCGGTTATAAGAACTCGCCGAAGCTGCTCAAAGGGGCAGAGGGTGCAGGCCCTTGGCGCTTTTTGAATGATGACTTCCTGCGCAAGGTCATTCCACAAAAGGGGCATACGAAGCTGTCGGCTCTGGTCGATATCGGCCGTGTGGACGAGAATGATATTCTGCCCCGCAGCGAGAGCATGCTTGATCTGATTCGTGTGGCTTGTTACAGCAAGGATGTGGACAAGGCTCTTCAGCTGGTGCAGACGTTCCATGATCTGGGCTATGAGACGACCATTAATATTATGGCCCTGTCCAATGTAATGGAGAATGAGCTGCTGGAAGCCTTCGAGCAGATCCGCGAGAGCGTAGTTGATGTAGTCTATATCGTGGATTCTTACGGCAGCCTGGATCATAATGACTTTCATTACCTGGTAGAGAAGTTCAAGACACATCTGCCGGAGAAGCGGCTCGGTGTGCATACCCACAACAATCTTCAGCTGGCCTTCTCCAATACGCTGATTGCAGCCGAGAAGGGGGTAGAGCTGCTGGATGCTTCCTGTTACGGGATGGGCCGCGCCGCAGGCAACTGTCCTACAGAGCTGCTGGTTACCCATCTGAAGAATACGAATTATACGCTCCGTCCTGTGCTGGATATCATTGAGAACCTGATGATCCCGCTGCGGGAGAAGGAAGAGTGGGGCTATATCATTCCGTATATGATTACAGGAACGCTGGATGAGCATCCCCGCTCGGCAATGGCGCTGCGATCTTCGGCCGATAAAGATAAGGCGGTTGACTTCTATGACACACTGACAACACCTGAGGTCAATTTCGGGGACAAATAACCGTCTGGAAGGAGAAAGCACTGGCCTCTATTTGTAGGCAGGTGCTTTTTTTCTGCCGGAGCTGCTTTCGTGCAATATTGTAGGTGATCAATGTAACTTTACGGAGCTGTCTGGCCGATATTTATACATAGGACATCATACACACCCATCTGACTTTATAGATATTATTTTTAGACGCGAGGGACTTATGAGACAAGAAGAGAGAAAGACGATTCATGCGGCTATTCTGGGGGCTGCGCTATTCCTTCTGATCCAGATTTTTCGTACACCGCTGGGCCAAATAGAGGACAAGGATTTACTGATGGCCTTTTACCTTATTTTGGGCTGTTGTACTGTCGCGTTCGGTTTTGCGATTTTTGCCCAGGGCTGGATGCTGTTCGCCAATAGTTTATCCAAGGCCAGGCTGTACACTTCTGCATTATTCCTGGGGGTGAGTATTTTTGACTTCCTGCATGTACTCGGGTTTGTAGGTATTCCCGGAATCACCCCTTTTATCAGCCAGGGGCAGTCCTTATGGCTTCTGACGTTCTCCCGGCTGGCCAGTGCACTGGGGATTATGCTTATTTTCAGCAGAGAAGACCAGCTTGTAGGAACCGGCGTCAAGGGGAAGGTGTTCAGGAATGCTTTTGTGGTGATTTTGCTGTCTTTGGCTGTGTTTGGTCTCGGCAACCTGATTGTCTCCGGGCTGGCGGATGAACCATGGGCAGAAACGGCAAGAGATCTGATGAATATGGCGATACTGTTCGTCTATTTGCTTGGTGCTTCGATTATTATCTATCCTGGCAAAAGCGAAAAGTCAGCCTCTCTGCTGATTATTATCCGTTCCCTTGTGTTCTTCTCCCTGGCTCAGGTCTTCTTCATGAATCTGTTCAGTGTCGGAGAATTGGATTATCTCTTCGGGATGCTCAGCAGCGCAGCGGCCTATTATCTTCTGCTGACCGGAGTCTACAGATTGACGATTGAGGAGCCGTTTCAGGAGAATCAGCAGGCGGAAGCGCGGATTAATTATCTGGCGTATCACGACGAGCTGACCGGTCTTCCGAACAGACGCCGCCTGATGCAGCGCATGGAAGAGGTGGTGCTCCAGAGTGAGCAGGACAAAAGCCGAGGCTTTTCGGGGCTGGTCATTATGAACATCAACCATTTTAAGAACATCAATGACTCTCTTGGTCATTATGCAGGAGATCTGCTGCTGCAGCTGGTCGCCCGGCGGATCGGGGACGAGGTTAGAGTCAATGAAGAGCTCTTTAGTATGGGGGCGGACGAGTTTGCTTTTCTGATGACGGAGCGGACGGGGCTGGAGAATTGTCTGGTCCGGGCGGGTGAGCTGCTGCGCCTGTTCGAGACACCGGTAGGTCTGGAGTCAGGTGAATACCATATCTCGCTTAGTCTGGGGGTAAGCATCTATCCCGGGGACGGAGATACGGCTGAGCAGTTAATACAGAATGCTGATACAGCGGTACACAATGCCAAGGAGCAGGGGGTGGAGATCCGCCGCTATATTCCGGCTATGCAGATGAAGGCGAAGGAACGCCTCAAGCTGGAGAATGATCTGCGCCGGGCGCTGGAGCGGGGGGAGTTCTATCTGGTCTATCAGCCCCAGGTGCTGCTTGAGACAGAAGAGATTGTCGGCATGGAGGCGCTGCTGCGCTGGAACCATCCCAAACGCGGCTTGGTCTCTCCGGTAGATTTCATTCCTATCGCTGAAGAGAGCGGGCTGATTGTCCCTATTGGGGAATGGGTGCTCAAGACGGCCTGTCTGCAGAATAAAATGTGGCAGGATGCCGGCTATCATCCGATTTGCGTATCCATTAACCTCTCCATGCGCCAGTTCCTGCAGCCTAATCTGGCCGGCAAAATTGATGCTATCCTGAAGGATATCGGTCTGGATCCCTGCTACGTGGATTTAGAGATTACCGAGAGTATGACCCTTGACAAGGAGACCGCCTTCGACCAGCTGAACCGTCTCAAAAGACTTGGCGTATGCATCAGCATCGATGATTTCGGCACAGGCTACAGCTCGCTGCATTATCTGAAGAATATGCCGATTGACCGCTTGAAGATCGACCGTTCCTTCGTATCGGATGTCATGGAGGACAGCAACAATGCCGCGATCGTCTCTACGATCACCTCGATGGCCCACCATTTGAAGCTCAAGGTTACCGCCGAAGGCGTGGAGAACAAGGAGCAGCTGCACTTTCTGCGCCAGCAGCATTGCCATGAGGCCCAGGGGTATCTGTTCAGCAAGCCGGTGAAGGCGGCTGAATTCGAACAGTCCTTCCTCAGGCCTCTGCTGGAAATGCCGTCGTAACCTCCTGCCCTCCAGTATCTGAATTTAATAGGGTTGCAATTTATTCGTAGTGATGCTACAATGTTTCTTGTACTCGTTTTTGAGTTGCGGGTGTAGTTCAATGGTAGAACTTCAGCCTTCCAAGCTGATAGCGTGGGTTCGATTCCCATCACCCGCTCCATATTTAACTTCCGAAATCCTTGTCCGCAAGGGTTTTTTTTGTTGTATAAGAAACAGTAGTTTAATGCTGCTGTAGAGAAGGTATTCTGTTGGGCTAAATGTATGTGGAAAACAGCATACATTGTGCTCGCAAGCCGGCACACGGCCTAATGTATGTCAAAAATAGCATACATTGTGCTAACAAGCAGGCGCACGGCCTGAATGTATGTCAAAAGCAGCATACATTGTGCTCGCAAGCCGGCGCACGGCCTAATGTATGTCAAAAACAGCATACATTGTGCTGGTGTGAGTGCGCGAGACTGAATTTATGCAAAAACAAACAAAAAAAAGCCAGGCCCCCGATCTACCGGGGGCCTGGCTGTATGAAATGACAGATACGCTGTCGGTTCTGGACGTTAGACGGTCTTCAGGAACTCGACCAGGGTCAGCAGGCCCTTGTCGAAGTTCTCCAGGTTGAAGTGCTCGTCCGGTGCATGCAGGTTCTCGTCATCGAGTCCGAAGCCCATCAGGACGACCGGTGCCTTCAGGATGCGGGCGAAGCTCTCCATGATCGGGATGGAGCCGCCGTCTTTGGTGAAGAGGGCGCGGGTGCCGTAGACCTTGCCGTAAGCATCGGCAGCGGTCTGGAGGATCGGGTGCGACGGATCAATGTTGAAGGCGCGTGCCTTCTCCATCTGCTTCACCTGAACCTGGGCGCCCTTCTGAATATTAGCCTTCAGGTGGGCTTCAACGGCATCCAGGATGTGCTGCGGGTCCTGGTCGCCGACCAAGCGGCAGGTAATCTTGGCATGAGCTTCCTTCGGGATGACGGTCTTGCTGCCTTCACCTTGGAAGCCTCCGTATACGCCGTTCAGCTCAAGCGTTGGACGTGCGCCGACCCGTTCCACGAAGGTGTAGCCTTCTTCCCCGTACAATTGCTCCAGGCCGAGGGCGGTGCGGATCTTGTCTTCGTCCACGCCTTGCTTGGCGAATTCTTCGCGCAGCAGCGGAGACAGGGCAGGCACGCCTTCGTAGAAGCCTTCTACAGATACGCGGCCCTTGTCATCATGAAGGGTGCTGAGCAGCGAGACCAGCGCATGCAGCGCATTGGGAACGCCGCCGCCGTAGGAGCCGGAGTGCAGGTCAGTCAAGGCGGTGTTCACTGTAACCTCCATCGAGCAGAGACCACGGAGCCCGGTGCAGATGGCAGGGCGTCCGCGCTCCAGCAGAGAGGTATCCGAGACGAGGACGGCATCTGCTGCAAGCTTGTCCTGGTTAGCTTCCAGGAATGGCGGCAGGTTGACGCTGCCAATCTCTTCTTCTCCTTCGATGCAGAGCTTGATGTTGACCGGTAGAGTGCCCTCTTGCTTGAGGATGGCTTCGATGGCCTTGATATGCATGAATACCTGGCCTTTGTCGTCTGTAGCGCCGCGGGCATAGAGCTTGCCGTCACGGATCTCCGGTTCAAACGGAGGCGTAGTCCACAGGTTCAGCGGATCAACCGGCTGTACATCATAATGGCCGTAGACCAGAATGGTCGGCTTGCCGGGGGCATGAAGGTAATCGGCATAGATCACCGGATGACCGGCTGTAGGATGCAGCTCGATATTCTCAAGGCCTGCACGCTTCAGGGTCTCTACCAGCCAGCCGGCAGCGGCATTGATATCTTCTTTGTGGCTGGACAGGGCTGAAATGCTGGGGATCGCCAGCCATTGCTTGAGTTCGCCAAGCTGGGCTTCACGCTCAGCCTGAAAGTAAGTTTCGTATGACATTGTAGGTATGTACCTCCTTGGAATTCGCTGCTTAATACCACAGCTACCCGTATTATGCGGCAACATGCATAACGGAGGGTCTCTGCGGCTCAGGTTCGGCAGTGTAATGCATTCATTATACTGGAGATAGCCCGAGGGATCAAAAAAGGATTGTCCCACCCCACCAACAGAGGGTGACCAGACCTGCGTAGCTTGGGGAACAGTTCCTTGCAGGCTGTTGATTACTGGCAGTAACCGTGATAGACTTACTTAGTTTAAGCCAAGGAACCGCCGGGAGCGGCGGAAGCGACAGGAGCGAAATTGTAGTGTCAACGAACATATCTGCAAGTGTTGAACCGATATATATTTATACGTATGCCCATTCGCCGGATGAGACCTCATTATGCGGGATGGAGCTGCGCTGCCTGTTCGGCAGGGAGATCCCTCCGGCTATATTCGCAAGCGGGGTAGAGGCGGATGTCAGCCGCAGTCCTTTTATCAAAGAGCGGATAGATGTGATGTACGAAGGGGACACGCTCCCGGAGATCTACAAGCAGACAGAGCAGGTAGAACTGGGGGGGCGGAGCTTCAAGGTTATTTTTGTGAAGACTAATGATCTGGCTCCTGAGCAAAAAATAGAATACGGTGAGCGCAGAGTGATTGAGCGGGAAATCGGCCTGCGGATTGAGGGAGAGGCGGATGTGAACCATCCGGAGCTGGTGTACGGGATTGTGACGCTCGGCGGACGCTGGTACTTCGGCCCTTATCATAAGAACAATGCAACCTGGTTTCGGCAGATGCACAAGCCCCGAAGCTACTCCATAGCGCTCAGCACACGGGTAGCCCGGGCAGCGGTCAATATGGCGGTTCCGCGCATACCCGGTGTGAAGCTGATCGATCCCTGCTGCGGAATTGGCACAGTAATGGTGGAAGCTCTGTCGATGGGAATCGATGTCGTCGGCCGTGATATTAACCCGCTCATAGCGGCAGGTGCACGGACGAACATCGCTCATTTCGGCTTCGAGAGTGTTGTTACGCTCGGGGATATCGCAGATATTGAGGAGCATTACGATGCAGCGATCGTGGATATGCCTTATAATCTGTATTCACGGATTACCCCCGAAGAGCAGTTTGCGATTCTTAGTCATACGCGGCGGATTGCGGACAGAGTGGTCATTGTGGCGATTGAGGCGGTGGATGAGATGATTGCGGCGGCCGGTTTTACAATTGTAGACCGTTGTGTGGCACGAAAGGGTTCGTTCTCCCGTCATCTGATGCTGTGCGAGTAGAGCGTCTGGAAGAAATAGCGTAACTAAATCCGAGTGAAGGCGGTGTGCTTATGGAACCGAAATGGTTAACCTGGGCCAAAGAAATTCAAGGGATTGCCCAGACCGGACTGACGTATGCCAAGGATGTATTTGATATTGAGCGTTATCAGGCACTGCGCGAGCTGAGCGTGGATATTCTGGCGAACTATACGTATGAGAGCAAGGAGCGCATCCGGCTCTCCTTCGCGGGCGAAGGCGGGTATAGCACACCTAAGGTGGATATCCGGGGAGTTATTTTCAAGGATGATAAAATTCTGCTCGTACACGAGAAGCTCGACGGAAAATGGGCACTGCCCGGAGGGTGGGCCGATATCGGCCTGTCACCAAGTGAGGTGGCTGTCAAAGAAATTGCCGAGGAATCCGGCTACCAGGCAGAAGCGGTCCGTCTGCTTGCTGTAATGGATAAAAAGTTCCATCAGCATCCGCCGGAGCCATACCATACCTATAAAATGTTCATTCTGTGCAGAATAACCGGCGGGGAGGCGGCGGGTGGTGTGGAGACGAGCGGTGTTGGATTTTTTGCCGAGGATGCATTGCCCGAATTGTCTGAAGAACGCAATACGGCAGAGCAGCTGCACACTATGTTCCAATATTTACATAATCCCGAAAAAGAAGTAATATTGGACTAAAGCACTGCATAGAATAGATAACCAAGAGTGTATATAAGTTTTAGTAATACATTTTTTGGTTAATATTATTTATGTAAGCCTTTACAATGATTATCCGCTGAGCCTTTATATCTAAAAAATTTATCGAAAACATCTCTTTTTGGGCCTGGCGGTCTACATTTTTTCCTCTGCTTTGACGATAAGAATTTTAGGAGGGGATCGCATGGAACAAGAAGAGCTAAGACTTCCGCTTGCGCAGGAGGGAATGACCCGGCCTACAGAGGGCAATATCGCCACGGGCCTGGTATGGGGTGTCCTGATCAGTATTCCCTTATGGATCTCGTTGATCGGCTGGATAATGGGCATCTGGAAATTCTAAGACCCGCCCGCAGCATTAGCTAAGTCCCACAACTACTAACTGCACATATACAATGAAGGCTGCCTCTTCGAAGTGAAGAAGCAGCCTTTTTAGATTGATTTACGATTCGTTGTTAATATGCACCAGCTGGAAGCTCTCGCAGACCACCCTCATCTCCGGGTCAAAGGGCTTACCCTCACGCTCCAGCTCTCTGGTGAAGAACACTTCATGCTCGTAGCGCCAGGATTCTAGGCTGCGGTCATCTTCTCCTTCGGAGTAGGCAAATTCAGCGGTTACCTCAGCGAACGGAACGACCTCCACCTTCGTTGTTTCTATGATCGCCCGCGGCTGACCTGTGCTGTCCAGCAGGACGGATAATCCGCCTGTAAAAGGCATGCTCAGCCCCTGAGCCTTAATCAGCTCATAATTCTGCGCGGTTCCTGTCTTGATTCCTCTCAGCACCAGATCCAGCAGCTCGTCTGCCAGCCGGGGATTGTCGCCGAACGCCCAGGCGCTGTCGAATTTGTCCGCCGCTTCCGGATGCTCCGCCAGATAACTCTCCCAATATTTCGCAATTTCCGGGGTTAATGTCATTACGGTCACCTCTATCTTAGATTTAGTATTTAGTCTGTCACAAAACAAATTCACATCTCCGCTTCGCTTAACCAGCCGCTATACAGGTCATCGAGCTTCTGCTGCGCAGCATCTCTCATTTCTTGCAGCTCTGCCAGCTTCTCTGCATTGCTCGACATTCGCGGATCAAGCATCTCCGTATCGATAAGAGCAAGCTGTGCTTCTGCTGCGGCAATGTCCTGCTCCCACGAAGCCGCCGGACGCGGCTTGCGGTTCGGACTGGCAGGGCCGGAGGGAGAACCCCCGGTATTCCTGCGGCGAGAGGAAGCGGATTCCGTATCCGAACCGGCTGAGGCAGGGGATTGGTCTGCCCGCCCGTTTACAGAACGGGGCTTACCGGTGCTGCCCCCGGAAGGTTCCGGCTGCGTGACCTCCTGCCGCTGGACGGCTTCGGCCTGCTTTTCTTTATAGTACTCGTAGTTGCCCGGGAAGGAGGAGAAGCGTCCGCCGTCAATATGCCAGAGCTTGCCGAAGCAGCGGTTGATGAAATAACGGTCATGGGATACCGCCAGCACGGTGCCGGGGAACTCCTCCAGCGCTTCCTCGAGCGCCTCGCGGGAATCGATATCCAGATGGTTGGTCGGCTCATCCAGAATCAGCAGGTTCGGCCTCTTGTGCATCAGGACAGCGAAGCGCAGCCGGGTCCATTCTCCTCCTGAGAGGTTGTTGATGCTTTTGAAGACATCGCTGCCGTAGAAAAGGAAGCGGGCCAGCTGGCCGCGGGCTTCGCCTTCTTCAAGTCCGGCTTCCTCGCGGAAATACCGCAGCACGGAGTGGCCGCCCTCCTCCGGCACAGCTTCCTGGGCCAGATAACCGACGACAGCTCTGGAAGCAAGCGTACAGCTCCCGTTGTCTGGTGTCTCCTGGCCGAGGATGATCTTCAGCAGGGTGCTTTTGCCTGCTCCGTTGCCGCCGATCAGTGCGGTGGTCTCGCCGTATCTCAGAATATCGCTGGCGGCCGAGAAGAGCCTGCGCTCCCCGTAAGACTTGCTGATCCGGTCCAGGATGACGACCTGGTTGCCGGTCCGGTCCTCCTGCTGGAGCTGCAGATCCATGGACCTCCGCTCCAGAATCGGGCGTTTGACCTTGACCATCCGGTCCAGCGCCTTCTGCATGGACGCCGCACGGCGGTGGAAGGAAGGGTTCGGCGGATTGGAGCGGTTGCCCCATTCAATCAGCCTTTTGATACTCTCCTGCATCTGCTTGATCTTCTTCTGCTGCTCCTGGTAGTCAGCGAATTGCTGAAGGAGCCGGGCTTCCTTCTCCACCTGATAGCCGCTGTAGTTCGTATGGAAGGTGAAAGCCTCCCCGTCTTCAAGCTCGATGACCTTCTTCACCACGGCATCCAGGAAATAACGGTCATGGGAGATCGCCAGCACCGTGCCGTCATAGCTCTGGAGGAATTGCTCCAGCCACTCGATAGCCTCCATGTCCAGATGGTTGGTCGGCTCATCGAGCAGCAGGATGTCGGGACGGCGCAGCAGCAGCTCGGCCAGCCCTACCTTGGTCTTCTCTCCGCCCGAGAGGGAAGAGAAGCGGCGGTCATACTGCTCCGTTCCAATCCCCAGCCCTGAGGCTACACGCTGGATCGAGGCTTCGAGCTCATAGCCGCCTGCGGCCTCGAACTTCTCCTGTAGGGTGCCGTATTCCTTAAGCAGCCGGTTCCAGGCCTGCTCGTTGTCACCCGCACCGGAGGAAGACATCTCCTGCTCCAGCTCCCGCAGGCGGCGCTGCCAGCCGAGCTGCTCCGCGAAGCTGCGCTGGAGGATGGCATAGACCGTGTCGCTCTCGTTCACCTCCTGAATCTGGGCAAGCAGGCCGATGACGCTGCCCCGGCGGATGGAGAGCTGTCCTTGGTCCGGGCGTTCTTCCCCGCTGAGCAAGTGGAAGAGGGTGGTTTTGCCGCAGCCGTTGCGGCCGATCAGGCCGATTTTTTCGCCTTGGCGGATATCGAAGGTGACATCGCTCAGAACGAGCTGGGCACCGTGGTATTTTTGGATATTTTGACATGAGATAATCATCGTTAGGCTCCTTTGATTAGAATGCTCTTTGCTCTGCCGCTTCAATTTATCCGAAATATCCGTTTAAAAGCACATAAAAAGGCCGCAGGGAAATTTCCCCACGGCCTGAGAATTCTTCGGGTTAAGACATCCGTTGAAGTGTAGGCGAGAAAGGCATTTCACAATGTTGTAGTGTTATTAAATTCTTGTAAATGGACAGACTTCTCCCGTTGTCCGATTTTACATGAACGATGCCCGCCATAATATTAATCAGCCGGCTGCTAACACTGTTGGTCCGATTGTGATCCATTCTCCTACACCTCCTTTTTGATAAATTTAAAGCTAGTGTAACCAAAAATCCCGAAATAAGCAAGGGAGAAATGTTCTCTCCAGACATAAAAGCATGGTTCTGCAAGTAGTATGAAGTGTGGCGAAGGGGCGTTGCCCTTATACCGGCTGCGGGAAAAGAGGAGAGCTATGGCGATTTTTAACGGATTGCTGGGCAATGCGACCCAGGTTGAGCTGGGAGAGGTGCAGCGGGAATACGGACGGATTCTGGCTCCGAATGAAAAGATTGAGCGCGCCTATAAGCTGGTCCGGGACATGTTTATTTTTACAGACAAGCGGCTGATTCTTGTAGACAAGCAGGGGATGACCGGCAAAAAAACCGAATACCACTCTGTTCCTTACAAAAGCATCACCCATTACTCCGTGGAGACGGCGGGGCATTTCGACCTGGATGCGGAGCTGTGCCTATATATCTCGGGCGCGGGGCTGCCGCTGAAGAAAACCTTCAACAAATCGGTGGATATCTATGAAGTGCAGGCTGTGCTGTCGCAATATATCCTGAAGTGAGGGGGGGCGCACAGACAGGGCGTATTAAGGCTGTAGCCTGCTGCAGCTCCATATAACAGACGGACAGAATGGATGCCGGGCCTGCTTCTATTCTTAAATTTGTGCATGGCTCACAAAATAAGCGGCAGCAAATGTACGGTCCTAAGGAAGCCGTTGACAGGGGCTCCGGGCCTGCTGTTAAATGACACTAACTTAAGCGGCAGGGAAGGAGGCAGAACATGGGGAGAGGACCGGTGACCGGAACGAAAACAATGGTGGTCAGCCCGCACTATCTGGCCTCGGCAGCGGGCGCGGAAGTTTTGGCCAAAGGCGGCAACGCCTATGATGCGGCCGTTGCAGTCAGCGCGGCGCTGGCTGTGGTCTATCCGCATATGACCGGGCTCGGCGGAGACGCCTTCTGGCTGGGGTATAGCGCCGGCGAAGGGCGCGTACGGGCTTACAACGGCAGCGGACGCTCTGGCTACGCCGCCCGCCGGGACTGCTATGCCGGGGAGGAGGCTATTCCCCGGCGGGGTGTGCGCAGCGCCATTACGGTGCCCGGAATGGCGGATAGCTGGGAGGCCGTCCAACGGGAGTATGGACGGCTGACCCTGGCCGAGGTGCTGGAGCCGGCTATCGGCTACAGCGCCGGGGGCTTTCCGCTGTCGCCGGACCAGCATGGCGGCAGCGTACTGGCCGGAGCCGCGCTGTCGCCTGAAGCGGCGGCGGTGTATCTTCCCGGCGGCCGGATTCCGGCGGCGGGAGAGTGGTTTGTGCAGCGGCAGCTGGCCGGGACGCTGCGGGTACTTGCGGCGGGAGGCCGGGATGCTTTTTATAAAGGGAGCATTGCGAAAGAGATCTGTGATCACATGCAGGCTTCCGGCGGGTACCTGACCCGCGAGGATTTCGCGGACCATAAGGGAAGCTGGGAAGAGCCGCTCCAGACGCACTATCATGGGCATACCGTCTATCAGGTTCCGCCGAACTCGCAGGGCTTCACCGCGCTCATGGCGCTTAATATCCTGGAGCATTCTAACTTCGCAGAGATCAGGCATGGCTCCTATGAGTATTATCATCTGCTGGTGGAGGCACTGAAGCTGAGCTTCCGCGACCGCGACCAGGTGCTCACCGACCCGTCCTTCAGCAGCATTCCGCTGGACCGTCTGCTGAGTAAGCCCTATGCGGCACAACTCGCAGCAGCGATCTCTCCCCGTAAGGCGCTTGCTCTCAGCAGCGAACCGGTTGGAAGGGATACGGCTTACGCTGCGGTGGTGGATGAAGAGGGGAATGCAGTCTCGTTCATCCAGAGTCTGTATTTCGAATTCGGGTCGGGGGTTGTGGCTGGGAATACGGGGATTCTTCTTCAGAACCGCGGGTCCTTCTTCTCGCTCGATCCCGCCCATGTCAATACGCTGGAGCCGCACAAGCGCACCTTCCACACGCTGATGCCGGCGATGGCCTGCCGGGACGGGAAACCGGCTTATCTCTATGGCACGCAGGGCGGTGAAGGACAGCCGCAGACGCAGACCCTGCTGCTCACACGCATGCTTCATTACGGGATGGACCCGCAGACTGCGGTGAGTGAACCGCGCTTTGTCTGGGGCAGAACCTGGGGGGAGCCGACTCAGGAGCTGCGGATCGAGAACCGGGTAGCGGAAGCCGTACGGGCAGAGCTGGCGGAGGCGGGGCATCTGGTCCGTGAGGCAGAGAGCTATGACGGGGTGATGGGGCACGCCCATGCTATCTCGATTGATGGCAACGGCTACCGCAGCGGGGGGACGGACCCTCGCTCTGATGGAGCTGCTATCGGGTGGTAGAGGGAATGAATTCGTGGCAGGGAGATTGGGAGATTGGGGGGACAGGAAGACAGGAAGACTAATAGAGCATCAGATTTCAGCTTGTGAGAATTACTTTAACTAATCGCTTACTGAAGGTTTGCCGCGCCCTGATCAGGGTGTAAAGGGGATGCTTAAGGAAGGCTTGATTGCAATCTGTACAACTAAATCCTCGAATGTGCCGCCGAATCTCCGTTTAGATGTATTTCGTGCAATTAAAATACCTTTCTACTTGGATTTTCACCCATTCGGGCAGATTTAGTTGTACAGAGTGCAGTTAGAAGAGGAAACTCCTTCTTTTCACTGTGTTTAGGTGTACGGAATACAACTATCGCCGAATGCTCGGCTTAAACGCAGCTTCATCCCTTACTTACTCTACTAGAAGAGGAGAAGGCAGAGTAATTAAGGAGATAAGGATAGAATAATCCGGCTGGTCCGGGAGGGAGAGGGTGGGGCAGTATGGTTCTTGATAATCGGCACGGTGCATTCCGGGTCCCGGAGCTGGAGATTCCAGGCAGCGGGCACGGGACATTGCACGGCCTGGCCTTCACAGTAAAAGATGTCTTCGCAGTGGCCGGGCACCGCTCTTCCGCCGGTAACCCGGACTGGCTGCGCAGCCATGAACCGGCGGACTCCCATGCGACTGTTGTTCGCATGCTTCTGGAAGCCGGAGCTATGCTGCGGGGAGCTGCCCATACAGATGAGCTGATGTATAGCCTTGGCGGAGAGAACTATCATTACGGTACGCCGGTGAATCCGCATGGGGAGAACCGGATTCCCGGCGGCTCGTCCAGCGGGTCGGCGGTAGCGGTGGCCTCGGGAAGTGTGGATTTTGCCCTTGGGACGGATACAGGCGGCTCAATCCGGGTTCCATCCGCTTATTGCGGTGTGTTCGGTTATCGTCCATCGCATGGAGCGGTATCCTTGGAGGGGGTGATTCCGCTGGCCCCGGCTTTTGACACGGTGGGCTGGATCGCGGGAAGCGCGGAGCTGCTGCTGAAGACGGGGCGCGTTCTACTCGGGTCTGCGAACAGCGGCGTGGTTGCCCAGGGCGGAGAGAGTAGGAAGAAGGAGGGTGTACTACTCGGGTCTGTGGACAGAGGCGAAGATGCCTGTAGTGGGGAGAACAGGAAGAAGGCGGGCGATCTGCTCGGGTCTGCGAACAGCGGCGTAGTTGCCCAGGGCATGGAGAATAGTATGGAGCAGAGCGGTGGTGAGAAGGTAGACGAGTCTGCCGGTGATCTTCGAATGTCCCGGATGTTCATCCCGCCGGAAGGCTGGGCGCTTGTGGAGCAGGACTGTGCAGACTACCTGAGGCGTGGGCTGGACAAGCTGCAAGCAGGCGCTTCGCTACAGGCTGCTGAAGCCGTGGTTGCCCCTGAAGGCTTGAAGACTTGGATGGACGCCTTCCGCGAGCTGCAGGGTGCCGAGATCTGGGCAACCCATGGAGAGTGGATCGGGCGGGAGCAGCCGGTCTTCGGGCCGGATATTGCCGCCCGATTCGCTTGGGCGGCGGGGCTGGCCGGGGCGGATCACAGCCCCGCCGCTATGCTGCGCAGCCGGATCACTCAGCGGCTGCGGGCGCTTCTCGGGAAGGACGGCTGTCTCGTCCTTCCGACCGTGCCGGGTCCGGCCCCGCTGCGCGGCGCAGGACCCGGGCAACTGGAGCGTAGCCGCAGCAGCGCGATGATGCTCAGCTGCCTGGCCGGACTGGCCGGGCTGCCGCAGGTTACGCTGCCGGTGCCCGGCCCCGGCGGACTCCCGCTGGGACTGTCCGTCATCGGCGGGCACGGACAAGATCTCCGGCTCCTGTCCTGGATACAGGAGGTATGGAAGTAGGAAATCATAGTCCGGGTTCTCTGAACGAAGAGAACCCGGACTATTTATTGACCGAATGTATGCGGAAAACAGCATACAATGTGCCGGTACTGGGGGAGCGGGCCAAATGTAATCGAAAAACCGATCACATTCGGAGTTGCGTGGGTGCGTGAACTAAATGTAATCGAAAAACCGATCACATTCGGAGTTGCGTAGGTGCGTGAACTAAATGTAATCGAAAAACCGATCACATCGGGCGGCGCGAGGGCTGACGGAGCGATTGTAATCGGAAAACCGATCACATTCGGAGTTGCGTAGGCGCGTGAATCAAATGTAATCGGAAAACCGATCACATTCGGAGTTGCGTAGGCGCGTGAACTAAATGTAATCGAAAAACCGATCACATCGGGCGGCGCGAGGGCTGACGGAGCGATTGTAATCGGAAAACCGATCACATTCGGAGTTGCGTAGGCGCGTGAATCAAATGTAATCGGAAAACCGATTACATCGGGCGGCGCGAGGGCTGACGGAGCGATTGTAATCGAAAAACCGATCACATTCGGAGTTGCGTAGGAGCGTGAACCAAATGTAATCGGAAAACCGATCACATTCGGAGTTGCGTAGGCGCGTGAACCAAATGTAATCGGAAAACCGATCACATTCGGAGTTGCGTAGGCGCGTGAATCAAATGTAATCGGAAAACCGATTACATTCGGAGTTGCGTAGGCGCGTGAACCAAATGTAATCGGAAAACCGATTACATTCGGTGGCACGAGGGCTACCGGGTTGGTTACATTGGGCCGGTGCGGGGGTGAGTGGTCGGATGTATGCGGAAAACAGCATACATCCGGCAGCTGCGAAGATACGTGCACCGTAGGCAGCTCCATAGGAGCAAATGAGTGTTACTAACACTCAAAATGTGATGTTACCTAACACATATAAGCCTAATTCTAACTTTTCTCTTTCCAACAGCGGTCATTTTATCTATAATGTTACATAAAGTAACATATGAATCGAATGAACCTATTATGAAGGTAGAGAAGGAGGAGGGGCTATGCATCTTACAGTGGAAGAAGCGTTGTCCATTTATCCTTTATCCGAAGCGAAGCTGATT
Organism: Paenibacillus sp. FSL R7-0179; assembly: GCF_038002265.1. Taxonomy (NCBI): domain Bacteria; kingdom Bacillati; phylum Bacillota; class Bacilli; order Caryophanales; family Paenibacillaceae; genus Paenibacillus; species Paenibacillus sp. FSL R7-0179. Next base: position 659,904 of record NZ_JBBOCC010000002.1, read on the forward strand.
GCCGGGTCCAAGGGGAAGCACAGGATTGTGAAATCGATCAATGTCATGGATGCTCCCGATATCTCGGACTGGATCAAGGAAGGGGAAATGCTGCTGACCACAGCCTATCTGATCAAGGACAGCCCGGAGGAGGCCTCGGCATTGCTGCAGATGCTGAACCGGCGCGGGTCAGCGGGACTGGGCATTAAGCTGGGCCGGTTCTGGGAGGCTGTGCCGCCGCCCTTGATTGCGGAAGCGGAGCAGCTGAATTTCCCGCTGATTGAACTGCCGTTCCAGTTCACCTTCTCCGACCAGATGAACGGCTTGTTCCGCGCGGAGCTGTCGCGCAGCATGGGCACCCTGCAGAGCATGATGGAGAAGCAGCGGCTCCTGATGCGTCTTGCCTTGCGTTCCGGCCGAAGCCGTCCGCTGCTGGACACCGTCTCGGAGATTATCGGGTATCGCTTAGCTGTAATCAGCAACCGGGGCACGGTAGTGTTCAACAACTCGGGGTATACGGAGAGTGAGCAACTGGAAGGTTGGCCCTGGCCGCCACGCAATCAGCGCTTCCGTCTCGGCGAAGGCACCGGCTACCGGCTTCCGCTGCTGCAGGCCGGGAAATGCCTGGGTTACCTTCATTATTGCGATATTGATCCCTTGCTGCTGCCCGTGGAGGAAAGTCTGTTCGTCCAGGGGGCAGAGCTGATTTCTTATCATATGCATACTGGGCTGGAAGATTATTTCGAGCAGGCTGGGCACCGGGAATTCAGCGGGCTGCTGCGGCGGTTCCTGAATGACGGGCTGAAATATGCTGAGCTGGCGCAGGCGGCGCTCCGGCTGGAGATTACGCTGCTTGAGGCCCCGTTCCAACTGCTGCTTACCGATGTGGCTGCTGCGGGAGAAGCCCGGCAGACAGAGCTGCTGCGGCTGAAGGAGGAGTATTCGGAGCATCCGGTGCTGCATGGCCAGCAGGCGGTCCACTTTCTGGTGGAGGAGGGACTGGTGTCGCTGTATCCGGCCGGGCCGCATCAGCCCGAGGAGTTCCGGGCACTGATTCAGGAATGCTTCGACAGCCTGAAGTTCGATAGAGGGTATTATCCGCAGGCTGCTGTAAGCAGCGTGAAGCTGAAGCCGGAGGGGCTGAAGGAAGCTTTTGCCGAGATTAAGGAATGTATGGGGATGGCCCGGCAATGGGGCGCACACGGAAATGTGGTGCATTACCGCCAGCTGGAGCTTGATCTGCTGCTGAGCAAGATTCCGGCGGAGACCATGGAGCGTTACTACAACGGCAGTCTGCGGGGACTGCTTAGCCGGGAACCGGAATATGTTAAGGAGATGCTCCACACGCTGGAGGTCTACCTGGAGAATGATGGCCATGTGAACGAGACGGCCAAGAAGCTGTTCATTCACCGCAATACGGCCACTTACCGGATTGAGAAGCTCAGTGAGCTGCTGGATGTCGATTTCAAAAAAATCAATGATCTCATGAAGCTGAAGCTGGTCTTCCTGTTCCGCAGAATGCTGGAGCGCGAATAACAGCCGTCCATGAGCAGATTGCCAAAAAAAGGAGTGGAGAGCAATGAAGGTGGCCGGAATCTTTTTGGCGGCAGGCCGCAGTAATGGAGCAGGGGCCTCGGAAGGTTCTCTGAACAGGGCGGGCGCGGGTTCAACAGGTGCGGCGATGCTCAGTGAGCTGGAGACCTGCGGGCTTGCGCCGGTGGTTGTGGTGGTTCGCGCGGATGATCCTTTGGGCTGGCTGCCGCCTGCCGGGAAGGCGGAGAATATGCGGCGGATTGAGACTTGCCTGACGGCCCATTTGGGCCTGTCCTTCTCACTGCGCTGCGGCTTGAATGCTGTTGCTTCGCTTCAGCCGGATGCCGTGGTCATTGCGGCGGCGGACCAGCCGTTTGTGGCAGCGGATCAGATCTGCCGGTTCATCCAAGCTTATGGGCAGCACCCGGAGCTTGATTATGTCACGAGTGCACAAGAAGGATTGCTGATGCCGCCTACCTTGTTCTCAAGCACGCTGTTCCGCGAACTCCAGGAGCTGGACGATGAAGAGGGCATAGCTGGCATTATGCGGACCCAGGAATATAAGGGGCTAATCCTGCCGCAAGAGCCTGTTCAGACGTTTGCAGAGCCCGGGCTGCCGGAGAGCTTTGGAGAGTACCGCAGAGAATGGAGTGTGCGGAGCGGCAATAGACAGTGAATTCGCTATTTTTCAAAGTAATGTAAGGTAATATCACATAATTTAAGTTAAATTTGAGATGACTTCGTGCATGAAGCACAAAACTGCCCCCTCTTCTTATCCAACCATACAAAGCTATGTTATATAAATTTACGTAAGTGCTGCGCCTCAGTATAGTAGAGATACATTAATGGCTGTAGCCATTAGGAGAGATATCCTGGAGGAGGAGAATTATGAAACAAAGGGGTCAGGCATTCAAATTTAGTGTTATTACGATGTTCCTGCTGGCGGTGGTTCTGACGGGGTGCGCGAAGAATAATACAGCGTCTAATACAGATGCAGCAGCAACAGCGGCGCCTTCGGCGGCAAGTACACCGGCAGGCAGCGAGGCAGCGGCAACCACGGAGCCGGCAGCGAAGAAGCCGACGGTTGCTTTTGTCTATATCGGACCTCCGGGTGACGGCGGGTATACGTATCAGCATGATCAGGGCCGTCTGTATATGGAGAAGGAGCTTGGGATCAAGGCCGATTTCGTTGAAAATGTACCGGAAAGCGCCGATGCCGAGCGGATCATCACAGAGCTTGCGCAGAACCATGACATCGTGTTCACCACAAGCTTCGGCTATATGGATTTCACCTTGAACGTGGCGGGCAAATTCCCTAACGTGAAATTCCTGCATGCCTCCGGTTACAAGACAGCCGAGAACATGGGAACCTACTTCGGCAAAAACTATCAGGCCAGTTATCTGTCCGGGATCGCAGCAGGCAAAATGACAAAGAAAAATCATCTCGGCTATGTGGGAGCCTTCCCGATCAGCGAGGTGATCTATAATCTGAACGCCTTCACGCTGGGCGCGCAGAGTGTCAACCCGGCGGTGAAGGTGGATGTGGTGTGGACGAATACCTGGTATGACCCTGCGACGGAACGTCAGGCGGCAATCAGCCTGCTCGACAAAGGGGCGGATGTCCTGCTGGCGTATCAGGATTCACCGGCTACCCTTCAGGCTGCGGCGGAACGGGGAGCTTTTGCCGGGGGAAATGACTCGGATATGAGCAAGTATGCACCGGACAACTACTTAACCAACCCTGTATGGAACTGGGGTCCTTATTATGTAAAGGCTGTACAGTCTGTGATGGACGGAACCTGGAAAAGTGAGCAGTATTCCGGCGATATGGCCGACGGCATGGTGGAGCTGGCGCCATTCGGCAACAAGGTTCCTGAGGATGTGAAGAAGCTTGTGGAGGACGCCAAGGCCAAGATCATCAGCGGCGAGCTGGAGGTATTCACTGGACCGATCTCGGACAACAAGGGCAATGTAACTGTTAAGGACGGCCAGAAGCTGACCCTTGAAGAGGTGCTTGGCATGAACTGGCTGGTCAAGGGTGTCGAGGGCACGATTCCGCAATAACAGCAGCTGAAACACATCTTCATACAGCACAGCCTTACGGGTGGGGCGGGTTCCGGATACCGGAGTCTTCCCCACCTGTACTATAACTACCCGGAAAGGAGCGTAGTATTATGCAGGACCCTTCGGTTGAAATGCGCGGGATAGTGAAGACATTCGGTGCTGTAACGGCTAGTGATCAAGTTGATTTTTCGGCAAATGCGGGAGAGATTCACGCGCTGCTCGGGGAGAACGGGGCAGGGAAAAGCACAGTCATGAGCATGCTGTCAGGAGTGTACCGGGCGGACGCAGGAGAGATTCTTATTCATGGCAAACCGGCCAGAATCCGTTCCCCGAAGGATGCGGCATTGCTCGGTGTAGGCATGGTCTTTCAAAACTTCAGACTGGTGCAGAGCCTTACAGCGGCGGAGAATATCGTGCTTGGCGAAAAGTCGTCTTTCTGGCGCGGCAGCAGCTGGATCAAACGTAAGCATGAAGAGATAGAGGCGCTTGGAGAACGATTTGGCTTGAAATTTCCCGTCGACCGGCCGATCTGGCAGCTGTCTGTCGGCGAGCAGCAACGTGTTGAGATTGTAAAAACGCTATACCGCGGGGCAGACATCATCATCCTGGATGAGCCGACTTCGGTGCTGACACCGGGAGAGGCGGAGCAGCTGTTCGAGACGCTTCAGGTGATGAAGCAGGCGGGCAAGACGGTGATCATGACCACGCATAAAATGAAGGAGGTTATGGCCTCCTCGGACCGGATCTCCGTGATGCGTAAGGGAAAAATGATTGCGTCCCTGATGACAGGCGAGACGGATGAGCTGGAGCTGGCCCGGCTTATGGTGGGCCGGGAGGTTACGATCAGCCGGCAGGAGCGCGAGGCGACGGCCGGAGAACCGCTGCTGATCGTCCGCGATCTGGAGGTCGCAGCAGATCATGGCCGCAAGGCGCTGGATGCCCTGTCGCTTACGGTTCATGAAGGCGAAATTGTGGGCGTAGCCGGCGTTGCGGGCAACGGGCAGAAGGAGCTGGCGGAGGTATTGACGGGGCTTAGAGCATGGAGGTCGGGCGAGATCCGGTTTGACGGCAGTCCTGTGAGAACAGCTTCGGTAAGAGGAGCGATCGATTCGGGCATCTCGCATGTGCCGGAGAACCGGATGAAGAGCGGTCTGGCCGGACGGCTGGGGTCGGTTGACAACCTGCTGTTCAAGTCTTACCGCAGCGGGGAGCATTCCCGGTTCGGCTTCCTGAAGGCAGCCCGGAACCGCTCCTGGTCGCAGGAGCTGGTGCGCCGTTTCAATGTGAAGACGCCTGAGCTGGATACTCCTGTGCAGCAATTATCCGGCGGGAACCAGCAGAAGCTGCTGTTCGCCCGCGAGGTCAGCCACCGTCCGAAGCTGATGGTGGCTGTGCATCCGACGCAAGGGCTGGATGTCGGCGCGGCGGCAGGGGTGCATGAGCTGCTGATGGAGCTGCGCAGCTCCGGCAGCGGGGTGCTGCTGATCTCTGAGGATCTGGATGAGCTGCTGCAGTTATCCGACCGTATTCTGGTGATCTACGGCGGTTCCATTATAGGCGAGAGCGATCATGAGCAGGCGGACCGGGAACAAATCGGCCTGATGATGGCGGGTATCCGGAGCAGGGAGGGAAGTGCCGTATGAGTCCGAAGCCTGGAAATGAATCTGCAACGCTTCCGCCGCTGGCGGGACGCAGCGGGAGATGGTACTCCCTCAGGCTGGAATATGACTCAAGCCGTACCCGTTCACCGTGGTGGACGCCTATTCTGTCGGTTGTTCTGGCGCTCCTGCTCTGTGCGGTGTTCATCGCCGCTAATGGAATGAGCCCGCTGGTCGTCTACGAGAAAATGTTCCGGGGAGCCTTCGGCACCTCCTACGGCTTCACAGAAACCATGGTCAAGGCGATTCCGCTGCTGCTCTGCGGGCTAGGCATTGCTGTGGCTTACCGGATCTCCGTGTGGAATATCGGAGCGGAGGGCCAACTGACGGTAGGCGCAATGGCGGCTACTGCGGTAACGATCTATTTCCCGGACTTGTCTTCCTTTTGGTCCATTGCGCTGATGCTGGTTTTCGGTACAGCGGCCGGAGCCTTGTGGGGTCTGATGACGGCGGTGCCGCGTACCCATTTCGGTGTCAATGAGCTGATTACCTCGCTGATGCTGAACTACGTGGCCTTGCTGGCTCTGGATTATGTAGTGTTCGGCCCCTGGAAGGACCCGAAGGGGTTCAACTTCCCGGGCTCACCGATGTTCACGGCCGCCCAGTCCTTGCCGGTGCTTGGAAGCACCCGGCTGCACATCGGGCTGATCTTCGGACTCGTGGCCGTGCTGATCTATTATCTGATGATCCGGTTCACCCGCTGGGGCTATGAGCTGCGTCTGATCGGTGCCAATCCCACAGCGGCCCGTTATGCGGGCATTCATATCAAAAAGCATATTATCATCGTCATGCTGATCAGCGGCGGTCTTGCCGGAATTGCCGGCATGGCCGAGGTGTCCGGGGTTACGCATAAGCTGATGCAGGGGATCTCACCGGGCTATGGCTACACAGCGATCATTGTAGCCTGGCTGGCCAAGCTGAACCCGCTGGGCCTGATTGTGACGTCAATTCTGTTCGGCGGCCTGATTGTGGGCGGCTATAGTGTTCAGACCATCGGACTGCCTTCGTCCATATCGGAAATGCTGCAGGGCGCGATCCTGTTCTTCCTGATTGCCGGCGACATGATTCACCGGTTCCGCATCCGCCGGAGCGCATAACAGCATTCTCGTACAGGAGGGAGTTCACTCATGGATTTCACTACACAGTTATTAATCGCAGCCATCTCCGCAGGAACACCGCTGCTGCTGGCTACGCTGGGAGGCATTCTGACCGAACGGGCCGGCATTATCCAGCTCGGCGCGGAGGGGCTGATGCTGATGGGGGCAGTGACGACTTGTATCGTCTACATCCGCAGCGGGAATCTGATCCTTGCGCTGCTCTCGGCGGTGGCCATTACCGCCCTTCTGGGCATGGTCCATTCATTCTTATGTGTCACGCTGAGGGCGAATCAGACGATGTCGGGTCTGGCGATGACGCTGTTCGGCAGCGGTCTTAGCGCTTATGTGGGCAAGTCGATCAGCGGCATTCCGCTCCCCGGCAGTCTGCCCAAGCTGGATCTGGAGATCCTGAAGCCGGTGCCGGTGCTCGGGGAGCTTTTTGGAAGGCTGGATATGCTGACCTGGTTCAGTCTCCTGCTTGTCCTCGTGCTGCATCTGCTGATTCACCATACCTCATGGGGGCTGCATCTGCGGGCAGTCGGCGACAATCCGGCTACTGCGGACGTCATGGGGATTCGTGTGCAGCTGATCCGTTACTGTTATGTTACTGCCGGAGCGGCGCTGATCGGTCTGGCGGGTGCGGATATGGTGCTGGCGTATGCGCCGACCTGGAATGAAGGACTGACCGCCGGACGGGGCTGGATCGCCGTGGGTCTGGTGATTTTCGCCAGATGGAATCCGCTGCGCGCGCTCTTTTGCGCCTATTTCTTCGGAGCGCTCGATTCGCTGGGCTTCCGTATTCAGCTGCTGGGAAGTGCGGTGCCGTCCTATTTTCTGAAAATGATTCCTTACGTCGTAACCATTCTCGTATTGATGTACTTAGGATACCGCAATCGCAACAAGCCCTCCGGTACGCCGGAATCGCTGGGAACCCCTTATATCCGGGAACAGCGGTTCTAGTCCGGGAGGGCGCAGGCGGCAATATACAAATTAGAGGGATGGAGGCTGGCCTATGACTATACCGGCGGACCAGTTGACTCTGGAGCAGATTAACTCGATGGCAAAATCAGACTTCGTGGAACAGCTCGGCGGCATCTTCGAGCATTCCCCTTGGGTAGCTGAGGGGGTGTACAGCAGGCGTCCGTTCGATTCGGTGCAGGAGCTGCATGCTGCCATGATGGAGGTAGCACGGCAGGCGGAGCCGGACCAGGTGCTGGCACTGCTGAGAGCTCACCCGGATCTGGCGACAAAACTTGCAGTCAGTCCGCTCTCGGCGGCTGAGCAGCAGGGGGCCGGACTGGACCGGCTGACACCGGAGGAATTCGCGCAGCTTACCGGACTGAACGCTGACTATACAGCGAAATTCCGCTTTCCGTTCATCTTCGCTGTACGGGGCAAAACGAAAGAAGACATCCTTAGCGCCATCGGTGAGCGTGTGGACCGTCCGCTTAAGGAGGAGCAGGAGCAGGCGCTGCTGGAGATTGGTGCAATCACTCGTTTTCGGCTGGAGGATCTGCTGAGGGCGGAATAGAGTCAGGTCACTGCATATTATAGGAGGAAGGTGACGCAATTGTCTGGAATGCACGGACGGCTGAGCACCCATGTGCTGGATCTGTCACAGGGCAAGCCCGCTGCGGGCCTGTCGCTTCAGCTCTGGCGGCTGGAGACCGGAGGGCCTGTGCTGCTGCGTGAGGCGGTGACGAATGAGGACGGCAGGCTGGACGCTCCGCTGCTGGCGGGAGAAGAAATGCAGGCCGGAAGCTATGAGCTGTTATTTATGGCCGGTGATTATTTCCGGGGCGCTCAGACTGGTGCCGGAGAACCGGAGCCGGAGGAGGGCGCGGGCGCTGTAATCCCGTTCCTGGACCAGATTCCGATCCGCTTCAATATGCCGGACCCCTCTGCCCATTACCATGTACCGCTGCTGGTTGCACCTGGAGGATACAGCACTTATCGCGGGAGTTAACACGTCAGTCAAGTGTACCGCTGCACCTAATCTTAAGCCAATAGACCGGAGGTGGGCTTATCATGAAGGAAGAAGGTTACGAGCTTATCATCAGGAACGGACAGGTGGTCCTGCCCGGAGAAGTCCGCAGGCTTGAGATCGGGGTGAAGGATGGCAAAATTGCTGCACTGGGCGAAGCCTTACAGGCCTTGTCCGGGACCAGAATTCTGGATGCGGAAGGACAATACGTACTGCCCGGCATGATCGACATGCATGTTCATTTTAATGAGCCTGCGCTCGGTCACTGGGAGGGCTTCCGCAGCGGGTCGGCTGCTCTTGCGGCCGGCGGCTGCACCTGTTATGCGGATATGCCGCTGAACGGGAATCCGCCGACAGTGAATGTGGAGGCGCTCCGGCTGAAGGCGGAGGCCGCAGCCGGGAACTCGGCGGTGGATTATGTGCTGTGGGGCGGATTGGTGCCAGGGAATCTGGAGGAGCTGGAGGGACTGGCGGCTGCGGGCGTTAGCGGGTTCAAGGCCTTCATCTCGAATCCCGGCGGTGAAGGCGAAGGCCGGTTCCGTGAGGTGGACGATGACACCCTGTATCAGGGGATGCTTCGTATCGCCGCAACCGGCGGGATTCTCGCCCTGCATGCGGAGAGCGAAGCGATAACCTCGGCGCTGGGGGCGGCGGCAATACGCGCCGGGCGCAGCAGCGCGCGGGATTTTGCGGCTTCGCGCCCTCCGCAAGCGGAGCTGGAGGCTGTAGCAAGGGCGCTGCTGTACAGTGAGCGGACCGGCTGTAAGCTGCACTTCGTCCATATCAGCACAGCGGCAGCCCTGGAGCTGATTCATGAGGCCAAGCTGCGCGGCCTGGATGTGACCGCAGAGACCTGTCCTCATTATCTGATTCTGGATGAAGACAGCATGGAGACCCTTGGGCCGCTGGCCAAGTGCGCTCCGCCCCTGCGCAGCAGCGGGGAGCGGGACCGGCTGTGGACGGCACTGGCTGCGGGGCAGGTAGATCTGGTTGCTTCCGATCATTCCCCCTGTCCGCCCGACTTGAAGCTGGCGCCCGGGCTGTCATTCATCGAGGCCTGGGGCGGGATCTCGGGAGCCCAGAGCAGTCTGGAATTGATGTTCCATGAAGGTGTTCATGTGCGCGGCTTGCCGGTTACGCAGATCTCGGCGCTGCTCTCCGGGCTTCCTGCCCGGCGGTTCGGGCTGGAGGGGCGCAAGGGCTCCATCGCACCGGGGCTGGATGCCGATCTGGTGCTGCTTGATCCAGATGCAGCCTATACCCTGCGTGCAGAGGATCTGTTGTACCGTCATCGGCATAGTCCCTATGTCGGAATGACCTTATCCTGCAAGGTAACGGCGACGATCTGCCGGGGCAATATAGTCTATACTGCCGCGGAAGGCATTATTGCTGGCAGCGGAGGAGAATGGCTGCGTGTCAGGCACAGCCAGCCAGAGCTATGAAGCCGCCGGTCCCGCATGTCCCCGCGGGGGAGATGCTGAAGCTGCTGGATGAACTCGCAGTATACAGCGCTCCGGGTCCCGGAGTTACCCGGCTGCTGTATACGCCGGAGTGGCAAGGGGTTCAGCATTTTTTGCAGGAGAGAATGGCTGCACTGGGGCTTGAAGTCCGGATGGATCAGGTGGGGAATGTTTATGGCACACTGGCCGGTTCTCAGGTCAGCGATAAGGTTATTCTGACCGGCTCGCATATCGACACGGTGGTGAACGGCGGACGGTATGACGGTGCCTATGGAGTAGCTGCTGCTGTAACTGCGCTGCACTATCTTCTGGAGACCTTTGGTCCGCCGCTGCGGACGCTTACGGTGGTATCCTTCTGTGAGGAGGAGGGCAGCCGCTTTCCGCTGACGTTCTGGGGCTCGGGGAATGTAACCGGGCTATATCACGGGAAGGAATGTACAGACTGCGCAGATGCGGAAGGAATCACGCTGGCGGATGCGATGGCGGCCTGCGGTCTTGGAGAGAGTGAAGGTTTGGCTGCCGAAGCTGCGGCAGGTATGGAGCAGAGTGGCGGAAGCGGGAGTGAGGGAGGTGGGAGTGAGGAACCGGTAGCTGGAGCTACGGTAAGTCTGGGGGAAAGCTTCTGGCGCAATAATAGTCCTGTGCGCAGTGATATTGCCGCATATGTCGAGCTGCATATTGAACAGGGGATTATTCTGGAGCGGATGTCCCGGAGAATCGGGGTCGTGCAGGCCATCGCCGGACAGCGGCGGTATCTTGTCAAGGTCGGCGGGACGGCCAATCATGCAGGGACTACACCGATGGGGCTCAGGCAGGATGCCCTCGCCGGGAGTGCGGAGATGCTGCTGGCGCTGGAACGGTCCGCCCTGGCGGAGGGCGATCCGCTGGTAGCCACAACGGGGCGGCTCGAGGTCTATCCGGGGACATCCAATGTGATTCCCGGCGAAGTGCAGTTCACGCTGGATATCCGGCATAGCGAAGCCGGGGTGCTGGAGCGCTTCTGCGCAGCCGTCCTGGAGGAGTTCGCAGAGCTTGGACGCAGGCGCGGCCTGACGCTTGAAGTACAGACGTTGCTGGAGACAGCCCCTGCTCCTATGGATCAGGAGCTTCGAGCGGCTCTTGAAGAGATCTGTCTCCGGCAGGAGAAGCCCTACCTGAGCATGGTCAGCGGTGCAGGACATGATGCCCAGCTGTTCGCCCCGCGCTGCCCGGCCGCGATGATCTTCGTGCCGAGCCAAGGCGGAATCAGCCATTCTCCCGAAGAATATACCTCCCCGGAGGATCTCATTGCTGGACTGGAAGTGCTGACAGCCATATTATATAGATTAGCTTATGAATAAGAGACGACCAAGCTTCGGGTTGTAATCTCAATTGCGTATAAAATAGCGAGAACTGATCACTTAGAAGTCTGGAGGGGAGAGAACCATGAAGCGGTACGAAGATTTGTCGCCATCCTTGCGGTGCATTATGACCCCCGGTCCCGTGGAGGTTGATCCGCGTGTACTGCGGGCGATGTCTTATCCGGTGCTGGGACAATTCGATCCTGAATTCACAGAGATCATGAATGAGACGATGGAGATGCTGCGTGAGCTGTTCGCCACCAAGAATCAGTGGGCATATCCTGTAGACGGGACTTCGCGCTCCGGTATTGAGGCGGTGATGGTCAGCCTGATTGCGCCGGGGGACCGGGTGCTGGTTCCGGTCTTTGGCCGTTTCGGCCATTTGCTCCATGAGATTGCTGAACGCTGCGGCGCTGAGGTGCTCACGATAGAACAGACCTGGGGCCAAGTTTTTCCCCCGGAAGAGGTGATTGATGCTATACGGAGCTTCAAGCCGGATGTGGTGGCAATGGTTCACGGGGAGACCTCTACAGGCCGTGTGCAGCCGCTGGCCGAGATCGGGCGGGCCTGCCGGGAGCAGGATACGCTGCTGATTGTAGATGCGGTGGCGACGATTGGCGGGGTGCCGGTAGAGACGGATGCCTGGATGCTGGATGCCGTGGTCGGAGGAACGCAGAAATGCCTGTCCATCCCTTCAGGTATGGCCCCGGTGACGTATAATGACCGGGCGGAGGCCAAGCTGCTGAAGCGCAAGCAGGTGGAGCGTGGACTTAGAACTGACGCTGCTGCTGTCAGTGAGCTGCCCGTGGTGCGGAGCAATTACTTGGACCTTAGTATGCTGCAGGATTACTGGAGTCCCCGGCGGCTCAATCACCATACGGAGATGACCTCCATGCTATACGCTCTGCGTGAAGGCCTGCGTCTGGTCCTGGAGGAAGGGCTGGAAGCGCGGCATGCAAGGCACAGATTCAATGAGCAAGCCCTTACTGCCGGATTGTCAGCTATGGGGCTGGAACTGTACGGGGAGGCGGAGAGCAAGCTGACCGTAGTCACCTGTGTGCTCATTCCGGCGGGCATAGACGGGGAATCCGTCCGTGACATGCTGCTGCAGCGTTTCGGCATCGAGATTGCCAGCTCCTTCGGGCCGTTACAGGGCCAGATCTGGCGGATCGGGACCATGGGCTTCAGCTGCCGGGAGAATAATGTGCTGCGTCTGCTTGGCGCGCTGGAGGCTGTGCTTATCCGCCACGGATACGCGGTACCTGCCGGACAGGGCGTTCAGGCGGCACTTGACGTATATGAGTCAAAGTAAGATAATCATACAATGTGATTTGTTTAAGTGACGGCTTGCACCCCCTTTAGGGGTGTCAGGGCCGTTTTTTCTAAATAGATAACCGGAAGGGAGTGCACATGATGACTTATACACGACAACCATTGGCTGACTGCGTGCCTGAGCTGGTTGCTACTGCCCGGGGAGATCAGAAGGCTACACTGGTCATTACAGGCGGCAAGCTGGTCAATGTCTGCTCTGGGGAGATTCTGGACGGCATGTCTGTCGCTGTACAAGGCGGGCGCATTGCTTACGTCGGCAAGGACGTCTCCCATACGATTGGGGAGAGAACGCAGGTTATTGATGCGGCGGGCAGATACATTGCTCCCGGCCTGATTGACGGACACTGCCACATCGAGAGCACTCAATTGACGGTGACTGAATTCGCCCGTGCTGTACTGCCGCTGGGGACGACCGGAGGCTTCTTCGATGCCCATGAGATTGCCAACGTATTCGGGCTTAAGGGAATTAAGCTGATGCTGGACGAGATGCGGGGAACGCCGCTGGCTGCCTATATGCAGGTGGCTTCCTGTGTCCCTTCTGCGGGCGCAGAATTTGAGACAACCGGCGCGTCGATCGGACCGGAGGAAGTAGCGGAAGCCTACACCTGGGGCGAGGATGTGATCGCACTCGGCGAAGTCATGAACTTCCCGGGTGTCGTCTACGGCGATGAGAAGATGATTGGAGAGATTCAGGCCACGCTGCGTGCTGGACGTTATGTTGACGGGCATTTCACCTGGCCGTCGAGTGACTGGAGACTTCCGGTCTATGCCGCAGCAGGGGTGACCGGGGATCATGAGTGTGTGACAGCGGAGGATGTGATCGAACGCGTACGTCTGGGGATGTATGCCAAAATGCGCCGCGGCTCAGCCTGGCATGATGTCGCCAAAACCATCACGGCGCATACCGAGCACGGGCTGGACCCGCGCCGGATGATGCTGGTGACGGATGACCGCAGCTCCGAATCGCTGCGCGATGAGGGGCATATGGATTTTGTCGTACGCCATGCGATCTCCCAGGGGGTGAAGCCGGTCACGGCTTTTCAGATGGCAACGATCAACACAGCCGAGCGCTTCGGCGTAGCCCGCGATATCGGCTCCATCACGCCGGGCTCCTGCGCGGATATCATTCTGCTGGACGGAAATCTGGCCGATGTCCATGTGGTCATGACGATTGCAGCCGGTGTTGTTGTGGCTGAGAACGGCCGCATGACGGCTGAGCTGACCCCGTACACCTACCCGGATGAAGTGCTGGCCTCTGTGCATCTGCAGCAGCCCCCGGTTCCCGCAGACTTCGTGATTCATGCGCCCATTGAGGAAGGTGTTCTGGCTACGCGGGTCATCCAGGTTATTGAGAACCATGTGGAGACCGGCGAGCTGATCATGAGCCTGCCAGTAGCTGGATCGGAGCTGGTGGTGCAGGACGGCCTGTGCAAAATCGCTGTTCTGGAGCGGCACAAGGGAACGGGCAACAAATCTGTTGGGGTTGTGCAGGGCATCGGCTTCCGTGAGCCTGCGGCAATAGCGATGACTGTAGCTCATGACAGCCATAATGTGCTGGTCATCGGTAATGATGATGGACTGATGGCGCAGGCGGCTGCCGCTGTGGCGGAGGCGCAGGGCGGTGTTGCAGTGATTACCGCTGCCGGGACCACCTTATTCCCGCTGGCGATTGCCGGACTGATGTCCGCAGAGCGCTTTGAGATTGCCGCCGCGCAATCCGCTGCCATCAGCAAAGCGCTATATGATGCGGGCTGTACGCTGAACTATGCTTTTATGACCCTGTCTCTGCTGGCCCTCGCGGTTATACCCGCACTGCGGATATCCGATAAAGGCCTGGTGCGGATCTCGCCCGAAGAGGGAATTCAGCTGGTACCGTTGTTCGTCAGCTAAGGCGGCGCGACACCATACCGGTGAAGGTACACTTTTATTCTAATATTGGGCTACTGGCCATTCAGTCTATTGCAGACTGGGTGGCTTTTTTGTTGTAGAGGAAACTATAGTTTCCTCCTGTTAGTGGACAAGGTGAGTGTAAGGTACAGGGCCATATGGACCGAATGTGTATGAAAAACAGCATACATTGTGCTCGCATGGAGGCGCATGCTCGAATGTATGCGAAAAACAGTATACATTATGCTGGTGCGAAGGTGCATGGCCCAAATGTATGCCAAAAACAGCATACATTGTCTACCACGCAGGCGCATGGACCAAATGTATGTAAAAAACAGTATACATTGTGCTGGCGCGAAGGTAATCCTTTCATCCATAGGATGGCTTTTTGTTCATGATTGGGTACCATGTTGAAAAAAAGAAATAAATTAACCGATTTTTCACAGGATGAAACAGAAAATTTTAAATTTTTAATGAAAAAGCATTAACAATAGGTGCGGAAAAGACGATAATACTTTTAAATTAGTTTAAAATTATTGTCGAATCATGAAAATTCAGCATATACAGATCGTCCAAACCTGAGGAACGGGGTGCATGAGAATGATGAGATTGGAAACGCGCGACATCTTGAATATCACCAGGAAGCAAATTACCGGTATTTTTAAAATGGAGCCGGTTGAACTGAAATTTGTTAATGATTATCAGGGTGAGCAGTATCTCCTGACCAATGATAAGCTGCATCTCAGCAACCAGCATTATTGGGCTAAGGTCATGGATTGTGTGTTCGAGAACCATGTCAGACCTGTTCTGATGTGCGAGGTGCTCTACTTCCTGCGCAATGAGTTTCTGGAAAGTGACATCAAGCTGATGTTCTCCTATGATTTTGCGGAGGGCTCGGAGGGAACAGCTTCGGCTTCGGCTGAGATCAGCTTCAAGGATTCACCTGATCTGCAGCCTGATGAAATTGCCGAATTGATTGATTTTGCGCTGACTTTGCAGGATAAGCAGTGGTTCGAGGAACTGACTGCCAAATATAAACAGCTCACGCTTCAATAATTAGGAATAATGTCTACGCCAAAAGACGCCCGGTTCACAGGTTGAAGATACCTGTAGACCGGGCGTTTCTGTGTTAGAGCGGCTGCTCTGACGCCGCCGCAGCTGCTACGGAAGGGTGCCAGCCCTGGGCCGAGCAGTCAACCAGTCCCGCGAGGAAGCTGATCCACTCTCCGGTGTCGTTCAGGCAAGGAGCCACCTCCAGCATCTTAGCGTTTCCGCCGCCCATGACGAAGAGATCCCGTCCTTCTACGGCCAGCTCATGCAGCGTTTCAAGGCAGTCCGTGACTAGTCCGGGTGAGAAAATCAGCGGCCGCCGGATTCCGCGTCCGTGAAGCTCCTTCAGCGTATCCGCAGTCGACGGTCCCACCCAGGTCTCCGGCCCGAAACGGGACTGGAAGGAGAGCTGCCAGCGTTCCGGAGTCCAGCCCATC
The DNA here is from genome assembly GCF_038002265.1 of Paenibacillus sp. FSL R7-0179. Classification (NCBI taxonomy): domain Bacteria; kingdom Bacillati; phylum Bacillota; class Bacilli; order Caryophanales; family Paenibacillaceae; genus Paenibacillus; species Paenibacillus sp. FSL R7-0179. The sequence continues at coordinate 675,725 of NZ_JBBOCC010000002.1, forward strand.
GCTTCTGCAAGCAGACGGGCCGTTTCCTGGCACTGCTGCGGATAGGGATCTCCGGTCTCGGCATAACGGCGGGGAATGCCGTGGAAGGACAGGATATAATAGTCAGGTTCTTCACTCATGGCGCGGATCTGCCGCTGTAATAAGGACTGCATCGCTGCGATATAGCCGGGCGCGTCATGGTAGGCTTCTACGAACCGCAGCGCCGGTACGAAGCGTTTGGATACCTGTCCGTAGCGGCTATGCCGTCCCAGAGCGGCGAAGCTGGCAGCTTCATAGACGGAAGCGGTCGTCGTCGAGGAATACTGCGGGAATAATGGCAGGACTATGATGCGGGTCACTCCCGAAGCTTCCAGCTTGCGGAAGGCTTCAGCCATGCCGGGTGTGCTGTAAGCAAGCCCCAGCTCGACCTGATAGCTGCTGCCCAGCAGTGCCTGGAGCGCTGCCTGCTGTGCTCTGGAATGGACGAGCAGCGGTGAGCCCTCTTCCATCCAGATCTCCTGATAGAGCTTCGCGGACCGGCGCGGACGGGTGCGCAGAATAATACCGCGCAGCAGCGGCTGCCAGAAGAGCGGATGATAATCAATGATTCTGCGGTCAGACAGAAACCGCTTCAGATAGGGACGGACCGCCTTGGCGCTCGGGGCGTCAGGGGTTCCGATCTGAGCAAGAATAACGCCTATACACGACGGATTCATGAGCAGCTGTTACTCCTTTCCATGAACATGACATCGTATAAAAATATCATATTTAAGCGCAGCCGCACAATATAATATATCGCATGGTTATCATATGAAGGAGGATATGGCAGATTATGAGAGGTAGATGGAATCAGATTTTATGTTATTGCAAAAAAGTGATGTTTCTTATAGGGTATGTGATTTTCTACACAGAGAAAAGAGTTTCAATTTTGTTACCATCAAGCCAGAAATATTCACCAGCAGCTTGAAGTCCACTTATGTGAATTAATTCACTCTATTATGTGAATTGTTTCACCTTTTGAAAGATTGTATATATAGATGAATCTTTTCTTACACGGGCTGGGCCGAGCAGGAATGAAGGAAGGAGTGGGTGACGTTCAGGAAGAGTTGGCTGCTCTTCGTAATCAGAAGGAATGAATGGACCAACACAGTTTGAAAACGCTACATACTACTGGGGATAATAAAGGAGAATACGCATTTGAAAAAATTAATTTCTTTGACTGTAAGCGCAGCCTTGCTGCTTGCGCCATTAGCCTACACGATTAATCTACCTGCCTTGAACCTGAAGGTGGATGCGGTTTCAGCAGCCTCGGAAGAAGCGCCGGCAGCGACTGCTAAACCAGCTCCGAAGGCAACAGCCAAACCGGCGGCAACTCCGAAGGCAACAGCCAAACCGGCACCAACTCCGAAGGCGACGGCCAAACCGGCGGCAACCCCGAAGGCGACAGCCAAACCGGCAGCCACTCCGAAGGCGACAGCCAAACCGGCAGCCACTCCAAAAGCGACAGCTGCACCCGCAGCAACAGCTAAAGCAACTGCTGCACCCGCAGCATCCGCCAAAGCCTCTGAGAAGCCAGCGGCAACTGTAAAGCCTGTAGCAACAGCAGCGCTAGTTACTGTGCACAAGGCTGTATATCAGGACGGAGTATATGTTGCCTATGGAGATGCGTATTCCAAAGGTACAGAGGGTGCGAAGGTAACGATTAAAGACGGCAAAATCGCCGATATCGAGCTGCTCAGAACCAGCCCGAAGATCATTGACCGCAATGCCCGTGAGAATTACAGCGGCGTGTGGGCAGCCTACGGTCTGATGAAAGACAGACTGATGGGCAAAACCAGAGACGGCGCAGCTAAGGTTGACGCTGTATCCGGCGCAACCCGCACGAGCAACGGCTGGAAGCTGTCCGTAGACAGAGCTTTTGAGCGATCGCTTGCGCATCAAGCGGCTGACGCTGCTTATTTCAATGGAGTCCACATGGGTGTAGACCCTGAGGCCAAATATGCAGTGTTCGCTACCTATGAAGCAAATAAGCTGACTGCGGTTAAATTGTATCCGCTTAGCGCTACCGGAGACTTCGTGGATGAGAAGACGTATACGGCTGAACAGACAGCAGCGATTGCAGCGATTACTCCTGCACTGCTTGCCAAAGGTGCTAGCGCACAGCCGGTAGCCGGTTTTGAGGCAGAGACCAAAGCCGCAGTGAATGCCTTCTGGGATGCCGAACAGAATGCTACCATCAACAACAAGGCTGCTTATGTTGACGGATTCTACTCTTCCTACGGTACAGCAAGAAGTGTAGGCGTGGAGAGAGCAGATGTTGTGATCCGTAACGGTAAGCTGGTAGATGTGAAGCTGTTCAGACTTGGCAGCAACCTGATCGACAGAGGCGCAACCGCTTATGCGGAGGTTGTGAAGGCGAATGCTCCGATGACCGCCAAACTGCTGGCTAATGGATCTTATATCGCTAACTATAATGAGAAGGTAGATGGAATCTCCGGTGCTACGGAGAGCAGCCATGGCTGGAATCAGGCCGTAGAGCGCGCTTTTGAGAAAGCCTTGAAGACTCCGGGTGAAGGTCAAACCTTCGACGGTAAATTTGCCGGTGTGGATAATCAGTCCAAGGTTATGCTGCTGGTTGATATCGACGCGGATCAGGTAACGGGCATCAAGCTAAGCCTGTTCGGCGCAGACGGCAAGCTGATTGCAGATGACAAACGTACGGAAGAACAGAAATCACTGGTTGACAAGCTGACCGCCGGACTGCTCGCAAGCGGTGTGCAGGCTCCAGATATCGCCGGACAGGAAGCCCTGTCGGCTGCAGCGAAGGCAGCGCTGACGGATGCTTTGACCAATGCGTCCAAAGTACAAGGTACTTATAAAGACGGCACCTTCACCGCTTATGGTGATGCTTATGACAAAGGCACGAACAAAGCAGATGTTACACTGCGTAACGGCAAGATCGTAAATGTGGCCCTTTCCCGTGTAGGCATGAACATGGTGGATCTGGGTAAAGCCGCTTATGCTGAAGTGCAAAAAGCCATTCCGGTGCTGACCGCCAGCTTCCTGGCCGCAGGCACAAGAGAAGGTGCTCAAGATGTAGATGCGGTATCAGGCGCTACCAGTAGCAGCAATGCGCTGAAGGCTGCCGTTGACAGAGCTTATGGTAAAGCAGAAGTTACGGAAACGGATAAGGCTGCGTATTTCGATGGGATTTTCATCGGTGCGAGTGTGGATAAAACTGTAAATGTCATGGTTACTACTAAGTATAATGTGCCTGTAACTATGGCTGTGTACTACCTGGATGATAAGGGAAAAGTAAGATATAACCTGACGGATGACGAGCTGCTTGTGAAATACGAGATCGAGAATACCTCGAACGGCAAAGGCCTGCATAAGTACGGATACCGTGCAGCAGCCTTCGGTGCGAATGATGCCCAGAAAGCCATCTCCGCCAAGGCTGTAGAAGCGATCAAAGAAGCGCTCGAATCTGCCGGGAAATAACAGAATCCATTCACTAAGGGTTGTCCTGGGTCATGCAAATGGCCGCCGGGGCAGCCCTTTTTTGAATTTTAAAAGCCGGAAAAGCCGTTTCCACTTGGTGTGGACATAAATAGAAATGCCAATCGTATAGTAATTTAAAGGGATTTGGGAAGGGAGTGTCAAACCTCTAATATACACACTATTATACCCAGCAGGCCCAGGCCTGTAAGTCATAGGAGGCTTCACAATGACATTAATCAAACAGCTAGCCCCGCAGGATGAATTCACCGGCTTCTATCTGCTTAGAGAACTGGTGCTGAAACAGACAAACGGGACTCCTCCCAAGGATTACTTCGATATTGTACTAGGTGATGCCAGCGGTCAGATTTCGGCGAAATACTGGGACGTCAGCGTGACGGATAAGGAGACATTTTTTCCGATGGCGCTGGTGAAGGTGCGGGGATTGGCCCATACCTACCGCGAGAAGCTTCAGGTCAAAATCACTAAACTCAGACTGGTTAATGAATCCGACGGGGTATCGCTGACCGACTTCATCCGCTCGGCCCCGGTGCGTCCTGTGGACCTGGTCCATACGATCAAGAATGAGATGGCTAGTATTGCTGATCCGGAGATTGCAGCGATTGTGAACTTCTGTGTCGGTAAGGTGGAGGAGAAGCTGATGCATTATCCGGCTGCCAAGACCCACCATCATGCGTATTTTGCAGGGCTTGCTTATCACATGGTCCGAATGCTGGAGATTGGGGACTTCCTGTGCAAGCAGCGTCCGTTCCTGAATCCTGATCTGATGAGAGCAGGGATCATTCTTCATGATATCGCCAAGCCGGAAGAGATGATCTCGCAGTACGGCATTGTGTCGGATTACAGTGTGAAGGGCAAGCTGATCGGGCATATTTCCATGGCCTCCAGCTGGATTACAGAAGCGGCAATCCGCACCGGCATTGATCTGGAATCCGAGAAAATCCTGGCGCTTCAGCATCTGGTCTTATCTCATCATAATCTGGGCGAGTGGGGAAGCCCGGTCCAGCCGCAGACGGCTGAAGCCGTTGCCCTGCATCATATCGATGCGATGGATGCCAAGCTGCAAATGGTGGAGGACGCCCTTGATACGACGCCGGAGACGGAGGAATGGACGCCGTTCATAAGAGGTCTGGAGAATAAGGCTGTGTACCGGCTGAAGTTATAACGATTTAGAATTTTATATCGTTTGAAAATAGAGCAATCCCCCCATCCCGTATTTGCGGTTTGGGGGGATTGCTTTATTTAGGACCTTCAGCCTCCGCTGCGGCGGCGGACTCCGGCTGTGCCTTCCCGGCGCTGTCGGTCTCCAGGCCGTAATGGCTGCATAGGGCTGGAAGGCCGCCCGGCAGCGACTCTCCGATAGCAGCAAATCTCCATTTGTCTTTATAACGGTAGAACTCGCCGATAACAACGGACATGCCTGGCATAACATTCCGGCTGAAGGGCAACACCGCCAGCCTGACTCCCGTCCGGGAATCAATCAGTGATACGGAAGCGTTCCAGATCGGGCCCGGATGCCTGTTACCGCTGAACTCCGGAACGGTGAAGGCCAGCGCAATCCGTGTAATGGCTGCAGGCAGACTGCTTAACTGAAGGTACAGATGCCCCATGTGCGCAGCAGGCTTCGAGGAGAAGACGGAGCCGCTGGGGTCTTCCATATTCCCATAAAAAATAAGCCCCCGCTCCTGCTCGCAGCGTCCGCTCTCCCGGAGCAGAAAGGCAGCAGTCTCCGGCTGGCTCACTTCCGTGTGCAAAGCCGATGCATCCCACTCCACAGCCGCAAGGAGTCTGGAAGCGCTGAGCTTGCCGCCGATATCGACGCGCTGCCCCCGAACCAGTGTAGGGACAGCCGCAGCACCGGCGGCTGGCGGTGCTGCGGCCGGAAGCTGGTCAAGTGAAGCTGCTGGCGCTTCACCTTGTGCCTGCCCGGCTACCGTTCCGCTAACCTGCAAGCCCGGGCTTGCAGCAACCGCGGTCTTAGCGGCTGCCTTCTTCCCGGCCGCCGGCTTTTTCGCGGCCTTCTTGGGCGCTGCTTTGAACGGCGTATACCCGCCGTCATACATCGTCCCGGCCTTATAGCCCTGGCTGCCGGCTAACAGCAGCGGATCGAACTGCTGCCACTGCTCCATCAATTTCAGGAGAATCAGTGCAGAAGCTCTGGCATCCTCCAGAGCATCATGGTGCTTCAGCCGGATGCCGAAATGTGCCGAGATGACATTCAGCTTATGGGAGGGGAGGTCCTGGAGCATTTTTTTGCCGAGCAGGTAGGTACATAAATATTGAAAGCCGGGATAGCAGAGAGAGTAGTCGTCCAGGCAGTAGCGCAGCACACTCATATCGAAGGCGGCATTATGCGCGATCACAATCTCCCCTTGCAGCAGCGGCTCTACCGTAGGCCACAGCTCCTCGAAGGTAGGCTGGCCTCTGACCATCGAAGGTGTAATGCCATGAATGGCAATATTCATCCCGTCGAACCGCTGCCGCGGATCAATCAGCCAGTTATGTTCCGCAGTGACGACACCGTCCCGAACCTGAACAAGCCCCAGGGCACAGGCACTGGAACGGCCGGCATTGGCAGTCTCAAAATCTATCGCAGTGAAATTCATCAGGTAAAGCCCCTATCTATCATCTAATACCTCCATATTATAGGAGCAAAGGCGGAAATACAATCTGTTCAGGTTTGTGAAAGGCTGCCACAATGGGGTATACCTTATCTATGAACTTCTGGAATAGACTGCTATGAAGAGGAGATGAAGGATTTGCAGCTGTCAAAAGGTCAAAAGGCCGAACTCACCAAAGGAAGAGATGTAAGCGACATAACGGTCCAGCTAGGCTGGAATACACGCCATAGCGGAATAGGCGTCGATGCGGCAGCCTTTCTGTTGTCGGATCAGAACCGGTGTGAACGGGATGAGGACTTTATTTTCTATGGTAATCCTGTGTCCAGAGAAGGGGCTGTAGCTCATGCTGCGGATGGGGAGAACTTGGCGAGCCTGTCCATCTCGTTAGCGAAAATACCCCAGCATTATGCACGCATTGCGCTGACACTGACGATCTATGAGGGGGAGCAGCGCAACCAGCGGATGAAGGAGCTGTCCGGCTTGCAGCTGACACTGACTGACCGCAGAAACGGGGAAGAACTGCACCGCTTCGAGTACGGAGCAGACCTGTCGGAGGAGACTGCCGTCGTAGCCGGGGAGCTGTACCGCCATCAGGGAGAGTGGAAGTTCAGCGCCATCGGCAGCGGGTATAACGGGGGCCTTGCAGCCCTGTGCCGAAGCTACGGGCTTGAGGTGGAACAGGAATCCGGGAACGAAGCCGCAGCGGCGGCTGAGGTGGTAGAGCGGGAAACTGAGGTAGTGGAGCAAACATCTGAGGGAATGGGGCAGGCAGCTGAGGTAGTGGAGCGGACAGCTCGGTTAGTGGAGCGGACGCCTGAGGGGATAGAGCAAACATCTGAGCTCGTGGAGCGGACGCCTGAGGGGATAGAGCGGACAGCCGAGATGGTGGAGTGGACACCTGAGGGGATAGAGCGGACAGCCGAGATGGTGGAGCGGACGCCTGAGGGGATAGAGCGGACAGCCGAGATGGTGGAGTGGACACCTGAGGGGGTGAAGCAGACCCCGGAGGTAATCCTGCAGCCGGAGGCGGAGCCTCCGGTGAATGTGTTGTCTTCGATTAATCTGCGCAAAAAGATCGTGGAGCTCACCCTGGTCAAAAAACAGCTTACCGGTGTCATCGCAAGAGTGGGCATCGTGCTGGACATCACCGGCTCCATGCGCAGTCTTTATGCCAGAGGCGTGGTGCAGGAGGTGGTGGAACGCATTCTCGCCGTTGCCAGCAAGTTCGACGATAACGGCTCACTGGATGTGTGGGTCTATGATACGGAATTCAGTAGACTTCCGCCGGTTACTGAGCAGGAGCTTGGCAGTTATGTCTTCACCCATATTACGAATAATGACGCGATTCATAAGTTCGGGCGCAATAATGAACCGCCGGTGATGCAGGATGTTATCCAGAAATACACGAAGGAGGAGCCGGACACGACGCCTGTGTTCATTATCTTCATCAATGACGGCGGCGTAGTGAGACTGACCCGCAAAGTTATCATGGCGGCCTCTTCTCTTCCAATATTCTGGCAATTTGTCGGCATCGGCGACTCTGACTTCGAGGTGCTGAAGCAGCTTGACACGATGAGCGGCAGACTGGTGGATAACGCCAGCTTCATGCATCTGGACCGCATTGAAGACGTATCCGACGAGGAGCTATATGATCAGCTGTTGAATGAATTGCCGCAATGGCTGAAGGCCGCGAAAGCGAAAGGGATTCTATAACGGCAAACATAGGGTAACACAGAGCCGCCGCTCAGTAATGGTATTCGCATTGAACCGTGTCTGCCTCCCTACTGTGGGCGGATTGCACAGCAAGGTCAGGAATGTTGTAAGTATTGCAGCTTTGATTCCTGAATATTTGGGCGTTCAAGGGGAATGTTGCAATAAATACAAGAACTGTCCCTTTAAGCCGCCCAGAGGAGGAAGAATGCTGACTTTTATACAGCAATTTAGAATTTTAGTCCAAATGCTGAGCAGATTGTTGTCTTTTGTGCAGGATTTTAGAAATTTACCGGGCCAAAGCGGTATCCCAAGCGAAGCCCCAAACCAAGCCCCAAACCAAGCCCCAAACCAAGCCCCAAACCAAGCCCCAAACCAAGCCCCAAACCAAGCCTATTCAGCGGAGCCCTAGAGCGCTCCGCTGAATAGGTTCTCCTTAAGAAGAGGACGGCTTAGCCGGTTGTGCTAGCCTTAGCAGTTGGTTCCGCCACAATACCTGCGGGCAGCCGTATAAAAGGCCAGCTTAACCGGTTATGCTGGCCGTTGAGGTCGGTTCTGCCTGTGGACCGGCGGAGACTGGCAGCTCCAGACGGTAGCCCTTGACCAGAGTATCCCCGTTCTTCAGATCCGTCTCATAAGCCCGCTTGAAGCCGAGTCCCTCATATAGCCTGATCGCAGAGGCTATCATATCCGAAGTATGAAGATTCAGACTGGCTGCCCCCAGTGCAAGGGCTCTTCCTGCCGCTTCGCGGATCAGAAGTCTGGCCACCCCGTGCCCCCGGACCTCCGGAGCTACGGCCAGCAGACGAATGATCGGCGTATGGATGCCCAGCTCGGCCCTTCCGTAAGCAGCCTCAGAGGAGGTGAACAGCAGTACGCTTCCCACGATCTGTCCATCCAGCTCCGCTACAATCCGGGAGACCGGTCCATCGCCATGAACCGAGCCGAGAATGGAGTCCCGGTACTCCTCCCAGAACGGTTCGGGCAGCACGGCTGCATATTCGCTGTAAGCTTCCAGCAAGACCCCGGCAATGGCTTCACGGTCGGCAGCTGCGGCTTCACGGATTACAAGTCCTGTTGAGTGATTCATCTGGTGCCTCCTGTCCGGTAATGGAATGTGCCGTTATTATAATACATAAATCCGATAAGTATAAGAGGGTATTAATGATTCAAATAAAAACATAGAAAAGTTCTATCTGACTTGTGATAAATATAAATTGAACTTGAAAACATAAATTTGGGGAAAAGTGGCGGAAGGGGAATTTCCAAAATAAACGATGCCCGTCAGTTGACAAAAAAATAGCCTCTGCATAAGATTAATTAAAATTCATTGTTAATCGATAGGAATAATAAAATTATTGATGCAGAGGGGGACTATGCTTGAATATCGAGAACATTGAGGCGTTTGTCTACATTAACCACTACGGAAGCTTCAACAAAGCGGCAGATGTGCTCTATATCTCGCAGCCGACAGTAACAGCCCGCATCCAGTCGCTGGAACGGGAGCTGGACTGCAAGGTATTCGACCGGCTGGGCAAGCAGATTAACCTGACGGATAAAGGACGCCAGTTCCTCCCCTATGCGCAGCAAATTCTGCAGGTCTATCAGAACGGCAGGCATCAGCTTCAGTCGAAAGGTCAAATCCCCGGCGAGCTGAGAATCGGCAGCACGGTATCCGTCTCCAATTATCTGATGCCTCATCTCCTGCTCCATTTGAGGCAGCGGTATCCGCACATCCGTATGAAGCTGACTACCGCTCCCACCGAAATATTGATTGAGAAGCTGAAGGCGAAGGAGATCGATCTCGCTTTTATCCGCAAGGTAGTGAATCCGGCCATCCAGTCCTTTCCTTTCTGTGAAGACCCGATCTCGCTGTATGTGTATGCCGCTCATCCGCTGGCCCGCAAGGGCCGTGCTTCGATCCGGGAGATCTCTGAGCAGACCCTAGTATTCTTCGAATGCGGCTCGCTGGACTGGATGCGCCTGCACCGGGTATTTGAGAGCATGGAGCGTCCGCCGGGCATTGTCTATCAGGTGGATAACCTGGAGACCGCCAAGAAGCTGGTGCTGCGGCAAGCAGGCATCTGCTTCCTTCCGGCCTTGAGCGTGCAGGAGGAGGTAGAGGCGGGAACACTGGTCCGGGTGGATATCACTGAGACCGCAGGTATCTCCCTGCGGACCCACCTGATCTCGCTGAACGGAGAGAACGCAGAATTCCTGGATACCCTGCTGGAGCTGGGGACGGAGACACTGAGTAAGCTGAATGGATTTCTTGAATAACCATATTAAGAAACTCTATTAGCGCATGGCAGCATGCAGTGATAAAGTTAATTGCATATAATCACCACTAAACAGATAGGGATTATTTAAATTGAAAAGGGGTTTGAGAGATGAACAAGACGATATCGTTCGCATCCACACTGGTACTGACGCTGCTGATCGCCGGCTGCGGCAATAATAACAGCGTAAGTAGCAGCGCAAACAGTGGCAAGGTGGCAGAGGCAGCCCCTCAGAATAGTGCGGAGTCCACAGGCGCAGCCGCTGAGCCGGCTAAGGTGACCAAGATCGTGATCGGGACCGGTACTGCTTTTCCCAATGTCTGCTTCATCGATGAGAACGGCAAGCTGACCGGGTTCGATGTAGAGCTGCTGAAGGAGATTGACAAGCGCCTGCCGGAGTATGAGTTCGAATTCCAGACGATGGATTTCAGCAATCTGCTGCTGAGTCTGGAGACGAAGAAGATTGACCTGGTGGCCCATGTCATGGAGAAGAACCCGGAGCGGGAGCAGAAGTACGCTTTTAACAAGGAAGCTTATGCTCACTGGAGAAACCGCATTGTTGTAGCGAAAGGTAATGATTCGATCCAGACACTGGACGATCTGAAAGGCAAGAAGGTGCTGACCGGCGCCACCAGTGCTCAAGCGCAAATTCTGGAGAACTACAACAAGGAGCACGGTGCGGATTCGATCTCAATTGTCTATCAGAACGGTGCCGCCAATGATACGGTCAGCCAGATTGATTCAGGCCGGGTGGATGCTACCCTTGCTGCCGATTTCGTATTGCCGATCATCGACCCGCAGGGCAAGCTGCAGGCGGTAGGTCCCGAGCTGTCCTCTGCTGATATTCTGTATGTGCTGCGCAAGGATGATGCCCCTTCGCAGAAGCTGTCGGAGGCCATTGACGGAGTGGTCAAGGAGCTGAAGACAGACGGCACGCTGGGCAAAATAAGCACAGAATGGCTGGGCGCAGACGTTACCACCTCATCGGTTCAATAGTGCGCAGGCCTTTACAGCTCTGAAAGGAGGTGCAGGATGGGTGCACCGTTTGATCTAGGTTTTGTCTTCTCGTTCCTGCCCAAACTGCTGACCACGCTGAGCACCACGCTGCTGATCGTAGCCTGCTCGCTGCTGGCAGGGATGATTGTCGGATTTATCATTGCGCTTCCCCGCCTGTATAAGATGCCGGTCCTGAAGACCTGCGCTGAGGTGTACATTTCTTTTTTCAGAGGGACGCCGATTCTGATTCAGTTATTCCTGTTCTATTACGGTCTGCCTGAGGTGCTGAAGCTGGTGAATCTGGATATGACGCGGACTCCGGTGCTGGTGTTCGTGATTCTGACCTACGGTCTGCATACCGGGGCCTTCATGTCGGAGATGATCCGCGCTTCAGTGACAGCAGTCGATAAGGGGCAGGTGGAAGCGGCTTATGCTACGGGGATGACCACTTATCAGGCTTTTACCCGTATTGTGCTGCCGCAGGCGCTGGGAATTGCCATTCCCGTCTTCTCGAATCTTGTCATAGCGCTGCTGAAGGATACTTCGCTGGCGTTCACGCTAGGCGTGATGGAGATGACGGGCAAGGCTCAGACCCTGGGCAGCGCGACCCAGCATTTCATCGAGACGTATATTGCGCTTGCGCTTATCTATCTTGTGATCAGTTTGTGTATTGAGAGGCTGCTGCTGGTTGCGGAGAAACGTCTGCTCAGGCATGAAGCCCAGGATAGCCCGGCCAAGAAGCGGTTCACTCTGCAGCGAAAAGCGTCCTACCGCACGATTGTCGCGGATATGGGAGCGGGTAAAGGAGGCGGTGCGTAATGAAGCTGGACCCGGCTTTTATCTGGACGGCGTTTCTGCAAATTCTGGGAGCCATTCCTACGACGTTGTATATCACGGTTGTGTCGGTGTTGGCAGGCTTCGTGATCGGTACAGTCGTGGCCCTGATCCGGATTTATAGAGTTCCCGGGCTGTATCCGCTGGCCGTAGGGTATGTCACGTTCATCCGCGGCACCCCGATGCTGACGCATCTGCTGCTGATCTATTTCGGGCTGCCTATGATTATTGACGGGCTTGCTGCACAGTTCGGCTGGAGCTTCCGCTCGGTATCAATCCCGATGATCGGCTTCGCCTACATTTCTTTCTCCATTACGGCGGGGGCCTATATGTCCGAAGTGGTGCGCTCCGGTCTGCTGGCGGTGGACCGCGGTCAGCTGGAAGCGGCCCATTCCATAGGGATGAGCACTCCCCAGGCGCTGCGGCGGATTGTGTTCCCCCAGGCGCTGGCGGCGAGTCTGCCCAACCTGTCGAATTCCGTGATCGGGATGCTGCACGGGTCTACGCTGGCTTTTACCGTATCGGTAGTGGACATCAATGCCCAGGCGCAGATTGTCGCTTCGACCAACTGGAAGTTCTTCGAGGCGTACCTGGCGGCGGCGCTGATCTTCTGGGGACTGACGTTCCTCATTGAGCGGGCAACCGCCGTCATTGAAAGACGGATCAATCTGTATAACCGGGGGGGAGTCGCATGATTAAGCTATCGCAGCTATCGAAGTCGTTCGGGCGCCATCAGGTGCTGAACCATATTGATCTGGAGGTGTCCAAGGGCGAGGTGGTGGTCATTCTCGGTCCCAGCGGCTCCGGCAAAACCACCCTGCTGCGCTGCGTGAATGTTCTGGAGAAGCCCAGCAGCGGCGAAATCTCCATCGGGGACTTCAAGCTGGACTTCCGGCATGCCCGCAAGAAGGATATCCACCAGCTCCGGCAAAAGACCGCCATGGTCTTCCAGCAGTACAATCTGTTCCGGCATAAAACCGCGCTGGAAAATGTGATGGAAGGCCTGCTGATCGTCAAGAAGCTTCCGAAGGAGGCAGCGAGAGAGAAGAGCATCGCCCTCTTGGAGAAGGTGGGGCTCGGCGCCAAGCTGGATGCCTATCCGAGCCAGCTCTCCGGCGGCCAGCAGCAGCGGGTCGGGATTGCCCGGGCGCTCGCCCTGGAGCCGGAGGTCATCCTCTTCGATGAACCGACCTCGGCACTGGACCCGGAGCTGGTTGGCGAGGTGCTTGCGGTGATCCGCAAGATCGCCAAGGAAGGCATCACGATGATTGTGGTGACGCATGAAATGGGATTCGCCCGCGATGTGGCGAATCATGTGGTGTTCATGGACGGCGGAGTGATCGTCGAGGAGGGCACGCCCACGGAGGTATTCAACCATCCGCGAGAAGAACGAACGAAGCAGTTCCTGAAGCGGATTACGCCGGAGCTGAACTATTCCATCTAGGAGGCATATCTATGGCAATTACAATCAGCGTACTCGACCAAAGCCCGATCTATCCCGGGGAGACACCGGAAGAGGCTTTCCGGCACACAATCAGCCTGGCGCAGCTATCTGAACGCCTCGGCTTCCGCCGCTTCTGGGTATCCGAGCATCATGATTCGGAGCAGGTAGCCGGGTCTTCTCCCGAGGTACTTATCTCGCACCTGCTGGCCAAAACGGATCGTATCCGCATCGGCTCCGGCGGAATTATGCTTCAGCACTACAGCCCCTACAAGGTGGCTGAGAATTTCAACGTGCTGGCTTCGCTGGCACCGGGACGGGTGGACTTAGGCGTCGGCCGCGCTCCCGGCGGCTTGCCGCGCAGCACACAGGCGCTCCAGCAGGGGAGCGGGGAAGCTGCTTCGTTAACGGACAAGATTGTGGAGCTGGAAAAGTATGTGCATAACCGGCTAGAGGCGGAGCATCCGCTGCACGGGCTGAAGGCAGGCCCGCTCCCCGGAACTCCGCCGGAGCTGTATGTGCTCGGCGCCAGTGTCGCCAGCGCCGAGATCGCGGCCGGACTCGGCCTGCCGTATGTGTTCTCCCTGTTCATCGGCGGTGATCAGGCCGTTGCCTTAGAGGCGGTGCGGGCTTACCGCAACAGCTTCAATCGAAGCGGCGGGCAGGAGCCGCAGGTAATTATTGCGCTGGCTGTCATCGTGGCCGATACCGAAGAGGAGGCCAAGGAGTTGGCTGGAGCGAATAAGCTGATCCGCCTCCGTTTTGCCAGCGGTAAGGTTTTGACGCTGGCCAGCCGGGAGCAGGCGGAAGAGTTCACCCGCCAGAGTGAGGAAGCGTACACGCTGGAGGAGCGGGAGCCTGAGATTACCAAAGGGACGAAGGAGAACGTACGTGAGCAGCTTCTGGCGCTAGCTGAAGCTTCCGGCGTGGAGGAATTCATCGTCACGACCAATGTGCAGCCCTTCGGTAAGCGGCAGCGTTCCTTCGAGCTGCTGAGTGAGGCGCTGGCCGAAGTGCCGGCGGAGGCATAGCGCAGTGAGGACATCTGATTAACAAGCAAGGAGGCCTGCTAATGACAAATTCAGCCACGAAATCTGCGGCACAGGAAGTACATTCGTTATCGTTCAAGGAGCGGCTGGTTGAAATCAGGCGTCATCTGCACCGGCACCCGGAGCTGTCAGGTGAAGAGGTGGAAACTAGCGTGTATATCACCTCACTGCTGAAGCAGGCGGGTGTGAAGATAGTAGATTACGGTCTGAAGACCGGGGTTATTGCCGAAGTCGGCGGCTGGAAGGGCGGGCCAGTGATTGCATTGCGGGCAGACATTGATGCCCTGCCGATCCAGGAAGAGACCGGGCTGCCGTATGCCTCCCTGTATCCAGGCAGAATGCATGCCTGCGGGCATGACTTCCATACGGCGGCGCTGCTTGGAGCCGCATATCAGCTCAAGGCGCAGGAGAGCAGCCTGAAGGGAACGGTGCGCTTCTTGTTCCAGCCCGCCGAGGAGAAGGCGAAGGGTGCGCAGCAGATCATCGCCGCTGGAGGGCTGGATCAGGTCCGCGCAGTAATCGGCATGCATAATAAGCCGGATCTGCCAGTTGGGACCCTTGGGATCAAGGCTGGTCCGCTGATGGCGGCCGCAGACGGCTTCGCGGTCCGTATCCGGGGCTTCGGCACTCATGCAGCTGTGCCGGAGGCCGGGATCGATCCTATTGTCGCCGCCTCTCATATTGTAACGGCGCTGCAGTCCATCGTCAGCCGGAATGTGGGCAGTCTGGATAGCGCAGTCATCAGTGTCACACAGATCCACAGCGGGAATTCGTGGAACATCATCCCGGACACGGCGGTGCTGGAAGGAACGATCCGTTCCTTCGATGAAGCAGTGCGCGGCAGGGTGCTGAAGCGGTTCGAGGAGATAGTGACAGGTGTGGCCGCCGCGCTCGGTGCCGAAGCCAGCGTGTGCTGGATCGGCGGGCCGCCGCCGGTCATCAACGATGCGCTGCTGGCCCGGCTGGGCGAAGAAACGGCAGCGAATCTGGGCTATACCGCCGTGCAGCCGGTGCCGTCACCGGCCGGGGAGGACTTCGCCTTCTATCAGCAGGCGGTTCCCGGATTGTTCGTCTTCACCGGCACGGCTGGCAGCCAGGAGTGGCATCATCCCGCTTTTGGGCTGGATGAAGCGGCGCTGCCGGTTGGCGCAGGATTCTTCAGCGATCTGGCGGTCCGTGTGCTTGAGCATCTGGCGGCGGAGAGGGGTGCAGATCATAGCGGAGCATTCTGATTATGACGTCATTATTGTCGGTGCAGGCTCCATGGGCATGAGCGCAGGCTATCATCTCGCCCGGCGCGGGGTGAAGATACTGTTGATCGATGCGTTCGATCCGCCGCATATGGAAGGAAGCCATCACGGCGATACCCGCCTGATAAGGCACGCCTATAGCGGCGATCCGGCTTATATTGACCTGGCGCTCCGTGCCCAGGTGCTATGGGAAGAGGCGGAGGCGGAGAGCGGCCTTGTGCTGCTGGCTCCGTCCGGCGTGCTCAATCTGGCAGACAGCAGGCTGTATTCCTTCGCCGGACGCCATACGGAGGCGCGGAAGCGCAAGGTCCGGGTGGAGCAATTGGATGCGGCGGAGATCCGCCGCCGCTGGCCGGCCCTGACCGTTCCGGAAGGCTTCGCGGCCATGTATGAGCCGGATGCCGGTTATCTCTACAGTGAGCGGTGCATTACTGCTTACCGGCAGCTTGCGCTGGCTCACGGTGCGGAGCTGCTGACGAATACACCTGTGCTGAAGGTAACAGCCCGCGAAGGAAGTGTCACAGTACAGACGAAGCAGGGAAATTACCACGGAGCCGCTGCTATACTCAGCGCCGGGGCCTGGTTCAGCTCGTTGACGCCTTTCATCAGCTTGCCCATTAAGGCTGTACGCAAGGTAGTAGGCTGGTTCGGGAGTACGCCGGCCTTCGATGCCGGGAAGTTCCCCGGCTTCACACTCGGCGCAGAGGAAGGCGGGTTCTACGGCTTTCCCAGTATCAGTGGGGCCGGGCTGAAGATCGGCCGCCATGACACCGGCGAAGTGTGGAGGCCCGGTGAACCGCTGGCCCCCTTCGGCAGCCTGGAGAGTGATGAAGGCGACCTGCGCCGGGTGCTTGAAGCTTATATGCCGGGCGCTGCCGGGAAGCTGCTGAAGGGTTCTGTCTGCAAGTATGAGCATACGCCGGATGAGGATTTCATCATCGACCGCCATCCTGCTCACAGCCATGTGCTGCTGGCCGGAGGCTTCTCGGGACATGGCTTCAAATTCTCCAGCGCGGTCGGCGAGATTCTTGCGGATCTGGCTGTGCAGGGACATACCCGGCAGAATATAGCTCCGTTTGCGTTGTCGCGCTTCAATAATAGTACAAAGTGCAACTGAGCATATTCCATCAGCGGGTAACAACGATAATTCAAACCGATACTGGAGGGAATCGCAATGAGCAGTGTGAGTGTGGAGCTAGCCGGCTACTTGAATACGCATGGGCAATTGGTCCAGGCGGTGGAAGGCTTATCCGAAGAACAATTAAGGTGGAAGGCGGAGCCGTCAAGCTGGAGCGTGACCGAGGTGCTGGCCCATCTGGCGGATCACAGCATCGTGGTCTCCTTCCGTATCCGTGACATTCTGGCAGATACACAGGTTCAGCTCCCGGCATTCCAGCAGGACGCATGGGTCAGCGGACAGCATAGTAATCAGGGGTATGCCGCAGACAGCCTGGAGCTGTTCCGCAGTCTGCTGCATTATAACAGTCTGCTGCTCGGAAGACTTAGCCCCGGAGAATGGGAGAAGAGCGGGATTAACTTCAAGGGCGAGACGGTGCAGATTACCGATATTGTCCGCGGCTTCACCGCCCATGTAGAGCGGCATCTGGCCCAGATTGAACGGGTGAAGCGGGGAGCTCAGGCTGGTCAAGCTGCACCAGCTGCATCAGCCGCTCAAGCTTCAGAGCAAACGGCGCTCTAACCATATTCTATGAGGAGGAATGAGCATGACGAAATCAAGACAGTTGAAGCTGGGTGCCCTATTGCACGGAGTGGGAGGAAGCACCTCCATGTGGCGCCATCCCGATGCAAAGCCCGATGCCAGTGTGAACTTTGAGCTATATAAGGAGTGGGTACGCAAGGCAGAGGAGGGCAAGCTGGACCTGATCTTCATTGCCGATGGTCTGTTCATCAACGAGAAGTCCATTCCTCATTTCCTGAACCGCTTCGAGCCGTTGACTATTCTTAGTGCATTGGCGGCGGTCAGCAGCCGGATTGGTCTGGTCGGGACCTTGTCTACCTCTTACAGTGAACCGTTCACGGTAGCCCGGCAATTCGGCTCACTTGATATGATCAGCGGTGGCCGGGCCGGGTGGAATGTGGTGACCTCACCGCTCGAAGGCTCTGCACTGAATTACAGCAAGAAGGAGCATCCCGATCATGGCAAGCGGTACCGGATTGCTGCCGAATATCTGGAGGTGGCACGCGGGCTGTGGGATTCCTGGGAGGATGATGCTTTTGTGCGGAACAAGGAGACAGGCGTCTTCTTCGATAAGGATAAGCTGCACACGCTGGATCATCAGGGTGAGTTCTTCTCGGTGAAGGGACCGCTCAATATCGCCCGCTCGAAGCAGGGACAGCCGGTAATTTTCCAGGCAGGTTCCTCGGAGGTCGGCAAGGATTATGCGTCAAGCGTGGCAGACGCGATCTTCACGGGCCATGATACCCTGGAGTCTGCACAGGCATTCTATAAGGATGTGAAAAGCCGGGTGGCATCCTTCGGACGCAACCCCGAGGAAGTGCTGATCTTCCCGGGCATAGCACCAATTCTCGGTGCTACCCCGGAGGAGGCGGAGCGCAAATACCAAGAGGTTGCCGGACTGGTAACGATTGAGAATGCGCTGAACTATCTGGGAAGGTTCTTCGAGCACCATGACTTCTCGCAGTATCCGCTCGATGAGCCGTTCCCGGATCTGGGTGACCTGGGCCGGAACAGCTTCCAGAGCGGAACGGACAAGATCAAGAAGGACGCCAGAGAGCAGGGGTTAACTCTGCGGCAGGTTGCCTTGCAGTCGGCTACACCGCGCAGCAGCTTCATCGGTACGCCGGAGCAGGTGGCCGATCAGCTTCAGGCCTGGTTCGAGGGTGGGGCAGCCGACGGCTTCATGCTGGCTGCTGCTGTACCGCACGGTCTGGAGGAATTCGTGGATCAGGTGGTTCCGATTCTGCGGGAGCGCGGACTGTTCCGTACCGAATACGAGAGCGATACGCTGCGGGGCAATCTCGGCTTGCCGGTTCCGCAGAACCGTTATGCCAAGGCGTCTGAACCGGCGGGGCAGCTCTGAATCAGAATCCCCCCTTCCGTAAAGAATAGGGGCAGCAACAATTGTGCCTAGTTATAATTCGGATGAAGAGGGAGTTTGTTGAAATGAAGGCAGACGCTGTTTTTGAGGGCGGTGGTGTCAAAGGGATTGCATTTGTCGGCGCGGTTGAGATGATGGAGTGCAAAGGGTACAGCTGGAACAAGTTAGCAGGAACATCGGCAGGAGCGATTGTAGCGGCACTACTGGCAGCAGGCTATAACAGTGCGGAGATTAAGGAACTGATGCATTCGCTTGATTATGTGCAGCTGTTGGGCAAGACACGTATGAACAGTGTACCGCTGTTGAACAAAGCCCTTCCGTTAATCCTGAATTCAGGTATTTATAGCAACCATGTTCTGGAGACGGTGATGAGTGATTGGTTGAAGCGCCGGGGCATAGAGACCTTCGGCGATCTGCCGGAAGGGAAGTTGTCTATTATAGCATCAAACATCAGCAACGGTAAAATGGTCATATTTCCCAGGGATCTTCCGCATTACGGGCTGTCATCAATCACCTTCCCGATTGCTGCGGCAGTACGGATGAGCACTACCCTACCGTTCTTCTTCAAACCTTATTTATGGCATACACCGCTTATCTCGAAGCCTTATTACATGCTGGATGGAGGAATGCTAAGCAACTATCCCATCTGGCTGTTTGATGTAGAGGGGGTTCCACGGTGGCCAACCTTTGGTTTCCGCCTGTCGGAGAAACGTACGTATGCCCAGACCCTGGATATCAACGGCCCCGTCTCTTTATTAAGAGGCATGTTCAAAACTATGCTCCAAGCTCACGATCAACGGCATGTAGATGAGCATGCGGAAGAACGGACTGTCTTTATTCCAACCCGAGAGGTGACGACGACCAAATTTGATTTGACGGATGCAGATAAGCAGTTTTTGCTGACCTCGGGCCACACAGCAGCAGAGAAGTTTCTGGGTACATGGGATTTTGAAGCCTATAAACATAAATTTCGGGAAAAGAACGCCGCCTCACCGCTTCCGGCCTACTACACCGATCAACCGCACGAAGATTCAGTACCTTACCATTAATGTAATAGAAAAGGGAACAAGTTCTTGGCATTCTATCCTGCCAAGAACTTGTTCCCGTATATGGTGAAGTTACTTGAACTCTCCCGTAACCGGCATCGCAGGATCGTAAGGGATGATAATGGAGCCCTTAAGAACTCGTTCATCCCAAGGCCGTGATGGACATGTTGTATTGAGCGGAGTAAGTTCATAGACAAAATTGCCTACCGGAAACTGTTGGTAAAGACATAGCTTGACTTGAGAATTACCGGATGGCAATGCTCCTGAAGGCATGCTCTCGTGGGCAAGCCCCATAGATTCAGAGCTTGGCGAATGACATACATACATCGTAATATAAGCCAAGTCCACGGTGATCTGTTGATAATAGTACCTGCCGCTCCAATCCTGTAACAGAGTGCAGCCGGTTAAGGTGTTTCGTTTCCCTTGAATGACTCTTTGAACATACACCCATAGATTTCCCATGTTAGTATTTGTCCATAGATATACCCAGGTGTTAGTACATAAGGTTTCGGGAGTCGGGGGAATCGGAATGAACGGTGGGGTGGGATTAGACTGCGGCGGCAAGCCAATAGTGTCTGAATTGCAGGCCTGTGAGGGTAATAATTGATTTTCCAACAGAATCGCTCCTTGGCATTGAAATGGTTGTAAAATATATCTATGCGGATGCCCAGAATGAGTTACAAATAATGTAAATAAAACATCTGACTCCTAGTTTGGAGTGGCTAAGAGCAGGCTTTGCATTGAAAGATGTGCCGGTAAAATTCAAATGCACAACAAAAAAGGATGCCATCCCTATGACCAGGGAGGCATCCTTTTTGCAATTACGGACGATACCGTCAGCTTACTTCCGGTTCCGCAGACGTTCCAGCTCGGCTTCCACGGCACTGTTGATTGAAGATTCATGAGCCGCTGCGGCCAGCCCCGCTTGCTCGGCGATTGCTTCCTGCATGGCGATTTTGTCTTCCATCCGTTCGAATCCGCGTGAGGCTGTGCCGTTGTTCAGCACCTGGCCGGGATAGCCTGCCGGAGAAGCGGCGCTGTAAGCCTGGGCTGCTTGCTTGGCCTCTGCTGCCTTGCGGGCACGTTCGGCCAGCTCGGCTCTTTTGGCTTTGAGGCGCGTATGTTCTTCCTTAACACTGGCAAGCTGTACTTCAAGAGAGGCCAGCGCGGCCTGAGTCTCTTTCAGCCCGGCGGTGCATTCCTGCTCGCTCTCTGTGTAGCGGAGCTTGGCCATTACCGCCAAGCGGGCAGCCGGTTCATTACCCTCGCTCATGAACTGGACGGCTTCCGTTTCACTGCGCTCTGCAAGCACCTTGTATTCGTAGATCCGGCGCTCCAGCACACTGGCTGCTGCCTTAAGTTCACGCTGTTTGCCTTCGGCACCAGTGATTTTGTCCTCCAGGTCACGCAGGTATTGGCCGGTCAGCAGGATCGGATCTTCCAGCTTGTTCAGTCCTTCGTGAATAGCGGCCTTAGTTAATGTAGTGATTCTTTGGAATATGCTCATTGTAATGATCTCCTTTATATGTGGGATTAGTAGTTGTTAAAGCTGTCATCGAATCCGCCGTAGGATTCCTGGGGAACAATAAGGCTGCCGATGATATAGAGAAAGACTACAGTGCCGAAGCTGAATATCGTAGCGACAGCAACAATCAATCTTACAAGGGTGGCATCAACATTGAAATAGCGTGCCAATCCTCCGCATAAGCCGGTGAGTTTCTTGTCTGTTAAGGAACGGGTTAATTTTTTTGTCATAGTGAATCTTCCTCTCATATTAGATGACCGCCGGTAGCCGGCGTGTTCATTTCCGTTGTCTATGTATGTATTGTACGTAATTATTCTTCCTGGCAAAACGGCCTGCAGACTGTTCTTGATTCCCGACTTTAGTCGGGGATGGGGACCGCAATAGGACGGGGAGAGGCCGGGCAAAACCGTTAGATGCGTGCAGCCGTGCGGATTTTACACAATGGGGTGCTGAGGTTCATCCGGGGTTAACACTGGAGGATTAGACTGAACTCTAGCGTAGCCTAACTAACATACGGGAGGACTAGCCATGGGAATTCACAAGTATTTTCGCTCACTGAATGAGCTGGAGCGCATTATCCGCTGTCCGGGCAAATTCAAATTCGAGGAGCATAGCGTTGCGGCCCATTCCTGGAAGGTCGTGCAATACGCAAAGACGCTGGCGGATATTGAAGAGAAGCACGGCGCGGTGATCGACTGGAAGAAGCTGTACGAGATCACGAGCAGCCACGATTACGGAGAGATTTTTATCGGGGATATCAAAACGCCGGTGAAGCACTCCTCGCTCCAGCTCAGATCACTGATCCAGCAGGTGGAGGAGGGCATGATCGACAACTTCATTAAGGAGCATATTCCGGACGAATTCAAAAGCATCTTCTACCAGCAGCTGCGTGAAGGCAAGGATGAGTCGCTGGAGGGACTGATTCTGGAGGTTGCGGATAAGATGGATCAGGTGTATGAGGCCTTCGCCGAGCTGCAAAGAGGGAACACGGAGAAGGAATTTGTGGTGATGTACCGCAATGCGCTAATCAAGATTAAGCATATTGACCTCAAGTGCGTAGATTACTTCCTGGCAGAGATTCTGCCGGACATGGTGAACGAGGAGACGCTGTCTCCGATTGATATCAGGCAGATTACGGAAGAGGCGCTGGCTCTGTAGAGGAGCTGTGGCTCTTTTTTTGATACCAGACGGCCGACCCGTTAAAAGCAATATGCAGCGGAATCGTCAGCAAGAGCGACTCCGTAACCTGCGCGAACAGCCCGAAGAAGATCCCTCCGCTCAGCGCGAACAGCATAAAACGGATACTCTCGCGGTTCAACCGGTAATACTGCAAATGCGATACGGCGAACAGGAACGCAGTAAGGAGAATAGCACCGCTGACATCAATGATTCCCGTGGCATGGAGCTGTCCAAGACCCGGATGCTGCGCGAGAATGGGAAGAACCAATCCCCGGAAGGCAATCTCTTCAAAAATCGGGAAGCACAGCACGAAGTTGACCTTATTATATGTGCCCACTGGATTATAGCCGGAGGATCGGGAGATGATCAGATTCACTGCCAGAATGACAAGGAACAGCGGAAGCACTCTCATCACCTGATGCGGCATGCCAAACGTATAACTGTCACTCCAGAGAACGCTTCCAGCAATCATCGCAGCTCCCCAATAATAGATTGTGTACCTCACCTGTGACTTGGAGATCAACCCAAGAACCTTCTCAATAATCTGGTAGGAAAAAGACAGCAGAACAGCAATAGCGCATAACTTCAGTAATAGCATGAATGTTAATCCTCCTAAGATGGTGAAAGTGTTATAATAAAGGAAAAATAAGGATGGTGTATTCCTGTTGCAGTATTTCAATCTTATACCCGTTTCCGTTACGCTAGTCTGGTTCAGCATTCTGCTACTGATCGTATGGACCGTAGATTTCGTACAAGGCGGGTCCGTGGAACCGCTTCAAGCGGTTAGCCTCCGGGAGCGGACCAAGTCTATTCTTGCGGATATTCTGATCTTTGCTGCCTTGAACGGCTTGATTATGTATGTGCTTCATCCGATGAATCAGCTGCTGCTGATTTCGCTGGCTGCTGCGGGACTGTTTGTTACATATTACTTGTCTTCAAAAGCGCACCGGAAGCGCTTACCCTTCCGGCCCTGGATCTTGCTGATCCACGTTTTGCTCGGCGCCAGCTTCTACCTGCTGTTCGGTATGCTGTTAATGAGCAAACTGGTCGTCACCTATAACCTTAACATGACCAATCAGTTTGATATACTCTTTTTTGTCTATGGCCAGGACCGGCCGGTGGTGTACGGAGTGCTGCTGATTATGGCTGTGCTGTATTTCGTAATCGGGAAGCTGCTGCTGCGGCCTCTGTATATCTGGTACAGAGCGGTTTATTACGGAGGATCAAAATAGCCCCCGGACCATACGAATGGCCGGAGGCTGCTTAGCTACACCTGAAAACGATATCCCGCTCCCCACACCGTCTGAATATACTTCGGGTTGCCGGGGTCCTGCTCGATCTTATCGCGGAGCCTGTTGATATGGACGGCTACGGTAGCGTTATCGCCCATGGCATCGAAGCCCCAGATCCGTTCATACAGGGAATCCCGGCTGAAGACGATATCCGCATTGACAATCAGGAAGTGCAGCAGGTCGAACTCCTTCTTCTTTAGCTCCAGCTCCCGGCCGTGCAGATAGGCTCTATGCGACAAGGTATGAATGACGAACGGACCACTCTCGATCCGGCTCTCTGTGCTGCTACCGCTCATGCCCTTAAGTCTAGCATACTGAGCCAGATTGGATTTGACCCGGGCCACCAGTTCACCTGGTGAAAAAGGCTTGACGATATAATCATCGGCCCCAAGTCCCAGTCCCCGGATCTTGTCGATGTCCTCCTGCTTGGCCGTGACCATGAGGATAGGAATGTCGAGCTGGCTCCGCAGCTTGCGGCACACCGAGAATCCGTCTTCCCCCGGCAGCATCAGATCAAGCAGAATTAGCTGGAATTGTCCCGCAAGCGCCAGCTCAAGCCCGGTGATGCCGTCCTCGGCAACCTCGACCGTGAAATCATTAATTTCCAGATAATCCCGCTCTATCGCTGCAATTGCACTATCATCTTCAATGATTAATACTTTGGTCATAGCAAGGCCCCTTTATCCAGCACTGGCAGTGTGATAATGATGCACAAGCCCCCTGCGGGAGAAGGCTGTGCCTGAATACTTCCGCCCATCCGGCTGACGGCTTTGGCTGTGATTGCCAGCCCCAAGCCGCTGCCCTTAGTGGGGTTATTGCGCGAAGGATCGCTGCGGTAGAACACATCAAACAGCTTATCCAGCGCCTTTTCCGGCACCCCGGGTCCGTTATCCTCCAGATAGATGAACACATCGCTTCCTTGTACTTCGGTACGGATAGATACCTGGACACGCTCCTTGAGCTTGTATTTCCAGCTATTCTCCAGAATGTTGAAGACGATGCTGCTGAGCTGCGCCGGATCGGCGTAAATATACACATCCGCAGCCAGTGCAGCAATGACTACGTCCAGCCCCTTCTCCCTGTATTCTTCGGCAGTGGCCTTGATTAAGGAGAGGAGCTCCTGATTGACCTCCAGCACCTCTGGTTCATAGGGATAGTCTCCCAGATCCATTTTGGAGAAAAGAAAGATTTTACCGACCATCCGGTCAATATCCTCTGCTTTGGTCTTAATCATGGTGATATATTTCTTCTGGGATTCAGGGGTTGTGGCTACCCCATCCAGCAGTCCTTCCGAATACGCACGGACAGAGGTCAGTGGGGAACGGAGGTCATGCGATATCCCGGCCAGCAGCTCCTTGCGGCTCTCCTCCTGCCTCTGGATCAGGCGCTGGGATTCCTTGAGGCGGATAGCCATGTCATTGAAATCCTCACAGACAGGAGCGAATTCGTCCTTGTTCCCGTAGTGGATTCTAACATCCAGATTGCCGTCCCGGATCTGATGAACCCCGTCTGCCAGCGTATCCAGAGGGTGCTTGATCCGCTTGAATACAAACCGGGTAAGAAATTGATTCGTTATAAACACCGCAGCGATAATCCCCAGCGTGATCAGAATCAGGAAGGTAACCATCGCCGGAGTGACTTGTCCGTCTGTATAGTCCGAGGCCGTGCCGATGATGCTGACAGTATAGGCTTTGCCCTTAACCCGGATCTGTTCAGCAAAGACCTCCTTGTTCGAGGTAGAGGCGAACCCTTGTCCATTCATGGCGCTGACGATCTGCAGCAGCTGCTCTGTCTCCGGGGTCTCCTTGAAATTGAAGCTGATCAGCCTTGCCGCAGAATCGTAAACGGCCAGACTCATGTCCTCCGGCTTCAATATCTCTTCGATCTGGCGGCGGAGTTCCTCCTGCTTCTGCTTCTCACCGTTCTTCAGCAGCTCGGCAGACAACTGAACCAGATCATCGTATCCGGTATAGAACGGGCCCTGCTTATCATGCTTCGATACCTTGAACAGGAGGGACACGCTAACAAAAGCAATGAACAAGGAAATACATACGGGGATTACAATCATCAGGATATTAGAGATGAATAAGCGCCGCTTAATGGTCATACCCGGTTCCTTCCCGCAGACATTTTATCGTAATGTTTCTTTCATCATAACATCCTTGCTGCAGCACGGCTAATCGGTACGCAGAGCTTGAATCGGCCGGAGTCTCGCCGCTTTGCTGGCGGGCAGGATGCCGAAGAACACACCGATAAAGAGCGAGAAGAGGAATGAGATGTTCACCATGTTCCAGGCATAGCCAACCTGAAGGGCGGTCAACTGGCCGACCAGCCAGGTTAGGCCTAATCCTGCACCGATTCCGAGGATTCCGCCCATCGTGCTGAGCACCATCGACTCAATGATGAATTGCAGCAGAATATCCATTTTTTTGGCGCCGATGGCTTTGCGTATGCCGATCTCCCGGGTACGTTCGTTCACCGAAATAATCATAATGTTCATAATGCCGATTCCGCCAACGAAGAGCGAGATTCCGGCGATTCCAGCGAGGGCAAGGGACAGGGTGCCGGAGGTTTTCTTCAGCGTATCCAGCATCTGTTTGGAATCGAATACACTGTAGGCATCCTTGGCACGGAGGAACTTGCGGTCCAGAATCTGTCCGATAGCTGTCTTCACAGACGCTACATCCTTGTCACTCAAGGCAGTGACGGTAAAAGTCTGAATTCCCTTACTCTGAAGCAGCCGCTCGGAGGTGGATAAGGGGATGAGAATCTTCTTATCATTTGATCCGCTGAGTGAGCTTCCCTTCGCCTGGAGCAAGCCTACAATCTGGAAGGAGGTCCCGTTCAGCTGGATCTCACGGCCCACCGGGTTGTCGGCGCCGAACAGCTTCTTCGCCGTCTCGGTTCCGATCAGGGCAGCCTTCTGCCGGTATTCATTGTCGATATCAAGCAGGAAGCGGCCGGACTGCACATGAAAGTTCTGTACCTTCTCATAGCTTGCGGTGATGCCTTCAAGCGAGACATTGGTATGGACGTTACGATATTTGGCGGTTACATTGCTGCTGATCGTTGGCGATACCTGATTCACTCCGGGAACCTTGCTGAATGCGGCAACCTCCTCAGCCGTGAGGGAAGTAACTGCCCCCCGTCCGGTAATCATGACCGTCAGCTGATTCGTGCCAAGGTCACTGAACTGGCTGGTGATCTGACCCGTAACTCCCTGCCCCACCGAGACCAGCAGGATAACCGAGGATACACCGATGACAATGCCCAGCATGGTGAGGAAGGAACGGATCTTATTGCCGACGATACTCATTACCGCCATTCGGATACTCTGGGCAAGAATCATTGGTCATTTCTCCGATCTTCAACCAGGTGGCCGTCCTGAATCCGGATGACCCGCTTCGCTTGTTCCGCAATGCCCAGGTCATGTGTGATGACAATAATGGTATGTCCCTGTTCATTCAGTCTTTTGATCATGTGCATGACCTCTTCTCCAGTCTTGGAATCGAGTGCGCCGGTAGGCTCATCTGCCAGTAGAATGGGAGGATTGCCGGCAAGTGCTCTGGCGATGGCAACCCGCTGCTGCTGGCCCCCGGACAGCTCGCTCGGACGGTGGTGCATCCGCTCATGGAGGCCGACCTTCTCCAGGGCGGCAGCGGCCAGCGTTCTTCGCTCCCGTTGTGACAAGCCCCGGTAGACCAGGGGCAGTTCGACATTCTGAACAGCGGATAACTTAGGGAGCAGGTTGAAGTTCTGGAAGATGAAGCCTATTTTCTCATTGCGGATCTGGGCCAGCCGGTTATCGGATAATCTGCGGACATCCTGTCCATCCAGAGAATAGCTCCCTTCATTCGGGATATCCAGGCAGCCGATCATGTTCATCAAGGTGGATTTTCCAGAGCCGGACGGGCCGATAATGGCAACGAATTCGCCATGGTGGATCTCAAAAGAGATATCCTTCAGCACGGTCATCTGTTCCTTAGCCATCATGTATCCGTGGACCATATGCTCAATCCGGATCAGGGGCTCTGTATTCATTGTGGCCCTCCTCCGTCACCGCCGCCACCGCTGTTATCGAAGCCGCCTTCGTCACCGCCGCCCATATCGAACATCCCCGGAGCTGCGGGGGCAGGCGTACTTACAGCAATAATGGTCGGGACAATGACCTGTTCCCCTTCACGCAGACCACTGACGATTTCGATCCGGCTCTCATCATGCACCCCTACGGTGACAGGCTTGAGCTGAACGGGCGGAGGTGTGGCAGGGCTTCCTGTGGCGGAGCTGCCCTTGGGCGAGGGGGTCTGCTCCGGCACGGAGTCCTGCACTTGAACATAATACTTTTTATCCTTTTGGGTCACAGACTCGACGGGAAGCAGCAGAACCTGGTTCTTCTCTTCAATAGTAACGACTCCTTGTGCTGACATACCGGCTCTGGCTCCGGCGGAGTCCGTGAGCAGAAGGGTCACTTCAAAGACGGAGACGCCATTCGTCACCGTTCCTTCATCCGCAATCCGTGTGACCTTGGCAGGATAGGCCTTGGCGGGCATGGCATCCATTTTAATGGCTGCGGACATACCCGGCTTAATCTTGGGGATGTCCAGCTCGTCAATTTTAATCGTAGCGCTTAAGTGCTTGTAGTCCGTTATGGAGAAGACCTCGGCACCTTTCGTTACCATCCCGCCTGAGGAGGCGCTGATCTTGGTCACCGTTCCATCCATCGGCGCTGTCAGGGAAGCGGGCGGGATATGATCCTTCTGGAGGGCTGCAAGCTCGGTCAATGTGGCTGTAATGGTATCCTTGGTTCTCTCAATGGCCAGCTTCGCCGCATCAATATCGGTTAAAGCAGCACCGTCCATGATTAGCTTCTTGTACTGTTCTTGTTTCTCCAGCAGGTCATTCTGCGATTGCTTGAGCGTATTCTGCTGGATTCTTACGTTACTGGCAACATTGGCTCCCTCATAAGTCAGCAGGACCTGACCCTTCTTGACTTGTTCATTCTCCTTAACGAGAACCTTGGCTACATTTCCTGTGTCCCTGGCATATACGATCGTAGTATTCGTGGCCTTTACGGTGCCGGAGCCTTTGACGGTTACAGATATGTCGCCCTTGGTTACTACAGTAGTCTGAGCAGCAGGAGGGCTGTCCTGCGTGCTCTTATCCGGCCATAAGCTATAGACAACAATTCCAGCGGTGACAATGACTGCGGCTGACAGTCCTAAGGTTTTTTTGACATTCATAGCGATCCTCCGGGATCTGGATTTGCCGCGTTTTTCGGGGCAGTGGTGGTCTCAGGGGCTTTGGCTGCAGGGGTGTAAGTCAGGCTGTAGCTCTGGCTGCCCAAGAGAATCCGCTCTCCCTGGAACTCGTCATAGAGAGTGACGAGGAATTTGCCGCTGCGGAGCGTTTTATAGGCATTGCTTGTAAGAGTCATGGAATAGGTCAGGAATTTCCCTGTCACCAGATCCGTCCCGGGCACCAGCGTTCTCTCCTGCGTCTGGCCGAGAGGATCGGTAAGCTGCACGACCAGCTTATGTGTATTAGCGCCCATATCATACTGGTTGTCCTTGGCAAGCGTATACGTCAGATTGACACTCAGCGTATCCTGGCCCTCGGACACAGCACCTGTGGCCTGAGTAACCGTAAACGTATAAGGGAACAATGGCACTCCATTACCCAGAGTGACTAGTGCAGCCGGAGTCTGAACATGAAGTGTGAGTGCTTTAGGATTAATATAGGCGGTTGGCGTTCCTTCCGGCGCTGTCAGCTTGTTCTCGCTAACCCCTTCTCCCACGAAAAGCGTTAGCTCCGAGGCATCGATGCTTGCAGGCAGCTTGCTCCATATACTCACCAGACTCTTGCCCTTGGGCCCGGCCGCCTGTGCAGATTGACTGACTTCTGCTTCATAATAGGTATTGTCCTGTGTCTTATAATAAGCCACAAGTCTGGACAGCTCTGCCCTCCGGGCTTCAAGACTGCTCACCTCAAGCTCAGTATACAGAATGTTCTGGCTTGCTCCGGGATAGAGGAGGGTCCGGCGCTCCTTAACCTCCGCCCGCTTGCCGGCAGTATCGATCTTGAAGGTGGCGTTATCACCTGCGGCAGACATACCCGGAACCACTTGCTGTGTTCTCAGAGAGAGGAACGGCTCTGTGGTATCGCCTGTCGCGCTATTTAGTCCGATACGGAGCTGGTCCAGAGACTGCTCATAGGGAAGCTTGCCGATCACATAATATACAGCGCTTGCTCCGGCGGCCAGCTGTTGGCTGGAGGCTGCTGCAACGACTTGAACCGGACCGTCCAAGGCGGTCTGCCCTGCATAGATGGTCCCTGTAAAAGCAGGGAGGGTTACTGCCGCATCCCTGACATTACGGATACGAATGGTGCCGACAAGCAAATCTTCAGTTGACCACGGCATGCGCTGCACTGACTCCAATACGACACCGAAGGTTCCGAAGCTGTTATCCAGAATGTACTCCGAAGCAACGGAGTTGGTCATCTCTAAGGAATAGGGGATCTTGTACATAGCTGTAGGGAAGATTGTCTTGCCTTCTGCGGCCGGCTCCACCATCTGGAGCTTTAGTGTACTCTGGCTTACATTCAGCGGCACTTCGGCTGAGAATTGCAGGGTCTTCTCCTCAAGCGGCTTCAAGGTGAGGCTGGCCAGCGCTTTGCTGTTGACCGGGAAGGAGTAGCCTTCCTTGGCGGTTACAGATAATTCATAGGCTGGCAGAGTAACCGCTTTGTTGCCGGCATTCCTAATGCGCAGCTTAAGTGTCCACAGTGCCTTCTCGCCTGTTGAGGATACGGATGCCTGCTTCAACTGGGTCTCAATAGTATTGCTGCTCACCCCGAACTTCTTCAGTGCGTAAGCATTCACCTCAAGACTTGGATAGCTTGCTTCCGGGAGACGGAAGGAGACTACCGGCAGATCCGCTTTCAGCCCAGCATTCTCCCCGGTGATGAGCAGCGACATGCGCGTGGTCGGTATGTAAGCAGGGAGCTCCGCCAGATACAAGATCTTCTTATTCTCACCGGACTGCACCTTGTAATCGCGGCTGGCATTGTCAAGCGTCAGCTCAAATGCAGAGCCGCTGGAGGATTCAAGGAATACCCGGTGGCCGGGTGCAGCGAGTACTTTGGTTCCCTGATTCGTCAGGCTCAGAGCAACCTTGGCATAGATTTTATTATTGAAGCTGAAGATTTGCAGGCTCTCGGGCTTCAGGCTAACCGGAAGGTTGCTAACCGTGATCTGCTTGCTAAGACCCTGCTGCACATATGGGGTATAAGCGGCCGGGACTGTGAAGCTGCCCAGCTTCTTCTGGTAATCAGAGCCGCTGAAGTCGAAGCCGAACAGTGAGATGGAGAGGCCTTGAAGTGAAGCTGTCTTGCTGACGTTTACATAGTAGGTGACGGTCAGCTGTTCATTGGGGGCAACCTCAGCTTTGCTTTTATCCTCAGGAATGGGGCTGCTCTTCAGTGAGGCTCCCGCCGGGGTTGTAATCTTGGAAAAGACGTTGAACAGCTTATAGGTGCTGTTGCTTGTATTACTGTACACCAGGGTATAGGTCAGACTGTTGCCGCCATCAGCCTTGGCCAATTGCACATCGGTCAGTCTCACGCTGACGCCGGTTCCCACAGTAACCGGCGGTAATTGCGCTAAGGTGCTGGTCTGTTGCTGATTTTGCTGCGGCTTGCTTGCGGTCTTACTGCCGGATGCAGCAGAAGTAGCAGAAGCGAAAGTTACTCCCAGGTGCGTACTTGCAATAATCATCCCTAATACCAGAGCGGCACAGGCACGGTAATTCTTCATTTCATTCCCTCCCGGCATTCATCATCCGACTGGCGGCTTAAGGCAGCCGCTAGAAGATGTTTCCTATCTTAAGGGAAAGGGTTAACACAGATATAAATAAAAGGAGGAAGAAGCCGGGGAAAAGATAAATAGGAGTTAAACTTTTTATAAACTGAAAGACTTCCAGGCCACAGAGCCATTCTTCCGCCGGGAGACAGGCATACAGTCTTGCCTTACCCTGGTTCCGGCTGTAGAATAGAAGCATTTACTCAAACCGCAGGGGGACTAACACGTGTCTGAAGAGGATATCCGCATCACCAAGAGCAGGGAAGCGATTGTCAAGGCGATGGAGACCTTGCTTGAACACAAGCCTTTTCGTAGAATCACCGTAAATGATCTATGCCGGACAGCCGTCGTAGGCCGCACCACGTTCTATGCCCATTTCGAGGATAAATATAAGCTCATTTCTTATATTTTGCAGCAGGAGCAGCAGGGACTGGAAGCGATCCTCCTGAATGACTCGCCCCCGGAGGAGCTGATTCTGGAGGTCCTGCTGGATATTCGCGGCAACAAGAAGCTGTATCATAATCTCTTCGTCGCTGAAGCCTCAGATGAATTAGAGAAGCTGCTTCAGGATACGTTCACCAGCTTTTTTACCAATATACTCACTGTCTGCCAGGCAGAAGGCGTGCAACTCGCCAGTAGCTCACTGCCGCCTCTGGTCGCATATTATTCTTCCGGCGTAGTTGGCATGATCATGTGGTGGATGGAGACCAATTTCTCGATGCCGCCCGAGGAAGTCGCCTCGTGCCTCTTCAATTTGTTTGGTTTCCTATGGAAATAGTCCGCTACACTATCCGTTACCGGATACTTTGTCCTGCATTGTTCGTTAACGAATATTTTGCTTACGATTGTGTATTATCAGGGACCCGCGGGATAGATAGAATATAAATCAAAAGAACCCAGGAGGGAACCCGATGATCACTTACAGAAGACCAAAACCTGAGGAGTTGCCCGTTGTAGCCCGACTTAACGCACTGTCCTTTGCAGATTATCCGTTATGCTGTGAGATCCGCAGCGAATTCAGAACCGGGGAGAAATTTGTTGAGTTCCTGACCGAGGTTTTCAAGGTATACATTGGCGCCTATTATAAGAGGAGTATCGTATTCGTAGGAGAAGAGAATCAGCAGATTAAAAGCTGCGCGATCATCGAACGCCCCTACAGTAAGGGAATAGGAATATGGGACTATTTCCGTGCCGGTGCTCTACGGTTATTCAGAACTGTTAGCATCCCCAAGATGCTTCGATTCCTGAAGACGCTCAATGAAGGCCACGAACCCAGCAAGGCGCTCAAAAAACAGTCCTGGTTCCTGGAATCCCTGGCTGTAGACCACTCCTCCAGAGGCCAGCAGCTCGGCAGCAGAATGCTCCGGGACTGCGTGATCCCCTATATTCAAGAGCAGACCAAAGGGAAACCGCCTGAATCCTTTGTTACCTTCACGAACAGTGAGATCAACAGAAGATTCTATACCAAAAACGGATTCACCGAATTTGACTATACCTCTATTGAACGAAACGGAATCACCATCGGCAACTGGAGCTTTAAGATGTCGGTGTCTCCAGCAATATGAATGGCTAGTAAGGCAGCAGGGGCATGGACATTGCCTCTGCTGTTTTTTTGATAGGAAATGAGTATAGTAGATACATAGAATCCGGTATGCCGGACAGGGGGGACAGGATGGAACGGAAATTTGAAAAATTCAGCTGGGTGGGCAGCGAGGAGATGTATCTGGATCATCCGGCAACATCTACATTGAACGGGATGGTTATCGGCCGGTATGGCGGGAACACTGCGGCAGGTGCCGATAAGAATGAAGATGGCGTCTATGTATTGAGCGAGCCGGGAGGAGGCTGGGAGTTTGCGGTGCTCCTGGATGCGCACAATACGGCGGAAAGTGCCGAATTGCTAGTCCGCACAATCAATGGTGAGGCAGGAGAAATTATCAGGCTGCTGGCGCTGCCGGTTCAGCAGGCTTTCCGGGAGCTGGAGGCTTTTTTGCTGTCTATTTTTCAGTCGGAGGCCTTCCTCCGCGATTGCAAGCAGGTAACAGGGGAGACGGCGTGTCTGATTTGTGTGCGGATGGAGAATTATTTCTGGTGGTTCTCGGTGGGAGATAATTCGCTATATCTGCTGCATCCAGAGCTGGCGGCCCGCGGGCAGTATGCGCTGAGCCAGCGCAATTACTACGAGTGGATTGGCTTCGTCAACACCTTCGCCCAGCCCGTCCCATGTTACTCCTCCGGCATTCGCGAGCTGCGGCAGGGCCGCAACGTGATCGTGATGACCACAGACGGCCTGCTGGAAGTTGGGGCAAGACTGCTGGAGGACCCGCGCAGGCTGTATGAAGCTTTTATGGGTAGAGAGGATTTGGAGGAATGTGTGGCGGATGTATTGACGGGGGTGCATGAACAGCTTGGGCGGGACAGCGCAACGGTGGTGGCTTGGAGCTATGAGAATGACAAGGCGGGTGCGATGCCGAGTGATTGAGGGTTGTCATTAAGTTTGCGGCAAAATAGCGGCAATGATATAATATTATGGAGGGGTGATGTAATGTTTATACCAAAGTACTCTATAACGGATCTCGTTGCCAGAAGACTGATGGATATTCAGCAAGCGACTGTGGTTGTGGATTTGCTTCCATTACCTGTGTCTATACTGGATCTGCTTAAAAAAGAATCGATGGAAAAAACAGTGATACTATCAACGAAGATAGAGGGAAATACGCTTGATGAGGCGACGAAAAGAAAGGTTCTATACCAGACAAGTAATGATAATGAAGAGCAAGAGGTATATAACTTAATGAAAGCTTTGCAATACCTGGATGAGGCCGAGAAGAGGAAGCTCCCGGTAACAGAAGAATTCGTAAAGAAGCTTCATGCTATAATCAAAATTTCACATGGCAGAAGAGCCCGTATCAGTGAATACCGTGAAGAACAGAATCAAGTTGGCAGCCGTAATGCGTCCGGTTTCTTCTTGCCGCCTGAATGGCAGGATGTTCCTGTCTTAATGGAAGATTTAATTGCCTGGATCAATTCACCGGAGACGTATTCGGTTCCTGTTCCAATCAAAGCAGGTATTTTCATGTGGCAGTTTCTCACTATTCACCCTTACTTGGATGGAAACGGACGAACAGCCAGAATGCTCACAACCTATCTTCTCCGCCGGGGCGGATACGGGCTGAAGGGACTATTTGTGCTTGAAAATTTCTATGACCGTAACCTCTCTGAATACTACCGCCAGCTTCAGCTTGGCCTTCATCACAATTATTATTTTGGACGTCATGATGCCGAACTGACACCTTGGCTGGAGTTTTTCGTGGATGGGCTGGCAGAGGTATTTCAAGACGCGGCTAATATTGTTACAGAGAAGTCTGCGCAATTGACAAGGATCGAACCGGAGTTGATTCGGAGACTTGACCCACAGCAAAGGATAGTCTTCGCTCAATTAACCTTTAAGCAGGATACTCTGACAACCAGCGAGCTCAGAGAGCTTCTGCGCTTATCGGACCGCTCTATCCGGGAAAAAGTAAGTCATTGGAGAGAAGCAGGATTTCTTGAACCGCGGGATCAGGATGCGCAACGAGTTCGCTCGGTTAAATTAACTCTGGAATATGAGAGGCTGGCACAGGATATTCGGCATGAGCCGGATAAGTTTGCCCATTTTCTTAAGTGATGTCTACTATATAATGTAGTAAAGACCAACTTAGAAACAAAGCAGGTGATGAAGATGAATTTTAAAATAGAAGAAATCAAGGATTTCTGTGGGGAGACTTTTTATAAGCGTGGACTATCTTATTATAATTCCGGGCGGGTAAGCAAGCTGAGCTTCGATGCAGTAAATGACCGCTATAGAGCAAAGGTAAAAGGAAGCAACACTTACCGCGTAGAAATACAAAATTATTATAAATTTGGCGGAGGACTTGAAGCCTATTGTACTTGTCCCGCCTATGAGAACTATGACTGCTGTAAGCATGTGGCGGCAACTCTCGTTGCAGTCTACAAGTTGAGGCTTGAGGCTGGCGAAGAAGGTAAGCTTGTACAGCAGGCCGCGCATTCTCCGGTTTTACCACTGGTTCTATCTCCAGCCCCCTCTACCAAACGTGCAAGCAAGCCGAACTATGAACAGACGGATCTCCTAATCTCCTCAGTGGCCCAATTAGCTCGGACAAGAGATCATGAGCAAGAGCCTGTGTTATTTGGTGATGCGGAGCAGCTGCAGTTTGAGTTTTTCTTGAATTTGCCTGATTACCAGCACAAGGGTCTTACGCTTGAAATGCGGGTAGGCTATAAACACCGGTATGTCGTGACGAAGCTGGGCCAATTCCTGGAGTATCTGGAGCAGCGTAAGCCGCTGTATTTCACCAGTAAGTTCACATTTGATGCGGAGCAGCAGCAGATGAGCGTGGCCGACCGGGAATTCCTTGAAGTAATGCTCCTGCTCAGAAATTCCGAGAAATTGGTGAAGTCCAGCCTGAACCCCTACTATAGTCATACGGAGACTGACGGTAGAACGCTGACGGTCGCTCCGCTAGCCTGGGACAAGCTTAAGCCGCTGTTGTCAAAAGTGAATGTGACTCTTAGAGGTGTACGGTTACCGGAGGTTCGTGCTGTCCTCGCGGACCAGCCTCCGCCGCTTGCATTCTCCATCGGTCAAAAGAAGAAAAAGGAATACATTCTGTCCGCTTCTGAGTTGGATACCTTCACCTTGCTCCCGGACTATTCCATGCTGATTAAAAATGGGCTGATCTATGAGATGGACCGGGACACATTTCGTATGATTTCACTGCTCCAGCAGCAGTTCAAGGAATCAGGGGAGATTGCGGTTGCTCCCGGACAGATCGGTCCAGTGGTGCAGCAGGTGCTGCCAGCCTTAAGGAAGCTTGGGAAGGTCCGTGTCGAGCAGTCCGTAGACGAGCGAATTGTGGAGCCTGAGCTACAGGCTAAGCTCTATCTGGATTATGCGGACGGAACGATCATGATCCGGCTGGAATTCCATTATGACGACATCGTGATTCTTCCGCTGGATGAGAAGCAGGGGGAAGCGGCGCACAAGTCCAAGATACTGATCCGTAATTTTCAGCGGGAGAATACAATTATTGCTGCTTTGGATTATTCTCCGCTTAGGCGGGAGGGGCAATATTGGGCTTCTGGAAGTGAGCCGGCTATCTATGAGACACTGTTTCAGGTCGTGCCTGCTCTGGAGGATGATGCAGAACTGTTCATCTCCACGGCTGTCCAGGGGCTGCTTCTGGAGCGTACAGCCTATCCGAAGGTCACAGCGGATCTGAATGAAGGCTTGGATTGGCTGGAGATTTCGTTTGAGCTGGAGGGCTTGGATGAACAGGAGACAGTTCGTGTAATGCAGGCGATTGTGGAGAAAAAGAAATATATCCGCCTGCGCAGCGGGGCTTTTCTGCAGCTTGAAGGGGATCGCTTCAGCGAATTCGGCACGATTGCCGAGCAGCTTAATCTTAGCAAGAAGGAAGTGAACGGCTCCCGCCTTCACCTGCCCTCCGTTCAGGCTCTTCAACTCCCCGAGCGGGGGCACGGGTTCAAGCATACGAAGTGGGGCAAGTCCCTCCGGGAATTCCTGGAGCAGCTTCGGGAGCCGGACCGTATGGAGTTTGAACTGCCGAATCAGCTGCGGCCTATTCTCCGGGATTACCAGACCAAAGGTTTTCAGTGGATGAAGACCTTATCGAAGTTCAGGTTCGGCGGGATTCTTGCAGATGATATGGGGCTGGGTAAAACCATTCAGAGTATCGCTTATATCTGCTCCGAGCTGGCTGAAAGGATGCCTCAGATGGAGGCTAAAGCTCCCGTGCTGATTCTGTGCCCGGCATCCTTGACCTATAACTGGGAGAATGAATTTGCCCGGTTCGCGCCAGAGGTGAATGTACTTGTGGTGGCTGGACAGAAGGAGGAACGCAGCGGGCTGCTGGAGAGTAAGGTCATGGAAGAAGCAGATGTGATTATTACTTCGTACCCGCTGCTCCGCAGAGATATTGAGCTGTATTCCGGCACGCTCTTCCATGCGCTCATACTGGATGAAGCCCAGGCGATCAAGAATTCAGCCTCCCAGACGGCCCAAGCGGTAAAGTCGCTTAAGACTGCACGGAAATTCGCTCTGACGGGCACACCGATTGAGAATTCGGTGGAGGAGCTGGAAGCGATTTTCAGCACAGTCTTCCCGGCGCTGTTCACGGGGAGATTATCCTTCAAGGAGCTGCCTGCGGCACGAATTGCCAGTATCGTGTCCCCTTTTATTCTGCGCCGGCTGAAAAAAGAGGTGCTGGAGGAGCTGCCTGACCGCATAGATACCGTACTGCGCACGGAGCTGCGGGATGAGCAGAAGCAAGTTTATCTTGCTTATCTATCCAAGCTGCGGGATGATACCGAGCGGGACTTGATAGCCGAAGGCTTCCACAAAAGCCGGATGAAGATTCTGGCGGGCATTACCCGCTTACGGCAGATCTGCTGTCATCCTTCGTTGTTCATCGAGAACTATACGGGCGGCTCCGGCAAGCTGGAGCAATTCCTGGAGACGGTGCAGGAATGCCGTGATTCCGGCCGCAGAATGCTGGTATTCTCGCAATTCTCCAGCATGTTAGCGCTGATCCGGCAGCGCCTGGAAGAAGCGGGAGTTCAGCCTTTGTATCTGGACGGCTCGACTCCGGGTAAGGAGCGGGTGGAGCTGTGCAGGCTTTTCAATGAAGGGGAAGGTGAAGTGTTCCTGATCTCGCTTAAGGCGGGCGGAACGGGGCTAAATCTGACTGGAGCGGACACCGTGATTCTGTACGATCTGTGGTGGAATCCGGCCGTGGAGGAGCAAGCCATCGGCCGG
This sequence comes from Paenibacillus sp. FSL R7-0179, assembly GCF_038002265.1. Lineage (NCBI taxonomy): Bacteria > Bacillati > Bacillota > Bacilli > Caryophanales > Paenibacillaceae > Paenibacillus > Paenibacillus sp. FSL R7-0179. Next base: position 714,221 of record NZ_JBBOCC010000002.1, read on the forward strand.
GCCCACCGGATGGGGCAACGGAATGTGGTACAGGTGATCCGGCTGATCACCGAAGGCTCCATCGAGGAGAAGATGCTGGAGCTGCAGCAACGCAAAAAAGATCTCATCGAAGAGATCATCGAAGCTGGCGAGAACAAGACCACCCGGCTGTCAGAAGAGGATATCCGCGAGCTGCTCCGCGTGTAGGAAGCCCGTACCTATTTTCCCCGTACATGCACTTCTAGGCACCTACCCACATACAATAAAAGGACCATGAACCCGTTGTTCTGCTAACTGATCGGTTTCATTGTACATGTGCGGGAGGTGTCGCCAAGTTGCCAGGAATCATAAGCACGATTGCGCTGCTGATCAAAGAACTGACGCTGCTGGTATCCTACGTAAGGAACAACGCTTTTCCCCAGCCTCTATCGGAGCAGGACGAGAGCAAATACTTAGGGATGCTGGCCGAGGGAGACGCCAAGGCACGGAACCTGCTGATCGAGCATAACCTGCGGCTGGTTGCCCATATAGTGAAGAAATTCGACAACACCGGCGAAGACATGGAGGATCTGATCTCCATCGGCACCATCGGGCTGATCAAGGCCATCGAGAGCTACCGCCCGAACAAGGGCACGAAGCTGGCTACTTTTGCGGCCCGTTGTATCGAGAATGAGATCCTGATGCACCTCCGGTCGCTCAAAAAAACACGTAAAGACGTATCCCTCCACGATCCGATCGGAACGGATAAGGAAGGCAACGAGATCACCCTGATCGATATCCTAGGCTCGGAAGCGGACGATGTGATTAAAGAAGTGGATCTGAAGATTGAGAAGAGCAAGATCTATCGTAATCTGGATATCTTGGATGACCGGGAAAAGGAAGTTGTGGTCGGCCGCTTCGGCCTGGACACTGGCGGGGAAGAGCGAACGCAGCGGGAGATTGCGAAGGAGCTGGGGATCTCGCGGAGTTATGTGTCGCGGATTGAGAAGAGGGCGCTGATGAAGCTGTATCATGAGTTTTATAAGGTGAAGCGATAGGTTACAAGAAGAAGTTGTTTGCGTCTAAGCATCTAGTGAAAAGTATGACTCCAAATGGGGGATACTTTTCACTAGATGCTTTTCTTTTCAGAATAATTGCCCCTAAGCACTATGCAAGCAGTCAGCTTTGCTCCTGTTGCGGTTATAAGAACGCAGAGGTGAAGAATCTCGCCTTGCGAGAGTGGACTTGTCCAGAATGTAACGTGCATCATGATCGGGATGTAAACGCTGCTCAAAACCTACTAAAACTAGCCATGTGATATTGCAATGATTGGGCTAGGGACTAGCCTTTGAGCTTGGGTAAACTTGGAGCAGTAGCTTTATTGACCAAGAAGCCGCCACCTCTTAGGTGGATGGTAGTTCACAAGCACCTATTCATTCGGAGATTAGTAGTTTATGATTACTGAACTGAAATTTTGCTATAAAAGCTACTCTGTCGTAGGCAAGCTAAATCGTACAATGTGCCATTCCTTAAACATGCCAAAAGCCCTTCTTGCCCATTTCGATCGCTTATGCTAACTGTAAGCATTCACGACTCAACTCATCTCCACTATCTCATTAACAAAGGATGCTCACTATGGAAAAGAAAATGATACAGCTCATGGGAACGGTTATTACGATGGCCGTTCATCATCAGAATGCAGCGGCGCTCTTGGCGGATGCGGAGCAGCAGCTGATTGACTACGAGCAGCGCTTCAGTGCGAATAATCCGAGCTCGGCGCTCATGCAGATTAATAACCAAGCCGGGAAGAGTCCCGTAATTGTCGATACGGATCTGTTCGAGCTGATTGCAATCGGGAAGAGGGAGAGTCTCGTAGCAGATAGTCTGCTGAACATCGCGATTGGTCCCTTAGTCAAGGCGTGGAAGATCGGGTTTGCAGGGGCGCAGCATCCTCCGGAAGCAGTCATTGCGGAGTGTCGGCAGCTTATCGATCCCCATCATATTCAATTGGATGAGGAACGGAAGACTGTTTTCCTGGAAAAGGAAAGGATGGAGGTTGATCTGGGTGCGCTGGCCAAAGGGTACTTTGCAGATCGAATTGTGGAGGTGTTCAAGCGTCAGGGGGCGAGCGCAGGGTTCATCGATCTAGGTGGGAATGTGCTGACTTTTGGTGAGAACCCGGCGTCTGAAGACGGGTTATGGCGGGTCGGGATTCAGAATCCACAGCTACCGCGAGGAAATTATGCGTTGGTCTTGAAATTGAAGAACCAATCCATTGTGACTTCTGGCGTGTATGAGCGGAAGTTGGAGGTTGCGGGCCGGAAGTACCATCATATTTTTGACGGACAAACGGGGTACCCGGTACAGAGCGATGTAGCAAGCTTGACAATTGTATCGGAGCAGTCATTGGAGGGAGAGATTGGGTCTACCCGTCTATTTGGCAAGCGTGCGGCCGAGATCATTCGTACGCTGAATTCGACCGCTGAGATTGAGGGTATCGTGATCACGGAACATAACGAGCTGGCTGTTACGGATGCTCTGCGTGCATACATGGAACATCTGTAGTAAAGAGTGCGATCAAATCTTGTTCCACCGAAGATAGAGGTTTGTTTTTGGAATAGGCAATAAAATAATCGAGCGACAACAAATCCAGTGATAAGGGCAACAAGCGGTAGCCCTGAGGGACTTCCGACATGCAGATACTATAGGGGACGAATGCGATACCAACGCCTTTCTTGGCTAACTCCAGCGTGGTGAAAATATTCGTGCTTTCTAATATAACAGTTGGCTTGATCTTAAACTTCTGAAATAGGTGATCAAGCTGCCGGCGAATTGAAGAACCTTTTTTGGTCAGCACAAGGGGACTCTGCAGTAGCAGCTTCAGATTGGCATGGCTCTCCTCTAACGTCTTCGGATTAATGTCATACAACGGGGAGTCCTCTGTCACCACCGCATAGTAACCGTGAGGCCCCCATGAGACAACATTCAGATTGGGCGAGAGGGTCTCTGGATTTTGTCCGATAAAAAAATCCAGTTCATGGTTCAACACGCGGATTTCATTGACCTCGGAGTAATCCTCTTGAATCTCGATCTTAATAGACGGGTAATTTTTCATGAAATCGGGCAAAAACAAAGGCAATAAATACGAACCTAAGCTGGACAAGATACCGAGCTTGATCGTCTGGGTGTCTCTTATGGAATAGTGAGCGATTCGTTTGTGGAATTGTTCCTGTGCCATTTCGAGGGACATCAGATACTGATAGTACAGCTTGCCTGCCTCAGTTAGTTGCAAGGGAGAGGTCTGTCGATTCAAAATTTCTGTGCCGATTTCATGCTCGATTCGCTTGATAAGCTGCGTGAGGTAAGGTTGCGAAACATACAGGTCCTTGGCGGCCTTAGTATAGCTTCCGTGCTTGAGAATCGCGTCAAGATAATGAAGGATATTGGAAGAATCAATCGTAGTCATAAGGATCACCTGCTCTCATCAAAGATGGTATAAGAGAACTGTTATAGAACGATAAGAAAATGGATATTTCACAAATGTATTTTTTCATACTAAAATTTATTTGTAAAGGTAAGTGACCAAGTCAAAAGGAATTCGTAGAAATCCGTTTTATATTGTGCAATTATTCACAAAGTAAGAGAGGAAGAAAATTATGAAACTAATCGGTATTGTCGGAACGAACTCGAATACTTCGACGAATCGCAAGCTGTTGCAATTTATGCGTAAGCATTTTTCCAGCCAGGCGGAGATTGAGATCTGCGAGATTAAGCACCTCCCTGCTTTTGATGAACCGGAAGATCGTCAGGCGCCCACTGAAGTACAAGCCTTATGCGAGCAGATTGCGGCAGCGGATGGCGTCATTATCTCGACCCCGGAATACGATCATACCATCCCGGCGGCGCTAAAGAGCGCCATAGAATGGATCTCGTATACCACCCGTCCTTTGATTAACAAACCAGTTCTGATCGTGGGTGCTTCCCACGGTTTGCTTGGTACATCTCGCGCCCAGATGCATCTACGTCAGATTCTGGATGCTCCAGAGCTTAAGGCTCGCGTTCTGCCGAGCTCGGAATTTTTGTTGGGACATTCACTTGCCGCTTTTGACGAGTCAGGTGATCTGGTCTACGCCAATAAGGTTCAGGAGCTGGAGGAGATTTTTCAAGAGTTCCAGTTGTTCGTGAAGATTAACCAGCAGTTGGTTAAAGAGAACCTCTTCAAGACAGAGCAAAGCAAAGCATTTAGCTGGGAATCGGCAATCTGGGGAGGCGAACGGGCATGAAATTTGTCGGAATTGTAGGAACCAACGCGTCGAAGTCTTATAATCGGAAGCTACTGGAATTTATGAAGTCTCATTTTAGCGAAAAAGTGGACATTGATATTTTGGAACTGAAGGGTGTCCCGATGTTTAATGAGTCGGACGATCAATCGCAGAGTCCGATTATTCAGAACTTTAATACGAAGATTACGGAAGCGGATGGCGTCATTATCGCTACACCGGAGCATAATCACTCGGTCCCCTCCGCGCTGAAAAGTATTCTGGAATGGTTGTCTTGGAACCTTCACCCGTTCGATGGCAAACCGGTCATGGTTGTAGGTGCGGCGTATGATGTGCAGGGGTCCTCCCGGGCACAACTACATCTGCGTCAGATTCTAGATGCACCCGGTGTCAATGCTAGCGTGATGCCTGGCTCGGAGTTCCTGTTGGGCCGTGCGAATGAAGCCTTTGATGAAGCGGGGAAGATCAAGTCGGAGCGGACGGTTGATTTCTTGGAGAGCTGCTTCCATCGCTTTATGCGTTTTGCCAAGATCGCTAATCTGCTGAATGTCCCTGAAGACGTTAGCTTTGAACCGGGAACCTATGAGGTAAAGGCGGTCGGACACAACGGTGATCTGCCGATGATCGTTGAGATGAGTTCGACTCGTATAGAGAAGATCGACATCGATACAGCGGGCGAATCACAGGGGATTGCGGATGTGGTATTTACCCGGATTCCGAGTCAGATCATCGAAGGACAGACGCTGAACGTGGATATTTTGTCCGGCGCATCTGTCACTAGCAATGGGGTCATCGACGGAGTAGCGAAGGCGGTCAAGATGGCAGGCGCCAACCCGGATGTATTAAAAAAACGGCCAAAAGCCCAGAGTGCGATCAATCACGGCGACGAAGAGTATACAGCGGACGTTGTGGTCGTTGGTGCGGGTGGTGCGGGACTCGCAGCAGCAGCCAGCGTGCTTCAGCAGGGAAAGAAGGTTATCATCGTGGAGAAGTTCCCAGCCATAGGTGGTAATACGGTACGAACAGGTGGTCCAATGAACGCTGCCGATCCAGAGTGGCAACGTAAATTTGCGGCGATTCCGGGTGAAGGTCATACGATTGAAGAGCTGGCAGCAACCCCGGAAGAACAGGTAGATGCCGAGTATCTGGCGGACTTCCGTATCTTCAAACATCAGGTGGCTGATTATCTCCGCGATACGAAAGAGGGCAAAGAATTCTTGTTCGACTCCGCGATCTTCCACCGGATGCAGACCTATTTCGGCGGCAAACGCAGCGACCTTCAGGGGTATTCCATTTACGGGCAATATGATTTGGTTAAGGTATTAACCGATCAGGCGCTAGCCTCCGTTAAATGGTTGGAGGAACTGGGTGTCGAATTTGACTATAACGAAGTGACCATGCCGGTAGGAGCGTTGTGGCGCCGTGGACATAAACCAGTGAAGCATGAAGGCTATGCCTTCGTAGCGGCTTTAGAGCAATTTGTCCGTGCACAGGGTGGTCAGATCCTCACCGATACTCCGGTGAAGCGACTGATTATCGAAGCAGACGGCCGAGTTAGCGGCGTAATTGGTACCGGAGTAGCCGGGCAAACGGTAACGGTTCATGCGCCGGCCGTGGTGCTGGCTTCCGGTGGCTTTGGGGCCAATACGCAGATGCTGAAGCAGTACAATACGTACTGGAGCGAGATCGATGACGACATCAAGACCTCGAATTCTCCGGCGATTACCGGCGATGGTATTCTGCTGGGACAAAGTGCGGGCGCTGATCTGGTCGGCATGGGCTTCTCGCAGATGATGCCAGTGTCCGATCCGCAGACGGGCGCCTTGTTTAGCGGGTTGCAAGTGCCGCCTCAGAACTTTGTCATGGTCAATCAGCAGGGCAAACGTTTCGTCAACGAATATGGTAGCCGCGATCAGTTGTCGATAGCAGCAATCAATAACGGAGGCCTGTTCTATCTGATTGCGGATGACAAGATCAAGGAGACGGCCTATAACACAAATCAAGCGAAGATCGATAAGCAGGTGGAGCGAGGCACGCTATTCAGAGCGGACACACTGGAGGAACTGGCCCAGCAAATTCATATCGATCCGACTACGCTAGTGGATACGATCGCGATGTACAACTCTTACGTTGATCAGGGACATGATCCGGAATTTGGTAAAAATGCGTTCGATCTTAAGGTTGCAGTTGCTCCGTTCTATGCGACACCTCGTAAGCCAGCTGTTCACCATACGATGGGCGGACTCAAGATTGATACACAGACGCATGTTCTTCGCGAATCTGGCCAGATCATCCCGGGGTTGTACGCAGCCGGTGAGGTGGCAGGCGGTATCCATGCCGGTAACCGTCTGGGTGGTAACTCGCTCACCGACATTTTCACATTCGGTCGAATTGCCGGACGGACAGCTGTTAAGGAGCAGGCTGTTTTGTGGAGCTGACTCATAAGTAGACTTACTACGAAGATAACAGCTCATCTTGATTCTAAATGTTGTTAAAAAGGCAGCGATTCTCTTGTTATTGGAGGATCGCTGCCTTGCGTTTTTGGTCCGCTGTGGCTTGCTTCAACACATGGGCGAGCGAAAGCCACCCGACCTCAAGGGTCACTTTGGACAGCCCTCGAAGCAGAAAATACCGGAATCCCCGGTTATTTTTCAGTTGCCCAAACACACTTTCTGGCTCAATCATTCGGCGGACGGCTAAGGTATACCCTTCCTCGCTTCGAAGCAGTTCCCGTGCCTGGTGTTGGTATCTTAGTCGTTCCAGACTAACGACCACCTCTCGGTTTCCTTTTTATATTCGATAAACAGAATGTCTCTTTTTTTCGATAAAATTAAAGAATAAAATCAAAGGCTGGTGGTCTTCCTCAGCCCGATACGACTTTATTGGCAGATGAAATTCAGGCTAAATGCAGTTGATTTACTTGTTAAATAGATGTAAAATCAAAAAGTAGCAATATATGGGAATAAAATGCTTTTTATTCTAGCGGTTTCCAAGCATTGAAGAGCGGGAGGGCTGTATTTCGCAAAACCGTTGGTCAACACTACGGGACGATTTTTTATGAAAATGGGGGATATTATGAGTAATGTAAAAAAAGAAAAAGTTATATTACAAGTTAAGTATCCAATCATTACATCTTATACGTCCGATGCACACATGCTGGCAATACTCAGTAATTATTCATATACGGAAGGGTGGATATTTAATAATTTCGTTAATTTATGGGGAGAAGAGCCTTCATATGATAATCATTTTTCAATGTTAAGATTTCACTCTTGGTCAATTAGAAGAGTGTGTCCTTATTTTAAAATAAATTATTTTGACAAGGCTTTTTTTGATTCAGATATAGTTGAATTTATTATTTCAAAAATTGATTCAGGTCATTATGTTACTATAAAATATGATCAATATTATATTCCAAATTCAATAAACTATAATGAGTACCATTCTGAACATGAAATGTTGATTTATGGTTATGATCGGTTAAAGGAGATGTTTTTGGTTGCAGATTTCTTCAAAGATGGCAAATATTCATTTGAAACTACACCATTTAACTGTGTTGAAAGTGCAATAGTAAGTGTATTAGATTTAGAAATATTCTCATGTAATGAATTAGAATTCTACGACGCAAATTATAAATTTAATAATTATTTTTTGTATAATTCACTAAATAACTTTCTATATTCTCTAAATACAGCGGCAGAAGGCGAAAATGTCATTATTGCGGATTATGAATTAGAACCAATACAACAAGGTCGGTATATATTTGGTATCAAAACTTACGGCCTATTGAAGCAAACATTATCGAAAGTATTGCATAATGAAATGGAATTCAATGACATTAGGCCATTGCATGTAATCTCTGATCATAAGCTAATGATGTGTGAACGTTTAAAGTATTTAGCAAATGCAGGTGTAATAGAAGCTAATGATTATATTATAGATGAATATTTGACCATAAAGAATATAAGCTTAACTAATCGAAATCTTTATTTGAAATTTTTGCCTGGTCTTTTCCTTTTTTGGAGTCATATTATCGTGGTTGTACAGCCGGATGTCGCAAGGGGTTCATGCAACGGCAAGCCGATTGCAGCAGCATATGGGGAATATGACGGAGAAAATGACCGATACAATCAATGGAGCCAGCACCATAAAAATGTACCAGATGAAAAAATGGATGGTCCGGGAATACTCGGAGAATAACCGGATGGCTACTAGTGCAGCTCTGGATAATAATTTCAGATATGCGTTGTTGGACAGCACAAATTATATATTTAGCTGGATTGTCCAAGTCTCTCTTATAGTTATCGGCTGCTTACTTCTATTGGATGGGAAATCACAGCTTGGAGAACTGCTGGCTATTGGACAACTGCTTTACGGAGTCAACTTTATGCTGAATAATATCGGCAGATTTATGATGGATTTTAAGGCATCTGAACCGGCAGTAGACCGGGTGCTGGAATTAATGGAAGAGCGCACGGAGAAGAGTGGCACTGAAGTAGCGGATGGAACCGGCAGTCTTCACCAGACGGTGAATGAAAAAAGAGGCATAAAACTGGATGATGTAGTCTTCACACACAGAAACGGTAACAAAGTGCTGGATCAAGCGAGTCTGTCTGTTGAGCAAGGAGAGCTTGCCGCATTGATTGGACCCAGTGGAGAGGGCAAGAGTACTGTAATAAAATTGCTGATGGGTTTCTATGAACCATTGAAGGGTGATATTTCTGTCGCAGGACAACGGCTAGCGCAGTCCGATTTAGAGCTCTGGAGAAGCAATATCGCATATGTACCGCAGAACAGCTTTTTGTTTGAAGGGAGTATTGCAGAGAATATCCGATTCGGCAAACCAGAGGCCAGTGATGAAGAAATCGCCGCTGCCGCTGAAAGCGCGTGTGCTCATGAGTTCATTATGGAGCTGCCGGAAGGATACAGCACGATAATCAGTGAAAACAGCACTAACTTATCCGGAGGGCAAAGGCAGCGGATTGCTCTCGCCAGAGCCTTCATTAAAAAGGCGCCTGTACTGCTATTGGATGAAGCTACCTCGGCGCTGGATTTCGAGACGGAGAAACGAATTATCCAATCGCTGAACAAGTTGATGGGCAAGCAAACTGTACTGATGATTTCACATCGTCCTACAGCATATACCGGATTCTCACATGTTTTCACATTAAGGCAAGGCAAACTGGAGAGATTATAGGATGAAGGCGGCTAATAAAGAAGCTCTGAAGGAAAGTATTGCAGTACTAATGAAAAAGAATAAAATTCCTGGTGTGGCACTCGCTCTTTGGCACAATGGCAAAAGGGTGCATTTAGAGGGATATGGCTTCACAGATCATCAAAGGCGTATGGCAACCGGAGTGAATTCTGTGTTTCAGTTGGGTTCCATCTCGAAAACCTTGACGGCCTGGGGAGTTATGAAATTGGTTGAAGAAAAAATTCTGGATTTGGAGGCTCCGGTCGATACTTATTTGCATAAATGGAAGCTGCCCTCATCCAGCTTTGATCACAGTAAAATCACCCTTCAGTCACTCTTGAGCCATACGGGCGGGATGAATATCTCCGGTTATCCGGAGGTTCAGGTGAATACTGATTTGCTGCGTACACGGACTTTTGAACGGGAGAATGGACTTAAAGTTATTTATGAGCCTCAACAGGGCTTTAAATATTCTGGTGGCGGATATAGCTTAGTGCAGCATGTTATTGAGGAAGTAACAGGAATGAAGTTTGATAATTATATGAAGAAGAACGTTTTTGAACCCTTAGGAATGCAGGAGAGCACATTTCTCATTACCGAACGGGTAGAGCCCAGAATATCGCAAGCATTCGGCGCATATGGATTCGTTATGCCGAAAAGGTATTATGCAGAGCATGCTGCTGCCGGTATGTACAGCTCGATTAACGATCTCTCCAGGTTTTTAGGCGCTCATATGAAGGACACGGATACCTCGGGCTTTTTATCTCCGGAGTCTCAAACCAAACTGCGGACAAGAATTTTCCGCAAAGTTAATTATGGCTTGGGGTATCATATAGTAACCTTTCCGCAAAATAGGAAAATGCTTTTTCATCACGGAACCAATATCGGATTCAACAGCTCTTTTGCGGTCTTTCCAGAGCAGGGAGCTGGAATAGCCCTGTTGACAAACAGTGTAAATGGAAGCCATATAATCAACCGGTTACTGCATGAATGGGTTCTGGACATTGTGGGAGAGAATATTAACAGTTATCCCCAAGGTATAAAAATGAAGGAACAGAGCAAGATAAGAAATGCCATACAAATATTGTGCTACGATCGAAAAGGACTTCATTTGACTCGATAGCAGCCCAATATGCTATAAAAATTGTAAATATAAAATTTTAAATTAAAGAAACTAAATGTAACAAATCCTAAAACTTGACATCGACTGGGGGAATTTGGTATAGTTAGATGTAAATATTTTCATCTTGAGAGGAGTAATTTGTTTGGCAAAAACAACAAGGGGTAAGGGACTTTTGAAGGTGCCTTCCAGAGGTCGCGGTGTATGCCCGGTATGTCTTTCAACAAGAATTAAAGTTCTATATACTGTGAGTAATTCAGAAGGTAAGCAACTTAAAGTATGTAAAAATTGTAAAGGTGCGACCGCTGAAAGAATTGCTAAAGCAGTTGACACTAAAACATTGGCATTCCGAAGACACCATGAAAAAGAGTTTTTTAAGATCAAGGAAAGCCTTGTATCTAGTGGAAAATAAGACTTTTATTTGAACTGCAAGTGCATCACATTGTCTGATCCTCTGTGGATCAATAAATTCTGAAGAGGATCAGATACAACAATCTAACTAATTTACATCTACATATGATTTTATGATGAGTCATCCGGCATTCGGTTGGCTTTTTTTTGATGCTAAATAACTATGGAGGTCCACAATATGAAGCTGCTCCCTCTTGTTCATTCGAGAATAGATTCCTTGCCCCACCATTCATATATAATGTCAATTTTAGAAGTTGGTAACCCCATAGAATGGATTATATTGGATAGGTACTTTCAATTGAAAATTGACGAATACAAAAATGAGGTTGTCGTACTTGACTATTGCGAAGATGATTTTTTATCTTTTTCACAATTGAAAGAGAGCAGTTATTTACTTAAAAGAAATGAGATGAGTGAAAACATTATAGATTTTGTAATAAAAAATATTGAAAAGGGATTTTATATTTTTCTACATGTTGATGAGTTCTATCTTCCATTTACTTCATCTTATATGAAGCGGAAGTTCGGACATGGAGTTATGATACATGGTTATAATGAGGAGGATTGTACTTTTAATATAGCAGGCTATGACCATAATAATAAACTATCGTTTAACTTGATAAGTTATTCTCAATTGAGTGAATCTTATGATAAATTATCAGATTATTTCGAGCATAATGATGATGAATATCTCAAAAAAATATTCATGTTAAAACCTAATTCAGTTGAACATTCTTTAAATAAGGATTTATTGATTTGTCTGATTAATGAATATACAACTTCGATAAACACACAAAAGAATTTTGTTAAGGATTATTATTCGAATTGTGATACTTATTTTGGCATATCAATATACCGTGTACTAATAAAGTATTATCAATTAGCGATTCAAAACGACAATATACAGTTATTGACGAAAAACTTATATGTCTTGCTTGAACACAAAAGAATTATGAAAACTCGTGTGGAATCTATCCTGGGAAATATAGGAGAAGAACAGACAAGAATAATTAATTGTTTGAAAATTATAATAAATGATTTGCAAATTGCAGTTAACTTAAATATGAGATTGCAATTAACTAATGATAAAAAAAATATAACTAAAATTATTGAAATTCTTGAGCGGGTATATTTAATGGAATTAGATTATTTAGACAGGTTCTTGCAGCTTATCGAAGTTGAATCGAGTCCTGGGAATCAAAAGGATCTACCATAATTAAAGAGGTGAAAAATGTGTCTCAGGCTAGTAAATTACTTCCGTATAACTCTCTATGGTTAGACTGTGTCAAAAATAATCTGATGTCAATTCTTATCAGCTACAATGATTCTTTAAGCACATTACCCTTCACATTTAAGTCTCAATATTGGAAAAAACTTACTTTACAAAAATTCGATTCTCAGGAAACTTACAAGAGCTTATTAGAACAAGGATTATTTTTACCTAAGGTTGTATATACCAATGAGATTTTATACTCCTTTTTTGATATTACAGAGATTGATATTACGTCATCTGATATAGACAGTCTTAATGAACTAATTCGGGATACATTATCTCAGCAGAAGTTTATTTTCTTAAGTATTGATCGTTTCTTTTATCCCGATGGGAGGGAGTCCAATAAAATCCACTTTATCCATCCGATTTTTATTCATAATATTTCTGATATGTATGAATTAGATAATAATTACGAAGCAATTGAAGATTGTTTATCACCTGGTCAAATGCATTACTATAATATTAACTTTGAAGTTATTTATAGATCGACTAAGTACTTAATTGATTCAGGACAAAATGTACGCTTTATGACTGTATCTTTGAATGAACAAAAGGTTAATGATTATAAAACAGATTATTCTAAATCTATCTTATTGGATATTAGGAATAATATAGCGAGGGATGAGATTGTATATAATGGCGAGGTTGATCTGTACTACCAATTAGGTATAAGTGCATTGGAAGATTATTTTAATGAATTTGAAGAGATAACCTCCACATGGAATGATGAAAGCATATTTGCGCTTAGAACAACATCTTTCATACAAAATCATAAAAAAAATGAGTCGATTTTCAATCATTTATATGCTTCTGAAGGTTATAGTAATAAGAGTATATTAGAGCTTGCAGAACTTTGCAGGAATTTGAGTAACGAATGGGAAGTATTCAAAAACTCTACTCTCAAATGCAGGCTGAAGAAAAACAGCAATAATATATCTATACTTAAAGAAAATCTTCAAAGGATCATCCTCTTAGAACGTGAAAGCATTAAAAATATGCGTTTTGTAATTGTATAAGAATTAAGCGAATAGGGTTCACCACAGTTTTTTAGATCAAATTAAAGGCCACCCCGAAAGGGATGGCCTTTAATTTACACTTTTAACTCCCCTTACTTCCCACTCTCCAGCAATCTCGCCACCATGGTAGCGAACTCTGCCCGGGTAATGTCTTTTGCAGGCTTAAAGGTACTGTCTTCGTAGCCTGTAATAATTTTATTGGATGCCAGTGCATCAATAGAGTTATAATACCAGGCCTCTTTGCTAACATCTTTGAACGATGTGCTTCCGGTACCTGTCAACTTAAATGCTCTGGTAATTAGTGTTGCTAATTCACTGCGGCTAATCTTCGCGTTCGGGCGGAAGGTGCCATCGCTGTATCCGTTCATCAGGCCGGCACTGGCTGCTGCACCGATATACTTATTGGCCCAATGTGCCCCAGATACATCTGTGAAGCTGCTTGCTTGTCCGTCAAGTCCCATGTGCGTTGTAATGACCTTAATGGCTTCGGCACGGGTTAGACCTGTATTCGGACGGAAGGTGCCATCGGCATAACCCGTTAATAATCCTTTGGAGATCAGCAGGTCAATGCTTGCCTTTGCCCAATGATTCAGTGTATCGGTGAAGCTGACCACTTCCGGCGCAGGTGTTGGTGCTGTTGTTTCTGCTGGTGCCGGTGTTGCTGTAGGAGCCGGTGTAGCAGTAGGTGTTGGTGTAGGCGTTGCCGTTACCGGTGGAGTAACGGTACCTCCTCCAGGACTTGGGTTGCTTGGTCCATTATCTGTTGGATCAGGAGTAGTAGGGGTTGGGACGTATGGCAGTGCTGGAGCAAAAGCGGTAAGCAGTCTGGCTTGACTTTGCTGCTCAAGCGCATAGCCCATACCCAGAACTTTGGCATCGTCCCACGCTCTGCCCACAAGCTGCATGGAGATCGAATATCCGCTGTCGTTCGTTCCTACAGGAACCACTACCGTAGGGAGACCGACATTCGATGTTAATACGCCTGTGCCCCGGTCCGAACTTAACTGAGAGGCTGATGCGTCATTGTTGTATACGTCACTGATGAAGCCTGCATACACAATGGCATCCACGCCATTCTGGTCCATCCAGCCTTTGATCACTTCTTTATAGTCTGTTCTATACTTGATGTAATCCTGTACAGCCTGTTCTGTCATCCGCGTAGGTACAGTATATCCTCTCTGATTATAGATAAGCACCTTATCTGAAGCTAGTACACTTGCTCCGTCTGCGTAAGGGAAGGCTTTATGAAGCTCAATGTAACGTGCCCAGCCTTCGGTAGAGCCGTTAATGCCCTGAGGACGGGTAGGGGCTGCTGGCATTGTTGACATCTCCACCATTGTTGCGCCTGCGGCCTGAAGCTCTGAGAACTTATTCATTACCGCTTGTCCGGTATCGTCATCTGCGTAGCTGGAGACGAAGGATGATGGGATGTATCCGATTTTCTTTCCTTTCAATGCCCCGGCATCCAGCGATTCCTTCCAGTTCTCCGGACGTTTATGATCTGCATCAGCAGTTACGGTGAAAATATCCTGCGGGTCCGTACCCGTTGTAGCGTTCAGCATAATGGCCAGGTCTGTTACGGTTTTGGCGATAGGCCCCGCATAATCCTGTCCCCAAGTGAGTGGCAGCACACCTGTCGTACTCGCCATGCCGTCTGTTCCGCGGAAGCTCTTTAAGCTGGCGCCTGTCGTAGGTGCATAGAGAGATACCCCTGTCTGCGATCCCATAGCTGCCGCTGCGAAATCAGCTGCAACCGATACTGCTGATCCGCCGCTGGAGCCAAAAGAGGTTTTGGATGGATAGAGCGCATTCCATGTCTGCATCCAGCCGCTTTCACTGAAGCTTCCGCTGTTCGCGAACTCCGAAGTATTCACTTTGCCAATAATGACAGCGCCGGCTTCCCGCAGCTTATTCACCTGGAAGGCATCCGATTCCGGCCGCCAGCCTTCAAGTGCTTTACTGCCGCCTGTAGTCGGCATGTCTTTGGTGTCATAGATATCTTTTATCGCAATAGGAATTCCCAGCAGATCGCCCTTAGCGCCTTGTGCACGGGCATCGTCAGCCGCTTTGGCTTGGGCCAGCGCAGTTTCGGACACATGAAGGAAGGCATGGAAGCCGAGTTGGCCCATATCGTACGCCTTGATTCGATCCAGATACGCTTGCGTTATTTGAACAGAAGTCGTTGTACCGCTAATCATATCCTGCTGCATCTGTGCAATGGATTTATTCACAACATCGTAGGGGGAGGAAGTGATGAAGCTTTGTGCTGCAGGAGCCTCTGGAATGAACAGGTGATCTCCAGTATTAAGTCCCTCTATACCTGAGATATCCCAGTTGCTGATGGAGCGGATCTGTGCAGGGGTTAAGCCGTACACATCCAGCTGCTGATTAAATCCATTAAGCGTGGCAATCAGGTTGTTCAGTCCAGCTTCTCCAGCTTCTCCAACTTGCACAAAATTCACCAGGGATTTCGACTGGCCTGGTTCAAGACTCAAGGTATTAATGAAGCCATAGAAATTCGCCTCATTACCGGACTTGGCGAGAGGTGTAGTGAATGGATTCTGCTGCTGATTCCCGAGAGCCGTTAATCCATTATTAAATGGATGTGGAGACCCGACTGCAATTCCCAGAGGTTTATTGTTTCTGGCACTGCTATCGACCACAATCCATGAATCGTCTGTCGTCACATCTAGATCATTGGAGTAGGTTGCCTTGACGACTGAAGCATTAGCCGCTGTACCATAGCCTAAGGAGCCGCCGAAGGAGACATCTACTTTTACAGCTATATCATTTTTATTGGTGAAAGTATCAAAGAATCTGGTTCTATTATTGATAGTGTCCACATACACATCACGGGTAACGGTGACATTTCCGAGGTTTACAGATTGAGAGGAAGTGAATCGGTTAACACCATCGTACTTGAGGTCAAAGCCGCGCATCATTTGTCCATTCATCAGGGAAGCTGTAGGCGAGGATACTTTAACAAAAATATTACCGAAGCCTTGTAGCTGTGTAGCGCCAACAGTACGCAAGCTTCCAGTGTCCAAGCTGGGAGCGAAAGCATCGTGAATCTCCCATACGGTGCCACTAGATGAAGTAACCCTCGTTAAAGCATCAGCGGTTTGAAACGGAATGACTCCCGAAGCAATAACAGATAATGCAATGGAAGTAGCTATAACTTGCCTCTTGGTTCTGCGCAGACGTTTTAACTTACTCATGTAGGCAATCTCCCTTTCCTCTATGTATATTATTAATTGTGTTAAGAAATATAACATCGTATATTAATTCAGTCAATAAATAATATGAAATTAAAGTATTTTTAGAGATTTTAACAAGAGGAAGTTGCTATATATATTATAATTGATAATAAATTAGTGATTTTATGTCAAGTTAATTAACATTTTGAGTTATATATATATTCTGCTGAAAGATTATGGAATGTGATACAATATTTCAAATGGGATTTTTGCACGCAAAGGAGATTTATAATGAAACGCCATCGCTGGAGCATTGCTGTTTATTTCATGCTGTTCTTGTTTGTCTTATTCGTATTATTCAATGACTATTCACCCATCCTGATTGTAGTAGGCGCTGTGGTGGCTACGCTCATTGTTTTTACAATCCGATTCTATTATCCGGCAGTTTTGGACAAGCGTGTGGACCATGTGGAGTCCTTTTTACGCAGCCAGAAAAACAATCCTGCATTGTATATTCAGTATGTTCTTGCGAACCGGCTTGAGGATGAAGCGGCAACGGTCATGGAGAAGCTGATGAGCAAGCATAAACAGGTGGCGGTACAGGCAACGTACAAGGCGGCTTACGGATGGTACCGCAAAGACATGGCTGCTGTTCAGGAAGCCGTCCCGCATATCCGTCATGCCGATTACCGGGCGTACTATGAAGCGGCTCTGTTGCTGGAGGGCGGGGAAAGCGCTAAGGCGCGGGAACATTTGAGTTCAATCCGGAAGCCGTGGATGAGATCAGTAGTGCTTGCAGAAATTGAACGGAAAGCCGGCAACAATGAGCTTGCGGTCAAGTATGCCAGGGAAGCAGTTGAGGCTTCGAGAGGCGTCCAGCGTTATGCGTTATATAAGGAGTACGAAAGAACGTTACCGCAAGCGGTTGAAGCCTAGTAGCTTATCAGATTTAAAATAGTGGAGCAGACGCAATTCACCTTTAAATTGCATCTTTTTCCAAGCGGGCGTTGTTCTTCAGGGGTGTTTGGCTTAGCGTAACGGACTGAGGGGCTCTTATCCGGGAAGAAAGTCGTCACTTGGGCGATTAACGGACCGCAAGGACCTTATCCGTGGAATTCAGCTCCAAAACGTCTCGCAGAAAGACGATAAGGTCGCCTGAGTCCGTTACGCTGCAAAAGATGGCGTTCTCCTGGGAATAAGGTCTCTTCGGTCCGTTAGATTTTTTGGGATGATAGGGTTTTATTACACAAGCCCCTGAGTTTCACAAGCTTATTCAACCTTTTAAATCTGATGCTTCACTAGTCTAAAAAAACGGGTATCATCCTCATTTAAGGATGATACCCGCTTCTGTCAGGAGGCCAGAGCGGCCACCTATCTTTACTGCCCCAAACAAAGCCTGATCAAATCGTCCACATGTGCCGTAGCCAGGCATTCCACGGTGTCGGCGGCGCCGTAATAGATTTTCACTTCGCCGTCGTCCTCCAGGATCATGCCGCCGGGGAAGATGACGTCATTGCGGAAGCCACCGTCTGTTTCGTAGGTGGCTTCAGGAGCGAGCAGCGGCGATGCGCTCATCCCGAGAATTTTCTTGGGATTATTCAGGTCAAGCAGCATAATACCTGCGGTATACCGCTTCTTCCAGGACGGCTCCCAGCCGTTCTTCCCTCTGGCGGGATCGAGATCCACGGCATGGAAGGTGGTGAGCCAGCCCTTATCCGTCTTCACCGGTGGCGCTGCCGGACCGATCTTGTCATTGGCGAACGGTACCTGCTCCACCGCCAGCAACAGCTCCGACCGTCCCCAGTAGATCAGATCCGGTGATTCCGCGATCCAGGTGTCGAACCGGTCCAAGCCACCGCGGCTGTATACGGTGAACGGCCGCTCCAGCCGCACATAGTTGCCGTTGATCTTCTCCGGGAACAGCACCATATTCCGCAGGTCCGGCGTGGACAAGCTTAAGATTTCAAAGGATTCGAAGTCATCCGTGACTGCGATTCCTCCCCGGATGCCATGCCGCGTATCTACAGCGAAGCACATGTAGCAACGGCCATCGATCACCGTCAGCCGCGGATCATATCCGCGCACGAACTCTTCGTCCTTCAGCTTGAACACCGGCTTCGGCCCGGCCGTCCAGTGGATGCCGTCTTCACTGAATGCGATACCGAGATCCGTTGTATGAGACGGCTCAAGAGTCTGCTTGTCGAGTGAGCCGTAGTCATTACGGAATACCATCACATAACGGCCGCCGAACTTCACCACTCCCGCGTTAAATACAAGGGCGGTGGGGTAAGGGACCCGCGCCGCATCCAGCACAGGGTTAGCCGGATGACGGCGGATGAGGGGACTGGATGCCAAAGCTCCTATGATGGGTGTATTGTTATCATTCATTGTTGAATATCCTCCTTGAGTGTGGAACTGCTTTTTCTTTAACTTGAATTTTAAGTTCAATCTATTTTGACAATGCTTCCGTAAGATGCGAACGGATAGTCGATCGTAATCCGTCCGGCCTGGCAATCGCCAACACCGCTGTACAGATCGGCCTTGCCATCCTCACGCATCACAATCCCTGCAGAGAAGACGCAGTCCGTCAAATACGGGGCCTTGGCAGGTCCGGGCGGGTAGCAGGAGCGGCTTCCGATCAGATGCAGGTCATGGGATTCCCGGGTCAACGGATCAAAGATGAAGGACATGTTCATATAGACCTTGATATCCTGCCCGTTCTCCTCCTGATGCGAATAACAAATATGGCCGATGATCCCGATGTTGCCGCTGCTCAGCAGGTACGCCTGATTGACGCCGCCCCATTCGCCTGCTCCGAAGATACCATGAATATACGGGGCATTCTCAATGACTTCAGCGGTCAAATCCTCCAGCTTGTCAATCACCGTGAAGCCGATCATCGATTCGCTGCCATATTGGCCCTTCACCTCATGGCCACGCGGACGCGAGAAGACGCCGATTCTGCCGTTCGCCAGAGCAACAAGGCGGATATCCTTCATTTTGTTGGGACCTGTAGTGAAGTAGTACAAGTCGTGAAGGTCCGTCCCCCGGTAAAAATAACCGAAATACGTGCTGTATTTGCCGCTTTGATATTGCACATGCGTTCCGCCCAGTACAAGCTCATCACCTATTTCAGTGATATACGGGTCCTCCAGCGTATAGATCATGCTGTTCTCCACCAGTGTCCACTCATCCTGGCCTGTTTCCTCGAACAGACGGACCCAGGATCGGGCCCACTCCTCCCGGCGTTCTACCCGGCCGAACAAGTAACGCTTACCCTCCCTTTCAAAAGGTATTGAAATATTATAAACATCAAATCCGTCCACGTTTTTAAAGGAAAGGGTTGCGCTTTCATAAAAAGTTTTTGTTGCTTCAAATTCTTTTTTTTGCTGATGTAGGTTCAAAATTTTTCCACTCCTTTATTCTAGCAGCACTTTTTAGTGAAGAGAAGATTTATATTCCTGAAACTGCTTTTGGTATTCCGCAACAACCTGGTCCAGACCCGCCTTCTTCATTTTATCCAGCGCTTCGGGGAAGGCCTTGTCATAGTCCAGCACCCCCATATAAATTGGCGTGATGCTGGCTGAAGCTTCGGAGAGAATATTGGTGTATTCGGTTCTTACATTCGTCGGGTCAAAAATAAAATTGGCTGCAATACTATTGACTGCACTCTGATTAGGCTCGAATAAGACCTTGTTATTCTCAGGAATACTGCTCTCCGGGTCAAAGCGCATAAAGTTCACATTGCCGTTCTGCGAATCAGAGCCTCTGTACCGCGGATTATTATTGTTGTTCGGGTCTTTGATCGGCTTTAAGCCTTTGTCGCCATCTTTGGTGTAGTGCTCACCCTCGATGCCATATTGAACCAGGTCATAGTTATCCTGGCTGGCCAGCATCCAATCCATAAATTTAACGGCGGCCTCGGGATGCTTAATGTTCGCCGGCACGGCATTTCCGTTCTTGAAGGAGAGGGGACGCAGATACTCTTTTTCCGGGTTAAACCACACCACTCCGATATCGTCTACCGTAGCATCCGGGTTGTACTTCTGGAGTCCGTTCAGGCTTCCGCCGGTTCCCAGGCGCACGAACCACTCCCCGCTGTCGAGCTGGGCATCTACCTGCTCCTGCTTCATGACCAGGATGTCAGGATTCGTAATTCCCTTGGTGTACAGCTCGTGCATGAAGGCGGCATCCTTTTTGAATTCGTCGGTTTCAATCCAGGATTTGACTTCTCCGTTCTGGTTGACATAGAAGAACTTATCCTTAACGGTGAACGGGAAGGTGTCATAGGTCCGGTGCAGGATGGAGGTATGCAGATTGATCGGGTCAAAATCGGCCCGGGTGCCTAAGTAAGGCTTGTTCTTTCCCTTCCAGTTCTTCATCACCGCTTCCCAGGCGCTGATCAGCTCAGCCGGAGTTGTGGGCTCCTGCAAATTGTTCTCGCGGAGAATGTCGCGGCGGATATTGAACTGGCCCTCGCTGGCCATTTCAACCCAGTAGGAGGGGACGATATAATATTTCCCGCCGATGGTTGCGCCGCTAAAGATATCCTCCGGAATATTCTTTTTCAGGTTAGCTCCGTACTTCTCAATCTCTTCCGAGATATCTGCCAGTGCACCCCGGGTATAGTAATTGGAAAAAGGAGTGCGGTCCTGCATGACATGAAACAGATCGAACTCTTCACCGGTGGACAGCATCAGGTTCAGCTTCTGGTCCCAAGCATCCCAGGGGATGAAGATTTTCTCTACGGCAACGCCGACACCGTCTGCAGCCAGCTTCTCATTGACCTTCTGGAACACCTTTTGGTAATCCTTAGGCTCGGTCCCGGGAACCACGTATTTGATCTTGACGACCTCAGAGCTATTAGCCTTCTCTGCATTCGGGGATGAAGCATTGCTTTCTCCATTTGCGCCAGGGCTGGCATTATCGGCCTTGCCGCACCCAACCAGGGTGGACAGGGCAAGCACCACAGCTAACAGGGTTGCATAGGATTTTCTCATGAATAATACGGACCTCCTCTTATGTTGTCTTATATATGTTAACCCCTAAGGGATGACATCAGCCTTTCACCGAACCGATCACGAGCCCTTTCACGAAGTACTTCTGTAAGTAAGGATACAGGAAAATGATCGGCCCGATGGTTACGATAGCTGTTGCCATCTTGACCGACTCCGAAGGAAGTGTAACGTCGCTTGTTCCCGCCAGCATGGCCATATCGTTCAGCATACTGATCTCCGATTGCATCTGCAGCAGCATGAATTGCAGCGGGTACAGGTCTTTCGTATCAATCAGCATGATCGCATTCCACCAGTTATTCCAATAATCCAATCCATAGAAGAGGGCGATTGTCGCCAGTACCGGTTTACATAACGGAAGATAAATTTTGAAGGCAATGACAATATCGCTGGCCCCGTCTATGGTGGCTGATTCCCGCAGCGAGTCAGGAATGCCGTTCATGAAATTGCGCACCAGGAAGAGGTTGAACGGGCTGAACAGGAGCGACGGAATAATCAGAGCAAGAATATTATCGGTTAATCCGAGTGCGCGGTTCATTAGATACCAGGGCACAATGCCGGCTGAGAAAATCATGGTGATAAAAAAGTACAGGGCCAGCAGATTGCGGTACCTCACATTTTTGTTCGCCAGGGTATAGCCTGCCATAGAAGTAATCAGCAGGGCCAGCGTGGTACCGGCGAGAGTGACAAAGATCGAAATGCCGTAGCTCTGAATGACCTGGGAGCCGCTAGTGAAGATCAGCTTATAGGCATACAGGGAGAATTTCTCCGGAAACAGGCTGTAGCCGTTCTTAAGAATGGCATCCTCATCCGTGATGGAGATCATCAGCACGAGCAGCATCGGAAGCAGGCACAGTGCCGAATAGACCGCAGTAAGCGTGTACATGACCGTTCTGCTGATTGAGAATTTTTTCATGAATACTCCTCCTCCTTCCCGGATTTAATATAATGCGCCATCCTTGAAGTACTTGCGGGTAATGGCGTTGGTACCAAAGACAAGGATAAATCCGATGACGGACTGGAACAGTCCCACGGCCATCGCTTCGGAAGGGTCGCCGATCTGGCGCAATGAACGGAATACATACGTATCAATAATATCTGTAGTCGAATACAGGGTGCCGTTGTCCCCGATGAGCGCATAGATCATCCCGAAATCGCCGTACATAATTTTGCCGACCGAGAGCATGGTCAGGATAATAACCGTTGGCATCATTAGCGGAAGCGTGATCCGGAAGCACATTTGCAGGCGGCCCGCCCCGTCAATCTCGGCGGCTTCATACAACGTCTCGTCGATGCCGGTAATGGTTGCCAGGTAGATGATCGCGCTCATGCCGGCGCCCTTCCACACATGCATGATGGTCAGAATCGCCGGCCAGGACTGGGCTTCGGTATACCAGTTGACGGAGGACATGCCGAACTGGTTCAGGATTCTGTTAATCACGCCCATATCCATGGAGAACAGCGCGTACAGCACATAGCTGATGACGATCCATGAGATGAAGTTCGGAAATAACATCAGCGACTGGCTGATCTGCACAAACAGCTTCTTGCGCAGCTCATTCAGCACCAGTGAAATGGCCAGCGCCATCAGCGTACCGAAAACAATAAACAGTAAATTGAGGTAAATGGTATTAAAGGTAACTGTAAGCGCCTTATTGGAACGAAAGAAAAACTCAAAGTTTTTGAAGCCGACCCATTCGCTATGGAAGATTCCCTTTGTATAATTGAAGCGTTGGAAAGCAATGACCATATAAGGATAGGTCAGATAGCCGAAAATAAACGTGTATGCCATGGCCGGCAAAACTAACAAATAGGATGTGCCATTTCTGCGGATGTCTGACAGTATGCTGAGCCCTGAACGCCGTTTCTTCTTCAATTCCTGTTCCCCCCTATTTGTTTGTAATAGATGACTGTTGCCTTGATTTCAGCTTAGTCATAGCCGCAACGAGTGTCTATTTTAAAACCCGGCAAACGCTTTCAAATAAGGGTTCAAGGCTTTCAAAAAAACGGAATGGCTTTCATTTTCGCCTGATCCGGTACCTTTTCAGTCAAGAATGTACTATATTTAGAAATGATAACGTGCAGCTTGGGGAGGAATACAACATGCGGGCAACCATCAACCGGCTTGTTCGATACAAGGCATTTCAAAAACTCACGATCTCCTATTTCCTTCTCGTGCTTCTAACCGTAAGTCTGCTGTCCAGTGTACTCTTCTCCCTGTTCTCCAGAAGCGCCATTAAGGAGATCGAACGCAATTCCCGGGCAATGTTATCTCAGATCACGTACGCTTCGGATGTAGTCTATAATCAGGTCATGACGATTGGAAATACACTGCTGACTCAACCGGAGATCCTTTCGTTTCTGGATGAGACGGCAGAGAACAAGGTAAGCAATTATCATATTTTTCAGCAGATTGAGCAAATTGCCAATTTGAATCCTTATATCCACAGTATCGGAATCCACCGGCCTTCTACAGGCACGACAGTCGATACCGCCGGGCTTCCGTTCGACGTATCGCTCACTGCCCTTAGCGCGAAGCAGTACATGGAATTCAATCCGCGCAGCCTGAAGGTTGCCAGCCGCAACAACGGCAGACCCTTACAGTTCCTGACCTTCTTGCTGTATCCGAACTTCGCATACCAGACCGCAGGCAATCCGCTAATCTATATCAATGTGGAGGAGCAGTCGATACTGACGACCATCCGTAAGATAGGCAAAGCAGACGCGGCCAATAATGTCTTCGTGATCAATAATGAAGGTAAAGTGCTGTCCAATACCGATTCCAATCTGTTCCTGGATGATCTATCCGGGGAGGAGTATGTACGGACGGTATTAATTGAGAACCAACCGGAGAACAGCTTCACCACGACGATCGCAAACCAAAAGAATCTGGTCACTTATGTGAAATCAGAGGAACTGAACTGGTATTTTGTAAGCGTTTCACCGTATTCGGAGCTTATTTCTAATATTGATCAGCTCCGGAGAATTACGCTGCTGGTGACCGCCGGAATTGTACTTGCAGGTCTGTTGAGCTCTATCCTGTTGACCTCGAATATGAATAAGCCTTTATCGGCGCTGCTGGAAAAAGTGATGCCAAGCCCGGTCAAGCCCGCATCCGGCTTGGCACTGATAGATGAGTACAAGATGGTGAATGAAGTGTTCCAATCCTATCATGAACGTGAGAAATCGATGCAGTTCGTTATCAGCCATTCTTCCCGGACGGTCCGTGAGCATTATCTACATGCCTTGCTGCGGGGTCATTCCCTGGAGGACTCTGCCTCCAGCGAAATCATTAAGGAGATTGGAGAGGAGGTTGCCGGACCGTTCTTCGGCGTGCTGGTGTTCAAGATCAATGAGCTTGAGCCGGCAGGGGAGAGGGTAGAGGGGAAACAGCAGTCCTTGCTGCGCTTCGCGCTGGGGAATATCGCCAAAGAGCTGCTGGAGCATATCGGCCCCTGTGATGTGCTCATTATGGGCGGAAATGAAGCTGTTGCCATCCTTCAATACACGAAAAATCAGCTCCCGGAGGAGCTAAAGCCTGCCTTGCGTAATATTCAAAGCTTCCTGAATCGTTATTTCAAGGTGACGGTATCTATAGGGATAGGCGATATCTCCTTTGGCAAGGGGAATATTCCGTCCTCGTACACCTCAGCCCAGCAGTATGTGAAATACCGTTTAATCTATGGGAAGGAAGCGATTCTGGATGCAGCAGCGACACGGCACCATGTGTTGAAGGTCTTAAGCTATCCCGCCGCCTGCGAGAAGAAGCTGATAGATGCCGTCCAGCAGGGCAAGCCGGAGCCTATTGTTAGCGCGATAGAAGAATTTATCGATACCCTATCCGGCGGTTCGGTTCATCAGATCATTACCTTCAGCACGCAGCTCATGTTATCTTTGCTCAAAGCTTTTGACTATTTACAGCATGTGCCGGATTCGAATTTCAATGATTACCTGCAGGCGGTAACCGAGATTGAAGGTGCTGAGGATCTGACGGAAATCCGTGACATATTCAACCGCTATTGCTCCACCATCTGCAAGTTAATTGAAGACAAACATCATTGGATGAATGCCAAGAAGCATAATAGTCTCATTGAAAAAGTGCAGAATTATGTCCATGAGCATTATGCCGAGCCTAATATCTCCCTTGATCTGGTGTCCAAAATCGCCGGACTGTCCCCCAGCTATCTGGGCAAGCTGTTCAAAGGAGCGGCCGGGCAATCCTTCAGTGAATATCTGAACAACACCCGGCTGGACAAAGCGAAGGAGCTGCTTGCTTCAACTCCTGACACGGCGGCCAAGATCAGCGAAGCGGTCGGGATCTACAATATCACTTACTTCTCCACCCTGTTCAAGAAAAAGTACGGGCTGACCCCTTCGGCCTTCCGTGAGCAGGAGGCGATGAAGGGCACGATGGATGATGAAGGATGATCATTTCCCGCTTAAGGCTGCTCCGCATATCTCCACCAGGCAAAGGTTCCGGCGATTCCGATAATCCCGGTATACGCAATGATGATGATACTGCTCAGCTGCAGCGAACCGGTGCTTTGGAATACCGACGGGATGGTCCATGGGAAATAAGGCGCGAATCCAAAGGAACTGAGCACATTGGACAGAATGACGATAATCAGGATGAGCCCCAGAGGTGCCAGGTAGCCCTTGGTCACATTAGCCAACAGAATGCTTGGCGCGGTCACAAGGATGTACAACAGCGAAGTGACCAGGAACTTAAGGAATAAGCTCCAAATGAACGCGGCGGACCCGCCTGCAACACCGAGGATGGCTCCTACGGCAAGACCAATAGCGAACATATAGATGGACAGTAGCAGGCACCATGCTAAAATGACCAGGAACTTGGCCAATACAATTTTTGCTCTGGAAATGGGCTTGGCCAGTAAATCCTTAATGGTCCGGTCCGAAAACTCCCGTCCGAAGACCCAGGCCGCCACAAAGGTGTACCCGATCAGTCCCAGCGGGGCAAGCGTCTCCAGCAATCCGGTTAAATACACTTCCCAGGTGACACCGCCGGCGTCACTGGATAATATATTTCCAACGCCCATCATGATGGGTCCGAAGCCTAGAACCAGGAACATAATCCAGAATACATTCGAGCGGATAATCTTGCGAAGCTCACAATGTAGCACCGATAGAATATTCATTATACAATCCCCCTGTTAACCCCGATGGTGCGGAGAAAATAGCCTTCCAGGTCCTCTGTAACTACCCGGAGCGACGTTGGCGGCTGATTGCTTTGCACGAGCAGTTCAGCCAGCCGTTCAGGATGATCTGCGGCATGTTCATTGGTTAGTTTAATAGAACCGTCCGCTGTATCCACGAAGTTATAGCCATGCTCCTCCAGCACCTTCTTTAAGGCAGGCTTGTTCCGGCCGTTCACGACCAGACTTTTCTCCAAGGACTGCTCCAGTTGATCCATTGCGACTTCTTGCACCAGCTTGCCGCCGTGAATAATGCCAATCCGTGTGGATACCTTCGAGAGCTCCTCTAACAGATGGCTGGATATAAATACCGTGATGCCGAAATTGTGCGCCAGATTGTATAGCATATTCCGTATCTCCGCAACACCTGCGGGATCAAGGCCGTTGATCGGCTCATCCAGGATCAGAACTTCCGGGTTGTGAATCATCGCTTTGGCGAGTCCCAGACGCTGCTTGTTCCCGAGTGAGAGATGCTTTGCTTTTTTCTTTTTGTGCGGTTCCAGCCCCAGCTTATAGATGACCTGATGTACGGCATCCGGGTCCGGCAAGCCTTGCATACGCCGTGCGATATCAAGATTCTCCGTCACAGTCAGATCCGGATAAAAGGTAGCCTCCTCCAAATATCCGACGTTGCTCCATAATTTGGAGTTTCCGGCGTCGACCTTCTCCCCTAACATATAGAGCTTGCCGGAAGTAGGCTTAATCATCGCCAGGAGCATCTTGATCGTCGTTGTCTTCCCGGCGCCGTTAAGTCCCAGGAATCCGTAGATCTCTCCCCGGCTGACCTCCAGCGAAAGATTGTTTAATATGGTATAGTCGCCAAAGCTTTTGTGCACTCCGTCAATTTGTATGGCGGGCGTGCTGCCGATTCTTTTCTTGGATAAAATACTCATTTGTCAAACCTCCTGCTTGGTTCCAGTGATTGTTGTATGCTGCTACAACTTATTGTCACATCCAAACATGAAGCTTTATTAAAAGAAAAATAAACAGATCTGAAGAAAGTATAAAAAACTATAAAGGCAGACTGAATCTGATCCCAAGTCCGCCATATTTGGAGGAGAAGGCCGCAATCTCGCCCCCGTGATGTTCGACAATTGATTTACAGCTTGCCAGTCCCAGCCCAAGTCCGCCCTTACGGATCTGCCGCGACGGGTCCACCGTGAAGAATTTGAGGAACAGCGAAGACATATCCTTTTCCGGCACACCAATGCCATTATCCTCAATCTGAAAATAGGCATGATGCTCCCGCAGATATCCGGTCATATACACCTTAAGCTCTGGCTTGCCGCCATATCTTACAGCATTACTGAAGAGGTTGCCGAACACCCGGCGAATCATCGGTTCATTAACCGTCAGCCATATGCTGTCCGTGAAGGAATGGCGGCAAGCCAGTTCAATATCAAGACCCGCCAGCTCATACTCATATTCAAAAGCAATGTCGGCAAAGAGCTCTGTCGCCTTTACAGGCTTAGCGGTCATGGATTCAAGCTCCGATTTTTCTTTGGTGAAGCTGGAGAAATCATTGAGGAGTTCCACCATATAGGCTGACTTCCGCTGAATCAATTCATAATATTCCTGCTTCTCAGCTTCAGGTAAGTCCTCATGTGTAGCCAGCAGCTCAGTGAAGCCGTTAATCGAGGTCAGGGGTGTCTTCAAATCGTGGGCGATGGCGGCAATCATATCGGTCTGCTCTCTATGGGCGAGCTGAAGCCTGTGCTCCATATTGTTGAAGTGCTTATATAACTCTCCGATCTCGTCCTTGCGCTTCAAAGCCAGTGGAGGCAGGGGATGGACCACATTGACCTCCTCCAGCCGGGCATTCAGCCGCCGGATAGGCTTCTCAATATAATAATGAATATAGACGATCAGAATGGAAAATATGCAGCCGGCGATGACGAAGATGGGCAGCAGTAATACTACATAGGGTGAGTCCAGCAAAGTGGTACGTATGGGGGAATATACTGCAAAGACAAACTTTAAATACAAACCAATCGAGAACATTAGAATCAGCAGCATCAGCAGGAATAACAGGGGAAGCTTTATTTTCAGTTTCATGCTATTGCTCTCTTTCTGTGTATTTATAGCCTATGCCCCAGATGGTTTTGATAAAGTCATACTCAGGACCCAGCTTCTTGCGGATATTCTTGATATGAACCGTTACAGTGTTGATCTCGCCGTATTCGTCTCCCCAGACGTTCTCATAGATCTGCTCCCGGCTCAGTACCTGGTTGGGGTGACGCATCAGGATAGACAGAATTTGAAATTCCTTCGCGGATAAATCGAGCTTCCCGCCGTACAGGAAGGCTTCATACGTTTTGTCATTCAAAATGAGCGGAGCATCGGCCTTGTCTTTGGAGGAACTAAGCTCGCCCCACTCTTTGTGCAGCCTGTCCACCTTGCGGAAATGAGCCTTGATCCTGGAGGCCAGCTCCTGAATACTGAACGGCTTGGTCATGTAATCATCTGCGCCGATTTCCAGACCGACAATTTTATCAATGTCCTGATCGCGCGCACTTAATAACATAATCGGAACATTATAAGACGACCGGATCGTCCGGCAGACATCCAGTCCGTTCATATCAGGCATGACGATATCAAGAACAACGAAATCAATAGGGTGATCCTCCACCGCAGATAAAGCTTCTCTCCCCGAACTGGCCGTAATGACAGCGAATTGCTCATACCTTAGCGTCTTGCTGATGAGCTTCATGATTTCTTCATCATCGTCTACCACTAATATTGTTTTGGACACTAGACTACCTCCCGGGGCAATAACCATTCTGTGGTTAATCATAATGGCTTGATGTTGTTGTTGCAAACTTGCAGATCCCGGTCGGGCGCTGGATAAATACCGCGTTGTCAGGCCAGCGTGAGGTATACCTGTATACTTCGCCGGCATATGTTGAGACAACGGCTGAATAGCGTAATTGCTTACAGGGATAAGGCGGTGATGAAAAGCTTGGTCAGCCCGCGCAGCCAGACCTATAAGCAGAGGAGGCCTTAAGCATGTTGTACTTAAATACAGCAAATTTACAGAGCATACAGCTTCCCTGGAACAGAAGTGTCGATACCATACGGAGTGCTGTCCAAGTGATGGCAGCGCATGAATTTTCCCAGCCTATTAAACCCTATCTGCTCTTTGATAAAGATCCAAGCAGCCGGATTATTGCCATGCCCGCTTATGTGGGCGGAGAGATCGGGATGGCCGGCATCAAGTGGATCGCCAGCTTTCCCGGTAACCATGCCAGGCAGCTTCCCCGTGCCCACTCGGTGACGATCCTGAATGATTCAGGCAGCGGGAAGCCTGTAGCTATAATCAACAGTCCGCTCATATCCGGGATTCGCACGGCTTCAGTCAGCGGGCTGATGATTCAGGAATTCGAGAAGGTACACCCTTTTGCCGATCAAATCATTGCCGGTATCGCCGGGTTCGGGCCGATCGGCCAGCTCCATCTGTCGATGCTGAATCAGCTGCTCGGGGACCAGCTGGAGGAGGTTCGGATCTTTGATCCGAATCAAGATGCGCTGCAAGCTATCCCGGAAGAGCTTGGAACAAGGGTACGGCCTGTGGATTCATGGGAGGAAGCCTACGAAGGGGCTGATCTGTTCGTTACCTGTACCATATCCAGCTCCGGTTACATTGACCGCAAGCCCAAAGATCAGAGTCTGCTGCTGAATGTGTCACTGCGCGATTTCACCCCGGCGATCTTAAGCCACACCTCTGCCATTATTGTCGATGACTGGGATGAAGTGTGCCGTGCGAATACGGATATTGAACATATGCATCATCAAAGAGGGCTGCGGAAGGAAGACACGGCATCTATCGTTGAGGTGGTCTGCGGCAACGCGCTGGCCAAATACCCGAAGGAGGAAGCGGTCATGTTCAATCCGATGGGAATGGCTGCCTTTGATATTGCCATTGGATCACTGTATTATCGTGAAGCGCTGAATCGCGGGTATGGTAAGGAGCTGGAGGAGTAGCGGCAAGATCAGCAAGGTCAGCACAACAAATAACCAGACCGGACAAGAGATAAGAGATACTCTTGTCCGGTCTGGTTATTTACTGCCAAGTAGTTAGTTTACCGATGCTTGCGGTGCTTCTTCTCTTCCGGTTCTGGTGCAAGGCCGGGAGCGGCTACTTCCGGGTCATTCCCCAGCACGGCGCCTACGATCTCATCCAGCTTGTCTGTTTCCGATTGGCCGTCCGCCGGACTGGATTCGCCCTCCGGGATCGGGTGGACACCTGCGGTGCGTCCGTCGAGCGGTGCTTTTGTATCATCCTTCATCTGTAAGTCTCCCTTCTATGTGCAGGTTCTGTCTTAGGATGTGTCTGCGATAACCGTTCTATGTAACGATAACCGCAGGCGGGGCTGGTGAACCATACGGCTGGTTAGGATTGGCGGACCACTTCCATACTCTTTTCCAGGGCAGTCTTATAATAGTGGCATTTATGGTCTATGACTTCCATCGTTTTTCTTAATTCCTCCATCTGCGCTTCTACGGAAGCCTTCCGCTCCAGGAACATGTCGTATCGGCGCTGCAGGGTGGAATCTCCTTCGGAGCACCATTCAATGAAATGCTTAATCTCTTTGATGGGCATCCCGGAGGCCTTCAGGCATTCAATGATCTTCAGGGCCTCCATGTCGGAGGGCTTGAATACACGTTTGCCGCTGGGCGTTCTCTCTATAGAAGGGAGCAGGCCCTCTTTGTCATAGTAACGCAGGGTATGCGGGGTCATGTTGAAATGCGCTGCGGCTTCGCTTATGGAATAGGTCTTCATCATCGTTCTCCTGTCCTGGATATTTCGGGCTTGACTTAGAGTTAACTTTAAGGAATATTATAAGCTTTGTAAAGCTTAAGGAATGATGTCTACTATTCTATTGAAAAGAGGTCTCACTATGATACAAGTTAATGCACATGCTGCATTCAGCCAGGAAGGCCCGTTCAAGCTGACTACGATCGAACGCCGGGAGCTGTTGCCGCAGGATGTTCTGATCGAGATTAAATACGCCGGTATTTGCCATTCCGATATTCATACCGTCCGCGGGGAGTGGGGACCGGTGAAATATCCGCTGGTTCCGGGGCATGAGATTGCAGGTATTGTCAGCCAGATCGGTTCTGGAGTGACGAAATATGCTGTTGGCGACCGTGTCGGGGTAGGCTGTATGGTCGATTCCTGCGGAGTGTGCAGCAGCTGCCGGCAAGGCGAGGAGCAATATTGTCTGGAGGGGAACACAGGAACCTATGGAGCGACTGACCGCCACGGGCACTATACACAAGGCGGATATTCCACACATATCGTTGTCACTGAAGACTTCGTGGTGCGGATTCCCGACAGCCTTCCGCTTGACGCTGCTGCACCGCTGTTGTGTGCCGGAATCACTACTTACTCACCACTGCGCCACTGGGGAGCTGCTCCCGGCAAAAAGGTAGCTGTAGTCGGTCTCGGCGGGCTGGGGCATATGGCAGTGAAAATTGCTCATGCCATGGGGGCTGAGGTTACGGTGTTATCCCAATCCCTGAAGAAGAAGGAAGACGGCCTGCAATTGGGCGCAGATCATTATTATGCCACCACTGATCCGGAGACATTCAAGCAACTGGCCGGTTCCTTCGATCTGATCATTAATACGGTCAGTGCGCAGGTAAATATCAATGCCTTCCTGTCACTCCTGGCGCTGGACGGGACGTTGGTGAATGTCGGTGCACCCGCTGATCCTTTGGCTGTTAACGCCTTCTCGCTGATCGGTCACCGCCGTTCCTTTGCCGGTTCGATGATCGGGGGAATCCGCGAGACACAGGAGATGCTTGATTTCTGCGCTGAACATCAGATCGCTTCCGAGATCGAAGTGATTTCGGCTGACCAGATCGATGAAGCCTGGGAGCGTGTACTGGCCTCGGATGTGCGTTACCGGTTTGTGATTGATATCAGCACGATGGGGAAGGCATAAGGATTTAGAAGCGCAAGCTCCTTCACCTATATTGTCAAAAGAAACAGCCTGCGGGAATGGAACTACTCCATTCCCGCAGGCTGTTGGTATTTCTGCTGAGCTTCTCCTACGAGAAGCTATACAGCCGTACCCCGTGCGCAGGCACGATGGTTTGCAGTACGCCGCCGCTAAGCTCGGCAGGCATCTGGCTCCACAGCTCCGTACCTGCGGCCATGCCGCTTAGGCCGATCTCTTCGAGATTCAGGTCAACCGGCAGCGGGCCGCTGCCAATGTTGAAGACGGCTGCATAGCGGGTACCGTCGTCATGAGCTGCTGTCCAGACGATTAGCTCATCGCGGTAGAGAGCTTCCCTGGCGCCATGGCTCTCGCGCTGCATGCGCAGCACCTCACGGTTGGTGAGCAGCGACAGGGTCCAATCGTCGTTATCCCGCAGCTCGCCGCCGAAGATCAGCGGCGAACGGAAAATACTCCACAGCGACATCATCGTCAGCTGCTCGTCACGGGTGAAGCGGGTCCAGCGGTCATCCCCGCCGCCGTCGACGGAGCGGACGCCGATGTGTCCGAGCGGCAGCATGTCGCAATCCGGCCATGAGCCGGCCTGCGGGACGCCCTGCCAGCTGCGGCAGCGGCTGAACATGTCCAGCAGCAGCTCCCAGCGGTCCCAGAAGTCATCCGTGATGCGCCACATGTTGGCATGTCCGGTGAAATGCTCTTTATATTCTACCGGAGCGGGGCCGGGGGAGAGGCTCAGGACCATCGGACGTCCGCAATTTTCGATTGCCGCAGAAATCAGGGCAATCTCCGGCTGATGGGTATCGTAGAGTCTCGAGGCGGCGATGTCATCCACCTTGACCAGGTCGACTCCCCACTGGGCGTACAGTTCAAAGAGTGAATTGTAGTAGGCCTGAGCGCCTTCCTTAGATGCATCGACACCGTACATATCTGTATTCCACGGGCAGATGGAGTTCGTGTGCGCGATCTCGCGGGCAGTTGCCTCCGTACCTAGAATAGCGGTGCCTGCATGGGCGGCCTGGCGCGGAATGCCGCGCATAATATGAATACCGAATTTCAGTCCCAGGCTGTGGACATAGTCGGCCAGCGGCTTGAAGCCCTGGCCGCCTGCTGCCGAAGGGAAGCGGTTCTCGGCAGGCATCAGCCGGGAGTATTCATCCATGATCAGAGGGACGAAGGGGCGGTACAGAGAGGACACGGCACCAGGCTCATACCACTGAATGTCAACGGTGATATAGCTCCAGCCGAAGTCTTTGAGGTGCTCGGCCATATATTCCGTATTGCCGCGGATTTCCGCTTCTGTTACGGCTGCGCCGTAGCAATCCCAGCTGTTCCAGCCCAGCGGGGGGACAGGTGCTGCAAGCTTATGATTCATTGTATAATCTCCTTATCAGATGGATTATTGCTCTTCTTAAGTCCATCATAATCAAGGATAAATTCAATATCTATAGTAATCTTATAAGCCGGATAGCACTATATTGCGCTCAGTCAAAAAAGAGCTGGCGGTAGGTCAGGCTCTCGCCCCCGCTGCGGAAATCGCCTGGTGTCAGTCCGGTCAGGCTGCGGAACGCTTTGATAAAGTAGCTTCCGCTGGAGTAGCCGATCTGCTGGGCAATGCCTTCAATGCTTAAGCTGCTCCCCCGGAGCAGCTCCATTGCCTTCTCCGTGCGGACCCGGGTCAGATAAGCACCGGGCGTATGGCCGGTGCTGGCCGAGAAGCGGCGGATGAGATGATACTTTGACAGGGAGACATGCTCCGACAGCTGGTCGATGCTGATCATCTGCGAATAATGCTGCTCGATGAATTCGGCGGCGCGCTTGATATTCTCTGACCAGTTGTCCCTGTCGCGCAGCGTAGCTGCCTGCATTCGGGTCAATTCGGTCATGAATTGGTAGACGCTGGACGAGGCGATCAGCGGATCGGAGATTCTGCCCGCTCCGGCATCCACAACAATCATCCGCGCCAGCCGGACAGGGGCACAATCTGCGGGCAGCCGAGGTACCTCACCCGCTTCGCGCAGGAATCTGCGCCAGTGGGGCAAGATCAGGCTGGGGCGCATCAGGAGGAACAGAAACTCCCAGGGCTCGTCCGCATCCGGCGGATAGTAATAGCGGTGCGGTCCCGGGATTTCCGCCAGCAGAGCCTGTCCGGCCCGGACCCGGTAAGTCCGGTTCTCTGACTCGAACACGCCCTCACCGGAGAGGGTGTACTGGAACAGCAGCAGCGGGCCGTCGCTGCGCTCCATGCCGTCCCAGCGGTAAGCGGGATCGGAGACGGAATCATAACCGGCGGCGAACAATACGCACAGCTGCAGCTCCTTATCTTCGGCAAAGCGAAAGCCATAGGTTCCTTTGGGGATGTCCATGGATATCCTCCTTTTTTCAAAATATAGAATGTATATGTTACCACTTGACAAGTACTTAGTATCTTACCACACCAACCTATGCAGCTATATGAAAAGCACTGCTAAACAATCTTCATTGCCAAGATAAAGCACCTTTGCTACTGTTACGAATAGAAACGAGAGAAGGAAGGTTATGGAATGTCCCAGATGCAAACGTACCAACCGGCAGCTAATCATGTCAGAATTATCGGGCGGACCCACTGGATGGGGGAGGTGCTGTGGCTGGCGCTCTCCGGCGGCGGGGTGGAATTCTCTTTCTGCGGCCGGGCGGCCCGGATCACTCTGCAAGGCGATGATACCGCAACAACCGGCAACAATCTGGCCCGGATCGGAATCAGCGTTAACGGCCGTCGGGTGATAGACGATCAGGTGGATCAGCCGCGCAAAACGTATACAGTGTTCGAAAGCGACACCGAGCAAGAGGTTACCGTAAGAATTACGAAGCTGTCTGAAGCGGCCATGTCAACGGTTGGCATTGTAGAGATCGCGGTGCAGGCTGAGGAAGGGATTAAGCCGACCCCATCCCCGCAGCATACGATCGAATTCATCGGCGATTCCATTACCTGCGGGTATGGTGTGGATGATGAAGAGGCGCTACATACTTTTTCTACGGCTACAGAAGATGTAACGAAGGCCTACGCTTACCTGAGCGCAGAGCAGCTTGGTGCGGATTACAGTATGGTATGTTACAGCGGATACGGCATTATTACCGGCTACACGGAGAACGACCAGAAGCTGACCACGCATCTTCTGCCCGATTACTACGAGAAGGTGGGGAAGTCGGAAGGGAGGTTCGGCGGCAGTCTGCTGCCCCAGGAGATCCCTTGGAAGTTCAGCAGATTCACACCGGAGCTGATCGTCATTAATCTGGGGACCAACGACGATTCGTACACCAAGGAGGACCCCGCCAAGCAGGCGGATTATGCAGAGAACTATGCCGCTTTTCTCCAAAAGGTCAGAGAGAAAAATCCCGATTCCACCATTCTATGTACATTGGGTATCATGGGGGACAGGCTGTATCCTACACTGGAGCAGGCGGTGAGCCGCTATACCCGGGAAACTGGCGACAGCAGGATTTCAGTGATGAAGTTCGAGGTACAGCGCGAAGAGGACGGCTACGCCGTTGACTTTCACCCTTCCCGGCTGACCCACCGCAAAGCAGCTGACAGACTGACATCCGAAATCCGAAAGCTGATGAATTGGTGAGCTGGGCTGGTGAAGAATGGCGCTGGTAGTCCAGTGGTGATTGCACTATGTGCAATAGAAATTCATAAAACCTCTCAATAAATGGTCCTGATTGTATTTAGTACAGTAGAATGTTGGAGAGAAGCCCAATATGGGCAAAATCTCTGAATTCTGCTGTACATAATACAGTAGAATAGCTAAAAAGTTAGTTTTACAGCTCGATCTAATGTACAAAATGCAATCGGTACCTACTACCTGTCACCGGTGAATCCCCTTCTCCCGCACAAACTTCTCCAGCACCCCGAGCTCCTCCGTCACCTTGGTGAACGGCAGGGCGGCAAGGACCTGCTCCCGGTACGGGTTGCGGGCTCCGGCCGACAGGCGGGAATCCAGAATGCTGAGCACGCCGAGGTCTGTCTCGCTGCGGATCAGACGCCCGGTGCCTTGCCGCAGGCGGAGCAGCATGTCCGGCACGTAGACCTCCATAAGCGGATTCCCCGCCTGCGCAGCCTTGTATTCGTAGACAGGATCGGCCGGAACCGGGAACGGCAGCCGGAAGACGATCAGATGCGACAGGTCCGCCCCCTCAATATTCACGCCTTCCCAGAACACACCGGTACTCAGCAGCACACCCTTACTCGCCCGGAACTCAGCGATTACCCCGTCCTGGGATGAGCCTTCCCGCTGCATATGCAGCGACCAGTTCAGCTTCTCCGCACTCAGCTTTTTGTGAATGTACTTCATATCTTCTTTGGCCGAAAAAAGTACCAGCGTCCGCCCGTCCGTTACATTGCATAGCCGCAGCAGCTCCTTATACGCCGCTTCCAGATAAGCTTCGCGGTTATGGTGGTTATAGTAAGGGACGTCCTTGGCAATATACATCATTGTGTGGTTGTCATAATCGAACGGTGAAGGCTGACGCTCCATATACTCCCCACTGTATCCCAGAGAACGGGACACATAAGCGTATTGCTCCTCCAGCGTATCGCCGGACTGGCTGAGGGTTGCGGAGGTCAGGATGACAGAGGTTTTGCCGCTAAACAGACTGTATTTCAGGAATTGGCTGATCCCCTTGGGGCAGATGCTGACAGCAGCTTCTCCCCGGGGCTGGCTGGCCCAGAGCAGGTAGTTGTCCTCCGTCCGGGCAAGCACCTGGAAGAGGTCAATCATTCCGTTAACCGCTTCGAAGGTGTTGTCAATCTCCTGCTCATGCCGGGAAGTCAGCACCGAGAGACTGAGGCGGAACTCCTGCAGAAGCTGCACAGCCTGCTCTAGCGGGACTCCCGTAATCGCCGATACTTTAATCCGGTCAGTATCCTGCTTGGCCGTGTGCAGCAGGTCTGCTTCTATCTGTCTGAACAGCTCTTTGGCGCAGCGCCGGACGAACTGGAAGGACTTCATCAGGCTGCGGTCTGCGGATTGCTTATACAGCAGCTGCATGGCATCCTCCAGCACCCGTGAGATCCCCCGGAAGGTGAACTCATGCGTCTGGGCATCCCGGACCTTGGCCTCCAGATTATGCGCCTCATCTATAATAATCAGTGCAGGCCGCTCGGTGATCAGGCCTTTGGTGCCTTCTTTTTTCTTGATCAGGTCACGGATCAGCAGATCCTGGTTCACGATGATGATATCCATCTCACCCGGGCCGGCGTTGATCTTAGCCCGCATGTCATAGAAGGCGCAGGTATGCTTGTAGTGGCAGTGCTCGAACTTGCAATCCGTCACACACACGTTAGACCATAAGGCATCATTGACCCCGCCCTTCAGATCTGCCCGTTCGTTAATTTCTGCATTAAGGATACCCTCTGCCAGTACAGTGAGCGGGGAGCCGGGCTCCCCGGACGGGAACAGGTCCGCTGCCCGGTACCGGCAGGCATATTGCCCCATGCCCTTGCCGACCACAGAGCGGACCATGGAGAAGCCGAGCCGGCTGCCGATGAACCGCAGATCCTTATGGATCTGTTCGGAGAGCTGGATGGACGAGGTGGCGATAATGACCGGCTGCCGGGAGAGCTGATTAATGAGCAGGCCGGGAATCAGGTAGGCGAAGGATTTGCCGATGCCGACCCCGGCTTCAATCATTGCATTCCGGCCATGGACATAAGCGTCAGCAATATCCAGCGACATATCCTGCTGGCCGAGCCGTTCAGTGAGACCGAGCCGTTTGAACCGGTCATACATGCGGAAGATGGCATTGACCAGGGCAGGCTCGGCGTCATTGGCCGGCTCCTTCTTCTGTAATTTGTAGAGATCATTTAACCAGTTGATGACGACCGCCCCTTTTCTGTGTCAATGTTAGTCTTGTCCTGCATGGATTACGGCAGAGGTTGTTATTATCTTAGATGGCGGGCGAACAGTCAAGGGTTATGGCTGAATCTGTATTACAGATTCTGGAATCTCGTCCCTTGCAGGCAGGAGCGGGGCTGCATTCGATCAGAAGGTCCATATCTATTATAATTAAGACATAATCTGCGTACTGATCATGAAGGGAGAGATAGGATATGAGCGAACGTCTGCCTTGTCAGACCCCGGGCTGCACGGGAACAATTCTTCCTGCAACCGCACTGAAGACCGGGGGCATCTGTATGCCCTGCTATCAGCAGAAGAGAGCGATAGGAAGACAGGCTTATATTGAACAGAACCGTAAAGAGGTGAACAGATATGCCGGTATCCATGATCCGGTTGAGATTCTCACCATTATGCACAGCCCGCGGAAGCCTGATCCGCTGATCAAGGAAGTTCCTTACCCCCGGACTGCACAGGAGCTGTATCATGATTTGACAGAGGAACAGAGAGAACGGATGGAGAGCTACGCCGTTCATTTATTGGAAGAAGAGGATATAGACCAGGCGGAGATGGTCCTGGTGTCACTCCTCTGCTTCACAGATACACGGCTTGGGCCAGGTCTGGAAATGCTCCTCCGCACAGGGAATTATGCACCCGCGATCCTTTTCAAGAATGCTGACGCGAAGGTAAGGGACCGGCTCATTGCCCAGGTGGAGTCCGATCCGGTTAACCGTAATCTGCTGCTGCTGGCGCTGGCCTGGATTGGCGATGAAGTGGTGGTCAGGCAGTTCGCGTCATGGCGGCAGTCCCCGCCGGAGTGGGCAGCAGCGTTATATCAGGCGCCAGAGACGTATGCCCTTGAAGCTGGCTGGGAGCTGGATGCTGTAGGCGGAAAAAGGCAACTATACCATCCTGAATGTTACCCCTTCCTGGTAAGCAGGGAAGACACTCCGGAAGCGCCTGGTGCTCCGGCGGCGGTTCAAATGCTTCAGACAGGAACGCAAGCCTGTCCTTGGTGCGGAGGTGCGCTAACCGTTTTATTCGATTACGATTTGCAGCATCCGCAGGTTAGGTTCATGGAGCTTCCCGGCAAGCGGTTAAGAATTGCGGCCTGTATGCACTGCAACTGTTACGGCACTGTATATATGAAGATTGATCTGGAGGGCGGATATTCATGGAGTGAATATAATGTTGTTCCCGGATATCTGCCTGACAATACTGGAGGAGCATTGGCATGTAGCGGATGGCATGTAATGCAGCTGTCGGAACAGCCGGCCGGTACTTATGAGAGTGCACACTGGGTGCTGGAGGCACCGGCCTCACAGATCGGAGGGCATCCGGCCTGGATTCAGGATGCGGACTATCCGGCCTGTCCCTGCTGCGCACAGACGATGACTTTTGCAGCGCAGGCGGATATGGGCCAGGTGGCGGAGGACGAGGGGATTTATTATGCTTTTCTGTGCCGGGAGTGCCTGATTACAGCGGTGAATTACCAGCAGACCTGAGTTTCGTGATTAGAAATTTTGGGTATATAAGCTATATTTTCGAAATATAAACGCAAGGCGAGCCACAAGCTGGAAAGTGAGGGTTCTCATGGATTTTCTGGTC
Organism: Paenibacillus sp. FSL R7-0179; assembly: GCF_038002265.1. Classification (NCBI taxonomy): domain Bacteria; kingdom Bacillati; phylum Bacillota; class Bacilli; order Caryophanales; family Paenibacillaceae; genus Paenibacillus; species Paenibacillus sp. FSL R7-0179. The sequence goes on from NZ_JBBOCC010000002.1 coordinate 754,342, forward strand.
AACATCCTGCTCGTAGACGATCATCCCGAGAATCTGCTTGCCCTTGAGGCCGTTCTCCGCGGAGAGCCTTACCGGTTGTTTCGGGCTTATTCCGGGATTGAAGCGCTGCGCTGTCTGCTGGAGGAGGAATTCGCCGTCATTGTGATGGATGTGCAAATGCCGGGGATGGACGGGCTGGAGACGGCGCGCCTTATCCGTACCCGGGAGAAGAATCATGTGGTGCCGATTATTTTCATGTCCGCTAACAGTACGACGATGGAGGATATCTTCGCCGGTTACTCTGTCGGCGCGATGGATTACATGACGAAGCCCTTCGTCCCGCAGCTGTTCAAGTCCAAGATTGAAGGCTACGTCAGCATGTATGAAGCGAATAAGACGCTGCAGCTCCAGAGCGAAATGCTGAAGCAGCAGGCCCGGCAGCTGGAGAGGACAAATCAGGAGCTGAGGGAAGCGAAGGAAGCCGCAGAGATTGCCTCCAAGGTGAAATCAGAATTCCTGGCGATGATGAGCCATGAAATCCGCACGCCGCTGAACGGGATCATTGGGATGTCTGATCTGCTGCTGGCCTCGGATCTGCCGGAGGAATATTGTGAGATGGCGGGGATTATCCATACGAGCAGCAATGCCCTTCTGTCGGTGATCAATCCGATTCTCGATTATTCCAAGCTGGAAGCCGGGAAGCTGGTGGTGGAAGAGGCGCCGTTCTCTCTGCAGGACTGCCTGAGCGAGACTATTGCTCTGTTCACTGCTAAGATCCGTGAGCGGAAGCTTGACATGGTGGTGGAGATTAATCCTGCTGTGCCGCCTGATCTGGTGGGAGATGTGAACCGCCTCCGCCAGGTGCTGAATAATCTCGTAGGCAATGCCGTGAAGTTCACCCATGCAGGCAGTGTATACATAACGGTTAACAAGCTGGAGGGACCGGCAGAGAAGCTTACACTTGAATTCACAATCAAAGACACAGGAATCGGGATTCCCCCGGATAAAATCGGCGAGCTGTTCCAGCCCTTCTCCCAGCTCGACGCCTCTACCACACGCAGGTTCGAAGGCACGGGGCTTGGCTTATCGATCAGCAAAGCTCTGGTAGAGCTGCTGGGCGGAAGCATCCGGGTCGAGCCATCGGAGGAACCCGGGGCTACGTTTGTTTTTACAATTGCCGTTCGTGAGCAGCTTGGATTGGAGAGCAAAAATACGTGCTGAATAAGGGGCAGGGTTGATACTATGAGCGATGACAACCAAAACAAAGAAAACCAGGGCGATGGAATAGACGCCGGCGAACTGCTGAGCGCCTTGATGGCGATGAAGAAGGGCAATTTCTCCCACCGGATGCCTTATGACCGGACGGGGCTCGCCGGTAAGGTAGCGGATACGTTCAACGAGATTATGGATATTCAAGAGAGTCTGGTGAACGAGGTTCAGACGGTGGCCAGAGTGGTCGGCAAGGAAGGGAACCTGTCCAGACGGTTCGTGCAGAAGAATCTGGGCGGGTCCTGGGAGACGGTGACCGATTCCTTGAACGGCCTGGTGATTGACCTGATTCAGCCGACCAGCGAGATGGTCCGGGTAATTAACGCCGTGGCCAAGGGCGATCTGTCCCAGCAGGTGGAGCTGGCGATTGAAGGACGGCCGCTCACGGGCGAGTTCCAGCGGACGGCAAGCAATATCAACAGGATGGTGAACCAGCTGAGCACGTTCGCCTCCGAGGTTACACGCGTGGCGCGTGAGGTGGGTACCGAAGGGATTTTGGGCGGACAGGCTGATGTGAAGGGGGTCTCCGGTACTTGGAAGGATCTGACCGACAGCGTCAATTATATGGCGACGAATCTTACGGATCAGGTACGCAATATCGCGGCGGTGACCACAGCCGTGGCGAACGGCGATCTGTCGAAGCAGATTACGGTCAATGCGCGCGGCGAGATTATGGAGCTGAAGAATACAATCAACACGATGGTGGATCAGCTCTCTATGTTCGCCTCTGAGGTGACCCGGGTGGCGCGTGAGGTCGGGACCGAAGGCAAGCTTGGCGGACAGGCCGATGTGAAGGATGTCTCCGGCACCTGGCGGGATTTGACCGAGAGCGTCAACTATATGGCGTCCAACCTGACGAATCAGGTGCGGAATATCGCGGTGGTGACCACGGCGGTTGCCAACGGCGATCTGTCGAAGAAGATTACGGCCGATGTGCAGGGTGAAATTCTGGAGCTGAAGAACACGATCAATACGATGGTGGATCAGCTATCGACCTTTGCTTCCGAGGTGACCCGGATGGCGCGTGAGGTCGGTACGGAAGGGATTCTCGGCGGGCAGGCTGACGTCAAGGGCGTGTCCGGCACCTGGCGGGATTTGACCGAGAGCGTCAACTATATGGCGTCCAACTTAACGAATCAGGTGCGCAATATTGCAGAAGTGACCACGGCGGTAGCCAAGGGCGACTTGTCAAAGACGATTACTGTCGATGCGAAGGGCGAGATTCTGGAGCTGAAAAGCACCATTAACATCATGGTGGACCAGCTCAGTAACTTCGCCTCCGAGGTCACGCGCGTGGCGCGCGAGGTATCTACGGAAGGGATTCTCGGCGGGCAGGCCGATGTGAAGGGGGTCTCCGGGACCTGGAAGGATCTGACCGACAGCGTGAATTTCATGGCGGGTACGCTGACGGATCAGGTGCGAAATATCGCTGAAGTGACGACTGCCGTGGCGAAGGGGGATCTGTCCAAGCAGATTACGGTGAATGCGACCGGCGAGATCCTGGAGCTGAAGAACACCATTAACACCATGGTGGAGCAGCTGTCGATCTTCGCTTCCGAGGTGACGCGCGTGGCGCGCGAGGTCGGCACTGAAGGGATGCTGGGCGGACAGGCGCAGGTGAAGGGCGTAGCCGGAACCTGGCGCGATTTGACCGAAAGTGTGAATTACATGGCGTCCAACCTGACGAATCAGGTGCGCAACATTGCGGTGGTAACGACAGCGGTGGCGAACGGCGATCTGTCCAAAAAAATCACTGCGGATGTGCAAGGAGAAATTCTGGAGCTGAAGAACACGATCAATACGATGGTGGACCAGCTCTCCATGTTCTCATCCGAGGTGACGCGTGTAGCGCGCGAGGTGGGGACAGACGGCAAGCTCGGCGGTCAGGCGCAGGTGAAGGGTGTAGGCGGCACCTGGAAGGACTTGACCGAAGGCGTAAATAACATGGCCCGCAATCTGACGGACCAGGTGCGCAATATTGCAGATGTGACCACAGCGGTAGCCAAGGGCGATCTGTCCAAGAAGATCACCGTAGACGTCAAGGGCGAGATTCTGGAGCTGAAAAATACGATTAACACGATGGTGGATCAGCTCTCCATCTTCGCCTCCGAGGTGACGCGTGTAGCGCGTGAGGTGGGCACGGATGGTAAGCTGGGTGCGCAGGCCGAGGTGAAGGATGTCTCCGGCACCTGGAAGGATCTGACCGATACCGTCAACTTCATGGCGAGCAACCTGACGATTCAGATGCGCAACATTGCCGGTGTAACCACGGCGGTAGCGAACGGCGATCTGTCCAAGAAGATTACGGTAGATGTCAAAGGCGAATTGCTTGAGCTGAAGAACACGATCAATACGATGGTGGATCAGCTGAATTCGTTCGCCTCCGAGGTAACGCGTGTAGCGAGTGAGGTCGGCACGGACGGCAAGCTGGGCGGACAAGCCCAGGTACGCGGTGTCGGGGGGATCTGGAAGGATCTGACCGACAACGTGAATATCATGGCGACCAATCTGACCGATCAGGTGCGCGGCATTGCCAAGGTCGTGACGGCGGTGGCGAACGGTAACCTGAAGCAGAAGCTGACGGTTGAGGCCAAGGGCGAGATTGCCGAGCTGACGGATACGATCAATAACATGATCGAGACGCTGGCTACCTTCGCGGATCAGGTAACTACCGTGGCACGCGAGGTTGGAGCCGAAGGGAAGCTGGGCGGACAGGCCAGCGTGCCGGGAGCTGCGGGTACCTGGCGTGATCTGACCGACAACGTCAATTACATGGCGAGTACGCTGACCACACAGGTGCGGGCCATCACCAATGTGGCTACAGCAGTGACTAACGGCGATCTGTCACGGGCAATTGATGTATCCGCCTCCGGGGAGGTTGCTACGCTCAAGGATAACATCAACGAGATGATCCGTAATCTGAAGGAGACGACCCGGATCAACACCGAGCAGGACTGGCTGAAGACCAATCTGGCCAAGTTCTCGCGGATGCTTCAGGGGCAGCGCGATCTGTATGCAGTCAGCCGGATGATTCTATCCGAGCTGGCTCCGCTGGTATCGATGCAGCATGGCGTCTTCTACATTAATGAGCCCTCCGGCGGGGAAGCTGTTCTGAAGCTGTTCGCCAGCTATGCTTATCAGAACCGCAAGCATCTGGCGAATGAATTCCGTGCGGGGCAAGGGCTGGTCGGCCAGTGCCTGATTGAGAAGCAACGGATTCTGCTGACCAATGTTCCGGGCGATTATGTGATGATCTCGTCCGCACTGGGCGAAGCGACGCCGCTCAATATCATTCTGCTGCCGATCATCTTCGAGGATCAGGTACTGGCGATTCTGGAGCTGGCGAGCTTCCGGCCTTACAGCGATATCGACATCGCCTTCCTGGATCAGCTTACGGAATCTATCGGCAGTGTGATCAACACGATGCAGGCTAACCAGCGTACGGAGGAGCTGCTGATTCAGTCCCAGTCGCTCACCGAAGAGCTGCAGAAGCAGCAATTGGAGCTGCGGAGCACGAATGACGAGCTGGAGGATAAGGCGAAGCTGCTGGTGCTGCAGAAGGCAGAGGTAGAGAGCAAGAACCATGAGGTAGAGGTGGCCAAGCGTTACCTGGAGGAGAAGGCGGAGCAGCTTGCCCTTACCTCCAAGTACAAATCCGAATTCCTGGCCAACATGTCCCATGAGCTGCGCACGCCGCTGAATTCCTTGCTGCTCCTGGCAGAACAGCTGGCCGAGAATCCGGATGAGAATCTGCATGAGCTGCAGGTGAAGTTCGCGAAGACGATTCAGGACTCGGGGCTTGAGCTGCTGAACCTGATTAATGATATCCTCGATCTGTCCAAAATCGAATCCGGCACGATCACGCCGGATTTCAGCGAAGTCTCGCTTACGGAGCTGACGGACGGGTTGGACCGTACCTTCCGCCATATGGTGGATGCCAAGAAGCTCGACTACCGGATCAAGATTGATCCCGGTGTACCGGCCAGCATCGCTACGGATTCCAAGCGTCTGCTGCAAATCCTGAAGAACCTGCTGTCGAACGCTTTCAAGTTCACCGAGCAAGGACAGATTATGCTGCAAGTCCGCAAAGCGGCGGAGGGGTGGCATCCGGATAATGAATCGCTTGAACGGGCGACAACCGTAATCTGCTTCTCGGTAAGTGATACGGGGATCGGCATTCCGGCGGAGAAGCAGCAGATTATTTTCGAAGCGTTCCAGCAGGCGGACGGCAGTACGAACAGGGAATACGGCGGAACGGGTCTCGGGCTTGCCATCTCCCGCGAGATTGCCGAGATGCTCGGCGGAGAGATTAGCTTGTATAGCGAAGTAGGCAAGGGGAGTGTATTCAACCTGTACCTGCCGACGGAAGCGGAATTCACAGAACCGGAGCCGCCGAAGGCTCATGTTCCTGAGGTCATTGATATCACTCCGGCCAAACGCAGAAGCAGCCTTGTCAAGCCGGAAGAGGAGCCCTTCGCGGATGACCGCGATAGGATTGAACCGGGGGACCGGGTGTTCCTGATCGTTGAGGATGACCAGAAGTTCAACGAGATCATTGTGGGGATGCTCCATAAAAAAGGAATCAAAGCGGTTATCGCCACCAGCGGCTGGGATGTCCTGGAGCTGGTTCAGAAATACCAGCCGTCGGCCATCACGCTGGATCTGCATCTTGGCGGAGATACGGACGGCTGGCTGGTGCTTCAGCAGCTCAAGCATGATATCGGGGTACGGCATATTCCGGTCTGCGTAATGACCGTGGATGAAGACGAGGTGCAGCTGCTGCAGAAGGGGGCTTACGATTACTTCCGCAAGCCCGTGACGAATGAGGAGCTGGAGAGTGCGCTGGACCGGCTGAATCAGTTCGCGGATCATACCACGGCCAATCTGCTGGTCGCCGTCCAGGATGAACAGGAGCGCAAGCATATAGGCGAGCTGCTGGACAACCCGGATCTTACGCTCACGGCCGTAGAGACCGGGCGCAAAGCCTTGAACCAGTTGAACAGCAAGACGTTCGATGCGATCGTGCTGGACAGCAGCCTGGCGGACATGAATCTGATTCGTTTCCTCCGGGAGTTGTACAAGAACGCCAGGAACAAAAAAATCCCCGTGCTGGTGCAGATGAACCGGAAGCTGACGCCGGAGGAAGAGACCGAATGGGATGAGCTGGCGAAGATGGCGGTGCTCAAAGAGGTGAAGTCGGATGCCCAGCTGATTGATGAATCCACCCTCGCCCTGCACCGCAAGGCAGAGAATCTGCCCCCGCTCTCCAGAGACAAGCTCGTGAAGCTGTATCAATCGGATGAGATGATCGAGTATAAAAAGGTGCTTGTAGTGGATGATGATATCCGTAACATCTTTGCGCTCACCTCCATTCTGGAGCGCCATCAGATGAAGGTGATCCCTGCGGAGAATGGCTTGGATGCGATCACGCTGCTGGAGCAGACGCCGGATATCGGCATTGTCCTGATGGACATTATGATGCCGGGAATGGACGGCTACGAGACAACCCGGGCGATCCGGGAGAAGCCGGAATGGAGGGACCTCCCGATACTTGCGCTTACAGCCAAGGCGATGAAGGGGGACCGGGAGCTGTGCCTGGAAGCAGGCTGCTCCGATTATATTACCAAGCCGGTGAACAGCGGACAGCTGTTATCGATGATGCGTGCTTGGCTGGACAAATAGAGCAGGACGAATAGGACGGATGATGCAGACAGAAACAGGAGCCAACCCCTTAGCCGCGATCAGGCGGTTAGGGCGGGCTCCTGTTTTTTTGCAAATACGCTGTGAATGTAGCTTAATTAATCCGCAGAGGGTTCGAGCCGCCGGCAGGAAGCTCTCTCGATAAAAAGGGTGTCGACTTTGACCTTGGTGCTGACTGCGGGCTGCCGGTGAAGAGAAGCGGTGAACAGATCTACTGCCCACGCGGCCATCCGTTCTTTCTCCACATGAACCGTGGTCAGCTCAGGGGTTACAATCTGTGATTCATTGATGTTATCGAAGCCGATGACGGATACATCCTCCGGGACGGAGAAGCCCAGTTCGCCGAGTGCCTTGATCGCGCTGATGGCGATATAGTCACATTCACAGAAGAAAGCGGTGGGAAAAGGCTGGCCGCTGTCCTTCAGTTGCTGCAGCTTGTCCCGCAGCGGCCCCTGGGAGGAAAATAAGGTCGGCGGCACCGCCAGCATACTGCTCCGGGGAATCTCCACCTGCGTCTCCGCCATGGCATCCATGAACCCGCGCTGCCGTTCCCCGAAGTTATGAATCCGCTCCTCGGATGCAATATAGCCGATCCTCCGGTGTCCGTGGCCGGCCAGATAGGTGCCCGCCTGATAAGCCCCCATATAATTATTGATCTCGACAAAATGCACAGGCAGCGCATCGAAGCAGGTATCCAGCACAATCAGGCCGGGCAGCTTGTCCGCGATATCGGCTATTCTGGCCGCATCCAGGCTGGTCCCGAGCAGAATCACGCCGCTGGTGGGCTCCTCCATCACCGATTGAATGCCCTGCTCATAGTGCTTCTCTTCAATCGCGGAGAACATCAGACTGTAGCCCCCCATCCGGCAGCGTTCCTCGATATGATGAATCAGCTCCCGGAAGAAGGGCTGCTGATAATACTCTTCATGAACGAGTCCGGCATTGGTGAACACCAGGAACCGCAGGGTGGTGGGGTTCGCTTCAGCGGCGGCCGCTCTTCCCCTGCCGGTATATCCATAGGTCTCCGCCAGGCGCAGAATTCGCCCGCGTGTCTCCGGACCGACCCCCGGCTTCCCGTTCAGCGCCAGCGAGACAGCCCCTTTGGAGACCCCGGCCAGCCGGGCAAGCTCTTCCATATTCAATGACAAGACCTCCATTTCACATCTTAGCTTAAGTATGTTTAGTGTAAGGGAAGGTGCTAATTTTAGCAATGAAGCAGGTTTTGAGTCTTATTGTTTAGTAATGTTTAGTTTAAGACAATGTTATTGACGATAATTATAAGGTGATGTAGGATTGCCTTATAATAGATTTAGAGTTAAATGATCTGATTTTGTTTAGTTATTGTTTAGTTCGATGTTGCTAATTGTATAGCTGAGGATTCATACAGAAGGGAGCAGGACTTATGGCTAATCCGAAGGAAGCAGGGCAGGCTGAAGTATTCCAGGGGAGGATTTCCGTATCGGTGCCGGACCAGACCTCACAGTGGGGGGGGTGTGAAATTGTACTGCAAGGAGGCCCTGCAGGGGGCAATCCGTTTACGGAGGTAGCGCTGCAGGCGGAATTTTCGAAAGGAGACCGTTCGGTTCTGGTTCTGGGCTTCTATGACGGGGACGGGGTGTACCGCATCCGCTTCATGCCGGAGCATCAGGGGAAGTGGACGTTCCGGACCAGCAGTAATGCGCCTGCTCTGCATGGAGTTGAGGGAGAACTGGAATGCACGGCTGCGGCAGGGGGGAATCACGGCCCGGTCCGGGTGAAGAATACCTTTCATTTTGCCTATGAGGACGGAACGCGCTATCTGCCTATTGGTACTACCTGCTATGCGTGGACGCATCAGGGCGAGGAGATGGAGCGCCAGACACTGGATACGCTGAAAGCGTCCGCTTTTAACAAAATCAGAATGTGCGTATTCCCCAAATCCTACTCCTATAACGAGAATGAACCCGAATATTATCCCTTCGCAGGCTCGGTCCAGGCAGGGTGGGATTACAGCCGGTTCAACCCGGCGTTCTTCCGGCATCTGGAGGAGCGGATTGCAGACCTTGGGGAGCTGGGCGTTGAGGCCGACCTGATTCTGTTCCACCCGTATGACCGCTGGGGCTTCGCAGATATGGGCAAAGAGGCGGATGACCGCTATCTCCGGTACCTTGTAGCCAGACTCTCGGCTTACCGCCATATCTGGTGGTCGCTGGCCAATGAATATGATTTCATGAGCAATAAGCTGCTGGCCGACTGGGAGAGGTACGCGCATATTGTAACGTCGTATGATCCTTACGGGCACCTGATCTCTAACCACAACGGGATTGCCTTCTATGATTTTAACCAGCCCTGGGTTACGCATTGCAGTATTCAGCGTGTGGATGTGTACAAGACCTCCGAGAATACAGACGAATGGAGACAGCGCTGGAATAAGCCTGTCGTGATCGATGAATGTGTCTACGAGGGCAATATCGAGCATGGCTGGGGAAATATTACCGGGGAAGAGATGGTCCGGCGCTTCTGGGAAGGAGCGGTCCGTGGTGGATATGTCGGGCATGGGGAAACCTACCTGCACCCGGAGGATAAGCTCTGGTGGGCCAAGGGCGGCCGGCTGTATGGCACGAGTCCTGAGCGGATTGCTTTTCTGCGGCGTGTGCTGGAGGAAGGGCCTTCAGAGGGGCTGAACCCCTTGCCTTCAGATTGGGATCTGCCCAGAGCCGGGGTGGAGGACGAATATTATCTGTATTATTTCGGGTTCAACCGGCCGGGCTTCCGCCAGTTCACGATGAACCCGGAGATCCGCTACAAGGTGGAGCTGCTGGATACCTGGAACATGACGGTGGAGGTGCTTGCGGGCAGCTATCAGGGAACCTTCAGGGTCGATCTGCCGGGACGGACATATATGGCGGTGAGAATGACGCGCCTGCACGATGAGCATGACTTGGAGGCTAAATAGGATGTGGAAGATTGGTATAGTGGGGGCCGGGTATTGGTCAGACAAGCATTTGCAGGCATGGCAGCGTATCCCCGGCGTTCAGATTCAAGGCCTGTGCGACCTGGATTCGGACAAGCTGCACAGTAAGGCCGAGGCATACGGGATTCCCCGGGACATGCTGTACTCTACGCTGGAGGAGATGCTATCTTCTACTGACATCGATATCGTAGATATTATTACCGCACCGGATACCCATCCTGAGCTGGTCAGACTAGCTGCATGGGCCGGGAAGCATATCCTGTGCCAAAAGCCGTTTGCCCGTTCTATGGAGGAAGCACGCGGGATGGTGGAAACGGCCCGTGCTGCGGGCGTCCGGCTGATGGTCACAGAGAACTGGCGCTGGCTGCAGCCGATTCAGGCGATCCGCAAGCTGCTGGATGAGGGCGAGGCAGGACAGCTCCAGACGATCCGCTATATTCATACGGATTATTATTCACCGCGTTTTGCCCTGGAGAATGAGCTTCCGCAGCCGTTCTTCCGGGAGATGCCGAGGCTGCTGTTCTATGAGATGGGGGTTCACTGGTATGATACGTGGCGCTTCCTGTTCGGGGAGCCGAAGCGGCTGTATGCGGAGACCCGGAAGGTCAGCCCGTATATTGCCGGGGAGGACGCCGGGCTGATTACCCTCGGCTATGAGGATTATATGGGCCTGATGGATATGAGCTGGGCCACCCGGCAGAATCTGCCGGGCAGGCTCACGCTGCCTGTGCTGCCGGATCATAAGGAACAGCTGATTATTGAAGGCGATCAGGCAACGATTAAGCTGTACAGCAGCGGCACCCTCAGCCTGATCGATAACAGCGGAGCCGAGACGGTCGTGTCGGAGAAGAACGGCCTTGATTTTGAAGAGAGTCATTACAGCCTGCAGTCGCATTTCATTGAATGCCTGAACACGGGTGAGGAATTCCAGACGAGCGGCGAAGATAATCTGAAGACGCTGGAGCTTGTATTCGGGACCTACCGGAGTGCGGAGGAGCATGAGGTCGTTCATTTGGCATAGCTCTAAGGGGCGGTATACGAAGAACCGGAGGGCTGTTGTCCGGTTCTTCGCCATGCTTACCGGCAAGATTGGCTGATCGCCCGGGAATAGCGTACACTGGGTGGAAAGAGTCATTACTGAACTTAAGCTGCGGGGTGAGAAGGATGGACAAGCTGCTGGAGCAGATCACGGGCGAGCTGCTGGGTCAGGTTAAAATAGAGAGCGTGAATCCGCTGGAGCCGGTGAAGGTCAGTCGTGTACCGAAGCTCTGGAGGGTACTCGGAACCGGAAATTATGCGGCTGTCTTCTGCCGTCAGGAGGCGGAAGCATACGCAGTGAAGATCTACGCGCCGGGCAGGCCAGGCATGGAGGAAGAAGCAGAGGTGTACCGCTGCCTTGGGCAGCATCCGGCCTTCTCGGAATGCTATTATGCCGGAGCCGATTTCCTGGTCCTCAAAAGGCTGGGCGGAGTTACCTTCTACGATGCCATGAAACGCGGCATACTCATTACCGGACAGGCTATTGAAGACATTGACAACGCGCTTCAGTATGCGAGGTCCAGGGGGCTGCGCCCGCATGATATCCACGCCAAGAATGTGATGCTCCGGGACGGCCGGGGACTGATTGTAGATGTATCGGACTTCCTGAAGGATGACGATTGCAGCATGTGGGAGGATTACAAGCGGCTGTATTACCGGTTGTACCAGCCGGTGGCTTCCCGCCGGGTATTTCCGGTTCCCCGTCTGATTTTGGAGACGGTCCGCAGGGGCTACCGGTTCTGGAGGCGGCGGAAGCGGGGGCGGAGCGGATTCACTCTTTTCCGGAAGTGACAAAGGCTTCTATAGTAGTGCTTACAGGATGTGGACCTCAGTTGTGCATCCCGCACGGCCTCAGCCCTTCGGAATCCGGCGGTAGCTGGAGGGAGAGAAGCCGGAGATTCGCTTGAACAGCCGGGAGAAGTAATAAGGGTCGTTGATCCCTACGGCAGAGCCGACCTCCTTGATGCTGAGTTCGGTAAGATCGAGCAACTGGCCAGCGCGCTGGATTTTGAGCCGCAGGAAATACTCGATCGGGGAGACCCCGGTCCCGGCGTTGAAAATATAGATTAGGTGCTGCTTCGATAGGCCGGCATGCTTAGCCAGTTCAGGCAGGGTGAGGGTGCTGCCCAGCCGTCCGTCCATATACTGGATCGCCTGTTCCAGATACGTCTCCCGCTTCTTCTCCTGAGCTGATTTCCCGGTACTCAGGCCTATCCCGGAGAGCAGCTGCCTAACTGTCTGGGCGATATGCACATGGGTAGCCAGAGCGTAGGTCCGCTCAGCCAGCAGCTCGTAGGCAGGGACAAACCAGTCGATGAGCCGGGCTTTGCCGCTTGGGGCTAGGGCGAGGGGGGCACCGGACAATCCGAACAGCTTCACCAGCCGGTCGGCATGGCTTCCTTTGAAATGGAACCAGTAAATGCTCCATGGCTTCTCCTGCATAGCCCCGTACCGGTGCGGGGTGCCTGGAGGAATAATGACCATATCCCCAGGCTGCATGTGCATCTGCTCCCCGTGGTTCAGCTCCAGCCAGCCCTCCCCCGCTTCACACAAGATCAAGATATGCGACGGGCTGCCTTCCAGGCGTTCTCTGAAATGATAACGTGCATTTGGAAAGTAACCAATGTCTGTAATGAACAAGGACGCGGTCAGCTCCTCCTGCTCCAATTCCTTCATCCAATATTCCGGCAGCACATACAGCTTCTCCTCGATAAACCCTTCCGGCTTGCGGATATGGTCATCATTCATGCCGCTTCCCCTCCTGACAGATCGTATATAAACCAAACGTTAGACATTCTGGTCCAACAAGTAACTTTCCAATCTCTTCCGGCAGGTACCAGCGTATTCATCCGAAGGATTAGAACGGGATAGCCGCTTCCAAAAGAAATGTAAGTGAGTTTTTTGGGAGCTGTAGAGGCTGAATATAGGGAATGCGAAATGCTTGGGTGCTGGGATGCTGAGAATGTTGCAATGCTGAGATGATGAAAATGTTGCACATTTTGCAATTTTGACTCTCGGATAAGGGGGGCAGAGCGGATTGTTGCACAAAATGCAGGAATTTCCCCGTTTGGCCGCCGGAAGGAGGACAGATGTTGCTTTTTGTGCAACATTTCCGGTTTATGGCTGAATTCAGGGGCGGAATGTTGCATTATGTGCAGGATTTAGGAAAAGAGCAATCCGATCGCAAAGAGCGGCTGATCCCCCACCCCAACCAGCGGCCGAGAAAGTGTATATTCACTGCAGTGACGCCCGGAATCTAAGCTTGCACAGAATAAGAATATAATCCATCACTTCCCGCATTTCGTCAATTGGAACCTTCGCGGCCAGAGGCTAGAGTAGAACTATCAAGTCAAGGGAGGCAGTGAAGGCATGAAGCATGCAGGTAGCGGTAAGATGCCGGAGGCAGCGGGGGGCAACACAGATTACGCTGACAACGGGGACAACACGGACAACACGGACAACACGGACAATGCGGATAGAGCGGACCGGGTGCAGGTACGGGAGACAAGTGTGGTCATACCGACCTATGAGGCGGGCGCCGCCGATCCGAATCCTATGTTTCTGGAGAAAAGAGTCTATCAGGGAAGCTCCGGGCGTGTATACCCGCATCCCGTAATTGAGCGCATCTCGGATGTGAAGCAGGATAGGGCATACAAGCTGATTATTCTGGAGAATGAATATCTGCACATAGAGATCATGCCGGAGCTTGGAGGGCGGATCTACCGGGCGCTCGACAAGACGAATAACTATGATTTTGTCTACTATAACCGCGTAATCAAGCCTGCGCTGGTCGGTCTTGCGGGTCCCTGGATCTCCGGGGGCATTGAGTTCAACTGGCCGCAGCATCACCGCCCGAATACGTTCGGGCCCGTTGAATACAAGCTTGAGGCTGCTGCGGATGGAAGCGCTGCCGTATGGGTGAGCGAGATTGACCGGATGCACGGGACGAAGGTTACGGCTGCATTCAGACTTTATCCCGGGAGAGCCTATCTGGAGGTCAATGCCCAGTGCTATAACCGGACGCCGCAGGCGCAGACCTTCCTCTGGTGGGCCAATCCGGCGGTTGCGGTTAATGATCAGACGCAGTCTGTTTTTCCGCCTGATGTTACAGCCGTCTTCGATCATGGAAAAAGGGATGTATCACGCTTCCCTATTGCGACCGGTACCTACTACAAACAGGATTATTCGGAAGGAGTGGACATCTCCCGCTACAAGAATATTCCGGTTCCAACCTCCTATATGGCCTATAAGTCGGATTATAATTTCGTCGGCGGATATGATCACGGTGTCCAGGCGGGGCTGCTCCATGTGGCTAATCATCATATCTCACCGGGAAAGAAGCAATGGACCTGGGGGAACGGGGAGTTCGGGCAGGCCTGGGACCGCCAGCTGACCGATGAAGACGGACCTTATATTGAACTCATGACGGGCGTGTACACCGATAATCAACCTGATTTCACCTGGCTGCAGCCGTATGAGGAGAAGAGCTTCACCCAGTACTTCATGCCTTATAAAGGCATCGGTCTGGTGAAAAATGCCTCGGTAGACGCTGCGGTCAATCTGGAGGTTGATGCGGCATTGGCTAAGGCTGTGGTGAAGGTATACGTGACCACACAGCTTGCACAGGCAGTTATACGCTTAAGCGGAGCCGCAGGCGAGTATCTGCGGGAGACCGCAGATCTGTCCCCGGCAGAGGCTATAGAGCATACGGTCATACTGCACCATGGAGAGCAGGAGCATGACCTCAGGCTGACGGTCCATAGTGCCGAGGGCAGACTGCTGGTTGCCTATCAGCCGAAGCGGCCGGAGATCGAACGCATCCCTGAGGCGGCGAAGCCGCTGCCCGCGCCGGAAGAGCTGCGTTCAGCAGAGGAGCTGTATCTGGCAGGCCTGCACCTGGAGCAGTACCGGCATGCCACCTTTGAGCCGGAGGCCTATTATCTGGAGGGGCTTAAGCGGGACAGCGGGGATGTCCGGCTGAATGTAGCGTATGGAACGCTGCTGCTCCGCCGCGGGCAATATGCGCAGAGTGAGCCCTTGTTCCGCCGCGCCATTGAACGTCTGACCTCTCGTAATCCTAACCCGTATGACAGCGAAGCCTACTATCAGCTGGGGGTTGCCCTGCGCGGCCAGAACCGCCTGGATGAGGCTTTTGCCGCTTATTACAAAGCGGTATGGTCGGCAGCCTGGCAGGATGCGGGGTACTTCTCGCTCGCCCAGATTGCCTGCCAGCAGGGCCGGTATGCCGAGGCGCTGGAGCTGGCGGAGCGTTCGCTGATCCGCAACGCACGTAATTATAAGACGAGGAATCTGAGGTCTGCTCTGCTGCGCAGGCTTGGCCAGCCGGAACAGGCGAGGGGATTCGCCATTGAGACTGTGCAGCTTGATCCTGCTGATTTTGGCGCATATAACGAACTGTCTCTGGCCCTTGCAGCACTGGAGGACCCTGCTGCGGCAGAAGAGACGCTGACAGAATTAGAACGGCTTATGCGCGGTGACGCACACAACTACCTTAATCTTATGGCGGATTATATGGACTGCGGACTGTACCCTGAAGCTCTTGCTGTAGGGAAGAGGGCGGCCCAGCGGAGTAGCTTCGCTCCCGGATCTAAACCCGAACCCAAACTAGAATTGGAATCCCTCCCTCCAATGCTGCATTATGCCCTTGGCGGATTATATGAGCGTACGGGACAAGGTGAGCTGGCACGGGAGGCCCGCCGCAAGGGGCAAGCGGCTTGTCCGCTGCATTGCTTTCCGAACACGCTGTCCGAGCTTGACTGGCTGTTAAGCGCCGTCCGGGCGAATCCCCTGGATGATAAAGCCCACTACTATCTCGGCAATCTCTATTATGACAAGAAGCGGCCGGAGGAAGCAGCGGCGAGCTGGGAGCGTTCGCGTGAACTGAGAGGGGATTTCGCCATCGTTCACCGCAATCTGGCCCTGGCCTATTACAACAAGCAGAACAAGCCTGAGGCGGCGCTCTCCACACTGGAACAGGCCTTCGCCTGTGCACCGCAGGATGGACGGATTCTGTATGAGCTGGATCAGCTGCGCAAGAAGCTCGCGTGGTCTGCCGGGGAACGGCTGGATGATCTTGAGGCACAGCGCAGCCTTGTGGAGCAGCGGGATGATCTGTATCTCGAATATGTTACACTGCTTAACCAGCTTGAACGCTATGACGAAGCGGTTACGGCATTAAGCTCGCGCACCTTCCATCCCTGGGAGGGCGGAGAGGGGAAGGTGACCGGGCAATACCAGTTCGCCCACAGCGGGCTTGGCAGACAGGCACTGGAGAACGGGCAGTATGAAGCGGCGCTTGAGCATTTCCGGCTGGCGCTGGCCTATCCGCATAATCTGGGCGAAGGGAGGCTGGAAGGGGCGCAGGAGAATAATATCCATTATGCTCTTGGCCGGGTATACGAAGGGCTTCAGCAGGAAGACGAGGCTGTCCGCTGCTACAGGGCGGCTTCACAAGGTCTGGCCGAGCCGGCAAGTGCGGTGTTCTACAATGACCAGCCGCCGGAGATGATTTTCTACCAGGGGCTGGCCTGGCAGAGGCTTCAGGAGCCGAAGGAGGCTAAGCGACGCTTCAATCTTTTGATCGATTATGCCGAGCGTCATCTCTTCGACAATATTAAGCTGGACTACTTTGCCGTATCGCTGCCGGATTTCCTGGTGTTTGAGGATGACCTTAACCGGCGCAATGTCATTCATTGCCGCTATATGCGGGGCCTCGGACTTCTCGGATTGGGCCGGTATGCAGCAGCGGCTGCGGAGCTTGATTCGGCTCTGGCCCTGGACCCTAATCATCAGGGAGCCGGAGTTCACAGACGGATGGCCGATCATGTCCTGAACCGGGGACCACTATAAGTAGAAGGAGGACAACAGAGTATGCATACAACAGGACGGCACAGGATTAGCATGGACGAAGGCTGGTACTTTCAGGCGGATACGGCGCGTATAGGGGTGCGGGAGGCATGGCAGATTACAGGCTTGCCTGCTCCAAGGGAGGTTGCGGTTCCGCATACCTGGAATGTGGAGGAAGGTCTGGAGGAACACCGGGGCGCCGGGTGGTATGAGTATAGCATCAGCATTCCTGAAGCGTGGAGCGGCAGCCGGTTCCGCCTGCATTTTGAAGCCGTCTACCGTGATGCGGTGGTCTGGGTTAACGGACGCGAGGCCGGTTCGCATGTCAACTCCGGATATACTGCTTTTGAGCTGGAGGTGACCGCGCATATACTGCAGGGCAAGGAGAACCGGATTACGGTAAAAGCGGATAATTCTCCGTCCGCTCAGGCGCTTCCGCATAACTTAAGCTTCGACTGGGCCGATGATGGAGGAATCATCCGGCCCGTACAGCTTATAGTGACCGGGCAAACGGCAGTCAAGCAGATCCGCGTCTTCCCGGAAGTCCGCTTTGGAACCGCAGACCAGCAGGTGTCCGGCCGTTTACTGGCAGATGTCCAGCTATGCGGCCCCTCTGCGTCAGCGACGATAGAGACCGCTATCTTCAAGGAGGGAGTACAAATCTGGGAGGATCACCGCCCCCTGCCTCCGCAATCCGCGGATTGGCAGCTTGCCGGGATGGAGTGGTTACCGGTGGAGCTGTGGCATTTCGATCATCCGCATCTCTACCAGCTTCAGCTCACCATCCGGGAGGGCGGACAGCTTCATGACGAGGTAACCGTGAACTTCGGGTTCCGTGAGATTGTGGTCAGAGGGCAGGAGCTATGGCTGAACCGTGAGCCTGTCCGTCTGATGGGTGTCGAATGGATGCCGGGTTCGAATCCGGCGGCCGGAATGGCCGAGAAGCAGCAGGATCTCAGCACGATGCTGGAGCGGCTGAAGGAGGCAAATGCGGTGATTACCCGTTTTCACTGGCAACAGGGCAATGAGCTGCTGGACTGGTGTGACCGCAACGGCATTCTTGTCCAGGAGGAAATCCCGCATTGGCAGCAGCCTGCGGAGCCGGATCAGCATACGTTCACGGTAGCCTTATCCCAGGCGAAGGAGATGATCCAGGGCCATTCCCATCATCCGTGTATCTTTGCCTGGGGGATGGGGAATGAGCTGAACGGGCAGTCGGAGACCACCCTCCGGTACATGGAGCAGCTGAAGCAAGCAATCCATACGCTGGATTCACAGCGCCTGATTAACTATGTGAGCAACACGGTCCACCTGAAGCCGCGTAGTGATGCTACGGGAGCCGGGGACCTGCTGATGTGGAATGACTATATCGGAACCTGGCACGGCGAGCTGGATGAGGATGAGGTTATCCGGCAGATGCTGGCGGATTACCCGGATAAGCCGGTGGTAGTAGCTGAATATGGCCTTTGCGAGCCGGTCTACGAAGGCGGAGACCCTAGAAGAACAGAGATCCTTATGCATAAAACAGAGCTCTACCGCAAGTATCCCCAGTTTGCAGCCCTGATCTTTTTCAGTCTGAATGATTACCGCACACAAATGGGAGAAGACGGGCAGGGGAGATGGAAGCAGCGGGTTCACGGTTCGGTGGATGTGCATAACCGGGTGAAGCCTTCATTTGCAGCCTTGCGTGAGATGGCTTCACCGCTCCTGCTCACGAATGCCCCTGTGCAGAACGAACGGGAGCTTGAAGTCACCCTGACATGCCGGAAGGACATTCCCAGCTACGCTGTGCAGGGCTATTATGTAAAAGTATCTGCAGAGGGCGGAGAGGAAGCGGCACAGGTTATCCCAGACATGCAGCCGGGAGAGATTTGTACCCTGAGCCTCAAGCTGCCCGCTGCTTCTGGATCGGAGCTGACACTAACGGTCTATCGTCCGAACGGCTTCAGCGTGCTGGCGCTGGAATTGGGTCAGTACGTGACCCGCTAATTCAACCTAATTTTAAGGAGTGAAAAAAATGGATGCAGTGCTGAGCAGGCTACCGCGCAAGCTCACCCTCACTATGTGGGATTTCTCCTGGTATACAATGACCTTGCCGGGCGAGCCTTATCATGATCTGGCGGCAAGATGTAAGGAAGCGGCAGACAGAGGATACAATACCATCCGGATCTGCGCTATGCCGTTCCTGTTATTCACTGCGGAGGGCAAACGTCCCGGACCGCTGCACTTCGGCAGTCTGGGTGAAGTGGGCCAGCGTACCCGCTGGTATAACTGCCGCGGCGGTGCCGTCCTGGACGGACATGCGCATCTGCTGGAGCTGTTCAGACAGGCCAAGGCGCACGGACTCTATATTATGCTGTCTTCCTGGGAATATCAGCAGAGCCCCAGCTTCCTGGCTTATCCCGCACTGCGTGATGAACTGGCTGCAATTGCCCCTGCAGAGCGGTTCATGACCCTGGCCCGGTCGATGGGCCAGCTCATCAGGTATATCAAGGCGGAAGGCTTTGCCGGTCAGATTGTCTATGCCGAGCTGCACAATGAAGTGGAATTCGGGCAGCTTACCGCTGTGGGTACCGGGCAGGGAATCGGCGCAGCTGACACGCCCAGGCTGGTGGAGGCCATGCAGCCTTATATTGAGGAAGCGGTAGGGTATCTCCGGGAACAGCATCCCGATGTTCTAATCACGGCCAGCTATACTCTGAACGAAGCTTATCCGAAGTCATATGTAGCCCGTAATCTGCAGGTGGCCCACTATCATCTCTATATCAAAGGCGTGCTGAATGAGCTTATGGACGCTGCGGGGTTGAATGATGAGGGGGGAGCCTTTCCGAATGCCTTTGTCCGGTCTATGCTGAGGGAGGATGCCCCGCCCTTCGGGGAATGGACCCTGCCCGCAGGGCAGGAGTGGCGGATGGAGGGTAATCCGGTCGGGATGAAGCTGATCTATTTGCATGATTGGGCCGACCCTGATTTATGGGATCTCTATCTCTATGACCGCTACGGAGCCCACAAGCTGGCGATGCTGCAAAAAGCGGACCTGCGCTTGGAAGAAGCGCAGGAATGGGCGGTACATTCAGGCCTGCCGGTGGTAATCGGCGAAGGCTATGTCGGCTATACCCCGCTGCTTGCAGGCTTCGAGGAGGGGCCGGTCGGGAAATTCATTGCCGAGTATGCGCTGCGTAAGGGGATGGCACTGGGCTTCTGGGGCATGACGCTGTGCTCCAACTGTGCGCCGCATCATCCGTTCTGGCAGGATGTGGCCTGGCAGCAGCGGTGGAACCGGTACATTCTTGAAGCGGAGTAGCAGAGTCAGTGCGGCAGACCGCCAGACCACCAGCTTGTCATGCTGCATCCTCCAGGACAAACAGCCGTTGGAGGCAGAATAGGCTCCGTGGTATATTGGGTGTACTTAGTGATGAGCAGGAGGGATGCAGCATGGGAGAGTCATCCGGCGGGGAAGCCGCTGATGCTCCGTACGCTATAGGTCTGAAGCGGATCTATGAGTCTGCGGAACCCGGAGACGGCTACCGGATTCTGGTGGACCGGCTGTGGGCGCGCGGTGTGACGAAGGAGCAGGCGGCCATTGACGAGTGGATGAAGGCCATCGCGCCAAGCCCGGCGCTGCGTAAGTGGTTCGGGCATCTGCCGGAGCGGTTCGCGGCATTCAAGGAACGGTATACCAGGGAGCTGGAGGAGAATCCGGAATGTGCGGGGCTTGCGGAAGCGATCCGGGAGCGGGCGCTTGAACAGAGGGTCACGCTGGTCTATGCCGCCAAGGACCCGGTCCATAACCATGCGAAGGTACTCTATGAATGGCTGATCTGCGGTTAAAAAAGCACACGGGCCTCTTCCGAATGAACACCCGTTCGGCAGACGGCCCGTGTGCTTTTAGCTGAACAATCTATGCGTTACTTAGCTGCAGCGCCGGTCCGAAAAACTCATAATGAATCTGAGCCTCGGTCATTCCGAGCTTCCGCAGTTCCCCAATCATAGCTTCCATAAAAGGAACAGGCCCGCACACGTAAGCATCTCCGGTAATGTCTACATAGCTCTTCAGAATTTCGCCGGTAATCACGCCATCCGGTCCGCCGGAGTAGAACGTTCGGGTCTTGACGTTGCTCAGCGCCGCCGCATGCTTCTCAATATCCTTACCGAAGGCAGCAAGCGATTCGTTCCGTGCAGAGTGGAGGAAGACAACCGGCCGGTCCGGTGTTACATTAGCCACAGTCTCAAGCATGCTCATCATAGGGGTGATGCCTACACCGCCTGATATAAAGGCTACTGGGGTAGTTACAGAAGTATCCAGCAGGAACTCTCCGGCAGGAGCGCTCACCTCAACGGTATCACCCTCATTCACTCCGTTATGAAGATAGACAGATACCACGCCATTCGGGTCATTCGTTTCCTCGCGTTTCACCGAAATGCGGAATTCATCCGGCTTCGGCGCTTGGGACAGGCTGTATTGGCGGATCATGGTGTACTGCTCTCCAGGGATCAGCACACGGACAGAGATGTACTGGCCCGGCTTATAGTCTGGTACATTCGAGCCGTCGGCCGGCTTCAGATAGAACGATGTAATGCTGCCGCTCTCCTGAACCTTACGCACCACGGTAAAAGGCTTAAAGAAGTTCCAGCCGTTGTCCTGCTCCCGCGCTTCCTTGTACATGCTGTCTTCCACGCCGATGAATGCAGCAGCAATCACTCCGTACGCCGCTTCCCAGGCACTCAGGATCTCATCCGTAGCGGCATCGCCAAGCACTTCCTTGATGGCCTTCAGCAGGAATTCTCCGACGATCGGGTAATGCTCCGGCTTGATACCGAGACTGACATGCTTGTGGGCGATCTGGACCACCGCCGGCAGTATATTCTCAAGGTTGTCTATGTGGACTGCCGCTGCGTAGACCGCATTGGCCAGTGCCGCCTGCTGGCGGCCTTGCGCCTGGTTGGCGTGGTTAAACACATTCAGCAGCTCCGGGTGGGCTTCGAACAGATTCCGGTAGAATACCGAGGTAATGGTGGTTCCGTGCTCCGCCAACACGGGCGCTGTGGATTTGACAATGTCACGAGTCTCTTGTGTTAAAATATCAATCATCCCCTCTCCATATAGTACAAAATTAATATATACGGTTTTGAAGATAAAAGATATATTTAAAATACCACTTTAACAAATTAGACAAAGAATATGATAAACTTTGTAATAAATATCACTTACATTAATCTAAGTTAAAGATAGAACGGAGCATGACTATGAGGCTGACGTTATATACCGATTATTCCCTGCGAATCCTCATGTATCTGGGAGCCAAGCAGCGCGAGGAGTTAACTACAATACAGGATATCTCCAGCGCCTATGGTATCTCCAAGAATCATCTGATGAAGGTTTCCCATGAACTCGGCAAGGCGGGTTATCTCGAAACGGTGAGAGGGCGCGGGGGAGGGATCAGGCTTGCGCTTGCGCCCGGGATGATCAATATCGGGGAGGTCGTGCGCCGGATGGAGGATGATTTCTATCTCGTGGAGTGCTTCAATCCATCAGGCGGCAGCTGCCCGATCTCTCCAGTGTGCAGACTTAAAGGCGTGCTGGGCAAGGCCCTGCACGCCTATCTTAAGGTGCTGGACGAGTATACGCTCGAGGATCTGCTGATGAATCGAGATGATCTGCGTGCCATTTTGCAGGAGCGCAGCAGCGGGGCTAGACAGCAGGATGCTGGATACCAGGACAGCAATAGCTGAGTCAACTATTCAAGAAAGCATCGTGCAGAACATCAGTGAGTTCCTTATTGGACTTATAATTGAGCAAAAGAAACGCATCGGTTCATTCATGGTTAGTATCTCTCAATTTGTGATTTCAAGCTTAAAACTTCTTGCTCTGGGAGGCCTGAGGCTCTAACAATAATAGAGGTTTCCACTCCAAGAGCAAGAAGTTCACGCACCATTGCCTCTGCCTTGTTTCGCTCCCCCTCAGCTCTTCCCTCAGCTTTCGCTCCGTTCATCCGTGAAGCCTCATCCCGCAAGTACTTCATCCGGGCATCATACTCCATACGTGTAGCGGCGTCCTGACTCAGGAACTCCAGCGTATCCATTGCTTTTTTTAACATGGGTTCATTCACGGTCAGCACCTCCCAATTTGGTTGTTCAACACCCTTCAGGAATAACAACCAGTTGATCAGACCTCCTGTTAATGGAACGGCTTGTTCGTCCAGCTTCGTTAATTCCATCACATGAATCTCCAGATCATTGTTCAGCGAAATCCCCGTGTGATCTTCCCGAAGGCGAAACACATTATGATGGCGGTCATTCGGCAGACAGGAGTAGTTCAATATATTAATCGTTACACACTTCTTCAATTGGCTGTAATCGTCGCCTTTTTGAATCTGGTGGTAGTACATCTCGCTCCAGTAGAAAAGTGTCCGCTTCTCCATATTGTATGGATTAAAAAGCTGCATTTCGATGTTGATCCGTTTGCCCTCTGCCGTTTTAGCTTTGATGTCCAGGATAGATTGTTTCTCCGCTGGAGCATCCTTATCCGTGTACGGATTCATTAGTATAATTTCTGTTAGCGGGGGTTCGCCTGCCTCCATGAAGGTACTGTTGAGGAAGGCCAGCAGGACATCCTTGTTATTCTCACTGCCGAAGATTTTTTTGAAGATAAAGTCATTCCGTGCGTCGAGTAATTCCACGATTATCACTCCAATCTTATGTGTTTATTATATCATGGCATAAAACTCATTGTATCCAAAACTGGCCTTTTTGTATCCAAGTCACATTCCAATGAAAAAAAGCCGATCGAATGATCAGCTTCGTTTTTAGAATTTTACTGCAACGGTTGTAACTTCTTAATCTCTGCCACGTAAAGTCCAGATGCCTCGGCAATATTGGATAGCTCTACACCTATTCATCGTCAGAACCTCCCATTAGGATTGGTTTACTCCCTTCTGGAACAGCAGACGCTCTTCATCCCGGCTGTGAATAGCATTCACTGCCAGCAGCGCGTGGAACTGGTGCAGCACTTCTGAGGTGAGGCCGTCTTCGGTGAGCATGCTTTTGACATCCTGCACGATGATCCGCAGTAACTCATGATCCCGCTTCAGCCGGGTAACGGCTTCTTCCAGAGCGGGGTTCTTCGCTGTCACCTCCTGATAGAAGCCGTCCTCTTCCGCATCGGCATGGCTGAGAATCCGCGTCTCCCAGTACTCAATCAAGTGGTCAGCCGCCTGGCGGGCCACCTCTGCTTCCTTAAGCGCCAGCAATTCTTCCACTTCTTCTGTCTTGGCTACAGCGCCGGAGAGCCCGCCCTGATGTATGGCATGATGGGCATGCAGCTGGCGTAGTGAGGGTCCTGACATTCTTCTTCATCCTCCCGTATTATAACTATCTCAGAAGTATCTACTGGCCAGTATAGCATACAGTGCTGCCATGGAATTCCCGCTAGGAACTTCCCCGGAGAGAAAGAGGGAAGTCCCTAATGGGACTCCCGGCAAGGCAGTGCAGCGCAGAAGTCAGAGCTTTTCTCCTCCGGGCGGAAGGCTTGTTTGCTGTGTGCTGAGATCAAGGGATTTCCCGAGGTTCAATAGGTGTTTCCCTAATGGGAAGCGCGGCCGGGTAGATCCATAATGAGATTAATTGAATAGATTCGTACAAAGGAGTGTTCTGGACAGATGAAGAAGAAATTCGGCCTTAACTTTTTTAAGCCGGTGGAGAGCTATTCCGGGAACTGGTCCATTCTTGAAGAGAAAAATAGAGATTGGGAGAACATGTACCGCCAGCGCTGGTCTCACGATAAAGTAGTCCGCACCACCCATGGCGTGAACTGTACAGGCTCCTGCAGCTGGAAGGTGTTCGTGAAGAACGGGATTATCACCTGGGAGAACCAGCAGATCGATTACCCGTCCTGCGGACCGGATATGCCGGAGTTCGAGCCGCGCGGCTGTCCGCGCGGAGCTACCTTCTCCTGGTATGAATACAGCCCGCTGCGTGTGAAATATCCGTATGTCCGCGGGAAGCTGTGGCGGCTGTGGCAGAGCGCGCTCCAGGAGCATGACAATTATGTCGATGCCTGGGCCAGCATTGTGGAAGATCCTGAGAAGGCCAGCCAGTATAAGAAAGCGCGCGGCAAGGGCGGCCATGTCCGGGTAGCCTGGGATGATGCTTTGCGGCTGATCGCAGCGCAGCTGATCTATACGATCCGCAAATACGGACCGGACCGGATTGCCGGATTCACACCGATTCCGGCCATGTCGATGGTCAGCTACGCCTCAGGGGCGCGGTTTATCTCGCTGCTGGGCGGTCAAATGCTGAGCTTCTATGACTGGTATGCCGATCTGCCTCCGGCTTCGCCGCAGATCTGGGGCGAGCAGACGGATGTCCCGGAATCCTCGGACTGGTACAATGCCGGATACCTGATGATGTGGGGCTCGAACGTGCCGCTGACCCGGACGCCGGATGCCCACTTCATGACTGAAGTGCGCTACAAAGGCACGAAGGTCGTATCGGTTGCCCCGGATCTCGCCGAGAACGTGAAGTTCGCCGACAATTGGCTGGCTCCGAACCCCGGCTCGGACGCGGCGCTTGCCCAGGCGATGACGCATGTTATCCTGCAGGAGTTCTACCAGGAACGCCAGGAGCCCATGTTCCTGAATTATGCCAAGCAATATACGGATATGCCGTTCCTGATTCTGCTTGATCCGCATGAGGACAGCCTGAAGGGCGGACGCTTCCTGCGGGCCAGCGATCTGGGCGATGCTTCTCCGCACTCGGACTGGAAGCCGGTGATCTTCGATGAAGCAACTGGCGAGATGATCGTGCCGAACGGGACGATGGGCCAGCGCTGGGAGGAAGGCAAGAAGTGGAACCTGATTCTGGAGCGGGAGGACGGCAGCAAGGTGGAGCCGGCCCTGACGATCGAAGGTCACGGGGAAGAATGGACGGAGATCGTATTCCCGTACTTCGACAATGCCGGTAACGGCACCTTCAGCCGGATTATTCCGGCCCGGAAGGTGAAGCTTGCGGACGGCACGGAACGTTATATCGCCACCGTATACGACCTGATGATGAGCCAATACGGCATTAAGCGCAGAGACAGTCTGCTGAACGCTAAGGGGTATGAGGATGAATCCTCTCATTATACTCCGGCCTGGCAAGAGAAGATTACTACAGTAAAAGCAAGCGTCGTTGTGCAGATTGCCCGTGAGTTCGCCCAGAACTCCATTGATACAGGCGGACGCTCCATGATTATCATGGGCGCAGGCATCAACCACTGGTTCAACAGCGATACCATTTACCGTTCGATCCTGAACCTGGTGGTACTGACTGCATCCCAGGGCGTCAACGGGGGCGGCTGGGCACATTATGTCGGCCAGGAGAAATGCCGTCCGATTGAAGGCTGGTCCACGGTTGCCTTTGCCAAGGACTGGCAGGGTCCGGCGCGGCAGCAGAATGCAACCTCGTTCTTCTATTTCGCCACCGACCAGTGGCGTTATGAGGAGAGCGGCACCGATTCGCTGAAATCGCCGACCGGCGGGGATGTCGCTTACCAGCACCCGGCAGATTACAACGTACTTGCCGCGCGTCTGGGCTGGCTGCCGTCCTTCCCGCAATTCAACAAGAACAGCCTGCTGTTCGCCGAGGAAGCGGCGCAGCAAGGCAAGAAGACGAATGCCGAGATTATCAGCCACGCCGTTGAAGAGATTACTTCACGGAAGACGCGGTTTGCTGTGGAAGATCCCGGCGCACCGGAGAACTTCCCGCGTTCCCTGTTCATCTGGCGCTCGAACCTGATCTCCAGCTCCGCCAAGGGCCAGGAATACTTCATGAAGCATTTGCTCGGCGCATCGGACGGTCTGCTGGCCGAGCCGAATGAGGAGCAGAAGCCGGAGGAAATCGTCTGGCGGGAGGATGTAGAAGGCAAGCTGGATCTGATGGTCGCCCTGGATTTCCGGATGACCACTACACCGCTATATGCCGATGTTGTTCTGCCGGCCGCAACCTGGTATGAGAAGACCGATCTGTCGTCCACCGACATGCATCCGTTCGTCCATCCGTTCAATCCGGCCGTGAATCCGCTGTGGGAATCCCGGTCCGACTGGGATATCTACCGCCAGCTCTCGGAGGTATTCTCAGAAATGGCGAAATCGCAGCTGCCCGGCGTTTATAAGGATGTAGTGATGTCCCCGCTGGGCCATGACTCCATCAGCGAAATCTCACAGCCGATGGGTCTGGTCAAGGATTGGACCAAGGGCGAAGTGCCGGCTATTCCGGGTAAAACCATGCCGAACTTCACCATTGTTGAGCGGGATTACACGCAGATTCATCATAAATACAGCTCGCTCGGACCCAATCTGGCTACCGGCAAAGCAGGCGCACACGGCGTCAGCTTCTCGGTTGCTGAGGAATACGAAGAGCTGAAGAAGATCAGCGGTGTGCATTACGATGAAACGATCCGGCACGGACTGCCGAAGCTGCAGACGGCCCGTCAGGCCGCGGATGCTATTCTCCATCTGTCTTCCGCCACCAACGGCCGCGTCTCCCAGAAGGCCTATGAGTCCGCGGAGAAGGATCACGGGGTCGAGCTGCGGGATATTTCCGCAGACCGGGCCGCCGAGAAAATTACGTTCCAGAGCATTACTGCACAGCCGCGCGAGGTGATTCCGACACCGGTATTCAGCGGCTCGAATAAGCAAGGCCGCCGCTATTCACCGTTCACGACGAACATCGAACGTCTTGTTCCGTTCCGTACCCTGACCGGAAGACAGCATTTCTATATTGACCATGAGATCTTCCAGCAGTTCGGCGAAGCATTGCCGGTCTACAAGCCGACCCTGCCTCCAATGGTCTTCGGACCCCGTGACAAGGAAGTGAAGGGCGGGATGGATGCACTGGTTCTGAGATACCTGACACCGCACGGCAAGTGGAATATCCACTCGACCTACCAGGATAACCAGCACATGCTGACTCTGTTCCGGGGCGGTCCGACGGTGTGGATCAATAACGAGGACGCCGCGGCTCATGACATTGCGGACAACGACTGGCTTGAGGTCTACAACCGGAATGGTGTGGTCACTGCACGCGCCGTAGTCAGCCACCGGATGCCGAGAGGCACCATGTTCATGTACCACGCCCAGGATAAGCACATTCAAGTACCGGGCTCCGAGATTACGGATACGCGCGGCGGAAGCCACAATGCGCCAACCCGGATTCATCTGAAGCCTACCCAGATGGTCGGCGGATATGCACAGCTCAGCTACGGCTTCAACTACTACGGTCCGATCGGCAACCAGCGAGATGTCTACGTAGCCGTTCGCAAAATGAAGGAGGTCAACTGGCTTGAAAATTAAAGCGCAAGTTGCAATGGTAATGAATCTGGATAAATGCATCGGCTGCCACACCTGCAGCGTGACCTGTAAGACCACCTGGACGAACCGCAAGGGTGCGGAATATATGTGGTTCAACAACGTGGAGACGAAGCCGGGCATCGGCTATCCGAAGCGCTGGGAAGACCAGGAGCTGTACAAGGGCGGCTGGCAGCTGCGCAAGGGCCGGCTTGAGCTGAAATCCGGCAACAAGCTGTCGAAGATCGCGCTCGGCAAAATCTTCTACAACCCTGATATGCCGGAAATGAAGGACTACTATGAGCCGTGGACGTACAACTATGAGAACCTGACAAACGCCGGGGAGCAGAAGCATTCCCCGGTTGCCCGGGCCCACTCTGCTGTCACTGGCGAGAAGATGGATCTGGAATGGGGACCGAACTGGGAGGATGATCTGGCGGGTGCGCATGTGACCGGTCCCTTAGACCCGAACATTCAGAAGATCGAGGAAGAGATCAAGTTCAACTTCGAGAAATCCTTCATGATCTATCTGCCCCGTCTGTGCGAGCACTGTCTGAACCCGAGCTGCGTGGCTTCCTGCCCGTCCGGTGCGATGTACAAACGCGATGAGGACGGAATCGTTCTCGTGGATCAGGAAGCCTGCCGCGGCTGGAGATATTGCATGACCGGCTGTCCGTACAAGAAGGTGTACTTCAACTGGCAGACCAACAAGGCGGAGAAATGCACCTTCTGCTTCCCGCGTGTGGAGGCAGGCCTGCCAACGGTCTGTTCCGAGACCTGTACGGGCCGTATCCGCTACCTTGGCGTTCTGCTGTATGACGCCGACAAGGTGCTGGATGCCGCGTCCACCCCGGACGAGAAGGATCTGTACCAGGCCCAGTGCGATCTGTTCCTGAATCCGCATGATCCAGAGGTTAGAGCCCAGGCGAGACGGGATGGTATCTCTGAGGACTGGCTGGAGGCTGCGCAGAACTCACCGGTCTACAAGCTGGCGATTGAGCATAAGCTGGCCTTCCCGCTGCACCCGGAATACCGGACGCTGCCGATGGTATGGTATGTACCGCCTCTTAGCCCGATCATGAATTACTTTGAGGGCAAGGATTCCTTGAAGAACCCGGATATGATCTTCCCGGCCATCGAAGAAATGCGTACGCCTATTCAATATTTGGCGAATATGCTGACAGCTGGCGACACAGAGACGGTGAAGGAAGCCCTGCAGCGGATGGCGATGATGCGCTCTTACATGCGCGCCCAGTCTACCGGCCAGGAATTCGATCTTAGCCGACTGGACCGTGTCGGCATGACGGCGCAGCAGACGGAGGAGATGTACCGGCTGCTCGCGATTGCCAAATATGAAGACCGCTTCGTGATCCCGACCTCCCACAAGGAGCAGCACATGAACCCTTACCGTGCGCAGGGCGCCGCCGGCTACGGCAGCGACATGGGCGGACCCGGCTTTGGCTCCGGCTGTGACGGCTGCGGACCGGCCAGCCCTTCCGGCGACACCATGAAGACCGGCAAGGAGATGTATGAAGAGAATTTCTACGGGGGGATCTGGCGTGATTGATCTGAGCAAACTGCATCATTACAAGCAATCCTTCGGTTATTTCGCCCTGCAGCTCATGTACCCGGAGAAGCTGGATTTCCATCCGGCTTTTCTGGAAGAGGCATTTGACCCCGGCCACCCGGCATATTCCAATGTGCAGACCTACTGGAAGCTCATGCAGAGCTTCAGCCTGGAAGAGATTCAGGAGAACTATGCGGCTACGTTTGATTTTCAGAAGGACTGTGCGCTCTATATGACCTATTTCAAATTCGAGGATGCCAAGGAACGCGGGCAAATGCTCGCTAAGCTGAAGCTGCTGTACGAAATGTTCGGCCTCGAAATGCCGGAGAGTGAGCTGCCGGATTACTTGCCGCTGATGTGTGAGTTCATCTATGCGGCAGAGTGGCTGGATGTCCCTGGTGCGCCGGAGAACTTCCGGATGCTGATGGCGATTCTGGAGGATGGCTCGTATCATCTGGTGAAGGCGCTGGAGCAGCGGGAGAGTCCTTATTATCACCTGGTTAAAGGGTTGCGGGAAACCTTCAAAGCATGTGCGGAACAGGAGGCCCTAAGTCAATGAATATGATGGGTCAGTTTTTATGGGTTATTTTCCCTTATATGTGTATGGTCGTATTTATCGGCGGACATATTGCCCGCTACCGCAAGGATCAATTCAACTGGACAGCCAAATCCAGTGAATTCATTGAGAAAAAACAGCTGAAATTCGGCAGCATTCTGTTTCACCTCGGCATCATGCCGGTCATTCTGGGCCATATCGGCGGTCTAGCCGTTCCCAAGTCCTGGCTGGAAGCTGTCGGTGTCAGCGATCATATGTACCATATCGGTGCTGTATACATCGGGGGAATCTTCGGTGCGGCCACCCTGGCAGGGATGCTGATTCTGACCTCACGGCGCTTCACACTGAAGAATGTCCGCCGGCTCAGCAGCGCCTCTGATCTGATCGTCAACTCGCTCCTGCTGTTCATTGTGTTCATGGGGATGTACTCCACGATTGTCACGAATGCGGTACAGCCTGAGTTCGACTACCGGGATACCATCTCGGTGTGGTTCCGCGGCTTGTTCATGTTCCGCCCGGACCCTTCGCTGATGAGCGGAGTGCCGTTCTCCTTCAAGCTGCACATCCTGTCAGGGTTCGCGATCTTTGCCTTCTGGCCGTTCACCCGGCTGGTTCACGTATGGAGTGTTCCGTTGAATTATGTAGGCAGAAGTTATATCCTATACAGAAGAAATAAATCAAATTAACGGAAGAGAGCAGCGTGGACTTCTTTCCCTGTTCGATCCGAGGAGAGAAAGCGATGATGAATAAGGTGGATTACCAGACCCGGCTGGACCAGATCCGCGCGGCGCTGGGATATGACTTCATGTCGCTGGCGTTCGCCGAACCGGCGGAGTATGACTATGCGATCCGCTGGAAATACGCCTCAGGCAATATCAGTGACCGCTACAAACGGATTGTGCTGCAATCCGGCAGAGGGATTGCCGGCATCGTGTTCAAGACCGGCAAGCCGTTCCTGATCCCTTCGGTGAAGCTCATGGTGAAGCCCGACAGCCTGTTCAATTACCCCATCACCAAGATGGAGAATCTGAACAGCATCGGGGCGGTGCCGATGTGGAATGATGCCCGCGTGGCAGGTGTGCTTCTGGGCGGCTTCAGAGGGGACCGGCAGGTGACCGCTGAGATGCTGCGTGACCTGGAAGCGACGGCGCGGGGCGGCATTGGAGACTTGAACGGGAAGGAATTGTTGCTCAGTTGATGAACCCTGCTACGGATTTGCGCGGTGAGCTTATGACGAAGCTGTTCGAGAACAGCTCGGAGGCGATGTTCTTTTTTGACCGGCAAGGGAAAGCCCTGGCGATGAATCCGGCTGCCGAGACGATTGTCGACACGGAT
The DNA here is from genome assembly GCF_038002265.1 of Paenibacillus sp. FSL R7-0179. Lineage (NCBI taxonomy): Bacteria > Bacillati > Bacillota > Bacilli > Caryophanales > Paenibacillaceae > Paenibacillus > Paenibacillus sp. FSL R7-0179. Next base: position 785,934 of record NZ_JBBOCC010000002.1, read on the forward strand.
ATTCTGAAGCAGCTGTATCAGGGGAATCCTGAAGCGCTCTGCGGGACCTGCCGGGGATATACCAGCGAGACGGAGCTGCGGACCTGCCTGAATTGTTATTTTCACACCCCGGACTCGGAGGAGTTCACCTCTTATCAGGTCTATCTGGAGACCAGGGACAAGGGGATTGTGCCTTATGCCGCGACCTTTCACACGATAGATGAAGAGAATGGAATCCGGATCTTTATGCTCAGGGATTTAACGAGACAGTTCAAGACGCAAGAGAAGTTCTACCAGAACAAGATGATGAAGCATATTATTGAAGCCCAGGAGAATGAACGCAAGCGGATCTCCCGTGAACTGCATGACAGCGTTGCGCAAGAGCTGATGAGTGCCGTGATTGATCTGCGTGTGCTGAAATATATGACAACCGATGACGGGCTGCTGAAAAAAGTGAAGCAAACCGAAGTGTCGATGACCCGTCTGCTGAGTGATATCCGCAACCTGTCGGTGGAGCTTAGGCCGGCTGCCCTGGATGATTTCGGTCTGGAGGCGGCTTTCCGCTCTCACTTCAAGCGGGTGGAGCAAACGTATGGCCTCGTGATTGAGTATGAATCCCGGCTGCCCGAGAAGCGGTACGGGAGTGAGATTGAGACGGTTATGTACCGGGTATGCCAGGAAGCGGTGCTGAATGCCTTGAAGTATGCCCAGGTAGACAGTGTCAAGGTCTCGCTCACCGAGAACGGCGGCATGCTGCAGCTTCTGGTTCAGGATGACGGTATCGGCTTCCAGCTGGGGGATGAGCCTACCGGAACCGGACTTGGCCTGTTCGGAATGCAGGAGCGGGCGGAGCTGGTGGGCGGAACCTTCAGTGTGGATTCAGAGACCGGCAAGGGGACCCGGATTATGCTGCAGGTTCCTGTATGATGGGCCCGAGGAAAGGAATGAGCTTCTGATGAAGATCGTCATTGCGGACGACCATGCAATCGTGCGCAGCGGATTCTCTATGATTCTTAATTTTCAGGATGATATTGAAGTGATCGGAGCAGCGGCGGACGGCAGAGAAGCCTACACCATGGTCGCCAAGCTCCGGCCGGATATCCTGATCATGGATTTAAGCATGCCTCCCGGAGAAAGCGGACTGACCGCGACCGGCAAGATTAAGGAGGATTATCCCGATACCCGAATTCTCATTCTGACGATGCATGACGATGATGAGTATCTCTTCCATGTCTTGAAGAACGGGGCCTCCGGGTATGTGCTCAAGAGTGCGCCGGATGAGGAGCTGTTGCTGGCGATCCGCACGATTTATGAAGGCGGTACTTATATTCATCCCAAGATGGCTACGTCGCTTGTCCGTGAGTTCATTAAGCAGGACAAGACCGGCGGGACCGAGGATCTGTTCGAGCTGCTGTCCAAGCGGGAGCTAGAGATTCTTCCGCTGATTGCCAAGGGCTACGGGAATAAGGAGATTGCCGAGAAGCTCTTTATTTCCGTTAAGACCGTGGAGGCCCACAAGGCCAAAATTATGGAGAAGCTTAACCTTAAAAGCCGGCCCGAGCTGGTCGAATACGCTTTGAGGAAAAAAATGCTGGATTTCTGACCGGCCACTGGAGGGTTAGCTGTATGCCGGAACGTACAAACCTTAAGTTTACGCTGCCCGCGATGCGCATCCTTGAGAATGAACACCGCTATTTATCTTTTCTGATGGAGGAATGGCATGCCATTGTCCTCTGGTTTGAGCAGGAGCAGATTACGCTGGAAGAGGCCAAGGCACAGCTTCAGAAGCTGCGTAAGGCAGTGCAGGAGTTCGACGTCCCGCTGAAGCGGCACACGGAGAAGGAAGAGACGTATTTCTTCCCGCTGCTGGGCCGGTATATCGGCTTCGACCAGGGACCGCTGGCAGGCATTCAGGAGGAGCACCGCGAGATTGACGGGTACATCGGGCATTTCCTGCATCACTCTGAGGGTGACATCAGCCAGATGACGCTCGCTGGAATCCGCTCAGCCGTGCGCGATGCGGGAGAAGCCTTCGAGGTGCTGACGGTCCATTTTGTCAAAGAAGAGACGGTCATCTTCCCGATGGGCGAGAACCAACTGAGTCCGAAGGACAAGGAACGTTTAAGTGAACAGTTAAATACGCTGATTACGTGAGAATGATGATATTAGATGTCAATGATCAGACTGCTCCAAGTTGGGGCAGTTTTTTTGGCGTATTGTCATTCGGAGCATAGCTAGTTTTGTCTACAACGCATAGTTCCGCCATGATATAATAAGGCTATAAGGATTGGAGTGATAATAGTGGAATTGCTCGATGCAAGGAACGACTTTATCTTCAAGAAAATATTCGGCAGCGAAAACAACAAAGATGTGCTTTTAGCCTTTCTTAACAGTACCTTTATGGAGTCCGGTGAACCACCGTTAACTGAGATCATATTAATGAATCCTTACACAGATAAAGATGCTCCGGCTGAAAAGCAGTCCATACTGGACATCAAGGCGAAAACGGCAGAGGGCAAGCGAATCAACATCGAAATGCAATTGTTCAATCCTTACAATATGGAGAAGCGGACACTTTTTTACTGGAGTGAGATGTACTATCACCAAATTCAAAAGGGCGACGATTACAGCCAATTGAAGAAGTGTGTTACGATTAATATATTGAACTACTCCTGCCTACCGAATGACCGCCATCATAATGTGTTTCGCCTTCGGGAAGATCATACCGGGATTTCGCTGAACAATGATCTGGAGATTCATGTGATGGAATTAACAAAGCTCGAGGAGAAGGCAATACCGTTAACAGGCGGTTTAATCAACTGGTTATTATTCCTGAAGGGTGTTGAACAACCAAACTGGGAGGTGCTGACCATGAATGAACCGATGTTAAAAAAAGCAATGGATACTCTTGAATTTCTGAGTCAGGATGCCGCTACACGGATGGAGTATGATGCCCGGATGAAGTATTTGCGTGATGAGGCTTCACGGATGAACGGAGCTAAGGCGGAGGGAATTGCTGAAGGTGTAATTCTTGAAAAAAGAGAAACCGCACGTAAACTATTGGAATTGGGACATGAAGTAGATTTTGTTGTTAAACTCACCGAGCTTTCTGAACAGGAGGTTCAGAACCTGAGGAAGAATTAACATTCTATGGATAAACTGATGAAGCTCATAGATTTTCAAAAAGCTACTCCAATTTGGGGCAGCTTTTTTGTTATATTGTCATTTTGACGGGGCTGTTTTTTACAAGGATTTATATGTTTTAGGGTCCCCGCAAAGTACCTGAGTCATCACCTACGCTAAAGCCCCACTTTGTGGGGTTATTTTAGGGTTTACCCTGTCAGGGAAAGGGGACTCCCCTATATCTGAGCCGGGGAACGGCGGATACAATGAGTACAGGAAATATCGATAACAGGAAATCATCACAAGAAAAAACGGCGAAAAGGTGAAACGAATGATTAAAAAAATGCAATTGCCGCTGCAAACCTTAAACTTGATTACCGGATTCATGGTGTGGGTGATTATCTCCTCCTTGATGCCCTTTATCTCGGAGGATATCAGCATTCCTCCCGGGCGGCTGGCGATGGTCACGGCGATTCCGGTCGTGCTTGGCTCGATTCTGAGAATTCCGCTGGGCTACTATGCGAATATTCTGGGGGCGCGGATTATTTTTATGTCCAGCTTCGTGCTGCTGCTGTTCCCGGTCTACTTCATCAGTGTGGCTTCAACCGTAACCCATCTGATTATCGGCGGCCTGTTCCTGGGTGTCGGCGGCGCGGTCTTCTCTGTAGGGGTAACCTCTTTGCCGAAGTACTATCCGAAGGAGAAGCACGGTCTGGTTAACGGTATCTATGGAATCGGGAATCTGGGCACAGCGGTTACAACCTTCTCGGCGCCTATCCTGGCAGCACAGTTCGGTTGGGCCAACGCAGTCAAAATGTATCTGATTCTGCTGCTCGTCTTCATCGTTCTTAACTTCTTCTTCGGGGACCGTCAGGAGCCTAAGCTCCGCACTCCGATTATTGAACAAATCAAGGGCGTGTCCAGGAACGAGAAGCTGTGGCTGTTCTCACTGTTCTATTTCATTACCTTTGGCTCATTTGTAGCCTTTACCATTTATCTGCCGAATTTTCTGGTATCCAGTTTTGGTCTGGAAAAAGTCGACGCCGGGATGCGAACCGCCGGCTTCATCGCAGTAGCGACCTTCTTCCGTCCGATCGGCGGCTGGCTTGCTGACAAGTTCCAGCCTTTGTTCTTACTTATCTTCACCTTCAGTGTATACACGGTGGCTGCCATTATTCTGGCCTTCATGCCTGACATGGGCCTGTATACAGCAGGCTGCCTGGCGATTGCGGTAAGTGCCGGAATCGGCAACGGTGTTATTTTCAAGCTGGTGCCGTTGTACTTCAATAAGCAGGCGGGGATTGCCAACGGGATCGTATCAATGATGGGCGGTCTGGGCGGATTCTTCCCTCCGATTATGCTATCTGTGATTCATGCGGCAACCGGACAATATTCCATCGGCTTCATGCTGCTGTCCCAGGTGGCGCTGGCCAGTCTGGTGCTCGTGGTATGGCTGTACTTTCAGGACCGCCTTGCCCTCACCTCTGAGGTGTTCAATTCGACCGGCCAGGGGATTCTGGTTACGGATGTGTCCGGCCACATCAAGACAGTCAATCCGGCGTTCACGAAGCTTACCGGCTATACCGAAGAAGAGGTGCTTGGCAAACAGCCAAGCCTGCTGAAATCCGGCCGCCAGCCGAAGGACTTTTACCGTGTGATGTGGGGTGAGGTCAAGGCAAAGGGCATGTGGCAGGGAGAGATCTGGAACAAGCGCAAGAATGGAGAAGAGTACCTGCAGTGGCTGAATATCAGCGCTGTGAAGGATGAGACTGGTGAAGATGTCCGGTATGTAGGCACCTTCAGCGATATTACGCAGAAATAAACGGATGTACGGATATTCAGTCCGGCACCCGGTAAGGAGCAGATGAAGGTGGAGAAGACCAGAACTCCGGTTACTGTAGCGGAAGCTGTGCAGCGGGTAACCGGGAGAGTATGCCGCACAGGTACGGAGACTGTTCCGCTTCATGCAAGCTATGGACGTATTCTGGCCGGGCCGCTTACTGCAACCCATGATGTACCGCATTTCACCCGTTCCCCGTATGACGGCTATGCCATCGCTTCCCGGGATTCGGCCGGTGCTTCCGGCAGCAACCGGGTCAGCTTCACCGTGGTGGATCACATCGGCGCAGGGGAAGTGTCGCAGGCTGTAATCGGCACTGGCGAAGCGGTACGGCTGATGACAGGAGCGGCGCTGCCTGCCGGGGCAGATGCGGTAGTTATGTTTGAACAAGCCGTCTCAGAGGGACAGACGTTTACGATCCGCAAGGTGTTTGCACCACAGGAGAATCTGTCCCTGCAAGGGGAGGATATGCTAGCGGGTGAGACAGTCATTCCGGCCGGCAGCTTCATTCATCCCGGGGTTGTGGCGCTGCTGGCTACCTTCGGCTACGGGGAGGTTAAGACAGGGAAGCGGCCGGTGGTGGGGATTCTGTCTACAGGCACCGAGCTGCTGGCAGTGGCAGACCCGCTCGTACTTGGCAAAATCCGTAACAGCAACGGGCCGATGATTGCCGCCCAGCTCGCCCGGATGGGTATCCCGTACCGGATCTATGATACGGCAGCGGACCGGCTGGAGGAATGCCTGCAGACCGTCCGTCAGGCACTCGCTGAGACCGACTGTCTGATCACAACGGGCGGAGTGTCCGTGGGCGATTATGACTATTTGCCGGAGATCTACAAGCGCCTTGGAGCCGATATATTGTTCAACAAGGTAGCGATGCGTCCCGGCAGTGTGACTACAGTGGCTGTGGCCGGAGACCAATTCTTGTTCGGACTGTCAGGCAATCCGTCGGCTTGCTTCACCGGCTTCGAGCTGTTCGTAAGACCTGCCCTGCTTAAGATGATGGGGACGGACCATCTGTATCTGCCGCGTACCACAGCCGTGCTGGCGGAGGATTTCGCCAAGGCGAACCCGTTCACCCGGTTCGTCCGGGCGGTATATGACGGCACTACGGTACGGCCTGCCGGCTTCAATAAATCGAATGCTGTTTCGTCCATCGCACGCGGCAATTCCCTGATAGTACTGCCTGGCGGAACAAGAGGCTTCGCCGCAGGGGATAAGGTGGATGTCCTGCTGCTCGGGGTGGAAGAGGGCATGAATGATTGGGTATTGTAAGGCCAAGAGTACGGGAAGGGAGATAGACGCACATGAATCATCATCCACTGCAAGATCAGCTGCGGCGGCCTATCCATGATTTGCGGATTTCGGTCACGGACCGGTGTAATTTCCGCTGCTCCTACTGCATGCCGAAGGAGATATTTGGTGACGACTACGCTTTTCTTCCATCCGGTGAGCTGCTTACCTTCGAAGAGATCGGCCGGCTGGCGAAGCTGTTCGTATCGCTTGGCGTAAGCAAAATCCGCCTGACCGGAGGCGAACCGCTGATGCGCCGCCATCTGCCGGAGCTGGTTACCAAGATCTCCGCCATTCCCGGTGTAGAGGATATGGGACTTACGACGAACGGAGTCCTGCTGGGCGGACAGGCAGCGCCGCTGTATGCTGCGGGCCTGCGCAGGCTGAATGTCAGCCTGGATGCGCTGGAGCCGGAGCTGTTCGGCAGAATGAACGGGCGCGGCTTCAGGCCGGGAATGATTCTGGACGCTATAGATCAAGCGGCGGGCGCCGGGTTCGAGGTCAAGGTGAATATGGTTGTCCAGCGGGGCGTGAACGAATCCGAGATTCTTCCGATGGCCGCCTACTTCAAGAAGCGGAAGATCATGCTGCGCTTCATCGAGTTCATGGATGTCGGCAACGATAACGGCTGGAGCTATGATAAGGTCGTCACCAAGCAAGAAATCCTGCAGCAGCTGCAAAGCGTCTATACGCTGGAAGCTCTTGAGCAGAATTACAGCGGAGAGGTCGCGCAGCGCTACGGCTATCTTGGGAGTACGGCCCAGGTCGGCTTCATCACTTCTGTGTCGGAATCGTTCTGTTCCGCCTGTTCGCGTGCCCGGCTGTCTTCTGACGGGAAGCTGTATACCTGCCTGTTTGCCTCCAAGGGCTTTGACCTTAGGGCCATGCTGCGCGGAGGGGCTGGCGATGAGGAGCTGCTGGCAGCAATTAAGCAGGTATGGGAGCAGCGAAGCGACCGTTATTCCGATGAGCGGACGGAAGAGAGCCGTAGAAGCAAGGCCAAGATTGGCATGTCCTATATTGGCGGATAAATTATCTAGATGACAGGAGACGAAGGGGAATCATGAACGGAGCAGAGCTGTTGATTGAGATGCTGATCGCCAAAAAGGTGGAGACCCTGTTCGGCTACCCCGGCGGTGCCGTATTGCCACTATATGATGCGCTGTACGGCAATAACCGGATTCAGCATGTGCTGGTCCGGCACGAGCAGGCTGCGGTTCATGCCGCAGACGGATACGCCAGAGCCACAGGGCGTCCGGGAGTAGCGCTGGTTACCAGCGGTCCCGGGGCCACCAATGCGTTAACCGGAATTGCAACAGCGTTCATGGATTCGGTGCCGCTGATCGTGCTTACCGGCCAGGTGGCCACCGATCTTATAGGATTGGACAGCTTCCAGGAAGTGGATATCTACGGAATGACGATGCCAGTGACCAAGCATAATTATATCGTCAGAGAGATTGCCGAGCTGCCCAGAATTGTGAATGAAGCATTCCATATAGCAACGAGCGGCAGGCCCGGTCCGGTTCTGATTGATCTGCCGAAGAATGTGATGAATGCGGAGTACACGATGGAGAACGGGGCGGCCGCAGATGGCGCTCTCCCTAGAATCAGGGGCTATCAGCCGGATCACCCCATTGACCCGGCGGTTCTGGAGCTTGCCGCCGAACGCCTGAGCGGAGCGAAGCGTCCGCTGATTCTGGCCGGCGGCGGCTGTATCCAGGGAGAGACGCCAGCGCTCTTAAGAGCATTCGCGGAGCGGCATCACCTTCCTGTGGCCAGTACGCTGATGGGGCTTGGCGCTTTTCCTTCGGGACATTACCTGCACCTGGGCATGGTTGGAATGCATGGATCGGTGGCGGCTAACCGCGCCCTGCAGAGCGCTGACGTAGTGCTGTGTCTCGGTGTGCGCTTCAGTGACCGGGTGACCGGCAAGCGGAAGGCCTTCTCCCCGGGATCCTACAAAATCCAGGTTGATCTGGACCCCTCCGAACTGAACAAGAACATCCCCGTTGACCTGGCAGTGACCGGTTCTTGCGGAGAACTGCTTAAAGGCATAGAGGAACAGGTACATCCAGTAGAGGATCCGGCCTGGGAGGAGCAGATCGCGCTCTGGCGCAAACGCAAGGCGAAGGTAAGCCGTGAGCCGAATCCGAAGCTAAGCCCGCAAGAGGTGATCCGCTGCCTGCAAAAGGCTACAGCAGGCGATGCCATCATCGCCACGGATGTCGGCCAACACCAGATATGGACAGCCACGCATTATGAATTCACAGAAGCCCGGTCCTTCTTAACCTCCGGCGGGCTGGGAACGATGGGGTACGGCCTGCCTGCTGCGATTGGGGCGGCCGTTGCTTTTCCTGAGCGCGATGTGGTGTGCATTACAGGGGACGGAAGCTTCCAGATGAATATGCAGGAGATTATGACCGCCGTGGATCACGGCCTGAATGTCAAGGTGGCAATCTTCAAGAACGGGTATTTGGGGATGGTACGGCAATGGCAGCAGCTGTTTCTGGGACGGCGTTATTCCTCGGTGCGGATCAGCTCGCCGGATTTCGTGGCCTTAGCCAAGTCCTTCGGCGCCCACGGGTTCCGGGCACGCACGCTGGCTGAAGCGGAGCAGATCATTGAACAGGCACTGCATACAGAAGGGCTGGTCGTGATGGAATTTGATATCACCGAGGAGGATAATGTCTATCCTATTGTGCCGCCGGGCTCAAGCAATCAGGATATGATCGTAGAATAGGCTGGCAGACCTGAAGGAAGCTCCTCTCGCGCGGATTGGCGAAGGAGCTTTCTGGTTTTTGTCCAAATAAGCATGGTGATTCCCCTAGAAATACAGCACCAGCACAGACACATATAACATGACGGAGAAGCCGATCTCGATGATTCCCGTACGTTTGGCGGTAATTCCTGTCCTCGGCAGAATGGCTGCCCGCAGCAGCAGAACCAGCAGCGGGACCAGCAGCGAAGGAAACAGGAACAGTCCGGCTGCCGCGAACAGCAGATGATAGGCCACGGACCCGTAATAGAAGCGGAGATTGTTCCGCTCACGGATGACGGTTTTGACATAGAAGGCAGTTCCGGTGAAGTATAGCACCGCCAGCACGAACAGCTCATTCACGGCTCTCCAGCTCTCCCCCTGCCCCACATAGAAGACCGGATAAATCACCAGGCAGAACGCCACAATAGCTGAGATGTCATTAAGCAAGGCGCGTTCATTCCGGGTCCTGGCATAATAGAGGTTGACGGCGAATAACGGCAGAAGCAGCAGCGCGAACCCCAGCAGCACCGGCTGGACAATCACCAGATAGAGGGCGAACGGAAGCAGCAGAAGCCCGTATAACCTGAGCGGCTGGGCATAACGTGCGAACTTCCGGGTCTTCACCCCCTGCAAGAGCGGGAAGCTGAACAGATAGATCAGCAGCCAGCAGACAAACAGCGGAATATGTATGAACTGCCCCTTGGAAGCGGCAACGCCCAGCAGAAAAGGGAGAACGAGCATCGCCCAGGCGCCGTGCTGGTTGGGGATGTATTTTTTCATGCAGCAATAGACCTCCTTCGCGGATATATCATGACATGTAAGCTGCCGGACTCTTTAACTATACTTGTATCCGGCCGGGGAGGCTGGTGATTTGAAGCACAGTGGCGCTGTCAGGCAATTGGCGGGGAATGGGCAGCGGCCGGAATAGTGTATAATCGAAATAGATCTTCAAGCAGAGGAGCAGACAACGTGATTATGGAATCCCAGCATGCGGCGGTACAGCTCCCAGTTCCTGTACTGCAAATCATCGGATACAAGAACAGCGGCAAAACAACCCTCGTCTGCCGGTTAATCGAGGCCTTGTCTGCACAAGGAATACGGGTTGGCTCTGCCAAGCATGATGCCCATTCCTTCCAGCTGGATGATCCGGGAACGGATAGCAGCAAGCATCTCCTGCACGGTGCAGTAGAGACGGTATTGACCTCGCCGGAGGCGACAAGGGTCATGCGCAGATCTGCGGCATCACTACGTGAAATTGCGGAGTCGATGCGCGGCAGAGTAGACGTGGTGATTGCTGAGGGGTTCAAATCTGCAGAGTATCCCAAGATCGCCTTGATTCGCCGCACTGAGGACCAGATAACGCTGCAAAAGGAAGCAACGGACATACGACTGTGGTTAAGCTGGGAAGAGGCTGGGGAACTACAGAGTGCAGCGTCTGGTTCTGGCATCAGCAAGGATAGTCCGCCGGTATTGCCTTTGCGGGATCAGGCGCTTGCGGATCAGGCGGTTATCGCACTGGCGCTGTCACTGCTTCAGTCCTAAAATCTGCCACGGGAGGTGTCTTTGGTGCTGACAGGAATTATACTGGCGGGCGGACAGAACTCCCGGATGCAGGGCCGCAATAAAGCCCTCCTGAGTTATCAGGGGGAACCGTTCATTGTCCGGCAGGTGAGGGAGATGCTGAAACTGTGCTCCAGCGTGATTGTGGTCACGAACGATCCTACGCCGTATCTGGAACGTCTTCCATCGGATATTCTATATATACCGGATGTTTATGCCGGGCATGGGCCGCTGAGCGGGTTACATGCCGCTTTTGCCAATGCTGAGACGGACTATGCCTGGGTGGTAAGCTGTGACAGCCCTGATATATCAGCTCCGGCCGCCGCATGGATGCTTACGCGGCTTGAAGCGGGCGGTTATGATGCAGTTCTGCCCGTGATTGGCGGCAAGCATCAGATGCTGCATGGCGTATACCGGCCGCACCGGCTCTTGCCGGACATTACAGCAAGACTTGCGAGCCGTGAGTACCGGCTGGGCGGTTTGTTAGAATCACTGCACTGGTTAGGGGTGGAACGGGATGAGCTGGCCGGTGCGGGGCTAGAGGCAGATTTCGCGGCAGATATAGATACACCTGAGCAATATGAGCAGCTGTTGCATCTATCGAAGGGAAGTGAGGAAATGGGCGATTCGTTATTTGAAATTACAGAGTCCGTGATTATACCCGCTGAGGTATCCGATAAAGTTCTGCGCAGAGAGGCCGGGGCGATTACCTTATTCATCGGTACGGTGCGTGAATTCACACAGGGAAAGAAAACCCTGTATCTTGAATATGAAGCGTATCCGTCTATGGCTGTAACGCAGCTGAAGCGCATCGGGCAGGAGGTGCTGGAGCGCTGGCCGGATACTAAGGTTGCGGTCACCCACCGGATCGGCAGGCTTGAGATCACCGATATTGCCGTGGTCATCGCAGTCTCCTCGCCCCACCGTAAGGCTGCCTATGAAGCGAATGAATACGTGATTGAGCGGATCAAGCAGATTGTCCCCATCTGGAAAAAAGAAACCGGCGAGGACGGCAAAGCGTGGATTGGCGACCAGCTGAATCAGAATGCCTACCCTGAGGGCCGGCCGCTGCTGCCGGATATTCCGGCGGAAGATGAGAGGTAGCGATAAGGAGGAACGTTCAATGAATGCAGAACAGGTGATGCAGGAGCTTGAAGCGCTTGGCAAGGAACGGACCAAGAAGATGTATACCGCAAACGGTGCACGGGAACCGCTCTTTGGTGTGGCTACCGGTGCCATGAAGCCAATTTTTAAGCAAACCGGAATCAATCAGGCGCTGGCTGAGGAGCTGTATGCTACAGGTAATTATGATGCGATGTATTTTGCCGGGATCATTGCTGATCCGAACGGGATGACAGAGGCGGATTACAACCGCTGGATGGACGGGGCTTATTTCTATATGCTGTCTGATTTCGTTGTGGCTGTAACCTTGGCTGAAGCGGATATTGCCCAGCAGGTGGCCGATGAGTGGATCAGGAGCGGAGAAGACCTCCGAATGTCGGCAGGCTGGAGCTGTTACTGCTGGCTGCTGGGAAGCCGCCCGGATCAGGAGTTCCCGGAGAGTAAGCTGGCCGGTATGCTGGAGCAGGCCGAGCAGAGCATTCATCAGTCCCCGGAGCGCACCCGGTATTCGATGAACAATTTTATGTATACGGTGGCCGTATCCTATTCGCCGCTTCATGAGCTGGCTCGTGAGACGGCGGAGCGGGTGGGTCCGGTTGAGGTGGACAAGGACAAGCCGAAGAGTAAGCTCATCAGCGCATACGATAATATTATGAAGGCTGTCGACAAAGGACGGATCGGGTTCAAGCGCAAGCATGTACGCTGCTGATCTCGCGGATTTCACCGGCATCCGGTAATGTTTCGCTGCTTCTGGTTAATAAATGCTATGCATTTGGATAACCTATTCCCTATCCTGGAAGAAAAGAGGCGGTAAAGATGTCAACTACACACCATAGTCACGAGGAAGCCGTTGAGACGGTCCGCAAGCTGATCAAGGGTATCGATATGGCCATGCTCACCACGATCTCGGAGGAAGGGCTGGTCTCCCGGCCCATGAAGACCCAGGAGGTCGAATTCGACGGAGATTTGTGGTTCCTGACCAAGAAGGATACCAGCAAATTCGGAGAGATTCTGTATGATCCGCGAGTGAATGTCGTGTATGCTGATAAATCCTATGTATCGATCCGCGGCACAGCCGAAATTGTAAACGATGTGAACAAGAAGAAAGAGCTCTGGAGTGCAGGGTACGATACATTTCTGAAAACAAGCTATGATGACCCGAATGTCATTCTGATCAAGGTCCATGCCGAAGCCGCCGAATACTGGAAGAGCGGCAATCTCGCCGAGAAGGCAGTATACATGTTCAAGCGGATGACCGGGCAGGACACGGACGGGCTGAATCTGAATCAGACGGTCGAGCTGGAATAGAGCAGACAGAAGGTTTTAGGAAGCTACAGGTTCATAGGTTCTGCAACGGAGAGATCAACAGAATTCATCTGGGGGTCTCTTTTTTTGTTGTGGCACCGGTAAAAGATAATTGTCACATTACATACGGCTCATGTGTTATATCTATATGCTTTGCAGAAAGGAGATTATCGTGGACCCAATCGAAGAGAAGATTAGAAGGATTCAGGACGGGGAAGGAGGCTTGTACTCTGATGTGATCAGGCTGTACCAGCAACGGATTTACCTCTATTGTTACCGCTTGCTGAATAACAAGGAAGAGGCAGAAGACGCAGTGCAGGATATCCTGATCAAGGCCTACCAGAATATCGGGCAGTACAAGCCTCAGGCAGATTTCACCTCATGGCTCTACAAGATTGCTTATCATCATTGCCTGAATCAGCTGCGCCGGCAGAAATCCCGGCAGCAGCTGCGGAAGCTGCTCGGGCAGGAGGTTACGGAGAAGAGCGCCGAGCAAATGGCCCATGACCGCCTGTTCAGCGAGCCGGTCTCGGCTGCTCTGGGGAAGCTGGATGTGGAGGACCGGAATTTATTGATCCTGCGGATTTATGAAGATAAATCATTTGCGGAGATCAGTGAAATTCTGGGTGTGAGTACGGCTACCGTACGCAAAAGATATGAACGGACCAGGGAAAAACTTAAAAAAGCGATTGAGAGAAGGGAGAAACAATTATGGGCAAGCGTGAATTAACTGCAGAGGAGCAGTTTCTGAAGGATGGAGACCGTTCAGCACATTGGAACACCGTTGATGTTCATGAACCAGTAATGAAGGCGCTCGGGCTTGAGGGTGCATTGACTGCTGAAGGAGACGAGAACCTGCTTCAGACCCTTCCTCCAAGCGTAGAGGCACCTAAAGTAATGCGCAGAATGGAAACAAGAACCGGGCGGAGACAGAAGCGGATGCCGGTGAAGGGCTGGGCGGCGGCGGTCCTGGCACTGGTCTTGCTGGGCGGCGGCTATACCCAATTCTCCGGCAAACTCCAGCAAGGAGCTGAAGCCCAGAGTTCGGGTGAAGTCCGGCAAGGGGCCGGAGCCCCGTATAAGGTGCTGCCTTATCAGCCGATTCCGGCGACGGCTTCCGGCGGAACGCTGATTGAGAAGGCGAAAGAACCGTTGAAGCCTTATATACCAGAAGCAGAGCCGGGTGCAGACGATGAAGCCAACCGGAAGGAGAGTATATTCTACAACGAGAAATATTCAAAGGGGGCAGCACTCATGAAGGAGCTGCTGCTTCCTGGAGAGTATGCCACCTATCTAATTACACGTGAAGGCGAGGAGGGAGAGGGAAGTATGAATATGTATCGTCCGCCCCTCACGTTCAAGGACTATACCGCCTATAAGACCAGTGTAGAGGAGCACAACGCTCCGATCCTGGAGCAGCCGGCGTATATGCCGGAAGGTTATGCCCTGGACGAGGCCATCATCAACCCTTCTTTCTTAAAAGTGCCGGATGTGCAGGAGCTTAAAGACGAAAACAAGAGAGACCTGGGAGACAACTTCCAGTTGGCCTGGAGAGTCGAGAAGGCGGAGAACGTTGACTACCCGTATTCCTCTCTGGTATACAAGAAAGGGGAGGCTCAGGTGAGAATCAGCGTCTCGCGTGTGGATGACAACCAAAACCCGGCAGACCCGCTCTCGTGGAGTGAACATACTAAGATGGAGAATATCGAGATTAAAGGCAAACAGGCCATTTTCTCGGATGACTCGGACAACAAGGAACTTGACTTAGGGTTTAAGTACAGACTGGTTTGGTCTGACCCGGGCACAAAGGTTAACTATCGTGTGTCCGTTGGCCAGGAGAATACGGAGCTAACGAAGGATGAGCTTATCGGCATCGCCGCCAGCATGATGAAATAAGTAACGCAGAGTTGACACTCAGGGCTGCCCAGCTATCTTAGGATAGCGGAGCAGCCTTTGAACGTTTTTTGCCGATCTGCAGGATGGCATATTCGTAAGATTTTATAAGAATTCGTGCATCGCCCTCCTATGAACTTCCAACCCGTCTTGTTAATATAGCAATGTAGCAAGAGAATACAGATGTATACAGGAGGGTTAAAGATGTTGAAATGGAAGCGTTCTCTTTCGGTCCTGGCGATGACAGCGATATTAGGTACACTGGCTGCCTGCGGCGGCGGAGGGAATAAAGTAAACAATGCAGGAGGGGCTACAGAAGCACCCGCCAGCACCAATGCTGCTGCGACGGCTGCTGCAACGGATGCGCCAAGCACCAATGAGCCGGTCAAGCTGCGGATTATGTGGTGGGGCTCCCAGCCGCGTCACGAAGCCACTTTGGCGGCCCTGGAATTGTACACGAAGAATAATCCGAACGTAACCTTCGAGCCGGAGTATTCCGGTATGGACGGTTATCTGGACAAATTATCCACGCAGGCTGCGGCCAACAATGCACCCGATGTGGTTCAGCTTGACCCGGGCTGGATGCCGGACTGGATGGCCCGCCAGCAATTGGCCGACCTTGCTCCTGAGGTGGATGTAAGCAAATTCGATACGAAGCTGCTGGCAGGCGGCCAATTGGACGGTAAACAGTATGCAGTTCCACTCGGCTCGGTAGCCTTCGGTATGGTATATGATAAAGCGGCTATGGATAAGCTGGGCATTGCGAACCCGGCCAACGGCTGGACCTGGGATGAGTTCTTCGCCTTAGCGAAGGAATCCAAGTCCAAGCTGCCGAAGGGACAATATTTCACCCTCGACTATGCAGGTAACTATTTCATGTACTCGGCGTATCAGTATGCCAGAGGCAAAGGGCAGGTCATCACGGATGACGGTCACTTCAACGTGGATGAAGCCACCTATCTGGAATGGACCCGCAAGTTCGAAGAGCTCCGCAAGGAAGGGCTTGTTCCTCCAGCGGATGTGAATGCCTCCGATAAAGAAAATGATCCGCAAATGGACCTGCTCGCAGCAGGAAAAGTGTTGTTCCGTTACAGCTTCTCCAACAATCTGGGAACCTGGGACAGTATTAAGCCAGGAGCCTACGCACTTGTAACCATGCCGCGTGCCGAAGAGGCAGGAGGCTGGCTGAAGCCGTCGATGTACATGGCGGTCTCCAAGAACTCCAAGCATGCTGAAGAAGCCAAGAAATTCATCAACTGGTTCGTGAATGATGCTGAGGCTGCCCAAATCACCAAGACCTTCCGTGGCCTCCCGGCTAACAAGGATAACGCTGCTCTGCTGGAAGCCAATATGAGCGATCTGGATAAGGTAGGCTTAGGCTTGCTCCGTGCTACGGAGCCGGATGGCCAGACCTGGTCGGCCGGAGCCGGCGGCTGGACGAACTTCGTGGATAAAGACTGGGTACTGGTCCGTGACCAGCTCAGCTTCGGTAAATCCACACCGGAAGAGGCGTTCAAGCAGCTGAAGGAAGCCTCGCTATCTTACGAGAAATA
Source organism: Paenibacillus sp. FSL R7-0179 (assembly GCF_038002265.1). NCBI lineage: Bacteria > Bacillati > Bacillota > Bacilli > Caryophanales > Paenibacillaceae > Paenibacillus > Paenibacillus sp. FSL R7-0179. The sequence goes on from NZ_JBBOCC010000002.1 coordinate 802,360, forward strand.
AGGTATGAACTGAAAGCCCGGGACAGCAATGTTCCGGGCTTTCTCTTTTCCACTTGGAACGCGCTTATACTCGTGTTTTCGAATTAATCGTTATATTTTGAAAGAATTCGAGCATTGCCCTCCTTTAGCCGAAGTGTGGCCCAATACTATACTTAAGCTATACAAATTGACCACAAGAGGTGACCACAGATGAACCGCTCCACAACCACTTTAGCCCAAGCCTCGCCAGCGCCGAAAAAAAGCTCCTATTTCAAAAGCCGGTGGAACGCTCCGCTTGCAGGCTATTTGTTTATTTCGCCCTGGCTGATCGGATTCCTGGTACTGACGGCGTATCCGTTGTTCTTATCACTGTACTATTCGTTTACTGACTACACTCTGATGCAGCCAATGAAATGGATCGGGTCCCGCAATTACGAACGGATTTTCACCGCAGACCCCAAATTCATTCAATCTGCCAAAGTCACGGTCATGTATGTACTGGCTTCCGTGCCCCTTAAGCTGATTGCAGCCCTGCTCGTAGCCATGGTGCTCAGCAAGGCAGTCAGAGGGATCAGTGCTTACCGTACAGCGATCTATTTCCCTTCTCTGATCGGAGGCAGTATCGGGGTATCGCTGCTCTGGCGTAACATCTTCGGGGTAGACGGGATTTTCAACAAGCTGATCGCTGTCTTCGGCATCGAAGGGAAAAGCTGGATCACCAACCCGGACACTGCGCTTAGCACACTGATTCTGCTGACGGTCTGGCAATTCGGCTCTACCATGGTAATCTTCCTGGCAGGGCTGAAGCAGATTCCCAATGACTTGTATGAAGCTTCCTCGGTAGACGGGGCGAACAAGTTCATTCAATTCTTCCGCATTACATTGCCTATGCTGTCGCCGATTCTCTACTTCAACCTGATTATGGCCGTGATTAACGCCTTCCAGATGTTCACCTCGGCTTTCGTGATTACGAATGGCGGTCCGATGAATGCTACATACGTGTACGCTATGTATTTGTATGAACGGGCCTTCAGCCGGTACGAGCTGGGCTACGCTTCTGCACTGGCCTGGATTATGCTGGTGGCCATCGTCGCTGCAACACTGCTGATCTCCTACACCTCGAAATATTGGGTATTCTATGAGACTGACACTGGAGGGAAAAAACGCAAATGACAACTTTGAATTGGAAGCCTGCACTCCGGCATGTGTTCATGATTCTCTTCAGCTTCCTCATGGTCTATCCGATTGTCTGGTGGATCGGAGCCTCACTGAAGGACAGCACCGAGCTGAGTTCACCGGGAATCTTCCCGTCCGTCCCGCAATGGGAGAACTTCACCAAAGGCTGGAAATCGGTTCCCGGACATACGTTCACTGATTTCTATCTTAACACCTTCGGCCTTGAGATTATGGTGCTGATCGCAACCCTGTTATCCTGCACGCTGGTTGCTTTCGGATTTGCCAGACTGGATTTTCCTCTTAAGAAATTCTGGTTCTCGATTCTGATGCTGACACTGATGATGCCGGGCCAGGTGCTGATTATTCCCCAGTACGCCTTGTTCCATCAGCTGGGCTGGGTCAACACGTATTTGCCGTTTGTCGTTCCCCATCTGCTGGCGGGAGGGGCCGGCGGGAGCTTCTTCGTCTTCCTGCTGATCCAGTTTATCCGCGGCGTGCCCAAGGAGCTGGATGAATCGGCCAAAATCGACGGCTGCTCCTGGTTCGGGATTTTCTGGAGAGTGGTCATGCCACTGGCCTTCCCGGCGGTCGTTACGGTGACCATCTTCTGCTTCCTGTGGAACTGGGATGACTTCCTGGGACATCTCCTGTACATCAACACGGTAGACAAGTACACGGTGGGTCTGGCGCTGCGCATGATCAATGACTCCCAGTCTGCAGCCGAGTGGGGCCAGCTTCTGGCTATGTCGCTGGTCTCTATAGTTCCGGCAACGCTTGTATTCACCTTCCTGCAAAAGTATTTCGTAGACGGGATTGCGACAACAGGCATAAAGGGATAAGATGCAAGTGGAAACGGATTTTCCGTCCTTTTAAACGGTACCGTTTTAAATTCTTATATTTTTTAAAAAAACATCCGTCCGATAGCGGTAAAGCGCCTGAGCCTTATTCGACGCTTTACCGTTTATTTCTTGTGAGCCGGAGGCGAAGGAAGGGGACCATTTGACCAATCCTTTTAAAAAGTACAGGATCGACCGTCTGTTTTTTCACAGCTTTGCCATTATAATTATTCTGGTGATAGCGGTTACGGCTTGGACCAGCTACAGCAATTCCTCCAAAGCCCTTGTGCAGACCACCTCCCACTATCAGCAGCGGCTGCTGGATGAATTGAATAATGAAATTACCACCCGGCTGGATATGATTGAACAGATCTCACTATCCACCTCACGGGACAACGAGCTGACGACCTTTCTATCGAACAGGCAGGATGATTTTGAGCGGTACCGCAAGCGTATAAGCGTTGAGAGTGCGCTCGGCAATCTGACCTATGCCATTCCGTTAATCCAGGGAATTGACCTCTACATGGATCAGCCGATGCCGAGCAGCGGACAGAGCTATATTCAATTTCGCAATATCCTCGATCTGGATAAGCAGTCCTGGTCCAAGAATCTGGTGAAAAGCGATTTCGCCTGGTCGGGGGAATATTCCATCCCCAGTGTGCAGGGAGACATTCCGGTACTAAGCTTCGCCCGTAAAATCATGAACGAGAACGACTATCTCGGTGTGCTGGTCGTTCATATCAAGGCCAAGGAGATCCGTGCGCTGCTGACCGGCAATACCTCCGGGTCGAACCGGATCATGGCGGACAGCGCCGGCAAGCAGATTCTGAGCATCGGAGAGACGCTGAAGCAGAGCGAGTGGTCTCAATGGATCGACCTCAAGAGCAACAAATCCGGCTATGTCCATATTCCCGGCGATAAGGATTCCGGCAATACGCTGCTGGTCTACTCCAGAATGGATAATTCCATCTGGACGCTGATTGAGTTCACCTCCTGGAAGCAGATTACGGCAAGCAGTCTGGAACTGGCGGAATGGATCGGACTAATCGGGATTGGAGCGATTCTGCTGGTCCTGCTCCTGACGCATTATCTGAGCAGGCAATTCTCCAAGCCGATTAAGCAGCTTGTAAGCGCTATGAAATTGTATTCAGTCGGTGGGCACAAGGAGGAGCTGCCCAGCGACTATGAGAATGAATTCGGTTATTTATTCTCCGGCTACCGCAAGCAGACCGAGCGGATTGAGGAGCTGTATCTATCGCTGGAGCGGCGGTATGAGCAGCAGCGCAAAGCGGAGATAGAGGCCTTGCAGGCCAATATCAATCCCCATTTTCTCTACAATATGCTGGACCAGCTCAATTGGATGGCCATTGAGGCCGGACAGGATGAGCTGAGCCGGATTCTGGAGCTGATGGGCCAGATGTTCAGGATCGGCTTATCCAACGGGGCAAGCTTCATCATGGTATCGGAGGAATTGCAGCACATCCAGTGTTATCTCGAAATCCAGCAGCTCCGCTGGGGCGACGGCCTGGAGTACGCCATCGATGTGGAACCGGGGCTTCAGGAGGCCTATCTTCCCAAGCTGACCCTGCAGCCGTTCGTGGAGAATTCAATTGTACACGGCTTCAATAAGCAGCGCAGCGGACATGTCTCAATATCCTTTACTAAGGTAGAAGAGACGCTGCAGATCAGAATTGATGATAACGGGGCAGGCCTGAAGCAGCCGGAAGTGCGCCCGCCAGGGCGGCATACCGGCGGCTATGGCATACGGAATGTGCGGGAGAGGATTGCCGGATATTTCGGAAATGACTATGGGGTTACGCTGAAGGAACGTGAAGAGGGAGGGACCCGGGTAGAGATTGTTCTGCCGCTGCTCACAGAGGCTCCGGCACAGATACTGACTGCTTCTCTCGCTGCGAAGGAAGGCTGATACGGCAGCTGCGGGCCAGAGAAGCTTAAGGAGGCAGACATGATGTGGAAGATCGCTATTATTGACGATGAGCGGCAGGTACTTCAGGGGATGAAGCGGGCGATTCCATGGGAGGAGCTGGGCGCAGAATGGGCCGGTGAGGCGCTTAACGGGGAAGACGGTCTGGCGATGATCCGTGCAACCTGCCCGGACATTGTAATCACGGATATCTATATGCCGGTGATGAGCGGCCTGGAGATGCTGGAGCAATTAAGGAACGAGGGCTTCAAGGGCAAAATTATTATTCTAAGCGGATATTCAGACTTCGAGCATGCCAGACAAGCCCTCCGGCTTCAGGTCAGTGACTACGTCTCCAAGCCGATCAGTCTGCCTACGCTTAGAACCATCCTTCACAAGGTGATTGAAGAACTGCTTGGAGAGCAGGAGAAGGTAATCAGACAAGGTGAGCTGGAGCTGAAAATGATGCTGTACGAGCCTTTTGTCGAGAAGGAATGGGTCCGGTCGGCAGCCGTCGGTACCCTGGAGCCTTCGTACCGGAACAATTCCCATCTTCCGCCTTCGTATCATTACTGGCTTGACGGCAGGCATGCAAGCATCGGGATTGAGCTGATCCGCGATGACCGGGCCAGCTCCTTCTCGGTTTCGGACTGGAACCTGTTCCGCTTCGCGGTCAGTAACATTGCCTGTGAGGTCACGCGCAAGCATTACGCCAATATGGAGTACACTGAGCTGAACAGCTACCGGGCTTTGCTGATTATTCATCCGGAGGGAGAATGCACACAGCAGCTGGAAGAGCTGGCCACCCGGCTGGTCGATAGCATCCACTCCTATCTCCGGTTGATGGTCCGCATCGGTATAGGTGGTCTGAAGGATACTTGGACGAAAATCCCCGAATCGACAGAGGAGGCGTTTCGTGCCATGGATCACGGGGGGCTGCGGATCAGCCCGGCGTATGAGGTATACTGCTACCGGGAGAGCCACAGCAGCGGGCAGGACCGGGGTGTCCTTTTCCCGGTGAAATTCTCCTACAAGCTGGCCGCTGCGATGAAGGCTTCACAAGAGGCTGAGGCACAGCAGCTTGTATACGGATATATTACCGAGCTGCAAGCGCAGCAAGGGGTGTCCGCCAGCTACGTGCAGATGCTCGGCAGCGAGCTATGGGGCATTATCACCTACTCCCTGTATGAGTCGGGCTTCGTGCTCGATGATCTGTTCACCAATGACCAGATTGCACAGGAGATCGGCAACCTGGCCGTACCCGACCAGCTGGCAAGCTGGTTATCCGCCAAAATTACAGCGATCTGTGCCAGCCGTCAATGGAAGGGCAGCAGTAAGCACCGGCAGGTCGTTGATTTCATGACGAACTACATTCATGAGCATTACGCCGAGGAGCTTACGCTGGCTGATCTGTCGGATAAGGTGTTCATCTCCCGGAATCATTTGTCGATCATCTTCAAGAACATCACCGGGGAGACCTTCAACAATTACCTGACCCGGGTGAGAATTGAGAAGGCCAGGGAACTATTAATGGAGCGCAATATGCTGGTCTATGAAGTGGCGGAGCGGGTAGGGTACAAGAACATTCCTTATTTCAGCACGCTATTCAAGAAAATCACCGGCATGAATCCTACCGAGCTGATCAAATGATGACACATATAATCCACCAGAGACAAGTATGATGGTAGAAGCCGCGATGACGGAGCAGGGACTTGCGGCTAAAGCTGCATCAACATCAATGTGCCATCAGGGAGGACAGCGTTATGCCCGTTAACTTCAGTATTATCGGCGGAGGGGGATTCCGCGCACAATATTATCTGCGAATTGCCCGTTCATTGCCGGACATGTTCCGGATTAGCGGTCTTGTGGTCAGGGATCGGGCTCAGGGACAGGCGATAGAAGCGGGGTGGGGCGTTCAGACGTACCGTTCCCTTGACGAGCTGCTGCGAAGTGAGGACCCGGATTTCGCAGTGGTCTCTGTCGGCGGCGGGGCGGCAATGAACTATTTGTACCGGCTTGCAGAGATTGGCCTTCCAGCGTTGACAGAGACACCGCCTGCCTCCACTCTGGAGGAGCTGGAGCAGCTGCATAAGGAGCTGACCGTGCACGGAGCCTGGATACAAGTCGCAGAGCAGTACCCGTACCATCCGGTTCAGGAGGCTAGGCTATCGCTGATCCGCTCTGGCAGGCTGGGCAGAATCACCGAGACAACGGTCTCCGTATCGCATCTGTATCATGGGGCAAGCCTGCTCCGCAGGATGCTTGGCATCGGGTTCGAGGAGGCGGTCATTCGGGGGATGCGGTTCGCCTCCAGTTGGGTAGGCGGACCTACCCGCAGCGGTCCTCCGGCTGAAGACAAGCTGATCCCGCTGCAACGGGATTTGGCCTGGCTGGATTTCGGAGACCGCTTAGGCATTTATGATTTCACCAAGGACCAGCACAGGTCCTGGACCCGCTCGAATCACCTTAGTGTGCGCGGAGAACGCGGGGAGATCTTCGACAACCGGGTGCTGCTCCAGCAGGAGAACCTGGTGCCTCTGCAAATGGAGCTGAAGCGCATTAACAGAGGGGAGCAGGAGAATGCTGAAGGCTATTACCTTCAGGGGATTATTTGCGGAGAGCAATGGCTGTACACTAATCCGTTCATCCCTGCCCGGCTGTACGATGACGAGCTCGCCATTGCGTCCTGTCTGGACAAGATGGCCCTCTATGCCGCTGGCGGCCCTAGCTTCTACGGACTGGAGGAAGCCTCGCAGGACGTATACCTCGGCAAGATGATTGAGAAGGCCATCGAGTCCGGCGAAGCCATAAGAACTGAGCGGATGTGCTGGGCGGAGGGGAAGTAGAGCTGCGGCGGGGAGCGTAGCTGCCGGCGGGAGTGTACCTGCCGGCGGGAGTGTACCTGCTGGCGGGGAGTGTAGCTGCTGGCGGGTAGTGTAGCTGCTGGCGGGGAGTGTAGCTGCTGGCAGAAGCTTGTTTGCCCAAACCTTGGGTCCGTGAATCCTCCATCGCCCCCGACATTTTTGCAGTGAGAGGTACACATGGAAGCGAAGTTGATCCACCGGTGAAGGATGTTATTGACGCTTGCAGTGTGGCGATACTATAATTTGTAAAACGGATGAAGCACATCCCGCGCCCTGGTTTATCGGGTGCGGGATTTTTTGTGAGTGGATATGCGTGGAAATGTTTGGATACGTTAATAACTTAGGTTCTGACACCCCCGGGAGCGAGTAAGCAAGTGGGCTGATCAGCGCTGTTTGCGGGGAGAGAGAGTTGATTTTGCAAAGGAGGAAGAGAGAAATGGGATTTGTTGAAGAGCATCAGAGATGGCTGGAGTATCATAAGAAACGCAGGGCAGGGGAACGTCTGGACCGGCTGGACCGGGGGCACCGGCATGGGGAGCAGATGTTTGTAGAGCGGGTATGGTGGCCGATTTTCGGTAACCTGGATGAACTGCATCCCGAGTACGAGGTAGCAGACTGGCGGGGCAGGCCGTATTTTGTGGATTTTGTGTGGAAGCCGGGACAGGTTAAGTTCGCTATCGAGATCAAGGGATATGGGCCGCATGTTCAGAATACGGACCGCACCCGTTACCGTCAGGAGCTGAACCGGGAGACGTATCTGCAAATTGCCGGATACCGCGTCATCGCCATCCCCTACGATGATCTGGAATCCGCACCGGAGCAGACCATCTCCCTGCTGAAAGCTTTGCTAACCCCATGTTTGTTGAAAACCCGTTCTGAGGGGAGTGGCCAATTGTCGAGGATAGAGCGTGACATGCTGCACATGGCGAGCCGAAAGAATGGGATGATCCGGCCGGTGGATGTGGTGAAGGGGCTTGGGATTGATCCGCGAACGGTGAAGAAAAACTTGAATAGTTTGTGTGACAAAGGCAAACTTACACCTGTTTTGATGCAAGGAGGTAATAGAATCTGTCGGTATGAGCTTGTTCCATCTATTATGGATAATGAGTTATGGTAGATAGTAACGTCTGATTGCACCGAAAGTGGGCGTGGGGAGGAAATGAGAGGGATAAATCCCTCTGATTGCGCCGAAAGTGGGCGTGGGGAGGAAATGAGAGGGATAAATCCCTCTGATTGCGCCGAAAGTGGGCGTGGGGAGGAAATGAGAGGGATAAATCCCTCTGATTGCGCCGAAAGTGGGCGTGGGGAGGAAATGAGAGGGATAAATCCCTCTGATTACGCCGAAAGTGGGTGTGGGGAGGAAATGAGAGGGATAAATCCCTCTGATCCCCCGCAAGCGGCCACAAAAAGGCGCACGCCCAACCCCTCAAGCTCCTCCCCGCGGCAGCTTGATCGTGAACGCCGAGCCCTGGCCCGGCTCGCTGCGCACCTCGATGGTGCCTTTGCTCAGGCTGATGATGCGCGCGGCCAGCGGCAGGCCGAGGCCGTTGCCTCCAGCGGAGCGGGCGGGGTCGCCCTGGTAGAACTTCTCGAAGATGTGCTTGCGCACCTTCGGGGTCATGCCGATGCCGGTGTCTGCGATGACCACCGAGATCCAGGCTCCGTCCGAGCGGAGCGCGACCGAGATCGTTCCGCCCTCCGGCGTGAACTTGATCGCATTGCCCAGCACATTAAGCCACACCTGCATCATCAGCTCTTCATTGCCATAATACCGCTGCTCATCCAGCTCAATATCCAGATTCAGCTGCTTGGCGGACCAGAGGGATTCCAGCAACAGCAGTGCTTGGCGGAGCTGCTCATCCAGCGGATATTCGGCCAGCTCTGAGAGCATCTCCTGGTTCTCCAGCTTGGATATCTTGAGGATGTTACCGGACAGATTAGACAGCTGCCGTGAGCTCTCGATAATCATTCCGGTGTATTCGTCATGCTCCGCCTTGCTCAGATTCTCCTCCTGCAGCAGCATGGCGTACCCTTCAATCGCCGCAATAGGCGTCTTGAATTCGTGAGACACATTCACGACGAAGTCATTGCGCAGGGTCTCGATGCTGCGCAGCTCCTGAACCATAAGGTTGAAGTGATGCGCCACTTCACTGATCTCATCCACGCGGTGCGACTCATTCAAGTAGATGTCGAAGTTGCCCCTGGCAATCTCTTTGGCAGCGCGGCTAAAGTCTGTGATCGGGGCCAGGATTTTTTTGCCGACCATAATACTGATCGTAGTCCCGATGACCACGCTGAACAGCATCACCATGAGCACGGGCGGGAACATATTACGGTGCCCAATGGTATTATTCCCTACCCGGAAATACAGGTACGCCAGCACAGACAGAATCAATACAAAGAACAGAATAATCACGAACACCATCGAGACGAAATACCACCATAGCCCTCGGTTTCTCCCCCGGATCATCCCCGTTTCACCACCTTATAGCCCAGCCCTCTGACCGTGACAATTTCAAAATCCGGGTTGTCCCGGAAGCGCTCCCGCAGCCGGTTAATGTGGACCACCACCGTATGCTCATCCGATTCGGAGTCCATCCCCCAGATTTCATCCATGAGCTGCTGCTTGGTGAAGATTTTATTCGGGTAAGAGACCATTTTATAGAGGAGATAGAATTCCTTCTGAGGCAGCACGATGCTCTCAGGCCCCTGAATCACAGTTAGCGCATCATAGTCCAGTACCGTTTCTGACCATTCGATTTTGCGTTCACTGATGATTTTGGCCCGGCGCAGCAGCGCCCCGACACGCAGAATCATCTCATTCACATTGACCGGCTTGACCATATAATCATCGATGCCAACTAGGAAGCCCTGCTGCTTATCGGCAAAAGTCTCCCGCGCCGTCACCATCAGGACCGGAAGCTGGCTGTTGTTGTCCCGGATCATCCGTGTCAGCTCAAAGCCGTCCATCACGGGCATCATAATATCGCAGATCATCAGATCGATATATTCCTTATCCAGCTTCGCCAGCGCATCCTCGCCATTCATAGCCGGAACCGCGCGGTAGCCGTGTCTGGTCAGTACAGTGCAGAAGAGCTGCCGCAGCTTGGCATCGTCCTCGACTACAAGAATAGTAAACATAGATTCTCCTCCTGGAACGGTTCCATGTAATAGAACGTATAGCTTGTATAGATGTTTTGCGGATTCTTCCAGTATACCTCATGAAGATCAACTTAATCTCAACCGGGAGTTTAGGTTTAGTTTATATTGGACGATTATACTGGGGAACAGCAGGACACGAAGCACATAGCACATACAGAGAATAAGAGTACAGGAATGGAAAGGGAGACTGGACAATGCTGCAATTAAAAAACATCACCAAGAGCTATAAGACCGGCGAATTCACTCAAGTCGCACTGGATAAAGTAAATCTCAATTTCAGAGAAAGTGAGTTCGTTGCGATTCTGGGCCAGAGCGGCTCAGGCAAGACCACGCTGCTCAACATCGTCGGCGGACTGGATCAGTATGACAGCGGAGAGCTGATCATTAACGGCCAATCGACGGAGCGCTTCAAGGACAGCGAGTGGGATGCGTACCGGAATAACAGTGTCGGCTTTATTTTTCAGAGCTATAATCTGATCTCACACTTAAGCATCACGGACAACGTGGAGATGGGGATGACGCTCAGCGGGGTATCTTCAGCCGAGAAGCACCGTAAGGCGCTGGAGGTACTGGAGAAGGTCGGCCTTAAGGATCATGTGCACAAAAAGCCGAACCAGCTCTCCGGCGGACAGATGCAGCGTGTAGCCATCGCCCGGGCGCTCGCGAACAATCCCGATATTATCCTGGCCGATGAGCCTACCGGGGCCTTGGATTCGGAGACGAGTGAGCAGATCATGGAGCTGATTAAGACCATTGCCGAGGATAAGCTCGTCATTATGGTTACCCATAACCCGGAGCTGGCGGAGAATTATGCAGACCGCGTCATCCGCTTCTCGGATGGTCATGCGATCTCGGACAGTAATCCGCTGGCAGCGCAGAGGACCTCAAGCGCGTACAAGCTGAAGCAGACAAGCATGAGCTTTTTCACAGCCCTGAATTTATCCGGCAAAAATATTTCCACCAAGAAATGGCGCACGGGGTTAACCGCTTTTGCCTCCAGTATCGGAATTATCGGTATTGCTCTGATTCTGTCCCTGTCTAATGGCTTCGACAAACAGATCAGCTCCTATGAGACCGGGGCCTTATCCAACTTCCCGGTCTCCATCAACCAGACAGCGATCAACTTGCAGAATGCGGGCCCTCCCGGCAAAGAAGCCACGGAGCTTACCTCATACCCGACAGAGAAAAAGCTCTACCCGTATGACCCTACTGTCAACTCCGCTATGCATGTGAATGTGCTGACCAAGGAGTATATGCAGTATCTGGACGGGATTGATCCTAAGCTGCTGGACGGCGTGGCGTACACCCGCAGTGTGAAGATGAACATGCTGGTCAAGGATGGGGATAAGGCAGTGGCCCTGGATACCAGCAAAATCACCGTGGCTCCGTATCCCAGCAAACAGGATAGTGCTTCGGGAAGCTACCTGGAGCAGTACTATGACCTGCTGGAAGGAACCTTCCCTGCAGAGAAGACAGATCTGGTGCTTATCGTGGATCAATACAACCGTATGACCAAGGCGGAAGTGGATGCGCTCGGGCTGGACTATGAAGCCAAGAGCATCAATCTTAGCGATCTGGTCGGCAAGCCGGTGAAGCTGATCATGAACAACGATTATTATAAAAAGAACGGCGAACAGTTCGTGGTCAATGCTCCAGGCGGGAATATGAATGATCTTTACGACAGCCCTAAGGCGGTTACGCTTAAAATCGCTGGTGTGCTGCGCGCACAGGAAGGGTCGAGAATCTCAACGCTGTCGCCCGGTCTGGTCTACTCCGACGAGCTGGCGGCCTCCTTCATTGCTGATGCGAAGGAATCCGAGATTGTCCTGGCCCAAGAGAAGGCAGATATCAATGTGTTAACGGGACAGGGGCTGTCGGATGGCCTTACAGGCTCGGGTTCAACCGGCCCGATGGGCGGGTCTGCTATGATGAACGCGGGACAGGCTGCTGCTGCCGGTATGGCTTCTCCCACGAAGGAGAATGCGCTTGCCGCTCTGGGAGCTACCGATATCCCGACAGCAGTCTCACTGTATCCGATTGATTTCAGTGCGAAGGAATCCGTAAATGCTTATCTGGACAAATGGAATGAAGGCAAAGCGGCGGAGGATCAGGTGCAATATACTGACCTTGCAGCGATTGTGACGAATATTTCCGGCGGAATTATGGACGGGATTACGATGGTGCTGATTGCTTTTGCGGCGATTTCTCTGGTGGTATCCCTGATCATGATTGCGATCATTACGTATATTTCCGTGATGGAACGTACGAAGGAGATCGGCGTATTGCGTGCACTGGGTGCCCGTAAGAAGGATATTACGCGGGTGTTCAATGCCGAGACCTTCATTATCGGGGCTTGCTCGGGGATTCTGGGCATCGGCATCACTTATCTGCTGACCATCCCGGTCAATGCGGTCCTCTACAACCTGACGGAGCTGAAAAATGTGGCCCAGCTGAATCCGCTCCACGCGCTCATTCTGGGTATCATCAGCGTGCTGCTGACCATGCTCGGCGGTGCTATCCCGGCCAAGATGGCGGCGAAGAAGGACCCGGTGGCTGCTCTGCGCAGTGAATAACGGGCCATAGTCCAAATCAGCCGGACTGGAATAATTAATTGACGAAGAACCAAGGGAATCTGTTCCTTTGGTTCTTTCTGCATTTTATTATTGCAAGATATATTGCCATAGATCACAGACAAATAGGAAGATAGTGGGATAAAATAACAGGAAATAGAGATTTAATCATGTACCCAGGAGGGATCAAATGAAGACCAGAGGCAAGTTGCAGGTCATTGCGGGTTTTCTTATGCTGGCGTTAATTATTACCTTGCACGATATGATAGAGAATCAGAATCTGAGAATCGTATTATCGATCACTGTAGCGGTAGCCGCTGCTTATTTTCTGTCCAAAATCAGTCTTCCGCAGCAGGTATCCGGCAGAACGATGACGGTAGGATTAGTGTCACTGCTGGGATTCACTTGTTTGTACCATGTTCTACTATCCCTAGCGCTGAAGCAGAGTATATTCGCCAACGAATTTTGGATTTTCTTATGCGTCATTTACCTGCTAATTTGGATGCGTGCCCGGCTAAGTCCCTCAAAATAACAGCCGCCGCTTGCATTGGAAGTAGCCGGAGCAGCAGTCTGGGATTAATCCGCAGAAGGCAGCTGGGCGCGCAGCGTTTTCTTTTTGTTAATCTCCTTGGACAGCTCTAACTGCTGCTGGGAGATTTTTTTGAGTTCAGCCTGCAGCTTGGTGATGCGGCTCATTTTACTGCTGAGGGAGCTTGGGGATGAGCTTAGCTTACAGTCTTTTTCCAGCTGGTTGATCTTGAGCTTGGTCTTGCGGGTCTTCTTCTGCAGCTCTGTAATACCGGTCTCCATCTCTGTGATTTCGTGATTGAGACGGTTAAGCATTGATTTCGTGAAGCTGATAGCCATTCGGGCACCTCTTACTTTTCTTAAAATATAATAAGCAGTCAGGATATCATTGTACTATAAGCGCCAGGTATATGCGAGATGTGGAAGAAGACCCATGGAGTGCGCTCCGCGGGTCTTCTTCTATGTCCAGCCTATGAAACCGCACAGCAGCAGGCGCTCTTCTTAGATTTCCTCGGCGATAATAGCTGGCTGCTTCGGGGCCGGTTCCTTAGCCTGGCCCACCTGCTTAATGAAGAAGGAGAGTAAGAGCCCGATAATTCCGATGCCCACAATAACCAGATAGGAATCGTTGATGCCCTGGATGGAAGCCTCCATCACCATATGCTGCTGAGTATCTCCGGCAGCTCCGCCGCTGGCCATAATATCCTGGAAGTGAGAGGCGGTACGGCTGGTCATCACGGTGACCAGCAGAGAAGTGCCTACTGCGCCGGCGACTTGCCTTACGGTATTGGAGATCGCTGTACCATGTGAATTCAGCCTGGAGGGCAGTTGATTCAGCCCGAGGGTCTGAATAGGCATCAGCAGCAGGGCCATGCCGATCCGGCGGCCGGTGGACATCAGCATCAGATAACCGTAGCTTGTCGAGTCTGTAAGAATCACGAAGCTGAGTGTAGTCAGAATCGTGACCGTCAGGCCGATAATGGCGAGCCATTTCGCTCCGAAGCGGTCGAACAGCTTACCGGTGACTGGCATCAGTGCGCCCATAATGACTGCGCCGGGCAACAGCAGCAGGCCGGATTCCATAGCAGTGAAGCCGCGGGCATTCTGCAGATAGAGCGGCAACAGCATCATATCCGCATACATCACAATCGTAACCGCCACACTGATAACGGTGGTCAAGGAGAACATATTATATTGGAAGGCCCGCAGATCCAGCAGCGGGCTCTCCGAAGTGAGCTGCTTCCATATGAATAATCCGAGCGACACGGCGCCGGCGGCCAGCGACAATAACACCTCTGCGCTGGACCAGCCAGCACTGGCTGCCCGGCTGAAGCCGTAGAGCAGGGTACCGAATCCAATGGTCGACAGGATCACGCTGGTGATGTCGATTTTGGGAAAAGAACGCTCAGCCACATTTTTCAGATAAATAAAACCGCATACGATGACTATAACCGTGAGCGGAAGCATGCCGTAAAACATCATCTCCCAAGAATAACGTTCCATAATATATCCGGCCAGAGTAGGGCCGATGGCTGGGGCAAAGATAATGGCCAGCCCGACCATCCCCATGGCGGCACCTCTTTTCTCACGCGGGAAGAGAGTCAAAATAACCTGGGTTAGCAGCGGCATAATAATGCCGGCACCGGCAGCCTGAATCATCCGTCCGGTAAGCAGCACCGGGAAGCTTCCGGCGAGTGCCGATACAAGGGTACCCGCAAAGAAAATAAACATCGAGGCCTGGAACAGCTCCCGTGTAGTGAAGCGCTGCATCAGATAGGCTGTAATTGGAATCAGCACACCGTTGACCAGCATATAGCCGGTAGTGAGCCATTGGGCCGTGGCCGCTGTAATATTGAAGTCATGCATAAGCTCTGGTGTAGCAACGCTCATGATGGTCTGATTCAGCGTAGCCAGAAAGGCACCGAGAATCATTACAAAAAGAATAGGTCCCTTGGAAATGGACGGAACTCCTTGGCTTGCTGTCTTGTTACTCACTATTCTCCATCCTTTCAAACCGCCAACTAATAGACTAAATTTACAACGTGTCGTATAGTTTACAATGTATAAAGTAGATTATAAATGAAAATTTCATGTAATCAAGCAACGATTTTCGGGAAAATGTAAATTAGTTTACACTTAGAAGATATGTGTAGTGTATGTGGTTGAAAAACGACATTTTAGACTGAAATTGTAGCCTGCCCTTAGACGGCAGCAGATTGGAGAGACCAGAAATGACAAATCCGGCCCAGCGGACAGATCCGCGCGTTCTTCGTACACGCCAATTCCTCAAAGAGGCTCTGATTGAACTGATGGAAGAGATGAGCATTGAGAAAATCACCGTCAACCGCCTTGCACAGCGGGCCCAAATTAACCGTGTGACCTTCTATCTGCATTACCGGGATATCCCGGATATGCTGGAGAAAATGGCGGATGATATGGCTGAGGAGGTTCTGGAGGTGGTGAGAGCGGATACGGACTTTACGGAAGCTGCACAAGAAGAGAAGTGGCCGATGCTGGAGCACCTGCTTGTGCATATTGCCGAGAACGCCAAATTCTACAAAATCGTACTTACGTCACGGAAGAGCACGATATTTACTGACCGGCTTTTTAAACTGATGGCAGACATTATTTCTGCACGGGTGGAGAGCAGGGTTACCGCGCATGATGCTTCGGAAGTAACGGTACAGAAGGATATCGCTGTGTGGTACGGCTCGGCGGCCCTCATTGGTACCATCATCGCCTGGCTTCGGGAGGACATGCCGTATACACCGCAGTATCTGGCGAAGCAGATTACTTCACTGCGGGCGAATTAATTGCCCGAAGCATTCCTTTTTGATGGATTCATAGGTCCAAGAGCAGCCAATCCCTCCCGCATATAAATAGTAGTGACTACTATTTATTTTGAAGCTATTTTTGATGGGATGGGGTGGTACGAGATGAGGAGACAGGCAGGACCGGCACGGAAGCGGGTGCTTCGCGCCAAGCGGCAGGCTCTACCCGGAGTGAAGCGCAGAATCAAGGCACAGACGGTTGAATTTGCGGTATTTGGTGACAGTCATGTGGGATACGGTAACAGCTTGAGCATCTTTAAGAGTCTTTTGCCCAAGGCGGTGAGCAGCGGGAACAAACGGTTTATCATCTTCGGGGGAGATAATACCCAGGCGGGAGCGGATCACGGAAATAACGCGAACGTCTACTATAAGGACTTCAAGGATACAGTGACTGCCACCCTGGGAAGCATCCCTTACAAGGCCTCTATAGGGAATTGGGAAGCCAGTACCCGGTCCTTGTTCACGCAGTATTTAGGGGCGGTGGCCGGACAGATGAATTTTCCTGGAACGCAGGGCAAGGTGAGATATATGTGGCTGGATTGCGCTCTGGGCCAGTTCACGCCGGCAAGCCTTAATCTGCTGCGGAATCTGGATGACAGGTACTTCTATATCATCGATTTCCACTGGCCGCTCCGGGTGCAGGGCATTACGGTGGATTCCAGCCATGTGCTCAGCGCAGCCGAGACCTCCAAGTTCTTCACAGCTATTCCTGCAAAAGCAAGAGAGAAGGTGCTGGCGATCTTCACCCATCATGGTCACAAATTCTACCGGAAGCTGAGCAACATCTATCCCGGGTACACCAAAACCAAATTCTTCGTCACTGGCTGTTCCGGGGACTACAAATGCAAGCCCGGCGGGAACATGGGGTACTATAACGCTACATTAACCAGCAGCGGGTCAGGCTACAAAATGGAGGCTTTTATCGCGCACTGAGGGGCTAAATGAATGAGGCATAGCGGGAGGAGAGTGTCGTGGAGACATTCTCTTTATTTTTGGCCAGCGTCCTAGGCGGAGAACTTGACAGCCCTTTCACAGGTTAGTATGGTTGTCTGGTCAGCAGATAAAGGAGGCAGAACAGAATGTCAGGATTACTTGGGAATCACTTCATGACACAGATTGGGATTCTGGTTCACGATATCGAGAAGGTGAGTCAGGCGTATTGGGAGGAATTATAATATGAATATTCTAATTACAGGGGCGGGACGCGGACTGGGTCTTGAACTGGCAGCTGCTGCGCTGGAACGTGGACATGCTGTTATTGCGGGAGTGAGGGATCTGACGCGCGGGCAGGCAGCATTAGCTGATCTGGCGGCAGTACACGGGGACAAGCTGACTCTTGTGACGCTTGATGTGACGGACGAGGCCGGAATAGCAGCGCTTGCTGCCAGCCTGAGCGAGCAGGCCCGGACACTCGGCGTCATCATCAATAATGCCGCAGTGCTGAATGCCACGGACACCGCACTTGAAGCACTGGATATAGAAGAGATGCAGCATGCCATGGAGATCAATCTGTATGGGCCGATGCGGGTGGTCAAGCACCTCCTGCCGCTGCTGACCGGGCCGGATGCTTCGATCATCAATATCTCATCAGAGGCAGGCAGTATCACCAATGCTTACCCGGGCAGCTATCCGTATACGATCTCCAAGACCGCACTCAATATGTTCACGCAGAAGCTGCATGTCACGCTGAAGGACCGCGGCATCCATGTGCTCAGCGTCCATCCCGGCTGGATGCCTACCGATATGGGCGGAGCTAAGGCACCGCTTCACCCGCGCACCAGTGCCGAAGGTATTCTGGACCTGATCGGGCAGAGAGCCGAGCCGTCCGGACATTTCAGATTCGTGGATTACACGGGCAAGGATATGGAGATATAAATATACAGCATTAGGTTTAGAAGTGTAAGGATGAACCTTAGGGGTGTTAAAGTCTGAGCAGGAACATCGAGCTACTATTAGGCTGATACTGTACCCGTTACCGAATTCTGCTCTTACATTCAAGTAACTGATTGTACTTCCTGCAATAGAAAACGCATATCCGACCGCAAAATTAGATTCTATTGTACTTTATACAGTGGAATGTTGTGTTTTGGATGAAAAATAGCCTTTTTTCAACATTCAATTGTACCGAATACAATAGATTCTATTTTGAAGCCTTTTTTACAGCATTCTATTGTACAAAATGCAGTTGCTATCATTCCAGCGCCTCATTAAGGTCCGATAATGATCATATTCACAATATTAAATCTAATGCTCTATTACTTTGCACAGCACCTCACATGTTAAGAGGCGAGCGGAGTTGTAATTGTCTCATCCGGAGAGCGGCGGGGCCAGAGCAGCAGTCCCAGTGAGCAGACTACCAGAACTACGCAGAGGAGGTAGGAATGGCGGTATCCTAACCACTGGGCTGCGGCTCCTCCCGCCAGGCTTCCGGCCAGTCTGCCGATAGTTGTAGCGTTAGTGTACAGCGTGGAGGCATAGCCGGGAAGGTCAGGCAGCAAATCCTGAATATAGCTGATGCCAATCGCAGAGATTACAGCCACAAAAAAAGCCAGCAGCACCTGTCCGGCGATGAGCTGCCACAGCTCACCTACTCCGATCACCAGCGCATAATAGATTCCTCCCATTACCATTCCCCAGCCAAGCAGCACCTTACTATTGTATTTGGCTGACAGCAGCCCCAGCAACAGCATGAACGGAATTTCCATTAATGCGCAGATACTGGCTACCGAAGCTACATTCTGTGTAGTGCCTCCCAGCGTATTGACAATGAACAGGGAGATATTCAGATTATTGGCCCAGTGTCCGGTATAGAGCAGGGTCAGGATAAGAAAAGGAACCAGTACCCTGACGCTGCGTTGCCGTCCGGCATGCGCTTGGACACGACGCTGTTGAGGCTGCTTAGCAGCTGAAGGCCGTACGAAGCTGAACACCAGCAGGGCATTGATCAGAAAGATCAGTGTCGTCGTTGAGAAAATCCCCTGAAATCCGAAGCGGCTGAGGAGCGCGGCTCCTACCAGCGGACCGCTGATGAAGCCAAGGGAGAACATCGAGCGCAGGGCCGAGTTCGCCAAGGCATGATCAGGAGAGCTGCTGGCGCTCACAGCTTCTCTGGCACTGGCGAATAATTGCGGCATCGCCGGTGCGCCTAATGCGGTAAATATAGTCATATAGGCCAGCAGCGGGTAGTAGTCATGGATGAATATGTATCCGGCAAAAGCAACCGCGTTGAACATCATACAGATCACCATCAGCCTGCGGCGGTTCAGTCCGGCGTCGGAGCGTTTGGCAATGAACATGCTTAAGGCTACCCCGCTAAGGAGGGTCACCGCTGTAAATATTCCGAAGGTTCCGGCACTGACGCCGAGTTCTTCTGTGAAGTAGACCGCCAGGAATGGAGCGCTGATCGAGATGGCCATTCCCTGGAACAGCATGCAGAGCAGGAATATAGGATAGGTTGGAATGAGGAGCAGAGCATAGGTTCTTTTGAGCATAGAGTGTGTGGACTTCCTTTCAGCATCGCTTGTAGTCTTATCTTTGGTTTAATTATAGTATAACGTCAATAGCATATGTTGTGTCTGATTAGCATCTATACCATACGAATCCCTAATAATGAACTGATTTTTGGGCCAATTGTTCAGGTGTTATTGTCAGGGAAGATCCTCTAAGATGGAGGAGCATAAGACAGCCGGGCTATGCGGAAGCAAGAGGACGCTGGGCTTGGCTGGAGATGAAACCGTTATCATGAAGGAAAAAGGAGAGATTACATATGGACGCTGCTGCATATCCTTTTAGACAAATTGAATTGCCATTAGATGAACGTGTTCAGGACCTGCTCTCCCGGCTGACGCTTGCGGAGAAAGTCAGTCTGATGCCGCAGTATCAGGCAGCCATTGAACGGCTCGGTGTAGGCGGTTACAAGCATGGGACGGAGGGTGCGCACGGGATTTCCTGGCTGGGCAAAGCCACCTCGTTCCCGCAGCCAAGCGGGCTCGCCTGTACCTGGAACCCGGCGCTGCTGCAAGAAATCGGTTCGGCAATCGGGGATGAGGCCAGAGCCTTTTACCGCAAGAATCCCACTATTAACGGCTTGACTCTGTGGGCACCGACAGTAGATATGGAACGGGACCCGCGCTGGGGGAGAACAGAGGAGGCCTACGGGGAAGACCCTGAGCTGACAGGCCGGCTGAGTACAGCGCTTGTCCGGGGAATTCAGGGGGATCATCCGGTGTATCTGAAAGCGGTAGCGACCCTGAAGCATTTCCTCGGCAACAATAATGAGATTGACCGGGGCGTGGCTTCGTCCAGCATTGACCCGCGCAATATGCGCGAATATTATCTGGAAGCCTTCAAGCCTGCCTTCAAGGAAGGCGGCGCACAATCCATGATGACCGCCTACAATTCCGTGAACGGCGTGCCGGTTATCCTGCATCCGGCGGTAATGGAGATTGTGAAGGGCGAATGGGGGATGGACGGCTTCATTGTCAGCGATGCCGGGGACCTGTTCGGCATTGTAAAGGACCATAAGTATTATGATTCCTTCGCCCAGTCCATGGCGGAATCCATTAAGAATGGCATTGACAGTGTGACCGAGGAGACGGAGGAGACCATTAAGATCATTCACGAGGCGCTCCGTGAAGGGCTGCTGACCGAGGCGGATCTGGACCGCGCGCTGGCGAACACCTTCCGCATCCGCTTCCGGCTCGGTGAGTTCGATCCGGAGGAAGGAAATCCGTATACGAAGATAGACGACTCGGCGATTCTCAGCAAAGCGTATGGCGAGCTGTCGCTCGAAGCCGCGAAGGAATCCATCGTGCTGCTGAAGAATGATAACGCAGCCCTTCCGCTGAATGCAGCCGCGCTCTCCAAGGTGGCTGTGATCGGCCCGCTGGGGGACGAAGCGTTCAGAGACTGGTATTCCGGTACGCTGCCGTATGCGGTGACCCCTTTGCAGGGAATTACCAAGAAGCTGACAGGTAAGCAGGTCACCTTCGAGAGCGGGGATGACCGGATCATTCTGACCTCCGCTGCCAGCGGGCAAGCCGTGGGGTTTACGGGGGAAGACGGACGGCTCGCAGTGCTGCATGATCTGCCGGAACGCGGGGAGCTGTTCCGCCATACGGCATGGGGCTGGACTGCTCATACCCTTGAATCTGCCAGCCGGAAACAATATGTTACCCTGACAGATGCCGGCACACTGACTGCTTCCGCAGATGAAATCTATGGCTGGTATGTGAAGGAATCGTTGAACCTGGTTGAGGAAGGCGAAGGCGTTGTCAGCTTGCGTACCTGGAATGATCAGCCGGTTGCAATCAGTGCCGGAGACGGCACCCTCCGCGTCTCGGAAGAGGAGCCCTCTTCCGAAGCACGGATCTTCCATAAGCAACTGGTAGTGAATGGTGTAGAAGCAGCCGTTGAAGCGGCCCGGGCCGCTGAGGTTGCCGTCGTATTCGTCGGTAACCATCCGCTCTTGAACGGCAAGGAGGAGATTGACCGGCCGGATATTGTACTGCCAGCAGAGCAGGAGAATCTGGTCAAGGCCGTCTATGCCGCCAACCCCAATACCGTAGTGGTGATCGTCGGCAGCTACCCGATTTCCTCTGCCTGGATCGACGAGCATATTCCGGCCGTGCTGTACACCTCGCATGGCGGACAGGAGCTGGGCCATGCCGTCGCAGATGTCCTCTTCGGCGATTACAGCCCGTCCGGCAAGCTGAATATGACCTGGTACCGCAGCGTCAGCCAACTGCCTGAATTCATGGACTACGATATTATCAAAGGCAAAAGAACCTACATGTACTTCGACGGTGAGCCGCTCTACCCGTTCGGTCACGGTCTGAGCTACGCGCAGGTGAATTATAATAAGCTGTCGCTGTCAGCGGAGGAAGTACAGCAGGACGGTACAATCAGTCTGACCATAGAGCTTGAGAACAGCGGGAGCGTTGACGGTGACGAGGTAGTCCAGCTGTATGTCCAGTGCTTGTCCAACCGGATCAAGCGGCCGCTTAAGCAGCTGAAGAGGTTCGGCAAAATCCGGATGGCTGCCGGACACAAGCAGACGGTCACCTTCACCTTACCCGCCGCTGAGCTCTCCTTCTGGGACGTCAGCCGCGAACAGTACTGTGTGGAGGATGGAGAATACCGGCTAATGGCAGGCCGTTCCTCAGGAGATATCCGGCTGTCCGCCACCATCAGGGTGCATGGCGAGACCGTTCCGCCGCGTGATTTGTATGCGCCAGTTAAGGCTGAGAATTATGATGATTACGATAGCGTCTTCCTCGATGAATGTAAGGCTGGCGGCGCTGCGGTGCATCCGGTGAAGGAGGGGGCGTGGATCGCGTTCCATAATGTCCGGTTTGCGGAGGGGGCAGCAGGTGTCGAGATGCTGGTATCCTCCGCCTTGGGAGGCGTGGTTGAAGTCCGGACCGGCAGCCCGTCCGGCAAGCTGGCGGCTACACTTGCCGTTCCGTCCGGCGGCGTTCAGCAGTGGCACAGTCTGTCCGCTATAGCGGATATAGACGCCGGAATCACAGATGTGTATTTTGTCTTGCAGGGTGAGGTTCTGCTCAGCCGCGTTCGGTTTACAGTGTAGGTGTTCGTGCGTAGCGGGGCTCTTGTATAGATGTAAAAAAAGCTTCTGGATGGCCCTTAGGGCGGTCCGGAGGCTTTTTTGTATAGAATGGCTGTGAATCAGTCCCTGAAAACACCATTACTTGTATACAGAATAATCAGGGAGTGACCTTCTATGCCAAGCAAGATTGCAGTGCATAAACCGGCAGAGCCGCAGAGCGTGAACCAGAGCAGACCGGCGCAAGTCCCGCTCGCAGACAAGGCGGCATTGAAGCCGCCGCTGCGAACACCGCTTGAGCTCAACCAGCTGGCCCACCGCCTTCGAACGGCCCCGGAGACTGTAAGCTCCAGAGAGTTCAATCTGCTCAGCGGTGTAATTGGCCTGCGGAGTGCGCTTATGCTGCTGGACCAAGGCAAGCGGACCAAGCCTGAGAAGGCTGAACAGACCCGTGCGAAAGATGACAAACCCGTTGTGCAAAAATCAGGCTCCCCAAAAACGGCTGAGATAAAGTCCCCGCCAATCTTAGAAAAACCGGAAGTGCCTCATGGCATCCATGCCTCCAGGAAAACCTCACAGCCGGAATTCATGCGGGTAGGGGAGCCGGAGGTCAAGCCTGCCGCAGTCAAAGTACAGGCAAAGAAGTCTGTAAAAGCGGAGGCGGTTATACATGCCCGGTCAGAAGGCGGATTGGGGCCTCCGGTGAAAGTGAGCTCCAGTGCGAAGCCGGAGCGCCAACCGGAAGCTAAGACGGAAGGGAATACCTCTTCGAGAATAGATGCAGCAGGTCGTAGGCCGGCAGACAAGCCAGCTGCGCCGGGGCAAAAGTCTGCAGACCATTCAGCTGCGCCAGGGCAGAAGTCTCCAGCAGCAGGTTCACGGACCTCTGCTTCGCCTCTGCAAGCCAGAAAGGCAACAGCCAAAGCCCCGGTGGTTCTTATTAAAGGCAGCAACCCGGGCAGCGTAATCCAGCAGCTAAGCAGCATTGCTCCGGCTGAAATCAGTCAGGCGTACAACCAGGCGGCAGGTGTCTCTGGTGAAGCGCTGGGGCAGCAAAGACAGCAGGCTGAGAAGGCACTTCCAGCTATTCCAACTCCAACCGGCATCGCGCCAGGCCAAGCTGCTGAAGCTTCAAAGCGCACAACGGCAGCTCCGCTGCCAGCCGCCACACTGCCTGCTCTTCAGAGCGGGAAGCAAGGCGGGGATACGTCAGCTGGAATGAACAGCTTTCCTCAAGTCAACGAGGAGACAGATCCGGATCAAATGATGGAGGAAGCAAGCAGGTATGCGGCGAATCCGCCGGAGATGAGCCTCACCGGTGAGGCCGATCCTTCCCAGGTAGAGAGCTTTCAGGCAGAGGCCAAGCAGCATGTGCAGACTGTACAGGCGTCCGAGCTGGAGCAGACCCGGCAGGATTTTGGAGAAAACCGGATTCAGCCTAAGCCGGATAAGAGCATTCTCCGTTCGGCGCATACGGTCCGTGCGGTGGCGCCGCCAGCTTTTCAGCTGAAGCCCACGGGTTCAATTCCACCCGATGTAGCTGGCTACCTCAACCCGCAGCTGGCGGCTCAACTTCAGGTCTATATGGAGAATAGTCAAGCGAAGTACCAGAAAGGAAAGGCGCCGTTTGATGCGGGAGTCACAGCTGCTGAGGGCGATACCAAGGCAGAGATAGAACGGCTGAAGGCTGAAACATCGGGGAAGCAGCAAACTGAGCAGACTGCGGCTAAAGCAGAGGTCTTAGGGTACCGGATGCAGTGGCAAGAAGAGATCAAGGCTACCAGCGGGGAATTTGACCGCGAAGCGGGGGCAGCTGCAGCAGAGAAGAATCGGGAAATCAAGGGCATCAAGGATGAGAAGGAAGGCGAGGTCAAGCGCAAGCTGTCTGATGCCGAAGCTGAATCCCGGAAGGAATATAAGAATACGAAGACCCAGGCAGAGGAGAAGCAGAAGGAAGGGGAGGCTGAAGGAGAACAAAAGAAAAAGGCCAAAAATCCCTGGGAGTGGCTCAAGCAAAAAGGCAAGCAGCTTGGCGAGGCTATCCAGAAGGGAATGAACTTCCTCTTCACCCAGCTGCGTAAGGCCGTCAAAGCTATTTTCGATAAAGCCAAGCAAGCGGTTGTAGGGCTGATTGAAGCTGGCCGGAAGCTGATAGTCAGTGCAATCAAAGGCTTCGGGAACGTGCTGAAGGGAATTGCGAATACGATTTTTGCCCGCTTCCCGGGCATTGCCAAGAAGATTAACGGCTGGATCGACCGTGCGGTGAACAAGGCAGTTCAAGCTGTGAATACGGCTGCTGCTCTCCTGAAAAAGGGGGTCAGCGCCGCACTGGATTTCATGGGGAAGACAGTGGATAAGCTGTTCGCTGGTGTCCAGTCGCTGTATAACGGGATATTATCGGGAATCGGGAAATTCTTGAGCGGTGAATTCAAAATTAATTTCGGCAAGGCTTTGGAGGTTGCGCAGATTGCTGCGGAGGTTGCAGCTGCTTTTGCAACGGGCGGGGGAAGTGTACTGGTGCAAATCGCCACTTGGCTGACCTCGACCCTCCCTAAGCTGCTGCGTCAGGCGAACACGGTTATGACTGTGGTCAATACCCTGCGGAATTTCAAGGTGCAGAATCTGAAGCAGCTTCTGAATCCGGCGGGCTTGGGCGGCTTTCTGGTCAAGGGGCTGTTCGGTGAGCTGAAGCCACTACAGACGGGCCAGGCAGATGACAAGGAGAAGGACAAGGATGGGGGCAAGGCTCCGAAAGGCGGAAGCCAGGAAAAAGGACTGATGAAGGTACTGCAGCTTCTTCAGGGCGTGTTCATAATTCTTCAAAAGACAGTCGGCAAGGTGTCAGGCGCGATTAACAAGGCTCTGCCGGTGATCAACATCTCGGGCAAGTCGTGGTTCAACCCGTTCAGCATGGTGTATGCCGGTATGGTTCAGGGTCTGGAGGTATTGAAGAACCCTGCCCAGGCGCTGAGTGAGGGAGCAGGCAAGCTGAAGGAAGCGGCTGGAGGCCTGTTCAAGGGAATTCGTGAGAAGGTAACCGAAGCCGCCAGCGGCATTAAAGCAAAGGTTCAACTGCTCGGAAAACCTACTCAGCTTATGTCCGTCTTGGCTAACAAAAGCGTCGATATGGTACTTAATTTCATCATCACTAATCCGCCGTCAGCACTGATTAAGGCTGTATTCAAAGGGATTGAAGCTGTGGCGGGCCAATCACTGGTTGACCTGATCCGCCAGCATATTCCGTTCGCAGACAAGCTGATTAACAAAATTGCCGCGTCCAGCCCGGTCCAGAGCCTGCTTCAGCCGCTTCAGGGACCTGTGGACAAGGTAGGCGGATTGATCGACGAAGCCACAGAAGGAGCAACGGGACTGGTGGATGAAGCCCAGGCGCAGACCAATCAGGTCTTCGGCAACGGCACGAAGCTGCTGTCCAATCTGTCCGGGATCACCGGCGTTGCGGGCAAAGACAGTCCAGGCAAAAAAGAAGAGCCCAAAGCCGGTGGAAAAGCGGGTGCTGCAAAAAAAGAAACCAGCGGTGACTTCCTCGGCACTGTCAAGGGAGGCGTGCATACCCGCTTGTTAGCTTTCGGCAAGCAGCTTTTGAAATCAGGAGTGAATCTCGTAGTCGCAGGTGCCGGGAAGCTCAAGAACGCCATTGCCGGCCTGCTGGTTAACTTCAAAATCGGCAAAGAAAGCCACCAGCTCTGGGTTGAGAAGCGCGGCAGCGGGCATGTGGTGATGATGGCTAGTGAGAATAAACGAACCGTACCCAAAATTATAGAGGGATTTAAGATACGAATAGGGAATTTAGACAAGATTAAAGTTGGGAATAAAGATTTTAATATTCACGAGCGAATTAAGCAATTAAAAGAACGTAATACCAAGATAGAAGCCACACCACGGGACAAGTTAGCGAATTCAGATCTTGAAACTCTCGCGCCTGTGATCAGTGAGGTTGAACAGTATCTGGAGAAAAAAGAGGGTGGGGCTGAGGGGACGGATGAAGGTAACTTATCCAAATCAGATTTAGGAAAGAAAATAGGAGAAGGGGGGAACAAAGAAGTCTTTGAATACGGTGATGATAAAGTTGTCGCAATTTTAAAAGATAAGAAACCAATAACTTCAATTGATGACGAGTTAAAAATGCTTGATCTATTAGACGAACAAGGGTTACCAAGTGTACCTAGAAAAAAAATAATTGTTGATGGAAGGCCAGGAATTGTTATGGACAAATATGCTAAAGGTTCGAAAGATATTGTTGCATTAAGCGATAAAAAAGTACAGGTTGTTAATGGCATGGATACAAGACTTCTCAATGAGAATAGTATTAAGGACTTGGAAAATATTAAAAAAACAATGGTAGATAAAAAAATAAAAATTGATGATCTGCAATTTTTAATTAAAGAAGATGGGCACATTGTAATTGCAGATCCACTAAAGGTGCATTTAAAAACGAAACCTTCTAATAATAACCTGAAAATGATTAATTTACTTATTGAAGTAGCTAAAAATAAAAAATAATTGAGGTGTAGTTTATGAAACATGATTTTTTTGAATCATCTATTCCCTCTGCCAAAAGAAACTTACTGGATCTTTTAATTGGAAAAAGAGTTGAAAATTTAATTCGATATAGCTGGTGGAGCAAAGAAGATTCAGCAACCGAATGTGAGATAGATAAAAAGGATGTATTTTCACTTACAACAGGACCTTTTTGTATCGAGTTTGAACCAAATATATTAATAGGATTTAATAGTGATGTTACAGTTAGCAGTATAATATTATGGGCTGAAACCATAGATGGTAAAGAAACTGAAGACTTAATGAAGAATGACAAAGAACTGTTTCCAATTGAAGCATGTGACCAAGAATATTCGGAGAATTACTTTAAAAATATTGTTGGTCAAAGTCTAATTAAATATGAAATAATTAAAATTGAAACAATGAATTCCTTGCAATGGGATCATCCTAGAGAAGTTGGACTTGTTTTATTCTTTTCCGACAATAGCCATATTGTTTTATCTCATCAATTAACAAATGAAGTATCTGATGATTTTACAGTAATCTGCTGGGATCAAGTTAATAAAGATATATACCCTTTATTATATAAAACGAGTGAATTTTGGGGTTGAAAACATTTAATCAATAACATAAAGGCTATCCCAACCGCCGCTTTCACGGCTTTTTGGGACAGCCTTCTTTATTACACTTATCTTAATACGAACTCAAAGACGAAGCCCCGCCAGAAGGCCCTTGCGCCTTGCGGAACGCGGAAGGGGACATGCCGCTCTGCTTATTGAAGATGCGGTTGAACTGGGAGAAGCTGTTGAAGCCGCATTGTCCGGCGATGTCGGAAATCTTGTGCCGGGTATGGAGCAGGAGCTGCTGGGCTTTGCGGACGCGGGTCATCTGGATGTATTCGGTCAAGGTGAAGCCGGTGACGGTTCTGAACTGGTGCGATAAATAATAAGGGCTGATATAGAATTCCTTGGAGATGGAGTCCAGGGATAACTCGCTGCCGTAATGGCTGTGAATGTGGGCGGTAATCGAATAGATTTTTTGCATCATGGCATTGCCGATCTCTTCCAGCACGTACGCATTCTTGTCATACTGCTGGGACAGGCTGCACAGAAACTGCTGGAACAGACTGTGAATCAGCACAGGGTTCAGGGGTGAAGTGCTGCGGGAACAGTTGAAAATGGCATTGAGCGGCTCGAACACGGCACTGCGCGGTCCTCCGGTGAACCGGAAGATCGGAACCTCCTCGGAGAACGGCTGCAGCATTGCATTGTAAGCGGTCTCAAATCCGGGCATATTCCTGGGCAGGTTGAAGTTGATAATCAGCCGTTTGTGCGGCGGGCCCGCGGGATACTGGGTCATATGCAGCCGGTACGGGGCGAGCAGAACAATGTCATATTGCTGCAGGGCATGTACATTGCCTTCAATAATATGAGTAGCGCTGGAATCCAGCAGAATATGAATCTCATAAAAGTCATGATCGTGCTGAAACTCCATATTGATGTCGTGAGAGCGCTGATCGTAGTCAAAATAGTAAAAGAGCGGATCAGCCGGAGTATTGATACGTATACTATAACCTTGTTCGTATAACAGGTCGCTGTCGAGCATAGCCTCACTCCTCACCTTTGCCGTTTACTAAAGAAGCCTGAGCCGTTTCCACCTGTATATTATAGGCCGAAAAAAGCAAAATATGCAATGAATAGAGCGGAATACAGCAAGAGTAGGGTAGTTTTTGGAGTGGAAGGTTTGCTATAGTGACCATATGAAAGCGGATACAGGGAGTGATAGGGATGTTATTCACAGAAGAAAAGCTGATCAAACGCCAGGCTGAAGTGGAAAAGTATAGATATCTTAAGGTCCAGGAGCTTACAGAGTTCGCGTTCGCTGAGGATGAGGAAGGGGCTAACGGGGTATACCCGCAGTCGGTGTCCTTTGATGGCATCATCAGGCTTCAGGAGCATTGGCGCGGGCGGGACCGTTACATCTGGCTGCGCACGGAGGTTGTACTGCCGCCAAGTCAGGCAGGCTTCAAAATTGCCGGCAGATTTGATTTTGGCAAAACAGGGGATTTCAATAACTCCGGCTTCGAATCGCTGCTGTTCGTGAACGGCTCGCCTTATCAGGGCGTAGATAACAACCATAGAGAGGTAATCTTCGGTGATGAATGGGGCGGGCAGACGGTAGAGCTGGCCTTCCGGCTGTGGTCGGGACTTGAGGGCGGCGGAGTGCCCAGAATTCAGGAGCACCGGCTCAACGAAGCATTCATCGGCTATTTGGACGAGGGCATAGATGATCTGTTCTACATGTCAAAGGCGGCGCTCGACACCTTCCGTTACCTGGGCAGAGACCAGCCGGAGAAGCAGTGGCTGTTAAGAGCACTGAATGAGGCCTTCCGTCTGATCGACTGGTCAGAGCCGGGTTCGCCAGAGCATACGGCTTCACTCTATCAGGCAGGTGCAAGTCTGAATCAGGCGATAGAGGCAATGCCGCAGACTTTTGACGTAACGCTAACAGCTGTCGGCCATACCCATATTGATGTTGCCTGGCTATGGCGCTTGAAGCATACCCGTGAAAAGACAGCCCGATCCTTCTCCACCGTACTGCGGCTGATGGAGGAGTTCCCGGAGTACCAGTTCCTGCAGACGCAGCCTCAGTTGTACGCTTATCTGGAGCAGGATTATCCGGAGCTGTTCGGTCGGATCAAAGAGAAGGTGAAGGAAGGCCGCTGGGAAGCGGAAGGGGCGATGTGGCTGGAGTCGGATTGTAATATCCCGTCCGGCGAGTCGCTGGTCCGCCAGATTATGCTGGGCAAGCGCTATCTCCGTGAACAATTCGGCGTAGAGAGCAAGTACCTGTGGCTGCCGGATGTCTTCGGATACAGCTGGGCATTGCCGCAGATTCTGCGCAAATCGGGTATCGACACGTTCATGACGACCAAAATCAGCTGGAATCAGTTCAACCGGATGCCGCATGACACCTTCTGGTGGCGGGGGATGGACGGCTCAGAGGTGCTGACGCATTTCATCACGACCTCCGAGAAGGATGGAGCTGAATACACCTATAACGGACGGATGACGGCAGGGCTGCTGCGCGGGATCTGGAATTCCTATCAGGATAAGGAGATCAACGATCACCTGATGTTTGCATACGGCTGGGGTGACGGGGGCGGCGGGCCGACGCGGGAGATGCTGGAGCTCCGCCGGCGCTTTGACAAGCTTCCCGGCATTCCGAAGATTGAGATGGGCAGTGCCGGGGAGTATTTCACCGGACTGCATGAACGGATCGGGAAGACGGAGGCGTTCGTACACACCTGGAACGGCGAGCTGTATTTCGAATGCCACCGGGGCACGTACACCTCGCAAGCCCGCAACAAGAAATATAACCGCCGGCTGGAGCTGCTGCTGCGCGATGCCGAGTGGCTGCATACGCTGATGGGTGTAAGACAGGGGAATCTTGAAACCGCTTATCCTGCGGCTGAACTGACCGGGATCTGGGAGATTCTGCTGCGCAACCAGTTCCATGACATCATTCCCGGCTCGTCGATCGCTGAGGTCTATGAGGACAGCGATGCTGAATATGCAGAAGGCGAAGCGCACTCACTTGCTCTGATTAACGGTGTGGCTGATGCTAATAGCGGCAATAAGCCGGAGCTGCAAGCATTCACTCTGCTGAACAGCACGAACTGGAACCGTCCTCGTTATGCGTTGATTCCTATAGATGCCGCTGATTCCGTACAGGTTCATAATGCTGACGGGAACCGGCTGTGGCAGCAGCGGACGGCAGACGGGGAAGTGTTGGTCTATGTTCCGTCTGTGCCTGCACTGGGCACGGCAGTGCTGAAGGTAGTACGCGGACAAGCAGCCGAGGGCTCTCAGGAGGCGCAGATTCAGCCGCTTGCAGCCGTATCCGGCAACACGCTGAGCACACCGCTTGTGGAAGTAGTGTGGAATGAGCAGGGGCATTTCACTTCGATGGTCGACCGCAAGAGCGGCCGTGAGCTGCTGGCGCCAGGGCAGCGCGGGAATGTACTGCAGGTGTTCGAAGATAAGCCGCTGGATTTTGAAGCGTGGGATATCGATATTTTCTACCAGGAAAAGATGAACGAGATCACTCAGCTGACCGGATGTGAGCTGACCGAGAACGGCCCGCTGCGGGCGGTGCTGCGCATGACCTGGACCTATCACCGTACAACGGTAACCCAGGACATCATCTTCTACCGTGATACTGTAAGGATTGATTTCCGCACGGAGCTGGACTGGCATGGGCATAACCAACTGCTGAAGGTGGCCTTCCCGGTGGATATTCATGCGCTGGAGGCTACTTATGATATTCAGTTCGGTAACGTGAAGCGTCCTACTCACTGGAATACGAGCTGGGATTACGCCCGCTTCGAAACGGTGGGCCATCAGTGGGCGGATGTCAGCGAGAAGGGCTATGGGATAGCGCTGCTTAACGACTGCAAATACGGCTATGACATCAAGGACAGCGTGCTCCGGCTGACGCTGCTGAAGTCGGCGGTGCATCCCGATCCGCAGCAGGATCAGGGGCATCATGAATTTACGTATGCCCTGTATCCGCATACCGGTGATTTCGTTGAAGGCGGGGTGGTCCAGGAGGCGTGGGAGCTGAATCATCCGCTGCGCAGTGTGGCAGGTGAGCTGGAAGGGAACCCGTTGCTCTATGTCGACGGCGCACATGTGACAGTGGATGCTATCAAACGTTCGGAGGACGGCAGTGATGTGGTGCTGCGGCTGCATGAATATGCAGGCTCCCGGACGAAGGTCACTATAGACAGCGCTTACGAGATTGCCTCCTGGCAGGAATGCAACCTGATGGAGGAGCCGCTGGGAGACTGGCAGGAAGCAGAGGAGCTGAGCTTCCAAGTGAAGCCGTATGAGATTAGAACGTTCAGAATCAAGCTGCGCGGAACGCATGTAGATGAAGGGGGTTATGGACAGTGGAAGTAACAGAGAAGCAGACGGTGCCGGTAAGCTGTGTGAGCAAGGAAGAGGTTATGCAGAAGCTGGACCTGGTTACGAATAAGCTGCTGAAGCTGGGCCGGCCGGATAATGAAGCGGAATTGCAGAACCTGGGGGAGGATGCGGAGCGCCGGGGGTATTTTGCCAGGGACTTCGGGATGGAAGAGTGGGATTGGCCGCAGGGAGTGGGGCTGTATGGCCTGCAAAAGCTTGACCGGCATTTCGGGGATGGCCGTTATGCGGAATACACCAAGCCGTGGATGGCCCGGCAGATGGAGAAGGGACTGCCCAGCCGGAATATTAATACGACTGCGCCACTGCTCTCGCTGATGGAGCTGGAGGAGGCCGGAGAGCTGAGTCTCGAATGGATAGAATGGCTGATGCACGGCCTGCCCCGGACGCTGGAGCAAGGCTATCAGCATGTGACTACGGGGACTCAGAAGCATGAGATCTCGCTCCATGAGAATGAGATCTGGATTGATACGCTGTTCATGGCGATTCTGTTCACGGCCAAAATGGGTGTGAAGTACGACAACCCGGAGTGGCGCGAGACCTCGCTGCATCAGCTGCTGCTGCATATTAAATATCTGTATGACAAAAAAACCGGCTTCTTCTTCCACGGCTGGCATTTTGAAGAGCGCCACAACTTCAGCGAAGCCTTCTGGTGCCGCGGCAACGGCTGGTTCGCCCTCGGCCTGCCGGAATATCTGGAGCTGATGCGGCCCTATCTGGCAGACGGAGTCTTCAGCTATCTCCAGCAGACGCTACAGGCCCAGGCCGAAGCCTTGCTCGCATGTCAGAGCGGGGACGGACTATGGCATACCCTGCTGGATGACTCTGGCAGCTATACCGAAACCTCCGGTTCGGCTGCGATAGCCGCCGGTATTCTAAACAGTGTGCGCCGTGGGCTGCTCCCGGAGGCTTACAGCGAACCGGCTCTGCGGGCAATCCGCGCCATCCTGGACAGAATTGACAGCGAAGGCACAGTGCTTGGGGTGTCCGGCGGTACTCCCATCGGCGCAGCCAAGGAGGACTACAAAGGGATTATCATTGCCCCTATGGCCTACGGCCAGGCGATGGCTCTGGTCGCGCTGGGCGAAGCGCTGCATTACTGCTGAGTCCGGAGTCTGGGCAGGGGCGAAGCGGGCTGAGTGAAAAGAATTGAACTAGCGGCAGTCATGGACGGAGAATCGTCGCAGACTACCGCTTGTTTATTGTTGGGGGAACGCGCAGGGGATGGGGACCAAATGTAATTGAAAAACCGATCACACTAAGTATCCAACCCATGGTCCTCATCGATGCACCAGCCGAATTCGCCGGCAATGGCCATCACCAACCCGGTTATCGCACGCTCCAATGGCTCATCTATCTTAGTTGCCGGGAGAATGACCTCGACCAGATTCACCGCTTCAATCCCCTCCAGCGTATAGTAAGCGTAGCTGCCATTCGAATTTGCGGAGAGTCCCTTCAGCCCAACATGCGCGCCATAGAGCGCTTTGGAGAATCGCAGCGGCCCGGTCTGCTCAAACCCCAGGGTCTCTACGACAAACTGCTCCAGCACTTCTGTTTTTACGCTTTTGGAGTAATCCATAGAATGAATGCTGATATAGTCATACACTTCACTCACCTCACGTCTGCATGAACTCAATCTTGCTTCTGTACAGATTCAGAATCCGCACCTGATCCTCGCTAAGCTCCCCGAAGTTCCAATACATATGCATCAGGTTGTACTCAAACAGCTCTTTCAGTCTTATAAACAGCGGCAGTTTTCTAGACATCTCAGCAGAGAGGGGATGCTCTTCCTTATATCCGTCTGTGATTGCCTTGGTTATCGTACGCTTATAATCCATAAGGTTCTGTCCACCCGGGAATGAGTACTCCAGTGCAGAATAGATCGGCACAGCTAAATCATAGGCATAATAATGCCGCTCACAATCCTGAAAATCAATCATTGTCAGCGCAGAGTCACTGTCCACCAGGGTATTGTTCAGCCACAGGTCGCCGTGGATTAAGCCGTAGTTCGCCTCATCTTTGGGCAGCATGCGGATCTGCTTGAGCACATCCTTCGCAATATCCCGTATGGCCCGCTCTTCGGCAGGAATATGCTTTAGAAAATCATATTCATCGTTATCATACCAATGCGGAATCGGCCGGGCAGCTTCAGACTGCTGATATTCTTTGCTCACCTGATGCATTCTGCCTATTTGCTGTCCGAGGGTTCTGAGTATGGTTTTGTCCCATTTAGCCCGGGGCAGGTGGATTCCGGCTGCCGCCCGGAACAAGACCACGGACTTCTCCTCTTCACTCAGCAGCAGGGTGCTGACAAGCGAACCCAGTTCAGTAGGTACAACCTCAGGCACCCGTACGCCCCGGTTGAACAGAAAGGTAGTCCAGTTCACTTCAGCTAATTGTTCTTCATAGGTCTTATAGTTCGTAATTCGGGCGAAGAATGTCCCCTTCTCCGAGTGGCAACGGTACATTTCATTGGTGACGGTCTCCATATGGGAGAGTTGAACAGGATAGGTGTTATTGAGAAATTGCAATAGTTGTGCTTGCATAGGTTTGTTAACCTCCTTTTGACTTACAGATCTTGAGACAGGCGGATCATATCCACCACCTGCATCCCGTTCTCATAGATTTCTTCACTATAATGTCTGATGAAAAAGTCCTTGTCGATTCCGGTGATCCGGAAGCCGCATTTCTGATACAGGGCAAGCTGGCCGATACTGGAATTGCCTGTACCGATCTCCAGCGTTTTGAAGCTGAGCCGCCTGGCCTGCTGAATGGCGTGATTCACCATTTGCTTCCCGATCCCCTGGCCCTGGAATGCCTCATCCACTGCAATATTGACCAGCTCGGCGGTCTCCGGCCGGGTAGGCAGCAGGACATAGACACCGACCACACGGTGATCCGCCTCGGCAACGAAGCATTGCCCCCTCGCCACATAATCCTCAACCAGCTTCGATGCAGGGTCGGCCAATAAAAGCAATTCGGTAGGTGCCTGTTCATCCGTATGTAATGCTCTGATCTCCATTTCAGCTTCGCTCCTTGTTCATTAGTAGTTGCAGAGCTAGAGCCTCACGAATGTGATGTAATCCACAGGGGCAGGCTCTGCGCCTTCCATCCGGAGGGCCCGGTTGATCTGCCCCCGGTGATATTGCCCATGTAAAAGCACCTGCAGCAGGATGTCCCGGATAGAGGTCTGGAACGAATGTCCATTCTGGCTGCTGTAGCTGATCATCTGATCCAGCACAGATTCTTCCAGCTTGCCGATATAGCTGCGGTATTCCTTAGCGTTAGCTTCGAACATTCGCCGGATCTCCGGCAGGTCTTCCGCTTCCTTCCATAACCAATACTCTGCGTTGCTCTTGCCCTGCAATCGCGACAGCCAGACTTGCTCTGCAACCGCCACATGCCGCACCAGCTTGAGAAGCTCCGTGTCCTTCGTGTGACTCGCTTCAAGTGCGTCCAAGATCCGCCCGTCTGCCCAGTACAGATGGTCCATCATGCGCATGATAGTCTTCATTTGATTTCCTCCTTTTGAGTTTACTTCATTGCTTGCGAACCAAGACAGCGCCTGTAGTTCCATCGAGCTCTCTTCTCCACCTGGATTATAGCCGCTAAGTCTGATCTTCATACAGAATGCCCTCCCAGGTCAATGGATGTCTGGGCATCAATTCATGTTAGGCTTCTGCAGGATCACCCTCTGAATTGATGGAAATGACGGTTTCGCTGAGCTGTGATGCTGCATTCGGAGGCAGATCGCTCTTATCAAACACCGCCTTCATGAATGCGGTTGCAGCTTCTGCGGTAGCGGCATGAACGGGAACTGCATGCTGATCATTGTAATGAAGCGGAATGTCGGAAAAAGACATGTGCTGAGCCCCTTTTACCCGATAGAAATAGGCGTTGTTCAGAGAGTTGAAGGCATAGCGCTGCCCGTCGATATAATCGGATGCAATGGTCTCATTCATAGAGGCTGCCATCTCCCGGTATGCCGAAGCTTCTTGCCGCAGCAGCAGAACGGGAACAGAGGACTGTCCGTCTTCCCGGCGTATGAGGTGAAAACTGGGATCGAGCAGGACAGCAGCCTTGATCCGGCGATCCTGCTTGGCGGCCTCAAGGGAGGCGGCACCTCCGAGCGAATGTCCCATGACAGCAACCTTATCCAGATCGAACAGCCCGGCTAGCTCAGTATCGGAGCGGTTAAGCACCTTAAGGTGATCCATAACTGCGATTATATATTGAACCCGGTTGTGGAGCAGACGGGACCAGCTGGTGTAGTCACTGCTTGCCAGCTCCGCCATTTCCGGTGCCTGCCTGACATAGCTGCCGTCTGGAAATACGGTGAAGACGGACTCCTGCGGAGCGCTCAGCGTAACTACCACGTGATTTTTGGAGACTAGTTTGGATATCACTCCAAGATACATATCGCGTTCTACACCGAATCCAGGCGAGAAAAGAATGACGGGGTACCCCCCTGATTGTACGGCTAATGCCCCGCCTGTTGTTACACTGGCAATATTCAGGTTGTCCAGATCAACACCCATCTCTGTCAAAAGCTTAGCTGCCTCTGCCTGGCAAGGTGCGTACAGGTCTATACCCTTCAGCGGATCTCCCCCGATTGCCGGATGAAAAATACTAATAACGAGTCTGGGGCTTCCTTCCAGAACCCTTATGAATCTTCCAATCATTATAGCTCACCTTTCTTAATGGATATATATTCCTACTAGATAGACGCCTGCTTGTCTGTTTGGTTGCGGTGATGTTCTCTTAATAGACTCAGTACCGAATCGATCACAGCTTGCGGCTGATAGAGTTGAATGGAATGCCAGCTATCCGTGGCGATGATCTGCTGCGTCTTTCCGGTTAGCTGGAGGAGCTTCTTCTGTGATTGTTGCCAATCTTCATTTTGTCTTCCGGCGGATAATACGATGACTGGTAATTCCGAATCTAAAGGCTCTGACTCTATTAACTGGAGGGCACTTTCTATGGTGCAGAGAGATTCCAGATAAGCCGCTTTATACGCATTATTCCGATATCCCAGAGCAGTCACTTTTTGTTGGACAGGTGGAGGTAACCGTTTTGCACCAATATGTTGTTTTAATAGACGGGGCAACCCTATGGGGGACCAAAGATAACCCATTC
The DNA here is from genome assembly GCF_038002265.1 of Paenibacillus sp. FSL R7-0179. Taxonomy (NCBI): domain Bacteria; kingdom Bacillati; phylum Bacillota; class Bacilli; order Caryophanales; family Paenibacillaceae; genus Paenibacillus; species Paenibacillus sp. FSL R7-0179. The sequence goes on from NZ_JBBOCC010000002.1 coordinate 839,437, forward strand.
GCAGTCGTCTCAGGTGCCGCAGCCGCTCTTCATATCTGATTTGATCAAAAGTGGATTCGATGAATCTTTGCTCATGTGTGGAGTCCACAAGAATAATCCCGGAGACCTCTTCAGGATACTTAGAAGCATACAGCCGCATGATCATTCCGCCATAGGAGTGCCCTACAAGGATGTATGGGGGTTCTAATTCAAGCTGCGTTAGTAATTCCCGCAAATCACGGACATAGCCTTCGCAAGTCGGCTCACTGATAGGTGTAGTGCTCCAACCGAACCCGGCCCGGTCATAGGAGAGGACCTTGGTATGTTTGGCTAATACGGGCTGAACCAGCGACCAATCCAGAGCACAACCGCCCATTCCTGATTCCAATAGAATCGTCGGAAGATTACTCGTGTTGCTGCCGGCAACAATCGCATGGAGACGGTGTGTTCCCACAGAGATTATTTCTCCTGGAGCCTTATATTTATACAGAAGGTATCTGGAAAGAGCCGCTTGAATCCATGTGAATGGAAGTCCGATCAGAGAGATAATTACACGAAGAAGGCTTTCGGTATAATTAATTTTGCTCATGAGACACCTCATTTCCTGTTCTAACTTGCATATTATAGGATTCATTTGATTGTTAAAGAGAAATCTCACAGTATCCATTTCCTATTTTATTTCGGCCTACGCTTATCTGATCTTTTGGAGAAAAGATTTGCTTGAAGCTTTCCCGGGCATGAAGTATACTATTCTCGGGAAGGTTAAGCGCTTACCCTCTGAGGAGGATAAGCGAACATGGTTAAACCGATTGTAGTTGGCATTATCGGTGCGGGGAGAATCGGCCGCCTCCACGCTGACAATCTGCGTGCGATGCCGTCGTTCAAGCTGAAGTCCATAGCTGAAGCTATGATGAGTGAGGAATTGCTGGCCTGGGCAGAGAGCAGGGGGCTTGGCTCTGTTTTTGCTGCGGGTGAAGATATACTGAATGATCCTGAGATTGAAGCGGTGTTCATCTGCACGCCGACCGATTCGCATGCGTCCTGGATTGAGCGGGCTGCGCTTGCGGGTAAACATATTTTCTGTGAGAAGCCCATCAGTCTCTCCTCGGAAGAAACCCAGCGGGCCTTGCAGGCGGCAGAGGACGCTGGTGTGCTGCTGCAAGTGGGCTTCAACCGCCGGATGGACCCCAGCTTCCGCAAGCTGAAGCGGCTGGTTCAATCTGGGGAACTGGGAAATCCGCATATTGTGAAGATCACCTCGCGTGACCCGCAGCCTCCCGGTGAGGCCTATGTACGGTCTTCGGGCGGAATGTTCATGGATATGACGATTCATGATTTCGATATGGCCCGTTATCTGGTAGGCAGTGAAGTGGCCGAGGTCTACACCCGGGGGGCGAATCTGATTGATCCGATGTTCGGCCGTTGCGGGGATGTGGACACCGCCGTCATTACACTGACATTCGTGAACGGGGCGATCTGTGTGATCGACAACAGCCGGAAGGCTGTATACGGCTATGATCAACGGGTCGAGGTCTTCGGGACGCTGGGTTCGGCAACGGCCGACAACTGCCGCCCGACAACAGTGGAGGTATCCACCGCGACTTCGGTTACCCGCGATCAGCCGGAGCATTTCTTCCTGGAGCGCTATAACCAGGCATTTATGGAGGAGATTGTTGCATTTGCCCGTTCGGTAAGGCTCCAGGAGCCTGTCATTTGCAGCGGCCGTGACGGCGAAGCCGCACAGCTCATTGCTGAAGCGGCCAGACAATCGTATCTGAGCGGACTTCCCGTCAAGCTGTCTGTGACTGCTGCGGAAGCAGGGTTTTCTGAACTGCAAGCCTTGTAAGCGGATACAGATATTGAAGACAGAGGAGGATGAACGAAGATGCCTGATTTACTCGTTAAGGCCGGAGCGCCGGATAAGGATGGCTGTATCGCTGCGGTCAGCCCGGAGAGCGCCGGATGGAAATATGTCGGGTTCGAGGTGTACCAATTGCAGGCCGGGGCTACCCTGGAACGTGATAGCGGTGGGAAAGAGATCTGCCTGGTGCTGCTGGCAGGCAAAGCAGATATAGTGGTGGATGGCGAGCGGTTCGCCGACATCGGCGGACGGATGTCGGTCTTTGAAGACAAGGCTCCTTATGCTGTATATGTTCCGGCGGGAGCGCATTATGAGGTTAGCGCATTGACAGAGCTGGAGCTTGGGGTCTGCCTTGCTCCGGGAAGCGGTAAATATCCGGCACGGCTGATTACCCCATCAGATGCGGCAATCGAGGACCGCGGCTATGGCAGCATGACCCGCAAAGTCGTTAATATCCTGCCGGAGCACAGCGTAGCCGAGAGCCTGCTGGTGGTCGAGGTGCGCACGGGCGGCGGCAACTGGTCCAGCTATCCGCCGCACAAGCATGACCAGGATAACCTGCCGGCGGAATCCTACCTGGAGGAAACGTACTATCACCGGGTCAATCCCGCCAAGGGCTTCGTGGTGCAGCGGGTCTACAATGATGACCGCAGTCTCGACGAGACTATTGCTGTCCCGGATAGGAGCATCGTGCTGGTGCCGGAGGGGTATCACCCTGTCTCTGCGCCGCCGGGATATGACTCCTATTATCTTAACGTAATGGCCGGACCCGTCCGCACGTGGGTGTTCCACAATGATCCCGATCATGAGTGGCTGTTCAAGCCGGGTGCAGGCGGGCCTGCCAAGGAAGAGTGAACGGGTGACGCAGGCAGTTTCATAGAGTAATCTTAAGGCTTCCGCTGGGCGGAGGCCTTTTCTGCCTTTACAATCCAAATGAAGCTGTGCGATGCTGCCGATGTAGTGATTCGGAGTTGGCTTCTGTGCGAAATGCTGTATTTTTTGCAACAATGAGGAATAGATAGCTGAAGTTTGGCAGAGATGTTGCAGGGAATGCAACAATATCTCCAGAAGGTTGCCAGAAGAAGGCTGAATCCTGCTAAAAGTACAACAATTCTGCGTTTGGAGACTATGCGGAGAGAGGATGTTGCATTATGTGCAGGATTTGCGGAAAGTAACAGGACTTGCGCGAACTGGCGGAGCTGACCTGTGTTAACCGGTAAACCAATCTGTGGCGGCACACCTGTTGAAATAGACAGCGCTGGAGGACTTCCTTATAATCTAGTTATTAGAAGGCATGAACGCAAAGGCGGGCTTAAACCATGAAACCTACAATCTATGATGTGGCACGGGAAGCAGGCGTCTCTATCGCTACGGTGTCGAAGGTATTGAATAAGAGCGGCCGGATCAGCGACAAGACGCGGGAAAAAGTAGCACGGGTCATGGAGGAGCTGAACTACCAGCCCAGTCTGGTAGCTTCTGCTCTGACCAGCCGCCGGACGGGGACCATCGGGCTGATGATTCCCGATATTGCCAATCCTTTTTTTGCGGAGACAGCCCGCGGCATCGAAGATGTTGCCCAGGAGCAGGGCAGCGACTTAATCGTATGCAGTACTGACCGCAGCGACGAGAAGGCGGCCCGGTACATCTCGTTGCTGCTGCGTAAACGGGTGGATGGCCTGATCATTGCCTCTCATACGGGGAATCCTGAGCTGATTCGCGGAATGGTGGCTGATCATGTGCCGCTCGTGCTGTTCTCAGCCGATATCCGTATGCTGGAGGGCAACAGTGTCACCGTCGATGATTACAAAGGCGGCTATCAGGCCACGGAATATTTGCTGTCCCTCGGTCACCGCAGACTGGGAGTGATCTCTGACAATCTGCCGGGGAGCAGGCTGCGGGTGGAGGGGTTCCTGGATGCGTTGAAGGCGGCAGGGATTTCTTTTGACAATCCGGCGAATCTGATCCACACCTCGGCTACACTGGAGAACGGACGCACGGCAGCGGCAGAAATGCTGAACCAGGCACAAGAGATACGCCCGACCGCCATTTTTGCCTGCAATGACCTGCTGGCGATCGGGGTGCTCAAGGAGGCGCGCAGTGCCGGCCTGTCGATTCCCCGCGACCTGTCCGTAGTGGGCTTCGACAATACGATGCTGGCCGAAATCTGCCATCCCTCGCTGACCAGTATCGCCCAGCCTCTGCGCGAGATGACCGAGCAGGCGATGCTTCTGCTGAATGAAGCGATCAGCAACCCCGCCAGCCCCAAGCGCAAAATCATGCTGATGCCCGAGCTGGTCATCCGCCATTCGACCGGTCCGGTTCCGCACTAACCACACACTATCTACTCAAGACCTGTTCCGGCTGCGGCTGGGAGCAGGTCCTTTTTGTGTGCTGTAGTAGTGTGGAAGAGCGCAGGTGTGTGGGGGACGTGGACCGGATGTATGCGGAAAACGGAATACAATGGGCTAGTGAGCCTATGAGTGGGCGGAGGTATGCGGAAAACCGAATACATTGGGCCGGACGAATGCGCGTGGGCAAGATGTATGCGGAAAACGGAATACAATGGGCTAGTGAGCCTATGAGTGGGCGGAGGTATGCGGAAAACCGAATACATTGGGCCGGGCGAATGCGCGTGGGCAAGATGTATGCGGAAAACGGAATACAATGTGCCGGACGAGTGCACGTGGGTGAGGATATATGCGAAAAACCGAATACAATGTGCCAGCCGACTCTCCCCGTTAGGCATCAGCGTGTGCTAAGGCGGAGAACAAGTGGATTTACTACAACTACTGAGGAACGATTGCCCGCCAGAGGGACAGCAGTTGGAAAAATGGCACTTAAATAATCCCGATATCCACATCGGCGGCAAAATCAATCAGAGTAGTTGCTGTTTTTCCGCTTGCTTGCTCCTTATCGACAAAAACCGATGAATTAAGCTGCGTTTTTCCACCTATTTTCCGTGGGGGGCTCTTCCCCTTCAACTTCTTCCACCCGATTTTTGATATCGCTTTCAAATTGAGGATTGCCAAAAGCGCGCTTCTAAACTATACTAAAGTAGAAAATTAGGTTAAGCGCTTACCCTCCCCCCAAGAGATGAAATGAAACACTCTGTTCTTACGATTGTGCGATTTATAACTTCATTATGCGATGTACAGCTTCACTGTACGAATTACAACTTCCCTGCGCGATGATAGCTCCACTGTACGATTCACAGCTTCACTGTCCAATTGACGACGATTTACAGCCATTCGTATTGCCGAATGAACTATCTTTTCCCTAGCTTGATTAAGGAGGCATCACTATGAAGGGTTTACAGTTCGACCCTGACCGGCGGCTGGATGTAGTTGCTGTTGGCCGGTTGTGTATAGATTTGAACGCCAATGAGACCGGGCGGCCGATGGAAGAGACGATGACCTTCACCAAATATGTCGGCGGCTCTCCGGCCAATATTATCATCGGTGCAGCGCGGCTCGGTATGCGTACCGGCTTCATCGGCAAGCTGGCCGACGACCAGATGGGCAGGTTCATCCGCAGCTATCTGCAAAAGGATGGCATCGACGACAGCCAGGTCTGCGTGGACCGGACGGGTGCGGTGACGGGGCTGGCTTTTACAGAAATTAAGAGCCCGCAGGAATGCAGCATTCTGATGTACCGCGACCATGTGGCCGATCTGCTGCTGAACACGGAGGAGATCTCAGAAGAGTACATCGCCAGCTCCAAGGCGCTGCTCATCTCCGGCACGGCGCTGGCGCAGAGTCCTTCCCGCGAAGCGGTGTTCCTGGCGCTGGAATTCGCCCGCAAGCATAACGTGACCGTGTTCTTTGATCTCGATTACCGCCCTTATACCTGGACATCAGCCGCTGAAACGGCGGTCTACTATAACCTTGCTGCCGAGAAAAGCCACTGCATCATCGGCACGCGCGAAGAATTCGACATGATGGAGAATCTGTACAATCTGGCAGGCGCGGATGATCAGGCGACGGCAGCCCGCTGGTTCTCGCATCAGGCAGAGCTGGTGGTCATCAAGCACGGCGGCAGCGGCTCGATCGGCTATACAGCGGATGGGCAGAGCCACCGGAGCGGGATTTTCCCGGCTAAGGTCCTCAAGACGTTCGGTGCAGGCGATTCCTATGCGTCAGCCTTCATCCACGCTCTGATGAGCGGGCACAGTGTCAGCGAGGCGATGCGGCGCGGCAGTGCTTCGGCCTCCATTGTCATCTCCCGCCACAGCTGCTCCGATGCGATGCCAACCCTGGAGGAGCTGGAGGAATTCCTGCGGACCAACGAGGAGGTTACAGCAGGAGCGCAATAAGCAAGGGTAGTCAGCAGACTTTATATAGAACCGAAGGAGTGGACATAAATGACAGAGCAAACGGCACAAGTACTCAAAAATTATATCGGCGGGCAATGGGTAACAGCCGATACGGAGCAGACGGAGCCGGTAGTGAATCCGGCCACAGGTGAGCTGCTGGGCAGAACGCCTCTATCCGGCAGAGCCGATGTGGACCGGGCGGTGGCGGCGGCTAAGGCAGCTTTTGCAGGCTGGTCCGCAACACCGGTGCCGCGCAGAGCACGGATTCTGTTCAAATATCAGCAGCTGCTGGTCGAGAATTGGGAGAAGCTGGCGAAGATCATCACCATGGAGAACGGCAAAAGCTTCAAAGAAGCCTACGGCGAGGTCCAGCGCGGCATTGAATGCGTAGAATTCGCGGCGGGTGCTCCGACACTGATGATGGGCCGGCAGCTGCCGGATATTGCTACTGGTATCGAGTCGGGGATGTACCGTTACCCAATCGGGGTGGTCGGCGGGATTACCCCGTTCAATTTCCCGATGATGGTGCCTTGCTGGATGTTCCCGCTGGCGATTGCCTGCGGCAATACCTTTGTGCTGAAGCCCTCGGAGCGGACACCGCTGCTGGCAGCCCGCCTTGCGGAACTGCTGGAGGAAGCCGGACTGCCGGAGGGTGTGCTGAATGTGGTGAACGGCGCGCATGAGGTGGTGAACGGGCTGCTGGAGCACCCGGATGTGAAGGCGATTTCTTTTGTCGGATCACAGCCGGTGGCGGAATATGTATACAAAAAAGGAACGGACCATCTCAAGCGCGTGCAAGCGCTGGCCGGAGCGAAGAACCACTCGATCGTGCTGGCGGACGCGAACCTGGAAGCCTCAGCCTCCCAGATAGTGAATGCGGCCTTCGGCTCTGCCGGGGAACGCTGCATGGCCTGCTCGGTAGTAACGGTACAGGAGGAAGTCGCTGATGAGCTGATCTCGATCCTGCTGCGGGAGTGCAATAGCATGACCATCGGGAATGGACTGGAGGAGGATACGTTCCTGGGGCCGGTGATCCGTCAAGGCCATAAAGAGCGAACTGTTAGCTACATTGAACAGGGAATCGCCGAAGGCGCGAAGCTGCTCAGGGATGGCCGTGAGGATGCGGCGGTGCAGGGAGAAGGTTATTTCATCGGACCTACGCTGTTCGACGGAGTGACGGAGGAGATGAAGATCTGGCAGGAGGAGATTTTTGCGCCGGTGCTGTCAGTGATCCGGGTGAAGGGTGTGGCTGAGGCGGTGGAGATTGCGAATCGCTCGCGGTTTGCGAACGGGGCTTGCATCTTTACGAATAATGGCGGTAAAGTCCGTTACTTCCGCGAACATATCGAGTCCGGCATGCTGGGAGTCAATGTTGGAGTGCCTGCGCCGATGGCCTTCTTCCCGTTCTCGGGCTGGAAGGATTCGTTCTACGGCGATCTTCATGCGAACGGAAGCGACGGAGTAGAATTCTATACGCGCAAAAAAGTCGTCACTGCCCGCTGGCAGTAGACAAGGCGAAGGGAGGACATGAAGTGGAACGTATCCGATTAACGACAGCGCAGGCGCTGGTTAAATTTCTGAATCAGCAATACGTGGATTACGGCGGCGGGCCGGAACGCTTCGTGCACGGGGTATTCACCGTGTTCGGGCATGGCAATGTACTTGGATTGGGGCAGGCCCTGCAGGAAGCGCCGGGTGAATTGACCGTCTATCAGGGACGCAATGAGCAAGGGATGGTTCACGCGGCAACGGCATTCGCCAAGCAGAGCCGCAGACGGAAGATTATGGCGTGCACCGCTTCAGTAGGTCCTGGAGCTGCTAATATGCTGACGGCTGCTGCAACAGCAACGGCGAATCAGATTCCTGTGCTGCTGCTGCCAGGAGATACCTTCGCTACCCGCCAGCCTGACCCAGTGCTCCAGCAGATGGAGCATACGCATAATCTGTCGATCACGGTTAATGACGCCTTCAAGGCAGTCAGCAAATACTGGGACCGGGTGACCCGGCCGGAGCAGCTGATGTCGGCAATGCTCAGCGCGATGCGGGTGCTGACCGATCCGGGAGATACCGGGGCGGTTACCATTGCGCTGCCGCAGGATGTGCAGGGCGAAGCCTGGGAGTATCCGGCGGATTTCTTCCGCAAGCGGATTCACCGGGTCATCGCCCGGCTGCCGCACCCGCAGGAGATCGCGGCTGCGGCTGAGCTGATCGCCAGCAAGCAGCGGCCGCTGCTGGTCTGCGGCGGGGGTGTCCGGTATGGGGATGCCGGAGCGGCGCTGCGTGCTTTTGCCGGGAAATTCGCCATTCCGTTCGGAGAGACCCAGGCCGGTAAAAGTGCCGTAGCCAGCAGCTTCGAGTACAACCTCGGCGGCATCGGTGTCACCGGCAACGGCTGCGCGAATGCGCTGGCCCCGGAGGCCGATCTGGTGATCGGCGTCGGCACCCGTTTTACGGACTTCACCACCGCCTCGAAGAGTCTGTTCAGTCATCCCGAGGTGGAATTCCTGACGCTGAACGCTTCGCCCTATCATGCGGCCAAGCTGGACGCGCTGGCGGTGGTCTGCGATGCTGCCGAAGGCTTGAACGCCTTAGCCGCAGCGCTGGAGGAGCGGGGATACCGTTCTGCGTACACGGATGAGATCACCCAGGCGAAGAAGTCATGGGCTGCGGAGAGAGAACGTTTAGCTGGCGTGGAGTATCCGGGGAATGCCGGGAATAGCGTGCCAGCGGGCAGCGCGTCTGTGGAGAGTGTTGTTGACGATAACGCCGCTGCTGGTGTGCCGGGAGCGGAGCGCTCTACAACGTCGTTCACCCCCGAAGTAGCCGGACATCTCGATGAGAAGCTCCCGGAATATGCAGAGGTGCTGGACACTTCGCTGACCCAGACGCAGGTGCTGGGGATCATTAATGAAGCTATTCCGCAGGATGCGATTGTCATTGGAGCGGCGGGCAGTCTGCCGGGAGATATGCAGCGGATGTGGAACTCGGAGGTGCCGGATACCTATCATATGGAATACGGCTTCTCATGTATGGGCTATGAGATTGCCGGGGCACTGGGCATCAAGCTGGCTGAGCCGGGGCGTGAGGTCTATGCGCTGGTCGGGGACGGCAGCTACCAGATGCTGCATTCCGAGCTGGTAACCAGCTTACAGGAGAACCGGAAGATTAACGTCCTTCTGCTGGATAATGCAGGCTTCGGCTGCATTAATAACCTGCAGATGGAGCAGGGAATGGAGAGCATGGCTACAGAATTCCGCTACCGCGAACCGGACGGCCAGCTCAGCGGCGACCTGATGCGAATTGACTATGCGGCGAGTGCGGCTGGTTATGGAGTGCAGACCTTCCGCGCGTCAACAGTTGGGGAGCTTCGCACGGCCCTTGCTGCGGCCCGCCAGTCGGAGCGTTCCACGCTGATCGATATCAAAGTGCTGCCGAAGACGATGACCCACGGGTATGACGCCTGGTGGAATGTCGGGGTTGCGGAGGTGTCCGGTAAGGAAGCCGTACAGGAGGCTTATGACCGGAAACGCAGCGGACTTGAGAAAGCCCGGAGCTACTAAGCGGGCGCTGCATGTGCGTGAAGCAGGCAGACGGCGCACAGTGCATCAAGGATTCTGCCATACTTGGGAGTGTGGAAGGGGTAGAACATGAGCATGTTCAGAGACAATGCCGTCCGGCTGGCGATCGCTCCGATTGCCTGGACGAATGATGATATGCCTGAGCTGGGAGGCGGCAATACGTTCGAGCAATGCATCAGCGAGATGGCGCTTGCCGGATATGAGGGCAGCGAGGTGGGCAATAAGTATCCGCGCTCCCCGGAGGTGCTGCACCGGGCGCTTGCGTTGCGCAGCCTGAGTATCGCCAGTGCCTGGTTCAGCGCCTTTCTGACGGTGCGGCCGTATGAAGAGACGGCTGAAGCGTTCAGAGCGCACCGGGATTTCCTGCATGAGATGGGCGCCAAGGTCATAGTCGTATCCGAGCAGGGCCGGAGCATTCAGGGGCAGATGGATACGCCGCTGTTCGCTGATAAGCCGGTATTTACCGATAGCGAATGGACTACGCTCGCAGAGGGGCTGGGCGGACTTGGGCGGCTGGCGGCGGAGAAAGATATGTCGCTGGTCTATCACCATCACATGGGCACCGGGGTGCAGACCGCAGCAGAGATTGCCCGGCTGATGGAGCTTACAGATCCTAATGAAGTGTCGCTGCTATACGATACGGGGCATCTGGCCTTCTCCGGCGAGAATCCGCTGGAGGTGCTGCGTGAGCATCTGCCGCGGATTAAGCATGTGCATCTGAAGGACATCCGGCCGGAGATGGTCCAGCGGGTGAAGGCGGAGAACCTTAGCTTCCTGCAGGCGGTAAAAGCGGGAGCCTTCACCGTACCGGGTGATGGCTGTATCGCGTTCGGAGAGATTTTTGCCGAACTGGCTGCCTCGCCCTATACGGGATGGTTCGTTGTCGAAGCGGAGCAGGACCCCGCGCTGGCCGATCCGCTGGAATATGCGATCAAGGCGCGGCGGTATATCCGGGAACATAGCGGTTTGTAGGACATCCGGGTGGCAGCCTGTATGTCTGAAGGGCAGGAATATGCGGGGGTGCACAGCTGCGGCTGTGCGCGCTCCTTTTTTTCATGAAATCCATCGATCAGGTGGAAGCTACGGGTGGAGCTAGTTGGAATTACTCCACTTGCTGCCGGAAGAATGAATCCTGGTACAACAGCAGTTGGAAAAACAGCACTTAATTTAATCACATTTCATTCAAAGTGCCATTAGCGATACGATTAAATGCTGTTTTTCCACTTGCTTGGGTATTAACGTAAGCAATTGAATAAATAAGATACATTTATCCACCTGTTGTGCCGGAGTCGGTTGCAGGCGGGGCCGAGTGGGTTGAAGGCAGTGCCGGAGTCGGTTGCAGGGGTATGGCGGGGAAAAAGGCCCGGGGGGAGTTGACTTTATCTGGTTAGCTGGAGGAGAAGCGTATGTGCTATAATGGCAGGAATTCGAACGGCGGTCAGTTGAAGAAGCTGCCGGAGTTGAAATAGATCTTATGTCGGAGAGCCGCCGCAGAGCAGCCTTGGACGAAGCATATATGAAGCGGCCGGATACGGCCGGGTATCCTGATGGTTGTGGAGGAGGTTGTCGAATGTTCCGTTCCTGGTATCGCCGGTTGCTGCTGTCTTATTTCCCTATATTTTTGCTGACGGTGACGATTCTGATCTTTGCCTCTTTTGTGTTTATTAATGATATCTCCCGGACGGAAACGAAGAAGGCAGACCGCATCTCCGCCAGCTATCTCAGGGATAGTGTAGACCGGACGATCAAGGAAGCTGAGCTGTCGGTGCTCGATGCGGTAGAGCGGAGCGATGCTTACAAGCTATACTTCAATAATCAGGGAGTGACGGACACATCGACTATCTATGCTGTGGCCCTGAGTCTGCGCAATCTGATTAAGGAATCCTCGTATATCCAGTCGGTGTATTTGTATGACCGTGTGCGTGGAAGCGTTCTAACCGATACGGGGCTGAAGGAGCTGGAGGGATTCGCCGACGAGGACTGGATCAGGGCCATGACTTCGAATCCTACAGTTCCGGAAGGCTGGCAGCCGGTCAGGGATTACCATTCGGATCTGTCCCAGCGTACAGAAATTCGTGTGCTGACAACCAATAAAGCAATGCCGCTCCCCTTCGGCTCCGGGGGGATACTGGTCATTAATATCAAAATGAGTGCACTGGAGCAGCTCATCGACAGCATGGTTAACCAGCAGCTCTCGTTCATGACGATTCTGGACGCTAATGGCAACACCGTGTACCAGGCCCATTCCGATACGCAAGGTGCGGCTGACGGTAAGCTGCTGAACACACTTAAGCTGGAGAGAAACGGCTGGACGTTTGAGAGCGGAATCAAGGCGGGGAATCTGTTCAGCTGGGTCTCTGTGATCTCTTATCTCTGGGTAGCGATTGCGGTGGGAACTGTGGTCTGTGCAGTATTGTATCTGATCTATGTAACCCGGCGCAATTATAAGCCGATCCAGGTGATTATGAACCGGATTGAGGGCCATCAGATCCGCATGATGGATCAGTCTACCGACAGGCCGGACGAGATGATGCTGATTGACGGCGTGCTGGAGGATCTGATCAACCACATGACTGATTATGATACCAAAACCAGGGAGAACCTGCTGCTTCAGCGCAGCAAGCTGTTCACTGATCTGCTGCACAGCGAGCGGCTGGAGCAGGTGACCCAGCGGCTGGAGGAGCTGTCTCCGCTTACCGGTGCGAATGCTTCCTCGCGCTTCATCGTTGTGCTTGGGGAGATTAACCGCTATGAGCAAGTATTCGAGGACCGGTATACCCGGGGGGATCAGAATACGCTGAAATTTGCTCTGATGAATGTATTCCAGGAATTGGCGCGGAATGCGGAGCTGCAGGGATGGGCAGAATGGGTGGGTACCGAACGTGCAGCGATCCTGTTCCTGGCAACCGGCGGCGATCATGAGATGGAGTCCAAACTCCGGGTCTTCGCGGAGGATTGCCGCTCCTGGGTCGAGCAGAATCTGCGGATCTCGCTCAGCTTCGGCATCGGCTCAGCCGCCGCCGGGCCGGGGATGATCCGCGAGTCTTATGCGGCAGCCGAATATGTGATGCAGCACAAGCTGCTGATTCATGAGGATATCGTCTTGGCAGGCAGCGGTGAAGTGCGCCAGCCGCTGCTTGAGACGTATAAATATCTGCAGATGATTGCTGAATTCGTGAAGTATTTCCGCATGTCGAGCGGCCAGTGGCGGGAGCAGCTGGAACGGATCTTCGAGTCGTTCGAACAGGATTTCCTGAAGGACGAGGATATCCGTTCCCTGATCCAAGCTATGCTGCAGATGCTGAGCCGCGAAGTGGCGGTGATGTCTGAGCAGCTGCAGGATGAGCTGTCGGCGGAGAATGCAGAAGTTCGGCTGAAGCAGCTGGAGGAGGCCGAGGCGCTGCATGAAGTGAAGACCATTCTCTTCGAGTATGTCACCGATTTATTCCGTACCTATGTCTCTGCAAGCGAAACGAAGAGCTACCGGGCCATGGTCAATGAGATGAAGGATTATATCGAAGAGAACTTCACTAATCCCGATCTTTCGCTGAAGCATCTGAGTGACCGGTTCCAGGTCTCCGGCAAATACGCCAGCTATCTGTTCAAGACTGAATTCAAAATGAAGTTCGTGGATTTCCTCACCGAGCTGCGGATGAAGGAAGCCGAGCAGCTGCTGACCGATACGGATTGTTCCCTGCAGGATATCGCGCTTCAAGTAGGATATGCGAATGCCATTTCATTCGGCAGAGTCTTCAAGCGCATTGCCGGTATCACGCCGGGCGATTACCGTTCCTCCAGACGCCGCGAAGCAGCCTCCAGAATGGAGCCGCAGGACTAGAGCAAGCTGTAATAATGAAGGAATTCCATTAGCCGGTGCAGTAGGGGAATCATCTGCCGCATTCGTGTAAGGTCCAGGCCGCATTTCTCTTACGCCAACCTTTGAACAAGGGGGCGAATAGCGATGCGGCCTGTATTTTTGCCCATATGAAAGCGGTTTATTGTACGAAAATGGTTGGTCTGATAAACCGGATGTCCGAATTCAGGCGCTTTGCCGCATCCGAAACAGGTTTATTGTCAGACCTTCGAAAGTTATGGAATACTGTGGTCATCCCGGAACAACAAGCAGCCTTGAACGCTGAGGGTAATACAGGCTTGAACGGGACAATGCTAAGAGTACGGGCACAGTGAAGCTCGGGGGTATCATGAAGTCACCATTATAGCCTGCTAAGGCGAGGGAGATGGAACAATGACAGTGAACGTAAACCAAACAGTTCTGAAGAAGGCAATCGGCATCGGCTTGACCGCAGTAATGGGAGCTACTCTGCTTGCAGGCTGTTCCTCAGACGGTAAATCGAATTCGGCAGCCGGAGGTACAGACGCACCCGGGAAGAGCGCAGAACGCGTAACCTTGAAGGTAGAGATCTTCGACCGCGGTAAAACGCCGAAGCAATACACCATTACCAATAACTTCATGTCTCAGATGATTCAGAAAAATTTCGGTGATCCGAATAATATCAATGTAGAATTTGTTCCGGTGCAGCGTTCAGAGGAAGTGACCAAGCTGAACGTACTGATGGCCAGCAATACGGATGTGCCGGATATTGTCTTCACTTATGATTCCAGTGTCTTCTACCGTTACGCCCAGCAAGGCGGGCTGACCGATGTGGGTTCCCTGCTTGAGGAGCACGGCCAGACGCTGAAGAAATTCATTGGTGACGAGACGATGGCCTTCGGCCAGCTCGACGGTAAGCAATTCGCGATTCCGGGTAAACGGGCGATTACAGGACGCTACACTTCATACATCCGCCAGGACTGGCTGGATAAGCTGGGGCTGCCGGTACCGAAGAACACCGATGAGCTGTACACAACTTTGAAAGCGTTTAAAGACAAGGACCCGGGCGGTCTTGGCAGCAAAACGATTCCGATGGGCATGTCCCTCGGCTCCGCTCAGCTGGAGACGCTGATCTACTCCTTCATCAAGCCGATCAGCGGCGACCTAACTTACAGCCAGCGCTACGAGCTGCCGCTGCATGAGGGCTTCAAGGATGCGGCACAGTTCCTCAACAAGCTCTACAATGAAGGTCTGGTCAGCAAGGACTTCAGTCTGGATGAAGACAAAGCCCAGGTGTCCAAGGACATTCAGAACGGCAACGTAGGCTTCTTCTCCGAGGATGTGGACAGTCTGTTCTATGCCGACGGTACGCTGGAAAATCTCTATAAGAATGTACCGGGCAGCAAGCTGCAGCCGGTAGATGTCCTCACCAATGCCAAGGTGGACAATAAGTATATCAAATCCCGCTATGCCTCGAACGGTATGTACATCATGATTCCTAAGAGCAGCAAGCGTGCAGTGGAAGCTGTGAAATACCTTGACTGGATGGCAACCGGCAACAATCTGATTGACATCTACAACGGCGTTGAAGGCGAGAACTACGTTATGGTGGATGGTATTCCGGTAGTTAAGGCTGATGTTTCTCAGGAATTCCAAGACCGTCTGTTCACTTCCGGGGACACCGCGATTATCTCTAACGGTAAGAATCTCGGCGATCAGGCCACCAATGAGAAAGCCTGGATTATGGGCTTCCCTGCGAACAACCAGGAGGCGCTGAAGCAATCTATTGATATTGCCAACACAGATACTGTGGGTCCTATCGTCTTCGGCAAGCCGATTGAATCAGAATCGAAATACGGCACTACGCTCAGCGACAAGCTCAACGTGATTATCGTGAAGACCGCGATGGCGAAGCCGGATCAATTCGATACGATTTTTGAACAGGAAATGAAGGATTACATGTCTCTGGGCGGAGACAAGCTGAAAGCGGAGTTGGAGCAGGCGCTTACAGAGATTCCAGCCAAATAAACTAAAAAAAGTGAAAACCGGGGGAGCTGGCATGCTGCTCTGCCCGGTTTTTTCTCCATAGGAGGAGAGGACCTTGAGCAAAGCGTCTTACATCAAAAGGTACTGGCAACTATACGCGCTGCTTTCACTGCCCATTATGTATTTCCTGATTTTCCGCTACGGCCCGATGTACGGGGTGCAGATTGCCTTTAAGGATTTCAACCTGTTCCAAGGCATCAACGGCAGTGAGTGGATCGGCTTCGATGCATTCCGCGAAGTGTTTGGCATGAAGGAGTTTTACAGCAGTCTGCGCAATACGTTTATGCTGAATTTTCTCGATTTGGTAGTGTCTTTCCCGGCCCCGATTATTCTGGCTATTATGCTGTATGAAGTGAAGTCGGTATGGTTCAAAAAAATATCACAGACCCTTCTCTACATTCCCCATTTCATTTCCTGGGTGATTATCGGGGGGATCGTCTATCAATTGTTCGGCAACCAATCCGGTATGGTGAACGGCCTGCTGGAGAGTATGGGGCTGAACCCTATTCCATTTTTGACCGAAAAAAATCCATGGCTGATTACTTACCTGTTCACTGGTGTCTGGCAAAGTGCCGGCTGGGGAACCATCCTGTATCTGGCGGCGCTTACCGGTGTCAACCGCGAGCTGTTCGAGGCTGCTGAAGTGGATGGTGCTACCCGGATGAAGAAGATCATCTACATTACACTGCCCAGTATCAAACCAACGATCATTACTCTGCTCATTCTCAACCTGGGGAAAATGGTCAGCATCGGCTTCGATCGTCCTTACATTATCGGGAATACGGCAGTGCGCGAATACTCCGATGTGCTTAGTACCTTCGTCTACCGGATTGGTCTGGAGTCGGGCCAGTATACACTGGCGACTGTAGTCGGATTGTTCCAGGCGGTGGTTGGACTGGTATTCATCCTTGGTTCCAATTATATATCGAAAAAAGTGACCGGCGACGGCATTCTATGATTATACAGAAAGGAGGCGGAGTACGATGAGTGAACGTACCTCTAACCGGATATTCGATATCGTTAACGTTACCTTTATTGCACTGTTCGTGCTGTTCTGCCTGGCTCCGTTTGTCCACGTTATTGCGGTATCCCTCAGCTCCACGCGGGCTATTACTTCCGGGGAAGTTACGATTTTCCCGATTGAGCTGAACTGGAAGGCGTATGTGCAGGTCTTCACCGACAATGCGATGATCCGCTCGCTGATCTTCACCATTATCCTGACGGTTGCGACTACGGTATTATGTATGCTATTCACCGTTGCAGCCGCTTACCCGCTGACCAAAAGCAAGCTGAAGGGACGCACGATGTTCATGTACCTGATCATCATCACCATGTTCTTCAGCGGCGGTATTATTCCTGAGTACCTGCTGATCCGTGATCTGCATATGATCGACTCTGTCTGGTCGCTGATTCTGCCCGGTCTGGTCAGCCCGTTCAACCTGATTATCCTGATCTCCTTCTTCCGCAGCATTCCACCGAGCTTGGAAGAGTCAGCAGAGATTGACGGCAGCTCGCATTTTCGCACCCTGCTCAAGATCATCCTGCCGTTATCTATGCCGGTTATGGCTACACTCGCGCTCTTCTATGCGGTGGGACGCTGGAACGGATTCCAGGATTCCCTGATGTATATCAATAATCCCGATTTGTATCCGCTTCAGCTGAAGCTCTTCCAGATGGTTCAGAACAATATGATCACTGAGCTGACGAACCTGGAGGGGGCGGCCCGTACCAAGCTGCCGCCGGAGAGCCTCAAGGCCGCTACTGTCGTCTTTGCCACGGTACCGATTCTGGTCGTCTATCCTTGGCTGCAGAAATATTTCGTCAGTGGTGTTATGCTAGGAGCTGTGAAGGGCTAACTAACAACACTGCGATACTGTGAGAGGAGAGACAGAGAAGATGGATAAGGGAGAGTTTTCATTCTCAACATGCTGGAACATGAGACGTCATACTACAGGTGATGGACTGCTTAATGAGATCCGGGAGCTGGGATTCCGCAGGGTAGAACTGAATTATAATGTGACGGAGGAAATGCTGGTTACCATTGAGCCGATGATTGAACGCGGGGAGATCGGTATATCGAGCGTTCATAATACGTTCCCCCATGTCGCGGACCCTGACTATGGAACGGATTCGGTCCTGCTGGGCTTCGAGGATAAGGAGAAACGGAAGCGGGCGATAGACCTGCTGGTCCGCTCTGCAGAGTACGCTCAGCGTTACGGCGGCGAAGCTGTGGTAGTGCATCCGGGAGAGGTGCCGTTCCCGTATGATATCTCTGGGGAGCTGGAGCAGATCTACGAGGGACAGGGCAGGGATTCGGCGGCTTACCGCAGCAAGTGGGCGGAGCTGATGGAGCGGCGTGAAGCGTACAGTGCCGGCTATGTACAGACCATTATCGAGAGTCTGGATGAGGTGTGTAACCGCGCGGTTTCCAAGGGGCTGGATATCCGCTTCGGCATCGAGACACGCTCCAAGCCGCAGCAGATTCCGACGCTGGCGGAAGCGAAGACGATTATCAACGCATTAAAAGGAGCACCCGTCGGCATCTGGTATGACACAGGCCACGCTATTCTGATGGACCGTCTGGGTCTGTATGACAGTATAGCGGAAATGGAAGGGCTGATGGATGATATCGTCGGTGTCCATATTCATGAGACGATCGGCCTTGCCGACCACTGGTGCCCTTATGTGAACAGCGGAGATCCGGATTTCTACGATGCCTATCTGCCGATGATTGAGCGGGCGCAGGTCAAGGTGTATGAGCTGAAGGCTGCCTGCCGGCCGGAAGAGATTCATGAGAGTCACCGTCTGCTTACAGCCAAGCTGGCACGCAGGGGATAGGCCGATTGGCGGGAGCTTCGAGAGTTCCGAGATATCCGCAAGGAGGAAGCGCAATGTATAAGCAACTGGTGGATAGTAATGACAAAGCAGTAGAACAGGGAATTCCCCGGCAGGTGCTGGATGAGAGCGACCTGTATTATGGAGGAACCCTTGATCCCCATACAGGGATTGCCTGGGTGAATCACACGACCGGCACCCCGACGGACATGTGTTATTGGGGTGCGGCGCTGGTGAACCCGGATTCCCGGTATTACCGGGATGAGGAGCTGCTGGAGCGGCTGAAGCTGGCCACGGAGTTCGTGCTGCGCTTCCAGCATCAGGACGGCTCTATCTCCCCGGGCTGGACGAATTATCATTCGCCGCCGGATACGGCCTTCGTTGTGGTCGGCTACGCGCAGTTATATCAACTGCTGGCGAAGCACGAGTGGCCGCCGCTTCAGCCGGTGCTGGACAACATGCTCCTGTTCCTTAATCAGTCCCTCCCCGTTATGCTTACGGGCGGAGTCCATACTCCGAATCACCGCTGGGTGATGTGCGCGGCGCTAGGATTTCTCTATGAGCTGTTCGGCGAAGAAGAGGCCCGGCAGCGGGCGGATGAATGGCTGGCGGAAGGAATGGATATTACACCGGACGGGGAATGGACCGAGCGGAGCAACGGCATCTACAGTGCCGTAAGTGATATTATGCTGATTCATGCCGCCCGGCTGCTGGATAAGCCGGAGCTGCTGGACCCGGTGCGCCGGAATCTGCATATGATGGTCTACCTTGTGCATCCGTCCGGCGAAGTCGTGACCGATTATTCCGGGCGGCAGGATCTGGGGGTGCTCCATGATCTGTCTCCTTATTATCTGCCCTATGCGATTCTTGCCCGTTCGGATAAGGATGCCGTGCTGGCGGGTATGGCGGAGTGGGCCGGACGCTCCTTATCCAATCCGGGCGTCTGCTCGGTGAACGCTCTGGTACGGATGCTGCTGGAGCCGGAGCTGCAGCGGCCGCCGGAGGTTACAGCAGAGCTGCCCGTGCAGTATGAACAAATCCTTAACGGTGATTTCCTGAGGGATGGCTATCTGCAAAGAATGGAGTCGGCGGGTCACCAGGGGAAGATCTACCACAGCCGGCTGCATACCGACTTCGGGGCGCCTGTGGCACGGCTTAGAGACGGGACGACCAGCGTGACGCTGATCACGGAGACGCCATCGTTCTTCGCGTTGCGCCACGGCGCTGTAAGGCTGCTGGCCGTTCAGCTGAATACCAGCTTCAATCCCGGATTCGTGCCGATGCAGGAGATGACCCGGCTGCCGGAGGGCTATTCACTGAAGGGCGTGCAGAAGAAGGGCTACTACGGTCCGGTTGAGGGGGCACTGCTCCCGCCGGAAGCGGGAACGGCGGTCAGCCCGTGGTATCTTTTGCCGCATCAGAGCCGTCCGCTGACCCATGAACAGACGTTGTCTGTAGAGACAGAGGTACACCGTACAGAGACGGGCTGGACGATCCGGCTGCACTGCGCGGAGCCTGCCCAGGTCCTGGCTCAGTTGTCCTTCAAATTCGGCTGGGAAGGCAACTTCACTTCAGGTGAGCTGCAGACGCTGGACGAGGACAACTTCCTATGGAGCGGCGGTCTGCTCCGGTACACCTATGGCGGAGACTGGATCGACCTGACGGGCGGCGAAATGGCACATCTCGGCAGAACAGCCCCGGAACCCGGTTCGCTCAAGAACTACAAAACCGTGCAGGTTAACCTCGTGACCCCGTTCGATAAGACCTTCACGCTTACTCTCTCTCCTGCACAGTAGAGAAGGCGGAGGTCGGAGCGTGTGGGCGATGGCATGTTCGCTTGGGCAGACACCAACATCTTCGGAGGCTGGTGTCTTTGCTGTGTGGAGGGTTAGCGGAAATGGGCACAAGCAGCGCAGTACCCCCGGGTTCGAGAGGAAACAAGTGGAAAAGTGTAGCTTAATTTAGCTATTTATGGTGGGTGTAGGGAAGTAAGTGGAAAAACGTAATTTAATTATGTTAGTTTCGGCATCTTTGGGTGGTACTTGTTAGTTTAAGTGTAATTTTTCCAACTGTTGTTGTAGAGGGGGATATTCTTATATGAGCAAGTGGAGAAAATCCAACTGGAGTAGCGAGCATATCGTAGCGAGTACATAATCTAAACGTAGCAGGCGTTCACCGTAATGATACTCAGCAGAGGAGCCTCCCAGTCTGCTGCTTCCTGGCAGTCCGGGAGGCTCCTCGATTTGTAAATGTTAGTCGCCACCGCCGCCGCCAGAATCTCCACCGCCGGAATCGCCGCCTCCATGGCTGCTGTGACCTCCGCTGTCCCAGCCCCCGTGGCTGCCGTCATGATGACCGCTATCCCAGTGACTGCCTCCATGGTTATGAGAATGATCTTGTGAATGATTCCCGTGGTGATGACCCTGATGATCGCTGGCCCCGCTATGCCCATCCGTGTTCCGCTGTTCATCGTGGCGGCTGTCACCAGCGTAGCTGCCGGCATCAGCTCCGGTACCTGTGATGAAATAATGATCTCCCGAGTGAGAGCGGGTTCTATTGCCGTAATTTTTGTACCGCGCATTACGATTACTGCGATTAATAAACATCACCGCAACGAAGATAACTGCTCCTGCGAATAGTAAGCTTCCCATCATGCAGAACCTCTCCTTTAACCAAATGTTGGATTGCCCTCATAAGAGAATCATACCATACTCCTGGAACCTACCTGGAATGCTGCTTGAATTGTCTCGGGGTGAGGCCGGTATACTTCTTGAATACTTTGGTAAAATAGCTCTGGTCGTTAAAATGCAGACGGGTGGCGATATCCGATAGCGTGATCCCGGGCAGCTGGATCAGCCGCTTGGCTTCTTCGACCCGCTGCTGCTGGATGTAGTCGCTGATGGCGGTGCCGGTTTCTTTTTTGAACAGCTGGGACAGGTAGCTGGCGCTCATTCCGGCGTATTCAGCCAGCCTGCCGAGCGGAAGCTCCTCATACAGGTGATTGTATATATAATTCCGGCACCGGTCGGAGATGCGGGAATGTCTTGCGCTGCGGCTGCCCTCTACCTGATCAGCGAAGTCGCATAGAGCGGCCAGCATGGCGCTGTCCACCGCCGGAATATCGCGAAGCTCCTCAATGTGCTGGATATGGAAGTCACTCAGGGTATAGGCAGCCTCCCAGAACAACCCGCCTTCAATCGCCGCTCGGGTGGCCAGCGTGATGGAGGAGACAGCCAGATTTTTTTTGCTGCGCAGCTGGCTTTTGCGGGACAGCCTTCCGTAGCTCTCTTCGGCAAAAGAAGCATGGGTCCGCAGCAGCCCCGCCTTGTCCCCGTTCGTAATATGGCGGAACATTTCGCGTTCCTGCATCGGGTCATGGTGCAGCCATGTATGCTCCCGGCGGTAGGATAAGTCCAGATCCGGGCTGTCGTCAGCCGGATGCAGCGGTTCTGCCAGCGTACCCGCCGCCAGCAGCAGCTCTGTCACGGACAACGCCTGCCCGGTGGCAAGCGTGTAGAGCAGGAGCGCGGCATGATACCAGCGCGTCAGGCTGATCACAGGCAAGCTGCCGTAGTACTCTAGCCAGCTTGCCTGCTGCCCGGGCGGAATGTTGTGATCGCGCAGCAGGCTGGCTGCGTTATCACCGGTAACAGGTGCGTTCAGCGCCGGACCGATGACGATAGCACCGCCATTGCCCTGAAGCTGGAGAATAATGAAACTCTCCAGGAAGCCGGTTGTGTGCAGATACGGTAAAGCGTCTGCAGCAGCAGTTCTGCCCGTCACTGCGCTAAGCATCCCGCCTTCAGTTGCTGTTCCGCTACTAACCGTGCTATACATCTCGTCCGTCTTCACGTTGAGCGTCCTGCCCGCCGCCGCCACTCCGTATCCCCGGACAAGCTCCATAACCTCGACCGGCAGGCCGCCCGTCCCCTGAACGGAGGGCCGGTCCACTAAAGCCGATGCCATAGTAAGACGGAGCGCAGCCGCTTCATCAATCCACATGACCGGCACCCGGTAAGCTTCGTAGATCAGCTTACAGATGTACTCTGGATCTTCGTCATTCCCGCTTAGCTTCGCCATGGGCCACCTCCTTTATTTGTATACTTAGAATACCAAAGATCGAAAGAAAGTACCATAAATGGCCGGTACAGTCGTATAGAATGGAGTCAAGAAACCGTATTCATAGGAGGCAATACAATGGTAAAGGACATAACCGCGATTCGGAAGCTCATTTCACAAATGACACTGGAAGAGAAGGCCGGACTCTGCTCCGGGCTGGATTTCTGGAACACCAAAAGTATCGAGCGGCTGGGCATTCCATCAGTGATGGTAACAGACGGACCCCACGGGCTCCGCAAGCAGCAGGGCGACGCAGATCATCTGGGATTGAATAACAGTGTGCCGGCAACCTGTTTTCCTTCAGCGGCCGGACTGGCCTCCTCTTGGGACCGCGACCTGATTTTCCGGGTAGGCGAGGCGCTGGGAACGGAATGCCAGGTGGGGAATGTCGCCGTTCTGCTCGGACCGGGCAATAATATCAAGCGATCTCCGCTGAATGGCCGGAATTTTGAATATTTCTCAGAGGACCCGTTCCTGGCCTCAGAGATGGCTGCGAATCATGTGAAGGGGGTGCAGAGCCAGGGGGTCGGCACTTCCCTGAAGCATTATGCCGCCAATAATCAGGAGCACCGCCGCATGTCTGTAGATGCTGTTATTGACGAGCGGACGCTGCGTGAGATTTACCTTGCCAGCTTCGAAGGCACTGTGAAGCAGAGCCAGCCGTGGAGTGTCATGTGCTCGTATAATCAGGTGAACGGGGAGTATGCTTCCGAGAGCTATGAGCTGCTGACCAAGGTGCTGCGGGAGGACTGGGGCTTCGAAGGCTTCGTCGTGTCGGACTGGGGAGCGGTCAATGAGCGGGTGAAGGCGCTGGCGGCAGGGCTGGAGCTGGAAATGCCGTCAAGCGCTGGAATCGGAGACGCTAAGATCGTAGCGGCTGTGAATAGCGGCGAATTGGCTATGGAGACGCTGGATCTCGCGGTAGAGCGGATGCTGGCCTTTATCTTCAAAAGTGTAGAAAACCGCAATCCGCAAGCGGTCTTCGATGCAGATAAGCATCATCAGCTTGCACGCGAAGTGGCCCGGGAGAGCATGGTGCTGCTGAAGAACGAAGGCGGAATTCTGCCCCTGGCGAAGAGCGGACAGATTGCCGTGATCGGCGAATTCGCCAAGCAGCCGCGCTATCAGGGCGGGGGCAGCTCGCATGTGAATCCATCCCGGATGGATGATGCCTTCGTTGAATTACAGGCCGTTGCGGGGGATGCAGCCAGCTTCCTGTACGCACAGGGCTATGAGCTGGAGAGCGATGACATCAATGCTGATCTGCTGCGCGAAGCCTGCGATACAGCAGCCAAGGCGGATGCAGCTGTGCTGTTCCTCGGCCTGCCGGACCGCTACGAATCGGAGGGCTATGACCGTAGCCATCTGCTGCTGCCTGCGAGCCATAAGGCGTTGATTGAAGCGGTGGCTGAGGTGCAGAGCGAGATTATTGTAGTGCTGAGCAACGGCGCGCCGGTTGAGATGCCTTGGCTGCATAGGGCGAAGGCGGTGCTTGAAGGCTACCTTGGCGGTCAGGCTTTTGGCGGTGCGGTTGCGGATCTGCTCTTCGGCGAAGTGAGCCCAAGCGGCAAGCTGGCGGAGACCTTCCCTATGAAGCTGAGCGACAATCCGTCATTCCTGAACTTCCCCGGTGAAGGCGATACGGTGGAGTACAAGGAAGGCTTGTTTGTAGGCTATCGTTATTATGAT
The DNA here is from genome assembly GCF_038002265.1 of Paenibacillus sp. FSL R7-0179. Classification (NCBI taxonomy): domain Bacteria; kingdom Bacillati; phylum Bacillota; class Bacilli; order Caryophanales; family Paenibacillaceae; genus Paenibacillus; species Paenibacillus sp. FSL R7-0179. The sequence continues at coordinate 863,688 of NZ_JBBOCC010000002.1, forward strand.
AAAAAAGAAATAGAGCCGCTGTTCCCCTTCGGCTTCGGCCTTAGCTACACGCAGTTTGAATATAGCGGTCTGCTTCTGGATCAGACCCGGATTCAGGACACAGATACCGTTCAGGTGTCGGTCACGGTCAAGAACACCGGCAGCATAGCGGGCAAGGAAGTTGTGCAGCTCTATGTCAGCGATGTGGAGAGCAGTGTGATCCGTCCGCTGCAGGAGCTGAAGGGCTTCGCCAAGATTGAGCTGCAGCCCGGGGAAGAAGGCGTCGTAACCTTCACTTTGGATAAGCGTTCCTTTGCCTACTACAATGTGAAGCTGGCTGACTGGCATGTAGAGAGCGGGATGTTCAAGATTTCTGTTGGAGCTTCGTCACGCGATATCCGCCTGAGCACGGAGCTTGCGGTAGAATCCACCGTGAAGCTGCACGGCCGCTTCCACCGCAACACCACAGTCGGCGATCTGCTCGCCAATCCGCTGACGGAGGAGAAGGCGAAGAGCTTCAGCAGTGTGTTCGGGCTGGAGGATGTGCTTGGCGACAATCCGGAGATGCTGCTGGCCATGATGAAATATATGCCGCTGCGCGCCATGATCGGCTTCGGCCAGGGCAAGTATACCGAGGCGGATCTGGAGGCGGATCTGCAGGAGCTGAACAGGCTGGCTGGACAGGCGTAAGAGCATATTCCGCGGGAAGACATATCGTTTGTCCTCCCTATACAAAGATTAAGAGGCAGCGGGATATTCAGTCCGCTGCCTTAAGCTTAGGAAAACGGCATGCCAGATTAATATTCTCCAATGCCACCGCATTCCGCACACCGGCGGGCAGCTTAACCCTGGTGATTGCCAACCCCTATAAGGAGTCCCGGACACTGCATCTGGAATACGGTGCTGCGCTGCACTCCTTTGTGCTTGAGGCGGATTCAGAAGAAGGGCTAATCATGAGCCGTGACCTCCGGAGGCTGGAGAGTTGCTTTTGGCAGCGTGATTTGCTAACATAGGATGTAAGTTAATAATTTAGTTAATAGTTCTCTAGGGTTCCGCAGCAGGTACACACCGCTGGTCTGGTCCGAGGGAGAACACACGGATGAAGCGAATCCGTGTATACACGGAGGGACAAAAGCCCGGGAGGTATCGTCAGGTAATGACGATAGCCTTCCGGGCTTATTTTATGAAACAGGAGGACGGAGAAATGAAGAAGAACACTAAGAGCTGGATCATGATTGCAGGCGCTGCCTGCTTTGAAGTGATATGGGTCATCGGGCTGAAGCATGCCTCCGCTCCATGGGAATGGGCGGTAACGGTAGCGGCTATCCTGATCAGCTTCTACGCCCTCATCTGGGCTAGCGGCAGGCTGCCGGTAGGCACGGTCTATGCTGTATTCGTCGGACTTGGAACAGCGGGCACCGTTCTGGCGGGTGGAGTTCTGTTCGGTGAACCGCTGCGGCCGCTGAAGCTGCTGCTGATTGGCCTGCTGCTGGCGGGCGTTGTCGGCTTGAAGCTGGTTACCCCGGCTCAGGCTGAACCTGAACAGGCAAAGGGGCTGAACTGAGATGGCATGGGTGATGCTGATTGCTGCCGGAATATGTGAAATGTTCGGGGTCGCCATGATTGGCAAGCTGTACAAGAACCGCAACTGGCAGTCCTTCTGCCTTTTGATACTGGGCTTCGGGGCAAGCTTCCTGTTGTTGTCTCTGGCGATGGAGAGTCTGCCCATGGGGATTGCTTACGCGATCTGGACAGGAATTGGAGCGTCAGGAGCGGCGATCATGGGGATGATATTCTACGGTGAAGCACGGGATGTGAAGCGGATTGCCTGTATTGTAGTGATTCTGGGAGCTGTAGCGGGCCTGAAGCTAATTGGCTGAGGCTGCTGAAACTTTACAAGCTCCACACTTACCCGGATGTTTCGCAGACGCTATTATGGTAAGTATATAAGTAAGAACATTATTCTTATAAGGAGACTTATCACATATGAGCAAACCTGTATCTGAGAGTATCCGCCTGAATGACGGAGCTGTGCTGCCCAGACTGGGGCAGGGAACCTGGCAGATTGGCGACCAGCCAGCGAAGCGGGCGGAAGAGATTGCTGCGCTTCGCCAAGGCGTGGAGCTGGGCATGAATCTGATTGATACGGCTGAGATGTACGGGGACGGCCGCTCCGAAGAACTGGTTGGTGAGGCGCTGCAGGGCATCCGTGACCGCGTATTTCTGGTCTCCAAGGTGTACCCGCATAATGCGGGCGGGGCCAAGCTGATAAGCAGCTGCGAAGCCAGCCTGAAGCGGCTCGGCACAGACCAGCTGGACCTGTACCTGCTGCACTGGCGCGGCAATATTCCTTTGGAGGAGACGGTGGAGGGGATGGAGGCACTGGTGGCTTCCGGCAAAATCGCCCGCTGGGGCGTATCCAATCTGGATACGGCAGATATGCAGGAGCTGCTGCATATCTCCGGCGGCAATCACTGCGCAGTGAATCAAGTGCTCTATCATCTGGGCTCAAGAGGGATTGAGCATGAGCTGCTGCCTTGGCTGAGAGGACATAAGATTCCTGTCATGGCCTATTCTCCGCTGGCACAGGCGGGAACGCTGAGAAAAGGGCTGACCGAGAATGAAGCCGTGCAACGGATTGCCCGGAATCATGAGGTCACTCCGCTGCAGGTTCTGCTGGCCTGGACCATCCGTGACGGGGATGTCATCGCTATCCCCAAGGCCGCCACCCGAGAGCATGTGAAGGAGAATGCGGCCGCCGCTAGGCTTGTGCTTACAGACGACGAGCTGTGGCAGCTCGATGACGCTTTTCCCCAGCCGTCGTGGAAGGTTCCGCTGGACATGATTTAATCATAGCTTAACTGCTGCTGCATGGCATAGCATAGCCGTCTCCGCATGGGGGGCGGCTTTTTTTTGTTAACCGAATACAATGGGCGACCTGATATTATACGTGAATTTGTGCATCCTATGGAGAAGCTTGTAGGCCGATTGGAGCAGCACGGATACCGGACTTAAGCCCCTTGGCAGGAGCTCTTAAATGTTGTCAACAATGTTCATGCCGAAACCGTGTTTTCAATTTGGTGACAAAGAAAGCGCTTTGATTTACGATGTGTTCAAAGGGAAAACACCTTTCAGAGTGCGGTGCGGAAGGTTCCCGTTCATTACAATAAGGGGGCATCTTAAATGGCCACAACGGCAACGAAACAAACCTCATCCGGCGGTGCAAGGGTGAAGGTTCAACAATTCGGACGTATGCTCAGCGGTATGGTAATGCCGAATATCGGCGCTTTTATCGCTTGGGGATTGATTACAGCATTATTCATTCCAACGGGCTGGTATCCTAATGAAAGCCTTGCAGCTCTTGTAGGCCCAATCATTAACTACCTGCTTCCACTCTTGATCGGCTACACCGGCGGACAGATGGTTCACGGCAAGCGCGGTGCTGTCATCGGCGCACTGGTAACCATGGGGGTTATCGTCGGCTCAACCATTCCAATGTTCCTGGGTGCGATGATTGTCGGTCCGCTGGCTGCCTGGGTGCTGAAGCAGTTCGACAAAGCAGTGGACGGCAAAATCAGAGCCGGGTTCGAAATGCTGGTCAACAACTTCTCGCTGGGGATCATCGGCGGCGCGTTGACGCTGGGAGCCTTAAAAGGCGTTGGGCCGCTGGTTCAGGGCTTGACCAACATCCTCTCAAATGGTGTAGAGTTCCTGGTTAACCACAATCTGCTGCCGCTCATCAACATCATCATTGAGCCGGCCAAGGTACTGTTCCTGAACAATGCGATCAACCACGGGGTACTGGGACCAATTGCGCTTGAAGAGTCCCAGAGAATCGGCAAATCCATCCTGTTCATGCTTGAATCGAATCCGGGTCCTGGTCTGGGCATTCTGCTGGCCTACTGGCTGGCGGGCAAAGGCTCTGCCAAATCCTCCGCACCGGGCGCCATTATCATTCACTTCCTGGGCGGGATTCATGAGATCTACTTCCCTTACATCCTGATGAATCCGCGTCTGATTCTGGCAGTCATCGGCGGCGGAATGTCCGGTACATTCACCTTCCAGATGCTGGGCGCAGGTCTTGTAGCTTCTCCTTCTCCAGGCAGTATCTTTGCTTACTTCGCAATGACGCCTAAGGGCGGATATCTTCCAATGATTGCCGGGGTTGTCGTGGCTACCATTGTATCGTTCCTGATTGCAGCTGTGCTTCTGAGATCTTCCAAGAATAATGATCAAGAAGAGATGGATTTGGAAGCGGCAGAGGCCAGAATGAGAGACATGAAGTCTGCCGGTACGGCAGCACAGACTGCTGCAACTGCAACTGTAGCCTCCAATGTCCGCACCAAAGCCAATGTGAACAAAATCGTCTTCGCTTGTGATGCAGGGATGGGCTCCAGCGCAATGGGCGCCTCGGTCCTGAGAAAGAAGCTGCAAAATGCAGGGGTGAACATCACCGTTACGAACTCTGCGGTCAGTGAAATTCCGGCGGACGCGGACATCGTGGTCACGCAGAAGACGCTTACCGACCGGGCGATTGCCAGCAATCCGCAGGCAGAGCATATCTCGATTGATAACTTCCTGAAGAGCCCGAAGTATGATGAGCTTGTAGAACGTTTGAAGTAAACGGCATAAGTGTAAGTTGAAGTAGACGTATACAATGCTAAATAAGGAGACGCTGGCCGCCAAAGCCAGCGTTGTCTCCATATAGCGAGGGTTAGCGGAAATGACGAAAATTACCGCCAGACAGCGCCAGATCCTATGGCTTCTGCTTGAAGCAAGCGGAGAGATTACCGCTGTGAAAATTGCCGAGGCTACCGGGGTAAGCGTAAGGACCGTACACCGGGAGATGGAGGATATAGAGTCCGCGCTTGAGAACTTTGATCTTAATCTGATCAAAAAATCAGGCAAAGGCATCCAGTTGAGCGGCCCGGAGGCCGGTCTTGCGGAGCTGCGCCTGTTCCTGCGGGAAGAGAAGCCGGCGGATTATTCCGGCGAAGACCGCAAGGTATTCGAGCTCTGTGTTCTGCTGGAGGCGGAGGAGCCGGTGAAGCTGTTCACACTTGCGCACTCCCTTAAGGTTACAGTTGCTTCTATCAGCTACGATCTGGATGAACTGGAGCAGTGGGTCCGTAAGTTCGGGCTGGAGCTTGTCCGGAGAAGAGGCTATGGCGTTGAAATTACCGGCAGCGAGCTCGACAAGCGCCGGGCGATTGGCCGGTTAGCCGCAGAGCATCTGGATCTGTCTGATCTGGTCGGTCATGGTTCTCTGGCTGAGAGCAATCCGGCTTTTCGTGTGCTGTTGACTACAGTCGGTCAGTCCAACCTTATGGAAGTAGAGAATACGCTGTGGGATATGGAATGGAAATGGACGGCGGAGCTGCCCGAAATTGTCTATATGGAAATGCTCCTGGCCCTTGCCGTCACTACCCGGCGGATTGAGCTTAGCCGGAGCATCGACAGCGGGGCGGAAGCAGGCTATTCCAGGGTCTCCGACCACCGGAACATTGCCGGAGCCGAGCGATTTGTGCAGCAGCTCGCAGAGGTGCTTGAGCTGAAGATTCCCCGGGTAGAGATTCTATATATTGCCGGGCTGTTCGACCGGGTTCAGGATTCCTTCTCCTCTTCCGGCTATGCTTACGGCGATATTGAATTAATGGAGATTGTTTACAAGCTTACCGAGAGCGTGGTCAAGCGGACGGGGTTGCCCTTCCAGAGCGACCGTTCCCTGCGCGAGGGCCTGCTGGAGCATATTGATCCGGCATTGAAGCGGATTCGGGAGGGTACCCGTATCCGTAACCCGCTGCTCGGCCCGATCCGCAGGGATTACGAATATCTGTTCAACATCCTCCGCGCAGCCGTGGAGGATATGCAGCTGGAGCTTACGATCCCGGATGAAGAAATCGGATTTCTGGTCATGCATTTCGGGGCTTCCGCAGAGCGGCTGAACCAGCTAAGGCGCAACGTAAGAGCCATTCTGGTCTGTGCCAGCGGCCTAAGCTCCTCCCGGCTGCTGGCTACCCGGCTGACCAAGGAAATGCCGCAGATTGAGATTCTCGGCAACATCTCCTGGTATGAAGCGGCGCGCCTGCCTGATGAAGATTACGATCTGATTATATCTACCATCGATCTGCCGATTGACAAGGAGCGTTACATCAAGATCAGCCCACTGCTCACAGCGGAGGAGATTGAGAAGCTGCTGAATTACATTCAGAACACGACGCTGCGGGAACGGGGGAAAGGGCGGAACGGTGAACCGGATCAGGCGGTCCGGGAGGAAGCCTCGCTTGAACGTCTCAGGAGCTACAAGGGTATTCTGGATGAGATCGTCAGCCTGCTGGAGCGTTTCCGGTTCCATCCCATTGATAACCAGGGGATGGATCTGTCAGCGACGATCGTGGAGATGCTGGAGACGCTGAATGGAAACGGCGTGGTCGGGGATGCCGGGATTGTGCTGGAGCGTCTGCTGGAGCGGGAGCGGATGACCAGCCAGGTAATCCCGGATACGGCGCTGGCGCTGTTCCATACCAGAAGCAGCCATATTCACCTGTCATCGCTGACCCTGTACCGTCTCGATCAGCCCGTAATTCTGGAGGGGGATACAGAGGTCCGGGTCATTCTGCTTATGCTGGCTCCGCGCAGACTCTCTAAGGAGAGCCTGGAGGTGCTAAGCGAGATCAGCGCACTGCTGCTGAACTCTGAGCTGGTTCAATTGCTGGAAGAACGTTCAGAGTCAGAGATCCGGGGGTACTTGTCCTCGGAGCTGCTTCATTTTTTCCAAAATAAATGTTGAAAGAGGGAGAAACCCTATGAGTATACTGTCAGAAAATAAAGTGATTATGCACGGTGCCGCAAACGATAAATACGAAGCCATCAAGATGGCGGGCAAGCTGCTGGTCGATGCAGGGCATGTAACGGAGGAATATGTTCCCAAGATGCTGGAACGCGAGGAAGTGGTGTCCACGTATATGGGCGGCGGATTGGCTATTCCGCATGGTACTAAGGAAGCGCGGCCTTATATTAAGTCCACTGGTTTGTCTATCATCCGCTTCCCGGACGGGGTGGATTTCGGCGGGGATGAGCCGGCGTTTGTTGTCATCGGCATTGCTGCCGCAGGCGACGGGCATATGGAGGTTCTGACGAACGTGGCGATGATATTCACCGAGGATGATGCCATTGACCGCGTCATGAACGCTCCTACGGCTGCTGATGTTATTGCAATCTTTGAAGGAGGACTGGAGTAATGAAGGCGGTCCATTTCGGCGCGGGCAATATCGGCAGGGGCTTCATCGGGCTGCTGTTGTCGCAGGCGGGCTATGAAGTGACTTTTGTGGATGTGAATGAGGCCTTTGTCACCCAGCTCAAGGAACGCGGCGAGTATCCGGTCACGCTGGCCAGCGGCGGTCAGGAAACGGTCATCGTGAAGAATGTAACGGCTCTTAGCAGTGTAACGCATGCGGATGAAGTAGCGGCCGCCATTGCTGAAGCGGATCTGGTGACAACTGCGGTTGGTGTGTCCATTCTGAAGCATATCGCGGGTGTACTGGCTGATGGCATCAGCAGAAGAGCAGCTGTCTCCTCCGCACCGCTGCATGTAATCGCCTGCGAGAATGCGATTGGCGGCAGTGCACAGCTCAAGGAGCTGGTGTACGCGAAGCTGGATGAAGAGACCCGTGCGAAGGCTGAATCTTCGGTTGCTTTTCCGAACGCGGCAGTGGACCGGATCGTTCCGCTCCAGCAGCATGAGGATATTCTGAAGGTGGTTGTTGAGCCGTTCTATGAATGGGTGGTGGACGCCTCGCAGATGATCCCGGGCTATACGCCGGTTGAAGGGGTGCATTATGTAGAGAATCTGGAGCCGTATATTGAACGCAAGCTCTTTACTGTGAACACGGGCCACTGCTCTGCGGCGTACCTTGGCTTCCTGCAGGGCTACGAGACCATTCAGCAGGCTATGGCGGATGAGGCGTTAACGGCGAAGGTACGTGAGGTGCTGGAGGAGACCGGCGCGGTGCTGGTCCAGAAGCATGGCTTCGATGCAGCGGAGCACAGCCGGTATATCGATAAAATCCTGGAACGCTTCCGCAATCCGGCGTTGACCGATGAGGTGTCCCGAGTAGGCCGCTCGCCGCTGCGCAAGCTGTCGCCGAATGACCGTCTGGTATCCCCTGCAACGCAGGCGTATGACAGAGGGCTGAGCTACACGGCGCTGACGCGTTCCATGGCCGGTGCGCTGCTGTTCAAGGCGGGGGATGACCCCGAAGCGCTAGAGCTGCAAGCTGCAATCGCGGAGCTTGGAGCAGAAGCAGCGTTGACGAAGTATACGGGGCTTGCTGCGGATCACCCTATTCATCAGTCTGCGATGGAGCAATATGCGATTTTGAGCTAAGAACATATAAATACAGCCGCAGGGAAAGCCTATAAGCTTATCCCTGCGGCTATTTGTGTTAGAAAGATACGACTTTATATGTTTTGTGGGGAGGTTGGTTAGCTGTTCTCCAGAATCGTCTGCAGTGTCGTGCGGTCCAGTCCCTGCACCAGCTTAATCAGCAGCTCTTTGGCTGCCGCATAATCATCACTGTGGATGATCGAGGTGGCCGTGTGGATGTAACGGGAGCAGATCCCGATTACCGCTGAAGGAATGCCGATGCCGCTGAGATGCACCTGACCCGCATCCGTTCCTCCCTGGGAGACGAAATACTGGTACTTGATCTTATGAGTGTCGGCTGTATCCTGCACATATTCAACCAGCCCCCGGTGGGTAATCATCGTCGGGTCAAAAATACGCAGCAGCGCACCCTGTCCCAGATGGCCGAAGGCCTGGCGGTCGCCGGTCATATCGGCAGCGGCGCTGGCGTCCAGCCCGAAGAAAATATCCGGGGCCAGCAGATTGGCAGCCGTCCGGGCACCGCGCAGCCCAACCTCTTCCTGAACGGTAGCCCCGCAGTAGAGCGTATTCGGCAAGGCTTGTCCGTGCAGTTCCTTCATTAATTCAATAGCCAGTCCGACACCGTAGCGGTTGTCCCAGGCCTTGGCCATAATCTTCTTCGGATTGGCCAGCGGCGTGAACGGGCAGACCGGAACGACCTGCTGTCCCGGAGCTACTCCGAAGCTCTGTGCTTCCTCGCGGCTGTCTGCACCGATATCAATGTACATCTTGCTGATCTCCCCGGCCTTGCCGCGTTCATCCGCGCTTAGCAGGTGGATGGGTGTACTGCCGACCACGCCGTTCAGCGTACCCTTCGGCGTAATGATCTGCAGCCGCTGTGAGGCCACGGCCGAAGCCAGCCATCCGCCCAGCGGTGTGAAGCGGATCATCCCGTTGTCTGTAATGCCGGTCACCATGAAGCCTACCTCATCGAAATGGCCGGCCACCATAATCTTGGGACCGTTAGCTTCACCGCGCATAACGCCGAACAGGCTGCCCAGCCGGTCCTGCACGAATTCATCCGTATAAGGCGTCATAGCCTCCTTGACATAAGCGCGCAGCTCGCGCTCGAAGCCGGAGGCTGAGGGAAATTCTGTTAAGGTTTTGAACAATTCAAGGGTGTCTGTATTCATACATATATCGCTCCTTTATGACATCTACATAAGCTGAACTTAAGAATAATGGCCGGCTGATTGACGAAACCTTTGTATATTCAAGGATTTCGTCAATCAGCAAGTCAGATTCTTAAGTTCACTCTTTTAGTATGAACATTCTTACGCCGCTTGTCCATGCCGGGAGGGCAAATGAACACAAGGGCTCCCTGTGCGAATACTATACGGTAAGGGCTCTGCAGGCAGGAGCCGGAGAAAGGAAGCGAGGAGAATGTGGCTCTCGGGGATCGTAGCCCAGGCAGGCAGCCGGAGCGGATTCCGCAAAGTGCCGGTCCGCCGGCAAAGCTTGCCCAGGCGTTACCGCCGCCGGTACGGGCGGGAGAATGAGGCGGTACTGATCCTGGTGCTGTTTTTGCTGCTGATTGTTGTGCTGTTTTATTTTTCCTGAGCAGGAGGGACATAACGGGGCCGCCTGAAGTGAATAATAAGGAAAACTTAATTCCGCATAACACGAAGGGACGGGACTGCTGCTTACCCGCTGCCCGTTCCCTTTCGTATCCAACAGTTCAGGGGGTGTCTGCATTGCCGGCAAAAACAAAAAAGTCAGGCGTCAAGCTGAACCTTGACGGTCTGACCCCGAAGGCCTATCAGGAATTGGCCAAGCCTTACGTGCCTTCTCGTCCTGTATTCAAAAATTGTATGCGCGCCTTCCTCTCCGGGGGACTCATCTGTGTGCTGGGACAAGGCATCCAGGAAGCATTCATGGCGATATTCGATATGACCTCCAGAGAGGCGGCAAGCCCGACCGTAGCCATTCTGATTCTGCTCTCCGTCATACTGACCAGCTTCGGGGTATATGACAAGCTCGCCCAATGGTGCGGTGCAGGCACAGCAGTGCCGGTCACAGGATTCGCCAACAGCATGTGCTCTGCGGCACTGGAGCACCGGGCGGAAGGGCTGGTGCTGGGCGTGGGCGGGAACATGTTCAAACTGGCCGGGTCGGTTATTGTGTTCGGCGTCGTTGCTGCTTTTATCGTGGGTGTAGTGTATGCCGTTATGGGCTGGGGAGGTGCGCATTAAACGATGAAGCAGCTCGGCAAACAGACCTGGGAATTTACGAACCGTCCGGTGATCCTCGGAACCTCTGCTGTAGTGGGACCCGAAGAGGGGGAAGGGCCGCTGGCCTCAAGCTTTGACTTCGTCTATGATTCGCTGGAGATGGGCGAGAAGACATGGGAGAAGGCAGAACGCGCCCTGTTCGAAAAAGCCGCCAAGCTTGCCCTCATGAATGCGAATCTGGAGCAGGAGAAGCTGGAGTTCTTCGTCGGCGGGGATCTGATGAATCAGATCATCAGCAGCTCCTTCGCCGCGCGCAAGCTCGGCGTGCCTTACCTCGGGGTGTTCGGTGCCTGCTCCACCTCGATGGAGAGCCTTGCCATCGCCTCGATGATCGTGGATTCCGGCGGCGGCAAATACGCGCTGGCCGGTACATCCAGCCACAACTGTACGGTTGAGAAACAGTTCCGCTACCCGACAGAGTACGGCTCGCAGAAGCCGCCCACCGCCCAGTACACCGTAACAGGCTCCGGCTGCGCAGTGGTAGGGGTGAACGACGGGACGGTTCAAGGGCCGCATGTAGTGTATGCAACACTTGGTCGCATCATGGATCTGGGGCTGAAGGATCCGTTCAACATGGGAACCGCTATGGCCCCGGCAGCCGCCGATACGATTACGGCGCATTTCCGCGATACAGGGCTGACACCCGGGCATTATGATCTGATTGTTACGGGCGATCTGGCTTCCGTCGGCTTGCCGATTGCCAAGGATCTGTTGGCTAAGGAAGGCATCCCGATGGAGGAGACGGTGTTCAATGATTGCGGGCTGATGATGTATGACCTGGACAAGCAGAAATACGTCATTGCCGGGGGCAGCGGCGCGGGCTGCTCGGCTACAGTGACTTACGGGCATATTATGAAGCGTATGAAGAAGGGTGAACTGAAGCGTGTATTGATTGTAGCGACCGGAGCGCTTCTGTCGCCGCTGTCATATCAACAAGGGGAGAGTATTCCGTGCGTAGCCCATGCGGTAGCCCTGGAGAGCGGAGGTGAGGGAGCATGATTTATTTATGGGCTTTTCTGGTCGGGGGTGCGATATGCGTGATCGGCCAGCTGATGTTCGATGTGCTGAAGCTGACTCCGGCCCATACCATGAGTACGCTGGTGGTGCTTGGTGCGGCTGCCGACGCTTTTGGTATCTACGATCCGCTGGTGAAATTCGCCGGAGCCGGGGCCAGCGTGCCCATTACCAGCTTCGGGAATTCGCTGGTCCACGGCGCGCTGACTGAGCTGGAGCGCGATGGCTGGGTCGGTGTCGTCACCGGGATCTTCGATGTGACCAGCGCCGGGATTTCCTCGGCGATTGTCTTCTCTTTCCTGGCGGCGCTGGTCGTCCGCCCGAAGGGGTAACTGACGGTAAATGGAATGTATATAGATATGTTAATTCCGGGATCGCCTATGGCGGTCCCTTTTTAATTAAAGGAGGCTTACTCCGCCTGATGACGGGTTTCTTTTGGACAACTCTGGCATGCCGCTCTACAATTTCACTTGGCCTAACATGTACTTTCGGTACTCCTATCATGTAAAATGTATATATTACTGCTTATTCTGATATAGGAGGGTTTAACATACATGCCCGTACGTCAAGAATCTACGCAAATAATGAACGCTGTCCGCACTAATCTGGAATCCTGTATTCTTGGTAAAAGCTTTGAAATAGAACTGCTGCTGACTGCCCTGTTAGCAGGCGGACATGTCCTGATTGAGGATGTTCCGGGGACTGGCAAAACCCAGCTTATCCGCGCACTCTCCCGGTCGATGTCCGGCGAATACCGGCGTATCCAGTGTAACCCGGATATTCTTCCGAGTGATATTACCGGCGTATCCGTCTATCATCCGCGCGATGAGATGTTCCACTTCCGTCCGGGCCCGGTGATGACCAATATTCTGCTGGCCGATGAAATCAACCGGGCGACCACGAAGACCCAGTCCGCACTCCTTGAGGTAATGGAGGAACGCAATGTTACGGTCGATGGAGAGACCTATCCCCTTCCGCATCCGTTCATGCTCTGTGCGACCCAGAATCCGATAGATTTCGAGGGAACCTATACCCTCCCCGAAGCTCAGCTCGACCGCTTCATGCTGCGGATCAGCCTGGGCTACCCGGATGCCGACACCGAGAAGAACCTGCTGCGTACCCATCAGCAGGGCCAGCCGGTGGACAGGCTGGCTCCGGTAACCAGCATGGAGACGATCGCCGCCATTCAGGAGGAGATCCGCGATGTATTCATCAGCGAGCCGGTGCTGAACTACCTGCTGGATGTGGTCCGCCAGACGCGGGTGCACCCGCTAGTGCTGCTGGGCGCAAGCCCCCGGGCATCGTTATCGTTCATGATGGCCTGCAAGGCCTACGCTTTTCTCCAGGAACGGGACTATGTGCTGCCTGATGATGTGAAGACCCTGACCCCGTATACGCTGGGACACCGTATCCTGCTGCGGCCGGAATCACGCCTGGACAACGTCAGCATGGACTCCCTGCTGCAGAAGCTGCTTCAGAGCATTAACGTGCCTGTAACTATGAGGCAATAAGATGAGAGCCTTACTTACACGGGCTGCCGCTGCGATTGAGCTGAGGAAGTTCACGGGCGTTCTGGCGATTTGGGTCATCACACTCTTCTACGTGCTGTTTCAGGGCGGCAAAACCTCGTTCATGCTGTTCATCATGGTCTCTGTACTCATTCTGTATCTGTTCATTGGCGGCCTTGAAGGGGTCCGGCGGGCCAGAGGCACACGCAGCTTTTATTCCGAACAGGATAAGCCGGACCTGCTCTATGCCGGGGGCTTTCTCAAGGTGAAGCTGGAAGTGACCATTCCGGGATTTCTGCCCTTGCCCTACGTGATCGTAAGGGAAATTCTGAAGCGCCATAACGGAGAGTCCTGGGTGTTCGAGGAGAGCCTGATTCCGAACATGGGCGGACGGGGCGAGCTGCTGTTCCAGACACCGCTGCTGGAGCGGGGCCGTTATACTTTTGAGAATACGGATATTCTCAGCGAGGACATCTTCGGTCTGATGGAGCACAAGGGAACCTTCAAGGCAGAAGGCCAGTTCCGGGTCATGCCCCGGGCCGTCGTAGTGCCGCGCTGGCAGCTGTACGAGCGCAAGGCGCGCCTGTCGGGGCCGCAGGTATCGCTGCTGCAGTCCAGGCGCGAGACCACGCAGATCAACGGTGTCCGTGATTATGTCTACGGCGACCGGCTGACACGCATTCACTGGAATGCAACGGCGAAGACCGGTGAGTGGAAGTCTAAGGAATTCGAGCATGAATCCGTTCCCAGAACCATTCTGGTGCTGGACGGCACCTCCAGCGGCTATTACAACTCCGCACAATTCGAGCTGGCGGTCTCGGTCACGGCTTCTCTTCTCGGCTTCGGCATCCGGGAGCGGATCGGCATCGGCCTGTGCTGTCTGGATAAGCATAATAAGGTGTTCAGTCCGGCGGAAGGCAATGCCGAGCGGCAAAAGATGATTCAGTATTTAATTGACATCAATGCGGAAGGCAAGGGGCCGCTGATTAACAGGCTGGAGAGTGTCCAGCGGCTGTTCCCCAAGGGGTCGTATTTCGTACTGATCAGTCCGCAGAGCGGCAGAGTGGTGCTGGATACGCTGCGCTGGGCGGAGAACCGGGGGATGACGCCTTCCCATATTCATGTTCTTCATCCTTCCGGGAAATACCGGGCCGGTGAGTGGCAGAATATCCTGCACTCGCATGGCGTTACCGGACATAGCATCAGCACACTTCAGGAGCTTCCTGCGGTACTTGGAGGTGATTCGGTCCGATGAAGAACTGGTTCCAGGCGATACGTTCCTCATGGCATCACGGGCTGACGCTACTATGGCTGAGCATTATCGCTATGCAGTGGGTGTCCTATACGGTGCCCTTCTGGCTGCAGGAGACCACCGTTTCTGTGGCGTTAACCCTGCTGGCCGTTACAGCTATTGAAATTATTTTTCCGTTCAAAAGAGTGTACCGCATAGTGCTGGAAGGCGCGGCAGTGGTATTTATTGTATACAACGTGATTATCAGTTACGGCATCTACATTCCTGATCCTCTGCTGCCGGCATTTCTTGACCGGCTGCCGGGGATAGCGGTATCGATGAATCCGTACATCTGGTTTGCGCTGGGGGCTTGGGCGCTGCTGCTTGTGTCCGCCTGGTGGGTGAACGGCAAGGCGAGGATTCTGATGTTCGTCGCAGCGAATATCACGGCCTTCGCCGCGCTGGATTCGTTCACGGTAGCGGTCATGTGGCAGGAGGTAGCCTGGACGGTCTTTGCCGGTATGGGCTGGCTGGTCACGCGGCATCTGAGGAATTTCCAGCTGCACTATCCGCGCGGCTGGACCTATATGCTGAGATACCCGATGAAGGTTGCCTTGAATATAGCGATTATATTCTCACTGGTCATCCTTGTCGGTGTGAACATGCCGGGTGTGCGTCCCACCTTGACCGATCCTTATACCGCCTGGCAAAAGTGGAACGGTAACTCGGTCTCGTCCAGACCCTCCTCCGGGGGCGGGGACGCCGGAAGCGGCGGGTCAGCGGCGAACGGGACGACATCGGGCTACAGCCTGAACGATGACAATCTGGGCGGGGGCTTCAACTTCGATTATTCGCCGGTCATGCAAGTGACCTCCGATCTGCGCACCTATATGCGCGGAGAAATCCGCAGCGTGTATTCGGGCAAAGGCTGGACAGATGATGATACCTCCGGCCGGGGACAGCATAACGAGGTACAGGTGGGTGAGCCGCTAGAGCGCGCAGCCGCCTCTAAGACAGAGACCCGTACACTCAAGCAGACCGTCAAGCTGCTCGGAGGGAACAGCTATCCGGTTCTGTTCGGCGGCTATTCGATCTCGGGGGTAGACTCGGTGGATGGTCAGGAACAAAGCAGCGGTTTATCCTGGCGGAGTAACGACAGTGAGCTGCTGTGGAATCCCGGAGGTAAAACGAGAGCGTACCCGCAGACCTATGTGATAACCTCGGAGGTGCCGGTGGTTCCCCTTAAGGAACTGAGCATGCAGACCTTTGAGCAGCTCTACAGCAACAAGAATATCGATCCGCAGTATCTCCAGCTCCCGGATAACTATCCTGAGCGGGTGAGCGCGCTGGCCAAGGAGATTACGGCGAGAGCGCAGACGCCATACGAGAAGACGATTCTGCTGCAGCAATATCTGCAAGCTTCCTTCCCTTACACGAATCAGCCGGATACCTCACGGGCCAGAAGCAAGGACATGGTCGAGAGCTTCCTGTTTGAGATTAAGGAAGGATACTGCGATTACTATTCCACGGCGCTTGTTACTATGGCAAGATCACTGGATATACCGGCCCGATGGGTGAAGGGATATGCTCCAGGAGAGCAGGCCGAGATTCCGGATAGCGTAATGCTTCAGCAGGGTGCTGCCGGTTATGTGAATAATAACTATACGATTACTAATGCGGACGCCCACTCCTGGGCCGAGATTTATTTCGGCGATTACGGATGGGTGCCTGTAGAGGCAACGCCTGGCTTCGATGTCCCGGTGCTCACGCAGAGTGAGCAGGATATTCCTGACCAGCCTGAAGTGCAGGAAGAGGAGCCGGAAGAGTCTCAGCCGGCGGCATCGGGCCAGACGGACAAGTCTGCCGGATTCCATCCCGGCACCTGGGCTGTGACCGGAGCAGCCGCTGTACTCCTGCTCTGGACCCTATTCCTGATCTGGCAGCGCCGGCTAAGCCTGCGCTTCCTGATTACACGCATGCGTCTGGGTGCTCAGCCGACTCCGGCGCAAAAAGTTATCGCAGAAACGGAGCGCTGGGTAAGGTATATGCGCAGGAAGGGTATGCTGAAGAAAGAGCATGAGACCCTGCGCGAATCCGTGGCACGGTGGAGCGCGGAACGTCCGCAAGCAGCGGGCAGTCTGCCTGCACTGCTGAAGATGTTCGAGCGGGCGAATTACAGCCCTGAGGTTATTGAAGACAAAGACTGGCACAGCGTGTATACTGAAGCTTTGCGGCTGCGAAAAAGCATGAAGTCCGGCAAGTAATGCCCCATGGTAATGAAATGCTGCCGGACCCTGGAATTTGAGCAGTCCTATAGTGCCGGGTTACAAGTTTCCTGTATGAAAATGAGGTGAAGGAATTGTTCGAAAGATTAGTCCCCAAGCTCCGCGTAAACACGGTGTTTGATATCGCTCTGGAAGAGCTGTACCGCCAAGGCTATCGGGGAATTATTACGGATCTGGATAATACGCTGGTCGGCGCCAAGGCGCCGCTGGCTACTCCTGAGCTGCTGCTCTGGTTCGCCAAGGTGAAGGAACTGGGCTTCAAGCTTGTGATTGTATCCAACAACAATATGGACCGGGTGTCGCGTTTTGCCACCCCGCTGAATATTGAATTTGTACATCAGGCCAAGAAGCCCAGCAATTCCCCGTTCCTGCGGGCCATGAAGCTGATGGAGCTGGGACCGGAGCAGACGATTGTAGTTGGCGACCAGATGCTTACCGATGTATACGGCGGCAACCGGCTGGGTCTGTTCACGGTACTCGTGCTGCCCATCTCCGTCAAGGATGAAGGAATAGGAACAAGAATTAACCGCAGAGTGGAGCAGATTGCCTTGACCCGTCTGCGGAAGCAAGGATTGTGGCAAGAGGAGGATAAATCTTAATGAATGCAATGAACGATGAAAAGATCCGGCCTGAGAAATGCAGCGGCTGCGGCATTAAGCTCCAGAGTGTGGACAAGGAGCTTCCCGGCTATATCCCGGAGGTCGCCTTCGAGCGGGAGCCTGTCATTTGCCAGCGCTGCTTCCGGATTAAGAATTACAATGAAGCCTCTTCCGTATCGGTGAATCAGGATGAATTCCTGAAGCTGTTAAGCGGAGTAGGGGAGAAAAATGCACTGGTGATCCACATCGTGGATCTGTTCGATTTCGAGGGCAGTCTGATTTCCGGGCTGCAGCGGTTCGTCGGCAATAATCAGGTCATCCTGGCGGTGAACAAGATCGATCTGCTGCCGAAGGTAACCAACTGGAACCGGCTGCGCAACTGGATGCAGCAGCGCTGCAAGGAAGAGGGACTGCGCACGGCGGAGATTGTCCTGGTCAGCGCGAAGCGCAATCAGGGCTTCGACCGTCTGCTGGAGGCCGTTACCGAGCTGCGCGGCCAGCGTGATGTATATGTCGTCGGGGCTACCAATGTAGGCAAGTCCACCTTGATTAACCGGCTGATCTCCGATTACAGTGACCTGGAAGAGGAGCTGACGACCTCCCGTTATCCGGGCACCACCCTCGATATGGTGAAAATCCCGCTGGATGACGGCCATTCCATCATTGATACGCCTGGGATCGTATACCCTTGGCGCTACAGTGAACTTGTCGAGCGCAAGGATCTTGGTGCAGTGATGCCCGAGAATCCGCTCAAGCCTGCGGTCTATCAGCTGAATGAAGGCCAGTCGCTGTTCTTCGGCGGATTGGGACGCTTCGACTTCATTCAGGGGGAACGCCAGTCCTTCACCTGCTTCATCAGCGGCACCCTGAAGATTCACCGTACGAAGCTGGAGCGTGCAGATTCCCTGTACCAAGACCACCGGGGCGAGCTGCTGTCTCCGCCGGGAACTGCCGACATGGACAAGCTGCCGCAGTGGCAGCGGCATGAATTCCGTATCGCTAGGAATAGTGAGACCGACCTGTTCATCTCCGGCCTGGGCTGGATCAAGGTGAACGGTACAGCCGGAGCGGTAGTAGCTGTTCATGTGCCGCGCGGCGTCAAGGTGCTAACCCGTCCGTCGCTGATCTAATTATACAGGAGGAAGGCGGCATGACTGAGACAGGCAGGAACACACAGAGTCACGGGGAGCTTCTGCTGGGTGTGATGGGCGACCCGATTGCCCAGTCCAAATCCCCGCTGATGCACGGGGCGGCGCTCCAGGCACTCGGTCTCTCCGGGGCTTACGTGCCGCTGCACATCACGCCGGACAAGCTGGGCGATGCGGTGCAGGCGATAAGGACGCTTGGCTTCCGGGGAGTGAATGTAACGATTCCCCACAAGGTTGCTGTGATGGAGTATCTGGACCGGCTGGATTCAAGTGCGGTGGATGTCGGTGCAGTCAATACCATCGTCAATGACAATGGGATACTGACCGGCTTCAATACGGATGGGATCGGATATGTCCGCTCGCTTAAGACAGAGGCTGCGCCGGATCTCACCGGTACCCGTATTCTGGTGATTGGAGCCGGCGGTGCGGCCAGAGGGATTGTCTCGGCGCTGTTGAAGGAGCAGGCGGCTTCGGTCCTGATTGTGAACCGTAATGAGGAACGGGCCCGTCAGCTGGCAGATAGCTTCAGCAGCCGGGGCAGCTTATGCGGAGCAGGGATGGATGCCGTTCCCGGCGTGCTTGGCAGCATGGATATTGTAATTAATACGACATCCGTAGGGATGTACCCGCATATGGAAGACATGCCGATCGATCCATCCGGGCTGCATGAAGGGATGATCGTCAGCGATCTGATCTATAATCCGCTGCATACCCGGCTGCTTACAGAGAGTCTGAAGCGCGGCTGCACCGTGCACGGCGGGCTGGGCATGTTCGTCTACCAGGGAGCTTATGCCCTGGAGTATTGGACGGGGCTTGTGGCGCCCGCCGCAATTATGCGGCAGACTATTGCGGATTGCCTCGGCCAGGTGCCGGGCAAATGATTTTCACTGAACAGGGTAATAATATATGTTAATTAAGGAGTTTTCACATTTATGTTAACAGGCAAACAAAAACGTTATCTGCGCTCTTTGGCTCATCATCTGGATGCTGTATTTCAGGTCGGTAAAGGCGGCGTAAACGATCATCTGATCCGTCACATTGAAGAAGCTATTGAGAAACGCGAGCTGATGAAGATCAGTGTATTAAATAACAACGCTGATGATCCCAAGGAAATTGGTGCCGCGCTTGCCGAGCAGTCCGGTTCGGAGCTTGTTCAGGTGATCGGCAAGACTATCGTTCTGTACAAGGAATCACGCGACAACAAAACGATTGAGCTCCCTTAGATAGGAGGTTGACCTCTTGAGAGTAGGCATAATGGGAGGGACCTTCGATCCTCTGCATATCGGCCATATGATGGCTGCTGAGACGGCGCGCGAGAGCTACGCTCTGCAGGAGGTCTGGTTCATGCCTTCGCATATCCCGCCTCATAAGCATGAGGCCGGGGCCACCGGTGAACAGCGGCTGGCTATGGTGGAGGGAGCGGTGAAGAATCACCCTTCCTTTGGCATTCTTGACTGGGAAATCGTGCGGGGCGGAGTATCTTATACGCTGGAGACTGTAATCAGCCTGCAGGAGGAATATCAGCAGCATGAGTTCTTTTTCATCGTGGGTGCGGATATGGTTCAGTATCTGCCCAAGTGGCAGGGGATCGAAGAGCTGGTGAAGCGGTTGACCTTCATCGGTGTTGGTCGTCCGGGCACTCCGCTGGATCTGGGACTGCTGCCGGAGTTCATTGCGGATAGAGTGCTGCTGGCGGATATGCCGCTGGTCGATCTCTCCTCCACCATGCTCAGAGCCCGGGCCGCCGAGGGAAAGTCGATCCGCTATATGGTTCCGGATGCTGTATATGAATATGTTCAAAGGAGTGGATTGTATGGAGTACAGCCGTGAAGCGCTGATTGAGGCGGTATCCGGCCAGATGCCGGACAAACGCTGGAAGCATACACTCGGGGTGATGGAGTCTGCTGTGAAGCTGGCGCAGCGTTATGGCGCTGACCCGCAGCGGGCCGAGACCGCAGCCATCCTGCATGATGTGGCCAAGTATTGGCCGGTAGAACGGATGCGGGAGATCATTGAACAGAACGGATTATCCGCCGAGCTTTTGAAATATGACAAGCAGCTATGGCATGCTGAGGTGGGTGCTTATACCGCCAAACATGATTATGGTATTCAGGATTCGGAGGTGCTGGACGCGATCCGTTACCACACCTCGGGACGGGAGAACATGGGCCTGCTGGAGCGGATCGTCTGTCTGGCTGATTATATTGAGCCGGGTCGGGACTTCCCTGGTGTGGAGGAGATCCGCAGGCTGGCAAAGGTCAGTCTGGAGCAAGGGCTGATTGCCGGGCTGGATTCCACAATTCGCGTGCTGCTGGAGAAGCGCAGGGTCGTATTTCCGCTTACGGTGCTGGCGCGCAACGATTTAGTTAGAACATTGGAGGAAAAAAAATGAGTGTACAATCAAACAAGCTGTTTGAGCTGGCGTTACACGCCGTTCAGGATAAAAAAGCAATGAATGTGGTGGCTCTTGATTTGCGCAGTGTGTCGCCGATCAGCGATTATTTCATCATCTGCCACGGTAATTCCGATACCCAGGTTCAGGCGATTGCCACTGAGGTGCGCAAGGTAGTTCATGAAGCTGGCGGAATGATCAAAGGCATTGAGGGGATGGATGCGGCGCGCTGGGTACTGATGGACCTTGGCGACGTGATTGTCCATGTCTTCCACCGCGATGAACGTGAATATTACAATATTGAGCGTCTGTGGTCGGATGCCAAGGTCGTGGAGACGGTATGAGTCTGATTGCAGGAACTACGGTTACGCTTGAAGTGATGCGGGAGGTCTCCCCTTACGGATACTTCCTGAGCGCAGGCGACCAGGATATCATGCTTCATTACACCGAGCTTGTGGGCAGCAAGCCGAAGATCGGAGATAAGGTTGAGGTGTTCCTTTTCTTCGATACCGAGGACCGTCCTGCAGCTACGATGAAGAAGCCTTATCTGACGCTTGGCGAGATGGCGCTGCTGGAGGTGGCGGATATTCATCCGCGGCTGGGCTGCTTCCTGGAAATGGGGCTTGGACGGCAGCTGCTGCTGCCGCTCAGCGAGCTTCCTGAGCTGGTGGAGCTGCGTCCGCAGATTGGCGACAAGGTCTTCGCAATTATGGAGCATGACAAGCAGGGACGTCTCCGTGCCAAACTGGCCGGAGAGCAGGAGCTTGCGCCGCTGGCCTTGCCTGCACCGGAATCCTGGCAGGGGCAGAGTGTCACCGCCCGGGTGTACAAGCCTCTGCAGATGGGGACCTTCGTGCTTATAGACGCTGGTGTTCTTGGCTTCGGCATCATCGGGATGGTCCACTCCTCTGAACGCACCCGTTTGCTGCGTCTGGGCGAAGTGATTGAAGCTCGCGTGGCGCATATCCGTGAGGATGGCCGCGTCAACCTTAGCATGGGCCACCGCAAGGAAGTGGGGCGTGATGTGGATTCGGCGGCTCTGCTTGATTTCCTGGCTTCCCGTCCGGGCGGCGGAATGCCGTATTCGGATGCTACGCCTCCCGATATTATCAAGCAGCGCTTCGGCATCAGCAAATCAGCGTTCAAGCGTGCGCTTGGCAAGCTGATGAAGGAAGGGCTGGTTGTCCAGAAGGAGAACTGGACCTATCTGGCTGCCCGCGAAGAGGAGCAGGCCGGACCGGACAGCGATTCCGACAACCAATAGTATAGAGAAAGCGGTGTACGCAGTGTCTTCCTATGGCAAATTTGCTTATGTATACGATGCGCTTATGGCGGATATGCCTTATCCGGATTGGCTGGCCTTTGCCGAGACGGCATGGGGCAAATACGGCAAGCCGCGCACGGTAGCCGAACTTGGCTGCGGTACCGGCAGCCTGACGATTCCGCTGGCGGCGGCCGGTTATCACATGACGGGGATTGATCTCTCTTCGGACATGCTGTCCGTTGCCCGGCGGAAGCTGGAGCAGCAGCCGCAGGGACGGCGCTTTTTGCGGGAGGGCAGTGTCCAGTGGGTTCAGCAGAACATGAAGGAATGGGAGCTGCCGGAGCCAGTGGACGCCGTCATCTCCTTCTGTGACTGTCTGAATTATGTGCTGGAGGAGCAGGACATCCGGTCTGTGTTCTCCAGTACATATGACGGACTGAAGCCGGGCGGGACCTTCTTGTTCGATGTGCATCATCCGAACACGCTGATCCGCTATGAGGAAGAGCAGCCTTTTGTGCTGGATGAGCCCGACATCTCCTACATCTGGACTTGTGAGCTGGACGTCCCCCGCCGGGAGATTGAGCATCACCTGTCCATCTTCGCCTGCGAGGAGGGCCGCTCAGACACGTACCGCCGCTTCGAAGAGACCCATACCCAGCGTGCCTATGACCCGGAGTGGATGAAGCAGGAGCTGCTTGCGGCCGGATTCAGCGAGGTGTCGGTGTATGCGGACTTCGAGTGGGTGGCGGCGGATGATTCCGCACAGCGGCTGTTCTATGTGGCTGTGAAATGAGGCTGCGAAATGAAGCTGCGAAAGAAACCTTGAAGCGTAATCGTCTCTGCGGAGAACATTTGGACTTCCGGCCGCTGTTGTCTGCAGATTTCTTGATTTAATACCGCTGCTC
Organism: Paenibacillus sp. FSL R7-0179; assembly: GCF_038002265.1. Classification (NCBI taxonomy): domain Bacteria; kingdom Bacillati; phylum Bacillota; class Bacilli; order Caryophanales; family Paenibacillaceae; genus Paenibacillus; species Paenibacillus sp. FSL R7-0179. The sequence continues at coordinate 886,669 of NZ_JBBOCC010000002.1, forward strand.
GCGGTAGAAATCCGCAGACAAAGGCGGACGCTCCCGCTCCTACAGTTCCAAATTTCCCCTCCGTTCCTTTTTGCTTCTTCTTGTTAAATTCTTTAGAGCTTCATATATGGTTGAGGTTGTATGGGAGGTCCTTACCTGAATTGGGTAAGGGCCTTCTTTGATCTTGATATGGACCAAATGTATGTGGAAAACAGCATACAATCGGCGTGACTGGTACATAGACCAACTGTGTGCGAAAAACCGAATGCTAGCTTCTGCCCCTCGTTCCCGCCGACAGCCCACTTTCAGCGAATTCAGGGGCACTTCTGCCCCTCACTCCCGCCGTTAGCCTATTTTCAGCGAATTAAGGTGCAACGAGCTGGGCACGAGGTGTATAGCGGCTCCTTCCCGCACAACACAGCAAACCAGACCCTATCCGATGGATAGGGTCTGGTCATCTTCCAAGTAGGCTTACCGGTGTTCGAACAAATCGATGGTGCCGAGTACAATATGCGCCAGACCAAATCCAAGAATGCCGGTTGCCGCGATCTTATATCTGCTCCCCAGAAAAGCTGCACTCGAAGCAGTAACTACGGTCCCCAGTACGGCTGGTATTAACCCTTCACGCATTCGAAACACTCCCTCACGGTAGTTTGAAAGACATTCGTTAGTGTGGGTTAAGGCCGGGACAATTATACTTCGAGTTTATACCAGCGGCGGCAGGGAGCGGCTGTCTGTTATAAACGATCAATCTGCCACTCCCGCTGTAGTCGCCTGGCCGGAAGGGTCTTCAACCTCATGCACATTGTAGAGCACACGCGCCAGCAGATCCTGGCTGTAATTGCCGAAATGCTTGCCGTAGATGGTCAAGCCGCGCTTGTTGACCGGCTTGTCGGTGACGGCAATACGGAAGGTCAGCTCGCTCTTGTAATCCAGCTTAATGTCATCCAAGGTGATGTCAGAGATGCGGCAGCCGTCAATGAAGCTGCCCTCCTGATTAATGCGGATCAGCTTCAGCATGCCATACTGGTTGAGATGGGGAGGCCACCAGTCCGGGTTGAAGGTGCCGCGCATGTCGCCGAAGTCCCCGGGGCTGGTCCAGAAGCCGATCTCGATGCCGTTCACATAGAAGTACAGATCCGAGGGGTAATTGTCGTTGAACCCGGGAGCCTCGGAGCCAATCTCCATGGAGAACTGGATTTCCCGGAAGGTCTGGTTGGCTTTGAGATAGTTAGGGATGCGGTACTCCAGGAAGCCTTCGGCCATCCAGATGATCTCGGAATCGATCCGTTGGGGATCGGCGAAGTAACGCGGCTCATCGAAGTCCCCAATGATGCTGTCCTTGGTGGCCAGACCGCAGGTCGGAACGGCCTGATAATTACTGTAATGGCCCACCTGAATCTCGACCTCGTACAGATTATCCACATCCTTGCTCCGCAGATCCACCATCAGCTTATCCTTATTCAGGTAGCAGACCTTCTGAATTCCGTGCTTGCCTACGGCAGTATTAATCTCAATTAAGCCGCTCTCCTCCAGCTTCTTGATATGCATTGTAATCGCCCCGTTGCTGAGATTCAGCTTCTTGGCAATTTCATTGAGATTCAGGGCCTGATTGGTCGCCAGCAGCTCCAGAATCTGGATGCGGATTTCCGAGCTGAGCGCCTTGAAGATATCAATCCCGCTCATCAGATCTTTAATATAAATCATATTTAGGGTACCTTCTTCCACTAAGGTCATGAGAATCGAAACTATTTTATAAAATTATAAACTAACCCGCCCTAAAAGGAAAGTATTCTGCCTTTATTTGTAGATAACGATTAAATTTAAGCTAAAAGTAAAAATTAAAGCCTATTTATTTTATATAAATGTGAACACTCAATGCGCTGTTAAGTCAATATTGAATGATTTTTTTCAGTAAAAGGACAATAAACAACGTTTAGTTTGAGTTTATTTAAAAAGATTTATACTTTTATATTTACACTCCGCTTTATATATGCTATTTTATACCTGTAAGCGAATACATTCAATTGTTTCTCAATTATTTAATTAAAGTATGAAGCATATGCATCACACGGTAGCTTGAACTACCAGAGCCGGTGAGGTTCCTAGTTCTTCTATATAGATTGTATCAATCGAGTTGCTCAGCAAATCCTAGGAGGGGTTACAGTGTTAAAGAAAAAGGGCTGGTTCACACTGCTGTCGTTGGTTCTGATGGTATCGGTTGTACTTACAGGCTGCGGCGGGAAGAACAATGCATCATCCGGGGGCAATAGCGGAAGCGAAGCTACGGCGAATGCCGGCAGCAAGGATTCCAAGGAAACCAAGAATCTTACCTTCATGTTCCGTGGGGGAACCGACGAGCAGAAGGCTTATGAGGGTGTTGTGAAAAAATATGAAGCCGATCATCCGAACGTCAAGGTTAAGATCGTTGTGACTGCGGCAGATCAATATGCGACTAAGCTGAAAGCCTCTATTACCGGGAACAGCGTGCCGGACGTATTCTATTTTGAATCCGGTGACCTGAAGGCTTATGTGAACAGCGGCGTGCTGCTGGACCTGACCAGCTATGTGGAGAAGAACCCTAACATTGATTTGAATAACATCTGGAAATATGGCGTGGATCTGTACCGTTACGACGGCACCATGGCCGGGCAAGGGAATCTCTACGGGATGCCTAAGGACGTAGGCCCTTTTGCACTCGGCTATAACAAGACCATGTTCGAAGCTGCGGGTATCCCGCTGCCGGACAAAGACAAACCTTACACCTGGGATGAATTCATCAAAGTCGCTCAGCAGCTGACGATTGACAAGGACGGAGACGGCAAGCTGGATCAATTCGGCGCGGGCTTCAACGTGCAATGGGCCTTGCCTTCCTTCGTCTGGAGCAACGGGGCGGACTGGCTGGATGCTACCAAGACCAAGGTTACCATTGATGATCCCAAGTTTATCGAAGCCCTGCAATTCTTCGCCGACATGCAGCTGAAATACGGCATTACTCCATCTACGGAGCAGGCTCAGACACTCGATACCTACCAGCGCTGGATGAAAGGTGAAATGGCCTTTTTCCCGGTAGGTCCGTGGGATATGAGCACTTACGAGAAGCTGCCCTTCGATTATGACCTGATTCCTTATCCTGCCGGCTCCACAGGCAAATCCGCAACATGGACCGGCTCACTCGGTATCGGTGCTTCCGCCAAAACCAAGCATCCCGATGAAGCCGTGGATCTGATCAACTATCTGACGGCCTCCAAGGAGGGAATGGAAGCGCTGGTGAAGGCTAAGGTGCAAATCCCGAACCTGATGGATATGGCTAAGGAATGGGCCGCTGATACTACGACCAAACCGGCGAACAAGGAAGAATTCCTCCAGGTTGTGAATGAATACGGACGGGTGCTGCCTGGCCACTACACGTACAATGCTGAATGGTATAACCTGTTCTACACGGACATCCAGCCGGTGCTTGACGGTAAGGTTACCCCGGAGGAATATGTGAAGGCGGAACAGCCGAAGATGCAAAAGCTGCTGGATAAAGCGGTCGAGCAAGAGGCGAAATCCAAGAAATAAGGGTTATAAACCGTTCTTATCTAGCATACAAAGTGATGCTCGGTCTCCTGTAACAGCGGGCCGGCATCACTTTATTCTGAGATAAACTTGTATATATTTTGGGAACCCCGCAAAGTATCTGGGGGAAAGTTATGGACTATCCGAATTTGAGGTGATTCTAATGAACGCTAAGTCCAATTTGTACCGCAAGGAGAAAATCTACGGATTTCTGTTTATCCTGCCTCCGCTGCTGGGACTGCTGATATTTACGCTCTACCCGATGATTTATTCAATCTATGGCTCATTCACGGATTGGGATGGGCTCGGCCAGATGAACTTCATCGGCCTAGGCAACTTCAAGGATCTGTGGTCGGATGAGCTGTTCCATAAGGCCTTATTCAATACCTTGTTCATGATGCTTGGCATTCCGATCGGCATTACGCTGGCGCTGCTGCTGGCACTTGGGCTGAACCGGGGGGTGCCCGGGACTACAGCATTCCGGGTCATCTATTATGTTCCGGTTATTTCTTCTCTGGCCGCAGTATCGATCATGTGGAACTGGGCCTATAACGGTGATTATGGTCTCGTCAACCAGTTCCTCGATCTCTTCGGAATCAGCGGGCCGAACTGGATGGCGAATAAATATACGGTCAAGCCGGCGCTGATCATTATGGCAGTATGGAAGGGCCTCGGTTATACGATGCTGCTCTATCTGGCGGCGCTGCAGAGTGTCTCCAGATCTTATTATGAAGCGGCGGAGCTGGACGGGGCGAATGGCTTCAAGTCCTTCTGGCATATCACCTGGCCGATGGTGCGCCCGGTAACGTTTTTCATCATCGTGACCAATATTATTGGAGGATCGCAAATTTTTACCGAGATGAACATTATGACCCCTACAGGCGGGCCTGAATATGCTTCAGCCTCCGTGGTGTTCTACATTTGGCAAAAAGCCTTCGGCAACTTCCAGATGGGCTATGCCTCTGCTATGGCAGTATTCCTCGGCGTGTTCATATTTGTTGTGACTCTTATCCAATTCCGAATGAACGAGAAGCAATCGTTCGATGTCGATTAACCGAAGAGGGAGGAGACCATAAATATGACGAGCAGAAGAAGAGTTACCCATAGCATTATTTTTGTTCTACTTTTAATCGGCGCGGTGTTCATGATCGGCCCGCTGCTCTGGATGCTGTCCACCTCGTTCAAGGATAAGCAGGATGTGTTTGCTCTGCCTCCGGTGTGGATTCCGCGGCCGTTCCATTTCGATAAATACAGTGAGATCTGGGAGGCGGGCCCGCTGCTGAGCGGGATCAAGAACAGCTTGATTATCGCCGTCACGGTAACGATCGTTGGTACGTTCACCTCCAGTCTTGCGGCGTTTTCCTTTGCTAAATTGCGGTTTCCGGGTAAAAATAAAATATTCCTCCTGATGCTCTCATCCCTGATGATTCCGTATCCGGCAGTCATGATTCCGCAGTTCTTCATGTTCTCGAAGCTGGGCTGGATTGACACACTGCTGCCGCTGATTGTGCCGGGCTTATTCGGTAATATCGTGATGATCTTCTTCCTGCGGCAGTATCTCAGCAGTGTGCCGAATGCGATTATCGAAGCGGCCAAAATCGACGGAAGCTCGTACTTCCGTCTGTACAGCTCCATCACTTTTCCGCTGATCAAGCCGGCAGTGGCGGCACAACTGATCCTGTGGTTCATGGGCATCTGGAACGACTACCTGTCTCCGATCATCTATCTGAATTCACCGGAGAAGCAGACACTTCAGCTGGTCATCGCCAACTTCAATGCGACCTATGCAATCCAAACGGACTATCCGCTGATTATGGCGGCTTCGATTATTGCCCTGCTGCCGATGCTGATTATTTTCCTTGTTTTCCAAAAGCAAATTATTGAATCTGTTGCCATTTCCGGAGTGAAGGGCTGACACAGACAAGACCACCAAAGGAGAAACCATAATGAATACAAATAGAGAGTACACTAATCCGCTTGTCGAACAGCGTGCAGATCCCTGGGTATACAAGCATACCGACGGCTATTACTATTTCACTGCTTCTGTGCCGGAATATGACCGGATTGAAGTACGCAGAGCGTTAACGATTGAGGGACTTCGGGAAGCACAGCCGGTAGTGGCCTGGCGCAAATATGAGAGCGGCCCGCTCAGCGCTAATATCTGGGCACCCGAAATTCATTACATGGACGGCAAATGGTATATTTACTTCGCGGCGGCCCGGACCACGGAGACGAAGGAAGGGCTGTTCGACCACAGGATGTATGCCTTGGAGAATACTTCAGCGAATCCGCTGGAAGGGGAGTGGACCGAGAAGGGGCAGGTGAGAACCGCCTGGGAATCCTTCGCGCTGGACGCTACAACGTTCGAGCATAGGGGCGTGCATTACTATGTATGGGCGCAAAAGGACCCAGAGATTGACGGGAACTCCAATCTGTATATCTCAGCCATGGAGAACGGCTGGACGCTTAAGGGTCCGCAGACGATGATCTCTTCGCCTGAGTATCCTTGGGAGGTCATCGGCTTCAAGGTCAACGAAGGGGCTGCCGTGCTGAAGCGGGGCGGCCGGATCTTCATGAGCTTCTCGGCCAGCGCCACCGATCACAACTATTGCATGGGGCTGCTTACCGCAGATGAGGACAGCGATCTGCTGGACGCTGCATCCTGGACCAAGCATCCCGAGCCGGTGTTCCAGACCAGTGAAGAGAACGGGCAATACGGCCCGGGCCATAACAGCTTCACCGTGGATGAGCACGGCGGGGATGTGCTGATTTACCATGCCCGTAACTATAAGGAGATCACCGGCGACCCGCTCTACGATCCGAACCGCCATACCCGCGCCCAGCGCCTGCACTGGAACGCGGACGGTACGCCGGATTTCGGCGTGCCGGTGAGGGATGGCGTGAAGTAGGGCGGATTTCAGCCGGGAAGAGAGTGGGATAACACGAAGAACTGCGGACATCTGTTGAAAGCCGCTCCGCAGGCGGGCTACCGGCTGCATAGAGTGAAAGGCAAAGAGTCCCGCAACCCTTTGAAGGGGGCGGGACTTTTGGTGCTGAGCAGCGGAATCAGGATAAGGAGACGGAGGTGCGCTGTAACAGTACTCTGCTGTTTGTACAGGATTTCCGAGCTGGCGGCTTCCATTTAGCCGCATTGTTGCACTAATTGCAGGATTTATCTAAATTTGTTACTGGCTATGGCGCATTGATGCAACTTTTGCAGGAATTCGGACGATAAGGTGCTAGTTGGGCTGACATTGTTGCATTTAGTGCAGGATTTTCGCATAGGCCGCTTCTACCGAGCAGCATTGTTGTATTCTGTGCATGATTTCCACGCAGATGGCTTCAAATGAGTAAGCCGTATAGTGTATTCCGCACAGGACTTCCGGGCTGGCTGGTCACTAGTAAGTTGCTCTGTGCATACGCCTCTATTTATTCCCTACAGGGACCGGAATAGTATGTCTATAGTACTTAATATAGTGAAAACCATCCATCTGCAGGAATTCCGGTCTCTCTGGTGTCTGGAAGGAATAAGTGCGTTCCCGCAGGATGTTGCCATTCTTCAGGTCCCAGGGCCGCGAGTCGGAGATGGAGGATACAGGCACAGTCGTTCCACCGGCCTGAACCGCTAAGCTATCCTTATCCAGACTGGTGAATTGTCTCCCGGCGATCACGATATCATAGCCGCCGGCAGTCCTGGTGACACTTCGAATCCAGAGCTTCTCCTGACCGACCGTAACGGAGTGGTCTGAGGGCGAGGCCAGCGGGATCGGCTGCCCGGCCTTCTGGTATCCGCTGAAGTTATCCAATACAAGTTCAACACTCTGCAGCTTGTCTGTCGGCAATGCATCATATTCAATCTGAAACTCTGCGACACCCGTTTTCTCATTGATACCCGACCTCATGGACAGGAAATTCGTTTCAATTCCATTGACATATAGTTTGGTTGCAGCAGAGAATCGCGGATGTTCCCCGTTATCCATCTTATAATGTCCTTTTACAATGGTTGACGTGGGGGAAGCCGTAATCGTGTCATAGTATACGGTTCCTTGATCCACCGGAACGGCTTGATGAATATCGGCGACCAGGATACTTTTCATGGCAAGGTTCGGGTCATATTTGAAGGAGACGGGAAATTGAATTCTTTCTCCGGTGGTGAGCTTTGCATTGAGATTCACAGTCAACTTCCTGGAGAAAGGGCTGACCGGCTCAAATTTGTATACTCCTTCGAACCCAGTCTTGTCCGGGTTGAAATCTCCGCTGCCTCCGGTAGGAGCAGAGTCCGTAAACAAGCCTTTAATATTGCTGAAGGAGTAATTGGAGAAGTCCGTCTCCTTAAACACCTGGCCGGGCGGATACTGTATACTGTAATGCATCAGCAGGTTATTGTCGTCTGCGATCACATCTTTGACCGTGAAGATGGTCCCGTCCTTAAGGGTTTCACTTTGGTTGACCGTTTGTCCGTAGCCCTGCTTAACCACTTCAGCAAAGTTCAGTGTAATCAGATCACTTTGACTGAACAGCTTTCCGCCGTAATAAGCCAATACCGGATACTGATAGACCCCTACCGTCAGTAACATAGCTGCGGCAGCTGTGGCGGCCCAGGTCCGTGCCCGTCCAGCCCGTGATTTCCGTCTAACCGGAGCCTGCTCCAGCGCCTTCCGCAATCTGCCTTCAAGTTCTGACGGCGTCATGGTCTGCTGATGCTCCTGTAATCTCTCCTCGATCGTTCTCATAACGGTCACCTCCAATCATAGCTTTTAGCTTCTGTATTCCCTGCGAGATTCTGGACTTGATCGTGCCGACTGGCGCTTCCGTAATATCCGCTATGGTCTGATACGGCAGATCGTGGACATAACGCAGCTCAATCGCTTCCCGCTGCCGGGGATTCAGCTGCGCGAGCAGAACGGACAGATCCATTTCGGACTCGGTATAGCGGTACGGGTTATCTGCAGTCCATGCCTCAAGGGAAGGCTCCAGCGCCTCGTTCTCCTCCAGGGGAACGAACCGGTTCTGGTTGCGGAGGACTGTTTTGCAGCGGTTGACCAGAATGGTTTTGCTCCAGCTGTAGAAGGCCTCGCGCTTCTTCAGTTGCGCAAGCTTCTCATAGAGCGTGACGATCATATCCTCCATTACATCCATCGCGTCATGCTCATTCCTCATGTAGCTATAGGCAAGACGATAATAAGCGTCCTGTTCGGTTAGGATTAGTTCTAACAATGCTTCTTTGTTGCCGCGCTGTGCGGATCTGACAAGACGGCTTATATTCATGTGCTCACCCCTTTCACAGATAAGAGTGCGTAGCAGCCCGGAAAGTTCATTATGCTCCCAAAAAAATATCCACAGCCTATTCAGAGAAATCGTTAGTCTCTGGAAGGGCTGTGGAGGGAGCGAAGAAGAGGCTGGAGCTGACGGATGCGCTCATGCTCATTCGTAGAACAGCAGGCGCTTGGCATAAGCGTTGCGGAACCCGGTAGGGGTGAGGCCGACAATTTTTTTGAACGATTTCATGAAGTTATGACAATCCTTATAGCCTAGCTGCAATGAGACTTCACTGACGTTCTGGTTGGTGTCGGTCAGCAGGAATTTCGCCAGCTCCATCTTCTGCTGCAGAATATATTGCTTCAGGGAGATCCCGGAAATGACAGTGAACAGATGGGAGAGATACTTCTCGTTATAGCCGAAATAGGCGGCGATCTGGGATACCTTAATATGCTCACTGCGGCTCCATTTGATGTAGTCTACAATATCGTGGTAGAGCTGCTCCTGCTTGGTTCTTTTGAACGGATCGGCATCGGTTGGAAGGGTCTGGCTGTACAACTCGCACAGAATAACGGTAGACATATAGTTACCCAGCACCGTCTGATTATAGCTCCGCACCGAATCCTGGAGCTGCTTCATCATGACGATGATTTTCTCCACATTCCGCAGAGTTCCGAATTGGGGCAGGTGAATTACATATCCTTCTTTATCGTCAGTTAACGGAGCAGGGCCCGCAGTCTGACTGCCGTTCGCAGCATGAAAATGCAGCCAATAAAAGCTACAGTCCGAAGACTTGTACCCGTATTGTCTGGTAAGCGGAGGCAGGAGCAGGAACTCGCCTTTGGACACGGCGAACTGCTGGTTGTCACCCGCCAGGTACAGCACGCCTTCGGTCATAACGATCAGCTCATAATCCTGCAAAATCCGGCTTAAGTGAATCCACTCCGCTGAGGGGGCCACGAATTTGCCGGTCATCTCCAGATGTACAGGCTTATCTACCAGCAGTGTGAACGCAGTCATATCATCATCCCCCGGGTACGGAAATAGTCTTATCCTATTACCATATCAAATAAGGGCTATCTTGAATACAGCAGAAGCTGCATCCGAGATAACCCCGGGCGGTACAGTATTGGCTATACTGCTAGAAGCTATTCTTTCACAATCTGAAGCTTATATTCCTGCACCGTAACATGATCCTCCGCCTTAACCGTGAGATTCACCTCAGTACGGCTATGCGGCAGCTTGATTTCGCGCGGAAGTGAATCCTCGATCAGAATTCCGTCTGCATAGACCAGTGCATTGTGATGATGTGGTGTAATGTTCAGCTGTACCTGGCTTGCTGTTTGCGGAACGCTCAGGCTATACGTGGTTATGCCGCCGCTGAAGGAGGTGGACAGCGTTCCTTCACTGAAGGCAAGCTGGCGCAGTCCGGCATTGTGATCATAACCGGTCATCATGCGCAGCAGGTCGAAGATGCCGTTTTCCTTCTCCGGAACCGTGAACTTGACTTCCACCTCAGTCTTGCCGCCAACCGCTTCAGCAGGAATCAGATAACTCCGCTCGTAGAAGCTGCGGGCTTCATCCGTATGCAGCACCTCGCTCGCAATCAGCTCTCCGTCTACATAAATCGCTATTTTCTTACCATTATTTCCTGAGAAATAAGTGACTGAGAGATAGTTGTCCGAACGAGGCGCCACCTTCATCCGGTAGCTGAACCAGCCGCCATTCTCCGCTTTGCGGATGTTATATCCGTCCCATGTGGCTACGGAGGTGTTCTCTCCCTCAATGCCATGCTCCAGCTCATACTGGTCATTGCCGACTGGGAGGCTGTCCAGTGTAGCGTCCTGTACACGCTGCCGGATTTTCCCCTGTAAAATGTGCTTCTGCAGCTCAGCCGAATCGGCCTCGACCAGCCGCCAGTAGATGCCGTAACGCTCACTGTGCTGCTTATAATGCGGAGTGAAGACCAGCCGCTGATCCTCATCCGTTCCCCGCAGCGCAAAGGCCAGTTCATCCTGCTCCAGCCGGACTGCGCGGTCCGCAAGCTGCGCCAGCCACTCCTGCGGGCTCTCGTTCACCGTCGTGATGAAGTCCTTCACCAGCATGTTGCGGGTTGGGACACTTACAGCAACGCCTGTAGCGGATACAGACAGATCACTCTGGCCCAGAGCAGTGCTCAGCACCACCGGTCCATACTTGAATGCGACCACCTGGCGGGCATCCGGCAGGCTGAAGTGTGCGAGCTTCATCGGCAGCTTGAGCTGCAGCGTGTCGCCGTCTTCCCATACTCTGTCCGTCAAGAGGTAGCCTCCGCTGATCTCTAAGTTCACAGGCTGCCCGTTCAATAGAAGCCCGGGTTCTCCGGCCAGCCAATCCGGCAGACGGAGCTTCAGCGTGGTGGACTGAGCTTGAGGCTGCATTACTGAGATTTTGAACTCTACAGTATCGCTATAAGGCAAGTTGGCCGACTGGATCAGCATCAGGCCGTGCGCGGCAGAGTCCAGAGTAGAGCTGAAGTACTGGTTGACCACAATGCTGGCCGCATCCTGGAAATACAGGCTGTCATTCAGCTTGGTGAAGCTCTCCATGCCGGTGCCCGTACAGCACCAGAAATGCTCGAACGGCGAGCTGTACACCTTGAAATACCCGGTCGCCATGGGCTGGAAATACATCGTCATCCCGGTATGCGGGTGCTGTGACGACACAATGGCGTTCAGATAGGTGTTCTCGTAGAAATCGGCGTAACGGGGATCTCCCGTGATTTTGAACAGCTCGCGGGTCAGCTTGAGCATATTGTAGGTGTTGCAGGTCTCCGCTGTGAAGTTGGAGCGTTCCCGGTCCAGCATATCCGGATCGCCGAAGTGCTCCCATTCGCTGTTCCCTCCGGTGATGTAGCTGTGATGATGGACAACCATCTCCCAGAACTGCACCGCCGCTTCCAGATAAAAGACTTCGCTCGCCCCGAGCGTCCGGTAACGGTTCAGCGCACCGAGGAATTTCGGAATCGTGGTATTGGCATGCTTGCCCTTGAGAATATCCTTGCCCTCATGGACTGGAGTGAACAGCGTCAGCTCGTCGAAGCTATGCGCTGCGCTTAAATGGCCTGCCTTTCCGGTAATTCTGTACAGGTCGTACAGGCAGTCATTCATCCCCCCGTATTCCACCGATAACACACGCTGATGAACCTCTTCAGACCAGGAGGCTGTGCGGCGGTAGACCCAGTCACCGAGCTTATCCGCCAGATCATAGGCCGTCTTACTGCCGGTGGCAGAGTAGGCCGAGGTGAGTCCGGCGATGATTTTGTGCATCGTATACCAGGGAACCCAGGCCGGCTGCTTGTTCTCCACATTATCGAAAAGGCGTTCCCCGAACGCGGACAGGTAACCGCTCTCATGCTGGCACAGGGCCAGCTCCTCCAGAAGATAGTCCAGCCTGAGCGCCAGCCCGTTATCCCGCGTACAGGCATAGGCCTGGGACAGCGCGGACAGATAGTGGCCCAGCGTGTGTCCGCGGATCTCTGTGTTCTCCCAGCCGGGATATTTGTCGGCACGCTTCGGCAGTCCCCGGTTCTCGCGGAAGCCCGCCAGCAGGCGGTCCGGATCATAGCTGGTCAGATAATCAATCTCCTTGGCAAAGGCGTTTGCGATATACGGATCGGACACACGGACCTGGTCCATGCGGTATTCCTCATACAAGGGCTTACCCTGAATCGGGGCCGCCAGCGGCTGATGGGGTGTAATTGTCATTTTGCATCCTCATTCCTATGGATTCTGTAGGGTTACTGCTGGATCAATATCCTATATTTAAGCTTATAGATAAAGGGCTTGGGGGTAAATAGTGATAGGATTGAATATGTGTGAAAAGGTTAGATTCCACAGAATGAGTCTGCGGACGGAACAAAAGAACAACAAAAAAGCCACAACCGCTGCTGGGCAACAGGTTATGGCTTGAGGTTTTTATATGGAAGGGATCAAAATAGCAACTCCCTTATGGAGTGTACTGCTGCACGATCGATACAATCTGGCCATCCTTGATCGTGATGTGATAAGGGGAACCGCTAAGATCAAATACATCCGTCTTGGCGAATTCATGTATGAACTTCTCCAGTGTGAGCGACTCGTTCCAGTTCGTATCCAAGTCTTCAAGCTTGCCGGTGTGGTCATAAATCTGCATGGTAACCTTGGCATCCGGGGCTACTGTATAAGTAGTCAGCGTGTCGCTGTCATTCACGATATAGTAACCGTCCGGGGCACCGCCGATTTCGGCTGCGGATTCCGGCTCCCGCTGGGCGAAGATAGCATCCGCGGCTGCGCCTGCATACCATTCGATCTCATCCCCGGTAAGGGTCGTCTGACCGTTATGATTCTCTAAGGAATGTATATACACCGTCAGATGCTGGGTTGCCCCGTCACTCTTGGCATCAGCGGTTTTTATCGTTGTGCTTGCCGTAGTCACGAGGGAAAGGAACAACAGGACCAGAACAGGAAGCAGGTAGACGTTTTTGTTTTTTAACATTATGAATTTCCCCCTTGGCTTAATCTTACACGGCATGAGTCTACACTCCTTATTTACCCTGCCGGCATATTCTCAAACTTGTTTATACCCTAATAAACGTTGGTTCAGCAGAAATGTTGCAACTATTTATGTATTGCTTCTTTCCAGGGCATATTAGGGCTTATTAAGGTATACACAACATGAGGCGAAAGGATGACTGGCCGTGAAGGAGATTTGGCAAATATACCAGACAGATTGGCTCAGGCTGTTCAAAATCCCCGTTGCTCTGCTGCTTATCGCGGCGCTTGTTATACTGCCTTCCATCTATGACTGGTTGAATGTGGCGGCGGTATGGGACCCCTACAGTAATACCTCCGGTATAAACATCGCGGTTGCCAGTCTGGATCAGGGCGCAGAAGTCAAGGGTACCCGCTTCAATATCGGGGCAGAGGTGCTGGACAGTCTGCGGAGCAATAAGAAGCTCGGCTGGCGGTTCACCGATGCGCAGCAGGCGGTGGAGGGGGTGCGGCGCGGCGATTACTATGCCAGCATCGTCATTCCTCCGGAGTTCTCGGAGCGGATGACCGGTATTCTGAAGGGGAAGCTGGAGAAGCCTGAGCTTGAGTATACCGTGAATGAGAAGATCAATGCGATTGCGCCAAAAATCACGGACAAAGGCGCATCCACCGTCACCGCGCAGATTACGGAGCATTTCACCAAAACGCTAAGCAGTACAGTGCTGACCTCCCTGTACGGAATCGATAAGGAGTTCCAGTCCGAGCTGCCGGCTATCCGCCGGGTGGAGTCCGGCCTCTTCAGGCTGGAGGCGGAGCTGCCGGAGCTGGAGAAGGCCAGCCGGCTGGTGCTGAAGCTCCAGCGGGACTGGCCGGAGATCTCCACCTCGGCCGCGCGGATTGCCGGACTGACCGCAAGGCTGCCGGAGGTGGAGCAGGCGGGAAAGACGGCAGAGGCGATTGACGGGCATTGGCAGCAGATTACGGACGCCGCCGAGCAGTTGAACCAGCTGCAGGACAAGCTGCCGAAGCTTGAACGCGCCGCTCTGCTCGTGTCGGAGCTGGATTCGAACTTCGGGAAGGTGGACCTTGTGCTGGGCCGGGCCATGGACCGGCTGGAGCAGGCCCGGTCCGTCATCGCGGCGGCGGCCCAGGCTCTTCCGGCGGCGGATCGCCTGGCCGCCGCAGGCAGCAGCTTCGGGCTTAAGCTGCAGCAGTTCCTGGACAGGAACGCCGCCGCCTTCGCGGCTGTCCCGGAGGTGCTGCAGCAGCATCTCTATCTGCTGCAGCAGGCCGGGGACACGGCGGTCCAGTGGGCCGCGCCCTCTGACGCCGCGCGGCTGCCGCTTGCTTCGGCCCGGCTGTCAGCCGCTGCCGAAGGGCTTGCCCATACAGGGCGGATGCTCGCCGCCGTGAATGTCCTGGCGCCCGGCACTGCGGGCGCCGGGGATCTCCACGCCATCGCGGCGGCGCGGGAGCTCTACCGCAGCGCCGCCGATCAGGCAGCGGCGCAGGCGGCACAGCCCGGGACTGCCGGGCTGCAGCAGGTCCGTGAGGCAGCGGCGCAGGCGGCAGCTGCTCTGGACGGGATCATCCCGCGCTACAACGCGGAGATAATGCCTGCGCTGGGGCAGGCGCTGGGCAGGCTGACCGCCGATGCGGGGCAGGCCGCCGGGGCGCTGCAGCAGGTTCCGCAGCGGCTGGAGGCGCTGGATACCGTGCTGGATGAAGCGGGGGCTGTCATCCGGTATGGACAAGACGGTCTGACCGCGCTTGCGCAAGAGCTGCCGGCGGTCCGTGAGCAGGTGCACGGCGCAGCGGCCAATCTCACGCAGAAGATGGCGCAGCTCCATAATCTGTTCGCGAACGTGCTTCCGCGCGTTCAGGCGGAGCTTCCCCAAGTGGGCGGGCAGATTCACGAGGTGGCCGAATACTCCAGAAAGGAGTTGCCGGCAGCGGAGGTGAAATTCCGCAGGGCAGCGGATGTGATCACGACCGGATTGCCGCAGGCTGGTCAGGGCGTGAACCGTGCTGCAGCCTGGGTGCGCAGTGATCTGCCTGCACTGATCGCCTCTGTCCGGCACGGGGCAAAGGCGCTGCGCGGAATCAAGCAGGAGGTGGACCTGAAGGAGGTAGCAGAGCTGCTGAGCGGCAATATTCAGGGCCAAAGCGATTTTTTGGCCAATCCGGTTGTGCTGCGGCAGCAGAACTTATATCCAATTCCCAACTACGGGTCAGCGATGACCCCGTTCTATGTCGTATTGTCCCTGTGGGTGGGCGGCACTCTGATGATCTCGCTGCTGCGTACCAGCGTAGATTCCGGAGGGAGGAGCTACCGCAGCTATCAGGTCTATCTGGGGCGTCTGTTGACGTTCCTTACAATAGGTATACTGCAGGCGCTGGTAGCCGTACTGGGCAATATTTTTCTGCTGGGCTGTTATGTAGCTGACCCGGTGTGGTTCGTTCTGTCTGCTGTGCTTATCAGTCTCATCTTTGTGACGATCATCTTCACGCTGGTCTCCGTATTCGGCAGCATCGGCAAGGGGATAGCTATTGTATTCATGGTTCTGCAATTCTCCAGCTCCGGTGGCACCTTCCCCATCAGCACCACCGGGCATGTATTCCAGGCGATTAACCCGTATATGCCCTTTACCTACGCCATCAGTCTGCTCCGGGAAGGGGTAGGCGGTCTGCTGCCTGAGGTTGCGTTCCGGGATGCGCTGCTGCTGGTTCTATTCGGTGTTCTTTCGCTTCTCATTGGCCTGACGCTTCGCAAGCCCTTGCAGGGCTTCATCCGCAGAACAGCTGCGAAGGTGGAGAAGTCGAAGCTGATTTCTTGAAGGAAATGGGGATATATAACAAAAATTCCGTCTTTGTCAACCACTTTTGAACCGTTCAAACCAGATTGACCTGCCTAATTAAGGGATTTATGATATAGGAATATCTGGATTTTTACTAGAATATCTGGTTCTTGAGGGGCGGTATTGGTTTGCAACAGCACACTACAATTCAAACAGAACTGGCTGCTTTTCTTAGAAAAGAAGGCCAGACAATCAATCAGTTCGCAGGAATCTCCGGTGTCAATTCGGGTACGCTCAGCAGCATTATCAATGGTAACCGTCCTATTGCCATGCAGCAGCTGGACCGGATTACCGCCGGAATGGGGCTTCCTGAAGGAGCATTTTATGAGTTATATATAGATGAATGTGTGGTGCATTCCGCACCCGACTGGCGGCGGCTGGGACCCTTCCTGCACCGCTGTGCAGAGCTGGACAAGCTGGAGTGTATCCGGCAGGTGGTTCAAATCATCATGGACACTATTACATATGCCCCGCTCCTGTTCGATACGGCGGAGGAATTCTACGGGCAAGGCAAGCTTCAGGCAGCGGCTCTGCTGTATGAAGGGGTAGCCGACAGTGAGAAATATCAGCATTCGGAGCGGCTGGCCCTGTGCCAGTACCGGCTGTTCACGATCCGGACCGGTCAGAGCCCGGAGGCGGACTTCCGCGCGGCGACCCGGTTTGAATATTTCGTAGAGCGTCTGGAGGAAATAGACCAGTTGGAAGCGCTTCGGCAGCTCGCGGATATTTATATTGCTCTACAGCACTGGGAGAAGGCCAGACTATTGGCAGAGGAGCTGCGCCATAAGACATCTATCCAGTATGAAATCAGATTTTACAAAACCAGAAAGAAGAAGGAGCTAAGGGAAGCGCCCCAACCTCTTTGCTTCTATATACTGTATGCTTACTGGCTGCAATCCAAGGTATGCGAGGAATCGGGTGAATATGAGCGGGCACTGGAATATGTCGGCCTCTACTCTGAAATGAGCTGGATTGTCGAAGAATCGGCAGAGGTTGAGCAGATCAGAGACCAGTTCAGCAGGCTTGGTAAAGTCTATGCATGTCTTTACCGTATGATGTGCGGTGAACTTGAGGTTCTTCCTGAGGTTGTGAAATATATCGGCACCCCCGCGCTCGGACTGCTGGACGGGCTGCTTAAGACAGTTCAGACAGCTAACCGGTATGGCTGGGAGGTAGATGAGCTTATCAGCCGTTTCCAGCCGCGGCTTACGCCGGAGGGAGCGGCCTTCGGGCAAGCTGAGGGAACTCCGGGCAGAGAGACGCCGGATCAATATCCGGTACTGCTCTATGAGCTGGCGGTGTACTCTCTCAAGGCAGAGAAGACAGAGCAGGGGATACGATACATCTTCTGGAGCCTTGAGGCTTCCGCCGCACTTGGCAGCATAGACTGTGTGATCCGCTGCGTAAGATTATTCGAGCAATTCCGGACGTATGCTTCAGCAGAGGATCAGGAGCGGTATAAGCAACTAATTAATAGGGTGCAGGTTGCTCATGCTCAGCAGACAGTTAAGACACAGGACCGGTTGTAGAATGCCGTAGTTCGTATGCAAGAAGCCCCTTCCTGGATGGAGGGGGCTTCCTTTGCATGGCCGAATGTATGCGAAAAACCGATTATAATGTGCCAGATGATGCTGTGCGGACCCAATGTAATCGAAAAACCGACTACATTGCGCCGGAGGGTGCTGTGCGGTCCAAATGTAATCGAAAAACCGATTACAATGCGCCGGAGGGTGCTGTGCGGTCCAAATGTAATCGAAAAACCGATTACAATGCGCCGGAGGGTGCTGTGCGGACCCAATGTAATCGAAAAATCGATTACAATGCGCTGGAGGGTGCTGTGCGGTCCAAATGTAATCGAAAAACCGATTACAATGCGCCAGATGATGCTGTGCGGACTCAATGTAATCGAAAAACCGATTACAATGCGCCGGAGGGTGCTGTGCGGACCCAATGTAATCGAAAAACCGATTACATTGCGCCGGATGATGCTGTGCGGACCCAATGTAATCGAAAAACCGATTACAATGCGCCAGATGATGCTGTGCGGACTCAATGTAATCGAAAAACCGACTATATTGCGCCGGAGGGTGCTGTGCGGTCCAAATGTAATCGAAAAACCGATTACATTGCGCCGGAGGGTGCTGTGCGGTCCAAATGTAATCGAAAAATCGATTACAATGCGCTGGAGGGTGCTGTGCGGTCCAAATGTAATCGAAAAACCGATTACATTGCGCCGGAGGGTGCTGTGCGGTCCAAATCTAATCGAAAAACCGATTACAATGCGCTGGCCGCAAAGCCGTTTACACTCCACCTCGCCCACACCCGTCTCTACCGCGCCCCGGTCCTACCACGCCCCGGTCCTACCACGCCCCGGTCCTACCACGCCCCGGTCCTACCGCGCCCCGGTCCTACCACGCCCCGGTCCTACCACGCCCCGGTCCTACCACGCCCCGGTCCTACCGCGCCCCGGTCCTACCACGCCCCGGTCCTACCACGCCCCATCCCTACCACGCCCCGGTCCTACCGCGCCCCGGTCCTACCACGCCCCGGTCCTACCACGCCCCATCCCTACCACGCCCCGGTCCTACCACGCCCCGGTCCTACCACGCCCCGGTCCTACCGCGCCCCGGTCCTACCACGCCCCGGTCCTACCACGCCCCGGTCCTACCACGCCCCGGTCCTACCGCGCCCCGGTCCTACCACGCCCCGGTCCTACCGCGCCCCGGTCCTACCACGCCCCGGTCCTACCGCGCCCCGGTCCTACCACGCCCCATCCCTACCCGCACCCCGTCCCTATCTAGCCGGTGCGAAGCCGGCGACCTCGCTAAGAATGTCATCGATTGCCTTCAGCGTATCCGGCTGAAGCACCGCGTCCACAGCCTGCGCATTCTCAAGCACCTGCTCCGGTCTGCTGGCACCGATCAGCGCCGAGCTTACGCCGGGCTGGCGCAGCACCCAGGCCAGGGCCAGTTGTGACAGCTTCAGGCCCTGCTCTGCGGCAAGCTTATCCAGCTTGCTGACCACCTCCAGCACATCATCCCGCAGGTAGCTGCGGATGACGCCGTTCACAGAATCATCCGCGCCGCGCGTACCGGCCGGCGGGAGCTGACCGGCCTTGTATTTGCCGGTCAGAATGCCCTGGGCCAGCGGGGAGAAGACCACCTGTCCCAGGCCTTCATGGGCGGATACTTCAAGTACCTCGTTCTCGATATACCGCTCGAACATGTTATAGATCGGCTGATTGGCGGCGAGCGGCCGCAGGTTCAGTCTGCGGCTGATGCCAGCCGCCTGCGAGATCTGGGCCGCGCTCCATTCGCTGACGGCGGAGTAGAGGATTTTGCCTTGGGCGGTAAGATCATCAAGGGCGCGGAGCGTCTCCTCCACAGGAGTGTCCTGATCGAAGCGGTGGCAGAAATACACATCGATATAATCCGTGCCAAGGCGCCGCAGGCTGGCTTCGCATTGCTCCATAATATGCTTACGCGAGAGCCCGCGGTCATTGACGCCGTCGCCCATCGGGAAATATACCTTGGTGCTGAGGACATAATCGGAACGCTTATAAGGGCGGAGTGCGGCCCCGATGGCCTTCTCGCCTTCGCCCCGGTTATAGGCATTGGCCGTATCGAAAAAATTGATACCGCATTCAAAAGCGCTCGCGACGCACGCATCCGCCGCCTGCTGTTCTGCCGCTGTTCCATACGTAAGCCAGCTGCCAAGTCCGATTTCGCTGACTTTCAGGCCGGTATTGCCCAGTCTTCTATATTTCATATTCTCTCAATTCCTCCTTCAAGGTAAGGGGTTTCCTTCCAGTGCTTTAATTCGTCAATTGGTGAAGGACCACAGCACACGCACCGGTGGCTACAGAATGCTCACCCAGTCTGCTCCGGGTGAAGCGGACGTTATACTGCTCCCGGTAATAGGTTCGCTCAAGGGCGGTCCGTGTGGCCGTTTGGTAGAAATCATCTGCTGCAAGGAACAGCGGCCCGCCGAGAATAACCTCCTCGGGATGCAAAATATTGATCAGGTTCGCCAGCCCGATGCCGCAGTACACCGCCATTTCGTTGAACAACCCCACCACAACAGGGTCGCGCTCCTTAAGCGCTTCGATCAAGTGGGCGAATTCCAGTTCTCCGGCATGCCCGGCCAAGCTGCGGAGCCTGCCGCTGCTGCCCTGCCTCCATGCCTCACGGGCTTGTTCTTCCAGGGTGTGGACCGAGACATAGCTCTCCCACGCCCCGGCATTGCCTCCCCGAATCTGCGGCGGCCGCCCCGAGCCCTCGATGATCATCTGTCCGACCGCTCCCTCGGTATCAATGATGCCGTAGAGCAGCCGTCCATCGTTCATAATGGCGGAGCGCAAGCCGATTCCGGCATGGAGATAGAGGAGATGCTGCTGCATCCGGTTGCTGCTGGCCCAGTATTCGCCAAGCAGAGCCGTATTGGCTCCATTATCCAGATAGACAGGCACCCCCAGGCGCTGCTCCAGCTGCTCCTTGATATGTACCTGCGACCAACCCTCTGCAGGGAAGCGGGCCGGATTCAGGATGACTCCGGCTGTACGGTCCAGCGGACCGACTGCGCCAATGCCAAGTCCGGCGACCCGGCTGAGCTGGACGGAGGCTGCGTCAAGCATCTGCAAGGCTTGTCTGTGAAGCGACTCCATCAGCAGCCCGGGGGTAAGCCCCGCGTCCATGCTCCAGGTATATTCGCCCAGCAGCCGCAGATGAAAGTCCGTCAGCACAAGCTTGGCATGCGTACGGGAGATCTCCAGTCCCAGCAGATAAGCGTAAGACGGATTCGTCTCATAGAGGGTAGGGCGGCGTCCTCCGGTGGATTCGCCGAAGCCGACTTCAACCAGAAGCTCCCGGGACAGCAGTTCGTCCAGTATACGCGTTAAGGTGCTTATCGTCAGTCCGCTTTCTTCCAGCAGGGTCTGCTTGGAGACGGTACCGTGTGTTCTTACGGTGAGGTAGATTTCCCTGGCTTTGGGATTGGCGATGATTTCGTGAATGAGCAGCACGGACGATTCTCTCCTTATGATGTACTAGACCTGTTTTTACAATGACATAAAAATCAGGGGGCCGCAACTATCACAAGGAGAGAATACAAGAGGAGCCTAACCGGGGGAGGCATAGTGCGGATTGCCGGAGCGCGCATGCGTGTAGAAGCGGGCGCTGCTCAGGGAGACTGGGCGTGGGCTAGAGCAGTGCCTTGAAGGAATGGCGGATCACATCGCCGCGGCTGATGATGCCGACCAGCACATGGTTCCGCTGGACGGGAACCTTTTTGATCTGCTTTTTGCCGAGGATGGTAGCGATGGCTTCAATGTCTTCTTCGGCGTGCACCGTGATGACCTTCTTCTTGGCGATAGCCATTACGTTCAGACCCAGCAGCTTCTGCGCCCGTTCCTCGAACAGATCATTATCCCCGACGAACACATTAATCTGGAAAAAAGAATCCACGATCAGATCCTCATGCCTGCCGATATAGCGCATGATATCCCCGTCGCTGAGGTAGGCGACAATCTCGTTGCGGTCATTGACAACTGGCATGCCGCTGATCCGGTGGGCAATACATTTCTCAATAAAAGTCCTTACGGTGTCTTCCTGCTTAACCTTATACACCTGACGGACCATGAATTCATGGGCTTTCATAACGGTTCCCCCTGAAATTAGCTTTTGCAGAAATAAGTTGTATCATGAAAGTATATACTTGTATTATACAAGTCAAAAGAGTAAAGTCAATGAATAAAAGAGAAGAGGGGCGCCCGGCATGGACAAACATTCAATTGAGACAATAGAGCTGGAAATGGCGGTTCTGTTCCGCCGTCTCACTTCCATTACCACGTTCAAAAAAATCGGCAATCTGGATCGTGCGGCCTATCTGCTGCTGCATCATATTGAAGCTCGCGAGGGAACTGCCGGAATCAAGGCAATCTCCGATGAGTTTCAGCTGGATATTTCTACGGTCAGCCGGCAGGCTGCCTCACTGGAGAGCAAGGGGTTCATCACCCGGGTACCGGACCCTGTGGACGGGCGGGCCTATTCGCTGCAGATTACGGAGACGGGCCAAGCAAGTCTGGAGGAGAACCGGCAGGTCCGGCAGGAAATGATCGAACAACTGCTAAAGGGCTGGTCGGAGGAGGAGGGACAGCTGTTCGGGGAGCTGCTGCTGAAGTTCAATGCAACTTTTCTGGAGGAGAGCTGATGGGGCCCGGAGGAATTCTATTGTATTTTGTACATCAGATGATGCAAAAAGGGCTATATTTGCTTTGCCCCGGTTCTACCGTATTAAATGCATTCGCCTCCTTCTTGATCCTGTGCGAGTCTCTGGAAGCTCCGGGGACTATCGCAGCATAAGGGCCGTCCACAGTGTGACTTCACGCTGCAGACGGCCCTTTGCATACTATTCAGACAGGCGGAGCAGGCTTCAGGCAAAGCCTGCATTCCCGCTCATCCCCACCCACAGCGGGGATTGCTCCAGACAAGCGGCGAGCTGCAGTAGCAGATCCTCGCGTCCCTTGGAGGCCATAACCTGTACGCCGATCGGCATTCCTTCGGCAGTAAGGTGCACCGGCATGCTCATGGCAGGCTGGCCGGTCAGATTGGCGAGCTGGGTGAAGGGCGTGTAGGTCAGGCTCGGCTCGAACATCTCGTAGATCATCCGCCGCTGCGCTTCCTTCGGCAGCCCGCTGACCTGCATCAGCTTCTCTGTCTCCGCCGCGGTCTGGGTCAGCTCACCAATCTTCGGAGCGGAGTCCGCATTGGCCGGGGTAATATACAGATCGAAGCGGTCCATCAGCGCGGCCATCTGCGCAGCGGCTACATCCCATTCGTGCAGGCTGTGCACGAACTCAGCCGCCGAGACCTGCTTCCCGGCTTCGGCCAGCACCCAGGTGACAATATCCACTTCCTCTGCCTTAATTGCACGGCCCATGGCGCTCTCCAGTGAGAGGAACATGGCGGATACTTCTCCGGCGTTCATCGTATAATAGTTGTCCATCAGCCGGACCCCGTTGACCGGGCTCAGCTTCTCTTCCACCTCATAGCCCTCGGACTCCAGCCACTTGACCGTCTTCCGCACGGCCTCTACCGCCTCAGCGGATACCGGTGTTCCCACCGGCGAAGCGGTGGTGAAGGCGATCCGCAGCTTCCGCTGCGTGGGCTTCAGCAGATCGTCCAGGTAGACGCCCGGATACAGCGGCGTCTGAAAAGCCGCTTCCGGCTGCACCACCTGCAGCAGATCCAGCATCGCGGCGCTGTCCCGCACAGAGCGCGTCAGCGCAAAATCAATCGACGCGCCCTGCCACTGGCGGCCGATTCCCGGGCCGACCGGCGTGCGCCCGCGCGTCGGCTTCAGCCCGAACAGGCCGGTGAACGAGGCCGGTATGCGGATGGAGCCGCCGCCGTCACTGGCTCCGGCGGCCGGGACGATCCCGGCGGCAACCGCTGCCGCCGCACCGCCGCTGGAGCCGCCGGGTGAACAGGCGGGGTTCCAGGGATTGCGGGCCGGGCCGTGGAGAAGAGGCTCGGTGATGTTTTTCAGCCCGAATTCCGGCGTATTCGTATGGCCCAGCGGAATGAAGCCGCCGCGCCGGATACGGGCCACATAGTTAGAGTCCCGCTT
Source organism: Paenibacillus sp. FSL R7-0179 (assembly GCF_038002265.1). Taxonomy (NCBI): domain Bacteria; kingdom Bacillati; phylum Bacillota; class Bacilli; order Caryophanales; family Paenibacillaceae; genus Paenibacillus; species Paenibacillus sp. FSL R7-0179. Next base: position 910,463 of record NZ_JBBOCC010000002.1, read on the forward strand.
CGCGACATTGTCCTTCATCAAGAGAGCGCCCGAGGTCAGCGGTTCGCCGCTAACCGCCTGGGAGATATCCTTCAGCAGGAAGGGAACGCCGGCGAACGGACGGGTGGTATCTCCGGAATCAAGGGGCATCTCCGCAGCCTCCTTCAGCGCGGCCTCCCGGCGGGTGCGTACCACCGCATTCAGCAGCGGATTCACCTTATCCATCCGCGCGTAGGCAGCTTCCACAAGCTCACGCGCAGTGATCTCCCGTGCCTTCACTAGGGCGGCAAGCCCCAGGGCATCATAACCGGAATAAGCAGACAACGACATAGGTATAACCTCTTTCTGGCAGGAACAGGCAGGCTACTTAGCATTCAGGCTATAGCTGCAGTCTCGCGCATAATATATTGCGTTATAAGGAGGGCAGAGACTTTTCAAATGCGATCTTCTGTCAGGTATTGTTTGACCGGGGGAGGGGTGTAGTCTGCCATCTGGCGCAGAATGCCCTCCGGAGTTGTATCGTTCAGCATGATGGAATGATGCTTCTCCTGCATGAATTGTTCCCGGGCCATGTTACTGAACAGGGCAATCAGCGGATCATAATAATGGTTCACATTCAGCAGCCCGCAGGGCTTCTGATGCAGGCCGAGCTGGGCCCAGGTGAAGATCTCGAAATACTCCTCCATTGTGCCCGGGCCGCCCGGCATAGCAATGAATCCGTCCGCCAGCTCCGACATCTTAAGCTTCCGTTCGTGCATAGAGTCCACCATAATCAGCTCTGTCAGACGGGTGTGTTCGATTTCCCTTTGCTTCAGAAAATGCGGCAGCACCCCAATTACACGGCCTCCCGCCTGCATCACGCTATCTGCAATAGCACCCATCAAGCCTACAGTAGCTCCGCCATAGATCAGCGTAATGTCGCTTGCGGCAAGCTCCTTGCCGAGTAGAATAGCGGATTCCTTGTATACGGGCGAAGCTCCTTCACTGGAGCCGCAGAAAACAGCTATACTCTTCATAAGCTGCTGACTCTCCTTTGCCAAAGTTTGTGTAGCTATATCCAAGATACCACACGAGCCCCGGCGGTTGAAACTGCCTGCTGAACGCTGGAGAGGATATTACCACACGGGGAAGGAAAGAGTAGAGATTATGAGCTGCTATAACAGCTAGAGAAGGAGACGATCATTATGCCGCTCAAACCATATGGAGTGTTAAAAGGAACCATCATCCAAGGCATACCTGCACCCCCCTCGGGTAACCGCACTGCGCATTATCAGGCAGTGGTTCAGGCTGCCGGCAGAGAGTACACAGCAGCGATTAACGTTCTGTCCAGGCAGAAGCCTTCAGAGCTGTTATATCTGGTAGGAGATCAGTTCAGAGCGGAGCAGCTTACCCATCTGCAGAGCCTGGAAGACGGGGTCACGATCATTGACGAATCCAACCGCGAAGACCTTGCCTTGGATTACATCCGCGGGGGATTGTTTGATCCTGCCAGGATGATCGCCCTTCCCTACCACGCAGACGGTCCGGATAATGACCTGAATGAGAAGGTCGACACTTACCTTCGGCGGGCCATCACAGATCAGACAGCCACCATCTATATATACGGCGAAATGTTCCCGGGCGGCGTTCATGACATTCATATGAATCAAGGCAACGTTGAAAAATATAAAGCAGACGACGGGATCTGGCAGGATGGCGGAATAGTGATTCATTTTGGACGGGACAACAAATGGCAGGGGCTGTTCCTCGCCTTCCAGTCACAATCCTGGTGCACCGATCCCCGAGGCCATAGGGTGCGTCCGGCCAGTGAATGCAATCATCTCACGCCGGTGGCGGCCAGAGCGTTCAGATCCGGAGGATAGCCGGCAGATGCATTGACAACCATTTTAGAAGCGGCTATACTTTCTGTAATCTTATAGTTGGTATACGTTGAACGAGCCAGTAGCAGCCTTGTCCCTGTTCCCAGAGAGCCGGGGGTCGATGGAACCCGGTACATACAAGCGGACTGCGAATTACGCCTCGGGAGTATCTTGGGTAATGCCAAGCGGAGCTAAGCGAACGATAACTCGCCTGAGAGTGGTACGGACCTGTGCGCAATATGGGGTCTGTGCAATTTGGGTGGTAACACGGTTAATACTAATCGTCCCTGTGTCTGAATAGACAAGGGGCGATTTTTTGTTGTCTGTGCAGTTTACTGGCTGGATGCGTGGCGGACCTTCAGCTTCTGAGGCTGATGCGGCTTTGCTGCTGCTTTTTTGACGGATACCAAGCGATATAGAATAATCACTTACACAAAAGGGGCTGTACATGTTGAACATTATCGACGAGCTATTGTGGCGCGATGCCATTAACCAGCAGACAGATGCGGACGGACTGCGTGAATTGACGGAGAGTAAGGCGGTATCGCTGTATTGCGGCGTGGACCCGACGGGCAACAGTATGCATATCGGCCATCTGATTCCATTCATGATGCTACGCCGCTTCCAGCTGGCCGGCCACCGTCCGGTGATTCTGATCGGGGGAGCTACGGGAACCATCGGCGATCCGAGCGGACGCCAGAGCGAGCGCTCTTTGCAGACGCTGGAGCAGGTGCAGGAGAATGTAGATGCGTTGACCGCCCAGATGAAGAAGCTGTTCATTACCGATGGCGACAATCAGGTGCGGATGGTGAATAACTACGACTGGACCAAGGATATGAATGTCATCGAATTCCTGCGTGATATCGGCAAAAACTTCAGCATCAACACGATGCTGGCCAAGGACGTAGTAGCGAGCCGCCTGGACAGCGGGATCTCGTTCACAGAGTTCTCATACCAGATTCTGCAATCCATGGACTACCTGCACCTGTTCCAGCACGAGGATGTGCAGCTCCAGATCGGCGGGTCCGACCAATGGGGCAATATTACGAGCGGCCTCGATCTGATCCGTAAAAAAGAGGGCAACGAAGCCAAAGCCTTCGGTCTCACGATCCCGCTCATGCTGAAGGCCGACGGCACCAAGTTCGGCAAAACCGCCGGCGGCGCCATCTGGCTCGATCCGAAGCAGACCACGCCTTACGAGTTCTACCAGTTCTGGGCGAACACCGATGACCGCGATGTGGTCAAATACCTGAAGTACTTCACCTTCCTGAGCAAAGAGGAGATCGAAGCGCTGGAGGAGAAGGTAGCGACCGAACCGCATAAACGCGAAGCGCAAAAAGCGCTGGCTGAGGAAATGACCCGCTTCGTGCACAGCGAGGAGCTGCTGGAGCAGGCCAAGCGCATCAGCGCAGCGCTGTTCAGCGGCGATATCCGCTCGCTGACTGCGGATGAGGTCGAGGAAGGCTTCAAGGAAATGCCGACCTTCACAGCAGGCAAAGAGACCAAGAACATTGTAGACTGGCTGGTGGAACTCGGCATTGAGCCGTCCAAGCGCCAGGCGCGCGAGGATATTACCAAAGGCGCGATCTCGATCAACGGCGAGCGCGTGAATGAGCTGGAGACGGAGATTACAGCCGAAGACGCCATCGGCGGCAAATTCATCATCGTCCGCAAAGGCAAGAAGAACTACAGCCTGGTGAAGCTCGTCTAAGCGCAGGCTGCCGGGTGATGGATTGCGGAAGGCGAGTAAGCGGGCCTGAAGTTGAGCCAGATCCGGAGCGGTGTTAGGCTGGAGCGAGGCTGAGGGTGAACTGGCACGTGGTTGATGGTGGCCAGAGTGAGCTTAGTTGAGCTAGAATGAGATAGATATGAGTGTGATTTGGCTAGGTGAGCTAGAGTGAGCCGTATGGCGTAGGGTGAGCAAGGTTGGCCAGAGTGAGACAGATGACATAGGGTGAGCTAAGTGAGCCAGAGTGAGACAGATGACATAGGGTGAGCTAAGTGAGCCAGAGTGAGGCAGATGACAAAGGGCGAGCTAGGTGAGTTAGAGTGAGGCAGATGACAAAGGGCGAGCTAGGTGAGTTAGAGTGTAATAGATGAGTGTGATTTGGCTAGGTGAGCTAGAGTAAGAATGGTGTGAAGTAACTGAGTGATTGGGCTATCCCGCTGTCAGCAGTGACGGGGATAGCCTTTTTTGGTGGCCGCGGGGTGCAGGTTGGTCTCACAGCCTGTTCCTGACCGCAGTAGGCCGGAAGCATGGCTGCGTGGGCTGCGTGGTGAAATCAGAGGGATAAATCCCTCATATATTGCTGGAAGTGGGCTAAATGAGCAAATCAAATGTATAAATCCCTCATATATTGCTGGAAGTGGGCTAAATGAGCAAATCAAGTGTATAAATCCTAAGCCTGTTGATTACCTATATTTTGGTGATAATGTCAGTGGAATGGGCTAAGTAAATCCTCCACTCCACAGGTAGCTTTTGCAGCGTAAATAACCGATCAAACTCGGCGAACGTTAATCTAGCGCTAACATGCACAGTACTATTTCCCTGCTCAAACAGAAACTTTAGCAACACATAAACCAATAAAGCCACATATAGCTGTCCATATACTGCATTTTCTGTGGTTCCAAACAGTTTGGGAATGTTTAAATGCTGCTTGATCCAACGAAAGAAAACTTCAATCTGCCAACGTTTTTTATAGATGTTTGCTATGGCTTCTGGGGAGTGCCAATGCAAATTTGTTGCAAGAATGACGGGATTCCCTTTGGGATCTTTAAGAATCACCACCCGAAACCGATTCTTGGTGAGTGCCTTAACCTTTCCTAATTGACACGTCAAATCTTGCTCGATACTTCCCTCAAATGGGCGATTTCGTAAACGCGGGATCGGATGTACGAGTGTGGTATTATCCTTGAGGCGAATCACAAAATATTGCCGCTCTTTCTTCTCTTGATAGCTGTCAAACAGCCCGTGCTTCCCGTAAGCGCGGTCTGCTACCAAAATATATAGGCTGTCCAGCAGGAATGCACAGCTGTTTAAATCATGCTCTAACCCCGTGGTCTCCGTCACTTTGTGCAATTCATTCGAGTCCCCAAGTAATCCGACATGCAGCTTAACGCCTGCTTTTTGGCCTTTGATGGGAGCCCAAGGCAGTCGGCCGAGACCGACCGAAATGGTGGTAGAATCCACGATTAACAGCTCTTTTGGGATACCGAGTACGCGCTTCGTTTTCCGATTACACAGCCCTATCATGAGATTCAATAGACGCTTAAATAATTGAAAGTGAACCCCTTTGGCCTTTTTAGAAAGCGTTGAGTAATTCACCGCACGTTGCCCATACAGGGACATCCGTTCTGCGCCGTCCCGGTATCCGTCCCACTGCTGGAACGCAGCTTCAGCTAAAAACAAAAACAAATCATAAACGGTAAACTTACGCGCAACGTCAACATACTTTATTTCTTTTAAGATCGGTTTTAATTGTTCCTCGGGAATCAATAATTGCAGAATATTTGAAATTGAAGTAGACTTTTTCATGAGGTCGCCTCGTTTCGGATGTTTGTAGGGGTACAAACACTTTAACGAATCAGCGGCCTTTTTGCTACCTTTTTTTGGGTAATCAACAGGCTTATATAAATCCCTCAGATATCGCTGGAGTTAGGCTGAATGAGGAAATCAAGTGTATAAATCCCTCAGAGGGGCTGCAGAGTGGTAAGAGGGAGCCATCAGGTGCACAAGGGCACCCGAATTCGGCACAAACGGCCGAAACTAGCCAATCAGGTGCACAAGTGCACCCGAATTCGGCACAAACGGCCGAAACGAGCCAATCAGGTGCATTAGTGCACCCGAATTCGGCACACGCACCTCATCCGCCCGACCCCCCCAGTCCAGCGCATCATCTGACGGGAGAGCCAGGCTTCAAAACAAATAGAAAATAATTCCTTTACCAGCGGCCACAGTCTGGCTGTAGAACCGCTGGATCTCGGTGAAGAACTGGAGCAGGTAGGCAAAGAACGCATCCGCATCATCGTCAGACACCGTATCCGGGTCCAGCGGGTAGACCTCCTCCTCGGCCATGGTCTGGAAATCATACTGCTGGCGCAGCTGCGCTTCATCCAGCCCGGAGATGGCGTCAAGCGCTTCGGCCACTTGTCCGGCACGCAGGCAGAATGCCCCGTATGCCCCGAACTCGATGCCCTGGTCTGAATGCAGCGGAACCACATATCCAAGCGGCGCAGGCCCGTCCGATATATCACCGCACAGCAGATAGTGAATCGCCTCCCAGGCACGGTCGATATCCAGCCCCGGGTATTTGTCTATGTTCAAGCTCTCAATCGGGGTGCTCCCTGCGGCAATCTGCTGCACCAGTTCATCTTCCATTGCAAAGTAATATCCGCGTATCGCCATTATATCAGCCGTCCTTCCATAACTTAGGATAGAGTAGTTGTGTTTAATCTTCAAGCAGCGCAAGCTTGTCTTCGAGTTCAGCAATCTTAAGGCGGATAGCTTCTGCCCGGGGCTCATCCTGCGCCTTCACAGCAACTTCCAATTCATCGGCGGCTATGCCGATCTGATACTCCAGATACGTGTAGTCGGATGCGGCGGCAGGGTGGGTGGAGCGTTGGGAATAGGTCATGTGCCGAAGCCTCTTTTCTCTGATCTGTGATATATTCATGATACAGGGTTTGCAGAAAGGGCTCAACCTTGTTCCATGGAAACCCGGCACAGGCTGAGACATTGTTCACAGACAATGAACCTGGTTCTGGTTTTACCATAGTAGTATTGAAAAATATAGTTTAATTTTTCAGTAACAGTATGCGGGAGGAAGTCCCGCAAAGGAAGGTTTGGTATACATAATGATTGCTGTAACTTTTGACACCTTGGACGAGGCCAGGCACTATCTGGAGAAGCTGGATGTGAACCGTGGCCTGGTGCTGTTCGCTGCGGCTGCGGCTGTCCGGGAATTATCCCGTCATGCGCCATCGCGGGCAGTATTGTGCTCAACCAAGGGGGAATATACTCCGCAGGGCTACCGCAGCGGTGTAATTACTGGTTTCGAATTTGAAGCCGGTATAGCAGAGATTGTGGGCATTCTGCACCCTCCCGTGCTTAGCGCAAGCACGCTGGAGATTGCTTACCGCAAGGTCCGGGGCAATCCGAATGCTTTTCTGATGCTGCTCTGTGACGGCACAGGCGGGATGGAAGAGATGCTGCTCTCCTCGCTGTATTTCATGGCCCCGCAATTTAAGGTGATTGGCGGCAGTGCGGCTGACGATGAGCGCGGCGAGACTTACCTCTATATAGGAACCCGGCGGGTACGGAACCTGGGGATTTATTTCAATATGCCTGCCCGCACCGCCCTGATCAAAGAGAATATATATGTCCCGTCCGGGAAGACGCTGCTGGTGACAGAAGCCGATGTGTTCGGCAGACGGGTCTATTCCTTCAACGGGCGGCCTGCAGCCGGGGAATATGCGCGTGTCCTGGGTGTGCCGGAGAAGGAGCTGGCAGAGCATTTTCTGAGCAGCCCGCTGGGCAAAAGATACGAGGATGATTGGATCATAGCCTCCCCGAAGGCGGTTCATCCGGATGGCTCTGTCACCTTTTACAGCCAGATTATGTCTAGTACTTATGTGGAGGTGCTTAGTTCAGCCGATCCGCTGGCAGTGCTGGAGGAGACGCTGGGCGGCAGTCCGTTCAAGCCTTCGTTTGTCCTCAATATTAACTGTACGCTGCGGGACCAACTGTTTACACGTGACGGTCTTTGGGGAGCTTTTGACGGGAAAATGCTTGGGTTCTGCGGTAACACTACAGGCTTCATCAGCTATGGAGAGCAATATTATACTAAGCATGCCAATCAGACGATGATTCTGCTGCTGGTTGAATAAGGGAGAGTTGAAATCGGATGGAGTGGTTAAGTAAACTGCGCACAGCTTGGGGGAGAACCCCCTCTGTTGCAGGCGTTCAAAGTCACAGTAATACAAGCGGGTTAGCGGAGAAAGCCATGGCAGAGCGTGTGATCGGGGCTAAGGGTACGGCCGCATCAACAGAAACGGTTAAAGCAGCGGGAAAAGTCGCATTAGATGAAGCTGGCGGTAACGGTAACGAAGGGCCGTCTGCTCACACTTCAGACTCGGTGTCTTATGGGGAACATGCTTATACCTTGGCGGAGCAGATCCGCCTTGAGACTGGAGCTATCCTCAAGGAAGAGGCCCAACTGGTGGAGGACTTCGAGGCTTTGCGGGCAGGCGGCGGGGAGATGATCGGCCAAATCGCCGGGACCCAGCAGCTCCTGGAGCATTTGAAAGCCAACAACGGACAGACTGAAGATCTGATTAATGAAATGTACGGCAGCTTATCCTACTCCTCCAATAAAATCGAGTTTGCCAAGGAAGCCAATATCCAGATCTCTGCGGAAATGCAGAAGGCCTCGGAGGTATTTACGGAGTTCGTTACTTTGAATGAGGATCTGCGGGAGCATTTCCACAGCATTGAGCAGCTGGCCAGGATTATCACGGATATTGCCGAGCAGACGAATCTGCTCTCGCTGAATGCGGCGATTGAGGCGGCGCGGGCCGGTGAGCATGGACGCGGCTTCGCCGTTGTCTCCACGGAGATCCGCAAGCTTGCTGACAGCACCCGCAGCCATGTGAAGGAGATCATGGGTTCACTCTCTGGAATGACCCGCGTCATGGAGCAGATTCACAGCAAGTCCGGGGATGGAACGCTCGCGATGAACGAGACCACGGCGAAGATCGGTGAGTCCACGTTATACATGAATGAGATTGTAGAAGCAGAGGAGCAGGTCTTCGAGCATCTGGAGAAAATCCAGGAGTCCCAGGAGAGCAGCATGGAGGATGTGGAGCAGATCAACAGCGACCTGCTGCGTATTCTGGACAAATCGGGCCAGGACACAGGCCAGTTCCGTAAGCTGGTTCTTACCGTTCAGAAGAAGGCCGACCATTACCAGCAGCTGCTGAATCATCTGCATCAGATCGGGCTGCTCCAGCAGGCGGAAGAAGCAGAGGAGACTAACGTATAATCAGATGTGGTAAAAGGAAACACCCGGCGGCGGGAGAGGCTGCCGGGTGTTTTTGTGTTGTGCCCAGCGTGGACCCAGGTAAGCGCTCCTCCTCTTGCTGGTGAAACACCGCTAAGAGGGAGGGGTCCAGCCAGCCTAAGCGTCACGCGCCGTAGGACTAGGCAACTCGCGAATGATGCGGGAGGGAAAGAGTTGGATAAACTCCACCTGCAGAGCGAGAACCGCCCTCTGCCAAAACAGTAATTGGATAAACAGCACTTAAATGAAACCATTTCCCCGAAGCTGGCTAAAACAGCCATGATTAGTTGTTGTTTATCCACTTGCTTCCGGAAATCCCTTGGAAATCAGCATAGCAAGCTGCATTTTTCCACTTGTTGCGGTGAGGCGGGGCTCACCGCCATCGGCAGGAGGATGTTCCACTACTGCAGGGCGATCAGCTTGTATTCATAAGCGCCAATGGACAGTATACCGGCGGGCACAGGAGTGCCGGTCAACACATCCTGCCCGCTGCGCGGCAAGGTGACGCTGCCGCCAAGACCGTCCATGTTGACGAGCGTCCACAGCACACCAGAAGCGCCGCATCTCGGGCAGAGAATGCTGCCCGGCGTGACATCACTGCGCCGGGTGACTCCGGCGCGGGCGGCATAATGCTCAATCAGCGCGCATAGCTGCTTGTCGCCTTCGCTGCCTGAGGGCAGCGAGCCGAGCATCACGATGGCTCCCCGGCCATAGGGCTGCTCGGTCAGGTAGGCCAGGCCCGGTGTCCGTCCCTCCGCAATGACGCCGATTACGGAGGCTCCGTCCGGCAGTGGCTCGAACACCGTGCTCCACAGCGACAGCGGTGCGGAGCAGCCGAAGGCCTCCCCGATGCTGCCCGTTCCCTCCATCGGGTAGACGAACTTAGAGCAGACGCCGGCCAGGCGCTCCAGCTCACCCAAAGCAGCATCCGTATGCAGCGTATGCTCGGCGGTGCGGCCTCCGCTGAGCGGGCCGCAGATCCAGATGCCGCCGCCCGCAGTGAAGTCAAGCGCCCGCGCCATGTATTCCGGCGACAGATAATGTATGAAGGGCGTGAACAGCAGCTTATAGCCGCTGAGATCGCCGCCTTCCGGCAGCAGGTCACGGTGAATCCCCAGATCGAGAATCCGCCGGTAGAAGTCTCCCAGCAGGGAACGGTAGTTCAGCTGCCGGTGCGGCTCCGTGGCCAGGAACGCCTTGGCCCGGTCCGAATAAGTAATCGCCACCTCGGCCTGCACCGGCCGGGTATTCAGCATGTGCGGCTCAATCTGCAGCCTGGCGGCGGAAGCCGCGCGCACATTGTCATACCCGAGCGCAGGCTGGCCCCACGCGCTGATGATCGAGCTGTGCGGCTGCTCGCTGCCTGTGCGCTGCTGCCGCCACAGCCAATAGCAGAAGGCGCCTGCTCCCAGCGCGTAGGCGGCCACAGCTTCGGCGGTAAGATAGCCGTCCGGGTGCGGCTCGCCGTAGCTTGTCAGCGAAGCGGCATAGGCCGGGCCGGTCTCCATCAGCCAGAAATCCCGCCCGGGCTTGAACCCGCGCCACAAATCACAGTTCAGCAGATAAGCGTGCCTGTTGGCCTGAGAGGCGTAGGTGTCGAATGAAGCGAAATCAAGCTCCCGGAACAGCTGCTCATTGTCCAGATGAAAAGGAACATTGCTGTTGTGCGTGATCGGAGCCGCCGAATAGCGGCGGATGATCGCCGCCTGTTCCCCAGCGAACTCCGCGACCTTCTCCATCTGGAATAACCGGTACTGGGTGACGAGCGATGAATTATGCAGGAAAGGCGTAGCCACCGGCTGCGGCACCTGGTCAAACCGCTGGTACGTCTGGCTCCACACGCCGGTTCCCCATGCATCATTCAGCTCTCCGATACTGCCGTAGCGGTGCTCCAGCCACTCCTGCCACAGGGAGCGGCAGGACCCGCACATGCATTCCGCCACATGCGCCTTCAGCTCATTGTCGAGCTGCCAGGCGGCAAGGCCAGGGAGCTGCCCCAGCACCCTAGCCAGTTCTTCCGTAATTACCGCAGCCCGCTGCCGGAAATAAGGATTATTCGTGCAGACATGCTGTCTGGACCCGTGGCTCATCACCGCTCCGTCTGCCCGGATGTGCAGGCGCTCCGGGTGCCTGTGAGTCAGCCAGATTGGCGGGGTTGCGGTCGGCGTACACATGACTGTATCGATGCCGTGATCATGAAGCTGACGGATATGCTCAGCGAACGGCCGCACATCGATAGAGTCCTCCTCCGGCTCCAGCAGCGACCAGATGAACTCGCCCATGCGTACCAGATTAATGCCGGTCTCCTGCATGAGCCGAAGATCCTGCTGCCGCTCAGCCTCCCCCCACAGCTCCGGGTACCATGCGGCTCCGTAATATAGTTTTTGCTTCATTCTTTTAACCTCCTGGAAAAAGCCCCATACGGGCTCTGTATGATCTTATCTTTCTATTCCCCATCCCTAAGCTATATAGTTTGAACTTGAAAACATAAATTTTGGGAGGAGTGGCGGAGGGGAATTTTGGAGCTGTAGGAGCGGTAGCGTCCGCCTGAAAGCTTTCCGCAGGAAAGCTCGCTATCTACAGCATCAGCTGTCTGCGGATTTCTACCGCGAACAGCGGTCTAATCAAAGAAATCTGCAGAAGGGCAGCGGCCGGAAGCCCAAAACTTCTCTGGAGTCACGATTCTCCCAAAAATGAAATTATCATTTCAATCTATATAGTGTCCGCCCCCCACAATCAATAGTAAACTTTTGCCGGTTTTGGACTTTATTGCGGAAGCGGCGCAGAAAACGTACAAATCGCTGTCCAAAAAGTCCGATTGCCGGAAAAACACCCGCCAACCATAATAGAAAGCGCAGCCACGGCAATGTAGTGAAGTGCAGCGCCAGGCTGCTTATCCATACGGAGGTGAATGTAAATGAAGCAAGGAGCGGCAATGGGGGCAGCAGAGCTCAGCGCGGGCACAAGCTTCCGCCGCAGCAGGCGCGAGCAGCGCTTCAGACGTCTGAAGCGGGACAAATGGCTCTACATACTGCTCAGCCCCGGACTCCTGTATTTCCTGGTGTTCAAATATGTGCCGATGTGGGGAGTGCTGCTCGCCTTTAAGGATTACCAGCCATTTCTGGGCTTCTGGCAGAGCAGCTGGGTGGGCCTTGAGCATTTCCGCACGTTTTTTCAGAACCCTGATTTCTTCATGCTGCTGCGCAATACGCTGGTGCTGTCGCTGTATAACCTGGTGTTCTTTTTCCCGGCACCGATTATCCTGGCCCTGCTGCTGAATGAGATCCGGCTGTCCTTCTACAAAAGGACGATTCAGACGCTTATCTACGTGCCCCACTTCATCTCTATGGTCATCGTCGCCAGTATCTCCTACGTGTTCCTTACGACACAGGGCGGTGCGGTCAATGAATTCCTCTTCACGGTTACCGGGCGCAAAATTGATTTCCTCGCCAATCCTGACTGGTTCCGCCCGATGATTATTCTGCAGACCATCTGGAAGGAATGCGGCTGGGGGACGATTATTTTCCTCGCTGCGCTGGCCGGTGTCGATGTGGAGCAATATGAAGCTGCCGTGGTGGACGGAGCCAGCCGCTGGCGCCAGACCTGGCATATTACGCTGCCTGCGATCCGCAGTACGATTGTCATTCTGCTAATCCTGCGGATGGGCACGATTCTGGATAACGGGTTCGAGCAGATCTATCTGATGATGAATGCGCTGAACCGCGAGGTGGCCGAGGTCTTCGATACCTATGTGTATGCGCTGGGGATTACCCAGGGGGCATTCAGCTACAGCACCGCCGTCGGCTTGTTCAAATCAGTCATCGGGGTCGTGCTGGTGCTCGGCACCAACTGGCTCGCCAAGAAGTCAGGCGAATCGGGATTATATTGAAAAGGAGGCCAAGAGTGTGGCTAAACGTTACCGCAGCGCCGGAGAGATTACCTTTGACGTCTTTAATTACCTGGTGCTGGGCATCATCGGGATCGCGGCCATTCTGCCGTTCCTGTTTGTCGTCGCCGGTTCCTTCGCCACCGAGGCGGAAATTACGAAGCGCGCTGTGTTTCTCGTTCCGACGACGATTTCGCTGGATGCTTACCGGTTTATTTTCTCCACAGATACCATTGTCCGCAGCATCGGGGTGTCGCTGTACGTGACGGTGATCGGGACAGCAGTCAATCTGTTCTTCACGGTTACCATGGCTTATCCGATGGCAAAGCGTTACCTGATGGGCCGCAATCTGATCCTCAATCTAGTCATCTTCACGATGCTGTTCGGGGGCGGGATGATTCCCACCTATCTGGTAATCCGCGAGCTGCATCTGCTCGATACGCTGAATGCCTTGATCTTTCCGGGGGCGATCAGCGCCTTCAACCTGATTATTGTGAAGAACTTTTTCCAGGAGCTTCCCGCCGAGATGGAGGAGGCGGCCCGTATCGACGGCTGCACGGAGCTCGGGCTGCTGTGGCGGATTGTGCTGCCGCTGTCGAAGCCGGTGCTGGCGACGTTTACGCTCTTTTATGCGGTTGGACACTGGAATAACTTCTTCTCGGCGCTGCTCTACATCAATGATCCGTCCAAGTGGCCGCTGCAGGTGATGCTGCGCCAGATCGTCATGCTGTCCCAGTCGGCAGCGGGGGATCTCAGCTCCATGGACCCGAATTTCGTGCAGCCGCCCGAGCAGTCGATCAAAATGGCCGTCATCGTAGTCGGCACCCTGCCGATTATGTGTGTCTATCCGTTTCTGCAGAAGCATTTTGCCAAAGGGGTGATGCTGGGTTCAGTCAAAGGGTAAGCGGTTAGTCAACATATAAAGGGAGGCCAAGTGATGAAGAAGATGAAGCGGAGTGAAGGTTCACGGTCTGCGAGAAAAGGGTTGTTCATGCTGCTGGCTATGATTATGCTTCTAAGTGTATTGTCCGGCTGCGGCGGGAATGGGGAGAATGCAGGAGCAGGAGAGAAGGAGCCTGCCGCAGACAGCGGGAAGACGGACGGTACAGCCAAGGGGGAGAAGCCGCTTGAGCTGACGCTGATGCTGCCGATTTTCAAGACCAATTATCCGAAGGACGGCAGTCCGGTCGCCGCCAAGCTGGAGGAGCTGACAAACACCAAAATCCATTTCGAATGGGTGCCGAATGCGTCGTATGCCGATAAATTCAACATTACGCTGGCTTCCGGCAAGCTGCCTGATATTATGTATGTAGGTGACGTGAAAGCGTCCAGCTTCGTCAATGCGGCCAGATCCGGCGCGTTCTGGGAGGTGGGTCCGTATCTCAAGGATTATCCGAATCTCAGCGGGGCGAAGGAGGTCATTCTGAATAACTCGGCCATCGACGGCAAGAATTACGGGATCTACAGAGGGCGGGCGCTGGGACGTAACGGCGTGGTGTTCCGCAAGGACTGGATGGAGAAGCTGGGGCTTGACAATCCGAAGACTGTGGATGATTTCTATAATATGCTGCGAGCGTTCAAGGAGCAGGACCCGGACGGCAACGGCCAGGCGGATACGTACGGCATGGTGCTGGTCAAGTGGACCGGCCAGTGGGCCAGCGGCTTCGATACGATGAAGCTGTGGTTCGGTTCCCCGAACAAGTGGGGCGTGCAGGAGGGGAAGCTTGTGCCTGAGCATGAATACCCCGGGTATTTGGAAGCGCTTAAATTCATGAAAAAGCTCTACGACGAGCAGCTGATCAACGCCGACTTCGCGGTGATGGACAGCTCCAAATGGAATGATCCGGTCGTCAACAACAAGGCCGGTGTCATTGTCGATGTGGTCGATAACGCAGCCCGGCTGGATGACAAGATTCATGCTGCTCTCGAAAAAGAAGGCAAAGATGAGCCGGAACGCCATTATATGGATGTCATCGGCGGTGTGAGCGGAGCGGACGGTGCGCTGCATACTCTTCCGACCTCCGGCTTCTCCGGCATGCTGGCGATTCCGAAGTCTTCGGTCAAGACCGAGGAGGAGCTGAAGCAGGTGCTGGCCTTCCTGGACCGGCTGAATGACGAGGATCTGCAGACGATGCTGAACTATGGAATGGAAGGCGTGCATTACAAGCTGGTGGATGGATATATCGAACGCTCCAGCGATACGGTTCTGCTGGAATCGGAAGTGGAGGGCCTGAACCAGATGCTGCCGTTCATCCCGGAGGACAAGGCGAAGCAGGTGAAGCAGACGCCGCTGCGGCTGAAGCAGACCGAGGTACAGAAGACCAACGAAGCGACGATTGTGACCAATCCGGCCGAAGCGCTGATCTCGGCAATCTACACGCAAAAAGGCTCGCAGCTGGATAACGTAATCAACGATGCGCGTATCAAATTCATTGTCGGCCAGATGGATGAGGCCGGTTTGAAGTCTGCTTTTGAGGTATGGCGGAAGACTGGCGGAGATGAGCTTGTGAAGGAAATGAATGAATTGTACGCCTCAGCGGGCAAGTAAAGTCCGGTCCTGCTCCAGTCTCCGGCCGGTCTGTCCCCGCTGCGGCTGCAAGGCTGCAACTCTAAACTAAGGATTCGGCTGGTGAATGCAATGGAGAATGAAGCGGCAGGAGCACGGAACAGGTATACCGGAGGCCGGGCGGGACGCAAGGGCCGTTATTACCGCAATAATCTCATTATTGTACTGATCGTCTCGTCCATTCCCGGGCTGATCATCGGGCTGCTGGTCTATTTTATGGCCGGGGGGAATCTGGAGAAGGAACTGCTGAGGATGCATAACCGCCAGATTGAGCAGAGGGCGGACAACATTAACGATCAATTGTCCAACCTGGAGCTGATGCTGGCCCACTGGGCGTTCGATCCGAAGTTCGACTATGGACTGAGCAACATGGATTTCACCCTGAATCATGAGCGGGCCTGGGATATTACCAAGACACTGGTCGTCATGCAGGGCTCGAATTCCATGGTGCGGCAGGTTGAGCTGTATCTGGCCGGTAGACAGCCGGTGCGCTTCGGCACAGAGTACGGGACGCTGGCTGCGGAGGAGGAAGTACTGTACGGGAAGCTGCTGAAGCAGGAGCGGAGCACGTACTGGACGGAATGGGCTTTTGATCCGGAGAATCAGGAGCAGAAGGAGCTGACGCTCGTGCACTACATCCCCGGCGGCAGTCTGCAGCCCTTCGGGGCGCTGCTGCTGCGGATGGATACAGAGAAGGTATCGGCGATGCTGCGGACCATGACCCCATATAACACGGGGGAGGTGTTCATGGAGCAGAAATCCGGCGGACTTTTCATTTCGGGGAGCGGGATGGAGAAGTCCACTCCGCTGGTTACGGCGCTGCGGGCTGCTATTACAGCCAGAGGCAACCATGATAGCGGGTCCTTTCTGTATGACTGGAACGGGGTTACGTATGCGGTGACCTATGGTGATTTCCCGCGGATTGCCAGTGAATGGCGGTATGTGTCGGCTTCGCCGATCTCCAGCGTCACCTCTCCGGTGGTCTGGCTGTCCCGGATGATTATTCTGGTAAGCCTGTGTGCCTTGCTGCTGGCGGCGGTTCTGTCCTGGATTGCTTCCCGCCGAATCTATTCGCCGGTCCGCCGCCTGCTCCAGACCCTGCTCCCTGAGCATGCGGCCGCAGGCGGCCGGGTGGATGAGCTGACGCTGATCGAGCGGCACTGGCAGAACCTGTACGGACAGCAGCATGCCCTCGAATACACGCTCTCAGAGCAGCTTCCGCATGTGCAGCAGAGCTTCCTTCACCAGCTGTTCCAGGGGTATCTGTATGCTTATTCCGAACAGGACTTGCAGAGCCGGATGAAGCAGTACAAATGGGAAGTGGAGGACTGTACGTTCGTGGTGCTGTATATCCAGCTGACCGGCATCTCCAGCCTGGAGGCCAAGTTCCGCAGCGGTGACGAGAGTCTGGTGTCGTTCGCGGCTGTTAATATCATCGGGGAGCTTGCTAAGGAGCATTTCGGCCGGGCAGAGACGGTCAATCTGCATGACCTTACCTCCGGTATGCTGCTGATGGAACCGGGGAGCGGCCCGGACCCGGCCCGCGTGGGGGCCTTCGGTGAAGAGCTGGCGGCTACCCTGAGCCGGATGCTTAAGCTTCAGGCTACAGTAGCCTACAGTGCAAGGATCGGGAGCATCTCCGCGATTCCGCGGTCCTTCGAGGCGGCGAAGCAGGCGGCAAGCCACAGCAGGTACGGGGGCGGGAACCAGATCATCAGCCTGGAGCAGCTGGAGCGCGAGGGGCAGGGCACACCTATGCCACAGTATTCCTTCACGCTGGAGCGCGGGCTGATTCAGGCGCTGCGGACCGGCGAAGCGGAGGAGGCGGACCGGCTGCTGGAGGAATTCCTGGAGACGCTCTCCGCAGGCGGTGCGAAGGTAATTGACGTACAGCAGGGGATGCTGCATCTGCTCGGCGCGATCCTTCATGCGGTGCTGGAGGCCGGGATGGCCCAGAGCCAGCTGCTGCGCGGCAGGAATCTGTATGCCAGCCTCTCGCAGATCCATGAGCCGGGGCTGATTCTCTCCTGGTTCCGCACGCAGGTGATTGCTCCTTTCCTGAAGGAGCTGTGCGAACGCTCCGACGCCGGTATCAGGCGGACCATCGACCAGGCGATGCTGTACATTCAGCAGCATTATATGGACAATATCTCGCTGGACAGCTGTGCGGATTATACAGGCACCAGCCCTTTTCTCCTCAGCAAGTCGTTCAAGCGGGTCACCGGGCAGAATTTCATCGATTATCTGACAGAGCTGCGGCTAAACAAGGCGAAGGAACTGCTGCGTGACACCGATCTGAAGATGAATGATGTCGCCTTGCAGGTTGGCTATCAGCAGAGCTATTTCAACCGGATTTTCAAAAAACAGGAGGACATCACTCCGACACGTTACCGTGAACTGAGCCGGCAGGAGGGGGAGAAGGAGAATGGAACCCGCTAAGCGGGGAGCGGCTCCAGAATGACAGCGGCTCACTTCCCGTAATCCCGGCGTCCGCAGGCCTCCTGCTCCGGGAGCGGTTCATTCGTCCGGGTGATGTCCCATCAAGGAGATGACAGACAATGACTGCTATATCCTCGGCCCTGCCGGTCCAGCTACGGTGGTTAAACCCGCCTGCTGCGGCTGCGGGGGTGACCTGGGGTGTCCCTTGGCGCAAAGGAGATCTGAAGCGCGGTGAACTGGACGCGTTATGTCTTGGCAGCGGGGCTGACGATGGCCCCCGTCTGCCGCTGCAGAGCTGCCCGGCTGCGTATTGGCCGGACGGCAGCATCAAATGGTCTTTGCATTCTGCCGTATGCCCGGAAGGGAGTGCGGCAGGATATATGCTGGAACGCTCAGCTGGTCAGAGCGCTCTGCCCGCAGCTTTTCAAGTATCGGTGGAAGAGACGGAAGAAGCTTATATTGTTGATACCGGCAGCATTCGTTGCACCGTGGTCAAGCATGGCCCGGGTGTGATCTCCCGGATTATCCGCCGGGACACGGTGGAATCCGGGGGAGCGGACGGCAATCGCGGATATTCTGGAGCTTCAGAGGTGGGGTTAGGAGCAGGTGCAGGCGTGAGTATGAGCAAGGCGGAGGGTGAGTGTGCAGGCGCTGTGAGCGTAGGTGCTGAGGTGAGTGCAGGTGCGAATGCGAGTATGAGTGCAATTTCGGATGCAGGTATAGATTCAGCCGGTGCAGCTATAGGCGCGGCGAAGCAGCCCTGTCCGGCAGAGCATGTGGTGTGCAGCGGAAGCGAACTGGTCTGTCTCCGCGAGCAGCGGGACATCCTCAGCGGGGAGCTGACGCTGCGGCAGGAACGGTTCACCGGAGTGACGCTGAAGGCCAGCCTGGAGGAGCGGGGACCGGTGCGTGCCGTGATCCGGCTGGACGGGCGGCATAGAAGCACAAGGGGAGTCCGGGAATGGCTTCCTTATACTTTGCGGCTCTATTTCTATGCCGGGCTTGCGTCGATCCGGCTGGTGCATACCTTCTATTATGACGGCAATCCGCAGCAGGATTTCATCAAGGGGCTGGGCCTGCTGTTCAAGGTGCCGCTCAGCGGTCCGCTGTACAACCGTCATGTCCGGCTGGCGGGCAGCGGCGGAAGCTTCAGCGAATCTCCCAAGACGCTCCAGACCCGCAGAACGCGGGGCAAATATGCCGAGATGTTCGCCGGACAGCTTGAGGGGCAGAGCCAGCACTTTGACCCGGTTGAGGATGCATACTTCACCAGCCTGCTCCAGGATTCGGCGGTATGGGATGACTTCTGCCTGGTGCAGGATTCGTCTGAGCACTATGCCGTGCATAAGCGGACCGGGCCGGACTGCACCTGGATTAAGGGCGCTGAAGGCCGGAGGGCCGGAGGGCTGGGCTATGTCGGCTGTGACGGCGGAGGGCTGGCTGCCGGCGTGAAGGATTTCTGGCAGAAGCACCCGTCCGGGCTGGAGATCACTGGCACCTCCGGCGCGGAAGCGGCGTTAACGGTCTGGTTCTGGACGCCGGAGGCACAGGCGATGGACCTGCGCCATTATGATACGAAGACGCATGTCGAGTCTTCCTATGAAGGCGCGGAGGAGCTGCGGGCAACCCCTTACGGCATCGCCAATACGAACGAGCTGACCTTGTGGTGTACCTCGCGGACACCAGATTATGCGCAGTTTCAGCAGATGCAGCAGCAGGCGGATGAACCGCCGCTGCTGGTCTGTAAGCCGGAGTATTATCACCGCACCCGGGCGTTTGGACTCTGGAGCCTGCCGGACTGGAGCACGCCGGCCAAGGCGTATCTGGAGGAGCGACTGGACGGGATCATCAGCTTTTACCAGAAGGAGATTGAACAGCGGAAGTGGTACGGCCTGTGGGATTACGGCGACTTCATGCACAGCTATGATCCGGTCCGTCATGTCTGGAATTATGATCTGGGCGGCTGCGCTTGGCAGAATGCCGAGCTGGTGCCGAATATGTGGCTGTGGGTGAGCTTCCTGCGGACCGGACGCGCGGATATTTACCGGATGGCTGAAGCGATGACCCGCCATACCAGCGAGGTGGATGTGTATCATTTCGGGGAATATGCGGGTCTTGGCTCCCGGCATAATGTTGTGCACTGGGGGTGCGGCTGCAAGGAGGCACGGATTGCCATGGCCGGACTGCACCGCTACTACTATTATCTGACCGGGGATGAGCGGACCGGCGACATCATGGACAGTGTGAAGGATGCGGATTATTCCACGGTGAATCTCGACCCGATGCGGGCGTATTTTCCGAAGGATGAATTCAAGACGCATGTACGGGTGGGGCCGGACTGGGCCGCGTTCAGCTCCAATTGGATGACCCGGTGGGAGCGTTATGAGGATACCGCCTACCGCGACAAAATCCTCACCGGCATCGACTGCATCAAAGCAGCCAATCTGCGCCTGATCTCCGGTCCAACCTATGGATACGATCCCGCAACGGGAATTCTCAGTCCTATGGGCGATGACAACTGGGGACGGCATCTGGCCATCTGCATGGGCGGGCCGCAGGTATGGTTCGAGCTGGCGATGATGCTGGAGGACCCGGAGTGGGAGGACATGCTGGCGGAGTTCGGCGTCTTCTATAACTTGCCCGAGGAAGAGCAGCTGCTTAGATCTGGAGGTGCGATTACAGGCAAACAGCGCTTCGAGCATCCGGTGCTGAGTGTGGCTATTGCCGCCTACGGCGCATGGGTCAAGGACGACCGGGCTACGGCGGAACGCTGCTGGAGCATTCTGCTTGAGAATCCGTTCGGGAAGCTCCGGCTGGAGGAGGAACTGAAGCGGGTTATGTATACGGAAGCGCTCGGTGAGATTGACTGGATGAATACGAACGAAGCCTCGCAGTGGTCGCTGAATACGATCATTGCGCTGGAGCTGATTGCTGAAGCTCTGCCTGTACGGGAGGCAGAAGCGGGTACGGGGAACGGGAGATACAGTTAGTGTGGTTTACCTCACCCTGATTAGGCTGCAAGGGGTGGGCTTAGTTGTAATTTGTACAACTAAATCGCCGGATTTGCTGCCTTATCTCGGTTTAGATGTAGTTCGTGCACTTAAAATGCCTCTAATTCTGGATTTTCGCCCATCCGGGTAAATTTAGTTGTACGAACTACAATTAGATGAGGAAGTCCACCCGTTTCGTTCTTTTTAGATGTACAGAATACACTTAACCCTGTTGCTTCGCTACGAACTCAGCTTCATCCCTTACCCCATTTATGGAAGGAAATCACTTGTTTAATTCTGATGGTCTACTAGTAGCTTAGGTAATGTGAGAGATGGAGGAATTGCCGGGAATGGTGCGTGAACTGGTGATAAGGCTGGTTCATGAACAGGTGCAGAAGCTGAGATTAGCGCGGGGGCCGGTGCCGAAGTTGACAATAATGCCGGTGCCGGGAAAGGTGAGGTGGTTTAATGACGGTGCAGCAGGCTAATGCAGGCGTTCCTGAGGGCTGGCAGGAGATCTACCGCAATACGCTGGAGGGTCCCGCTCAGGCGGAGGGGTTCCGCTTGGAAGGTGATGGAGTCGTTACTTTTCCGCAGGGAAGGCTGCGGCTGGAGAGCACCCGGGGGGCTGAGGAGGGGCAGAAGGCGAATGTGGTCTTGTGGTGCCCAGAGGTGTTCCCGGCGGAGCTCGCCATCTCCTGGAGGTTCCGTCCGCTGCGTGAGCCGGGGCTGGCCATTCTGTTCTTCGCGGCTGCCGGTGCCGGGGGCAAGGATCTGTTCGACCCGTCCCTGCCGGTCCGCACGGGCGAATATGACCAGTACCATCATGGGGAGATGGATGCCTATCATATCTCGTATTTTCGCCGGATGTGGGAGGAGGAGCGGGCTTTTCATACCTGTAATCTGCGCAAAAGCTACGGCTTCCACCTTGTCGCCCAAGGCGCTGACCCGCTGCCGGATACCGCCGATATGACTGCGGACTACCGGATGCTGGTGGTGAAGCGGGGGGCTGACGTGACTTTTGCCATCAATGAATTGCCGGTGCTGCACTGGTTGGATGATGGCTCGTCCTTCGGTCCGCTGCTCGGCGCAGGCAGACTTGGCTTTCGCCAAATGGCCCCGCTGATAGCGGAATATAGTGATCTTGTCGTCTATTCTCCCTGAAACTGGGATAGGTGGTTGGGCGGATGAACAATTCAGTATAAAGGAGGCTTAACAGCAATGCCGGGAGTGTATTACTGCTATCCGCAAGGCCGTCATAAGGCACTGACCATGAGCTATGATGACGGACGGCGGGCGGATGAACGGCTGGTTGGCTTGTTCAACCAGTACGGAATCAAGGGCAGCTTCCATCTGAATTCGGGACTGCTTGGCGAAGGGGACCGCATCAGGGCGGATGAGGTGGCGGGCCTCTACCACGGACATGAGGTCAGCGTGCATACGCGGAGTCATCCGACGCTGGCGCGCTGCCCGCAGGAGCTGGTCGTGGAGGAGATTATGGAGGACCGCAGGGTGCTGGAAGGACTGGTTCGTCAGCCGGTGCGAGGGATGTCTTATCCGAACGGCTCCTATACGCAGGAGATCAAGGAGCTGCTGCCGCATCTGGGCATTGAATATGCCCGCACGGTGCAGTCTAGCGGCGGGTTCGCCCTCCCGGAGGACTGGCTGGAGTGGCAGGCGACCTGTCACCATAACCGGGGGCTGCTGGCTCACGGGGAGGCTTTTGTGGGGCTGCATAAGCGGCAGTATCTGTATTTGATGTATGTATGGGGACACAGCTACGAGTTCGACAATGACCACAACTGGGATCTGATGGAGCGCTTCTGCACCATGGCGGGCGGACGCGGCGACATCTGGTATGCAACCAATCTGGAGCTGGTGCATTACATGAAGGCTTGCCGGGGGCTGCTGTTCTCGGCAGCAAGGGATTTGGTCTACAATCCGGGAGCGGCTGCTGTCTGGCTGGAGGTTGACGGTACGCTAGTCGAGGTGCCAGGAGGACAGACTGAGGATTTAGGCTGATACAGAGCAGGGATAGAGTGAAGGAGGATGTATTGTGAATCATATGGATCATAGTCAAAAGCTGCACCGGCTGGCCGGGCTGGATATCTCCGCCGCCGGTCCAAGATGCAAAATGCTGCTCGGCGATCTGGACGGGGACGGCCGGGCCGAACTGCTGCTGGTGCAGCCGGATAACCGCCAGGATGTCCGTTATATTCCGCATCAGGTGCAGTGCCTGACGGCTTACAATCTGGACGGCCGTCTGCTGTGGCAGACGGGAACGCCGGACCCGGGCGCAGGCAGCCAAGGCTCCGATTATCCGGCGCAGATTGCCGATATCGATGGTGACGGCGCTCTGGAGGTGCTGTGTGTGATGAAGGACCAGCTGTATATTCTGGAGGGGGCAACGGGCAAGGTCAAAGCGGTTCATCCGCTGCCGGCGAAGGAGGCCCATGACTGCATCATTATTGCCAACCTGTCAGGCGGGGACTATCCTTCCGACATCATTCTCAAAGACCGCTACCATCAGCTGTGGGCGCTGGACCGGAACTTCCGGCTGCTCTGGACCCATCAGGGCAATGTGGGGCATTATCCCTGGGTGTACGATCTGGACGGAGACGGGCGCGATGAAGTTATGGCCGGATATGATCTGCTGAGCGCGGAGGGCAAGCTGCTATGGAGCTGCAAGGATCTGGAGGATCACGCGGATTGCCTGTGGGTCGGCGATGTGAACGGGGACGGGGTGCCGGAGCTGGTCATCGGCGGCAGTGTGACGGTGATGTACGGCCGTGATGGATGCGAGCTGTGGCGGTACGAAGGCTCTGTCGAGTCGCAGCATCTGGCGCTCGGGCGGTTCCGCCCGGACCTGCCCGGCCTGCAGATTGCGGGCCTTGACCGCCTGGTCCGCGAGGACGACGGCAAGGGCCTGCGGGGCAGGGATGCCATGTTCCTGCTGGACGCATCCGGCTGCGAGCTGTGGAAGGAAGAGCGCACCACTGACGGATGGCTTACCATTGTCGAAGCCGTCAGCCGGTTCTGGCCGGAGGCACCGGACTATATTCTGGCGTACCGCCGGGGGGAAGCCGTGCTTCCTGCGCTCTATGACGGCTATATGAATATTGTTGCCGAGTTCTCCGAGCAGGGCTACGCCGTTCACGGGGATCTGCTGGGCAGCGGAACGGAGCAGGTCATTATTTATACGGATGAGCTGGCCGCCGTCTATGCCGGTGAAGCATTCCCGCTGCAAGCGGTCCACCCCGGGCAGCAGCTGCCCCAGCCCAAACGGCTGTACAGCTCCACCCTGTACCCCGGCGGTGAGGTGGCGCTGTGATGGGGACTGGGGACGAGAAGGCGGTGTTGAGTACCGAGGAAGGGCATGCCGTGAAGGGTGCTGCATTGAGAGCGGAGTCGGTGAATACTGATGCCGTGCAGGATAGTGCATTGAGAGCGGATTCTGTGAAGAGTACCGTGAAAAGTAGCCCGCCGGGCAGCAGAGGTGAGGTTGCGCAGGCTAGCGTTCCTGCCTATTTTCATCCGCGACACTCTATCGTCCGTACAGCCGGAGACGATACGGAAGCGATGCTTGCCGTTATAGCGAACCGCTATATAGGTGCGAATCCGCCGCAGCCTCCGGTCTACCGCGTGCACCTTACGAACAGCTTTCCGCGGCTGGCGGATTGCCGGTACCGGCTGAACCTGAAGGAGCGGCTGCCTGAACTGAAGGAAGGGGAATTTGTCTATGCCTGGGGGAAGCTGTGGAGCGATGCAGACAGCGAAATACCGCTCGCTCTCAGCTGCTTCGGTCCGGTGACGGTATATGTCAATGGCGTTGCCGTGTTCGCGTCCAATCTGAACGATGATGTGTTCCCGGACCGCAAGGCGTTCTTTCGTACCGGACTGAAGGCAGGCTGGAATCACTTCCTGCTGGAATGCACCGCCGTCGGCACCGGCTGCGGCGGGATTTTTGGCACCGGGAGCGTGAAGGGCGCGCCGCTGCATTTTCTGGCCCCGGCCGCGGAGCGCAGCGGCTGCGAGGGCTGGATCTACAGCGCGCCGCAGCAGAGCAGATGGACGCTGCAGCCGGAGGGCGGCGGCGCTCCAGCGGGAGAGGCTGCGGCGCGCCGCGCGGAGCCTTCGCAGCGCGTCCGCTGCGGCGAAGCTGCGGAGGCCGCCGAAGCTGCGCTGGCGGCCCGTTGTGTCTGGTATCCGGCGGCCGGATGGCCGGATGACGCGGCGCCGCGCGGGAACCTCGCGCGCGTGCTCGGCGCGGAGCCCGGCGCGAAGGCGCTGGCCTGGAGCAGGCTGGCGGTGAGCGCGCCGGGCGGAATGGACGTCCGGCTGTCCCTCCGCAGCCGGGATGTAGCGGCACTCAAGGTCTACGTGGATGGCAGGCTAGCCGCCATCCAGCCCGAAGAGAGTGCCGGCCTTGAGTGTATGCTGCCGCTAAGCTTCGGCAGCCATGACCTGCTGGTCGAGGCCGTGTGCGGCGGCCCCGGTTGGGGCTTCCGCCTGGAAGCGGCGGAAGCAGTTCCCCGTGTCCAGGCGGGGGACACGGAAGATAGCTCTTGTGCCGCTTTAAGCTCCATCGGCACATTGAAGCTGGTGAGTCCTTACCCGGTGGAAGGGCAGACCGGGCCATGGCTGTACCTGGGTCCGTTTCTGCAATCGGCGGCACCGCAGCCTTTGGAGGCAGCTTCTATGAATGCTCCCTTCGGCGAAGGGGCGGAGGAATGCTTTTGGAGAGTGGACCGTCCTGGCGGCGCAGTCAGGCCCTATCTGGAGAGTGCGCTGTACGGCCGCTGGAATTATCCGCTCGGGGTAACCCTGTATGGTCTGCTGCGAACAGGTCAGGCTCTGGGCGATCCTCATTATTCCGCTTATGCCAGAGGACATATTGAGCAGTGTACCCGGCTTCATGCTTATTCGCTCTGGGACCGCAGCCGCTATGGTGCTCCGGGGATCAACCAGCAGCTGGCGCTCATGGACTCACTGGATGACTGCGGCTCCTTCGGTGCGACGATGCTCGCTGCCCATGCCGAACAGCCGCTGCACGGAGCGCCTGATACAGCGGCGTATATCGCCCGGTATATTACTGAGGAGCAGTCCCGCGATAAGGAAGGGGTGCTCTACCGTACACGGGGCACTACTGACTTCATGCAGGGAACAATGTGGTGCGATGATCTGTATATGAGCACTCCGTTCCTGAGCAGGTATTATATGCTGACGGGTGATCCCGCATATCTGGATGATGCAGTGTCTCAATTTCTCCATTACCGCAATCGGCTGTTCCAGCCGGAGCTTGGCATTATGCATCATGTGTATGACTACAAATTCAGCAAGCCGAACGGTGTAGCCTGGGGGAGAGGCAACGGATGGGTGCTGTTCTCGCTGACTGAGCTGCTGGAGGTACTGCCGGAGCAGCATCCGCAGCGGGAAGAACTGCTAGAGTATTACCGGCTGCTGTGCGAAGGGTATTTACGGCTGCAGGACGCCGCAGGATTATGGCATCAGGTGCTGACTGATCCCGATTCTTATGCGGAGGCATCCTGTTCTTCGATGTTTGTGTATGCTTTTGCGCGCGGCGTGCGTAGAGGCTGGCTGACTGAGCCGTATTCTTATACGGATGCAGCGTTACGCGGCTGGACGGCGCTGGCCGAATACTGCATCGATTATCAGGGGAATGTCTACGGCGTCTGCCGGGGCTCGGGCTATTCCTTCAACAAACTATATTACAAAGAACAGCTCACCTGGCAGCTCAACGATACTCACGGAATCGGTATAGTGCTGCTGGCCGGTATTGAAGCGCTTGAGCTCACACGGGAGCTGGAGGCACAGCAGTATAAATTATAATGTAGTGAAGGCGGCTTAGAAAAGTAATTTTGATTTTACTGGGAGCGAACGTACCGGGGAAGTAGGCCATGTGTAGGTTGGTAGCCAGAATGAAAGGGATAAATCCCATTCATTCAGCTAAAAGTGGATGATGAGCGGAAATGAAAGGGATAAATCCCTCTGAAAAAGCTGGAAATGGGCGATGGGCCGAAATCAAAGGGATAAATCCCATTGATTTAGCTGAAAGTGGGCGGTGAGCGAAAATGAGAGGGATAAATCCCATTGATGCGGATAAAAGTGGATGATGAGCTAAAATAAAAGGGATAAATCCCTCTTAGCCGTCAGAATGAGGAGCACAAGTGCACCTGAATTTGCCAAAAGCCGGCCTGAAGCGTAAACGAGGGACACAAGTGCCCCTGAATCCGCCACAATCACACAAAACCCCGCAGGAGGAAAATTTTTTCCTGCGGGGTTTTTGCGCGTAGTGCCCTACGGGTATGTAGCACAGGCAGGCTGTGCGGTTAATCCTTATCGATGAGCTCAAGCTTTTCAAGGATCTTAAGGGTGGTAACGGCGGATAATTGCACAGCTAGCTGAATGCTGGCCTGGCTGTTTCCACTATGCTCCAAGGCAGCTTGGTTCTCGGATAACACTTCTTCCGTCACCTGCTGGATCAGACTTTTAACAATCTCATTGTTCATAATAGGCTCCTCCTTCCGAATGTAAATCCTCTCATTCTATATTTCGGCCGGACCCAGGAATTTACTTAGGGAGCAGGGAATGTTATCCGGCAATCTGCAGGAAATCCACATATAACACAGACTTGGAGCGGAATCTGTAGTAAACTGGAAGGAATGTATTGTACGCCTGCAATTATTCTACAGAAAAGAATGTGATTAATGTATGCAGCTTCAAGCTCCTCAACCGGCCAAGAAATGGCTGGAAAAATATCTGTCCGGAGACAGCATGGATTACCGGCAAATTATCGCCTTGTTTCTGCCTATTCTCATTGACCAGGCTTTCATTATCGGACTGAATCTGGTCAACACTGCGATGATCAGCTCATCAGGGATGGCGGCGGTCAGCGCGGTGAATATGGTGGATTCCCTGAATATTTTTCTGATCAATGTATTTGTGGCGATTGCGACCGGGGGGACGGTGGTGGTTGCACAGTACAAAGGAAGCAGGAACGACCGCATGGTCTCCCAGGCTACAGCCGGCTCGGTAACCTCTGTTTCGTTGCTTGCGGTAGGTATCGGTCTGCTGCTGATGTCCTTCCATACGCCAATTCTGAATCTGCTGTTCGGAACGGCGTCAGCCGATGTGCTGGACAATGCCCGGGTCTATATGATCGGCAGCAGCATTTCATATCTGGGGATTGCCGTGGTTCAGGCCGTATGCGGTGCGCTGCGGGGCGTGGGCCGGACACGGGCTTCGCTGATGCTGTCGCTGATTATGAACGTGCTGTACGTCATCCTCAACGTTGTCTTTATTAACCTGCTGGATATGGGCGTGCTGGGCATGACACTTGCGGTCAATATTGCGCGTTATGTGGGGATGGCCTGTGCCTTGATCTATCTGTTCAAGTTCGATTCGGTGCTGCGTGTGCAGTTCCGCGACCTGTTCCATGTTCCACTTGAGATGCTGCGCAAAATCATGTTCATCGGCGTACCATTCGCCGCAGAGCAGATGTTCTTCAATGGCGGCAAGCTGCTGACGCAGATCTTCATTGTCAGTCTGGGTACATATGCCATCGCCACGAATGCGATTGCCGGTTCACTGGCGATGGTCTTTCAGATTCCGGCCAGTGCGCTGTCGCTGACGATTGTAACCGTGGTCGGCCAGTGTATCGGACGGGGGGATGTGGCGGATGCCCGGAAGTTCATCAAGTCCTTCCTGTGGATCGGTTCCGCCTCATACGCCCTGGTGGCTTTGATCCTGATGCCGCTGTTCCACCCGCTGGTGTCTATTTTCTCCCCGCCTGCGGAGATTATCGACGATCTGTTCGTGGTGCTGCTGGTCAATGCAATTGCCCAGATTCCGCTCTGGGCCTTCAGCTTCATTCTGCCGTCCGCGCTGCGGGCAGCGGGTGATTCCCGCTTCACCTCAATTGCTTCAATGCTGACCATGTGGCTGTTCCGGGTGGTGTTCGGCTACATTCTCGGGATTGTACTGGGCTACGGGGTGCTGGGGGTATGGCTGGCGATGAACTGCGAGTGGGCGGTCCGCGGAGCAGTATTCCTGTGGCGCTTCCGGGGCAAGAAGTGGTATGCGCACAAGCTGATCTAGCATAGGATGAGACAACAACACCCAAAGAGCGGGTTATCGGTGAGATAACCTCATCTTTCTCGCTGGAACGGATACCGTCCTTTTGAAGGGCGGTATCCGTTTCTACTTTACAGGATAAAGAAATCCATTTAACAGACGAGTGGAATAGTTTTACTTTTATAGACTACTGTGATAGTATAGAATCAATTCAGACTACTGAAGTAGTATGGAGGGGAGGAGGCATATGATTATTAAACTTTACGATTCTGAACTCAAGGTAATGGATGTGTTATGGAAAGAAGGTGTGCTAACCGCCAAGCAGCTTGCCGGTATCTTGAAAGAACAGGTAGGCTGGAACAAGAATACCACGTACACCGTGATCAAAAAATGTATTGAAAAAGGGGCCATAGAACGAATGGAACCTAATTTTCAGTGCAGGGCAGTCTTGGCTAGAGAACAGGTGCAGCAGCAGGAGACCGAGGAGCTTGTGAACAAAATATTTGACGGCTCGGTTGATTTGCTGTTTGCTGCTTTATTGAACAAGCGAAATTTATCGACTGAAGAAGTTCAAAGGCTAAAACGGCTTGTTAATGAGCTGGAATGAGGTAGGGATATGGGGATCTATATCTATGATAAAAGCTTAACGGCAGCGGTTATGATCTTAGCAATTATCACAATACGGACGCTTGCTTTGTACAAATTACCCAGGAGGACTTTTTCTATATTATGGGCAATTGTGATTGTTCACCTGTTCGTGCCGTTCTCGGTGGCCTCGCCGTTCAACGTGTACGCAGGGGTTAACTGGCTAAAGCAGATGATGGTTAGTACGAAGGAAGTCATTGTGCCTGTATCGGCTACCAGCGTGGACAGGGGCAACATTATGGTACTCAAGACGGCAACTGGCACACCGCTTGCTTCTATTTCGCTGTATATGATTCTATGGCTGGCAGGAATGTTTGTCTTTGCAGCGTATTTCTTTAGGATTTACCTGAAATGCCGCAGAGAATTTGCAATGTCCCTACCCGTGCCCAAGGAATGTTCTGCGCATTGGCTGAATCTATACCGTACCCGGCGGACAGTTGAAATCAGGCAAAGCGACAGAATCCGCTCTCCGCTGACCTATGGAGTATTGCGCCCTGTTATTCTGCTGCCGAAGGCAATGGACTGGACCGATGAAGCCCAAATGAGGTACATCCTTGCACATGAATTCGTGCATATCCGGCGTTTCGACGCAGTGAGCAAGCTTGTACTGGTCCTCACCCTATCGGTTCACTGGTTCAACCCTCTGGTCTGGGTAATGGTTGTGCTGGCCAATCGTGATATAGAGCTGTCTTGTGACGAAGCGGTTATCAAGGACTTAGGTGAACATAACAGATCCGCCTACGCGATGACGCTTATAGGGATGGAAGAGAACAGAGGCAGACTGACCTTTTTGTTCAACCACTTCAGTAAAAATGTGATGGAAGAAAGGATTGAATCAATCATGAGAATTAAAAAGACTACGGTAGCCGGGATCGGTTTGGCGCTGGCATTCATTATTGGTGTACCTGCTGTATTTGCCGCAGATGCTGCCGCAATTCCGAACCATGAAGCTGCAGGTGTAACGAATGAGAGTGCCATTACGTTATCTGCAACGGACGAGGATACGGGACTCACAGGCATCAGCGAGGATGGCGGTGTGACCTGGGTTCAGGAAAGTGAATATCAGAAGAATAATCCGGTGATCGTCTGGTGGACCGCTGAAGAGTATTCGAAATGGCTGGATCAGGAGAAAATAAATTTGCAGTCCATAGTTGACGCCCCAGGCTGGTCTCAGGAGAGAGTCGACAGTGCGATCCTTAGGTATGAGCAGGAGCTGGAGCAGATCAAGGCGGGGGTGAAATATTCCCGAACGGTCGACGGAGATGATAACACCTCCTTTGTCTATACAGAAGGTCCAGTCGGGATAAGCAGTATAAATGATAGCAGTGAGAACTAAACGTATCTTAATATAATCAATACGTTTGAATAACAGTGAAGGGCAGTGATTCTCCGCAACCGGAGAGTAGCTGCTCTTTTTTGATTCCAGTTGGTGGCTTATTAATGAAATAATCTATAAAAAGCACGGTACAACCTTTAATTTCAGGTAAGACGCACATGGGTCCGTATGCTACGATTTGGGTGGTGAAGGGGGAGGCTTCCATATTAGCTGTAAGCGCTTAACTCATTGAAACCCAAATTCATACAGAGGAGTGCAATGCATGAAGAGAATAATCAAGCAAGTCTCTCTGGTGCTGCTGGCAGCCCTTCTGCTTCTTCCGGCAGGCGGGTATCTTCCGGCGGCGGAGGCAGCTGAGGCGAAGACCACGGTATATCATGAGACGTTCGCGAACGGGCCAGGTAAGACGAGCCAATCGGGGGGAGCCAGCCTGAGTGCGGTGAAGGAGGTTCCTTTTGCAGGGAATGCCGATGGTGCAGCGTTATACGTAAACAACCGGAAGGATAACTGGGATGGAGTTGATTTCAAATTCACCGATCTCGGTCTCCAGCATGGAAAAACGTACACCGTAACGGCTGTTGTCTACGTTGACGCAAAGGTGACGCTCCCGGAGGGAGCAGAGGCAGCGCTGCAGACAGTGAACAGCTACGGGAATTATGCAGCAACACCCTATGTGGCAGGGCAATCGGTCACACTGACGAAGACATTTACAGTGGACACGAGTGCCACGGACTCTACTAAGAGAGACCATTCCTTGCGCATCAACTCCAACGACAAGGGAGCCACAGTACCTTTCTACCTTGGCGATCTTCTGATCACGACAGATTCCGCTCCGGGCGGCGGGGAAGAGCCCGTGCGTGAACCGGCTTTGCCGTTCAGCAAGATTACTTTTGAAGATCAGGCATTGGGCGGGTTCACCGGCAGAGCCGGAACCGAGACGCTTACCGTAACGAATGAAGCGAATCATACCGAGGGCGGTTCATATTCCCTGAAGGTTGAGGGCAGAAGCAATACCTGGCACGGGCCTTCCCTGCGTGTGGAGAAGTACGTGGACAAGGGCAGCGAATATACCCTGTCTGCCTGGGTGAAGCTGATCGAACCGGCGAGCGCGCAGCTCCAGCTGTCCACGCAGGTGGGTAACGATACAGGAGCGAGCTATGTGGCGCTGTCTCCCAAGACGATTAGTACGGCTGACGGCTGGGTGAAATATGAGGGCAGCTACCGCTATAACAGCGTGGGCGGCGAACATCTGACCCTGTACATTGAGAGTTCCAATAATGCAACCGCTTCCTTTTATATCGATGATATTACTTTCGAGCATACCGGTACCGCTCCGGTGGATATTCAGAGAGATCTGACTCCGCTAAAAACAGCCTATCAAAATGACTTCCTGATCGGCAACGCGTTATCCGCCGAGGATCTGGAGGGTGTGCGGCTGGACCTGCTGAAAATGCATCACAATGCCGCTACCGCAGGCAATGCCATGAAGCCGGATGCGCTGCAGCCGACCAAGGGCAATTTCACTTTTACAGCGGCGGATGCGATGGTGAACAAGGTGCTTGCCGAAGGCATGAAGATGCACGGGCATGTCCTGGTCTGGCATCAGCAGTCTCCTGCATGGATGAATACGTCAACGGATGGAGCAGGCAAAAGCGTTCCGCTGGGACGTGACGAAGCACTCGCTAACCTGAGAGCGCACATCAAGGGAGTTATGGAGCATTTCGGGGGCCGGGTCATCTCCTGGGATGTAGTCAACGAGGCAATGAATGATAACCCGTCCAATCCGAATAACTGGCAAGCGGCGCTGCGTAAGGCTCCGTGGTATGATGCCATCGGCCCGGACTATCTGGAGCAGGCGTTCCTGGCGGCCAGAGAAGTGCTGGACCAGCATCCGGAATGGGATATCAAGCTGTATTATAACGATTACAATGACGATAACCAGAACAAGGCCCAGGCCATCTACAGTATGGTCAAGGAATTGAATGAGAAATACGCGCTGACCCATCCAGGCAAGCTGCTGATTGATGGTGTAGGAATGCAGGCGCACTACAATATCAATACCAATCCAGATAACGTCAAGCTGTCGCTGGAGAAGTTCATCTCCCTTGGCGTAGAGGTCAGCATTACCGAGCTGGATATTCAGGCCGGCAGCGGGAACAAGCAGACGGAGAAGGAACAGATTGCCCAAGGCTATCTGTATGCCAAATTAATGGATATTTACAAGGCCCATGCTGAACATATCGCGCGGGTAACCTTCTGGGGCATGGATGACCGCACAAGCTGGAGAGCGGAGTCAAGCCCGCTGCTGTTCGACAGGGACCTGCAGGCGAAGCCAGCCTACTACGCGGTCATTGATCCGGCCAAATTCATGGCTGAGCATGAGCCGGATACAGCGGAAGCCAACGTGTCAGAGGCAGTCTACGGCACGCCGGTTATCGACGGAACGGTGGATGGAATCTGGGCCTCTGCGCCCGAGATGGCTGTGAACCGCTATCAGATGGCCTGGCAGGGCGCAAGCGGAACCACGCGTACCCTGTGGGATGACCAGAATCTGTATGTGCTGGTCCAAGTCAATGACGCTCAATTGGACAAGAGCAATGTGAATCCTTGGGAGCAGGACTCTGTCGAAATTTTCCTGGACGAGAATTTTGGCCGCACGACCTTCTATGAGAGCGATGACGGACAATACCGGGTCAATTACGACAATGAAACCTCCTTCAGTCCGGCCGCCATGGGTGCAGGCTTCGAGTCGGCAACGAAGGTAACCGGAACTAACTATACGCTTGAAATGAAGATTCCGTTTAAAAAAATCACGCCAGCCGGCGGCACCAAGGTCGGCTTCGACACCCAGATCAACGATGCCAAGAGCGGCGTCCGGCAAAGTGTGGCCGCCTGGAATGACACCACCGGCAACGGCTATCAGGACACCTCCGTCTTCGGCGTGCTGAAGCTTAAGGCCAAAGACGGCGCTGAACCGCCGACGAAGCCGACGCCAACGCCGGAACCGGCACCAACAGCCACACCTGCACCAGTCTCAGGCGGAACCAGCTATAGCACCAGCACGCCTGCACCTAAGCCTGCACAGTTTGACAGCAAGGAGGGTGTGGTGACGCTCAGACCTGAGGTGAAGGCGGAAGGCACCGCTGCAAAAGCCACGATTACGGGCGAACTGTGGCAGCAAGCCCTGAAGCAGGCGGCCCCGGCTGCAGACGGGCGCAAGCAGATCATCATCGATCTGGCGAACCTGGCCGGCGTGGCCTCCTATGAAGCACAGTTGCCGCTTCAAGGCCTGAAGACGCAGGAGAAGTACCTGCTTGTTCTCCAGAACGGCCTTGCTACGCTGTCTATTCCAAGCGAGCAGCTCGCAGGGATTACAGCAACCACGGAATATGTTAGCCTCCGGGTCAAGCAATCCACAGCCGAAGGCCTGAGCGCCGCTGCTCTCCAGCAGACCGGCAGCCGTCCGGTGGTGGAGCTGAGCCTGCTCGCAGGCGGGCAGAAGGTAGCTTTGCCTGGCAGCAGCGAGATGACGGTCTCTATTCCTTACAAAGCGTCAGCGGAAGAGCAGAGTGAACCTGATTCCCTGCTGGTCCGTTCGCTCACCGGTAACGGTGCGCCCTCTGCGGTGGTGAACAGCCGTTACGATGCAGCGAAGGAAGCGCTGGTGTTCCGTACTGCGGAGTTCGGCACCTTTGCCTCAGCATACGCTCCGGTGGCGTTCGCAGATCTCGGCAGCCTGTCATGGGCGAAGCAGGCAGCTGCTGCCATGACTGCGCGCGATATCCTTCCCGGCGGCAACAGCTTCATGCCTGCGGCTCCCATGAACAGAGCAGACTTCACAGCCTCGCTGGTGAAGGTGCTGGAGCTTAAGGCTGCTGCTGAAGCAGTTGCAGGCTTCAGCGATGTACAGAATAACGCGGCATACAGCAAGGAGCTTGCGGCCGCGAAGCAGCTTGGTATCGTCACAGGCTATGCAGGCAATACCTTCAAGCCAGCGGGTGCAATCACCCGTCAGGAGATGATGGTGATTGCAGCGCGTGCCCTGAAGGCGGCCGGAATCACGGCTGAAGGCAGCGGATCAATGGCTTCTTACACCGATGCCGGTCAAATCTCCGCCTATGCCAAGGACAGCGTGTCCGCCCTGCTGAAATACGGTGTAGTGAACGGTAAGAACAATAAGCTTGCTCCGGCAGACACCCTCTCCCGTGAGGAAGCAGCGGTGATTCTGTACCGGATCTGGAAGCTGTAGACCGAGTGAAACGCTGAAGCTATGGAAGAAAGTAACCGGACAGCGGTGCCCCCATTACGGGTGCACCGCTGTTTGCATTTTTGTTTCACAGAATAACTTAATCCTTCTATTTCCGGCTGAAACAGTGCTGTCCACTAGAAGGACGGCAATGCCATTTAGCCCTTTTGGTTGATTGACGGATAAGGCTCGGATATGATAATTTGTGGATGAATTGTGAATGAACCGTGAAGGATTGGAAGCCGGGGGGAGCAAAGAGATGCTGCGGGTGATACTGGTTGATGACGAGCCGTCCATTCTGGAGGATCTCGAAATCATGCTTAGGAATTGCAATGAAGTTGAAGTCGTCGCCACTTACACAGATCCCGTCAAGGCGCTTGAGGGGATGGAGCTGCACAGGGCAGGCGGTGCGTTTCTGGATATTGATCTGCCGGGAATGAACGGGATTGAGCTGGCCGAGCAATTGACCGCACGGAATCCGGAGCTGCAGGTGGTTTTTGTAACTGCCTATAATCATTATGCTGCCCAGGCGTTCGAGGTGAATGCCATTGATTATCTCTTGAAGCCAATCCGTCCCGAGCGGCTGGAGCAGACGGTGAACAAGGTGCTGAAGCGGCTTGCGGCGAATCCTGCACCCGCCCCTTCAACCTGCCGGATCCGCTGCTTGGGGTCATTCGAGATCGCTGTCGATAACCAGGTGCTGAAATGGAACCGCAACCGGGCGAGAGAGCTGTTTGCTTATTTTTTGCAGCATGAGGGTAAGTGGATCTCCAAATATAAGCTGTGCGATGATCTGTGGCCGGATTCTTCGCCCGAGCGGGCTCAGACGTATCTCCAGGTGTGTCTGCATGCGCTCCGCAAAAATCTGAAGGATGCCGGAAAATCACGGATTCTGCTCGCTTACAGCAACGGCAAATACGCCCTGACCGTCAATGATGTCGATTGGGATGTCAGAGCGTTTGATGAGGCATACCAGCGGTTCAGGGTGTCGAATTCCCTCGATGCGGCGAAGCAGGCCTTGAACTGCTACAGCGGTGAATATCTGGAGAGCGAGGATTGGCTCTGGTCTGCTCTGCGGCGGGAGGCTTACATCTGCCGGTATGATGAGTTAATGCTGGCTGTAGAGGATATTTCGTAATTATACCATTTTCACATGATCTGTCTGCCAATAGGCAGGCTTTTTTTGTTTTCAGGCACGAATGGTGTCGGAATTTGTAATTGGTTTGTAATTGGACCTGAATATAATGAACGCGGATATAGGCACGTCTAGAATACTTAAGATGAGGGGATGGATTTGGGATGAAAAGGAGAAGGTTCAACCGTTCTCTTGCGTTGCTGCTGTCCGTTGTGATGGCCTTCAGTCTGCAGATGGGAGGAGGCGGCACAGTATTTGCAGGCGAAGCGAGCAATGTCATTGAGAACACAACCACCGGTGTCCGGTACGCCGATGTGGGTACAGCGCTGAGTAATGCGGCAGACGGCCAGACCGTGGCTCTGATCTCAGATGTAACCCTTGGAGACGCAATCTCCTACAGCCGCTCAGGTGTTGGAGTAACACTGGACTTGAACGGTTACCGGATCGTCCGCGAGGTGTATGGCGGCGGAGAGACAGGCACAGACGGAGCGGTCTACGTCTCGGCCGGGGTATTGACAATCTGTGATACCTCAGCGGCTGCGGATGGATATATTGATTATATAAATAATGGAGGCTACAGCGGAAGCGGGCTTAACCTGGGAGCAGGCGGTACTGTAAAGCTGCTGTCCGGCGGCATTCTCGGGACCGGCCAGAGCGTATTTGCACATGACGCGGGCAGCCGCTTCGAGATGAGCGGCGGCGTGGTGTACGGCAGCGGAGACCATGTGGGCTCAGAAGCGATTGCAGCCGTATCCGGCGCTTATGTGACGATTTCAGGCGGTTTTGTCGGAACCAAAAATCCCTGTGCGGCGATGATTTGGAGCGGAGCAGCCCTTGACCCGGCGTACTGGAGCATCACTGGAGGGTATTTCACTTCGCAATACTACAGCGATGGCGGCCAGAAGGAGATTGCCAACTTCGTAACACAGGGTAAAGTGACCGAATTGGATGTAGCCCGGACCTATGCTGCTATCTCGGGAACTACGGAGTACAAGTATCACCTGACGATGCCGCGCACGGTTGTCTTTGACGGCAATGGCGGCGATAGCCCGGTGCCCACGCTGGTAACCGATTTGTCCGGCAAGCTGGAAGTATTGCCTGGAGATGCCGTCAAGAGCGGAGCTGAGTTCATCGGCTGGTTCACTATGGCATCCGGGGGAGAGCAAGTTACAGCGGACTATATTTTTAACCGGGATATGACCGTGTACGCGCAGTACCGGGGACCCGGCATTGATTACAAGACAGAGCAATTTAGCGGCCTGACACCAGGCGCAAGCTATAAGCTCACTGACACAACAAGTGTAACCGGGGCCACTTATGTAACGGCAGATGCATCCGGTAAGATTGCAATTGACGAAGCCTGGCTTAGCGGCACATGGTCACTGGAAGAGGACACCGAAGGCGGAACGCCAGCCTGGTCGATCAGTCTTCCGTCCCGTCCCGCTGCGCCAACTGGCGTTAACGCCGGTAGTGTATCGCAAGCAGGTGCAGCCGACGGCAAGCTCACGGGCTTGAACACGAATATGCAATACCGGATCAAGGGGACAGGCCCGTGGATCACAGCCACCGGACCTGCAGCCACCGGGCTTGAGGCCGGCACCTATGAGGTGCGGACGGCCGCTGCCTCCTCCTCCTTTGCTTCAGCGGCAACCGAGGTTACTGTAGGCGTTACAGTTCCCCCCGCACTGACAGCGGCGGGCGATAACGAGAACAATCTGGTGAAGCTGAACTGGACCTCCTCTCTGGCAGGCCAGGAATACTATATGGTATATCAGAGAGATACCGGCGGGGACGGGCTGGATGAATTCCAATCGATTCCGCTGAAGAATGATATCAAGGTGCTGAATGTGTACCCGGATATGCCCGGCTCTGACGGCTTACAGAACTGGATGAGTACTTGGGGCAATCCAAGCGGTTATACGATGCAGGTGGACAAGGTGTCCATGAGCGAATTCAACGGCAGTGATCCCGGGGCCAACTACGCCCACTATCTGGCGAAGGATGCCAACGGGGCATATGCCTATGATGTGCTGTATTTCGGCGCATGGGATGCCAATAACCGGCGCGACCTGTCGGGAGAATCGCATGAGGCGGTAGAGGCCTTCATCCGCTACGGCGGCGGTGTGCTGATGGGGCATGACACGGCCAGCTTCTACCATACGCATCTGATTGATCTGGCGGCCAAATATCTCAATTTGGATGTCAACTTCCAGGAGGGGTACTATAATCCCGACATTCCGACAACCGGAGGTACCCGGGTGGGTGTTGAGCGCCGCGGCTTCCCGATGAACTATCCTTATGCGCTCGGCGATGTCGGGACGGTTCTGACTGTTCCGCAATCCCATAGTTATTTCCAGTTTGCCAAAGGCGATGTATGGTTCAAGTACGTCTCCCCTGATTGGGGGAGTACCCGGGAGATCAATACCTATAACGGCAAGCCCGGCACGAACAACTTCTACCTGACCACCTGGAATAATGCGGCCCTGATTCAGACCGGGCACAGCAATGGCAGCGCGACAGAAGATGAGCAGAAAATTCTGGCCAACACGCTGTTCTACCTGGCGCAGACCTCGACCTCGAACAGCTTCGATGACCGGATGTCGCAGGATGTGGCAGCTCCCGATCCGGTTAGCGGCCAGGCCATCCTCACTTATGACAGTGACTCCGGCCAACCTGTGCTGACATGGAATGAACCTAAGGATAACGGCAGCAGCTATGCCTACTATTTGAAGGCAACCTCCTATGTGGACGGCACCAGCCGCCAGTCTTCAGAGACCACAGCCACTGTAACGACAGGTGTGCAAGGGTACGCTGTTACGGTTGACACTGACCCGGAGGGGAACGTTCCCGGGAATACGGTGACTACTGCAACATACAGCTACGCGATCCCGGGTGCTCTTGAACGGGGAGTGACCTATTACGCGCACATCAAAACGATTGACCGTGCCGGCAATGTCTCGGGCGTCTATACCGTTCCATTCAATAACGATGCTTCAGGCTTGACGGCGGTATCCACCGATCCTTCCGGCAGGGCGAATGACGGGAAGACAAGATTGTCCGTCCAAGAGACGGTGCTGCCGGGCAACCGGCTGGTGTACCTGAATGTGCAGGAGGGCATCTTGCAGGTGCCTGGTCTCGGAGAAGAATTGAGCGGCTATACTGTTCTTCCGGACAACGGCCTGATTGAAGCCGTGAATGGAGACAAGCTCGCGGTTGCGGAAGTGGATGCCAGCGGCAAGGTTGTGCGGTTCGGCTTGGCGGTAGCCAAGGTATTGCCTTCGCCTGCTGTGCTTCCGGTGGTCTCCGTTGATCCGGCCGGAACCGAGAACAACGGTAAGACCCGGATGATTGCCGGAGCACGCAGCGGCAACAAGCTGGTGTATGTGAACTTCGCGAGAGGTGAGGTTACAGAGCCAAGCCAGGGTCAGGAACTGACGGGCTATACCGAGCTGCCGGCGGATGGAGTGATTCCGGCGGAGCGGGGCGATAGAATTGGAATTGCCGAGGTGGATGCAGACGGCAAGGTGATCCGCTACGGTGTTGCCGAAGCGGAGGTATCCTCCGAGACGGAAGCGAAGGGCCTGAGCGCTGCGGCCAGTGATCCGGCTGGCAGCGGAACTGACGGCAAGACCCGGGTAAGCGCCAGTGCAGCCAGCGGTAACAAGCTGGTGTATGTGAACTTCAAGCGGGAGCCGGTACGTGTCCCGGATACCGGAAGCAGCCTGGAGGGTCTGGGATACGCGGAGCTTGCGGCAGACGGTCTGGTAGATGCGCAGAACGGGGACAGCCTGGGGATCGCCGAGGTGGATGCGAGCGGCAAGGTTGTGCGGTTCGCAGCGTTGCAGGCGGTTGTGGAAGCGGAAGATGCAGCTAAGGGCCTGACTGCTGCGGCAACCGACCCGGCTGGAGCAGGAACCGACGGCAAGACGAAGCTCAGTGTCCAGACCCCGGCAGGGGCCGGCAATAAGCTGGTCTACCTGAATTTCGGCAGACATGCTGTGCAGAAGCCAGGCACAGGGGATATCCTGGAGGGTTATCTTGCCATCCCAGAAGACGGCCTTATTCCTGCCGTTGACG
This sequence comes from Paenibacillus sp. FSL R7-0179, assembly GCF_038002265.1. Classification (NCBI taxonomy): domain Bacteria; kingdom Bacillati; phylum Bacillota; class Bacilli; order Caryophanales; family Paenibacillaceae; genus Paenibacillus; species Paenibacillus sp. FSL R7-0179. The sequence goes on from NZ_JBBOCC010000002.1 coordinate 950,773, forward strand.
GGGATCATATCGGGGTTGCCGAAATCGATGCCAGCGGCAAGGTTGTCAAATATGGCACAGCCACCGCGCAAGTTGTTTCCGATTCGGCCGCCGGAGGGTTAAGCGTAGCCTCTTCAGATCCGGCTGGCGCAAGCAATGACGGCTTAACGCTCATCAGTGCGCAAGCCAAGGCAGGCAATGCTCTGCTGTATGTCAATTTCGGACAAGGCCTGCTGCTTACCCCTGAGACGGGCGAGCTGCTGTCCGGTTATTCCAAGTTGCCTGAGAATGGTCTGATTGCGGCCAGAGAAGGGGACCGGATTGCTGTCGCTGAGGTGGATGCCTCAGGACGCGTGGTACGCTTCGGCTGGGTGAAAGCCATCGTGGCAGATGAACCTGTTGTTGTACCGCCTGTGGAGACTACACCATCCCCAACCCCTGAACCGGCAGCAACACCAGCATCAGGCGGGGGGACAGGACCGGCTGCAACGCCAACCCCGGCTGCTCCTGCTAAGCCTAGCACCCAAAGCGTGGAAGTGCTGGTTAACGGCAATGTGGAGTACGCTGGCATTGCGACCATTACAAGAGTAAATCAGCAGGTGGTAACCACCATTGATGTAGATCCGGCCAAATTGCAGGCCAAGCTGGATGCAGCAGGCCGGGGAGCGGTAGTGACGATCCCCTGGACCGCCGCTTCGGACATTGTAGTTGGGCAATTAACAGGCCAAATGGTCCAGAACATGGAGGATCAGGAAGCGACTCTCATTCTGGATACTCCTGCCGGAGCCTACAAGATTCCGGCCAGCCAGATCCGCATGGCCCGGCTGGCGGGCCAACTGGGCAGCGATGTGAAGCTGGAGGATATTACGCTCCAGGTGCATATCGAGCTGTTCAGCGCCGAGGCTGCCAAGGCCGCAGAAGCCAAGGCTGCCAAGCAGGGCGCGACCCTGATTGCTGCGCCGGTTACTTTTACCGTCAATGCGTTATATGCAGGCAAGAGTATCGAGATTAAGGATTACAGTATCTACGTGGAACGAACAGTTGCACTGCCTCAGGGAGTGGACCCGAACAGGATCACTACCGGAGTGGTGCTTGAGCCCGATGGCACACTGCGTCACGTACCTACCAAGGTGACCAAAGTAAATGATATGTATTACGCGCAGATTAACAGTGTGACGAACAGCGATTATGGTGTGCTCTGGCATCCGCTTGAATTCGCGGACGTTGCCTCCCATTGGTCCAAGGATGCCGTTAACGATATGGGCTCGCGCCTAGTCATTAACGGTGTGGGCGAAGGCGCATTCCATCCGAATGCGGACATTACCCGTGCAGAGTTCGCGGCCATTCTGGTCCGCGGGCTGGGACTGCGTCTTGAACAAGGAACGTCAGCATTCCGCGATGTAGACAGTTCCGCGTGGTACGCTTCTGCAGTGAACACGGCGTACCGGATGGGGCTGATCTCCGGGTATGAGGACAACACCTTCCGGCCCCAGGGCAAGATTACCCGGCAGGAAGCCATGACCATGACTGCACGGGCAATGAGCATCACTGGCCTTAAGATCAAGGTAGACGGCGCAGATGCTGCGAAGGTACTCCAGCCTTACAAGGATGCCTCAGCAGTTGCCGGGTGGGCCAAGGAAGCTGCGGCTTACTCGGTTGCCTCCCAGGTGATGAAGGGAAGAACCGCCTCATCGCTGAACCCGCAAGCGTTCATTACCAGAGCAGAGGTTGCGGCGGTTATCCAGCGACTGCTGCAGCAGTCCGGTCTGATTTAGAGCAAGACAAGCTTATAGAGGGGGCCTTTCCGGTGAATTGCCGGAGGGCCCTCTTGTTCTTGATCAGGAAACTATGATTTTCGTCCGGTGTGGATAAGTTGCAGGGATGACTTCGCTGATTTCACCGACCACATTTGGTGCGGCGGAGGTGCGAGGTCCGGATAAGGTCGAAAAACCGACCATACTTGGTGCGGCGGAGTTGCGAAAGCGCAAGCATCTTTTCCTGCCAGGAATAACAAAATACCGGAGCTTGGCGCGGCGTACCCTTTGTTTCAGATGCACACGGGCGAGGTAAGCGATAGGTAGAGTTTCGTATAATATTACCGACACTATGTACATATACAGAGGGAGCGGCCCGTGCCCGCTGATCGCGGAAGGGACCTGAAGGAGGAAGGATATGATGGATAACCGGCGGTATAACGATGGAGGCTATCAGCCGTTTGTGGTGGCAGCTTCACGGGTGAAAATCTTGTTGATGCTTGCGGGAGCGCTGCTTTTTGTGATAGTGGGGATTCAATTTCTGGTATGGTCCCAAGGGGTGACGCCGGATCTCGCCATCCTTCTGCTCACGCTGGGAATCGTCTGCACAGTGCTGTTTGGCCTGTCGGCACTGGTTCTGCTTATCATGCTGCTGCGCCGCACACCGCTGATTGTGGTGGATGCCCAGGGAATTGATGACCAGTCTTCCGCTATTCCCGCAGGCCGGCTGATGTGGGAGGAGATTTCCGATATCCGCCTGATCCGCTACTCCGGGCAAAAAAACATCTGTATCTACCTTACTGATCCCAAGGCCTATCTGGCCCGGCAACGCGGGTGGAAACGCTGGCTGATGGCCATCAACCAGCGTCTCGTCGGCACTCCCGTAAATATTGCGGGCCAGTCCATGGGGATGTCACTGGAGCGGGTGTATGAAGAGATGGAGCTTCGAAGACGGCTATGGGCCGGGCAATGGTAAACGTCCGGCCGGAGCGGCTAGGATGATAGCAGTAACCTGATCAAGCCCAGAGTCTCAAGGTGGAATTTCCTTGAAGACTCTGGGCTTTCTATTCATTCTATGTCGTAGACGGCTTGTCCAACTGAGCGCCGTGAACGAAAAATTACCGCTTTAACACCAGCGGAAGGTACACCTCGTCCACAATGCTCGCGATCATCTCCTCCGTCATGGGGGTGTTGTACAGCATCAGCTCATGGCGGGCCAGATCCGAGGGCAAAGTGAGCATCCGCGGCGTAATGGCCTCGGGAGCCACCTCGCCCCGGTCCGCGGCCCGCTGAAGCACAATGGTCATCGTCCGGTTCTGACGACCGTCGGGGAAGATCAGGGAGGCCAGCGGCACAGCGCCTAATTCAGTCACCAGCCCGTACAAGGCCTTCATCATGGCTTGTGTATTATTATGGTTCATTGCCCGCAGCACCCCGATTACATCATCCCGCAGGTTGCCGGTATCGGGCACCTCCTCCAGCGGGAGGGGGACGCGTTCCCGGAGCGCCGCAAGCACAAGCTCTGCGCGGTTAGCCCAGCGGCGGTACAGCACTGCCTTGCTCGTTCCCGACCGTTCTGCGACTCCATCCATTGTAAGGTTAGCATATCCCTGCTCCTGCAGTTCTTCACGGACGGCCTGCAGAATCGCCGTCTCCAGCTCCTTCCCTCTGCGTCTGCTTTTCAATTTATCCTGCTGCCCAGAAGTAGACATTCTGTCTCAGACTCCTTTGAATGATAATCATTGCGCTTTGTATGAGGATAGTATATCATAACGAAATAAGATACTTTCTGTTTCTTATTTATGGTCTTAGGGAGGGAATTGACTTGAACAAACAAACGGCTGAGGTGCATGAAATGGTAGAGCAGGCGGGCTCAACCAAATTACTGTGGATTCTGATGCTTGGCATTATGGCCCCGCTGTTCGACACGACCATAACCAATGTGGCGATTGACACACTTGTCAAGGAATTTAAGGCGCCGGTATCAACCATCCAGTGGGTCATGACCGGTTATCTGCTGGCGCTTGCTATGGTGATTCCGTTGACCGGTTGGGCAGTGGAGCGGTTCGGAGGCCGGAGAACGTGGCTGTTCTCACTGGGAATGTTCTTCCTCGGCTCAGTGCTGTGCAGTATGGCCTGGAGCGTGGAGAGCCTGCTTTTTTTCCGGGTCATCCAGGGGATCGGCGGGGGCTTGCTGATGCCTGTTATGCAGACGCTGGCCGTACGGGCCTCAGGGGCGCAGAATATGGGGAAAAGGATGGCTACCGTAGCGCTTCCGGCGTTGCTTGGGCCGATTCTGGGGCCGGTGCTGGGGGGATTGATTATCAATCATCTGAGCTGGCGGTGGATTTTCTTCGTCAATATCCCGCTCTGTATCGCGGCCATTATTATGGCCTGGACGGGACTGCCCAAGGAAGAACGCAGCGCCCGGACGCTGCGGCTGGATCTGACGGGACTGGTGCTCTTATCTCCAGCCATTGTACTTATTATTTATGGCCTCGGTGAAGTCAGTACCCTCCACGGGTTCGCTCATGCTGCGGTTCTCATTCCGGTGCTGTCCGGGGGCCTGCTTCTGGCTCTATTTGTCACTCATGCCCTGCGAAAAGGAAATAAAGCCTTGGTGGATGTCAGGCTGTTCCGGGTGCGTTCCGTAACCGTATCCTCGGTGCTGCTGTTCCTGTCGGGTCTGACCAGTTACTCGGCGATGCTGCTCCTGCCGCTATATTTCCAGCAAGTCCGTGGTGAATCTGTGCTGATCTCCGGCTTGCTGCTGGTTCCGCAGGGAATCGGAATGCTGCTGACGAGACAACTGGCCGGCAAGCTGACGGATCAGATCGGTTCCCGGCCGGTCGTGCTGGCCGGAACACTTCTGACCTTACTTGGTACATGGCCGCTTACGCAGCTTGGTGCAGATACCAGCTATTATTTTTTGAGTGCGGTATTGGTGGTGCGGGGGGCCGGCCTGGGCGCTGTGTTCCTGCCGGTTATGGCTTCAGCCTATGTGGGACTGACCTCGGGGCAGATTCCCCACGCCAGCAGCACCACCCGTATTATGCAGCAGATCGGCGGTGCTTTTGGCGTGTCGGTGATCGCAGTCATTCTGCAGAATCAGCTTCATTCTGTGCTGTCTCATGACCCGGCTGCTATGGTTATAGCCTTCGATCATACGTTCATGTGGACGATCGCTTTCTCTGCGGTAGCATTGATCCCGGCGGCGTTCCTGCCCGGAAGAAGATCATAGACAAATTGCACACTGGCAGGTTTTGTGTCAGTCCCAAGAGCGGTGATGGTCAAATACAAAAAGCAGCAACCTCTAGTATGAGACGACAGGATTTGAATCTACAGCCTCTTGCTCCTGAAGTATGGGCGGGGGGCTTTTGGCTATATCATGAGGTTGTATCCGTTTATCTGAATTCAGGATATAATATTGAACAAAGGGGTGGTGAGTATGTATCTGGAATTAAAGGATAAGAGCGGCAAAGTGTATCGTTCCTTTATCAATGACAGCCAGAAATCTGTGATTGTAATTAATGACATGGAGTATGAAGTATCCGAAATAATCCAGTATCAGGACAACTCAGATGCTCTTTCAGCTGCGCAAATTGCTGAGCTTGATGCTGATCCCGAAATCGCACAAATGATCCAAGAGTCCAAACAGGATATTATTCATGGTTCAATTATCTCTTCAAAGCAAATGATCGAGATGATAAGAAATGGAGAACTTTGATGCAGGTAGTCTGGACTAAGAGTGCGGCGCAGAGCTTTTCCAAGATCGAGAGCACCCACTTCTCACCACAGGAAACAGCAGAATATAAATTAAAACTTTTCATGCGTATTGAGGAAAAGGTGACTCGGTCAGGAAAGCTGTTTCCATCAAGAACTTATAAAGATACTTACTATATTCGTATTGATCGTTATATTGTTTCCTACCAGCCATCTAAGGATGGCTCTACATATATAATTACTGCTTTTAAACATGGAAGGCAGAATTAGGCATCTTCAAATTGAGCAAGGTAGATTCTGTTAAAACTGAGATTTCAGGGATGAGAGGGAATGATATTTTGAAAATAAGGAGTATTTTAGAGGGAACTGGTGCGAAGTTGGGTGGAGCTATTATTAAAGATGCTTTAAAACTACTACCAGGTGGTCATTTTGTCGTATTTGGTGCTGAAATTATTGGAACTGCTATTGAAACTACACTCGAAGAAATGGCTAACAGAGAGTTATCTTTTAGAGAAGAGTTTCGTGTTGCGTTATCTGCTTCTACAGTAATCACAAAAATAGCACAAAGAATAGATAATGGTGAAACATTAAGGACAGATGAATATTTCTTTAAGAATCAGGGACTTTACAATTCAAGTGCTGAGGAAATTTTTGAGGGGATACTTCTGCAATGTAAGCGAGAACATGAAGAAAAGAAAATACCTTATGTTTCAAATGTTATGGTGAGTATTGCTTTTAGTAATGAAATAGGTGTTGCTGAGGCAAATCAATTACTTAATATTATTGAAAGGTTTACTTATAGGCAACTGGCCCTAATTGCTGTAATTAAAGATAATCAGTATTGTAAATTGAATTTGCGTAGCGAAGTTTTGAACTCTCCCGAATATAGGGAAATTGCATTATTGCAAGAATTAGTTGATCTTTCCAAACTAGGTGTTGTACAACAAATTTCCACTAATGTATTTCCGATTGAGTTCACTAAAGAATATATTATGGAGAGGTTGATATCAAGGGAGTTTGATTCTATATCTTCTTGGGAAGATATTTTACCACAAATACTTGTTTTGACATCATTAGGGGAAGTCATATACGATTTTATGGAATTAAGTGAATTGCCTGATGAGGATGTTGAAAATTCACGAATATCGCTTTCTTAGCTTTATTATGCGTAAAGATCATGGGTAGTGTGCTTTGCTCTTATACACGCCAAAAAATCGCGGCCCCAAAGCTGCGAATCTTAATTAAAAATGGTCGAGACGACAGGATTCGAACCTGCGGCCTCTTACTCCCGAAGCAAGCGCTCTACCAAGCTGAGCTACGTCTCGACGCTATGAATAACATAAATTATACGCCTGTGTGTAAGCGCTGTAAACATCCTTTTTCATTGCATTACCGGCCTCAGCTACAGCAAATTACGGTCTGTGATTGACAGATATCCACCCGCTGGCTATACTTGAAATGTTAAAAAGCAAATCGGACAAAGCGTTGATGAAAATAAGTACGCCGGAGAATGGCTTCACCAGAGAACAGGTTCCTTTGCGGATTGCCGCATCGGGTGTGAGAACCTGGGAGACAGGCCGGCTGAAAGCTAATTTCGGAGTGCGGGGACAATCCCGCCGGGGGCACCCGTTAACAGCCGCACAAGGCGATCGTCTGCAGGTGTCCGTGGTTCACGGATCAAGGCGATAACCAGGGTGGTACCGCGATAATCATCGTCCCTGAATATATATTCAGGGGCGTTTTTTGTTGTTAATTTAATGAAGAGACGGGAGCTGTACATGATGAAAGCAAGTGAAATCCGTTCCAAATGGCTGCAGTTTTTTGAGAGTAAGAACCATAAGATTGAGCCGAGCGCCTCGCTCGTGCCCCACAATGATCCTTCGCTGCTGTGGATTAACGCAGGTATGGCGCCGCTGAAGGCGTACTTCGACGGCCGGGAGATTCCTGAGAATCCCCGCCTGACGAACTCGCAGAAATGTATCCGCACCAATGATATTGAGAACGTGGGCAAGACGCGCCGCCACCATACATTCTTTGAGATGCTGGGTAACTTCTCCATCGGCGATTACTTCAAGGAAGAGGCCATCACCTGGGCCTGGGAATTTCTGACCGGCAAGGAGTGGATCGGCTTCGACGGCGACCGGATCTCCGTGACCGTGTATGCTGAGGACGAAGAAGCGTTCAAGCTGTGGAATGAGAAGGTCGGCCTGCCCGCAGAACGCATCATCAAGCTGGGCGACGAGAACTTCTGGGATATCGGCGAAGGCCCGTGCGGCCCGTGCTCGGAGATTTTCTATGACCGCGGTGAAGCGTACGGCAGTGATATGAGTGATCCGGAGATGTATCCGGGCGGTGAGAATGAGCGTTGGCTGGAGGTCTGGAACCTCGTATTCTCGCAGTTTAACCATAACAAGGACGGCAGCTATACGCCGCTTCCCAACAAGAATATTGATACCGGTGCAGGACTGGAGCGCTTCGCTTCCATTCTCCAGGATGTAGACTCCAACTTCGATACCGATCTGTTCCAGCCGATTATCCAGAAGACCGCCGGGCTTGCCGGAGTAACCTACAAGGATAATGTTGAACAGGATATCGCGCTAAAAGTCATTGCCGACCATGTACGTACCGTTACCTTTGCAGTGGGTGACGGTGTGCTTCCTTCCAATGAAGGGCGCGGCTATATTATCCGCCGTCTGCTCCGCCGCGCCGTTCGCTACGGCAAGACGCTGGGACTGGACCGTCCGTTCCTGCATGAGCTGACTGAGACGGTTGGAGAGATTATGGGAGTGTATTATCCTTCCGTGGTCGAGAACCGTGAATATATCGCCCGGATCATCCGTCTGGAAGAGGAACGCTTCCATGAGACGTTGTCCGATGGTCTGGCGATTCTCGGGGAGATCAGCGCCAAAGCCAAAGCAGACGGCCTGAGTACCATTGCCGGTGCCGATGCATTCAAGCTCTATGACACGTATGGCTTCCCGTTTGACCTGACCGAGGACTTCGCGTCCGAGCAGGGGCTTGCCGTAGACCGTGCAGGCTTCGATGCCGCGATGCAGGAGCAGCGTGACCGGGCCAGAGCAGCCCGTCAGGACAGCGCCAGCATGAAGATTCAGGGCGGTGCACTTGCTGAGCTTACGGTTAAAAGTGAATTTGTTGGATATAATGACACGGTAACAGAGTCCAAGGTGCTGGCGATTGTGGTAGACGGCGCGCTTCAGGATACAGTAAGCGAAGGCGCCGAGTGCCAGGTGATCCTGGAGTCAACACCGTTCTATGCAGAGAGCGGCGGCCAAGTCAGCGACACTGGCGTTCTGACCGGCGGATCGGTGACTGCTAAGGTGAACGGCCTCTTCAAAGCACCGCACGGCCAGCATGTTCATCTGGTTACAGTAGAGGCCGGCGATCTGAAGGTCGGCGATACCGTCCGTGCCGAAGTGAACCGGGCGGAGCGCGAGGATATCGTGAAGAACCATACCGCCACCCACTTGCTGCACAAGGCACTGAAGGAGGTGCTGGGCAGCCATGTGAATCAGGCAGGCTCTTTAGTAGAAGGCTCGCGCCTGAGGTTTGACTTCTCGCATTTTGGAGCGATCACTCCAGAGGAGCTCAGCGATATCGAGCAGCGCGTGAACGCGCAGATCTGGCGCAGCCTTCCTGTAGTCATTGAGAATAAGCCGATAGATGAAGCCAAAGCCATGGGAGCGATGGCCCTCTTCGGAGAGAAATACGGCAATGTTGTCCGTGTCGTTCAAGTCGGCGACTACAGCCTGGAGCTGTGCGGCGGATGCCATGTGTCTAATACAGCGCAGATCGGAATCTTCAAGCTGCTCAGCGAGAGCGGCATCGGTTCCGGGGTGCGCCGGATTGAAGCTGTGACTGGCCGTTACGCCTATCAGTTCACGGAGAGTCAGCTGGACCTGCTGAAGCAATCGGCAGCCCTGCTCAAATCTTCGCTGACCGATGTGCCGAAGCGGATTGAAGCTCTGCATGCCCAGGTACGCGAGCTGGGCCGTGAGAATGAATCGCTCCAGTCTAAGCTGAGCGCAACCTTCGCAGCAGAGCTGACCAGCAGTGTAATCACAGTAGGCGGAGGAACGCAGCTTCTTGCGGTCTCCGTGCAAGCCGGCAATATCGATGCTTTGCGCTCGACCGCAGACGAACTAAAGTCCAAGCTGCCGCAGGCCATCCTGGTGCTCGGTGCTGCAATGGATGACAAGGTGAACTTCGTCGTGGCCGTGCCTCAGGAACTGGTCCAGAAGGGCTTCCATGCCGGCAAGCTGGTGAAGGAGATCGCTGCAGTCTGCGGCGGCGGCGGCGGCGGACGTCCGGATATGGCGCAGGCCGGAGGCAAGGACGCTTCCAAGCTGGGTGAAGCCCTGAAGAAGGCCGAGGAACTGGTAGCCGCACAGGCATAAGCAGTATGCGGTAATTCTTGTCTGTAAGAAACTGTGGATTTCTATCAAGGGTTGGAAAGCAGCGGTGCTGAGGGCATTTCCTCGGTGCCGCTGCTTTATTCACACAATGTATATTTTTTGGGGTTATTCATTATTGACCCAGGGCATGCAATAGCTTAAAACCCAAAAAAACATCTATTTTTGTAGACAAAATGCCAAAAAAAGCGCTTTAACCATGGCAGGATTTCCTCGTTGGGGCATGAATATGTTATGATGAGGGCAGCAAGTGAGCTGTACAGCAGCAACTTTGCGAAGCCGCCTGAACCAGGGTGATTTTGCAGAAGGAAGGTGTCACCACATGGACTCCATGGACAAAACGGTCAAATTCAATGTGAAGGGCGACGAAAAGGAAGCCTCTCCCCAGGAAATACTGCTCGCCGTGTACGACGCGCTGGTGGAGAAAGAATATCATCCGATCAATCAGATCGTAGGGTATCTTCTCTCAGGAGATCCGGCTTACATTCCACGCCACAACAATGCGAGAAGTTTGGTCCGGAGGAAAGAGCGTGATGAGCTGATCGAAGAACTGGTCCGTTTCTATCTGGCCAATCATCGGGTGGACCAGCCCAAATGATGAAGAAGCTGGGACTGGATTACGGCGACCGCAGAATCGGTGTCGCCACAAGCGATATTTTCGGATGGACAGCACAGTCTCTGGAGACCATTGAGCGGCGCGGCAACGGCAATGAGTTCGACCGCATCCGTGAGCTGGTCAAGGAGCACGAAATCGGCGAGATTGTTGTCGGGCTGCCGAAGAACATGAACGGCTCCGTAGGACCCCGTGGTGAAATTTGCATCGAATTCGCAGATAAGCTGCGGGAGCAACTCGATTTACCCGTACACCTTTGGGATGAGCGTCTGACGACGGTATCTGCTGAGCGGGTGCTGATAGACGGGGACGTCAGCCGGAAGAAACGCAAGGGGCTGGTGGACAAAATGGCCGCAGCGCTGATTTTGCAAAATTTTTTGGATGCTAACAGTAAAAGGTGAGGGGTGTGCGGATATGACAAACGAACAGATCGGCCAAGAAGAGGAACCGGAAATTATCTATATTCCTGATGAGGAAGGTAATGAAGAGGAATTCGAGGTCATCATGAAGTTTGAAGTGGACGGATCGGATGCCAAATATATGATGGTGGTTCCGCTCGATTCCGAGGATGAGGAGACAGATGAGGTCTACGCGTTCCGTTATGAGGAAGACGGCGACGATCTGCAGCTCTTCATGATTGAGAATGACGAGGAGTGGGCCATTGTAGAGGAGACCTTCAATACTTTGGTTGACGAGCTGGATGGAGGAGCAGAGAATGACTGAGTTTTCCGCTGATGGGGCGGTATGGACTTCTAAGCTCAAGGAAGTATATGGAGAAACAGTAGAACTGGAGGATGAGCAGGGCAAGTCTTCCGTTTACGATATTATTGCAGAATTTGCTGTGGGTGACCGTGCTTATGCCGTTCTGGCCGGATCGGGAAGAGCTGCGGAGCAGGAAATTCTGCGCATCGTAGTTTCTCCGGACGGACTTCCGGAACTGGAGAGCATTATGGATGATGAAGAGTGGGAGGATATTTCCGAGCTGTACGATGAGCTCACCTTCCCTGCGGATAGCGAGTAGTCGTCTGCAGCAACTTCATGTATGGCAGATACGGAAGAGGGCGGAATTTTTCCGCGCTCTTTTTGCTTATGAGGGACGGAATAATCTTTCCGTTTGCCTGAAAAAAGCTTATGCTATAAAAATAGGTTGAATTTTGGACAATACAATTTTATACTTTATAGTCGGAAAGTGAGGCGTAACATTTGAAAGCCGTGATCCGCACTGTGCTTATCTTCATTCTGGTCCTGGCAGCAGCTGCAGGAGGAGGAGCATGGTACATCTGGAATGGAATGCAGCCGGTCAAGCCCGCAGGGCCGGCCGTAACGGTTACAATAGAGAAGGGTATGGGCAGCTCGCAAATTGCCGACCTGCTTGAGCAAGAGGGCATTATTAAGCATAGCCTGTTCTTCAAAGGATATCTGAAATGGGTCCAGGAAGGCTCCAGCTTCAAGGCCGGCACGTATCAGGTAAGCCCCGGCGACTCCTACGATACGCTGATCAGCCGATTGAATGCCGGAGATGTTGTGAAGGAAGCTACCGTTACGTTTACAATTCCTGAAGGGTATACTGCGGTCCAGGTGGCAGAAAAGCTGGCCGCTGCATGGAATCAGAAGCCGGAGGTCTTTCTTGCGCTGATTGATTCCGGTAAGGGAATAGAAGCTGTAAGCAAGCTGGAGATTCCGGACAATCCGCTGCTGCGCCACCGGCTGGAGGGGTATCTTTTCCCGGAGACCTATGAACTGGCTAAAGACAGCACTCCGCAGGAAGTCATTGGGGCTATGCTGGAGCAGCTGGTGAAGAAGCTGGATACGATTCCTGAGTGGAAGGCGAAGCTGGCGAACCGCGGGCTCTCGCTGCATGAGCTGCTGACCGTAGCTTCACTGGTGGAGCGTGAGGTGGTAGTAGACAAAGAACGTCCGGTGGTGGCTGGTATTATCTATAACCGGCTGGACAAGGGGCAGAAGCTGGAGATCGATGCTACCGTCCAGTACTTGCTGGACAAGCAGAAAGAGCGGCTGTATGAGAAGGATCTGAAGGTAGACAGTCCTTATAATACGTATAAGCAGGCAGGCTTGCCGCCGGGACCGATCAGCAGTCCCGGGCTGGCGTCGATTGAAGCGGCTATGACGCCGGAAGTCTCGGATTATTTCTTCTATGTCACTAAGAAGGACGGCTCACAGGGACATTTATTTGCCAGAACCTACAAGGAACATTTAGCCAATATTCAAAAAAGCAAACAAAATCCTTAAGAACCCGCTACAATAGTAAGGATGAGCAACGCACAGGAGGTAACACAATGAATAACACACCGGAGCTGCTGGCGACAGCGGCTTCTCTGGAAGAAGCGGCAGCGCTGCTGGATGCAGGAGCGAGTGCTCTGCTGGTCGGCGATGACCGCTTTGGCATGCGTCTTGCCGGACATTTTACACTTGAAGACACGGCCGCAGTGGTTAAGCTGGCACATGCCCGGGGCGGTAAGGTATATGTAAGCATCAATGGACTGATTCCTAATACTATGCTGGAGGAGCTTCCGGCTTATGTGAAGGCCATCGGCGGGCTGGGTGTGGATGGGGTAGAGTTCGGTGATCCTGCCGTACTGGCAGCTGTCAAAGCTGAAGCGCCGGAAATGAAGCTGCACTGGAATGCGGAAATGACCTCAACCAATTATGCTACAGCCAATTACTGGGGCCGCAAGGGAGCTTCGCGGGTCGTTCTGGCACGTGAGCTGAATATGGATGAGATGACCGAGATGGTCCCTAACCTTGAGGTGGAAGCCCAGGTCCAGGTACACGGGATGACGAATATCTATCATTCCAAGCGTAAGCTGGTAGCAAGCTATATGTCCCATCAGGGCCGTCCGAGCGATAGCGGAAGCCTGGGGAAGGAGCGCGGGCTGTTCCTGATTGAAGCGGAGCGTCCGAATGAGAAGTTCCCGATCTATGAAGACGAGAACGGCACGCATATTATGAGCTCGGATGATATTTGCATTCTGGAGGATCTCCATTTCTTGTTAAAAGCTGGCGTACACAGCCTGAAGGTAGAGGGCTTGCTGAAGCCGTTAGCTTATAATGTGGCTGTCGTTAAGGCTTACCGTCATGCTATGGACGTCTACGCCGCTGATCCCGCCGAATATGCATTCGAGGAGTCTTGGCTGGAGGAGGTCCGGGCTTTGCAGGACCCGGAGCGTGAGCTGTCATTCGGTTTCTTCTATAAAGAGCAGGTATATTAATATAAAAGGTTTTGTCTCAGCTCTTGTAAGGTTTATCCCATCATCATTGGGTTCAGCAGCGGAGGGGAATTTGGAACTGCAGGAGCGAAGCGTCCGCCTTTGTCTCCGGATGTTATCCGCTAAGCGGACTAATTCTAAACATCTGGAGACAACAGCGGCCGAAAGTCCAAATTCACCGCAGCAGCGTGTACCACCCGATGTCAGCTTTAAACTCTTGCAGAAGATGAGACACAGAAAGGAGAACAGGAATGGGAACCATAACCAAGCCCCAGTTCAAGGGCAAGCGTTACCGTCTGGACAGACCGGAGCTCCTGGCTCCGGCAGGAAACTTAGAAAAATTGAAATTCGCCGTGCATTATGGCGCGGATGCCGTCTATATCGGAGGCCAGAAATACGGTCTGCGCTCAGGCGCAGATAACTTCACCTTCGAGGAAATGCGCGAGGGTGTGGAATTTGCCAAGAAATATGGTGCCAAAGTATTCGTAGCCACCAATATCTATGCTCACAATGAAGATATCGCGGGGATTGAAGAATACCTGCGTAATTTATATGAGGCCGGAATTGCAGCGATTATCGTAGCCGATCCGGTGATTGTCGATACTGCCCTGCGCCTGGTGCCAGGTCTTGAGGTGCATTTAAGCACCCAGCAGTCCACGCTCAACTGGCAGGCAGTGTCTTATTGGAAGGAGGAGGGTCTGCCGCGCGTAGTATTGGGCCGGGAGACTAGCCTGGAGGAGATCGCCGAGATCAAGCAGCATGTGGATATTGAGATCGAGAGCTTCATCCATGGTGCTATGTGCTCTTCGTACTCCGGACGTTGTGTGTTATCCAACCACTTCACCGACCGTGACTCCAACCGCGGAGGCTGCTGCCAATCCTGCCGCTGGAAGTATGATCTGTTCGAAGATGCCCGTCCCGAAGGGAACTGGGTATCTGAAGAGGAACAAGCCGAGGCACCGCAGGCCTTGCAGCCCGGAATCACCCAGCTGCCGCTGCATCAGCCCGAGGATAATCCGTTCACTATGGGCTCGAAGGATCTCTGTATGCTGGAGAGTATTCCCGACCTGATCGAAGCCGGAATTGACAGCTTCAAGATTGAGGGCCGGATGAAATCGATTCACTATGTGGCCACCGTAGTGAATGCCTACCGCAAAGCCATAGATGCTTACATGGCCGACCCGGAAGGGTATGTGCTGAAGCCCGAATGGCTGGAGGAGCTGCAGAAGGCGGCTAACCGTCCGCTGAATACCGGCTTCTTCTACGACACACCGGACCATGAGGACCACATCTATGAACCCGAAGAGAAGGCAGCCCCGTATGATTTCGCGGGACTGGTGCTGGAGTATGATGCAGAGAGCGGGATGGCGCTCGTTCAGCAGCGCAACAACTTCAAGCCGGGACAGGAAGTGGAGTTCTTCGGCCCGGATGACACCTTCTTCAAACAGACCGTCGGAGAGCTGTGGGATGAGGCCGGCAATCCGCTGGATGTGGCCCGTCACCCGCTTCAGCGTGTGCGGATGAAGGTAGATCAGCCTGTTGCTTATTTCGATATGATGCGCAAGCGGAAATAGTGGCTTTACAAACTAAGGGATGCCCGTTTACATAAGGGCATTTCTTTTTTTTGCGTGCTAAAAAAGGAGATGTTTTGGGGCCCCCGCAAAGTACCTGAGTAAGCACCTACGCTGAAGCTCCATTTTGTGGGGTTATTTTGTGCCAAATGGCTTATGCAATTCGACAAAAAAATATGAGTATTGAAGCAATTTGCAAATAATGCTAAGAAAAATGAGACTTTGTGCCGATATAAAGGGCAGGTAACGCTTACATATATCTTCCAATCTAGGCGATAGGCAGGTGATGGTTATGGGAGCTCCCAATCCGGACAACAAGACAGATAAACCGAAGGAGAGTAGGATAAAAGTGGCGAAAAACAGTAAAAAGCCAAAGAGCACACAAAAGGCTAAGGCCCAGAAGACAGAAGCTTCACAGACAACTAGCAACACGGCAGAGAAGAGAAATTACAGGACAGTATTGAACGGCTCGCTACGCCAGGTGAAGAGGGTGAACCCGACCAAATCCGTTGGGGTGAAGCTGTTCCTGATCTTCTTATCCTCTATCGTGGTAGTGGTCCTGTTCTTAGGACTTCTGTCTTACAACAAAGCGAAGAATACAATTAAAGAGAATGTGTCCGAAGCCAACCGGCAGACGATTATTCAGACCTCAGAGAAGCTGGATATTACCTTGAAGCAGTATGAGAGTCTCGCGCTTCAGTTATATTTTGATACACAGATGCAGGCGAATCTGACAGAGCTGTCTTCGGCGAAGAGCAGTTATGATAAGTTCGTGGCTACCGATGCGATCAGCAAGAAGCTGTCCAGCCAGACTACGACAGATGCTAATATCGTCGCCATATCGCTCATTCCGGAGGACCCTGAGATGGGGATCGTTTCCAGCGGAAGCACCGGTCTCGCGGGTGATGATGTGAGAGCTCAGGAATGGTACAAGACCGTGGTCAAGAATTCAAGCTCTTATGAGCCTTATTATACGTCAGAAGCCAAATCCGCCCAGAACTACTGGTTCCCTACCGCCGTTGAAGGCAGCGGCGGCAAGAACCTGGCCATGGTTAGAACACTTAAGAATCTGGGCTCCAATGCCTCTTATGTAGTCATGCTGGAGCTTAAGAGCACCCTCCTGGAAGAAGCCTTCAAGAGTGTGCAGCTTGGGGATGGCTCGCGGATTCAACTGGTTGCCCCGGATGGAATCGTAGTGGCATCCTCGCAGCCCGAAGTGGACGGCAAAGCCACCGTACTGAATTTCATCAAGGACAGCAAGGTGAACAATGACAGCACGGAAGCGAAGGATGAGAACGGCAAGAATATTCTTGCTGTATACAACCCGATGCAGAAGGCAGACTGGAAGCTTGCCGGTGTAGTTCCTACCGGACAACTGGTTCAAGCTGCTACGCCGATTCTGTTTACCACGTTCCTTGCTGCGGGAGCGGCAGCCGTGCTTGCTATGATTGTCGGCTTCTGGATGGTTCAGTTGATCGCCAAGCCGCTGGCACGCTTGAAGGACCTGATGCTGGAGGGAGCCGAAGGCAACCTGAGTGTCCGTACCCAGTATGTCTCTAAGGATGAGATCGGCCAGCTGTCGGCCTCCTTCAATATGATGATGGGCAAGATTACTGAGCTGGTGGCCCAGACTACAGATACAGCCCGCGAAGTCCTTGAGACTGCGGGTGAGCTGGGGGATGCCTCGCGCAAGACGGCGATCTCCGCCAAGGAAATCGCTGCGGCCACGGAAGAGATTGCCGGCGGTGCCGGAAGTCTGGCCCAGGAAGCCGAGCGCGGCAATGAGCTGACAGACTTGATCGCAACGCAGATGCAGAGTGTCATTGCAGCTAACTCTGAGATGGATCAGGCAGCGCGTGCAGTTGGGGAAGCCAGCGGACAGGGTGCTGTACAGCTGGAATCGCTGCTGGATCAGACCGGACGTACAGGTGAAATGACCTCTGCTCTGGTGGATAGAGTCAATAATCTCAAGGAAACGGTATATTCCGTAATCAAGGTGCTGGATGTGATGAAGAATATTACCCAGCAGACGAACATTTTGTCTCTGAATGCAACGATTGAAGCAGCGAGAGCAGGCGAAGCCGGCCGTGGCTTCATGGTAGTCGCAGGGGAGGTCCGGGAGCTTGCCGACCAATCCAAGCAATCCATTGCTCTGGTCGCCGGAATTACAGATAAGATCGTAGCTGAGATGGATGAGACGGTTGCTGTCCTGTCTGAGGTGGCTCCGCTGTTCAAGGAGCAGATGGTATCCGTGAAGAGTACCAGTGAAATCTTCGTGTCCGTTAAGGGTCAAATGGAGGACTTTATTACAAGTCTGGAGTCTGTAACAGGAGCCATCGACAGTCTGAACCATTCACAGGGTGTGCTTTCCGATGCTATGGGGAATGTAAGTGCGGTGGCGCAGCAATCCTCGGCAACCTCAGAAGAGGTTGCCTCCCTCAGCAGTGAGCAGCAGAATGTCAGTGACCATCTCGTAGCCTTGTCGAACAAGCTGCAAGGGGCTTCTACCCAACTGGAAAGCAAGCTGTCGCTGTTTACGATCAAATAATATTTAGAGCTGTTCTGATTTCAGGGCGTCACGCAAGCCGCATTCGGCTGCGTGATGCCCTTTTTAGTTGATGTATAGGAATGCTGCGCCGAGGGATATGCCCCATGTTTCACAGCCAGTACCATTTTTTAAGGAATCCTGCACGAATTGCAACAATGCTGCCCCGTAGAAGCGGTCTATGCTAAAATCCTGCACGAATTGCAACAAATCCTACGCTAACTTGCTCAAAACGTCGGAATTTGTGCAAATAATGCAACAATTGGAGCTTAGCCAGTACTATTATTTAAGGAATCCTGCAAATAATGCAACAATACTGCTCCTTACAAGTTATCATAACGATCCAGTTCAATCTTAATAACTGAATGAGTATCCACAAGGAAGCTGATTATATCCTCACCCTGGTCAGGTGTCCAAGATAAAACGTGTGCTGTTTTCATAGCCGGAAATGTTTCTCTAATAATGTTTAAGAACCTACGCCTGGATATATCATTGAACAAATGAAATTTTGAGGTTTTTAATTCTTCTCTATATGCTTTTTCAGTTAAAGTTCCCTTAAGTTTCATACCCTTCCTACTTTCCAGAGAAGCCGAACCATTAGCGAATACGGCTATTTTTATATTACCTTTTTAATTCAAGGAAGCCACCAAACTATCCTTCCTTGTACATCCTCAAGCGAATGCGTATAATAGTTTTGTTAGGGTTTTGTTATTGTTGTTTGCTGGATTAGTTATGTAATTTGAACCAGGGAGAAGGCCGAATGAGAGCAGCACGCAATTACAACTGGTGGTCTTATATCGTGGATATGTCGATGGAGCGCAAGCTTTTCCTGGTCTTTCTGGTCATTATTACGCTCCCGCTGTCTTTCATCAGTGTGATCAGCTTCAAGAGCTATTCGGAATCCATCCAGGCGAACACGATCGCCTATTCCGAAAAGCTGATTGATCAAATGATGGATTCCATCGATGATTACATAGAAGATATGAAACGGATGTCCTCAATGCCTGCCTACGTCAATGAAATTAAGCAGAACCTCATCCGCTCGAACCGCTATTATGAGCAAAAGCAGATGATGGAAGGCAAGCAGGACACGGCTCAGGTGGCTCCCGGCGATTTGGATCTCCTGCTGTCTATTCAGCGGGGCATCGAAGAGAATATTTCATTTATTAACAATATTAAGCGGGGGACCAATTCGGTCTATATTTTTGATGCCTACGGGAATGGCTATTATTCTGCCAAGGATGGGGGCGTCCGGCTGGATCTGCAGCAGAGCTACAGGTTCTGGAGCGGGCAGGTAAAGGGCTCCGGCGGGGAAGCGATCCTTCTGGGAACACAGGCATATACAAGCAATTTGCAGAGTACCCGATATGCCTTTACGGTGGTGCGTCCCATTCTGGACGGGCTGTGGAAGCCAGCCGGCCTGATCGCGGTGGAGGCTAATTTCAGTAATCTGGAGAATCAGGTGGCGGAGCTGGACAAGGTGACCCGGGGGAAATCTATCCTCGTGGATCAGTCAGGCAAAGTCATCTATGACAGTGAGCAGAAGCTGCTGACTGCGGATATTTCCCGCTCCTCCTTATTCCGGGCTGCGGCAGGGAGCTCAGGGAGCTTTTATGACACCGTATCCGGCAAAGACCGGCTTAATATCTATTCAAGCTCAACCAAGACGAACTGGAAGGTGATTATTTCCATACCGGTGGATGAATTGACCCGTGGAGTGAAGCTGACCCGTAATGCGACTATAGGCGCTACCCTAATTATCATTGTACTGGCCCTGATCATCTCTCTTATTCTGTCATTTGCCCTGACCAAGCCGCTGACCCAAATGATTCAGCTGATGAAAAAAGTGCAGGGCGGCGATCTCGATGTGACCTTCCGCATTAAACGCCGTGATGAGATTGGTCTTCTGGGGCATCAATTCAACCGTATGCTGGCACGCATTCGTCAACTGATCCAGGATATTTACCAGATTGAGGAACAGAAGAAGGAGGCGGAGCTACAGGCGCTTCAGAGCCAGATCAATCCGCATTTTATCTACAATACGCTTGAAACGATCCGGATGACCGCAGAGATTAATGATGATGTGGAGGCCGCTGACATGATCTCCATCTTGGGGAAGCTGCTCCGCTACAGCACCAGTGACCTGACCGGCTGGGCAACGATGAAGCAGGAGCTGCTGTATGTACGCAACTATGTGGAGCTGCTGGGCAGCCGGTATCCCGGCAGATTTGAGCTGATGATTGATGTTCCCGAGGCGCTTGACAACTACTCCATGATTAAGCTGGTTTTTCAGCCGATTATTGAGAATGCTGCGTATCACGGGCTGGACGATACCAAGTCCCGGATGCATCTGAGCATCAAGTGTGAGTATACAGAACAGAGGCTGCTGTTCCATATCCGTGATGACGGCTGCGGAATGGATCAGGTTACGCTGGATAAGCTGAGGAAAAGACTCCGGCACGGGGCCCCTCCGAAGAGGAGCATCAATGGAGGAATTGGCATGGCAAATGTGCACCAGCGCCTTCAGCTTCATTACGGTCCGGCCTATGGGATTGAGGTGTTCAGCAAGCCTGGCGGGGGTACAGATGTAATCTTGTCATTGCCGCTGCCGGGAAATACTCCCGTAATTGAAGGGGAGACCCCTTGAGGAGGAATGGGCTTGAAACGGATGATTGTACGCTTTCCGGTGTATGCTGGGCTGCTGATGCTGCTAGTGCTGGCAAGCGGCTGTAACACCTGGAGCAGTGGAGGGCATGCCCCGGTCCCGGCAGCCTCGGCCGTAGATGAAGCGCCTTCTGAGCTGTCCGGTACGATCGTGATGCTGACGAACCGGATTGACCTGATTGAGAATGGAACATTTAAGGGCTATGCCGAGGAATTCAGGAAGCGGTATCCTGAAGCCCATGTGGAATTTGAGGGGCTGTCCAGCTATGCCACGGATATTCTGGTCCGCTTGTCCACCAAGGATACTGGGGATGTCCTGTTGCTTCCGGTCAATCTGCCTGCAAAGGAGCTGGAGCTTTTCTTCGAGCCGCTGAGTGAGGAATTGGCGGCGCAGGAGCGGTTCACAACCTTTGCCACCTTTGACGGCAAGCGTTACGGGCTGTCTACAGGGAACACCACGAGTGGAATTGTATACAACAAGAAGGCTTTTAAGCGGGCGGGAATTGAACAGGTGCCGCAGACGCTTGATGAATTCTATGCAGCCTGTGCCAAGCTGAAGCAGGCGGGCATCATCCCGCTGTATATGAATTACGGGGCTGTCTGGCCGCTGCGGGAGTGGGGCAATAACCTGGTTAATTATATGACGGGGAACCCCGATTATTTGAATGATATGGTTCATGAGGACAGTCCCTGGCAGATCGGTAACGAATGGGGACGGGCTCTGGGGATTGCCAGAACGATGATGGCCAAGGGTTATGTCGAGGAGCAGTTATTCTCCAACAGCTGGGAGATTTCCAAATCCAGCCTGGCCAAGGGAGAAGCAGGCATGTATTTGCAGGGGAACTGGACCATCCGGCAGATTATTGATGCAGGCGCTTCGCCGGAGGATATAGGCTTCTTCCCTTTTCCTTATGACAACGGTACGGCCCATTATGCAGCACTCAATCCCGACTGGTTCATGGGGGTTAGCAGATTCAGCCGCCATAAAGAGCTTGCGATGGCTTGGCTTCAGTATTTCATCACAGAAACTTCGTATGCGAAAGATTGGGGGTTTCTTCCGGCGAAGGGTTCGGATGAACCCGCTTTACAGCAATATAGTGAGTTTCTCTCCTATCATCCAAAGCTGATTGAGGCTACAGTGCAGACGGATGCGTTCATTGATCTGGCGAACCGGACGAAGCTGAGCTTCTGGTCGGGCGATTATATTCAGGATGTGCTCGCCGCACCGGATCTGCAGAAGTCCTTTGACCAGTTGAATGCAAAATGGAAGGAAGCACGTATGAGTCAGCAGACTGCTCCGTAACCACCGGACTCTGCACACTAAGCAAGATCAAATTCTGGAGGTATTGTTGTGGCCAAAAAAGTAACGATGCAAAAAATAGCCGATCATCTTGGGGTTTCCAAGTTCGTCGTATCCAAATCACTCTCCGGCAAGGAGGGGGTTAATGAGACCACCCGGGAACGGGTGATTCAAGCTGCTTCTCAGCTGGGATATTTCACCCAAAAAAACGCCTATGTACAAAGTCCGAAGCGCCGTTCGCTGACAGGAGAGCAAGACCGTAATAAGCAATCCGTGCTGGTGCTGATGCCCAATATCCGTTCTCAGACTCAAGATTCACTATATTGGGGCAAAATCGTCGATGGCATTGCGCTGGCTCTGGATCAGGAGGGGCTGGGCATGGTGATTATTTCAGAGCACCGGGCTGATAATTTTGCTAATGTGCTTAATCCGGACGGTTTGCTTGGTCTGATCGGAGTAGGGCAAATCTCCACCTCACTGCTGCTCGAAGTGCACCGGACCCTGCTTCCGCTGGTCATGATCGATCATGAGGATGCTTTAATTCCATGTGATACTGTATTTGCGAATAACATCGATTCCATGACCCGGCTCGTCAATCATCTGATAGGCACCGGACACACTCTATTTCACTTTATCGGCAATATCCGTTACTCCCGCAGCTTCCGTGACCGCTGGATCGGGTTCCGCAGCGCCTTGGAGGAGAATCATCTAAAGGTCCCGGCCATAGGTGATGAACTGCTGCTGGAGGGAATGGATGACCAAATGCTCCGCGATGAATTCAGACGCTGGGTAGCCACCCGTAAAGAGTCGGATACCCTGCCTACGGCCATTGTGTGTGCGAACGACTTTACAGCCCTTGATGTCAGTGAATTGCTGCGGGAAGCCGGGCTTAGTATTCCCGCTGATCTTTCGGTCACAGGCTTTGACAATATCGAGGATTCCCTGCGGGGGGTTACGCCGCTTACAACCGTTCATGTGCCTAAGGAAGCTATGGGCCGTGCTGCTGTCGAGAAGCTGCTGAACCGTATCCAGAATCCCGCTGCACCACTGGAGAAAATTCTGATCTCCGCAGATATCGTCCACCGGGACTCTGTAGGGAAGCCGCGGGGTTGAAGCAACAAAATAAACCCTTAAAGCTTTAGCTTCGATGATGACCCCAAACATATAAATTCTTTCAAAAAGAAACGGTACCGTCCTCTAAAAGGACAGTACCGTTTCCGCTTCTTTTGCATTATTTCACCCGTAAATTCCGGTCGATCAAAGCGATGCGCTGCTGTACGCAAGCATAGGAACGAAGCGGATCTTCAGGAGTATTCATGACATAATCGAGCAGTTGGTCTACAGTGGTGGCAGCTACATGGATACGGGTATCGGAGGAGGCATAATAGATAAAGACCTCGCCGTTGTCACGGGCAATGACGCCGTTGCAGAAGACAACATTGGATACATCGCCGACGCGCTCTTCGCCGTCTGGAGCAATGAAATGTCCGCCTGGAGCATGAGTCACACGGTTAGGCTCGGCAAGGTCAGACAAGAAGGCATACAGCACATAGCGCAGGCCGGCAGCCGTACCCCGGACGCCATGGGCGATGTGCAGCCAGCCGAGCGGTGTTTTGATCGGAGCCGGGCCTTGGCCGTTCTTCACTTCTTTGATGGTATGGTAGTAGCGCTGGTCTATAATCGTCTCACGGGTGATAACAGCGTTCTCAATCTGTTCCGATAAGCCCCACCCGATGCCGCCGCCCGAACCGGCGTCGATGAACCCGTCCTGCGGGCGCGTATAGAAGGCATACTTGCCGTCAACGAATTCTGGATGCAGGACCACGTTACGCTGTTGGGCGGAGCCGGTCTTAAGATCGGCGAGACGCTCCCAGGTCTTGAGATCCTTGGTACGGGCAATGCCGCACTGCGCAACAGCGCTGGACAAATCGCCAGGGGGAGCGTCCGGGTCCTTGCGTTCGGTGCAGAACAGGCCGTAGATCCAGCCATCCTCATGCTGTACCAGGCGCATGTCATAGACGTTGATATCCGGGTCTGCGGTCTCAGGCAGCACTACGGGGTGATCCCAGAAGCGGAAGCCGTCCACACCGCTGCTGCTCTCGGCTACAGCGAAGAAGGATTTGCGGTCATGGCCTTCCACCCGGGCAACGATGTAGAATTTGCCGTTCAGTTCAATGGCTCCGGGATTGAATACGCCGTTCACTCCGATTCTCTCTGCGAAATACGGGTTGCTCTCCTCATTGAAGTCGTAACGCCAGATCAGGGGAGCGTGCTCCGCAGTGAGCAGGGGATACTTGTAGCGGTCATAAATACCGTTGCCGTAAGGCAGCTTCTCATTGGTGCGTCCAATCAGGGCTTCATAACGTTCAGTCAATGCCTGCTTGCGTTGTTCAAAAATGGTACTCATTGTATAGTCTCCTTTATATCTGATGGTTCGCCAAGCCGTCTAATCATCTCGAAGCAGGCCCGGCTGTTGTGATAAGGGCATTTCCAGGCGCTGACCTTCGGTGCATGAGCCAGAGGCTGCAGGGATTCATCCACTCCCCAGTGCCATTCGCCCAGCTGGTGATCAATAATATAGTTCTCTGTGAAGCTCCATGAGCTCTCAGCGGCTTTCAGGAAACGCAAATCTCCGGTTAACTGATATGCATTGTAGAATCCGACCATGGCTTCAGCCTGCGGCCACCAGTCTCTGGATTCGCGGGCTTTGTCAATGAAGCCGCTAAGATCTGCCTCATTCCAGATTCCTCCATCCGGCGCTACCCCCTCAGTCAGTGCAGCTTCGGCCATCGACAGGGATACCTTGCGCACGCGTTCAAGCAGGGCCTCGTCCCCAAGTACTTCCGCAGCTTCATAGAGCAGCCAGCTTCCCTCAATGTCATGGCCGAAGGAGATATGCTCTGACTTCACCTGCCACTCTTCATCCATGAACAAATGGAAGTGCTTGCCGTCCGAATCCAGGATATGCTCCAGCATGGTTTCGATCAGCTCAGCGAGTTTGCTTCGGAGTGTCTCTGACTTCCATACCCGGTACAAGCCGGTGTACCCTTCCAGTACATGCAGATGTGTATTCATGGATTTTTTCTCATTCATATCCTTCGCGCTGAGACTTAGAGCATCGGTCATCTCCCACTCCCGCGATAAGGCTTCAATATACCCTTTGTGAAGAGGGTCATAACCGTACTTCTCAATCAAATCGAACAATTGGGTGGCTTGGCGCAGGACATCGTCCCGGCCGGTGGCATGATGGTACTCGGCCAAGGCATAGATGACAAAGGCGAGTCCATAGATTTGTTTCTTGGGCTGGGAAGCAGCTCCGTGTTCATCTACCATCCAGAAGAAGCCGCCGAACTGGGCATCTGTAAAATTCTGAATAAGGTAATCATAGGCACGGTCGGCCATAGCCAGATAATCTGCGGTTCCGTAGACGCTGTAAGCACTTGCAAATGTCCACAGAATCCGTGCATTCAGTACAAGGCCTTTGTCCGCACCGGGTAACACGTGCAGCTGATTGTCCATTTCACCGATAAAGCCGCCATGAGTATCATCCAGGGTATGCTTCATCCAGAAGCCCAGAATATTGTCCTTCAGCTCTGCTTCCAGCCGGGTGCGCCATACTTCAGTTGCATTCTTCATATTTGTACTGTTCACTCCTTAATAGTGCTCGTTGGTATTGGAGTTATTTTTATATTTGTTATTATTATATTAGTATATAATGATAACAATATATAACCATGTTATAACTCTTTTCGGCCGGGAATTCAAGCGGGAACTGGATGAAGTCAATTGAAGACTATAAAAGTGGATAGAGGCACATTTTCTAATGGTTATGCAGAGTCTATAATTGTATTGATAGCGCTATCATCAGAGATGAAACGACGGGGGCGATAGGGTGGTAATCCGGATCATGATTGCGGATGATGAGGAAGTGATCCGCCGCGGGCTGGAGAAGATCGCTTCCAGAATGGATGTGGGGGTCCGGGTAATCGGCTCGTACGGCAACGGGCTTGAGGCCTGGAACCATCTGCAGGAGCTAAGCCTGGAGGAGATTGATCTTCTTATTACAGATATCAAGATGCCGAGAATGGATGGATTCCAGCTGATTGAAGCGGCGAGAGGACATCTTAAGCAGCTGCCTATAGCAGTGCTGAGCGGCTTCAGTGAATTCGACTACGCCCGTAAGGCCATGCGCTTCGGTGTACTTGATTATCTGCTGAAGCCCATTGATAAGGTCCAATTATATGATCTGCTTAGAAGTGTAGAAGCGGCCCGGCAGATGCCTGCGGCTGCTCCCTCCGATGAAGTGCCGCATCAGCCTTCCGAAGGCGGGGAGCATTATGTTGTAGAGCAGATGAGGAGCATTCTTGAACAGGATTACGGTCTTAATTTCGAGCTTGAGCGGCTGGCTGAGGCCGTGGGAATGAATGCAAGTTATATCAGCAGGCTGTTCAAGCAAAAGACAGGGCAGACCCTTACCGACTACTTGATCAGCATCCGCATTGCGGAGGCCAAAAAGATGCTTCTCCATCACCCGGACCTGAAGAATTATGAGATTGCTGACAAAGTCGGCTACAGCGATCCGGTGTACTTCAATAAGCTGTTCAAGAAAATGTGCGGTATGACTCCCAAAGAATATAAAAGCCGGTACAGATCATAAGCTTGCGCTGCACTTTACAGGAAAAGAGCCCATTGGCACTACCATTTCACTTCTTCAGGGAGTGACAGGGTAGTGCTTTTTATTAATTAAGGAAATAAGATTTTTGTCCGATGTGGACCGGACGCGCAGCGTCGGCCGAATGTAATCAAAAACCGATCACAATTGGACTGGACGTGCTGCGTCGGCGGGATGTAATCGAAAAAACCATCACATTTGGCGATGGTGCAGACATTTTGTTTTTGCTGCCACTATATTTTAAATAACAAAAATAACAAATATAAGACCAGAAAAAGCAATTGAAACCATCGTTTAAAGGAATGGTAAGGTCTATAATTGCAATGAAAGCGATAACAAAAAGGAATTCAAGATGAATGCAGGATAATTTAAATTCTGCGTAGTAGGGAAATGGATTTCTCTGTTATTGTTTTGTTATTATACTATTCCGTTCTAAATGAAGAGAGGGGTCAGAAAGATGATGAAAAAAACCAAAGCAGTTACCGGGTTGGCAGCGCTGACACTGATGGCCGGTCTATTATCCGGCTGTTCATCTAACAACAATAATGCCACTAATGTAGCAGCTACCAATGCAGGGGGCAACACAGGTACCGCTACGGAGGCAACAGCCGCTCCAGAGGGAGATGCCGCCAAGGATCTCAAGGGTGATATTACGGTTATTACGCAGCGGACGGATATTGTAGATACCGTGTTCAAAGACTACGCCGCCAAGTTCAATGAGAAATATCCGAATGTCAAAGTGAATTTTGAAGCCTTGTCAAACTACGAGGACCAGATCAAAATCCGCATGAGCACCAGTGATTACGGAGATGTTCTGCTCCTGCCTACCAGCGTAGCGATCAAAGACCTGCCGGATTTCTTCGAGCCGCTGGGTAAAAAGTCTGACCTGGAGCAGCAATATACAGGCCTTGAAGAGCGGACGGTAGACGGGATTTCCTACGGCATTCCGATTACGGTTAATTTCTCCGGCGTGATCTATAACAAGCAGGTGTTCAAGGATGCGGGGATTACCGAGGTTCCAAGAACCTTTGACCAGTTCTCCGCCGCACTCAAGAGTATTAAGGAGAAGACCAAAGCGGTTCCTCTCTATACCAACTATGCTGCGGGCTGGACGCTGACTCAGTGGGAAGCGGATCTGGCGACCGTTGCCGGTGACCGTGAATATGTCAACATAGGCCAGGTTGCCTCTGACGATAACTTCGTGCCGGGCCAGCCGCACTACGAGCTGTATAAAGTGATGTACGATGCAGCCAAAGACGGTCTGATCGAAGAAGACCCAACTACAACCGATTGGGAATCCTCCAAGGCAGATCTGGCGAACGGTAAAATTGGTACGATGATGCTTGGCTCCTGGGCCATCGGTCAGATCAAAGGGCTGGCAGCGAACCCGGATGATGTAGGCTTCATGCCGTTCCCGACCAATGCCGACAAGATCCTGGTTCCGCTGTCTGACGACTATAATCTGGGGGTTAGCATTCACAGCAAGAATAAAGAAGCCGCCAGAGCATGGGTGGATTGGTTCATTAATGAATCCGGTTATCCGACTACTGAAGGCGGAGGCATGAGCCCGGTAAAGGGAGCCGAGCTGCCTGAAATCCTCAAGCAATTTGCAGGCACGGACATTACCTTTGATACGCTTGCTCCAGCCAAAGCCGGTGAAGAAGGCTGGGTGGATGCCATTGATAAAGAGGCTGAAATCGGCCTGTGGCAGCCCGACTTCAAGAAGGTAATCATCGAAGCAGCAATTGGCAACCGCAAGGAATCCTATGATGACATTATGAAAGAACTGAATGATAAATGGAAAGCAGCCAGAGCCAAAATTGTGACTGCCAAGTAGATTAAAGATCAAAAGAAAGGGGAGATGCCGGTAACGGCATGGTCCCCTTCACTTTTGCAGGGATAGAAGAGGAATGAAGAGCAGTAAGTTTTCAGGAGGTGTGGAGAGTGCCCAAATTGTCCAACATGAGCTATAAAAATCAACGGATTCTGATCATCTTTTTATTTTCGCTAGTACCCGTAGTGCTGCTGCTGACGTTCTCCTATTTACCTGTGTTCAAAATGTTTCAGTACAGCTTCACCAGCTGGAACGGGCTAAGCAAAAATATGGAGTATATCGGCTTCGATAACTACAAGACGATTTTCACCAAGCCGGAGTATTTCGCCGTATTCAAGGTAAGCTTGTACTACTTTTTTGCCACCTTTGTGCAGATGGGGCTGGCGCTTTATTTTGCCACGATTCTGAGCTTCAATGTCCGGCTGAAGAACTGGTTCAAGGGGATTCTGTTCTTTCCGACCTTGCTGAACGGTGTGGCGATCGGGTTCATTTTCCTGTTCTTCTTCAAGCCGGAAGGCACCCTTAATACGATTCTTGATCTACTGGGACTTGGGTCGTTGCAACAAAAATGGCTGCTGAATCCGCAGCTGATTAACATCTCGCTCGCTTTTGCCTCGGTATGGCGCTACATGGGGATGAACTTTATTATCTTCATTGGCGCGATTTCCTCAATCGGCAGCGATATCTATGAAGCCTCTGAAATTGACGGGGCTAACCGCTGGCATCAGTTCCGGCATATCATCATTCCCAGCATCAAGCGTATCCTCCAGCTCAATCTGATTCTCGCGGTCAGCGGAGCAATTGGGGTGTTTGAGATTCCGTACGTGATGACCGGCGGCTCCAACGGCAGCGGTACTTTTGTCATCCAGACCGTCGATGTGGCCTTCAAATACAGCAAGCTGGGGCTGGCTTCGGCCATGGCTGTGGTCCTGCTTGGTATTGTGGTTCTGGTCACCATCCTGCAGCGCATTCTGATCAAGGAGGAGAAATAGAGCGATGCATACCTTCAAATACAACCTGGCAGCCTTCTTCAAATATCTCTCCCTGGTGCTGGGCGCGCTGATGGCGCTGATACCGATTGTGGTGGTTTTCTTCGCTTCCTTAAAGACCAATGCCGAATATGCCTCAACCGGTCCGCTGACTCTGCCGGAGAACTGGCTGAATTTCGCCAACTATACTAAAGCCTTCGTAGACGGGAATATGCTGCTCGGCTTCATGAACACGATCATTATCGTCCTTATCTCCATTGCAGGCGCTACGCTTACCGGCTCGATGATGGCTTACATTCTGGCCCGGTTCAAATTCAGAGGCAGCAAGGCGCTGATGGGGGCTTTTCTGCTGGCTACGCTGATTCCCGGAGTAACGACGCAAGTAGCAACTTTTCAGATCATCAATGCCCTGGACTTGTTCAATACCCGCTGGGCGCCGATTCTGATGTATCTGGGGACCGATATTATCGCAGTTTATATCTTCATGCAGTTTCTGGACTCGATCTCTGAATCGCTTGACGAATCGGCAATGCTGGATGGGGCCTCCTACTGGACGATCTACTGGAGAATTATTCTTCCGCTGCTGAGTCCGGCCATTGTGACGGTGATTATCGTGAAGGGCGTCAATATCTACAATGACTTCTACACCCCGTTCCTGTATATGCCAAAAAGCAGCCTGCAGGTCGTGTCTACCGCGCTGTTCAAATTCAAAGGGCCTTATGGCTCCCAGTGGGAGGTCATCTGCGCCGCGATTATGATCGCCATCATTCCGACGCTGATCGCATTCGTAGCACTGCAGAAATACATCTATAACGGCTTCGCCCAAGGGTCGGTCAAATAAAGCGGCAAGCCGGGGAACCACACATAATCGCAGCGGCTGCTGCACCTATTACTTGGAGGGATTCTATTATGAGAGAAGTTAAACTGACTGGCAGCCAGAGTCTGCCGAATATGCCTTGGCAGGACAGACCTGCCGGGAATGACAATCCGGTCTGGAGACATAGCGATAACCCGGTGATCAAGCGCAATCCGGCCAAAGGGGTCGCCCGTATCTTCAACAGCGCGGTGATCGCTTACGAGGGCAGCTTCCTGGGAGTCTTCCGCGTGGAAGATCACACGACCCGCCCCCATCTACGGATGGGCCGTAGCGCGGACGGCCTGGATTGGGTCATTGATGAGCAGCCGATCCAATTCATAGACGAAGCAGGCCAGCCGTACATGCCGCGTTACGCGTATGATCCCCGTCTGGTGAAGGTGGAGGATACCTATTACATCATCTGGTGCACGGATTTCTACGGGGCGGCCATCGGCATTGCCAAGACACAGGATTTCAAGCGCTTCGTCAGTCTGGAGAATCCGTTCCTGCCGTTCAACCGCAACGGTGTGCTGTTCCCGAAGAGAATAGGCGGCAATTTCGTTATGCTCTCCCGTCCAAGCGACAGCGGACATACTCCGTTCGGCGATGTCTTCCTCAGCGAGAGCCCAGACTTCGTATACTGGGGCAAGCACCGCCATGTTATGACCAAGGGCGGACAAGGCTGGTGGCAGAGTACCAAGATCGGCGGCGGACCAGCACCCATTGAGACCTCTGAAGGCTGGCTGATGTTCTACCATGGGGTTACAGGGACCTGCAACGGCCTTGTCTACAGTATGGGAGCTGTTATTCTGGATGCAGATGAGCCTTCGAGAGTGAAATACCGCTCCCGCAACTTCGTGCTGACACCGGAAGAATGGTATGAAGAAAGAGGCTTTGTCAACAATGTCCTCTTCCCTTGTGCTGCGCTGAGTGACGCGGATACCGGACGGATTGCCATCTATTACGGGGCAGCGGACACCTATGTTGGGGTTGCCTACACCACCGCTCATGAAATCGTTAATTACGTCATTGAGACTCATGAAGAGGTTGGCGATGATGCCGGTCCCGGCAGAATCTAGGGCGACAACCGGAGAGGAGACGCTCAGATGAACCAAAGATCCATACCGCAATTGCTGGATTATCAGGGCAGCAGCCCGAAGCCCGGTGACTTCGATGCTTATTGGGAGCGTGCACTTCAGGAGCTGGATGACCAGACACTGGCTTATGAACTTGTACCCGCTGAATTTACCAGTGAGCTGGCGGAGTGTTTTCATTTGTATTTTACCGGAGTGGGCGGTGCCAGAGTGCACTGCAAATATGTAAGACCGAAGAAGGCGGGAGCAAGCCCAGGTGCCGGAGTTGTAATGTTCCACGGCTATTCCTGCGACAGCGGAGACTGGATGGAAAAGGTGGCTTACGCTGCTCACAGAATCAGCGTGCTGGCCATGGATTGCCGGGGGCAGGGCGGCTTGTCCGAGGATAATCTGACCGTCCGGGGAACGACTGTCCGCGGCCATATCATCCGGGGCATCGATGATCCGAGCCCTGACAAGCTGTATTACCGCAACGTGTTCCTGGATACGGTCCAGACGGCGCGGATATTGATGAATATGCCGGAGGTGGACCCGGAGCGTGTAGGCGCGTACGGCTTGTCTCAAGGCGGTGGGCTTACGGTTGCCTGCGCTGCACTGGAGCCAAGGATCAGGCTAGCTGCTGCGGTCTATCCGTTCCTCTCTGATTACAAAGGAGCCTGGGCGCTGGATATTACAACCTCAGCCTATGAGGAGATTAATTATTATTTCCGCTTCTTCGACCCGCATCATCTGCGGGAGGAGGAGATTTTTAACCGGCTTGGTTATATTGACATCCAGAATTTAGCCGGACGTATACAGGGCAGGGTATTATGGGTAACCGGTCTTATCGATACGATCTGTCCGCCATCGACACAATTCGCCGCATACAACAAAATCACAGCCGTAAAAGATCTGTTGGTATATCATGAATATGGTCATGAATATCTTCCCTATCTTTCTGATCGGACGCTTCAGATGTTCATGACCTTGTAACGGGCTCCTTCCGTGCAAGAATACATAGAATCTGGCGGTGATTTTTTGAGCAAGTCAACAGTTCGCAGTACATCTATTCTTACTCGGCTGCATCCCTCCAAGTCGCTGGGGATGCGGCTCTTTCTGGTGTTTTTCATCGCGACCATGGCAATTGTGCTGTCTCTGGGTTATATTTCTTACGCTGTGGCCAGACATACGATTGAGAACAATGCATTGTCCGCTAATCAGCAGACCGTGGAGCAGACGGCAGAGAAGCTGGATGTGATCCTGCTGCGCTATGAAGATAATCTGGGTCAGCTGTTCTACAATGATGATATTCAGCAGGCGGTCGCACTGGAAGGCGCATCTGCCGCAGATTCTGCGAAGCGTACAGAACAGACCAAGACGATTAACGTGGAGCTCGATCAATGGCTCACGGCTGTACCCGGGGTGCAGGCAGTGTATCTGGTTCCGCTGAATGAAATGCTGCCCGCTGCCGGAGCTGGTGAAGTGGATAAAGATTTCCTGGAGACGATCCGTGATGCAGCTTGGTACAAGCAGTTGCAGGAGAAGCCGCAGAGCCAGTGGATTACCGAAGCGTTGAAGCAGGGAGAGGCCGCAGGAGTGGTGCGTTTCGCTAAGTCTGTAGCGGCGGAAGCGGGTCACTCCGGTTATCTGGCAGTCTGCGATATTAAGACTACAGAGCTTGACAGCCAGCTGAAAATGGTTGATCTGGGCCCGGGCTCCTATATCCAACTGCTGACGTCCACAGATGAGCTGATCGCATCTTCCCAGCAAGCGGAGACAGACACCTATCTGCGCCTGGGCGGCACTCTGTTCAAGGGCTTAAGTGATACTTCCGGCTCTCTGCCGACGAAGGACGAGAAGGGTAAATCTATTCTTGCAGTCTACGGTACGCTGCATACCTCCGGCTGGAGAATGCTCGGTGTGGTGCCTTCCGTCAATCTTACCAAGGATGCGGTACGGATTCTTAACACGACCTACATAGCTGTGGCTGCCGCTGCCGCTGTTGCCGTGCTTGTAGGACTCTGGATGGTAAGGATGGTCTCACGTCCGTTGTCACGGCTGCGGGATCTGATGGTCAAGGGGGCAGACGGGGATCTGCGCGTGCGCACCGATGTCGTCACCCGTGATGAGATAGGCCAGCTGTCCGGCTCCTTCAACCTGATGATGGAGCAGATTACAGAGCTGGTCGCCCACACCAATGAGACCGCGCGTGAAGTTACGGAAGCAGCGGAAGCCCTTGGCAATGCCTCCCGGGACACGGCGGTGGCGGCGAAGGATATTGCCGCAGCCACGGAAGAGATTGCCGGCGGTGCAGGCAGTCTCTCGCTGGAAGCGGATCGGGGGAATGAGATGACGGCTCAGATATCGGAGAAGATGGAAGCCGTCATTGCAGTGGCCCATGAGATTGGCGGAACTGCGCACAGTGTGGAGCAAGCCAGTGCAGAAGGGGTAGTCAAGCTGCAGGAGCTGCTGGGCAGAACCCAAGAGACTGGCGACAGGACAGGTAAGCTGGTTCTGAAGGTGAATGAACTTAAGGATACCGCCTCATCGGTCATTCAGGTGCTGGAGGTCATGCAGAGCATCACCCAGCAGACCAATATCCTGTCACTGAACGCTACTATTGAAGCAGCGCGGGCAGGCGAAGCAGGCAAGGGCTTCACGGTTGTCGCCGATGAAATCCGCCAGCTGGCGGAGCAGTCCAAGCGTTCCATTGCTGTTGTGGGCGAGATTACGGACCGGATCATGCGGGATATGCATGAGACGGTAGACGCCTTGTCTGAGGTTGCGCCGCTGTTCGGGGAGCAGATGGACTATGTTCAGAACACCAGTGAGATCTTCATGAGTGTGCAGGGGCAGATGCATCAGCTGATCACCAGACTGGATTCGGTCTCCTCTTCAATTGACGGCCTGAACCACTCGCAGCAAGTCTTGTCAGAGACTATAGGCAATGTCAGCTCATTCGCGGAAGAATCCTCGGCCGCTTCTGAAGAGGTAGCTTCCCTGACCGGAGAACAGGAGAATGTAAGCGAATATCTGGTTACCCTCTCCGGTAAGCTGGAGAATGCTTCCTCCAGACTCCGGGAACGATTATCGAAGTTCAACGTGTGAGCCTAACTTAGTTATACCGCCTTTCTATAATGGAGGGCGGTTTTTTTGTATGCGAAAAACAGGCATGACAAGACAGAGACCTTGTCACCCCCAGGAATGAAAATAAGTGGGTGGCATCCGTCGCATCCATTCTAAAAGAGGCTGTAGTCGTCAACACTACATATACAAATCAAAGGGCGGAAACGGTTACTGGGATACACCCCGTGCGAAAAACTGTTCTATTGCGCTTTTCGAGCATCGCCTATTGTAGCCCCCAAAAGTACGTGTATTAAATTACACTCACTCGAGCGCATGATTTGTAAGCTGACGATGGAGGATGATTGGAATGGATGCTGTACGTATGTGTTGCGCCGGTCTGGACGTGCACCAGGAAACCGTTGTGGCCTGCGTGTTGAAAGGACCGATCGAACAGAAACCCCAATGTCACCTGAAAACCTTTGGGACGACAACCAAAGAATTGCTAGGCCTGCAAGATTGGCTGAGTGAACAAGGCTGTCGGGAGGTGGTGATGGAGAGTACGGGCGTGTTATGGAAACCGGTATGGAACATCTTAGAGGGCAGTTGTGATCTGGTCTTGGCCAACGCCCAGCGGGTAAAGAATACGCCGGGTCGAAAAAGTGACATGCAAGATGCGCGCTGGTTAGCGCAATTGCACCGTTGCGGGCTCATTGAAGGCAGTATGGTGCCCGAACAAGACATCCGGGATTTGCGAGACTTGACCCGTTACCGGAGTAAGATGGTGCAGGCGGTGACGGCGGAGAAAAACCGCATTCACAAAATCCTGCAGGATGCCAACATTAAGCTAACCACCTTTATGTCCGATCTATATGGGGTTTCGGGACGGGGCCTGCTCCAGAAGATCATGGACGGCGAGGTCATCGACGAAGGGACCGTTAAAAACCTGGTCAAAACCCGTTTGAAAAAGAAAGTTCCGCAGTTGCTAGACGCGCTCAATGGCAAGTTGCGCCGTCATCACCGCGAGATGATTCGAGACCACTGGGACCACTTGGTCTATTTGGAGAAAAGGATCACGGAGCTGGAAGCTCGAATCGAGGCGAAGGCAGAACCGTACCTGGAGGTGATTGAACAAATTGACTCCATTCCAGGAATTGAGCGGACGTCTGCCGTGACCATCTTTGCCGAAGTGGGGCCGCATGTCGCGGAAATGTTCCCGAGTGATGCGCAGTTTGCATCATGGGCGGGGGTGTGTCCAGGGAACAACGAAAGCGCGGGAAAGCGAAGAAAGTCAAAAACGATGCAAGGGAACAAGCATCTGAAAGGGGCCTTGTGTCAGGCGGCTTGGGCGAACTCTCGCTCCTCGAACCGGATCGGCCAATTTTTTCGACGAATACGTAAGAGAAGAGGCGATAAAAAAGCAAACGTCGCCACCGCGCATTTGCTGATTCGAATCCTCCATGCCCTGATGCGGGAGAAGAGGTCATACCAAGAAATAGACGTCTCACTAGGCGATGAGACGTCCAAGAAAAACACGTTAGATAGGTACGTGAACTATATCCAGCAGTTAGGATATAGCGTGCAATTAAATCCTATCCAATAGTCTTCCCTTTTTCAAAAAAAACGAAACGTTTTTTTGGGGCGGTGGGTCTTTTTTTGTCAAAACCCGTTCTGCTGCGCATTTTCCGGTACTTTTATTTTC
The DNA here is from genome assembly GCF_038002265.1 of Paenibacillus sp. FSL R7-0179. Lineage (NCBI taxonomy): Bacteria > Bacillati > Bacillota > Bacilli > Caryophanales > Paenibacillaceae > Paenibacillus > Paenibacillus sp. FSL R7-0179. The sequence goes on from NZ_JBBOCC010000002.1 coordinate 986,768, forward strand.
GTATTAAACCGAATACATTTGCCGCTGTGAGGGTACACGGGCCAAATGTATGCGAAAAACCGAATACAATTGCCGCAGCGAGGCTACACGGGCCAAATGTATGCGAAAAACCGAATACAATTGCCGCAGCGAGGCTACACGGGCCAAATGTATGCGAAAAACAGGCATGACAAGACAGAGACCTTGTCACCCCCAGGAATGAAAATAAGTGGGTGGCATCCGTCGCATCCATTCTAAAAGAGGCTGTAGTCGTCAACACTACATATACAAATCAAAGGGCGGAAACGGTTACTGGGATACACCCCGTGCGAAAAACTGTTCTATTGCGCTTTTCGAGCATCGCCTATTGTAGCCCCCAAAAGTACGTGTATTAAATTACACTCACTCGAGCGCATGATTTGTAAGCGACGATGGAGGATGATTGGAATGGATGCTGTACGTATGTGTTGCGCCGGTCTGGACGTGCACCAGGAAACCGTTGTGGCCTGCGTGTTGAAAGGACCGATCGAACAGAAACCCCAATGTCACCTGAAAACCTTTGGGACGACAACCAAAGAATTGCTAGGCCTGCAAGATTGGCTGAGTGAACAAGGCTGTCGGGAGGTGGTGATGGAGAGTACGGGCGTGTTATGGAAACCGGTATGGAACATCTTAGAGGGCAGTTGTGATCTGGTCTTGGCCAACGCCCAGCGGGTAAAGAATACGCCGGGTCGAAAAAGTGACATGCAAGATGCGCGCTGGTTAGCGCAATTGCACCGTTGCGGGCTCATTGAAGGCAGTATGGTGCCCGAACAAGACATCCGGGATTTGCGAGACTTGACCCGTTACCGGAGTAAGATGGTGCAGGCGGTGACGGCGGAGAAAAACCGCATTCACAAAATCCTGCAGGATGCCAACATTAAGCTAACCACCTTTATGTCCGATCTATATGGGGTTTCGGGACGGGGCCTGCTCCAGAAGATCATGGACGGCGAGGTCATCGACGAAGGGACCGTTAAAAACCTGGTCAAAACCCGTTTGAAAAAGAAAGTTCCGCAGTTGCTAGACGCGCTCAATGGCAAGTTGCGCCGTCATCACCGCGAGATGATTCGAGACCACTGGGACCACTTGGTCTATTTGGAGAAAAGGATCACGGAGCTGGAAGCTCGAATCGAGGCGAAGGCAGAACCGTACCTGGAGGTGATTGAACAAATTGACTCCATTCCAGGAATTGAGCGGACGTCTGCCGTGACCATCTTTGCCGAAGTGGGGCCGCATGTCGCGGAAATGTTCCCGAGTGATGCGCAGTTTGCATCATGGGCGGGGGTGTGTCCAGGGAACAACGAAAGCGCGGGAAAGCGAAGAAAGTCAAAAACGATGCAAGGGAACAAGCATCTGAAAGGGGCCTTGTGTCAGGCGGCTTGGGCGAACTCTCGCTCCTCGAACCGGATCGGCCAATTTTTTCGACGAATACGTAAGAGAAGAGGCGATAAAAAAGCAAACGTCGCCACCGCGCATTTGCTGATTCGAATCCTCCATGCCCTGATGCGGGAGAAGAGGTCATACCAAGAAATAGACGTCTCACTAGGCGATGAGACGTCCAAGAAAAACACGTTAGATAGGTACGTGAACTATATCCAGCAGTTAGGATATAGCGTGCAATTAAATCCTATCCAATAGTCTTCCCTTTTTCAAAAAAAACGAAACGTTTTTTTGGGGCGGTGGGTCTTTTTTTGTCAAAACCCGTTCTGCTGCGCATTTTCCGGTACTTTTATTTTCGTATTAAACCGATCACATTGGGCGGGTCGGGAGTGTGCGGGCCGAATGTAATCGAAAAACCGATTACATTGCGCTGGGTGGTGGCGTACGGGCCGAATGTAATCGGAAAACCGACTACATTGCGCCGCACGCCACCACCCAGCCCAATGTAATCGAAAAACCGATCACATTGGGCTGGGTGGTGGCGTGCGGGCCAGATGTAATCGAAAAACCGATTACATTGGGCAGTTGCGGGGCGTGTGATATCCACGTTCCGCTGGTTAACGCTGACGCCCGCCAGGATGAAAGCAGACGAAGGAACGCGAAGCGCTGCCAGTACGTGGCATGAGGCATCAGCATCGTTCACCCGTTAAGGTTATTTTGCTGCCTGAGGTGGGTATAATATTAGCCAAGGTTTTTCAGCCCACTTGATGGAGGAATAGCAATTGCACAAGCTGATTCATAAACGTATATTCTGGGGATGCCTGATCCTGTGTATGCTGCTGACAGGCCTGATAATCAGGCTCGCCTGGGTACAATTGCTGCTCAAGGATAGTGTAGTAAGCGGCACCCGTTACACGGTAGCTCAGATGGCCGAGCTGCAAAGTGAGCGGGAGACCGTGCTGGATAGCGGAAGAGGGCGGCTGTATGCGAAGAACGGGGAGGTGCTGGCCGGAGAGACGGTCTGGACCGCTGCGCTGTTCCCGCCGGAGGAGGAGCTTCACCGGCCTCATGGTGCCGGTGAATATAACGATGACCAGCAGCTTCACCGGCTGGCGGAGATTCTTGGCGTCAGCTACAGTCAGCTGCAAGCAAGACGGCTGGGGCTGAAGGAGCCGCTGCTCTGGCCTTCCGGCCAAGGCACCGGTCCGCTGGCTCTGACGCTGCCGCAGGCTAGAGAGGTAGAGGCGCTTGCCATCGAAGGCGTCAGGGCGCTGCCTTTTGCCCGCAGATATAACGGGTCTGCCTCCGGCCGCCAGTGGCTCGGTTATCTGTCTGAAGCTTCGGGTGCAGCTATCGCCCAATCCCCCACAGGGCTGAGAATTCCAAGAACCGGCACAGACGGGCTGGAGAAGACGCTTGAGCCGCTCTTGCAGGGTGTGGGGCATACGGAAGCCGTCGCCCAGGTTGATGCACGCGGCAACCGGGTTCCGGGCAGCCCGATCACCATCAAAGCGCCGGGCAACCCCTATTACCCGCTGTCTCTATATACCACCATTAATCTGAAGCTTCAGGAGAGCCTTGAGCAGCTGGCAGCGGAAGCGGGGGTGAAGGAAGGGGCAATTGTGGTTATGGACAGCCGGAGCGGTGATATTGCAGCGATGGTCTCTTTGCCGTTCTACAATCCGGAGCAGGTCTCACCGCAAGGGGGAGAATGGAATAACCGTGCACTGCAAGCGGCAGCTCCAGGCTCTATCTTCAAAATTGTTACAGCTGCTGCCGCACTTGAAGCCGGGCTGACCGCACCGGAGGAGCCCTTCTTATGTGCAGGAGCGTATGGGAAATACGGATTGTCCTGTCCGCACGGCAAAGAACACGGCGCCCTTTCGCTGAAGCAAGGGTTCGCCGTGTCCTGTAATACTGTATTTGCTACGCTGGCCGAGCGGCTGAGCGGTGTGAAGCTCCAGGCTACCGCGCTTGCCCTGGGACTGGGCCGCAGTATCGGGTGGCAGGCGGAGAATACGCTCGGCCTGCCACTTCTCCGGCCGCTGGCCGGGGAGCAGCCGGGAACCATCTTCAGCACGCTCCTGCCGGATGACGGCGGGGCGAGAGTCCAGACGGCAATCGGCCAGCGCGATGTGCGGATCACTCCGCTGCAGGCGGCGAATCTGGTCGTCACGCTGCTGCATGGCGGCGAGGTGAGAGCGCCGCGTATTCTGGAGCGGGTTGCTTTTGCCAATGGGCAGACGCTTAAGGAGCTTCCGGGATATCTGGCGCCAGCGCCGGAGGGCCGGATCTCTCCGGCTACTGCCCGGGTGCTGCTGGGCATGCTGCGCAGCGTAGTCACAGAGGGCACAGGCCGTATGTTGAATTCTTCTGCTTGGCCGCTCGCCGGCAAATCAGGCACGGCCCAGACGCTGGTACACGGCACGCCGCGCAATAACCAATGGTTCATCGGCTATGGTCCGGTGGACCAGCCGAAATATGCGGTGTCTGTGGCAATAGAGAATGTGGCTCCAGACAGTCCGCAGGCCGCCACCCGCCTGTTCGGTCAGGTGTTCGAGCTGTTGTCGGGTCTGGAAGGCGGATCAACCGGAGCCTGAGGGTTTGGACCGGCAGGCTGCGCATCAGGCTCTGCATTCCCGGCCGGACCATTTCCGCTGTTTACGGGAGCGCCTGCCGTAGATGTCCCCGAGGCCGCGAAGGGCGAGACGACGAACTCCTCCTGCGGCAGATAGATCCACTGCTGGAGATATCCCTGCTGGAGCAGCTCCTTAAGCAAAATCAGCAGAATCGGCGACAGAATGAGGCCTGCAATCCCAAACAGGGAAGAGGACAGAATCACGAAGGAGAGCATCAGGAAGGCAGAGGAGACACCGATTGAATTCCCTGTGATTTTGGGCTCCAGCAGCTGTCTTACCACCATTACCACTGCCAGCAAAACGATGAGTCCGATAGCAAGCGACGTATTGCCGACAATGAACAGATAGATGATCCAAGGGATCAGCACCGCAGGTACGCCGAGCAGCGGCAGCAGATCGACCAGTGCGCAGACCAGTGCTATGGTCAGGACATTGCCCGTGCGGAGAATCAGCAGACCGGCGAGAATGATGACGAAGGTGATGCTGATCAGGATCATCTGTGCTTTGATATAAGAACTGATCGCCTTGAACACATTCCCCTGCAGGAAGGCGTAGGCCGTCTTGAACGTCTTCGGCAGCTTCTCGTGGGCAATCCGGCGCCAGTCCTTAATCTCCATACTGAGGAAAAAGGCGAGAATGATCGCAATCCCGAAGTTAGCCATAAAGGAGGAGAAAGAGCCAAGCACCCCGACCATATACTTGAAGAAGGCGACCATCCACTTCGAGAGAATATTGGTGGCATCTGTGAAATAGCCATTTAGCTTATCCGTCACATCGGATGGAAGCGAATCGATTTTGTGCTGAAGATAGGTCGTAGTCTCTGTGAAATGCTGCTGGACCACGTATGTATATTTGGGCAGATTATTCTGGAGGTGAATCGCCTGGGTCGTAATCAGCAGCCCGGCACCGAACAAGACGCCCAGCAGGATGACCAGGAAGAGCACCACTGAGATCGCGGAGGCGAAGGGCTTGGCCATTCCTTTGCGGTTCAGGAAGCGGGCCAGCGGCTCAATCAGCAGAAAGACAAAAAAGGACAGGAACACCGGCGCAGCCAGCTGGTACAATTTGCTGAAGCCGAGCATCACTAAATATACGGTTAGAACAACCAGCCCAATGTCGAAAAAGGTGCGCCAATATTTTTTGTACAGCGGCAGCATAGATTTAAACGACCCCTTTGTGAAGATAATTTTATAACCGGCACTTCAACTCATTGTACACGATTTTAATAAAAAACGTCTATTTCTTTGGCAGCTGTGTTAAACTAGGAGGTGATGTTTTTTAAAGCTGTCGCTTCTACTTACTCTACTTGGCCGTATGAAATCTATCTTCTATACAGACGTAAGGCGAGCCAAAGTCAACTCTGGAAAAGCGGTGATTGTACATGCAGACTTTGCTGCTCTGGCTATTTTACATCTCGACCTTTTATGCCTTTATACCCGGTATGATCAGCCGTTTATTTGGTTATCGTGTGTTCCGCAGAGGGATTGGGCGTACGGATTACGGCCTGACCTTCGATGACGGGCCTGACCCGCATTATACACCGCTGCTGCTGGATCTGCTTAAACGCTACAATGCGAAGGCGACATTTTTTGTCGTTGGCTCACACGCGGAGCAGCATCCCGAGATCATCAAGCGTATGCACGATGAAGGGCATTTGATCGGTATTCATAATTACGTGCACAAGACGAACTGGCTGATGCGTCCCGCTACGGTGAGGAAGCAGATTGACAAGACGGACGAGATCATCTTCTCCATTACCGGCGAGCGCAGCACTTATTACCGTCCTCCCTGGGGAATCGTGAACCTGTTCGACTTCTCCAAGCGCCGTCAGGTGCAGATTGTACTGTGGTCGGCGATGTTCGGCGACTGGAAGGAGAAGCTTGGAGCGGAAAAGCTGACCGAGAAGCTCATTGCGAAGCTCGGTCCGGGTGAGGTGCTGCTGCTGCATGACTGCGGGACGACGATCGGCGCCGATCCGAATGCGCCGGAGCATATGCTGATTGCGCTGGAACGGATGCTCGCCGAAGCTGAGCGGCGCGGACTGCGCAGCGTCCGGATTGACGAGATGATCAAGGCGGTGCAGCGCTCCCCGATCACGCATTTGTCCTTCGGCAAACGGCTGCTTGTCGGCTTGTGGCTGGCGTGGGAGAAGCTGTTCCAGCTAATGTTCCAGCTTAAGACGATCACTCCGGCAGATCCGTTCCTGCATTACCGCCTGCGCAAGTATCAGGGCAATACGGTGCTGATGGACAACGGCGAGACCTTGAGCAAAGGCGACAAGGTCATTGAACTCCACATCGACAACAGGCAGCTGTTCGAGCTGGGGGTTCATTCCCGTTCTCCGGCTCAGCTGGCGATCCGCATGATCCGCCGGATGGAGAAGGATCTGCCGCTGCTCGCCGTGCATATTGCCGGTGATCTCGAGCTGGCCGAAGCGAAGGCGCTCTACGGCGTGAGTATGATCAACCGCGGGCCGGAGAAATTCGGTTTCATGGTGGTGGACCTGCCCAGCGGTCTGTTCGCCCGCTCGACCAAATTCTATCTAAGTGTTCTGCTTAGGGTCATCCATCCCTCAGGCGGGGCAAGGCTCAAGGTACGCAGTGAGGTACTGGTGCCCAAGATGATGCTGATGCCGGTATCGCAGCTGCTCAACCAGATGAACCAGCGGCGTCCGCAGAAGCCGGTGGAGCGGGTACACGAAGAGGAACTGACGCTTGAAGCTGAGCTGCCCGGAGCAACGGTGGTTCATTGAAGACGAAGCAGTGTTCACAGCACTTATATTATTGATCCTCCGCTGGCCTATCAGGCCGGCGTTTTTTTGTTCCTGCACAATATGCAACAAAAAAGAGCAGCCCCGGCCGCATATGCGGTTGGAACTGCTCTTATCCTCATTACATTTGCTCAGGCTCAGGCTGTCGCTGACGATTAGATCTTCAGCACGCCGCCCTTGCTTGCATTGGTAACCAGCTTGGAGTAACGGGCCAGATAACCCGTCTTCACCTTCGGCTCGAATTCTTTCCAGCCCTGACGGCGGACCGCCAGCACTTCCTCGTCAACCAGCAGCTCGATCTTGCGGTTATTGAGGTCCAGCTCGATGATATCGCCATCCTCTACAAAAGCGATCGGGCCGCCCTCTGCCGCTTCCGGCGAGATGTGGCCGATGCTGATCCCGCGGGACGCACCGGAGAAGCGTCCGTCCGTGATCAGGCCGACCTTGGCACCCAGACCCATGCCGACGATCTGCGAAGTCGGAGCCAGCATTTCCGGCATGCCCGGTCCGCCCTTCGGACCTTCATAACGGATAACGACTACATGACCTTCTTTGACCTTGCCGTTCGCGATACCTTCAAGTGCTTCCTCCTGGGAGTCGAAGCAGATAGCAGGTCCTTTGTGATAGCCGCCAACGGAAGCATCCACGGCACCCACCTTGATGATGGAGCCTTCAGGCGCCAGGTTGCCGTAGAGTACGGCCAGTCCGCCAACTTGGGAATAGGGGTTATCGATGGTATGAATAACGGAAGTATCCTGGATCTCATGCCCGGTTACATTCTCGGCCAGTGTCTTGCCGGTAACCGTCATGCAATCACCGAAGATGGCGCCCGGCTTCTTCAGCAATTCGTTCAGCACGGCGCTGACGCCGCCCGCCCGGTCCACATCTTCGATGAAGATATCGGAGGCCGGAGCCAGCTTGGCCAGGTAAGGAACCCGGTTAGCTACTTCGTTGATGCGTTCCAGCGGATAGTCGATTTCGGCTTCTTGAGCCAGTGCCAGCGTATGCAGTACAGTATTGGTCGATCCGCCCATCGCCATATCCAGCGCGAAGGCATTGTCCAGCGATTCCTGGGTTACGATATCACGCGGCTTCAGGTCCAGCTTGATCAGCTCCATAAGCTGGGTTGCCGACTTGCGGACGAAGTCTCTGCGTTCTTCGGCTACGGCCAGGATCGTACCGTTGCCTGGAAGCGCAAGGCCCATAGCTTCGGCCAGACAGTTCATGGAGTTCGCGGTAAACATACCGGAGCATGATCCGCAGGTAGGACAGCCGTATTGTTCGAGTTCGAGCAGCTCAGCATCGTTGATCTTGCCGACCTGATGCGCACCGACGCCTTCGAATACAGAGGTCAGTGAGAGCTTCTTGCCTTTGCTGTCAACGCCGGCCTTCATCGGCCCGCCGCTGACGAAGATTGTCGGAATGTTGACGCGCAGCGCGCCCATCATCATGCCCGGGGTAATTTTATCACAGTTGGGAATGCACACCATACCGTCGAACCAGTGCGCGGATACTACCGTTTCCAGAGAGTCGGCAATGATCTCGCGGCTTGGCAGCGAATAACGCATACCGATATGACCCATGGCAATACCGTCATCTACGCCGATTGTATTGAATTCAAACGGAACCCCGCCGGCTTCACGGATGGCTTCCTTCACGATCTTGCCGAATTCCTGCAGATGTACATGACCCGGAACAATATCGATATAGGAATTGCAGACCGCGATGAACGGTTTGCCGAAATCCTCTTCTTTAACGCCTGCTGCCCGCAAAAGGCTGCGGTGAGGAGCGCGGTCGAAGCCTTTTTTGATCATATCTGATCGCATTTTCTTGTTTGCCATGATGACTTTTTCCCCCTAACAGTATTGGTGAAGCGAATATAGTGCCGCATTAACGCATTGCAATCCCGAAATATACGTACCCTGCGGTGATTGGTTACGAACTTTAATAGTGAGTCTATCACAAAAAGCCTGTTTTTTCTACCGGACAATGTGAAGTTTGTCGGCGGCTCACGCATGTAAAGTCTGGGCTAATATACAGAAAGAAGCCTATTCCGTAAAGGATAGACTTCAGCAAATTGATATAACGTGGCAGCTTCATTCTAAAGAGAGCGCCGGATGGCGGCACGCTGCAGGGAGATCATCCAGTCTACGGACGGCTCCACGAGCGGGTTCAGCAGACGTCTGACCGCAGGCTGGGCGAGCAGCACCGTACATCCCACTGCACCGGCGAGCAGCAGAGCTGCTCCGGCAGGATTGCCGATATGGGCATACAGGCCGGAAATCACCGCCGTGCGGACCACAAAGCCATGCAGCAGAAAAACATAGAGGGTCCGGCGTCCCAGACCGGTCATGCGGCTTAACCCGTAAGGCACGAGGCCCAGAAATGACAGGGAGGCGATGAATTGCAGGCCATAGACCGCCAGCCGGAACAGACCCGCATACCATTCATGAGCACCAAGCTGCATATAAGTCATACTGCCGTATAGCCAGCCCATGGGGAGATCACCTCCGAGCAGGCCGATAGCAAGGAGCAGCAGGAGCGAAGCGGCGGCGGCAATGCTTTTGACATAGCGCTGATACAGCTTCACGAAAGCTCCGAAGGAGAAATGGTACCCGATCACAAAAAAGGGCAAATAGACAAAGGTGCGGCTGAGGCTAAACCAGATCCCGTCCAGTTGCAGATAACCTACGGCCACTCCTGCCGTAACAGCGAAGGCCAGTTGGGCGCTGCGGGTCCAGCGGCTCATGCCCAGCATCAGCAGGCGCCAGCAGATGTGGCTGGCCAGGAACCAGAGCAGCAGATAAGGAGCGAAGAACGAATGCTGTATATTATTGACGTGAAACAGGGAGGCGTCAAGTAGGGAGTAGAGGCTCTGAAAAATCACATATTGCAAAGCAATCTGCAGCAGCACCTTGCGTCCAGGCGCTCCAAGTAAGCTTGAACGGGCAAAGTATCCGGTCACCAGCACAAACAGCGGCATATGAAAACTGAAGATCCACTGGTAAAGCGTGTGAAGTCCGCTCATTTCTTGAATCAGGGGTTCAATCGCATTGGCCACAAAGACAGTTACAATAAGCATGAAGCGCAGATTAAGAAAAAAGGTCTCTCCGCGCGCGTCAAGCGGGCTTTCCCGGGTCATGATGTAACCTCCAATGAAATTAGGGTTTGCGTAGGGGGCGATACTTTAATTTTAAAATACATGATTTCCTGACAATAAATTGTGAAATACATCACAATAGTAAGCGCTATCATTGGAAATGGCTGGGGCCAGATGTGGCGAAGTCTTGAAGGTTGTTTGAATTCACCGATTCCCTTATAATTTTGAGTATGCAGTAACCGGGAGTGAACACTAATGAAAAAGAATATAATCAGACGCCGTGTGCTTATAGGAGTGGTGTTGGTTCTACTGACGGCTGGGGTGTTTATATGGAGGTATCTGACCCCGTATAAGCCGGAGGCACAGGCTGAAACTGCTCTGATCTCTGCCGGAGGAGTCACTGTTGAACAGAATGACAATTGGATCTCGTTCGACCCCTCAGTGGTGCTCGGCACCGCCGTAATCTTCTATCCGGGCGCACTGGTCAAGGCGGAAGCATATGCGCCGCTGGCCCGTAAAGTCGCTGCTGCCGGTCACCCGTTCTACATTGCCAGAATGCCGCTTAATCTGGCTGTAATCAAAGGCGATGCCGCCGAAGAGATTATTCGCGTGCATCCGAAGCAGTCCTTCGTCCTGGGCGGACATTCACTCGGCGGCGTAATGGCTTCACGCTTTGCTGCCGGTCATGCCGGCCAGCTGGAAGGCGTTTTTTTTCTGGCCTCGTATCCCGATGAGAAAGGCAGTCTGAAGGACACCACGTTGTCCGTCTTGTCTGTGCTTGGCACGCAGGATGAAGTCGTAGACCAGAAGAGCTATAACAAAGGGCGTTCCTATCTGCCGGGCAATACCGTATATGTGTCGGTTGACGGTGGCAACCATGCCCAATTCGGCAGCTATGGCGTGCAAAAGGGTGACGGAACCGCTACGATTACCGAAGAAGAACAGCAGTCACGGACCGTCCGGGCGATGCTGGATTGGCTGGGGAATCTGCGCCAGAGCAAATGAACAACAAATACCTGAATGAATATATCGTATGCAGAGGAGCGCTGGAATGCCTGTATTGCACATCAATGAACTCTCCGTTCCCGTAAGCGGCATCCTCTTCGATAAGGACGGAACGCTGCTTGATCTTCTGGCCACCTGGGGCAGCTGGGCCGAACTGGTGCTTGAGGGGCTGGGCAGCCAGCTGACTCTGATTGGCAGCAGACCTGTAACGGGAGCCGATCTGGCCCCGGTGCTGGGCACGACGCATGATGCTTCCGGACGAATTACCGGTTATGATCCCGCAGGTCCGCTGTCCATGGCAACGGCTGAGGAATCCACCGGGATTCTAGCCTGGCAGCTCTATACGGCGGGTGTCCCCTGGAATGAAGCGGTGACGAGCGTGAATGCCATCTCCAAGGAGGCCATGAATGAGCTTCGCCGCCGCCGTACGGCTGTGCCCATGCCGGGATTATTGCCATTTCTGGAGCAGTGTGCCGCCGCTTCCCTGAAGCTTGGCGTTGTAACCTCAGACAATCTGTCCGCTACCCGTGAGCATCTGGAATGGCTTGGCATCTCGGAATACTTCGGGGCAGTGGTTACCCGCGACCGGGTAAAATACGGCAAGCCTGCACCGGAGATGGCCGAGAAGGCCTGCCGGGAGCTCGGGCTGCTGCCCGAAGAGGCGGTTATTATCGGTGACAGCAATGCGGATATGCAGCTGGGCCGGGGGGCGGGACTGCGGCTTGCGGTTGGAATCTCACCGGACAGAAGGGCAGACCATCTGCTGGATGCGGATATTGTGGTATCCGGTTATCCCGCGCTACGCTTAACGATCTGAATGCATGACGAATAGGTACAGAGAGGACAGGTGTAGATCATGGAACAATTACAGCTACTGGCTTCCTGGATTCAAAAAAGCAAAAATATCGTCTTTTTCGGCGGTGCCGGAACATCGACGGAGAGCGGTATCCCGGACTTCCGTTCGGCAGCAGGTCTGTACCAGACCCAGCACAACTCTCCTTACCCGCCTGAGGTGATGCTTAGCCGCAGCTTTTTTATGTCCTCGCCGGACATTTTTTTTGATTTCTACCGCAGCAAGATGATTCATCCCGAAGCGAAGCCGAACGGGGCCCACCGGCTGCTTGCGGAGCTGGAGGAGAGCGGCAGGCTGAAGGCGGTCATTACACAAAATATAGACGGCCTTCATCAGATTGCCGGCAGCCGCAGGGTTCTGGAGCTGCACGGCTCTATCCACCGTAATCACTGCATGGGCTGCCAGCGCTATTACGGCCTGGAGGAATGGCTGGAGCAGGAAGGCTCTGTGCCGCGCTGTGAGGACTGCGGGGGCATCATCAAGCCGGATGTGGTGCTCTATGAGGAAGCGCTCGATCAAGAAGTGCTGATTGAAGCCGTGGATGCCATTGCAGCGGCGGATCTGCTGCTCATCGGCGGTACCTCGCTTACCGTTCAGCCTGCTGCAAGCCTGGTCACTTACTTCAGGGGGCAGCATACTGTATTGCTTAACGGTGAGCCTACACCATATGACGATCAGGCAGATCTGATTATTACAGAGCGGATCGGAGAAGTGCTGGGTAGAGTCCAGAGACTGCTGGGCTAATGCCCAGTCTTTTTTTGCAGAACAAGATTACTTACGAAGCCGTGTGTTTAAAGAAGAATATTCACACAAGAGTTATGAGAGGCAGGGATATAACATGGTATATGTGGCTAGTGATGAACGGTATGAAGGCATGCGTTACAACCGCACCGGCAGGTCCGGCCTCAAGCTTCCGGCCATCTCACTGGGCTTGTGGCATAATTTCGGCGGCATCGATGCCTATGAGAACGGCCGTGCAATGATTACCCGCGCTTTTGATCTCGGCGTGACCCATTTCGACCTGGCGAATAACTACGGGCCTCCGGCCGGATCGGCGGAAGAGCTGTTCGGCAAGGTGCTTGCCCGGGATCTCGCGCCGTACCGTGACGAGCTGGTAATCTCGACCAAGGCGGGATATACGATGTGGCCCGGCCCATACGGCGACTGGGGTTCACGTAAATATATCCTGTCAAGTCTGGACCAGAGCCTGAAGCGGCTGGGGCTGGACTATGTGGATATCTTCTATTCCCACCGCCCGGACCCGGACACACCTATGGAAGAAACGATGGGAGCGCTGGATCATGCGGTACGTTCAGGTAAGGCACTGTATATCGGCTTGTCCAACTACTCGGCGGAGCAGACCCGGCAGGCGATTGCCATTCTGAAGGAGCTGGGCACCCCGCTGCTGATTCACCAGCCGAGGTATTCCATGCTGGACCGCTGGATTGAAGGCGGGCTTCAGGAGGTGCTGGAGGAGCATGGGGTGGGCAGTATTGCCTTCACTCCGCTGGCACAGGGTCTGCTGACGAATAAATATCTGAACGGCATCCCTGAAGACTCGCGGGCAGCCGGGCCTTCAGCTGCGCTGAATGAGAGCCGGATTACGCCGGAGGTGCTGCGCAGAATCCATGCGCTGAACCAGATGGCGGTAGCGCGCGGCCAGAGTCTGGCCCAGTTTGCCCTGCTCTGGACGCTGCGCGGCGGCCGGGTCACCTCGGCGCTGATCGGCGCCAGCCGGGTCAGCCAGATCGAGGAGAATATCGCCGCGCTGTCCCATAGCGACTTCACGCAGGAAGAGCTGGACCGGATCGAAACGATCCTTAAGACAGAGGAGTGAAGCGTAAGACGTTCAGCCATAACTAACAACGCAAGCAGCCCGCTTCCTGTTCTGGAGACGGGCTGTTGGTTTAGTAGAGCATCAGCTTTATATTAGTGAAAATCGCTTTGGTCAATCGCTTACGGTGGGTTTGCAGTGCCCCGATTACCTTGCCTGCTCGTCGGCGATAGGTTTAAATGTATTTTGTACAACTAAAACGTCTGTTTTACTTCTTCTTCTCACCCTAGTTGTATTTCGTACAATTAAAATCCCTGCTTTCCCTGGTTTCCGCCCTTTGGGGCAGATTTAGTTGTACAGACTACAATTAGAAGAAGAAGGACTTCCGTTTCACTATTTCTAGTTGCACAGAATAAACTTATCTCTGTTTTTTCGCTACGAACGCAGCTTCATCCCTTACCGATATTGGGCTGATCCTTGATCCAGCACCCGTTACCGATTTCTGCTCTTACATTCAAGTAGTGGATTGTATTTCCTGCAATAGAAAACGCGTAGATGACCATAAAATGAGATTCTATTGTATTTCATACAGTAGAATGTTGTGTTTTGGGTGATAAAATGGCTTTTGTCAACATTCCATTGTACGGAATACAATAGATACTATTTCGAAGCCTTTTTTTCAGCATTCCATTGTACAAAATGCAGTTACTATCGTTCCAGCTTCTCGTTAAGGTCCGGTAATGGTCATATTCACCATATTAAATCTGATGTGCTGTACTAGTCAGTAGGGCTATTTCTCCCCAGGGTTCACTGTAGCCTGGCGGTAAGCGGTGGGAGATTGGCGGTAGAAGCGCTTAAACTGCCGGGAGAAATACAGGGCATCGGTCAGTCCGACTGATGCTGCTACCTGCTCCACGGACAGCTCGGGGCGTTCACGCAGCAGCTGGCGCGACTTCTCCACCCGCAGCTTGAGCAGGTAGGTGACCGGAGAGAGCCCCGTCTCCTGCTTGAAGATGCGGGAGAGATAAGCGCGGTTATACCCCAGACTGCCGCACATCTGTTCAATCGAGACCGGATGGGCATACTGAGAAGCCATGTAGTGAATCATCTGCTTCACCGTCCGCTTGATCTGTGATTCCGCACCCGGCAGCCGGGTGGAGGAGACCAGCAGCTCCGCTGCCTCCCCTGCGATGAGGTATAGATATCCCAGAGAGGTCAGGGCGGCGCTCTCCTTATTGGCATAGAAGGCGGACATCATCCCGGCAAGCGCTCCGGGAATTACGCTGCCGCCAGCGGTAGACAGCACCGGGGCGAGCGGCGTGAAGCCCGCCTGCTGCGCAAGCTGTCCGGCATCCCCGCCGGTGAAGGCAGCCCAGCGGTAGCGCCAGGGCTCCTGCTGATCCGAGATGTAGCTGACCAGCTGGCCCGGGTGGATCAGGAAGCAGTCTCCGGCTCCCAGCTCATACGTGTGCTGCTCTGTCCGGAAGACCCCGGAGCCTGATTCAATATAATGGAGCAGATAGTAATCGTAGATCTTGGGGCCCGCCTGATGCAGCGGGAGGGTCTGGCTCTCTCCCGCAAAGAGTACATGCAGCAGCTGCTCATCGTAATATACAGGATTTGATCCTACTGAATAGGTATGTTGCACGGCAAGCCGCCTTTCTGGAGCAGAACGCTTCCATAGCTAAGTGTATAGGGAGCGCCCGTTCACTTTTCTTCTTACCGAGTATAGTCTCTTCAGAGACGAAAGTCACATTTGTCCATATATTGCACACATGATTGCATTATCAGGGCAAGTCTGATTTTATTATAATGTAAGCATGAAGGACGCAAGCTATAATCCACAGTCCCAGCACAAGCAGCGAAAGGATGGAGTGTCAATAATGAGCATACAGGAACTGAACAGCACATTTATCAAAAAGTACGGGGAGAGCGGGGAAGCCGCGCGGGTATTCTACGCACCGGGCCGCGTGAATCTGATTGGAGAGCATCTGGATTACAACGGAGGTTATGTTTTCCCGGCAGCCCTGGACTTCGGAACCACCCTGATCGTGCGCCCGCGTACAGACGGCAAGGTTCAATTCGCATCCACGAATTTCCCTTATGAAGCTTCCATCGACTTCAGCGACATCGGCGCAGCCAAGACCGGCGAATGGGTGGACTATCCGGTCGGCGTAATGGTGGAGCTGGCTAAGAAGGGTCACCCGGTATCCGGGGGCTACGATCTTTTGTTCCATGGTGAGATTCCTAACGGCTCGGGCTTGTCCTCTTCCGCTTCGATCGAGGTAGTGACCGGCTTCGCCTTCCTGACGCTGCTTGGCGGTGACACCGATACGGTGGAGATCGCCCTGCTGTCCCAGCGCGCGGAGAACCAGTATGTCGGCGTGAACTCCGGGATCATGGACCAGTTCGCTGTGGCCAACGGCAAGCGCGACCAGGCCATCCTGCTCATGTGCGATACGCTGGAATACAGCCTCGTACCTTTCGTGACGGGCAGCTATAAGCTGGTCATCGGCAACACGAACAAGAAGCGCGGTCTGGTGGACTCGAAGTATAATGAGCGCCGCAGCCAATGTGAGGAGGCGCTCGCTATTCTGAAGCAGGAGGTTCCCTCCCTGTCCTATCTGGCTGAGGTGAAGCCTGAGCAGTTCGAGCTTCTGCAGGACAAAATTACGGATGAAACTGTAAAGCGCCGGGCCCGCCATGTAGTGGAGGAGAATCAGCGTGTGCTTGACTCGGTGGAGGTGCTGAAGAACAATGATCTGAAGCAGTTCGGCCTGTACATGAATGACTCCCATGTCTCCCTCCGCGACCTCTATGAAGTCAGCTGCGAGGAGCTGGACGTGATGGTGGAAGAAGCGCAGCGCATTCCGGGCACACTGGGCTCACGGATGACCGGCGCAGGATTCGGGGGATGTACAGTATCGCTGGTACATGAGGATGATGTGCAGCGGTTCATCACGGAAGTTGGAGAAGCCTACAAGAACAGAACCGGCCTGACCGGCGAATTCTATGTATGCGGCATCGGCAACGGCGTGGAAGAATTGAAAGGAGTGAAATAAGATGGCGATTCTGGTAACGGGCGGCGCAGGATACATCGGTTCACACACAGTAGCAGAGCTGCTGGACCGCGGGGAAGAGGTTGTGGTGATTGACAATCTGCTGACAGGGCACCGCGAGGCGCTACTGGGCGGCAAGCTGTATGAGGGCGACCTGCGCGACAAGGCGCTGCTGGCGAAGCTGTTCTCCGAGAATGAGATCGAAGCGGTAATTCACTTCGCAGCCAGCTCCCTGGTGGGCGAGAGCATGAAGGACCCGGTTAAATACTACGACAACAATGTTTATGGAACGCAGTGTCTTCTCGAAGCCATGCAGCAGGCCGGTGTGGATAAAATCGTCTTCTCCTCCACAGCCGCCACCTACGGCGAACCGGAAAAGGTGCCTATCGAAGAGACCGACCGCACGGAGCCTGCGAATGTCTACGGCGAGACCAAGCTGACCATGGAACGCATGATGGCCTGGTTCGACAAAGTGCTCGGCATCAAATACGTAGCGCTACGCTACTTCAATGCAGCAGGCGCACACGCCAGCGGCAAAATCGGTGAAGACCACCGTCCGGAGAGCCACCTGATTCCGCTGGTGCTCCAGGCTGCACTGAAGCAGCGCGAGAATATCGCAGTGTTCGGGGAAGACTACCCGACAGAGGACGGAACCTGCGTACGCGACTACATCCATGTCAGCGATCTGGCGGATGCGCATGTCCGTGCAGTCACTTATCTGCGCAGCGGCAGTGCGAGCAACATCTTCAACCTTGGCAACGGCCTGGGCTTCTCTGTGAAGCAGGTGATTGAGACCGCGAAGAAGGTGACTGGCCTGGACATTCCAGTTGTGGTTCAGGAGCGCCGCGCGGGAGATCCGGCAGTGCTCGTCGCTTCTTCTGACAAAGCCCGGAAGGTTCTGGGCTGGGACCCGCAGCATGCTGACCTTGAAGACATCATTCAGAGCGCCTGGAGCTGGCACTCCGCTAATCCGCAAGGGTATGGGGAGTAAGCAGCGGAGCTGATTATTGCCGAAGCTGAAATACACAGAATGCCAGAGCGCCGCATAAGGCACCATAGAAGGAGAAATGAAATGCAGAACGATAATAGTATGGCTGCTGCCGCTGAAAAGGCGCTGTATGCCATTGAACAGCTGGTTCTGTTTGCCGGACACACGGGACTGATCCAGCCCGCAGATGTGGATTACAGCCGCAATGAACTCCTGGACCAGTTCGGCTTCAGTGAGCCGTATCCCGGTGAGTTCACTGAAGCTCCGCTGGACAGCCCGCAGAGTCCGCTGGACCAGCTGATTGATTACGGGTTCAGTCTCGGGCTGATCCCGGAGAATACGGATACGTACCGCGACCTGCTGGATGCGAAGATTATGGGCCTGCTCATGGCCCGTCCGTCCGAGGTGAATGCGGAGTTCGCCGCGCTCCGGGCGGAGCAGGGCATTCAGGCGGCAACGGACCGCTTTTATAAGCTGAGCATTGATTCCAACTATATCCGTATGGACCGGGTAGCGAAGAATGTGTATTGGCTCCAGGAGTCACCGTACGGGGATATTGAGATGACGATCAACCTCTCCAAGCCGGAGAAAAGTCCGAAGGAAATCGCCATGGCCCGGCTGCTTCCGCCTCCGGTCTATCCGAAGTGCCAGCTCTGCCGCGAGAATGTCGGCTATGCCGGCCGGGTCAATCACCCGCCGCGTCAGAACCTGCGCGTGATCCCGCTCTCGATGAACAGCGAGAAGTGGTTCTTCCAGTACTCGCCTTATGTCTACTATAACGAGCACTGCATCGTGTTCCACCACGATCATGTGCCGATGAAGCTGACGAAGGATACGCTGAAGCGTCTGCTTAGCTTCACGGAAGCCTTCCCGCATTATTTCATCGGCTCGAATGCCGACCTGCCGATTGTCGGCGGCTCCATTCTGACGCATGACCACTTCCAAGGCGGACGGCATACGTTCCCTATCCAGAAGGCACCCAAAGAGGATACCTTCACACATGCCTCATATCCCGGTGTCAGCTTAAGCACCGTGAAGTGGCCGATGTCCGTGCTGCGGATGCATGCAGAAGATCCGGCGGTGCTGCTGGAGGCAGGCAACCATATCTACGAGTCTTGGAAGACGTATAGCGATCCGGCTGCCGACGTGCTGGCGTTCAGTGAAGAGGAGGGCGAGAGTGTTCCGCATAACACTGTTACCCCTATCGTGCGCCGCGCAGAGGACGGCGGCTATGAGATGGATCTGGTGCTGCGCAACAACCGGACCAGCGAGGAATATCCCGAAGGGATTTTCCACCCGCACCGGGAGATGCACCATATCAAGAAGGAGAACATCGGCCTGATTGAGGTGATGGGCCTGGCGATTCTGCCGGGACGGCTCAAGGAAGAGCTTGACGCCATCGCCGGCATACTGGCGGGCGACACGGCGCTTCTCGGAGATGTCCAGAGCCAGGGCCAGGAGCATCCGCTGGCGCTGCACACTGCCTGGATTACCGAACTGGTAAGCCGCTTCGGCACCTCCCTCAGCCGCGAAGCAGCGGTGAAGACCATCCAGAATGAGGTGGGTACGAAGTTCACTCACATTCTGGAGCATGCCGGAGTCTACAAACGCACGCCGGAAGGGCAGGCGGCCTTCCGCCGGTTCCTGAACAGCAGCGGCTTTAACTGAGACCGAACTTAAGTAATGTTTGCAAAATGTACTGTCCCTGCCGGATCCGGCGGGGGCATTTTTCATTGGGAAATGATGATATGCGCCTCGATTTGAATGCGCCAGGCAGGAGGACTATAATAGACAGGTGCTTCACATTCACATACTCATGGAGGTTTACCCATATGCGCAAGTTTGAATTTTATAACCCTACCAAGCTTATTTTCGGACAGGGGACATTGCAGGCACTCCGTACCGAGGTGCCGAAATACGGTAAGAACGTACTGCTGATGTACGGCGGCGGAAGTATTAAACGCAGCGGCCTGTACGATAACGTCATTGCCGAGCTGGCTGCGGTTGGTGCCGTAGTAACCGAGCTTGCGGGAGTGGAGCCGAATCCGCGTCTCTCAACGGTACATAAGGGTGTAGCGTTGTGCCGTGAGCATCACATTGACCTGATTCTTGCCGTCGGCGGCGGCAGCGTGCTGGATTGTGCCAAGGCTGTGGCGGTCGGAGCGAAATATGAAGGGGATATGTGGGACTTCGTAGAACGCAAGGCAGCTCCTCAAGGAGCGCTTCCGCTGGGAACCGTGCTGACGATGGCAGCTACCGGCTCGGAAATGAACAACGGCTCGGTGATCACCAACGAAGTGACCCAGGAGAAAATGGGCTGGGGCAGCATCCATGCCTATCCGGCCTTCTCGATCCTTGACCCGGAGAACACCTTCACCCTGCCGCGCGACCAGACGGTGTACGGTATGGTGGACATCATGTCCCATACGCTGGAGCATTATTTCCATACAGACAGCAATACGCCTTTGCAGGACGGCTTCCTGGAGAGTCTGCTTCGCACCGTGATTGAGACGGCTCCTAAGCTGATTGAGGATCTGAACAATTACGAGCTGCGCGAGACCATTATGTACTGCGGGACGATGGCGCTGAACGGAATGGTCAGCATGGGCTTTGCCGGTGACTGGGCTACGCACAACATTGAGCATGCCGTATCCGCTGTGTACGATATTCCCCACGGCGGTGGCCTGGCGATTCTCTTCCCGCAGTGGATGAGATATAACCTCAGCACGAATCCTGCCCGCTTCCGCCAGCTGGCAGTGAACGTGTTCGGTATCGACCCTTCAGGCAAGACCGATGAGCAGACCGGCCTCGAAGGCATTGAAGCGCTCCGCAGCTTCTGGGATTCCATTGGTGCTCCGAAGACGCTCGGTGATTACGATATCGACGACAGCGAAATTGGCAGTATGGCCGACAAGGCGGTCCGCTTCGGCCCGTTCGGCAACTTCCGCAAGCTGGAGCGTCAGGATGTTGTTGAAATTTATAAGATGGCTTTGTAAGTTAGCCTTCGATAGTACAGCCGCCTTCCATTTATGGGGGCGGCTTCTTTTATCTGTTAATTTTTCCGCTCCCGGCATACATTAATGAGAGCAATCTCCAACTTTGTGAAACCAAGGGCAGGTTTGTTGCGTTTAACCTAGTATGACAGTCCGGAAGTAATGACGGGAGGAGACTAACATGCAAACGCTGTATTTGGGCTGTTTGGTGCTGGGCATTCTTTTTGCTGTAGTCAGTGTAGTGGTAGGCGACCTGATTGGGAGTGCACTGGACGGGATTTTTGACATCGTATCCTTTGATTTCCTGAATCCTACCCTGTTGGCAGGAGGAATCACTGTATTTGGCGGAGCAGGCATGCTGCTTAATCGCTACAGCGGACTGGAAGATGGTGTGATTCTTGCCTTGTCCCTGCTGGTTGCGGCATTCATGGGCGTTGTTATGCATTTGGTTGTCGTGAAGCCCATGAGGAACAGCGAGATGTCGAACGGCTTCTCCATGAGTGAACTGCCGGGGAGAATCGGTGAGGTTACCGTCCCGGTCCCCGGCGTAGGCTACGGTGAGATTATGGTGAAGTTCGGTGCAGGCAACAGCCTGCATACGGCGGCCAGCTTCGAGCAGCGTGCACTGCCGGCTGGAATCAAGGTTGTTGTAGTTGAGGTACGTGAAGGTGTAGCGCTTGTGTCTGAATTCGAAGAGAGAAAAGGAGTGGACTTATGATGCTAGAAAATATTCCAGAATCCCTATTTATACCTGCGATAGTAATCGCTGTACTGCTTGTCCTCGGACTCGCCTTCTGGGCCCGTTACAAGACGGTTGGCCCGGATGAAGGCATGATCGTCACCGGTTCCTTCTTAGGCAACAATCATATATCGGATGACGGCTCCGGCCGCAAAATCAAAATCGTCCGCGGCGGCGGTGCGTTCATTCTCCCCGTCTTCCAGAAGGCGGAGTTCATGTCCCTGCTCTCCCATAAGCTCGATGTGACCACCCCGGAGGTCTATACGGAGCAAGGCGTGCCGGTCATTGCCGACGGGGTCGCCATCATCAAGGTAGGCAGCTCTACGGAAGATGTGGCAACGGCCGCCGAGCAGTTCATGGGCAAGCCGATTGAATCCCTGAAGAGTGAAGCGCAGGAAGTGCTGGAAGGACATCTGCGGGCGATCCTCGGTACGATGACCGTAGAAGAGGTCTACCGTAACCGCGACCGTTTCGCCCAGGAGGTTCAGGGCGTGGCCGCCCGTGACCTTAAGAAGATGGGACTCCAGATTGTCTCGTTCACCATCAAGGATGTACGCGATAAGCACGGATACCTGGAAGCGCTGGGTAAACCGCGGATTGCCGCAGTGAAGCGGGATGCGGAGATTGCCGAAGCGGAAGCTGTCCGCGATGCGCGGATTCAGAAGGCCAACGCCGAAGAACAGGGGCAGAAGGCAGAGCTGCTGCGTGATACCAACATTGCCGAAGCTTCGAAGGAGAACCAGCTCAAGGTCGCCGCGTTCAAGCGTGACCAGGATACTGCCAAGGCGGAAGCCGACCAGGCGTACCACATTCAGGAGGCGCGTGCCAAGCAGACTGTGGTGGAAGAGCAGATGAAGGTTGAGCTGGTCCGCAAGGAACGCGAAATCGATATCCAGGCTAAGGAAATTCAGGTACGAGAGAAGCAGTATGACGCCGAAGTGAAGAAGAAAGCGGAAGCAGACCGTTATGCAGTGGAGCAGGCGGCGGAAGCCGACAAGGCCAAGCGCATGCGTGAAGCAGACGCCCTGCAGTATAGCATCGAGAAGCAGGCACAGGCAACTTCCGAGCAGAAAAGGTTGGAAGGTCAGGCGGTTGCCGATGCTGAGCTGGCTAAGGGTAAAGCGGAAGCAGAGGTTATCCGCCTGCGGGGTCTTGCCGAAGCGGAAGCCAAACAGAAGCTGGCAGAAGCCTTCGAGAAATTCGGCGAAGCTGCCGTACTCGATATTATTGTCAAAATGCTGCCGGATCTGGCAGGACGGATCGCCGAGCCGCTGGCATCTATCGATAAGCTTACCGTTGTAGATACCGGTAACGGCGAAGGCGCCGCCCGGGTCAGCAATTATGTTACCCAACTGATGGCGACAGCCCCTGAGATGCTGAAGAGCGTCTCCGGCATTGACGTCGAGTCCCTGATCAAAGGATTGACTTCGGGCAAGTCGGGACAGAAGGATGCTGTCAGACACACAGCAGCACCCCTCTCCACTGTGGTAACCAGACCGGCCCCGTCTGCGCCGGTTACTCCCGCGCAACCGGCGGAACCTTCAGAACACCCTGAAGGATAAGAGCAAGTCACCAAGGTATGGCAGGCAGCAGTAACCGCCGGCCATACCTTTTTTATAATGAGCTGCGCAGCAGAGATTCCTTATCTTTGGCGCTGAAACGGAGGCACAGGCATGGAGCTTATACTGGATAATATACGCAAGAGCTTTGACGGCAGGGAGGTGCTGAAGGGGATCGACTTTACCTTTGAGCAGGGCAAAATATACGGCTTGCTAGGCCGCAACGGCGCGGGAAAGACCTCGTTGTTCAACTGCCTGAGCGGGGAGATCCAAATGGATAGCGGAGGGGCTTTTCTGCGCAGAAATGAGGTGAGTCTTCCGCTGCTTGAGGAGGAGATCGGCTACGTATTCTCCTTGCCGATTCTGCCTGACTTCCTGACCGGTTATGAGTTTGTGAAGTTCTACATGGACATCAATAAGGGGAAGATACAAGCGGAGCGGACCATCGAGGAGTATTTCGATATCATCCGTTTCGAGGAGGCGGACAGGCACCGTCTGATCAAGGGCTACTCCCACGGGATGAAGAACAAAATTCAGATGCTGTGCTTTATCATTTCCCGCCCCCCGCTGATCCTGCTCGATGAGCCTTTAACCTCGTTCGACGTGGTAGTGGCGCTGGAGATTAAGAAGCTGCTGCGGGAGATGAAGCGGGATCATATCATTATTTTCTCCACGCATATTCTGCAGCTGGCGGCCGATCTCTGCGATGAGCTGGTGATTCTGAATAACGGCACGCTGCGCGAGATTCCGGCGGAGACCCTGCACAGTCCGGAATTTGAAGAGCAGATTATTGCGCTGTTGAAGGATGAGGATCATGATTAGGACGCTGAAGGCGATTCTGGAAGTGCGTGGGATGTCGGGCGCCAACCGGCTGATGTTCTATATCCGTAAGCTCCCGGTGCTGGGCAAGCTGATCCCGGCCACGGTCTATTCGGAGACCACGCTGAAGCGGACCCTATCTGTTATCGTGCATATTTTGAAGGTCCTTATGGCCTTTGTGACGAAGTTCGCTTATCTGGGCATAATGATCTTTCTTCCGGTGAAGCTGATAGGACAAGATATATCCTTAACCCTGCCAGTGCAATACCAGCTCTATTTGCAGATGCTGTTGTGTATTAGCTTCTTCACCGCCGGGGTTTCCAGCGCGGTTATTCTGGAGCCGAAGCGGGATAAATACATATTCGTGAAGCTGATGAGGCTGCCGGCTGAGCGATATATGCGGACCACACTTACGCTGCGCGGGATCAGCTTTCTGGTTACTTATATTCCGGCGATGCTGGTCTTCGGGAGTCTTCTCGGTGCTCCGCTGTGGCATGGGGCGGTTCTTACACTGCTGCTGACGTTCTGGCGTACGGCTTGCGAGGCGCTGCATCTGCGGGTGTTTGACCGCTACGGCATTGTGATTGTCAAAAAAACAAGCTGGATCTGGACTGCCATCGGCGCTGGCTATCTGCTGGCCTATCTTCCGCTGCTCCCGGGGTTTGCGGTAGTAGAGAGCCGAATGCTGTTCAATCTGCCTGTGGTACTAAGCGTATTGGTGCTGGGGACCTTAAGCGCGGTCTATATCGCCCGTTATAAGGACTATACGAATGCCGTCGATGCCGTCACCAAAATCGATGATCCGCTGCTCGACATGGGCCGGATGATGAAAGAAGCAAGGGTGAAGGATGTGGCTACCCAAGATCAACACTACTCGGCAGAACAACTGAATCATGGCCAGTTCGAGGGGAAAAGCGGGTACGCCTACCTGAATGCAATCTTTTTCTCGCGTCACCGGCGGCTGATCACCAGTCCGATAGTGCGCAGGCTGGTGATCATTGGCTCGCTCTTTGTAGCAGCGTTGCTGACGATGCTGTTGTCCCAGAACGCTTTTACCAAGCTGACTCATTATCTGATCACCGCATTGCCGACCTTCCTGATCATCATGAACTATACCTCCATTGGCGAACGCCTCTGCAAGGCGATGTTCTACAACTGTGATCTCAGCCTGCTGCGCTACGGATTCTACCGTGAACAATCGGCGATTCTAAGCAACTTCCGCATCCGGCTGCTGCGTATCAGTATGCTTAATCTGATCCCGGCTGCCGCGATCTGCCTGGCGGTGAACCTGCTGCTGCTGCTGTCAACGGAGAGCTGGGGCGCGGGGGATGCTGTACTCTTTTGCGTGACGATTGTGGCGCTGTCCCTGTTCTTCTCGGTGCATCATCTGTTCATGTACTATATCTTTCAGCCCTATAGCACAGAGCTCAATGTGAAAAATCCGTTCTTCACGATTGTGAATAGTGTGGTGCTCGGGGTAGGATTCATCGCGATGCAGTTCAAGAGTGAGCCTGGTATGTTTGCCGTGATCGTAGCGCTCTCCGCTGTGGTGTATATGCTGGCTGCGCTGATTATGGTATACAGGTTCTCAGGCCGGACGTTTCGGGTCAAATGAAGAGAGACTGCGGGCGGCTTGCGGCACACTTCTAATTTGAGATTCTTGATGTTATGATAGGAGCTTAAGGCAACGAATCACACACGAGTGAACCATGTATCGTGCTGCTGGAATAGATCAGGATTCAGAAGTAAAAGAGGTGTCGCAAGTGAGCAGCATTACCGTGGGCAAGGTGCTTAATAATAACGTGATCATTGCCGAGCATCCCCAGTATGCCGAGGTTGTGGTGATCGGCAAGGGGATCGGCTTCAACCGCAAAACGCGGGACCGGATCAACCTGTCCTCCGTAGAGAAAATGTTTATCCTGCGAAGCCAGGAGGAGCAGGAGCAATACAAGCAGCTGGTACCGCAGGTAGACGAGAAGCTGATTGAGGTGGTCCAGGAGATTGTGCTGCATATTATGCAGAGCAGCCGCCAGACGCTGAATGAGCATATCCATATTGCTCTTACCGACCATATTTCCTTCGCGATCCGCAGAAGCGAGCAGCATATGGCTATTCATAATCCGTTTCTGTACGAGACCCGGGAGATTTATCCGGACGAATACAGTCTGGCGGAATATGCGGTGGAGCGGATCAATGAGGCGATGAAGGTGACGCTGCCGCCGGATGAGATCGGCTTCGTGGCTCTGCATATTGTCAGTGCGCTTAGCAACCGCCATATCTCCGAGGTGAAGCAGCATTCCCAGCTGATCGGGGATATGGTGGGGCTGGTGGAGGATAACCTGGAATACCGCATTCCGCGGGATTCGCTGGATTATTCAAGGCTGGTGACCCATTTGCGGTTCGTTCTGGAACGTCTGCGCCGGGGAGAGACTGTGCGCGAGACCTCGTCCCTGGATGGACTCATGAAGCGGGAGTACCCCGAGATGTACATGCTTGCCTGGAAGCTCACGAAGGTGATTGAGCAGCGGGTGCGCATTCCGGTATATCCGGCCGAGGTCAGCTATCTGACGATTCATCTGCAGCGTATCGCCCAGAAGAAGGAAGATGAGGCTGAGCTGGAGCCGCCGGAGATCCTTTAGCGATTTTAGGGGTTGCAACTTCAAATCAATGATGCTACAATGATCCCTGTTATGAAACAGAAGCAGAATACAAACGTGTAACTGATACGATCAGGCATGAGTGATTTACAGTATTATGGTTGTCCAGCCCCATCTCGGGGTACTCTAACGTTAGCGTTAGCCGGGCAATCTGCGTACTGTATTGCTCATGCCTTTTTTGGCTTCTGTTGACAGAAACTAAGGATTAGGAAGTGACCCGAATGTTTAAAAAATTATTTGGCGTTCTGCAGAGAGTCGGTAAGGCGCTTATGCTGCCGGTTGCCATTCTGCCTGCGGCGGGCCTGCTGCTTGGAATCGGGAA
This sequence comes from Paenibacillus sp. FSL R7-0179, assembly GCF_038002265.1. NCBI lineage: Bacteria > Bacillati > Bacillota > Bacilli > Caryophanales > Paenibacillaceae > Paenibacillus > Paenibacillus sp. FSL R7-0179. Next base: position 1,013,446 of record NZ_JBBOCC010000002.1, read on the forward strand.
TATGCTGGTTAACCCGGACTTCCTGCAATATGTCCCTGCATTGGAGAACCATACTGTTCAGGCGATAGCCACCGTACTTATGAACTCCGGGCAAATCGTATTTGATAACCTCTCTCTGCTCTTTGCAGTCGGCGTAGCCATCGGGCTGGCCGGAGGAGAAGGTGTAGCCGGGCTTGCAGCGATTATCGGCTTCCTGGTAATGAACGTAACCATGGGTACGGTAGTAGGTGTTAATGCTTATGTGCTGACCTGGAAGGATTTCTCGTATTCCAGCGTGCTGGGGATACCTACCTTGCAGACTGGGGTGTTCGGTGGTATCCTGGTCGGGATACTGGCTGCGTCGATGTACAAAAGGTTCTTCCGTATAGAATTGCCGTCGTACTTAGGCTTCTTCGCGGGTAAACGGTTCGTACCGATTATGACGGCAGTGACCTCTCTGATCCTTGGTCTTGCGCTCACGATTGTGTGGCCGCCGATCCAGCACGGTCTGAACTATGTGTCACAGAGTATGATTAATACCAACCTGACGCTGTCGGCCTTTATCTTCGGGGTCATCGAGCGTTCTCTGATTCCGTTCGGCCTGCACCATATCTTCTATTCACCGTTCTGGTATGAATTCGGAAGCTATATTGACAAGGCAGGCGATCTGGTCCGCGGTGACCAGCGGATCTTCATGCAGCAGCTTCGTGACGGCGTAGAGTTCACAGCGGGTACATTTACAACCGGTAAATATCCGTTCATGATGTTCGGCCTTCCGGCAGCGGCTCTTGCAATCTACCATGAGTCGAAGCCTGAGAACAGACGGATTGTCGGAAGCTTGATGATCTCAGCTGCGCTGACCTCGTTCCTGACGGGGATCACCGAGCCGCTGGAATTCTCCTTCCTGTTCGTGGCTCCGCTGCTGTTCGCCGTCCATGCTGTATTCGCAGGACTCTCCTTCATGACCATGCATCTCTTGAATGTCAAAATCGGTATGACCTTCTCCGGCGGGTTCATCGACTATGTGCTGTTCGGCGTCATTCCGAACCGTACCGCCTGGTGGCTGGTTATCCCGGTAGGTCTGGTATTGGCCGTAATTTATTACTTCGGGTTCCGCTTCGTCATCCGTAAGTTCAACCTGAAGACGCCTGGCCGTGAGGATGCCTCCGAGGATGAGGATGAAGCAAGCTTGGAGAGTGTGTCCAAGACTGGCGACGATCTTCCGCGCAATATTCTGTCCGCCCTGGGCGGCAAAGAGAACATCACCCATCTGGATGCTTGCATCACGCGTCTGCGGGTTGAAGTGAAGGACAAAGCAGGCGTAGACAAGAACCGTCTGAAGAAGCTTGGTGCTTCTGGTGTTCTTGAAGTGGGTAACAACGTACAAGCGATCTTCGGCACACGTTCGGACACGATCAAGTCACAGATTCAGGATGTCATGAACGGAAGAACACCGGCTGCAGCCCCTGCGGCTCCGAAGCCGGAGCTTGAACAACAGGCCGGCGAGCAGGGTGATGCTATTATCCCTGAGGATATCGTATCCCCGGTAAACGGCGAGCTGATGGATATTACAGAGGTTCCCGATGCGGTCTTCTCCCAGAAAATGACCGGTGACGGCTTCGCCTTCCTCTCAGAGGACGGTAAGATTGCTTCGCCGGTATACGGCAAGGTATTCAACGTGTTCCCAAGTAAGCATGCCATTGGCATCATGTCAGACGGCGGCAAGGAAGTCCTTGTGCATATCGGGGTCAACACCGTTAAGCTTAAGGGCCAGGGCTTCACGGTTCTGGTGGAGGAAGGCGATCTGGTAGCTGCCGGACAGCCGATTATGGAAGTGGATCTGGAGTATGTGAAGGCGAATGCACCTTCTGTCATCTCTCCAGTTATTTTCTCCAACCTGCCGGAAGGCTCCTCCGTGACCTTGAAAAAGCCGGGCAGAGTTGTCATCGGCGACAAGGATATCATCACCATTCAGTAAAATGTGCAATGGCGAAGCGCTTCCATTATAATGAAGGGGAGCGCAAGCCTTCACTATAATTCACCATCCCAAATTAACAGAAAGCGAGTTGGATTATATTATGCAAACAACTTTCAGAATTATTGACGAAGACGGAATTCACGCACGCCCGGCAACAGCGCTGGTAAATACAGCTACAAAATTCAAAGGCACTGAAGCTTTTGCAGAAGCTAAAGGCAAAAAAGTTACCCTTAAATCCATCCTGGGCGTTCTGTCCCTGGGCCTTGAAGCAGGAGATACCCTGACCCTTATTACTGAAGGCAGTGAAGAAGCAGAAGCACTGAACGCGCTGCAGGAGGTTATGGTTAAAGAAGGGCTGGGAGAAGTTCATGAATAAGATTTCAGGAATCGCGGCTTCCGCAGGTATTGCAGTAGCCCGTGCCTTTATCCTGGAACACCCGGACTATACCATTACCAAAACAGCGGTCACAGATGTGGACGCTGAGCTTGCGAAGCTGCAGGATGCCCTGGACAAATCCAGAGGCGAACTTCAGACCATCAAAGAGCGTACCTTGGCTGAGCTTGGCGAGAAGAAGGCGGAGATTTTCGAATCCCATCTGCTGATCCTTGATGACCCTGAGCTCATTACCCCTGTAATGGACAAAATCCGTGAGGAATCGGTAAATGCGGACTACGCGCTGAATGAAGTAGCTAATCAATTCGTGGAAATGTTCCAGAACATGAAGAGCGCATACCTGCAGGAACGTGCAGCGGATATGCGTGACGTAACCAAACGTGTGCTGAACCACCTGCTTGGCATTCACTATGTGAGCCCGGCTGAGATTAGTGAAGAGGTTATCGTTATTGCCCTGGATCTGACCCCATCGGATACAGCACAGCTGAACCGCAACTTCGTCAAAGGCTTCACCACCAACATTGGCGGACGGACTTCCCATTCGGCCATTATGGCCCGTTCTCTGGAGATTCCGGCGGTTGTGGGAACGAAGAATGTGATGTCGCTGGTTAAAGCAGGCGATCTGGTCATCGTGGATGGTCTGAGCGGCGATGTGCTGATCAACCCTTCGGAAGCTGAGGTTGCCGAGTATAGAGCGAAGCAGGAAGCTTACGATCTTCAGATTGCTGAATGGAAAAAGCTCCGCGACGAGCCGACGGTATCTGCCGACGGCAAGCATGTAGAGCTGGCAGCCAACATCGGGACTCCGAATGATGTGACTGGCGTTATTGAGAACGGCGGCGAAGGTGTAGGTCTGTACCGCACTGAGTTCCTCTATATGGGCCGCGATAAGCTGCCTTCCGAAGAGATCCAGTATAATGCTTACAAGACCGTGCTTGAGAATATGCAAGGCAAGCCGGTTGTAGTGCGTACGCTGGATATCGGCGGAGATAAGGAGCTGCCTTATCTGGAGCTGCCGAAGGAAATGAACCCGTTCCTCGGCTACCGTGCGATCCGCCTCTGTCTCGACCGTCAGGATATCTTCCGCACCCAGCTGCGTGCCTTGCTCAGAGCAAGTGCCCACGGCGACCTGCGTATTATGTTCCCGATGATCGCTACACTTGGTGAATTCCGTGCAGCCCGTGATTTGTTGCTGGAAGAGAAGGCCAAGCTGCGTGAAGAAGGCAAAGAAGTATCGGACAGCATCCAGCTGGGCATCATGGTAGAGATTCCTTCAACGGCAGTTCTGGCGGATCAGTTCGCCAAGGAAGTGGATTTCTTCAGTATCGGAACCAACGACCTTATCCAATATACAATGGCTGCGGACCGTATGAATGAACAGGTATCCTACCTGTATCAGCCATACAACCCGGCGATTCTGCGGCTGGTCAAAATCGTCATCGATGCTGCACACGCCGAAGGCAAATGGACCGGGATGTGCGGAGAAATGGCGGGGGATGCCACGGCTATTCCTCTCCTGCTCGGTCTTGGGCTCGATGAATTCAGCATGAGTGCCACCTCCATTCTGCCGGCACGCAGCCAGATCTCGAAGCTGTCTGCGGCCGACATGAAGGAAATGGCTGCCCAGGCCCTGCAGCTCGGCACAGCCGAGGAAGTAGCAGCACTGGTGCAATCGCGCGTGAATTAATTCTTTACTCAAGCATTGGTTATAACTCCAACTACTTTCCGGCCCCCTTTACAGGGGGCCTTTTTTTCGTGATGTGATTTGAATTTCAGCAAATCTGGAACCGCCCGCCCGGGCGTTATTTTATATAATGAGTCCATTACTTTCGGAGGGTGGAACCATTTTGCAGAGATTCGGTGCTTCACAGATTTATTTGTTCCATGTGTTTATGTTGTCGCTTGCGGCCAGTACGATATTTACAACCTACAGTATTTATTATGTAGTTGACCTTAAGCTGAATCCGCTTCAGCTGGTGCTGATTGGAACGGTGCTGGAGATAACGGTGCTTGTGTTCGAGGGGATTACCGGAGTGGTCGCTGATACCTATAGCCGCAAGCTGTCCGTCATCATTGCTGTGTTCGTTGTGGGGAGTGCTTTTGTCCTGGAAGGGAGCATTGTCTGGATCATGCACCCGGCTTCTCTGTTGCCTGCCTTCGGCTGGCTGCTGATCTCCCAGATGCTGTACGGGATCGGCTGGACCTTCCTGAGCGGAGCGGATACCGCATGGATCGTGGACGAGCTTGGTGAAGAGCAGACGGGAAGAATCTTCATGCGCTCCAAAATATTCGGCTTAAGCGCTTCCCTGCTGGGCATTGCGGTCAGCGTAGGATTATCCCATGTTGCGTCTAATCTTCCTTTTCTGGCGGGTGGAGTCATCTATTTCGTCCTGGGGTTCATCTTGATCCGGTACATGAAGGAGACGGGGTTCGTACGCCGGAAGCGTGAGCCGCACTCCTCCGCTATCCGTGAGATGGGCAAGACCTGGGTCAGCGGCGCCTCTATCCTGAGGCATCATCCGCTGCTCCTGCTGCTGACGGTTGTAACTTTATTTAGCGGTGCTGCGTCTGAAGGATATGACCGTCTGTGGCCAGTCTTTCTTATGAATGAGGTCGGGTTCCCGGAGACTGGTATCTCAATGGCGGCTGGCTTTGGGCTGATCAGTGCGGCGACTACTCTGCTGGGTGTGCTGGCTGTGTACATAGCCGGGAAAGTCATTAATTTGCATAAGGAACGTCAAGTAGCGGCCGCGTTGTTCCTTCTGACATCCGTCCGTGCCGGCTGCTTTATCATGGTGGCACTTGCGCCTAATTTCTACTGGGCTATCGGGGCAGTACTGCTCCTGGGGGTGGTCGGTTCGGTCAGCGACCCGATCTATACCACCTGGCTGAACACGAAGCTGCCATCCCGGAACCGGGCTACGCTCTTGTCGATGATCAGCCAGTCCGATGCCCTGGGCCAGAGCGCAGGCGGTCCGGTTGTAGGGTATATCGGCAGCCGGATCTCTATCAGAGCTTCGCTGCTGTCGGCGGGCTTCCTACTGGTACCTGTCATTGCGTTATACGGCAGGGTGCTGCGGAAGCGGTCCTGATGTTTTGGATTATTTTACAATTGTCAAGGAGCCGCTGGACAAGTATACTTTCGGTTAACTAGCACCTATAATTTAAATAGCTTAAATCCCCGGCTATCCATGCCGATATAGGATATATCCGGTGACACAATTCACCCTTAACCCAGACCTGTGAACATACTGTTACATATTATATAAAGAACCCTATGTAGCAATTCCGGCGTCATCCGCTTGCAGAGCTGTGCAAGTACAAAGTATTAGTTAAGGAGAATGTGGACATAGCTTGATAGTAATAGAATGATAGTTATCCGGAAGTATTACGGATGAGCGTAGGGATGGTGAATAACAATGAGCAGCAAATATATACAAGCAGAACAAGAAATCGATACCTATCAAGGCAATGACCTCGGGTTGACCTACACAGCGGAATATTGTGTATTCAAAGTCTGGGCGCCAACAGCCTTCACAGTGTCGCTCGTATTATATGCAACAGGCGGAAACGGGCTGACTCCGCAGACCGCTGATTTCAAGGACAGCGGCAAAATTCTCAGTATGGAGCGCGCTGAGGGCGGGGTGTGGACGATCCAGGTTCCCGGTAACCTCAAGGGAAAATATTATATGTACCGCGCCGTATTTGCCGACGGGTCGATTAATGAAGCGGCCGATCCTTATGCAGTAGCTGTGTCGGCCAATGGAACGCGGACAGCCATCGTGGATTTATCCGAGACAAACCCGGACGGCTGGGAGAACGATGCTTCTCCGGTGCTGCCGCATCCGGCAGATGCTGTAATCTATGAGCTGCATGTCCGTGATTTCTCATCAGACCCTGGCTCCTGTCTGACGTATAAGGGGAAATTCAAGGCCTTCACCGAGACCGGCCTGCGGGATGAGGCAGGTCATCTGCTGGGCATTGATCATCTGGCTGAGCTGGGCATCACGCATGTTCATCTGCTGCCGGTGTTCGACTACCAGACGGTAGATGAGCTGGGCAAGCCAGGGGAAGAGCCTGCGTCCTCCATCTTCACAGACTATAACTGGGGCTACGATCCCCAGCACTATAATGTGCCGGAAGGCTCCTATAGCACAGACCCGGCTAACCCCCTTAGCCGTATCCGGGAATTCAAGGAGCTAGTCCAGGCACTGCACAGCCGCGGTATCTCGGTGATTATGGATGTAGTCTACAATCATACCTATGGCTTCCAGAAGGGACCCTTCCAGCCGCTGGTGCCGGACTACTACTACCGTCATGATCAGAGCGGCCGGCTCTCTAACGGCTCAGGCGTCGGCAATGAGCTGGCTACAGAACGGCCGATGGTCCGCAAGTATATCAAGGATTCCCTGTCCTACTGGGCTAAGGAGTACCATATTGACGGGTTCCGTTTCGATCTGATGGGGCTGATGGACAGCGTGACCATGCGCGAGATTACCGAGGAGCTGCGGCTGGAGATTAATCCGGCGCTGCTGATCTATGGTGAGCCGTGGACAGGCGGCGACTCGCCGCTTGCCGCCAAGACGCTGAAGGGCGTGCAGCGCGGCAAAGGCTACGCTGTCTTCAACGACAACTTCCGCGCGGCCATCAAGGGAGACAGTGACGGCTGGGGCAAAGGCTTCGTGACCGGGGAATACGGCAAAGAAGGCGCGATCGCGTCCGGGGTGAGCGGGGCGATTCATGAATTCACCGATGCGCCCACAGAGACCGTGAACTATGTAACCGCACATGATAATCTCAACCTGTGGGACAAAATTCTGGCTACCCGGGGACTGCGCGGGGAAGCCGGACTGCCGGAGCTTGAAGGCGGCAAGCTGCGGGGCGGCGGGGATCTCAAGGCCGCAGTAGAGCAGGCGAATCCGTATGTGGGAGTAGATCCCGAGAATGTGCTGGATAATGAGACGGTACGCCGTTCGTTGCTGGCTAACGGAATCATTCTGACCTCGCAGGGAATTCCGTTCCTCCATGCCGGGGATGAGCTGCTCCGCAGCAAATACGGAGATCATAACAGCTACCGCAGCCCGGACTGCATCAATGCGATCCGCTGGGAGAACAAGAGCAAATTCATTGCAGTCTTTCAATATTACAAAGGTCTGATTGAGCTGCGCCGGACACATCCGGCCTTCCGCCTGCACGGGCGTCAGGAGATTGAACGCAGTCTGGAGTTCCTGCGCTGTGACAGCGGAGTCGTTGCTTACAGACTGAAGGATCACGCTGGCGGAGATACATGGAATAATATCGTGGTGATCTATAATGCCAATATGGAACCGGTCACCCAGTGCCTCCCGGAGACCTCCGGCTGCTGGAACATCGTAGTTGATCATACCCATGCCGGACCGGAGGCCTTCCGGCAGACGGATAACGGCAGTATAGAGGTCGCAGGACTGTCGATGATGGTACTCTATGATAAATACGGGGAGCCTGAGCCGAGATCGAAGATTGTAGAAGTTCATTATGACCGCCCGGACGGCGATTACCGGGGCTGGAATCTCTGGGTGTGGGGTACAGGCATTCAGGATGGGCAACGGGACTTCCAGCACATGGAGGAGGGGCATGCCGTAGCACGGATTGAAGTGCTGCCGGGGACCTCAAGGGTAGGCTACATCCTCCGGCTGAATGACTGGGAGGAGAAGGACGGCACCGCTGACCGCTTCATCGACTGCTCGGGCAGCGGGGAGCAGGTCATCAAGGTGACCGTCCGGGAGCGTAGTCCAGAGCATAGGACAGAGCTGGCTGATCCGCTGCACCAGACCAGCTGAAGTAGTATAAGAGCTGATTAGCTCCATCCCCTGGGGGAGGGGGCTAATCAGCTCTTTTTGGCTGTTTAAGAAATTATGATTTTCTTCTATTTATAGAGAAATCCTGCAAGAAATGCAACAAATTCTCTATACAAGCGGCTGGTGAGAGAAGGCATCAGCATCCTTCACCCGTAGGGGATGATTTTGTACATTAAAGTAGCCCTGCTATAGGGATTTAACATCTGCTGGTGCTAGTTCCGTTGATCACTGTACTTCTTATCCACATGCTCACTGTACAGGTTAGCCTCATTGCCGCCATGGTTCTTGGAGCGGTACATCGCAAGATCGGCGGCACGGAGCAGCTCATTGATGCTGCTGCCGTGCTGCGGGTACAGAGCCACGCCAATGCTGGCAGAGGTGTGGAAGCTGGAGCCCTGGTTGACGGACCAGGATTTGTTGAACAGCTGGAGCAGACGGTTCAGCAGCTCGTCCAGCATTTGCGGGCTGCTGAACCGGTGCAGCACCACGGCGAATTCATCCCCGCCGATCCGGAAGGCCTGGCCGGAGCCCTTCACAGTCTGCTGCAGCTCCCGGGAGAGCAGCTGCAGGAATTCATCTCCGGCCAGATGGCCGAGCGTATCATTCAACTGCTTGAACCGGTCGCAGTCCAGCAGCGCCACAGCGATTTCCTGCCGGCGGTCCTCGGGCTGGTTGATCAGGTTCTCCATGTACATTTTGAAATGGGCACGGTTGGGAATCGCCGTCAGATGATCATAGAAGGCCAGCTTGTGCAGCCGCTCCTCATATTGCTTGCGCTGGGTAATCTCACGCGAGACCAGCATGAACTGTGCCGGGAAATTACGGCTGCCCGCAATCGGGGTAACCTTGGTCTCCAGCCATACCCAATGACCTTCGGCCGAACGCATGCGCAGCTCGGATATTCTCGGTGAAGACTGCACCACGCTCTTGAGCTTGGCCCAGGAGATCTCGGCTTCACGGATATAGTTGGAGAGCGGTGCTCCTTTGCTTGGCACATAGCCCAGTGCAGCTGCATGGGAAGGCGAGGCATACAGGATCAGACCGTTCGGATCTGTCAGCACAATGAAGTCGGACATCGTCTCACCAATCAGCTGGTAGAGCGATTGCTCGTCCTGCATTTCGTTCTGCAGGGAGATCAGCCTGCGGCTGAGATAGATGATAACCAGAACAAGCAGGAACAGGAATACGGAGTAGACGGCGAACAGGGAGCTTTTGAGATTATTGAACTCTGTCATTACCTGGCTTGCATAGGTATCAATCTTGTCCTCTGCCTGATTCAGACCTTCACGTACTTCATTCAGCTCCGTATGTATGGCGAGGGAAGAATAGGAAGCAGGATTCCAGCTGCTCTGAACCCGCTGCGAGATCAGCTCACGGCCGTTATCTCTCCATGCGGTAAGCGTAGTTCCGAAGTGATCCAGCTCATTCCTCAGCTCGTCCAGCAGCAGCTCGCTCTGCTTCATTCCATTGAACGGGCTCTTCACCGCATCCAGATTGTAGCGGGCGGTATTGACACGCTGCAGCGCCTGGGCATTATTGTCCTCGAATTCCTGCGACAGTGTACTGCGCTGCGCACTGGTCAGCGTCCCGCCGACTGTGGTCTGAAGCGCTAGGGCTGCCTGATACAGATCGCGGTCGGCATTCAGAATGAGCTCGGAATTCTGGTAGACATCACTGTATAAGGAATCGGATAATTTGTTCATCGTATGATTCAGAATCAGCAGGGAGGCCACACTGATCCCAACCAGAAGAACGGTGATGGACGTGAATAATATAATCAGTCTGCGTGTACTTGTGTTTTCCGAAAAAACGGCCACTGTCATCCTCTCCCCGCACAGAACTTTTGCAAATCTCATGGGTGTAGCTTTGGTGCATGCGAAACTTATCCTTATGCGGAATATGGCTTCATGCAGGCATGTAAGAGAGTATACGTTAGCGAGTCCTAGAGAGCAGGGGAAGAAAGAGGCAATAGACAGAATAACTTCCGGTTAGATCGCGGTTTCTTTTCACCAGTATATAGGACATCCCTTAAGCAGAGCAATCGCTGAAAAAATAATAAGCCCCGTCAGCCTCCACTGCGGATGCACAGGCCGTAAAGCAGACCCTGGAGCCGGAGTGGAAACAGTGGAGACATATCCGTTACAGCCGATACCAAGAACTAGTATGTATACTTAACTACTATGTAAAGATATTCTGACCTTTGAGTCCTATTACCCACTTTTACTGCAAACGATACCCCTGTGGTATCAATTGTGCATTAAAAATATAACAGAAAAATCCGCCAGCCCAGGGATCTGAGACTGGCGGATGGAACAGCAGATTATAAACTGCAGGGTATAGGAGGATGCTACTCGTTGCGCAATGCATAGATAGGGCGCATTCTTGCAGCCTTGCTTGCAGGAATCATTCCGAAGACGACACCGATAATCAAGGAGAAGGAAAAGGAGATCAGCACCATATTCCAGGAGTGTGCCACATTCAAGGCGGTATAATGACCGACAGCCCAGCTGGCACCAAGTCCCAGTGCGACTCCGATCAGCCCCCCGGTTCCGCTTAAGACTACGGATTCGATCATGAACTGCATCATAATGTTCTTTTTTTTGGCACCGATGGCCTTGCGGATGCCGATCTCTCTGGTTCGCTCATTGACCGAGACGATCATAATGTTCATAATCCCTATCCCGCCTACAAATAACGAAATACCGGCGATACCGCCAAGGGCCATGGACAGAGTGGAGCTGGTCTCATTCACCGTTTCCAGCATCTGCCGCGAATCAAAGACAGAGTAAGCATTCTCGGCTGCACTGAATTTGGCAGTAAGGCTGGCCTCCAGCTTGGCTTTGACCTCATCCACATTGTCATTGGAAGTGGTGGTGAGCGTAATGGAGCGGACTCCCTTGCTCTGCAGGAACCGTTCGGCTGTAGAGATGGGGATCAGCAGCTTCTCGTCGCTTGAACCGATGCTGGTGGAGCCTTTACTCTCCAGCAGCCCGACGATTTTGAAGCTGCTTCCGTTGATCTGTACCTTTTGGCCTACAGGATTATCTGTACCGAATAGATCCTCCGCTGTATCTGATCCGATTAACGCAACCTTCTGCCGGTATTCTGTATCCATCTCAAGCAGGAATCTTCCGGATTGCACATGGAAATCCTGGACCTCTTCGTACGCAGGTGTAATGCCTTCTACGGATACGGAAACGTTCTCGGTACTGTGCTTGGCGGTTACGTTCCCGGAGATGATCGGGGATACATTATCCACCCCCTCAATCTCACCCAGCGCCAAGGCCTCCTCGTAGGTTAGCGAAGTGGTGGCACCGCGGCCCATAATGTTGACGGTCAGCTGGTTGGTTCCCAGGGAGCTTAGGGATTCTGTAATCTGTGAGGTAGTGCCCTGACCCACAGCGACAAGTGCAATGACGGAGGAGACCCCGATAATGATGCCCAGCATGGTAAGAAAGGCTCTTATTTTGCTGCTGAGGATACTTTTGAAGGCCATTTTCATACTCTGGTACAGCATCATGAGTGCATCACCTTCCGATCCTCTACAAGATCCCCGTCCTGAATCCGGATCACCCGTTTGGCCTGCTCGGCAATCTCCAGGTCATGCGTGATCAGAATAATGGTATGCCCCTGCCCGTTAAGCTCCTTAATCATCTGCAGAACCTCCTTGCCTGTCTTGGAGTCCAGTGCTCCAGTTGGTTCGTCGGCAAGAAGAATAGGAGGGGTTCCGGCAAGCGCGCGGGCAATGGCCACACGCTGCTGCTGGCCTCCGGACAGCTCGGAGGGACGGTGATTCATTCTGCTCTCCAGGCCTACCCGGACCAGGGCATTGCAGGCAATTTCTCTGCGCTCCCTATGGGACATTCCACGGTAGATCAAGGGCAGCTCCACATTCTCTACCGCTGATAATTTCGGCAGCAGATTGAAGTTCTGAAAGATGAAGCCGATCTTCTCGTTGCGGATCTGGGCCATCTTGTTGTCAGACAGCCTGCGGATCTCCTGGCCGTCCAGGAAATAATCGCCTTCATTGGCGACATCCAGGCAGCCCAGCATGTTCATCAGGGTGGACTTGCCAGACCCTGACGGGCCGATGATCGCCACGAATTCACCGTGATGAATGGTGAAGCTCAGGCTCTTCAGAACTGTCATCGATTCTCCGGCCATCGTGAAGCTGTGCTGCATATTCTCAACCCGGATCAGCGGTTCTGGTGAGGTCATCGTCCGCCACCGCCCCCGGAGAAACCGCCCCTGCTGCCCCCGCTCCCGCCGGGAAAGCCTCCGCTCCCTCCGGTCATTCCTCCGCCGCCGAAGCCGCCCATACCACCCATACCACCCATACCACCCATGCCGCCTTGCTGCGGGGAGGTGGTATTGCCTGAGGAAATCACGGTGGGGAGGATCACTTCATCCCCTTCGCTTAAGCCGCTGACGATTTCGATGCTGCTCTCATTGTGGATACCGGTCTCCACAGCCACCCGCTGCGTGCCGGTGGCATTGCCCGAAGCACTACGGCTTCCGGTAGCCCTGCCGGAGAACCCGGCGCCGGCCGGAAATTCACCGCCGGGAAACGCTCCGCCCCGGGCTTCTCCGCCGCCCTGAGGGTATCCGCCGCCTTGACCGCTTCCGCGGGCAGCTCTGCCGCCGGTTTGGCCTTCTTCTCCTTCCGGCCGGCTTTCGCCTTGACCGCCGGGAGCCTGTCCGTCAGCCGCGCCACTCTCAGCAGACTTGGAGCCAGCCGCATCTCTGTCCGCCCTGCCGGATTCTTCATTGCCGGTACCCGGCACATTGACGAAGGATTTCCCGTTTATCTTCGTTACAGCTTCGATGGGAACGGTCAGAATATCCTTCTTCTCTTCAATCGTAACCGCTACCTCCGCAGACATGCCGATAAGCACACCCTCCGGGTTATTTAATCCTACAGTGACGTTGAACAGGGAGACACCATTAGAGGAGGTCCCTTCTTTGGCGATATCAATAACTTTACCGGTAAAAGACTTATCCTCAAGAGCATCCAGTGTAATGGTGGAGGCTTGATTGAGCTTGATTTTGGGAATATCCAGCTCGTCTACCTGAACGGTTACGCTTAGGTTCACGTAGTCGGTCATGGTGAACAGCTCTGTACCATTCTGGGCCTGTTCACCGGCCGTAATATTCACGGCAGTGATCGTTCCATCGATGGGAGCGGTCAGCGGATCAGGCGGAGCCATATCTTCATGGATGTCAGCGATGGAATCCTGCTGGTCTGCGATATCGCTTTTGGCCTTATCGATGGCCTTTTTTGCCGATTCCAGCTCTTCCTCTGTCGCGTTATTCATAGCCAGCGTCTTGTAGCTCTCCTGTTTATTCTCAAGCTCTGTCTTGAGATTCTCCAGTGACTTCGTGGCTTCCTTCAGCTTATCATCCAGATCGGCTGCGGCAAATGTGATCAGCACATCGCCCTTTTTAACGACATCGCCTTTCTTAACCCTGACCGTATCGACCTTCCCGGCTTCTTTGGTGCGGATGCTCTCGCTGTTGATCGCCGATACTGCACCTGAACCTGAGACACCCACCAGGATATCTCCCTTACTGGCAACTGCCGTATTCAGCGGAGCGGCATTGATCTGCTGATTCTGATCGGGCCAGAGCCGATAGCCCGCAATCCCTGCAATAGCAACGAGGACTATGGCTGAAGCGATAATGATGATCTTCTTTTTGTTCATTTTACGGCTCCTTCAGTGGAAGATGTGGCTGCTTTGGCGGTAACCTCAAGGGAATAGGCCTGGCTGGCGAGCTCCGTCCGCATCCCCTGGAATTCATCATAGAATTTAAGGGCGTAGGTGCCGGAGGTGAGATTTTTGAACAGGACGCTGGTAAGTGTTGTGGAATAAGAGTTGTTTGTTCCCAGGGTCAAGTCGGTTCCGAGCGTCAGAGTTTTCTCATGAGACTGTCCATAAGGATCGATAACCTGAAGGATGAGCTTATGCTGGAAAGCGCCTGTCTGGTAGGTAGTATCCTGATTGAGATTATAATTGAACGTCACAGCAATGCTGGTTGCGCCCTTGGTGAGTTCCCCTGTAGAGCTGGTAACTGCCAGTGTATAAGGGAAAAGCGGAACAGAAGCCAGATTGGTCAGAGGTGTAACCTCTGCCGGTGTCAGTGTCAGCGCTGCCGTATTGACGTATCCCGTCGCAGCCGTTCCTGCGGCAGTCAGCTTGCCGTCCGCAATCGCCTGGCTGATATACAGCTGAAGATCTGTAGTGTCCAGAGCGGACGGAACTTTTGCCCAGAAGGTAACCAGTGTTTTGCCTTCAGGGCCGGTAGGCAGCTCAGATTGGTTCACGGTTGCTTCAAAATATTGCCCGTCAGCAGTCCTGAACTGTGCGTACAGACGGGCCAGATTGGCCTGCCGGACTTCGTCGCTGTTCATTTCCACTTCGCTGTACACCAGGTTCGAGCCGGTTCCTGTATACAGGAGGGTGGAACGTTCCTTTACGGTGGCTTGCTTGCCGGTGGCCTTAATCTTGAAGGCTTCCCCTGCAGCCAGCGGAGCTACACTCTTAACGGCACTGTCGCTTGTGCTGAGAGAGAGGAACTGCGACACTTCTGTACCCTTGGTCTCCTGGAGGATGAGCTTGACTTGTCTGAAATCCAAGGTGTATGGAATATGGCCTTGAACAGATATCTGTGTGCTGGCACCAGGGGCAAGGACTGAAGAGCTGTTGCCCGTATAAGTCTGTGAAGAGGAAGTGAGATCCATCTGATCCACCAGGAGTATTCCGGTAAAAGCAGGCAAAGTAATGGTCTTGGACGTTGCATTGCGTATCGTTAGTACAGCCTGCACCAGATCCTCGCTGCCCCAAGGCAGACGCAGCAGGGAGTCCAGAGAGACAGCGAAGGTACCGTAGGTATTGGTTACGCTGGTCTCGGCGGCGAGATGAATCTGGCTCTCCGGCGTATAAGGGATGCGGAAATAAGCCACAGGCAGTGTTACCTTATCCGCGCTGGCTGCAGGAGCAATCATGCGCAGCTCCAGCGAATTCTGAGCCAGCTCCAGCGGAACGCTGGAGCTCAGCTCAATCAGCTTGTCTTCCAGCGGCTTCAGGGTCAGGCTGCTCAAGGCTGTGGACGTCACCGGGAAGCTATAGCCTTCCGCCGACTGGACGTTAAGCTCATAAGCAGGCAAAGTAACCGCTGTGCTGCCGGTATTCTTCACCCGGAGCTGATAGCTCCACACACCGTTCCCGTTATCCGCATGCACAGCTGCCTTCAGCAGCTGCATGTCCACGATATTGCTGTCGATGGAGACCTTTTTGGTATAGCCCGCCGCTACAGTGAAATCTGCGGTTACCGCAGCCGGAAGTGCGTAGGAAGAGACAGGCAGGTACAGCTTGAGTCCTTCATCCAGCTTGGCGATCTGCAGCGTCATCTTGCTGAGATTCATGTAGGAGGGGATCTCGGTCATATAATAGAGCGTCTTCTTCTCCTGAGGCTGAAGCTTGAATTGGGAGCTGCTGTCATCCAGTGTAAGTGTAAAGACAGAGCCGCCTGAGGATTTCAGGTACAAGGTATAGCCCGGGTCTGTAAGCACTTTGGTACCCAGATTGGTTAGGCTAAGCCCAGCCTTGGCATAGACTTTGCCGTTATATTTGTAGATTTGCACGGACTCGGCTTTGGTGGCGGCTGGAATGCCGCCAAGTTCCACCTTCCGTGTCTCCCCTGTAAGCGAGGACAGAGAATAATTGGCTGGGACCGTGAACGTGCCTATACGCTGTTCATAATTAGCGGCGCTGAAATTCCAGCCGTATATGTTGATTTTAAGTCCTTTGACGGAGGCGGCAGTTCCAATATTCGCATAGTATGTAAGGCTGGTGCTTTGCTTTGCGGGGATTTTCTTGACTGTACTGTCTGCGCTGACCGGTATTCCCTTGATGACGCTGCCGCCTGCAGTTACAATTTTGGAGAAATAGTCCGCCAGATTGACGCTGCTGCCGGCAGTATTGGTGTAGGTAAGTGTGTAGGTGAGAATATTACCGCCGGTTTGGCTCTGAATTCCTACATGGCTCAGCTTCACCTGAAGCGTGGTACCGAGCTTGAGCACACTTAGACTGTTAAGTGTGGAGACTTCTGTGACCGTACTTGCTGCTGAGGCAGCCGTTGAACCGGATGAAGCAGCATAGGCCGTAGTTCCCGGGCTTCCTGCGGTTTGACTTGCGGCAAATGTGCTGAGCAGCAGCAGAACAAATGCTTTTTTTCGTGTAAGCATGTAATTTCCTCCTTGAATGATCTCATAAGGCAAAATATCAACCTTGACTGAATGCCCGCTGAAAAAAAGCCGTCAAACCGCGCTGAAGCTTAAAGGAAGCTTAAAAGAAGATAAAAAATAAGCGGAATTTGCGCGGCTTGTCAAACGGGCTGTTTTTGCATATAATAGATGGGCATATAATCCGCATACATGCAATGATGGAGAAGAGTACGCAGTGCCTGGCTTACAGGGAGGAAGCGCCGCAGATTGAGAGCGTTTCTAAGAGAGCAGAGCTGCCGAAGTTCACTCCGGAGCAGTTCCCTGAATGTGCTTCAAGGCTTCCTTGGAGAGCGCTAGTAGGGGGGACCGGCCGCAGACCGTTATTTCTGTATAAAGTGAGACAGGTCTTTGCCGCTCCGAAAGAGGGAATATTGCTCTTAAGGGAAGCGTACGGCCGTCTAACAAGGGTGGTACCACGGTCTTTTCGTCCCTTTACCGGGAGGAAAGGCCTTTTTTTGTTGAACAATACGAGATTTGAGGGGGCAGTACAAGCCATGAAAGACAAATTGGAAGCACTGAAGGCCGAGGCACTGACGAAGCTGCAGGCGGTAAACGATCCGCAGATTCTGAATGACCTGCGCGTCAAATACCTTGGCAAAAAAGGCGAGCTGACAGAGGTTCTGCGCGGTATGGGCGGACTAAGCGCGGAAGAGCGTCCGGTGATCGGCCAGGTGGCGAATCTGGTGCGCAGCGCCATTGAAGAGGTGATCGGCGCCAAGCAGGAGCTGTTCCAGCACCAGGAGACTCAGAACCGCCTCAATGCAGAGAAGGTCGATGTAACCCTGCCGGGCCGCGGCATGCCGCAGGGCGGGATTCATCCGCTTAGCCGGGTGATTCAGGAGATCGAGGATATTTTCATCGGCATGGGCTACAAGGTGGCGGAAGGACCGGAAGTGGAGACCGATTATTACAACTTCGAGGCGCTTAATCTTCCGAAGAACCATCCGGCCCGCGATATGCAGGACTCCTTCTATATTACGGAAGACATTCTGATGCGCACACAGACCTCGCCGGTCCAGATCCGTACCATGCAGGCGATGAACGGGGAGACTCCGGTCAAGGTCATCTGTCCGGGCAAGGTGTTCCGCCGTGACGACGACGATGCGACCCACTCCTTCCAGTTCCATCAGATCGAAGGTCTGGTGATCGGACGCAATATCCGCATGAGCGACCTGAAGGGGACCCTGCAGCAGTTCATGAAGGAGATGTTCGGTCCTAGCGCGGGCATCCGGCTGCGCCCAAGCTTCTTCCCGTTCACAGAGCCTAGCGTTGAGGTGGATGTAAGCTGCTTCAAATGCGGCGGCGAAGGCTGCCGGCTCTGCAAGCAGAGCGGCTGGCTGGAGATTCTCGGCGCGGGTATGGTACACCCGAATGTGCTGCGGATGGGCGGCTACGACCCTGAGGTCTACAGCGGCTTCGCGTTCGGCATGGGCGCTGAGCGGATTGCGATGCTGAAGTACGGCATCGATGACATCCGTTATTTCTACACGAATGATATGGGCTTTGTGAAGCAGTTCAAGGGTATTTAAGGATTTGGCGGGTGTGCGCTGGGGCGTGTTGGACGGATATTGTTAAGCCGGAGGGATGACGGCAGTGCTACTTAAATGACTGCGATTGAAGGACCGGAGGGGAATTTTGGAACTGGAGGAGCGATAGCGACCGCCTTTGTCTGCGGATTTCAACCGTATTAACGGGATGAATTCAAGAAATCTGCAGACAACAGCGGCCGGAAGTCCAAAACTTCTCTGGAGGAACACTGCAATGCAGAATTTTTTTGCGCGAAGTTGACGTGGGCTTGTTTATATCCGCTTCCGCACCCCGGCACAACCGGCATGGAGAGCAATACATCTGAAACAAAAAGGAAGTGTGCGATTATGAAAGTATCAACCGCCTGGCTGGCCGATTATATATCGCTGGAAGGGGTGACCGCAGATGAATTAGCGGACAAAATCACCACCGCCGGCATCGAGATTGACGGAGTAGAACGCCGCAACAAAGGGATTTCCGGGATTGTGACCGGCTACGTGAAATCCAAAGAAAAGCACCCCGACGCCGATAAGCTGAATATCTGCATCGTCGATGCCGGGCAGGGCGAGGATCTGCAGATCGTCTGCGGAGCGAAGAATGTCGCAGCGGGCCAGAAGGTTCCGGTCGCGCTGGTGGGCGCCAAGCTGCCTGGCCTGGAGATCAAAAAAGCCAAGCTGCGCGGCGTGCTGTCGCAGGGGATGATCTGCTCGGCCAAAGAGCTGGGCCTGAACGACAAGCTGCTGCCCAAAGAGCTGCAGGAGGGCATTCTGGTGCTGCCGGAGCAGACCGAGGTGGGCAAGGATATTCTCAACGTGCTCGGACTGAATGACGAAATCCTTGATTTCGATTTGACACCGAACCGTTCCGACTGTCTGAGCATGATTGGTGCCGCTTATGAGGTAAGCGCGGTGCTGGGCCGTGAGCTGAAGCTGGCTGATCCGGCGGCAGAGCTCGTGGAAACGGGCGGCAAGGCTGCGGACTCCATTACGGTTACGATTGAGGACGAGGCGTTCTGCAGCCATTATGCCGTGCGTTATATTGCCGGAGTGAAAACCGCGCCGTCCCCGCTGTGGATTCAGAACCGCCTGATGGCGGCCGGGGTACGTCCGATTAATAATATCGTGGATATCACCAACTACGTGATGCTGGAATACGGACAGCCGCTGCATGCATTTGACGGCGGGCAGCTCCAGGGCGGAACCATCGGTGTACGGTTTGCCCGTGAAGGGGAACGACTGGTAACCCTTGACGGCCAAGAGCGCAAGCTTGAGCCGCAGATGCTGGTCATTGCCGACGGTTCAGGCGCAATTGGCCTGGCAGGAGTGATGGGCGGACTGTCAACAGAGGTTACCGCAGACACTGTTAATATCGTACTGGAATCAGCCAAATTTGATGGCGGAACGGTACGCAAGACCTCGCGTCAGCTCGGTCTGCGTTCAGAAGCGTCCCAACGGTTCGAGAAGGAAGTCGACCCGAATGCAGTCATCCCTGCGCTTAACCGCGCGGCTGCACTGATTGCCCGGTATGCCGGAGGAACGGTGCATGAAGGGATTGTCCAGGCCGGAAGTATCGCTGGTCAGGAGAAAGTGCTGCAATTATCGCTGGAGAAGCTGAACCGCTACCTCGGGACAGATCTGTCATTGCTGGAAGTGAAAACCCTGTTCGGACGTCTGCATTTCAAGTGCGGTGATGCGGCTCAGGGAATCGTCGAGGTCGAGGTGCCGACACGGCGCGGAGACATTACGCAGGATGTGGATCTGATTGAAGAGATCGCCCGCTTATACGGCTATGACAACATTCCGACCACCCTGATCGAAGGCACAACAACACCGGGTGCGCTTACCAGACAGCAGTCCCTGCGCCGCGAGCTGCGCCGTTTGCTCTCACTGGGCGGATATCAGGAGGTTATGGGCTATTCCTTCATCCAGCCGGAGCAGAGCAAGCTCTTCCCTATGCTGGCGGAAGGCAAGCAGTCTGTGAAGCTGGCGATGCCGATGAGCGAGGAGCGCAGCGTGCTGCGTACCAGCCTGCTGCCGCAGCTGTTGGAGATTGCCCTCTACAACACGAACCGCCGCCAAGGCGATCTGGCGTTGTTCGAAATTGGCAATGTGTTCTTCACCGAAGAAGAAGTACTTACCCGCCAGCCGAGCGAGCTGCCGGTGCTGGGGCTGCTGCTGAGCGGTACGCGTGCAGCCAAGCAGTGGAACGTGGCTGCTGAGCCGGTGGATTTCTTCGACCTCAAGGGGGCGCTGGAGACTGTATTTGCGCATCTGGGTCTTACGGATCGCGTAGTCTACGAAGGGGACGCGCCTGAAGGCTATCATCCGGGACGCTCTGCTTCCATCTATCTGCTTCAGGCAGAGGGCCGCGTGAAGATCGGTTCGATGGGGCAGCTTCATCCCGAGCTGCAGCGCCGGATGGATCTGGAGGATACCTACGTATCCGAAGTCCTGCTCCAGCCGCTCTATGATGCGGCGCGCGCCCAATTGCAGTATAGCGAGCTTCACCGCTTCCCGGGCATGGAACGGGACATTGCGGTGGTAGTGGATGAGGCAGTACCGGCAGGCGACCTGATCGCGGCGATCCGTGAGCACGGAGGTACTCTGCTGCAAAATGTGCAGGTATTTGATATCTACACAGGAGGCAAGATGGAGGCGGGTAAGAAGAGCGTTGCCCTGTCGCTCTTGTACCGCCACACCGAGCATACGCTGACTGACGAAGAGGTTGTGGAAGTGCATGATAAAGTGGTCTCTGCGCTTGAACAAACTTTTGGTGCAGAATTAAGAAAATAGCAGGAATTGTGCAAAGCCGCAGCGAATCCATTTAGAAACAGAGATTCGCTGCGGCTTTTCTGTACCCATCTGAAGTGCGGAGGAACATGCAAATAAATGCAATGGACGCGTGCTTTTGCCAAAGGTCAGGAAATCACGCTACAATAGGAGTAAGAGCAAAGAAACCAACTTAGAATCCGCACACATACAAAGGAGGGCACAACTGTGGCTATGGACCGGACCCGTGTCGCCGTGGAGATATACGGAACTTCCTACAAGCTTGTCGGAAGCAGCACAGAATATATGAAACAGGTCGCCCGTCATGTCGATGAGCATATGCGTGCAATATCGAAATCACATTCCAGACTGGATACGCCGCGGATTGCGGTGCTTACAGCTGTACATATGGCAGAGCAGGCAATCCAGGTTCAGGATTTCAAGAATGAGCTGAATATGCTGACCGGTGAACGCACTGAGCTTCGCGTGGAGGTGTCACGCCTTCAGGAAGCGCAGCGTGAACAGCAGGAAGAATATGAGAAGCTGGAAGCCGCTGCGAAGGAAGAGGCTGCGCGGCTGGTTGCCGCCGCCGAAGAAGAACGCTCCAGGCATCTGGAGCAGCAGGAGCAGGAGAGGCAGCTGCATGCCCAGCTGCTGGAGGAAGAGAAGCAGGCTGCGGCCGCTGCCCGCGAGCAGCTGGTGCAGGAGCTGAAGGCGCGCGAGGATGAGCTGAAGGCGCTGCGTGAGGGTCATGAAGAGGAGCAGGCTGCAAGCCGCGAGGCAGCGCGTCAGGAGCTGCAAGCCGCAGAAGCCATCCGGCTGCAGCAGCTGGAAGAGCTGAAGTCTGCCCATCTGCAGGAACTGGAGCAGCTGCGCGAGACGCTGACCCTCGAGAAGACAGAGACGTTGTCTGCCTTGGAGCAGGAGCTGCACGAGACGCGGGAGACGATGGGCAGCGAGATCGTGGAGATCCGCTCCGCGCTTAGCAAGGAGCTGGCTGATACCAAGGCTGCGCTCACAAGTGAGCTTACCGGGGAACGGGAAGCGCTTGAGAAGGAGCTGGCCAAGAACAAGGAGCTGCGGCAGTCCCAGGGGACGCAGGAGCACCGGCACAAGCAGCAGCTTCAGGAGCTGGAGAAGCAGCTTGGTGAGCTGCGCGGCGGAACCGGGCAGCTCCAGTCCCGGCTGCGGGCGGCGGAGGCCGGGCTGAAGGGCGAACGCGATGCACGGCTGACGCTGCTGGCGCAGTACGAAGCTGTGCTGAAGCGGGAGGAGCAGCTTGGCGAGGAGCTTAAGCTTGCCGCTGAGCAAGGAGAGCAGCAGAGCGCGGCGCTGGAGGAAGTGCGCAAGCAGGCTGCGGCTTCGCAGAGCAAGGCGGAAGCGCTCCGCAGTGAGCTGCGGGACGCAGAGGACAAGCTAAGCGTTGCATTGAAAGAGCTGCACACGGCGAACGAGCTTGGCACCCTGCTGAACGAAGAGGTGGAAGGGCTGCGCCAGCAGGTTGTAACTGCGCAGAGCGAGGCGGAAACGCTCCGCAGCGAGCTGCGGGACACAGAAGGCAAGCTAAGCGCTGCGTTGGAGGAACTGCACACGGCGAGCGAGCTCGGCACCCTGTTGAACGAAGAGCTGGATGAGCTGCATAAGCAAGTTGCGGCATCGCAGAGCGAGGCAGAGGAGATTCGCAGCGAATTGCGGGACGCAGAGGGCAAACTAAGCGAAGCGCAGGAGGAGCTGCACACCGCTAAGGAGCTGGGCAATCAGCTGAACGATGAGCTGGAAGGGCTGCGCCAGCGTTATGAGCTGACACAGGAAGAAGCGGCAGCACTGCGCACATCGCTGCAGGAGACGGCAGATCAGCTCAGCCGGACGCAGGTGGAATTCGACCGTACGGCAGAGGAAGCGGCGTCCTGGCAGGAGCGTGCGAACAAGCACATGGAGGATATCAGCGAGCTGGAGATGAACCTTCTGGAAGAAGGGGAGAAGTCGGCAGCATTGCAGCGCGAAGTGGAGACTCTTCGCGGACAGGCAGACGGCATGGTTCAGCAGCTTGATCAGGAAGCGCGGCTGCGTGCCGAAGCGGAACAGGAGCTTGCCGCTCAGCAGAGGGCGGCTGAAGCAGCCCTTAAGGAACTGGCTGCGCTTCGCGGCCGTTACGAGGAGCTGATCGCCCAGTACGATGAGATTCTGCAGGACGGGGAGCAGCTGAAGGAACGCTGCGAGCTGCTGGAAGCCGAAGGCGAGGAAGCTGCGCGGCGTCTGGAAGAGCTGTATGAGGCAGGCCGTGAAGCTGCGGCTACGGCGGCGGAGCAGCAGGAAGCCCTCCGCGAGACCCGGGAGTATGAAGCTACCTGGAAGCAGAGATATGAGGAGCTTCAGCAGCGCGAGCAGCAGTGGAACGAGCAGGAAGCACAGCTGCGGGAGGAGATAGAGATCTGGCAGCAGGAAGCCGGGGAAGCCGAGGCCCAGGCGGAATCAGTCAGCCGCTCGCGCACCGAGGCGGCGCAGCGGCTGGATGAGATCGGCGAGAGCTATGAGCTGGTCCAAGGCCAGCTGCGGCTGGTTCAGGCGCAGTTCGAGCTGCAGCAGGGGGAGCTGGAGAAGCTATCTCAGGAGCATCGTAGCCTGCAGGCGGAATATGCCAAGCTACAGAGTGAATATAATGAATGGATTCAACTGATCGAACAGGACAGTTGAATGGCGGATGCATCACAGGAAGAGCTGTTATAAGCAGGAATGCTTAGAACGGCTTTTTCTGCTGTGCAGGGACGGGAGACGGCTTCCTCCTTAAGGGGACTGCACGGGAGGGCTGCTGCTCTAAAGTTGGCTGAAGTGAAGTAATGGATAGAAGTAATTTCAAATGGAAGGAAAGTTGGCGATGGGAAGGGTTGAGTGGAGAAGATAGCTAGGCTACCATCTTGCACTAAATACAACATTCGTACCTCTGAAGCAGCAAATTGAGGGAAATCCTGCCTAGAATGCAACATCTCAATGCCAATGACCCGCTCCACCAGTAACATTCCTGCATAATGTGCAACATTTGGCGTTCTCAAGCTGCAATCCGTTAGAAATCCTGCAAAAGGTGCAACTTCGGCGTTCTCAGGTCACATTGAAGAGCACAAGTGCTTTTGACATAATAAGTATTGCAACCGGTTACAACCCGGGGTAGGATGTTGGGTGAGGTGAACGGGATGGATAAGAAATGGGTCAGCGGCGCTGGGGTTGTTGTGCTGTTTATACTGCTGTCATATTTGTTTATAGGCTTCGCACATCATTCTGCCCGGATGGGAAATATCGTTAAGGAATTAAGCGGCCAGCCGGTTCAGGACAAGCCCGGATATCATATTGTGCTGATCGAGCAGGAACGGTACCACCCGTACTGGGAGATGGTCGAGAAGGGGGCGGCGGAGGCTGCAGCAAAGTACGGGATAGAGATCGAATTCACGGGACCGGTGCGCAATAACATGGAGGAGCAGATCAGTCTGCTGGAAAAAGCGATTGCCGCCCAGGCGGATGCGATCATCGTGCAGGGGCTCAACGACGAGAAGTTCACGCCGGTGATTGATAAGGCCGTGAACCGTGGGATTCCTGTGATCACGATTGACACGGATGCTCCGGCCAGCCGGAGACTGGCCTATGTGGGGACTGACAATGTAGCTGCCGGAGAGGCACTGGGGCGCATGGTTGTGAAGACGACCGGCGGAAAAGGCAAAATAGGCGTCATCATCGGCAGCGAGCTGGCCAAGAACCAGCTTCAGCGTCTGGACGGGCTGAAGAACATCGTAAAGGACTACAGCGGCATGGAGATTGTCGATGTGCGCAGCTCCAATATCTCGCATATGGAAGCCATCCAGCAGGCGGCGGATATGCTGCGGTATCATCCGGAGATCGATGTGATGGTCGGCACCAGTTCAACGGATGCGCTCGGGGTTCTGCAGGCATCGAGGAGCCTGAAGCGCGGGCCGCTGACCATCATCGGCTTCGATAACCAGGCGGAGACGCTGGATGCCATCAGCCGGGGAGCGATCACAGCGACTGTCGCACAACAACCCTACCTGATGGGGAATATGGCGGTAAGGCTGCTCCATGAGCATTTTAATGGTGCTGAGTTACAGCCCCGGTACTATACCGGTGTGAAGGTGCTGGATAAGACCAATGTGCAGGAGGGAGAGAGCCTATGAGTATCCGCCTGAAGCTGCTGATCTGCATTCCGCTGCTGGTGCTGCTGATGAGCTCGGTCTCCTTCGTATTGTTTCAGAGCGGGAAGAATGTGCAGGAGAGCTACCACCTGATGATGAACCGGATCATGCTGTATAAGGAGGTATCCTATGAGGTCGGCGAGAATATGCGCTCCTTGAACCGCTTCATTATGCAGGTGGATACAGAGAGCTTCCCGGAGGTGGAGAAGCATCTCAGTGCAGTACTGGAGCTGCGCAGCAGGCTCGACGGAATGGCAACCATCGGGGGCAGCGGCCTTCCGCTGATGAATTACAGCCACCTTATTGATACGTTTGTGGAGCAGGCGGGCCAGATGATCACGGAGATTGACGGCCAGGATGCCAATTCGCTGGCAGGGGCCTATATCGAGGCGGAGCAGACCCAGCGGTTCATCCGCGAGGAGGCCCAGGAGCTGGTCGATCTGGAGCTGGACCAATATAAGCCGATCTACGCGGAGATTATGTCCACGACAGCGAAGCTGAACCGGATGGGCAGCCTGCTGGTGATTGCTGCGGCGCTGCTTAGCATCTGTATGGCGGTCTGGCTGTCCAGCAGCATTACCGGACCGATCCGCCGCCTGGTGGCAACGGCCAAGCAAATCTCGAAGGGACGGATGGATACCAAGGCGCCGGAGAGCGTGAACAACGATGAGATCAGCATCCTGTGCCGTGCTTTTAACGGGATGATCGATAATATCCAGGAGCTGATGAAGGAGAGCATCAAGAGTGCAGAGAAGGACCGGCTGGTCAAGGAGCTGGAGCTGAAAATGCTGCAGAGTCAGATCAATCCGCATTTCCTGTTCAATACACTGAATTCTATCGCCAAGCTTGCGTATCTGGAAGGGGCGGCGAGAACCAGCGATCTGACCGTGTCTGTCTCGCGTCTGCTCCGCTATAATCTGCAAAAGCTGGACCAGGCCGTTCCGCTGCGCGAGGAGGTCGAGCATGTGAACGAGTATATCAACATTCAGCGGGCCCGCTTCCGGGACCGGATTGCTTTTGAGATGGAGATTGATGAGGCGGCGATGGACGGGATGGTGCCGTGTCTGACGCTGCAGCCGATCTTCGAGAATGCCTTCGTTCACGGTCTGGAGCAGATGGAGGAGGGGGCTATACTTACGCTATCGATCCGCTACCGCAGCGGGCAGGTGGAGATTGTGATCAGCGATAACGGAGCGGGCATGAGCCGCGAGACGGTAGCCCGGCTGATGGGCTCGACTCAGCAGGAGGCGCCGCATTCCAGCGGCAAGGGCCAGTCTACCGGGCTTGGGACACATAATGTTTTTAAAAGACTGCATTTATTCTTCGACGGCCAGCAGCTCATCGAGATCAACAGCAGTGAAGGGCAGGGAACGGCTGTGCTGTTCCGGCTGCCCTTCCGGACCTCGGCCTAGAGGCATTCACCTGAAGTGAAGGGGGAAAAGATAACGATGTACAAGCTGCTGATCGCAGATGATGAAGCGCTGGAGCGGGAGGGGCTGGAGCTGATGATCCGGCATCTGATCCCGGACACGTTCGAATTCCTGCATGCCGGGAACGGACGGAAGGCGATTCAGCTGGCGGAGGAGCACCGGCCGGATATGATTTTTATGGATATTAAGATGCCTGGTATCCAGGGGCTGGAGGCGGTGCGGCAGATCCGGGAGAAGCTTCCGGCGGCGCAGATTGTGATGATTACGGCCCATGACTACTTCGCGTATGCCAAGGAGGGGCTGCTGCTGGGCGTGCGCGACTATCTGCTGAAGCCGGCCCGGCGGGAAGAGGTGGCGGAGGTGCTGAGGAAGCTGATGGCGGTCATTGAGGAGGAGCGGAGGCGCAGGAATGAACAGCTGGAGCTGCAGGAGAAGCTGGCCCACCTGCTGCCGCTGGCCGAGAATGAGCTGACCCTGATACTGATGCTGGAGCATGTGCAGGATCTGGAGCCGGAGCAGCTGGCCGGGCTGCTGGAGCTGCACTTCAGCAAGGGCTACGCGATGGTCCTGTCCTTCCCCCGGCACGGGGAGACCGGCTGGGAGTCGTTCCGGCAGTCCAAGAGGGAGATCTATGAGGCGCTCAAGCACTTTGCCAAAACAGGACTAGGCTGCCTCGCCGGACCGCTGGCCGGGCATCAGCTGGCGCTGTTCATTCCCTTGCCGCCGGGGAGGACCGGATATTCCCAGCGGGTCAGCTCGCTGGACTGGGGGGAGCGGCTCCGCACCTATGCCGGGGAGCGCTTCGGCCTGCCGCTTGGCATCGGTATCGGCTCGATCCGCGAAGGCTGGGACGGGCTTAGCCGCTCTTACCGCGAAGCCGTCCGGGTATGTGCGGATCACCTGCATTCATCCGGTGTGCATCATTACGATGATATGATTCAGAGCTCAGGGCAGACGGCGGTCTCACTGGATGAAGAGAAGAAGCTGCTTACCGCCTTGCTCCAGCGCAGCAAGCAGGAGGCTGCCCAGCGCTTCAGCCTGCTGTATGACTCCTTCGAGCAGGGAGGGGAGCAGCCGCTGTCCGCTGTGCGGGGGGAGGTAACCGGCCTGCTGCTGTTCCTGGCCAGAGGCGTGCACTCCACGGCCGGCGCGGAGCTGCTGGCTTCGCTGAACGCAGCGGAAGATCCGCGCGCTCTGCGGTTAAGCGCGGAGTCCTGGCTGGAGCGGCTGATCGATGGCCTCGAAGAGGAGCAGGAGCATCACCGGTCCCATGTGCATCAGCGGGCGCTTCTCTATATCAGCCAGAAGTATAAAGAGGATATCTCCATGGAGCAGACGGCTGAATACGTGAACCTGAGCCCGCATTACTTCAGCAAATTGTTCCGGCAGCATGAGGGGGAGACCTTCATCGACTACATCACTCGGCTGCGGATCAATGAAGCGAAACGACTGATCGCTGAGGATCAGCTGAACTTGAAGGAAATCTGCTATGAAGTAGGCTATAAAGACCCGAATTATTTCAGCAGGGTCTTCAAAAAGGCTGCGGGGATGACGCCAAGCGAATTCCGCCAGCAGCAGTAGAAATCCGGTCCTTGCTGAGTGAGCAAGGACTTTTTTGTGCTGTTGCCCCCGATTATCCTATGAAAGCCGGGGCGGAGAATTACATTACAGCAGGCAAGACCAAGAATGCGGGTGGAAGGCAAATAAGTGCAGGGAATCGCTGCTCCCGGGGCTATTTTTCCATGCTACACTTTTTTTGTAAGCGTAATCAAATATAGGGCTGACGAAAAGGGGCGTAGCAATCGTGAGAAAATACGGAAGAGCCATTTCCCTCGGGCTGGCGGCAATGGTGCTGGCTGCATCGATGGCGGGCTGCGGTGTGGTCTCAAGCGGTGACAATGAGAAGAAGGAGTCTGCAGGAGCGGCCAAGGACGGGGACAAAATTGTCATCGGCATGTCCATGGATACCTTGAAGGAGGAGCGCTGGCAGAAGGACCGGGATATTTTCACAGCAAAGGTACAGGAGCTTGGCGGTGAAGTGAAGGTACTGGCCGCGAACGGGGATGATGCTACCCAGCTAAGTCAGGCGGAGCAGCTGATCTCCCAGGGTGTGGATGTGCTCGTGGTCATTGCCCATAATGCGGAGGCTACGGCTCCCATCGTGGATAAGGCCCATAAGGAAGGCATCAAGGTCATTGCCTATGACCGGCTGATTAACAATTCCGAGGTGGATTATTACATCTCCTTCGATAATGTGCGTGTCGGTGAATTCCAGGCTCAGGCGGTCATCGACAAGGCTCCCAAGGGCAATATCGTCTACATCGGCGGCGCGGATACCGATAACAATGCCCACATGTTCAAGGAAGGCGCGATGAATATTCTGAAGCCGCTGGCAGACAAGGGTGATATCAAAATCGTCTACGACCAGTTCTCCAAGGACTGGAAGCCCGAGGAAGCTCTGAAGAACATGGAGAATGCGCTGACCGCGAACAATAACGATGTACAGGGCGTGGTAGCGGCGAACGACGGGACAGCGGGCGGCTCGATCCAGGCGCTTACGGCGCAGGGCATGGCGGGCAAAATTCCGGTATCCGGCCAGGATGCGGACCTCGCCGCTGTACAGCGCATCGCCGAAGGCACGCAGCTGATGACGGTCTACAAGCCGATCAACGCGATTGCCACGAAGGCGGCGGAAATGGCGGTGGCGGCTGCCAAGGGCGAGGCTATTTCGACAGATAAGACTGTTAACAACGGTAAAATTGATGTTCCATCCGTGCTGCTTGATCCGATTGCCGTCAATAAGGATAACCTGGATGTGCTGATCAAGGACGGATTCCACAAGCTGGAGGATGTGTACAAGAACGTTCCTAAGGACCAGTGGCCGAAACAATAAGGGCAGCCTGTACGGCAAGCAGATGCGGCGCCAGTGGCGAACCCGCATCTGCTTGCTGCTTGAGGGCGGGAAGGAGGAACGGCAGGCATGGATGTACTTGAAATGGTAGAGATCAGCAAGAGCTTCCCCGGCGTGAAGGCGCTGGACCATGTGAACTTCAAGGTGAAGCAAGGGGAGATTCACGCTTTATGCGGGGAGAACGGCGCAGGCAAATCCACGCTGATGAAGGTGCTGAGCGGACTGTATCCTGCGGGGACCTATGAAGGCGAGATCCGTATCGGCGGGGAGAAGAAGGCATTCCACCAAATTACTGATGCCGAGCAGGCCGGGATTGCGATTATTCATCAGGAGCTGGCGCTCGTGAAGGAGATGACGGTCGGCGAGAATATTTTCCTTGGGGCAGAGCCGGTGAAGCGCGGGGCGATTCAGTGGAATGAGCTGTATCATCAGGCTTCGCAGTGGCTGAAGAAGGTCGGGCTGAACCTGTCGCCGGATACGAAGATCGGCAATCTGGGCATCGGCCAGCAGCAGCTCGTGGAGATCGCCAAGGCGCTCTCCAAGCATACCCGGATTCTCATTCTGGATGAACCGACAGCGGCGCTGACGGAGAGCGAGGTGTCCATCCTGATGGGCATCCTGAATCAGCTGCGGCGCGAAGGAGTGACCTGTGTCTATATCTCCCACAAAATGCCCGAGGTGTTCGCGCTGGCCGATTCCATCACTGTGCTGCGGGACGGGAAGACGGTGGCAACCCTGAACCGCCAGGAGACGAACGACGATCAGGTGGTGTCGCTGATGGTCGGCCGTGAGCTGACGGAGCGCTATCCGCGCGTCCCGCATTCACCCGGGGACAAGGTGCTAGAGGTCGCAGACTACAATGTCTGGCACCCGGAGAAGCGTCAGCAGAAGGTGCTCCGGGATATTGGCTTCACGCTCCGTCAAGGAGAGATTCTGGGCATTGCCGGGCTGATGGGGGCCGGACGGACAGAGCTGGTCAGCAGCCTGTTCGGCGCGTATGGCGGAAGAAGGGAAGGCACAGTGCTGATCGAAGGCAAGGCGGTCAAGATCCGTTCGGTTGCCGGAGCGATCAAGGCCGGGATTGCTCTGGTCACCGAAGACCGCAAGCGCCAGGGGCTGGTGATGGGGATGGACGTCAAGCGCAATACGACGCTGGCCACACTCGGCAAGGTCTCAAGGCTCGGAGTGATCAATGAGAATGAGGAGATCAAATGGTCCGAGCAATACGTGAAGGATCTGAAGACGAAGACAGCTTCGCTGGAGACACTCGTCGGTACTCTCTCCGGGGGCAATCAGCAAAAGGTGGTTATCGGCAAATGGCTGATGACGGGTCCCAAGATTCTGATTATGGACGAACCCACCCGGGGCATCGATGTCGGGGCAAAGTACGAAATTTATAACCTGATGAACAAGCTGGTAGAACAGGGAGTAGCCATTATTATGATCTCCTCCGAGCTTCCCGAGGTACTGGGGATGAGTGACCGGATTCTGGTGATGTGCGAAGGACAACTGGTACGGGAATATGACTGGCGCGAAGCAACGCAGGAGAAGATTATGCTGGCCGCCACAGGAGGCAAATAGAGATGCAGCTGCAAAAAGAGCTTAAGGAACCTGAAGCGGTTCCGGCCGCCGGAGGATCGCGCTTGCGTACCCTGTTCGGCAAAATGGATATGCGTGCCTATACGATGATTGGCGCATTAATTCTGATCTGGGTGTTGTTCGGTGTGCTGAATCCGACCTTCCTGACCTCGCGGAACCTGTCCAATCTGTTCACGCAGATGTCGGTGACTTCTATTCTGGCCATCGGCATGGTGCTGGTTATCGTGGCGGGCCATATCGATCTGTCCGTCGGATCCATCGTCGGCTTGACCGGCGGGATGGCGGCGATTCTCAGCAATTGGCTGGAGCTGCCCGCAATTGTGGTCATTCTCGGTACCGTGACCGCCGGTGCGGTGCTGGGTCTGCTTCAGGGCTGGTTGGTCGCCTATAAAATGATCCCCGCCTTCATCGTCACCCTGGGCGGGATGATGGTGTTCCGGGGGGTGCTGATGGGCGTGACAGAATCGATGACCATTCCGGTGTCCGATCCGGTGCTGGCGCTGCTCGGCAATGCCTATTTTGCCTCAGGCTTCGGCATTATTCTGGGCGTACTCGCGGTGGTCCTGCTGCTCTGGAGCGCATTCACGAAGCGCCGCTCGCGCAAAAAATACGGGTTCGCCGTGGCCCCGCTGGGCATGGACATCTTCAAGGTAGCAGGGCTGTCGCTACTAGTGGTTGTCTTCGTAGCCTTGATGAACAATTACAAAGGAATTCCGTTCCCGATCATCTTCGTCATTGTGCTGGCGGCCATCTTCTACTTCCTGTCCACCAAGACGACCTTCGGCCGTCATATCTACGCCATAGGTGGCAATATCGAGGCTGCGCGGCTCTCGGGCATCAACATCAAACGAAAGACGATGCTGGTCTTCATCCTCAGCGGCCTGCTCGGCTCCATCGCCGCCATCGTGCTGACCTCCCGCCTGGCCTCGGCGACCATTACCGCAGGCAATATGGCCGAGATGGACGCCATTGCCGCCTGTGTGATCGGCGGTACCTCGCTGATGGGCGGAGCCGGAACGGTCATTGGCGCGCTCATCGGGGCGCTGGTTATGACCTCGCTCGATAACGGCATGTCGCTGATGGGACTGGAATCGTTCTGGCAGTATGTAGTCAAAGGCTCAATCCTGGTCATCGCCGTCTGGCTGGACATTTCAGGCCGCAGCAAGGGTGTGAAGTAAGAGTAATTAACAGGAATAAACCGGCCGGGACATCGTCCTTGCCGGTTTATTTGTTGTAGTAGAAAACTATAGTATGTGACTGCGAAAAACCGAACACAATGTGCCAGTGCGGAGGTGAGTGGGCCGGATGTATGCGAAAAACCGAACACAATGTTCACGTTCGAGGGTGAGTAGGCCAGATGTATGCGGAAAACCGAATATAATATACCAGTGCACCTGAATTCCTCGGATGAGCGACAAATGAGTCAATGAGGAGCACAAGTGCACCTGAATTCCTCAGATGAGGGCCAAACAAGCCCAACGAGGAGCACAAGTGCACCTGAATTCCTCGGATGAGGGCCAAACGAGCCAATGAGGTGTACTAGTGCACCTGAATTCCTTGGATGAGGGCCAAACGAGCCAATGAGCTGCACTAGTGCTGCACAATTGCCCCTGAGTCACTGGAAAGTTGACCAACTGAGCAAATGAAGGAAATGAAAGGGATAAATCCCTCTGATTCCGCCGAAAGTGGACGGACGGATCAAATGAAAGGGATAAATCCCTTTCATTCTGCCGAAAGTGGACGGACGGATCAAATGAAAGGGATAAATCCCTCTGATTCCGCCGAATGCGGGCGGACGGATCAAATGAAAGGGATAAATCCCTCTGAATCCGCCGAATGCGGGCGGACGGATCAAATGAAAGGGATAAATCCCTTTCATTCTACCGAAAGTGGGCGGACGGATCAAATGAAAGGGATAAATCCCTCTGATTCCGCCGAATGCGGGCGGACGGATCAAATGAAAGGGATAAATCCCTCTGATTCCGCCGGACGCCGCTTACTCCACAATAATCTTGGCAGTCATTCCACTATGACCGGAGCCGCACATGATGGCACAGGTCATCTCGAAGGTTCCGGCTTCCTCGGGAAGGACCACCTCAGAGGAATTCTTGGCGTCCAGGCGCAGCTTCATCTCCGGGATCAGTATGCCGTGATTGCCGCTCTCATTTTCGAAGATGATCTTGACAGGGACGCCCTTCTTCAAATGGTATTCCGGCTGGTCAAAGCTATAGTTGGTCGCCGTAATGACGAGTTCTTCCTCCGCCGTCAGATTGCTCCCGGCAGCAGCATTGTTAGCGCTGTCAGAATTGCTGCTGTTCCCTCCGCAGGCCGTTAGCAGAAGCGCAAATATAATAGAACACAGAATAGCAGACTTCCTGATCATATCCATCCTCCTCATCTACTTGGGCAGCTGACCTTAGCATAGCCTAAATTGGTCAAGTTGTCTTGATCAATCTATGAACAAAGACTTCAACCGCTGCCGTTACCGTCGCTGCAAACTTTGTCGAATTTTGCAAAAATATGATGCAAAAGAGTTTAAAATTAATTATAATTAAGCTTAATATAATTAAAGCTTCATATTATTCGGCTAGAAGCAGGGGAGTCAGATCATTATAGATTACGCATTGCAAAGTGCTGAGAGATGGCACCGGAGAATACTGTACGGATACTGGATCATCGTACTCTGTCTGCTGCTAGCCCAGTTCCTGTATATGCTGTACTCCCGTTCTGATGAGATTCAGACGATATTCAGTCCCGGCAAGGGGCATCTATTCTTAGTCTGCAATGTGATGATTATCCTGACTATGGCTTCTGCAGAGGTCTGGCTGCGCCGCTCGCTCCGTTATCATAAGCAGTCGGTTGTGGTCTGCAGCTTCATGGTTTCCTATCTGATGTATTTTGTGCTGGAGCCTTATGTAGACGGTGCGCAGATGACGCTGATGATGCCGATTATGCTGGCCCTCATCTATTTCGACCAGCGGCTGCTGTATTCGCTTGGGGCATTCAGTATTGCATTCTACGCAGGGGTCTACTTTGGGCTTGAGCGTCCGCTGCTTGGCAAACCGCTGCTGGAGTTTGTGCTGGTGGAGTGTGTGTATGTTGTCTTTGCCCTGACGGCGCAGGCAGTGATTCTCCGCGGCCGCGAGACGCGCGATTATCTGGAGCAGCTCACCAAGTCGGAGCAGGAGCTGATGGTGGAGCGGGCGATTTCGGACAAGCTGCTGAAAATAGATGCGCTTACCGGCCTGTATAACCACAAGACGTTCCATGAATACCTGGATTCGCTGCTGGAGCAGTGTGAGAGCAACGGACTGAGGCTGCAGCTGGCGTTAATGGACATCGATAATTTCAAGCAGGTCAATGACAGATATGGACACTGGGTGGGCGATCTTGTGCTCAAAGAGGTGGCGGCCAAGATGGGCAGCCTGATCGGGTTGAATGACTTCGCGGCAAGGTATGGCGGGGAAGAATTCGCAGTGATTTTTACGGATAAAAGCTTGCAGGAAGCCTATGCTGCCGTCGAGCAAATGCGTATCAGCATTGCTGCCATGTGCCATCCGTATGCCGGGAACAAACCCATTACGGTCAGCATCGGACTGTGTCACTACCAGCTTGGAGACGGCAAGGAGCTGCTGTTCCGCAAGACAGACGATTCGCTGTATACGGCCAAGCGCAGCGGGAAAAATGCAGTAGTGACCTCTGTGGTCTCTTCCGTTAAAGGGCATAAACTTACAGAAAACCCCCAAATTCCGATATAGACCGGGACTGGGGGTTTCACTTTCTGCACGTGCCTTGGGCCGTTATTTGCCTGCTTCAAACGGAGTGGAGACCGGCAGGAAGAGGTCGATGATCCCGATGACCAGTGCGGCAAGCAGGGCACCAAGCACCGAGACACTGACTCCGCTGACGACAAACTGGGCAATCCAGATGACCAGGGCGCTGACCAGGAAGCCGACGATACCGCGTCCGAAGGGCGTTGTTTTTTTGCCGAAAATACCTTCAACGACCCAGCCGAGCAGAGCGATCACCAGAGCAAGCATGAATGCGCTCCAGAATCCCCCGACCGTGAACTGCGGAACAATCCAGCCGACCACCATCAGCACGATTGCTGCGACTATGAACCGTACTACATGACCTAAGAATCTCAATGAACTAACCTCCTTTGGCGTTCGCTTAAGGATATGTGCGTTGTTATTGTGGCCCGAAGCCGGTTTTCTATGCCCAGAAATCATACCCAAATAGCGAAAATGGGCTAAATTAGGTATAATGGTTCCATCTATGAAGGGAGCTGTGACAGTAATTGGACGACAAAATTTTGCATACGCTTGAATATCGCAAGATTTTAAATAAATTGATGCAGTATACGCAGACGCCGATGGGACGGCTGACCGCCGAGCTCCTGAAGCCTTCCGGTGATTTCGAAGGGGTGAAGAAGCTCCTGCAGGCTACGGATGAGGCGGTAAATGTTGACCGGTTGAAGGGAATTCCTTCATTCGGCGGCGTGACCGATATCCGGCCTGCGCTGAAGCGTGCATCAATTGGCGGAATGCTGGGTACGGCAGAGCTGCTTGCGGTAGGTAACACGATTGGCGGGGCCCGCAGGGTGAAGCGGTTCATTCATGCCATGCATGACGATGAGAGCGTTCCTACCCTCTTTGCACAGAGTGATCTGCTGTCGGAGCAGAAGCCTGTTGAAGATGCCATCCGCATGTGTATTGACGAGAACGCCGATGTAATGGATTCGGCGAGCACGGAGCTTGCCGCCCTCCGCCGCGAGCTGCGCGGGGGAGAGACACGTATCCGTGAGAAGCTGGATTCGATGATCCGCTCGTCTTCGGTCTCGAAGATGCTCCAGGATCAGCTTGTGACGATCCGTGGTGACCGGTTCGTCATTCCGGTCAAGGCTGAGTACCGGGCCCACTTCGGCGGTATTGTGCACGACCAGTCGGGCTCAGGGGCAACACTGTTCATTGAGCCGGAATCCATTGTGGCGATGAATAACAAGCTGCGGGAGACGCGGCTGCGCGAAGAACGCGAGATCGAGATCATCCTGCACCGGCTCACTGCGCTGGTCGGTGATATTGCCGAGGAGATGGCGTATGATATCGACATTCTCGGCGGGCTGGACTTCATCTTCGCCAAAGCGCGTCTGGCACGCGACCTGAAGGCTACCCAGCCGCGGATGAATGACCGCGGATACCTGCGCCTGCGCAAGGGCCGCCATCCGCTCATTCCGGCGGAGCAGGTTGTGCCGCTGGATGTGGAGCTGGGTAATGATTACCGCTCCATCATCGTGACCGGACCGAATACGGGCGGGAAGACCGTGACCCTGAAGACGATTGGCCTGCTCAGCCTGATGGCGATGTCGGGTCTCTTCATACCGGCCGAGGAAGGCAGCCAGCTGTGTGTCTTCGATGCGATCTACGGCGATATTGGCGATGAGCAGAGCATTGAGCAGAGCCTCAGTACCTTCTCCAGCCATATGACGAATATTATATCCATTCTCAAGCGGATGACACCGAAGAGCCTGATACTGCTCGATGAGGTCGGTGCAGGAACAGATCCGGCCGAAGGCTCCGCACTGGCGATAGCAATTCTGGAGAATATTCACCGGACGGAATCCCGGATGGTTGCCACTACACATTATAGTGAACTCAAGGCATACGCTTATGAACGGGCAGGCGTTATTAATGCCAGCATGGAATTCGATGTGCAGAGCCTGAGTCCTACTTACCGGCTGCTGGTCGGTGTTCCTGGACGAAGCAATGCGTTCGCCATTGCTGAACGCCTCGGGATGCCAAGTGCGATCCTTGAGCATGCGCGCGGTGAAGTGAAGGAAGAAGATATGCGTGTTGAGCATATGATTGCCTCCCTTGAGGAGAACCGGCTTACCGCAGAGAACGAACGCATACGGGCGGAAGAGATCCGCCGCGAAGCGGAGGAATTCCGCAAGCGGCAGCAGCAGGAGCTGGAGAAGCTGGAGGGCTCACGCGACAAGCGTCTCGAGAAGGCAGAGAAGGATGCCAGCGAACTTCTGGCCAAGGCACGGAAGGAAGCCGAGGAGATTATCGTTGGCCTCCGCCGCCTGGCGCTGGAGGAAGGCGCATCCGTCAAGGAGCATAAGCTGATTGAAGCCCGCCGCCGGCTGGATGAAGCTGAGCCTGCACCGCGCAAGAAGGCTGTGCCGCGCAGCACGGTCAAGGCGCCGCGCAAGATTCAGCCGGGGGATGAAGTTAAGGTAGCGAATGTGAATCAGAAGGGCCTTGTGGTTGAGCTGAGCGGTACCAAGGAGGCTGTTGTTCAGTTCGGCATCATGAAGATGAAGGTCAATCTGAGTGATCTGGAATTCCTGGCCTCCGCACCGGATGCTCCTCCGCCGGCTCTGCGCAGGGCGACAACGGTCAAGCGTACACGCGATGAGAATATCCGTAATGAGCTTGATTTGCGCGGTGCGAACCTGGAGGAAGCCATCATGGAGACCGACCGCTTCATCGACGAAGCTTTTCTCGGCAATCTGGGGCAGATCTCCATTATCCACGGCAAGGGGACGGGAGTCCTGCGGACAGGAATTCAGGAATATCTCCGCAAGCATAAGCATGTCAAAAGCTATCGGCTCGGGAACTATAATGAAGGCGGCGCGGGTGTGACGGTAGCTGAACTGGAGTAGCGCCCATAGTCCGGCAGGGAAGAGGGAAAAGTGTGCAGGATAATATTGATCTTTTGCTGGAACATCCGCTGGGGGCGCTGCTAGGCTACTTCACTGTCGCCATATTGGGGCTGGTCGTCTTTCTGTCCTTCTTTGAAATGGTGACGAAATACAACTGCTGGGAAGAAATCCGCAAGGGGAATGTAGCCGTAGCTATGGCAACCGGAGGCAAAATCTTCGGAATCTGCAACATCTTACGCTTCAGCATTGAAGCAGGGGCATCGATCTATGAGACGATGAAATGGTCTCTTGTAGGCTTTTTGCTGCTGCTTCTGGCTTACTTCCTGTTCGAGTTTTTTACTCCGGTCTTTTCAATTGATGAAGAGATTGCTGCGGATAACCGGGCCGTAGGACTGACAGCCATGCTGCTCTCCATATCCTTGTCCTATGTTATCGGCGCGGCCATATTCTGAATTAGGGGGCAGGGAGATGAAGCTGCTGATTCGGATTCTGTTTATTTCAGCCCTGGCTTTTGTAGCAGCCGGCATTATATATTTAACGGTGAATTGAACCGAATGTGAGTAAGCGAAGGAGATTATACAGATGGAGACAACAGTTTGCCCATGGTGCCACACCGAGATTGTATGGGATGAGGAGTTTGGACCCGAGGATACCTGTCCTCATTGCAATAACGAGCTTAGCGGTTACCGCACAGTAACGATAGGTGCAGAGGATCTTGAGGATGACGAGCCGGTTGCGGAGGAAGCTTCCGGGGAGGAAGAGATTAGCGATGATAATTTGTGGGATGACGACGACA
This sequence comes from Paenibacillus sp. FSL R7-0179, assembly GCF_038002265.1. Classification (NCBI taxonomy): domain Bacteria; kingdom Bacillati; phylum Bacillota; class Bacilli; order Caryophanales; family Paenibacillaceae; genus Paenibacillus; species Paenibacillus sp. FSL R7-0179. Next base: position 1,051,812 of record NZ_JBBOCC010000002.1, read on the forward strand.
AGGATAGCGTGGTGCCTGTATGGGGTACGCTGGGCCAGTTCGGCGATGACTATGATCTGAAGCGTTATGAGGACAAGGTCTCCGCAATTCTGGCTGCCCAGCTGGAAGCGCCGGAATGTCCGCAATGCCATGAGCTGATGCTTCACTCCGGTACGCAGCAGGTGGACGGGTTCACCCCGGCAACGCCGGAAGCGCTTAGCGGCGCAGCCGTGCTGAAGCCTCCTTTCGCGCTGAATCTGTACGTCTGCCCTTCCTGCTTCCATGTACAGCATAGTCTGGCACAGGAAGACCGCATCCAGCTTGTCCGCAATCTCAGCACCGCAGGCGAATAAAGATCGGATTCATGCTTTCCCTGCCATCTGGACATGTTATGGATAGATGAAGTGTCCAAGGATGAGCAGGGAGGCTAAGCATGAGAGATTCAGAACGGGGACAGGCGGCGCTGCTGCTAGCTGTAGGCGGGCTATACCTTCTGGCTACAGTGCTTGCAGGGACGTTCCTCAACGTATATCTGTGGAAAAGCCGGCAGAACTTCGCCATGATCGGCTGGTTCACCGTGGCCCAGCAGCTTGCCATAGGTCTCAGCTTTTGGCTGGGCGGCAAGTGGGTGAAAGAGCATAACAAAATGAATGCCCTGCGGCTGGGAATTGCCGTATCGGGCTTTTTTTATTTGCTGGTGCTGTGGCTGCAAGGAGAGGCAGTGCATTTCATTTGGCCGCTGGGCGGGGTCCTCGGGCTATCCATCGGGCTGTATTGGCTGGCGTTCAATATTGTGTTCTTCGAGATTACGGACGCTGCAAACCGCGATTTCTATAACGGGTGGATGGGTCTGCTGGGTTCCCTGACGGGAATAGCCGGCCCCTGGGTGTCCGGCTGGATGATCTCCCGCTGGCAAGGCGGACAAGGCTACCGCATGGTATTCATACTGTCGCTCTCTATCTATGGGGTGGCTGCTGTGCTCAGCTTCGGGCTGCGCAAACGGCCGCGCGGCGAAGCCTATCTCTGGCTGGAGTCCTGGCGCGAGCTTGCGCGCAGGCGCAGTCCTTGGCGGCCAGTTGCGGCGGCGCTAGTGTTCCAGGGCATCCGGGAAGGCGTATTCTCCTTCCTGATCGGTCTGCTCGTCTACATTGCAGCACAGGAGGAGAGCAAGCTGGGGCAGTTCGCCCTGCTGACCTCGGCCGTCTCTCTGATCAGTTATTATGCGGCCGGCAGATGGTTTAAGCCCCGTGCCCGCCTCGGCGGTATGCTGGCAGGCAGTCTGCTGCTCATCGCCTTCCTTCTTCCGCTGCTGTGGAAGGTGAACTTTACCACCCTCCTAATCATGGGAATCGGGACCTCACTCTGCCTTCCGCTCTACATGCTGCCGATGCTGTCCACCAGCTTCGACCTTATGGGAGTGTCCGAGGAGAGCGCCGGCAAACGTGTGGAATGGGTAGTGCTGAGGGAGCTTAGCCTGATGAGCGGCCGCCTCCTCGGCCTGCTGATCTTCATCGCCGTACTGTCACTGGACCAGTCCCCGCAGACCCTAACTCTGCTCATGCTGCTGTTGGGTGCCGCGCCGCTGGGAAGTTGGGTGGTGGTGCGGAGGGTGCTGGGTTTAAACGTTCACAGAAATAACAATATTATATGATTCAAATATAGGGTATTATTGCCAAGGTAAGTACAGATTGGATTTGAAGTGAATTCAAAATGATTTCGCATGAATTTAACCATTAGAACTAAAAAGGCAAACCTGTACGAAAGTCAGGGACGCAAAGCCACGGGCCTTACCACAGGGCGGGAGATACCCACCCTGTGAATGGCAGCCGGGCCGCTCTTTCCGGTGGTTTTTTTGCGCCCTTTTTTTGATTGAAGTGTTAAATGAGCGGAGGTCTTTTATGACAAATAGGAAAAGCTTTATATGTAAGGTACTGTGTTTTATCATTCTGGCTCAATTTCTTGCACCTTTTGTAGAATTCTCAGGGATGAAGATTTCCGCACAGGACAGTATTCTCAGGATTCGGTTTCAGCCCGAAGATGCTCCTGTACAGGACGGAGAGCTTGCAGATTCCGGAGCCGTTTTTAGCGTCAAAAACCAATACTCCTACGGCTGGAATATGGATCATACCGATGCAACAGTCGCAAGAGATACATACGATGACTCCGGCATAAGCAGCCTGACACGAATCCATCCGGATGGAAAGTGGGAAATTGCACTAGACAATGGGACTTATGAAGTCTCAGTAACCGTAGGTGACTCTGTATATAGCAGCAACAACTCGCTTTCAGTTGAGAATATCAAAGTGATGGAGGGACTCACTCTTGAAGCAGGGCAGCATAGAACGGTTAAGAAGAAGGTTGCTGTCGAAGATGGAAGACTGACGTTAAGTCAAATCCATGCTGCCGGAATTGAGACGGCTCTCAATAGCATAGAACTTTCATTGGTTAATACATACACTCCCGCCTTGATCCCGCCTCAAATCCGCCTGCCTTTTGAACCCAATAAGGTTGCTGGTGACAAAGTTCTTCTATCGGGAAGCATGACCAACATACACAACGCTCCGCCTTTTATCAGGGTGAACGGCCTGCAGGCAGAAATCTCCCGCCATATCCGCGAACAAATAGAATCTATTGAACAACAAATACAGCAGGTTAGCCAACATGCAGTGGCAATAGTAAATTCGGACATTGAAGCTATACAAAGCTCTATCCGCTCCAGCGGCAAGAAGCCTGCAATTATTGCAGTCGGACAATTGAATTTAGAATCAAGCGTGACGTTCGGAAGCGCAGAACAGCCTGTCATTCTAATCGTCGACGGCATGAATACGAACCGGAATCTGAATGTAACGGTGTACGGGTCGTTAATCCTCCGTGGAGGATTAAATGCCAATACAGCGTTGGATGTTAATGTTATCAACCCTGCACCAGATGAGAATCTAGGTAACCTATGGGTACAAGGGACTGTGCATTTAAATAATAATTCCAATGTACATGTAGATAATGAATTGTTTGCAGGTTCTTTGGTCTATAACAATGGCTCGCTCGATCTATCCGCGAAACGGATAGTAGTACAAGGCAATATGAATATCAATACTATGGTAACTATGAATGTAGACGAAGAAATGTCTATTGGAGAAGTAGTGTCCAATAATTCAAAAGCAGAGCTGAATGTAACCAAGGGTGATCTGTTCGTCCGGGACAATGTCAGTGTGAATAATCATCTGAATATCACCACGGGCGGATTATTTGCAGTAGGCGGTAATGTCATCTCGAACCAAAGACCTATAATACATACGGGAAATGAGCATGCTGGACGTACATTGTTGAAGTATGTTCTATCGGGCCTTAAGGCCGAGTATTACAGCGGCAATGATTTTACGGGCAAGAAGGCCGTGAAGGTGGATGAATCTATTTCTTTGGCTGGCCAACCTGTTCTGGGTGTGCCGGGAATAGCAGACCAGCATTTCTCAGTAAGATGGACAGGGCAAATTCAACCTAACTATACAGATCAATATACCTTTTCCGCCAGAACGTCAGGTGGAGTCAGACTCTGGGTGAATGATCAGCTTCTGGTGGATGCCTGGACAACGAAGCAGCATGTGGAGCAAGGCACCATCCAGCTTGAAGCCGGTAAAAAATATGACCTGAAGATGGAATACGCTAATGATATGGGCAACCCTCAGGCCAGCTTATTGTGGGAGAGCGAGCAACAGACTCGTGAAGTGGTTCCCTCTGTATCTTTAAGACCTTTTTCTATACCTGCAGTAAATGCGAGTGCAACAGACACATCGATTACCCTCAGCTGGCCTTCTTTGTTTAATGCGGACGGCTATGAGATCGAATTTGATAAGGAAGTTACCGTCCTTGGCAGTGAACCTGGGTTTACCAAGGGGGGGCTTAGTCCGGGAACTGAGCATTTCTACCGTATCCGGGCAATCAGCGGAGACATCAAAGGGGAGTGGTCGATAGCTTCATCTTATTGGACCTTACCGGCTGCACCGCTGAATATTCAAATGAAGGCAACAAGCCATACCATTACTCTCGAATGGGAGCCGGTAACCGGAGCCTCCAGTTATGAAATAGAGGTTAATAACAGCACGAAGAATATAGGAGCCGTGCTAACTTATCAGGAGACTGATCTGAATCCGAACATGCCTAAGGTATTCCGCATCAGAGCGGTGAACAGCAGCGGAGCAGGGGCATGGAGCGAATTGGTTACGAAGACTACTCTGGTTGGAGTGCCTTCCAAGCTGCAGGGAACGGCAGACGAGCAGTCTGTTCATCTGCACTGGGATGCTGTATCAGGAGCCGCCTCCTATGATTTGGAGGTAGACGGAGTTGTTAGTAATAACATCATGGATAATTCGTATATACATGACAACCTGCAATCTAACAGCAAGCACAGCTATCGTGTACGAGCTAAGAACAATGATGGAATCAGTGAATGGAGCAATACCATCACCGTGCATACTCTGCCTGGAGTTCCGCAGAATCTTACAGCACAAGTGGAAGGAAGCTCTGTACATGTGGCTTGGGACCCGGTTACCGGAGCAACGGGGTATGACATCGAGGTAGATGGAGACGTTCTTGATAATGAATTGAAGCTAGAATTCACACATTCACAGCTAGCATTGAATTCAGAGCATACCTACAGAGTGCGGGCGAGGAATGAAGAGAGAGTCGGAAGCTGGACCCAAACGATGGTTTACTCCACTCATGCGGGTGTTCCTGCTAATATTCAGACTTCGGCGAAAAGCAACGAAATTACAATAACTTGGGACATAGTTGCAGGTGCGTTAAGTTACGATATTGAATTGGATGGGGCAACGATACGTAATATTTCGGATAACCTCTACATCCACAAGAAGCTGGAACCCTTCTCCACCCACAAATATAGGGTAAGAGCTGTAAATGCGGCGGGAGCTGCCGAGTGGAGCAAATACGTATCTGCAACCACTACCTTCGGCAAACCCTCTAATCTGAAGGCCTTAGCCAAGAATACAAGTATTGAACTTACGTGGGATAAGGTAGAGAGTGCGACTGGCTATGATCTCCTGGTAGATGGCGAAGTTCTGAATAATGAAGAATCGTTATCCTATAAGCATACTGGATTAGAACCCTATTCCTGGCATAATTATCGGGTCAGAGCGAAGCAGGGAAGCTTCCTTGGAGAATGGAGCGAACCGCTGACGATTTCAACCGTGCTCGGGATTCCGGGAAACGTAAAGACAGAGACCAAGAGCAATCAAATCCGATTATCCTGGGATTCTGTTAAGGGAGCCACCGGTTATGAAATTGAAGCTGACGGTACAATGATTGACAATGGCAGCAAGATTGCTTTCACACATACCGGTTTGTTGCCTAACACCAAGCACAATTACCGGATACGTGCCAAGAACACTCAGGTCGTCAGTGATTGGAGTGAATGGACTACGATTATCACTGGGGTCACAGCACCGGAGGTACCTAAGAACCTTAGAGGCGATGTTACTGTGAATTCAGTCCAGCTTGTCTGGGATTCAGTGAATGGTGCATCCGGCTATGATTTGGAAGTAGATGGGCAAATAATTTCGAATTTCAATCTGCTGGAATATACACACAGTGGCCTTGAACCCAATACAATGCACGCTTATCGTGTCCGGGCTAAGAATGCAGGAGCCACCAGCGACTGGTCAGAGCTTTTGAAGAAAACAACCACTCCTGCAGTAACGATCAAGCCGGAAAAGGACTCTCCGCTTAATTTTGTAATGATCATCCCTTATAAAAGTGACAAATCCGAGCGCAGAGTTACAGTCACCTATAATGCCAAGGATCTTGAGGTCATGGATCTGCGTGCAGAGACTCCGGAAATGGAGCTTGGGACTGGCAATATTGCAGGGACACCAATCCATGTAATCCAGTTTGAACCAGGAAAAATAGTCTTCAACGTACAAATGAGCAATAAGGCGGCGATGAACACTATTATCTTCACTGCCCTGACTAATCAATTTACTAAAGTAACCTATACCATAGAGTAGATTTAATATCGGTAGGAGAGGAACTATGAAGGATATGCTGAAAAGATGGATATCTATTTTATGTGTTTTTGTAATGGTTACGTTGATTCTATTCCCAGGGGGATCACAGGTTAAAGCAGCAGGGGAGTCTAATATTATCAGCTTTGCCGATCTTCACTTTGATGGTTTCATAAAAACGGCTGGATATGTTCCGGACATGGGGAATATTGCAGAAATTACGTTGGATATGCCGGGAATTACGGTCAAAAACATACGCTTTGATTTATCTTCAAGAAAAATGAGTTACGATATTGCTTTGGATAAGGCGGCCATTATGACCTCAGGTTCCAGAACCTATTGGTACCCTGACATGCAACGTACTAGATATCTGGACATAGCTGTTTATATGAGTAACTCGAGCAGCAGTTCAAGAGCAGGGTCCTATACGCATAAACGCGTAGAAAACTTGACTACGGGTGAGTCAAATAACAAATTCATAACTAATGAAGGTGATTTAGTTGCCTATCCTAGCTATCCTTGGGAGGAGCCGCTGACTGGTGAAATTCCATCAGAGGTGAGTGTTTTGGTCAGTGCAGGAGATAATCAACACGAAGTGAATGACCCCCCTAATGGATGGAGAAACTCACTATCTGAATATCTCCCAGCACAAAATTTAACCTCCAATGCAGCCCCTACAATTACCATACCCACACCCAACGGTCAGCAAATTGGCCCAAGCTCCCTGTTCATTCCTGTAATAGGGGTATCAGATTCGAACGGTGATGCGCTGGAGCTGAAATATTATATAGATTCAGAGGTAGCTGCAAGGGAAAGTAAGACGATAACCAATACAGCTACAACCCAAAACGTATCTTTTAGTCCATTGAACATAGCAGCTTTAGCTGAAGGCAGTCATACCATCCGCTTTACAGCCAATGACGGAAAAGTCACCACCCAGAATTCGGTAACCATCTTTGTAGATAAATCTCCTCCGGTAATTGGAAATATCAATATTATTTCTTCCGACTCACAGGTTCAGATATCGGGAACAGCCACAGATTCCATATCAGGATTGGATAACGTTCCATATCATTACACAGTCGGAAGCCAGTCGAGCGGCTGGACTACACAGCCAAGCTTTACTGCAACAGGATTAATGCCAAATACTGCATTTTATACCAGGATTGAAGCCAGAGATAAAGTAGGGAATAGTGCGGTCCATGAGCAGAATGTCTATACGAAAGCACAAGCTCCGGCCATATCTGTTCAGCAAAATGGTGAAACATCCTTAATCATGCAGCTTCATGATCAGAATGCAGCTTCAACCCAATATTTGATTCAATTGGGTACTGCATATGTTACTCCTGCCGGCACTCTCAGTTCTTCGCCTGTATGGTTTACCCCGTCTAATAAGACGGTAGTAATTAACGGTTTAACAGCGAATACCTCTTACTCCGTCCAGGTAAAAGCAAGAAATAACGAAGGGGTAGAGACAGGGTTCGGAGGGCCGGCAAGCGGAACAACACTAGCCGCTGCACCGGGCGGAATTACTGCAGAAGCTTCACAGCAATGGATTAAGCTTGCATGGCCTTCATCAGCAGGTGCCTTAGGTTATGAGGTAGAGGCAGGTGGAGCGATTATCAATAATGGAACTTATACTTCCTATACTCATAATGGATTATTACCCAATACTCAACACATCTATAGAGTTAGGATTATCAATCCGGGAGGTACGAGTAGCTGGAGTCAGGCTTTTACTCAAATGACACTGCCTGAACCGCCGGTTTCTCCTGTCAATTTATTGACAGTCCCATCGCAGAAGTTCGTTTCATTAACCTGGGATTTGGTTCCTCATGCTACGCGGTATGAAGTGGAAGCCGATGGAGTTGTGACGGATAACGGCACCCTTAACTCCTTCACGCACAAAGACCTGGAACCTTCAACGGATCATACCTATCGTGTAAGAGCCGGTAACACAGGAGGGGTGAGTGAATGGAGCGCGCCCGCCATACAACAGACCTGGCCTAATCCGCCAGAGACCCCTACGAAGATATCTGCAGTGCAGGATATTCATACGGTAACTGTGAAGTGGGAGGAGATGGAACGGGCCAGCGGCTACGAGATAGAAGTGGACGGGCTAATTATCGACAACAAGCAATTGACCAGCTATACACATGAAGGATTAGGTGCACTTAGCGGTCATACCTATAGAATTCGCGCAGTTAATATAGGAGGCAAAAGTAAGTGGAGCTCTCCTCTGGATGTAACCACTCATCCGGAAATACCGGATGTACCCGCGAACATCATGACAACAGCGGATGAAGGACAGATTACAGCATCCTGGCACAATGTTCCTCATACGGATACTTACGATATTGAAGTGGATGGCGGGACTATAACCACTGTGAAGGAGAACCTGTTCGTGCATGACCAGCTCGCGGCAGATTCCAAACATACCTATAGAATCAGAGCCGCTAATATTAGCGGAACAAGTGAATGGTCCAAACCGATAGCCATGACTACCATGCCTGTTGGAATGAATACAGATTCCTTAACTAATGTGGTAGCGGTAGTGACGAATAAGTCTATTACCCTGTCCTGGGATACGGTTGCCGCGAATGCAAGATATGAAATAGAAGTAGACGGCAAATTATTGGATAACGCTGCGGATACGATTTACAATCATACCGGACTGCAAGCAGAAGAATACCATCTCTATAAAATTAGAGTGAAGCAAGGAAATGAACGTGGAGACTGGGTGGCAGTATTAGCACTCTCTACACTTCCCAACCTGCCTGACTCCCCTTCCAAAATAGATGGATTTGCCCAAAACAACTCGATTGAATTGCGCTGGGAGAAGATGGACGGGGCGAATGGCTACCAGCTTGAAGTAGATGGAAAGACGATTGATGTCGGTAACAATATAACCTATCAGCATAACGAGCTTACTTCGGGAACCACTCATACGTACCGTGTAAGAGCAAAAAATACATCAGGAGTGACGGCCTGGAGCCCTTCTCTACAGAAGAGTACTACCAGTCCGGATTACGTGCTTAAAGTCAAGAAGGATAAGGAAGCAAGTCTGACTCTGCTGGCTCAGAATGTACAGGATTTCAGTGAACTGGAATTTGTGGCGACCTATAATCCGGATGAGCTTGAATTAATCGACTTATATGATTTCACTCCAGCCAGAGATCTTTCTGGCGGAAGGATTGCCGGTTCTAATTTAACTGCTTCATATACCCCTGGGAAAATTACTTATTCTGTCGATCAGAATATTGTCCCCGGAACCTCTTGGTCTGGAGAGATTGCTACGCTCACCTTCAAGTCGAAAATAACGGGCGATAGCAGCGTAAAAGTTACGGTAGATTGAATGATATTGAAGGAGAATGTTCATGATCCGCAAGCGAAAATACAGATATATATCCATAGCAATCATAGTGGCGTTGCTGGCTGAAGCAGCCATTGTGACCTTTCCAAGACTTAACCGGGATTCAGCCGTACAAGAGTCCTCCCGGCAACAAGATGAACAGACAGCGGCTGAGCTCTCTAACCTGAGCGGAGTTGCGGCAGTAAAGATTATGGAAATGAAAAAATCAGGTTCGTCATGGAATGAAATTACGGAGACTCTGAAGCAGCAGCTTCCGGCGAACAATGCGGAAGACAAGCAGGGGCGTTCAAATCTGCTTCATGAGGCTGGTCTGGGTGAGGAATTACTTAAGGAACTTCATCAGAAGGGCTTCCAGGATGACGAGATCATGGAAGCTAAAATGCTCACGGAGAGAACGATGCAGCAGTTAAAAGAAGTTGTCAGCAGTGCAGCATCGATTGTGGAAAAGCCGGAAGCATCCTTAGAACGATCCGGCTCGGCTGAAGAGGATTTACAGTCTGCGTACGTAACAATTAACGAGCAATTTAATGAGGGAGAGGCGGTTACACTCCTGCTTACCTTGCAACAGGAGTTCGGTTCCATGGAGGCCGTAATGAATGAATACTTACTGTCGCTTCAGATTGGGCTGACTCTTAAGGAATATATCACTGACCCCAAAGCGTATCAGGAGAATAAAGAGCAGCAGACGATCACACTCAAAGAGAGCGAGATGGTAACACTGGACGCTCTGGAGAAGCGGATGCTGGAGCAATTACAGCAGGGGAAGGCAGCACCCGATCTTGAAGCTGCAGAGAGGAAACCTGACCCCAATAATATTGTAACCGAAGATAAGGAATCGCTGATTCCGGATATTAACCCGCCTACGGTGCAGGACGTGAGGCCGGAAAATCCGGGTGAAGTGCTCAGACAAGAAATTCAGGCAATGAATCCTAATTACAAATAGAGGAGCTAAGAGGAATGAACAAACGCAAGGTCATTCAAGCTTTTGCTTTAATCATCATTCTGGTATTGGTGTTCCAGGCAGGGGTATTGGCCTATGCCAAAGTGGCTGTTACTCCTAAAGCGGAGACCGGGGACAATCATGGAATGAACGCTGGACCTGTGCAGTCTGAAGTGGTTCAAAGTTCATATGATCAGTTCCTGAAAGAATTCAGTGTTCAAGAGACATACCGTAAGCAGATTGAAGAGTTGGTTGCTGATGGTTATAGCCGTGCTGCGGTATTAACCGCTTATGATTTCTTATACCACAATTTCGGTAATGTGAATGATTGGAACGCAATGCTTGCGGCCAGAAGCGCAGGCAAGTCCTGGGAGACGCTTTTCACAGAATATCGTGAGACACATAAAGAGTTTATCCCCAGATCCTTCGAATCAGAAGAACTAGAGCTGCTAATGCAGGTGCAAGGAGCAACCTCTGACGATATTATGATCGCGGACAGGCTATCTTTCGTAACCGGCAAGCTGTTTGGAGATTTATTGAATGAGAAGCTGAAAAGTGGTAAATGGAGTAGCGTTTTTGAACGGGAAAAGGTATTGTACAGCGGAAATCCATTTCCAAGGGTTCAGATAACAGCGGAAGAAGTTCGTGAATATACTGGGGATGATAAGCTTTCCGAGCAGCAGGTTACACATGCTTTTGTACTGGCACAGAAGCTTGGAGAGTCTGCCAAAGTTGTAGTTACTAGAGTTGCGCAAGGTTTTTCAGATGAAATGATCATGGCCCAGACCTATACGGAAAAGTACGGGCAATAACTAACAGGCAGACGGGGGTAGCTTTGTGAAGAAAGCATGTATCCGAATATCATTGGCTTCTTTTATCTTGATGATGTTTTTCTTACCGGCAGCAAGTGCCGAGACCTTACAGGATCAATTGAACAATCTGGTTGGTCCCAAACAAAAGTACAATACTATGCTCTCACCGGCATATTTAAGAACCAATGAAACGATTGACGAAATTAGCCCTCAGAGTGGTTCACTAACCATCACTCAGACAGATTATGTCCTGCCTGGCAAGAACGGATTAGATCTTGAATTCAAACGAATCTATAAGAATGAAACAGCGAATGTGCAAGAGATGGAAGTGAATTATGTAGACGGAGCCTGGGTAGACAGGGCCTTCTCTTATGCCAAAACCTCCTCCTTCTATGAAGACAGATATAACCTCGGCATGGGTATGCGCTTCTCCTTCCCGAGTATTGAAGTGAAGGTGAATTCGGACGGCTCCAGCCATAGGTTTTTGCATACGGACAGCGGGGATGTATACCGTCTTAAGCCTGCGAATCTGGACGGAGCCTATGTATTTTTGCCAGAGGGCCAGACTGTGAAAGATGTAGTAGTCCGTGAGACTGCCGCTTATCAGAATGGACAAGCAGACGGAACCTCCAAGTATGTAATGACAGGCAAGGATGGGAAGAGTACCTATTTTGCCGAAGACGGCCGGATCTTGGGAATCGTGGACCGGTATGGCAACACTATTAATTTTCAGTATGAGTCATTGAATTACTATATGGATGGTCATTCCATTAACAAAAAGCTGATCTCCAAAATTACGGATTCGGTGGGCCGCGATACAACGATTGAATACAAAGAGGACATCAATTACACAGTAGGCCCGATCAGCATTGATTCTCCTGTAAATGCGAACAACTATTATAACGCATCGCAAAGCCCCAATAATACGGATTCCGGAGATCTAAAGGGTAAGTTCCAAGTGATTGTCCATCTTCCGGGCGATAAAAGTATTGTGTACGACAAGTCAGCGGCGCTCGTTAATGATTCCAAGCATGTTATACGGACCCGGCTGCAAAGAGTATATGACACGGATGCGAAACCGAAATTCATGTTCTGGTATGAGCAGCCTGATCTGGGCTTCACCTACTTCAATAAAGATAAATATTCTGCGTATTCACGTTACGAGAATCTTGTACTGGTAGATGAAGTGAAGAGCAACAAGGCGAAGAGCTATGTATATAACACCTACACCAAACGGCTGAACGAAGGCAGTATGCAGTACAGAAAGATTTTTGAGAGTAAGGATCTGATCAAGAAAGGCTTCGATCCTGCCAAACCCAACTTTCTGGATAAACTCTTAACCGATACCTATAACAAGCAGACCTACACCTATACCAATGAAGCTGACGGGTACGGCACGGCAGACTATAAGCAGGATGATAAGGCCTACCTAAAAGATACATACCGTTATTACACAACCATCACAGATGTTAACGGCAGCACGGTCAAATATACATACAACGGTAATCAGGAAATGATTCTCACTGAGAAGCTGGGCAAAAATCACAAGGAGATCGTTACCAGTGAGCATGATGAACTGAAGCTGGTCAAGAAACAGGAGACGCTTATCTATCAAGTGACTGGCGGGCAGGCTACAGGTGAGCCGGTTCATAGCATTGAGAACTACCGTTATGATGAGTACGGCAATATGACCAGTCATACCGGACCCATTGCTGAACGTGACAGCAAGGGTTATCCGGTGAACAATGAACACACCGAACTATTTACCTATGATATTAATAAATATCATATTCTGACCCAGAAGACCTGGAAGCTGGATCAGAATACATCTGCTCAGACCAACTATGAGCTTGACAGTAAAGGCAATGTAATTAAAGAGAGCAAAGCAACGAATGATCCGGCGAATCCCTGGCTAGTCACAGAGTACGCCTATGATTCCTATGGCAATCTGATCCGTAAAACGGCACATGACCGTTCCCAGGATTTCACCACTCACTATGAATATGGTATCGACGCCAATGGTACAAATACCAAAGGGGCTTACCTGACCAAGCAATATCAGCAGGCGGATGGCAAGACTTCTGCCAAAACCTATGCCTATGATATGCAGACCGGCAATATCCTTAGTGAAATCGATGCGAATGGCAACAAGACATCGTATCAATACGATGCAGTGGGCCGTGTACTCAAGAACATCAGACCAGATAATAAGGCACTCCAGTACGATTATCAGGAGAGTCCGTATGCTAACTTCAAGATTCAGTATACGGATGCGGGGAATTACAAGTATCTGAATGAGTATGATATTCAGGGGAATTTGTTGAGCCATAGCATCAATAGCCAAGGTACATGGAAGAGGTTATCCTCCCTGCAATATGATGCTTTTGGCAATCTGACTAAAGAAATTGATAGTAATGGACATAGCACACGCTATGCCTACGACAGTAATCAGCAGATTGTAGAGAAATCCTTCTATGACAATGATAAGGCGCTTAAGGCAGCAGTGAAAATTGATTATCAGATCAACTCTTCTCCCCAGTTTCCTATGCGTATGACGATTACGAATGAAGAAGGTTATGGTAAAAGGTACTACTATGACCTGGAGAGCCAATTGATTAAGCAAGAGGTTACGCCGGATCGTCAGACGTATTACGCCTCAACCTTCACTTATGACTATGTCGGCAACCTCATAACAGACACTGACGAAGGCAAGCATACTACCCGTTACACTTACGACGCCTTGGGAAGAAAGATTAGCGCCACTGATGCGCTGGGTAACACGACAGAATATGGCTATAACGCGATGGAACAACCTGTCTCCGAGAAGGCTCCCGGCGGGAAAACCACAGAGTGGATCTACGATGGATTGGGTAGAAACACCATTCAAAAAATCTATCAGGCGGGAAGTTCGGATTATTTCTATACAAATAGCCAATATGATGCGGTGAATAACAGGATTAAACTTACGCAAGGGCTGTATTCAGCAGGAGCTAACAAGGATTCTTCAGTAACCTCCTTTTCATATGATTCGCTCAACCAAGTGACAGATCAATATGTCAGCCTGGACGCTGCTACCCGTTCTCACACATCTAACGAATATGATGCAAACGGGAACAAAACTAAAACTGTAGAATACGCAGATTCAACTGGGACAAAACAGATTGTACAGAATTATCAATATGATTTTGCCGGAAACATAACGTCAGAGACAGGATCATCCAAAGAAAAAGGGGAGGACGGATCACTTGTAGAAAGAGGGGCCTATGAGACATTAAATGAATATGACCTCGAAGGAAACCTTCTGAAGATGAGGCGATTCAATGGTACGGGTTATGATACTGAGGAGAATACGTACAACTATAGAAATCTTAAGGTATCTACCTCCAAGCCTTTTAATGACAAGGGGCCTAGAATCAGCCGTTATCAATACGACAAGTCCGGCAATCTGATTGCTGAGACGTCAGTAATTGATGGAACAGAGCGGACAACCTCTTATACTTACGATGGATTAGGTTTTGCAATAGGGACAACTGATCCTTTGGGGAATTCAAGCCGTTATCAGTATGATACGATGGGCAATTTGTTAAAAACTGTGGATTCAAGATATTCTGCTCTTGCTATGGAACAGGCTCCTGGCATTGAGAATATGTATGATGCAGAGAACCGGTTAATAAAGACTATTGCCTTTGACGGAACCAATCGTGAGGTCATTGCTTACAAGGAATATGATGGTAGGGACAACCTTGTTAAGGATGTCGATGGAGAAGGGTATAATGCTACTCATCCAGAGCAGTCTATAGGTCTGTTATATCAATATAATGTTATTGATAAGCCTGTTGAGATTATCTCAGCCCAGGCTGCGTATGATAACAAACAACAGGGCATCCGAAAAATCAGCAAACAGCTTATCTATGATGGTTCTGGTAATGTAGTGAGCGAGACTGACGGGCTTGTTCATACTACTTCATATCTCTATGATCTTGGAGGCCGTTTGAAGCAAACAACCTATGCTGACGGCTCACGTACGACAGTTGACTATGATCTTACAGGTAAATGGGTCACTATAAACACAGATAAGTCAGGCCAACAGACCAAAAGCTACAATACTATTTTTGGCTCTCCTTATCTAATAGAATATCCAGACGGCACTTCTGAGTCCTTCCGTTATTCATCGCAAGGCGAATTGCTGGAAAGCACAGACCAGAATGGGAAGTCTATTTACTACGGTTACGATTTAGCGGGTAATCAAATATCCAAAAAAGAATATATTCGTGCGGATCAAACCAATACGTATTACCGGTTTACCCTAATGAAGTATGATGAAGCTGCTAAATTACTCTCGACAGAAACCTTTCAACTCATTGTCTCTAATAAAAATGGAGCCGTAACTCAGACCAGCATGGGGGATCTTACTCAGCAGATCTATGATAAGGGCGGAAGAGTTATTCAGATTACAGGACCGTTTGGCAGAGAGAGTAAACAGGATTACGACCGTGCCGGGAATGTGATTACGACTTATCAAAAGAGTAGCGATAATAACTATGATATTACACGGAACAGCTATGACTCCAGATCACGGCTTACCAAAAGTGCTTTACTGGTTAAGACTGCAGATATCAGTGCAGGTTTTTTACCGGGGGCTGTTTTTGACAATGAATATGTGGATCGTCTGGAGGCAGCAACAACCTATACCTATTCTAAGAATGATCAATTGTTAAGCCAGAGCGATGCCAAGGGGAACACAACTTCATTCGAATATAATTATGATAAGCAGCTGCTGAAGAAGACGGATGCTATGAAAGGTTCAACACTATATCAATATGATGCTGCGGGCAATGTACTAACCGAGACCAATTCCATTGGAATGCAAACCCGCTATGAATATGATGCACTTGATCGTGTGCTGCGTAAAAGTCTGCCCGCTGCAGACGGCGGATTGGCTGTAACACGATACATCTATGACTTAAGTGGTAATCTGATTCGGGAAATCTCACCTAATCAATACAAGAAAGAGCTGGATAGTACCAATCAGGTCTTGAGTATGAAGGGGATGTCGTATACGTACGACAAGATGAACCGCAGACTATCCACAGTATCTCCTGAAGGGACGGTCGTGGAATACCTCGAATATGATGCTAAGGGACAGATGTCCAAAAAAGTGGATGGTCTCAGGTACTCAGGCAATATTGGCTCTTCCAAAGGTACAACCTATTTATATGATGGGCTTGGCCGGCTGATTAAAGAAACCAATGTTCTGGGCGACAGTAAACGGTATGAATATGATGTGCTTGATCATTTGCTGGCTCGAACGGATGAACGGGGCAACACGACTTCATATGAAGTCAATCCTGACGGAACACCTGCTAAAATTATTTATGCAGATGGCGGGTTTTTCGAGTATACCTTTGATAAGCAGGGCAGAAAGACTTCCGAGACCAATCCGCTTGGAGCAGTAACTACTACCAGCTACACTTCATTTGGCAAAGAAAAAGTTGTAAAAGACCCCTACGGGTATACAGTTGAAAACAAATATGATCTTAACGGGAATCTGGTGTCGGTAAAAGATCAAGCAGACAGCATAACCCTGTTCAACTATGATGCCGGAAACAGGCTCATCGAAAAGAAATCACCTCTTGCACTCGATGAGAGCAGAAACGTGATTTACGCTGTAGAGAGCTTCCATTATGATGCAGCAGGAAATATGACTAAGAAGATTGTATCGGGATCCAAAGAAGATTCTGCTAACCGGGAAACTACTTATATCTATTTCGATAACAATCTGCTTAAAGGCGTCATTGACAACAGCGGTGCCAGCTCATCCATGGAGTATGACAAGAATGGTAATCTCATCAAATCAGAAAAGTTGAGAGATTCCGATCTCAAGGATGTGGAGCAGTATGAGTATGATTCCCAGAACCGCATGGTGAAACGGATCGGGTGGCTGGATAAGGCCAGTGTTGAAGGTTATTCAACTCTGCCTAATCTAGCTAATCTAATGGATTCAACCTATCCGGATAGAATCATGCAGATTACAACTTACAGCTATGATGTGCTAGGCAACAAAATTCAAGAAGCAGATCCTAGAGCGAACGGATTTTTGTCCACTGATTCAGCTAACCGCAAGGCATACACTGTAAATTATACCTATGATGCTATGAACCGTGTGGAAAAGGTGATTCGTGCTCAAGGTTCAACAGAGCTCGTAAGACAGTTCGCCTATGATACAGCAGGGAATAGAGTTTCGGATAAGAATGAGAGGGGATTCGTAACACAGTATGCGTATGATCCTGTTAACCGGGTTACTGTAGTTACTGACCCGGAAGGCAACAAATTTACAACAGCTTATGATCTGGCAGGGAATAAAATCGCGGATACCAATGCCAAGGGCTACAGTATGTCATACACCTATGACAAATTAAATAGAGTATCTCTTACCATTGACCCATATGGTACAGTAGTCGGCAAGAAGATTTATGATGCGAAGGGCAATATGGTCAAGAGCATTGATGCTAAAGGCTATGCGGCAGGAGAGACCGATGGCTCCCGGTATGGAATTATTTATCATTATGATTTAGGCAATCGTGTGACTGCTGTTATTGATCCGGTATTAGCAAGTAAAAATGGCACAAGTAACTTCACTACTGTTTATCAGTACAATATTTACGGTAACCTTATTCAAAAAACGGATGCTCTTGGCAACTCTATTCGTTATGAATATGATAATGCTGGACGTTTAACTCAGGTTACTGATGCGCTGGATGTGGAGATCAGCTATAGCTATGACCGTATGGGCAACAAGCAGTCCATGAAAGACGGAAGAGGTAAAGTTACCCAGTACCGCTATGGATCTTTTGGGGTACTGCAATCCGTCACGGATGCTGGCAATGCAACCATCAGTTACACCTATGATCTGGCACTGAACAAGCAGCGTATGATCGACCGTCAGGGAAATAGTACACTATATTTATATAGTAATCAGAATCTGTTAACTGAGATGAGAGTAGCAGAGACTGGGGATAAAATTAACTATAGCTATGACGAAGCTGGAAATCGGACGGGCATGAATGATGAGAGCGGAACGTATAGCTACACTTATAATTCCCAGAATCAGCTGCTCCAGATTAGTAAAGACAGTAAGGTTCAGATCAAATACACTTACGATGTAATTGGAAATGTAGAATCGGTGACAGACACCTTGGGCTACACCACAACTTACCAGTATGACAAGTCCAGCCGGATGGCCTTTGTAGACTATGATGGTAAAGAGACTGCCTATTCCTATGATAAGAATGGCAACCGTACGATGGTACAGTATGAAGATGGTCTCAAGGAGGTCTATACATACGATCTGAACAATCGTCTGCTAACCTTAACAAACAAACGGAACAATGGTTCTGAGATCTCCAGTTACCGTTATACCTATGATGATGCTGGCCGGCAGATTACCAAGACAGATAGTTTTGGATCAACGGCATACAGCTACGATGATGCTGGCCATATTAAGCAGGTAGAAGCACCGGGAAAGACGACTGTCTATGCCTATGACAGGGCAGGAAACCGGCAGTCTATGCTGGAGACCTATACCTCGCTGCAGCCTAGCAGCTATATCTTCCCGGATACCAAGCAAGCACTTCAGTATAAATTGAAGAAGAGTGACTACCTGTATTCTTCAAGTAATCAGTTGATGAAGCTTGAAGAGCGGATGAGCGATACATCAGGGAAGGAGTTGCTGCTCAAAACTGTAGATTATCTTTTTGATAAGAACGGGAATGAGCTTAGCCAACGGACAGCCTATACCCAGCCCCATACAACAGCAATGCACCAGTCTACCGGGGGAGACACTTACGAGGCACAGACTAAAGAAATTAATAGTCTTATCGAAAAAGTAACTCAAGTCTATGACGGGTTCAACCGTTTAACGAAAGCTGTCAAGGTGAAGGCGGGAGATCGCACAACTGTAGATTATGTTTATAATGGAGACGGCTTACGGGTAAAGAAAACGGTAAGCAGTGCTAAAGCAGGGAATATAGCAAAGGAAACGAATTATGTATATGACCGTCAGCATGTGATTCTGGAGCTGGACGGAAGCAGCAAGCTCAGCGTCCGTTACATCCGGGGTATTAACTACATTGCCAGAATGAATCAGGCTAAGGCATATACTTATTATTTGTTCAATGGACACGGAGATGTTGTGCAAACTGTATCATCTGCAGGAGAAGTACAGAACCAATATGACTACGACGTCTTTGGTAATCCTGTGCTAAGCATCGAGTCCTATTCGGAATCCATCCGTTATGCAGGAGAGTATTATGATGGGGAGACAGGGCTGTACTACCTTCGGGCACGTTATTACGATCCGTACATCGGGCGTTTCCTGTCAGAAGACAGCTACTGGGGGGAAGACAATAACCCGCTCAGTCTCAATCTCTACACTTATGCCAATAATGATCCGATTCAGTATATCGATCCGACTGGCCACAAAGCAACGGCAAGCTCCATTCAAAGCCAGATCAACCGAAACGACGCTGCTGCGGACCGCCAAGAGCATCTGTTTCTGGCTAAGCAGAAGGCGTCCACACCGCCTCCAAAACAAGAGCCGCCAGCACCAACGAAGCCTGCACAGAATTTGAAGAAGTCTGCTTCGTCAGCGCCAGCAAATAATAATAAAGCAACTCCACCAGCCACGGTAACAAAGCCGCCGGCAACATCAAAAAGTGGCTCAACTAGTAGCTCACGTCCATCAGCAGCAGGAAGTGCAGCCGCCGCTGCAATATCAAAGTTGCAGCAGCAAAATACAGTTTTGGCAGCAGATCTAAAAAAAG
Organism: Paenibacillus sp. FSL R7-0179; assembly: GCF_038002265.1. Classification (NCBI taxonomy): domain Bacteria; kingdom Bacillati; phylum Bacillota; class Bacilli; order Caryophanales; family Paenibacillaceae; genus Paenibacillus; species Paenibacillus sp. FSL R7-0179. The sequence continues at coordinate 1,071,752 of NZ_JBBOCC010000002.1, forward strand.
CAAAGAAAGAAGAACAAGTTGTCCAGGCAGCTAAAACATCTGTTAAGAAAGATCCTGTACCTGTTAAGTCTGCTGCAAAGAGCTCGGGCAGCGGCTCTGTATTTAATTCGATTAAAAATGGAGCGAAGAACTTAGTTGTTAATACGTTTAACCTAATGATAGGCGACGATGCTAAGCTTGCTTTCGGGAAGGACAAAACGTTCCTGCAAAGAAGTGCAGGTTCTGCCAACTTGCTCCTTAACGTTGCTACGTTTGGTGAAGCCGCATTTGTTAAGTCTAGCGTTAAAGGTGCTATCCAAGTAACCGAAAAAATAACAGCAAAAATTGCAGGGAAAGCTGCCACAGCAGCTGTGGTAAAGGATGCAGTTGAAATAGCCGGAAGTAAAACGATCCAGAAAGCAGCACAGCAAACTAGTGCAGCAGTAGGGAATCAGACTGTTCAGGAGATGTTGTCGAGTGGCCCTAACGGGCTGTATAGTAAACTGAAAAGATCTGGACAAGTTCTTCAGCAGGAGATGGAGACAGGTACTTCAAGTAGTATCAATAAGCTTGAAAAGAGCATAGGTCCTGTCAATGAAGGTGGAGGGAGAACTGGAGCGTATAATCCTAATTACTCTGGAGCGACGGAAAAAGGATTAGGGAAACTAGAAGGGATGGAAATTAACGTATCACAAAAAGGGCTTGATATCGTGAAAAACCATATTTCTACTTTTGATCCCTATGCTCCTAATCAAGCTATGATACAACGGATAGAAAGTGCTATGGAAAATGGTAAATCATTGGCAGGAGCTGATGCTAGTTTTTACATGCATGAAGTTTCTGAATTTACAAAAATGAAAAAAGGTATGGACTATGATTCTGCTCATGAATTAGTTTTGCAAAAATATAAAGTTTCTCGATTTAGTGTATATCATCCTGATGTTATTAAATCTATGCCTGAAGAATTCAATTCTTCCTGGTATAAATTTTGGGGGTTAGAAAAGTGAAAATATTTAATGATTTAGGTAAATTTAGAAAAATGGTTTTATGGAAGGATGAGTTGCCTTCAATCTCTATTCAAGAGGTCCAAGAGCTAGAAGTTACATTGCAACTATCTGAACCAGTAGTTTCTGAGGATAAGAAAATGGCTTTGGAATTGAAACTTCCTCGTAATAGCTCATACTATGCATTTTTGGGTGTTGAATTCATATCTAATCAAACATCAGAGTTAATAATAAAAACCGTAATAGGGGATAGTTCCAACTCTATGTTCCATTCAGAATTAGAGATGAGGGAAGAGGAGATTTATTTAGGTATTCCTTCTGAATATGCAGAGATTATTCTTAATTCTGCTAAGGAAACTGCTATTAAATCAAATTGGCATTATTCAGGAAGGATTACATTTGCTTGTGGTGCCCACAGTTTGGTTGGTTCTAGCGAAGCAATTTTTTCAAAAGTAACTAAGTTATTGATGGCTTTATTGCAAAATGAACTAACGGCGGATACTTCTTTAAGTGACGTGTCGGTCATTCTTTTAGAAATAGATAAATAACGATTGTTGTGAATTTTTTTAGAGGCATTCATTAAATGGGTTTGATTATAGTCTTCCACTATAATCGACCCGTTATTCTATTTAATTTTCTTTTTCAATTGAAGTACAGTAACAACGTAATCTTTCCACATAATAGCAAGTAACCAGACACCTCCCTCCAAAAGTCCCCGCCGCAATGTTATATTAGTTGTAGTTATATATAGTTGTAATTGCACAAAAGACAAGGAGAACCCATGAACATTAGAGTGTTGATCGTAGAGGATGACCCGATGGTGGCGAAGTTTAACCGGCATTATCTGGAGCAGGTTGCGGGCTTTGAGTATGCGGGCTGGGCCGCTACAGGGGATGAAGCGATGACTATGCTGGAGAAGGAGCAGGTAGATCTGGTGCTGCTGGATATATATATGCCGCGGGTCAGCGGGCTGCAGCTGCTCTCTGCTCTGCGGGAGCAGGGGAGCAAGGTGGATATCATTGTGATTTCCGCCGCCAGTGACAATGCCAGCATCCGCAAGGCGCTGCAGAACGGGGCCGTGGATTATTTGATCAAGCCGTTTGAGTTTGCCCGCTTCCAGGCGGCCTTGTCGGCGTATCGTGAAAATTATAAGCTGATGCACAAGGAGCATCTCAGCCAGGAGCAGCTGGATAAGCTGCTGCGGCATTCGCTCGGGACGGAAGAGGAGAAGAACGCTGCCCTGCCGCTGCCCAAGGGACTTGCCGAAGGCACATTGGAGAGCATTTGGAGCACGATTAACCGGCTGGAGAGCCCGATATTCTCCACGGAGGATATCAGCAGTCATGCGCCCATCTCGCGGATCTCGGTCCGCAAATATCTGGCTTTTCTGACGGAGGCCGGTATTCTGGAAATGGAGCTTAGCTACGGGGCGGTAGGCAGGCCGGTGTATATGTATAAGGTGAGACCTGAAGGGCATGAACTTATCCGTAAATATCTATAAGCTTTCTCTATAAAATAAAACGGAGTCACGGTGTCCCGAGGCTGCCTCAGGCGTTCCATGACTCCATATAGCCGTCACATTAGCTGTGAAGGTTATTAAGCTATGCCATACATAAGCGTGAGCAGAATCAATCGAAGGCCTGCTGCAGAGCCAGCGGACTGAACTCGTTAATGATTTTATAGGCTACCAGGTGCGGGTTGTTCATGTCATTGTCATAGATAATCATGTGATGCTTGCCCTTCAAAATAATGTCGAACCGCTGCTTCCGGTCGGCCTGGACGATGGTAAGGTAATAGCTGTACTTGTTGTCTGTGCTCACATTGCGGGCGGATTTCATCAGGCGGACACCGGAGAAATCATCGTAGATCCGCTTAATCGCTTCCGGCTCGGTGATCACAATATCCTTCTGTTCACCGGGAACAGAAGACAGGCGGGTAATTTCCAGTGCAGCGATATCTTCCAGACGGATGGTTCGGGCAACTACTCTTTTAAATGAAGTATAGCGGCTTGCAGTGTAGCTCATCAGGGAGACACCGGCTACAGCCAGAACAGCACCGGCCAGCCAATATTTTTCGCTTTTTTCCATAGTTTCTGCTCCTCCTAGTGATACGGTTGTATAAGCTCCAATTATAAATCTATAACCACATTCAAGCAAATTCACTACCTTTATTTACTTTATCATTTCTTTAATTACTAAATATTCTAGTCGGGGCTCCTTCAGGTTATGATGATTGTGAAAATATGCACAATGACAATTGGAGGAGAACAGAATGAACAGAAAGAGATGGGGAAGTCTGCTGAGCAAAGGGTTGCTGCTGGCAAGTCTGGTGGTATTGCCTGCCTGTAACAGCACCAAAGGGGAGTCTACGGACATCGTAATTATCGGCGGCGGCGGAGCGGGGATGACTGCAGCGCTTGAAGCACATAGCCAGGGAGCCAAGGTCATTCTGATTGAGAAAATGCCAATGCTTGGCGGCAACACCGTCCGTGCGGAAGGCGGGCTGAATGCGGCAGGAACACCTTATCAGGCAGCGGCTGGTATCACAGACAGTCCGGAGCTGCATTTCGAGGATACTATGAAGGGCGGCAAGAATCTCAATAACCCGGATCTGGTCAGAAGGCTTACGAACGGTGCGGCGGCTTCCGTGGAGTGGCTGAAGGAGAATGGAGCCGAGCTGTCTGAAGTGGGACGCGCAGGCGGGGCAAGCGTGAACCGGATTCACCGTCCGAAGGGCGGCGAGGCGGCCGGGAACTTCATCGTCGTTGCGCTGAAGAAGAAGCTGCAGGATGAGAAGATTGATGTAAGAATGCAAACGACAGCCAAAGAGATCGTCAAGAATGATGAAGGTGTAGTTACCGGAGTGAAGGTGACCGACAAGGAAGGCAAGGAGTACACGATCAATGCCAAATCCGTGATTCTGGCCGCCGGAGGCTTCGGAGCCAATATGGAGATGATCAAGGGCTACCAGCCGAAGCTGGAAGGGTTCTCCACCACTAACCATCCGGGCGCAACCGGCGATGGTACAACGATGGCAGAGAAGATCGGCGCCAAGCTGGTAGACATGAAGGAGATTCAGATTCATCCGACCACTATCCCGGGTCAAGGCGTGCTGATCACCGAAGGCGTGCGCGGAGACGGGGCAATTCTGGTCAACACCGACGGCAAACGGTTCACGAATGAGCTGCTGACCCGCGATGTCGTGTCCCAGAATATTCTGGCCCAGCCGGGCAAGGTGGCTTATCTGATCTTCAATGATGAGCTGCGTGCGAACCTGAAAGCGACCGAAGTCTACTTTGGAATGGATCTGGTCAAAGAAGCGGCGACTCCTGAAGAATTGGCGGCCCAGATTGGGGTAGACGGCAAAGCACTGGCGGATACACTGAATACGTATAATGGCTTCGTTGCTTCCGGCAAGGATACAGAGTTTGAACGGCCGGATCTGGAGCTTTCTTTTGAACAAGGCAAGTACTATGCAATTCAGATAACACCAGGAATTCACCATACAATGGGCGGCGTAGCGATTAATCCGCAGGCTCAGGTGCTGGATACCAAGGATCAGGTCATTGCCGGACTGTATGCAGCAGGCGAAGTTACAGGCGGGGTTCATGGTGCGAACCGTCTGGGTGGTAATGCTTTGGCAGACATCATCACCTTCGGGCGGATTGCTGCAGATGAAGCTGTGAAGGCACTGAAGAAATAGGAACTTTCAGAAGGAGGAATTACTCATGCAGAAGTGGACAAAAACCTTGCTGTTCTCTGCCCTTGCGGCTGCTACAGTACTTACGGCGGGATGCTCTTCATCTTCCGGCAAGTATGTGGACGGGACATATGATGGAACAGGCAAAGGAGTCAAGAGTGATATTAAAGTGGCGGTAGAAATCAAGGATGAGAAGATCGACGCCATTACCGTAGAAGAGCACAAGGAGACGCAGGCGATGATCGATGCGGCTGTGGAGAATACAATTCCTGAAATTATTGAAAAGCAAACCACAGAAGGCGTAGACGCCCTCTCCGGGGCTTCCGGCTCCAGCGGCGGGATTATTGAAGCGGTGACCCAGGCGCTGGAACAGGCCAAGAAGCAGTAGCTATCATCCAATCAGCAAGCCCAGCCCTCCTGTCTCCGGCAGAACGGCTGGGCTTGCTTCATTCGTCTATCCCCTACGAAGCGATCCTGAGGAGTAGCTTTACAAACTCAGGCTCAACTAATATAGTTCGAAGGGAATAGGATACGAAGGGAGGTCATCACGCAAGTGGCCAGGAAAAAAAGCTACAGTCTGCGCACAATGATCGCCGTCATGGTGTCTGCCGTTGTGCTGCTGGTATTGCTGATTTTATATTTTATTTTCCGCAATCAGATTATTCCGCAGACCCGGCAGGCGCTGGAGGATAAGGCGATTACGATTGCCCGTACCATCGCCTTGATTCCGCTGGTCTCTGAGGGACTCAGTGAGGGCAACAGCAAGGAGATTCAGGACTACACCTCAAGAATCGCCCGCCGCAATGATATTATGTTCGTGGTCGTGACAGATATGAAGGGAATCCGCTATTCCCATCCGGATGCTTCGCTGGTCGGTCTGCCCTTTGCGGGAGGCGGTCAGGAGATATCGCTGCGCGGAGGGGAGAGCATCTCCGAAGGGGCCGGTCCGCTGGGCAGATCCCTGCGCGGCTTCGTGCCGGTCTATAACAACCGGGGGCATCAGGTGGGTGTGGTCATTGCCGGTCTGTCCCTGGAGCGGGTCGAGCGGCTGGTCCTGCTGAATGAGTGGACGATCATTGCGATTCTGGTCTCGGGAGCCTTGCTTGGAGCGGGAGGAGCATTCATTCTGGCGGCCCAGATCAAGCGGATGGTGTTCGGGATGGAGCCGGAGGATATCTCCAAGCTGCTCCAGGAACGCAGTGCGATGCTGGAATCCACGCGGGAGGGAATTATTGCCGTAGACCAGCAGGCGCGGATTACCATCCTTAATATGGAGGCGCAGCGGCTTTTGCGGGCAGCGGGGATTGGCGGGAGCGCCATGAACCGGCAGATTGCCGAGTTTTGGCCGGAGCTGGGGCTGGAGCGGGTATTGGCTGAGGGAGAGGGGATACAGGACCAGGAGCTGGAGCTGGGAGACAGTTCTCTTTTGGTGAACAGCCTGCCAGTCCGGGTGAACGGGAATATCGTTGGCGCGATTGCCACCTTCCGGGATGAGACCGAGCTGGCTGTGCTGGCGGAGAAGCTGTCGGGAGTCTCGGTCTATGCAGAAGCGCTGCGCTCCGGTGCCCATGAGTTCATGAACAAGCTGCATGTCATTATGGGCATGACGCATATGGGCCTGTATGATGAGCTGCAGCAATATATTCTGGGGACGGTAAGCAATTACCAGAAGGAGATTGGGGCGATCACGAGACAGATCAAGGACCCGGTGCTGGCCGGATTTCTGCTGGGGAAGCTGAGCCGGGCGCGCGAAGCAGGGATGGAGCTGGTGCTGACTGGAGACAGTTTTTTGCCGGAGCCGGCCGATCCGCAGGTGATTCATGAGCTGATTACGATTGCCGGCAATCTGCTGGATAATGCATTGGAGGCACTGGAGGAGCTCTGCGGGCAACCCGTGAAGCGGGTGGAGCTTGCTTTTCAATATGAAGAGGGGCGGCTGCTATGCGAGGTAAGCGACAACGGTCCGGGAATTCCGGCAGGCCTGGGGGAGAAAATCTTCGCTCAGGGCTACTCCTCCAAGGGGGAACAACGGGGAATCGGCCTATATCTGGTGAAGAAAAGTGTAGACAAACTTGGCGGTCATCTTGAGCTTGCCGCCGGCTGCGGGCCGGGAGCGCATTTTATCGTGGATGTGCCTTATGAGGTGAAGGAGGAGGAGGGTATGTGAACATTTAAGGTCCGCATGCCCGCTTACTTTAGTTACAAAACTCTTTAATAACTTACGGAAGGTTCCATAAACTGCTTCTTTGGCGCTATGATAATTGTGAAAATATGCACAAGGGGGCACAACTCACATGAATAAGAGATTAACAGCGGCGCTGATCCTCATTCTCTCCGTGATGCTGGTCATTGCAGGCTGCGGAAACAACAATGCAGGCGGCAGCAAGAATGAGAGCAAGGAAGCGGGCAGCGCGGCCACAGAGCCGGCAGCAACCGCTGTACCTACAGAGAAGGCAGAGGCCGTGTCGGGAGCATCCGAAGCGAGCTATACTCCGTACGATCAGTTAAAAGATAAATATGATATCGTCATCGTCGGCGCAGGCGGTGCAGGAATGTCTGCTGCCCTGGAAGCCAAAGCGGCCGGCATGAACCCGGTTATCTTAGAGAAAATGCCGGTAGCCGGCGGCAATACAACCAAATCCTCCTCAGGGATGAATGCCTCGCAGACCAAGTTCCAGAAGGAGCAGGGCATCGAAGACAGCAACGAACTGTTCTATGAAGAGACCCTTAAGGGCGGACATGATACGAACAATAAGGAGCTGCTGCACTTCTTCGTGGATCAATCCGCAGGTGCCATTGACTGGCTCGATTCCATCGGAATCCGCCTGAACAATATTACAATTACCGGCGGTATGAAGGAGAAGCGTACCCATCGTCCGGAGGACGGCTCGGCCGTGGGACAATATCTTGTAGCCGGACTTGTCCGCAATGTTCAGGAGCAGGGCATTCCGCTGTTCGTCAATGCGGATGTGAAGGAGCTTACGGTACAGGACGGGAAGGTGAACGGCGTGAAGGTGCTGTTCAACCAGGCCGATGACAAAACGATCAGCGCAGCAGCGGTTATCGTAACCACCGGCGGCTTCGGGGCCAACAAAGAGCTGATTGCCAAGGTTCGCCCGGATCTGCAAGGGCTGGTAACGACCAATCAGATTGGCAGCACCGGCGACGGCATTACCATGATTGAGAAGGTTGGCGGAACTACCGTAGACCTGGACCAGATTCAGGTTCACCCGACTGTACAGCAGGAGAAATCCTACCTGATCGGTGAAGCGGTCCGGGGCGAAGGAGCCATTCTTGTATCTGCTGAGGGCAAGCGCTTCGGCAATGAGATGGATACCCGTGACAAGGTGACGGCTTCCATTAATACACTTCCTGAGAAATCCGCTTATCTCGTGTTCGACGCCGGAGTGAAATCCCGTGTCAAGGCGGTAGATCAATACATCAAGATGGGTGTGGTCAAGACCGCAGATACCATCGAAGCACTGGCGGATCAGATGAAGGTTCCGGCCGCTGCACTTAAGACCACCGTGGATACATGGAACAGTGCGGTGAAGAGTAAGTCGGATGCCGAGTTCGGCAGAGCTACCGGTATGGATAATGATCTGTCCGGTGCTCCATATTATGCGATTCAGATCGGCCCTGGAATTCACTATACGATGGGCGGAGTGGTGATCAACACCAACACTGAGGTCTTGAACAAAGACGGCAAAGCGATTACCGGCCTGTTCGCGGCAGGAGAAGTGGTCGGCGGGCTGCACGGCGAGAACCGCATCGGCGGTAACTCGGTAGCCGAGATTATTATCTTCGGACGGCAGGCAGGGATCAAGTCGGCTGAATTTGTAAAAGCGCAATAAGCTATTATTCCATATTGTTCTTATGTAAAAGGGGATGCTCCGCAGCCATCAGGCTATGCGGGCATCCCTTTCTGTGTTGCAGCTCTCTCTGATGCAGCTGCCTTCCTGAACAAGTTGTCCTTAAGACTGTATCGCCGGGGAGGGCGCAGGCTTCGGCGACCGGGTCAGCGAGAACAGCTCCAGCTCCGGGCGGCTCTTGCCGGCCAGGGTATCTGCAAGCAGCCCGGCGGCAATCATGCTGTAGACCGTGCCGTTACCGCCATAGCCTTCAATGAAGTAGCAGTGCGGGAACTCCGGGTGCGGTCCCATATAAGGCAGTCCGTCATGGGTGGAGCCGAAGACCGCTCCCCATGAATATTCAGCCTTGATTCCCTGCAGTTCCGGGAACAGGGCTGTAACCTCCTCGACCAGACGTTCACACTGGGAGAGGACTCTTACCTCACGCCGCTCCACGCTGGTAAGCTGCTCATCCTTGCCGCCGGCGATGATGCGTCCGTCCGGAGTGGTCCGGAAGTACAGATAAGGCCGTGCCGTTTCCCAGAGCAGGCTCTGCTCATGCCATTTTGGAAGATGAGGCAGAGGCTCGGTCATAATAGCATAGGTGTTGATCAGCTCTGCTCCCCGGTCCTTCTTCATCTCCTGGGTCTCGTATCCCATGGCGAAGACCACATTCTTCGCGAAGATCCGGCCGTTCGCGGTATGACAGATTACGCCGTCTTCATTGTACTCATAATGAAGGGCTTCGGTATGCTCATAGACCCTTACCCCGCCGGAGTGCGCCTTATGAATCAGGCTGTGTACCGTCCGCAGCGGATTCGTCTCTGCATCTCCCCTTGAATACAGTGCACCTGGCTTGGAGAAGGCGTAATGGGCGCGGATCGTCTCTTCCTCCCAGAATTCCGAATCGAAGCCGTGCTTCACCAGATTCTCATTCTCCAGCTTCAGCATAGCAACATCTTCCGGCGTACTGGCATACAGCAGACTGCTGCGCTCAATAATCTGCGGATCGATGTCCAGCTTGCCGGGCAACTCCAGAATCGCGCGCATGGCCTGCTGGCAAAGTCTGTAGAACAGCACGCCGTTCTCTTCCCCGAAGGTATTCATGCAGGCAGTCAGTGATTTGTCATTGGCGATTTGCAGCAGTCCCGTATTGGCATGGGAGCTCCCGGTGCCGACTGTTCTTTTATCGATAAGAACAGTATCTGCTCCACTGAGGGACATGCGGTAGGACATCATCGCTCCGCCCATCCCGCCGCCTATAATCAGGCAGTCACAGGTAATGTCTTCCGCAAGTACCGGATATACCGGAGGTTCAGGCAATGTGTGTTCCCAGGGCAGTTGCCCGCTGACGAGTTTCATAGATCTGTTCGCTCCTTTATGTCATTCAGAGTGGTATTATTTGCGCTATTGCAGAGTCTCATGCGTCAAGACCCTAAGGATTATTCATTAATTGTGAGCTTGCTGAATGTACCTTCCGGCACATAAACAGCCTCCCCCGGAAGCATACTAAGGAACGCTTGAACAACCAGAAGGAGGGACTACCGAACATGCAATCTAACCAGATGCAGGCACTTAGCGGAAAAGAATTGGAATACATTGCCGATTCCATTTCCAATGAGGATTTGCTGATTAAGCAGCTAGCGGCTACAGCCGGAACCACTCAGAATTCAACCGTACAGGGGATCTGCATCCAGCAGATTCAGAGTCATACCCATCACATGGATATGCTGGTCCAGCTGCTCCATCAGCATCAGCAGTACGCACCATCGCAGCCGCAATAACAGCCAGAACCCACAAACTTTAAAGGAGGTTTTACTGTGTACGCACAGAATGGAACGCCGTTTATGGCGGATGAAGATTTACTCTACACGATTTTGGCCGATTTGAAGCGGACAGTCCGCGAGTACACCACAGCAGCTACAGAATCGAATTGTCCGGCCGTTAGACGGGTATTCAATGATTTGACTATGGATACCCTCAGAATTCAGGGAGAACTGTACATGCAGATGTCGCAAATGAACATGTACACCCCTCCGGGCAAAGCGTTGCGCCAGGATCTGGACAAGCAGATTCAGAGTGCCCAGCAGACCCAGCAGAAGCTGCAGCAGTTCGTGCGTGAGAAGACAGGCGGGGCAGGAGCCTATAACCAGCATTCGAATGTTTCACAGCATCAGCCGAATGTACAGCAGCATCATAACGGTTCCTATTATATGTAACCCTGGCGACGGCCCTGTGAAGCATTAGAGCGCTTACCCGGCCATGCAGGAGAAAATACAAAAGGAATGCAGCCAGATAGCCCCGCCCCGGCGGGGTTATTTTGTTTGCAGAACGGTACTTTTCATGTCATATTAATACTAAACTCTTTTTTGCAGGAGGCTCTGAGAATGAATGAATTGAAAAGGAAAGTGCTGGAACTGCTCAAGGAGGACGCGCGTAGCTCCACGGCATTAATGGCGACCCTGCTTGGTGCGGAGGAAGAAGATGTCAAGACCGTGATCGCCGAAATGGAGCAGGACCATGTCATTGTGAAATACGCGACGGTTGTCAATTGGGACAAAGTCGATGATGAACGGGTGACGGCACTGATCGAGGTACAGATTACACCGGAACGGGGCCGCGGCTTCGAGGGGATTGCCGAACGGATCTATCTGTATCCGCAGGTTAAATCCGTCTATCTGATGTCCGGTGCTTACGATCTGCTGGTGGAAGTGGAAGGCCGCAATCTGCGCGAAGTCGCTAACTTTGTGTCTGAGAAGCTGTCGCCGATTGATGCAGTGCTCTCTACGAAGACTAATTTTACGCTCAAAAAATACAAACAGGACGGTATCATCTTTGAAGAGCATGAGGAAGACAACCGTCTGATGATATCTCCGTGAAGGATGTAATGTCATGATCATTAATAACGCACAGCACACAGGAGATAAAGGCAAGTCGATGAACTCTTATTTGGCCCCGCTGGTCCAGCAGATTCAGCCTTCGGGCATCCGCAAGTTTTTTGATCTGGCGGCAGGCAGCAAGGATATTATCTCGCTGGGTGTCGGCGAGCCGGATTTCAAGACACCCTGGCATGTCAGAGAGGCCTGCGTCTATTCACTCGAACGCGGCTTCACCGGCTACACCTCCAATGCCGGAATGCCTGAGCTGCGCGAGGGGATTGCCGAGTACCTGGAGACCCGCTTCGCCGTGAAGTATGATCCGGCGAATCAGATTATCGCCACGGTTGGCGGCAGCGAGGCCATCGATTTGGCTCTGCGTGCCCTGATCTCTCCGGGAGACGAGATTCTGATTCCCGAGCCATGCTACATCTCTTATTCTCCGATTACGGCTATCGGAGGCGGGATTCCCGTAGGCATTGAGACCTTCGGGAAGAACAACTTCAAGCTGACTGCCGAAGATCTGGAGGCCAAGATCACTCCGCGCTCGAAGATTCTGATTCTTTGCTATCCAAGCAATCCGACAGGCGCGATCATGAGCCGTGAGGATTGGGAGCCGATTGCCAAGGTGGTCGAGAAGCATGATCTTATCGTCATCTCCGATGAGATTTATGCCGAGCTTACGTATGGAAGCAATCATGTCAGCTTCGCTTCGCTGCCGGGAATGCTTGACCGGACGATCCTGGTCAGCGGGTTCTCCAAGGCCTTCGCCATGACCGGCTGGCGGATGGGCTATGCCTGCGGCCACCCGGATCTGATCTCTGCCATGCTGAAGATTCACCAGTATACCGTCATGTGCGCGCCTTCGATGGGCCAAGTGGCTGCACTGGAGGCACTTACCAACGGAATGGAAGAGAAGGACCGCATGACAGACTCGTATAACCAGCGCCGCAGGCTGATTGTCAAGGGGCTGCGGGAGGCGGGACTGGAGTGTCATGAGCCGCAGGGTGCCTTCTATGCATTTCCGAGTATCCAGGCCACCGGCCTGACCTCCGACCAGTTCGCCCAGCGTCTGCTGCTTGAATATAAGGTCGCTGCTGTTCCGGGAAGTGTCTTCGGTCTGGGCGGGGAAGGTTATCTGCGCTGCTCCTATGCCACCTCGGTGTCCCAGCTGAATGAAGCGGTTGAGCGAATTGGGGCATTTGTCTCACAGCTGTCCCGGGAAGGGGCCTGACCAGGCCCGACAAAGAAGTAAATCGAACTATAGCCGATCACCTTCTGATATGGTATTATTTTACTCTAAGGACAAGAAACACCTGTAATACACTTACATGGACCTCTTATTCCGGAATAAAGGCGCTTCATATCTGGTCGACGCGCAATACTACATCAGGAAGGGTGATTGTGCTGAGCGCAGATTATTACTTATCCTCCTATGGCGGCAAGTGTGGTTCCGGAAGCGGGCTGCCTCGCGCCTCAGGAGATGCGAATGCACGCAGGCTCTCGCTGGAAGATGAAATTCAGATGCTCCGCAGCAGAATGGAACAGCTCTTTATGCAGGAGAAGTCCTTTACCTCGGATAATGTAATAGCAATCAGCAGCTTGCTGGATCTCAAGATTAATGAGTATATGAGAAGCCGTCACCGCAAGAGCAATTAATACAGCAGAATTATACGAAGCGGATGCCTTCCTTTGGGGAGATGTCCGTTTTTTTGTTCATTAGGAAATTATGAATTTCTTTTGTTATGGATATGTTGTCTATGAAAACCGGACCCAAGGTGCCAAATGTATGTGGAAACCGAACAATTGGTGCTGCTGCGATGAGAGATGGGCCCCATACTCCTAAGCCCGTAACACTGTATAGAAATCCTGCAAAATGTGCAACAATACCGCCTTATAGAAGCGCCCGATGCTGAAATTCTGCATGAAATGCAACAAAGCCAGCGCTAAACAGCACTAAACACCGGAATTCCTGCAAATGATGCAACAATACACCGCAGCTCTTAACACTTTTAGAGAAATACTGCAAAATGTGCAACAATGAGTCTAGCTAATTCTAAAATGATCCTGTGCTTCATGAAGTAAGATTAATAAAAATTCGCCAAGGCGGAAAGGCAGGGGTTTTCTTTGATCAAGGTATTCAAAAGCGAGGCCGGCAAAGAACAGGTTCTAAGGTCCTATAACCAGCTTCTTGACGCGTGGGGGACGGAATTTCAGGAGCTTGATGTGGAGACCCCTTATGGGACAACCCATTGTATAACAGCGGGAGAGCCGGAGTTACCGCCTTTGCTTCTGTTCCATGGGGTAGGCGATAATTCGGCCGTGATGTGGCTGCTGAATATGAAGGAGCTGTCCCGTCATTTCCGCTGCATTGCGGTAGATACGCTGGGAGGACCGGGGAAGAGTGTTCCAGGTGAGAAGTTCCATAAACGGACCTTTGACCAGGTGGATTGGATCAACAAGGTTGCTGACGGGCTGAAGCTTGAACAATTCTGTGTGGCAGGTGTGTCGAATGGAGCGTATATGGCCTTCAATTACACGGTGAACGGGCCGGGAAGAGTGCTCAGGGCTGTCTGTATGGAGGGAGGAATGGTTACGGCTCCAATTAAAAGCATGATACATACGCTGATGATGATGTTCCCGGAGATTCTTATCCCTACACGCAGCAATCTGCTCAGGGCGGCCCGCAAGCTCAGCTCGCCGGCCTCAGGCCTGTTCGACAAGCACCCTGAAGTCGGGGAGCATCTGGTGTTGTTAATGCAGAATCATAACCAGCAGGCGATGTTCGCCCATAAGCTTCAGCCTTACGAACAAGAGAAAGCGGTTACGTTCCGGGATCAGATATACTTCCTGCTGGGAGATTATAAGCTGAAGCAGAAGCGGGAGCTTACTAGTACACTGGACGCTGGCGGGTTCCGCTATACGGTCATCCCGGACGCCGGTCACGGCGTGAATCACGAGCAGCCGGAGCGGGTCAACCGCGAGCTGGTGGCTTTTTTGAAGGGGAGTGAGGGGAGCGAATGATTATATAAAATAACCCCCTGTGTCCAAAGGGACTTATCGGGGGGTTATACATGCATGTTAGTTTACCTTGAACGCGGCCACGGCCTGCTGCAGCCCATCGGCCATCTTCGCCAGCTCGGTAGAGGCTGCGGCTACCTCTTCCATAGAGGCGAGCTGCTCCTCGGAGGCTGCGGCAGCGCTCTGGGAACGCTCTGCGGCCTGCCTGGCCACTTCTGCCATCTCTGCCACTGAAGAGGTCAGCTCCTCGGTTCCGGCCAGTAGCTGCTCGGAGGAGGCAGACATCTCATGAACCTGGGTGTTAATCTCACCGATACCGCCGAGAATATCCGTGAACAGACGCCCGGCCTCGCCAACCATCCGTGAGCCTTCCTGTACAGCACCGGCATTCGCCAGCACCGCGTCTGATGCTGCCCGGTTGCCTTGCTGGATCTCAAGAATCAGGGTGCTGATAGACCCTGCGGCTTCGGCTGTCTGCTCGGACAGCTTCTTGACCTCACCGGCCACCACGGAGAAGCCCCGTCCGTATTCGCCCGCTCTGGCAGCCTCAATCGCCGCGTTTAAGGCCAGCATGCCGGTCTGATCGCTGATGCCTTTGATCAGACCGATAATGTTGCCGATCTGCTGGGACTGTGCGCTAAGAGAGGTAATCATGCTGGAAGCATCTGCGGCGGTCCGCTCCATCTCTTCCATCCGGTCCACGGCCTCCGTAATGATGGAATGCCCGTTCTGAGCCTGGCCTGCCGCCCGCCCGGCCGCTGCGGCGGTGTCCATCGAGGCCTCTGCGATCCGCTGCACACCGGCGGCCATCTCCTCCATCGCTCTTGCAGACTCGCGGGTGGACTGAAGCTGCTGATCCGCTCCGGCTGACAGATCCTGAATATTCTCTACAATAGCCTCTGTGGTGTGATTGGTCTGGTTGGCACTCGACATTAATTCCTCCGAGGTCGAGGCCACCTGAAGCGAGTGATCGGCAATGGTCCCCAGGAGTCTGCTCAGATTGGTAATCATCTGGTTCAAATGCCCGGCCATATTGCCGAATTCATCCTCGCTGTCTACCTCCAGCTTCCCGGTGAAGTCACCGGCAGCCATCTGCTGGGACATCTCATTGACCCGGGTCAGCTTACGGGTAATATAGCGGCTATACAGATATACGGCTGCTACCGTCAGGATAAGACCCGCACAGCTAACCAGCAGAATAGACCTTAGCAGCCCTTTAAGCGGCGCATACAGTTCCTGTTCCGGCATGGCGAGACCCACGGTCCAGCCGGTATCCGGCAGCTTTTCATAATACATCTGGATGGTCACGCCGGAATCGGCATAGGTTACCATCCCCTGATTCTGCTGAAGCATTTCTGCTCCCGCTGCGGACAGACTTGCGTTTTTTTCATCTGTTATTTTCAGCTGCATGTTCTTCCCGGCATCCGGCCCTGCAATGTAATTCCCCTGCTTGTCCAGCAGGAAGGCCCAGCCTGTATTCCCGACCTTGGTCTGCTCGATCCTGCTCTGCAGCGTCTTCAGATCGATATCGCCGGCCATCACCCCCAGCAAGGTATTCGCGGTATCCCGGAAAGGAACAGCAAACGTAGCCATCGTTGTCCCTGTAATGGTGTCGTAGAATGGATCTGTAAACGCTGCATGGTCTCTGCCGATGGTGTACCAGTTCTGCCCGTGATAATTATATTCGGGGTCATTGTACTGCTCGGTTGTCACAATTTTGCCGCCGTCCCGGTGGGCATAGGTGGAGAAGTACTTCAGCTTGCTGTCATACCGTCCGGGTTCAAAATAAATACCCACACCATATGTATCAGGATTAGCCTTCAGCGCACTTGACAGCATCGTACGGTATTGATCCAGTGTGAATTCCGCAGCATGACTTTCCAGCGTACGCGCCAGAACCTCGGGAACCTTGCTGTGCACACTTAAGTTCGCATTAATCTCGTTAGAAATATCCGATATTTGCACATTCATTTTTTGTTTAACCTCGCGCTGGATAATGCTTTTGGAATACATGTACGACAACAGAGCGACCAGCACCAGCGTGATCAGAAAGATGGGCAGGATGAATGCAAATGTTCTCATACGTATGCTTTTGAACCGGAGCCTGGAAATCCCCTTGTGAGCAATATTAGCCATGTTAATCCTCCCCCATTAGATAAGAAGCTATTTTTACTTATATTCAATATCATCGGCTGAAGAGCTGATTTTGTTGTTACTTTTTGTCGAAAAAAATATAAAAATGTCGTAATTTCTAAGTCTCCAGGTTAAGACTAAAGGCGGAGACGGCGGCAGACCCTGGCCTGATGCCCGCTTTCAGCTGTAGGCATATAATGAATATTCACGAACATCACAGCGTACGGGCTGGAACTGTACGATGTCAGGAAAGAGGGAATATACATGCTGCAAGCACAGCTGCTAAGGGACCCGAATACATATGAAGAGCTTAAGCTGGAGGGCACGGGGGCGGTCAATCCGGCGAATGGACGGCAATATCCGTGGAAGCACGGGTATTTGGCTTTTATGGAGGAAGCAGATGCAGCAGAGAGGCTGCCTTTTCAGGACAACAGCTTTGACAGTGTGTACCATGTAGGCGGAATTAATGTTTTCAGTGATCCGCATGCTGCGGTACTGGAGATGATCCGGGTGGCGAAGCCGGGTACCCGGCTGATGATTGCCGATGAGACGCATAAGCTGGTGAAGGGGACGTACGGGAAGGTGCCGGTGGTTAAAGGGTATTTTGCAGAGGGAGCGGACCTGCCGGAGATGCTTGGGCTGATTCCGCCGGAGATGCTGGAGGTAGTGTACAAGGAAGTGTGCAAGGGCCTGATGTATTGCATTACTTTTCGTAAGCCATGAAGCGGGTGGAGCAAGTGACAATTAAGGCTTCCTCTTAAGGGAGTTATTTACATGGCGCAAACTGTGATCTTTGTTTGCCACCCTACCTAAGAACGATTACACTATGAATATGTGATTTTGCAACTTAGGAGGGAAATATCATGGCGATCTATACGCGTACGGGGGATAAGGGCGAGACCTCGGTGATTGGCGGCCGGGTAGGCAAGGACGATGTCCGCGTCGAGGCTTACGGCACCATTGACGAGCTGAACTGCTTCGTTGGACAGGCACGGAGCTTGATGGAGGATGAGCGGTTTCTGGATGTCCGCGAGCAGCTGCTGGAGATTCAGCATGAGCTGTTCGACTGCGGATCGGATCTTGCATTCGTGAAGCTGAGTGAGAACCGCTATAAGGTGAAAAGCGAGATGGCCACGCGCCTGGAAGGCTGGATCGATGCGCTTCAGGCCGAGAATCCGGAGCTGGAGCGCTTCATTCTGCCCGGCGGAAGCCAGCTGTCCTCGGTGCTGCATGTCTGCCGGACGGTCTGCCGCCGGGCCGAGCGCCGGGCAGTGACGCTGGGCCGAAGTGCGGAGATTAACCCTGAGGCGGTAATCTATCTGAACCGGCTGTCCGACTATTTCTTCGCTCTGGCCCGTGCCGCCAACACCCGGCTGGAGATTGCTGAAGTAGAATATCTGCGCAGCAAAAAGGTGTTCCGGAACAAATGACCAGCTATTATCCGCCCATCTCCTATATAGTGCCGCCGCTTGAAGACGGCTGGCTGCTCAAAACCATCCTGCAAAAGCGGATGGATGTCTCCCGCAAGCTGCTCTCCCGGCTCAAAATGACAGACCTCGGCATTACCCTGAACGGAGAGCGGGTCTATATCAGCGTCAAGGTGAGCAGTGGCGATCAGGTCCAGATCCGGATGGAGGAGGAAACGTCCGAGGATATTTTGCCGCAGCCGATTCCCTTCGAGATTCTGTATGAGGACGGGCATCTGCTTGTGGTAAGCAAGGCCGCAGGAATGATTGTCCATCCGACCCACGGCCATTATACCGAGACCCTGGCGAACGGAGTGGTTCATTACTGGGCAGAGAAAGGCGAGCGGGTCCGCTTCCGCCCTGTACACCGGCTGGATCAGGAGACCTCCGGGGTACTGGTGATTGCCAAGAACCCTTACAGCCACCAGCACATCTCCGAGCAGATGATCGCCGGCACGGTGGACAAGCGGTATACCGCGTTCGTGCACGGGGTTCCGCCTCTGCCAAGCGGCGATATCGACGGTCCGATCGACCGCGACCCGCTGGAGCCGCACCGGCGGATTGTGACGCCGGACGGTTATCCCTCCTTGACCCGGTATGAGGTCAAGGAGGTCTATGGCAGCGCCGCTTCACGCGTCGAGCTGAAGCTGGAGAGCGGGCGCACCCACCAGATCCGGGTGCATATGGGGTCTATCGGCTGCCCGCTGATCGGTGACGGGATGTACCGTCACCCGCTGTATGGGCAGGCGGCTGGCGGCCGGGCGGAGGCGTCAGCGCCAGGCGAGGAGCGGCGTGCGGGAGAGCAGGCGGTGACCGCAGGCGGCGAGAAGCAGCAGGCGCTGTCGCCGGGCGAAGCCGCCCGGCTCGCGCAGATCGCGGAGCTGGACGCGGCCATTCCGCGCCAGGCGCTGCATGCGGTGCGGCTGGCCTTCCGGCATCCGGTGACGCATGCCGAGCTGGTCTTCGAAGCTCCGCTGCCGCCGGATATGGCGCTGCTGCAGGAGAAGCTCCGGCAGTCGGCACGGTAAGGAAGTGCCGGACCTATCCGGGACTCAGCTTCCCGTTGCTACAGCATGCAGCTTGCCTGGCTACAATCGGAGGAAGATGCTAAGCAGCATACTGCTTTTACCTGCTCCGACCGCTCACAGAGTAACCTTTCTGCCGCCACTGGAGTACGCCAGCAGGCAAATAAGTGCCAGGCTGCACTTATTTCCAGCTATATGAAGGCTCTGCGGCAAGCAAGTGGAAAAAGTACAACTAAACTTTCCCCACACTCCGCAAAGTAACGATTTTTCCGAATTTAAATGCCGGAAATCCAACTATTTCCTCCCGCGATGCGGATTTGGAAGGAAGAGTTGTACAATTTCCAGCTATTGATGCCGGGCGTAATGCCGGGCGTGATGCCGATCGTAAGGCCGGCCGGGCAAAAGCCGCCGCTATGCAGAATAATCCAACAAAATAAGCAGCAGTGACGATCTGTAAGACTAGCATCACTTCTGCACTTTATAATAGAAGGAGAAGCCGATGAGTAACTTGAAGGTGTATCAATATCCGAAATGCAGCACCTGCCGCAGCGCAGTGAAATGGCTGAAGGAAGCGGGGCACGAGCTGGAGCTGCAGCATATCGCAGAGCAGCCGCCAACCGTGGAGGAGCTGCGTGTGCTGGTGAAGCACAGCGGCCTGTCGCTGAAGAAGTTTTTTAATACGAGTGGTGAGGTCTACCGGGAGCTTGGCCTGAAGGATACCCTTGCAGATTTAAGCGAAGACGAGCAGCTTGCGCTGCTGTCCGCACATGGGATGCTGATTAAGCGTCCGGTAGTCACTGACGGCAAGAAGGTTACCGTAGGCTACAAGGAAGACCAGTACGCCGCAGCTTGGAGCAACGCCTAAATGAAGGAATACAAGGAGAGGTTACACATGAGCACAGCAACAGAAATCAAGGGCCGGGTCATGATTGTCGATGGAATGGCTCTGCTGTTCCGCGCTTTTTATGCTACCTCTTATGGTGGATATATCCGCAAGACCCGCGCCGGGCTGCCGACGAATGCGGTGTATGGATTTTTGCAGTATTTTTTCGACGCGGTGAGTACGTTTGAGCCTTCGCATGTGGTCTGCTGCTGGGATATGGGCAAGGGCACGTTCCGCTCGGAGAAGTACGAAGGCTACAAATCGAACCGGATTGACGCTCCGCTGGAGCTGATCCCGCAGTTCGACCTCGTGAAGGAGGTTGTGGCGGAGCTGGGCGTGCCAAATATCGGGCTGGCCGGGTATGAGGCAGATGACTGCATCGGTACACTGGCTTCGTGCTACAGCGGGGAGTCGGAGGTCTATATTCTGACCGGGGATCATGACATGCTCCAACTGGTGAATGACAGCGTCAAGGTCGTGATTATGAAAAAAGGCCGCTCCAACTATAAAGTGTATGATCCGGCTGAGCTTTTGGCAGAACGTGGCCTCACTCCTGCGCAGGTGATTGACCTGAAGGGCTTCATGGGCGACACCAGCGATAATTATCCCGGGGTGAAGGGCATAGGCGAGAAGACGGCCACCAAGCTGCTGACGGAATACGGCACGGTGGAAGGGGTCATCGAGAACCTGCATCTGCTGCCCAAGGGCGTACGCGCCAAGATTGAAGCGGATCTCGACATGCTGCATCTCTCACGGGAACTGGCGGAGATCCGCTGTGATGTGCCGGTGGTATGCGAGCTGGCCGAATGTCTCTGGGAGCTGCAGCGGGATAACGCCGCACGCAAGTTCAATGAGCTGGAGTTCGGCAGCCTGATGCATCTGATCGGCGGAATCGCCGAGGAGCGGGATGACCGGGGAATCGTGCAGATTGAGCTGGGGGATCTGGGCTGAGGCCGGAATAGACAGTAAAACAAACAAGACAGTAGATGCTCACCTATCGTGAATGTGTACTGTCTTGTTTGCGTGTGAAGAGATAGACCGCATTGTCCTCAGAGGGCGGCACTAGCAGGCGGGATAATTCCTCATTCAGCTCCATGCTGAAATGCTTAGCCTTATCATACGCATCGAAATCACCGGTGATCGCCGGGTCTCTTGTGCCGATTACAATGTACAACTCTACAGAATCTGTATTAAAAACATGCTTCTCATACGGGTTGCCGGGCACCGGCCAAGAACAAAGTACAACCTTTGGAGCATATTTGCTCAAGGCGGCTTTGGCATCGGCTTTTTCCACAAAATCGGGGTAGGTGATATAATGCGCCCAGCTATAATCATCGGTTGCCCGGCAGGCTGTGCCGTTATCGTTAAGGAATCTCGTCAAGGTACCGTCACCTGCTCCAATCTCCAGGCACGCCTTATCTCCGATCAGAGCGGACAAGCGCTTGATTAACGAACGGGAGTAGAAGCAATAGATTCCTTGTTTATTGACCAGCGGCATCAGCACTTTGGGGCGGATAATCAGCTTCCAGCATACCCGGAACAGAGGGAGCGATACGGGCTTGCGGACAAGCTTGTCCTTGAACAGGAGCTTCTGCAGAATATAACCGTCCCAGAGATTGAACCGGACAGGCCCGGAGGCTGATTCGGCGGATACCGCGAGTTGCAGCTGTTCGATCAGATAAATGGCGAAGCGGGCTTTAATTATATTAGGAAGAAAAGCGTTAATGGTCGTTTGATTAAAGCCGCTTTTGACAATTTTACTCTTCGCTATTTTGGCGCTGCTTGTATAGCTGGCGAGCAAATGTTGGATCAGATTGGCGCGTTGACGGCCCGATAGGGCATTGATCTCAAGCAGCACCTCTTCTTTGTACTCCGGATATTCTGACAAAAGCGTGCGGGTATCGGTCTCATTCCTCAGAATTTGCTCAGCGGCCGTCCTGCTGAAGGTTAGCGCTCTCGGGTCCCGGCTCAAATGACAATACCCTCGCAGTGATCCACCTCATGCTGGATAACCTGCGCCGTAAATCCGGTAAAGCTATCCCGGTGCTTTTTAAAATTATAATCGAGGTATTCTACCTCAATGTAGTCGTATCGTTTCGCCGGGCGTACGCCTTCAAGCGACAGGCAGCCTTCCTCCGTGTCATAAGGACGGGCACGCTTAACGATCACCGGATTGATCATCGAAATGGTCAATTGCTGCTCCACGCGGATGGCAATGATACGTTTGTTGACGCCAATCATGTCCGCAGCCATGCCGACGCACCGGTCGGAGTTGGCGTTCAGGGTCTCCACAAGATCCATTAACACGGGCAGATCCTTCTCCGTGGCCGGAGCAGATTTCTGGCTAAGCAGCGATATATCTTTACTGATAGGTCTAATCATCATACTCTCCAATTGTGCTGTATTTGTGTGTCCATAATATCATTTTTGACGGGGAAGTGGAATGCGGGAATGCTAGAGGGGGTGCTTAAGATAAAGATTGACGAACCGGAGGAAGCTTGATTATAATGTTAATATAATTGTTAAATGATTAACAAATATATTAACTTAAAGAGGAGCGTTAACTTCCCATGGCAGAACGCATTGTACTGAACACCGACATCCGCAAAGGTAAGATTGACCGCAACATCTACGGACATTTCGCTGAGCATCTTGGACGCTGTATCTATGAAGGCATCTGGGTGGGCGAAGATTCCCCTATTCCGAACACCAAGGGTATCCGCAACGACGTAGTGGAAGCGCTTAAGGAAATGAAAATTCCGGTATTGCGCTGGCCGGGCGGCTGCTTCGCCGATGAATACCACTGGAAGGACGGCATCGGCCCGAGCGAAGAGCGCAAACGGATGATCAACACACACTGGGGCGGCGCGGTAGAGAACAACCATTTCGGTACGCATGAATTCATGCTGCTCTGCGAGATGCTGGGCTGCGAGCCTTACATCAACGGTAACGTAGGCAGCGGAACGGTTCAAGAGATGTCCGAGTGGGTGGAATATCTGACCTTCAACGGAGTCTCGCCAATGGCTGAGCTGCGTCAGAAGAACGGCCAGGAAGATGCCTGGAGCGTCAAGTATTTCGGCGTGGGCAACGAGAACTGGGGCTGCGGCGGTAACATGCGTCCTGAATTCTATGCTGACCTGTACCGCCAATATCAGACGTATGTACGTAACTATGGAGACAACAAGATCCACCGGATCGCCTGCGGGGCGAATGCGGATGACTATAACTGGACAGAAGTACTGATGCGTGAAGCTACCCGCTTCATGGATTCGATAACCCTGCATTACTACACCCTGCCTACTTCGGACTGGAATCATAAGGGCGCGGCTACAGGCTTTGAGACTAACGAATACTTTACGACTTTGAAGAAGGCCCTGTTCATGGATGAGCTGGTTACCCGCCATATTGCTATCATGGACAAATACGATCCTGAGAAAAGAGTCGGCCTTATCGTTGACGAATGGGGCACCTGGTATGATGTTGAGCCGGGTACGAACCCTGGCTTCCTCTACCAGCAGAACACGATCCGCGATGCGCTGGTGGCCGGCTTGACGCTGAATATTTTCCACAAGCACAGTGATCGTGTACGGATGGCGAACATTGCCCAGACTGTGAACGTGCTGCAGGCTGTTATTCTGACCGAAGGCGAGAAAATGCTCCTGACCCCGACCTACCATGTATTCAACATGTACAAGGTGCATCAGGATGCAGAATTGCTGGAGCTGACTGTGGACAGCCCGGTATACAGCTATGAGGGAGTGGACATTCCTGAAGTATCGGCTTCCGCTTCTGTAACCGCAGATGGCGTGATCCATGTCAGCCTGTGCAACCTGAACCATGCGGCATCCGCAACCCTGCCATTGGAGCTGCGCGGACTGGCTGGTCAAGCATTCGTAAGCGGTACTACTCTGGCTGGTGCTTCCATCGATGCTCATAATACTTTTGAGCAGCCGGAAGCTGTAACACCGCAGGCATTCAGCGCCTTCAAGCTTGAAGGGGATACGCTGACTGTAGAACTGCCTCCGATGTCGGTAACCGTTCTGGAAATTACGCCGAAGGCGTAAGGAACGCAGGATGACAACGACTTCAACCTGCAAGGGATGCCGGGAGGAGTACAAGGTGACGGAAGCGCAGATTGCCCGCATTCTGGCCTCCTCCATGTTCAATCCCGGCAATTCAGCTTCCGACGAGGTCTATGCCGAGCGGCTGGCGATCTGCGGGACCTGCCCGAAGCTGCAGGATGGCGTGACCTGCACCGCCTGTGGCTGCATCATTCCTGTCGTGGCCCGGCTGAAGGCCCGCAGCTGTCCGCTGCCGGGCGGCGGAAAGTGGCAGCCGGTGGTGGAATGACGGCTCATACCTGACGCTTAACGGCAAGGACCGGCTAAATAGATAGGCTAGAAGCCGCTCTTGCCATATGAGGCGGATCGATCAACGAAAGCTCCTCGAACCTGCACAATGTGCGGTTGGAGGGGCTTTTTTGCGTTGTGGAGGTGAGAGGAAAGGGGGGGAGAAGGAAATGTGAGAGGGATAAATCCCTCTAATGCGGCGGGAAGTGGGCTGGGTGAGGAAATGAGAGGGATAAATCCCTCTAATGCGGCAGAAAGTTGGCTGGATGAGGAAATGAGAGGGATAAATCCCTCTAATGCGGCGGGAAGTGGACTGGGTGAGGAAATGAGAGGGATAAATCCCTCTAATGCGGCGGGAAGTGGACTGGGTGAGGAAATGAGAGGGATAAATCCCTCTAATGCGGCGGGAAGTGGACTGGGTGAGGAAATGAGAGGGATAAATCCCTCTAATGCGGCGGGAAGTGGACTGGGTGAGGAAATGAGAGGGATAAATCCCTCTAATGCGGCGGGAAATGGACTGGGTGAGGAAATGAGAGGGATAAATCCCTCTAATGCGGCGGGAAGTGGGCTGGGTGAGGAAATGAGAGGGATAAATCCCTCTAATGCGGCGGGAAGTGGGCTGGGTGAGGAAATGAGAGGGATAAATCCCTCTGATGCGGCGCGGGAAGTGGACTGGGTGAGGAAATGAGAGGGATAAATCCCTCTAATGGGGTGGAAAGTGTGCTGGAGGAGGAAATGAGAGGGATAAATCCCATAGGTGGGGGAGAAGTTAGCTGGTTGGCTAATGGGTGGTACACTAATGCACCTGAATCAGCCGAAAGTGGGCGATGAGCGGAAATGAGGAGTATTGGCTCCAAAAGTAGCTGAAACAAAAACCAACCTAATTAGTCTAACTAATCAATCTCCCCTACCTACCTACCTACCTACCTACCTACCTACCTACCTACCTACCTACCTACCTACCTACCTACCTACCTACCTACCTACCTACCTACCTACCTACCTACCTACCTACCTACCTACCTACCTACCTACCTACCTACCTACCTACCTTCTAAACACCCTAAGCAAGCCTTTATATAGAACCCGGCAAATCTGCCACACCATCCGTATAAAACAGCTCAAACACCAGGTCCTCATTGTAATTACCGAAGCCTTTTCCGAACAGGGTGAGACCGCCGATGTGCTCGGCATCCTCCTCGACAGAGAGCCGGAAGGTCCATTGTTTGTTGCGGATGCCAACCTGATCGAGGGTGACCTCCGACAGCTTTTGCCCGTCCATGTAGGTACCCGTCTGCGTAATCCGCAGCTGCTTGAGCAGGCCGTATTGATTGGTGAGTGCGGGCCACCAGGCCGGAGTGTATTTTCCCGGATTATCTCCGTAGTCACCGGGGCTGGTCCAGAAGCCGAGCGATTGTCCGTTCAGCGTGAAGGTAATATCCGACGGCCAGTTGTTGTTGATCGACGGGGCCTCCGAGGCAATCTCCATCGTGATGGCAAGCTCCTCCGGCTGCTGGCTGGACAGCAGGAAATTCGGGATTTTATACTCAACGAACCCCTTGCCGAACCAGAGAATCCCGGCATTCACCCGCTCCTGGTCCCAGAAATAACGGGGATCGTCAAAGTGCCCGATGACCCTCTCCGTCGTAGACAGTCCGCAGGTAGGCTCAATCTGGAAGTCGGAATAATGCCCCACCGGGATATCCTTGCGGTATCCCCTGCGCGGAGTCCGGGCCTGCCTTGGAAAAATAATCTCTGCCCCGTCGGCAGCCAGTGTACAGATCTTCTGCAGTCCGCTTTTGCCTGGAGCCATGTGGCTGCGGATCAGCCCGGCAGCTTCGAGCTTGCGCACATGCATGGTCATAATTGCACTGCTGAGCTTGAGGGCTGCAGCCAGCTCCTTCACGTTCATGGGCTTATCGGACAGCAGCCGCAGCATATGCAGGCGCACGGTACTGGACAAGGCCTCGTACACGGGCAGGGATTGTTCGGTTAGATCGAGTTTCATCGGATGCCTCCACGTTCAGATTGTATAGTTAATAATTATATTACTCAAATAAAATTTCTACAAGCCAAGTTTGTCCGCAGGACAGCTTTTCCAATTTATATCACAGACACGCTGAGCCGGGTCCGTTATGATGTGAGATGAATTAGCGGTGAAACAAGGTGCTCTTGCCGGATGCGGCAAGAGATAACAGGGAATCGGGTGCAAATCCCGAGCGGTCCCGCCACTGTATGGAAGAGCTGCACTTCATGAGGTCACTCGGGAAGCCCCGGGGAAGACGAAGCCTGCGGCGTTTGCATTCCAAGCCAGGAGACCTACCTTGTCTACGCACACCACGACTCTACGCGGATAGGAGCGGTGTACGGATAGGTTAATGAGAAGAGGCGTTCTGCCCTGATGGACCGGAGGAATCTTGAGTGTAGAGAGGATCACCGGTTTATAGCTGCTGGATACAAGGATTCGTCCCATAGTGATGGTACGATGAGAAGCGCCTTGTATCGTTTGGCAGCGGCTGCGCGTTCTATCGAACTTGCCTGCGTACATACACTCCCACCCTTTAGGGTGGGTTTTTTAGTTTTATTATTTTTAACGGAAATCAACAAACATGGAGGGTGACAAATGAAAAAACACAGAGGGTGGAGCTTTGCGGCTCTGGTTGCCGGATTTACGGTGTATTTTATGCTGAATGAACCGGGTACGGCCCGCGCGATGCACATTATGGAAGGGTTCCTGCCGGTTGGCTGGGCGGTGTTCTGGTGGGCGGCGTTTATCCCGTTCTTTGTGCTGGGAATCTTCAAGCTGAGAGCCATGACCCGGGAGAATCCGGAGCTGAAGCTGCTGCTGGGTCTGGCCGGTGCGTTTACCTTCGTTCTGTCTGCGCTCAAAATGCCTTCCGTGACCGGAAGCAGCTCCCACCCTACCGGAACCGGACTTGGTGCGGTAATGCTGGGACCGATGCCCATGAGCGTGATCGGCTCGATTGTGCTGCTGTTTCAGGCGCTGCTGCTGGCGCACGGCGGGATCACTACGCTTGGAGCCAATGCGTTCTCGATGGCGGTGGCGGGTCCTTTTGCCGGATATGCAGTGTATAAGCTGATGATGAATATGCCGGACCGCGAAAAGCTGGCCCTATTCTGTGCGGCTGCGGCGGCTGATCTGAGTACGTATGTAGTGACTTCCGTTCAACTGGCGGTGGCTTTTCCGGCGGCGGATGGCGGTGTAATGGCTTCTTTTCTTAAATTCGGGGGAATCTTTGCCGTGACGCAAATCCCGCTGGCCATCAGTGAAGGGCTGTTGACGGTACTGCTGTGGAACTGGCTGAAATCGTATAGCCCGAATGAATTGTCGCTGCTGAAACGCAAGGTGAACGGAGGAAGAGCCTAATGAGCAATAAATGGAAAAATGGATTGATGCTGCTGGTCGTTATTCTGCTTGTCATTCTGCCGCTGCTGCTGGTTAACGGGGAATTCGGCGGGGCCGATGATGCGGCTGAAGGTGCGATTACTGAGATTAATCCTGACTATGAGCCGTGGTTCAAGCCGCTGACTGAGCTCCCGGGGGAGACGGAGAGTATGCTGTTTGCATTGCAGGCAGCGATTGGTGCCGGTGTGATCGGCTATACCCTGGGGCTGCTCAAGGGCAAGCAAGGCGGGACGAAGCAGCATAGCAGCAAGTGATCCGGCGGATTGATGTTCTCTCTTACAATAATGCTCTGCGCCAGTTATCCCCGATGTGGAAAAGCTCGTTCGCAGCCCTGATGTTCCTGCTCTCTTACACCGTACATCCGGTACTGCAGGCTGCAATCACCCTATGGATGATGTACTGGTGTGTATTACAGGCCCGTATTCCCTTCCGTGCTTATGGCATGCTGCTCGGCACAGCGCTGCTGTTCTACGCGCTTAGCGTACCGGCGCTGCTCGTGGAATTCGGGCATCCGGCAGCGGGAGAGGCAGGAATATTCCCGCTTCCTGGACTGAACCTGCCGGTATATGTTACAGCGGCCGGGCTTCAGCGGGCCGGAGAGCTGCTGGCCAGAATCTCTGCCTGCATGAGCTGTTTCTTTTTCCTGATGTTCACTACTCCGTTCAGTGAGCTGCTGCAGGTGCTGCGCAGGCTGCGGATGCCGCAGATTGTTCTGGAGCTGATGCTGATTATGTACCGCTTCTTATTCCTGCTGAGTGATGCAGCGCATGGCCTGCTGCTGGCCCGCAGGCTGCGCGGAGGCCGGCGGGGCTACATGGCCAGACTTCGGGAGACTGCGGCTATGGCAGGAGCGCTGTTCGGCAACACGATGCACCGTTATTACGGATTGTCGCAGGGGCTGCTGGCCCGCGGATTCACAGACGAGATTATTCTCCCGCCTTATACGGCGCGTCCTGTGCCGCGGCGGTATACAATCCAGGCTTATGCCGGTATTGCTGTGCTGCTGCTGACTGAAGCGTACTTTATCACTAACACATGAAAGGAGCCGGCCATGGATCAGGAATATAGCTTGGCTTGTGACGGAGTGGTGTTCCATTACCCGGATACGAAGGAGCCTGCGCTGCATGAACTTACGTTCTCCATCCCCGCAGGCAGCAAGACGGCGGTACTCGGTCATAACGGTTCGGGCAAATCGACGCTGTTCCTGCATGCCGTCGGCATCCTGCGCCCGCAGCAGGGTACGGTTCTGCAAGGAGGGAAGGCATTATCCTACTCCAAAAAAGAGCTGGCCGCTCTGCGGCGGAGAGTGGGCCTGGTTTTCCAGGACCCTGAGCAGCAGCTGATCCTCAGCACACCGCTGGAGGATGTATCGTTCGGGCTGCGCGGCAGCGGCATGGCTGAACCGGCTATTGCCGCGCGCTGCCGGGAGGTCATGGAGCTGCTGAATCTGACCGGTCTGGGCGATAAACCGATTCACCAGCTAAGCCTGGGCCAAAAAAAACGCACGGCACTCGCCGGTGTGCTGGCTATGGAGCCGGAGCTGATTCTGCTGGATGAGCCGACCTCGTATCTGGACCCGTTATCGGAAACGCAGATGCTGAAGGGTCTTGAAGCTATACATGATAAAGGAACAACCGTAGTTATGGCTACGCATGATATGGACCTGGCCTACCGTTGGGCGGACTGGATTATTGTGCTGGAGCATGGAAGATGCCGGGCGGCGGGGACGCCGGAGGAGATTTTTGCGGGACGGGAGGAGCTATTGTCCATTGGTCTGGGATTGCCGCTGCTGGCTGATTTATGGTTCAGCCTGCCAGCCGGCCTGACCGCAGGGCAGAGTGCTCCCCGCACCGCCGGCGAATTCAAAGTGAAGCTACATAAGCTGCTTGCGCTTGAAATATAAAAATCTATATGTTTCACATGATGAACGGGGGAAGAGGAATGAACAAACAAGGGAAACTGCTGATTATCGGCTTCGGCCCCGGAGCGCTGGAGCATATTACCGGCCGCGCACTGGCTGCGCTGGATGAGAGCGAGGCGGTCATCGGCTATACCACTTATGTAGATCTGATCCGGCCGCTGCTGCGGCATCAGGAGATTGTCGGCACGGGGATGACCGAGGAGGTCAGCCGGGCCCAGGAGGCCGTCCGCAGAGCAGAAGCGGGTCAGAACATTGCGGTAATCTCCAGCGGCGATGCCGGTGTCTACGGAATGGCCGGTCTGGTCTACGAGGTGCTGATCGAACGCGGCTGGAGCCGCTCAGAGGGGGTGCAGGTGGAGGTGATCCCGGGAATCTCGGCGATCCAGTCCTGTTCCTCACTGCTTGGGGCGCCGATTATGCATGACTCCTGCACGATCAGTCTGAGCGATCATCTTACGCCCTGGGAGAGCATTGCTGCGCGTGTGGAAGCGGCGGGGGCGGCGGATTTCGTCATTGCGTTCTATAATCCGCGCAGCGGCAGACGGACGCGCCAGATTGAAGAAGCGCGCACCATTCTGCTGCGTTACCGTGATCCGGCTACACCGGTAGGCATTGTCAAAAGCGCCTACCGTGACCGCCAGCAGACAGTCGTAACCACACTGCAGGATATGCTGGAGCATGAGATCGGCATGCTCTCAACCGTGGTGGTCGGCAACTCTGCTACCATTGTCTATGAGGACCTTATGATTACGCCGCGCGGATATGAGCGCAAGTACAGTCTCGGGGCACAGACGCAGACGCTGAAGCCGCACGAGCGGCTGCGTACAGCCGCAGAGCCGTGGTCGCTGGCTGCGGCGGAGTCCGGGCAGGCAGAGGGGGCCGCTTGCGCCGGAGCGGCAAAAACTGTCGATGCAGGGAGAGAAGCTGCTGTTGCGGGAAGCGAGGCAGAGCCTGGACAGCGGGAAGCAGCAGATTCTGTCCGGATAGAACGGGCGGTAGCCTGTAGTGAAGCAGGATCAGGGCGGGCGGAAGAGGCGGCTGAGCAGAGCCTGGCTGCTGCTCCGCAGATGGAGCGTCTGCGGAGCTTGTCCGATCACCTGACGGCATCCACCGATTCATCCTTCGAGCTGGAGATTGCTCCCGCAGCCGGCAGCCGCAGCTTCAGCGGCGATCAGATGAAGCTGTTGGCTGAGCTGGCAGGCAGCGAGGGGCAACTGGTCTATACGAAGGACGGGTATTTCCTGCTGCGCGGCAGCCGGAGCGAAGGAACAGAGGCAGGAGCAAGGCTGCTGGAGGCCGGACTGAATGTAAGCACGCCTGGAGATTACGTGAAGGTGAAAACCTGCGGATTCTGTGAGCTGCGCAGAAGCGGAGCGTTAAGTGCTGCTGTTCATCTCCACACCCTGCTGCATGGGATGGCTGTGCCCAGAGAGCTGCACATCAGCGTAGCCGGCTGCGGGATGGCTTGCAGCTCCGCTGTGCTGGATGACATCGGGCTGGTAATGTCGCGCGGCAGCTATGAGCTGTATCTCGGCGGCAAGAAGTCCGGGCGGGGCGCCCATGCAGGGATTTTGGTGCGTGAAGGGATGGACGAAGAGCAAGCGGTAGCCGCTGTAGCTGCGGCAGTTGAGGAATATAGGATTAATGGCCGGGAGCAGGAGCGGTATCATGCGTTCCGGGAACGGATGGACAGTGCATCAGGAAGCGCAGCCCATACTTCCGACAACAATAACAACATAGAAGGAGTACAGACGATGAGAACGGTATTACTGGTGGGACACGGGAGCCGGGTTCAAGCGGGCAATGAGGAGCTGCTGGAATTCACCCGCCTGCTCGCGGCCCGTAAGCCGGAGCTGAAGGTCGAGACCTGCTTCATCGAGCTGGCGTCGCCTTCCATCGCTGGCGGCATTGCCAGATGTATTGAGGGCGGTGCAGCAGAGATATACGTTGTGCCGATTATTTTGTTCGCGGCGGGACATTCCAAGCTCGATATTCCCATGGCCATTGACGAGGCCAAGCAGAGATATCCCGGGGTGAAGTTTATCTACGGACGCCCGCTGGGGGTGCAGGACCGTGCCGTCGATATTCTGCTGGAGCGGATTCAGGAAGCAGAACGCCTTCCGGTGGCGCAGGAGAAGGCGGCTGGCGGAATGGACCTGGAGCTGCGCGGGAACGCTGCATCTACGATAGAGGATAAGGACACCATCGTGCTGCTGATGGGACGCGGGGGCAGTGACCCGGATGCTAACAGCGATCTGTACAAGATAAGCCGGCTGCTCTGGGAGAGAACAGGCTACCGCAGCGTGGAAAGCTGCTTCATTGCCATCGCCAAGCCGTCGCTGCCGGACGGGCTTGAGCGCTGCCTGGCGCTGGGTGCGCGCAGAATTATCGTTCTCCCGTACCTGCTGTTCACCGGAGTGCTAATGCAGCAGTTTGCCGAGAGGGTCGCGCAATTCGCAGCTGAGCATCCCGAACTTGAAGTGCAGATCGGCGGCACACTGGGCGCACATCCGCTGCTGGCGGATATGCTGACAGAGCGGATTGAAGAGACGCTGGAAGGCCATGCCTTCAGCAACTGCGATAACTGCAAATACCGTGATGCAGCTTCTTTGCATCACCACCATCACCATCATGGTGAAGAGGGGCATGGGGAGCATGGGCATGGGCATCACGGGCATGGGCATCACAGTCATGAGGGGCATGGACACGGGCATCACGGGCATCGGGAACATGGGCACGTGCATGAGCACCGCCATGGGAACCATGAGCATGGTCACCATGAGTGTGCGCATCAAGGACATGATGAACATGGGCACACGCATGAGCATCAGCATCACTGCCAAGGGCAGCATGTTCACCACGAGTGCGCGCATCACGGGCATGAGGAACATACGCATGGGAGGCATGGGCAGCATGGGCAGCATGATGTAACGGAGGCGGCGAATCCGGCAGACGGCTTGGCGCTTCGGCAGCCGCGATGATCTTCATGCTATGCGGCACCAGCGACGCCCGCGAGCTGGCACAGAGTCTTACGCGCCAAGGCCTGCCGCTGCAGGCCAGCGTAGTGACGCCCAGCGGGGCAGAACGCCTTACAGCCGCAGGCATCCGCACCAGCATCGGCAGACTGGACCGCGCGGCAATGATCTCTTTGCTGCAAGCGGGCGGGTACCGTGCCGTGGTGGACGGCAGCCATCCATTTGCGCTGGAGGCTCATGCCAATGCGATGGAAGCTGCTGCTGCGCTGGGACTGCCTTACTTCCGCTACGAGCGGCAGAGTCTTATCTATAACAGCCATCCCCGGCTGTTGCTTGTGCATTCCTATGAGGAGGCTGCGCGCAAGGCTAAGGAGCTGAAGGGCTCTGTGATGCTGACTACCGGAGGCAAAACGCTGGAGATTTTTGCGGAGAAGCTGCTGGGAGATCCGGACATCCGTCTGACCGTAAGGCTGCTGCCTTGTCTGGAGAATCTGGAGAAGTGCCAAGCCCTTGGGATTGAGCAGCGGAACATTATTGCGCTTCAGGGCCCTTTTAGCAGAGAACTGAATGAGGCCTTATACAGGCAGTATGGCACCCGGGTGATGATTACCAAGGAGAGCGGAGCCGAAGGCTCGGTGGATGAGAAACTGCATGCTGCGCTGGACATGGGGTTATATGTGATTCTGATTATGCGGCCGGGGCTGCCCTACGGGGATGGCGCAACGGTGTTTGATTCTTTTGACGAGATTACAGCTGCTGTGAAGAATGCGCTGCTGATGACGAGGGAAGAGGGATGAATGTGGATTTCGGGACAGAGTTCAAGCCGGTGACCGTACAGCCGCAGGAGATAGAGGGTTTAAGCTTTCAGATGATTACGGAGGAGCTGGGTGAGCATTCGTTCAGTAGCCTGGAGTACCCGATTGTGCAGCGGATTATTCATGCTTCGGCTGATTTTGAGCTGGGACGCAGTCTTGTGTTTCATCCCGGGGCGATTGAGGCGGGGATTCACGCTATTCTGCAGGGCAAGCCGATTATAGCGGATGTGCGGATGGTGGAGGCAGGCATTGCCAAGGAACGGATTCAACGGTACGGCGGCGAGGTCCGGGTACATATTTCAGATCCTGATGTGGTGGATGAGGCGAAGGCGCTGGGAACCACAAGGGCAATCATCGCAACGCGCAAGGCCTGCGCCCAGGCACCGGGAGGAATCTATGTCATCGGCAACGCGCCGACTGCCCTGCTGGAGCTCATCCGTCTGGTAAAAGCAGGCGAAGCCCAGCCCGGCCTTGTTATCGGCATGCCCGTTGGCTTCGTCTCGGCGGCGGAATCCAAGGATGAGCTGCGCAAGCTGGATATTCCCTACATCACCAATATCGGCCGCAAAGGCGGCAGTACGATCGTGGTCGCCGCAGTGAATGCCCTAAGTCTTCTGGCCGTCCGCCGGGCGGCGGGTGAGCTGGGTTAGCGGATTAGAGAATCACGTAGCTGAAGTGCAGGACTGGTGAGTTGTCTTACTCAGATAAGGTGTAAGCGGTAAGTGAGGGTATGCTTAATCGCACTCTGTACAACTAAAAGCTCTGATTTAGGATCAAATATTTCTTTAGTTGTAAAACGTGCAATTAAACTATTCTATAATGAGTGTACTGCCTTATTTGGGCAGATATAGTTGTACAGATTGCAGTTAGATGAGGAAAACCTCCCTTTTTACGGATTTTAGATGTACGGAATACAACTATCTCAAATTATTAATTCTTTAGTTCTAATTGTATTCTGTGCAACAGAATTCGTGATTTTATAGTTGAAATCCGGTTCTGTTGTAGTTCATACACTTGATTTCTGGATAAAGTCTCCACAACCTCTCCCTTACCAAATTCTAATGTACAAAATGCAGCAGACTCACGGTTTTGGCGGATATGGGGTTCAACTGATGTACAAAGTGCAATGGAGCCAGAAAGACTAGAAAAATTTGTATGTAAATCTCCTGATTTGCTTAGAAGCAGCAGTATAATCAGGTTATATAGAGAGTAAGACAGGTTACCTGCCCAGGGCAAACGCTCAGAGGATAGGCTTCAGTTATGTGCAGATTGTTCAGTTTGGGAGGATGTATTCTTAGACCATCAGCAAAGAGGGATTGCCATGACCAAGGAAATACCCGGTCAAGCCGTCAGGCAGAACCGGCGCCAAGAAAGCAGAGCAGGGGCGGGGAAAGCAGAGCAGGTAGAGGACGCAGCCGATACTGAATACGATCAGGCAGCTGAGCGGTTGGAGCCAGTAGGCGGCCCCGAATCCACTGAGGCAGCTGAGCGGCTGGAGCAAGCAAGCAGACCCGAGATCGGGCAGATGGCTGTGCAGATACAGCAGGCTACCGAACCCGGATTGCCCGGATTCGCACAGGCAACTGAAGTGTTCGCACATGCACCGGGCCCCGGATTGCCCATTCCCAAATCGGCAGAGGCAACGCCAACTCCCCCGCTGCGCAGAGGCTACACGACAGGGGCTTGTGCCGCAGCGGCAGCCGCAGGTGCGGCAACCCTGCTCCTTACAGGGGAGCGACTGCCTGCGGTAGAGATCGATCTGCCAGCCGGATTCCGGCATACCTTTGAGCTGACCGGCTGGCAGCGTACAGGATCACACTCGGCAAGCTGTGCCACGGTCAAGGATGCCGGAGACGACCCGGATGCGACACATCTGGCGCGGATCGAGGCGGCGGTGAGCTGGCGGGATCAGCCGGGCGTGGAGATTGACGGGGGCCACGGTGTCGGCCGGGTAACAAAGCCGGGCCTGCCAGTTGGCGTGGGAGAGGCGGCAATTAATCCTGTGCCCCGGAGGATGATTCAGGAGGCGGTAACCGCCGTGCTGGACGAGCATGGTGCAGCGCGGGGGGTGAGGGTAGTCATCAGCGTGCCGGAAGGCGAGAGCATTGCGCTTAAGACGCTGAATCCCCGGCTGGGTATTCTGGGCGGCATTTCGATCCTGGGCACGCGTGGGGTGGTGACGCCGTTCTCCACCGAAGCCTATAAAGCGAGCGTGGTTCAGGCCATCTCGGTGGCGGCTGCGGCGGGGAACCGGCAGGTTGTGCTCACTACAGGCGGCAGCAGCGAGAAATACGCCATCGCGATGTTCGCGGAGCTTCCGGAGGAAGCTTTTATCCAGATGGGGGAATATGTAGGCTTCTCGCTGGAGCATGCCAAGAGTTACGGGATTCGGAAGGTTACCTTCGTCGGAATGGCCGGCAAATTCTCTAAGGTGGCTCAGGGGGCCATGCTGATTCACTCCAAGAACGCGCCCGTCGATTTCGGATTCCTGGCCTCCGTAGCAAGCCGTGCGGGAGCGTCTCCGGAGCAGGTGCGGGAGATTGCCGCCGCCAATACAGCCTCACAGGTCGTGGATATGATGACTGAGGCGGGGAATCACATTTTTTTTGAGCAGCTGTGCAGGCATGCCTGTGAACAGAGCCTGGCGCATATGAACGGAGGCATGATTGTAGAAATGGTGCTTATTACAATGAAGGGCCGGGTGCTGGGAAGGGCGGAGATTCATGGATAACCTGATTTATGTAATCGGGATCGGTGAGGATGGCGCCGGCGGCCTGACACCGGATAGCTTAAGTATTGTGAACAACAGTGAGGTGCTGCTGGGCGGCGAGCGGCAATTGAATTTTTTCGGCCGGTATAGAGGGGAGAAAATCGTGCTGCAAGGCGGGCTGAAGCCTTTTACAGACAAGCTGGAGGAGCTGTGGCGCGAGCGGCGGACGGTGGTGCTGGCCTCGGGGGACCCGTTCTTTTTTGGGATTGCCGGGTATCTCGTCCGCAGGTTCGGGCCGGAGCATGTGGAGGTAATCCCCCATTACAGCAGCGTGCAGCTTGCGTTTGCGAGGCTGGGAGACAGCTGGCAGGATGCGGAGCTGATCAGTCTGCACGGGCGTCCCATTCAGGGACTGGCCCAGCGGATCGACGGCAAGCACAAAATCGCCCTGCTGACAGACGGGAACAACACCCCTGCGGTCATTGCTGCTTATTTGCAGGAGTTTGGGATGACGGAATATGAGGCGTTTATCTGTGAGCGGCTTGGCGGGGCGGAGGAAGTCTGCCGGTTCTGGACGCTGGAGGAGATGGTGAAGAGGGAGTTCGCACCGCTTAATGTCGTGATTCTGCGCCATAAGCAGGAGGTTTCTGCTCCTGTACGGCGCGGATTCGCTTACCCGGACGAGGCGTTCCGGCAGCGTAAGCCGGAGAAAGGCCTGATTACGAAGCGCGAGGTCCGCGCTCTGGTGCTGTCGGAGCTGAACCTGTCCGAGGATGCAGTCGTGTGGGATATCGGCTCCGGCTCGGGTGCGGTGGCTGCGGAATGTGCGCGGATTGCCAGACTCGGGAAGGTCTACGCACTGGAGAAAAGTGCCGAGAACCTGCCGAACATGGCAGCGAACCGTCTCAAGTTTCGGGCGGATTTCCAGATCATACAGGAGAAGGCACCGCTTGGCTTAGCGGCTCTGCCTGACCCGGATGCCGTCTTCATCGGCGGCAGCGGCGGGGAATTAGCGGACATTATTGCGCACAGCGCCGCCAGACTGCGGCCGGAGGGGCGGATTGTGGTTGGGGCGATTACGGTAGAGACGCTGCATGGCAGCATGGAGGCGCTTAAAGCCGCCGGACTGGCCTGTGAGGTCACGATGCTTCAGGCATCGCGCGGCAAGCCGATTCTCGGCATGACCCGGTTCGAAGGAATGAATCCCGTCTATGTGGTCAGCGGCCGGAGGCTTCATTAATCATCAGACAATAACGAAGGAGGAACCCGCAATGAAGACCGATGTAACTGAGCCGCGTGGGCAGGCTGCGGACGGACAGGAAATATCCTCAGGAGAAGCGGCCGGGACGCTGTGGACCGAAGCAGCGATGCAGGCGGCCAGTGCGTTATTTGACCCGCTGGATAGTGAAGAGCTGGAGCTGGAGGAAAGACTGACTCCCCGGGCTATCGGAACGTTATACGGCGTAGGCGTCGGCCCCGGCGACCCGGAGCTGATCACGCTTAAGGCTTGCCGTCTGCTGCGGGAATGTCCGGTGATTGCTTATCCGGCTACCAAGAAGGGCGGCAATTCCTACGCCTACGAAATCATCGAGCTGCATGTAGACCCGCAGGACAAAATCATGCTCGGACTGGTCTTTCCGATGACCAAGGACCCGGAGCTGCTGGCTGGCGGCTGGACCCGCACGGTAGAGCTGTGCTGGGCAGAGCTGAGACAGGGGCGGGATGTGGCTTTTGTGACTGAAGGCGATCCTAATCTCTTCAGCACGTTCATCCATCTGTCCCGGCTGATGCAGGAGCTGCATCCCGGTGTGCCGGTCGTCTCGGTTCCGGGAATTTCCTCCGTGCTGGGCGCGGCGGCTGCGCTGGAGCAGCCCCTGGCAGACGGCAATCAGCGGGTGGGGATCATCCCGGCAACGGACGACAGGGAGGCGCTTCGGGAAGCGCTGCTGCATCATGATACGGTGGTGTTCCTTAAGGTGGCCAAGGTGCTGGATCTGGTGCTGGAGGTGGTGGATGAGCTGGGCTTGTCCGGCCGCGCCTCGGTAGTAACTAAGGTCACCTCCCCCTATGAGACCGTCTGGCGTGATGCACGGGACCTGCGGGGCAAGGAAGTCGAGTACCTGAGTCTGATGGTGGTGAGCAAATGACGAAGCTTGTGCCAAAGGTATACATTGTAGGTGCCGGACCTGGCGACCCTGAGCTTATTACGGTAAAAGGCAGCCGGATTCTGCGCTCGGCAGATCTGGTGCTCTATGCGGATTCGCTGGTCAGCGAGGAGCTGATCCGCAGCGCTAAGCCCGGTGCTCAGGTGCTTCAGAGCTCGGGCATGGATCTGGAGCAGCAGGTGGAGCTGATGACGCTTGCCGTGCAGTCCGGTAAAAGCGTAGCCCGCGTCCACACCGGCGACCCCGCCATGTACGGTGCGATTCTGGAGCAAATGTCGCTGCTGAAGCTCTGCGGCGTCGCTTGCGAGATTGTGCCGGGCGTCAGCTCGGTTTTTGCCTCTGCGGCGGCGGTTGGCGCAGAGCTGACCGTGCCGGATCTGACGCAGACGGTCATTCTGACCCGTGCGGAAGGGCGCACGCCCGTACCGGAACGTGAGCAGCTGCGCAAGCTGGCGGAGCATCACTGCACGGTGGCGCTGTTTCTAAGTGCGTCACTGGCCGGTCATGTGAGCCGTGAATTCCTGGCCGCAGGCTGGAGCCCGGAGACCCCGGTGGCTGTCGTGAAGCGGGCCACCTGGCCGGATCAGCAGATTTTGCGGACAACGGTTGAGAAGCTGGAAGGAGACCTGCGTGATGCAGGCATCACTATGCATGCCATGATCCTGGCCGGCTGGGCGCTGGACCCCGGGCTGACGGACCGAGATCAGCACCGCTCCAAGCTGTACGACAAGAATTTTACCCATGGCTGCCGGGAAGGGATTGGCTCCGGTGAGTAAGCGGTATGCGGCTGTTGCGATTACACGCAGCGGGATAGAGCTGGCTGTGAAGCTTGGTGCGCAGCTTGGCGGGACTGAGGTCTTTGTCTATGGTAAGTATAGCGGCGGGCTGGAGACGCGGAGCGGAGAGATCACTGTTTTTGACGGACCGGTCAGAGAGTTGCTTCCTGAGCTCTTCGGGAGCTATGAGGCGGTCATTCTGTTCTTCTCGCTGGGGGCGGCTGTCCGGCTGAGCGCTCCGCTGCTGCGGGATAAAAGAACCGACCCTGCTGTCATCGTCATCGATGAGCGCGGGGAGCATGTCATCAGCATGCTCTCCGGCCATCTCGGCGGAGCGAACAGGCTGACACTGGAGATTGCGGGGCTGCTGGGGAGCCATCCGGTGATCACCACAGCTTCGGATGTGCAGGGCACCTTCGCTGTCGATCTGCTGGGCCGGGAGTACGGCTGGCACGCTGACAGCTTCACCCCCATGAAGGGGGTTAGTGCTGCACTCGTTAACGGGGAGCCGGTGGCTTTTGTACAGGAGAGCGGGGAACGTGACTGGCTGCCGCCGGGTGCTGAGGTGCCGGAGCATGTCTCTATGTTCGTAAGCAGGGCGGAGCTTCGGCATAGCGGACGCAGCTTCAGCGCAGCGATTGTGGTAAGCGACCGGCTTGAGGAGGAACCGGGGGAGGGCGTACCGGCAAGTCCTGCTCTGGCCGAATACACTGTAGTGTATCGCCCGCGCAGTCTGGTGCTTGGACTCGGCTGCAACCGCGGGACGTCTGCGGAAGAGCTGGAAGCCGTGATCCTGCACATGCTGAATGAGCTTCATCTGTCGCTCCATAGTGTGCGGAATGTGGCGACAGCCGGAATCAAGGGGGATGAAGCCGGGCTGCTGGCCTTGTGCGCCAAATACAGCTGGGAGCTGGTTCTGTACACCCCGGAGCAGCTAAATACAGTTAAGCTGGACCATCCTTCTGAGGTGGTATTCAGGGCAACGGGGGCTTACGGTGTCTGTGAACCTGCTGCGCTGCTGTCTTCAGGTGCGCATTCGCTCCTGCTGCCTAAGCACAAGAGCGGCAATGTGACCATCGCTATAGCCCGGGTTGTCTATCCCGGAGAGAAGGAGGGGAGCGGCGGTGAATGAGCCGATGATTACAGCCGGATATGAACAAGAGCCTGGATCAGCCCCCCGGGAGCGGCAGACGCGTCCCCGTCTGGTTATCGCAGGCACAGGCAGCGGCTCGGGCAAAACCACAGTCACGCTGGGGCTGATGCGCGCTTTTGCCCGGCGGGGCCTCAAGGTCCAGGGCTTCAAATGCGGCCCTGACTACATCGATCCCGCCTATCACACTGCGGTCACAGGCCGTCCCTCACGCAACTTGGACTCCTGGATGACTTCAAGTGATTATCTGCAGGAGTACTTCCTGCAGGCTTCGGCAGAGGCCGACTTGTCCGTCATTGAGGGTGTCATGGGCCTGTATGACGGCAAGGAGGATACGGCACTGACCGGATCAACGGCGGAGATCGCCATCCTGACCGCCAGCCCTGTGCTGCTGGTGGTCGATGTCCGCAGCATGGGCCGCAGTGCTGCGGCGATTGTGCTGGGCTTCCGTCAGCTGGAGCCGCAGGTGCGGATTGCCGCCGTTCTGGTGAACCGCTGCGGCAGCGAGGCTCACTACCGGTTAGTTAAGGCTGCTATTGAAGCGGCCTGCGGGATTCCCGTGATCGGCTGGCTCTCCCGCGACAGCGGGCTGGACATCCCGGAGCGGCATCTGGGCTTGCTGCCCGCTGTGGAGCGCGGGGAGCTTGCGCCCTTGTTCGAGCGTGCCGCCGACATGCTGGAGCAAGGCACGGATCTGGAGCGGCTGCTGGAGCTTGCTGCGGCCGCTCCGGCTCTGAGGGCGCTGCCTGCGGCGGCGGAGCCAGAAGCTTTGCCTGCCTGCGATCAGAAGCCGGAACAGCAAGTTCGCCCGCTTACATATGAGGCTGAACTTTGTAAATCAGCTGCGCCGGCGATACATAAGACACAGATTGGCCGGGCGGAGCCAGGTCCGGTTATTGCCGTAGCCCGGGACGCAGCGTTCAACTTCTACTACGCAGATAATCTGGAGCTGCTCGCACGTGAAGGTGCTGAGCTGGTTTACTTCAGCCCGCTCAGCGGTGAAGGCATCCCGCCGGAAGCGGGCGGCATCTATATCGGCGGCGGCTTCCCGGAGGAATTCGCCGCGGTGATTGCCGCGAATCAGCCGTTCCTCGGCGGACTGAGGTCTGCCGCAGCCGCCGGAATGCCGCTGTATGCGGAGTGCGGCGGCTACATGGTGCTGGCCCGCAGTCTGACCGACCGCAACGGCACGGTGCATAAGATGGCCGGAATCGTTCCGGCACACACCGTGATGCAGGAGCGCCGGGCGGCCCTCGGCTACCGTGAAGTTACGGCACTGCGCGATTGTCTGCTGCTGAAGCAGGGCGAGCGCCTGCGCGGCCATGAATTTCATTACTCCATCATGAGCTATCCTGAGGGGGAAGCCCGGACCTATGCCTATGAGAGTAAGGGCAGAGGGGGCAGCCAACCGGAAGGCTACATCAGCGGCAGCATTATGGCTGCTTATGCGCATATCCATCTGGCTTCCCATCTCCCGGCAGCAGCCCGGCTTGTAGCGGCCTGCCGTGCTTATCGTGACCGCAAACAAGTTGTGAAGCAGCATGATTCCGATTCCTGCAACCAATAAGTGGAATAACGTACCTTGTTTTCCCGATTATCAAGCGATGTCCGGCAACAAGTGGAAAAACAACATCAATTCATGTTACTTTTAGCTGCTTGGGCTAAAATGGGCAACATTAAGTGTTGTTTTTCCAACTGCTGTTATCGCATCGGCCATTTGTTCATTAGCAAGTGTAGAAAATCCAACTATCTTCGTTCCCGTTCAAGTCCAGCCTAAGTCTCATCCGCAAATCACTTCTGACTACTATATGTCAACCGCTTGTCATACGTATAAGGGCCACGTATAATAGGACAAGAGAACGCTTTAATCACCGCGCCGGGCCGGTTATTGAAGCAACAGCATATGGATGCATCAGGAGAAGGGGGAACACTGCAGTGAAATTGTTGGGAGCGATTGAAGCAGGAGGAACTAAGTTTGTATGCGGTATCGGGAATGAGGACGGGACGATTATCGACCGGGTGAGCTTTCCGACTGCCACTCCTCAGGAGACTATGAGCCAGGTAATGGAATATTTTAGCGGAAAAGCTGTGGAGGCTATCGGCATCGGTTCATTCGGACCGATTGATCCCGTTATCGGCAGCCCCACCTATGGATATATTACAACCACACCCAAGCCCCATTGGGGCGGGTATAATCTGGTGGGAGCCGTGGAGGAGCAATTCCACGTTCCGATCGGCTTTGATACAGATGTAAACGGCGCGGCGCTGGGCGAATACAGCTGGGGGGCGGCGCAAGGTTTGGATAGCTGCCTCTAC
Organism: Paenibacillus sp. FSL R7-0179; assembly: GCF_038002265.1. Lineage (NCBI taxonomy): Bacteria > Bacillati > Bacillota > Bacilli > Caryophanales > Paenibacillaceae > Paenibacillus > Paenibacillus sp. FSL R7-0179. The sequence goes on from NZ_JBBOCC010000002.1 coordinate 1,114,293, forward strand.
ATCACTGTGGGCACCGGGATCGGTGCCGGTGCCGTGGTAGGCGGGAAGCTCGTTCACGGGCTGTCCCATCCTGAGATGGGCCATATTCTGGTCCGTCGTCATCCTGAGGACCACTACGAAGGCTTCTGCCCTTATCACGGCGATTGCCTGGAGGGTCTGGCAGCAGGTCCGGCTATCGGCAAGCGCTGGGGTAAGCCTGCGGGCGAGCTGCCGGCGGATCATCCGGCATGGGCGATGGAGGCTCACTATCTGGCTCATGCACTGATGAACTATGTGCTGATCCTCTCGCCGCAGAAGATCGTAATGGGCGGCGGTGTGATGAAGCAGAGCCAGCTCTTCCCGCTGATCCATGCCAAGCTGCAGGAGCTGCTCGGCGGATATGTGCAGCATCCCGCGCTCAATCAAGAGATTGGCAGCTATATTGTGCCTCCGCAGCTTGGAGATAATGCCGGTTTGTCGGGTGCACTGGGTCTGGCCAAGCTGGCTTTGGACCGCAATTAGGATCTGCTGACAAAAAGGCATTGACTGTTACGTAATATATGGTATTCTAGGTTTTAACAGTATAGCATTTAAGAGGAAGCACCTCTTTCACGAATTTCGTGGGAGAGGTGCTTTTTTGCGTTCAAAGATAAGAATTTATATGCTTCGCGCTAAAATTATCCTTATCTTTCTCGCTGAAACGGTACCGCCCTTTTAAAGGACGGCAATGCCGTTTCCACTTGAAATATGTCATGCGTACTGTAAAACGACGAAAGTAGGGATTGATATGCAGATCGTATTTATGAACCGTTTGTGCAGAAGATCAGGTATGGACGGGGAGGTGTTTGCCCAGCTGTGGATTGGAGAGGAAGATGGGCAGTGGCGTCTGGGCTGGCGTGATTTCTCCGGCGAACAGGAGACGGGCGACAGCCTGTGGTATGAAGGCGGATCATGGAATGAGATGCTGTGTGTATACCGTCACGAGCTTGCCGTGAAGATGGGGGATGGCTACCGCCCGCTGATTGACGGGGTATTTCATGACGAGGATAACCTCAGCAGCCGCAGCCAGGAGCAGCTTAAGCTGCAGTATTACAGTGAACAATACGGCAATGAAGCCATCTTCGAGGAGCTGTGCTCCTGGCGTAGAGGGAAGGCCTCAGGCGAACGGAAGGCGCCTTACATCCTGGCCAGTAACCGTCTGCTGCGCATGATCAGCGCATTTCTTCCCCGCACGGAGGAGGAACTGCTGCAGCTTCCGGGTGTAGGTGAAGGCAAAGCCTCACAGTATGGAGCAGACTGGCTCAGTATCACCGCAGCGGCTGAGCGTGAGCATGATTTTCCCCTAGGCTGGGTGAATCATGCCATAGACGAAGAGAGCTTCGTATCCTGGCAATATAAGCAGAAGGAGCTTAAGTACAAGAAGCAGCTGGAGCGGCTGAGACTGCGGCGTGTTCTGTTACAGGGGATCGAAGAGGGGCAGGGGATGGAGCAGCTCAGAGTGCTTAGCGGCGTTTCACGCCGGGAAGTGCTTGAAGTTGTAGAGGAGCTGGAGAAGGATGGCTACTCGGCCGAGAAGCTCATTACCCTGGAGCTGAGCGGGGTGAGCCCCGAAGAACAGAACAGTATTTGGACAGCCTTTGAACTGATCGGCGACAACTTCCTGAAGCCTGTCCTTTACAAAGCTTACGGTGAATCTTTCGTTCCTGCTGAAGGACTCGATCTGTATTACGAACGCCTGCGGCTGATCCGCATCCGTTTCCGGCGTGAACATCCGGCGGCGTTAAGGATGGTCACCCCTCAATAATTATGGAGACTGACGGCCTGCAGCGGCCCCAATCTGCGGTTCTGAAGAGCGGAATTCCTGATCGCCGCAGACGCATTACATACGGGTGACATACCAAAAAGACGAGGGCTCCCCGGGTCCCGGGATAACCGGGTATACGGTGCCTTCGTCCTTCGTATTCGTCCGCCCTGCTTCATAACCATTCCTTCTTACGGAAGATAATGAGCATTCCGCAGCCTAGCGTCACCATCACGGCAATGACGCCATAGTAGCCGTACTCGGTGTGGATCTCCGGGATATTGTCAAAGTTCATGCCGTAGATTCCGGTAATCACGGTCAGCGGCATGAATATGGTGGTAATTGCCGTAAATACACGCATGATTTCATTGGCGCGGTTCGCAATACTTGATTGATAAGCTTCGCGCAAGTTGCCCATGAGATCGCGGTATGTTTCGAAGGTTTCAGAGATCTTGACCGCATTCTCATAGATATCGCTGAAATACTTCTGCAGTTGATCGTCGATCAGGCGGAGATCCTTTTTGTTAAGCGTGTTGATAACTTCCTTCTGCGGGCCGAGCATCTTCTTCAGCCAGAGAATCTCACTGCGTAGCCCTATGATCTCGCTCAGATGCGATTTCTTGGTATGCATAAGGATATCTTCCTCCAGCTTCTCAATCCGCGCTTCAATCCGGTCACCGACCGAGAAGAAGTTGTCGACAACGAGGTCGATCAGCAGATACAGGAAGCGGTCAGGCGTACTGACCTCCTGCTCCCACAGAACGGGCTTCAGGACACGCAGCTCATGGATCTTCTGCTTCGTAACGGTAATAATATAATGTCTGCCAAGGAATACGTTGAGCGCACGGAGGAAAATCTCCTCATCATCGAACCGGATGCTGTTCACCACGATGAAATAATGACTCTCATAAATCTCCAGCTTCGGACGCTGATCCTCTTCACTCAGACAGTCTTCCACAGCCAGATCATGCAGGCCGTATACAGGCTGAAGCTCAACAAGGTCCTCCACATCCGCATCAATCCAGTAGAACCCCTCGGCAGGGGCGGTTAAAGTTTCTTCAATATTGTCAATAGGCGTAAAAACCCCTGCATTCACCAGCCGGATTTTCATCTGATTCACTCCTTATGTCCCTGGTCTTCTCCAGGGGTATGCTAATTTCAGCACACGGAAAAAATCAGCTTGGCCGGTGGTACAATCATGGATGAAGGCCAAAAGACGGTCCGAGAGCATGAAGAAAAAGGGCTCCCGCCGCCGGCAAGCTGATGTTAATCCTGTGTGGTTGTTCATTCTGCACGCATATTCGCGAGCCCGGGTCGCCTTCCATTGTTCTCTCACCTCTTCTTTTCGCCGTTTATTTTGAAATATAAAAATTTATAGGTTTCACACCATAACTAATTTTTATATTTCTCGCTGAAACGGTGCCGTCCTTTAAAAGGACAGCAAAGCCGTTTCCACTTGGTTAAAACACTTGTCTAGTATAACGCCGGGATATGGGTCTTACAAGAGAAATTGTTTTCTGTCATAAGGCCCCTTCAGCATTGTATGGACTTGACGAAAAGGAGGTTCATGATTTAAAGTGAAATTTAAGAAAAAGCATCTTTCGGATGCTTAAGGCTATTCAACTGAATACAGCTAAATCTTATCAAGAGCAGGTGGAGGGACTAGCCCGATGAAACCCGGCAACCGGCGTGTGAGCGCACGGTGCTAATTCTTGCGGAAGCTTTGCAGGGCGTTATTCGTCCGGCGGAAGTTCTCTGGCAGATGAGAGAGGCGCATATGACTGCATGATATGACCTTTCTCGCCCGGGAAAGGTCTTTTTTCGCTACCCTGCCTCAGGTTTAACCACCGAGTGGAACCCTATTTCAGTTAAGGAGTGAACAGCAATGCCTATCAAAATTCCCGACAGTCTGCCGGCCAAAGAAGTGTTATCCGGTGAGAATATTTTTGTAATGGATGAAAGCCAGGCCTTCCATCAGGATATCCGTCCCCTGCGGATCGCCATTCTGAATCTGATGCCTACCAAAGAAACTACTGAGACCCAGCTGCTGCGCCTTATCGGGAATTCCCCGCTTCAGGTGGATGTTGTTCTGCTCCATCCCAGCTCTCACACGTCGAAGAATACTTCGGCTGAGCATTTGAAGAGCTTTTACGTAACCTTTGATGAGATCAGCCACCGCCGGTTCGATGGCCTGATCGTAACGGGCGCTCCCGTAGAACAACTGGAATTTGAGGATGTCAACTACTGGGAAGAGCTGAAAGTGATTTTTGAGTGGAGCAAGCAGAATGTTACCTCGACCATGCACATCTGTTGGGCGGCGCAGGCAGGGCTGTATCATCACTTCGGCGTGCGCAAGGTGAGTCTGCCGGACAAATGCTTTGGAGTGTTTCCGCATACGTTGAGCCATAATAATGTCAAGCTGCTGCGCGGCTTCGATGAAGTGTTCCATGTTCCGCATTCCCGCCATACCGATGTCTCCCGCGAAGATATTGAGCAGAACCCGGAGCTGCAGATTCTGGCAGAATCCGAGGAAGCCGGGGTGTACCTGGTGGCTACGCATGACGGGAAGCAAATTTTTGTCACCGGACATTCGGAATATGATCCCTTCTCGCTGAAATGGGAGTACGACCGGGATATCGCCAAGGGGATGGAGGTTGCCCTGCCGAAGCACTATTATCCCAAGGATGATCCGACGCGTACGCCTCCGGCAGTCTGGCGTGCCCATGCCAACTTATTATTCGCTAATTGGCTCAATTACTATGTATACCAGGAGACTCCTTACGATATCGGGGCATTTATCTAAGAGGTTGACTTATTCTTAATAGAAGTAATTAATTTAGGAGGCAATGGAGATGGATGAGAAACTGAGAATTGAGAGCAGACTGGCACAGATTGGTTCGATGGAGGACCCCGCCACCGGGGCCATTAATTACCCGATTTATCATGCGACGGCTTTCCGTCACCCTAGACTTGGGCAAAGCACGGGCTTTGACTACATCCGCACCAAAAATCCTACCCGCTCTGTTCTCGAAGAAGCGGCAGCGGCCCTGGAATCGGGGGATGCCGGCTTCGCCTGCGCCTCCGGTATGGCTGCACTGACTACGGTGTTCACCTTGTTTGGACAAGGGGACCATCTCATTGTGTCGCTCGACCTGTACGGCGGAACCTACCGGCTGCTGGAACGGATTCTCTCCAAATACGGCATCAGTGCCTCCTATGTAGATACGAACGATCTGGATGGACTGGAGGCGGCCCGCCAGCCGGGCACGAAAGCCGTATTCATTGAGACGCCGACCAACCCGCTGATGATGATTACGGATGTCGAAGCCGTATGTACCTGGGCCCGCCATCACGGGCTGCTTACGATTGTGGATAATACGCTGCTGACTCCATTCTTCCAGCGTCCGCTAGAGCTTGGAGCAGATATCGTGGTTCACAGTGCGACTAAGTATCTGGGCGGGCACAACGATGTGCTGGCGGGGCTGATTGTGACCAAGGGCGCAGAATTGTCGGCTGAAATAGCTGTTCTGCATAACTCTCTGGGAGCGGTTCTCGCACCGAATGACAGCTACCAGCTGATGAAGGGCATGAAGACCCTCGCCCTGCGCATGGAGCGGCATGAGAGCAACGCCCTGGCCATCGCCCGTTATCTGCAGGAGCATCCGGCTATTGCCGAGGTCTTCCACCCGGGCCTGCCGGACCATCCGGGCTATGCTATTCAGAACCGCCAGTCCTCCGGCAACACCGGGATCTTCTCCTTCAAGGTAAAAGAGGCCGGCTATGTGGAGCCGCTGCTCCGCCATATCAAGCTGATCGCCTTCGCCGAGAGTCTGGGCGGTGTTGAATCGCTGATGACCTATCCGGCGATACAGACTCATGCCGATATTCCGGCTGAAATCCGCGATGCTGTAGGCGTGGATGACCGGCTGCTGCGCTTCTCAGTCGGCATAGAGCATGTAGATGATCTGATCGCGGATCTGGGACAGGCACTGGAGGCCGCACGGAGCGAGCTGGAATAAGGCGGTATGCCGGACCTGGCCTGGCATGCGGGATTCGCAGAACGTACAAGCAGCAGTGTCTTCGGGCGCTGCTGTTTAATTTTGCCTGGGACAAGGTCAAATACCGGTCCTGCGCAGCGAAACATTTTTCAAGAACAGCCGATTGTGATACGATGGGAGAACGAGTATATTTACTTCAAATTAAATTTATCTATACTACTTCATAGATTTAGAGGAGGCCGTCAACAGTGAGTGCAGTCGATCTTATACTGGATAAGGCACTGAAGGGTGAGCGTCTTCAACTGGAAGACACGATCACGTTGTTCGAGAGCAATGAAATTGAGAAAATGGGCGCTGCCGCAGATATTATTATGAAGCGCTGGCACCCGGAGCCAGTGGCAACATTCGTCATCGGCCGCAACATTAATTACACCAATGTATGTGATGTATATTGCCGATTCTGCGCCTTTTACCGCAGACCCGGTTCGGAGGAAGGTTATGTGCTTCCCGATGAGACCATCTATCAGAAGATTGCGGAGACCATGAGCGTGAATGGAACCGAGATTCTGATGCAGGGCGGTACGAATCCCAATTTGCCGTTCAGCTATTATACGGATATTCTGCGCGGCATCAAGCAGCGGTTCCCGGAGATTACCATGCATTCCTTCTCACCTGCAGAAATTATGAAAATGGTAGAGGTCTCTGGCCTGCCGTTGGAACAGGTCATGCGTGAGATTCATGCTGCAGGCCTCGATTCCCTGCCCGGCGGCGGCGCAGAGATTCTCGATGACCGTACCCGCCGCAAGATCAGCCGCCTTAAGGGCTCCTGGCGCGAATGGATGGACGTCATGCAGACCGCACACCGTATCGGCATGAATACAACAGCCACGATGGTAATTGGTTTGGGCGAGAGTATGGAAGAACGGGCGCTGCATCTGCTGCGTGTCCGTGAAGCCCAGGACGAATGCATTGCGAACAAATATGATTCTGAAGGCTTCCTGGCGTTCATCTCCTGGACCTTCCAGCCGGATAATACGAACCTGAAGCTGGACCGCCAGACCCCGGAGGAGTACCTGAAGACCGTAGCCATCAGCCGTCTGGTGCTGGACAATATCAAGAACTTCCAGTCCTCCTGGGTAACGATGGGTCCTGAAGTAGGTAAGCTCTCCCTGCAATACGGCTGCAATGACTTCGGCAGCACGATGATCGAGGAGAACGTAGTCTCCTCCGCTGGCGCGACCTACAAGGTCAACATCGAGTCTATCACCCAGCTCATCCGCGAAGCGGGCAAGATTCCGGCGCAGCGCAACACGCGTTATGACATCCTGCGCACCTTCGAGGATGCCAGCGCGAAGATTGACAATGATTTCATAATGCAGAATTAGAATGAAATAAAGAAAACAAAAATAACGGAGTTAAACTACAAATTGTAGTTTTTACTCCGTTATTTTTGTTGCTCAACTGCAATGCTTGTTCCATTTTTATAAATAGGATAATAAATCGGCTAGCTTTTTGATGTTTAGATATTTTGTGCTTGCTTGAGAATTCGGTCTTGACAGGACTAATACTGCTTGGATACCCAGTGCTGTTGCACCCTCTAAGTTCTGTTCATAATCATCGATAAATACTGTTTCAGTTGCCGGCAAATGCATCGCATCAAGTGCATGGCTGAACATGCCGGGATTAGGTTTGCTTTCTCCAAGTTCAAAACTAAGTGTCATATTATCAAAATAATTATACATACCGGCATTTTTAAGAACTCTTTTGACCGACGGGTCGGTATCTGAAATAACTCCAATCCTATACTTTGCGCTCAGGACTTCAATGGTTTGATTTGTATGATCTAAAAAAACATAATTAGCATCATTGTACACTCTATCATATGCAATGATTTCAGCGTGTTCGTTAGTAAGGTGAATTTCAGGTAACCATTCAGCCAGTGTTTTATAATAATTTGTATACCTTTCAAGCTCCTCATCTTCAGTTTTGTAAACTTCATTTTTGAGGTGCTCATTTGCTTTTAAAATTGCCGTATTCAATTGTTCTTGTGGTATTGACCCTAGAATTTGTGGATTTATGTATTCCAACGCTTTTAATGTTATCCTCCAATCACCTGATGCAGGGCGGAAAATCGTCCAGCCAAGGTCGAGAAATATACCACGTACAGGTTTTTGTATAGTCATTTCAACTCCCCCTATAAATCCTATGATATTGTAAAAATCTATTTATAAAAGAGTAAGTAATCTGTTTTTATTTCCTATTTAACTTGTTCAACAGGCGGAGACCAATTGAATAGGCTTTTTTACGCTTTGTTCACTTAATTCTTCACTTAATTGTAAAATGATATCGTTATATTTTACAAAAAACGATGAATTAATGTGAGATTTTACACAACTCTTTATAAGAGTTAATGGAATTTGATAGATTCATAGGGAAGGCTATGATACAATTTTTCGGACAGTGGTAGAATAATATAGCAATCACAGGGAGGAAATTAGATTTATGGGAGAGAGAAGATGGAACAAGCCGATAGCTTCTTTATTGGCTACCACAGTTCTGGCAGCACAGATGCTGGGCGGAGTATTCAATGTTCCTGTGCTGGCGGCAGGAAAGGCGGAGGCTTCTCCGGTGATTAATGCGGGAACCATTAATTTACGTTTGATGAGCACCACTGATGTTCATACGAACGTATATGGATGGGACTATTTCAAGGGTGCCCCCTCCGCAACTGTAGGTCTGGACCGTACTTCAACCTTAGTAAAAGCTGCACGCAATGATCCAGAGGGGAAATACAACCTTTTGCTGGATAATGGCGATTTAATTCAAGGAACACCACTCGGGACGTATATGGCCCAAGTGTCTGATTTCAAAACTAGCGAAGACCAGATTCATCCGATCATCGCAGCTATGAACCTCATGGGTTATGATGCAGCAACCTTCGGTAATCATGAATTCAATTATGGATTGGATTATCTGGACCGGACCGTTAAAGGCAATGTGAGCAGTGCAACCTATAAAGAGTCTACGGGTGCAAAATTCCCTTATATCAATGCAAATATTTATAATGTGTCCAATGGTGAAAATACATTCACTCCTTATCAAATCATCGATAAAGTGGTAAAGGACAGCGAAGGAAACACCGTTACCATTAAAGTCGGCCTCCTGGGTCTGGTTACTCCGCAGATTATGGAGTGGGACAAGGTAAATCTGGAGGGCAAGGTAACTGCTAAGGATATTGTGGAAACCGCGAAGGAATTTGTTCCTAAAATGAAGACGGCTGGCGCTGATGTTATCGTCGCTATGACGCATTCCGGGTTCGATGCGGCTGCCTCCGGTGAAAATGCAGAGAATGTCATCAACCTGCTGAGCAAGGTTGAGGGCATTGATGCCATTACTTTCTCGCATACCCACAAGGTATTCCCGACGAACGGCGTTGACAGCGCGCTGGATGCTTCCTTCAAAGATCCGTCCACCAAGCTCCCTTATAATAATGATGTAGCTAAGGTAGATAACGTCAATGGTCATATCAATGGGACTCCGGCAGTTCAAGCGGGCTATGGCGGAGGTTACCTGGGCCTTATCGATCTGAAAATCGCCCAGAACAGCAGCGGCAAGTGGACAGTAGACAAAACAGCTTCCAAGGCTTCTACGCGCTCTATTGCTGGCGCAGCCATTGACACCGCTATTGAAGATCTTGCAGGAACGGCACATCAAGCTACGATTGATTACGTGAATCAGCCGTTAGGCAAAACAACTGCTCCGATGAACAGCTATTTTGCAATGGTGCAGGATGATCCGACAGTCCAGATCGTAACCTATGCCCAGCAGCAGTATGTATCTAACTTGATTCATACGAACGATAACCTGGCCGCCTACAGAGATCTTCCGATCCTGAGCGTCGGCGCACCGTTCAAGGCTGGACGTAACGGCCCGGATGAATATACTGACATTAAGAAAGGCAACCTTACGATTGCCAGTGCAAGCGATTTGTACTTGTATGACAACACACTCAAGGCGATTGTTGTTAAAGGCTCGACCGTCAAAGAATGGGTAGAGATGAGTGCAGGAGCGTTCAACCGCATCAAGCCTTCCATCTCCACGCCTCAGCCGCTTTTAAATTCCGCATTTGCTGTGTTCAATTTTGATGTAATTGACGGCATCAAATATACATTTGATGTCACTCGCAATGCGAAGTACAAGCCTGATGGCAGCATCAATGATAAGTCCTCCAGCCGGGTCACTTCCATCACTTATGACGATAAGCCGCTGAATCTGGACCAGGACTTCGTGGTTGTTACCAACAACTACCGTGCCAGCGGCGGGGGGAACTTCCCGGGTGTCAAAGGCGCTAACATGATCATTGATTCCCAGATGGAGAACCGCCAGGTGCTCATGGATTACATCAAGGAAGCGGGAACCGTTGATCCTACCGCAGACAACAATTGGTCGATTGCTCCTATCGAAGGGAATGTCACTGTAACGTTCCCGTCTTCACCTAGAGCAGCAGCGGTCGCTCCTGCAAACATTACAACTACGGATACTACAGATGTAAGAGGTTTTGAGATCTACAACCTTGATCTGAAAAAATCCGCTCCAACCCCAACGGGAGATGTTGAAGTCCATCTGCTGGGCATTAATGACTTCCACGGCCAACTGGACACTACCTCGGTGGTGAACGGTGAAGCAGTAGGCACAGCGGCTACACTTGCAGCTTATTTGAAAGAAGCACGTGCCAAATATGAGAATTCACTGCTGTTCCACAACGGCGACTCTGTGGGCGCATCCGCTCCGGTATCTTCGCTGGAACGCGACAAGCCTACGATGGAATGGATGAACCTCATGAAGTTCGACGTCGGTACCCTGGGGAACCATGAGTTTGATCAAGGTGTCGAGGCTATGAAGGCTCAGATCTATGGCGGTAAGGACCCTAAGAACGACAAAGTCGTCCATAAAGGCGCAGATTTCGATTATATCAATGCCAACGCAGTAGACAGCACTACTGGCAAGCCTATTATCACCCCTTATGTTGTAAAAGAAATTGGCGGTGTGAAGATTGGCTTTATCGGAGTGGTAACCAAAGCAACACCAAGCAAAGTATCGCCAGCCGGTACAGCCGGTGTGAAATTCCTGAGTGCCGAGGAAGAGGTCGCGGCGATTGAGAAATATGCGGCCGAGCTGAAGAGCAAGGGCGTCAATACGATCATCGTGCTGGCCCATGATCCGGCTACTACCAAGGTTGATCCAGTCACCAAAAAGAATGTATCCACCGGTGAAGCTGTGGATCTGGCCAATGCGCTGCCAGCGGATTCCCCGGTTGATGTTATCGTAGCCGGAGACAATCATGGCTATGCCAATGATATGGTGAACGGTAAGCTGATCGTTCAGGCTTACTCTTACGGAACGGCTTTTGAAGACATCAAGCTGATCATTGATGGGCCTACGGGCAAGGTAAAGGATAAGACGGCAGTAGTAACGAACACGGTTCAGAGTAAAATCGCACCGGATGCAGAAACCAAAGCTCTGGTGGACTATTATCTCGGACGTCACCCGGAGCTGACTCAGCCCGTAGGAACTACTGACGGTACCATTACCCGTACAGATGCCTACACTAAGGAATCAGCATTGGGTAACCTGATTGCAGATGCAATGCGTCATGCTATTTTCAAAGAGGGCGAGAAAGATCCTGCTGATTTCGCCTTCATGAACCCGGGCGGTATCCGTGCGGATCTTCCGAAGGGCAATGTAGCGTTCGGAGATCTGGCGAAGATTCAGCCATTCGGCAACACACTTGTGAAGCTGACGCTGACTGGCCAGCAGATCAAGACTCTGCTGCAGCAGCAATGGGCGGTTAAGGCTGACGGCACCGCAGACACGAAGACCCTGCAAATCTCAGGTCTGAAATATACAGCCAACATGTACCTGCCGGTTGCAGAGCGTGTGGCTAACCTGACCAAGACAGATGGAACACCTATTGAAATGTCGAAGAGCTACACGGCTGTAGTCAATAACTTCATGGCTGCGGGCGGCGACAATTATAAGGTGTTAACCGAGGCAAGCTCCTCGCTGGCCGGACCGATTGATCTGGATGTATTCTATAAATATATCGTCGACACATTCAAAGGCGGCGCGATCACTGCTGCCATTGAAGGCCGGATCACCAATGTGGAGAAAGACCCTGGAACGGTTACTCCGAGCCCTAGTCCTAGTTCTAATCCGAACCCAGGTAACCCTGGGCCGGTTACAACTGCAACACCTAAGCCAACGGTTTCGCCTTCGGCTACTCCAAGTCCGGCAGCTACACCAGCCGCAACGGCAGCTCCAACGCCAAGCCCGGCTGTACCTGCTGTGGCCTTCAAGGATCTGGGCAAGGTAGCCTGGGCCGCAGATGCCATTAATGCATTGGCAGCCAAAGGCATTATCAAAGGGATGGACGGCACGAACTTTGCACCAACGAAGAGTGTAACCCGCGCAGAATTCGTAACCATGCTGGTTCGTTCACTTGAATTGAGCAATACGGCTTCACCTGCGAAATTCAGCGATGTGAAGCAGGGAGTCTGGTACTCCGATACGATTGCTGCGGCGGTGAATGCAGGTCTTGTAAAAGGCTCCGGCAACGGTAAATTCGAACCGGGCCGTGAGATTACCCGCGAGGAAATGGCAATTATGATCGCGAATGCCCTCAAAGGTCAGCTGCAGCCGGTAGACACTGCAACGTTGAACAAATTCACAGATAAGGCCAAGATTGCCCCTTACGCCCAGCAGGTAGTGGCACAGCTGACTCAGATGGGTATCGTCAACGGAGTGGATGCCAAGCAGTTCGCACCGAAGAGTATGGCTAACCGTGCTCAGGCTGCGGTCATCATCTTCCGTATGCTGGAGAACAAAGCTTCATAAGTTGAAGTTTACTCATGCAATCATGAAATGATAATCAACAAGATGGAAGGCCCTTGCTGAAATAGCAAGGGCCTTCTTGTGGTTTACATTTGTATCCAAAAATGATATCATAATAATATCAAATACATATCTAATGGAGGCGGCATTATGAAAGAGAAAATTTTGCATCCGGTCAGCGGTTTTTGGGTCATCGCTCTGATTGCCATTTGTATAGGCGGCGGAATTTATGGTGCGGTTCAGGAAAATGTGGCTTTGCCTGTTATTCTGTTCGTAGCGGCGTTCATTTTGAGCACAAGTATATCCGTGGTTCAGCCTAACAAATCGGTGGTAGTGACTTTTTTTGGCCAATATGTGGGTACGATTGCCTCCAGCGGGTTGTTCGCGGTCATTCCGTTCAGCATCCGTAAGACGGTATCCCTGCGGGTCCGCAACTTCAACAGCGTGAAGCTGAAGGTCAATGATGTCGAAGGTAATCCGATTGAGATTGCTGCAGTGATTGTGTTCAAGGTCATTAATTCCGCCAAAGCGCTGTTCGATGTAGATAAATATATGGCGTTTGTGGAAATTCAGAGTGAGACAGCACTGCGTCATGTGGCGAGTAAGTACCCTTACGATAACTTCAATGAGACCGGCATGTCCCTGCGGGCCAATGCTGATGAAATTGCCAAAGAGCTTGCCGTAGAGCTGCAGGAACGCTTGTCCCTATCGGGTGTAGAGGTCATTGAAGCCCGGCTGACCCATCTGGCTTACTCCACTGAGATTGCCAGCACGATGCTGCAGCGCCAGCAGGCTTCGGCCATTCTGTCCGCCCGCCAGATCATTGTGGAGGGGGCTGTCAGCATGGTCGATATGGCGATCCGTCAGCTTAAGGAGAGCGGTGTGGTTGAACTGGACGAAGAGCGTAAGGCAGCTATGATCAATAATCTGATGGTCGCGATTGTGTCCGAGCGCGGCGCGAGTCCGGTAATCAACGCCGGCTCGTTGTACTAAAGGCGGTAATATTATGGCGGCCAAAAAAAGCTTTCCGCTGCGGATCGATCCCGAGCTGCACGAAGCGCTGGAACGCTGGGCGGGAGAAGAGTTTCGCAGCGTGAACGGACATATTGAATATTTGCTGCGTGAGTCTTTGAAGCGTGCAGGCCGCTTGCCGGTTAAAAAACGCAGGGAAGAAGAATAATCTGCCCCGGACGGCGGCCCTTCTGGCCTGAAGGGGGACAGCCGTTTTGCGCTTGACGGAAGATAAGCTGAGATTTATAATTGCCTTAATTCATGTTATCAGCGTTGACGAAGATATGGACCACTTGCTTTGGACCGTTTCAGAGAGAGGGAGCTTCAGGCTGCAACTTCCTCCGGTACCGGCTGCTGGTTTACCCCTTTGTAGCTGCGGTTATGAACTCCGGACGGCTTCCATACTAAGGAACCTTGACGGATAGTAAGAACCGCCGGTTCATGGCCGTTATCCCCATGCTAACGAAGGATTATATTCTGCAGTGAAGCCGAAGTATAAGCGGCAGCTGCCAGGATGGATCGAATTTGGGTGGAATCACGGGTGCAATCACTCGTCCCTTTGCGGGACGGGTGTTTTTTGTGTGCAGAAGCTATGGGTGGTAGCCGCTTGTAAGCTTAGGCTTGCGAAGTGAGTGTGTGAAGAGTTCAAGGAAGTATAGCCCAACAAACCTTAGGAGGAAGTAATCATGTCAGTAAATATTAAGCTTCCGGACGGATCAGTCCGGGAATACGCAGACGGCAGCAGCATTGATGATGTAGCCGCCTCTATCAGCAGCGGACTGCGCAAGAACGCCGCAGCAGGCAAGCTCAACGGGATTGTCGTAGACCTCTCAACACCGCTGCAGGAAGGCGATCTGGTAGAGATCGTAACGCTTGATTCGCCGGAAGGTCTCGAAGTGATGCGTCACAGTACAGCTCACTTGATGGCGCAGGCAGTAAGACGTCTGTTCGGTACCAAGGAAGTGAAGCTTGGAGTCGGTCCTGTGATCGAAGACGGCTTCTATTATGATATGGATCTGGAGCATCCGCTCAATCCCGAGGATCTGCTGAAGATCGAGAAGGAAATGGACCGTATTGTCTCGGAGAATCTGCCGATTGTCCGCCATGAGGTCAGCCGGGGGGAAGCGCTGGAGCGCTTCGGCGAACTGGGTGATCCTTACAAGCTGGAGCTGATTGAAGCTCTGCCGGAAGACAGCGTAATTACCATCTATGAGCAGGGCGAATTCTTCGACCTTTGCCGTGGCCCGCACTTGCCGTCTACAGCCAAGATCAAGGTATTCAAGCTGATGAATGTGGCCGGGGCTTACTGGCGCGGAGACAGCAAGAATAAGATGCTGCAGCGTGTGTACGGCACAGCCTGGATCAAGAAGGCACAGCTGGATGAGCATCTGCGCCTGCTGGAGGAAGCGAAGAAGCGCGACCACCGGAAGCTGGGCAAGGAGCTGGAGATTTTCACCTTCAACCAGTTAGTTGGACAAGGCCTGCCGATCTGGCTGCCTAAGGGCGCGAAGCTGCGCAGTATTCTGGAGCGTTATATTGTCGATCTGGAAGCAAGTCTCGGATACCAGCATGTCTACACTCCGGTACTGGGGAACGTAGAGCTGTACAAGACTTCAGGGCACTGGGAGCATTATCAGGAAGATATGTTCCCTAAGATGACTATCGATAATGAAGAGTTCGTGCTGCGCCCGATGAACTGCCCGCACCACATGATGATCTACAAGAGCTCGATGCACAGCTACCGCGATCTGCCGATCCGTATTGCTGAGCTTGGGATTCAGCACCGTTATGAAATGTCTGGAGCCTTGACCGGTCTGCACCGCGTGCGTTCCATGACGCTGAATGACTCACATATCTTCTGCCGTCTGGACCAGATTAAGAGCGAGTTCATCCGCGTGCTGGAATTGATTAAGCAGGTATACAGCGACTTCGGGATTGAAGATTACCGGTTCCGCCTATCCTATCGTGATCCTAAGGATACTGAGAAATATTATGCCAACGACGAGATGTGGGAGACTGCACAGCGTATGCTGCGTGAGGTAGTCGAAGAAGCCGGCCTTCCGTTCTACGAAGCCGAAGGCGAAGCAGCCTTCTATGGTCCGAAGCTCGATGTGCAGATTAAGACTGTACTCGGCAAAGAAGAGACACTCTCGACCGTACAGATTGACTTCCTGCTGCCGGAGCGCTTTGAGCTGGAATATGTCGGCGACGACGGCCAAAAGCACCGTCCAGTTGTCCTGCACCGCGGGATTCTGGGAACCATGGAACGGTTCGTAGCCTTCCTGCTGGAGAACTTTGCCGGTTCACTGCCGCTCTGGTTGTCCCCGCAGCAGGTGAAGATTATTCCCGTATCGTCAGCCTTCGACGAATATGCGAAGGAAGTGGAAGCGAAGCTGCTGAAGAGCGGCATCCGTGCGGAAGTGGATTTACGCAATGAGAAGATGGGCTATAAGATCCGTGAAGCCCAGCTCGAGAAGCTGCCGTACATGTTCGTAGTCGGCGAGAACGAGATGAATGCGGGCAGCGTGTCGATCCGCAAACGCGGTGAAGGGGATATTGGTGCCCGGGCGCTGCAGGAAGCCATTGATTCGCTTGCCCAGGAAATTGCCGGACGTGTAATCTAATTCAGTCTGCTTACTGAACCTCTGTTATAAGCCTCGTGAGACCGCTATGGCGCGGTGTCATGTATAAAGTTTTGTGAATCGGGAAACCCTCGTACTATGGGGAGGGTTTAACTAATGAACAAAATGGGCTTATACCAGAGGTTTTGGTGTCTTTTCGTCACGATCGTCCTTATGCTGACCGCTGCCGGGATCTTCCCGGATTACGTGCGCAAATCGGCTCAGGCGAGAGGGATGGAAGACACTGCAGGACAGCATGGAAGCAGTATACAGAAGCAGTTACCCGTTGATCGCCAGCAGGCAGGCTCAGCATCCCGTCTTGGAGGCTCCTCTAGAGCCGTACAGCCGGATGCCGCAGACAAGGCTGCTAAGCCAGAGGTACAGGCAGCTAAACCTAAGAAGAATGCTGTTAAGGCCCCCGGCTCGGTTCCGGTAGCCGCTCCGGCTCCAGAGCAGATTATCACCTCGCTGAAAGTAATGGCGACCGGCTATACAGCCGGATACGAATCCACAGGCAAGACAGCGAAGCATCCTGAATATGGGATTACGTATTCAGGTGTTAAGGTACGGCGGGATAAGAATGCGGTATCCACAATTGCAGCGGACCCGAAGGTGCTGCCGCTGGGAAGTATTTTATATATACCGGGTTACGGATATGGAATTGTGGCCGATACCGGATCGGCAATCAAAGGACGCAAGATCGATCTCTACTTCAGCACCACCAAGCAGGTCTACAAGGAATGGGGCAAAAAGTCGGTCGTAGTTCAAGTGATCAAGCGCGGCGACGGAAAATGCACGGAAAGTATGCTGAAGAGCCTTGGCCATGCTATCCAGACTTATAATGCGGTTCCGCAATATTTGCTGGAAGAAGCTATTTAAGGGATATTTCAGCCGGATAACCGGGAGTTTGAATTTATTTTCACGAGCGCATGCATAATACTGCGGCCTGCTTCCCATAATATCGACTGGGGCAAATACTTGCTTCTTCCGATACAATAGGGAGGTGATTCTCGTGGCTAATTCCAAGAAACCAAAGGTACAGGAAAATTTCAAAACACCAAATGAAAAATACAATGCAGAATTCGCTGTTGAAAATGACGGTGCGACTAAGCAAAGCAGCAGTTCTCTGACCAAACCGGCTCAGAAACCGCAGCAGTAATACTTGGTTCCCGGTAAGCTCCTGAAGCAACAAGCTGTCCTGCCATGTCCGGATTACGGGCTGGAGGGCAGCTTTTTTAATAGAATTTTTTAGATGTTTTGGGGTTATTTTAATTGGTTATAGTTTAACTTATTATTCCAGCTGTCTCGGTCTGGAGACTGAGATATGGTTCCTTCTTACGCCGCTGTTCTCTACGGCATTCTTCCTGTAGACTAAGGCTATAAGTGTTCAAGAGGAAGAGTTGTATTTACGACAAGGAGGATGACATTATGAAACGAAGGTTCACCAGCCGGGTACTCGGCGGCCTGCTCCTCATCGGTCTGGGAGGAATGTTCCTGCTACGGCAGATGGGCTACACGGATTTCAGTCTGAGTTCGCTGATCTCCACCTATTGGCCCGTTATTCTGATCGTGATGGGCGTACAACGGTTTTTGGCTCCGGATGAGGATCGTTCAAGATTCTCGGCAACACTCGGCGGATTCATCTATCTGGCCATCGGGGTATTTTTCCTGGGACGGAATTTAGACTGGTTCTACTATTCGGCAAGCGATTTCTTCAAAATGCTGATTCCGGTTATGCTGATCGGCGGCGGATTATCTGTCATCTTCAGACCGCGGCGTAACACTCCGCCTGTACCTCCGGCACCGCCTTCACAGCCCGGCTACTACCCGCCTGGACCCGGCAAGAGTCCGCTGGATACAGCGCCGCCCGCTCCGCTGGAGTCCACGCTCGATCAGCAGTTCGAGCAGAAATTCGGCAAGCCGGCTGGCAGCGGAGAGCGGAACTGGAACGATTATCTGCATAAGAATGAGGAGGACGATGGCGGTAATCCGCTGCATGCCTCGGCAGATACACGCTGGCAGGAGAAGCAGGAGCGCCAGGAGCGCAGACGCCAGGAGCGTCAGGAACGGCAAGCCCGCCGTCACGGCGAATGGCATGAGGAGTTCCAGGATTCCGGGAATGATAAGGATACAACGAACCGCTCGGCTTTTATCGGCGACGTGCATATGGGCAAGGAGCATTTTCAACTGAAGCGGACCAACATTTCGCAGTTCATCGGGGATACAGTGCTGGATCTGACCAATGCGCAGATTCCTTACGGCGAGACCAGGATTAATATCTCTGCTTTTGTCGGCGACATCAAGGTATACATTCCAGATGATATGGATCTGGGCGTGGCTGTGACCGGCAGCTCGTTCATCGGTGATATGCAGGTGCTTGAGCAGTCGCGCAGCGGGTTCATGAGTAATGTGCAGTGCAAAACGCCGTATTATAAGGAATCGGGCAAGAAGGTCCGTATCAACGTCAGCTGCTTCATCGGTGACGTTAAAGTTAAAACGGTGGGTTAAATGGGGATGATCTTCAGTAATACCAAGTGGATGCTGCTGGTCTATTTCCTGCTTAGCGGCGGGGTGACAGCAGGGCTGATGTATGCCGGGACATGCCTGGGCTACATTCAGGTGGTGGATACCCGGATGTGGATCTACCTGTGTCTGGGCATTGTACTGTTCACAGTGATCATCGGCTACATCGCCGGTCAGCGGATTCAGCGGCGGATCGATCATCTGGATCTGAATATGCTGCAGGTGGCTAAGGGGAATATGTCGGTGCGGATGCCGGAGAGCGAGGACCAGTCCTTCGCACGTGTCTACCATGAGTTCAACATCATGATGGATACGGTCGAGAAGAAGATGAAGCGGCTCCAGCAGCTGGGGGAACAGGAAGTTATTGAGAAGGAAAAGGCAGCGGAGAGCGCGGTACTGGAAGAGCGCAGGCGTATGGCCCGGGATCTGCATGATACGGTGAGCCAGCAGCTGTTCGCTATTCACATGTCCGCCTCCTCGCTGCCTAAAGTGCTTGAACGCAGCGCCGAGCACGGCAGGACGGTGATGGATCAGCTGATCAGCATGTCCCAGATGGCGCAGAAGCAGATGAGGGCGCTGATCGCACAGCTGCGTCCGGTAGAGCTTGAGGGGCGTAATCTGTTCGAAGCACTGGAGAAGTGGTTCCCGGATTACTGCCGCCAGAACGGGCTCAAAGGGGTGAAGGAGCTCGAGCTGCAGGGTGAGCTGTCCGAAGCGATTGAGCATCAGCTGTTCCTGATTATTCAGGAGTCGATGGCGAATATCGTGAAGCATGCCGGCGCACGGGTGGTCAGTCTGTCCCTGCGGGAGGTGCCGCGCCAGGTCGTGCTGAGCATCAGCGATGACGGGCAGGGCTTCGAGCATGTGCAGCACAAGCAAGGCTCCTACGGGCTCACAACTATGCGTGAGCGTGCCGAGAAGCTCGGCGGCCAGGTCGAGATTATCAGCCGCAGGGGAGCGGGAACGACGATCCGCGTACATATACCAAAGTTTGTCCAAGGCCGCGCGGAGTCGGCTGCTGACGGGACTGAGGCCGATTCTGAAGAGGCTTGATATGCTCTTGCTGTGAGGAAGCTGTGGCTGTATCATGCTTATATATTATTAGGGGGAGTGCGGAATGAGTCTCGTAAAAGTACTGCTTGTAGATGATCACGATATGGTGAGGATGGGCCTCAAAACCTATCTGATGCTGGACCCGATGTTTGAAGTAATCGGAGAAGCAGCCAATGGTCATGAAGCGCTGGCGATGCTGCGCGAGCTGGGACAGGAGTCGCTGCCGGACTTGGTGCTGATGGACCTGATGATGCCGGTAATGAACGGGGCTGAGACCACCCGGGCGGTCCTGGCTGAATTCCCCGGGCTCAAGATTGTCATCCTTACCAGCTTCCTGGAGGATGATCTGGTGGTCGATGCGATTGAAGCCGGAGCTGTCAGCTACGTGCTTAAGACCGTCTCGGCAGAAGAGCTGATCTATGCGCTGCAAGGCGCGTATCGCGGCATGCCCGTGATGACGGGGGATGTGTCGCAGGCACTGACCCGCGGTATCCGCCAGCGCACGGTCCAGGGCGACTCCTCCGGCTTGACTGAACGGGAGAAGGAAGTGCTGCTGCTGATCGCCGAGGGCAAGACGAATAAGGATATCGGCGAGGAGCTGCATATCAGCATCAAGACTGTGAAGACCCATGTCAGCAACCTGCTGATGAAATGCGAGCTGGATGACCGCACCCAGCTGGCGATCTATGCCCACCGCAAGGGCTGGGCACAGGGATAGCAGCTCCAAAACATGAAAACATTAGTTCAATTTATATAGTGAACCGATAAGGAGGCTATCCGAATAGCAAACGCCAATCTGTTGAAAGAAATTAACCTGAATAATGTGCGTCAGGTGATGAAGCGTATGGAGACGGCTACAAAACCCCAGCTAGCTGCACTGACCAAGCTAAGCGTAGTAACTGTGAACTCGTTAGTTAAGGAACTGTCCGGGTTAGGGGAGTTGTTTGAAGACTTGGTAGTGCCTTCCAACGGGGGCAGACCCGCACAGACCTATCGCTATAATTACGATTTTAGCCTCGCGCTGGTGATGTACGTGACAGAAAAAGCGGGAAAGGTCCTGGTTTCCGCCGCAGTAATCAATTTGAAGGACGATATTATGATGAAGGATGAGCATATCATCCCGGTTTTCGAAAGAGATTTTTTCTATACAATCATAGTACAGGCACTAAGCCAGTATCCTTCCATCAAGGTGATTGGCTTAGGTATTCCGGGACAAGCGGTAAATGGTGAAATTAAGGTCAGCAGTCTCCGGGAACTGACAGGCTCACGGTTAATTGAAGAGATAGAGACCCGGTTTGGGCTGCCTGTTCTGGTGGAGAATGATGTGAATGCAGCGATCAGCGGATATTGTATGAAGCATAGTGAAGGCGAAGAGCAATATTTACTGGGTCTCTACTTTCCGAACGGTTACCCGCCGGGTATGGGGATCTACTTGAACGGCAGTATTCTAAAAGGAAATCAGGGGATGTCAGGAGAGGTAAAGTTTCTTCCCGATATGCCAGAGTGGAGCGTGGAGATGACCCTGGATACATTCATAGCTGCAACCTGCAGGATATTGCAGACGGTGAATGCTGTTCTGGCCCCGGATAGAATTGTCATCTATCAGGACAGAGTGGAAGAGGAAGTCTGGGGAGCGGCCTGGACAGCCTATCAGCTTCAGCATCCCATGCCTGTTTATCCAGAGGTCGTCTTACAGTATACCTTCCAGGAAGATTTCGAGCACGGTCTGCGCAGGCTGACCCTGAAGGAGTTAGAGCCGGAACCCGCCTAGACCGGGCTTCTTAAGAACCCTTGTTAACTACAGGGGTTTTTTGTTGTTTTCTGGATAAGTAAAACAGCTCCTTGACAAAAAATCAGAGAGAGAACATACTTAATATATATACTTTATAAAGTTTATTTATTAAGTGATTTTAGGAGGAGAATCTTTGTCTACCTATTTTTTGATTATTATTTATCTGGCTTTTATCAGTCTGGGACTTCCCGATTCCTTACTTGGCGCTGCGTGGCCCGTGATCTGGCCGGAGATGGGTTCATCGCTGGGATCAGCGGGAATCATCTCGATGATTATTGCCGGAGGGACCATCGTGTCCAGTCTGTTCAGCAATACAATCGTGAAGCGCCTGGGGACAGGACGAATTACCTTTATCAGCTGCCTCTTAACCGCTGCTTCATTGTTCGGATTCTCCGTGTCGCCATCTGTGTTGTGGTTCATCGTAATGGCCGTTCCGCTAGGACTTGGGGCAGGAGCCGTGGACGCGGCGCTGAATCATTATGTGGCTGAACATTACAAGGCTCATCATATGAGCTGGCTGCACTGCTTTTGGGGCGTAGGCGCGACTCTGGGACCCATGATTATGTCAGTCAATCTCGTACATGCCCAGTCCTGGAGAGGAGGATATGCGGTAGTTGCCGGCATACAGTTCGGATTCGCGATGATTCTATTAGTAACGCTTCCGCTATGGAAAAGAGTTGCTGCCACGCGTGAGCCTCAGCTTCCCGCAGCGCTTAGCGGCAATTTTCCAGATGAGTCAGCAGTGAACCTTAAGCCGCAGGAGAGTACTATCCGCTTAAGGGGTGTTAAGCCTACGCTGTTAACGTTCTTGTTGTACTGTGGGATAGAAGCGATGGTTGGACTGTGGGGCGCCAGTTATCTGGTGGGTGCAAGGGGGGTTGCGCCAGATACGGCAGCGGCTTGGATCTCCGTATACTATGCGGGCATAACAGTTGGCAGGCTGATCACCGGCTTCATCACGTTAAAGGTCCATAACCGCCTCCTTATCCGTTACGGTCAATTGGTGACCCTTATAGGTGGAGCTATTCTTGTAATCCCGCTCGATCCGGCCCTCTCACTTTCAGGCCTGATATTGATTGGTCTGGGCCTCGCACCGATTTATCCGGGTCTCCTGCATGAGACGCCGACCCGGTTCGGCAAGGAAAATGCAGCCCGCTTAATCGGATATCAGATGGCGGTAGCCTATACGGGGACAACGTTAATTCCGCCGTTGTTCGGGCTTTTATCCGTGCGCACCAGCATTGCCGTGTTCCCCTTTGCTGTGCTTGCGCTCCTGATCTTCATGTTCTGCAGTGCAGAGCGGGTGAACCGGCTGCTGGGCCGGGCTACTTTGGGGAGGGAATAAACGGATGGCTTATATTCTTATGTGTGCAATCATCTGGCTGGCAGCCTACTTTCATATGGCAGCATTCCAAGAACCAATGGAAGTGAAGCCTATCCGTACTGTAGAAGATCTGTTTGATTAATCAACTATTTATCATCGTCCGGGTATCTTTTATCTCCGCTTAAATTGTTTTTAATGTGACCTTAAGGTTTACAGTACAAAATAAGGACATCAAAACAAATAACACTTTGCCTGACACGGCAAGGCGCGGGAGGAAAGTAAACATGGACGATAACAAAAACAACTACAATCGTGAGAACAACTACAATCGTGATCATGAACCGGGACCGGATCGTGAATGGGACAATAATCATAATGATACTGATAACAGCACTAATTCATCCGCAGAAGGCGGCTCCTACTACTACTCTTACGGACCTTTCAAATCGATGAACAACGATGAGATGAATGGTAATGACCCGCAGCATTATAACCGCCGCGAACCGGAGCGGGTAGAGGTTACTCCGCCGCAGCCGGTGAAGTCCTTACCGTATAACACATCGCTCCGTACCACCGGGTATGACGGAAATGGCGGACGAGGCGGCAATCCTCCGGAGGGAGGCAACGGCTGGCAGTACAACCGTAAGCCGAAGAAGCCGGTGAAGGCAGTACTGGTATCTTTTCTCGCCGGAATGGTGGTCTTATCAGGCTCCATGTTCATGGCAGACCGCGGGAACTGGTTCACCGGAGGCCAGGAGGCAACCACGGTTGTAACGAATCCGGCAGGCAAGACGGCAGGCGGCAACGCCAATATTACACCTTCCACTTCCGCAGCGGCGCTGGTCACCGGCTCAGGAGATGTATCCGGCGTAGTTGAAGGCGTAGGGCCGGCAGTCGTCAAGATCGAGACGCTGGTGAAATCGAATAACTCGCGGAACAGAAGCAGCAGCCCGAATATGAGCGATCCGTTCTCACAGTTCTTCTTCGGTGATCAATTCGGCGGAGGAGGTTCCGGCTCGAATAATTCGGAATCCCAGTCAGGCTCGAATAATTCTTCTCCGCAGCTTACACCTTACGGTATTGGAACAGGCTTCATCTATGATTCGAACGGTTATATACTGACCAACCAGCACGTGGTAGATGGTGCCGATGTCATCCAGGTTACCGTAGACGGTACCTCCAAGCCTTACGAAGCGAAGCTGCTGGGTTCCAGCAAGGATCTTGATCTCGCCGTACTGAAGATTGAAGGCTCGGACTTCCCGTCTGTGGCGCTTGGTGATTCCGACAGCATCAAGGTAGGCTCTGAGGTCGTGGCGATCGGTAACCCGCAGGGCTTCGACCATACAGTGACAACCGGAGTGCTCAGTGCCAGAGGCCGCAGTATTGATATTGCCGAAGAAGACGGCAGTGGTACAAAAACCTACAAAAATCTTCTGCAAACCGACGCCTCGATCAACCCGGGGAACTCCGGCGGACCGCTGCTCAACATGAATGGCCAGGTCATCGGTATGAACGTTGCAGTAAGCAGAGACGCTCAGGGTATCGGCTTTGCGATTCCGGTAAATACCATCAAAGGCGTAGTAGATAAGCTTGAAGCCAACCAGGAAATTCCTAAAGAACCGGTACCTTTCATTGGTGCTACTCTGATGACGATTACTGATGAAGTTGCCAAGCAAATGGGGACAACGATTAAAGAAGGCTCAGTAGTGGCTGAAATTGTCTTCAAATCTCCTGCTTATACAGCGGATCTGCGTCCTTACGATATCATTACAGGAATTGACGGAAAGAGCTACGCTACCAGCCAGGATCTGATCACTTACATCCAGACGCTTAAGGTAGGCGATAAGGCGACTCTGAATGTCGTGCGTGACGGCAAGAAGCTGGATCTGCCGGTAACAATCGGCAACAAAAATGATTTCGAGACTGCGCAGACTCAGAAGCAATAAGCACATCATGCGGTTAGCGCTGAGCGGAAGGGGTAACCCTTCCGCTCTGTGCTGTTCGTGTACGGATGCGGAGAGACGGGTGCATCTGCTACAATAGAGATATATGAATGAGACAATGGGGGCTGCCGGATGCGACCGAATATACTGATAATTGATGATGATGAGAAAATAACCTCCATGCTCCGACGCGGGCTGGCTTTTGAAGGCTATGATGTCAAGACCGCGTCCAACGGGGCAGACGGGCTGCGTGCCGTTCTGAACAGTGATCCTGATGTGGTCATTCTGGACGTTATGATGCCCCAGGTGGACGGGTTCGAGGTGTGCCGCCGTCTGCGGGAGGGCGGGAGCAGCGTTCCTGTGCTGATGCTGACCGCCAAGGATGAAATCGAGCACCGGGTGAAGGGGCTGGACCTTGGGGCAGATGACTATCTGGTGAAGCCTTTTGCACTGGAGGAGCTGCTGGCCAGAGTCCGGGCGCTGCTCCGGCGCAAAAGCGAGCAGGGCGGAAGCCCGGATCAGGCGGTCACCTATGAGGATATAACGCTAGATGTGGATTCCCGGGAAGTGACCCGCGCCGGCCGGCGCCTGGAGCTGACGGCGAAGGAATTCGAGCTGCTGCATCTGTTCATGCAGAATCCGAAGCGGGTGCTCTCCCGCGATCTCATTATGGATAAGATCTGGGGCTATGATTACAGCGGGGAATCGAATGTCCTGGAGGTATATATTGCAATGCTGCGCCAGAAGACAGAGGAGCATGGCGGCAAGCGGCTGATTCAGACGATCCGGGGAGCCGGTTACATCCTAAGAGGTGACTAATATGTCCATACGACTACGGCTCACTGCCTGGTATTCAGGGATTCTTGCCGTTATGCTGCTGGTCTTGTCGGCCGTAATTTACGGCTTTGTCTATATTAATACGTATGGCGATTTGAAAAGCCGGCTCCAGAATCTGTCGCTTCAGGTAGAGCTGAAGGCGGGCCTGACTCAGGACGGAACCCTTCAGCCGATGCTTGGGGGACCGGCGGGTCAGAGTCTGTTTGCCCAAATGTACATCTACGATCTGGACCGGCTGATTTCAAGCCAGAATATGACCGAAATCAAACTGAAATTCCAGGTTCCCTCTAAGGAGGCCCTGCACAGCCAGGAGGGATTTCTGCACGCCAGCTATGGCGGCAACCCCTTCCTGATTTATCAGCGGGCGGTTGATGTAACGCTCAACAACAGTCTGCCTGCGTCTGCTGTCCTTCAGGTTGCCGTATATACGGGGGAGCAGGTCACCCTGCTGAACCGGCTGAAGAATATTCTGCTGGCCGGCTCCTTTGCTACCCTACTCGCCGCTTTCACCTTCGGCCTCTTCCTGGCCCGCAAGGCGATGAGTCCGATTGGCAAGGTCATTGAAGCTGCGAACGGGATACAGACGGGAACGGACCTCAGCTCGCGGATCGTATATGACGGTCCGCAGGATGAGATCGGGCGGCTGATCGAGACGGTGAACAGTATGCTTGGGCGGATGGAGGGCTTTTATACGGGGCTTGAGGAGGCTTATGCAACACAGCGCCGCTTCGTCTCGGATGCTTCGCATGAGCTGCGGACACCGCTTACAACCATCCGCGGGAATATCGATCTGCTGCAAAAGGTCTGGGAGATGAAGCCGGATGACAGCCGGATGTCCGAGGCGGATGTCCGCCAGCTCTCGATTGAATCGGTGAAGGATATCGCTGATGAAGCGGCACGAATGAGCCGTTTGGTAGCGGATATGCTCTCCCTGGCCCGTGCGGATACCGGCCGGACCTTCGAGATCGAGCCGGTGGCGCTGGAGCCGATGATGACTGAGGTGGCCCGCCGGGCGTCGTTCCTGACGCGTGAAGCGGAGTGGTCTGTGGGTGAGATGGGCCATCTGAACGGTAAGTATATCCTGGGCAACAAAGATTATCTGCAGCAGATGATGTTTATTTTCATTGATAATGCTTTCAAATACACCCCGGCCGGTGAGGTTACGCTGGATGCATTGCTGTATCAGAATCAGGTGGGAATCCGCATTGCCGATACGGGAATCGGGATGGACAAAGATGAGGTGCCGCATATCTTCGACCGCTTCTACCGCGCAGATGAATCCAGAGGAATCACGGAAGGCATCGGGCTTGGACTGTCCATTGCCAAATGGATTATCGAGGAGCATGGAGGCTCTGTTGAGGTGGTTACCCGTCAGGGGGAAGGGACTACCTTTGTGATCTGGCTGCCGCTTCTCTTTGCCCCGCCGCTGGAATAGGGTATAATTGAGTAGCTCCTATTACAGCAGTCATTGACAGCAGAAAGCGGTGAATTCATGGAAGTCATCAAAATCTCTCCCCGGGGGTATTGCTATGGCGTCGTCGATGCTATGGTGATGGCACGGCAGGCTGCGCAGAATCTTGATTTGCCCCGGCCGATTTATATACTGGGCATGATTGTACACAACAGCCATGTCACGAACTCCTTCGAGGATGACGGAATCATTACGCTGGACGGGCATAACCGTCTGGATATTCTAGATAAAGTAGATAAGGGAACAGTCATCTTCACAGCGCACGGCGTATCGCCCGAGGTCCGCAAGATGGCGCGCGCCAAAGGGCTGACTACGGTTGATGCCACCTGCCCGGATGTGACCAAGACGCATGACCTCATCAAGGAAAAGGTAGACGAAGGCTGTGAGATTATCTATATCGGCAAGAAGGGCCACCCGGAGCCCGAAGGTGCGGTGGGAATTGCGCCGGAGCATGTCCATCTGATCGAGAAGGAAGAGGAAATTGCCGGCCTCTCTATCCCTTCCTCGCGGATTGTTATCACGAACCAGACCACAATGAGCCAGTGGGATATCAAGCATATTATGCGCAAGCTGCTGGAGACTTTCCCTGGCGCTGAGGTCCATAATGAGATCTGCATGGCTACGCAGGTACGGCAGGAAGCTGTCGCTGAGCAGGCGGGCCAGTGCGAGCTGGTTATTGTGGTCGGTGACCCGCGCAGCAATAACTCAAACCGTTTGGCGCAGGTATCAGAGGAGATCGCCGGAGTTCCGGCTCACCGGATTGCTGACGTCTCCGAGCTGAATACGGAGTGGCTGAAGGGAATTACCAAGGTAGGCGTGACCTCCGGCGCTTCAACGCCGACACCGATCACCAAGGAAGTTATTAATTATCTGGAGCAGTATGACGAAGCGAAGCCGGAGACCTGGGAGATCAAGCGCACAGTCAATATGGCGAAGCTTCTGCCGCCAGTGAAGAATAAGACAGCGAGCACCAGCTGACAGCTCTGAACAGCAATAACACCCTAACCATGTACTCATAGCGATTAACCGGCAGTGCGGCCTGAGAGGGTTGTGCTGCTTTTTTTTGTGAAAAAAGAAGGTCGCCGTTCTGCCACATAGAATTCACGCGGAGCCAGGGGAATAATGGTTGACTGAGAGGGGAATATGCGCTAAAATTACTTTAGTGCTTAAAAGCGTATACGCGTCGTAGCGGAAAAGTAATTTTGAAGATCGGCAGTCGGCCGCTCTATTCAACAACACTAATACGGGTCCAAAAGGGGAGCTATCATATGATCGTTATTACATCCAACCAAACACCTCAGGAACAGGTGAATGAGATTATTGCCGTGATTGAGAAGGAAGGCTTGCAGGTCCACCTCTCTGTAGGGGCTGACCATACCGTAATCGGACTGGTCGGGGGCGTCACTCCGAAGCTTGCTGAGCATCTGCGCCAGATGAAGGGCGTGGAGAATGTGGTGAAGATTACTAAATCCTACAAGCTGGCAAGCCGCGACTTCCATCCGGAGGATACGGTTATCGATATCCGCGGAGTGAAGATCGGCGGGGAGAACCTGGTTATTATGGGGGGGCCGTGTGCCGTAGAATCTCCGGAGCAAATCGATGAGATTGCCCGGCTGGTCAAGGCTTCCGGCGGCCAGGTGCTGCGCGGGGGAGCCTTCAAGCCGCGTACCGGACCTTACAGCTTCCAGGGGGTTGGCGTGGAAGGGCTGACGATGATGGCGGAAGCCGGCAAACGTCACGGCCTGCTGACCATTACTGAGGTCATGACGCCGGAATATGTGGACATCTGTGCCGAGCATGCGGATATTCTGCAGGTAGGCACACGCAACATGCAGAACTTTGACCTGCTGCGCAAGCTGGGCACCTGCGGCCGTCCTGTGCTGCTGAAGCGCGGGTTCAGTGCGACCTATGATGAGCTGCTGAATGCGGCGGAGTACATTCTTGCCGGCGGCAACCGGGATGTCATGCTCTGCGAGCGCGGCATCCGTACCTTCGAGACGTACACGCGCAACACGCTGGATTTGTCGGCCATCCCGGTATTGCAGAACCTCAGCCACCTGCCGGTCATCTCTGACCCGAGCCACGGCACAGGACGCCGTGAGCTGGTAGCCCCTATGGCCAAAGCCTC
Source organism: Paenibacillus sp. FSL R7-0179 (assembly GCF_038002265.1). Taxonomy (NCBI): domain Bacteria; kingdom Bacillati; phylum Bacillota; class Bacilli; order Caryophanales; family Paenibacillaceae; genus Paenibacillus; species Paenibacillus sp. FSL R7-0179. The sequence goes on from NZ_JBBOCC010000002.1 coordinate 1,143,665, forward strand.
GGTTGCTGCCGGCGCCAACGGTCTGATTATCGAGATGCATACCGACCCTGATAACTCCATGACTGGTGACGGCGTGCAGTCCCTGTTCCCTGAGCAGTTCGACAGCCTGCTGCGGGATTTGGAGAAGCTGGCACCGCTGGTGGGCCGCAAGTTCTCTCCGTCGCTGGAGGCTGCACCTGTAGTATAATTTTCAACATGTAAATGACTATTGAACAGCTCTCTTCTCCCGCTTCAGGCTGGAGGATGAGAGCTGTTTGTGCTGCATAGGGGACAAAGGTGACATGGAATCCGGATGAAATTGGTATTTTCACCAAAGCGTCAGAATATCTTACATTGTCGCAAGAAATACCTGACATAAGCATTGACGATGTTAGGTATGCGATTTATAATGACGACAGCAAAAAAATAAAAACAAGAACATTTGATACGATGAGCGGCCTAATGTTCGGAATCTGGGGAGGAATTAAGCATGTCGGTTGAAAAAGTATTGCAGACGATCAAGGAAAACAATATCGAGTGGGTGGATTTCCGGTTTGTAGATTTGGGTGGACGTGCTCACCACATCTCTTTGCCAGCATCCGCAGTTGAAGAAGAAACCTTTGTAAATGGAGTAGCATTCGATGGTTCTTCCATTACAGGCTTCCGGGGGATTGAAGAGTCGGATATGGTAATGATGCCTGATCCAAGCACCACTTACATTGACCCGTTCACTGCTCACCCTACGCTGAACATTATGTGCGACATCTTCACACCTGATGGCGAACGTTATGAGCGCGACCCGCGCGGTATCGCAGTGAAGGCTGAAGAATTCCTGCAGTCCAGCGGAGTAGGTACAGCGGCATTCTTCGCACCTGAATCCGAATTCTTCATCTTCGACGATGTACGTTACGAGAGCGGAATGAATACTTCCTCCTTCTACGTAGATTCCGAGGAAGCAGCTTGGAACACTGGCCGCAAGGAAGAAGGCGGCAACATGGCGTTCAAGGTTGGCGTGAAGGGCGGATACGTGCCTGTAGCTCCAGTGGATTCCCAGCAGGATATCCGCAGTGAAATGTGCCGTTTGCTGGGTGAAGCCGGCCTCGAAATCGAGCGTCATCACCATGAAGTAGCAACAGCAGGCCAGGCGGAAATCAACTTCCGTTTCGACACCCTGAAGAAAACAGCTGATAATCTCCTCACTTACAAATACATTGTGCAGAACACTGCACGCCAATACGGCAAGGTAGCAACCTTCATGCCAAAACCGCTGTTCGGCGATAACGGTAGCGGAATGCACGTTCACCAATCGATTTTCAACGGCGATGCTCCATTGTTCTACGAAAAAGGCGCCTATGCCAACCTGAGTGAAATGGCATTGCACTACATCGGCGGTATCCTGTATCATGCTCCTGCATTGATCGCGCTGACGAACCCAAGCACCAACTCATTCAAACGTCTGGTTCCTGGCTATGAAGCACCGGTCAACCTGGTCTACTCCAAGGGTAACCGTTCCGCGGCTGTCCGTATCCCGGTTGCTGCTGTGACACCTAAGGGCTGTCGTATCGAATTCCGTACACCGGACTCCACTGCTAACCCTTACCTGGCCTTCTCCGCTATGCTGATGGCTGGTCTGGATGGAATCAAGAAGAAGATCAACCCTGAAGAAATGGGCTACGGTCCGCTGGACAAGAACATCTACGAATTGTCTGACGCAGACAAAGAGAAGATCCGCAGCGTTCCGGGTTCCCTGGACGAAGCGCTGGATGCACTGGAGGCTGACTTCGAATTCCTGACTGAGGGCGGCGTATTCACCAAGGACTTCATCGATAACTATATCGCCCTGAAGCGTTCCGAAGCTCAAGCTGTTGCCATCCGCGTTCATCCGCATGAATACTCCCTGTACTTCGACGTATAAGATAAGATAGACTATTGTAATATAGCAGGATAGAAAGGCCCCTGGAATCATTGATTCCGGGGGCTTTTTGCGGTACGCCCAACATGGGCATCATCTCTAGGGTGAAAGTCCCGAGCGGGGGCTGGCAAGCGCCTACCGTTAGCCAAGGGCAAGGGTGTCTACCGTGAGGTGGGATCTGAAGGAAGCCGGAGGCAAAAGCACGGCCTGAGGTACACGAATCCAATTAGAGGCGGCTGCAGCCGGATGAGTCACCCGCACATGACAAAATCCAAAGCTGCCAAGTGCTGTAGCCGTAGACTTGGGCAGGCGCGGGCGGAAAGATGATGTTCTTATCTGGGGAGGCCTGCCGGATATGCAAGAAAAAAACTTGTAACCGTAGCCGAGAGGCTGCGCTGAACCGGCAGGAGTCAGCAGAGGCCATAGTACATAAGCTGTTGCAACAGTTTACGGAAGGGCTGAACCGAAAGAAGAGAGGAAACCGATGCGTTCGCATGAAGAGCAACGACAGCAGAATATCTCGCAAGAGAGCTTGCGGCAAAGAGAAGCGGTGAAGCCGTCAGGGTATGCTGGAGCGCCGAGTTCTTCATCGGCACAAGTCGGCCCTTCCTCTCGCAAAGCAGAGAGGCACCTGCTGGAGCGAATGCTCGAAGGAGATAACCTTCGGCTCGCATACAAACGAGTGGTCCAGAACGGAGGAGCACCCGGTGTGGACAATGTAACGGTAGCGAATCTACAGGCTTATTTGAAAACACATTGGGAACCGGTGAAAGCCGAACTTCTTGCGAGTACCTATAAACCGGCACCCGTCAAACGGGTGGAAACCCCCAAACCCGGAGGCGGCGTACGGCTGCTAGGCATCCCGACGGTAATGGACCGCTTTCTCCAGCAGGCTCTTCTACAAGTCATGAATCCGGTCTTTGACGCAGGATTCTCGTGGTACAACTACGGATTTCGGCCGGGAAAGAGCGCCCATGACGCCGTGAAACAAGCACAAAGATATATCCAAAGTGGTTTGAGATGGGTCGTAGACCTCGATCTCGAGAAATTCTTTGACCGGGTAAATCACGATATGCTCATGGCGAGGGTTGCGCGGAAAGTAGCAGACAAGAAAGTACTAACACGGATTCGTGCGTATCTTAGCGCCGGAGTGATAGTAAATGGAAAGCTGGAGCATAGCGGGGAAGGAACGCCACAAGGCGGTCCGCTCAGTCCGCTTCTGGCAAACATTCTATTGGATGATCTGGATAAGGAATTGACCGGACGCGGACTGCGGTTTGTACGCTACGCGGACGACTGTAATATCTTTGTGGCGAGTAAACGTGCGGGCCAACGGGTCATGGAATCGGTCAGCCGATTTGTAGAAGGAAAGCTAAAACTGAAAGTGAACCGGGAGAAAAGTGCGGTAGCCAGACCCTGGCACCGGAAGTTCCTAGGATTCAGTTTCCTGAGCCAGAAACAGGCGAGTATACGAATAGCACCGAAGAGTCTCAAGGCATGCAAAGAGCGAATTCGAGAGCTAACGAACCGGACCTGGTCCATCTCAATGGAAGAACGAATACGCCGATTGAATCAATATCTGATGGGCTGGCTTGGCTATTTCTATCTGGCGTCGGCAAAGAAACACCTCCAAACATTGGACCAATGGATTCGGAGAAGGCTGCGAATGTGCCTGTGGAAACAATGGAAGCGAGTGCGCACACGAATCCGCGAACTTCGGGCACTTGGGGTACCCGAGTGGGTCTGTTTCACAATGGCAAACTCACGGCGAGGCGCATGGGAAATGTCCCGGAACACGAATAATGCCCTTCCGACTTGCTACTGGGAAGCGAAAGGGCTGAAAAGTTTGCTTTCACGTTATCTGGAACGTTGTTAACCTTTTGGAACCGCCGTATGCGGACCCGCATGTACGGTGGTGTGAGAGGACGGGGGCTTGCCGTCCCCTCCTACTCGATCGGCACTTCGTGCTGGAGGGTGAGGTGGAAGGGGGGAGTATAGGGAAAAGGTGAAAAGGTAAAAGGTGAAGGGGATAAATCCCTCTGATTTTAGTGGGGAGTTGGCTAGAAGGTGTGATAAAGGGGATAAATGGACTCCTGTCAAGAAAGTAGACAAAACCTACAACGTTTTTCGCTTAAATGTGGCTGCAAACTGAACCGGAGAAACGTACCCCAGTGCCCCATGGATTCGTTTACGGTTGTAGAAAAATTCAATGTACTGGAAAATGGCATCATACGCCTGTTGCTTCGTTTTAAATCGATTCCAGTACACCAACTCTTTTTTTAAGAGGCTGTGAAAAGATTCGATACAGGCGTTATCATAACAGTTTCCTTTGCGGCTCATGCTTGCGGTCATCTGGTACGTCTTTAGGCGTTCCCGGTAGTCTGCAGAGGCGTACTGGGAGCCTCGATCCGAATGGTGAATCAAGCCCTTTCCGGGGCGTTTGGCCTGGTAGGCAGCGTCCAGAGCGCCCTGTACGAGGTCAGTGGTCATCCGGTCGCTAAGCCGCCAGCCGACAATCTCCCGGGTACACAGGTCCAGCACGCTCGCCAAGTACATTCGTCCTTCCCGGCAGGGAATGTAGGTGATATCCGCTACCCACGTCTGGTTCGGCTTTTCCGTGTGAAATTGCTGGTTTAACAAGTTGGGGGCAATGGGTAGCGGATGGTTGGAGTCGGTGGTGCATACGCGAAATCTCTTTGCGACACAAGAGCGCAGCCCCAGTTCTTTCATGTACTTGCCTACCGTGCGTTCACTGACCTGGTGCCCTTCACGCACTAGGAGAACCTTGATTTTGGGGCTGCCATAGCGACCCTTAGAGTCGTGAAAATGATAGGCAATCCGCTTTAGCAACAAGGCTTTACGAGTGGCTTGAGGGCTGGGCTTCGCTGTTCTCCATTTGTAATACCCGCTCCGGGACACCTGAAAGACACTGCACATCTTCTCCACGCGGAACTCGGAGCGATGATCTTCAATAAACCGAAATCTCAGTTCTTTGGATTGCTGAAGATGTGCACGGCTTTTTTTAGGATGGCCATCTCCTCTGTCAGGTCTGCGAGTTCTTGCTCCCGCTCCTTCAGTTGACGTTCCAGCTCTCTGTATTTGTCTGGAGTAATGATGGGCTCATTCTCAAACTGCCGGTACTGACCTAGCCATTTATGCAACGTTTTGGCGGGGACATCCAGCTCCAGGGCCAATTCCGCCACCGTTTTCGTCTGCTCCTGGATGTACTTTACGGCCTGTCTTTTGTATTCTTCATTGTAGCTTCTCCGTGTTCCACTCATGCGGACACCTCCTCGTTAAACTCATTATCTCTATTCTCTTAATGGGTGTCCACGGTTAACACTAACAGCAAAATCCCTCAGATTCAGCGAAAAGTTGGCACGGAGGTAAAATGAAAGGGATAAATCCCTCAGATTCAGCGAAAAGTTGGCTCGGAGGTAAAATGAGAGGGATAAATCCCTCAGATTCAGCGAAAAGTTGGCTCGGAGGTAAAATGAGAGGGATAAATCCCTCAGATTCAGCGAAAAGTTGGCTCGGAAGTAAAATGAGAGGGATAAATCCCTCTGTTGGTGCTGCTGCTGATTAAACTGATTGACAGTAATGATGAAGAGCATTAGTGCACTTGAATTCTGCGAATGTGGGCAAATGGGCTAAATGAAGAGCATTAGTGCACCTGAATTCGGCGAATGTGTGCTAATTGAGTGAATGTGGAAGCTCCTCCGCACTTGTCGCGACTAGCTTAATATTGTGTTTTCGTAAATTTTCGTAACTAAAATAGTATTATTGTAATATAATTACAATTATATATGGTGATTTGAGCTTTGAAGTATTAATTTTGCACATCAATCTCTGCTCATAAGTCATAAATAACGCTTTACAAAGGGAAATAACGGTGTGATAATGAAACCGAAACCGATTTCGGTAAGCGGATTCGGATCACTTTTTATCAGCATTATTCAGCATTATCAGTATCAGTATCAGTATCAGTATCAGTATCAGTATCAGTATCAGTATCGGTATCGGTATCGGTATCAGTATCAGCACCAGAATCAACAATCTCAACGTAAACAAGAAGAGATCTGCTGTTAGGGAACAGGGAGGATGAATGTAGTGAAGGATCAATCAAAAGTATCAAGAACAGGCTGGAGCTTCACCGGGAATAACGGGGATTTTCGGCTGGAGCAGCCGGACCGGAGCAGCTTTTTATATTTTCCGCTAGTGAATGAAGGGGGCATGATGTCCTCGGTCAGTCCTAAGCTGCATGGCCAGGCGACTTCGGGCCATAACACCTTTCTGACGCCGCCCATCTCGGTGGAGGATCTGCATAATTCCCGCGCCTCGCGCAATTTCTGGGTATACCTCGAAGGCAAGGGCGCCTGGTCGGCTGCGGGCAATTCTGCACGGCAGAATGCGGCGTTCTATGGCGAAGCAGCAGATGAATCCTTGCTGGAGGCAGGACTTCTGTGGCATCGGGTGACGCGGGAGAGTAAGGAGCTGGGACTGAGAGCGGAGATCACAAGCTTCGTACCCTGCGGCAACGACAAGGTTGAACTGATGAAGGTGGTACTTACGAATAGCGGTACAGAGTTGCTTACGTTGACACCTACTGCGGCTATTCCGTTATATGCGCGTTCTGCGGATGATCTGCGCGATCACCGGCATGTCACCTCACTGCTGAACCGGGTCTATACTTCGGCTTATGGTGTTGAGGTGCAGCCTGCCCTGTCCTTCGACGAACGCGGACACCGGGTGAATCATACTTCGTACGGGGTATTCGGGGCTGGTGAGGGCGGAGCGCTGCCAACCGGATTATTCCCGGTGCAGGAGGAATTCATCGGCGAGGGCGGAAGCCTGGACTGGCCGGAAGCGGTTGTGAACAATCTGGCACCGCCGGTTGGGGAAGATGGCGGAGTGTCATGGGAAGGCTATGAGGCACTGGGGGGACTGCGGTTCGCCGCCATCACTCTGGAGCCGGGTCAGAGCCAGTCTTATGTCGTAGTCATGGCGATTGACAATAAAAGAATTGATGTGCAGGCGCTGATGGCCAAATATGGCTCGGCTGCGGCTTTTGACGCGTTGCTTGAAGAGAATAAGCGCTTCTGGGCGGAGAAAGTTAATACGGTTGAATTCCATACCGGAGATCATGCCGCTGACGAATGGATGAAATGGGTGACGCTCCAGCCGGTGCTGCGCAGACTGTACGGCAACTCGTTCCTCCCTTACCACGATTATGGCAGAGGGGGACGCGGCTGGCGCGATCTCTGGCAGGATTGCCTGGCTCTATTGATTATGGAGCCTGCGGATGTGCGCAGCCTGCTGCTGAATAACTATGCCGGAGTCCGGATTGACGGCAGCAATGCGACGATCATCGGGCAGCAGCCGGGCGAATTCATTGCTGACCGCAACAATATTCCCCGGGTCTGGATGGACCATGGGGCATGGCCGTTCCTGACTACCATGCTGTATCTGGATCAGAGCGGGGATCTGGACTTCCTGCTACTGGAGCAGACGTATTTCCGCGATACCTTCATGAACCGGTGTAAGGACCGCGATGCCTCCTGGGCGCCGGGGGCAGGAAGCAGTCTGTGTACAACTGCGGGCGAAGAATATACAGGTACGATTCTGGAGCATATCCTGCTGCAGAATCTGGTTCCTTTCTTCAATGTGGGTGAGCATAACAACATCCTGCTGGAAGGTGCGGACTGGAACGATGGCCTTGATATGGCTGCACAGCGGGGCGAAAGTGTTACTTTCACAGCCTTCTATGCCAGTAACCTGCTCGATCTGTCCAAGCTGCTGATTACTCTGAAGGAACGGACGGGCGGAGATACGCTGGAGCTGGCCGAAGAGATGGTGCTGCTGCTTGACTCACTGGGCCAAGCTGTTGATTATGAATCGGTGACGGCCAAGCAAGAGCTGCTCAGCCGCTTCTATGCTGCCGCACCGAATAAGGTGAGCGGGGTAAGAGCCGTGCTGAAGCTTGAAGAGGTTGCAGCAGATCTTGCCCGTAAAGCGGAATGGATCTTCGATCATCTGCGCCGCAATGAATGGGTAGAGAGCGGACACGGCGACGGCTGGTTCAACGGCTATTATAATAATGACGGCGAACGCGTAGAAGGGGAATGGGCTGAGAGCACACGGATGACGCTTACCGGACAGGTCTTCCCGCTCCTCGGCCACGCGGCTGCTCCAGAGCAGATTCCTGCGATCATCTCTGCGGTAGAGCGCAATCTGTACGATGAGAAAATCGGCTACCGTCTGAACAGCAACTTCGGCGGCATTCAGCAGAATCTGGGCCGGGCGTTCGGCTTCGCCTTCGGACACAAGGAGAACGGGGCGATGTTCAGCCACATGACGGTTATGTACGGGAATGCGCTGTATAAGCGCGGATACGTCAAAGAAGGCCGCAAGGTGCTGGATTCACTGTATAACCTGAGTGCGAATTTCGAGGTGAGCCGGATGTATCCGGGAATTCCGGAGTATATCAACGAGCAGGGCAGAGGAATGTACACGTATCTGACTGGGTCGGCAAGCTGGCTGCTCCTGACGATGGTGACTGAAGTATTTGGCGTCAAAGGCAAGCTCGGCGACCTGCTGCTGCAGCCGAAGCTGGTGAAGGAACAGTTTGACGGCGATAAGAGCGCCTCGATCAAGACTATTTTTGCCGGACGTGAGCTGAAAGTCGTCTATACGGCTTCTGGAAGCACGGAGTACGGAGAGTATCAAATACACGCAGTCCGCTTGAACGGGGCTGAGGTAACGCTTCAGCGCGTCTCAGAAGGCGCTGTGATCACACGCAGCCTGCTGACAGGCCTGCCTGAAGGAGAAATTCATCTGCTGGAGGTAGAACTGGCCTAAGCCGGAGCTGCTGAACTTAATCGCCTGCTTTGCCGGTCCGCGCAGAGCAGGCTTTTCAACATCCGAATATATCGTATAGAATGGACCTGGAAATGCTATGATAGGATGTGCTGCGTCCAACCAGGACAGAAAGGAAAGAGATCAATGACACATATATTATCCAATGGAGTACTGACCGTAGAGATTGCTGATGTGGGAGCCTATGGCGGCACCCGTTTTGACTGGACAGGATTTATTACAAGCGTGAAGCTGGAGCAGGGCGGGCATACCTTTTGCGTTCCGGAAAGTCTGGTGTCCGGGCAGGGTACGGGAGGGATAGGCCTTTGTAATGAGTTTGGCATTTCCCGGGCAATTGGCTATGAAGATGCTGCTCCTGGGGAATGGTTCCCCAAATTCGGTATCGGGCTGCTGCAGAAGCAGAGCGACGAGCCTTATTCCTTCATAGGGGAGTATCCGCTACAGCCGTTCCCGGTCACTGAAGAGTGGAGCGGAGACTCGGTTACATACACTGTGCAGCCGCTGGAATGCCGGGGCTACAGCATGCGGCTGGTCAAGACGCTGAAGCTGGAGGGGAACCGGCTGGACATATTATATAAGGTGGAGAATACAGGGAGCGAAGCGTTGCGGATTGAAGAGTATATTCATAATTTTGTCGGTATTGATGGGGCACTCGTAGGGACGGATTATGAGCTTCGGCTGCCGGGAACGCCTAAGATCGTAGCCCCGGAATCTGCATATACGGAGAATTTGCTCAACATAGACGGGAATAGCCTGACCTGGGCGGGGGAAACGGACCGCCAATTCTATTGCAGACTTGAAGGCTGGGAGCAGGCGGAGGAGGATTATTACTGGGAGCTGACCCATAAACCTTCAGGAGCCTGCATCAGAGAGAGCGGAGATTTTGCTGCTGAGCGGATTGCGCTATGGGGAGACAAGCATGTAATTTCACCCGAGGTTTTTGCTGACATCACTATTTTACCGCGTCACAGCAAGGGGTGGAGCCGCAGCTACCTGTTTTCGGCCTCCTGAATGCAGTCTAGCTTACCTCTTATGTGAATAATTATACTTGCTGGTGTTTATCGTTATCTGCTATCATAGCGATATCCATATTCATAGGAGAGAAAGGGTGGGAGTTATTTTGAGCAAGAGAGCATACAATTTTAATGCCGGTCCGGCAGCATTGCCGCTGGCAGTATTGGAACGTGCGCAGGCGGAGTTCGTTGAATTCCGGGAGAGCGGAATGTCCATTATGGAAATGTCGCACCGTGGGGCGATATACGAATCCGTGCATAATGAAGCTCAGGAACGCCTGCTTTCGCTCCTCGGCAATCCGCAAGGCTACAAGGTATTGTTCATCCAGGGCGGAGCAAGCACACAGTTCGCCATGGTTCCGATGAACCTTATCGGTGAAGGCCAGGTCGGCAGCTATGTCATGACAGGAAGCTGGGCGGACAAAGCCCTGAAGGAAGCCAAGCTGACTGGCGGCGGCCATGTAGCCGCATCCTCGGCAGACAAGAAATTCCTGGCTATTCCCGAGCTTAGCAGTATCAAGGCTGCGGATAATGCAGCTTACCTGCATATCACCTCGAATGAGACGATTGAAGGCACGCAGTATGCACAGTATCCTGATGCCGGTAACATTCCGCTGGTTGCCGATATGTCCAGTGATATTCTGAGCCGCGACTTCGATGTGAACCAATTCGGCCTGATCTATGCCGGTGCGCAGAAGAATCTCGGACCGTCGGGCGTCACCGTAGTGATAGCCAAGGAAGAGCTGATTTCCAGTTCTCCGGCGAATATTCCGACGATTCTGCGGTATGATACTCATTACAAGAATAACTCTCTCTACAATACGCCGCCATCCTTCTCTGTATATATGGTTAACGAAGTGTTAAAATGGATTGAGGAACAGGGCGGGCTTGCTGGCACTGAAGCCAAGAACCGTGACAAAGCAGGTCTCCTGTATGATTATATCGACGGCAGCGGCGGCTTCTACCGCGGAGTTGCGGAAGAAGGCAGCCGTTCCATCATGAATGTAACATTCCGGATGCAATCGGAGGAGCTGGAGAAGCAGTTCATTAAAGCTTCCGAAGCCGAAGGCTTTGTCGGCCTCAAGGGACACCGCAGCGTAGGCGGCTTACGGGCTTCGATCTACAACGCCGTCCCGCATGAGAGCGTGAAGGCACTGGTGGATTTCATGAAGCATTTCCAGCAAACCCAAGGGTAATCTAAGAACGTTCCCGACCTTCCGCCTTGCAGCGGAAGGTTTATATGTTTTGGGGTCCCCGCAAAGTACCTGAGTCATCACCCTACGCTAAAGCCCCACTTTGTGGGGTTATTTTGCCCATAGCCAGGATCACCTGAGCCCGGCCTGTACCTGCAAGCAGCAAGAATACATCACAGGGACAAGGAAGGCAATGCGGGTATCTACTCCGCCGCAATTCTTAAGACCCTACAGAGAGGAAGCATCCGACTTATGGCATTACACATTGTGCTGGTGGAACCGGAAATTCCGGCGAATACCGGCAATATCGCCCGTACCTGTGCGGCGACAGGAACCCATCTCCACCTCGTACACCCGCTGGGCTTTCGCACAGATGATGCTACGCTGAAGCGTGCCGGACTCGATTATTGGCATGCGGTGAATATTGAATATCATAATTCCTTCAGTGAAGTATTGGAGAAGTATCAGGAAGGGCGGTTCTTCTACGCAACCACCAAGGCCAAGAAGCGCTATAGTGATTTCGCCTTCCGGGATGGAGACTTCTTCGTGTTCGGGAAAGAAACCAAGGGCTTGCCGGCAGAGATCCTGGAGGCTGGTCAGGAAACGGCGATGCGGATGCCGATGAGTGAGGCGGTCAGATCGCTTAATTTGTCCAATTCAGCAGCGATTGTGGTCTATGAAGCGCTCCGGCAACTGGATTTCCCACAACTTTTCTAAAAGTTGACATCATTTTTTATTTTTTTCAGCAGGATTCGACATTTTAGTAACGAAATAGTTGATTAGTGCCGAAGAAAGTAATAGGGTACGTGAACTTGGAAGTCAGAATGGCACTACTAATCATAAGTTGAACAGGAGAGTGTAAGTTAGATATGAAACCTGCTGGCGTTGTACGTAAAGTAGATCAGCTGGGTAGAATTGTTCTGCCTAAGTCTCTGCGTAAAAGGTATCAAATGAATGAAGGTGATCCTGTAGAAATTCTCGTTCAGGGCGACCACATTATTCTGGAGCGTTACCGTCCGAAGTGTGTCTTCTGCGGATCTATGGAAGGCGTAAGCGAATATAAAGACCGTTACATTTGTGCAAGCTGCCTTACCGAGATGACCCAACTGCCAAAACACGCGTAAGCGTAGATCGCATCAATTATCTACATAGGGTAAAACACATACGCGGCGTCTTATAACATGGATGCTGGTTGGACTCGGCTTCAGTGAATAGTGAAGAACACAAAAAGAGCGCCGCACATCAGTGCGGTGCTCCTTTTTGTGACATACGATGAAACGGGTGCCGTCCCTAAAAGGACGGCAAAGCCGTTTCCACTTGGGCAGATTGTTCGCGGAGGCGGATTACAGCCCCTTAGTCTTGTCGTCGTTGTAGGAAGAAGTAAGAATACCGGCCAGAAACAGTACGAATACCAGGGTCACGATCCAAAAAGTCAGGGAGAACGACATGCAGGCACCTCCATTATTGACGATCTTTGTTACCCTGAGTATACCCTTTTAATGTGTAAAAATAAATGAAAATGTGATATTTAGCATTGACGGTTATACTTGGGGTTACTTGAAGAACAGGAAGTTCGTCGGGACACGGCGCAGATTGCCGTCTGATGGCTTGTTGATGACCTTGCCGCGGAAAATCATGGACGATGAGCCGCCGCCGTCCAGGTTATAAGCATCAATGACGCCGAGATTGTACAGCTTATCCTGCAGCTCAGCGAGTGTAGCTCCCGAGTTGCCGTTCTCGTCATATCCGTCAGCGACCAGAATTAGCAGCTGATTATCCTTATAGTTGCCTATGACAGTGCGCGGTGCACGCTTCGGAGCCAGCTGCCACTTCAGCGGAATGGCGGTCTTGCTCTGATTCTTCAGCAGCACGGGTACGAAGGTTGCCCCGAATACCGGCTCCAGCTGATCGAGCTGGTCACGGCTGGTGAACTTGCCGCCGATCAGCTGGCCGGACTTGTTCAGGCCGACGAAGCTGAGATCCTTGTAGCTGGGCTCGAAGCCGTACAGATATTGTCCGCCGACGATGGTGGTCGAGAGCGGATAACGCTTGCCGTTCTGATCAGCGAACCCCCCGGCATTAATACCGGCCGAAGCGCCGTAGCGGTTCACGGCCTGCATGGTGGTCTCCGAAGCGCCCGTGCCGTCACCGGCCAGACTCATCTTCATAGCTGTGGAATCCTTCAGCTTAATCTTCATTGCGTATGCTGTATAGTTGCCGGGGTTCAGCCGGTATAATTCGATGGTAATCCGGTCGCTGCTGATCACATCGGCGGGAATGCCGAGCCGGGAACTAATCCGGCTGTTGTAGATCCGCTCGGGACGGGAGGTCTGGGCTGCTGCTGTGCTGACCAATGCATTCATAGCATTCGTGGTCTGCTTGTAGAGCTGTGCGCTGGTGCCGATAGAGTCAATGGTGTACGCGGCATAGCTCTTGGCCACAGCCAGGTCCTGCTTCAATTGGGCGGTTTCATTCACGGGTCCGGGGTCAGCTGCGAAGGGGGCGGTATTCAGCTTAAGCTCAAGCGTGGGCTGGTACAGCCACAGGCAGAGCAGCAGTCCGAACAATGGAGCGGTCAGGAGCATGAAGAACCGGTTCACTCTTTTGACAGGCGTCATCATTTCAGCAAATCCATCTCTTTCTTGAGCGTATCAAGCTGTTTCTTGACCTCGCTTAATTGCGTGTACAGCTTGTTGCTGTTGTCCGTCTTGTTGCTGGCATTATCCTTGGTGAAGGTCAGCAGCTCGTTGAATGTCTGTACGGTGCTCTGAAGCTCCTTCACTTGTTCTGACAGAACGGCAATCTTCGACTCGTAGTCGGTCTTCAAAACGGTAAGCTGCTGCTGGCTTTGAGATCCAAGCTGGCTCAGCACCTGATCCTTCAGATGATTGGTGTAGCTGTACACGGCATATGCGCCGGCTGCGATCATCAGAATCCAGAACAGTAGAAACCATTTTACGGACGAGCCGCTTCTCTCTGCACTCCGGCGAGAGTGTACCCGGGTCGATTCCGCTAGCGGTTGCATTTCATCACCTCAAGCCATATTTTTTCATGATAAAGAATTTACGGGTCCCCGCAAAGTATCTGAGTAAACATCGAAGCCAAAGCCTCACTTTGTGGGGTGATTTTTCAAGTCCTCATTCTATCAGACTTTCAGGTTTTTCGCAAAAGTGAAAGAGCCGCGCAGAAACGACAAAAAGTAATTGCATCCTGTTAAACTACTGCGATACAATTTCTATAGATTGGAATATCTGATGGACGTATTCAAGGTAAAAGAAGGAAGATTAGACTTAGGACAGCATAGATCCTTGCTTGCGTGTTGACAGGAAACGCTTACAGCGCTTTCCATTCTGGAAAATTATATAGATAGCAGGAGGTCTGGGCATTAATGACGAAGGTCTGGCAGGTGGTCATCGTGGGATGTCATCCCACAAGTATGCTGGGAACAAAATTAATACTGGAAGATGAGGAGGGATTGACGGTAGACGGAATGTACGCTACCTGGGAAGAATGTCTTGCGGGCATGGAGGAATCCCGGCCTGATCTGGTGCTGAGTGATTATCAGATGCAAGGTGGAACCGTAGAGCAGGTGCTGCCGGACATGAAAAAAAGCTCACCGTTCTCCCACATTATTATCATGACGGAGGAGAACGATAAGGAAATATTCCTGCCCCTGGTTGAACTGGGAGCGAGCGGGGTATTGTCGAAGGGAGCCACTCCGGGTCAGCTTCTGCAGATGATCCGCGGTATCCGCGAAGGGTTCCTCTCGATTCCGCTGGAGTGGATTGAAAAGGGCTTCCGTCCGGTAGCCTCCTCCAGAGGACTGGAAGGCGTCTTGCAGCTGACACAGACTGAGATGTTCATCATGGAACGCATTGTGCAAGGAATTACATACGACAAAATCGCACTTGAAATTGAAGTCAGCCGCCGTTCAATCGATAACTACCTGCGCAAGATTTATGTGAAGCTGGAAGTATCGACAAGAGCGCAGGCGATTGAAAAGTTCGCGCTTTTCTCAAGACAGAACAAGCAAATCTACGCATAATCCCTGTATTACGACATAATGGCGTCAGGACTGGAATATTCTTAAACCAGATAAAGGGGGGAAGCGTATGAAGTATGAGTTTTCTTCGCGCGCACATACATTGTTATCTTCACCGCTGCTGAGTATCCGTAAGGAGACACGCCGGGGTACGCTAATCTCGTTGGCAGAAGAGCTCCCGGCAGAAGAATTATTTCCGCTG
This sequence comes from Paenibacillus sp. FSL R7-0179, assembly GCF_038002265.1. Classification (NCBI taxonomy): domain Bacteria; kingdom Bacillati; phylum Bacillota; class Bacilli; order Caryophanales; family Paenibacillaceae; genus Paenibacillus; species Paenibacillus sp. FSL R7-0179. The sequence goes on from NZ_JBBOCC010000002.1 coordinate 1,158,882, forward strand.
TCACTGCTGTCTGAGGCAGCATCTACCGTGATCTCCACAGATGCAAGTGCGCTGCAATACGGGGAGCCTGAGGGGTATGGCCCGCTCCGTGAATGGCTGACCGGAGATTGGCTCCGCAGCAAAGGAGTGGCGGTAGCCGAAGGCGGAGTGCTGCTGACAACGGGCAGTCAGCAGGCTATCGATCTGCTGTCCAGGGTGTATATCGATCCTGGGGATCATGTGCTGGTTGAGAATCCGACGTCTCCCGGTATCCTGCAGGCACTGCGGATGCAGGGAGCCGTCATTATTCCGGTTCAGGGGGATGGGGACGGCCTGCTGCCGGATCATCTGCGCCGAATGATCCGCAGCTATAGGCCCAAGATGCTGTTCGCTGCGCCAAGCTTCACCAATCCCAGCGGAGTGCTCTGGAGCCTTGCCCGGCGGCAAGAGATTCTGGAGCTGTGCATCGCACATAATGTGCTGATCGTGGAGGATGATTCCTATGGCGATCTGCACTTCCAGCGGAGTGAAGGCCATCCCACCAAGAAATATCCTACTCTATACGCGCTGGAGAATGTCAGCGAAGGCGGGCATGTGCTGTACATCGGCTCGTTCAGCAAGACTGTTGCGCCGGCGCTGCGGACGGGCTGGGCGGCGGGAAGCCGCGAGCTGATCGGCATGATGGCTGCCGCCAAGCAGATGGCGGACTGGCAGTCCAGCTCGCTGAACCAGCGGCTGCTGCATCATCTGCTCAGCGTGACAGCCTTTGATCTGCGGGATCATATCGCGCTGCTGAACCGCGAATACAATACCCGCCTGAAGCTGATGGCGGAGCTGCTGAAACGTCCGGCCTGGAAGAACAGTGTCTACGACATGCCGGCCGGCGGCATGTTCCTCTGGGTATCGCTGCCCGAAGGGCTGGACGCTATCGCTCTGCTGCGTGCTTCGTTATCCAAAGGGGTAGCCTTCCTGCCTGGTCCGCTCTGCAGTGTAAGCGGAGGCTCAGACCGCATCCGGCTCAATTTCAGCCATCCCGGCCGCGACGAGCTGCTGCTGGGGATGAATCTGATGAGTGAGGCGGTGACTGAGTTCACCGCCCGGAGCTAGGATACCATCAAGTGAACGATTGATAGGACGTCTTGTAAGAAGAGTGACCGCTTGGCCTTGACGGCCGGCGGTTTTTTTGGTTTTAGGGGCTCCTGTAATGTACCTGAATCATCATCGGAGCTAATGCCCCGCCTTGTGCAGTGTTTTCGGGGTCCCCGCAAAGTATTTGAATTAACACCGAAGCATTACTTCACTTTGTGGGGGAGAGTTTGTGGGGTTACTTGGCGTGCAGGGATATAAGAAGAACATGCGTCTAATCATTGTGAAAAGATACACAATTGAGACCGATGTTTATCAAAGGGGATGCATGCGGAAATGCAAGCGATGGAGAATGTACTGGAGTGCAGGAATGTAACGAAACGCTATGGGAAGAAGACTGCGCTAGACCAACTTAGTCTGACGATTCCCACAGGTAGAATCGTAGGGCTGCTCGGGCCTAACGGGGCGGGGAAGACGACGCTGATGAAGCTGATTGTCTCTCTGCTGCGGGATTATAAAGGCAGCCTTACGGTCAACGGCATTCGTCCCGGTCTGGATACCAAAAAAATCGTGTCTTATCTGCCGGATCGTGAATTCCTGTATCCGTGGATGACAATTGAAGAGAGCATTGCTTTTTTTGACCACTCGTTTGCCGACTTTCAGCGGGAGAAGGCGTACAGCATGATTGCAGCGCTGGGTCTGAATCTGCAGGATAAAGTGAAGTCTCTGTCCAAAGGGATGCAGGAGCGGGTGAGTATCTCGCTGGTGTTCGCGCGCAAGGCCCGGCTGTTCGTCCTGGACGAGCCGCTGGCGGCGGTGGACCCTTCCACACGGGATAAGATTATAAGGATTATTCTGGATAACTTCGACCCGGATAGCTCGATTCTGATCAGTACGCATCTGATCCACGATGTCGAGAGCCTTTTCACGGATGTGGTGTTCGTGAATGACGGTAAGGTGCTGCTGCAGGGGAGCGTGGAGGAGCTGCGGCGGGAATACGGTGTGCCGATTGAGGAGTTGTTCAAACGTCTGATTTAATCTGCTAAAAACAAGAAAAGGGGAGAACATCATGGTTCAATGGCATCAATTCAAGCTGGAATGCCGGAAGCATTTCGCTGTATTTGCTATCTTCACCGCCTTAAGCGGTCTGGCTAATCTGTATTTTCTGTTTGACCGGGGACAGGATATGGCCTTTGTCTTTCTGCTGGTAAATATGGTGATTGGCATCCTGCTGCCGGTCTATATTTACATGGATTATTACAGGGAATTCTTCACAGGGACGATGCCGGTTAACCATATGCTGCCGCTGCGAACCTCCGCGCTCTTCGGTGTGAAGTCTGCTGTCTTCATGCTGGGTCTTACCGCAGTCTGGTCTACCACTTTGCTGGATGTATTCCTGAATCCCGAAGGACTGTATCAGCTGCGGATCGCACACTCCACAAGTCCCGCGCTGGGCGTCACCTACTTCATACTCTCCAAGCTGTGCAGTCTTCCGGCAGGCCTGGCGCTGATGGGTCTGGCCCTTGCGGCTGCCAAAAGATTCCGTAAGCCTGTGCTGAGCCACATCTGTATTGCTGCCCTCATCGTCCTCATCACCGGTATCCAGTTTGCTCTGGTAATCCGGGGAAGCGAGCATTTCAGCATCGGCTCCTCTGCGGCGGACAGCTTCAAGCAATATGCGAATCTGCTTACCGTGAGCCCGGCAGGGAGGGAGCAGCCGTCCAACATTAACGAGACTATTAACTGGCTGTCTGTCGGCATAAATCTGCTGGTAGCGCTGCTGGCCGGAGCTGCGGGCAGTGCGCTCTTGAACGGGCGTAAATATGAGCTTCACGGAAAATGAGCGGATTTTCATTTGAATTTTACCGGAGGCTATGTTAGGCTGGAGTCAATTAAATCTTCCATAAACACATCGTTTACTGGATTGTTACTGGCCGTGCCAGGCAAAACCTAAACTGATGGTGACTGATTTGAACCCGCTCGCCGGGCTCGATGATCTTGCCAGAGGTTTAGGTTTTTCTGTTATATGGGCCATGCAGAAACATTATAATGAAAAGGGGTAAGGACTATGGCTACAGTACTTAACGGATTTCCTGAGCATTTCTTATGGGGCGGCGCAACCGCTGCCAATCAGCTGGAGGGCGCTTTTGATCAGGGAGGCAAAGGGCTGTCTACGGCAGATATGATCGCTTTCGTGCCTAAGGATAAGCGCAAAGGGGATCATTCCATGGAGATCTCTTCGGAGCGGATCGCCCGGATTCTTGCCGGTGAGACGGATGACTGGTTCCCGAAACGCGAAGGCGTTGACTTCTATCACCGCTACAAGGAGGACATTGCTCTATTCGCAGAAATGGGCTTCAAGGTATTCCGGCTGTCCATTAACTGGGCCCGGATCTTCCCGAACGGCGATGACGCCGAGCCTAACGAGCAGGGTCTTCAATTCTACGACGATGTATTCGATGAACTGCTGAAATACGGCATTGAGCCGCTGGTTACCCTCTCGCACTATGAGACACCGCTCGGTCTTACACAGAAATATAACGGCTGGGCCAGCCGTGAAGTGATCGGCTTCTATGTAAAGTATGCGGAGACTGTATTTACCCGTTACCGGAATAAAGTGAAGTACTGGCTGACCTTTAACGAGATCAATGTCATGCTGTTCAGTCCATATACCGGAGGCGGTATTCTCACAGACCGTGTAGAGAACAAGCTGCAAGCGGTCTTTCAGGGGCTGCACCATCAGTTTGTAGCAAGTGCCCTGGTGACCAGACTGGGACATGAGATTATTCCGGGCTCGCAGATCGGCTGTATGCTGGCCCGTATGGAGAGCTACGCGCATACCTGCAATCCGGCGGATGTGCGTAAGAGACAGCAGGAGGACCAGCTGAATCTGTTCTTCACGGATGTGCATGCGCGCGGCAAGTACCCGCGTTATATGAACCGTTATTTTGCCGAGAATCAGATTGAGATTGTCCGTGAGCCGGGGGATGACGAGCTGCTTGCCGCGAATACAGTAGATTTCATCTCGTTCAGCTATTATATGACACTCACTGTGTCCGCAGGTCCGGAGGGTGAGGCTACAGAAGGGAATCTGCTGGGCGGTATCAAGAACCCGTATTTGAAAGCCTCCGACTGGGGCTGGCAGATTGATCCTGTAGGGCTGCGCATTACCCTCAACAACCTGTACGACCGTTACCAGAAGCCGCTGTTCATTGTGGAGAACGGACTAGGCGCCTATGACAAGGTGGAGGAAGACGGGTCTATCCATGACCACTACCGGATTGATTATTTGCGGGAACACATCAAGGAGATGAAGGAAGCGGTACTGGATGGCGGGGAGCTGCTGGGCTATACGGCCTGGGGCCCGATTGACCTGGTGAGCATGTCGACTTCGGAGATGTCCAAGCGCTACGGCTTCATCTATGTCGACCTGGATGACACGGGAAGCGGCACGCTGAACCGCAGCAAGAAGGATTCGTTTGAGTGGTACAAGCAGGTCATTTTGTCGAACGGTGAAATATTGTAGGTGAAATGGGGCAAGCTTAAGAAGCACGGGCCTTAATAAACCGTTTTCATAAAAGTGTTGTCATATTTACAATGATATGCTAAGATGCTGCTACAGGTAAAATAACTGGATTGTTACTGTTCATTCAGGCAAAACCAGAAACGGGCACTCTTTTGATGCCGTTTTGGTTTTGCCTTTTTTAACACAATAATGTTGTATCCCGCGCCTGCGGGGGGAATTTATTACTCTGACGGTGTAAGGTGATGGAATGAAAATTGCTAAGGTGCTCAACAACAATGTGGTCACCGTAATCGATGCCAGCGGGAAGGAACGGGTCGTAATGGGCCGCGGAATCGCCTTCAAGAAGCAGCCCGGGGATGACGTTGAGGATGCCCAGGTTGAGAAAGTATTCGCCCTGGAGAATAAAGAAGGTTCACAGAAGCTGATGTCGCTTCTCTCGGAGATCCCGCTGGAATATGTGGAGTGCACCGATGAAGTGATCCGTTATGCCGAGACGGTGCTCGGGGAGAAGCTGCATGACAGCATCTATATCTCACTGACAGACCATATCCATTTCGCCATCGACCGTCACCGTCAGGGGCTTCAAATCAAGAATGCGCTGCTGTGGGAAATCAAACGGATGTACCGCAAGGAATTCTCCATTGGACTCAAGGCGCTGCAAATTATCGAGGAACGGCTGGGTGTTCTCCTTCCGGAGGACGAGTGCGCTTTTATCGCAATGCATCTGGTGAATGCGCAGATGAACGGTGAGATGCGGGAGACGGTGAGCATCACGAATATCGTGAAGGACATCCTGAATATTGTCCGGCGGAGCTTCCTCATCGAGCTGGATGAAGAATCACTCGGGTATTACCGCTTCCTGACCCATCTGAAGTTCTTCGCGCAGCGGGTGGTTCAGGGCACTCCGATGGAAGAGCGGGACCAGGATCATGCGCTGCATGATCTGGTCATGAAGCAGTACCCGGCCGCCCATGCGGTTGCGGTGAAGATCGCGGATTATACCCGCAAGATATACAAGCGGGTCTTGTCCAAGGAAGAAATATTGTATCTGACCATTCATATTGAACGGATTATCCGTAGTGGGGATATAACAGAATAATGTGGTGCAGGATTGCTACTCGGTACAGAGGCAAAACCTAAACCCGGACAGTGCTGGAGGCAGAAGACTGCCTTTCTCCGCTGATCGGTGTTTAGGTTTTTTTTGCGTAAAACATACTATAGCTAAGGAGCAACATCTTATGAATACAAAAGAGCTGTCAAAAGAAATATTGAAGCTTGTCGGCGGAGAAGAGAATATCGATCAGGTTACCCATTGTATGACCCGCCTGCGCTTCAACCTGAATGACAACAACCGTGCGGACAAAGCTGCCCTGCAGAAGACGGACGGGGTTATGGGCGTGATGATTAACGGCGGGCAATTCCAGGTCATTATCGGCAACGATGTGCCGGTGGTCTACAATGACCTGATTGGCAATATGTCCGTTTCTCCTGAGAAGAAGGCTTCCAGTGACAATGTGGAGAAAAAGAAGCAGAATCCGCTGAGCAAGCTGTTTGACTTCATCTCGGGGATCTTCACACCGATCCTGCCGGCCATTACCGGTGCGGGGATGATCAAGGGGATTGTCGCCCTGCTGGTAGCGGTGGGCTGGATGGGGACGGAGAACTCCACGTATATCATACTCTCGGCGATCGGGGACGGCGCCTTCTACTTCCTGCCGATTGTTCTGGCTATCAGCGCTGCGCGTAAGCTGGGAAGCAATATGTACATCGCTGCTGCAATCGGAGCGGCCATTCTGCATCCGACCGTCACCACGCTGCTGGGGTCCGGAGAGCCTGTTACCTTCGCTTCACTGCCGGTGGTAGCTGCAACCTATTCTTCATCCGTCATTCCGATTGTGATTGCAGTATGGCTGGCCTCCTATGTGGAAAAAGCCGTTGATAAAGTAACCCATGCTTCGCTGAAGCTGATTATCGTTCCAACGGTAACGCTGCTGGTCATTGTGCCGCTTACCCTGATTGCCGTAGGCCCGCTGGGTGTTATCATCGGGGATGGCCTGACCGGAGGCATCAGCTGGCTGTTCGAGAATACAGGACTGTTCGCGGGCCTGCTGCTGGGCGGAACCATGTCCCTGCTGATCATTACCGGGATGCACTATGCCCTGATTCCAATCATGATCGCATCCATTGCGCAGCTTGGCTATGACTATATGATTCCGATTATGATGGTAGCGAACTTCGCCCAGGCGGGCAGTGCGCTTGGTGTCTCTCTGAGAACGAAGAACAGCAAGCTGAAGTCCCTCTCCCTGTCTACAAGTATTACGGCCTTCATGGGGATTACAGAGCCGGCTATGTACGGTGTGAATATGCGGCTTAAGAAACCGTTCATCGCTGCCCTGATCGGCGGAGCCGCCGGTGGTGCGTTCCTCAGCTTGTTCAAGGTAAAAGCGTATGTCATCGGCGGACTCGCCGGACTCTCCGGCATTCCGATGGTTCTCGGTGCAACCTTTGTCTATTCGGTCATCGGCTTCGCTATCGGGGCGGTCGTTGCTGCCATTGTCACTTATATTATTGGCTTCGAGGATGAGCCGGAAGCTGCTGCTGCGCCTGCGGTGACTCCTGCCGAGTCTGTACACACATCTGCTGCTGCCACTACTGTAATCGGCGCTGCTGCTGAGTCTAAGATGGTGAATCAAGAGGTATTCAGCCCGATTGCCGGAGCGGTGAAGCCGCTGAGCGAAGTAAGCGACCCGGCCTTCTCGGAAGAGATTATGGGAAAGGGATATGCGATTCAGCCATCCGAAGGCCGCGTAGTCTCGCCGGTTCAGGGAACGGTGTTCTCCCTCTCGAAGAGCGGGCACGCGATTGGTCTGGTCAGCGACAGCGGGGCAGAGATGCTGATCCATATCGGCATCGACACAGTGAAGCTGAAGGGCCTGCATTTCTCGCCCAAGGTAACCGCCGGAACCCGGGTGGCCGTCGGCGATCTGCTGATGGAATTCGATCTGGTGGAGATTGAGAAGGCTGGCTACAGCACAATTACGCCGGTTATTATTACCAACATCCAGCAGTATCAGTCCATCCAGTCTGCTGGCGCTACCTTCGTTAAGGAGAAGGAGCTATTGTATACGGTCCTTGCTTAGGCTGAGCTGGGGGCCTGGAGTGGATGAGTGAATGGCTGGGCTTGGTGAATGAGTGAAGAGCTGGAGCTTGGAGTGAAGGAGTGAAGAGCTGGGGCTTGGAGTGAGTGAGTGAAGAGCTGGAGTATAAGGAAGTAGGATGTTTTAGAGTATAGGACAGGTAAGTGGGTAGAAAAGGTATAAAGGAGTTGTCGCTCGCAGCAGGTCTGCGTGGGGACAACTCCTTTTTTGGCCGAATGTATGCTAAAAAGCGAACACAATGTGTTGGGCGAAGGCAAGCGGGCCGAAGGTGTGTGGAAAACCGAATACAATGTGCCGGGGCGAGGCTGAGAGGGTCGAATGTATGCTAAAAAGCGAACACAATCTGCTTCGTGAAGGTAAGCTGGCCGAATGTATGCGGAAAACCGAATACAATGTACCGGGGCGAAGGCAAGCGGGCCGAATGTGTGTGGAAAACCGAATATAATCTGTTGGCGCCCGTTCCAGTAACTTTGTTCTGTGGAGATAGGTGGAAAAAGTACAACTAATTTGACTGGATTGCTGACAGTTGGGATGTTAGTTGGAAAAAGTACATCTATTCGGCTGAAATATGCTAGTTGAGACCAAAAGGTGGGGAATAAGTGTTGTTTATCCAACTAATCTTTTGCGGCGGGAAAAACTCAACAAATTAAGTGTTGATTATCCAACTATAGGCTGGGCAGTCGAGCATGAACGCCTCATGATTGTGTGATTGTCCATGTAAAGTAAGGCGGCAGCATACTAGGCCCGGGAGATGGAGCAGCGAGCGGACAGATAAGCAGCCGTGACCGCCCGGGCCCGGCAGGTGAAGTGGCAGATGGATAGCAAGATGCGTGGCCAGGGTCCTGCAGGTGGAGCAGCGAGCGGACAGGTGTGTAGGCACGGCGATCCGCTCACGGCTGGTGAGCAGCGAGCGGCCTGGCAGGTACGGGTGATCTGCGTATGCCTGAAGCAGCGGACAGATGGGTAGGCAGACGTATGGCCCCGGGCCCGATAGGTGGAGCGGCTCGCCGAGGGCGGACGAACCTAGTGAGATCTGCTGCCGCCCCGGCGCGGGCCTACAGCTTGCCCGCGCTGATCTCCGCGATCCGGGCATACTCGATCAACGCCGCTTGTCCGGCGGCCGTGAGCGTGTAGCGGCCGCGCTGCACCCGGAAGAACCACGCATAGTAGTTCTTCTGCAGGATCGCAGCGGCGCCGGGCACGCCGCTGCGCTTCCGCAGCGCGGCGGGCGTGACGCCGCGCGCGCCCTCCGCCCGGCTGTGCGCAGCCGCCGGGCCCGCCCCCGCAGCGGCATCATCCGCCGCTGCAGCCTCACCCGCGGCCGCCGTCTCCCCGGCGGCCAGGGCCGTGTCCGGCGCGCCGCCGAGCGCCGCGCGCCTACCGCCGAGGCCGGCCGCTCCGGCGGCTTCGGCCTCCAGGGCCTGCAGCGCGAGTGCCACGCGCAGCGCCTTCTCGCGGTAGGCCGTCACGAGCTTGACGCGCGTGCTGCCGCCGGTGTTGTAGTCTCCGCTGCGTTCGCGGAACTCGTAGAGCAGCCGCTCGCGGCGGCGGACGGCGCTGCGGGCCTGCGGCGGCGTCTCGCCCGGCTCCGCGAGCACCTCGACGAGCGGCGCCTTCGTCTTGTAGAAGACGACGGTGATCAGCCCGAGGCCGAGCCGGCGGCACAGCCCGGTGAGCTCGCCCCAGCGCTGGTTGACCGCGCCCTTCTTCTCCCTGACGCGTTCTACCGCTAGGTAGACGTTAGGGCTGAGCCGCAGCCGTTCAATCCCCTGCAGCAGCAGGGCGAGATTGAATGATTTTTTCATCTCCACAATGAGCGGCTGCGCCTCGTCCTCCCGGATGCCGACCAGATCGCAGGTACGCACCTCGCCCTTGATCTCGTAGCCCTGCCGTTCAAAAAACCCCTTCAAAGGAGCATACAGCTCCGTTTCCTGTTTGATTGCCAATGGTTGTCACTCCTGCCCTGAATTGCAGCTTAATTATCCTAGAGAAATCATGATTCTCTATTATAGCACAGCAAAAAAGAGGTCAACTATTCCGGGCTCGCCGCATAGGTATGTAATACACTTTCTAAGCTTGGTGGAGCAAGTAGGAGCGCAAGAGGAGGCAGCGAGCCAATGGATATTTTTGAGCGTATAGCAACGCATCGGGCTGAGAACGACCGTTTGGCGTGGAGCGGCACTTTCAAGGACTATATAGAACTGCTGAAACTGGACCCCGCTCCCGCAAAAACGGCTCATGCCCGCGTCTACGACATGATCAAGTCACACGGCGTCGAGGACATCAACGGGCGGAAGAGGTATAAGTTTTTTGAACAGGAGATCTTTGGGCTGGACCGTGCGGTGGAGAAGCTGGTAGAGGAGTATTTCCATTCAGCCGCCCGGCGGCTGGATGTGCGCAAACGGATCTTGCTGCTGATGGGGCCGGTCAGTGGAGGGAAGTCGACCCTGGTTACGCTGCTAAAGCGCGGGCTGGAGCAATATTCACGTACGGATGCGGGTGCGGTATATGCCATTGAGGGCTGCCCGATGCATGAGGACCCGCTGCATCTGATTCCGCTGGAGCTGCGTCCGGAGATTGAGCGGGAGCTGGGAGTAAGGATTGAAGGCAATCTCTGCCCGTCCTGCCAGATGCGGCTGAAGAATGAGTATCACGGGAATATTGAACAGGTGGCGGTCACCCGTGTGCTGTTGTCGGAAGAGGAACGGGTGGGGATTGGCACATTCAGTCCTTCCGATCCGAAATCGCAGGATATTGCCGATCTGACCGGCAGTATCGACTTCTCCACCATCACTGAATTCGGCTCGGAATCCGATCCGCGGGCCTACCGCTTCGACGGGGAGCTGAACAAGGCTAACCGCGGGATTATGGAATTCCAGGAAATGCTGAAATGCGATGAGAAGTTCCTGTGGAATCTGCTGTCGCTGACCCAGGAAGGCAATTTCAAGGCCGGGCGCTTCGCGTTAATCTCTGCGGATGAAATGATCATTGCCCACACGAACGAGACCGAATATAAATCCTTTATCTCCAATAAAAAGAACGAAGCGCTCCAGTCCCGCATGATCGTCATGCCGGTTCCCTATAATCTGCGCGTCTCTGAAGAGGAAAAGATCTACGCCAAGCTGATCGGCCAGAGCGATATGAAGCATGTGCATATTGCCCCTCACGCGCTGCGCGCGGCGGCGATCTTCTCTATCCTGACCCGGCTTAAGGAGAGCAAGAAGCAGGGCATGGATCTGATCAAGAAGCTGCGCATGTATGACGGCGAAGAGGTTGAGGGCTACAAGGAAGCAGATCTGAAGGAGATGCAGACCGAATACTTAGATGAAGGCATGTCCGGCATCGACCCGCGTTATGTCATTAACCGCATCTCCAGCGCCCTGATCAAAGGCGATCTGCAGTGCATGAACGCGCTGGATGTGCTGCGGGCGATCAAGGACGGTCTGGATCAGCATCCTTCGATTACGAAGGAGGAGCGCGAGCGTTATCTGAACTTTATTTCCATTGCCCGCAAGGAATACGATATTCTCGCCAAAAGCGAAGTGCAAAAGGCCTTCGTCTACTCTTTTGAAGAATCAGCCAAAACGCTGTTCGAGAACTATCTCGACAATATCGAAGCCTTCTGCAACTGGTCCAAAATCCGCGACCCGCTTACCGATGAGGAGATGGAGCCGGATGAGCGACTGATGCGCTCCATTGAAGAGCAGATCGGCATCTCGGAGAATGCGAAGAAGGCCTTCCGCGAGGAGATTCTGATCCGTATCTCGTCCTATTCCCGCAAGGGCAAGAAGTTCGAATATAACAATCACGACCGGCTGCGTGAAGCCATTGAGAAGAAGCTGTTCACGGATCTCAAGGATATCGTCAAAATCACCACTTCCTCCAAGACACCGGATGAAAGCCAGCTCAAACGGATCAACGAGGTCAGCCGCCGCCTGATTGACGAGCATGGCTACTGCCCGATCTGCGCCAATGAGCTGCTGAAATATGTCGGAAGCCTGCTGAACCGCTGACGGAGGCGGCTTCACGGATACTGGGGACCTGGGACTGCCATTAGGCAGTCCTCATGTCTGCCCCGGCGTCAATCAAGACTTGCAGGTTCAGCAAAAAGGGAATATCCCAGGCCATTGTGATGGCTTAAGGATATTCCCTTTATGTTATCTAGGCGGCTAATGACCCTTATCCGCATGGCTAACCTCTACGTCTCCTAATCCTCCTGAGAGTCCTTAGGCTCCTGGTGCTTCCCGCCAATTTTGAAGCTGAATTGGCCTTTATATTTTCCGAGCTGCCCGCCCAGGCCGATGCCTGCGCCTTCACCGCCGCCGAACTGGGCCTTGGCCTCAGCCCCGATGCCCTTGTTGCCGCCTAGCTGAACATGGGAGTCAAAGCCGGCGCCTTGACTAAGCCCCAGATGAGCACCTGCATCTGCATCCAGCCCGTGGTCGCCGCCGGCCTGCGCGCCAATCTGGACATCTGCGCCCTGCCCGCCGCCTAGCTGGGCCTTGGCCTCAGCCCCGATGCCCTTGTTGCCGCCTAGCTGAACATGGGAGTCAAGACCGGCGCCTTGGCTAAGGCCCAGATGACCGCCAGCGTCTGCACTTAGTCCGTACTTGCCGCCTGCCTGCGCACTGAGCCCGGCATCTGCACCCTGGCCACCGCCGAGCTGGGCCTTGCCCTGTGCGGTCACCCCGTATTTGCCGAAGGCCTGGGCTTCGGCGTTCACTCCGAGACCTTGCCCGTTGCCTACATGAGAATCACCTTGCGCTGCAATGCCATAGGAGGGGCTGCCGATATGGCCGTCTGCCTGTATAATTGCGCCGCTGTACGCCAATTTTCCTCCGGCATTCAAGCCAATGCCGTGTTTTCCCCCTAACTCACCTCCTGCATCGACATGAATTCCCTTGCCACCGGTTTGACTTGCCCCGGGATGGCCGTCCGCCGGCTTGTTCGCGGCGGCCGGAGGTTCGGAGGCCCGGATAGTCTGTGTAATCCCGGCAGCTACAGATTGCTTATCAATCCCCGGAGCGGTCTCCTCAGCGGTCTCCGAACGTAACAGGTGGTAATAATGCGAAAAGGGGTAGGGCTGCGGCAGATGCCGATAGCCTGAAGGATGAACTGAACTAGCCGAATCTTCGTTCCTGTAATTCATGCGGGATACCTCCATTCTTAATTCATTACAATAGCCTATTCGCCGAAATGGGAAGTGATACGTGTCAGCTGAAGATAAAAGTGCATTGTAATGCCTGTAAGGCTATGCTACATTGTGTGAATGAATTGAAGAATATTCACTCAGAGGGTTGGAGGGCTTACAGATGGAAGATAAGAAGGCAGAGATTTTCAGACGCGGTACAGAGCTGTTCAGCTCCAAAGGCTTCAAGGACACCAATGTGTCCGACATTACCAAGCTCTGCGGATATGCCGTAGGCACGTTCTATAATTATTATGCCTCCAAAGAGAAGCTGTTCATAGAGATTTATCTGCGGGAGAATGAGGAGCTGAAGCGGAGCATGATGTCTCAGATCGATGCGGAGGATGAGCCGGCCAAGGTGCTCAAGCAGATGATGGAGCTTAATTACAGCGGGATGAATGAGAACCCCATCCTGAAGGAATGGTACAACAAAGCACTGTTCAGCAAGCTGGAGAAGGAATTCTATGCGCATGGCGGGATAGAGGGAATTCATGAGATGATGAACAGCGGCATGCTGGAGTTAATCCGGAACTGGAAGTCCAAGGGGAAAATCAGAACGGATCTTGCGGACGGGATGATTCTCGCCTTGTTCAACTCTATTCCGTATATCGACATTCACAAGGAAGAGATCGGGGCAAGCTATTTTCCGCAGCTTCTGGATCATATGGTGGAATTCATTATGCAGGGCTTAACGGATACACAGCGCTGATAAAGAGCAAGACCGGATCAGTCCCGCAAGCCACCGTCTGATATAATGAACTTATCTATGTCTATTGAAAGGCCGGTGGAGTCACTGAATTACAGCAGAGAGATCGGACAGACGATTGATTATATTGAGGAGCATCTCATGGACCCGCTGACAGCGGAGCAGATTGCGGCGTATGCAGGGTATTCGCTGTATCATTTTTGCCGGATGTTCAGCCAGTCTCAGGACATGCCGGTCATGGAATATGTGCGCACCCGAAGATTGTCGCGGGCTGCCGTTGAATTGTTCAACGGGCGGAGAATTACGGAGATTGCGCTGGAATATGGCTTCGAGACCCCCGGAGGCTTCGCCAAAGCCTTCCGCAAAACCTACGGCTACAGCCCCTCCCAGTACGCGGCGCGGATGAGCGGATATCTCCGGGACCGGCTGGAGTATGAGATCAAGGCCTATATGGCAGAGCCGGTATTGGTGACGAAGCCTACTTTTAACGTAGCGGGTTACGGGATTGAGACCAATGTAGAGGCCGGAAATGCTACGCAGGACGTCGCCTCCTTCTGGTATTACTATGAGGGCGACAATCTGGAGGACCAGATGTACGCGAAGCTGAATCCGCCGAAGCACGGGGAGGTCGGCTTGTGCATTCCGGCAGGCACTGGCGGCAACGCTGTCTATCTGCTGGGGGTTATAGTGGAGGACTTCAGTAAGGTTACTCCTGACATGCTTACGGCGGTTGTGCCTGCGGCGCAGTATGCGGTATTTACGACACCCCCGGTGGACGCTACCGATGAGGCGAGACCGGAGACTTTTGCCGAGGTGGTCAAGAGTACCTGGAGATATATCTTCGAGGACTGGTTCCCGGGCAGCGGCTATATGCACGATGAAGATAAGCTGAACTTTGAATTCTACGACGAACGCTGTCACGCCCGCGTGGATTCGGTGATGGAGATTTATGTTCCGGTGCGTGAGCGAAGGTTTCATGAAACCCTAAAGTAGGTCATGGTAATAAGTGAAAAAAAAGAGCGTATTAAAAATATGGGATGTCGGGTATAAAAAGATGCAGTACATCTGGCAATGAGTACTTAATCTTCTGCTCAGAGAGGATGGGTGACGGTAATGAGAATGGCATTTGTGCTGTTTGACGGCATGACCAGCAATGAAGAAGAATAGACAGATTTGACTGAAGAGCCCTTTCTCGTGTCTTGGATGAAGGGGCTCTTTGTGTTAAGCATTCAGCAAGGCCGGAACAGCCCGACAAATCAGCATCTGTTAAGATGAGATTAGGCCTGGGTGAATGAGGTGAAGCGTCAGCCGTGGACAAGCCGCGTAAGATGATAATAACTATAACCATCGTATGTGCAATGTTAATTCTCTATTTTTGTATGGACTTCACCGGAGTCTATGATGCAGTGGCTGTCTGGCGATTCTTGCAGATGAAAGAGATCTTATGTTAAGAGGAATGAAGATCGACGGCGGCAACTTAGAACTAAAGAAAGGCAAGCCCCAATTGCGGGGCTTGCCTTTTCTGCCGTTATTATTGCTGGGCTGCGGCATCCAATTGAACCGCCACGTAGCTTCCAAACTCCACCATGCCTGCACTATCCAGCTTGCTGGCATCGTATTGCTTGATGACCTCGGCAGTTTTCTGCATTAGCTCCGAGCTGTCGGTATTGCCCAGAACGCGCAGGACTACCAGAGTCTCGCCTTTTTTCAGCTGTTCGGCCAGCTTGGTCTTGTAGGCGTCGAGGGAATCTACCTCAAGTCCTTGTGTCACGTAATAATCGTAAGCATTGCTGGTGGCCTTGAACAGAGGCAGCTCGTGGTCCAGCCAGTAGGCCTTATCCATCACATACTCTACATCGGTGGCTGTAGCATCATTGGAGTTATAGAGCAGATAAGGAAGTCCGGTATTGGTAGCGTTGTTGGTCGGGTCAACATTGACCCATTCGTCACCGAGCTTCACCTTGTTCCAGGCGTGATTCACGCCGCTCATGGTTCCTGTGACGACCATCGAAGGGACCTGGACGAGATCCGAGAGCAACTGGAAGGTGTGGGCATAGCTCATGCATACGCCGACTTTTTTAACCAGAATGCCATAGGTATTGAAAGAATCATTATACTTCGCATCAACGGTCTTGAACTCCTGCTCCTTGGCATTCTCCAGTGCAGCATCGTCATAGACAGTGTTATCATTCAGATAATCGTAGATCGCCATCTGCTTCTCGTCTGCACTCATGCCTTCCTTGATCGTAGCCGCGATGACTTTATCTGCTTCGGCAAGAATCTCCTTTTGCTTGGAGCGGATGGACTCGGCAGAATCATCGTAACTCACATTCAGTGTCAGCTTCTCATAATCGTAGCCATAGCCGCGGAAGCTGAGAATGAGCGGGTTCTGGTAGACCACCTTCTCAATTACATCCACCAGGGTGCGGGCATTCTGCGCCTCCGGGAAGGCTTGCAGCGAGATTTCAGTCTCGCCGTTGATCAGTGTTAATGCAAGATACTCCTCCAGCGCAGAGTCAGCATGAATCAGGTCTGCCCGTATCGTGGTGCCCGGAACCGCCTGCTTGTTGCCTTCCTCTACCTTGCTCTTGGTATTTTCTTTTTGCTGGTCGATGACATTATCACCGGGGGCTACGGGATCTCCTGACGTTCCGGTGTCTCCGCTGCCGCTGTCTTTATTATCAATGATGGTCGGCACGTCGGGTGCAGGTACATAGTCGGTGTTATTCTGCGGCTCCACATACCCTGGGGTGGCCCCTTTGCTCTGGGCGGCTGCCAGACTCTTCAGATCTGCTTCTGTCAGCTGAGATACCTGTACATAGCCCTTGAGTGCGGTGCCCTGAATCGAGTAGGGAACATCTATAGGGCCGGATGGCTTCAGCGTGACTGCACCGGTGTCGTATATGACTCCTGCCGGTGCTTTGGAGCCGTCAATGAACTGGACCGGAACGGTTTTGGGCAGCTCTTTGGCATTCTTGTACAATTTCAGGTTGATGTTATCCTCAGCTGCCACGGTGCGCGGCAGCCGTTTGGATAAAGCCACGGTATCCGCCGAGCGGCTGAACCGGGATTCTTTGTCCCCCTGAACGGCAGTGACGTAATATTCCCCTTGCACATTGTTATTCTGTACGCTGGTGATCGTCTCATCTACTACACCGAGCGCACCGCGTCCATCCTTCATGAAGTCGTTATACGAAGTATTCTTCACTGTTGCAATCAGCAGCGGGCGCTGATCCGCATAGCCCTGCTCCGCACCGCTGAGCGGCTCATTCGTGTTCTCCATCGTAATGTGGGAAGCGCTATAAATGTTATAGCTCTCTGCACCCGGCACCTCATCCCACACCAGGGTCAACCGTCCATCCAGACTGATGTCGGCTTGCAGGTTCGGCACAGGCAGATCCGATTTCACCGTAAACGGAATGATCACCGGCTGCTTCAGCAGAGTTGGCGACTTGGCATCCAGATCATAGTTGAGCCGGATGTAGTAGACAGGCGCGTTCCCCCAGGAGCTGGCTCCGGTAGCGCGCAGGGAATCGGAGGGAAGAACGCCGAAGCCGAGCGGCTTGATGGAGTATACGCTTTTGCCGTCAATGAGCTGTGAATCCTCAAGGGTCCCAACCTTGCTCTCCGGCAGTGCCTTGATATCGGTATGTACGGATAACGTCTTGCCGATGGCTTCGGAGCCAAGATCGGTATTGAATCTGAAGATGAACTCCATATCCTGCTCCACATTATACATAGGCATGATGCCCGGACTGTGATCTGCTTCATCTGAATCATACTTCTGCTTCAGATCGTACACGGTCTGTGAAGTCTCCGGCGGAGGGTTCCCCGAAGTGTTCTTCGTCTCGGCAGTTGCCGTGGCGGCCGGACTGGATGAAGGCGCTGGACTTCCTTCCTTGCTGCCCCCCATGCAGCCTGTCAGAATCACACACATGATGAGCAGCAGTATTGCCATTTGTTTCACTTTCACTAACGTCCTCTCCCGTCTGGTTTCTGTATGAGAGTAATCATGGATCATCCAGAATTACCCATTATAAATCACAGGAGATATATAACCCATTGGGATACTATTAAAACAAAATTGGGATAATTTATATTTAAATATTTTTTGCAGCAGGGTATATGGGGGAGGCGATGGGAAGGATTGAAAGAATGATAAGCGCTTTGCGGTCACAGGCTGTTTTAACAAGAGTGTATTTGTTTAAGCCGTTTACGCTTTCCTGACCAGCTCTTGGAGCTGGTCATTAATGTTATCCCTGCATAATCCTCCGTGATAACAAATAACCGATTTAATGTCGAAGTCTAAAAATTTTTCTAGGGAACGGAAGGCTGTGTTCATATCCGGTGTGGAATGCGGGTGCGGTCCCCCCAAGATGCCCTCCACACTGAACATTGCATCACCAACAACAAGGGCTTTGCTTTGTTTCAAATAGAGACTAATATGTCCAGGCGTATGCCCAGGTGTGAAGATAACTTGAATTCCCCCGCAATACGGAAGCTCTTGTCTATCAGCCAAGGTGCTGTCAACTTTGGCCTTTGGAGAGTTCTCTAATAAGTAGGCCACTATTTTCAAACGTTCGTCTTCCGGTAGGGATTTTAATTGCCAGGCCATACTATCGAGATTTGCCTTCATAAGGGGCAATTGGCCTTCAATATATGGTTTATCCATCTCATGAGCGTATACTTTAATATCTCCATCAGATTCCTGCAGGATTTCAGGAAGACTGCCGATGTGGTCAATATCTTGATGAGTTAAAACGATTGCTTTCAACTTGTCCATGGAGACTCCACACTCGTTCATGGCTGCACGTATTTGCTCGAATTGACCGGGTGTGCCAGTATCAATTAAGACAGCAGCTTCATCGTCCCAAATCAGGGTAGGATTCAATTCTTGACGATTTCCGAATACCTCAACCTGCAATTCCAACATTTCTACTCCGTTCGAAATTTTCATCATTTCTTCTCTCCTATTATATGAATGAGCATTTTGCATAATTCATTTTCAAGAAAAAAAAGAAGGTTATATCTCAAGCTGAATTGAGATTTTGAGTGAAAAAGATGAAAATGGACAGACGGGCAGAATTTTCAGAGGATTGAAATTTTAAGCGGCGTTTGTGCCTCGTTGTCTCGAGATAGCTAGCGCAGAAGCAAGCAAAATAATGGCATTCAAATATTGGTGAGTCGTGACTTTCTGAATGCCCCAAACATGTAATTGGTCTGCGGTTAGGTAGGTCTTCATTCGAGAATTGCATCGTTCTACACTTGTTCGCTTGTTGTAGAGTTCTTTCCAATTTCGGCTTTCTCGGTGTGGTAACGCATAGCGACGTAAATCGTCTCTGCTACTGACCTTAACGACCATTCCGTAATTGGAAGACGAACAGGCCGTCATACCTAAAGGACAATCCACTTTCCCCGTAGCGTGTGGACAACGAAACTTCAAACGTTCCTTTTCCTGTCCCCAATACGTCATTGGAAACCCCATCGAACAGCATGGCGTCCCTTTGCTTGTCATCCCTGCAGGAGGTTCCTTTTCGTTTCGCGGGTTCATTGGAATAATGGCCTGGGCCTTGACGCTGCGAGCCATTTCGTAGTTTTTCATTTGGTCATATCCTGCATCCAGCATGAAAAAACGAGGCTTGAATCGTTCGGCGGTTCGCTTCATGAGTGTAGGTCCCTCATCGCCATCATTTACATGAGCAGGTGTAACCTTTAGGGCAATCGGAAGTTCACTCTCCGTATCGACGGCCAGGTGCAGCTTATAGCCAAACCACTTGACTTTGTTGCCAAACGTATCGAGTTTAACTCCCCAATTGGCATTGCCGGTGAGTTCGCTTTTTCGCTTGGGTTCTTTTTTCTCGTAGGCGTGAATGGCTGCGCTGTCGATGGCGACATGCGTGCCGCCTAGGATTCCGGCTTCCTGACACTGAGCAACAAGATCCTCAAACAACTGCTGGGCAAGGTTTTTGCATGTCAGTTCGGCAAAAACCCGACTTAACGTAGAAATCGAAGGGGCGGGAATGTCCAGCCGAAGTCCACATTGGTAACGGAAACGAAGGTCAAATTCCAGTCTGCGTGCTAGGCCGGTGAACGTATCGATGTTTTCTAAGGGAGCCGCGAGTAATGCGCGAAGAATGCCTTGACGGCAGTGCCCGTCCGCTCCTCGGGGTGAAGGATTTCTTAATTGTCTCGCATACGGCCGTAGATCCAGTGCACTGAAAAAGAGGGGCAGTCGTTCTTTCGATTCAATTTTTTGAAGCTCCTCAAAGGAAAATAGACTTTCTTGGAGAATATACAAAGGGGGCTTCCTCCTCTTGAGTGTTTTGGTGTCGTTACCAAAAAACTTCTCCAAGTTGGGGTGAAGTCCTTTTTCATGCTCGAAAAACCTTTGTGTAATAAGGGCTTAGATTAATGCAAAATGCTCGAATTAGTACTCTTTACTATATAAACGAAATGGAGTCATCTAAAGATACGGGGGCGCTGAGTATTCGCAGCCATTCATGTTATAATTCACTTACACGTAATCCGTTAGGAAGCGAAGGAGGCAGAACCAAGTGTCGAATCCGGATGAGCAAAAGCAGCATTCGTATCAGGATTGGTTGTCATGGGACGGGGGATGGGAATTAATTAACGGCAAAGCCTATAATATGTCGCCAGCGCCTACAGCCTTTCACCAGTATGTTGTAGGGGAGCTATATTTCGCACTGCGTACACACCTGGAGAATAAGAGCTGTCATGTGTTTGTCGCTCCATTCGATGTGTTCTTCAGCGAGGATGATTCTGCTTCAATGCCCGATCATGTAACACAACCCGATCTGTCTGTGGTCTGCTCCAAGAATCAGATTTCCAAGAACGGCTGCCACGGCGCACCAACCCTTATAATCGAAGTGTTATCGCCGTCAACAGCCCTCAAGGACTTCAATGAGAAGTTCAATCTGTACCAGAAGTATGGCGTCCAGGAATACTGGATTGTCGATCCCGGCAACCGCACGGTTCATGTGTATGCGCTGCAGGATGGCCTATATCAGGTGAGGGACTTATATTCAGAGCAGGATAGCGTGCGGTCGAATGTGTTTAAGGATTTTCAGCTGCCGCTGGGCAAACTGTTTGACCTCCAAATCTAATACCACAAGTAGAAACGGCTTCGCCGTCCTCTTAAAGGATGGTACCGTTTCAGCGAGAAATAGAAGGATAAGTTATCATGTGCAACGCATAAATTCTTATATTTTCAAACAAGCCGCAGTGTAATTGCCTATAGCAACTACACTGCGGCTTATTGTACGAACCCGTATATTCCTTTACATAAACCGCCGCTGCACCTTTTTACCGTCATAGGTGAACAAGGCGTTTTTGTCTTCCACGACAGTCTGGAGATGCACGGTGCGGCCCCAGAGGGCGTAGATATGCGGGAGCGTGCGCTCCAGGTATTTCAGATCCAGCTCGACGCTCTCATAGCGGTGGGCAATCAAGAGTTCGCCGTTCCGCTCATAATCGGCATCCTGGATGACGAGGTACGGGGAGCCGCCGTTCACCCGGGCCAGCACCAGCTGGTCGCGTACATTTTCCCACGTTTTATCGGTAATTTTCCACTCCGGGCCTTTTTTCTCGAACACATAGAGGTCCAGGTCGTTCACCAGCTCCTTCGACAGATAACTGCGGATGAAGGAGATGTCGGAATCCAGCTCGCGTACCTCGAACATCCGGTCCCGGTCCCAGCGGCGCTCGATATCCTCGAAAATC
Organism: Paenibacillus sp. FSL R7-0179; assembly: GCF_038002265.1. Taxonomy (NCBI): domain Bacteria; kingdom Bacillati; phylum Bacillota; class Bacilli; order Caryophanales; family Paenibacillaceae; genus Paenibacillus; species Paenibacillus sp. FSL R7-0179. The sequence goes on from NZ_JBBOCC010000002.1 coordinate 1,180,265, forward strand.
TTCAGCCCCAGGTAGTACGGATTCAGGCTTTGGCGGGAGGGCTGGACCACCGATGAATTCAGCTTGGCGTATTCGACAGTCTCTTCGGCAGTCAGGTCCAGCTCGCGCATAATCCGCTGATGCCAGTAGGAGGCCCAGCCTTCGTTCATGATCTTCGTCTCCATCTGCGGCCAGAAATAGAGCATCTCGTCACGGAGCATCGTCATGATGTCGCGCTGCCAGTCCTCTAGAGCGGTGGAGTATTGCTGGATGAACCAGACGATATCTTTCTCCGGCTCCGGGGGAAAAGCACGCTTACCAGCAGTCTCCGGCTCCTGCGGCACAGCATCGGTTTTTTCCAAATCCCACAGCTCGCTGTAGGCACTAGGCGGTGCTGAATTGTCGGTTGCGGCGTCCTTGCGCTCTTTCATCTTGGCTTCGAGCAGATGGGTCTTGCCCAGCTTGCGCGGCTGAATCAGGCTGGGATCGATATGCTCCTGGATCGCCAGCACGGAATCGATGAAGCTCTCTACGGTGTCTGTACCATAAGTGACGGAATAATCATTGATGCGGTCGGCGGTGGCGGACATGCTCTCGACCATATCCCGGTTGGACATGGAGAAGCGCATATTGTTCTTGAAGAAGTCGCAGTGCGCCAGCACATGCGCAACAATCAGCTTGTTCTGCACCAGAGAGTTGCCGTCCAGCAGGAAGGCGTAGCACGGATTAGAGTTGATGACCAGCTCATAAATTTTGCTCAGGCCGAAATCGTATTGAGCCTTCATTTTATGAAAAGTCTTGCCAAAGCTCCAGTGCCCGAACCGGGTAGGCATCCCGTACGCACCGAAGGTATAAATAATATCCGCCGGACATATCTCATAACGCATCGGATAAAAATCGAGCCCAAACCCGGAAGCAATCTCCGTGATCTCGGCAATCGACCGCTCCAGCGCTTTAATCTCATCATCACCGGGCATGCATCCATCTCTCCTTCCAGCTTGTGAACCGTTCTTCCTATGTATATGGGGGGAGGGGAGGGAGTATGATGGGGCAGCGTGCTAGATGAGGGGATAGAAGTATTATTGTACAAAAAAAGCCTAACCACAGCGGATATGCTGAGAGGTAGGCTATTCTTCATTCGGATTTATCATTAAGGATGCTAATGGAACGTTTAAAAACATTGGTTGGATCTACTTTGAACTTGCCCATGCGGGCAAGAGCTACCCGCGCATATGTGGACCATAGAACATTATAGCCATCATTGTTCATTCTGGACCTCTTTCAGTAATCGGGCAAATTCCTCTTCGCTGTTGCTGTATGTTGAAATCCCATTCTCTCGGTCATGCTTGGCCTTACGAAGCTGTGAAAGAACATCCTCATCTTTAAAAATGACAGAAGTCATTCTTTTCTTCTGTTCGGCGGTAAATGCAGGTTCATCTTTCCTCTGTAACATAACATTAAATCCGAAATTATCCTCGATCAATTGCACCAGATCTTTAAGTTCAACATAAGGTTTGCCCTGAAAGCTTTGCTCCAATTGCTCCCTTGAAATGGACATTTCATTCACCGCCTTTTTGTTATTATATCATTTTATATAATCTAATTCTTTAAGGAGTTGGAAAATGTTATTATATACATAGGAAATTTTCCCCATGCATCAACTTACATTTTTAAGATAAATTCTCCAGGGGTGAAGATATGACAAATAGCAATTTCACTTTCTTGTCGAACCATTGGAATATTCTGTCTAATCTGGCCGAAATGGCTGAACGGAATATGTATACCGATCCCAATACATCCTTAATGAAGCTTCGTATGTTTGGAGAGACGATGACGAAGTTCATCTGTGCTCTTGAAGAGATGAGACAGGCTGAGGGGCTTAATCAGATTGATCGTTTGAACTTTCTGAGCCGTGAAGATTTGCTTACGGAAGAGCTGCTGGATATGCTGCACGCCATCCGTAAACAAGGCAACAAAGCTGCACATCAGGGCAATTATGGTACAACCGAAGAGGCCAAGGCGCTTGTGCATTTTGCATTTCGTCTCGCCGTCTGGTTTATGCAGGTCTACGGTGAATGGGACTTTACAGCGCCAGAGTATGTGGAACCAGTAGAAGCAGATGACACTGTTTACAATGAAGAACAGCTTCAGCAGTTGTCTGCTTCCTACGACTCCAAAGTCCAGCAACTGGAGCAGGAGCTCCTGCGGCTGACCGAGCTTCAGGATTCCAAGACCCAGGAAGAGAAACAGAAACGTCATTCGAAGGCCAGAAAGCTCGGCAGTGCCCTCCAACTGACTGAAGCTGAGACTAGAATGATCATCGATGAGAAGCTGCGGCAGGCAGGCTGGGAAGCAGATACATTACAATTGCGTTTTAGCGCAGGGACCCGTCCTGAAAAAGGGAGATACCTGGCTATAGCAGAATGGCCTTTGAAAAATGGTTTTGCGGATTATGCTCTTTTCTATGGAATGGAGTTCATTGGTATTATTGAAGCTAAGAGACAAAGCAAAGATGTCCAGGCCGACATTGAACAGGCGAAGAAGTATGCCTCCTATGTGATTAAGCATGGTGAAGAAATCATTCATGGACCATGGAGTAATTATCAGGTGCCGTTCTTGTTTTCAACAAATGGGCGACCCTATTTGAAACAGCTTGAACATAAATCTGGAATCTGGTTTCTGGATGCACGCAAGCCTACGAATCATGCCAGAGTGCTGCAAACCTGGTACTCACCAGAAGGTCTAAAGGCTCTTTTTCAGCAGGACATCGATCAGGCGACGAAGGATCTGCGTGATGAATCATTGGATTATCTGCATCTGCGTGAGTATCAAGAGAATGCGATTTTGTCTGTGGAACATGCGATAGAAGCGGGACAGCGCAGAATTCTGGTAGCCATGGCGACAGGCACAGGCAAGACGAGAATGGCCATCGGCTTAATTTACCGTCTGATCAAACATAATCGTTTCAAAAGAATACTGTTTCTCGTGGACCGTTCAGCATTAGGCCGTCAGGCCGAGGCGGCGTTTAAGGATTCCAAGCTGGAGAGCTATCACTCGTTCACTGAGATTTTTGAGCTTCAGACGCTGGACGACAAGAAACCTAATGTGGAGACGAAGGTACAGATTGCTACCGTTCAGGGTATGGTGAAGCGGCTTTTTTATAGCGAAGATGATAAAGGCATTCCTTCTGTAGATCAGTATGATTGCATCATCGTGGATGAAGCCCACCGTGGTTATACGCTCGATAAGGAAATGACAGAGATCGAACTGGAGTTTAGGGATCATGCCGACTATGTGAGCAAGTACCGGAAGGTACTGGATTATTTTGATGCGGTGCGAATCGGGCTAACGGCTACTCCAGCGCTCCATACGGTTGAGATTTTTGACAAAGCGATCTTTAACTACTCCTACCGTGAGGCTGTAATTGACGGTTATCTTATCGACCATGAACCACCCATCCAGTTTGAAACAGAACTGAAGAAGAATGGCATCAAGTGGCAGATTGGTGAGGAAGTATCTGTGTATAATGTGGACCTGGGAACCATTGAGAAGGAAATGCTGGAAGATGAGGTTAACCTTGAAGTAACCCAGTTCAATAAGATGGTGATTACGGAGAGTTTCAATCGTGTGGTGCTGGAGGCACTCACTGAATATATCGATCCTGAAGCGGATGGTAAGACTTTGATTTTTGCGGCAACGGATGATCATGCAGATATGGTGGTTCGGATCTTCAAGCAAGAATTGGAGAAGGTCTACGGCCCAGTAGATGATGGAGCGATTCTAAAAATTACAGGTTCGATCAAAGATCCACTGCATGCCATTAAGCTCTTCAAAAATGAACGGCGGCCGAATATCGTGGTCACTGTCGATTTGCTTACAACGGGCATTGACATCCCGAGTATCTCCCATGTAGTTTTCCTAAGGCGTGTCCGCTCCCGTATTCTGTATGAACAAATGCTGGGACGGGCCACCCGCCGTTGTGATGAGATTGATAAGGATCATTTTACAATCTATGATGCTGTAGGAATCTATGAGTCACTCAAGCCCTATACAGATATGAAGCCCGTTGTCACGAGACCTCATGTCAGACTGGATCTACTGGTCGATGAGCTGAAGCAGATGAAGAGTGAACACCACATTAAGTCACATCAGGAAGAGATTGTGGCCAAAATGCAGCGCAAGAAACAACGCTGGACGTCTCAGGATCATGAGGATTTCCAAGCTTTATCTGAAGGGCAGACTATTAATGAGTTCATTGATGAGGTAAAGAAAGCAAGTGCAGAGCAGGTTAGCGGAGCTTTATTAAGCAAACCACAATTGCTTCAGTTCATTGAGGAGAATAGAGGGAGGCATAACCGCCAATTCATCTCGGAGCATGAGGATAAATTGATAGAAGTAACACGCGGTTATGGGACAGCCAACAAACCTGAGGACTATTTGGAAGGATTCAACGGGTTTATCCGTGAAAACCTGAATCTGATTCCGGCACTCAACATCATCTGCACCCGCCCGAATGATCTGACCCGTGAAGAATTGCGGAAGCTTCGGGTGGCGCTGGATCAGAAAGGCTTTACCGAGAAAAACCTGCAAACCGCCTGGCGTGATGTGAAGCAGCAGGACGTCGCCGCAGACATCATCAGCTTTATCCGCCAGCAGGCGTTAGGTGACCCGCTCCTCAGCCATGAAGAACGGATCGAGAATGCCATGAAGAAGATCTATGAGATGCGGGTATGGCCGAAGGTACAGAAGGATTGGCTGAAGCGGATTGAGAAGCAATTGCTGCAAGAATCTGTGTTGGACCCGCATCCTGAGAAGGCGTTCGATGTGGAACCTTTCCGCAGTAAGGGCGGTTATAAGCAGTTGAATAAAATTTTTGATGGGCAATTGGACGAGATTGTTGCTACAATAAACGTTGCGCTATATCCAACCAGACAGAAGGAGCAAGCTTAAACTATGAGAAATCAGGAAATTGTACAAAAGCTATGGAACCTGTGTAATGTACTGCGTGATGATGGCATCACGTATCACCAATATGTTACGGAACTGACGTATCTGCTGTTTCTTAAAATGATGAAGGAAACAAATAATGAAAGCATCATACCTGAACAATATCGCTGGGATTCGCTTCAGGAGCGGCATGGGCTGGAATTAACCAACCATTACCGCCAACTGCTGCTTGATCTTGGTAAAGACGGTCACGAGATCATCAAGCAGATTTATATGAATGCCAGCTCCAACATCGATGAACCGAAGAATCTGGAGAAAATCGTGCGCTCCATTGATCTGCTCGACTGGTATTCCGCTAAGGAAGAAGGGCTTGGGGATCTTTATGAAGGACTGCTCGAGAAGAATGCGAGTGAAACCAAATCGGGTGCGGGGCAGTATTTTACGCCGCGTCCTTTGATTGATGTCATCGTGAAGCTGGTCGATCCACAGCCAGGAGAACGTTGTAATGACCCTGCCGCCGGTACATTTGGATTTATGATTGCAGCAGATAGCTATATTCGGAGTAAGACGGATGAGTATTTTGAGTTGAGTCAGAAAGAAGCGGAGTTTCAGAGACATGAAGCTTTCACTGGTGTAGAGCTGGTTAAGGATACCCATCGTCTGGCGATGATGAATGCAATGCTTCATGATCTCCATGGTGATATTTTGCTAGGTGATACCCTTTCCGACCTTGGAAAAGGATTGAAGAATTACGATGTGATTATGACGAATCCACCGTTTGGAATAAAACAAGGCGGAGAAGGACTTACCCGTGACGACTTAACCTTTATGACTTCCAATAAACAGTTGAACTTTTTACAGCATATCTATAGAGCGTTAAAAACAAACGGAAAAGCCCGTGCAGCAGTGGTTCTCCCTGAAAACGTATTGTTTGAAGGCGGAGTCGGTGCAAAAATTCGTGCAGACTTGATGGACAAGTGTAATCTGCACACCATCCTACGTCTGCCTACGGGGATTTTTTATGCACAAGGGGTTAAGACTAATGTTCTGTTCTTCAGCCGTGAGAAGACAGATAAAGACAGTACAAAGGACGTATGGGTATATGACCTGCGGACGAATATGCCAAGCTTCGGGAAGCGAGCACCGCTGACGACAGCGCATTTTGATGCGTTTGTGGAGGCTTACTCGGCTGAAGATCGCAGCAGTGTACAGGACGAGAGATTTAATGTATTCACTCGTGAGGATATCCGCAAGAAGGATGACAGTTTGGACATTGGACTAATTGCGGATGAGTCGCTATCCGCCTACGATAACCTGCCTGATCCGATCGATTCGGCGGAACTGGCAATTGCCAAGCTGGATGAGGCAATGACCTTGCTACTTGAGGTTGTGGCGGAGCTTAAGGCGGTTGAAAATAAGCCGGAGTATGCTGCTGAAGAGCGTCAAGAGCTGCTTCAGGTCGCGGAAGCGCGTGGAGAGTATAACGTATGAGTAAGATTAAAGGGAAGACGGCAGAGGAGTTGCTTCAAGAGGCATTGGTGCCTGAAGAGGAGCAACGGTACAAGGTACCCTCCAATTGGAGATGGGTGAGATTAGGTAGTGTTTGTGAAGTAGTTGGTGGTGGTACACCGAAGTCAAGTCTTTCAGAGTATTTCGAAGATGGCGACATACCTTGGGTCACACCAGCAGACTTGTCTGGCTATACAGAGATGTTTATTGGAAGAGGGAAAAGAAATATAACTGAATTAGGCTTAAAGAACAGTTCAGCTAGGCTAATGCCTGAAGGTACAGTTTTATTATCTTCCCGAGCTCCTATAGGTTATGTAGCTATCGCAAGTAATGAAATTAGTACAAATCAAGGATTTAAAAGCTTTTTACCCAGTAAATATGTTGATTCAAAATACCTCTATTGGTATCTGAAATTGTCAACAAATTATATCGATTCATTAGCAAGTGGAACTACTTTTAGAGAGATATCTGGATCTAAATGTAAAGAAATTCAAATTCCTCTTGCACCTATTGATGAACAAAGAAGAATTGCTGACAAAGTCGAGATATTGTTGAATAAAACCAATCAAGCCAAACAACTAATCGAAGAAGCCAAAGAATCATTTGAACTTCGTCGAGCGGCAATTTTGGATAAGGCTTTTCGTGGAGAATTGACTGCTAAATGGCGGGAAGAAAAAGGGTTAGGGTTTGCTTGGGAAGAATTCGAAATTCGAAATTTAGTTAGTGAATTAAATCAAGGGTGGAGTCCAAAATGTGAGAGCTATCCCTCATTAGAGATAGAAAAGTGGGGGGTTATAAAGACAACAGCGATTCAACATATGGACTTTAATGAGGATGAGAATAAGCAACTTCCAGATCATTTACAACCAAGAGAGCAACATGAGCTAAAGACAGGTGATCTTCTAATAACTCGTGCAGGACCTCGTGTCCGAGTTGGAGTTTGTTGCTTAGTAAAGCAAGTGAGACCTAAACTTTTACTTTGTGATAAAGCTTATCGCTTCCGTGCAAACCTTGAACGAGTTATACCAGATTATCTAGTTCTGGCATTGAACTCTCCAATGATATTAAAAGAAATAAACAGTATGAAAACAGGTATCTCTGATAGCGGTGTTAATTTAACCCAAGACAAATTCTTGTCAATTAAACTTGTAGTCCCAGCCATTGCTGAACAAAAGGAAATTATTCGTCAGGTGGATAAACTTTTCTCAATGGAACAGAAAACACAGGAACTACTTTATTTAACTGAAGGTATTGATTCTGTAAAGGAATCGATTCTTAATTCTGCATTCTGTGGTGAGCTTGGAACAAATGAATTAACTGATGACAGTGCTAAATCCTATTGATAGATTGTTTACAGGAATAAATCCAAGCATAGAAAAAAAGATTAGGTGTTTCCAAACCTAATCTTTTTCTTTTGAGGAATACATAACAAGATCTTCTAAATCCAGTATAATATTAGCTTTCATCAGCATATCTAACCCAAGGAGCCCGTTGATTGCAAGCTTTTCGTGAAGTGAACCAACATCCAGCTTATAATTCTCAATATGAAAGCTGCCTAATTGAATTGAGTCAAAAGTTTTGCGGAAGCAGCTTTCTTCCCCGCCAATGCCAAACGCAGTAATGAGTTCATCTCCAGTTTCAAAGAAAACACCAATATCTGCTACAGCATCAGCGGATAGCAAGGTATGAGATGCGCCTGTATCAATTACAAGTTTATCAATATTCAGAGTTTGTCCTTTATAAATCAAAGTTAACGACGTTTGAAGCAATCCATCGACATATTCAATTTTCATGCTGCACGACTCCCCGTAAGCCACGAAGCGTTCGAATTTCAACCTTCAACTCCTCGTTTCCAGTGTGAGACACAATCACGCCGTCCTTAGATCGCAGCAATTCCTTGGTCGCTTCTTGAGGGTCCTGAATAGCACGAATCAGTGCGACTTCATCAACATACTTAATGTTTCCTTGGGTATGTGATGCAAGGATTTGCAACTTGACGTATTGATCAGGATAAATCTTACGAACCTCTTCCCATTGCACGGCTGGCACCTCCAGTTAGGTTTGTCCTTATATTGTAGCAGAATATGATCCATAAAAAAGCTCTCCAAAACGATCCTGCATCGTTCATGGAGAACTTTTTTGCATAAGCATCTTGGTGATGCTAGCCCAGCTTAAATATCCCTCATTCCGCTTCCGTATAAAACAGTTTAAGGAGAATATTCTGCGGATAGTTTCCGAAGTGCTCCCCGAAGATGGTAAGGCCGCCTTTGTTAGTAGAATTCCCGTCAATCCCAATCCTCAGCTTGATGAAGGGGGACTCTTCGATCTTTAGCTCAGCGAGGGAGACCGATGATATTTTTTGACCGTCTATTCCAGTATCCTTTTTGGTGACTCTTAAATGCTTCAACAGGCCGTACTGGCTGAGCTCGTTATTCCACCAGGCCGGTGTTATTTTCCCGCGCACATCTGAGAAGTTCCCCGGTGCCGTCCAGGTGCCTAAGAATACATCGTTGATATAAAAAGCAATATCGCTCGGCCAATTATTGTTGGATTCAGGAAACTCTGAAGAGAGCTCCAAGGATAACTCTAATAATTCTGCAGTGAAATTGTGGTTGAACTCATTCGGAATGATATATTCAACGAAGCCCTCCGCAAACCAAAGTAAGGAAGCCTCGATCCGGTCATTGGAGACGAAGGTCCGTTGATCATCCAGCTTGCCGATAATTTTAGCCTGGCTGGCTAATCCGCAGGTAGGGGTGACGGAAAAATTAGAATAGTACCCCAGCTTGATTTCATTCGTAATGACTTTAAAAGGAAGATGGAGCTTTTGCGGGAAGTTGAGGGCAATATGATCGACAGCAACAATGAAATTCTTCTTTCGGCTGTCGGTAGCCTCCAGATTGTCCTGGAGCTTGATGATCTTGGCGTCCTCCAGTAACCGGATATGGCGTGACACGATCGCTTTGCTTAAGTTTAGTTTTACGGCGAGCTCACTGACCGTAAGCGGTGTATGTAACAATAGTCTGAGAATCGAAGCTCTGGTGTCAGATGCCAGTGCTTTCAGAACAGTAATACCATGATCGTCGAGTTCTAAGAACATATGAACCTCCGGTTGTTAACTTTTTGGTTTACAATAAACAATCTGGTTATGCGTTAATTTTATTTAGTATACCACAAAGTTGAAAATCAGGAATAACGCTGATATATGCTTGAAAGAACGCTTTCATCATGATAGTATTTGCTTGCCCGCGAGGAAGATTTACTAACTAAATCACAAAAAGTTAACTTTTATTGTTGTGGACTACTAAGATGGGAGCTGAAGCTGGATGACACACAGGATGGAATATCCGCGTCCGCAGTTCGTCAGAGACGCATGGCTTAATTTGAATGGAACCTGGCAATTTGAATTTGATGACAGGAATGAGGGAGCCGCGCAGCGGTGGTTTGATCCGGGTGAGAGCTTCAGTCAGACCATTCAAGTCCCCTTTGCTTTTCAGACCCCTGCCAGTGGAATACATGATACCACGTTTCATGACTATGTCTGGTATAAGCGCAACTTCACGCTTGATCCGGACTGGTACCAGAAGCGTGTGATACTCCATTTTGGAGCGGTAGATTACAGAGCTTGGGTGTATGTGAACGGTCAATATATCGGGATGCATGAGGGCGGACACACTTCATTTTCTTTTGACATTACCCATGCCTTGACCGGACAGGAGGAGCAGGTAACGGTTCATGTGGAGGACCCTTCAACAGACGAGACGATCCCGCGGGGCAAACAGTTCTGGATAGAGCAGCCGGAAAGCATCTGGTATACCCGCACGAGCGGGATTTGGCAGACCGTGTGGCTGGAGGCGGTAAACCCAGTGCATATTCAGCAGGTGAAATTTACGCCGGATTTGGATCAAGGGAGTATTGGCATAGAAGTGAAGTCTGAGGGACACGGATCAGAAGAATTAGATTTGGATATCCGTATTTCTTTTGGTGGAGAGCTTGTGATTCAGGACCGGGTACGATTGTTACAGCCTATAACAAGCAGAATAGTAGATCTGTTTGGTCTGAAAATATTCCGTACAAACTTTCATCGGGCAGGCTGGACTTGGAGTCCAGAAACGCCTAATTTGTTTGATGTGGAAATGAAGCTGTACGATCACGGGGTTGAGGCGGACTCTATAGAGTCGTATTTCGGCATGCGGAAGGTTCATACAGAGAATGGTATGGTCTATCTGAATAACAAACCTTATTACCAGAAGCTTGTACTCGACCAGGGGTATTGGCAGGAAGGACTGCTCACAGCGCCAACGGATGACCACCTGAAGAAGGATATTGAATTAGCCAAAGAGCTAGGGTTCAACGGTTGCCGTAAGCATCAGAAGGTCGAGGACCCGCGGTTTTTATACTGGGCTGACCGGATAGGGTTCCTTGTGTGGGGAGAATGCGCGGCGAACGCCTCTTTCAATAATGATGCTGTAGCCCGGTTAACCAAAGAATGGATTGAGATTATCGACCGTGACTTCAATCATCCCTCTATTGTGGCCTGGGTTCCGCTTAACGAGAGCTGGGGCATTCCGATGGTGAAATCGGATAAGCAGCAGCAATATCACAGCGTAGCCATGTATAGTCTGATTCATTCATTGGATAATACCCGGTTAGTCATATCGAATGATGGCTGGGAAATGACGTTGACGGACATTTGTGCAGTACACAATTACCAGCACGGCAGGGCAGATGAGCCCGATAAGTATGAAGAGTTCAAGCGCATTCTTTCCACAAAAGATACCATGCTTGCTTCCAAACCATCGGCCCGCAGTGTATATGCAGACGGTTACGAGCATCGGGGCGAGCCGATCTTGTTAACTGAATTCGGTGGTATCAGCTATAAGGCTGGCGCTGACGATGGCTGGGGATATACCAGTGCACAATCTGCAGACGATCTTGTTCAGGAATACGGAAGAATCATGAAGGCTGTATACGCGTCCAAAATTATTTATGGCTATTGTTATACACAGTTAACGGATGTGGAGCAGGAGATTAACGGCCTGGTAGCCTATGACCGGACACCCAAATGCGATCTGGCGTTAATTAAAGAAATTAACGAACAGTGGCATCTGCGGACCATTTAATCGGAACTTATGAAATGATAAGGAGCTGATGAATTTATGACAAATGAAATATTGCTCGACAAAATCGGGCTGGTCGTAGACAGGCTTATGAACCTGGGCGGCAGCGACTATGAAAAGGATAAAACCGTGGTACAGGCCGAGACCAGAGTAGGGATTGTGCAACGGGATTTCGGCATTGAAGAATGGGATTGGCCGCAGGGCGTAGGTCTTTATGGTCTTTACAAGCTGCAAAAGCATTATGGCGATACGCGTTATCTGGAATTTTTCCGGAATTGGGTTTCCCGTAACCTGGAGGCGGGCCTGCCTTCCAAAAACATTAATACAACCGCTCCTTATCTGCCTCTGGTGCTGCTCCTGGAGCAGCTTGAGCCTTCCGGCGAACTGGAGGAGCTATGCCGGGAGCATGCGGATTGGCTCATCCATGAGCTGCCCAAGACCAAAGAAGGCGGCTTCCAGCATACGGTCACTGCGATTGGCAACCGGGATGGCATTCACCTGCACAATGGACAGCTATGGATTGATACACTCTTTATGGCGGTGCTGTTTCTGAACCAGGCGGGGCGCAAGTTCAACCGGCCGGAGTGGGGGCATGAAGCTGAACACCAGATTCTGCTGCATATCAAGTATTTGTTCGACAAGCATACCGGCTTGTTCTTCCACGGCTGGAGCTTCGAACGCAATGATAATTTCGGCAGTATCTTCTGGTGCCGCGGCAATTCCTGGTTCACATATGGGATCGCCGATTATCTGGAAGCCTGCCAGGATTCGATTAGCCCGGGGGTCCGGCGGTTTCTGATAGATACGTATACTGCTCAGGTTAATGCCCTGGTATCCCTCCAGGCAGCTTCCGGTCTGTGGCATACCGTCCTGCAGGACCCAACCAGCTATGAAGAGGTATCCGGGTCGGCCGCAATTGCCGCAGGGATGATCAAAGGCATCAAGGCGGGTATTCTGGATGCCTCCTATCAGGCTGCGGCAGACAAAGCCATTCAGGCGGTATGTCAGAATATTAGCGCAGATGGAACAGTGCTGAATGTATCGGCCGGAACCGGTATGGGAATGGATAAGGAGCATTACAAGAACATTGCCCTCAGACCTATGGCCTACGGCCAGTCCTTGGCTCTTATTGCTTTATATGAAGCGTTAAACTAAACAGCAGAAAGCCTAATCCTTGAGCGTTTACGCCAGAGGATCAGGCTTTTTTTCACAATAAATATGTTAAGATTACATTAATTAATACTTGGATATCGACGAACGGGAGGGATAAGTAATGACCGATGTTACAGCGATTCGGGACCTGTTCCATATTACAGAACCGTGCGGATTTGATAATGAATCATTAACACCGTGGGTGGAACGTTACGGGCATATTCCGCAGGTGCTGCGGGCGTATTATACGGAGCTTGGGGCCCACTCTGCACTCAACGCGACTCAGGATTTTCTGGTTCAGCCTCAGAATTTTCCGCGTTATATGGAAGAAGACTACTGCATCTTTTATACCGAAAATCAGGAAGCCTGCGTATGGGGAATCCGTGCAGCGGATATGAAGCTCGATAATCCTCCCGTCTATGTGCGCAGCGGAGAGGAATGGGAGCGCCTGCGTTCGTCTGTTAAGGAATTTTTGCTGGCTATGGCCCATTTGCAGGCAGTGCTGGCGATGGAGTACAGCAGCGAAGAATATTGGGACATCGATGAGGCTGCTGCGGAGCGGATTGAGCAGAACTTTCCATCCCGCCAAGCGGATTCGGATTTGTACACGGGCGTACGCTTTTTTGGCCGGCCGGGTGAATTGATTGTGATTATGAACAACAACGGGAGCCATCTGCTAATGTTCGCGGCCGAAGACGAGGAACGCCTTGATGAGTTATACAATCTCTTTGAGCAGTGGACGGACGAATAATCCCCCGTCCCCCCAGCAAAAGCCCCGTATACGCCAAACAAGGGCCTGACCGCAGTCAGGCCCCGCTCAACACTCCATCTTATTGCATTTTGAAGTCTACTTAACCATACACCCGCACCTCAATAATCTCCGCATACTCACTGCCGTTGGTCTCCGGGATCACGACCCGCAGGCGGTCGGCTGTTACAGCCTCGTTCAGCGTGTGTACCCGCTTGCGCTTGTGGTTGTCATGTTCCCCGGCAACTGCGGTCCATTTGCCGCCCGTGTAAGCTTCAATTCGATACTCCTTAACGAGCGTTGGCAGGATTTCGTAAGGTGTAACATGATGATGCAGGTTGATCAGATCCTCATTCACGTCGTCGTTGAAGGTAATGTGAACCTCGCGCAGAGTTACCGGCTCGCTCCAGGCCAGCTCCAGCCACTCCGGCTCGCCGGAGGCCATCCGGTCCGAGGACCACAGGTGCGGCCCGCCGTAAGGACGGAGGTAGCCGTCGATGACTTTATCCGCAGCGAAGGCGCTTGTTGTCCCGGACAGACGAAGGCATGGGGCCTTATGGTCGAATTTCTTTTTGTCCCATTGCACTACAGGCTGTGCGGGCGGATTCTCGCCGAAGTCCCGCGAGGCTGCGGGGATCTCGTTATGCCCATAGGCGAGCATTCCTGAAGCTGGCTCATCTGCCATATGCAAGGACAGCGCAGCATTGGCCTTGACGACCAGGAACGCGTTGCGCGGCGTCTCCGGCTGCCACTGAACCGGGAGTTCCACCCACTGGGCGACTCCAGCCTGAACGGGAGCGGATACAGACTGGATTAACGTATGGGGTATATAATTCTCGGGCCGTCCGGTCTCCCATAGCTCGACCGTCAGCTCTGCGGCTTCGGCTGCATCAATCAGCAGCTCGATTCCGTCCAGTTCAGGATCGGCCGGAACGGTGATGCCGATGTTAGCGGTGAGCGGTACGCTGAACGCAGATTGCTCCACAGCGAACCGGCTCCGCTCGCTGGAGGCGCTGAGCGCAGCCTTCAGTGCCAGATCGGCTTCATCCTCGTTGCGCAGCCCGAGGATGGAAGCATCCTGGCGCAGCATCGTCTGCTGCAGCTCGTTCAGGTGGGCCGCATGCAGTTCGCGCGGCGATATTCCCTTGGCGGCGCAGAGTGCCGCGCCGATACCGGCGGCTTCGCCGATGACCGCGCAGGTAGCCATGACGCGGGTTGTGCCGAACGCGACATGCGAGGCGCTGATGTCGCGGCCGGCCATCAGCAGATTGCTGACGTTCACCGAATACAGAGAACGGAACGGGATGTGATAGCTGCCGTCCGAATACATATGCTTCGAGCCTGACTCTGTAGCGTACACACCCTGCGGCGGATGCAAATCAATGGACCAGCCTCCGAACGCTACGCGGTCCGGGAATTCGCGCTGGGCCAGGATATCATTCTGATTCAGGACATAATCGCCAATGAACCGGCGGTACTCCCGCTTGCCCGGAGTCGAACCGACCCATTCCAGCGTCATGTTGTCAGCGTCGAATTTGCCGGAATTCTTAATATAGTCCCAGATCCCGTAGATCACAGACCACAGCTCGTCGCGGATGGCCTCATTGTCATGAACGGTGTCCTGCTCGCCGCCGAATTCGATCCACCAGTAGGCGCAGCCGTTGTCGCCGCTGCGGATGATCCGGCGCTCGGCAATAGCGGTTTGTGTAATATCCTTTGCCATGGCCGGAGCGATATATTTGACCGGATGGCCTGCGTCCTTGGTATAGAAGAGCAGTGTGCTGCCGAGCGTAATATCATCTGCGACCAGTGGTGCCCATTCCTCATTATATTCTTCGCGTGCTTCACGGCCCAGCCGGTACTCTGCACCTGCGAGGAAGCCTACCAGGCCATCCCCTGTACAGTCCAGAAAAACCGCGCTTTCAAAAGTAATTCTCCGTTCCGACCCCATCATCCAGCCCGTCACGGACCGGATGCTCCGCTGGCCGCTGCCATCCTCGGAAGCATCGACCTCATGTACATCCGTATTCAGGAATAACTGAATGTTCGGTTCGGCCTTAACTGCTTCAAGCACAACCATATCCCACAGATACGGATTGCCGTCTTTGTTGCGGTACTGATTCTCCACAAACAGCTCGCCCATGATCCCCGTTTCACGGGCATACCGGTGGATACCGTGTGAAGTTGCGCCGCAGACCCATACCCGCACCTCGCTGCTGGAGTTGCCGCCGAGCACCGGACGGTTATTAATCAGCGCCACACGCCGGCCCAGCCGGGCTGCCGCAATCGCTGCGCATACCCCTGCCAGTCCGCCGCCTACCACCGTTACATCCGTGTTGACCGTTTCACTACGCATTGTTGAACCTCTCCTTTGGTATATGTTAATATATCCGTAGTTTCATGATAGGATAATCATTAATCAAATGACATGCATATAATTTCTTGATCTATATACTTAATTTCAATGAATGATGCAACCTAAGGAGAGTCAGACATGCGCATGAATTGGTCGGTTCGTCCGGCAGCCTATATCTATTGGGAGCAGAAAAAACAGTTCCTGCTGGAGCACGACACCTATCCCGTGTGGACGTTATTTGCGGTTGAGCAGGGACACTTCGCTTACCGCTTCGGAGACTATGAAGGGGAGGGAGGGTTCGGGGACATCATTGTATGTCCGCCGGGGACAACCTTTTACCGGAGAACGCTTAGTCCGTTGACCTTTCATTTCATACAATTCGAATGGGCAGAAGAGGGGGGACCGGAGGACGCCGCCACGCTTGGAGGCAGTTGGACGGTCAGGGATGTGGAGCGCCTAAGATCTACCTACCGCTATATGCGGAGTATCGGAAGAGGGATTCAGGAGGAGCCGGGGTATAGCAGGATGAAGCATATGCTGGAGGATCTCTGGAGGCTGCTTGAAATCGAGCGCAGCAGCGCATCATCCGTAGAGCTGAGCTCTGGAGAGGCAAGCCCTGGCCCGCTGATGCATCAGGCTAAGCAATGGCTGCTGGAGCACGCTTGTACACCTATGACCCTGCAGGAGCTGGCCGCTACCCTTGATATTACTCCGGTACAATTAACGCGGCGTTTCCGTGCAGCCTATGGGACGGCCCCTTCGGACTTCGTGACCGGACTCCGGCTCAGACGGGCTTGCCAGCTCTTGGAGGATTCCAGACTGCCCATTGAAGGGATCGCCCAGCAGTGCGGTTACGAGAACGGCTTCTACCTAAGCCGGGTGTTCACGGCCAAGCTGGGATTAACACCATCCCGGTACCGTAAGCTGCACCGCGTATAATTTTTTCCGCCCGGATGCAATTTGTAATTCCGCAATAACAATTGTTAAACATAACTAATTATATTAATATATAATTAGATTGTAATCTAATTATAGAGAGCAGTATTGTTTTCTGGGGAAAGGAATGATGTGAGATGATTGAGAACCATGCTTCTGTCACCGCCGCAAGCAATATTATGGATGCTAACCAAGGTAAGAGTTATCCCACATTTGCGTATTCGGTATTAGACCGTTATATTGCCGGGGACATTACTATCGATAAGTCTTCGGCGCTGATCGGTACTTCTTCAGGCATTTATACAGTGGTGGGGGATGAGACGAATGATGACTTTGCCTCCCGGCTTATGCGCGAATTCAAGCGTAGAGAGAAGCTTAATCAGAGATTTACGTTGTTTTCATCCTCTGAGGGGTGGGATCGCAGAATCAATGAGCTGTTTGGGGCGCAGCTAAGGCAAATGCAGCGGTATTCTTTTACATTCAATGAGCACCTTTTCATGCAAGCTGGAAGAGCGGGGATACCGGATGGGTTCCGGCTGAACAGGACAACTGAGGAATCGCTTGAGGGGCATAGAGAGTTCGATGCAGCGTACATCCGGAAATACTGGGGATCGATTGAACGTTTTCTGGAAAAAGGCATCGGCTTCTATGTTACGGAACACGATGTATTTGCAGGCGAATGTGTCTCCATCTTCTCGTCTGATCAATATGCGGAAATTGATATCGTAACGAATCCTCTGTTTAGGGGAAGGGGCGTGGCGGGGTGTGTTGCCGAAGCTTTTATCCTGGAGTGCTTAGAACGTCAGATCACGCCAAGATGGGACTGTGACCTTCACAATACGGCCTCCATCCGGTTGGCGCAGAAGTTGAATTTTACCGCTCCACAGAGCTATTCGCTCTATGTGACGAAGTAAGGCTGAATCGTTATAGTAATATACGGGTATGTAGATGGAATAGAGAGGGGGAATTACATGTTTAAGCACAAGTTTGGATTATTCTTGCTGGTCTCTGTATTCTTGTTGTTTGTTACAGGCTGCGGTCCTTCAAGAGCAGAGGTCGTTGATCAGCTGGTGTCCAAGGAAGTGAATGTACTCCACATGCATATGTTTTCCAATTCACGGGATTGGGATATTGAAATAAATGAGGTACATAATTCTGAGCCTGCGCTCGTGGAGCATATCCCTCATGTGACTGTGCATACAGAGGAGAAGAAGCTGAAATGGCTGGAGGTACTGGGACTGGAAGCAAAACGGCCCGTAGTTGTGATTTTTGATCATGAACAAATGGTGTATCACACAAGTGATCCTGAACAGTTAAGAGAATATGCTAAGACGTTTGATTGAAATAACGAAAGTGAATTCTACTCCATAGTACAGCGACAGCAAGAGACGTTATCCGTCCCCTGCTGTCGCTGTTTCTGTTTGCAGGACAAGAAAGTATAAAAAACAGGAAAAAGAACATAGAAAGCGCAAGAAAATTAAACTTATACGAACTATAATTGGTTATGCTTACATATCGTTGATTGAGTATTCGTACCTATCGTCCGCGTAAAGGAGGACTTCGAATTTGAGAACATTCCGTAATCCGGTGCTCCCGGGCTTCTACCCTGATCCTTCGGCCATCCGTGTCGGGGAGGATTATTATCTGGTCACTTCAAGCTTTGAATTCTATCCCGGAGTTCCGGTTTTTCACAGCAGGGACCTTGTCCACTGGCGCCAGCTGGGCCATGTGCTGGACCGTCCGTCCCAGCTCAATCTGGACGGGATTCTTCCGTCGAGGGGGATTTGGGCGCCGACCCTCCGGTACCATCAGGGTCTCTTTTATATGATCACGACGTTTGTTGATAATCACAAGGAATCGCATAATTTCTACGTAACCTCCGCTGATCCGGCGGGAGAGTGGTCAGATCCTGTCTGGCTGGAGGACGCGCCCGGCATTGATCCCTCCCTGTTCTTCGATGAAGACGGGAAGGTATATTACACCGGTAACCGTGTGCCTCCCGAAGGCCAGGATTATCCGAAGCATATGGATATCTGGCTGCAGGAAATTGATCTGGCGCAGGGCAGACTCACCGGTCCGAAGCACAGCCTCTGGCAAGGTGCACTGAAGACTGCACATGCCCAGGAAGGGCCGCATCTGTATTTCATCGGAGGCTGGTATTATCTGCTGACCGCTGAGGGCGGCACCGGCCATACCCATGCGGTGACGGTTGCCAGAAGCCGGAACGTGACGGGGCCCTATGAGGGATATCGGGCCAACCCGATTCTGACCCACCGCCATCTCGGCAGGGAGTATCCCATCGTGAATACGGGCCACGGGGAGCTTGTGGAGACGCAGCACGGGGAGTGGTGGATGCTCTGTCTGGCCTCCCGGACCTGCGGGGGATATTACCGCAACCTGGGCCGGGAGACCTTTCTGACTCCGGTCAAGTGGGAGGACGAATGGCCGGTAGTGAATCCCGGCAAGGGCGTCCTTGAGCTTGAGGGGCCGGCGCCAGATCTGCCGGTGACGCAGTGGCCGCTGCTGCCGGTGCGGGATGATTTTACTGCCGGGGAGCTTAGCCCGGTCTGGAACTTCCTGCGCACGCCGCGCGGCGAATTCTGGAGCCTCAGCGAGCATCCGGGACATCTGCGGCTGCGGCTGAAGCCGGAGGTGCTGGCGGAAACCGGCAATCCGGCTTATATCGGAAGACGGCAGCAGCATCTCAGCTTCAAAGCCGCAGCGGAGATGCGCTTCCAGCCGGAGGCCGCAGGCGAGAGCGCCGGACTGGCCCTGCTCCAGAATGCGGACAACCACTTCCGCTATGAACGGGTGGCAGAGGATGGAGGGCAGCTGCTGAAGCTGACCGTCCGCAGCAGAGGAGCTGAGCAATTGCTGGCCTCTGCGCCGTATGCGCTGGATACGGTACAGCTTAAAGTAGAAGCCCGGGGGCAGGATTACAGCTTTTATTATAGAGCCGCAGATTCTGACACCTGGACCGCACTGCATGAACGGGCTGACGGCCGGGTGCTGAGCACGGATTGGGCTGGAGGTTTTACAGGGGCCTATATCGGAATGTACGCCAGTGCGGGTGGAGCGCAGAGCAGCAATGTTGCGGATTTCGGCTGGTTCAGCTATGAAGAGCTTGAATAGACACTGAAGGAGGAATACGATGAGAACAATACATGATTCCGCAGCTTATCCAATCCCGGAGTTGCCACAGATTCCGAAGCACACTTTCCGTATTACAGACTATGGAGCAGAAGCTGAAGGGCTGGTGTGTACGTCTGCTATACAGGATACTCTGGATGCCTGCGCAGCTGCGGGAGGAGGAACGGTAATTATCCCGCCGGGAGTCTGGCGCACCGGGCCGCTGACGCTGCACAGCCGGATCAATCTGTGTGCTGAGCGGGGGGCGCTTGTATGCTTTGAACCCGACTACAATCTATATCCGCTGCTGTTCTCCCATTACGAAGGGACTGCCGGCTGGCGCTGCCAGGCTCCGCTGGATGGGGAGGATCTGAGCGATGTAGCCATTACCGGTGAAGGTATCTTCGATGGCAGCGGTGAGGCCTGGCGTCCGGTGAAACGCTTCAAGCGGACGGAACTGGAGTGGAATAGCCTGCTTGCCTCCGGGGGAGCCTTGGATGAACAGGGTGAGATCTGGTGGCCTTCCAAGGAAGCGCTTGCGGGAGAAGCTGATGTTCTGCAGCTGAAGGATAACGGTGAGACTGCAATGGAGGCCTATCTCCCTGCCCGTGCGTACCTGCGTCCTGCGCTGCTGAGCCTGCGGAATTGTCGGAGAGTGCTGCTGGAGGGGCCGACCTTTCAGAATTCTCCTGCCTGGTGTCTGCATCCCATGGGCTGTGAGCAGGTTACGATCAGACATATTCAGGTCCGTAATCCGTGGTTCTCCCAGAACGGGGACGGGCTGGATCTGGAGTCATGTACACATGCGCTGGTGGAGCATTGCAGGTTCGATGTAGGCGACGATGCCATCTGCCTGAAATCGGGCAAGGATGAGGAAGGCCGCCGGGCAGGAAGAGCCTGCAGGTACATTACGATCCGCCATTGTACGGTCTATCACGGACATGGCGGGGTAGTGATCGGCAGTGAAATGTCGGGCGGTGTGCATGCGGTCCGGGTGAACGACTGCGTATTCATGGGTACGGACATCGGGCTGCGCTTCAAGAGTACCCGGGGAAGAGGCGGCGTAGTAGAGGATATCCTGGTGGAAAATATTCAGATGTCAGGCATCGTCCATGAAGCGGTATCCTTCCACCTGTTCTATGCCGGGGTGGAGGGGTCTGAGGGCTATGACGAGCAAGAGGTTCCGGTCACGGAGGAGACTCCGCAGTTCCGTAACATCACGCTGCGGAATATGGCCTGCCACGGGGCGGCAACCGCGCTGCTCGTGAACGGGTTACCGGAAATGCCGCTTGCTGCGCTTACGGTGGAGAACTTCAGCGCCATAAGCAGGCGGGGCATCATCCTGCGCCATGCAGCAGGGCTGAAGCTGGACCGGATCAGGCTGCAGACGCAGGAGGAGCCGCAGGTACAGATGCATAAGTGCAGTGATGTGGAGCTTGTCCGTTCAGGAGAGCTGGCCATCACAGAGCTTTAACCTTAGGACTCCGGCGCAGGCTGCGCTCCCGCTTCCTTGCGGTACTGGAGCGGGGTCAGGCCGGTTGATTTTTTGAAAGTTTTATTGAAATGGGACAGATGCTCGAAGCCGACTGCCCCTGCGATCTCCTGGATTCTGGCGGGGGTTCCGGCCAGCAGGCGCTGGGCCTCGCGGACCCTGATATGGACGATATATTCCCGGAAATGAAAGCCGGTCAGGCGATGAAATACCCGGCTCAAATAAGAGGGACTGATGAAAAAGTCCTTGGCGGTCTCTTCCAGCGTAAGCGCTTCCCGGTAATGGGCGCGGATATAAGTGGCGACATCGGTTACCAGATGGTGCAGCGGATGACGGGTGCCGCCAGCCTGGGCCGTACTCTCCGAACGCTGGAGCAGAATCATCAGCTCGGTCAATAGAGCAGTGACACTGACTTCGTACAAGGGCCGCCGGATACGGGATTCCTCCAGCATGCGGTTTAGCAGGGACTCCGCTTCATTCTGCTCGCGCAGGGTCAGCCGGAACAAGCGGTAGCGGTGGCTCTGGAACCACTGCTGCTCGTTCCTCAGTACCGGGGGCAGCAGCAGCGGGTCATAGTTGATCAGAATCCGCTCGAACTCCGCCTTCTCTGAGCTTGCCGTGGAATGAAGCTCGCGGCCGGGAATCAGAATCAGCTCGCCTTTGTGAACCGTAACCACCCGGTCGTCTACGAAATATACACGCTCCCCGTCCGTCAGGTAATACAGCTCAGTCCATTCATGGCTGTGGGGGCGCGGCATCGCAGTGATGCCTTTACGTTTCATATGCTGGATGCTGAAGCGTCCGTCTTCAAGATGATATTTGGGATTAGGGCCAGATACGCTGTTCATACATCTCCTCTTCTCCTGGAAGCTGTTAGAGTTATTATAGAATACATTCAGGTTGCTGTGAAAGGAGCCGTCCATGTTAATTATAGTCTCGAAGAATGCCGGAGAAGGATACAGCAGTCTGCAGGAGGCGCTGGATTCCATTCCTCAGGGGGAGATGCAGGCCGTAACCATACGGATTAAGCCCGGGATCTATGAGGAAAAGGTTACGATCGCCCGTGAAGCCCCGCCCATCCTGCTGCTGGGAGAGGATCAGCATTCCACGATAGTTTCATGGAATGATAATGCCCATACGCTCGGCGCGGACGGTGAACCGCTGCGCACCTTCCGCACCGGCACACTGAACGTGTTCGCAGAAGACTTTACTGCCGAGAATCTGACCATCCGCAACACCTCCGGCCCGGGTACCGGACAGGCGGTCGCGGCGTTCGTGGATGCCGGGCAGGCTGTGTTCCGGCGTGTACGTCTGTTAGGTGACCAGGATACCCTATATACCGGGCCGGGGCGGCAATATTATGATGATTGCTACATTGAAGGGGATGTGGATTATATTTTTGGTCCGGCAACTGCGTTGTTTGACCGCTGTCATCTCCACAACAAGCGTTCCAGAGGGTATATCACAGCGGCTTCAACGCCGGAGGGAGCGGCCTTCGGTTATGTGTTCCTGGACTGCCGGATAACCGGCGGCGAAGGGGTAAGTGAGTGCTATCTCGGACGCCCTTGGCGACCTTACGCACATGTCGCCTTCATCCGCACGGTGATGGACGGCTCGGTAACCGGCGAAGGCTGGCATAACTGGGGGCAGCCGGACCGGGAGCAGACCAGCCGCTATGAAGAGTATGGCAGCAGCGGCCTTGGTGCTTGCCCCGAAGGCCGGGTGGCGTGGTCACGCCAGTTAACTGCGGAGGAAGCCGCACAGTACCGGATTCTGTCTGTGCTGGACGGCTGGCATCCCGAGGGCTATTAATCGCTTGGACTACAGTACACCCAGACCCAGGAATTCAGGATTGGAGGATTTCCCCGATGGAATCACTTGAACAATATATCAATCAACTGACGGCTGCTGCACCGCGCACCTCTGCCTTTCGCAAGGATATCCCCTTTGCGGAGTGGCAGGCATCCCTTACAGCGAGGTTCATAGAGCGGCTGGGCGGATTTCCCGCTCAGAGGGCGGCGCTTGACCCGGTACAGCTGGAGCGGACAGTCTGCAGCGGATACATCCGCGAACGTATCGAGATCACCACCTATGAAGGACTTAGAATGGCCCTGTATCTCCTGATCCCGGAGCAGCCGGCAGGCTCTCCCTGCCCGGCTGTGCTGGCTATTCACGGGCATGGCTACGGCAGCCGCGAGATTACCGGCTTGAACCCGGACGGGTCGGAGCGGACGGGGGACCCGGGTCTGCATAAGGATTTTGCCGTCTCCCTGGTGAAGCAAGGCTTCGTCGTTGCCGCTCCAGAGGTACTCGGATTCGGAGACAGGCGTCTGGCTGAGGATCTCACCAGCGGCGAGCCTGGTCGTAATTCCTGCTTCCGCCTGTCCTCGGCGCTGCTGATGGCAGGGCAGACGATGGCAGGCTGCCGTATCTACGAGACGATGCGGGCGCTGGATTATCTGCAGGAGCGGGAAGAGGTTGACGGGGAACGGATCGGCATTATGGGCATCTCCGGCGGCGGGCTGGTGGCGGGCTTCACGGCTGCACTGGATGAACGGATCAGCAATGCGGTGGTCAGCGGCTATGCCAATACGTTCGAAGCCAGCATTCTCACCCGGCATCATTGTCTGGACAATTATATTCCGGGCATTCTGCTGGAGGCGGAGATGCCGGATCTGCTGGGCCTGATTGCTCCGCGCGGGCTGTTCCTGGAGGCGGGGGACGCTGATCCGCTGTTTGGTCCAGCCGGTGCGAGGCAGGCTCTGGACCGGTTAGAGCAAATCTATGCCGCAGAGGGCCATGTCGGGCAGCTTGCGGCGGATTTTTTCACAGGGGGTCATGAGATTCATGGGGAACCGGCGTATGCCTGGCTGCTTAAGCAGCTTGCCGGTCCGCAGGAGTAGGCGAACAGGTAGCGCAAATGACAGGAGGAATAAAGATGTCTATATCAGAAGCAGTAAGCACAGGCTTATCCCGCAGAATTGCGGATACCTTCATCGGACAATGCAATGAACAAGGGGAGCACGAGTATGTAATGGAGCGCTGGGCATATGTCCCCGGCATGCTGCTGATGTCAGTGGCCCGGGCGGGAATGCAGCATAACGAGCCTGAGTACCTCTCGTTCATGCAGCGGCATATGGACAGCTTCATCGGGGAGGATGGAAGCATCCGCTCCTATTCGCTGGAGGAATATAACCTGGATCAGATTAATCAGGGCAAGAATCTGTTCTGGCTGTACGCTCAGACGGGTGAGCAGCGCTATGCAGAAGCCGCCCATCTGCTGGCAGCGCAGCTAATCGGACAGCCCCGGACCTCTGAAGGCGGCTTCTGGCATAAAAAAATCTATCCCTTCCAGATGTGGCTGGACGGATTATACATGGCTTCGCCGTTCCTGGCCGAATATGGGGCAGTCTTCGGGCGTCCGGAGCTGATCGATGAAGCTGCCCGTCAGCTGCTGCTGATTGAGCGCAGAACCCGTGATCCGCGTACCGGCCTGTTCTATCACGGCTGGGATGAATCCCGGGAGCAGGAGTGGGCGGATTCCTCCACCGGATTGTCGGCCCATTTCTGGAGCCGGGCGATGGGCTGGTATGCGATGGCCGCCGTGGACTGCCTGGAGCACTTCCCGCTGACCCATCCGCAGCGCGGAACGGTGATGGGGATTTTTCAGCGGATGTGCGGTGCGCTGGTTGAGGTGCAGGATCAGGAGAGCGGCCTCTGGTATCAGGTGCTGGATCAGGCGGGACGCAAGGGCAACTACCTCGAAGCGACAGGCTCCTGCATGTTCGTCTATGCGATGGCCAAAGCCCTGCGGCTGCGTTATCTGGAGCCTTCCTTCAAGGCGGCGATGCTAAACGGCTATGAGGGAATCCTTAAGCATCTGGTGACCGAAGATGAACAAGGCGTTCATCTGCACAAGATCTGCCATGGGGCCGGGCTCAGTAAGGACCGCAACGGCTCCTACGACTACTACATTTCCGAAGCGGTTGTATCAGATGTACCTATGGGTGTAGCGCCGCTGCTGCTG
Organism: Paenibacillus sp. FSL R7-0179; assembly: GCF_038002265.1. Classification (NCBI taxonomy): domain Bacteria; kingdom Bacillati; phylum Bacillota; class Bacilli; order Caryophanales; family Paenibacillaceae; genus Paenibacillus; species Paenibacillus sp. FSL R7-0179. The sequence goes on from NZ_JBBOCC010000002.1 coordinate 1,205,660, forward strand.
GCTGCTCTTGAAGTGGAAAGGTACGTTGCCGGGCAATAACAGTCAGCGGAATAAGCATCGTTTATATCCAAAAGAATAATTAAAAGCTGCGGCTCCATCTATCCAGATTTCAGTGGACAGACGGAGCCGCAGTTTTATGCTTTTGTGACCGCAACTGATGCTGCATACTTGTCTATCTGCTTCTTGTGATGCTTGTCGTGGGAGATGAAATCTCGCAGATACCTGCGGATACTGAATTTCTTGCCGTCACCACCCGGATGATTCTGTTCAAGGGCCGTATCGCTGAAGGAGGCTGCAAGCCCGGTAATCTTGGTCCGGTACAGGACGAATTGCTGGATGGCTTCCTGCCGGGTTACTGTCCTTGCGTATAGAACCGCATTGGCATTGAATGCATTGAAGTCCAGATGTGCGGCTGTCAGCGGCAGGCCTTCTTGGATTTTGACCAGAGCCTCCTCATAAAAGTATTTGTCCCACAGCATGATGTGGCAAAGGAGATCCTGCAGGGACCATTTTCCCGCCTCCAGCGGAGCCTCCCAGTCTGCATCTTCCATGCTGTCCAGCGATTGAATATAGGGGATGAAGGATTCGAATTCAAGAATGAGCTGCTTGTTGGTTTTGGCTGCCATGATCATACCACCTTGTCTGTCAGATTGAATAAGAGTTTATACTACTCATTATAATAGGGGGAACTGGACCACCGCCTGTCAGGTTCAGAGAATTCATCTACTGGATGATATGACTAGAACCCGGCACGGACAGAGGGTATAATTTCAAATAGATGGTAGACAGAGTTAATTACGGGAGGTTCATTATGCAACAGAGGGTGCTGCTGATCGAGGATGATGAAGCGATCAGCGAAATGGTCTGTTCTTATCTGACCAAAGAGGGCTATGAGGTGGAGATCGCATATGACGGGGATATGGCGGTGAGCAAGTTCCTGGGCGGGCTTACATACGATCTGGTGCTGCTGGATCTGATGCTGCCGAAGCGTAGCGGTACAGATGTGCTGCAGATTATCCGGAGCGGCAGCCTTGTGCCGGTGCTGATTATGTCGGCGAAGGACAGCGATGTGGACAAGGCGCTGGGGCTGGGCTTCGGTGCGGATGATTATATTACGAAGCCGTTCTCGATGATTGAGCTGGCAGCCCGGGTGAAGGCGGCGATCCGCCGGGCAGGTTATGCTGCAACTGGCAGCCAGGCTGCTGCCGGGAGCGGGGTGCAGGATGGCGGAGAGATACAGCCGGAGAAGGCGAAGGGTACCCGGCTGCGCGGACTGACCGTGGATCTGGATAATTTCTCCGTACGGAAGAACGGGCAAGAGCTGAAGCTGACCGCCAAGGAGTTCCACATCCTGAAGCTGTTCGTGAGCAGTCCGGGCCGGGTATTCACCAAGGCTCAGATCTACAGCCAAGTCTGGGAAGAGGATTATTATGGCGATGAGAATGTAATTAATGTACATATGCGCAGATTGCGCGAGAAAATCGAGGATGATCCCTCCCATCCAGAGTATATCAAGACGCTGTGGGGGATCGGCTACAAGCTGGGGGATGTGCTGCTGTGATCATTCTTTTGCTGGTTCTGGTTGTACTGTTGCTTGTGGTCACCACGCTGCAGTTCCTGAATTCACGGCAGCATGCCCGCCAGTTGGACTACATTCATCATAAGCTGGAGAGTATCATAGAAGGCGGATCGCATGAGCGGCTGCTCTTGATGAGCAGCAGTCCGCAGGTGCAGCAGCTGCTGACCGATCTGAACCGGCTGTTGGATGTTAATCATCAGGGAGCGGCTAAGCGAAGCAAGCTGGAGCAATCCATGCGCGGAATGCTGGCGAATGTGTCGCATGATCTGAAGACGCCGCTGACGGTGGTGTTGGGTTATATTGAGACGCTGCTGCATGATGAGGCGATATCCAAGGAAGAGCAGGAACGTATGCTGCGGACGATTCATACCAAGGCCGGGGAGGTCATTGCGCTGATGAACCGGTTCTTCGATCTGGCCAAGCTGGAGTCGGGGGACCGGGATATCCCGCTCTCGCGGGTGGAGCTGGGCGAGATCTGCCGCCGGAATATTCTGGCCTTCTATGATCTGCTTAGTGAGAGCGGCACGGATGTGCAGATCGAGATCCCGGAAGAGCCGCTTCATATCATGGGCAACGATGAGGCGCTGGACCGGATTCTGACGAACCTGCTCTCCAATGCGATTACCTATGGTAATGCAGGGGGAGTGCTGGGGCTGAAGCTGTACCCGGCGGATGCCGGACGGGTCTGTATAGAAGTGTGGGACCGGGGCAAAGGCATCGCCGAAGGCCACGAGGATAAGGTGTTCGAGCGGCTGTACACCCTGGAGGATTCGCGCAACCGCGACTATCAGGGCAGCGGCCTGGGGCTGACGATTACGAAGCGGCTGACGGAGCAGATGAACGGCACCATTTCCCTGAGCAGCCAGCCGAATGTGCGTACGGCATTTACGCTCTCTTTTCCCAGACAGTCCTTCTGAAGCTTCTTAAGAATTAAGTAAGATTTCAGTAAGAAAAAAGCAAATTCCGCCCTGTAGAATAAATACCAGGAAGAACAAGACGAGGCTAAAGGGGATAACGGAAGATGACAATGATACTCCGGACATGGGATCTGACCAAGGTCTATGAGGATAAGGAAATTGTGAGCAGTGTGAATATGGAGATTAAGCAGGGTGAAATTTACGGGTTCTTAGGACCGAACGGCGCGGGCAAAACAACGGTGATGAAAATGATTACGAATCTGGTGAAGCCAACAGCGGGCGAGATTGAATTTGCCGGGGAGAAGATGACCCACCGCTCTTACGATATGCTGAAGCGCATGGGCAGCATTATTGAATACCCGGTGTTTTACGACAAGCTGAGTGCCCGCGAGAATCTGGCGCTGCATGGAGAGTATATGGGCTTTTATGATGCCAACGCGATAGAGGAAGCGCTCGAATTAGTGAAGCTGAGAGCGGTGGACAGCAAACCGGTGAAGAATTTCTCCCTCGGGATGAAGCAACGATTAGGAATTGCCAGAGCGGTCATGACCAAGCCGGAGCTGCTGATCCTCGATGAACCGATCAACGGGCTGGACCCGCTTGGAATCAAGGAGCTGCGCGAGGTGTTCCGTATGCTGAGCCGTGATTATGGCATGACGCTGCTGATCTCCAGCCACATTCTGGGCGAAATCGAGCAGATTGCCGACACGATCGGCGTAATCCGTGAAGGGGTGCTGGTAGAGCAGGTGGCAATGGATACGATTCGGAGTCAGCAAACCCAGTACATCGAGCTGGTGACAAGCGAGTGCACGAAGGCCGTCTTCGTCCTGGAGGGGAAGCTGGGCCTCCGCAATTACAAGGTGCTTGACCCGCGGACCATCCGTGTCTACGAGGATATCCCGCAGCTTGAGCTGAGCCGGGCCCTGTCCGCAGCAGAGGTGGAGCTGGAGAGTATGAGCAAGAAGCATCATTCGCTGGAGGATCATTTTGTGGAACTGATGGGGGGCGTCAACCATGCTTAAGTTAATCCGGCTGGAGCTGCGCAAGAGTAAATTCACTTTTCTTAAGGGCGTGCTGATTGCGGACCTGGCTATTCTGGGATTCATGCTTCTAATCGCATTTACGGGCATGAATGAAGGGGACTTTGCGACGTATAACGATTTATTTCAAGGGGTGTCTGTGTTTGTAAAAGCGACCTACATCATCTTCGCCTCCGTTCTGATCAGCAAGCTGGTCATCGACGAGTATAAGAATAATACAATCACAGTGCTGTTCATGTACCCCGTACCGCGTAAAATGCTCATGGCAGCCAAGCTGATTATTGTCTTTCTATTCACCTTCTTAAGTATTTGGCTGTCTAATATAGTGATCAGCAGTATTCTTGCAGGTGTCGGTTATTTCCTGCCCGATGTCATTCAAGGAGTGCTGACACAGAAGCTGTTGCTTACCCACCTGGTGACAACTGGAACAGATGCGCTCTATGCGGCCGGCATCGGACTGATTCCGTTATTCTTCGGGATGCGCCGTAAATCTGTATCGGCCACGATTGTCTCCGCTGTGCTGATTGTAATGCTGATCTCCTCGGGCTTCGGGAACTTCCGAATGGGCAACCTGCTCGAAATATCGATCACGCTTGCCCTGGCCGGTGCGTTCATTGCCTATCTCTCGATCCGCAAAATCGAGCATCAGGATGTAAGCTGAGGCTGCCGGAATCGAAGCCGTTTCTCTCCTGGAAATGAAGTGAACAGTGCGTTCCTCCAGCAGGACTTGCACTGTTTTTGTCGTTGCACAGTCTGCCCCAGTGCGATGTTTTTCTGGCGACCGCTTACGTTTTTTTTGCTATAATAGGAACTAATTCAGAGAGTTCTACATAATCAGAGCGTTTCTGCAGTCTTCGGACGCTAGCTATAGCATAGTTGAAGCAACAGCAGAGGAGGTGGGCTATGCTTAAAGACTGGGCTTCTATTCTGGACAACGCACTGTCAGGCGAAAGTACGTATAGAGCGTTGTTCGATCATCATCCAGACTTCATCATTGTGCTGGACAGGCAGGGGCGGTACAGGGACAGCAACCGGATGTTAAGTGCCGAGGAGGCAGACAGACTGAACGAATGCCGGATGCATCCGCCCGGAGAGGCTCATTTCGCATCTGCTCTGGCCGGGATTACATCGAGCTTCGAGCTGGCTGTGGAAGCCGCGGAAGGAAACGAAGGGACGGGCAGAGGGGCCGGCGGTACTGGAAGTGTGGTAAGTGCTGGTGCTGGAAGTGCGGGAAGTGCTAGTGCTGGAAGTACTGGTATGGGAGGTGCCGAGCGTGCAGTTATTACGGTAAGCTATGTGCCGCTTCACACAGACGAAGGCATTGCCGGTGTATTCGCTATCCTCCATGATCCCGGGAACCGGCCTCTTTCGAGTCTGCTGTGTAGCTGGGTGAGCATGAGCAGCAGACTTGCGGCAGGCGCTGAGCAGACTGTGCAGGCAGGAGACGGGGATTTTGTGTATGCAGATGAAATGGCTGCCACGAAGGATGACGATGAGCAGCCGCAGGCTGAATTCATCTTCGAGATGGCTGAGGACAAACGGCTCAGTCTCATTCTGAACTCTGTCTCTGCCGGAATTTTCGGCCTGGACAACCTGGGCAGGACCATCTTCATTAACCGTGAAGGGGCAGAGATGCTGGGCTACAAGCCGTCAGAGTTGACCGGGCTGCCGATGATGGAGATGATCCATTCCCTGCATGGAGGCGCGCCCCGCCATTCTCTGCTGGAGTGCCCCATTATGCGTACCCTGCAAGACGGAGTTACCCGCAGCATGGCGGATGAAGTCTTCTGGCGCAAGGATGGAACCAGCTTCTTCGTGAATTACCGGATCGCTCCGCTGCTGGACCGGGGGATGATTTGCGGTGTGGTTATTTCCTTCAGCGATATTACGAACGAGCGGGAAATTCTCCGCGCCAAGGAATCGGCAGAGCGGGCTGCACAGGCCAAGTCGGATTTCCTGGCGATGATGAGTCATGAGATCCGCACGCCGATGAACGGAATGATCGGCATGGCCGACCTGCTGCTGGAGACCGAGCTTGGGGAGGAACAGCGCAGCTACGCCGAGATTCTGCGCAGCAGCAGCTACAGTCTGCTGCAGATCCTCAATGACATCCTCGATTTCAGCAAAATGGAGGCCGGCAAGATGCCGCTGCAATCCGAACGCTTCGATCTGCGGGAGATGCTGGAGGGCATCATTGATCTGTTCACTCCCAAGGCAGAGGAGAAGAAGCTCTCCCTGCGCTGGTGGGCAGATACCACTGTGCCAGACATTGTCACGACCGATCCGAGCCGGCTGCGCCAGATTATCGTCAATCTGGTTGGCAACGCGCTGAAATTCACCGATCGGGGCAGTGTCACCTTGTCAGTCAAGAACATCCCGCTGCCCGCCTCACCGGAATATCTGCTGGAGTTCTCGGTCCGCGATACCGGAGTAGGCATTGCCGACAGCAAGCTGAATCTGCTCTTCCAGTCCTTCTCCCAGCTGCATCCGTCCATTAACCGCAAATACGGCGGAACCGGACTGGGGCTTGCTATCTGCAAGCAGCTCGTGGAGCTGATGGGCGGAACGATTTTCGTGGAGAGCGAGGAGGAGCGGGGATCGATCTTCCGGTTTATGCTGCCTTTTATGAAGGAAGAGCCGGAGCCTGAGATACCCTCCTGAGGCTTAGCCGGGGGCTGACGCTCACTTCTATTCTTGTGTTCACATATATCCAGTCAAGCAACTGTGTTCTCAACGATCAAGCCAGACAACCCGTTCTCCAAGATACAGTGGGAGCGGGTTATTTCTGTTCGTTGTATCCACTCTGAGACATGGGTAGCGCAAAGCATTGGATTTCTGCTTGTTGCATTATAAACAGATTATAGTAAAATCAGAAAGTGCCATTTCCAAATTCTTCTTACAAGGGGGAGTAACATGCAAGAGCAGATGTCACGTACGAATAAGGCAGCTTGGGAGACAAAAGCCTATCAGGCTTGGACGCAGTACCATGGTTCACCTGAGGAGCTTGCAGTGCAGCTGCAGCAGGACCCCGTACATACGCTGCGGTATTGGCTTAAGTACACGGGCGATCCGTCAGGCTTGAAGGTGTTGAATCTGCTTGGCTCTCACGGCAGGAAGGCTATTTGCTTCGCTCTTCTGGGAGCTGAAGCCACGGTTGTAGACATTTCGGAAGAGAACCGTATATACGCCTGTGAAGTAGCGGAGTCGGCAGGGGTGAAGCTGAATTACATCTGTGCAGACGCCATGAATATCCCCGAAGAAGAAGCCTTAGGAACGTTCGATGTAGTGCTGATGGAGTTTGGGATTTTGCATTTTTTCACTGATTTAAATGCGGTGTTTGCCTTGGTCCGCAGAAGACTGAAGCCAGGAGGCCGGCTTCTGCTGACCGATTTCCATCCGTTCGCCAGGGCATGGCTGAATACTAAGACGCTTCAGCATCCCACAGGCAATTATTTTGACGATACGCTTAGAACAGGGGAGGTTGCTTTTGCGAAGCTGCTTCCTGAAGAGGAACGTGCCGGGCTGCCACAGGTGGTGACACGTAGCTGGACGCTGGGGGATATCTTAACCTCCATAGCTTCCCAAGGGTTATCGATCCGCGCCTTCGAAGAAATCCCAAGCGCCGAAGATCCGAGATTCCCCGAATTTTACACGCTGGTTGCTGATGCGGCCGAGGGGCCGGTGAGAACGTTATATCTTGATAGGACAACTTAATAGTATCCAGCAAAAAAACAGCAGGTCTCCATTTGGGGACCTGCTGCTGTCACCGTGGCACATGAGCCAAATGTAATCGAAAAACCGATTACATTGCGCAATTGTGAGGCAAGTGAGCCAAATGTAATCGGAAAACCGATTACATTGCGCAATTGTGAGGCAAGTGAGCCAAATGTAATCGGAAAACCGATTACATTGCGCAATCGTGAGGCAAGTGAGCCAAATGTAATCGAAAAACCGATTACATTGCGCAATTGTGAGGCAAGTGGGGCCACATGCGATCTGTGAGCGTACAGCTTTAGCGCATATACATCAGACCCACCGTAGCAGGTCCACAGTGGCTCCCGATGACACAGCCGGCATGAATGACAGCGATCTCAGAGACGCGGGTCTGCTCGCGCAGCGCAGCCTCAAGATACTTGGCGTCCTCATCGGCCAGTGTATGGGCGACAATCAGCAGCTCTGTGTCCATGACAGCTGCATTGGCCAGCGCATGATGGAGCATCTGTTCCACCGCTTTCTCCTTCTTGCCGCGGATGCGGGCAACAGGAACAATGGCTCCGTCCACCAGCCGCAGAACCGGACGGATCTTCAGCAGGCTGCCGATGAAGTTCTGCATCCCTGAGCAGCGTCCGCCCATGTATAAGTAGTCCAGCGTGTCGACCACGAATTCCGATTCCACCCGGCTGCGGGCTTCGGTAATCATCGCTGCGATGTTGGCAGCGCTCTCGCCCGTGGCTGCGGCACGGGCAGCCTTCATGACCAGCAGCGCGATTCCGCCGCATAAGGTCTCAGAATCGACGACATGCACCCGGCCCTCCGGGAATTCACCCGCTGCCAGCAGTGCATTCTGATATGTAGAGGATAGAGCAGACGACAGACTGATGTATACGATATCATGGCCGCTGTCGATCACCGGCTGAAAAGCAGTGATGAAGTCACCGGGGGAAGGGGCGGCTGTCTTGGGCAGAGCGCCTCTTGCGGCCACCCTGCGGTACACTTCCTCAGGGGTAATCTCTACCCCATCCTTGAATGTGCCATCCTCAAAGACGACATATAACGGAACAATGCCGATATCATACGTGTCCTTCCAGCCTTGCGGCAAATCGGAAGTGCTGTCTGAAAAGATTTTTACGATAGACATGAATATCTCCTTCACCGATCTCGGATGAGAATACACTAGATTAAGAAAACTATAATCTATTTATTATACCAAGCTTGGGAAGAATCTCAAAACAAAAAAATGTAACCTGCCAGCCACACAGCACCCCCGCCCATGCCAAAACGGCCTCACCGTCCATGTTAGACAGCGAAGCCGTTCCCGGATACCACATTCAGCCTTGCAGTGCTTATTTCTTCATCACCGGAATCCATACTTCACACACAAAATCCTCAGAGTTCGTATCGCCGGGCGGGTATACCTCAATCTCAGGCCCGCCGGTATGCTCGTAGCCGGTTCCCGGGAACCATTCCTGGTAGATCCGCTGCCAAACCCCTTGGATCGCATGCGGCAAAGCACCCTCGGACCGGAAGACCGCCCAGCTGGCGGCCGGAACAACAGCTGTCTCATACCCCTGTGCATCCGTCTCCGGCGTTCCTTCCACTCCGATCCAGTAAGTAAGCATTTCCTTCTCCATATCCATGTTCATACAGATGCCAAGCCACTCGCGGGAGGAACTAAGCTCAATCAGCTTGTCGGAAGTGCCGTCCTCATTGCATTCGTCCCAGAACTGCGGGATTCTGCGGAAATTCTCCCCCTCACGGGTAGTGACCTCCATTGATTTGCCGATAACGGTAAAAGCTGGTTTATCCACGATTTTATAGTCCATGTCCTGATCTCCCTTCAATGATAGGTGGAACGAGATGCGGGGGAAGGCTTTGAGCTGGACGCCCGGTTTACGCGCTTCCGAAGGAGTAATCCCATGCGCCTTGCGGAACGCCTTGGCGAAGGACTCCGGCGATTCATATCCGTATTTCAGTGCCACATCCAGCACACGAACCTTGGATACGGCCAGCTCCTGGGCGGCCAGCGTCAATCTGCGCTTGCGGATATAGTCGGCCACGGTGAAGCCGGTCAGCATACTGAACATGCGCTGGAAGTGGAACGGTGAGACATAAGCTACCTCAGCCACATCCTCGATACGCAGCGTTTCAGTCATTTTGAGCTCCATATAGTCCAGTGCGTTCTTCATTCGGATCAGCCATTCCAAAGCTCCCCATCTCCTTCTGAAATCATCCTATCATACTACCGCACGTATGTTCCTGTTATTCTCTGCTCATTAGTGACAGGCTTCGTCCGGCGTTCTATCCACCTATGATGTCATATTTGAAGGAGTTTGTCAGTATTCGTAATGCTAACCGATCCGGCAGACTCTGGCCTCGTAAGGGCGGAGGGTGCTGCGGTCCATGACTGCGGGCTCCTCTGCATAATTGCCGATGATCGTTGCGGTGACGGCATTCAGCTCCTCAGTTAGTCCGATAGTCTGCGGGGTATCACTGAAGTTAAGCAGAATCAGCCACTTTTCACCTTCCAGGGTGCGGGTATAGGCATAGATATATTCATGCTCCGGCAGCAGCAGCTCATAATCGCCATAGACCATAATCAGATGCTGCTTGCGCAGCCGAATCAACTGCTGATAATAGTAAAATACCGAGTCCGCATCAGCCAGCGCCTGCTCCACATTGATCTCCGTATAGCGCGGATTGAGCTTCAGCCACGGAGTTCCGGCGGTGAATCCGGCATTGGCTGAAGCGTCCCACTGCATCGGCGTGCGGGCATTATCGCGGCCTTTGGTATGAATCGCTTGGAGAATGGTGTCATGGTCTGCGCCGCCTTCGGTCACCTTTTCCCGGTACATATTGAGAATCTCGATATCCTTATAGTCTTCAAGCACGGGGAACTTCACATTGGTCATGCCGATTTCCTCGCCCTGATAGATGTAAGGCGTGCCTTTGAGCGTGTGCAGCAGGGTGGCCAGCATTTTGGCCGATTGGACCCGGTATTTGCCGTCATCTCCGAACCGGGAGACCATCCGCGGCTGATCATGGTTGTTGAGATAGAGGCTGTTCCAGCCCTTGTCTGCAAGCCCCACCTGCCATTTATGCAAAATATCGCGCAGACCCTTCAGCGTCCACGGCACGACATTCCATTTGCCGCCCGGGCCGGAATCGACGTCCATATGCTCGAACTGGAATACCATCTGCAGCTCATGACGGTCTTCGTCCGTGTAGAGAATGGCGTCCTCGACAGTGGCTCCCGGGGTCTCGCCAACGGTCATTACCTCATATTTGGAGAGGACCTCACGGTTCATCTCCTGCAGATACTCATGGACCCGTGGACCATTCATGTAGTATTCGCCGCCGCCTGCCAGCTCCCCGGGTGTGAGATCCTCATGCTCGACCGAAGGCAGACCCTCCACCTTGGAGATCAGGTTAATGACATCCATCCGTAGCCCGTCGACACCCTTGTCGAGCCAGAAGGCAATCATTTTGTAAAGCGCCTCACGCAGCCGCGGATTCTCCCAGTTCAGATCCGGCTGCTTGCGCGAGAAAAGGTGGAGATAATATTCGCCGGTCGCCTCATCCCGCTCCCAGGCGGGTCCGCTGAAGATGGAGCTCCAGTTGTTCGGCAACGCGCCGTCCGGTCCGCCGGGACGCCAGATGTAATAATCCCGGTAGGGATTATCCTTCGAAGAGCGGGATTCCGCGAACCAGGCGTGCTCGTCCGAGGAATGGTTGATGACAAGATCCATCATCAGCTTCATGCCGCGTTCATGCAGTCCGGCGAGCAGCTCCTCCCAGTCCCGCAGCGTACCGAACTCATCCATAATATCCTCGTAATCGCTAATATCGTAACCATTGTCGTCATTCGGCGATTTGTAGACCGGCGACAGCCAGACGACAGTAACGCCCAGCTTCTGCAGATAATCCAGCCGGGAGATGATACCCTGCAGATCGCCGATGCCGTCTCCATTGCTGTCCTGGAAGCTGCGCGGGTAGATCTGGTAGACTACGGCTTCTTTCCAAAAGGCTCTTTTCATTGGGGGACGCTCCTTCTAGTGGTATTTAAAATTTAGTTACAAAATGGTATCAGCGGCAGTGTTGGCTCCAAGGAAGATTTGGAGTTCCGGCCGCTGTTGTCCCCAGATTTCCTGATTTAACCGCTATTCGCGGTAGAAATCCGGTGACAAAGGCGGACGCTATCGCTCCTACACTTCCAAATTTCCTTTCCGCCTTTCCTGCTGAATTAATTTTCAATAACAAATTTCAAAAAAGCCCCGAAGAAGCTAATATCTTCGGGGCTGATCAAATTACACCGTGACGGAAGCGCCCCCGGCACTGACGCTGCCCAGTCCGTTCACCGTATACTCCTTGCCGTGAATAGTGAGCGAGGCTGGAACCTCGGTTTCGTTGCTGACGGTAACCAGTGCATCGGTCACGGTCACTTTTAGCCGTGAGCCGCGGAACATGATTTTGAACGAATAAGAGGTCCAGTGTCCCGGGTTAGACGGGTTCAGCACGAGCCGGTCATTCAGCACCCGAAGTCCGCCGAAGCCATGGACAACCGACATCCACGTGCCCGCCATGCTGGTGGTATGGCAGCCATCCTCCGTATCGTTATTGTAATTGTCGAGATCCAGCCGCGAGGTCCGCAGGTACATCTCGTACGCCTTCTCCTTGTAGCCCAGCTCACAGGCCAGAATGGCATGGATGCAAGGGGAGAGGGAGGACTCATGCACGGTAATCGGCTCGTAGAAGTCGAAGTTACGCTTCTTAGTCTCCAGATCATATCGGTCGCCGAGGAAGTAGAGTCCCTGAAGTACATCCGCCTGCTTGATGAAGCAAGAGCGCAGAATCCGGTCCCATGACCATTTCTGGTTCAGCGGCAGGTTCTCCGGCAGCACATCCTTGACCTGAATGATCTCCTTGTCGAGGAAGCCGTCCTGCTGGAGGAAGATGCCGCGTTCCCCGTCAGCCGGATAGTACATTTTGGCGATAATCTCATTCCACTTGGCTGTTTCGCTCTCCAGCAGCTCCAGCTTATCCGCCAGTTCGGCGTAACGCGTACCCTCATTCTCCTGCAAATAGGCAAGTGCCTCCAGTGTATACTCCATCGTCCAGGCCGCCATCCGGTTCGTGTACCAGTTGTTATTGACGTTATTCTCGTATTCATTCGGGCCGGTGACGCCCAGCATGACGTATTTGTCCTTATGCGCCACATAGTTCACACGCTCCTCCCAGAAGCGCGCAATCTCCACCAGCACCTCCAGACCGTATTGGCCCAGATAAGCCTTGTCGCCGGTATAATTCACATAGTTATAGATGGCATAAGCAATCGCGCCGTTGCGGTGAATCTCCTCGAACGTAATCTCCCACTCGTTGTGGCACTCCTCACCGTTCATCGTGACCATCGGGTAGAGCGCGCCTTTGCGGTAGCCGAGCTTGCGGGCGTTCTCCTTGGCCTTCTCCAGATGCTTGTAGCGGTAAATCAGCAGATTGCGGGCAATCGCGGAGTCGGCGGTACTGAGATAGAACGGCACACAATAAGCTTCCGTATCCCAGTAGGTGCTGCCGCCGTATTTTTCCCCGGTGAAGCCCTTCGGTCCGATGTTGAGCCGGTCGTCCTCGCCCGTATAGGTCTGATTCAGCTGGAAAATATTGAACCGGATCGCCTGCTGCGCCGACACATCACCTTCAATAATAATGTCGCTTTCCTTCCACTTGTCGCCCCAAGCCGCAGCCTGTTCCGTGAGTAGTGCCACAAACCCCGCCTCCCGCGCACTTTGCAGTGCAGCCGATGCGGCATCCGTGAGCTGTCCCAGTCCGTAATTGCGGGAGGTAACATTCGCAGCATACTTATAAATAACCAGTTGGTCACCGGATTGTACTTGAACGTTCACTGTACTGCCCACATATTTGTCTTGCTCCAGCACTTCAGCTTCGGCAGCAACCGGCTCCCCATTCAGCAGAATATCGAAGGCGAAGGCGGAGGTGACGTGGAAATCGAGCTTTTTGGTCTTTAGGGTCAAATGCCCGCCTTCTGGTCCGGCCTTCTTCTCCACCTCGTTCCAGAATTTCTCGTCATAGTTGGCATCCTTGTTCTTGATATCGCCGTCCAGGTAGGGGGTTACGGTGATTTCGCCGGAGAAGTTCAGCGGGCTGATGGAATAGCGGATTGCCCCGATCTCATGGCGGACCATGCTGACAATCCGGATGCTCTCTACCTTAACTTCTTTGCCGTCCCGAGTGGTTGCGGTGAAGCTGCGGGAGAGTGTCCCTTCCTTCATATTGAGTACCCGGCGGAATTCGCTGACTGTGCATTCGGCCAGATCCAGCGGCGTCCCGTCCAGCTCGATGTTGATGCCGATCCAGTTAGTGCTGTTCAGCACTTTGGCAAAATACTCCGGGTACCCGTTCTTCCACCAGCCGACCCGTGTTTTGTCTGGGTAGTAGACGCCAGCCATGTAGCTGCCTTGCAGACTGGGTCCGCTATACTGCTCCTCGAAGTTGGCTCTGCCGCCCATGTATCCGTTCCCGATACTAAATACGCTTTCGGATATTTCCTGGGTCTGCGGATCAAAGGACTCTTCGATAATGGACCATTCGTTGATTGTTAAGTATTGTTTCATGATTTTGGCTCCTTTAAGGGGGATGGGGATAGAAAATGAACCGTGTGTCTTAGTCTCGCCGGTCCGTGCAGGCCGCTCCGAATGCGAAAGGATGTTATGATCGCTGTTGTCCTCAGATGCCTTTATTCAACGGATGATATCAACTAACGAGTGCATGGAGTAATGTACGCTTTCCGCACCCGGAGCGAAGCTCAGGGGCTTAGACTTAAAGTTAGTTGTATTCTGTGCATTTAAAAGGTGCGATTAGAGGGACTGGAGTCGTATAACTGTAGTCTGTACAACTAAATCTGCCGTAAAAGGTCATATCAGCCTTAAGGTGATAACATAATTGTACAAAGTACAACTAAGCGGATAACCGGGGGCTAAATTAGCAAATTAGTTGTACAAAGTACAGTTAGGCTATCCGGCGGGCTAGAGATGCCGCTTGAGCGGAAAGGCTCACGGCTAGGCTCAGCCTCTGTTACTATTCGTCATACAGTGGCAAAAGATTCCTTCAGCGTGGCAACTGTGAGCTGCTGCAGGGAAGGGACGACGAGTGTTGCTTCGCCTAGCGTCTCGGGGGAACCGATGCCTACGCTGCGCATACCGGCGCGGGAAGCGGCCAGGATGCCGGCTGCGGCATCCTCGAAGACTACACAGTGTGCGGGAGCGGTGTTCAGAGCCTTCGCGCCCAGCAGGAAGACCTCCGGGTCCGGCTTGGCCGCGCTTGTATGCGTGCCGTCAATGATGGCATCGAAGTATGGGGTCAGGCCGGTATTGTTCAAGATGGTCATTGCATTCTTACTGGCTGAGCCTAGGGCTACCTTGATGCCGGCTGTCCGGCATTCCTTCAGGAAGTCCAGAGCGCCGGGGAGAATCTCCGAGCTGTCCATCTTGGCGATGTACTCGACATAACGGTTATTCTTCTGCTCTGCAAGCCGTGCTTTCTCGTCTTCGCCAAGCGTGATGCCGCCGATCTCCAGCAGGATGTTGAGCGAGGCGGCCCGGCTGACCCCCTTGAGCCGCTCGTTATCCTGCTCAGTGAAGACAAATCCAAGCTCTGCGGCCAGCTCCCTCCAGGCAATATAGTGGTACCGGGCAGTGTCCACGAGAACGCCGTCCAGATCGAACAGGCAGGCTTTGATATCAGACATGGTTGTTCCTCCTACGAAGTATTAGTGAATCAATATATGTGTATATGGACATCGCCCCAAATGGGCGGAATTCCTGCAACTTATGCAACTTTCACTGCCGAATTGTGCCCATGTCGAGGAAATCCTGCACAAAGTACAACAATCGGTGAGCGTTACGCGCCAAACAGGCGAGAATCCTGCACTATGTGCAACATTTGTCTGCGGATCATGCCCTGCTTAGGGAAGTCCTGCAAAAAGTGCAACATTTGTCTGCAGATCAGCAGTTTTTCGAACATTCTAATCATTAGCGCAAACGTTTGAACAAATTGCGAAAAAATAAATGAAGCACCATAAGCTTCATTCATCTTTCTTGTTCCTGTCTTATTTCCCCGGGGAATACATCGAGGATTCGCGGACAATCAGGCGGTGGGGAATGACAAAACGGTTCGTATATCCGTCCTGGTTCTCCGGCTTCTGAATACTCTGGATCAGCACCTGTGATGCCGTGTAGCCCAGATGATAGATCCCGATATCAATGCTGCTGATCGGCGGACTGGACAATTCCGAGAGCGGGATGTTGTTGAAGCTGACAATCGCCAGATCCTCGGGCACCTTGTACTTCAGCTCATTCAACCCGCGCAATACGCCGAAAGAGACCATATCATCCACCGCAACAAGCGCGGTCGGGCGGTTCGGAAGATTCATGAAGAAGGACATCGCCCTATAGCCGCTGTCCTGCAGGAATTCACCTTCGACAATCCATTCCTCGCGCATCTCCAGGCCCTTGCTCTGCATCGCTTTGCGGTAGCCCTCCAGACGGTCGCGCGATACGATCAGATTCGGCGGTCCGCTGACGAAGCCGATGCGCTCATGTCCCATCGCAATGAGATGATTCGTCGCATCGAAGGCCGCCATGACATTATCATTATCCACCGAGAGGATATCCTCGTAACGGTCACTTCGTCCCACCAGGACAAACGGATAGTCGCCCGCCTGCAAGAAATCAATGACCGCATCATCCTTGCGGGAGTACAGCAGAATCACACCGTCTACGCGGCGTCCCTTGAGCAGGCGGGAGACCGCTTCCAGCTCCTCCTTCTCGTTGGCACCCGAGCTGATCAGCACATCGTAGCCGGAGCGGCTGGACTGGGTAACGATCCCACGGATCAGTTCCATAAAAAACAGGTTAGAGAACAGCTCCTCTGCAGGCTTCGGAAGAATGATGCAGATGCTGTTCGTTGTTTTGGAAACCAGACTCTTGGCCATCATGTTCGGGGTGTAGCCCATTTCTTCCATAATCACTTTGACCTTACGGGAAGTTTCCAAGCTGATTCTGGGATGGCCTGACAACACCCGGGACACCGTGGAGGGAGAGACCCCCGCTTTCTTGGCAACGTCCTTAATGGTAACTGTCATAGAAACCTCCTAATGGAACCGTTTGCTTTACACAGTAATATTAATCGAAGTGGGGATGATTGTAAATAGAGAAACCCTGAACAAGGCATAATTCCGGCGAATAGCGGGTCTCTTACCTGTGAAGCAGAAGGTACTGCAATTCTTGATGTTGCATAAGGATATGCGCAAATTTGTGCAATTATTAAAGCAATGGTGTGCAAATCAAGCAGAAGGTGAGCTTCACAGTCTTCTTAAAATAGTTGTTGACAGTTACTTTTCTGATGATTTAGTATTTTAACGAATTGTAGCAAGCGTTTACAAAAGTTGATTTCATGCAGGATTCCGAAGCTATAACCATGTGAGTCCAGAAAAAAAGTTCTTCGATGACATTTTTGCAAACGTTTGCGCAGAGTATGTCCTTGTTGATGGTGGGCTTCGTATTTTGATAATCGAAAGGGGGCAGGCAATTACGTATTAACGGGTCGCATCTACAGCAAATGCCCGTAAGGAGCGGGTTGTTATCCGTCATATGGGCTAAACATCATTAACACTAATGGGGGGATTAACGGATATGAGATTTACTGTGCGGGTTAAGAGAATATTTACCGTCCTGATGGTTCTCGCTTTGATCAGCTCTAGCCTAGGTATCGGTCCGGCCAGAGTAAGCGCTGCAGTGGTGAAAGCGGAGCATGCAGGTGATTTGCAGACGAAGTCCGCCGGGCCGGACCCGGCGGAGACGAAGGACTGGAACGAAACCTCAACGGTAACGGAGATGGCTTATAAGGCAGAGGGCTTGTACATAAACGCAGCGGACCATAATGGCACCGCTCTGTATACGGCTCCTGAAGGTGCGGGTGAGCTGCAGCCGGTTCCAGCGGGACATCTGCGGGTTCATTACCAGCGTGCGGACGGCAATTATGCCGATCTGGGCTTGTGGACCTGGGGCGATGTGGCTTCCCCGTCTACGGACTGGCCGAAGGGTGCGGTTCCCTTCCCGGCAAGACAGACCGATGCCTATGGCGCATATGTCGATCTGCCAGTCAAGGATGGGGCGAAATCAGTCTCCTTCCTTGTCGTCAACCGGGTGAACGGAGTTAAGGAGATGGAGAACGGGGACAAGACGTTCCTGATCGGTACTCCGCAGACCAATGAGGTCTGGATCAAGGAAGGCTCCAATCTGACGACACCTTACGAGCCGGTATCCCTCCCTGAGAATACGGTGCGGATTCATTATTCACGTGCGGATAATAATCAGAGCCAGTACGGCCTGTGGCTGTGGGATGATGTCGCCTCGCCGTCCGAAGGGTGGCCGAAGGGCGCAACTCCGTTCGCGCCGGAGCATAAGGATTCCTATGGCGCGTACGTTGACATCCCGCTTAACGAGAACGCGAAGACGATCAGCTTCATCGTCATGAAGCCTGCCAGCGGTGACAAGGATGGTCCGGCGGGCAATGAGAACAAAAGCTTTGCTTTTCTGGACCGCTACAATCAGCTATGGGTGAAGGAGAATGATCCGAACGTCTACACCTCGCCGTTCGGCGAGACGCCGGTCGGCCTGTTGTCTGCGGAGGTGCTGTCTGCCGGCAAGCTGGTGCTGGGCTTCACCATGACGTACGGGCTGGACCCGGCTGCGCTGAAGACCGCCATTACCGTGAAGGACGCGGAAGGGACCTCCATTCAGGTCACGGGGGTGACGATTACGGGCGGAGGCACACTGGAGGTGGCTACGGGTGCTTTTGACCTGAAGAAGACGCCGCTCCGTGTAACTTACGCCGGGGCAACGGTATCCGCTTCCACCGGCTGGAGAATGCTCGATGAGATGTACAATTACACCGGGGATGATCTGGGAGCCGCGTACCATCAGGACGATCATTCGGCAACGCTGAAGCTGTGGGCGCCGAAGGCAAGCTCTGTGACTGCCGTGGTATACGATGCAGCCGATGCTGACCGCACGGTTAGGCGTGTGGAGCTAACCCCTGGTGAGAAAGGTGTCTGGTCGGCCCGGCTGAGAGCCGCTGATCTCGCAGGTGCACCGGGTGCCGGGGATGTGAGAGGCTTCTACTACCAGTATGAGGTCACCAATGATTCGGTCACCCGGCAGGTGCTTGATCCTTATGCCAAGTCAATGGCTGTGTTCACCGTGAATACGGCAGGGGAAGCAGGCGCTGGCGGCGATACGGTCGGCAAGGCGGCCATTGTTGATCTCAGCACAACGAATCCGCCAGATTTCCAGGCGGCTGATATTCCTGGCTATGAGGAGCGCGAGGATGCGGTAATCTATGAGGCCCATATCCGGGACTTCACCTCCGATCCAGCGATTCAGTCCAGTCTGGGCGGGGAGCGTTGGGGCTCTTATGCCGCTTTTGCCAAAAAGCTGGATTATATCAAGTCCCTTGGGGTGACCCATATTCAGCTGCTGCCGGTCATGGCCTGGTATTACGGGGATGAGACGCAGATGAATGAGCGGGAGCTGGATTACTCGGCCCAGGGCAATGAATACAACTGGGGGTATGATCCGCACAGCTATTTCTCCCCGGATGGAGCGTATTCCCAGCGTCCGGCTGACCCCGAAGCGCGGATTAGAGAGCTGAAAGGCCTGATTGATGCGGTACATGAGGCCGGAATGGGCGTTATTCTTGATGTGGTATACACCCATATGGCCAAGAAGGAATTGCTGAACGATATTGTGCCCGGATATTATGCCTTCCAGGATGCGCACGGCAACTTCATCGGCGGCTTCGGCAACAATCTGGCGACCAGCCATAAGATGGCCGAGAAGCTGATGGTGGATTCGGTAAAATACTGGTTCGAGGAGTATAAAATCGACGGGATGCGCTGGGACATGATGGGAGACGCGACAGCAGACGCAGTTCAGGCGGCTTATGATGCTGCGGAGGCCATCAATCCGAAGGCGCTGTTCATCGGCGAAGGCTGGATTACCTTCGGGGGAGATGCTGGTGAGCCTGAGCTCAAGGGACAAGGTGCCGACCAGAAATGGATGGACAAAACGGACAGCGTCGGCGTGTTCTCCGATGAATTCCGCAATGAGCTGAAATCGGGCTTCGGCTCGGAGGGAGAGCCGCGCTTCATTACCGGCGGAGCACGTGATCTGAATACGATCCTGAACAATATCAAGGCCCAGCCCTCCAATGTTCCGGCGGATGATCCGGGCGATATGGTGCCTTATATCGAGGCGCATGACAATCTAACACTTCACGATGTGATTGCCTTAACGCTCCGCAAGAATCCGCAGCTTGCGGAGAATGAGCTGGAGATTCAGAAGCGGATCAGGCTTGGCAATCTGCTGCTGCTGACTTCACAGGGCACAGCTTTTCTCCATGCCGGACAGGAATACGGGCGCACAAAGCAGTGGATGGCGGCAGGCGTTCCCGAGCAGAAATATACCGAGGTGCGGGATGTCGGGGACCAATCGGTCAGTTATTTCATCCACGATTCCTACGATTCGTCTGATAGCGTGAATAAGTTCGACTGGGCAGCAGCAACGGATGCGTTGAAGCATCCGGTACAGAATGAGACCAGAGCCTATACGGCCGGTCTGATCCAGCTCAGGAAATCAACCAATGCCTTCCGGCTGGGCGATATAGGGCTGGTGAATGCCAATGTCAAGCTGATCCAGGCTCCCGAGATGCAGCAGCAGGATCTGGTCATCGGCTACTCCAGCAAGGCTACGGATGGAACCGGCATCTATTATGTCTTCATGAACGGCGACAATAAGGCAAGAACGTTGACCTTACCGGAGGACCTGTCCGGGGCTGAGGTCGTAGCCGACAGTGACCAGGCCGGTACGGCAGCGATTGCTGCGGCGGAGCAGAGCGGCTTCCGCCTGAGCGCTGAGTCGATTACGATCGACCCGCTGACCTCCGTGATTCTGCGCAAGGAGGCACCGGCAGCGGTGTTAACCAAGCTTGCCGCCGACAAATCTGCCTATTCGCTACAGGCGGGCGGCACACATCAGGCGGCGGTTACCGCCACCTACGATGACGGAGCTTCAAGCACAGTCACCGCCAAGGCACAGTATGTATCAGATAAGCCTGAGATTGTCACGGTTACCGGCAAAGGGCTGATCCAGGGACTGAAGGCGGGCACGGCTACCATAACGATTACGTATGGCGGCTTGTCTGTTCAAGTCACAGTTGAAGTCGCAGCGAAGCCAGCGGACGGCAAGCGGTATGTGCAGTTCACATACACTCGTCCCGACAAGGATTACAAGGACTGGAGCGTATGGCTCTGGTATACCGGAGCCGCTGACGGAGAGGTCAAGCTGCCGGAGCCAGCAGGCGGTTCCGCAAGCTCCAGCGTGCTGATCGAGGTGGGCAAGGAGGCCACCCGGGTAGGCTTCGTGCTGATCAAGGGGCTGGACTGGGCGGACAATAAACAGGATATAGCGGAGGACCGCTATATTGAGCTGGTGCCGGGCGAGCTTTTCACCAAAGTCTATGTCACCAGCATGGTTCAGGAGCTTAACGTAATGCCGGCTATCCGTGGTCCGCTCCTGCAAGGAGAAGCTGTAACATTCCTCTACCGGGATGACGAGCTGTTCCGCAGCGGGGCTATATCGGCCATTACGGAAATGAAGGTGAAGGTGAACGGAGCCGAGTATCCGATGACGTATGATACGGCCAAGGAGTGGTTCAGCTACCGGCTGGAAGGACTGCAGGAGGGCACTTATAAATATAGCTTCATGGTTACCAAGGATGGTGTGACCCGCGAGCTGACAGACCCGCACAATACGGTGGACGGCGAATCGGTGATCCGCTACCACAAGCCGGAGGTGCAGATTACAGCAGAAGTCAGCCCGCCTGCGGTGAACTTCAATGAGAACGCTGTGATTACGGTAAAAGCAGCCTCTGCGGAGGAAGTGTCCTACACGGATGCTTATCTCGATCTTACAGAGCTGGGCGGACCTGCTAAGGTCAAGCTGGATACCGGGCTGATGCAGCAGACTGTGTCGGTGAAGCAGAATGTAACAGCCGGACACAAGAATATTCCGGTGGTTCTGGTGGACCAGTACGGCAATGCGCACCGGCAGACGGCTGAGATAGAAGTTAAGGCCAGAACGTACAGTGGCGCGAAGACAGATTTTGACTGGGATGAGGCCCGGATCTACTTCGCGCTGACTGACCGCTTCAAGGACGGCGACCCTGATAACAATGAGAATGTGGACACAACCCATCCTGAAGCGTATCACGGCGGCGATTTCAGAGGGATGATCGATAATATCGATTACCTGAAGGAGCTTGGGATCAACACTCTTTGGATTACACCGGTTGTCGATAATATCGATTTCAACCAAGGGGTAAGCTTCGGCGGTAAGCAGTATGCCTACCACGGGTATTGGGCGAAGGATTTCACGAAGCTTGACGAGCATCTGGGCGACATGGACACCTTCAAGGAGCTGATTGACAAGGCGCATGACCGTGGCATCAAAATCATGGTCGATGTTGTACTCAATCATGCCGGCTACGGGCTGAAGGAGAGCGACGAGCAGCCTGGAGTGACGGCCGAGGATAAGGCGCGCTTCGCAGGAATGCTGCGCACGGATGGAGTACAGGCAGACAAGGATGTCATTCGGGGCGAGCTGAGCGGGCTTCCAGACTTCCGCACCGAAGATCCTGCGGTCCGTGAGAAACTGATCGCCTGGCAGACCGGCTGGCTGAACAATGCACGGACAGAGCGCGGAGATACAATTGACTATTTCCGGGTAGATACGGTTAAGCACGTGGAGGATACGACCTGGAAAGCGTTCAAAAATGCGCTGGCCACGATCGATCCAAGCTTCAAGCTGGTGGGCGAATACTTCGGCGGAACCGCCGGTAATGACGGCGGAACGCTGGAGAGCGGCCAGATGGACGGGCTGCTGGACTTCGGCTTCAAGGAGCAGGCGAAGCGGTTCACCGGCGGTTCCATTACCGCTGTCGATGCCTATCTCCAGGAGCGTGAAGCGAAAATCGGCAATACCCGAATGATGGCGCAGTTCCTGAGCAGCCATGATGAAGACGGCTTCCTGTCCGAATACGTGGACGGAGACGAAGGCAAGCTGAAGGTTGCTGCTGCCCTGCAGATTACAGCCAAAGGCCAGCCAGTTGTCTATTACGGCGAAGAGCTGGGCCGCTCAGGCAAGAATGCGGGCAATATGGCCGAGGGCGAGTTCAGCGGGAACCGCAGCGATATGCCATGGGATCAGCTGGATGCGGAGCAGGGGCTTCACGATCACTACAAGAAGCTGTTGAATATCCGTGCGAATTATTCTGAGGTGTATGCCAGAGGAACCCGCAGCTGGCTGGCAGGTAATGATGAGTCCGGGTACTTAGCCTTCAACAAGCAGTATGGCAAAACGAATATTGTGACGGTCATCAACAGCAAAGCAGAAGGACAGAAGGCGGAAATTCCTGTTCCGTATGAACCCCTGTCTGCTGTGAAGGATGAATACAGCGGCAAGGAGTATACGGTATCGGCGGCTGGGAAGGTTAGCATTGATCTGCCGGGCAGAGATGCTGGCGGTACGGTCATTCTGTCGGCGAAATCTGAGGCGGTGGTGCCGACGCCAGTGCCGACAGCAACACCAGTGCCGGGTGGAGAATCCGGAGGTACTCCGTTGGTTACACCTTCGCCTAGCTCTCCGGCGGTTCCGGGAGATATCCAGGAAGTCAGTGAGGCACAGCTCAGTTCTGCTATGGATGGCCGAGTGGAGCTGCGCATGGAGCCGGGCAAGACAGCGGTACTGCTGCCGCTTCAGGCAGCCGGCTTACTGGGCAAGAACGAACTGGTTATTCAATCGGAGGGGCTAACTGTTACGGTACCGAGTGCGGTGCTTGCGGATGCTGAAGCCTTAGTTAAGGAAGCGGACGCTGAAAGCACGCGAATCCTGCTGGAGCTTCGTCCGCTTAGCCCGGTTGCGGTACAGGAGGAGGTCCGCAGGCTCAGTACGGAGAACAGGTTAGCGAGTGCGGCGTCAGGAATCTACGAGCTTAAGCTGCAACTGGTCAAGCATGACGGTACACGCCTGCCTGTTAACTCATTCAAACAACCGGTTACTTTAACACTCAAGCTTACAGGCCATCCAACGAAGGATTGGACGGGGGTGTTCAGTCTGGAGGATGGCGGTGTGCTTCGGTATATGGGGGGAGCAGTCCAGACGGACGGTTCCTACACGGCGGCAGTTACACAATCCGGCAGGTATGCGGTGCTTGAGGTGCATACCGTCTTTAAGGATGTACCGGGCACTCACTGGGCTTCTGCTGCAATTACATCGCTGGCTGCGAAGCAAATCATTACCGGTGTAACCGCTGAGGCCTTTGAACCGGCCCGGACGGTGACCCGTGCGGAGTTTACGGCGCTGCTGATGCGGGCCTTGGGACAGTCCGGGCAAGGACAGACAACGTTCGAAGATGTCCATCCTGGTGCGTGGTACGCCACTTATGTAGAGGCAGCTGCAAGTCTGGGGATCATCAATGGACGCAGCCGCAGCTCCTTTGCACCGGATGCGGCCATAAGCCGTGAGGAGATGGCCGTGATGGCTGTCCGTGCCCTGGAGTTCAAGCAGGGAGAGAAGCTGGCAATGGCAGCGCCACCGGCAGGGTATGCAGATGCTTCCGGCATTCGTGAATGGGCGAAGGCTTATGTCAATGCTGCTACAGCCTTGAAGCTTGTAGAGGGCAGAGAGCAGCGGCAGTTCATCCCCCAGGGACAGCTGACCCGTGCAGAGAGCGCGCAGGTGATCTATAACCTGCTCAGCCGCCTGTACAAGTAATCCGGCTTTATAACGAAACAGGGTATTCCCGCCAGCCTGAAGGCTGCTGCGGAATACCCTGTTTGTGTTGCGGTAACTGCCGGTGTATGAAGCGAATTCACTCAACATTGCCGGCAATTTACAAAAGCAATTTGAAGTGGCACTTCAAAGATTAAGGCGTGGATCATTGGACGTTTTAGGTGTACAGACTGCAATTAAGCGTAACATTTCGCCGTGTACCCTAACTGAGGCCCGTTATTACCTTAACAAGCTACTGGTTAAAATAGTCTCGCAAGGTATGCTTGTGATGTTACCCTAGGACAAGTTGGCCTGAAGCACGGCGAAGCCGTATGCCGGCAGCCGCAGTGACAGCTTGCCGCGTTCGGCGCGGAGCGCTTCGCCGGTCCACAGATTCTCCCAGTTGCGTTCCTGAACGTCCAGCCGGAAGGTCTGCACCGTCTCCTCCGTATTGATCAGCACGATGATCAGATCATCGTCCAGACTGCGCTCATATGCCAGCTTACTGCCCCCGGCTCCGGCTTCAAGGAAGGTGAAGCGTCCGGTACGCAGTGCCGGATGGCTGCTGCGGATCTCAATCAGCTTACGGTAAAAGTTGAACAAATCGCGGTCCTGCCGCTCAGGGTCCCACTCCATGCATTTCCGGCAGTCCGGGTCGCCTCCGCCATCCATTCCGATCTCATCTCCGTAGTAAATGCAGGGCGTGCCCATGAAGGTGAACTGGAACAGCGCAGCCAGCTTCATAACGTTCTTATCTCCCTCTGCCACAGTCAGCAGACGCGCAGTATCGTGGCTGTCAAGCAGATTGAAGGCAACCTCGCTGGCCTGGAGCGGATAGCGGGACAGCTGTCTGCCGATCGAATGGGCGAAGCCTTCCGCATCCAGCGTTCGGTAGACGAAGAAGTCAAGCACCGCATCGGTGAACGGGTAGTTCATTACGGCATCGAATTTGTCGCCTTCCAGCCAAGGGGCTGATTCATGCCAGATCTCGCCCAGAATGTAAGCCTCAGGATTGGCGCGCTTCACTACTTTGCGGAAATCACGCCAGAATTCGTGATCCACCTCGTTGGCCACATCCAGACGCCAGCCGTCGATGCCGACCTCCTTAATCCAATACTCTGCGACCTTCAGCAAATATTCCTTCACCTCAGGATGCTCCGTGTTCAGCTTCGGCATCAGCGGCTCGAAGGCGAAGGCATCGTAAGTCGGAATGTTGTTCACGACCTGGAGCGGATATTCCCGGATATGGAACCAGTTCTTATACTCCGAATCCTCGCCTTTCTCCAGTACATCCACGAACGGGGCGAAGGTACGGCCCGCATGGTTGAAGACCGCATCCAGCAACACACGGATACCGCGCTCATGGCAAGCATCGACCAATCTTTTCAGCGTGTCCACATCACCGAAATGCGGATCGACCTGCATATAGTCCTCGGTGTCATATTTGTGATTGGTGGTGGCAGTGAAGACTGGTGTGAAATAAATGCCCGTAATGCCCAGCTCTGTCAGATGGTCAAGATGATCTATGACACCCTGCAGATCTCCGCCGAAGAAATTATCCGGCCGGGGGGTTCCGCCCCAAGGCTCCACATGATCAGGACTTATGTCAGGATTGCCGTTAGCGAACCGTTCCGGGAAAATCTGATAAAACACCGCATCCTTGACCCAAGCCGGAGGCGTGAAGACATCACCGCGGCTTATGTAGGGGAATTCAAACAGCCGGTTGGGATTCGCGGGACGCTCCTTCTGGAAATCACTCTCTGTCATCCAGATCCTCTCTTGGCCCTGCTGCAGCAGGAAGCCGTATTTCAGCCTGCGGTAGAGCGGCACCGATTCGCATTCCCAGTAATCGAACATCGCATCGGAAGTGAACAGGGTCATCGGGATTAATTCCTTGGTGGTGTCCCAGGCATATTTATCGCCCGCCCAGGCGAAAACCTCAGTCAGATCGCCTTTCTTGGCCCGCAGCCGCAGGTGGATGGTGTTGTGATCGTAGGCGTACGACCAGTTCAGACGGGGACGATGATACACGGCTTCTAATAACATAATAATTCCTCCTAGATTTAGTTTGGCTATATAGAGTGAACTTAGAAATTTAAATTAAGGGAAAAGTGGCGGAGGGGAATTTTGGAACTGGAGGAGCGGTAGCGACCGCCTGAAAGCTTTACGCAGGAAAGCTCGCATCGTAAGCATCAGCAGTCTGCGGATTTCAACCGTTATCAACGGTATATCAAGAAATCTGCGGACAACAGCGGCCGGAAGTCCAAAACTTCTCTGGAGTCACGGCTAATCCCAAAACATAAAAACCAGTAGTTCAATTTATATAGATTACGCACCCGATTCTGCACATGGCAAAAAGGCACAACCGCCGGTCAGATTACGCCGAGGTTGTACCCGATAAGGGACAGTGCCTTTAGATTGGTGAAGAATGAGGTGTTTCATGATGGTTTGGATTATAGCACGGAACAAAATGAGGTTCAAGAGGTTTGTACAAACAGTTGCACAAAGAAAACTCAACGGGAAACCGATTTCCAAAGTCTGTAAATTGATAATATTTAGCAATTATACAACAAAATTCGTCTAAATACGACAAAAAATGCAGATTCAAATTTTGAAATTGAAGTATATTTAAGTTATTTAAAGAAATCATGCGATATATAGAGTAAAGGTAACAATTTCCCCGTTAAATAGCCGAATTTCATTGATTTTATAGTGTGCAAACGTTTTTACAACTACAAGCCTGCTGATGTATTATGAATTCAGGAATGAAGCGCTTTCTAAACCGGGTATAACGTATTCGGAAGAGGCACAGGAAGAAAGCAGAATTTTTTTTGAATCCTCTGAAATCGTTTGCGCAAACTAGGGAGCGTCATCGTACAATCGAAAGAAGCATCAGCGTAAAGTGGAAAGAAGATTCATCGTCAAATCAAGTGATATACACACACAGGAGGGGTTAAAAGGAATGGATCTCAAAAAACTTATGGTTCTCACCGCAGCGTGCTCGATGGCAATCTCAATTACGGCGTGCGGCTCAAACAACAATACCGGGGGAAATGCAGCGGCGACTAATGCGCCTGCGGAAAGTGCGGCAGCTACAGATAATGCAGGGGCTGGCAGCGACAACGCTCCGGCAGCGGGTGAGATCGTCCCTGAAGAAGGCGCTTCCCTAGTGATCTGGGAGAGTAAGGAAGAAAGACAGTTCGCCGAAGAAGTCGCGAAGCAGTTCACTGCCAAGTATAATGTTCCGGTCAAAATCGAAGAGGTAGCCCCGCCGGATCAAGTCGGCAAGCTTACCCAGGATGGTCCTTCCGGTCTGGCTGCGGACGTCATCGTCATTCCTCATGATAATCTCGGCAAGGCGGCCAGCGCGAGCCTGCTGCTTCCAAACGATATTTTTGCAGAACAGACCAAGGCGGAGAATACGGAGGCTTCCATCGTAGGTTCTTCCTATGACGGCGAGCTGTACGGCTATCCTAGAGCGGCAGAGACCTATGCGTTGTTCTATAACAAGTCTCTGGTCAAAGAAGCTCCGAAATCCTTCGATGACGTTATTGCCTTCAGCAAAACGTTCACCGATAAAGCCAAAAACCGGTACGGCATTATGTGGGAAGTGGGCAACATGTACTTCAACTATCCGTTCATCGCCACTACCGGCGGCTACCTGTTCGGCAAAGACGGTACCGACAAGGACGACATCGGCCTCAACAATGAAGGTGCAATCAAAGGTCTGACTGAATTTGCCAAGCTGAAGGAAGTCTTGCCGATCAAGAGCGGTGACATTAACCCGGATATCAAGCGCAGTCTGTTCAACAGCGGGGATGTAGCTATGGATATCACAGGACCTTGGGAGCTTGCCGGATATAAAGAAGCGCTGGGCGACAAGCTGGGAATCGCCCCGGTTCCTACCATTGACGGCAAAACTGCTATTACCTTCTCCGGGATCAAAATCTTTACCGTCAACGCCTACACGCAATATCCGAATGCGGCTAAGCTCTATGCCCACTTTGCTTCCGGCAAAGATTCGCAGCTGACACTTAACAAGCTGGTCGGCTCCGTACCGACCAACCTCGAAGCGCTGAAAGATCCGCAGATTACGGGTGACGAGTTCGTATCCGCTTTTGCTGAGCAGGCCAAGAACTCCCAGCCGATGCCTTCGATTCCTGAAATGGGGAACGTCTGGAGCCCGGTGAATGCCGCACTTCCGGCCATCTGGGATAACAATACCGATCCGAAGGCAGCCATGGACAAAGCTGTAGAGCAGATTAAAGACTTGAACAACGGGGCTTCTGCCCAGTAACTACACAACCATCAGCTTACCGTGGAATTAGAGTTGCCCGCCGCATAGTCTGCGGCGGGCAGTTTCCTTGAATTCCGCACGGAGAGGAGAACGGAAGGGAAATGCAGCGACACAAAGCGAGAGCTGGAATACTGTCGGCCATTTTTATGGGGCTCGGGCAAATATACAACCGCCAATTCATCAAAGGCCTTATGTTCATAGCGGTAGAAGCTGTGGCACTTATCTATTTCATTAACAATTTGGGAAGAGCCTTCTGGGGGATCACCACACTCGGAGAATCGCCAAGCCGGCTGGAGAAGGTTAAAGGGATTGCCAAAATGGTCCCCGGAGACCATTCCATCGTTATTCTGATTGAAAGTCTGATTACCCTGCTGTTCTTTGTGTTATTCCTGATCGTCTGGTATATGAATATTAGGGATGCCTATAAAATCGGAGCAGAACGCGAAAACGGCCGTCCATCGCATACATTTACTCAATCTGTACGTTATATTCTGGATTATAAATTCGCCCAGAGCTTCCTGCTGCTCCCGGGGCTTGGAATTCTGTTCTTCACCATTATGCCGATCATCTTTATGATCATGCTGGCGTTTACCAACTATGCTGCACCGAACCACATTCCTCCGGCCAAGCTTGTAGACTGGGTTGGATTCGAGACCTTCCGCAATCTGCTGGTGCTGAAATCATGGAGCCATACCTTTTATGGTGTACTTACCTGGACGATAATTTGGGCGGTTCTTTCGACTGTAACTACTTATTTCGGCGGGATGCTGGTTGCCCTGCTGATCAGCCAAAAAGGTATACGCTTCAAAGGCATGTGGAGAATGCTCCTGATCATTCCTTACGCCATTCCGCAGATGATCTCGCTTCTCTTGATGCGCAACCTGTTCAACGGACAGTTCGGCCCGATCAACCAGTACCTCGGTTACTTCGGACTAGGGGGTCTGCCTTGGCTGACTGATCCATTCTGGGCCAAGGTTACAGTTATTGTCGTGAACATGTGGGTGGGAATTCCGGTATCCATGCTGCTAATTATGGGGGTGCTGACTACAATTCCCCGCGATATGTATGAGGCGGCTGAGGTGGATGGTGCGACCAATTATCAGAAATTCCGGATCGTCACCCTGCCGATGATTCTGTTCTCCACCGCACCTACGCTGATTATGCAGTTCGCCGGGAATATCAACAACTTCAATGCGATCTTCCTGCTGACGGGAGGGAACCCGGTGAACGGGAACTACCAGTACGCCGGTTCGACGGATCTGCTCGTTACCTGGCTGTATAAGCTGACGCTGGATCAGAACAAGAATAATATGGCGTCTGCAATCGGCATCATCTTGTTCATCATTGTTGCCGGGTTCTCCCTGTACAATTACCGCCGGACCAAATCGTTCCAAGAGGAGGATATGATTCAATGATTATCGGACGCAAAGCTGCGAACTTTATTCGCCTCTGCTTAAGCTATATTGTTCTCGTTGCCCTGGCGGTCGCTGCAATCTATCCGGCACTCTGGATTCTGCTTGCATCGTTCCGTCCGGGTAAATCCCTGTACAGCAAGACGCTGATTCCTGAGACATTCACTCTCGCCCACTATAAGGAGCTGTTCACCTCACCGGTCTATATGTTTGGAACCTGGTATGGGAATACGCTTAAGATTGCGGTGTTCTCGATGCTGATCGGGGTCGTGCTGACGCTGTTGACCAGCTATGCCTTATCCCGGTTCCGGTTCAAAAGCCGTAAGACTACCATGTCCACACTGCTGATTCTCGGGATGTTCCCTGGCTTCATGAGCATGATTGCCATCTATCTGCTGCTGAAGGAGTTCAATCTGCTGGATACCCATCTGGCGCTGATTATCGTCTATGCGGCCGGAGCGCCGCTTGGTGGAACGCTGATTGCCAAGGGCTTCCTGGACACGATTCCGCGTTCGCTGGATGAAGCCGCACGGATTGACGGGGCGAGCAACTTCGGGATTTTCACCCGGATTATCCTGCCGTTGTCCCGTCCAATGATCACCTATATAGCGCTGACCCTGTTTGTCGGCCCGTGGGTGGATTTCATCTTCGCCAAGCTGATTCTGCGGACCAAGGAGAACTGGACGGTTGCCGTGGGGATGTGGGATATGGTCAATACGATGCAGAATTCCAACTTCACGCTGTTTGCGGCGGGTGCCGTGTTGATCTCTGTACCGATTATGATTCTGTTCGGCTTCCTGCAGCGCCTGCTGGTTGACGGGCTGACTGCGGGAGCAAGCAAGGGATAGGAAATAGTAATTAAACAATGTATGTACGAATAACGGGTGCGGCCTTGAAGCAGTTCTGAGGGGCTGCACCTTTCTTTTGTGGAGAAATCGTGATCTGGATGATAAGGGGAGAATGTAATGCGGCAGCGGCGATTCATTAATTTCAGCTCGGTTGGCGTCAAGTTATTCGTAATTCTGTTCTGTACTATTGTCCTGTTGTCCTCAGTCCTGGGCTTAACCTCCTATTATGCGGCAAAAGGGATCATTACCGATGAGGTGGCAGCTGCCTCCTCACAGTCCATTGTCCAGGCGGCGGACAAGCTGGATTTCCTGTTCGCTGAATATGAAGCGCTCTCCAGGCAATTCGCTGTAGATCCGGCGCTAAAGGCTGACATGGAGACGGTTAATCTTCCAACCGCCGGTACGGTTGCGCGGGCGGCCGCAGAGGACCGGATACGCCGCAAGCTGGACTCCGTGAGAGGATCGGATGAGCGGCTGCTGGGTGTCCGGCTGGTCGCAAGAAGCATGGTGGACGCCGAATCCTACAAATCGACGGGGATTAGCGGTGTGCGCAGTGATGAGGGCATCCTTGCACGGATGAAGGAGATCGATAACGCTAAAGGCAATCCCGTCTGGTTCCCCGTCCGGGCTAAAGGCTTCTTCGATGCCTACAGCCAGTCCGCTATGACGATGGGCCGTCTGCTGCGGAATATTCAGAATCCGGCGGCAGAGTACTACATGCTGATTGAGGTGAAGGGCCAGGCGCTGACGGATGTGCTGTCCAATCTGCATATCGGGCTGGGTGGGGAGATCCGCATCCTTGATTCTTCGGGCCGGGTTACCTACAGTGCTGACGATGCACTGCTCGGGCAGGCTTCTTACATACATACCGGAGAGTTGAAGGCCGGAGCACAGACCGGAGTGCAGAAGAAGGAGGGGCAGAAGCTGCCTGCGGCGGGGAAGAGTGAGGAGCCGGATCTGACCGGGAAACGGGAGAGTGAGGGACAAGAGCCGGCCGGAGCACGCCAGGGGGAGGACGGGAAGCGGTCCTTCACGGCCGGGGATGAGCAAGGAAGCCCGCAGCTTGTAGTCTACCAGCCGCTGAGTACGGCGGACTGGACGCTGATGGGGTACGCTCCGGTGAGTGATTTCACCCGATCGGCCGACCGGCTGCTCTATATTACCTTGCTGGTAGTCTTGGCTGCCGCTCTAATTGGTCTGGTCATCGGCTATGTCTTGGTGCGGCTGATCGGCCGTCCGCTCGGCAAGCTGGCCCGACTGATGGAAGAGGGCGAGCGGGGCAATCTGCAGGTACGGACCAGCTTCAAGGGCCAGGATGAGATCGGGCGGCTGGGCTACAGCTTCAACCGGATGATGGAGCAGATCTCCCGGCTGGCCGGGCAGAGCAGCAGCTCGGCTGCAGAGGTATTAGCGACCTCGGAGCAGCTCGTTGCCGCATCCGGTGCGATTAGCGGCCAGGCCAGTGAGGTCGCAACTGCTACCGGCGAAATCGCCGGGGGAGCCGCCAGTCTGGCAGCCGAGGCCGAGAGCAGCAATGCCAAGGTAGAGCTGATGGGCGGCAAGACTAGCGAAGTAGCAGAGAACAATGCAGTTATGGCAGCATCCGCAGGGAAGGTTATGGAGGTCAGCGGCCAGGGAGCGGAGCGGATGAAGAAGCTGGTAGCGCAGAGTGAGGGGGTGCTGAAGCTGATGGATCTGATTCAGGAGAATTCAGCCATGCTGCGGGATAGCACGGTGCTGATCCGCAGCATCCTCTCCCCGATGATTGCGATGAATAAGCAGACGAATATTCTGGCGCTGAACGCATCGATTGAAGCCGTGCGCGCCGGTGCTGCCGGAAGAGGCTTCATTGTTATTGCCAATGAGATCAGAGGGCTGGCCAAACAATCGAGCGAGTCGATTGCCTCCGTCTCCCGGATTACCGGGGAGATCAGCGGCCATATCGAGAATACGGTCAAGGTTGTGAATGAGGCTGCGCCGATGTTTGACAGCCAGCTGGCCTTGGTCCGGGAATCCTCACTCATCTTCGGGAGTGTAAGGGCCGAGATGGAGGTGTTCAGCGGAGTTCTGAACCAATCCTCGGCGGCAGTCTCCGAGCTGGCCGAATACCAGCAGCAGTTGGGACAATCCATGGCGAGTGTGATCTCGGTAGTGCAGCAGACCAGCGCCTCTACGGAAGAGGTAGCGTCTATGTCCTCACAGCAATTTACGGTCAGCAGGGAGCTGGTCGCCCTGTCACACAGGCTGGAGGAGCTGGCAGAGCAGCTGAAGCAGTCGATGATTTCTTTTCAGGGATAATGGGATTAAGGTGAACGGGTGAGGAAGCGTATTGCGGGAGCCTGCGCTTTTCTATAAGATGGATGAGGTTAGATGCAGGATATCTTGAATACTGAAGGTGATGTCATGGACAAGCATTTATTTCTGAACGGCGGCGGTCCGCCGTTTACCCGTGGACTGGCACGGAGGTTCGTAAGCACGATGGCAGCAGCCGCAGAGCCTGTCGCTGTGTTATTTGAAGAAGGGGTAGACTGGCCGGACTATATGGCTGCTTGCATGCAGCCGCTGGCGGACGCGGGTATAGCTGAATTCTGTTATTTGCCGCTGAAGTCCACTGAGGTGAAGACTGCTATAGAGAGCCTCCAGACTTGCGGCGGGATCGTCATCGGGGGCGGGGATACGGATCTGTATGCTGATCTCATTGTGGATACCGCTATCGGTGAGGTGATCCGGCAGCGTTATGAGTCGGGAATACCGGTTGCGGGATTCTCGGCAGGAGCCTTGATTAGCCCGGAGCGCTGTGTAATTTCCGCCAAGGACAATGAAAGCAGACAATTCAAACACCGCAAGGGCCTCAATCTGATTCCTGAACTGCTGCTATCCGTTCATTTCACCCAGTGGGATGAGGAAGAACATTTACGGACAGCGGTCCGTACCCTCGGCGAGCTGCCGAATTACGGCATTGACGAAGAGACCGGCATCTACCTGCTGAATGGACAGCCCGAAGAGATAGAGGGCGGCGGGGTGTATAGTCTGGTGAATGGAATATTAACAAAGATTCACTGACGATGATGAACAGGAGCAGAGGGCGTTGGCCTTCTGCTCTTTTTTTGCGCCGGAGAACCTGGGCATGTGGTCGGAATGTAATCGGAAAACCGATTACAATCGGCTGGCGAGGGGTGTGTGGTCGGAATGTAATCGGAAAACCGATTACATTCGACTGGCGAGGGGTGTGTGGTCGGAATGTAATCGGAAAACCGATTACATTCGACTGGCGAGGGGTGTGTGGTCGGAATGTAATCGGAAAACCGATTACAATCGGCTGGCGAGGGGGACGTGGGCGGAATGTAATCGGAAAACCGATTACAATGTGTTGGGAGGAGGCATCCGGGCCGGAGGGTTGACCCCGCTGCTTGTCCTGCCTGCGATCAAGCGATACACTTGTGCTATTGATAATGGCAGAGGGGCGGCGGGCGGTGTGGCGGAGATGAACGGGAGTCTATTTGAACAGGGATTGCTGGAGCGGGATTACAGCCCGCACTTTCTGGCTTACTACTACAAGCAATGGAGCAATTATACGATGGCTTACCATCATCACAACTCCACGGAGATCATGTATCTTATCTCTGGCAGCTGTGTCGTGGAGGTGCGGGATGAAGCGGGCGGCGACACACCCTTCCGTCTGAAGCGGGGAGAGATGATTCTGCTGGATGCGGAGGTGCCGCACCGGCTTATCGTGAACGAGGGCTCCTCGTGCCGGATGCTGAATGTGGAATTTGCTTTTACCGAATATGGGGGCGTAGTTCCTTCCATTGGCAGCTTGGCCCGGGAGGAGGAGGTGCTCGCAGAGCTGCTGCGGCATCCGTTCGACAGCCTGGTGTTGCAAGGTCAGGAGGAGGTTTTCCATGTGCTAAAAGCGCTGGTGCTGGAGCTGGATCAACGCGGGCGGAGGGGGAGCAGTATGGTGAATCTGCTCTTCGTAGAGCTTCTGCTGCGGCTCGCCAGGCTGCGCATGGAGTCGCTACCGTCCAGCCAGCAGTCCTCACAGACTTACGTGAGGCGTGCCATCGAGTTCCTGCATCAGAATTATGACCGGAGCATTCAGGTTAAGGAGGTTGCGCTCTCCGTGAATGTTCATCCGGGCTATCTGCACCGCATCTTCCGGACGCATACAGGGCAGACCCTGACGGACTACCTGAACCAGCTGCGTATGGAGAAGGCCCGGATGCTCCTGGGACAGGGCGAGATTCCGGTAGCGGAGATTGCCGACTATGTGGGGATCAGCAGCAGGCAGTATTTTCATCTGCTATTCAAGAAATATTCAGGCTGTACTCCTATCGAATACCGCAACTCTATCGAACGCCATTATTGGAGTGAAGAATAGCTGCCTGTTCGTTTCGGGCTTGTTATTCTGCACATAAGGTTAGGATTGTTGACAGGTTACCGGCAAAATGGTCATGATATTGGTTACGCTTCCGGCAGCCTCCTTGCTACAATGGACAGGAGTCAATAATTCATTGCCGGAGGATGATTATTATGTCTTTTAAAGTAACCTTTATCGGGGCAGGCAGTATCGGTTTCACCCGCGGACTGCTGCGCGACCTGCTGACTGTGCCGGAATTCCGTAATATCGAAGTTTCGTTCATGGATATAAACAGCCATAACCTGGACATGGTCACCGAGCTGTGCCAGCGGGATATTAAGGAGAATGGTCTGGATATCATCATCTCTTCCACTACGGACCGCAGGGAAGCGCTCAGGGGGGCCAAGTACGTATTTTGTACTATTCGTGTGGGGGGCCTGGAGGCCTTCGCTACCGATGTGGATATTCCGCTGAAGTATGGCGTCGATCAGTGTGTAGGAGATACGCTGTGCGCAGGCGGGATTATGTACGGGCAGCGCGGGATCGCAGAGATGCTGGAGATCTGCCGTGATATCCGTGAGATGGCTGCGCCGGATGTACTGCTGCTGAACTACTCGAATCCGATGGCTATGCTGACCTGGGCCTGCAATAAATACGGCGGTGTGCGGACGATCGGACTCTGCCATGGCGTCCAGCATGGACATCAGCAGATCGCCCAGGTATACGGCCTGGAGAAGTCGCAGGTGGATATTATCTGCGCGGGCATCAATCACCAGACTTGGTATATCTCCGCGAAGCATGAAGGCAAGGATCTGACAGCAGGCCTACTGGAGGCGTTCGAGAAGCATCCGGATTACAGCCGTACGGAGAAGGTGCGGATTGATATGCTCCGCCGCTTCGGCTATTACAGTACAGAGTCGAACGGACACCTGAGCGAATACGTTCCGTGGTACCGCAAGCGCCCCGAGGAGATTATGGACTGGATCGATATGGGGGTATGGATTAACGGCGAGACAGGCGGATACCTGCGGATCTGTACCGAAGGCCGCAACTGGTTTGAGACAGACTTTCCGAACTGGATGAAGGACCCGGCGATGGAGTACATCCCGGAGAAGCGGGGCGAGGAGCACGGCTCGTTCATTATTGAAGGACTGGAGACAGGACGCGTTTACCGGGGACATTTTAATATGGTGAACAACGGCGTGATTTCCAATCTGCCGGCTGATGCTATTATTGAAGCGCCCGGCTACGTGGACCGTAACGGCATCTCGATGCCGCTGGTCGGCGACCTGCCGCTCGGTCTGGCAGCAGTCTGCAACGTCAGCATCTCCGTGCAGCGCCTGGCGGTGGAAGCGGCTGTGCATGGGGACGACAAGCTGCTGCGCCAGGCGTTCATGATGGACCCGCTGGTCGGTGCCGTCTGCAATCCGAAGGAGATCTGGCAGATGGTTGACGAGATGCTGGTAGCTGGAGAACAGTGGCTGCCGCAATACAGCGCAGCCATTGCGGCAGCAAAGGAACGCCTTGCTTCCGGTGATCTGATCCCGACAAGAGCCGGCAACGAGGGCGCGGCCCGCTTGAAGGTGAAGACGATAGACGAAATGATGCAGGACCGCGAGGCCGCGAACAAGAATGCCGGGGAATCCGACAAGGGCAAGGACCGCGAGAAGGTGCAGTAAGCGGAGCAGAGATAAGCTTAGGTGGAGCGAATATTTATTGGAATAAGGGCTGTCCCAAAAGCCATGAAATGGCTGCTTGGGATGGCTCTTTATTTTTGGCATAGGGGGAGGTGGGGGTAAGCGCGCTGGTCCGGGTGATGTATGCGAAAAACCGAACACAATTTACTCAGGGTAGGCGCTTGGGCTGGATGTATGCGAAAAACCGAACACAATTTGCTCAAGTAGGTGCTTGGGCTGAATGTATGCGAAAAACAGGCATGACAAGACAGAGACCTTGTCACCCCCAGGAATGAAAATAAGTGGGTGGCATCCGTCGCATCCATTCTAAAAGAGGCTGTAGTCGTCAACACTACATATACAAATCAAAGGGCGGAAACGGTTACTGGGATACACCCCGTGCGAAAAACTGTTCTATTGCGCTTTTCGAGCATCGCCTATTGTAGCCCCCAAAAGTACGTGTATTAAATTACACTCACTCGAGCGCATGATTTGTAAGCTGACGATGGAGGATGATTGGAATGGATGCTGTACGTATGTGTTGCGCCGGTCTGGACGTGCACCAGGAAACCGTTGTGGCCTGCGTGTTGAAAGGACCGATCGAACAGAAACCCCAATGTCACCTGAAAACCTTTGGGACGACAACCAAAGAATTGCTAGGCCTGCAAGATTGGCTGAGTGAACAAGGCTGTCGGGAGGTGGTGATGGAGAGTACGGGCGTGTTATGGAAACCGGTATGGAACATCTTAGAGGGCAGTTGTGATCTGGTCTTGGCCAACGCCCAGCGGGTAAAGAATACGCCGGGTCGAAAAAGTGACATGCAAGATGCGCGCTGGTTAGCGCAATTGCACCGTTGCGGGCTCATTGAAGGCAGTATGGTGCCCGAACAAGACATCCGGGATTTGCGAGACTTGACCCGTTACCGGAGTAAGATGGTGCAGGCGGTGACGGCGGAGAAAAACCGCATTCACAAAATCCTGCAGGATGCCAACATTAAGCTAACCACCTTTATGTCCGATCTATATGGGGTTTCGGGACGGGGCCTGCTCCAGAAGATCATGGACGGCGAGGTCATCGACGAAGGGACCGTTAAAAACCTGGTCAAAACCCGTTTGAAAAAGAAAGTTCCGCAGTTGCTAGACGCGCTCAATGGCAAGTTGCGCCGTCATCACCGCGAGATGATTCGAGACCACTGGGACCACTTGGTCTATTTGGAGAAAAGGATCACGGAGCTGGAAGCTCGAATCGAGGCGAAGGCAGAACCGTACCTGGAGGTGATTGAACAAATTGACTCCATTCCAGGAATTGAGCGGACGTCTGCCGTGACCATCTTTGCCGAAGTGGGGCCGCATGTCGCGGAAATGTTCCCGAGTGATGCGCAGTTTGCATCATGGGCGGGGGTGTGTCCAGGGAACAACGAAAGCGCGGGAAAGCGAAGAAAGTCAAAAACGATGCAAGGGAACAAGCATCTGAAAGGGGCCTTGTGTCAGGCGGCTTGGGCGAACTCTCGCTCCTCGAACCGGATCGGCCAATTTTTTCGACGAATACGTAAGAGAAGAGGCGATAAAAAAGCAAACGTCGCCACCGCGCATTTGCTGATTCGAATCCTCCATGCCCTGATGCGGGAGAAGAGGTCATACCAAGAAATAGACGTCTCACTAGGCGATGAGACGTCCAAGAAAAACACGTTAGATAGGTACGTGAACTATATCCAGCAGTTAGGATATAGCGTGCAATTAAATCCTATCCAATAGTCTTCCCTTTTTCAAAAAAAACGAAACGTTTTTTTGGGGCGGTGGGTCTTTTTTTGTCAAAACCCGTTCTGCTGCGCATTTTCCGGTACTTTTATTTTCGTATTAAACCGAACACAATTTACTCAGGGTAGGCGGTTGGGCCGAATGTATGCGAAAAACCGAACACAATTTACTCAGGGTAGGCGGTTGGGCCGAATGTATGCGAAAACCCATTCTCCTTGCCGCAATTGGGGGAATAGTTGGATTCTGGGCACTTGTTAACGAACGGATCGACGATACTCCGGCAAGAGTTGGAAAAACAACACTTAAATGTTTGCATAGCGCCCACTCGGAGCAAAATCGGCCCTAGCAGATGCTGTTTTTCCACTTGTTTACCTGTAATCGTAAGAAGTTGAAGAAATAAGCAGCGCTATTCCACTTGTTAGCTGCTGTGGCTATTGAGGCTCTGTATCCCTGGGGTGTTTTTGTTCTGTACTAGCTGAGAGATAAAGGAAATACATGGAGCAGACCGAATATAAATTGTAGAAATAAAATTTATCGTTCGAAGGAGAATAAGGGAATTGAAGAAAAGAATACATATGGCTAATGTGCTGTTAATCCTGCTGATTACTTTGTTAGGCGTTGCTATGACTTCTAATGCAGTATCCGCAGCAACAGCAACCCAAACTGCAAAGGGAATCCGTGTATATGTGCAAAATAAGGAAATTCATCCGCGTGCGGCTTCGGTGATTCAAGGAGGAAGTGTGTATGTAGAATTCCGTAGTGTGGTGCAGGCTTTGGGCTTTAAGTTCAAGTATGATGCTGACAGCAAGCAAATTACAGCTACCTCAGAGGATGCTTCTTTTAAAGTTGACCTCAAAACGAAAAAAACATTCGTAAACGGTTCTCTGTACACCCATAATTCGAACATTCCGATGGTTATTGGTTCGGGTGCGGATGCCCTGGTTGCGCTCTCTCTGTTCGAGGAGACTAACTATATCAATGCCGACTATGATAAGACGAACAAAATAGTTAAAGTATACGAGGATCTGCAAGGCAAGCCTAAAAAGGCGGACCTGAAAAAAATACAGGCACTAATTAAAGCCCATTATCAGACTCAGGCTGGCTTTCAGTCGATCGACAAGCTTGAAATGAAATCGTGGGGAGAGTATACCGTATTGCTTGCTGATGTCTCCTTTCGTAAGACAAACACTGAGCTCCTGGACCGGGTTGAGCATGTAAACTTGGAAATGGAACATAAGCCTGATGCCAGTTGGAAGATACATACTATAGAAATCAGTGATACAGACTATCTAAACTATACTTCATTGATTAATAAAGAGGTAAGCGTTCCTGCCGCAGATCAAATGGCCATTCGCGAGTTGCTCGCTGCTTATAGTAAAGCTATAAATGACAAAGATGTGGAGGCGGAACTGGCGCTGCAGGACCCTGCCAACAAGACTGCTGACTACGAACAGGAGATCAGAGAGCTCCGGGAATGGTCGAATCGAAAATTGGATATAGAATATACGCAAGAACAGGTAGTCATTGTCTCATTTTCGGCAAAGAAAGCAGTTGTCTATTCTATCTATACACTTCAAGCTAACAACGACCCATCGAAGTTCAAGGAGCGTTTCTACTCACTTACCTCTGTAGTTAAAAATAAGGATAGATGGTATATTGATTCAAATGGAGGAGTTACGCTTGGTAGAGAGGTTATCAAGTAAACCCTCACTCCCGAATCAGCTTCTCCTGCTGCAGCCGCGCGATCTTGCGGCGGACCGGCAGGCTGAGCCACACGAAGAACAGGCCCAGAATCACCACAGACACTCCTACGTAGAGGTTGATTTTGTAGATGATAGAGGAAGAATTTAGCATAAGCAGCATGATATTTAAGGAGCCCATAATCAGCTCCATGAACGCGAGGGACAGATAGACTTTGTAGATTCGCTGATAGTGTTTGATTTTGGAATCTGCATCGGTATAGATCTGAAAGGGGCCTTCCGAGGCCTTCCTTCTGAAGAATACCCAGCGTTGGTTCATGAATACACGATTGGCCTTGGAGGGGATCCCGAATGGCACACACTCGGCTCCGGTCTCCTCCATGAATTGCAAGTAGCCGGCCGCCTCCTTAGGGTCCTTCTCCAGCAGCTCAATCCGGTAAATATACTCCCCCTTGGTGCTCTCCTCAAACACATAACGGGCCCAAGAATGCTCCACCAGTGCCCATCCCTTGGCCGACATTTCATTCAGCCATGCTTCTTCCTTCTCGAAATCCATGAAAAATTTGCGTACCACCTGACTCATTACGCTTCGCCTCCCAGTAGCTTTCTTCCATTTGTGAGCAGCTCATCAAGCCTTGTCATTTCACTCTGGGCTATCGATTTGCCAAGTTCCGTAATCTGGTATTCCTTCTTGCGGGAATCCTCTCCGCCGGCCAGCAGCTGGATCCAGCCCCGTTCCACCAGCGTGCTTAACGCCCCGTATAACGTGCCTGCCCCCAGTTCCACGCGCTGATTGCTCAGCAGCTTCACATTCTGCATAATGCCGTAGCCGTGCATCGGGGTGAGCAGAGACAAGAGGATATAATAGACGCCTTCGGTCAGCGCCCCGTATTCATTGTTGCCGGACAATGCCATCACCTTCCTTATCGCGAATCTTTGAGTCTCATTCCACACAGACCGGGAATTTCATTTGCATTCCTTTGTATCCTTCGGCGTTATAGCATCTGACGTTATAACATCTGTCGTTATATCGTCAATCGATACATTTAGTATATCGGCTGCCGATACAATAGTCAACAGGCTTATGCGGCGCAAGTTCCAAGCCAGCACAAAAAAAACCGCACAAAAACCCCGCACACCGCAAGAAGCGGCAGGGCGGGGCGGGAACTCACAGCGCAAGAATGCGCATAGCCGTTATGGCTTAACTGCTCAACTGTTCATTGCTCGATTGACAGACCTGAAGTGAGGCTGCTTAAGCTTCAGTAACCTTTTTGCCGAAAAAAGCCTTCAGCGCCTGATACACTTCCTTCTTATCCTTAATCACATAATGCATGAACTGCTCCTGCTTCAGGTGACGGTAGGCGGACATCAGGGTGCTGCTGCGGTTGTACTGGTTCACCTCGCCGTAGCCGAACATATTGCTGCGCTTCAGCAGCTCGCCGATCAGCTTGACACAGCGCTCATTGTCGGAGGTCAGATTGTCGCCATCCGAGAAATGGAAGGGATAGATGTTGTATTTGGCTGGCGGATAGCGGCTGTCGATAATCTCCAGGGCTTTCTGGTATGCCGAGGAGCAGATTGTCCCCCCGCTCTCGCCACGGGTGAAGAAGTCATGCTCGCTGACCTCCTTGGCTTCCGTATGATGGGCCAGGAACACAATATCCACCTTCTCATACTGGCGGCGCAGGAAGCGGGTCATCCAGAAGAAGAAGCTGCGGGCGCAGTATTTTTCAAAAGTGCCCATCGAGCCGGAAGTGTCCATCATGGCAATAATCACGGCATTCGAGTGAGGAACTGCGATGTCATCCCAGGTTTTGTAACGCAGATCATCTGGGCTGATGCTGTGTATTCCAGGGTGGCCGCTGCTGGCATTGCGCCGCAGATTCTCAAGTAACGTTCGTTTCTTGTCGATGTTCGACATCATGCCTTTTTTGCGGATGTCATTGAAGACAATCGATTTGACCTCAATCTCTTCCTTATCCTTCGGCTTCAGATGGGGCAGCTCCATGTCCTGGAAAAGAATATCCTCGAGATCCTCCAGATCGACCTCGGCTTCAACGGTATCTGCTCCCGGCTGGTCGCCCGCTTTATCCCCTTTGCCCGGCTGGGCC
The DNA here is from genome assembly GCF_038002265.1 of Paenibacillus sp. FSL R7-0179. Taxonomy (NCBI): domain Bacteria; kingdom Bacillati; phylum Bacillota; class Bacilli; order Caryophanales; family Paenibacillaceae; genus Paenibacillus; species Paenibacillus sp. FSL R7-0179. The sequence goes on from NZ_JBBOCC010000002.1 coordinate 1,247,975, forward strand.
GACTGGGAATCGCGTCCGAGGACATCACCCACCTGGCTCTCCCCGTCTCCCTGGCCGACATGCTTTTGCTTGCGGAAATTATAGATAATCCGGTATTCATCCAGACTGCGGATCGGCACCTTCACAATCTGCTTGCCGCCTGACAAAATAATGTTCTCTTCAGTAACCAGATCGGGCAGATTGCCCTTGATGGCTTCTCTGACCTTTTGCTGGTGACGCTCCTGATCCTGATGGCCTTTGCGATGAAGGGACCAGTCTTCTTTGGAGACGACAAAAGTGTATGGACCGGACGGCTGGGACAAGGATGACCACCTCCCATGGACTGTGTTATTCGGTATTGTCACTACGGAGACTGAGACGAAGCAGCAGGTTGTAACTAAAGTATATTCAGGGAGATGGGGGATATGTGAGCTGTATTATTCACTGATTTCTTCCAGGAGCAGATTGTAGGTATTAGAACGGGCTTCGCCGGAGTACCGGCGTCCGTCGATGGTGAATAGATACAGGGCTGCCGTAGAGCCTTGAAGATTCTTACCCATATAATCTGTATTTATTCTGACAAAATAAGTGAGTGTGGAAGTCTGCCCCGCTTCCAGCGTTCCCAGAGCAACGGTTCCGCTGTAAGGCGTACCGGGTACAGTGATGGCGCTTATCGTAACGATATCGGGATCAATGACGATACCCTGCGGTACAATCCGGATCACTGAGACCTCAGCCGGATAATTCCCGCTGTTGGACACTTGAATGTTGAATTCAGCGATGCCTCCAGGCTCAACTACGGGCGGCTCACCCTGAATCTGAATGGAAATGATCGGCGTGAACAGCAATGTGGTCACCGCATTGGAGCGGGAGACCTGCCCAACATTGCGTCCGTCGGGCAAGGAGAATGTATACTGGACCACTCCCTGATTCTGAATGGCCGGAGTCTGGCGGATATCGGTGGCACCCGGAATGGATACGAGAAAATCAACCACCATAACAGCGCCTGCCCGTAAGGTGCCCAGCGGGATTCCGTCTCCGGGGCGCACGCCCCTCTGAGGAACCCCGTCAATCCGGACGCTGTCCCAGACGAACAGTACGCTGGGCGGAACGGCGTCCGTGAGCCGTGCGTTGACAGCCAGATTGCCGCTGTTATTCACAGTGAACTCGTACCGCAGATTGTCGCCGGGCGCTGCACTGTAGAGATCGACCTTCAGCCTTACCGATAATCCGGGCTGGATGACCGTAATCTGAACGGTATTGCTTGTGGATGAGATTCTGCTGTCGTTAGCCTCATAAGAGATTTGTGCGTTCGCCAGAATCACCGAGCCTGGAGGATTCGAGCTCACCCGGACACGGTAAGAGACCTCAGAGGCTGCTCCTGCAGGGAGCAAACCCAGCCCGATGCCTGATGCCGGGTCGGCCTCAGGCTGATAAATCCCGCCAGCGGTAACACTTCCGGGAAGGAAGGTGGTGCCTTCCGGAACGGGAAGTGTGGCAATGACTCCGGTCAGCGGCCGGGTGCCTTCATTCCTGAGCTGAAGGGTATAAGTTACGACATCCCCAATGAAGGTTGTGGGGGTGCTGGCTGAGAGCAGGGAAGACAACTGGTAGGACAGCAGGGAGACACTAACCGTATTGGAACGGATCTCTCCGCTTACTGCTCTGCCTTCAGATGTATTGAAGGAATACGTGCCAATCGCCCTGTTAACCAGCGCTAGTGAAGGCGGAAGCGAGATGACAATGACCTGGAAGGCGATGCTGACTCCCGAATGGGGGGCGAGCAGGCCAAGGGGAATGCCGGAAGACGGAGTGACCCCCGGAAGGGGGACTCCGTCTCTAAGCACACTATTGGCAATGAACGAGACGCCCGGGGGAAGCACATCCGTGATGGTGACAAGCGCACCCGTATTGCCGCTGTTCCTGGCGGTCACAGTGTAGACGAGTGTCTCCCCCAGGGAGGCGCTCAGGCGGTCAGCTTGCTTCTGAAGCGATAATACCGGGCCCACGACAAGTGTATTGACGGTATTGGAATAGGTAACCGAGTCGGTGCCCTCTGCAGAGCTGTACAGAACCATGGACTGATTACTTACGACAGGCTGGAGCCTTGAGCCGTCTGTCATATGACGATGACCTGGACCTGGAAGGTTACCGTTGAGGTCGCTCCCGGTGCGATTGTTCCGATGATGATACCGGTGGCCGGATTTGCTCCGGGACGCGGTGTGCCGTCTACAGTTACGCTGCCTGCAACGAACTGGCTGCCAGCGGGGATCGGGTCAACGAGGACCACATTGTTAACGGGAACAATGCCGTTATTGGTTACGGCAATCGTATAGGTAATGATATCGCCGACAACGGCATCGACAGCCGGAGTGCTCTTAACTGCAGTTACGTCCGGTGAAGAGACAGGGATGACCAGCGTGTTCGATACAGCTGATCCCGAGAGCGAGCGGCCATCCGGCGGCGTGAAGGTGAAGGACGCGGCGGCCTGGTTCACCAGCTGCTGAGGTGAAGGAAGGGAAGCCAGCGTAACCTGCAGGGTGACGAGCATAGTAACTGTCGCACCCGCTGGAACTGTACCCAGATTGATCCCGGTAGTCGGATCAGCGCCGGGGACGGGCTGGCCGTTAACCAGTACGCTGTTCGGTATGAATACAGCGCCCGCAGGGATAGAGTCGGTTAAGGTGACGACTGCCGCAAGATTGCCTGTATTGGTGACGCTGAGTGCATAGGTGACTGTATCTCCAACCGTCGCGTTTGTGGTGTCCGCAGACTTCAGGATGCCGATAATCGGCTGGTATACCGGAGTAACCAGCGTATTGGAATAAGAGGCTCCCGAGAATGCGCCGGAGGTGAAGCTGACGGAGGCCAGATTGCTCAGCGCGGCCGGATTAGGCAGCGTATTGACCAGGATGTTGAAGGTGACCAGCACGGTTGCTCCCGGAGCGATGGTGCCCAGCGAGATCCCGTTCGCAGGATTTCCCCCTGGCAGCGGAGTGCCGTCCACGACCACGCTGCCGGCTACAAAGGATGAACCGGCCGGAATCGGATCACTCAGCACAACATTATTAATCGGAGCAATGCCGTTATTGGTGACTGCAATGCTGTACGGAACCGTATCCCCCGGAACTGCATCAATGACAGTAGTGCTCTTGGCAACCAGGACATCCGGCGACGATACCGGAATCAGATTGATGTTCGAGCTGGCCGACTGGTTGAAGACGCGTCCGTCAGGCAGCGTATAATTGAAGGCGATGATGGCCTGATTGCTAAGCTGCTGGCTGGCCGGCAGCGTAGTGATCACTACCGAGAACACTACGGTCAGAGCTGCACCCGCGGCAACACTGCCCAGTGCGATTCCGGTAGCAGGATCGGAGCCCGGCGAAGGGAATCCGTTAATTAGCACACTGTTCGGAACCAGTGTTGTACCTGCCGGAATGGTGTCGGTCAGTGTGGCCGAGGCGGCATAGTTCCCTGAATTGCTTACATTCACGGTATATATAATAGTGTCGCCTACCGTTGCATTTTGAGAGCTTGCGCTCTTCGCTGCAGCGATAATCGGCTGGAATACCGGCGTGGTCACAATATAAGAGAAGGCTGCACTGGACAGAGCGCCGGAGGTGAAGCTGGCCGAGGACTGATTGTTCAGTACCCCGGACGGCGGCAGCGCTGTAACCGTAACGCTGAAGGACACGGTGACGGAAGCCCCGGGAGCAATACTGCCCAGGGTCACCCCGGTAGCCGGTGAAGCGGCGGGGCGGGGCACACCGTCCACGAGCACGCTGCCCGGAACAAAGGCGGTACCGGCAGGCAGAGCATACGTGAATACCACATTATTGACTGCCGCAATCCCGTTGTTGGTCAAGGTTACGGAATAGGTGATGGTGTCTCCGACATTGGTTGCGGTGGTCACCGTTGTTTTGACAATCCCCAGATTCGGGTTTGAGACCGGCATGGTTACGGTATTGGTGAGTGTTGAACCACCCAGGGTTCTTCCGTCAGGCAAGGTGAAGCTGGAAGCAACGGTTCCCTGGTTGACCAGGAACTGCGGCGATGGCAATGAAGTGATGACCACCGAGAACGTAACGGCTACCGTTGCTCCCGGAGCAATGCTTCCAGCGGCGATTCCTGTGGAAGGATCGGCCTGCGGCAGAGGCAGACCATTAATCAGCACGCTGTTGGCCACAAAGGTAGTGCCGGCCGGAATATTGTCCGTGACCGTCAGGCTTGCTCCGTAGTTACCTGTATTGGTGATATTAATGGTATAGGTCACGGTATCTCCAACCGTGGCATTGGTGGTATTTGCTGCTTTGGTTGCTGCAATTACCGGCTGGAAGACGGGGACTGCCACAGGGTTCGAGAAGGTTGAGCCGGCGAAGACACCGGAGGTGTAGGTGACCGTCGCCTGATTATCAATGGAGGTATCCGCCGGTACGGAGGTGACGGTGACGCTGTATGAGACGACGGCTGAGGCGCCGGAGGCAAGCGTGCTGATGGGAACCCCGGAGGCCGGATTGGCGTTCGGAAAAGGAACCCCATTCACGGATACGCTGCCCGGTACAAAAGCAGCACCATCGGGTGTCGGATCGCTGAGAATCACATTGTTAACCGGGTCCGCCCCGCTATTCGTGATGTTGACGGAATACGCAATCGTGTCACCGAGTGCCACTGAAGTGGACGTGGTGCTCTTGACCACCGACAGGTTGGGAGCAGAGACTGCGATGGTCACGGTATTGGAGACGGCGCTGCCGCTGAGCAGCCGGCCGTCAGGCGGCGTGAAGGTATAGGTAGAAGCTGCCTGATTGACCAGCTGCTGCGGGGAAGGCAGGGACACGATGAAGACCGTGAAGCTGACAGACACACTTGCCCCGGGAGCTACGGTTCCGACTGTGATTCCGGTATCCGGTGCAGCCCCTGGCTGAGGGAAACCGCCGACAATGACACTGTTAGGGTCAAAGGTAGTACCAGCCGGGATATTGTCGGTTAACGTAACATTGGCGGCAAGGTTACCGCTATTGCTGACCACAATGGTATAGATGACCGTATCGCCAACGGTGGCGTTCAGGTCACTGGCGCTTTTGACCAGGGAAATCTGGGGTTGTGTGACCGGTGTGGTGGTGACATTGGATGATGAAGAGCCGGAGAAGACCCCGGAGGTGAAGCTGACGGTCGATTGGTTATTGACCTGCGAAGGAATCGGCATGGTTATTCTCACCTCGAATGTGACGGCAACGGAGGCCCCAGGCCCCAGGCTGCCGATTGGGATACCGGCGGACGGAACTGACAACGGCTGGGAGACGCCGCCGACAATTACGGTTCCGGGAAGGAACGCTGCATTCTCTGGCAAGGGATCGCTGAGAATGATGTTGCTGACAGAGGTAATGCTGTTATTCGTCAGCACGGAGGTGAAGGTAAGAATGTCACCGGTCACGGCATCAATGGCATTGACGCTTTTGACAATACTGACATTCGGTGCCGAGACGGGTACTGTAAGTGTGTTTGATACGGCGTTACCGCCAAGCTGGCGCCCATCCGGCAGGGTGAAAGTATAGGAAGCCGCTGCGTTATTGGGCAGCTGCTGGTTCGGGGGGAGCGCAGTTACCGTAACCAGGAAGCTGACTACAACACTGTCACCCGGAGCAAGCGGCCCCACCGGAATACCGGTTAAGGGGCTGTATCCCGGCAGCGGCGTCCCGCCTATACTTACGCTGTTGGTCTCGAATACCGTCTGCGGCGGCAGGGCATCGGTCAGATTCAGCATGGCCGCGATATTGCCGGTGTTGCTCGCCAGGATGGAGAAAGAGAGCAGACTGCCGACAGAGGCCTGCGCAGGGCTTGCGCTTTTGACAAGTCCAATGACTGGAATGAAGACCGGAGTAGATACTGTGCCCGATAGGGCTGTTCCGCTGAATGTGCCTGATGTAAAGGACGCGCTTGCCCGGTTGCTCAGTTGTGGCGGACTTGGAATAGAGGTCGCATTAACCTGGAAGACAACGATGCTTGTAGCACCCGCAGCAAGTGTGCCAAGAGCGATCCCGGCATTCGGATTGGCAGAGGGGACGGCCGTCCCGTTCACCGTGACTGTCCCCGCTACAAAGGCACTGCCGGCCGGAGCCGGATCAGACAGCACTACATTGTTAACAGCTACACCGCTGGGGTTGGATACGGAGACGGTGTAAGTAAGATATTCGCCTACAGCCACAGAGGTGAGATTGGCATTTTTGAGAATCGTGATGTTGGGCGCAGAGACCGGAATAGTCACTGTATTAGATACACTTCCACCGGAAAGGGAGCGTCCGCTGGGCAACTGATAGGTGTAACTGCTGCTGCCCTGGTCCGTCAAGGTTGCCGGAGACGGCAGGGATTGAACAGTGGTGAGGAAGGTTACGGTCAAGGCGGCTCCCGGTGCTACGGACCCGAGCGGAATTCCGCTTACCGGAGAATCTGACGGCCGGACCACTCCATTCACTGTGACGCTTCCGGCGACGAAGGCAGACCCGGCAGGAATCGTGTCCGTTAAGGTTACTGTTGCTGCGAGGTTGCCAGTGTTCTGTACCTGCAGCGTGTACTGGACATTTCCCCCAACCGTGGCGCTGCCGGGGCTGGCGCTTTTGACAATGCCGATTATTGGCTGATAGACAGGGGTGAGGGTTGTATTGGACTGTGTGATGGCATTGAAGGACCCCGAGCTGTAAGAGGCCGATGACTGGTTGGCGAGCTGGCTGCTTCCCGGCACAGAGGTGACACTCACCTGGAAGGTTACTGTTACGCTGGCCCCTGGCGCAATGGTGCCGACAGATATCCCCGAAGCCGGATCAGCGGCTGGCCGTGCGGTTCCCGCCACCACCACACTTCCAGGCACTAGAGTGCTGCCTGCAGGGATCGGATCAGAGAGCACGACATTCGTGATGGCGACGATTCCGTTATTAGTAACCACAGACGTATACTGCAGGGTATCGCCTACGGCGACATCCGGGAAGCTGGCGCTTTTGACAAGGGCGACATTAGGCAGTCTTACCGGTATGGTGAGCGTATTGGAGGCGGCCGAACCGTTCACGGTCCGCCCGTCAGGAACCAGGAAGGTATAGGCGGCTGTAGCCTGGTCAACGAGCTGCGGAGGAGAGGGCAGGCTGTTCACCAGCACGCGGAACTGGACGGTCGAGCTTCCTCCCGCCGCGATGGTGCCGATGGCGATCCCGGCGGCGGGATTCCCCGCCACGGGCGTACCGTTTACTGTGAAGCTTCCCGGAATGTAGGAGCTGCCGGCAGGGATGTTATCCGTGAGCGTAGTAGTGGCGCCGATATTGCCGGTATTGGAGATTTGCAGGGTGTAGAGAATCTGGTCTCCGACGGTTGCATTGGTTGTATTGGCGCTTTTGACAATGCCGAGCACCGGAGAATATACCGGCAGTGATTGTGTATTGGATGGAATAACCCCGCTCACAATGGGGCCTCCAGCCACACTCTGGAAGGTGAAGGCAGCGTTAGCCGTGTTGGGCACAAATTGCGGATTCGGCAAGGAAGTCACTCTGGCTTGATAGGTAACTGTTATGGAAGTGCCAAGGGCCAATGATCCCAGCGGGATGCCGGAGGTTATATCATAAGTCGGCCTGGAAACACCGGCCACCACTACACTTCCTGTGACAAAAGTAAGACCTGCCGGTAAAGCATCCGACAATACAACACTGGCTGCGCTTGCTGTGCCGCTATTGCTGACCGTTACAGTATAAGTGACCAGATCGCCAACGATGGTACCGGCGACATTTGCGCTTTTGGTCAAGGAGATCTTGGGCGCGTTGATATCAATTTGCAGTCCGTTCGCGTTAACGACATACGCATCGCCTGATGTAGTCAAGGTCAGGAGTGCAGAGGACTGATTATTGACCAGACGCGCAGAGACATCCACATTCGTGATATCCCAGCCCTGCCGCCCCCCGACAATGTTGGAGCCCGGACTGCCGTTGGTCTGGTTGCGGGTGCCGAACGTGCCTGTCGTATTCAGATTGCCGGCATCATTGTTAATCTGCGAGGCAAAGAAGTTGTTCGCGAAGTTATTAGGACCGGACAAGGCGACCTGAGTAGTAGAGGTAGGGCCGAAAAGCGCCTGATCTCCCGAGCGGTTGGCATCTCCTTCCTGGGCGCTGAACTGGATACGTCCGCCCAGCGCGCCGGTAACCGGTGTGGCGAAGCCGGTAATGGTGGTGACCACGGGAGCCGAGGAAGCTTGGACAAGGACGGCGCCTGCGCGCAGTGACATGTTGCGGAAGGGCAGCGACGGATTCTGGTAGATGACGGCAAGTGTCCAGCCCGCATGGTTGGCAGTGGAATCACCAGGAATAACAATAGTCCCGACTACACCGCCAGTGACATAGGTTCCGGCACCTGAGGCTTGAATGGTGCTTGTGACATTGGCGGAGCGGACATACGCGAGTGCCCCGCCACCCAGATCCACCGAATTGGCTGTGGCTGAATCGGGGGTTACGCTGACCGTGTTCCCGAGTGGTGTTGTAAAGGATACCGGGTTGTTGATTGCAGAAGTGAGATTGACGTTACCGTTAACATAGGAACCGCCCCAAATCAGCTCAGCATACAGAACCGTGCTTCCTGCAGGGAGTACTAGAATAGCGGCTGAACTGTTGTTCTGATATAGACTGGTAGTGCCAGCGGGGTAGGTGCCGTATACAGAAGCTGTATTGATCGTAGAGAAGCCTCCGATACTGTCCTGCGTACCCGGTACACCGGCAGTTTCAGAGCGGCTTAGTCCCAGCGTGTTGCCTGTGAAAGTGATGGCGCCTGTTGCATTAACCGTAGACCGGACGACTAGAGGAATAATTTTCACCTCCTTTTGAATAGAAGCTCTGACAGCAAGTGGAAACGGCTTTGCCGTCCTTTAAAGGACGGTACCGTTTCAGCGAGAAATAGAAGGATAAGTTATCATGTGAAACAAATAAATTCTTCTATACTTCAAAAAAAAGCAGACCGGCTCCTGTGTGAGCCGATATGCCATCTTGCTTGTGTTGTATTAGCCTATGTTCCGTTTTGGGCAATCTTGTATGTCCATCCCGATTTTTATAACATATATTACCTGTTATGCAGCCGAAGCCTGCGCTCCAGCAGCGCCTGTGGCTCAGGCAGCACCTTCCGGCTCATCGCCTCCAGTTCCTCACCCGTAATCTCCCGCTTAATGACGGCGAAGTGGTACATAATTTCATGGATGACATTGGACTGCAGCGTCTTCAGAACCTCCAGCTCTTCCGCATCATACAGATTGTCGTCATACGGATATTGATAGAACAGCTCCATCCGCAGCAATCTGAAGTCAAACGGCGGCAGTGGTACGGGATAATCAGGGATCTCCGGGCACAGCGGACTCTGAGAGGGCTGGAAGAAGCGGCCGGTGAAATAGCGGGGGGTATACTCATCGAACTTTTGCTTAAACATAGGGTTGGAAGCATGCGGGAAGCTATGGGCATAGGGTGAGAGAATACACACAACCGCTTGGTGCGTGCTTATTCTATAAATCTCTGACATCGCTGCAAAAAGATCGTTCACATAAGGCATGACCCGGCTGGCCATCACGAATTCGGCCGTATTGTCGGGCAGGGGGATTCCTTCGCAAATATCGCAGACGATATCCACCCCGGGGTACAGTGTGCGGTCGATTCCCAGATACCCGGACTCTTTGCCGGGGCCGCAGCCGATATCGATTCTCAAGGATACCACTCCTTCAAATGCTGAATAAGGCTCTTCATGTATTGTATTAGTCCGGCGCTTCTGTGCGTACGGCTGATGCCCAGCCCGTAACGGCAAGTTTACACTACCCGGCTTGCGGGGTAATCCTTAGGTAAGGTAAGCAGCACACAACTAACAGAGGAGGTACACATCATGAGACTAGAGCGTACGCTACCCGGTATGACAGCAATCGCTGCATTGATGCTCACCCTGACGGCTTGCGGCGGGAACAGCCCGGCGGAAGCCCCCGGAGAATCGTCCTCAGGAGGCTCTTCGGGCATTCCTGTACAGACGGCGGCGGTACCTCTCGCCAGTCCGGTGCTTAAGTCTAGTCCTTCCGCAGCCGAAGAGTCAGAGAAGATTCAAGGCTCAGGTACTTATGTCGGGCAGATGGACCCCCATTCCGTGGAGATTGTGACAGAGGAAGGGCCAACGGCCTTTGAACTAGGTGCTGGCACAGAGGATGCGCCGGAAGGGCTTGAGATGGATGAACCAGTAGTATTTACTTATGTGGAAAAAATAGTCGGAAAAGATCCTGTAGTGATTCAGCGGGTATTGTCCAGTCTGACCAAAGCGGACTGATTCGGCAGGGTGCCCGGAACCGGGACTGTAATAGCGGAATATCCCATGGGTATTCTCTGTTGCAGTCTTTTTGCCGTCTATGGAACCGGCTCCAAAGGTTATTTTTTTGTAACCGGTTCAGAGAGAAACTTTTTCCGCCCGGCTTGCGTCAAAGAGATAGAAAAATGTGAGATGTTTCCTATTTCGGGAGGGTGAGTTTGTGAAAAAGTTATGGATTTCGATTGTAGCAGGATTATTGGTGTTCCCGATGTTGTTTCAGGCCCCTGCCCAGGCAGCAGCCAAACCCATCAAAGTTATTATTGATGGAGTGACCTTGTCCACCGATCAGCCGCCGATAATGGTGAACGGACGGACTATGGTACCGCTGCGGGCTATCTTTGAAGCCTTCAATGCCGACATCAAGTGGAATCAGAAGACACAGACAGTAACTGCCTCTCAGAATGATACAACGATTGTACTGAAGATTGGCTCCAAAATTGCCACAATCAACAACAAGGCAGTCAGCCTCGATGTGCCGGGCCAGAATCTGAAGGGCCGCACTATGGTGCCTACCCGGTTCGTCAGTGAAGCGCTTGGCCGCGAGGTTGGCTGGAATCCGGCTGCGCAGATTGTAACGATTACCACTCCGGTTCCGGTAGGCGGGAATGCGGCTCCGGTATCGGGAGTAACCGCCCAGGATATCGGCGATTATGGAGACGGCCGGGATCTTCAGGTCAGCTTCAACCGTGCGGCCGACGAATCGCTGGTGGATCACTACCGCGTGCTTATCGCCAAGACCGGCACCACACTAAATCTGTCGTCTGCACTGGCAGTAGGGTCCAATAACTACTCCGTTGCTCTGGTAACAGGAGCCAATCCTGTTGTGAAGCTGAATGCAGCCGCCAGAACGATCGACGGTGACCTGATTAAGAATAATCAGGGATATAGCGTATATGTAATGACAGTGGGCAAAGGCAATAATACCAGCGCCCTCTCCAGTGCATCTGCCGTTATTACCTTGCAGAACAAGGCAGTTCCGGCACTGGGTACCGTCCAGGCAACAGATACCAGTGATTACGGAGATGGCCGGGATCTTCAGGTCAGCTTCAACAAGCTGGCCGATGAGAGCAAGATCAGCACGTACCGGATCTTCGTAGTCAAAGCGTCGAATTCCCAGGTGTTTGATCTGGGCAGAGCCAATGCGGTGTCCAGCAGCAATTACACGCAGATCAACAAGACGGGGAACAATATCAGTATGAACCTCGCCTCCGGCTCCAGAGATACAGATGGAGCACTGATCAAGACGGGTGTCAGCTACCGGGTATATGTACTGGCGGTTGACAGCAGCAATGCTGCGAATAATGTGCTGTCACCTGCTTCGGCGGCCCTCACACTCACCAATGCAGGGGTATCCAACCTGAATGTGACCGATGTGAACGATTATAATGACGGGCGGGATTTGAAGGTTACCTTCAACCATGCCACAGACGAGACCAATATCAGCCAATACCGAATCCTGGTAGTGCCAATGAATTATTACAGCAGCTTCAGCTTGAATGATGCGAATAACGTCTCCAGTGCCAATTATACGGCTGTAAATACATCAGGATCTTATACCGAACAGATTCTGAACTCCTCCAGCCGAGATGTACGCGGTTCCCTGATCAGGAATGGAATTAGCTATAGAGTGTATGTGCTCGCGGCAGGCAACTGGAACAATTCAGGCTCGAATGTGCTATCCGCTGCTTCTCCGGCGATCACGCTGGTGAATACCTCCGGCCTCAGTGCCATATCGAATCTGAGTGTGAGTGATGTGAATGATTATGGAGACGGCCGTGATCTGAGAGTAGCCTTCAATCATGCCGCAGACGAATCCTACATCAGCCATTACCGGATTCTGGTGGTGCCTATGAATTATTACAGCAGCTTCAGCTTGTCGGAGGCGAACAATGCGGGGAACTATACTACCGCAGGTACATCCGGGGACAGCACCAATCAGGTGCTCGATGCCTCAGCCAAGGATGTACGCGGCGCAGCCATCAAGCCGGGAATCAGCTACCGGGTATATGTGTTGACTGTCAGAAACGGCGGCTACCAGGGAGCTAACATATTGTCGGAGGGATCGGCAGCCATTACCTTATCGGCTAAGCTTCCTGTCACTTCCGTGACGAATGTAACCTACGGCATGGATAACGGCAAACTTGCCGTTAACTTCACCAAGTCTGCCCGTGAGTCGAATATTTCCGAATACCGGGTATTCGTAGTACCTTCCAAGCAGAGCTTCGGTACAGCAGAGGCCCTAAGCGTGCAATCGTCTTACTACAGATCGGCAGTCCCCAACGGAAGCAATCTCTCGATAGCGGCTGCTGCCAGAGATATTAACGGTAACCCGATTGTCAAAGGCACCAAGTATAAGGTATACGTGCTTGCGGTAGCCAACAGCTCTGGAGTACAGAACGGCGGACTATCCGATTCAAGCGAAGAGTTCGAAATATAAAAGTCCGGCTCTCTCTAGAGGGCTGCACCAAAAAACACAGCATGTCCCGGTTAAGGGATATGCTGTGTTTGCTGTTGAGCGGAAATCAGGACGCTCCGGCATTCACGAACACAACGGATAGCAGAAGCATGAACAGAAGCAGGAAGCCGGCGTTGATGATGATGCCGATGACAGCAAATACCTTACGCCGTCTGCGCAGGGTCAGACCGATAATGCCGGTAACCGCCCCGATGATATTCACTGCGACAAGGATGAGCATGGTCAGGCCCAGATACATGATCGTTTCTGCCGAATCGGCAATCAGTTTATTGTGCTCATTCATCAGAGAAGACGCTTGAGCTCCTACATACACGAAGGTAACCGCGTAGCAGACCAAAGTAAGCAGAGCGATTACGAACGAAGCGATACCGGGGCCGGAGTGCTTATAGTCGCGTTTATTCTCCTGATATTCGTATTCCGGATTCGTATCTTGTTCGAGAGGAGGTGAATGATAATCCATGGGCTGCACTCCTTGGGATGTAATAGGTTATTACTACCACTTCATCATAACACCGCTCTAAATGCAAGTCTTCAGCGCATATACGCTCAGAATAATGCAGCTGGCAAAAGGCGAAGCAGATACGTTAAGATAGGAGAAGTTCAACTCAGGGAAGGAGCTGTATATCTATGCAACGAAGATTGATCGGCTGGGGAGCCTTGCTGGGTATGCTGTCCGTTGCCATCGGTGCGTTCGGATCGCATATCCTGAAGCCTAAAATCAGTGAGCACTATCTGCAGGTATACGAGACGGGCGTCCAGTATCATATGTTCCACGCGCTGGCCCTGATCCTTATCGGGCTTGCCGCAGGGCAGTTGGGCGAAAGCGCACGTCTGCTCTGGGCAGGGCGGCTGATGGTTGCCGGGGTGATCCTGTTCTCGGGCAGCTTGTATATCCTCAGTATTTCCGGCATCAAGGTTCTGGGGGCGATCACTCCGCTGGGAGGCGTATGCTTCATTGCGGGCTGGATCTTCCTCGCCTTGGAGGCCTTTTCGCGCAAGAAGTGAAGTGAAGCCGGAGTATGTATTCGCACAATAACGGTAAGACGAAGAAGCACCCGCCCCCGGAACCCGGAGGGGGTGCTTCTTCGTCTTACAGAAATTCATCGATTTCATTAAGCTTGAATGTGTAGACCTGCTTCTCGTCCTCATGGTATACACTCAGCGAGTTCTCGGTTTCGTCAAAATTCAGAATACGGCAGGGCATGGACACCTGCTTGCCGTGCCGGTTCGCACGAAGCCGGACCAACTGGTTATTCTGAATGTACTGCCTGATTTTGCCGAATACATCAGCAGGAGTTTCTACCGGTGCTGCCGCCGGCTTTTTGGCCGCTGGCTTCTCCGCAGGCTTGGCCGCCGGAGGGTCTGCCGGCTTCTCTGGCAATTTCACCGGCACAGGTGAAGTTGTCAAAGCGTCATTCTTTATAGCCATTTTTGCGGACTTCAGCAGATGATCAATGGCTCTTCCAAGCTCCAGCCCGGAGTTGATGTTGAAATCCGTGACTTTGTCGCTGGCATTCAACATTTCAAGCAGGAACTGCAGCGCAAGCGGGTTCGTGCGGGCATTAATCAGGATGTCGACATTAAATAAATAATTGCCGTCGGTATGTTGTAGTTTCTTATCCATTAATCCCCCAGCTTAATCGTTAGTCACGATTTCTTTAATTTAAATTAGTATATAAACTATACCACTAAATTAGCGGAAATTATATACCCTCTTACATAGAAATAAGGACTTCTGACCCCTCCAATTTCTCTATGAACTAGGACCATCGTCCACACGCGCTCTGAAGCGGAAGCATAACCTACAACGTGTATGTGAAAAGAAGGAGGTGCTGCAAATGGTAACGTTAGAGCCTATGCAGGTGGGCGACCATGTCCTGGTGGGTGTTGAGGTGAAGCTGCCCAAAACTACGCTGCTCAGCATCAGTACAGACAAGGGATATATCATGTGCGGGGCGCTGGATATCGGACTGTTGAATGAGGTGCTGAGCGACCGGCAGATTATTGCGGCAAGGGCTGTCGGGGTGCGCACGCTTAATCAGCTGCTGGCTGCGCCGCTGGAGTCTGTAACTATAGAAGCAGAGAAGCTGGGAATTGTTCCGGGTATGTCCGGTGCAGAGGCCCTGCTGCTAATGATGTAAGGCGCATAGCGATGTAGTCAGCCAAGGAGCATCTCTGCCCCTTGGCTGATTTTATTCTCTTTGAACCGTATCATTTAGCATAACCGCCGCCTGCTTGGTTCATCCTACGGGGTAGGACAGAGGCTTGTTTATGGCCACGGGGGTGAAGGCTTGCCCGGGGTCAAGCTTGTTTCGCCCACAGGGCAGAAGGGTAAATGAAGAATAGACAACTGCATGGCCGGACAATGGACAAGCAGCCGGCTAAATTCGATGGATAAGGAAGGGATTATCTCATGGCTAAAGCATCAAACAAAGTGAATACCGCTTCATTGGAACAGGTACTGAACCGTCAGGTTGCCAACCTTAACGTATTATATGTGAAGGTGCATAACTATCACTGGTATGTGAAGGGTGAGCAGTTCTTCGCACTACATGTGAAGTTCGAAGAGCTCTACGATGACATTACACTCAAAATGGACGAGGTGGCTGAGCGACTGCTGAGCATCAAAGGCAGCCCTGCAGCAACTATGAAAGAATATCTGGAACTGGCTACCATTCAGGAAGCCACAGGCAAAGAAGATGCCCGCGGTATGGTTCAGGCGCTGATTGAGGATTTCGCTACAGTAGCGGAAGAACTGACAGAAGGCATCGAGCTGGCAGAAGAAATCAGCGACCAGCCGACAGCAGACCTGTTCATCAAAATCCGCACGGATCTGGAGAAGAACCAGTGGATGCTGCGCGCTTTCCTGGGCTGATTGCCGGGTAGCGTCAAATAATGAAGTAGACGAAGCCAAGCCTCCCTTCGGGAGGCTTTATTTTTTTGGACTATGATCAATTATTGTTTGAACGAATTTCAGCGAAGCCTGCAGCTCCGGCTCTGTGAAGGAGTTCATGCTCTCGAGAAATTTCTGTTCAAGGTGCTCATGCATCTTGGCGTGGAGGTCAAAGAGCTGTCTGCCTTTAGGGGCAAGGCTGAAGTACACCTCTTTCTTGTTGTCGTTCATCCGGCTGCGCTTGATGCAGCCATCCTGCAGGAGCTTGGTGCTGATTTTGGTGATGCTCGCCTTGGACAGCTTCATTTTGTCCGCGATTGCAGTGCTGTTAATCGGCTCGTTATTGCCGATACAATCAAGGACATGAATGCTGGTTAGACTGGTTGATGAGAACGTGATCCCGTGCTCCTGCAGGAGTTCAGCAATAGTATTCTCCTCAGCGGCAATATATTCCTCGGATAAATGGGATAAATGGATGAAACGCTCATACAGCAGGCGCTTAAGTCCTTCGGCTGGATACATGGGGGACAGGCCACTCCTTCTTGTATATATTAATTCTATTCTAATTCATTATTATTCATTAGTAAACTAATGTTAATGAAGAGTTGTTTTTTAAACTATAGCTAATTAAATAACAGATTTAACTATTGCAATATTGGATTGACATTCCTCAATTTTGAAAATATAGTTTACTGGTAAATCATTTTATATACCAAGCTATATTCGGGGAGGAATGAGAGTGAAGGATGTGTCAGGCACCATAAAAGAACGGCGGACTGTCAGGAGATTCACCGATGCGCCGGTTGAGCAGGAGGCTATTGTATCTTTACTGAATGAAGCCGCCGGTCTATACGAGGCTGAGGGAACACCTCACTGGCGCTGTCTTTATGCCGGAGACCCCGAGTCCCGGGATGAATTGGCTGAATGTATGATCGCGAAGGTGAAGGGAAGCACTCTCGCCAAGCTCCTTCCTGCCAAAATGACCGAATTTTTGAAGAAGCAAATCATAAATACACCGGCCCACATCATCTTCATTGCTGAAGCCGCCGATACGCAGCAGCAGCGGGATGTGAATTTTGCCGCGGTCTGCAGCATCATGCAGAACGTCCAGCTGCTGGGCTGGGAGCAGGGACTTGGCATGCTGTGGTATACAGATCCCATGATTCTCAGCGAGTCTTTATATGAAAAAATTGGTATGCGTGAGGGAGAAAGGATTGCCGGAATTCTGGAAATCGGCTACTTTGAGAAGACGCCAAGGGCCCGGAAAAGAAAACCGGCAGAACGAAGCTGGACTACAATCGGCGAAGACGGCAGCCTGCTCCCGGGCTCCTCTCTGATCTCTCCACAGAACGTCCTGAAGCTGTTGAACGAAGCGGTCTGGGCACCGAATGACGGTCTGAGGCAACCGTGGCGGTTCATCTATGTAACGGGCAGCGAGGTTGCCCGTCAACTCAGCTCCGTAGAGGAGCAGGTTGTGCTGCCGTTGCTTCTGGTTGTAGCCACAGAAGAAGCCGATCCTCATAAGCAGCAGGAAGATTATGCAGCAGTCTGTTGTCTCGTTCAGAATTTTCAGCTGCTGGCCAAATCTGAACCGTGGCAGGTACGCCGACACATTCCGGAATGGGTGTATGAACGGGAACGGTGTAAGGCACTTGGACTTCGTCCGCTGGAGCGGATCGTTGCTGTGCTGGAACTGGGCGGGGGCAATAGGGGTCCTGAATCCGGAGCTTTGCCTCCAGAAGTAAGAATAGAGCTGAATTCATTTGTAAAAACCGGACCTTTGTAATAAAATTAGTGAGAATCATTGATAATCATCCTGATTCACTTTATAATAATTACAATGTGATAAAAAATCTAAATGCTTGTAATCAGGGTTAACCTGTGACAATACAACTTTCTGATTTCGCAAATCGATCAATGGAGGGAATAATAATTATGGCAGCAGAATTTGTCATTGAGGGACTGAAAGCGACGATTGAAGGAAAAGAAATTCTGAAGGGGATTAACCTTCAGATGAAGGGCGGAGAAATTCACGCGATCATGGGCCCGAACGGTACTGGTAAAAGTACGCTGGCTTCAGCGCTGATGGGACACCCTAAGTATGAAGTTACAGAAGGCGCCGCTGTACTCGAAGGTGAAGACCTGCTGGAGATGGCAGTGGATGAACGCGCCCGTGCCGGCTTGTTCCTGGCAATGCAGTATCCAAGTGAGATTAGCGGTGTAACTAATTCTGACTTCATGCGCAGTGCGATCAACTCCCGCCGTGAGGAGGGCAGTGAAATCTCGCTGATCCGTTTCATCCGGCTGATGGAAGCCAAGATGAAGGAGCTGGATATGAATCCTGAATTCCTGCACCGCTATCTGAACGAAGGCTTCTCCGGCGGGGAGAAGAAGCGTAACGAGATTCTGCAAATGATGATGCTGGACCCGAAGATCGTCATCCTTGACGAAATTGACTCCGGCCTTGATATCGATGCCCTCAAAATTGTTGCCGACGGTGTGAACTCCATGCGCAGCCCGGAACGCGGATTCCTGGTCATTACCCACTATCAGCGGTTGCTTAACTATATCAAGCCTGACTATGTGCATGTCATGATGCAGGGACGGATTGTGAAATCCGGCGGTCCTGAGCTGGCACAGAAACTGGAAGCAGAAGGTTACGAATGGATTAAGGAAGAGCTCGGCATTGAAGACGAAACTGTAGGACAAGAAGCTTAGAAACGCTGGAAGGAGGAAACCACTTATGACGACGCAAACCATACTTCCCTTAGACGCCCTGCAACTTACCGCACAGTCGCTGAGCAACGGTGAACCGGGCTGGCTGAAGGACAGCCGCTTGAAGGCTCTGGAGCTTGCCGCTGAGCTTGCTCTGCCGAAGCTGGAGAAGACGCGGGTTGACCGCTGGAATATCAACAACTATGGGGAATACAAGCCAGGCCAGGCGCTGGCGGCACTTCAAGATGCACCGGCTTCTATTGCCGGGCTGATTGAAGGACAAGAGGAAGGCAGCCTGATTATTCAACGGAATTCAGGGGCTGTATATGCCCGCCTGGCTCCGGAGCTGGCTGCGCAAGGTGTTATTTTCACCGATTTACAGACTGCAGTCAGAGAGCATGGAGACCTTGTTCAGCGTTATTTGCATAAGGCAGTATTGCCTGAAGAGCACTCCGTTGCCGCACTGCATGCAGCACTATGGAACGGCGGCGTATTCCTCTACGTTCCGAAGAATGTCATCCTTGAGACTCCATTGCAGGCAGTGCTGCTTACGGATGACGCTGAAGCTGCTTTTGTACCGCATATTCTGATTGTAGCCGACACGAATAGTTCCGTGACTTATGTAGATAACTATGTATCGGATAAGTCTGAAGCCGGTTTGCACAACGGAGCGGTTGAAGTCTTTGTAGGTGCTGGCGCTACAGTGAGATACGCTACGGTGCATCAGCTCGGCCAAGATACTACAGATATTACTTACCGCCGCGCGGTGGTTGAGAATGATGGTACTATCGAATGGATCATCGGTGAGATGAACTATGGTGATACGGCTAGCGACACCAAATCGGTGCTAAAAGGCAACGGCTCAAGCTCAGATGCGAAGGTAATTGCTGTAGGCTCCGGCTCGCAGAAGCTGAGCTACACTACACAGGCGCAGCATTTCGGACGGAATACACCGAGTGATATGATTACCCGTGCTGTTATGCGGGATTCAGCAACCTCGATTATTAACGGAATTACTAAGATTGAGAAGGGCGCTACCAGAGCTGACGGACAGCAGACAGAGAAGGTTCTGATGCTAAGCCCCAAAGCGCGCGGAGATGCCAACCCGATCCTGCTTATAGACGAAGATGATGTAACCGCAGGCCATGCCGCTTCCGTAGGACAGGTCAATTATGAGCAAGTCTATTACCTGATGTCCCGGGGATTATCGCGGCATGACGCAGAAACACTGATCATTTACGGCTTCCTTGCACCTGTTGTGTCGCAAATTCCACTGGAGGGACTGCGCAATCAGCTCCAAACTCTTGTGGAAAGGAAGTTAGGCCAATGATTAGCAGTCAGATCCGGGAGCAGTTTCCCATCCTGAACCAGAAGATCAACGGCCATCCGCTGGTCTACCTGGACAGTGCGGCCACTTCACAGAAGCCGCGCCAGGTCATTGAGGCGGTCAAGTCTTACTATGAATGGGATAATGCCAACGTACACCGTGGGGTGCATACCCTGGGGAGCCGGGCAACCGATGCGTATGAAGGCGCCCGCGAGAAGCTGAAGAACTTCATTAATGCCCGCAGTGTGAAGGAAATTATCTTCACACGCGGGACAACGACCGCACTCAATATTGTAGCTTCCTCTTACGGTCCTTCCGTCCTGAAGGAAGGGGATGAGATCGTGATCACCCAGATGGAGCATCACAGCAATTTCATTCCCTGGCAGCAGCTGGCCAAGAACACCGGGTCCACCCTGAAATTCCTGCCGCTGCAGAAGGACGGGACGATTACGCTGGAGGATGCCGAGCAGACGATTACTGCCCGGACGAAGATCGTAGCGATAGCGTATGTATCCAATGTCATGGGGGTTACTCATCCTATCAAAGAGCTTGCAGCGATTGCCCACCGGAACGGTGCAGTAATCGTTGTGGACGGGGCACAGAGCACACCGCATATGAAGGTGGATGTGCAGGACCTGGATTGCGACTTCTACGCCTTGTCCGGACACAAGATGCTTGCGCCTACGGGTATCGGGGCTCTCTACGGCAAGAAGGCGCTGCTGGAAGCTATGGAGCCGGTTGAGTTCGGCGGCGAGATGATTGATGATGTCGGGCTGTATGAGTCCACCTGGAAGGAGCTGCCGTGGAAGTTCGAAGGCGGAACACCGATTATTGCAGGTGCCGTCGGCTTAGGGGCAGCGATTGATTTCCTCCAGGAGGTCGGAATGGATGAGATCCACCGCCACGAAATGCAGCTTGCCGCATATGCGGAGCAGCGGCTGTCTGAGGTCAGTGATCTGACGATCTATGGTCCCCGCAACCGTCAAGTGGGGGTAGTCACCTTCAACCTGGGTGATGTGCACCCGCATGATGTGGCCACTGTGCTGGATGCGGAAGGTGTGGCTGTCCGTGCAGGGCATCATTGCTGCCAGCCGCTCATGCGCTGGCTGGAGGTCAGCTCCACCGCCCGGGCAAGCTTCTACCTGTATAATACAGAGCAGGATGTAGATGCGCTGGTTCAAGCCTTACTTAAGGCAAAGGAGTATTTCAGCTATGAACTTGGATGACTTATATAGACGCGTAATTATGGATCATTACAAAAATCCCCGGAATCGCGGCTCATTTGAAGACGATGCACTTAAGATTGAGCTCAATAACCCAACCTGCGGCGACCGCATTACGCTTCAGCTTAAGGTGGAGGATGGCGTTGTCCAGGACGCACGTTTCAGCGGCGAAGGCTGTTCGATCAGTATGTCGTCGGCTTCGATGATGACGGAAGCGGTCAAAGGCCAGACAGTAGAGTATGCGCTTGAGATGGCTAACAGCTTCTCCTCTCTAATGAAGGGTGAGGAAGCAGATTTCGGAGATTACGAAGATATTGAAGCCCTGTCCGGTGTTAATAAATTCCCGGCGCGGATCAAATGTGCCACTCTGGCCTGGAACGCGCTTCGCAAAGGCATAGAAACGTAAGAAGCTTATCAATAACATACACAAGGAGGCTGACACCATGGCTAAGAAAGCGCCTGATATGGAGGAATACCAGTACGGATTCCGTGACGAGCACAAGTCGATATTTCAGTCTGGTAAAGGACTCACGGAAGAAATCGTCCGGGAAATCTCCGCGATTAAGAATGAGCCTGAATGGATGCTGGAATTCCGGCTGAAATCCCTGGAGCAGTTCCGTAAGATGCCAATGCCACAGTGGGGCGGCAATCTGGATGATCTGGATTTCGAGGATATCCAATATTATGTTAGACCTTCCGAGAAGCAGGGCAAGACTTGGGAAGAGGTTCCTTCCGAGATTAAGGAGACCTTCGACAAGCTGGGAATTCCGGAAGCGGAGCAGAAGTTCCTTGCCGGTGTCTCTGCACAGTATGAATCCGAGGTAGTCTATCACAGCATGCAGCAGAACCTGGAAGATCAGGGTGTAATCTTCACGGATACGGATTCTGCACTGCGTGATCACCCGGAACTGTTCAAGAAGTTCTTCGGTACGATTATTCCTCCTGCTGACAACAAGTTCGCCGCACTTAACAGTGCTGTATGGTCAGGAGGCAGCTTCATTTATGTTCCGAAGGGTGTGAAGTGCGAAGTTCCATTGCAGGCTTACTTCCGCATCAACTCCGAGAATATGGGACAATTCGAGCGTACTCTGATTCTGGCAGACGAAGACAGCTTCGTGCATTACGTTGAAGGCTGTACTGCCCCGATCTACAGCACGAACTCGCTGCACAGCGCCGTGGTTGAGATTCTGTGCATGAAGAATGCGCGTGTCCGTTATACCACCATTCAGAACTGGGCACCGAACATCTATAATCTTGTTACAAAACGTGCGGTTGCCGAAGAGAATGCTACCATGGAATGGGTAGACGGCAACATCGGCTCCAAGCTGACGATGAAATATCCGGCAGTGGTACTTAAGGGCCGTGGAGCCAAGGGTTCTGTATTGTCCATCGCAGTAGCGGGTAAGGACCAGCATCAGGATGCAGGCGCCAAAATGATTCACTTGGCACCGGACACCACCTCTACGATTGTATCCAAGTCGATCAGCAAGCACGGCGGCAAGGTTACTTACCGCGGACTCGCTTCCTTCGGCCGCAAGGCAGAAGGCGCAAAATCCAATATCAAATGCGATACACTCATTCTGGATAACGAGTCCACCTCGGACACGATTCCTTACAATGAGATCATGAACGATAACATTGTGCTTGAGCATGAAGCGACGGTCTCCAAGGTGTCTGAGGAGCAGCTATTCTACCTCATGAGCCGTGGTCTCTCCGAAGCCGATGCCACGCAGATGATTATCATGGGCTTCATCGAGCCGTTCACCAAGGAGCTGCCGATGGAATATGCGGTAGAGATGAATCGCCTCATAAAATTCGAGATGGAAGGAAGCATCGGGTAACCGGAAGCTTCCTCCAATTCTCAAAGATAGATACAGTGAGTGTCCACAGAACTTTGATGCAGGTTGGTCAAAGCTCTGTGGGCATTTTTGTGTTTTATTAGGACTGCTTGAATTTTTTTCTGTAGTAAGGATGAGGTGGCCTGAAAAGGGGCCGGTCTGTGAAATAAAGGAACCTGAGTCCGATTGCTGAGTAAATACCGCTGATTTTCCCGATTAGCGGTATTTCAGTCCTTTTCAGAGGGCAAGTCGCAATAAAAATACATAAAATACCTTTTATTAGGCTTCCAAAAAGCTGCTTCGCATCGTTGAATCTTGCTATATCTTAATTGAGCAGTATTTGCGAGGAAATAGCAGCATTTAAAACGACGGGCGTCCTTTAGCCCCTGCTTAAGCCCGGTTTATTCCGAAAAAAGAGGGAAAACGGTGGTTTCTCCCCTTTGCCGCATTAAATTAGGGATGATAAACTGCTTAAAGTCACTAAATTGGAAGCGCTAAAAAAGCTGGTTTACGGTGCGATATTTAGAGACTAAGTTTATGCTTACGGGGCAGGTTACTTCGTAAAGCTAAGTTTATGCTTACGGAGGCAGGTTACTTCGTAAAGCTAAGTTTATGCTTACGGAGCCAGCTTTACTTCGTAAAGCTTTAAGGAGGAGAGATATGGATGTTCTCAGGCAACTGCGGGGCTTTTATCGGGAGAAGCTGCACTATCTGATTCTGTCGATTGTATGTTTGGCGGCCGCAACTGCAGTGGGGCTTATTACCCCCAATTTGTTAAGGAGATTGATCGATGATGTTATTGTTCCCCTAAAGTTTACTGAGGTGCCCGTACTCGCTCTCAGTGTGCTTGCTGTCATTATTGTCAAGGCGTGCCTGCAGTTTGCCCATGGATTTTTCGGCGGACGGCTGGGGAATTTCCTGGCTTACCGGCTGCGCAATGCCTGTTATGAGAAGCTGCAATTTCTGTCCTTCCGGTATTATGATACGGCGAAGACAGGTGACCTGATGTCCCGGCTGACCGGGGATTTGGAAGCAATCCGCATGTTCATCGGCTTCGGATTTGCCCAATTGCTAAATGTGTTCTTCATGGTTCTGTTCGGCTCCATTATGATGTTCACCATCAACTGGCAGCTGACGCTGGTTACTCTGATCACAATGCCATTTCTGGCAATAGTCGCACTTAAGTTTGAATCCAAGATTCATCCGGCCTTTCAGGAGATGCGCCTCGCGTTAAGTTCCCTGACAACGGCTGTACAGGAGAATGTCACCGGGGTAAGAACAGTCAAATCGTTTGCCAGAGAGGCCTACGAAGTTGAGAAATTCTCGCACCGTAATGAACGATATAAAGAAAATCAGATTTTTGCGGCCGAGCTATGGAGTAAATTCTTCCCGTTCATGGAGCTGCTGGCTTCGGTCAGTGTAGCTATTCTGCTAGGTGTCGGCGGTACGCTGGTTATCAACAAGCAGATGTCGCTGGGTGAGCTGGTTGCGTTCTTCAGCCTGATCTGGTACATCATCGGTCCTGTATGGGGACTCGGGTTCCACATCAATAACTATACCCAGTCCAAGGCCTCCGGCGAACGTGTGCTGGAAGTGCTGAATCAGACCATCGATGTCCGGGATCAAGAGAATGCCCGCGAGCTTGCAGCGGCAGAAGTGAAGGGTGAGGTGGAGTTCGATCATGTCACCTTCGCTTACGGCAACAAAATGCCGGCAGTCAAGGATATTCATTTCCATGCCGAGCCCGGTGCAGTCATTGGCTTCCTCGGCGGAACGGGGTCCGGTAAATCCACGATCACCCAGCTGATGATGCGTGCCTATGATGTGAATCAGGGCAGTATCAAGCTCGATGGTGTGGATATCCGCGAGTTCCAGGTCCGAAGTCTGCGTTCGCAAATATCGACGGTGTTCCAGGAGACCTTCCTGTTCTCCTCATCAATCCGCAATAATATCTCTTATGGCCTTAAGAATGTCAGCATGGATGAGATCATCCGTGCCGCTGAGCTGGCGAAGGCGCATGACTTCATTATGGAGATGCCGGAAGGCTACGATACGGTAGTCGGTGAGCGGGGGATGGGTCTCTCGGGCGGCCAAAAGCAGCGCATTGCCATCGCCCGCGCATTGCTGAAGAATCCGCGGATTCTTATTCTGGATGATGCGACCAGTGCGGTAGATATGGAGACGGAGCATGAGATTCAGGCCGGCTTCCAGGAGGTTATGCGCGGACGGACGACCTTGATTATTGCCCACCGGATCTCCTCCCTGCGCCATGCCGATCAGATCATTGTCATGAATGAAGGAAGAATGGTCCAGCAGGGCACCCATCAGGAACTGATCGCGGTCCCGGGACCTTATCAGGATGTGTACCGGATTCAGTACGCCGATTATTTAGCCAGGGATAACGGACGAGAGGCAGGTGATCCGGCATGAGTCTTGAGACCTCCAAGCAGACTGCTGACAGTGTATTAAATACCGACAACAGCAAGGTTGAAGAACAGACACTCGAAGAACGTTTTATCTATAAAGATGATGATGTGATCGACAAGGCTTTTGACTGGAGGCAGTTCACCCGCTTATTCAGCTATATGAAGCCATATGCGAAGCAAATGCTGCCGCTGGTCTCGATCATGATGATCCTGGGTACGATTACCAAGCTGACGGTTCCGTTCCTGACCAGTATGGCAATTGATAAAGCGATTGCACCAAAAGATGGAAACCCCAGCCTGACGCTGCTTTATACGCTCACAGCCAGTGTAATCGTACTGTATTTGATTCAATGGATCGCCGGCGTATACCGGATCAAATATACGAATGTGATCGGCCAGCGGGTGATTTATGACCTGCGCTCAGACCTGTTCCGGCATATCCAGAAGCTGTCCTTCAACTTCTTCGATAAACGTCCGGCCGGATCAGTCCTCGTCCGGGTGACCAATGACATCAACTCGCTGCAGGATTTGTTCACCAACGGGGTCGTCAATCTGATGATCGACTGTGTGCAGCTGTTCGGTATTATGATAATTCTGCTGCTTATCAACTGGAAGCTGGGGCTGGCCGTGATGATTACGGTGCCTGTTATGTTCCTGATCTCGACCAAGCTGCGGCAGAGAATCCGTATTGCCTGGCAGGATGTGCGTATGAAGAACTCACGGATCAACTCCCATCTGAATGAGTCGATTCAGGGGATTCGCGTCACCCAGGCCTACACCCAGGAAGAAGAGAATATGCATTATTTCGATGCCATGAATATGGACAGCCGGAAATCGTGGAACAAGGCCTCGGCCATGAACCAGGCATTCGGTCCGATCATTGAAGTCACCGGCGGCTTCGGGACGATGATTCTCTTCTGGTTCGGGGCTTACCTGATTCAGTCGGGAGAGCTTACGGTCGGCTTCCTGGTCGCCTTCAGCAGTTATGTCAGCAACTTCTGGGACCCGATCAACCGGCTGGGACAGATGTACAATCAACTGCTCGTAGCGATGGCTTCCTCCGAACGGATCTTCGAGTATCTCGACGAACAGCCTGCCGTTCAGGATAAGCCGGGAGCGACACCGCTGTCCAAGATTAAGGGAGATATTCACTTCGATAATGTTGTGTTTGAATATGAGAAGGGCCGTGCGGCTCTTAAGGGCATTAACCTGGATGTCCAGGCAGGCCAATCCATTGCACTCGTAGGACATACCGGCTCCGGCAAAAGCACAATCATCAACCTGATCGGCCGGTTCTATGATATCAAGAGCGGCGGCATCACCATTGATGGACGGGATGTCCGCGATGTTACACTCCAGAGTCTGCGCGAACAGATCGGGATTGTCTTGCAGGATACCTTCATCTTCTCAGGAACGATCCGCGACAACATCCGCTTCGGACGGCTGGATGCCACGGACGAAGAGATTGAAGCGGCTGCCAAGGCTGTAGACGCCCACGATTTCATCGTCAAGCTGCCTGCCGGCTATGATACCGAGGTGGAGGAGCGGGGAAGCGCACTGTCCATGGGACAGCGCCAGCTGCTCTCCTTCGCCCGGGCGCTGCTGGCCGATCCGCGGATTCTGATTCTGGATGAAGCGACAGCCAGTATCGATACGGAGACGGAGATCAAGATTCAGGAAGCGCTGAAGCTGCTGCTTCAGGGCCGGACCTCCTTCATCGTCGCCCACCGGCTCTCGACCATCCGTCATGCGGATAAGATTGTAGTGCTGGATCACGGCGAGATTAAGGAAGAAGGCAATCATGCCGAGCTGACCAAGCATGACGGCATTTATAACGGTTTAATTGAAGCACAGTTCCGCTTTTTATAGAAGCATCGTAGAAGCAGATGCAGCAGCCTGGCCCCGATGTGGGGATGGGCTGCTGTTTTTATGTGCTGGAAAGTACAGGGCGCGCGCGGAGCCCCTTTCCGTCAAGACCGTTTCCCCGGCTTCCCGCTTACCCGGACCTCCAGCAGCTGCGCGCTGATCTCCTGCTGCCACTGGGTATCATGAATATCCGCTGCCAGCAGGGCTTCGATATGGAGACGCGCCATTTCCCAGCAGTAGACGGTGTTGACATGCAGGCAGTGCTGAAGCTCGTCTTGCTCCGCCGGAGCCAGCGGACGCTTCAGACTCAGGGTATATAGCTCGGCAAGGCGCTGATGAACCGCAAGCATCATATCTCCTCCTTGTATTACTGTCTGCTATTAGCGTGGCCCCCGAGATCCGGTTTCAAACCGGAAGGAAGCCTAATATGAATATTCAGATCTTTAGAATAAATAAAGTTCTTGAAATCGCTTTTATTTATGCTACAATAGCAGTAATACAGGATTGTGACCGGTAACGCGGGCAATGCCTAAGCTGATGCGAGTATCATTTTTGAATGATATTGGGATCAACTTAGGCTTTTTTTGTACAAACTATGCGGCAGGAGGTGAATAGAGATGATTATCGAGAAGGTGCTAAACAATAATGTGCTCCTGACCAAGAATCAGAAGGGCAAGGAGGTTATTGTGATGGGCAGAGGGATTTCCTTCAATAAGGTGGCGGGGGATTATGTTGATCCTGCCAAGGTAGATAAGATTTTTCTGCTGAACGAGAATGAATTCACTGCCCGGCTGACTGAATTGCTGAATGATATTCCGGTAGCTCACCTGGAGCTGGCCAGCAGTATCGTCACCTACGCGAGTGGAGTGCTGCACACGGAACTGAACGATAATCTCTATCTGACGCTGACCGATCATATCCATTTCGCGCTGGAGCGTTTTGAGAAGGGGATTCAGCTGAAGAATGCGATGCTGTTTGAGATCAAGCGCTTTTACCAGAAGGAATTCGGGATCGGGCTGGATGCCCTGAAGATGATAGAACAGACCACCGGCCTCTCGCTGGGCGAGGATGAAGCCGGATTCATTGCCCTTCACCTGGTCAATGCCAGAATGGATGGCACGGAGGTAAGATCGACGATCAGGATGACAGAGATCGTTCAGAATATTCTGAACATCGTTACCTATCATTATAAGGTGGTGCTGGA
The DNA here is from genome assembly GCF_038002265.1 of Paenibacillus sp. FSL R7-0179. NCBI lineage: Bacteria > Bacillati > Bacillota > Bacilli > Caryophanales > Paenibacillaceae > Paenibacillus > Paenibacillus sp. FSL R7-0179. The sequence goes on from NZ_JBBOCC010000002.1 coordinate 1,276,275, forward strand.
TGAGACCTCGCTTAATTACTCGCGGTTCCTGACCCATCTGCAGTATTTTTCCATGCGGGTGCTGAAGAAGGAAACCAATAATAGCGGGGAAGAGTTCCTGTACAACCAGGTGAGAATTACTTATGTCAAGGCTTTCGAATGCGTAGGCAAGATCAATGAATATCTGGAGAAATCGCATGGTCAGAGCCTCAGCAAGGACGAATATGTCTATTTGACGATTCACATTCAGCGTGTAACGGAACGCAATAACCTGGAGTAACACGTAACATTTAACACGTAACATACGTAAGATTACAATATTTCATATTTTCATATCATCTGTCAGGGTGTAACTGGTCATGCAGGCAAAACCTGAACTGATGGCAAAAAAGCGTGTAATGACGTCTCTTTTGCCTTGAGTTCAGGTTTTTCTTGTTTGCAGGGGGGAACAAATCGAATATGCTGGCACCATTCGCCTCTGCAGCGATGCTTATATTACAGATCTCAAAAGGAGCAAACCCAAATGAGCAATAAAGACTTATCCAAACAAATTATCACACTCGTTGGCGGAGAAGGGAATGTGAATTCCGTCTTCCATTGTGCCACACGCTTAAGATTCAAGCTGAAGGATAACAGCAAAGCCAATAAAGCAGCACTGGAAAAAACACCGGGAGTCATTACAGTCGTCGAGAACAGCGGACAATTCCAGGTGGTTATCGGCAACAATGTCAGCCAGGTATTCGAGCAGATTATGAAGGAAACCTCGCTTCAGGATGCGGAGAAAAGCGGCGGCGACGAGAGCTCAGAGAGCACTGGAGTTCTGGGTAAAGCGGTGGACATCATTTCAAGTATTTTCTCGCCGATTCTGGGTGCATTGGCCGGAGCGGGGATACTCAAGGGCTTGCTGGCTCTGATTCTGTCCCTGGAGTGGATTAGCGCTGCCAGCGGCACTTACATGATCCTCAATGCGGCTGCCGACAGTGTATTCTATTTCCTGCCTGTCTTCCTGGCGGTGACGGCTGCGCGCAAATTCAAGGCGAATCAGTTCGTGTCGATTGCCATAGCCGGAGCCTTAATCTATCCCGCAGTCATTGCGGCTGTAGGCTCACCTGACTCCCTGCACTTCCTGGGAATCAAGATCGTACTGATCAACTATTCCTCCAGCGTAATTCCAATTATTCTGGCGGTATGGGTGCAGTCGTATGTGGAACGCTGGTTCCGTTCCTTCATTCATGAGTCAGTGCGGAATATTCTTGTTCCTATGTTCGCGCTGCTCATTGTTATTCCGCTTACATTCCTGGCCTTCGGACCTGTAGGCTCTCTGATCAGTGACGGGTTGGCCTCCGGCTATACCTGGCTCTACAATCTAAGTCCGCTTGTGGCGGGAGCTATTGCAGGGGCGTTCTGGCAAGTATTCGTAATCTTCGGTGTACATTGGGGCTTCGTACCGATCATGCTCAGCAATATTGCTACATTAGGACAGGATACCATGCTGCCCATTCTCAGTGCGGCGGTTCTGTCGCAGGCCGGGGCTGTATTCGGCGTCTTCCTGAAATCCCGGAACCCGCAGCTTAAAGCGCTCGCCGGTTCTTCTACACTATCTGCAGTCTTTGGGATTACGGAACCAACGATTTACGGAGTCACCCTGAAGCTCAAGAAACCGTTCATCTATGCTTGTATCTCCGGCGCTATCGGCGGTGCAATTATTGCAACAGGCGGTGCAAGAGCATTGTCCTTCTCGCTGCCGGGTCTGCTGGCCCTGCCGACATATTTCGGTACAGGATTTGTATGGGTAGTCATTGGTATACTGGTAGCATTTGTATTGGCAGCTGTACTGGTGTTGGTGCTTGGCTACAAGGAGCCTGAGACAGATGCTGCTGCAACCGTTAACTCAGGAGGAACCTCGGGTACGACTACACCAACGCTGATTGATAAAGAACTGGTTGTAAGCCCGCTGGAGGGAACGCTGCATCCGCTGGGCACCCTGCCTGACGAAGCTTTTGCTTCCGGTGCCATGGGTAAGGGAATTGTAATTGAGCCTTCTTCGGGCATCTTAACCAGCCCTGTGAACGGAACGGTGACTACTGTATTCCCGACAGGACATGCCATCGGCATTACTTCGGACGGCGGTGCGGAGCTGCTGATTCATGTCGGTGTCAACACCGTGAAGCTTAAGGGTCAGCATTTTACTAAAAAAGTGAAGGAAGGCGACAAGGTGGTCAAGGGTCAGCTATTGCTTGAATTTGACCTCGAAGCTATCCGTGCGGCCGGATTTATAACGGCGACACCGGTGATTGTCACCAACTCGGCACAATATCTTGATGTGCTTAAGAGCACAGGGTCAGAAGTGCCTAGCGGCGAGCTGCTGCTCACACTCATCCGGTAAAAGTATTGGGGCTATGACTACTGTCATATGACCCACGAATAAGGGCTGTCCCGGCTTGGCCAATTATTGGCTCGCTCGGGACAGCCCTTTTGTGTGCAAATGCTCAGGTAAGGCTACTCCATGTAAATCTCAACGACGGCAATTTTGCGTTCGCGGGACAGGTCAAGGAATTTGCCTTCGCTCTGTACAAGCGGACGGAAGACATCCAGCGGGTTGTTCATCACGATCACACCCATATCACCGGTGCTCAGCAGCACACGCTTGCCGATGAAGTTAGGCATCAGATGATTGATGAAGGCCTGGACCGGTTTGCCGTTCAGCTTGCCGAAGCTGAGGGAGTTGATCTCACGCAGAACGGAAATCAGCTCCTGCTTGGACTGATAGACCCGGTGAGTGGTCATAGCGCTGTAAATATCCGCGACGGCTGCGATCTGGGCGTAAGGGTGAATATCTGTCTTGGTCAGCTGCTTGGGATAACCGGAGCCGTCTTCGCGTTCATGATGCTGCAGGGCAACCAGAGCTGTGAAAGGATCGTTCATGGAGTTCTGTATGATTTCGTACCCGTAAACCGTATGTAATTTGATCTCTTCGTATTCTTCAGGCGTTAATTTGCCGGGTTTGTTCAGGATGGCGGGGGAGATGCGGCATTTTCCGATATCGATCAGGTAGCCCGCACGCCCGATCTCATAGCACTCTGTCTTGGAGTATCCAAGCCACGAGGCAAGATAATAGGAGAGCATGCCTACCTGAAGGGAGTGGTTATAGGTATAATTATCTTCCCGGTCGAGAAGGAGCAAGAGTGTCACAACGTCCTTGTGCTTGTCCAGCGTGGACAAGGTCGGCTGAAGAATATCATCCACCACGGACTGATTGAAGCTGCCTTTGCTGAGCGCTTCCATATATAGAGATTCAAAGCCGTCAATCGTGGTATCGAAGCTGCTGGCTGCAGCCTGAATGATTGAGGTCCGGCTGGAAGGGGCGGGCTCTTCCTGTACCGTTTCAATATCTACATAATCAACGCCGTGCTGTATCAGCTTGGCGATTTCCTCCAGTTGCAGCCGTGATCCCTTAGGGAGTACATGCAGCCCGCGGGAGCTGAAGCTATCCATCCGCAGATGATCACCCGGTTTAAGATCCATCACGTGTACTCTCAATGACTAGGCCACCTTACTATAGCAATTTTTTACAGCATAGCAACAAAGTCCGCAATATTCAATGGTGTAAGAGTACTGATTGTAGCTTGCAGATTGTGCAACCCGCTGGTCCTACCCTACTCTGAAGCTATGCAGATTCGCGGAAGGAGAACGGTGTGGTTAGCCCCCGGACACGGGCGGAATGAAGGCCACCTCTGAGCCTTCGGTAATATCCGTATCATCAGGCGCATATTCCTGATCAACGGCTACCAGAGATACACTGATCTGCGGCGCGGCATCGGGATAGGAGGCGGAGAGGAGCTCCTTCAGCCGGCCTGCTGTTACAGGGGACTCATGGGCGTGGAAGACCAGAGTGGAGGAGCCGATAATTTCGGCCAGACCGGCGAATAGCCGGATGGAGATATGCATGCGTTCTTCACCCTTTCTGGACTTAAGCTTAGGACAGCTTATAATGATTACAATATACCATATTGAGTCTGAAAATGTTATGCTAACTCTAGAACAGAACAAGCCTGCCGCTTACTTTATAAACGGCTGTACAAGTGGGAGGGAAGCCAGCTTATGAAGCCTGGGCCGCAAAGATTAACCATTATTCATACCAATGATATACATAGCCACTTTGAAATGATGAGTCCGCTCGCGGCAGTAATATCCGCGATGAAGGCGGCGGCGGGCGAGGAGCCGGTGCTGCTGCTTGATATCGGCGATCATATGGACCGCGCCGCTGTAGAGACGGAAGGCACGATGGGACAGGCCAACATCGACATTATGAATTTGACCGGATACGATGCGGTCACCATCGGCAACAACGAAGGCCTCACCTTCTCCAAGGAGATGCTCTCAGCCATATTCACAGGCATCCAGTGTTCTGTGGTATGCTGCAATTTCCTGGAGTCCGCCACCGGTGAGCCGCCGCACTGGATGCAGCGCCACGCGATTATAGAGAAGGACGGGATAAAGATAGGACTGACCGGTGCGACGGCGGCGTTCACCTCCTTCTATTCTCTGCTCGGCTGGGATGTGCTGGACCCGGAAGAGGCGCTGCGCGAGCAGGTTCAGCTGCTTGCCCCGCAGGTGGATATCGTGATCATTCTGTCTCATCTGGGGCTGCCCGCAGACCAGAGGCTGGCCGAGAAGCTGGAAGGCGTGCATGCCATTCTGGGCGGACACACCCACCATATGCTGGAGCAGCCGCAGATGATTAACGGGACAGCCGTATGCGGTGCCGGCAAATTCGGCCGGTACGCCGGACGGGTTGTCTTCGAGCGGGAGCATCCAGGCGGAGTATTTCACCTGGCCGAAGGAGGCTGCACGGCAGTTGATCCTTCCTTAACGGAGGAGCTTATCGCTCCGGCGGCAGCGATCCATCTGCAGCGCGGCCGTGAGGCCCTGGAGGAGACGGTTGCCATCAGCGACCGCATGCTGCCGCTGGATCTGCAGGGGGAGTCTCCTTTTGGCAACCTGCTGGCACAGGCGGTCCGCCAGTTCACAGGCAGCCCCATCTCGCTCGTTAATACAGGACAACTGCTCGGCCCGCTTCCGGAAGGCAACATCACCGCAGGCATGCTGCATGCCTTATGTCCTTCGCCAATTAACCCATGCACAGTACAGCTGACAGGCAAGGATATCCGCACCGCACTGGAACAGAGTCTGATGGCAGAGTTCCGGAATAAGGTCATCTACGGATACGGTTTCCGGGGAGAGGTGCTGGGCACCTTGGCCGTGGACGGATTAAAAATCTTGTACGATCCAAGGGTCATGCCTTATGATAACGGTATTGCGATTTTTGCCGGCGGGGAGCAGCTGGAGGATACCAAGGTGTATAGTGTCGGCACGCTGGATATGTTTACATTCCGTACAGGCTATGAGAGTATAGCTAATGGCCGGGAGGCGGTATATTTGCTGCCTCATTTCCTGCGCGATCTGCTGCGGATGGAGCTGCAGCGGCCGGGGAGTCTGGATGAGTGTGAAGCGTTTCGCTGGGAGAGGCAATCCACCTGATGATCCACACCATGTTTTATCAAATGGATAGATAACGCATTACCAGGTTTCATTGACTAGATCAGGAGGAGTAATATGGATACAATTACAGCCATTATTCTGGCAATTGTGGAAGGAATCACGGAGTTCATTCCGGTTTCTTCGACGGGACACATGATTCTAACGACTAAGATTCTGGGCTTCAATGAGCAGGATTCGATTATGAAGACCTATGAGATTGTGATTCAGCTGGGGGCCATACTGGCGATTGCGCTGGTCTACCGCCAGCGGATTGTGAATCTGCTCGGCTTTGGCCGCAGAGACAGAGGGGGCGTTATGCCGGCAGCCCGTCTGAACCTGATTCATGTGCTGCTGGGCATTGTGCCTGCGCTCGCTGTAGCTTTTTTTGCAAGGGACTTTATCAAAAGCCTCTTCGGGGCATCCACCGTTCTCTGGGCGCTGGTGGCAGGCGGTATTCTGATGATCATTGCCGAATGGGTCAATAAACGCAAGATTCGTGTGACAGCGCATGATCTGGATGATCTGTCCTACGGGCAGGCACTCTCGATCGGATTATTCCAGATTATTTCCGTCCTTTGGCCCGGATTCTCCCGCTCCGGCTCGACAATTTCCGGGGGGATGCTGAGCGGGGTAAGCTACAAGGCTTCGGCCGACTTCTCCTTCCTCATCGCAATTCCGATTATGTGCGCGGCCTCGGGGTATGAGCTACTCGATTCGTATAAGAATTTCACGAGTGAGACGATCGGGTATTTTGTCATCGGCTTCATTATTTCCTTCATCGTGGCCTATGTGGTGGTAGTTCTGTTCATGAGAATGATCCAGAAGATCAGACCAACTCATTTTGCCATCTACCGCTTCATCCTTGCAGCCGCCTTCTGGCTGTTTATTATGCGTTGATTCTCAGCTTGGCATCACAAAGAAGCAATTTTACCGTTAAAGGCAGGAGTGAGCCAAGGTGCGTCTAGTATCCGTCAATCGGCTTCAGGCGGGAATGAAGCTGGGTAAAAAAATATATAATGATGAAGGGCTGGTTCTGCTTGCGGACGGAGTGGAGCTTACCGATTCCCTGATCAAGCGGCTCGCCAGAATTGATATCGGCTATATCTATATTGAGGACTCGCTCACGGAGGATATTGTGATCCCCGGAATGCTGCAGGATGAGACGCGCAATCAGGCACTTAAGGTGATCCGTAACCAGTTCCAGCAGATGTCCGGTGCCTCGGGGATTACCAAGGGCTTTTATCATCTGGATAAGAAATTCTCCAAGGTGATGGATTCCATCCTCGACGACATGTCCCTGCAGGAGGACCCGATGATCATGCTGCTTGACATGCACACGGCTGACAATTACCTGTACGTCCATTCCCTGAACGTATGCCTGTATACGCTGGTGCTTGGCATTGCCCATGGCTACAGCAAAGAAGAGCTGCGGGTCATTGGGCTTGGTGCGCTGCTGCATGATATCGGCAAGACGCAGATTCCTGTCAAAATTGTACAAAAGCCCGGCATGCTCAGCGAGGAAGAGTTCCGGCATATGCAGGCGCATACCGAGATCGGATACCGCATCCTCAAGGAAGAGCCCAATATTCCTCTGCTGGCGGCTCATTGTGCCTTGCAGCATCATGAACGGATTGACGGCTCCGGCTATCCGCGCGGCCTGACGGGTCCGCAAATCCATGAATATGCGAAATGGCTGGGCGTAGCAGATTCCTATGATGCAATGACCTCCAACCGGATCTACAAAAAAGCCATGCTGCCCCATCAGGCGGTAGAAGCGCTGTATGTCGGCTCTGGAACCTTGTACGAGCAGAAGCAGCTGGAGTTATTCAGAGACCGCGTGGCCATCTATCCGCTGGGGCTTACGGTGAAGCTCAGCTCCGGTGAGAGCGGTGTGGTGGTCAAGATTGATCCCAGCACGCCGCACCGGCCTGTTGTCCGTGTACTGAATGGACCCGAAGGCGAAACGGTTACCCCCTATGAACGTGATCTCAGCAAAGCCCTCTCGGTAGTCATTGTGGATGTGACGGACGGAGGAGAACCTGTAGTGAAAAGTACCGGATAGGTGTTCTGTGCAGCGAGGAGAGAATAGGGCATCTGCAGGAATTGCAGAGCTCTAGTCTCAACCTTGCTGTTTTTTTGAGTAGTCGTGGTATGATATAGCTTAAGTTATCGTTCTTTTTCTTTTGTTTTGGGTTAATAATAAGGAATAAGCATTAAAGGAGCCTTAAGAAATGAGTATATTAGAGCCATCATCATCTATAATTCCTGTAAAAGAGCTGTCGCCGGAGTACGATCCGTGGGATCCGATTACCTCGCTCCGCGAATACGGGCAGCATGTGCTGACCAGTGTAGAGATGACGGTCACGAATCTATGCAACATGCGCTGCGAGCATTGCGCCGTCGGCGACAGCCTTACAATGAAAGAGGGGGAGCTGCTGCCTTTAACCCAGATGCTGAAGCGTCTGGAGGAAGTTGAACATCTGCAGACCATCAGCATTACGGGCGGGGAGCCGATGTTCCGTGCCGGAACGGTGGAGAATACGATTGTGCCGCTGCTGAAATATGCACGGGAACGGGGCATCCGATCACAGATCAACTCGAATCTGACCATGCCGTATTCCCGTTATGAGCAGCTGCTCCCTTACCTGGACGTTATGCATATCTCGTTCAACTATGTTAACGGCGATGACTTCCACGAGGTGGGCTTCGCGAACAGCGGTCACCCGGTCTCGAAGGAGGCCGCCTACCGGCTGTACGACACGATGCTGGAGAATTCCCGCCGGCTGAGCAGCGATGGAATGCTGATTTCTGCCGAGTCGATGATCAATTACCGTACACACACCAAGCTTCCCGAGATTCACCGGCTGATTGGGGACATGGGGGCAAGACGTCATGAGGTACACCCGATGTACGCATCAAGCTTCGCTTCGAAGCTGCCTGTGCTGTCGCTCCGGGAGATGAATACTGCGATTCATTCCCTCCTGGATCATCGTGACCCGGAGATGTGGATGCTGTTCGGCACGCTGCCGTTCTTCGCCTGCAGCTTCCTGGAGGAAGACCAGCAGCTGCTGAGCAGACTGCGCAGCGAGAAGAATGTAACGCTTCGTAATGATCCGGACGGAAGAAACCGGGTCAATGTGAACCTGTTCACGGGCGACGTCTTTGTCACGGACTTCGCCGACATATCCGCTTTTGGCAATATCAGCAACGCGAAGCTGGATGACATTTTCACTGAGTGGCAGACTAAGCATCCCTTGAATCAACAAGTGAATTGTTACTGCGATGCAGCAGGCTGCTGCGGGCCTAACCTGCTCGTGGCCGATATGTATTATCCCGGGGTCGATTTCAAAACCAGAAAAGCGATCACCTTGTAGAAATGGGGCGTTATTATAGTGCATACGGAATTTGAAATAGGAAGATTAGTGCTTAATCTTTTGCTCGTTCTGGTGCTCGTATTATTAAATGGTGTATTCGTTGCGGCGGAATTCTCGCTGGTCAAGGTCAGACAGTCTCGTCTGACCCAACTGGTCAGCGAAGGCAACAAAATGGCGGGATATGCGCTAAAGGTCAACAAGCGGCTGGATTCGTATCTGTCAGCCACCCAGTTCGGAATTACACTCGCTTCTCTTGGACTCGGCTGGGTCGGGGAACCGGCAATCTCGGAGCTGCTGGTGGAGCCTCTGATGTACCAGATCGGTGTAACTGACCAGACGCTAATCTCAACGGTATCTGTGATTATCGGCTTCTCCATTATTACCTTTTTACATATTGTGCTGGGGGAACTGGCACCGAAATCTCTGGCTATTCAAAAAACAGAAGGCTCAGCACTGCTGTTGTCCGCTCCGCTGATGTTCTTCTATAATCTGTTTCTGCCCTTCATCTGGGTGCTGAATGCCTCAGCGAACGCTCTGCTGAGACTGTTCGGCGTGGAGCCGGCCAGTGAAGCCGAGGCGGCCCATTCGGAGGAGGAAATCCGCATTCTGATGAATCAGAGCGCGAAGAGCGGAGTGATCGATCAGGATGAAATGAAGCTGATGGATAACATCTTCGAATTCTCGGACCTGCTGGCCCGTGAGGTGATGCTGCCGCGTACCGATATGGATGTACTATACAGCAATCTTCCGCTGGAAGAGAACATGCGGATCATTACAGAAACGAAGCACTCGCGTTATCCGGTGGCCTTCGAGGACAAGGACCGGATTATCGGCTTCATCCATATCACGGATCTGCTGTTCGCCCCGCCGGAGCAGCAGAATGATCTGGCTTCCCTGGTCCGGCCGATTCTGAACGTGCCGGAATCGATGGAGATCAGCCATGCGCTGCGCCTAATGCAGAAGAACAAAGCCCAGCTGACGCTGGTCGTTGACGAGTACGGCGGTACGGCAGGGCTGCTGACCGCTGAAGAGATCCTGGAGGAGATCGTCGGCGATCTGCATGACGAGTTCGAGGATGAACGCCCTAGCGTGGAGCGCAACGGGGATTACATCTCCGTAGAGGGCCGGATGCTGATTGAAGACGTCAACGATCTTACGGGTGTCGTGATTGAGGATGAAGAGGTGGATTCTATCGGCGGCTGGCTGTTCAAGGAGCTGGAAGGCAATCCGTCCAAGGGCAAGCAGGTGGTCGTTGGCGATGTCACCTTCGAGGTGGAGGAATCAACCCGGCTGCGGATCACCCGCATCAACATCCACCGCGAGAATCCGCCAGAGCCTGAAGAGGATGCGGACGGCGGGGAAGAGGAGAAGGAATAAGCAGAAGTCTAACTCGTATTTTCAAATATAGCAGGGTACTTCAGAAGCTGTGTTGCAGAGCTTTTGGGGGCCCTGTTTTTTTTGCTTTTTCACTATATAGATTGAACTAAAAAATTTAAGTTAAAGGAAAAGTGGCGGAGGGGAATTTTGGAACTGGAGGAGCGGTAGCGACCGCCTTTGTCTGCGGATTTCAACCGTTAGAAACGGGATAAAACAAGAAATCTGCAGAAGGGCAGCGGCCGGAAGTCCAAAACTTCTCTGGAGTCACAGCTAATCCTAAAACCAAAAATCATTAGTTCAATTTATATAGTTTGGCCGCAAAAAGTACCGTTCGCTTGCACACCTGAAGGTGATTTTAATGGGCAACTGTTCTTTTCCACCCTTGGACTGTCATAAGTTAGTTACGAAGGTAACGATCAGAGATCTGGACATTCATCAGGCAATGCCGTCAAAACCTTATGAGGAGGAATGATTATTGAACTCCCAGGATCGCGTATGGACACCGTACAGGGGACCGTTTGATCCTTGTCCGCCGGTGCCGTTCAAGACGTATGTTGTGCCGCCGAACCAATTCGTCACGTTTCAGCCCCCGAATCTGCCGCAGTTCTCCCTGCCGGAGGCGCTCAAACATGGAACGTTATGGCCATCGCTTTACAGCCCTTATGAGTCCAAGTTCAAAGGAGGGAAGTAGCTATGGAAGCTAATCCTTGCGAGCCCCGTTATTACGAGATGCTGGAGCAGCTGCAGGTCCTTGATTTTGCACTCGTAGAGCTGAATCTGTTCCTGGACACTCATCCGGAGGATGTGAAGGCGATCGAGCAGTTCAATCAGCTGACATATGAGCGCACCAAGCTGGCGAACCAGTTCCAGGAGCTATACGGACCTCTGCAGAATTTCGGCCGCGCCTATTCCAAGGCTCCATGGCAATGGAGCGAGAGTCCCTGGCCTTGGCAAGTCTAAGGCATGAAGCCGGGAATGAAATAAGCCTTAAGGAGGGGGAAGTTCACGAATGTGGATCTATGAGAAAAAGCTGCAATACCCGGTGCGTGTCGGCAAATGCGATGTGCGGATGGCCCGGTATCTGATGGAGCAATACGGCGGTGCGGACGGCGAGCTGGCTGCGGCGCTGCGCTATATGAACCAGCGGTATGCTATACCTGATAAGGTAATTGGTGTATTAACGGATATTTCTACTGAGGAATTTGCCCATCTCGAAATGATTGCCACCATGATCTACAAGCTGACCAAGGACGCCTCGGTACAGGAGCTGGAAGCCGCAGGCTTAGGGCCGAACTATGCACAGCGGGATCATGCCTTGTTCTACCAGAACTCGGCCGGTGTGCCCTGGACAGCATCCTATATCCAAGCCAAGGGCGATCCAATCGCGGATTTGTACGAGGACATCGCCGCAGAGGAGAAGGCCCGGGCTACATACCAGTGGCTGATTGACATGACCGACGATGTGGATCTGCAGGACAGCCTCAAGTTCCTGCGCGAGCGGGAGATCATTCATGCGATCCGGTTCAAGGAATCGGTGCAGATTTTGATTGAGGAGAAGGATAAGAAGCGGGTGTTCTGACAATGATGTATACACAAATTAAATAGACAGTTTGACAAGAAGAGCCACAGGAGCAACATCTGTGGCTCTTTTTTCATTGAACGAGAATGTACGTTCGTTTTATTATAGATAATTCCATTAAAATGGGATATGCTCACAAGAAACAAGCAGTACATAACAGGAGGCGACTAAAATCCCTTTACCGCATGATGAAGCATTTAAGAAGCTGCTGGAGACGTTTTTTCAGGAATTTATTGAGTTGTTTTTCCCTGAGCTTGATTCCATGCTGGACTACAGTGAAACCCGGTTTCTGATGCAGGAATTACTCGTGGACATTGTTGGCGAGGAAGCGCGGGAGCTGGATCTGCTGCTGGAGATCCGCTACAAAGGGCTGGACGGTTATATTCTCATTCACCTGGAGCCGCAGTCGTATCGGGATTCACGGTTTCATGAACGAATGTTAACCTATTTCAGCCGTCTGTTTGAACGCTACCGCAAAGAGCATAAGCTGATTATACCGATTGGCATCTTCACTTCTGATGAGATCAGGGAAGAGCAGGATACCTTGGAGATGGTTATTCCTGAACATCATATCCTGCGCTTTCAGTTTCTCAAGGTGGAATTGCGTAAGCAGAACTGGCGAAGATTTATTGATTCGGACAATGCAGTGGCTGCTGCGTTACTGGCCAAGATGGGGTATACTACAAGAGAAGCGAGAGATGTGCGCCGGGAATTTCTGCGCATGTTCATGAAGCTGAGAGCGCGGCTCGATCAGGGTCGGCTGGCGCTTGTGATGTCAGTGGCAGATTTATATTTCCAGCCGGACCGGGCGCAGGATGAAGAGATTATACAAGAATTGATGATACAATACCCGGAGGAGGGTGAAGCGATTATGGAACTCATGCCAGCCTGGAAGCGTTGGGGATATGAAGAGGGTATAGCTGAAGGAATAGAAAAGGGCCAAGCCGAGATTATTCGTAAATTACTGCTTCACGGACTCACTCCGGAAGAGGTCTCCGAAGCGGTGGAGTTACCGGTGGAGAAGATTAAAAAGCTGATGTAAGCAGGGCTCCTCCAAATACGGAATAATATGCTAAGAGTGCTGCACAAACCGTCTCCAGACCCAAGTAAGGGCCGGAGACGTTTTTTTATGTGAACTCTTTTGGCATGTTTTCATGTGATTTTCTGAAATAACCATTAATAACCAGAATATCAAAGGAAATGCTAGTATAACCTCGTTGAGGGATTGTACAAGGGCCTAGAGGTATTCGTATGTAAAAATATGTATATTTTTGAGTGTTGAGGAAACTGGTGTTTAGGCTTACACTGAATATGTAAATAAATACCAAAAAATCAAATGGAGGAAGGCGATCAAAGCGGCTAAGCCGATCAAGCTAATTAAGCTGATTTAACCGATCTAAGCCGCAACGCATACTCTCTCATACATCGTGATTAATACCCGCATGTAAATCTAATACCATCAGAAAGGAATGTGAGATTCAGTGAACAGAGTTGCATTAGTAAGTCCCTTACGGACAGCAGTTGGTTCATTTAACAACGGACTTTCAGCAGTTAGGGCTACGGAATTAGGAGCAAAGGTGATGACGGCCTGCCTTCAGAAAAGCCATGTAGAGCCTGCGTTAGTGGAGCAGATTTATCTGGGCAATGTTCTACAGGCGGGCGAGGGCCAGAATCCTGCCAGACAGGCGGCGCTGCAAGCCGGTATCCCGATTGAAGTGCCTGCAACAACGATCAACACCGTTTGCGGTTCAGGGCTTCATACCGTTGCTTTGGCTTACAATTCTATTCGGGCTGAACAAGGGAGTGTTCTCCTGGCCGGGGGGATGGAGAGTATGTCTAACGCCCCTTATGTGCTGAAAAATGCAAGAAACGGTTACAAGCTTGGGAATAGCGAGCTGATAGATACCGTGGTGGCTGATGGCCTGACCTGTCCGATCAATAACTATCATATGGGCATTACTGCCGAGAACATTGCCGGGAAATATCATATTTCACGACTGGAGCAGGATGAATTTGCCTATGACAGCCAGATCAAGGCCGCTGAAGCTAAGCGGAAGCAGACTTTTGCAGAGCAGATTGTGCCCGTGATGACCAAAATCAAAAAGGAGACAGTCTGGTTCGCGGAGGACGAGCATGTAAGAGGAGAGGTCAGTAAAGAGAAGCTTGCTCAGCTAAAGCCTGCTTTTAAGGAAAACGGGTCGGTTACTGCCGGAAATGCCTCGGGGATCAATGATGGAGCGGCGGCTGTGCTGGTCATGTCGGAAGATAAATGCAAGGAGCTTGAGGTTGAGCCTTTTGCCTATATTAAGGGCTATTCACTGGTGGGCGTAGATCCTGCTTACATGGGAATGGGGCCGGTAAGAGCCATTAAGTCGCTGCTTAAGAACCAGGGCATTCCTCTTGAGGCCATCGATTTGTTCGAGATTAATGAAGCCTTTGCGGCACAGGCCATAGCGGTACTGCACGAGCTTGAGCTTAATCCGGAGAAGGTGAATGTCAACGGCGGTGCGATTGCGATTGGACATCCAGTGGGGGCCAGCGGAGCCAGGGTACTCGTTACGCTGGTCCATGAAATGGTCCGAAGCTCTAAGCATTACGGTATAGCCAGCTTGTGCATCGGAACGGGGATGGGCATTGCCATGCTGGTTGAGAACGCACGCTATTAACACAATTCTGACAGAAAGGGAGTTTAAGATCATTATGAATGCAAAAGAGGTGCTTGCGCTGCAATCCATGCCTGCAGCCAGTCCGGGTTACGGGCGTCCGCCTTACCGCTTCATTGACCGTGAATTTATGGTTATCACTTATGAATCCGACCCTGCGGCGGTCAGACAAGCGGTCCCGGAACCCTTGCAGCCGGATGGAAGTAACACCGTGTCATATGAATGGATCAAAATGCCTGATTCGTCGGGTCTGGGAAGCTATGAGGAGAGCGGGATTGTGATTCCGTGTACTTTTCAGGGGGAGCCGTGCAATTTTGTAGCTCAGATGTATCTGGATAATGCGCCTGCCATTCTGGGAGGACGGGAAATCTGGGGTTTCCCCAAAAAGTGGGCCTCTCCCCGCCTGACCGTTGCAGGCACAGAGACGCTGACCGGCACGCTGCATTATAACGATGTTCTGGTGGCCGTGGGAACCATGCCTTACAAGCATGCTGTGATGGATGCAGAGGATACAGCCAGAGCTATCTCTACGACCCAAGTGAATCTAAAACTGATCCCCGATGTGGATGGGACCCCTAAGATTGCGCAGCTGGTTGCTTACACTCTTGAAGATGTTCATGTAAAAGGCGCTTGGACCGGGCCGGCCCGATTAAGCCTGATCCCCCATGTGAATGCCCCTGTGGCCGATTTGCCGGTGAAGGCGTATCACGGGGGAAAGCATTTTATTGCCGATCTAACGCTGCCCTATGGCCAAGTCATTCATGATTATCTCCAGTAAGGGCTTTTCTCCAAATAATGAACAAGGAGCCTGAAATCTATGATAAACAAATTAATCTCCGCCGAAGATGCCGTGAAGAGGGTGAAGGATGGAGACACCGTGATGGTCGGCGGTTTTCTGGCTGGAGGCCATCCCGATGAGCTGGTGCATGCGCTTGTCGAGACTCATTCTGCGGGTAATCTCTCGCTCATCTCCAATGATACAGGCACCCCGGAATTATCAATCTATAAGCTGGTCAAAAGCGGCCGGGTTAAGCGCATCTATGCCTCCTACATCGGCTCCAATCCAGAGACCGGAAGACTGCTGATGACCAAGGAAGCGGAGGTGAATCTCTATCCGCAGGGCACGTTAGCTGAGAAAATCCGTGCCGGGGGAGCGGGGCTGGGCGGTGTGTTAACTCCTGTAGGAGTAGGAACGATTGTAGAGGAAGGCAAAAGGAAGCTTGATATCGACGGAAAAGAATATCTGCTGGAGCTGCCTCTCCATGCAAATGTGGCGCTGATCCGGGCCCATAAAGCGGACGAGGCGGGGAATCTGGTGATCGACGGCTCTTCCCGGAACTTTAATTTCGTCATGGCGATGGCGGCGGATTATGTAATCGCAGAGGTAGATACTTATGTGAAGCTCGGGGAAATTGATCCCAATCATGTCAACGTCCCCGGGATTTTGATTGATGCTATTGTAAAGGTGGCGAATACGCATGAATAACCGGGAATTTATTGTGAGAAGAATCGCCCAGGAGTTCAAAGACGGTGATGTAGTGAATCTCGGGATCGGTATGCCGACCCTGGCTGTAGACTATATTCCTGATCATGTCCAGATTATGCTACAGGCCGAGAACGGAATACTCGGAGTAGGCCCCAAGGCGGCGAAGTCAGAGGAAAACATCGACTGTATCGATTCTGGCGGGAGCTTTGTGACCACGATGGCCGGAGCCTGCTATTTTGACAGTGCGGTCTCCTTCTCAATCATCCGTGGCGGGCATGTGGACATCACCGTGCTGGGTGCGCTTGAGGTTGACGAGCAGGGCAATCTGGCCAGCTGGATGATTCCGGGGAAAAAGGTGCCGGGCATGGGCGGGGCGATGGATCTGGTCGTCGGGGCCAAGCGGGTCATTATCGCCATGGATCATGTGAGCAAGGACGGGCAGCCGAAAATAGTCAAAGCCTGCAAGCTGCCCCTGACGGCGGTACATGTCGTAAATACGATTGTAACTGAAATGGCGGTCATCGAGGTGATTCCGGGCCAAGGGCTGATGCTGATGGAAATCGCACCGGGTCTGACGGTAGAAGACGTTCAGCAGGCAACCGGGGCAGAGCTATGGATCTCCCCAGACCTGAAGGCGATTGCTGTCGCTGTCTAATAAAATAAAATTTAATATGCTTACATTGTGATGATTCTACGAACATATTACGCCGTTATGCTGTCTACTAGAACAGACAACAAGGAGTGTGAAGGTTCGTGAGTAATCATCCATTTGTAAAGAAAGTATGGAGCGGGATCTTGGCTATGACGGTTCTGCTTCCCACCCTTACCCCTGCTCTATCTCCGCTACCGACTGCTTTTGGGGAGGCGGCGGAGACCAGCGGGGTCGTAAAGGTTGAGGATTTTGAACAGGTGAGCTTAGCGGACCTAACCTTTGACAGTGCCCGCATTCATAGCGGCAGTCTGGCGCTGGAGACCAATCCGAAATATGTACATAGCGGAGCGAAGTCCCTGCGGATTGATTATGACTTCATAGGCATAACCGATAACCCGTCCCAGGTTGCCGTTGGTCCGGCGGCTCAGCTACCATTGACGAACCGGACCCCAAAAAGAATCGGGATGTGGGTATACGCCAATCAGGAGGGTCATGGTCTGACCTCCAAGTTCTACGTGTCTTCTACCGGCAAATCCAAAACGTATGAAATCAGGAGTGAAGAGACCGGGATAGACTGGAGCGGCTGGAAGTATGTTGAGGCTGAGATAGGGTCAGATCTGACTATGCCGGGTACTCTGGCCTTCTACTTCCAGATGAAAGAAAGACAAATGAACAAAAAGAATAAAGGCTCGATTTGGATTGATGATATCAGGCTGATTTATGATGAGCCCAGTAATGAGGATATGGATGTGCCAGTGTTGACTCCGGCGGCACCGGCTCCTGATCAAATCTTGAGCGCTCCCGTCTCTGACCTTATTACCTTATTCTGTCAGCAGAGGATGCTAAGTCAGGCATTGATCCGGATTCCATCCGGTTAACGGTGGATGGTCAGGCTGCGGCACCGTCAACGTATACCTATGATCTGAATCTTAAGCAGATTATCTATCACCCGGAGCTTCCGCTGGCCGGAGGCTATCATCAAGTGCTGGCAGAAGTGAAGGATAGAGCCGGCAATCCGGCAGCGGCCGAATATGCTTTTCAGATCGAGCATGGGGCCAGATTTACCTTGGAAGCCCCGGAGGAGGCTGTCAGTAATGAGACCTACCGGCTGAAGCTGAAGGCGACGGACGTAGGCGAAGCCAAGAGCTTCCATGCCAGAATCAAGTTCGATCCAGAGACATTGCAGGCCAATGTAATTAATGCACACTCCGGCTTGAGTCAGGTGCAGACAACTATCGATAATACAGGCGGCTACGTTGATGTCAGTGCCGAGGGACTGCAAGGGGATCAGGCTGATGCGCTGTCAAGTATTGATTTTGAAGTGAACCGGTCTGCGAAAATGGAGCGCGGCGAGACGGCTAAGCAGATGGCCATGGTAGAGGGCAGTTTCGGATATGGAAGCGGGACGCCAGTTCGTTCCTTCGCCTCTCCGTTAAGTTATAAGATCGGGTTTCCTTACAAGATCAGCATCAAGGGATCAGGCCTGCATACTCAGAGTATCATCTCGGTTACCTCCCGCGCAGGAGCGCCGGTGGAAGGAGCCGGGATTGATTTTACCGATACCAGCGGTCCTCAGACTTATGTGCGTGTAACCGCCGATGGGTCCAAGGTATATGCCAAAGCCGATTCAGCATCCGCAGTGCTCATTAATGTAGAGAAAAACGCGCGGATGTTCGCCACAGCAGGCAGCGCCTCCGGATTCATCAAGGTGTATCTGCCGGATGGCAGCAAGGCGGGGTACATCTCATCCGCAGACGTGGAGCAGAGTGACCTTAGCGCAGAAATAGGCTTGACGGATGCCAATGGAGAGATCCATACGTCCCTGACGAACCTAGCCATTGGCACTTGGAGCGTGCAGGCTGTCAAGGATGGCGGGACCAGCGAGAGTATCAGTATGAATGTTGTAGCTCTGTTTGGCGGGGCAGATCCCCAATATATTCAGACTTTTGTTGCCGAAGATATGAAGACGATGATGAGTGTAGGGTGGCAGAGCGCGCCAAGTGTACAAGAGGCTTATATCCAGTATATGAAAGATAGTGATTGGGTGGACAGTGACCTGACGAATGCTCCGGACAAAGCATCCGTGCAGCGTGCGTTCTCTGAGGTGGAGGTTATTCCTGAGGTTGCAGGGGGGCCTATGGGCGAAATCAAGTTCCATAATGCATTAGTCACGGGTCTTGAGCCGGGTACGGGCTATCGTTACAGAGTCGGCTACGAAGGCCACTGGAGTAATTGGTATCCTTACAAGACGGTTGAGGCTGCGCCGGACAAGCCTGTTTCTTTTGTATTTGTAACCGATTCGCACACCAAAGGGGACAATGGGCTGGAGACCTACCAGCAATTGATCCAGAATGCGTTCACTAATTATCCGGGTACCCAGTTCATTATGCATGGCGGTGATATGGTCGATGACGGGGCGGTTTTGAATGAATGGAACCAGTTCTGGCAAGCCTCGTCGATCTATTCCTCCTCTGTTCCTTCTGCGTATACCATGGGGAATCATGATGTAAAAGGGGGAGGAAAGTACATTTTCGCCAAAGGCTTGGGGCTTCCTGTTAACGGGCCAGAGCTCCAGAGGGAGTATGCCTATTCGTTCGATTCAGGAGAGGTGCATTTCGTGGTGCTGAACTCTGAAGCAGACGAAGTCACGATGGGCAAGCAGGCGGAGTGGCTGCGGGAGGACCTTCTAGCAAGTAATAAAAAATGGAAAATTGTCATGTTCCACAAACCTGCCTATCATACCGAAGATGGACGCGGCAATCTGATCGAATACACACAGACTTATTTTGCCCCCATTCTCGAAGAATTGAAGGTCGATCTGGTGCTGGAAGGCCATGACCATGTATATGCGCGGACCTATCCGATGAGCAAAGGCAAGCCACTGCCAAGCGGAGAGCAAGGAACGGTCTATCTGGACGGCGGGGCGTCCGGCTGGAAGTTCTATGATGGAAGCAAATACGAGTATCTTGATTTCATGTTTGACGAGGATGTTCCGGTCTATTCTGCCATTCAGGTGAGCCATGATAAGATCGTAATCCAAGCCCGCACTACGCAAAGCGCAGAATTAATTGATAACTATACGATTGTGAAAAAGGATGGGCGGACGCTAACTTCGGTGGCCGTAGCCCCGGCCGAATTGAAGCTGAATGTGGGTGATAAGCACGCGACGGTGCTTACAGCTACCTATAGCGATAACTCCACTGCCGATGTGACGAATCAAGCCATATGGACATCTTCTGATGAGCAGGCAGCTACAGTAGACGCGGAGGGTATCATTCATGCCGTTGGAGTGGGCGAGGCGACCATTCAGGCGAATTACAGTAATCTGCCGCCGGTGAAGCTGTCGGTAACTGTGCAGTCAGAAGGTACGCTGCCTAAGCTGCTGAAGCTGACCGCCGAGCCTGGCACACACACCTTGCAGGTGGGCAAACAAGCGGCTTCCGTGATTACGGCGGTATATGACAATGGAGTAAGTACAGTGGTTACAGATCAGGTCCGTTGGACGACCTCAGATCCTGGGGTCGCCTCGGTATCGGATAAGGGGATCATTACAGGGGTTGCAGCTGGGGATGGGGTAACCATTACAGCTTCCTTCGGCGGCTTAACCGTTGCCATTTCCATCGTGGTTGAGGGAGGAAAGGTACCGGTAGTAACGCCGACACCGACACCATCGCCAACTCCACAAACGGGAGTAACACCGGCAACAACGCCAACACCAAAGCCGGCTGTAACACCGACAGTAACACCGTCAGCCAAAGCAACGACTACACCGGCACCAACACCAGCAATAACTGCCGGTCCCGTGAAGCCAACCCTAACCAGACCTGTGCTGAAAGACAGCTTGGACTTAGATAAACTTAAATCTATAGTTGCAAAAGGCCAGACAGCGGCTATTGTTTCATTCCAGGATGTGCCTTCCACGCTGTGGAGTGCATCGTTCATTGAACGTGCAGCCCAGATGGGGTTGATAACGGCTTACGTGGACGGTTCATTCCATCCTGAAGCCAAAGTAACACGCGCTGAGTTTGCTGTAATGCTCACAAAAGCTTTTGGACTGACCGGCTCACAGGGAACCGGATTTTCCGATACGCAGGGACATTGGGCTTCTATGGCACTTGCAGCGCTTAGGCAGCATGGGGTGATTCAGGGCTACGCGGATGGTTCCTTCCACCCCAAGCAGGAGATCACCCGCGCGGAAGCTGTGACTATGCTGGCACGTCTTACGAGCTATGTTCCCGGCACGCCGGCGTTATTCTCTGACCTCCCGGCAAGCTGGGCGGCAGAGCCAATTAATGCCTTCGCTAATGCGGGGATTGTCTCCGGGAAAGGCAACGGCGCCTTTAAACCGAAGGAATCTGCCTCCCGCGCTGAAGCCATAGTGATGATCATCCGGCTCATGGATAAGCTTGTTGAAGCGGGTGAGGAGTAGGCTAGATAGATAAAGCTAATGCTTCTGAGCAGACAAAGGCAGCCCTACTTGATCGGGGCTGCTCTTTTTTACATCAAAATAAGAACGCATGTGCGTTTTATTATACCGAATTCCATTGAAATGGAATATACTCACAACAAACAAGCAGTACATAACAGGAGGCGACTAAAATCCCCTTACCGCATGATGAAGCATTTAAGAAGCTGCTGGAGACGTTTTTTCAGGAATTTATTGAGTTGTTTTTTCCTGAGCTTGATGCAATGCTGGACTACAGTGAAACCCGGTTTCTAATGCAGGAATTGCTAGTGGATATTGTTGGCGAGGAAGCGAGGGAGCTGGATCTGCTGTTGGAGATCCGCTACAAAGGGCTGGACGGTTATATTCTCATTCACCTGGAGCCGCAGTCGTATCGGGATTCACGGTTTCATGAACGAATGTTTATCTATTTCAGCCGTCTGTTTGAACGCTACCGCAAAGAGCATAAGCTGATTATACCGATCGCCATCTTCACTTCAGACGAGATCAGGGAAGAGCAGGATACCTTAGAGATGGTTATTCCTGAGCACCAGATTCTACGCTTCCAGTTTCTTAAGGTGGAATTGCGTAAGCAGAACTGGAGAAGATTTATTGATTCAGACAATGCAGTGGCTGCTGCGTTACTGGCCAAGATGGGTTATACTACAAGAGAAGCGAGAGATGTGCGCCGGGAGTTCCTGCGCATGTTCATGAAGCTGAAGACACGGCTTGATCAGGGACGGCTGGCACTTGTGATGTCAGTGGCAGATTTATATTTCCAGCCGGACCGGGCCCAGGATGAAGAGATTATACAAGAATTGATGATACAATACCCGGAGGAGGGTGAAGCAATTATGGAACTCATGCCAGCCTGGAAGCGTTGGGGATATGAAGAAGGTATAGCTGAAGGAATAGAACAAGGAATAGAACAAGGAATAGAACAAGGAATAGAACAAGGGATAGAGCAAGGGAAAGAAAAAGGTCAGGCGGAGATTATCCGTAAATTACTGCTTCATGGATTTACCCCGGAAGAGGTGTCCAAGGCCGTGGAGTTACCAGTGGAAAAGATTAAGAAGCTGATGTAAGCAGGCATTCTCCAAATAACGCATATACCAAAGAGACCGCCTATCCTAAGACGGTCTCTTTGGTGCGTTCTGATTCAAATCTTTTATTCAATATAGCTCTTCGTAGCCTCATACATTTGCGCTGCATATTCGTCAATCTGGTCCCGTGACATGCGCAGACGGTCCACAGATGTGCCGTAGCCGATCTCCTGGAGTCCGTCAGCAAGGCCCTGGAAGATCCCATCCGTGAACGCATCTAACGGCTCGCCATGTACATGCAGCCCTGATCCGCCGAGATCTGTATTTACGGCTGGAGGGGCTACCTCGATTACCTCAACGCGGGTCCCGGAGAGCTGGAGTCTCAGACTCATGGTGAACGAATGAAGGGCCGCCTTTGTTGCTGAATAGATCGGTGCGATGGCAAACGGAGTAAAGGCCAGGCCAGAGGTCACGTTAATGATAGTTCCAGCTTCCTGTGCTACGAAGAAAGGGGCAAACAGCATAGCCAGATGAAGAGGGGCTTCAAGGTTGGTGGTGATTTCCTGATTGAAATCAGCCCAATGGTTCCTCACATCCGCTGTCTGTACATTGAAGCGCTGCTGAATCCCGGCATTGTTCACTAGGACATTCACTCCCGGATAGCTTGCAGTTACCCAGTCCAAGAGAGCGAGACGTTCTGACTCTACCATTAGATCACACGCACGAATGATCAGGCCGGGGAATTTGTCCTTAGCCGACTGCAGCACCTGCTCACGCCGTCCGGTAATAATAACCGTGTTGCCCGCAGCGATGAAGCGTTCGGCCATCGCCAGTCCAATGCCGGAGCCTCCGCCTGTAATCAGAATGGTGTTTCCTGAGAGCTTCATGATAAAACCTCATTTCCTTTTGTTTTCTAAGTAATTCGTATACCGTTCTATTTTCTTATCAATGCCCTGCAAGGCTTCGGTCATGAGCGCAATTTGTGCCAGTACAGCCTGTTTGTGTTCTTGAAACATGGCTAGCCGCAGAGCAATCGTGCTATCCCCCTCTGCCATCCAGTCTACATATTGCCTGATCTGGCTTATGGGCATCTGTGTGTTTTTCAGATAGAGAATGATCTTAAGGAAGGCGAGATAATTCTCCGTGAAAATCCGCCTGCCTGCTTCATCCCGTTCCATCCGGGGCAGCAGTCCTTGCTTCTCATAATAACGGATGGTAGATTCCGGAATCCCTAAACGGGCAGCAGCTTCGCCAATGGAATAATAGTTCATCTGGAGGCCTCCAAAGTGATTGTTAGATGTCGACAGAGATAGCATACGACTTAAACCATGGTTTAAGTCAACCTAATATTCAAGAGTCTGTCAAAATATTGCTATATGTTATTTTTCCATTTTGCTATAGGATGTGATTGCTCTGCAATTAATTAGAAATATCCAAAAATAGGAGGAATACCAAATGACCAAGGCTGATTTTACAGCATACCAGTGGATGAATGAGGGGAGCATCCGGTTTGAGGATGACAGTATTATAATAGAGGCCACTGCTAACAGCGACTTTTTCTGCAATAACGGGGCCATTTCCGAGGAGGGACTGACGCCTGAGAGTCTGACGAATGCTCCCTTCTTCTATACAGAAGTATCCGGGGATTTCGTGCTGCGGGTGAAGGTGAGCCATGACTTCCGGGACACGTACGATTCTTCTTCCATTATGGTGATGCAGGACCTTAACATCTGGGCCAAGGCTTGCTTTGAGCTGACAGATTTTGATACCCACGCAGTGGTCAGCGTAGTTACGAACCAGATCTCGGACGATGCGAATGGCTGCAATATTGAGGGCAATGAGGTATGGCTTCAGGCTGCCAGGTCTGGGAATGCCTTTGCTTTTCATTATTCGACCGATGGCGTAAGGTTTGACATGATGCGCTTCTTTACCCTCCCGGTGGGAGACATGGTCAAGGTCGGGTTGTTGGCGCAAGCCCCTACCGGCGATGGCGGGGATAGAATATACAAGGATTTCTCATTGCAGCGGACGGTGAAAAATATAAGAGCCGGCGTATAAGCCGGCTCAGCTTGAACCTTTGGCCTGTCGGGGCCAGATGAAATAGGTAACAGTGATGATCAAGTCAATGCCAACCACCACGGACCATACGGTTAGGATACTTAACAGAGCTTCGGTACGGGCGGCGTCGTCAATCCAGATGATGAGACCATACAGTATCCCGGCAGCGAGTACAAAGGAGAGCAGGTGCTTCAACCAGCTCTGGAAATAATGCTTGGCGTGATCCATGCCGTAACGCTTAGCCGGCTTCGCCCCTTGCTTGGTAACATAGTACCGGAAGCGTTCGTCGGCCCAAGCGATCATGCTTTTACCGAATACAATGGACACGGAAATATATACGGCTGCAAGCGCATGTGCTGTCGTAGCGGTAGCGCCTCTTGCCAAATCCACGCCGGAGATCATCAATAGAAGGATATCGAGCACCGGAGTCATCGCCAGCAAAATCAGTCCCAGTGTAGACCGCTTGAAGATATAACGCGCTGTAAAGCCTGCAAGAATGACCACCCAGAACAACACCTCACAGGTAAGAATCGCCCATGCAACCAGATTCATATCGCACCCCTTGTTATAGTTGATAGTAAGTATAGCTTAGTCGAAGTATAACAGCGGATTTTAAATAATACAATCGTATTATTTAAATTGTGCTTATCATTTCGGGTATGCTACAATATGGGCATGCCAAAAATTGTAGATCATTCCGAACGAAAATCGAATATTGCCGAAGCTACCTGGCGGGTTATTATCCGGCAGGGAATCAAAGGGGCTACGGTGCGTAATATTGCTGCCGAGGCGGGTGTATCCTTGGGTGCGCTGCGCCATTATTTCTCTACCCAGCAGGAATTGCTGGAGTTTGCTATGAATCTGGTGAAGGAGCGCGTAACAGCGAGGATTGTGGACATTATGCAGTCGAAGCTTCCTCCCCGGGAGCAGATTTTGCAGGTGCTGCTGGAGCTGCTCCCTACCGACGACAGCAGCATGGCTGAGATGGAGGTATGGTTCGCTTTCACCTTCCATCTCAAGACTGGCAGGGAGAGGGCTACTGAGCTTAACGATGCGATCTATCCGCTGATCGTCCAAATTATTGATTATCTGGATCAGCAGGCGCTCCTCAAGCCGGGGCTGGATAAGGATGATGAAGCCGAACGGTTGTATGCCTTAATTGACGGCTTGGCCCTTCATGCCATGCTTGAGCCTGACCGGATGAATAAACAACGTGTGATCCGGGTGCTGAATGTTCACCTGGAATCTATCTGCAGAAGTGGAGGGGACAGGTAGAGCCGTCCGCTCCGCTTTCTATTTCTGCCAATTTGTTCTAGAATGAATAGGTGCATATAGCAACCGGTTGGCGGGACCCGCCGGATTCAGAGAGGAGTAAGGGATTAATGAAATACCGCAGATTAGGTGGAACCGGACTTAAGGTCAGTGAGATCAGCCTGGGAAGCTGGTTGACCTATGGAGGATATGTGGAGCAGGACAATGCTGTTAAGGCTATTGAAACCGCTTACTCCCTGGGCATTAATTTTTTTGATACCGCGAATGTCTATGAGAAGGGGGCGGCGGAAAAGGTGCTGGGAGCTACCCTAAGCAGCTATCCGCGCGAATCCTATGTGCTGGCGACCAAGGTGTTCGGGGTAATGGGTGACGGTCCCAATGACCGCGGCCTGTCCCGGAAGCATATTACAGAGCAATGCCATGCCAGCCTGAAGCGGCTGGGCGCTGACTATGTGGATCTGCTCTACTGTCACCGGTATGATCCGGAGACTCCGATCGAGGAGACGCTGCGGGCGCTGGATGATCTGGTCCGTCAGGGCAAGGTGCTGTATGTGGGAGTCAGTGAATGGACAGCGGCGCAGATGACCGAAGCTCTTGCAGTTGCCGACCGGTATCTATTGGATCATATCGTGGTCAATCAGCCGGTCTATAATATGCTTGAACGTTATATCGAGAAGGAGATTATCCCGCTTGGGGTGCGCAAGGGAATCGGACAAGTCGTATTCTCCCCGCTCGCTCAAGGTCTGCTGACCGGCAAATACAGCTCGGTCTCCGATATTCCCGCAGACAGCCGGGCTGCCCGGCTCGACTGGATGCGCAAAGGAATTACGGAGGAGAAGCTTACAAAGGTTCAGGAGCTGGTCAAGGTTGCCGCTGAACTGGATATCTCCGTAGGCAATCTGGCGCTGGCCTGGATTCTGCGCCAGCCTAATGTATCCAGTGCCCTGGTCGGCGCGAGCCGCCCTGAGCAGGTGGAGGAGAATGTGAAGGCTTCGGGCATTGAGCTGCAAGAGGATATATTGGCACGAATTGAGGAAATTATCGGTTAAGAGAGAGGGAGGATACAGATGAAGGTTCTATTTATCGGAGGAACGGGACTTATCAGTCAGGCGGTTTCCCGGCTGGCAGTGGAACGGGGAATAGAACTGTATCTGTTCAACCGTGGAGAGCGCAGCAGCTTCGTGCCGCAGGGCGCACAGGTGATACACGGTGATATCCGTGACAAGGAGCAGGCAGCCGAGGCGCTACAGGGGTATGACTTCGATGTTGTAGTCGACTGGATTGCCTTCACGCCGGAGCATGTGCAGACGGATATTGACCTGTTCACCGGCAAGACGCGGCAGTATATCTATATTAGCTCTGCTTCTGCGTACCAGAAGCCCCAGCGTAATTATTTGATTACCGAAGAGACCCCGCTGGTGAACCCGTACTGGCAGTATTCCCGGGACAAAATTGCATCCGAGGAGCTGCTTCTGGAAGCGTATCAGAGCAGCGGCTTCCCAGTGACCATTGTCCGGCCTTCCCATACTTATGGAGATACAGCCATTCCGGCGGCGCTGACCAGCTGGAGCCATCCATGGTCTCTGGTGGAACGCATCCGCAAGGGCCAGCCGCTCGTCATTCATGGCGATGGCACCTCTCTATGGACATTGACGCATAATACGGATTTTGCCAAAGGCTTCGTTGGTTTGCTGGGACTCCAGGAGGCGCTTGGAGAAGCGGTTCATATTACCTCGGATGAGGTGCTGAACTGGAATCAGATCTATGCCGCTATCGGGGAGGCCGCAGGCCGTGAGCCGAAGGTGGTACACATGTCCACGGACTTCATCGCTGCGAATACCCCGGCGGGAACGGCGGACGGGCTGATCGGGGATCAGGCAGTCAGCAGTGTATTCGACAACAGCAAGATCAAGCGCCTGGTGCCAGACTACCAAGCCACCCTGCCGTTCGCGGAAGGCGTGAAGCGGTCGGTTGCCTGGTTCGAAGCCCGGCCGGAACGCTGCACCTCAGACCATGATTGGTCCAAAATGCTGGACGGATTGATCGCAAGACATGGCGTTGATGCGAAGCTGCTTAGCTATTATGTATAAGTAGATTTTATAGATACAAGACCTATAGATTACGCTGAGCAGGTGCTGTCCGTTAACGGGTAGCGCCTGTTTCGCTTACGGATCGATCCACCTTGAATATTAGGGATTGAGTAGGACGTTACGTCACAGTTTATAATAAAAAACACGGTACTTATAAATCTATATAGATTGAACTAAAAAATTAAAGTTAAAGGAAAAGTGGCGGAGGGGAATTTTGGAACTGGAGGAGCGGTAGCGACCGCCTTTGTCTGCGGATTTCAACCGTTAGAAACGGGATAAAACAAGAAATCTGCAGAAGGGCAGCGGCCGGAAGTCCAAAACTTCTCTGGAGTCACGGCAATCCCAAAACAGAAATCATTAGTTCAATTTATATAAAACGGTAATACAGGAGGGGATTATATGGAGCTTACGGTCGGTCAATTCGCCAGCGCTGTCGATACGACGGTAAGGACACTAAGATATTATGAGAAAATCGGGCTTCTTGTTCCTGGAAAGAAAAACGGCGCCAATCAGAAAATTTATGCTGGAGATGATCTCAAGAAATTCTATAACATACAGTTGCTTAAGAGTATGGGCTGGCCGCTAATCGAAATCAAACAAATGCTTGAAGAGACCGCGTATTCTTTTGGAGAAATGGTGGAAATGCAGGAAGCTGTGCTTCGTGATAAGCGAAATAGAATAAACGAATCCTTGGAAATGATAGCCCGGATGAAGAATGTAATGAATGAAACGGGTGATTTGAACAATGAAGATCTGATGTTGCTCATGAATGCGATCCGGTTAGAAGAAGATCAAAGAACGATTTTACAACAATATTTCTCTGCAACCACGGTAGATAAAATAATACCCAAAAATAAACAGCAACAACCAGCATTTGATCGATTAAACCGGAGGTTATTGTCTTTTTTTCAGACATCCATGGACAGCGGACTGCGTCCTGATAGTCAAGAGGTACAACGCGAGCTACAGGAAGTGTTAGCCCTTGTTCCGGTATCTGTGAACGAGCTTTTTCAGACAGAGCGGAGCTTGGACAAGCAGTCAGAGATTTTGAAGGCTTTGCTGCCTGATGATATGGGGGGATTTTTCGGTGAAGCGATTCATGCCTTTTATAACAATCAGTTCGAAGGAAGGGGGGGATAGAAATTGAGTGAATTAAGTACGCGGCAGCATAATAAATGGTTGATCCAAATTGGGTTAGGTTTAGTGCCATTTCTGGTTTTAGGCGCAGCACTCATTGCCATTTTCCGGTGGGGTGAAATCATTCCCTATATCCAGTCCTTGTTTGTTCCAAGTGAGTTGTCTTTTCTAGAAGTTACCTTGCTGGGGCTGATCGCGGGTACGATTGTAGTGCTTATCTCTGTCGGTCTTATTATAACAACAAAAACGGTGCTTCCCCAGTCCGAAGGTTCGGAGATTATACGGAATATCATGAGAACTCCAAGCGGCATTGCCGTCAGCTCACTGGGGGGAGGCATTGTTGAAGAGTTTTTCTTCAGAGGCGTATTAATTGGACTGTTTACGGGTTATGGCTCTATCCTTGACGGCATTGTGATTGGGATAAGTACTTTTTTATTTTGGATTATTCATGTCCCTCAGTATAAAGGGGTACGTTTGGCTTACGGCTTAGTTTTCATTAATGGCCTGATATTTGCTTTATTGTTCTACTTTACGGATTCATTGGTTCCATCGGTCATTGCCCATGCCATTTATAATCTGGGTATAGGGATCTACTTCATGAAGCTTACGAAATAATCCCCAT
The DNA here is from genome assembly GCF_038002265.1 of Paenibacillus sp. FSL R7-0179. Classification (NCBI taxonomy): domain Bacteria; kingdom Bacillati; phylum Bacillota; class Bacilli; order Caryophanales; family Paenibacillaceae; genus Paenibacillus; species Paenibacillus sp. FSL R7-0179. Next base: position 1,305,592 of record NZ_JBBOCC010000002.1, read on the forward strand.
GTCAGGCTGCTGCGAGGTTATAGCATGAATCCGGGATTCGTGAATATACTCTCACTACCGAAATCCCCACGAGTAAAGGAGTCCTGGCCATGCCGACACATCCTTACGTCTCCCGTTTTTTTGTAAATACCGATGCACGCCGTGACAAGCTGGTTTATGATTTGCCGGAAGCCTGGTGGAGCCGTCCGTATGAATACGAATGGTGTACGAATTTCATCTCACCGCACGATGTAGTACTGGACGCAGCCTGCGGAATCTCTCACCCGCTCAAATTCTATCTTGCCGAGCATAGCGCTGAGGTCTATGCCTGTGATAAGGATGCCCGGATTCTGTCGCATGAAGCGATAATGCAGAATATCACCGAGGATGCCGGAGCAACTGCAGCCTCTCAGGTGGAGGCCGGACCTGTAAACAGGCTGCATCTGGCCCAGGCTGATCTCACCTCACTGCCTTATGAGGATGAGAGCTTTGATACGGTTTTTTGTATCTCGGTGCTGGAGCATCTGTCTGTGCAGGAAGCAGTACTGGCCGTCCGTGAGTTCCATAGAACGCTGAATGGAGAAGGGCTGCTGGTGCTGACCTTTGATCATCCGACGGTCAACCTGCCGCGGATGAATGAGATTCTGCTGCAGGCCGGCTTTCAGTATTGGGGCGAGACGGATTTCAATCTTCCGGCAGATGCCGTGCGTACAGATCAGTGGGGCGGCCTAAGCTGCTTCCGGGCAGTGCTCAAAAAAGCGCAAATCTAGCAAAGTCCATCCATCATTTGGTTGTTTCCTTCCATTGTAGTAGAATAGCTTCTAGGGCAGAAGAAAGAAGGAGACAATCTCATGGGGATGATCGGCAATGTTCCGGCTGTAAATGCTGAGCTGCTTCAGTCATCATTCTATTACATTACAAAAAGGAGCTAGAGAACTTTGCGCAGATATGCTGTTATAGTCATGATTCTGCTTCTGCTGGTCCCTGCCGCGGGGATAAGCGCCCAGGGGGCTGCTAAGCAGGAGGAGATTAGCCTTACTTTTGCCGGGGATATTCTGCTGGACGGCTTTGTCGGCGACCAGATTGCTAAGTATGGCGTTGATTTCCCGTTTGCCAAGGTAGCACCGGTGCTGCAGAAGGCGGATATGGCTTTTGCCAATTTGGAGACTCCGGTCTCTGTCCGCGGAACTGCAGCCAGTAAGACGTTCGCCTTCCGCTCCAAGCCGGCGGCACTTGCGGGATTAAGCAAAGCGGGGATCGACGGTGTCACTGTAGCCAACAACCATATTCTGGATTATGGCCGGAACGCGATGCTGGATACTCTGATTCATCTGGATAAGAACAACATTGGGCACACCGGTGCGGGTGCCAATATGGATGAAGCGTTCAAGCCGTATGTCAAGACCGTCAAGGGCAAGCGGATCGCCGTTCTGGGTACAAGCCGTGTGCTGTCCAGCCCCTCCTGGTATGCAGGCAAGAACAGCCCGGGTGCGGCTTCCGCTTATACGGCAGAGCCGCTGCTGAGTGCAATTAAGAAGTCTGCCAAGGATAATGATTATACGGTTGTATATATTCACTGGAATCAGGAATTCAAGGATTACCCGGAAGCTTATGCCCGCAAGCTGGCCAAGCAGATGATCGACAGCGGTGCAGATATCATTCTTGGTGCGCACAGCCATTGTCTGATGGGCATTGAATATTACAAGCATAAGCCGATCTACTATTCACTGGGCAATTTTGTGTTCAACCGTTCCACACGGGGCGGAGACAAGACCCTGCACTCGATGCTGGTTAATTTCACCATTAACTCGTCAGGGGTAACCAGCAGCATTACACCGGTCAAAATCATTGGCGGGCAGCCGAATTTCATGGGGGATGCCTACAATAAAGAGACCATCAAGAAGCTGAACCAGCTCTCCTTCAATGCGAAGATTGCAGCGGGCGGGGCAGTCAGCGAGAAGCTGTGAAGTAAGCTGGCCTGACAGATTCAGAGCCATAATGTATAAGCCCGGGGAGCCGCTTCCTAATCCTCCCTGGGCTATTTGACGTGTTCCTGGTATTATCATAAGTGCCGTTTCGGAGTAGAATAGCAATAACGAATTCTATGCAGAGGATGTCCAGTGAATGATGCCCAAGCTTAAGAAGTACATGCCTTTCACCTATAAAATGATGATTCCTTATCTGCTGCTGGTTCTGCTTACGGATGTGTTCATCGGCTATATCTCCTATTCCATGCTGACCGATTCCCGGACAGAGATGGCCGAGTCCAACATCCGTACAGGCATGGAGCAGTCGAGGAACAATATCCGCTATCAGATGGATGAGATTCAGCGGATGTCGGACAACCTGTTCGGCAGCCAGCCGTTCCAGCGTGCGCTGGAGCTGAAGGGGACGCCGTTTGAGATCTATCTGACGATGCTTGACGAGATTGTTCCCCAGATTACCGCGCCGCTGCAGCTGTTCGGGAACAAGATCCGCTTCATGCTCTACACTCCGAACGCTGATCTGAACATTGTGTCAGGCGATAATCTGGATGATCCGATTATTACCAGCGATTACTACATTCTGCCGTTGGACGATATTGTAGGCAGTCCATGGTACCGGTCGCTGAAGGATTCCAAGCGTGATAATTTGTGGCTGCAGATTGATACAGACCAGAAGCTGGGCAACCTCTCACATGTGCGCAGACTCGTCAACTTCAGTGATTACAAGTCGCTGATCGGGTATGTGCGGATTACGGTATCGCTGGAGGACCTGTTCGGCGGCTTCGATACCTTCCCGCTGGAGGAAGGAATTACGCTGCGGCTGGTGGAGGAGACTACCGGGGACGTTCTGTTCCAGCGGGGCCCCGCCAATAATAGCAGCGGAGAGGGGAGCTTCCTCAGGCTGCAGGAGCAGATTCCGGGCAGTAACTTCATTATTGAAGCGATGGTTCCGCATAAATATCTCACCCAGGATGCCGGACGTCTGCGCCGTGTGATTATCGCGGTCTGCAGTCTGAGCTTCCTGGTCATGACCCTGATCGGGTATGTGGTGGCACGGATATCGGGCCGCAAAATGAGCAGGATCGTAGGCCTGGTGCGTTCCTTCCAGGACGGGAACTTCCAGAAGCGCATCCGCTTCTCCGGCAATGATGAATTCGTGCAGATCGCGGATTCCTTCAATGATATGGCCTCCAACATCCAGGGGCTGATCAACAGCGTGTATGTGCAGGGAATTCAGAAGAAGCAGGCGGAGCTGGAAGCTCTGCAGGCACAGATCAATCCGCATTTTCTATATAATACACTATCTACGATCAGCAGCCTGGCTAATCTCGGGGAGATCGGCAAGGTCACGGAGATGGTCCAGGGGCTGTCCCGGTTCTACCGGCTGACGCTCAATCAGGGCAATGTCTATATTGAGCTGGAAAAGGAGCTGGACCAGGTTGCTACGTACCTGGAGATTCAGCGGGTCAAATATGCGGATGCCTTCACGCTGCACGTGGATGTGGACGAGGAGATTCTGCACATGCAGGTGATTAAGCTGCTGCTTCAGCCTTTTGTGGAGAATATATTCAAGCATGCCTGGTTCGGTGAGACCATAGCCATCCGGCTGACCGGCAAGCGGGTAGGGGACAATATTGAACTTAAGGTAATTGATAACGGGATCGGCATGCGCCCAGAGGTGGTCAAGCGTATGATGCAGGGACCGAGCCAGTCAGGCGGGTACGGTGTGAAAAATGTGGACGAGCGGATTAAGCTCAGATACGGCGATGCATACGGAGTGACAATTGCCAGCTTCTACGGAGGCGGGACAACCGTACGGCTGCTGCTTCCTGCCGGGCTTCAAGGTGATGAGGAGCTATAAGACATGAGGTCAGTTACACATACAGGAGGACAAGATTGCGATGAGTATCAATGTACTATTGGTTGACGATGAGGCAATCGATCTGGAGTGGCTGCGGCGCAGAGTGCTGGCCAGTCCACTGGATCTTGCAGTGGTAGGAACGGCGAACAGCGGCTTCAATGCGCTTAAGATCATGGAGCAGGAGCGGGTGGATATCATCCTGTCTGACATACGTATGCCCATTATGACGGGGACGGAATTCGCGCGCCGGGCCAAGGTCATCCATCCGAAGGTCAAAATTGTCTTCATCAGCGGCCATGAGGATTTCAGCTATGCCAAGGAAGCGATTGAGATCAATGCCTCCGGCTATTTATTGAAGCCTGTAGAAGACAAGGATCTCTACGACATGCTGGAATCTTTGTCTGCCGCTCTGGAGCAGGAACGGGAGAAGAACCGTTCCTTCACCGAGGCATTGTCCCTGGTGAACAAGGAGCTGATTCTGCGCTGGTTCGAGGATGCATCGCCTGAGCCGGCGGAGCAGCATCTGCGCAGTGCCCTGAACCCGCTGCTCATGAAGGGAGCGGCTGCAGCAATTATTGAAATTGATGATCTGGAATGGAAATTGCGCGACCTGTCCGAGGAGGATGCGCGGGTCAAGACGCGGCAGATGGCCGGACTGATCAGAGCGTTCGTAGAGAGCACCCAGCTGGGAATACTGATTCCTGTCCATCATCACCGGTTCGTCATTCTGTGCAGTCTTCCGCCGGACAGCTTCCTCAGTCTGCTGGATGAACTGATTAAGCAGATGGCCGGGAGCTCACCCTGCACCTTAACCATCGGGGTCGGGCGTTACGCCCAGGATGAGGCGGGGCTGCATGAATCCTACCAGCAGGCAACGGCTGCACTCAGTGCGAAGTGGCTGCTGGGCAAGAACCGGCTGATCCGCGACAATCTGGAGTCCTCCCCGCGCGGGACACCGGGGGCCAGAATTGAACAGACCGTTGTGCAGCTGCTGGAGGCTATCATCCAGTACGATCTGGTGGCGATTGACGATCATCTGCTGGAGCTGTTCACGAATGCCGGCAAGAAGGATGTCTATGAGCTGATTATCCGTATCACCTCCAAGCTACATGCGGACCTGCAGCAGCAGAATGAGAATCTGTATGAGCTGCTACAGTGGGAGTCCCATCAGCCGGATATCCTGTTCCAGTTCGAGACGATTCACGATATCCTGTCGTGGATGAGACGGAGATTCTTTGAGCTGTCAGAGCTGCTGTATGTGAAGCGGCAACGGCAGAAGCGCAAGCTGATCGACGAGATTATGAATTATGTCGAGGAGAATCTGGAGAAGAAGATCACCTTGAAGGAGGTAGCCGCCCACTTCGACTTCACCCCAAATTATCTGGGCTTCCTGTTCAAGGAGGAATACGGGGTTCCTTTCAGTGAATACGTCAACGAGCGCAAGACAGGCAGAGTGTTCGAGCTGCTCAGTGATCCGACGCTTAAGATCTATGAGATAGCCGAACGGATGGGCTATAAGAATATCATCTATTTCAACCGTCAGTTCAAGCAAATCACCGGCATGACGCCGGGGGAATACCGCAAGAAGCAGAAGATATAAGCTTTGTTTGCCAAACGTTGCCAGCTCTGGTTTTCAAATCAGAGGCAACGTTTTTTGTTTTTTTGGAAAGTATATATATTTAAACGGATCGTTGAAAAAGTATTACTTTTAGTTGATAGCCCTAATCCACACCGGATGGACGCTTATTTATAATAAGGCTATAGAGAAATGGGAATGGGAAAGGGGATTCAAGATGAAACAGAAACAACACGGATTCTGGGATGATGTCAAGAAATACAGATCCTTGCTTCTTATGCTGACACCGGCAGTATTGTTCTTTCTGCTATTTGCTTATCTGCCCATGTCGGGCATTGTGCTGGCATTCAAGCAATTTGACTATACGGGCGGGGTATTCGGCAGTCCATGGAACGGGCTGGACAACTTCAAATTCTTCATTGACTCCGGCGACGCCTGGCGCGTAACCCGAAATACAGCACTATATAACATTGCATTCATCGTTGTGAACAACGTGCTTCAGATCTTCGCAGCCATCCTGCTGTTCGAGGTAGCGGGCAAATGGTTCCGCAAGCTGACGCAAACGGTATTGTTCCTGCCTTATTTCATCTCCTGGGTGGTTGTGGGCGCGATTGCGTACAACCTTTTCAACTTCGATGTAGGTACGGTCAATGTGCTGCTGAAGGGACTGGGAATGCAGCCAATCGATATTTATAATACGGCAGCCTACTGGCCGTTCATTCTGGTCATCGTATCCGCGTGGAAGACACTCGGCTACGGAACGATTATGTATCTGGCCGCGATTACAAGCATTGACACCGAGATGTATGAAGCCGCCGAGATTGACGGCGCGAATATTTTCCAGCGTATTATGAAAATTACGGTTCCGAACCTGATGCCGACCGTCATCATTCTGGTGCTGCTGGCAATCGGTAATATCTTCCGCGGAGACTTCGGGATGTTCTACAACATGGTCGGCAACAACGGCCTGCTGTTCTCATCCACAGACGTAATCGACACCTTCGTCTTCCGCTCGCTGACTACATCCAATGAAATAGGGATGTCTGCAGCCGCCGGCTTCTACCAATCGATACTCGGCTTCGCAACCATCATGCTGGCCAACTATGCAGTACGCCGATACGATAAGGATCGCGCTCTATTCTAGGACAAGGAGGTAATGCCCGATGAGTTCAACCACTGCTAATATTCAATCACCGGAAGTACGCAGAAAGCCTGCCAACAGGGACAAAATGGTGCTATCCGTTATCGGATACGTAACCCTTACGATATTGGCTATATTCTGTATCTTCCCGTTCATTCTGGTTATCTCTTCCTCGCTGAGTGAAGAGAGCGCGATTATCGAGAAAGGGTTCCAGATCTTCCCGACCGCCTTCTCGACAGAAGCGTACAGCCTGCTGTTCAAATATCCGGCTGAGATGCTCAGAGCGTATGGCGTAACGATCTCCGTTACAGCCATCGGTACGATCGTCGGATTGTTCCTGACGTCAATGACAGCCTATGTGCTGTCCCGGAGAGATTTCAAATGGCGCAGCCGCTTCTCCTTCTTCTTCTTCTTCACTACATTGTTCAGCGGCGGCCTGGTTCCCTGGTATCTGATGATCATCAACTATCTGCATCTGAAGGATACGCTGCTGGTACTGATTCTGCCGATGATGATGAACGTCTTCTATATTATTGTCATGAAGTCCTTCATGGGCAGCATCCCGGATGCGATTACAGAATCGGCCAAAATTGACGGAGCCGGCGATTTCCGGATCTTCATGCAGCTGATTGTGCCGTTGTCCAAGCCCGCTCTGGCGACCATTGGTCTGTTCATTGCCTTGGCCTACTGGAATGACTGGTATAACGCACTTCTCTTCATCTCCAAGTCGGAGCTGATGCCGCTGCAGTATTATCTCTACAAAATGTTAGGCAACATGGATGGAATGCGTAAGGCAATGATGGCCTCCGGTGCGGTAGTCAACACAGACCTGCCAACCGAAAGTCTGAAGATGGCCATGACGATTGTGGCTACAGGGCCGATCCTGCTGGCGTATCCGTTCATCCAGAAGTATTTTGTAACAGGACTAACGATTGGTGCAGTCAAAGGATGATCACAGGGTAACCTGGTTATCAATATAGACTTGAGGCAACTATTACTTAAGGGGGAAATATCGGTCATGATGAACAAGAAAAAGAAACTTACAGTAACGCTTGCAACGATGATGGCACTAGGGACGGTCCTCAGTGCATGCGGCGGCGGCAATAATAACACCAATACAGGAGCGGAGGCTACTAAGGCTCCGGCGGCATCGGAAGGAGCAACCAATTCCGGCGCTCCGGACACCTCCAAAGAAGTGAAGCTCAAAATGATTCTGCTCGGGCCACAGCCTGGGGATTACGATAAGGTCTTCGGAGAGCTGAACACCAAGCTCAAAGAGAAAATCAATGCTACCGTAGAAACTGAATTCCTCGACTGGTCTGACTGGACCCAGAAATACCCGCTGAAATTCGCGGCGAACGAAGATTTCGACCTCGTGTATACAGCGAACTGGGCCTTCTATAACGATCAGGCGCTGAAGGGCGGATTCCTGGAACTGACGGATGATATGCTGACCAAGTATATGCCGCAGACCTGGGAAGCTATGCCGAAAGTGAACTGGGATCAGGCAAAAGTGGACGGCAAGCTGTTCATGGTTCCGAACAACAATGTTGAAGTAACCGACAAAGTGGTGCTGTACCGTGAGGATCTGCGCAAAAAGCATAACCTGCCTGAAATCAACAGTCCTGAGACGTACGCAACTTATCTGAAGGCAATTGCCAAGGACGAAAAAGGGATTACTGCCTATGGAGCCAAGCCGGCAGACGGCTGGAAATTCCATGAGCTGGATCAAACACTGCTGGAGCAGAACAACAACTTCAAAATCGTAGACAGAAGCTTGCTTCCGCTGGCATACAAGCTGGATGATGCTTCCGGTAAAGTCTTCAATATCTATGACACACCGGAATTCACTTCCCTGCTGCAATATTACAAAGACCTGGCCGATAACGGCGCATGGTCCAAGAACGTAGTCAGCAACAAAAACGATGTATGGCAGGATATTAAAGCAGGCAAGGTGTCCTCTTATGCACACAACCTGGGTACTGTAGCTGCTAACCTGGCTGAAATGCGCCGTGACAAACCGGATGTGGAGCTGGCCATTGCTGACCTTACCCCGGGCAAAAAGAAAATTGCTGCGATCTCCACGCAGAACGGGATGTCCGTACATGCTACCTCCAAGAATCCTGAGCGCGCTCTGATGCTGCTGGATCTGCTTCAAAATGATAAAGAAATTCATGATTTGACGATGTACGGTATCGCCGGAAGCAACTACAATCCGGAAGGCGACAAGAAGTTCACCGCCGGTCCTGCTGCCGCTAACTACACAGGCTTCTCGAACTGGGGCTGGAACTCCCCGCTGAACCGTCAGGATGCAGCTTATCCTAAGGAAGCGGACGATATGTTCAACACTTGGCAGTCCAGCATCTATCACTTCCCGCTCGAAACCTTCGTCTTCGACACTACGCCAGTGAAGAACGAAGTGGCTAACATCGGCAACGTGATGCTGCGTTATGCGATTCCGCTGGAGTACGGCTTGATTGATGATCTGGCTAAAGGTCAGGCAGACCTGATCAAGCAGCTGAAATCAGCAGGTCTGGATAAGGTTCAGACTGAAATGCAAACACAGATTGATGCGTTCCTCGCAGCGCAGAAATAACAGCATAAGCTTACGGGCTGCTCTAAAGCGTTAGCTTTGGGGCAGTTTTTATGAAAGGAGCAATTCTCATGAAGTATACGATTCAGGCTCAGGTGTCTCCCAAGCATATCTACCCGTCTACGCTGCGGCTGGGCGGAACCAGTCCCTCAGGGGATGAGCTCAGCTTCACGAATTATTATATGGAGCGCAGCGGCAAGCCTTATTTCGCCATCTGCGGCGAGTTTCATTATTCCCGTTATCCTGAGGCAGACTGGGAGAGCGAAATCCGCAAGCTGAAGGTGTCGGGAATCAATGTGGTTGCGACCTATATTTTCTGGAATCATCACGAAGAGCTGGAAGGCGTGTTCGAATGGGCGGGCAACCGGAATCTCCGGCGGTTCGTGGAGCTATGCCGGGATAATGGCCTATACGTCATCCTGCGTGTAGGTCCGTTCTGCCATGGCGAGGTCCGTAACGGCGGACTTCCGGATTGGCTGTTCGGGCGTGAATTCGAGGTGCGCTCCAATGATGAAGGCTATCTGCGTTATGTACGGCGGCTGTTCGGAGAGATCGGGCACCAGGCTGCGGGCCTGATGTTCAAGGATGGCGGCCCGGTAATCGGCATTCAGCTGGAGAATGAGCTGAATGCTGCGGCCGCACTCTGGGAAGAGACCGCCAAGCAGGGGGACGAGTATCTTAGCGGCGGTGCAAGCGGTGAAGCGGGATCGGAGCATATGCGTCTGCTTAAGAAGTATGCGGTGGATTCCGGTCTGATTGCTCCGATCTATACCAGTACCGGCTGGGGCGAAGCACCGTTTCTGGAAGATGAGGTGCTTCCGCTATATGGCGGGTATGCTTATACTCCATGGAGCATCAGTGATCCGAATCAGGTCCAGAAGCCGACGCCGGAATACGTATTCGTGAACTTTCATGATGAGCAGGCGCCGGGCGGTGAATTCAATCCGCCGTATCCGCGGACGAAATACCCGTTCGCCTGCTGCGAAATGGGCGGAGGGATGCAGACCTGGTATCTGTCCCGGTTCCAGGTCGAGCCGGAAAGTGTCATCGCCATGACCCTAATGAAGCTTGCCGGCGGCTGCAACTTCATCGGGTATTATATGTTCCACGGCGGAACGAATCCGGTGGGAAGAACGGGATACCTGAACGAGAGCACTACGCCGAAGCTGACCTATGACTTTCAGGCGCCGATTGGTGAATTCGGCCAGATCCGCGAGTCGAATCATCTGCTTCGTCCGCTGCATTTTTTCCTGCGCCGGTTCGCAGACCGGCTGGCACCGATGGCGACTGTGCTGCCCGAGGGGGCACAAGCTGTTACGCCGGAGGATGCGCATACGCTGCGTTATGCCGTCCGCACGGATGGCAAGTCCGGGTTCCTGTTCGTCAATAATTATCAGGACCATGTGGACATGGATACGCATGAAGAGGTTGTGTTCGCTGTGGAGCTGGAAGAAGAAACGGTAAGCTTCCCGCAGCGGAGCCAGCTAACCGTTCAGTCCAAGGCTTCCTTCCTGCTGCCGTTCAACTTCGCGCTGGATGGTCTGAATCTTAAATTCGCCACAGCCCAGCCTGTTACGGCTGCTGAAACAGAGGAAGCAGCGGTCTACTTCTTCTCGATGCCGGAGGGTGTCGACGGTGAGTTCCAGATCGATGCAGCTTCCGGCATTCTTGATGTGACTGTGGATGCCGGGAACGTAGCAGAGAACGGCGGCTACAATGTGCTGATTCCGCATGAGCAATCTTCTATGATTGTGATTCGGCGGGACGGAGCCAGAGAAGTCCGTATCTATGCCATGAGCGCTCGTGAAGCTTCGACCTTGTGGGAGCTTGAGGAGAACGGCCACAGCCGCATCATCTTCTCACCGGTTCCTCCGGTTCAGACCCCTGGCGGGATGGAATTCATCAGCCAGGGGCAGCATGCATTCACCTTCCGTGAATACACGGGCGGAACCGAGGCGGCAATGCAATGGAATACCGCACAGGCGGATGCAACGGTCAGCGGACGACAGGATGGCTGGTTCCAGGCTTATGAAGTACAGGTACCGCAGAAGGAAGCCGCCGTTACCATGCGCCGGATTCAGGACCACAAGGTTGTCCTCCAGTTGCCTGAGGATATCCTCGAGAGTACGGAAGAAGTACTGCTGAGCATCGACTATACAGGAAATGTAGGCTACGCCTTCGCTGCCGGACAGCTGTTCCACGACCACTTCTATAACGGCCTGCCGTGGGAAATCGGCCTGTCGCGGTTCCGGGAGGTGCTGCGCCGTGGTGAGATCGTACTGGAGACCACGCCGCGCCGCACCGGTGCCGTCAAGCTGGCCGACGATGCCGCCATGGCGGTGGAGAAGGTGTTCGAGGGCGAAGCCGTAGCCGTGTTCCGTAGTGTGACCGCTACTCCGGTGTACCGGATCGGATTAACCAGATAATGATAATGTAAGAAGGAAGCACTGTCCAGGAAGCTCCGCTGGATTGTGCTTTTTTTTGTTATACAGATAGAACTTGAAACCATACTGAAAGGGAAAAGTGGCGGAGGAGTACAAGTATGATCTATTTAGTACATTTTGTGAGATTTTTATAAGTGCATTAAGTTAGAATGATAACATCGATGATTTGTACTGGAGGCTGTTTGTGAGAAAGGTAAATATCCGCAGGCTTGCGGGAGTCAGCATATTTTTCTTGATTGTCTTTTCTTTAATCTTCATGATCTTCTCACTGACCCGTCCTCCTCAAAGCGAGGTAAGAGTGGAGAAGGGAGTACTGGATCTGTCCAATTGGAATCTTAAGCACCAGGGAGTCGTGAATTTGGATGGTGAATGGGAGTTCTATCCGGATGAGCTGCTGAGCCCTGCGGATTTCCGGCTAGGCAAGTATGATTCACCGCCTGACTATTTGAAGGTTCCCGGCACCTGGCGCGGTAAGAACCCGGACGGCTGGATGAGCCGCAAGGGTTCAGGTACTTACCGCCTGCAGGTATTGCTGAAGGATACCGATGAAATACTCGGCTTGAAAACAAGAAGCATCCGCATGGCCCACCGTCTGTTTATCGGTGGACAGGAGGAGGGGGGCAGCGGTCTTCCTTCCACGGACCAAAGCGTGTTTCAACCCGGAAACACACCCTATTCGGTATTTTTTCATCCGGATGCCCGCAAGCTTGAGGTTGTGATCCAAGTCTCTAACTATAATTTTGTCACCGGAGGAATTGTGAACTCCCTCACGCTTGGGGCACAAGAGGACATCACCCGGCGCAATATGGTACAGATTGGTGCGGATATCGGAGTCATTTTGATCTTGGCTATGTTCGGTGCCTATCACCTGAGCTTCTATTTTATTGGCCGCCAAGAGAAGGAGTATCTGCTTAGCGGATTTTTCTTATTATTTCTGGCCTTGCAGAACTCCTTGTACGGGGAAAAGGTGTTTCAGCGTCTCCTGCCGTCTGTTCCCTTTGATTTTTCATATAAGCTGCTGGATGTCAGCCACTTTCTTAGCGCGATACTGATTATTATGTTCTTTTGTACCGTAGAGTCGCACCTGATGTCGCTGCGCAGGCTGAAGCTGATTCTTACCCCGTTTATGGCTTATCTTGTGATGGTTGTGCTTTTGCCGTACGGGGTGCATATTCGTATGAAATATATCTTCATATTTTATCTCTGGATCGTTATGCTCGGCATTGTAGCGAGAATGGTTTATTTATATATCCGTAGGCAGAGCCAGGTGGCAGACCGTGCGGAGCTGATGCTGTTCATTGGCGGAGCCATTTCTCTGATGATCTATCTGATGAATGACGGCCTCTATTCCGAGAATGTGGTGCAGAGTAATTTTACAGGAAGATGCGGAGTCATTGCCTTTATCGTGCTCATTAATGTCCTGTTGGCTGTAAGGTTCTCGAATGCCTACGCCAAAACAGAGATTCTATCCCGTAAGCTATGGACAGCGAACCAGCTTAAGGATGAATTCCTGATGAACACCTCTCATGAGATCAAGACACCGCTGCATGGAATTATGAATATGACCTCCTTTTTACTGGAAAATAAGGAAGAGAATCTGCATCCAGGCCAGAAGCAGAACCTCTGGCTAATTAAGGATACATCCACGAAGCTGTCGATGCTGATCCAGGATCTGATCGATGTCAGCCGGCTGAGGCACGGAGAGCTGCGGCTCCACCAGACCGCTGTTGATCTTAGAGTGGCTGTCCAAATCGTATACGATATTCTCCGCTTCGAGCTGGCGGGCAAAGAGGTGCAGCTGCTCAATCAGGTGGAAGCTGGTACTTGGGTACTCGCGGATGAGAGCAGACTGCGGCAGGTGATGTATAACCTGGTTCATAACGCGATCAAGCATACCAGTCACGGATCGATTCAGATTTCAGCAAGAGCAGCCGGGAGTGAGGTCTTCATTGAAGTGGAGGACACCGGCACGGGGATATCGGAAGAGAACCATGCGGCGGTCTTTGAATATTTCGGGCAGGTGGACAGGCTGCTGCCGCAGGATGGATATACCGGAATGGGGGTAGGGCTGTATATCAGCAGGAAGCTGGTGGAGCGGATGGGTGGTGTGATTCGGGTGGCCTGGTCCGAGAAGGGCAAGGGAACCCGCATGGTATTTACGCTGCCCGTAGCGGACCCTATTCCAGAATATCAACAGACCGCTGAACCTTACGCGCTGCATACCGATGTTGATTATACGGTGCATGATGTACTGGACCGGGAAGGGCAGACCATTCTGATTGTAGACGATGAGGCCTCCAACATCCATACACTGCTGAATATTCTCCGCCGTCATGATTATAATGTGCTGGTAGCCTTCTCCGCCAAGGAGGCGTTGGCCAAACTGCAGGAATACCAGCAAGTGGACCTTGTCATTCTGGATATCATGATGCCCGGTACATCAGGCATTGAATTATGCCAATCCCTGCGCAGCCGTCATTCTATACTAGATCTGCCGATATTGTTCGCCACCGTCAAGGATGCGCCTTCCGATATTGCGCTGGGCTTCCGGGCCGGGGCCAATGATTTTGTAACCAAGCCCTTTGAGAGCGAGACGCTGATGGCCCGGATTCATAACTTGCTGGCCATGAAATCGTCGATCCAGGAAGCGATCCGGCATGAGCATGCGTTCCATCAAGCCCAGATCAAGCCGCATTTCCTGTATAATGCGATGAGCAGTATCATCTCATTCTGTTATACCGATGGCGTCAAGGCAGCTTATCTGTTAACCATGCTCAGCCAATATATGCGCTTTATTCTGGATATGGACCGCTCCACACTCGTCATTCCTGTATACCGGGAGCTGGAGCTGATTCAAGCCTATGTGGAAATTGAACAAGCCCGCTTCGGGGAGAGGTTCGACTATAGCAGCCAGGTGGATGATTCATTGAAGGCGGTGAATATCCCTTCCCTCTGCATTCAGCCGTTTATTGAGAATGCCATCCGTCATGGACTGTTCGAGAAGGAGGGGCAAGGCAAGGTTGCCTTAAGGATTCAGGCTGGTGACGGATACATGAAGATCTTAGTCGAAGATGATGGTGTCGGCATTCCCGCTGATCTGTTATGTACATTGAACAGTCGCGGAGAGCTGCAAGGAAGCATTGGTATTCAGAATATCCGCAAGCGTCTGGATACAATTCCGGGAGCGAGCTTAAGCATTCATTCGCAAGCAGGAAGCGGGACGAAGGTTACGATCTATCTGCCGCTCAGCGGCTCCGGGCAAGGGGCTGCAGAGGATTAGGAGTAAATATGATTCTGCGTGAAGGAGGGGGCGTCCATGTTTCGCACGATGATCGTTGAGGATGAACGGCCAATTCTGGATTTAATGAAGGTACTGGTTGGCCAAAATAGCAATTATAGCATTGTTGGAGCTTTTACGAATCCGGTAGAGGCCTTGGCGAAGCTGCAGGAGCTGCAACCGGATATCGTGTTCATTGATGTGGAAATGCCGCGGATGAACGGGCTGCAGCTAGCAGTGCATATCCATGAACAGCTGGGTCAGGCAGAGATTGTGTTCACTACGGCTTATAAGGATTATGCGCTTGAAGCATTCGAAGTAAGTGCACTTGATTATATTCTCAAGCCTGTCACGCCGCAAGCGATTCAGCGGGTCACCGGGCGGCTGTTCAAGCACCGGACGACCCTCGCTCCTGCAGAGACCCTCAAGTCCAGCTTCTCTGTCCGCTGCTTCGGTGACTTTGAAGTCCTTAATCCGGAGGGACTCCCGGTTCACTTCCGAACCCGCCGGACCGAGGAATTGTTCGCTTATCTTCTGTGCCACCCTGGACGGTATATCAGCAAGTGGAAGCTCATTGATTTGTTGTGGCAGGATGCGAAGGGAGAGCGGGGATTATCCAATCTGCATAATACCCTGTACCTGTTAAAAAAGGTCCTGAAAGAGAACGGAATTCCGATGAGCATACAGAAGCTTAATGACGGCTACAGGCTGGACACGGCAAATAAACAATATGATCTCCTGCTGTATCATCAACTGCAGCAGGTTCACAGTGAGGGCAGACTGACTACAGAACAAGCCGAAGAGCTCTGTTCGCTCTATCAGGGGCCGCTGCTGGAAGGCAAGAATTACTTATGGAAGATCCCGTTAGAGGAAGCCTGCTTCAAGCAATATACAGCTTTGATTCGGGAATTGGCGGCGGCTGAGCTTGCGGCTGGAAATGGCGCAGCAGCGGAATTGCGTCTTGAGCAATACTTATCGCTGCATCCGCTGGAGGAGGAAATGAGCCGCTTCCTGATCAGTATGTATAGAGAACGCGGCGCATTGGAGAATATCAACAGACTGTATGAGCAGTTTGAAGCTGCCTGTAAGAATGAGCTGGGACTTGAGCTAACGCCGGAAATCAAGAATGAATGGCTGCAGGCTCATTAGGGCCCACAGCAAAAATAAAAGGCGTCCTATGTAGCCGTTACGGCTTATAGGACGCCTTTTATTAGGGTGCTAACAGGGATCAGCCCTTAACCGCCCCCGCGACAACACCCTTCACAATGTATTTCTGCAGGAAGATAAAGACCACGATCGATGGAAGCACCGCCATTACCATAGCGGTCATGGCATACTGCCAGTCCGAGGTATACTGGCCCACGAAGGTGTAAGCGGCCAGCGTTAACGTCTTCGTCTCAGGTGAACCGTTGACCATCAATAGCGGGAGCAGGAAGTCATTCCAGATCCACATGACATCGATGATGATAATGGTCGTGGTGACCGATTTCAGCAGCGGGAAGATCACGCTGAAGAACAGGCGGAAGCCGGAAGCGCCGTCAATTGTCGCACTCTCGTCGATCTCTGTAGGGATGCCCTTGACGAAGCCGTGATAGATGAACACTGCCAGCGGAGCACCGAAACCCCAATACAGGAGACCCAGTCCCCAGGTGCTCTCTGACAGGTTGAGGTTCTTGGCGGTCTGGAGGACCGTCAGCATGATCGACTGGAACGGGATCAGCATCGGCATAATGCACAGGAAATACAGGACACCGCTCCATCTGGTTTTGGTCCGGGCCAGCTTATAGGCGGCGATGGAGGAGATGAATACGATACCGAGCAGGCCGACACCGGTAATAATAAAGTTGTTCAGGAACAGCCGCGGATAGTTGATGAACTCCCAGACATAGGCGTAATTGCTGAAGGTCAGCTTCTGCGGCAGGGCGATGACATCGGTCATGACCTCGCCGAAGCTTTTGAGCGAGTTGATAATCGTCAGGAACAGCGGATACAGGAACAGCAGAGACAAGAGGATCAGAATAACCTCCAGGATGATCTTGCCTGCCTTGCCACGGTTGGTTGTCATTAGGCCTCTACCTCTCTCCGTTTGAAGACGGTTAGCTGGATAATCGTTACGGCAAGCACGGCAAGGAACAGAATGAGCGCTTTGGCTGTACCGTAGCCGTACAGGTTGTTCTGGAATGTATCCCGGTAGATATCATACGCGATACTATAGGTAGTTCCACCGGGGCCGCCGCCGGTCAGCGACAGAATGACATCGAAAACTTTGATCGAATTAGTGAGCGCCATGAACACAGAGATGGTAATCGATGGGGCAAGCAGCGGCAGCGTAATGCTGAAGAATTTTCTCAGCGGTCCGGCTCCGTCTACTGTAGCAGCTTCCTTGAGATCCTCAGGCACAGACTGCAGACCGGCAATGTAGATGACCAGATAGAACCCGATCGACTGCCAGATGGATACGCCAAGGATGGAGATGAAGGCCAGTCCCGGTGTCCCGAGCCAGCTTAGATCAAAGATTGCCCAGCCGGTGCTCTCGCCCAGCGAGTTGAAGCCCTGCATGAAGATGAACTTCCAGATGAAGCCGACAATGACCAGACTGAGGATATAAGGGATGAAGAAGGCCGCTCTCAGCCAAGAGGTGCTTCTTAGTTTCATGTCCAGCAGCACCGCCAGCAGAATCGCCAGCACGTTGACTATGATAATGTAGAGCACCGCGTATTTAATCGTGAACCAGGCGGCATGGGAGAAGTTGGTATCGCCGGAGAAGATCTGCTTGAAGTTATCCAGCCCGATGAACTTGGGGTGCTTGGAGATCCCGTTCCACTTGGTCATCGAATAGCGGATGGTCATCGCGAAGGGAATATAGAAGGCTACAGCGATACAGATCAGAACCGGGAGAGTGAAGATTCCGAATTCGAATTTCTCGCGCCATCTTTTGCCGGGTGTTTTTAACATGGATGCACCTCTTCTTGAGTTATAGGGTGGGAGAATAAGGCCTGGCTTGCCACACTTAACCATTCCGGTTAGTCTATATTGTGTATTATAGAGCAGACCCTTATCGTCAAAAATGGATTTAAGAGTACAGTTAAGGGTAAAAAGGTGAACGGACTGCGGAGGCCGGAAAACCCCAAAACCGGCAGCGGGGAGAGCGGAGAGCATCATGAGAAAAGTGTGGGTTAAGCTGATCGGACCTTTGCTGGCGCGGGTATCCCGCCGCCTGGCTAATAAGCTGATTCTGTTATTTACGATTATCATCATCCTGGTGGTCAGTTCACTCACCTACATATCCTATAGCATGCTGCAGCGGGAATCGGTCGATAACAGCATTGCCAGTACAGGCAATAACCTGCTTCTGGTCGGACGGAATCTGGAGAGCTACCTGAGCGGGATTGAGCAGTTGTCTCTGCCGCAGATCTCCTATGATGAGTTCAATTATGCGCTTTTGCATGAATCGGAAGACTACAGCTCCCGGATGTACGTGGAGGATTATCTGCGGAATTTGTATTTTTCGCGCAATGATCTGGAGGCTGTATACCTCTATGTAATCAAGGAGCAGAAGTATTATTATGTCACTAAGGAGAACTATAACATCACCGTCCGGGTATCCGAGCATCCGCCTATTAATGACCTGCCGTGGTATAAGCGGGCGCTTAAGAGTCCGTATAACCGTTCCTATCAGTCGTTCGTGGAGGAACAGCCGGCCAGCGTGAACAGCGCCGATTACCCCGTTAACCGGGACAAGGTGTTCATGGGCTATCACCGGCTGATCCGCTCCATCGTGTCACGCGAGCCGCAGGCAGTGTTATCGCTATATTTGAACTCCTCCGTGACCGATGAGATTATGCGGGATATCCCGTTCAGCACCGGAGAGCATTTGATGTATATCAGCCCGGACGGCGAGCCCTTCAAGGTGGATGACAAGGAGTTCTACCGGGAGAGCAAGGAGGCGGGGCTGGTGAACCTGCTGACACCGGAGCAGAAGGGGCGCGTAACCTGGCCCGGCAAGGGGCAGAAATACCTCGTAATCTACGATATCAGCCAAAAGGAGGGCTGGAAGCTCGTCAAGCCGATTCCTTACACCCAAATCTATGAGGCGGCGACAACGACGCGAACGTTAAGTGTGGCGATTGGCCTGCTGTTCCTGATCGTCTCTGTGGTGCTGGTCAGCTTCACCTCGAACCGGATTACCCACCCGCTGAAGAATCTGTCGCTCCAGATGCAGCGGTTCAGTACGGGGAGCTTCGATGCGCAAGCTACGGTTGCGGGCAAGGATGAGATCGCCTACCTGTCTCGCCATTTCAACAAGATGGTCGAGAGGACGAATGAGCTGATCAATGAACGCTATAAAATGAAAATCGTTGAAAAGAACGCCGTCCTGAAAGCGCTGGAGGCCGAGATTAATCCCCATTTCCTGTACAATGCGCTCCAGGCGATCTCAACGAAGGCCCTCAAGAACAACAACGATGATATTGTCGAGATGGTGGACAACCTGGCCCTGACCCTGCGATACTGCATTAGCGGCAAGGATGTGGTGCAGGCAAGGGAGGAGCTGCGGCATATCGAACGTTATCTGGCGCTGCAGAAGGCGCGGTTCGGGAGCCGGATGCAGGTGGTGTACGCCTGGGATGAGAGCCTGATGGAGCTGAGAATCCCCAAGCTGTCGCTCCAGACCCTGGTGGAGAACTGTATCAAGCATGCGCTGGAAAAGGTATCAAGTACGGTTACCATCACCATTGAGGCGCATATCACCGGCACACACAGCGTCATCTCTGTGCTGGATGACGGTCCGGGCATCAGCGGAGAACGGCTGGAGCAGGTGCTGAATTCACTTCAGATGCAGTGGGAGGACCGCGCAGCGGACACGGACGAGGAGGACGGCATGGAGAGTATCGGGCTGAAGAATCTGAACACCCGGCTGAAGCTTTTGTATGGAGATGAGTCAGGTCTGGTCATTCATAGCACGGAGCAGGGAACACGAATGGAGATGCGGCTGCCGCGGGGAGGAGTGGGACAACATGTATAGAGTGCTGATTATTGATGATGAGGAGCCGCTGCGCGAAGCGATCCATATCCTGGGGGATTGGGAGGGCCTTGGTGTCAGCGAGGTGCGGGAGGCGACAGACGGGAAGGCGGGCCTTGAGCTGCTGCGCCGTGAGCGGTTCGATCTGGTGCTGGTGGATATGAAAATGCCGGAGCTGGGCGGAGCCGAGCTGCTGCAGATAGCCGAGCAGGAATTCCCGGACCTGCTGCTGATTGTGATCAGCGGCTATAATGATTTCGAGTATACGCGCCAGGCCATCCGCTCGAAGGTGGTGGATTACCTGCTGAAGCCGGTGAACCGCACAGATCTTAACCATGCGCTGCGCAAGGCGGTGGGGGTGCTGGAGGCCAAGCGGAAGCGGGAGAGCGAGTTCATCAGCCGCAATATTACGCTCAATATGTCGCTGCCGAAGCTGAAGGAGAAGATGTATCTGTCCATCATTGACCGGAGCTTCAAGACCCAGTCCAATGAGGCCTTTCTCCCGCTGATCGGGGTGGACGGGGGAGCCAGCCATTTCGCTGTCGGCCTGCTGCGGATGCTTAATCTGGAGCAGGTACGTAAGGAAAGATTCCACGGGGACCGGGATCTGCTGCAATTTGCCGTAACGAATGTCATGAACGAGAACACGGACGGGCAGTTCGAGTCGTTCAGCTTCGCCAGCCCCAAGGGGGAGCGCGAGTTCATTGCCATCTTCACTATGAAGGGCGGTTATGAAGCAGATGCGGCCTTCCTGTCGCTGCACCATATGAAGAAAGCAGCCTCTACCTTGAAGGAGCTGTTCGGAATCCTCTGTGCAGGCGGAATCGGGGAGCCTTGCCGCGATTCGCTCAGTATTGCCGCCTCCTATGAGCAGGCCAAAGCCTCACTGGATATGGTTGACCTGCTCAGCCTGAGGGGCAGCCTGATTGTGCAGGGCAATGTGATGAATCCCGCAGCGAAGGATATTCCCTCCCTGACCGGGCGGATGCCGCAGATCCGCAGCGCGCTGGAGAGCGGGAATGTGAACCATGCCCGCAGCATCCTCAGTGAGTTCATCCGCAAATGCCAAGAGACGGAAGGGTTCACGCTCGGGGAGGCGGACCGTACGCTGCAGGGCTTTATTTTGCTGCTGGGTGAGATTGCTGCAGAGCTGGATGCTATGCCGCCGCAGACCCGCAGCGGGAAGGACAGCAGCCTGTTATCCCTGGGCATTCTTAGCGACTTTGCCTCCTTTGAGCAGTTTGCGGGCGTGCTTAACGATATCTTCGACCGTTATGCGGGCGAGATCAGCCGGACAGTAGCCGGAGACCGCAGCAGTGTGCTGGAGAATATTAAGGCGTATATTGATAACCATTATTTCGAGGACATTAAGATATCGATGTTCACGGAACAATATTTCCTGAGCAGAGAGTATCTGATGAAGCTCTTTAAGGGACAATACGGCTACGGCATTCACGAGTATGTGCAAAAGGTAAGGATGGACAAAGCCACAGCACTGCTGGCCGATCCCGCCCTCAAAATTCAGGATATCTCTGAAATGCTGGGATACAAGGACAAGAACTATTTCAGCAAGGCATTCCGCAATTACTATGATTGCTCCCCTTCTGAATTCCGGCTGCGGCTGCCAGGGGTAGAAAAGTGAAACGGTTACATGGACACTTTTTTACCCTCAGAAGTTCACTTATGTACCTTCTTATCCTTTTTCTTTTTATTTAGAATGATGAGCAAGACCACAAGATGCATAAGGAAAAAGGGGGCAACATCATGTTAAAACGATTCATGGCATTATCTGCGAGTCTGCTGCTGGTGGGCGGACTGCTGGCCGGCTGCGGCGGAAATAACACTAATAATGCCGCTAACAACACGGGTGGAACAGCCGGGGCGGGCAATACACCAACGGATTCCGCCAAGCCCGTCACGATTAATATGTTCACCGCCTCTCCCGAATACACGGATGCCTTCAATGCTTATATTGCGGAATACAAGAAGGTGAAGCCGAATGTTACGATCAATCTGGAGATCATGCAGGCAGACTACAATACGGTGCTGAAATCCAAGATCGCCGCCGGCAGCACACCGGATGTGTTCCAGACCACGGCGGGCGGGGATATCGATACGTTTGCCGAATACAGCGCTGACTTGACCAATGAGCCGCTGGCCGCAGCGATGACGGATGCCGTCCGCTCGAACATGAGCTCTACCGATGGCAAAGTCCTCGGACTGCCGGTGAAGGGCAACCTGTTCGTCCTTATGTACAACAAGAAGCTGCTGGCGGATGCCGGCATCACGCAAGTGCCTAAGACAACTGCTGAAATGGAGGATGCGATCACCAAGCTTGAAGCCAAGGGCATCACACCCTTCGCCAACGCCTACAAAGAGTGGTGGGTATGGAAGCATATCTTCCAGCACTTCGTAGACGCCGCAGCGACCGATGCCGGAACCGATGCCAAGACGCTCGTAGCGGACTTCATTGCCGGGAAGACGACCTTCAAGGATCATCCGGTGCTGAGCGATAACTTCTTCAGCTTCATTGATACAACGGTTAAGCACGGAACCGACAAGCCGCTTGAACGCGACAGCAATGCTGAGGTCAGTGATTTTGCCCTGGGCAAAACAGCATTCATGACCGGTAAAGGCGCGTGGGATGAAGAAGCGATTAAGAAAATCACCCCTGACTTTGACCTCGGCATCGCCGGGTACCCTGTCAGTGACAAACCGGAGCAGTCCCAGATTATCACCGGTGCCGACCAGGCACTGCGGATCAATAAGGATTCTGCGGTAGCAGCGGAAACGGTTGAGTTCTTCAACTGGCTGTATACTTCCGACTACGGGAAAAGCTGGTTCTCTAACGTAGCGAAGGTTATACCTCCAATCAAGGATGCTCCGATGCCTGACCTGCAAATGCCTAAGGAAATGGAAGAAATCCTGAAGACGGAGAAATCCGGCGACCTGTCGGTGAACTATTCCCTGGATACGTTCCACCAGAAATTCGGTGAGCTGATGCAGGCTTATATCGGCGGCAGCAAGACGAAGGATCAGGCGATTGATGAAATTCAGAAGGCCTGGATTCAATTCGGGTCTGCGGAATAAAATTTTGTTTTGACCTTTGCGGCCTCCGAAGTAAGCTTTATTACTGAGGGGGCCTTCTTTCTATGTAACGCGGATTTCAGGGTGGGGGGGTGTAAGTGGCTGGACGTAACTGCGGGAGCTTTGGATTTCCGGCCGCTGTTGTCTCCAGATTTCCTGATTATACCGCTCGTAGCGGTTGAAATCCGGAGACAAAGGCGGGCGCTGCCGCTCCTCCAATTCCAAACCTCCCTCCGTTACTTCGCCACTTACACGAGCACCGCAGGAAATCAGGAGTTTCGAATAGAAGAGAAGGTCTCAATATCGGGAGATGCAGGAAGTGCGGAGAGATTAAGAGATTAAGGATCAAGAATATTTGTCAGGAGGCCAAATAGACATGCAGAGCAGGCTAATAGACATAGCCGAGAACGGGCTTTATCTTACGATTGAAATTACCGGCGAGCAGGATGTGCGGCTGCTGCATTTTGGCGCAGCGCCGCTGGAAGCCGGGAGCATAGAAGAGAAGCATAAGGCAAGCTTCCGGCTGCTGGAGCTGCAGCTGTCAGGGGAAGACCGGGCGGAATATCACGGGCGGACACACCGCGCATCCTATCCGGGATTACGGATGGTGTATGACGGGCATAGGGACACGGTGAATCCGCTGGGCCGGAAGCTGGAGCTTACGTTGGCTGACCCGCTGACAGGTGTGAAGGCGGTACAGCATTATCAGTTCTATACCGGTGTGCAGATTGTACGTTCCTGGACAGTGGTGAGTAATGACGGTGACACAGAAGCGGCTGTGGAGTATATCTCTTCATTCGCACTCACTGGAGTAGACAAAGAGGGCAGCGGCGACCGAAATGATAAGATTGAAGTTAGTATTGCTCACAGCGGGTGGCAGAGCGAGCTGCAATGGAAGAGCTACAGTCTTCCAGAGCTGGGCATGTCCCATCTCGCCGACCGTGGCTCGAAGCGGATTGCCGCCAGCAATACCGGGTCCTGGTCAGCGGCAGAGCTGCTGCCAATGGCCGTACTGCACAACCAGGAGAGCGGGAGCAGCCTGTTCTGGCAGATTGAACATAACGGCTCCTGGCATTGGGAGCTGACGGATCAGGCCCATCAGCTTACACTTCTGGTCAGCGGGCCTACGGAGCATGACAACCACTGGTGGCTGAAGCTTGCCCCCGGTGAAGTGTTCACCTCCGTGCCGGTGGCCGCAGGTGTAGTAGAGGGCGGGTTCGGCGAAGCGGCAGAGCAGCTTACGGCATACCGGCGGCTGATCCGCAGACCGAATGAGGATAATGCGCTGCTGCGGGTGATTTTCAACGATTACATGAATTGTCTGTGGGGAAGCCCGACAACGGAGAAGCTTCTGCCGCTGATTGATGCTGCTGCCGAAGTCGGCTGTGAATACTTCTGCATCGACGCAGGCTGGTATGCTCCCGGTGAATGGTGGGACGGGGTCGGGGAGTGGGAGCCTTCGGCTGAGCGCTTCCCGGAAGGCATCAGGTATGTGCTGGATGTGATCCGCAGCAAGGGGATGATTCCGGGTCTGTGGCTGGAGCTGGAGGTGATGGGCATCAACAGTCCAAAGCTTGCGGAGACCGATGACAGCTGGTTCTTCATGCGCCATGGCAAGCGGGTCAAGGACCGCAGCCGTTATCAGCTCGATTACCGTAATCCGGAGGTCATCAAGCATGCCGACAGCGTGATTGCCCGGCTGGTTGAGGAATACGGCGTCGGATATATCAAGATGGACTATAACATCAATGCAGGTATTGGCACGGAGACGGAGGCAGACAGCTTTGGAGACGGCCTGTTGCAGCATAACCGCGCGTATCTGGCCTGGCTGGACAGCATCTTCGCCCGTTATCCGCAGCTCGTCATTGAGAACTGCTCCAGCGGCGGGATGCGGATGGATTACGCCATGCTCAGCCGCCACAGCATCCAGTCCACCAGTGACCAGGAGGATTATGTGAAGTATGCTGCCATTGCCGCAGGCTCTCCGGCTGCACTGACTCCCGAGCAATCGGCGGTCTGGTCGTATCCGCTGCGCGAAGGCGACGATGAAGAGGTCATTTTCAATATGGTTAACTCGCTGCTGCTTCGCGTGCACCAGAGCGGCCATCTGGCCGAGCTAACGCCAAGGCGCCGGGCGCTGGTGAAGGAGGCGCTGGATTATTACAAGTCTATCCGTGCCTGCATTCCGCAAGCCTTCGCCTTCTGGCCGCTCGGTCTGCCGGATAGTGGAGGGGAATGGGTCAGCTTCGGCCTGCGCCATGGAGATATCCGCTATATTGCTGTATGGCGGATTGCCGGAGAAGCGGCTGGAGTCACGCTGCCCGTTCCTGAGCTGAGGGGCCGTGAGGCGGAGGCGCGGTGTGCGTATCCTGAGGCACACGGTTCGGAGTGGAGCTGGAACGCTGCGGAAGGCAGATTGACCGTTACGCTGCCCGCCGGCAAGACTGCGAGGCTCTTCGAGCTTCGTTCCTAGGGTCAGCTTCACGTGCCAAGGAGAGGTTGAACAGCTGATACGGGGGCATTTGTATACAAGAAGGGGTATTTCTGCACCGGGGGACGGCTGCTGAAATACCCCTTCTTGCTACTTGATGAAGCTTAGGCTTTTCAGCAGCAGACGGCGGGTGTAATAAAAGGACAAGAGAAGGAGGAACGCGAGAACCAGGCTGAAGGGCAAGCTGAGAAAGGCCGGGACCGAATAGGAGGGGGGCAGATTCATCCCTATGGCACTGACTCCGAAGGTCCGCAGTATTCCCGCTATTGGAGCGATGATGGCACAGATGAAGCTCCCGGCCGTCCAGACGCCCAGTACGGGCAATGCAAAGAGGAGGACGAATCCTTTTGCCAGATAGTTCAGCAGGTTGGGCATTGCACCAGAGGAAGAAGTTTTCATGTCGTGTACCTCCATCGTTATGTATTTATCTGAATAATCTTGCCTATCCGGGAAAGGGGATGAATGGTCAGCGTGTCCCGGTAACGGATCTCCCGGATGGAGCATCCCGGTCCGAGTGTAACATTCTGTCCGCACACAAGGTCTGCATGCGTCCGGTACAGGGTGAGATCAGCCCCTTCAATGGTCTCGCAGCGCAGCTTGCGGAAAGGGCTGAGCGGAACAGGGAGCAGCCTGGAGGAGGGAGACACGATAATATCACCTTCAGAGGTCATGTGTCTGATCTTGCACAAGGCCCCCAGCTTGAGACGGATGGTGCCCCTGCAGGACAAGCGGTCTATACGAACGCAGCCCTCAGCCTTGAATTCTTCTCCGGCAGCCTCACCGGTGACAGACAGGTATCCATTGGACGTGATGCTCACGCCCTTGAGTTCATTAACGCGAAGACTGCCGAAGCTGCTCAGTTCCTGCGTGTTGCAAGACAACCCTATGGAGCATTCTCCTCTAAGCCTCAGGCGCGCTGTGGTCAAGCTCCCGCTGACATGCAGGTGGCCCAGCACCTCCACATGGGAGGCGTCCAGATCTCCCCGGCAGATTCGGGAGCCGTTGATTTTAAGAGGTTTATCGGGCGCAGGTGTCGGGTTCAGTGCAGACATAGGTTTATTCACCGCCATTTTAATATTTTAGTAACTATAATATATATTAAATAAAATATTTAATCAATATGTTATCAACCGCAACAATCGGGTTTCGCCTGAATTGCGGCTCGTACAACAAAAAAACTGCACTTCCCTAAGGGAAATGCAGTCTGTCCGTATATTAGGAAACTATAGTTTCTCGCAAGCAGGCACACGGACCGAATGTATGTGAAAAACAGTATACATTGTGCTCGCAAGCAGGCACACGGACCAATGTAAGTGGAAAACAGCATACATTGTGCTCACAAGCAGGCACACGGACCAATGTAAGTGGAAAACAGCATACATTGTGCTCACAAGCAGGCACATGGACCGAATGTATGTGAAAAACAGCATACATTGTGCTCACAAGCAGGCGCATGGACCGAATGTATGTGAAAAACAGTATACATTGTGCTCGCAAGCAGGCATACGGACCGAATGTATGTGAAAAACAGTATACATTGTGCTCGCAAACAAGTATAGCCCCCGGTGTTACTCTAACATTCCGCCCACCAGCTCATCAATTCTCTGGAGGGCCACCGAGATTTTGCTGAGGTCAGTGAGTGCAAAGGTGTCGAACAGAGAAAGGATGTGCTGCTTGCCTGGTCCGGTGAGAATAATATTGACGACTCTGCGGTCTTCCTTCGTGCGCAGTCTCTCGATGTATCCCAGATCCTCCAGCTTATCGCACATGAACGAAGCGGCTCCCGGCGTAATGACTAGCCGCTCTGAGATATCCGTAATGTTAAGAGAGCCGGTGAGCTGCAGCAGGAACAACAGCATGATCTGATTCTGTGAGAGGGACCCTTTTTTCGTAATCCGGTCTATGAACGCCTGTGACTTCTGCTGTACGCTGGCCATATGCTCCATGACGGTATAGACGGCTTTCTCTTTCTCAGCTTCTTTGCTCATGGAAACACTCCAATATAGTATATTACGTAAAATATATAGATTGTATATCTTTCTTGTCAAGTAAAGGAAGAGCATAGTTCCAAAGGAGCAGCCGTAAGCTAAGAGGAGAACCGCATCAGCCATGCCCCCGCAGAATATCGGGCAAAAATTGAATGAAAAGAATAAAATGGATATAAAACGGTTTCGGTTATAGATTTGTCGAAAAAACTCTAAACTTTGTCGAATTTTTTGTCGATAAATATCAAAAGATGTAGAAATAAAATTGACAGGAAAGAAATAGCACTTTACAATGCAATTATAGAGTAATCATTTCTACTTATTAGAAGCTTTGATAGCTTTTAACACGCAATGATGATCCAAGTGTTATTTCAAGGGAGGATGCATAATGATGAAAGCAACTGGCATAGTAAGAAAAGTAGATGAACTGGGACGTATTGTGATTCCGATTGAGCTTCGCAGAACAATGGGAATTGACATAAAGGATCCGCTCGAAATTTTTGTGGACGGCGAAAAGATCATTCTCAGAAAATATGAGCCTACTTGCATCTTCTCCGGAAGCTCCGAGAACCTGATCAACTTCAAGGGTAAAATGGTCAGCAAAGATGTTCTCGATGAACTGATCTCAAGCTTCGACAACGTATAAGTTAAGGCTCTGAGGCAGTATGCAGTATGAACAGAAGGGATCGCGGTGTAAGCACTCCATGTGTTTGCACTGTGGTCCCTTTCTCTAATTAGGGGTTCGTAGACAACATCAGCTGCTTCCTATATCATTAGGTCGTGTGACCGAAGAACAATGGGAAGGGATGATTCACCTCATGAGCAACGAAGAACAGACACAGGCGGGGAACAGACCGCTGCCGAACTTAAACCAGCCGGAAGCCATCGTATTTGATATGGATGGTACGCTGTTCCAGACAGAAAGCCTGTTATTGCCCGCCTATCATAAAATGTTCGATATCCTGCGGGAAGAAGGCCTGCATTCCGGCCCGACTCCGCCCGAGGAACGCATCTTGGGCAGTCTGGGCATGCTGCTTGCAGATATCTGGAAGAACGTAATGCCGGAAGCGGATGAGGCGGTGCACCGCCGGGCGGATGAGCTGCTCCTGCAGCTGGAGATTGAGGGGCTGGAAGCCGGAGGGACGGTCCTGTACCCTAAGGTAGTTGAGACGCTGCGTGCCCTGCATGCGCGCGGAGTGAAGCTGTTCGTCGCCAGCAACGGGCTGGAGGATTATATTCATAGCATAGTAGTCGTGCACGGGCTGAAGGACCTGTTCGAGGGGCTGTACAGCGCAGGCGGCTCGGGCACGGCAACCAAGACCGAGCTGCTCGGCCTTCTGCTGGACAATCACAAGATTGGCAGCGTCTGGATGGTCGGGGACCGTTCCTCCGATGTAGAGGCGGGCAAGGGCAACGGACAGACCGTTATCGGCTGTGCCTATGCCGGCTTCGGGCGGCAGGATGAGCTGAAGGGCTCGGATGTCATTATCTCTTCGTTCGATGAACTGATTGCGTTGTATGATAACAGCGTTGCTGCTGAGCTGTAATCCGGCGTACCTGGAATAAGCAAGGAGTAAGCTAGGAGTGAGCTTTACTACTGGGAAGAAACTTTAATAAGGTAGGCAATGTCCGCCCTCGCCCGATCTTTTATAAGGGTGAGGGCGGTTTTTCCTGTTAGAGGTCAATTCCTGCGCATAATGCAACATACCTTCTCCTTGAGAGACTACAATCGGCAAATGTTGCACAAAAAGCAGGATTACTCTGCATTTAAGTAACTTAACGTTGAGTTTCCTGCATTTCCTGCAACAATTCTGCCGCACACTCTGGTATCTGGATGGCTAAGTTGCACTTTCTGCAACACTTTCAGTTTGCCTTCGGCATCCGCACCTCACCTCACCCCACCCCTCACTAGCTCACAGCTCACCCAACTAATCTACTCTAAACTAGTTAACAAACCTACTTTGCTCCTCAGCGGGCGAGCTCCCCATAACCCCAATCACTACAGAAACCAATCGGATAATCCTTCTACCGGCTCGTAATAACATACATAAGTGCTTTGGATCACTGGGCGCATAAAGCCTTTACGGACCAACTCCTGCAGCTGTTTACGCGCTGTCCGAAAGCTCACATCGTATTGGAGCATCACATCTTTGGGGCGTAAGCCCTTCTTTTGACTCCAGGATAGTCTTAGGATCTCTCGTTCCAGCGGTAAGAGAGACTGCCCGGACGGGTTACGGAGCAAGGCAGGGGTAATGACCATTTGCAGCAGCATCCTGCAGATTTCCGGGCGGTTCTGTACATCATCGAAGGAGAAATGGATGATTCTCCAGCCCATTCCGCTCAAGAATGTATCACGGTTAAGCGAGTAACTGAATTTCTCCCGGTCCATATCCTTCACATGGCTCTGATAACCGTCACATTCCAGACCGAATTTCCCGTAGGAGGGGAGAAAGGCGACATCCAGAAACTGTGATTTACGGTTCCAGTCATAGATTTCATATTCAGGGTGCAGGTCATCCAGGTTGCCGAATAGCGGCCACCAGACATTGCGCAGCATCAGCTTCTCAGCATACTGGTGTCCCCGTGACAGCCGGCCTCTGCGCTCCCCTGATCGGATTGACAAATGCCGGTCCAATAGCAGCTGATGCGCTTTTTCAAACTCCATATGTATTCCCCCTTCATATTGACAAAAAAAGAACGCCCCTCTGCCAGCGATGGCTTGGGACGTTCTTCGTCTGAGTTAATTATACGCTGGCACCTGCGCAGGTGGCAATAAATGGTTTATCGATGTCTGGACATTACCCGTTTATTCGTAATCTATAACAGCCGCCAAGAGGATATTTCCTCCCAGATCGTTTATACTGAGTTTACATACATAACGTAATTTAGTATCTGCACACGCAAGTGCAGAGATGGAGGTTTGTGCGATTGGAATTATTTGAGTATATTTTGTTGATGCTGGCAGCCGTGTCGCTGTCTAATCTGGTGAACCGCTTCATCCCCTCGCTCTCCGTGCCGATTATTCAGATTGCACTGGGCATGGCCTTGACCTGGCTGCCCCTGCATTTCGAGCTGGAGCTGAACCCGGAGCTGTTCCTGTTATTATTCATTGCCCCCTTGCTGTTCAATGACGGCAGGCTTGCCGATAAAGTGGCCTTATGGAAGCTGAAAAAGCCGATATTGCTGCTGGCACTGGGGCTGGTTTTTCTAACGGTAGGGGTGCTGGGATATTTCCTGCACTGGCTGCTGCCGGTATTGCCTCTGGCGGCTGCGTTCGCGCTGGCGGCGGCACTGGCTCCTACGGATGCGATTGCTGTGGGCGCACTGGAGCAAAAAGTGAAAATTCCCCATCAGACGATGCAAATTCTCGAAGGAGAATCGTTGATTAACGACGCATCGGGTCTGGTATCCTTTCAATTTGCAGTCGCGGCTATGGTTACAGGTGCCTTCTCTTTCAAAACGGCCAGCCTGAGCTTTATCTCCATTTCGCTTGGCGGTGTGGTGCTGGGCCTTGTGCTGACATTCATTAAATACGGGATCGTCCGCTGGCTGCGCAGGCTGGGGATGGAGAATGTCACGTTACATATGCTGATTGAGATCCTGACGCCGTTTGCTATTTTTATGGCTGCTGAGGAGCTCGGGGTTAATGGCATTCTGGCAGTGGTCAGTGCAGGGATCGCCCATTCCTTCAGCTACAAGCAGATGAATCCTGAGGTAGCCAAGCTGAGCGTCGTGTCCAAAAGTACCTGGGCGGTCATTATCTTTGTCCTGAACGGTCTGGTGTTCCTGCTCCTCGGTACCCAACTGCCGGAGATTATTAAGACGGTCTGGAACAATCCGGATATAGGCAATGTCCAGGTTATCCTGTATACCTTGCTATTAACCGCTGCTGTCCTCGGTCTGAGGCTGATCTGGATGCTGGTCATGGATATTCCCGAAGGCGAGGAGCCGCGCGGACCCTGGAAGCTGGAATTCAAAAAGGCGCTCATTCTCACGTTGTCGGGGGTTCGAGGTACGATTACCCTGGCGAGTACGATGTCACTGCCGTTTTTCCTGGATGACGGCTCTTACTTTCCCGCGCGAGACCTGATTATTTTCCTGGCGGCGGGTGTCATTCTGTGGACCCTGCTGGCGTCTAACTTTCTGCTGCCGCTGCTGCTTGGCTCAGCTCATGAAGCGGAGCATAATGCTGAGGAGGCCGAGGCCAAAATCGAAATTCTGCGCAACGTAGTTGCCGGATTGCAAGAGCAGGCGACAGATCAGTCCCAGTCCCGGATGGCTTTGAATCATTTGACCGGCACCTACAATGCCAGAATCCGCCTGCTGAAGAAGAATGATGACGCTGAGGAAATGGAACGGAAGCTTGGGGTGACAGCGCTCAAGTGGCAGCGGGAATACATCATGCAGGCGCTCAAGCAGCACGAGGTGAACCCGTACACGGCCTACCGCTATCTGAACAGGCTGAATCGGCAGTTGTTCGTATACACCCGTGATCCGCAATACAAGAATGACCTGATTCCATTCAAAAGCTTGGAAGAAATCACAGGTGTCATCCAGCAGGTCCGCTTAAACGCGCAGGAGCGGCGTGAGGAATCGAACCGGCTGCAGTCCGGGATTTTCGCTTACGTGCTTGAACAGCTGAGAGAGCTGCAGAATACGGGGGAGATGGAGCCTGAAGTAATCAGCTCCCTGATTCTTCGTTATGAGCGGGGGCGGCTCAGACTGACCCGTCAGGAGTCTATCTCTGCTACGAAGCGGGAGTTCGAAGAGTCGCTGCACGAGCTGTCCCGCGCGGGGATTCAGCTGGAGCGTGACAACATTCAGCTGATGTTCGAGGCCGGACGGATCTCCAGAGCTAGCATGAAGGAAATGAAACGTGATATTCTGTTCATGGAGCATGATCTGCGGGAAGAAATGGGCTGAATGCCATCTACAAGGAGCTGAATCTATAGTATGAACAATAAAATAGTAGCGGCTGCCTGTGCAGTTATTGCAGCGCTGGGAATCTACCTGTACACGGGAAGCGGGGGAACGAAGACAACGGAGGTTGCCACGACTCCGGGCAGCGGCCAGTCTGCCAGTCAGGACATCAAGCAAATGGTCGCTGACTTCAGCTCACGCACCTTAACGGCGGAGTCCGCTTCGATTACCTCGACCCAGCTGATTGTGGACAACGGCGGTTCTAACGAAGCAGTCTATGGGCTGCCGGAGGATGAATTTTTCTTATCGGTCGCTCCTTATCTGGACAAGACGCATCCCTGTGCCACCCACAGCCTGACCGGCTGCCAGGGAGAGATGGTTGGCCAATCCTTTGGGGTAACGGTCGAAGACGCGGACGGTAAGGAGATCATGAACCAGACCGTCAAATCCCAGCCGAACGGCTTCATCGACCTATGGCTGCCGCGTGATCAGAACTACAAGCTGACCATTACTCATGAGGGCAAAGAGGCTACGTCCGAGATCTCCACGTTTGAGAGTGACGATACCTGTCTTACAAGTATGCAGCTCAGTTAAAGGTTGGCAGGCCTGATTCTGCCTAAGCCGTTTTTTTGCCCGGATCAAGGGGGAGAAAACGGCTTTTCGGCATGCCACAATATACATAAATGATGAAGAGGAACCGATAATTTGGTAGGAAGGGAAAATTTTCAAAACGAAGAATTCATAATCGCGGAGGAGATCCATTGAGCGAGAAGATGTATCTTAGGATGAAAGCAATAGCACAGGTTGCATTGGTTGTTATCTTACATTTAGGGATAATCACCTTTTTGAGAATAAAAACGGAGGAGTGGCAGGAAGTAGAGGGAATGGAAATGGTATTGACCTATTGTGCTCCTGTATTCCTGCTCTACGCAACTTGTATCCGGTCGTTGAAAATAAAGAAGCTCAGGTACAATCTGATTTGGTTCCTGATCAGTCTACTTCCCAGTGTTGCTATTCTGTTTAAATTAAAAGAGGCTGCAGGCGCTGAGCCTAGCGAATCTGCATTTATTGTATTTCCTCTTGAACAGGGTTATTTGGAATTAATGTGGTTCTTTCCCGTTGTCTATTCGGTCATTCAGTTACTCCTGTGGGCCTCCATGTGGTTTATGATATTATCCAAAGAGTAACGATGGACGTCAGGCTCCCCGCACCCCAGCCATAATGAAATCCTTGAATTGCCGGTCCGCTGCCCGGTCTTCCTCCGTAACGGCACCGCCCCGCTGATGGGACAGAATAACAGCCTTTTGCAAATACATGAAATAGAGGTGGGTGGACTTCTGCAGAAGATCCAGCCACTTTTTTTGATGCTCTGGAGCCACCGCTGCGGTCTCAAGGTTTATGTACCGGGAATACCAGACCTCCATAGCTCTCTTGAAATCAGGCAGCTCCGCCGGATTCTTGGACAGGGTGCTGTAATACACTCCAAAAAGAGCATCATAATAGATCAACGCCTCCTCATGCTCTCTAAGCGCCAGATATTGATCCAGAATCTTCTCCAGGGACGGAACAGGCCGGGCAAAATCAAAATCAAACAGCAGCCTGCCAAACATCCGCTCCAGATTATCCACATAGAGCTCAGCGGCTAAATCTTCCTTGTCCTTATAATGAAGGTACAGCGTGCGGCGGGAGACACCGGCTTGTCCGGCGATCTGCGTCATATCCGTACGTTCAATCCCCTGAGCACAGAATAGGCCCAGCGCGGCCTCCTTAATGAGGCCTTTGGTCATTTGCATTTGCTTTTCACGTAAATTCAATGATCTTCTCTCCTGTCTTCCTGCGAAAATATTGCTGCTGAACCTACTCCTGAGCGGTTGCCGGAGCCTCCAAAAACTCACTGCCTACCGAATAGCGCTTCTGCTGATTGACCGCATCCCCCAGCCACTTCACAAGCTTCACACCATCCTGCTCCGCCTGATAGAAGGTCTCCCGGGTGGAAAAAGTGTGCGGGGTTGTCCCGTTCTCAGTATTCAGCCCGTAATCCGTCAGATAGTAATAATAATTAGGGACCGTTGCAGCTAGAGCAGCTACCGATTGCCGCATTTCCTCTGACCATGCCTTAATACGCTTCTGGTCCCGTGGCCCATTGTAGTCGTTGATCTTGTTCTGGAAGTGAATCAGAATCTCATCATATACCGAGTAGGCTTGTAAAAGCACTGTACCTGCTGGCAGCAGCCGGCCATTCGCCCGAAAAGCAGCCCCGATGATATCTGCCTCCGGCTCGTATCCGAAGCTTTTAACGAAATCCGAGTTCCATTCCTGCTTCATCACATTCGGCCACTTGTCTGACTTCAGGAAGGAGCTGTCCGCATACTGAAAGATCTCAGAATCCCGGTAATGTGAAGCAATCTCGGGCGCCCAGAAGGCTGACCCGAATCCGCCGGCGCTCTCGCCTGCAATCAGCAGCTTATCGGGCTTAGCCACATTCGCATAGATCCAGTCGAGGCTGCTGCGCACATTAGTACGCCCGTTATACCGCATGGTGAAGGTGCTGCCATCTTCTTTTGTATACTCTGTGGTGCGGTTACCAATGTGGAAGTCGCCTGTTGAATAAGGAAGGTAGACCACATTCCAGCCGTGAAAAGGATTATCCGGGTTGTCCGTATCCATCATCCCGCCCAGCAAAGTCAGCATATAGAACGGAATGTCAGCGAAATAGTTGCCTGTATCTCCGCCTTTAATAAAGTTCATAAGCTTAATGGGGTGGGCTGCGCTCTGTGCATCCCAGCTGACACCGCCACCGGAAAAGAAGATGATCCAGTTGTTGCTCTCACCGCTCTTCGTCCAGATAAAATACTCAGACCCATCACTGGAAAGGGTATTCCCGCCCAGCTTCACCTTATTCCACTCGTAAGGCTTCACTTCTGCGATGACAGGGGTTGTAGTGACCGGTCTTTGGATGACAAAAGCGTTGACGGCAAGAACAGCAATCCCAATCAGGCTCAGTAACCCTATCCCTGTGAATAACGTGATTCGCTTTATTTTTCGCATGTCATCGCTCCTTTGATTGGAGTATACAATAGGTGTATTGGTTATACAAGGTGTGTAATTAAATGATCGACAAGTTCATTGGTTTAACATCCCAAATAAAGTATTTTATGATAGTATTATCTACATGAGAAAACTAAGTACAGATACAGTGTTATCCCTTGTTCTAGGTCTCGTGCTGCTGGCCGTGGTTGGCTGTAGCGATAACCCGAACACCCCTGGGGAACAGACTGATGAACAGACCGCAGCCGGCGAGTATTCGATTGAAGGGAAGTCGCTGGAGGAAATGAAGGGGATGGAGTATACGCAGTGGCTTGAGTATTGGAAGGAGACGTATGGCCCGAAAGTAAGCGTAAACGTATATATTCCTATAAATGAATTAAAGAGCTTATCTGAAAAAGCAGCCTCACTGCATTGGAAGGACTTTGACCAGTATGCTTTTGAAGATATCGGTTCAGGAGTGTATATCAGAAAGTACGAAATCGAAGGGGAAGGGCATCTTGTAGTGAGGGGAAAAAGTCTGGAGAATCCGCCTGAGCAAATTACTATGGTTGATGCAGAGGGGAAGGAGTGGGTATTTAATCCTGAGAGTTTGAGTGAACTGCTTAAATAATTCACGCATACTATTATCTGTTTAAAATGAGAAAAGAGAATTAATTAGATTGGCAGGTGAATTAAAGTGGAATCTCACATGCTTATTGCTGCGCAAGGTTTAGCAGATATGCTTCAGCAGGGAAAGGTCCGGCATTTGGAGCTAGGATCTATGACAGAAGACGAACGCGGATGGTCCGGTGCGGAAGTGCGCCGCATAGGAATTATTTATGAAAATGGTCAAAGGGAAAGTATGATTTTTAAGGAAGCGGCCCTGAAAGAGAGAATGGCTATGAAACGGTTAACTGACCAGGGACACCGTAACACGCCAGCAGCCTTTTCTGCGGACACTCGGACAGATGAGCCTAAGTGGATGGCGATGGAGGATTTGGGGAGAATCAAGATGGCTCCGCTGGGTCCAAATTGGACACCGAGGGTTGCAGAGGCACTGGCCAGAATCCATGCCCGTAATTTGCGTAGAGGTTCTGAGATGTCTTGGCTTCCCCACGCTGACCGTAAGTATTGGGAGGATTATGTGATTACGACATTGTCTGTGGATCACTTTGAAGCGCTCACTGTACAAAACCCGGATTTTAGCCGGGAATTTGGCGCTTATCTGCCATTACTGCGTGAGAAAGCCAGCATTTTTGCGCGTGATATGGCGGCCTTATACAGAGAGAAGGAGAGCCTAACCCTTACGCATGGTGATTTGCAGCCAGCAGATGGTTCACATGTCCGTGAATATAATGGAGAGCCGTATATCATTGATTTCGGGTGGTGTCATTATGCCCCTTTTTATATCGATCTGGTCAGTTATTTCAACCAGGAGGATTCTCGAATGTATTACAAGGAACTCCTCTCAAACGGTGTAGCTCTTAGCTTTGCTGATTTTTACGAAAGATTGAGGGCAGCCTTTCGTTACAGCGGGCTGATCTATTTGTATCCCAGTATCAGACAATGGTCTTCCGGGCCTACGGAACTGACGGGCAAGCGTCTGCTTCAGATGTTGAAAATTGTACTTACCGGTGAATTTCCTGAACGTAAAATAGATTACTCTAGCCAACTTTTCTCAAAGCTGCTTAAGGAGCATAACAACGGTACACTTCATCTAAGTATTCAAGCGGATTAAACTCATTTCATTAATTCAACAGGATAGTCAGGAGCAGGATGATTTTGAAGCTCGGCTTCTGTTCCTACAAAAAAGCGCTGCACCGTAGGCCCCTCGATTTTACCGGAACTGCTAACCGACTCGCCGTTGCCTATAGTGTGACGGTGGATCATTTGATCGGTATCTAATTTTTGCTGCTTATTTTGTTCATCATAGTAGTAGAATTCTTCGAAAGATATCCCATATTCAACATCGGGAGTGGAAGTTTTTAATACTCCAGACTCAGGAATGGTAAAAATATATTTTCCGTTATCCTTTTCGATAGCGTTAAACCCCTCTTGATTATAAATAATCTGCACCCATCCCACATAATTGTTTCGAATAAGATAAATATTCGGATTGCGTTTATTAGTGCTGGAGAATTCAAGGACTAATAATAACAACAACGGTATCAATAGGAAAAGTGTCTTTCTCAATTTTTCTACCTCCGGAATTTAACATTAATATACAAGATTAATAGGGAGGGCCCGATAATTATAATTAAAGGAAAAAATTCAATTTAACCGGAGAATAAAATGATAATGAGTTTATTTTTTATTGCCTTAAGCGCAGCCATGGGTGTAGGTATTTGGTTTTTAGTTATAGGGATAATCTTTTCTACTGGTAGTGGCGACCTATTCACAGTAACTCACTATGATTCTTTATTTTTTTACGCTACCCTTTTGTTGTTATGTATTATAGCCTATCTTTTTTTTGCAAAGCACCTAATAGAAAAAGAACTACCCCTTTTGCTTGCTATTTGTTTTGGGACCACCGTTCTTTTCTTTTTCATTACACCTTGGCTTGCCGAAGCAAAATCATCAGTACAGCGGGAACTTTCTAACATTAGCGTTTCGAACAATGAAAAGTTTATTGAAAAAGTAGAGGTAATGGCGGAACAAGAAAAACTACCGTATTCAGTTGATGTTAATAAAAGTAGGGAAAGGTTCAAGGAGATAAGAAATATTAACGTTGTCGTATTGAATAAAACTACCAATGAAGAGATTAAGAAAAAAGATGTCGACAAGTTACTTGGTTTAACATATGGAGAAGATGTCAGGTTGAAAATTTTCGAGAATAGTAATGAAAGATTGCTGATAGATTTCGTAATAAATATAGATAAAAGCGTTAGCTACTGTGAACCTTATAAAATATGCGGGGATTTAGGGTTAGAGAATAAATAATCCATTACATAAAAGAAGGTGTTTATAACGGCCGTTGTAACGCTGCTCTGCAACTACCTTTACGGCAGCATCCTGAATAATTATTACCTTCATACCAGCGGATAATCGTTCCGATTATAGGATTACGGCAAACATAAGGGAAGGGTAACTATATTACCTAATTGTGAGGTGTGAATAAAATAAAAAAGTTCTTTTTAGTAAGTGTAAAAGCGATTTTACAAGTGATCTTTATTGTGTTTATACATTTATTTGTTATTCGTTTTTTGAATCTGAAGTCAGAAGTATGGGAGGAAGAAGCAGTACGACAAGCATATGTTGTTTCTTTCGTTCTAATTATCCTGTTGTATGCAACTTGCATGATTTCATTACTAACAAAAAGGCTTATATGTAACCTAATATGGTTTTGCATAAGCACAGTCCCTAGTGTTAGTCTTCTAATACTTTTTTATAACAGTAGAGAAAATGAACCTACTGAAAATTATTTTATAGATTTGAATTTTGACAGTGGTTTTTTTGAATTAGTAATTATCGTTCCTGTTATATATATTGTAATACAAATAGTTTTTATTTTTGTGCTATGGGTGATGAAATGTGAGAGCATTAAAAACAATACTCCAAGCCATTCTCTATGTACTGTTGGCTATTGGACTACAGCTATTCTTAATTTATTTTCTAAGGATAAGAATAGAGGGTTGGGGAATAAAGCTATTGAATTTTTCAATAAAGATGTACCTTGGGCCACTGTTTTTACTTTTAATTAATTCGTTTTTATATGTAAAAACGCGGAGGATAAAATATCATATTACCTGGTTTCTATTAACTGTTTTACCGAGTTCTTTATTAATTTTATTTTCCAAAGCAATACAAAGGAGCGGAGAGTATGAGCAAGCAGTGGTTGAGATTAAATTCTTTCCTGAATATCAGGTGGAAATGCTCATTCTGCTCCCATTTAGCATTTTTATATTTCAGTTCATTTTGATCTTGTATTATTTGATTAAAGTAAGAAAAGAAGAGGGGTTATTACAATGAAAAGAATTATATCAATTAGTGTAATCATTGTAGTGATTTTTTCTTTATTCAGTTCAATTGGAGGGGGACAAAGTTATACATACGCACATTCAGTTATATTGTTTTCAATCCCATATTTCAAAGAAGTAGCTATGAATGATGCTGCATATTTTCAAAAACGTTCACCAAAAATGCTGATTTAAATGTAGGCAACTACGTGGTGCACTAAAATTCAAAAAATAAACAGCAAGCGCCTCTCCGCATATACGGAGGGGCACTTGTCATTTTATAGATTAACAATCTTCTACTCCTCAACCACCTTAGAAGAACTAGGCGTGTTCTTATTCTTATACACCCACATTGCGTACTCCAGCGGGCGGACCAGCGCTTTGCGGTAGGTGGTGTTGTCGCCGGAGCGGGCGAAGACCTCACGGGCGGGCTTGGGGTTGACCTCCAGCACGTAGATCTTGCCCTCGCGGTCGATGGCCAGATCCAGGGCCAGCTCGCAGAGGGCGCCGAAGCTGTCTTCGAGATAGGCGGCAGCCTCGATCCCCAGCTTCTCGGCAGCGCGCATGGCCTTGTCGGCCCGCTCTTCGCTGCCGAGCCACTGCTTCAGCAGCGTCTCTGCCTTCATGGCATGCCCGCCGCCATGCAGGTTCGAGGTGACGCTGCGGGCGGCGCCCACCCGGCCGGCCATGCCGGTGAACTCCCAGTCGCCCTGGCCGTTCTTCTGCACCAGCATCCGGTAATCGTGGAACCGGCCGCTGGGCAGCCGCAGCGGGATGCCCTGCTGCACGAGGAATTTACCGCTGATGCACCACTGGCGGACGATGGTCTCCAGCCGGTTCAGCGACACCTTGCGCGGGGCGATAATCTGGCGGCTCTGGCGGCGTCCCTGGATATCGAACAGGGACTTGCCTTCCCGCTGGCGTTCGATCCGCAGGATGCCGCGCCCCCCGGTGCCGTTGATCGGCTTGACATAGACAACGGGGCTTACTTTCAGCATCCGGTGCAGATCGGCGGAGGACTGGTAGAGCAGCGTCTCCGGCATATGGGGCCGGAAGCGGCTCCGCTGGGAGAAGGTCTGGTGCACCGTCCATTTATTGCGCAGCGGGCGGTTCAGGAAGGTCAGATGATCGTACCGCGCGCGGAAGCGCAGCAGCTGCTGGAAGCGCTGGCTGCGCTGAATCCGGCAGCGGTCATAGATCATATTCGGGAAGGAGCGCCACTTCCGCGACCATACGCCGCTTTTGACATCATAGACCATGGCATGGATCAGGTCCTTGCTGACATGTACATCTGCCGGGGTGAACACAAAGACATGCAGCCCGATCCGGCTGCCTTCGATAATCATCCTCCGGTATACACTCTTCTCTTCGAGCTGCTTGGCGTCGTTCAGATACAGAGTGAGGATGCCTAGGACGGGCTCTGGCACAGGAGTTCACCTCCTTGCGGGAGAATGGCGGGATCAACTGCGCTCCCCGGGGAACGCAAGAGCAGGGTGGGCTTGCCTGTTGGGCCGGTAACCAGGTCAACAGCGGCAAGGCCGATGTTGAAGCACATCTTGAGGCTGGCTGCATTGTCGCAGGCGACATGGCATTCCAGCTGCCCCAGGCGCTCCAGCTGTGCAGCAAGCAGGGCTGTGCCTGTATGCCTGTTACGGTACAGGGGATGAACGGCGACTACACAGGCCTCCTTGCCGAAGCCGGACACGAAGCTGACGCCTGCGAGCTGGCGGCCGTTCTGCCCCCGCACCGTGGCAACGAGTAAGGAGACTCCCGGCAGGGCGAGCTGATCCGGCGTCAGCCGGGCCAGCCTCCTGCACCCGCGAAGGGTAATCCGCTGCTCCCCATACTCCCTCAGGAACTCAAGCAATCCGGTTCGCCTGGATTCCCACTGTACGGGATTGCTGTCGTAGAGTGAGGATATCTGCATGGTGTCACTTCCTTTGACGGATAATGGATTATTTGGATTGGCGGGACAGATGGTTGCCGTATTGGAAAATGCGTTCGAGTGACAGCTTGCGGATTGCCGGCTCGTCGAACTTCATCGGGCGGGAGTTGGCTTCAAAGAACCAGACTCCGCCTTCTTCATCCACCCCGAGATCCATCGACATCTCGCCCAGCATGCTGGAGGAAGCCCGCTCAATCTGCCGGGCAACCAGCAGCGCTGTGGTAGAGACATTCTTCAGGATAACCTCTGCCTGCTCGGGCCCGAAGGTTCCCTCCAGCATGCTGGAGGGGTCTTCGATGCTGCCGCCGCGCGGCACATGGGTGGTGATGCTGCGGGCCCCGGCCAGGCGGGCACCGATGCCGGTTACCGCCCAGGCGCCCCGGCCGTTCTTCTGCAGCAGCACCCGCAGATCGAAGGGACGGCCGCGGTGTCCGGCAAGCACGATGGCTTGCTGGACAATATAGCGGGCGGACCCTTTTTCCCGGCCGATCCGGGCCCACAGCCGTTCGACGGATGCGGCCTTGTAGGTCGTATTTTTTTTGCCGCTCTGAATCTGCAGCCGGTAGGGCAGGAGAGTGTCCGGCCGGTATCCCAGCCGCATGATGCCTTTGCCCGCCTTGCCCTTCTCCGGCTTGAGATAGAGGCTCTCGTGATTCTTCAGCATCGCGGTAAGGGTCGCTGCGCTGCGCAGGCGGCGGGTTTTGGGCACATGCCGCGAGGTGGCCTTGGATTCCTTGAGCCACTCGAAGAGATTCCATTTATTGAAGAAGCTCGGATTGTACAGCGAGATCTCAGGATGCTCCAGGCACTCGGCGATTTTGCGCGCGACCGGTGCTTTCTCCTCCTCCTCGCGGTTGGGAATCCGGTTATAGATGACCTGCGGCAGAGGAACAGGCACGGCATACCAGATCTTCCCGCTGGCGGAAGGAATGTAGCCGGTCACAGTCGGCTCATTCAGCTTCAGGTCACGGACCGTGACGACATAGACCATATAGCCCATTTCTCTGCCGGTACGGATAATGTCGCGAAAGTTATTGCGGTTGCCGCGGAACTGCTTAAGCCGGTCACTGGTGGTCAGAATGGCGATTACAGGCTTGCTGGGATCGGGTATCCGGCTGTTCACAAGTCATCCCTCCTGCGGAATTTGCTGAGATACAGACAATGCTCCAGGATGTGCTCAATGGAAGCTTTGCCCTCAGCGCGCAGGGAGGGGTGGCGGAAGATAGAGCGTCCCGGTTTGGCATTGGCCTCGAACATCCAGATATCCTCATCCTGGTCAATGCCGAGATCGAACCCGATCTCGCCGAGCAGATGGCGGTGCTGAATCTCCAAGGATTCTGCGAGCTTGACGGCAGTGGTTTTGGCGCGCTGGAGCACTTCATCTGATCTGGCCCCGAACACCCGGCCGAGGGCCTGCTGAGGGGTCAATAGCGCTCCGCCGTTCTTCAGATGGGTGGTGACACTGCCCCGTCCGGCTTTTTTGGCACCGATCCCGACCACAACCCATTGATTGCTGCCGTTCTTGTGCATATGGAAGCGGAAATCAATCGGGCAGCTGTCAATCTCAATAAGGCGGATGCCCTGCTGGACCACATAGTTCTGCATGCTCTGCCCGTGGCGGCCCCGCAGCATACGCATCAGGCTGTCGAAGCTGGTGAAGCGCAGCAGCACGTTCTTGCCATTCCTGCGGTACCGGGCGAAATATCCTTTCTTCGGCAGGTAGGTCAGGCGGTAGATGCCGTGTCCCAGGCTGCCGGCAGACGGTTTGTAATAGACGAAGTGGTGACGGTCCAGCATATCCCGCATTTGTTCGGAGCTGGGGTTACTGTGTGTTTCAGGCACGAAGCGGTTCGCTGCCCCGTCGTTCTCCAGCAGCCGGTAGACATCCGATTTGTTGAAGAAGCTCCAGTTGAAGTACGGAATCTTCTTGCGTCCGAAGCGTTCCCGCAGCTGGTTAATGTAAGGGGAGGTCTCAGCTCTGCGGCTGGGCAGGCGGTTATAGACGACATCCGGCAGGGGCACCAGCTTGCGCTCGAAGCGGCCGCTTGCCGTCAGGAAATATCCGTTGACCTGCTCCTGCTGCCAGTCGATATCCCTGGGCATGAAGGCGAAGATGTAGCATTTGTTGCTGCCTTCGCGCAGCAGCTGCTTGATGAAGCCGGTGCGGGAGCCGAAGGGCTGCGCAGCGGAGGCGGGTCCGTCTGAGAGCACGCCGACCAGCGGCCCGAGCTGCACCTCGTCATTCTGCAGATTGCGCAGGTAGACGCCGCCTGACTTCGGGACCTTGATGGCGCTTTTGACGCCAGAGGCCAGGAAGAGGTGCTTGCCGGCACGCTTGATCGGCTTGATCGTGGCCGGGATGGCATCTTTACCGAGGCGCAGGCGGATATTTTTCTTGCCGGATAATTTCAGGCTTCTCATCAGTTCACCCGAGACATATACTACTCGATCAGGCTGCTTGGTGAAGTGTACATTGCAAAAAGTGAGACCCATTTATGAATCCTCCTTTGGAACCATAGATATCATTCTCCCGTGTGAACGGAGCTGCCCGGGAGGCAGCTTGTGATAGCTGCTTGAGGTAAGCAGCAGATGGCGCGCATAGCGCAGCGGGTTCTCGGCGGCGAGTCTAGCAGCCCGGCGGTCGCCCGTCAGCCGGAACACCGTGCGCCCTGGCTTGGAATTGGCTTCCAGCAGATAAATTCTCCCTCCGGCATCGATGCCAAAATCCAGGCCCAGCTCTCCGAGTCTGCCGCAGGATTCTTCCAGCAGCGGAGGCAGGAGCGT
Source organism: Paenibacillus sp. FSL R7-0179 (assembly GCF_038002265.1). Classification (NCBI taxonomy): domain Bacteria; kingdom Bacillati; phylum Bacillota; class Bacilli; order Caryophanales; family Paenibacillaceae; genus Paenibacillus; species Paenibacillus sp. FSL R7-0179. The sequence continues at coordinate 1,349,663 of NZ_JBBOCC010000002.1, forward strand.
AGACGCCAGGGTCAGCTCCTCCAGCAGGTCTCTTCCTCCCGCGCCGTATTCGTCCAGCAGGAAGGGGAGGACGGGAACAGCTGTGCCTCCGCCATGCAGATTGGAGGTTAGTGAGCCCCGGGTGCCGAGCCGGACGGCCATGCCGGTCAGGCTCCAGGCACCGGTGCCGTTCTTCTGCATCAGCACACGTACATCGAACGGCTGTCCTCCGCTGCCGGTGAGATGCAGGTAAGGCTGTATGATATAGCGGTGCTGGCCGATGAAGCGGCCGATCCAGTCCAGACCTTCGTCCAGCGTACCGAAAACATATTGAAAAGGCTTGTTATCCCGGTCTCTGCCCCGCACCTTCACTCCGCCGCCTTCACGTCTGCCGAGCAGCACAGCGTGCAGGGTGCGCTTGCCGTGGGAGCCGGTCCGGGGCTTCAAGAAAACGCCGTATTCCCTTCCGGCGAGCATATTGCCAAGCGCTTCGCGGCTGCTGTACAGCTCAGTCTCCGGCAGCAGGGCGGCGGCAGCGGGGCTGCGCCGCAGAATCTCGTAGACTCCCCATTTATCGGGAAGCCCGCGGGACCAGGGCAGACAGCGGGTCAATACAGACAGGGCAGCCGATGCTGCCCGTTTCTCCTCCGGTGTCCGGTAGAAGCAGCGGTTATAGAGAATGTCGGGCGGCGGAGCCTGCGCAGGCTCCCATTGTCCGTTCTGCCACTCATATCCGCGGACATAGGAGCCGTCCGCCGCCACATCCTCCGGATGAAAAACAAGGACCTTCAGCTCATACAGCGGGGCCGCACGGCAGAGATGACTGCATAACTCCGGCTCTGCGAAGGGAGGAATCCCGTGGCGACGGCCTGTCATAATGCCAAGGAACCCCATTGCTGTTGTGGTCATGATGTCCTCCTTATAACCCGGCCAGATAACGGCAGTATAGAATCATTTGTTTGACAGAGGGTCTGATTTTCTGGTCATTCAGCGGTGTATTGTCGTTCTTGGACGGCTTGGAGTTGACCTCCAGCAGCCAGATCCGGCCGGATTGGTCAAGTGCAAGGTCGATGCCGAGCTCCCCGAAATGGGCGGGAATGTAGGTCTCAACCCCTCTTGCAATGGCCAGCGCCGCTCGGGGCAGCTGAATCTGAGTGCTCTCTTTGACACCGGCCGGAAGACTGCTTTTGCCGACAGCCTCTCGGGCCGTACTGAGTGTACCGCCGCGGGCCAGATTGGAGACAAAATGATTACTTCCGGCGGTCCGGGCCACAATGGAGGTGACGCCCCATTTGCCGGTGCCGTTCTTCTGTACCAGTGCCCGGAAATCGACCGGCCGCCGTCCAAGCTCCATCAGGGAGAGACCCTGCTGGATCTGGAAGCGGGTGGTTTTCATCTTCGGAGCAATGGATTGAAAAAGCTTCGCCAGGCTGGAATAGCTCTGCTTGCGTGTGCCCATCGGAGTGGTGGACAGCAGCCGGTAGCCGCCGCCTTCCTCCCTGGAAATGCGCAGAATGCCTTTGCCGAGGCTACCGCGTACCGGCTTCAGGAACACGCTTTGGTAGCTGCTGCACATTTTTTTGAGTATGGCGAAGCCGTTCAGGGCATGCGATTCGGGCAAGTACCGCTGCAGGGCGGGGTCCAGAGCCAGCGCCTCGAATACCTCTGTCTTGTCTAGGAACTTTTCGTTGAAGAAGTGGGTTCCGTAGCGGGATTTTACATCTGCCAAAAAATGCTGTACGCTAGGTTTATTCTCTACCTTTCGCGTGGTCAGCCGATTGTTGATCACATCGGCAACAGGAAGACTCAGCTTCCGCCAGCCCTCATCGTAGACCCAGCCCTGGATGGTAGTGGTGCGCGATTCCAGCGCTTCCGGGGTGAAGAAATAGACATAGGCGCCTTGTGCATGGCAGGCATGGGTCAGCTCCCGGCAGAACATGGTAATCTGGCCGAAGACCCTCTCCGGCTGTTCGGGATGGTCCCGGCTCACCAGGACGCCAATCATCGGCCCCAGACGCAGAATGCGGCTGCCGGTGCTGTAGGAAGCGTTAAGTGTCAAGCGCTGTCTTAAGCCAAGCCGCCGGCCGAGTGCCTCACTTACACGCAGGCTGTCGGATTTGGGGACAGGAATTACAGTAACCTCCTGCCGGAAAGAGCCGAAGTTCAGCTGAATGGTTCCGTGCGCCGGTATTTTGAGCCTCTTCATGGATTTGTCGCCTAGCATTACAGCATTTTCCTGCAGGATGCCCGAGTGGACCGTTTGAACCGGGATCTTTAGCTTAGACATCGTGGATCTCCTTCCGGTAGGCAAGCATCGTGCCGGCAATATGATTCTTGAGGGTTACATATCATTCATCATATGGAGACATCTGACCCTTGGTGATTGACCTATTCCCGAAAAAGCCGTGCCGGGCGGATTAATATCGCCGGCAGCCAGGGGGCTGGCAGGCGCACCCGGACCGGAGGGCGGGAGCACAGAAGGAAGCAGGCGTGTCCGGGCGTAACTTGCGCGGCTGCCAAATTTGGGCGCGGACAGCCCCCGGGGCTGCCTGCTGGACAGGCATAGACGAAGCTGCCTGAATAAGCGGGGGATTTTTTGAAGCGAAGCAGAGACGAACATCATTTGGAGGAGGAAATAGAATGAACGTGATTGATAAGGCGCATGAATTAGCGCGTGCTATTAAGGACAGCAGTGAGGTATCGGATATTACCAGTGCAATGAAGGTGATCGAAGCAGATCCGGAGAGCAAGCAGATGCTCGACAACTTCCGCCAGAGCCAGATTGAGCTGCAGCAGCGGATGATGAGCGGGGACATGCCGCCGCAGGAGGATATGGAGAAGATGGAGAAGCTCTTCGAGGTGCTTAACCTGAACCTGGGTATCCGCCGTCTGTTCGACGCAGAGCGCCGTCTTAGTGTGGTTATCGAAGATGTGAACAAAATCATCACAGACAGCCTGTCCCAAATGTACGGCGCCCAATAAGCACCGGCAGCGTATCGGGGATTCGTTATCATACAGGAAAAGGGTGATTTCAGGGCCATACGGCTCTGGAATCACCCTTTTTAGTGCGCCGATCCATAATTACTGCGAGCTACATTCGGTTAATCCTGCTTGCCCTCTACCAGACACAGCAGAATAGTAGCGGCCATCCCGAGACGGCGGTCCAGCTTGCCGTGGGTGTCCTTTGAGAAATCGGCAGTGATTTTGGTGACAAACGGGTTGAAGTTCTGCCGGAAGGCAGGAATCACCATTCCCCCGATTTCTAAATCATATTTCTGCGGAATAATGGCAAGCGCACGGCGCAGCAGCGCGAGGAAGGCATTGTCCTCCTTAATGGTGCCGATCTCGTTATCCTGTGTGTCCAGGATGGCCCACTCGTCCTTGATGAGAGATTTCAGGCCTTTGCGGCGGAGTGCGCCCACCGTTTCCCCGGTCTCCATATCATATACATCATAGGTTGAGCTGATATCAAGAATCTTGCGCGCTTTAATCCGCAGCAGCTCCCTCCCCATTGTCTCGTCAGGGTACAGTGTAATGTCCTCTCTCAGCCGGAACGCTTTCATTTCGGAGAACAGTAGCAGTTGCCCCGAATCACCCAAGATATGTAGTTTTCCGCCGAGTGCAGAGAATATTTTTTTGCGGGCGATGTACCGGGTCTGGTTATAAATGGGATTCAAGGTCATTCCCTCCTTCGCTATATAACATCACATACCCGGGCCATACAGGATAGAAACTGCTACAAGGCACTAACATCCTTCCGGAAAATTACGCAGCTTGTCTCATATTTCAGATCGCAGGTTCATAGATTAGAGATATAGAATCATTCTAACAATCCCGTAGAGCGAAGGAGCGGTCCTGCAATGAGAAAAAAAAGTAAATTCAAGCATTCCGTGTATCTGCTGATTGCCCTGGCCATGCTGTTATACGCGCTGCCGAAGCTGTCTATTCAGAATGGCTCCGGCTGGGTGCTGGGCTTCGGTATCGTCTGGTGTGTCTTCGCGTTCCTGGTCATTGCCTCGCATCTGCATTTCATTATCGGAGTGGATGAAGAGAAGCAGAAGCGTCTGGATGCCGTCCGCAAGGCCAAGCTGGCGCAGTGGCAGGGCAAGTGGAACGAAGAAGGCCGGGTGTCGCAGAGATCATAGTCCAGGAATAGCGCTGGCGGTGTAAAAGTACCCCCTGTTTGCCATTGCGGCGGACCGGGGGTTACCTGTGCAAATATAAGAATGTATATGTTTCACGCTACACATTATCCTTCTATTTCTCGCTGAAACGGTACCGTCCTTTAAAAAGGACAGCAAAGCCGTTTCCACTTGGTGCTTCTCCTGCCGGGAGTAAGTTACCCGGTGTTATATATATATTCCCGGCTGTCATAACTTTTGAAAGATAGAGTGTAACCTGCTGTACTCCGGTGCGGGCAGCATGTATAATAGGTACAGAATAGTACAGATCGGGGTATGGGGGTGTAACAGTTGGAAGGTCAAGGCGATAACATCACAAAGCATGAACAACTGCTGCAGCACATTGAAAGTCTGAAGGTGGGAACCAAAATCTCCGTCCGTAAGCTGGCGAAGGAGATGGGGGTCAGCGAAGGTACGGCTTACCGCGCGGTGAAGGAAGCGGAGAACCTTGGAATCGTCATCACCAAGGAACGGATTGGCACGGTCCGTGTGGAGAAGAAGCCGCGCAATATTTCCGAACAGCTGACCTTCGGGGATGTAGTAGATATTGTTGAGGGGCATGTGCTTGGCGGAGCAGAGGGTCTGAACAAGCATCTTCATAAATATGTGATCGGTGCGATGAAGGTCGATGCCATGATCCGGTACATCGACGCCGACAGCCTGCTGATCGTCGGGAACCGCGATGATGTGCACTCGCTTGCACTGGAGCAGGGGGCCGGGGTGCTTGTGACAGGGGGCTTCGGCACCAGCCGAGAGGTCAAAGCGCTGGCCGATGAGCTGGACCTGCCGGTCATCTCGTCCAGACATGATACGTTTACGGTGGCTTCGATGATTAACCGCGCGATTTTTGACCGGCTGATCAAGAAGAAGATTATGCTGGTCGAGGATATCGTGGAGGGCAAGCTGCGGTTGAACACGCTCAAAATCTCCAGCACTGTAGGAGAACTGCGTGAACTGTCACAGGCCAGCGGCGAGCAGCGGTTCCCGGTCACGGATGAGTGGAACCGGGTTATCGGAATCGTAGGCCGGCGTGATGTGGAGGATCTCAGCGAAGGGCAGAGTATTGAGAAGGCGATGGTGCGCAGTCCGGTCACCGCTGCACTCCAGACCTCGCTGGCTTCGGCGGCGCAGATTATGATGTGGGAGGGGATCGATTTTCTGCCCATTGTGGACCGCAACCGTAAGCTGGTAGGATCGGTCACCCGCCGTGAAGTGCTGCAGAGCCTGCGCGACGCCAGCAATCAGCCACAGCTGGGAGAGACGTTCGATCATCTGATCTGGAACGGGTTCGCGGATGAGCGGGATGAGGAGGGCAGGCTGTTCTTTCATGGCTTCATTACCCCGCAGATGGCGACTGATCTGGGAACGATCTCGGAGGGGGTTCTGTCCACCCTGATGACCCTGTCCGCCTTCAAGGCAGCCAAGGACATCACCGGGAATGACTATGTACTGGACAATATGTCCACCTATTTCATCCGTCCGGTACAGATTGAGCATTCCATCACCGTCATGCCGAAGCTGCTGGAGATCAGCCGCCGTACCTGCAAGCTGGAGATCGAGATCAGCTATATGGATACCATTGTAGCCAAGGCCGTGCTGATGCTGCAGTCGATTGACCACGGGTAGCGGGATTAGCGTGTCACGATGAACGGGTAATGCTAGGCGAATAACGATGAGAGTGACGATGAACGAGGATTCATTCCCGGCAAAATATAAAATAGACCAGGGCTGTCCTGCAGGCAATCAGGATGAGCAACTGGTCTATTTGTACTGGCAACAGAATTTTGGCGGATTTGGTTTCGAGTAAGCTGTTAAGTAATCAGTCGAGTCGGCCTATTGAGTAACCTGTTGATTACGTCTGTTGGGTGATGCCACATTCGCCACGCAAAGATGAACATAATATACAGCAAGTGGAAAAAGAGCATCTATTGATGCTGAATGTGATCGTATCGGAGCAGCAAGTGGAAAAAGTACAACTAATTCGCCGGGAATTGCACCATCTGATGAAAGGACGCGCAAGGAATGCCTTTTTTCCAACTAATAGTCCGGAACTGATAAATGGCCCAAAATTAACTGTACAATTTCCAATTCTCTTAGGCATCCAACGGTAGATGAGGGGAGGAAAACCGCAGCTTCAGGCTCTACCGCAGAGTGTAGTGGGGGAATCCTCAGCTTCCGCTGCGCATCCGGCTGTAGTAGCTGTAGCTGCGCAGTCCCGAGAAGATATTGAACAGGCCCAGCAGCAGAAAAGCAGCCTCAATGACCACGTTAAGCGTCGAGCCGCGGAAGATGAACATCGACATTAATGAAAGCGTGACCAGCATTCCGCCCAGCAGCATATTCATGATCGAGCGTCTGGTGCCTTGGATAAGCGGGTCGGCAGTTCTGCGGGAAGAGATGCTGTACGCGGCGGCGCATACCATGAAGATAACCAGCAGGGCAAACAGCAGATACTTAATGAACATAATCATGAACGGCAGCTCCTTTGTGGAAGACCGGGCAGTCAGCGTAGCCTAAGCCGGGCATTCTGTATCCTGTGATTGTGATTTGTCCACTATTGTATCATGATTTGCGGCTCAGCTGCGTTTATAAGGACTGATTTCCACCCAGATTTGCAGCACGCCCTCCATCACCAGCATGGTGCGGATTTTGACGGTGTATTCCTTCTCGCGGGCCAGATAGATTTTGTTATCCAGCAGCAGGCGCGCCAGCTTGCCGTCGGAATCGATATCGAACATGCTGCGCCCGCGCAGCGGCTCCAGATCGCCTGCCAGCTTGCTGAGGACCTCCTTGGCTGTCACCGGGTCCAGCGCCGCTGCGCTGTCCTTGACCTTGCTCTCCTCGGTACGCACCTTAATCTCACGGATGACGGTGGAGGTGTTGTTATATTTTTTGAGCGTCAGAATGTCATTCCGGTATTGTGCAATCTCCAGCCGCAGATCGTGGTTATTGACCCAGAGCAGGCTATAGCCCATATGATAAATCGCGTTGTACAGGGCGGCTCCCACAATCATCCCCAGCACAAACACAGCAGCAATTTGCGAGAAACGGCGGTAGCGGTCAAACGGCGGAAGTCGCATGTATCTTTTCACCCCTTCGCTTCTACTTGCCGCATACCCACTTGACCAGCTCGCTGCCCATATGAGCACCCAGGAAGGCGAACACCAGATAGAGAATCTGCTTGATCGCCGGAGAGAGATTGCCTCCCAGCATATTGCTCTCAATGACCCGCATCGGGTCGATGGTTCCGCCAACGGCAGCAGCCAGTGCCCATATCTTAATACGGTCTGCGATTTCCAGCATGGTATCGGTTGGCGGTTGAAGAGAGACGACGGCGCCGATTCCGCCCAGCATCGCTCCGCCCAGCACTATGCCGAACGCGATGAAGAAGTCGAGGACGGCCTTGCTTAAGAAAATATCCATAGAAAGCTCCTTCCTTAGATCAGGCGGCGGCCTGCTTTTGCCTGTCCATATGCTCTTAATCCATTCTATGGGCGGTTCCCCCTCTAATATGATAAAATAGTTTCATCTTATGTTTTGATTTGGAGCTGAAGGGAAGTGGGGAATATGAGCCCATTCGTGCATTTGCATGTGCACAGCGAATACAGTTTACTGGACGGGGCGGCGCGCATTACAGATCTCGTGCGCCGGGCCGGCGAATACGGCATGACATCGCTGGCGCTGACGGATCATGGTGTGATGTACGGGGCCATCCCTTTCTATAAAGCCTGCCAGGCGCAGGGAATCAAGCCGATTATCGGCTGTGAGGCTTATTTGACAGCAGGCTCGCGCCGTGAGCGGGGAAGCCGCAAGGATCAGCCGATCTATCACCTGATTCTGCTGGCGAAGAATATGACCGGCTACCGGAATCTGATGAAGCTGATCTCGATCGGCCATCTGGAAGGCCAGCATTACAAGCCGCGTATCGATATGGAGGCGCTGGCAGCCTATGCCGAGGGCATTATCTGCCTAAGCGCCTGCCTGGGCGGTGAAGTACCGCAGCATCTGCTGCACGGCCGGGAGGAGGAGGCGCGCAAGGCGGCTCTGCGGTATAAGGAGATTTTTGGAAGCGACTTCTATCTGGAGCTGCAGGATCACGGGATTGCCGAGCAGAAGCGGGTGAATCCGCAGCTGATTGCGCTTGCTGAAGAGCTCGGCATTCCGCTGGCAGCGACTAATGATGTCCACTATATGGACAAGGAGGATGCCGAGGTTCAGGATGTGCTGATCTGCATCGGCACGGGCAAATCCGTGGACGATGAGGACCGGCTGAAGATCGGGACAGACCAGCTGTTCTTCAAAAGCGGGGAGCAGATGGCTGCGCTGTTTCCGCATGTACCGCAGGCGATAGAGAACACGCAGCGGATCGCTGAAGCGTGCAATCTGGAGCTGACATTCGGCAATCATATTCTTCCGGAATTCTCGCCTTTGCCGGAAGGGCTGGATGCCGCTGCTTATCTGCGCCAGCTATGCCGTAGCGGGCTGGAGCAGCGCTATGCGGATACTCCGCTCTGGGAATCGCCGGAGCAAAAGGAGACGGCCGAGAAGCGGCTCGACTACGAGCTGGGAGTCATTGAGAGCATGGGGTTCAGCGATTACTTCCTGATCGTGTGGGATTTTATCGCTTTTTGTCACCGCAGCGGTATTGTTACCGGTCCGGGCCGCGGTTCCTCTGCAGGAAGTCTCACCGCGTACACGCTGAAGATTACCGATGTGGACCCGCTGAAATATAATCTGCTGTTCGAGCGGTTCCTGAACCCTGAGCGGATCACGATGCCCGATATTGATATCGACTTCAGCGACGAACGCCGCGATGAGGTCATTGCCTATGTGGTAGACAAGTATGGCAAGGAGCATGTAGCGCAGATCATCACCTTCGGTACGATGGCGGCGAGGGCTGCTGTCCGTGATGTGGGCCGGGCGCTGAATCTGCCGTATAACGAGGTGGACAAGGCGGCGAAGCTGATTCCGGGCCAGCTCGGCATCAGCATCAGCCGGGCGCTGGAGGGCACGCCTGAGCTTAAGGCGCTGTATGAGACGAGTCCGAAGACCAGAGTGCTGCTGGACACGGCGATGAAGGTGGAGGGGATGCCGCGCCATGCTTCGACGCATGCAGCTGGTGTGGTCATCTCCAAGGGGCCGCTGACCGATGCGGTTCCGCTCCAGGCGGGCAATGAGAGCACGGCGCTCACCCAGTACTCCATGGAGCATTTGGAGAGCGTTGGGCTGCTCAAGATGGATTTTCTCGGCCTGCGGACTTTGTCGATTATTGAACGCTGCATGAAATGGGTGAAGGAGATGACCGGGAGCGTGCCGGATTTCCGCATCATTCCGGATCATGATCCGCTCACCTATGAGATGCTGGGAGCAGGCGAGACCACCGGCGTATTCCAGCTGGAATCGGCGGGTGTGCGGCGGGTACTGAAGGACCTCAAGCCAAGCGGGTTCGAGGATATTGTCTCGGTGGTGGCACTGTACCGTCCGGGTCCGATGGAATTCATCCCGAAATTCATCGGGGGCAAGCACGGGGAATTCGAGGTCGTCTATCCGCATGCGGATTTGCAGCCGATTCTGGCCGATACGTACGGCATAATCGTCTATCAGGAGCAGATCATGCAGATTGCCTCCCTGATGGCCGGCTTCTCGCTTGGTGAAGCGGACCTGCTCCGCCGTGCGGTGTCCAAGAAAAAGCGGGAGACGCTGGATCAGGAGCGCAGCCACTTCGTGGAGGGCAGTCTGAAGCAGGGCTACAGCGAAGCGGACGCCCATGCGGTCTATGATATGATCGTGCGGTTCGCCAACTACGGTTTCCCGCGCGCCCATGCGGCTGCTTACGGGGTGCTGGCCTTCCAGACCGCTTATCTTAAGGCGCATTATCCGGTGCAGTTCATGGCTGCTATGCTGACTGCTGTGATGGGGAGCCACCGCAAGGTGGCGGAATATGTCCTGGAATGCCGCCGGTCCGGGATTGCCGTCCTGCCGCCGGATGTCAACGAGAGCGGGGTGCTGTTCACTCCGGTGCCCGGCGAAGGCCGAAGGGCTATCCGCTTCGGGCTGGCTGCAGTGAAGAATGTCGGCACGCAGGCCGTAGAGAACATTATGGCAGTCCGTAAGGAGCGGCCGTTCGACAGCCTGCTCGATTTCTGCCGCCGGGTCGATCTGCGGGTCTGCAACAAGCGCGTGATCGAATCGCTGCTGCAGACCGGCGCCTTCGATACGCTGCCCGGACACCGGGCGCAGCTGCTGGCGATGCTGGATGAGACGGTGGATGCGGCGGCCAAATGGCGCAAGGAGCGAGATGAGCTGCAGATCCAGCTGTTCGATGATCTGATCGAGACGCCGAACTGGGAGATCCGCTACCCGGATATTCCGAGGTTCAGCGGAACCCAGCAGCTGGAGCTGGAGCGGGAGCTGCTCGGGCTCTATCTCTCCGGCCATCCGCTGGATGACCATGCGGGGCTGCTGGAGGAGCCGGGCATGCAGAAGCTGATGGATCTTGGCGAAGCAGCGGATGAGAGTATGACCGTGACGGCCGGTATGGTCGTGTCGCTGAAGGAGATCACGACCAAAGCCGGTAAGGCGATGGCTTTTGTGGAGTGGGAAGACCAGATCGAGCGCTGCGAGGTCGTACTCTTCCCGGAGGTGTGGAAACGCAGCCGCGCCCTGATTGAGAAGGGCGCATTGCTGGCCCTGCGCGCCAAGGTGCAGCAGGAGGACGAGGGCTTCAAGCTGCTGGCCGAGGAGGTAGCGCAGCTCACCTCGGACAGCGTGCGCGGCCTGCTGCAGCGCCGCAGCGCCGGGTCCCGGCCCGCCTACGGCGCGGGCCGCAGTGCCCCCGCAGGAGCGCCTGCGGCCGCTCCTGCAGCCCGCACGGGCGCCGGTGGCCCCGGCGTCCGGCCCGGCGGTGCAGCTGGCGCCGCCGCTGCACCGGGCACGCGCACACCGGCGGCACAGCCGCCCGGTGCGCGCGCTTCTGCGGCCGCTGCGCAGGCCGCGCCCAAGGCCACGGCCGCGTCAGACGCGCGGCCGGGCAGCCCTGCCCCGCTGCGCACGGGGCAGGACCCCGCCGCTGAGCGCTTCGCAGGCTCAGCGCCCGGCGCCCAGCGTGTCTTTATCAAGATCACGCCGGGCGCTGAGCTGAAGGGTCTGCTGCCGCGCCTCCAGGCGCTGCTGCAGACCCATCCGGGACCCGCAGCGACGCTGCTGTTCTACGAGCGCAACCAGAAGGTGCTTGCGCTGAGCGACAGCTACCGGATCGAGCCCTCGGAGGAGCTGTTCGCAGCCATTGAAGAGATGCTGGGTGCCGGGACCGTCCGCCTCCGATAGGAGCAACCAAGCTATCCTGGTGCAGCGTCAGAATTATCTTTATGGGTTGGATCAGTAAAGCGATACCACCTAAAATTGTGTTCGATTTTTAGCATACATTGTGCCTGATTACCGTCACGCCCTCGCAATGTGTTCGGTTTTTCGCATACATTGTGCCCGATTACCGTCACGCCCTCGCAATGTGTTCGATTTTTAGCATACATTGTGCCCGATTACCGTCACGCCCTCGCAATGTGTTCGGTTTTTGACATACATTGTGCCCGATTACAGTCACGCCCTCGCAATGTGTTCGATTTTTAGCATACATTGTGCCCGATTACCGTCACGCCCTCGCAATGTGTTCGGTTTTTCGCATACATTGTGCCCAAGCAATTTACTCTTCTATTTGTTCAGGCCTCATCATGCCGACCCGCTATTTTTAATCTGATGCGCTGCTAGAACCTTATCGGATTTAAAGTAGTGGAGCAGAAACAATTCCCGCTTCAATTTACATCTTTTCCATGCGAGGGTTGTTCTTTAGGGGCGATTGGCTTAGCGTAACGGACTGAGGGGCTCTTATGCGGGAAGAAAGTCGTCACTTGGGCGATTAACGGACCGAAAGGACCTTATCCCCTGCAATTCAGCTCCAAAACATCCCGCAGAAAGATGATAAGGTCGTCTGAGTCCGTTACGCTGCATAAGGGGGCGTTATCGTGGGAAGAAGCTCTCTTCGGTCCGTTAGATTTTTGGGGGTGATAGGGTTTCATTACACGAACCCCTGAGTTTCACAACCCTATCCACCCTTTTAAAGCTGACACTGTACTTGGAGCTTGTTCGAAGTGAACAATCCCATAGGTGTATTATGTGCAATTATCAACCGTGAAAAGGACGGCTTTCCTCTCCTAGCTGTAGTTTGTACAACTAAATCTGCCCGAATGGGTGAGAACCCGGGTATAGTGGCAGTTTAACTGTATGGATTACAGCTAAAAGGAAAGTCTGCGCTAAATCAGAGGATTTAGTTGTACAGAATACACCTAAGCATACCCGTTGCCCCTAATTGGGGCTTGGCAAACCCTCAGCATGGCAGCTGGTTAAAGAGTTTCTCACCAGTTAATTCTGATGCTGCACAGATGCATCTTTTACGGGCAGCCGCTGAGATACACCGATCTTTTTAGCACATTTGTCCCCTCTTCCGCATACATTAGGGAACCAATAGAGTGAACTTATGAATCTGTCAGGCTTCACTCTCAAGTTCAGCTAAATCATAGCGGGGCATTGCCCCGTGCGGAAGGGGAATGACATCATGTCCTATCAAATGGCGGAGGAGCTGCTGGAGCGCCGGGGAGTATCGCTGGACTCGATCGCGGAGATCGTCTATATCCTGCAATCGGTCTATTATCCCAGCTTAACGCAGGAGGAGTGCCTGAGCAGCGTCAAGTCGGTCCTGAACAAAAGAGAGGTCCAGTATACGCTCATGACCGGGATTGCGCTGGATGAGTTAGCCGAGAAAAAGCTGCTGCCCCAGCCGTTTCAGGCGGTAATGGAAGCGGATGAATCGCTCTACGGGGCGGACGAGACGCTGGCGCTGGGCATCACGAGCGTGTATGGAATGATCGGCCTGACGAGCTTCGGCTACCTGGATAAAATAAAGCTTGGAATTATCGGCAAATTGAATGATGATAAGGGGAGCATTCATGTATTCCTGGATGATCTTGTGGCCGGAATTGCGGCTGCAGCTTCAGCCCGGATCGCCCACGGGCATGAGGGTGCGAAGGTCTATCCCCATGTGACAGGGACCGAATAACGGCTGCTCCTGATGCGCTGCGGTCGGCCTCCCGCTCCTGAGTTCTTCCTGCCGGGCTTGCTTGCGGGAAAAAAGAAAACTGTGTTATCATAATTTCATTATATTCAGGATACGGCTAGATTCGAGATTAGGGAGGCCTTGCAGGGCATGTGGACGGTAATCTATATAGCGCCGACCGCCAAAGTGGCGGAGATGATCCAGAGGAAGCTTACGGAAGAAGGATTTCTGATTAAATGCCGTCCCATCAATATGTCCAAGCAGCAGTTTGAGATTCTGGTCCCTTCGGGAGAGCTTGAAGAAGTGCAGGAGGTCCTCAATCTGATTCTGCACCCCTGAAGAGTACAACGTAGAGATTCAAGAGCATTCATGACAGCGGCAAGCTGCTATTTGCGCAAATAAACGGCTGAAGAGGTGCGACCCTTGTTCAAAGATTTATTTCAGAAAAAACGGAAGTACGCGACTATTCCTTCAGAACGTCTGGAGCGAAGCGGCGGACCGGCAGAAGGCGAGCGCCCTAAGCGGGAGATTCCCGAAGGTCTAATGAGCAAGTGCGCCAAATGCGGAACGATCCAGTACAGCAAGGAACTGGAGAAGAATTTGAAAGTATGCCCGTCCTGCGGCTATCATATGCGCCTGAATGCAACCGAACGGATTGCAATGATCCTTGATCCGGAAGGGTTCATTGAGTTCGACAGCGAGATGGCGTCGATTGATCCGCTGAAGTTCCCCGGCTATGCCTCCAAGCTGGAGCAGCAGCAGTCCAAAACCGGACAGGTTGAGGCTGTAATCACCGGCCAGGGCAGCATCGGCGGACATCCGGTGATTGTAGCCGTGATGAATTTTGAATTCTTTACCGGCAGCATGGGATCTGTGGTTGGTGAGAAAATTACAAGAGCGGTGGAAGAAGCGACAGAGCGGAGACTGCCGATGCTGATCTTCTCCACCTCCGGCGGAGCCAGAATGCAGGAGAGCATTCTCAGTCTCATGCAGATGGCGAAGACAAGTAGCGCGCTGGCCCGATTCAGTGAAGCAGGCGGCCTGTATATCTCGGTCATTACTGATCCGACTACCGGTGGAGTATCGGCGAGCTTTGCAAGCCTGGGCGACATTATTATTGCCGAGCCCGGAGCGGTATTCGGCTTTGCCGGACGGATTGTCATCGAGCAGACGATCCGCCAGAAGCTGCCGGAGGATTTCCAGACGGCAGAGTTCAATTTGCAGCACGGACAGCTGGATCTGGTCGTGCACCGTAAGGAAATGCGCTCCACACTCACGAAGCTGCTGGAGCTGCATGATGTGAAAGGGGGATTTTAGGTTGGCAGGAGAGTTGCCTTTTGAAATGCCTCTGGTAGAAATGCGCAAAAAAATCGCCGAGCTCAAGCAGTTCGGTGAAGAGAAGGGCATTGATTTCAGCGATGAGGTAGCCCGGCTTGAGGAGCGCTACAGCGAGCTGGAGAATGAGATCTATTCCAATATATCCCCGGCCCAGAAGATGCATCTGGCCCGGCATCACGGACGCCCGACCTCGCTGGATCTGATCGGGCTTATCTTCACGGACTTTATTGAGCTGCATGGTGACCGTCTGTACGGTGATGATCTTGCGGTAGTCGGCGGAATCGCCAAGCTGAACGGCCGGCCTGTGACCGTTATCGGGCAGCAGCGCGGCAAGGATACGAAGGAGAATATTCTCCGCTTCTTCGGCAGTGCCCATCCGGAGGGCTTCCGCAAGTCATTGCGCCTGATGAAGCAGGCGGAGAAGTTCGGCCGTCCGATCATCACCTTTGTCGATACCAAGGGGGCGTACCCCGGCAATACCGCAGAGGAACGCGGACAATCTGAAGCGATTGCCCGTAATTTGTTCGAGATGTCCCAGCTGGCCGTGCCGGTCATCTGTGTGATTATCGGCGAGGGCGGCAGCGGCGGAGCTTTAGCGATGGCCGTGGGCAACCGCGTGCTGATGCTGGAGAATGCCATCTATTCGGCGATCTCCCCTAACGGTGCGGCGTCGATTCTGTGGAAGGATGCCACCAAGGCGGAGCAGGCCGCGGAGGCCATGAAGATTACGGCCACCGATCTGCTGGAGATGGAAGTCATCGAGGAGATTGTTGCAGAGCCCAGAGGCGGTGCGCACCGGGATTACGAAGCTACGGCGGAGGCTGTGAAGGACACAGTCTGGCGTCACCTGCAGGAGCTGTCCGGCATGGATGCAGCAGCGCTGAAGGAAGACCGTTATCTGAAATTCCGCAAAATCGGCGAGTTTTCCGAGTCGGTGCTGGAGCAGGATTACGATCAGGATGAAGCGCAGATTGTGGAGTAAGCGGGAGCTTTTCTCCGGGGGATGAGCGGCATGGCCGGTCCGCCGGATTTGCACTTTTTAACATATTCCAGCTTATTCCAGACTACGGACGGGACAAGACCTGTTATACAATTATTCCCACTATAATCATCCTGTGCTTGCTGCGGGATGATTTTTCTTTTATCGGCCATCCTAGTATTATTCGACTTTAATTTACAGCAAAAACAGGCACTAACATTGATTTTGTGCTCAACATGCAGTAATATTCATAAGGGCGCAATAAAACGTGCATGTCTTTACATGTGATAAAGTTCCTATACAGAGAGCAAGCCTTATAGTAGATTTTGTAGTTGGAAAAAGCGAGACAGAGAGAACGAAAAAACGGAGGAAAACCTAATGCGGAAAAGTAAAATTGTATGTACGATCGGACCTGCAAGTGAATCGTTGGAGAATATCAAAAAATTGATTTTGGCTGGTATGAATGTGGCCCGTCTGAACTTCTCCCACGGCGATTTTGATGAGCACGGAGCCCGGATCAACACGATCCGTCAAGCATCCAAGGAACTGGGCAAGACTGTTGCCATCCTGCTCGACACCAAAGGACCGGAGATTCGTACTGGCAAGCTGGAAGTAGAACCGATTGAACTGGTTCAGGATGAGTATCTGACTTTGACTACGGAAGAGATCCTTGGCGACCATAACCGTATCTCCATCACTTACAACAACCTGCCTAACGATGTTCAAGTAGGATCGACGATCCTGATCGACGACGGCCTGATCGGCCTTACTGTTGTCGACATTCAAGGCACCGAAATCAAGACCCGTATTGTTAACGGCGGTACGATCAAGAGCAAGAAGGGTGTTAACGTACCAGGAGTATCCATCTCCCTGCCGGGTATTACGGAAAAAGATACCAATGATATCATTTTTGGGATCGGACAGGACATTGATTTTATTGCCGCTTCTTTCGTACGCAAAGCCAGCGACGTTCTGGAAATCCGTGAACTGCTTGCGAAGCATGATGCTTCCCACATTCAGATCATCTCCAAGATCGAGAACCAGGAAGGTGTCGATAACCTGGATGAGATCCTGGCAGTATCCGACGGCCTGATGGTTGCCCGTGGCGACCTTGGTGTAGAAATCCCTGCTGAAGATGTACCTTTGGCTCAGAAGCTGATGATTCAGAAATGTAACATCGCCGGCAAACCGGTAATCACAGCTACCCAAATGCTGGATTCCATGCAGCGCAACCCGCGCCCGACCCGCGCTGAAGCAAGTGACGTAGCGAACGCAATCTTCGACGGAACTGATGCAATCATGCTGTCCGGTGAGACTGCTGCCGGGAAATATCCGGTAGAATCCGTACTGACTATGTCCCGTATTGCTGAGAAAGCAGAATCTGCTCTGAACCACCGTGAGATCTTCATGAAGCAGCAGATTGCTCAAGAAACTACCGTAACTGAAGCGATCAGCCAATCCGTAGCGATCTCCGCTCTGGATCTGAATGCTAAAGCGATCATTTCTTCGACTGTAACTGGCCACACTGCACGCGTGGTTTCCAAATATCGTCCTAAATCACAGATCATTGCTGTTACTACCCAGGAAAGAACAATGCGTCAGCTGGCGCTGGTATGGGGCGTAACTCCTGTATTCGGTCCTGAAGCTCATTCTACTGACGAATTGCTGGAAACAGCTCTTAACGGCGGTAAGGCTTCCGGTCTGGTTAAAGCCGGCGATCTTGTAGTCATCACTGCAGGTATCCCGCTTGGACGTTCCGGTTCCACTAACCTGGTGAAGGTAGATACGATTCCAGCCGACTAGGATTTGGAAGAGCTTCTGCAGCACGAATAAGATATAATGAGAAGAGCAGTGGCGCTTGATTGCCGCTGCTCTTTTTTTGATAAGCGGACGCTCTGGAAGTTCAAGATATATGTTGATATCAGGGATGTAAATGGATATATTGGACCTGTGTGTTTGGAGCAAGGCAGTATGTCAGGGAGTCGTATAAATAGGGTTCCTGGAATACACGGCAGGGGGACTTTTACGATAGATCCGTCTGACCGAAAAGGCGCTTCCGCAAGAACGCGGGAGAGATGGCACGGCCAACAGCTTCTTATTCTGGATCATAACGCCGCCGTCTGAGACCTTTAGTCTGGGGCTGCGCCCATTGACTTGACAGCAGGTGAAGCAGACTGTGGATAACTTGGCCAGCGGAGCAATATCGAATCCCACTTGGGGTGCTTCGACAATCCATTCGGCAGAGCTTTGCGGTCCGTTATAGCGCTGTACCGTGCGGAAGACCCAACCTTTGCTGAGATTGCGCAGGGTGATGCACCATTTGCCGGGACTCAGCTTGACGATGGAAGCACGCATATGGTTGCCGGGGGAGACGGGAAAAGGAATGACGGTTTCGGAGGCGGGGAGAATCTCCCACCAGGCATAATACCGGACTTTACCGTTCACCGACTCATGGCCGGTGCCGGTCTGGATCAGGCTGCTGTTCTTGAAGCCGTCAATGCCGATCCAGGCCGAGGAGAACGTAGCTTTTTCCGTAGGCTTTACATAAGGGACGATCCAGTCGGCAGATATCTGCCGGTAGCTGCCTTTTTTGCCGGAAATGGCATAACCGCTCCAGTTGCTTGAGGTCCAGCCGAAGCCGGAACTGGCGGCTCTGCCCGTATTGAGTTTATCCTTCAGACAGGGTTTGCTCCGTGTTAATCTATTGACTTGGCCCACTTGTCCACCGCCTCATAATAGGTTGTGCTCTATTTAATGCAGCAGGCGGCTATGAAGGTTGGGTATTCTGTTAAAAAGAATGAGAGAGGACTTGTAATCCCCATGGAAAAAATAACAAAGCTGCGCGGGTTCTATCTGTTTCTGGGACTGGCCGGGGGCTCCTTCGGCTCCTACCTCTCGCTGCTGCTGAAATCAAACGGACTTGAAGTCAGCCAGATCGGCTTGCTGATGGCTATAGGGACGCTGATCGCCATCTGTGTGCAGCCTTTATGGGGAATGGTCTCCGACCGGTATAACCAGGCGCGGCTGGTGCTGATTCTGAGCGTGGCGGTTCCGGCGGTGCTTGCGGTCCTGTACCGCTCGGAATATTTCATCGTGCTGATGCTGGTGTATACCGTGTCCACGATCTTCTCCTCTACACAGGCGCCTATAGCCGACTCGTACGCCATAGCGGCTGCGAACAGGGCTGGAGCCACTTACGGCAGCATCCGCATGATGATGAGCATAGGCGCTGCCGTAGGGGCCATTGCGGGGGGGCAGTATGTATCCAAGTTCTCTGTATCGACCATCTGGCTGCCGTTTCTGCTTTTGAATTGCATCGCCGTATTCATCGCCTTCACCCTTCCTAAGCAGGCGGAGGAGAATCATATGATGAGCCAGTCCTTCTCGCAGGGTATCAAAAAACTGCTCGGCAACCGTATATTCCTGGCCTTCCTGGGCGGGAGCTTTCTGGTCAATCAGACGATGACGGCCTTCGGGACCTATTTCGTGATTGCCTTCCAGTCAGTCGGCGGGTCCACGAGCTCTGCGGGAATCGCCCTGTTCCTGGCGTCGATTACCAATGTTCCATCCATGTTCTTCGCCTCCAAGGTCATCCGCAGGCTTGGCATGGAGCGGACACTGCTGCTTGGTGCGCTGATCTATGTGCTGCGCTGGGGTATCCAGGTGGCCTTCCCTTACCCTTCCGTGATGATCGGCGTGCAGGTGCTTCACGGCCTCTCGTTCGGGTTCTTTTATATCGCGGCGGTTGAATATGTATCGAAGATTACCTCACCGGAGATGCAGGCGACCGGGCAAAGTGTATTTAACATCGTATTCTCCGGGTTAGCCGGCATTCTGGGCAATCTGCTGAACGGGATGCTGCTGAATCAGGGCGGGGTTGGTCTGATGAACCTCTCCTGTATGCTTAGTGCGGCTGCGGGCGCGGCTCTGCTGGTCTATGTCGCCCGAAGCTCACGCCGCAAGCTGCCGCTTGCGTCTGCATCCGGCGGTGTCGGCGCTTAAGCGTTCTGCTGGCTGCCGGACAGGCTGTATTATAGAAAGGAGCATGAATATGAATCTGCGTAAGCCTGGATGTGCCAGCCGCTGGCACAGTACCTCCATCCGTGTTCGTTATCAGGAGACGGACCAGATGGGGGTGGTCTATCATGCCAACTATTTGATCTGGTTTGAGTGCGGCCGTACGGAGATGTTCCGTGAGCTGGGCTTTGATTACCGGATGCTGGAGGGACTCGGCCTGCTGCTGCCGGTAACCTCTGCAGATTTGCAATTTAAAAGCCCCGCGCGATATGATGATCTTATTACCGTGTATGCGCGGTTAACTACCTTCTCGGCTCTGAGGGTTGTGTATGAATATGAAATCCGCCGGATGGCGGCGGGTCAGGAAGGGCAGGAGCGGACCGCAGGCGAGCTTCTGGTCAGCGGCTCGACGAGCCATGTCTGGCTGAACGGGGAGTGGAGGCCGGTGCGGATTGACAGGGCACAGCCTGAGCTGTTCCAGGCCATCCTGGCTGCGCTGAAGGAAGAAGAATAGCGTTAACGTAAGGAAGAAGGAGGAGCAGTATGATCAGGAACAAATGGCTGTGGGCCGCCTTATTTGCAGTCCCGGCCGTGGAATTATTCGGTTTCATCTATGTCTCAAGTTTTCTTGGAGCGCCCAAGACACTGCTGATCATGCTGGCTACTTCAGTCATCGGTTTGCTTATGATGCGGTTCGAAGGCAAGAAGGTGCTGCAGGACAGCAGAACACATATGCAGGAGGGCCGGGTGCCCGGACGGACCATGCTGGACGGCTTATGTATTTTCTTCGGCGGTCTGCTGCTGATTCTCCCGGGATTTGTCACAGATCTGATCGGCTTTACTCTGGTATTTCCGCTGACCCGGCCGGTCTACCGGGTTTTTCTGCTCAAATGGATCGAGAAGAAGATGAAAAACGGCACGTTCACCTTCTACCGCAGGTAGCGGGTGGGCGTTTGCTGGCGGTATGGTGTGTCAGAAGGTGTTCAGTTGCAGGGTACTGCGGCTGGATGCCTTTTTGGCGTTAGGGGGTTGTGGGGGGAGCAGCAGCGGCCGGGAACAGTTGGATATTGTCCACTTACTGGTGGGCGCAAGAGACACTCTAAGCTTTTAGTTGGAAAAACAACACTTATTAGGCTGCAATTTCTCTCAATGGGCGATGTTCGTAGAATTAAGTGACGTTTTTCCAACTGTTACTCTAAAAAGTTTAAAAACTTCTAAAACAGTATACGTTTATCCAACTAATAGGCCATCAGTAATAAGAGTGTGAGAATTACTTTAACTACACTTATCCCTAATGGTTCGCTATGCTCAACTAGTTTCGAACCTTGCCCCCTAATACAGCCTGCCGCTAAGGATATAGGTGCGCAGGGCGCGGAATACGCCGGCGCGGGCGAACGCGTCGAGAATAACGAGCAGCACAGGGCCGAGGATCAGGCCCAGCATGCCCATCAGCTGAAGGCCGGCGAACATGCCGATCAGCATGGCGAGCGGATCGACGCCGATACTGCTGGCGAGTACCTTGGGCTCCAGCACCTGGCGGGTGATCAGGATGACGCCGTAGAGCACCAGCAGCCCGATGGCCAGCGCCATGTTCCCGGTCATGTATGAATATAAGGCCCAGGGCAGAATGACGATACCGACGCCCAGATAAGGAATCAGGTCGACGATGCCGATGGTCAGGCCGATGGCGAAGGCTGATTTGACCCCCAGCAGCAGCAGGCCGATGATCACAATTACCGCCGTTACGGAGATCAGCACCAGCTGGGCGCGGATATAGCCGAACAGCGCCTTGCGCAGATCCTTCCAGATCTCCGACACCGGTCTCAGCAGCGGGGCCGGGAGCAGGGCGGTCAGCTTGGCATTATGCCGTTCCCAGCCGGTGCTGAGGAAGAAGGCGGCCAATACGATGACAATCAGAATGGTGCCAAGGCTCGGCAGCGAGGAGATCAGCTTCAGGATGATATTGAAGAATCCGGTAATCATCTGCGTCACGGCTTGGCCGACAGTTTCTGTGGTCCGGTTGATATTGCTGTCAATGGTGGCATGATAACCCGGATTGTCGTGGTAAAACTGGTTGATTTGGTTAATAATATTTTGAATGCTGGCATTGCGGCTTAAGGACAGCAACAGCTCCCGCCACTGATCGGTATGAAGATCGAAGGTCTGGAGCAGCCCGATCAGCTCTTTAACCAGCCGGGTGATGAGTGCGGTCAAGACAAGTGCGATGCCTCCGATGTAGAACAGCAGCGAGAGGGATACGGCGAGCCAGCCGGGGAGCTTCATCCCCTTCAGGATCAGGACCAGCGGATGCATAAGATAAGCCAGCAGCCAGGCGATCAGCAGGGGGTATAGAAGCGGCAGCAGTACATATGCAGCCAGCAGAATCAGGGCGGCAGCAAGCACGACCCAGAGGCCGCGCAGCATTCTTTTAAGCACAAGTGTATCGATCATCGGTCCCTCCTACTCTGGGGGATTCCAGAAATAACGGCTCGTCTTATATATATTCATAAGGGGTGTGAAAAGACTAGCAGCGGTAGAAAAGCGCAGGCGGCGGCCATATCCATAACCTGGAAGCTGGTTCGTGAAACAGATTTTGCGTTCGTTTTTTTCTATCCCTCCGATAAAATCATTTGATGTCCTGCAAAGCTTCCACGTTGTTCACATAACCGTCAAAATCCGGTATGATAATTAAAGGTTAAAGAGCAGAAATCTAGTTGCATTCTTCTGAGCCGGTCCTGAAGCTTTTTTCAGAGAGAGTTGAAATACTTGGAAATGTAAATGTTTACATGAGGTTTGAAGCGGCACTATACACTCTTGTTGGCAAAGGAGAGAGATACTATGACAGCTACTAAAGGACTTGAAGGCATTGTTGCAACGACCTCCTCAATCAGCTCTATCGTAGATGGAGTGCTCACTTACCGCGGCTATGATATTGACGATCTTGCGGACCATGCCACATTTGAGGAGACTGCTTATTTGCTGTGGTTCGGCAGTCTGCCGACGGTGCCGGAGCTTGAAGCTCTGCGGCGCGAGCTCAGCGCTCATGCTGCGATCCCTGAGCAGGTGCTCACTCAAATGAAGCTGTATCCCAAGGAAGCCAACACCATGGCCGCTTTGCGCTCTGCCGTATCGAGTCTGGCCCTGTACGATGAAGCTGCCGATGATATGAGCAAGGAAGCGAACCAGACCAAGGCGCTGAAGCTGCAGGCGCAGATTCCGACTGTAGTCGCCGCACTGGCGCGCATCCGCAAAGGCCTGGAGCCGGTGGCGCCCAAGGCGGGACTGACCATCGCCGAGAACTTCCTCTACATGCTGTGGGGCAAAGAGCCGGATGCGGTATCCGTCAAGGCGCTGGATACGGCGCTTGTGCTGCATGCTGACCATGAGCTGAACGCATCGACTTTTGCCGGGCGGGTAACGGTTGCGACCTTGTCCGACATCTATTCCGGTGTGACTTCGGCGATCGGGGCGCTTAAGGGGCCGCTGCATGGCGGGGCGAATGAAGCCGTAATGAAGATGCTGGAGGAGATCGGCAGCCTGGACGCGGTGGAGCCGTATATCCAGGGCAAGCTGGAGCGCAAGGAGAAGATTATGGGCTTCGGACATCGTGTCTACAAGAACGGGGATCCGCGCGCCAAGCACCTGATGAAGATGTCCAGCGAGCTGGGCACGATGAAGAATGACACCAGTCTCTATGACATGTCGGTCAAGGTGGAAGAGCTGATCACCAGCCAAAAGGGGCTGAAACCGAACGTCGATTTCTATTCGGCATCGGTCTACACACAGCTGGGGATCGAACGGGAGCTGTTCACCCCTATCTTCGCCATCAGCCGGACTTCGGGCTGGACAGCCCACATTCTGGAGCAGTATGAAGACAACCGTATCATCCGTCCGCGTGCGGAATATACAGGCATGTCCGACATGAAGTATGTCCCTGTAGACGAGCGATAACAGGGCGGCAGGGAGGGCGGCCCTTGCGGGCTGCTCTGCCCCTTTAGTACAATGAATGATATGAATGCTTATACATTATACTTTTAGGAGGAATATCTACAAATGTTGAAACTGGAACAATACGATCTGCCCACAGAAGGCGAACAAATTACAATCGAAGACGGCAAGCTGCTGGTTCCGGATCAGCCGATCATTCCATTCATTGAGGGTGACGGGACAGGCCGTGACATTTGGAAAGCCTCCAAGCGGGTGCTGGATGCAGCTGTAGAGAAAGCCTACGGCGGTAAGAAAAAAATTGCGTGGTACGAAGTGTTTGCCGGCGAGAAGGCCTTCAATACATATGGTGAATGGCTGCCGAACGACACGCTGGAAGCGATCCGTGAGTACATTGTGGCAATCAAGGGCCCGCTGACTACTCCAATCGGAGGCGGTATCCGCTCCCTGAACGTGGCGCTGCGCCAGGAGCTTGACCTGTACGTATGTCTGCGTCCGGTGCGCTACTTCGACGGCGTTCCTTCTCCGGTGAAGCATCCTGAGCTGGTGGATATGGTTATTTTCCGTGAGAACACTGAGGATATCTATGCGGGGATCGAATATCAGGAAGGCTCCGCCGAAGTGAAGAAGGTGATCGAATTCCTGCAGAAGGAAATGGGCGTGAACAAAATCCGCTTCCCGGAAACATCCGGTATCGGTATCAAGCCTGTATCCGAGGAAGGCTCGAAGCGCCTTGTTCGTTCAGCAGTAGAGTATGCAATCAAGCACGGACGCAAGAGCGTGACTCTGGTACACAAAGGCAACATCATGAAATTCACTGAAGGTGCCTTTAAGAACTGGGGCTATGAAGTGGCTGAACAGGAGTTCGGCGATAAGGTCTTCACCTGGAACCAGTACGATGTCATCAAGGAGCGCGACGGTGAAGCGGCTGCGAATGCTGCCCAGAAGGAAGCCGAAGCGGCAGGCAAGATCATCGTTAAGGATGCCATTGCGGATATTGCTCTGCAGCAGGTATTGACCCGCCCGACAGACTTCGATGTCATTGCGACGCTGAACCTGAACGGTGACTATCTCTCCGACGCACTGGCTGCCCAGATTGGCGGCATCGGTATCGCTCCGGGAGCGAATATTAACTATATTACGGGACATGCTATTTTTGAAGCTACACATGGTACGGCACCTAAGTATGCTGACAAGGATGTAGTGAATCCGGGCTCTGTTATTCTTTCCGGCGTCATGCTGCTTGAGCATCTGGGCTGGCAGGAAGCAGCTGACCTGATCTACAAGGGAATGAGTACAGCGATTAACAACAAGACGGTTACTTACGACTTTGCCCGCCAGATGGAAGGCGCCACTGAGCTGAAATGCTCTGCTTTTGCTGACGAGATCATCAATCATCTGTAAGCAGGCTGGGCCCGTAAATATTACAGATATAAGCTGCACATCCGTGTAGCTTATATCTATGTAGCCGCCTGTAGACTATCATGCGGCGCTCGACCAGTCCGCTGATTCGGTCCACGCGGTGACTTCCTCTGTAACCGTGTAACCCCGGCAATCTGCCGGAGCCCCTCAAATTGAAAATGGAGGAGATTACGATGGGTCATATTTTCTTTTTTCTGCATATGATCGGAACGCTGGCGCTTGGCTTCTATCTGGTGCTGCCGTTTATCTTAAGCGGGACGGCTAAGCTGTCCTCCCCGGCTAAGGAAGGCACGCTCAGTGCAATCGGTGGTTTCAACCGCTTTGCCCAATACGGGCTGGTGATTCAGCTGCTGACCGGCGGCTACATGATGACCAAGGGCGAGTATTCTGTACCTTGGATGATCATTGTTACGGTGCTTCTGCTGGCTATGTTCGCGTTCGGCGGAATTATGACCAAGCCTCTGCGCCTTGCTGCGGCAGGCATGAGAGAGAACCGTGATGTCTCTGCGGAGACTGCCAAGATCCGTACCATGAGTCTGCTGCTGATGGTCTCGCTGGTCGTCATGATCTTTTTCATGGTGTATAACACAATTATCTAATGAACCTGCTGCCGGATGGGTAGTAGGGTGCTTACAGCTCTGGAAGCCTCGGCCTCCAGGGCTGTTTCGTATGTCTGGAAGCACATTGCTGGAGATTGTTCCCAACGGCCGTGGATTCCGCTACACTGTGATTAGGTACTTAGTTCATTTGGGATCACATACATAGGAGCGTGGCAGTAATGATTGGAAGAAAAATAGTAACGGTGGGGCTAAGTCTGGGCTTGCTGCTGGGTTCATCCGGGGTTATATATGCGGCAGCCGATTATGAAGGACACTGGGCACAGAAGCCGATTAGCCTCTGGCTGGAAAAGGGATGGCTGAAGGGATTCGCGGACGGGTCAGTCCGGCCGGATCAGGCGATCACCAGAGCGGAATTTATCAAGTTGATCAACGGGTTCGCCGGGCTGACGGCGGAGAGCAAGGTGAAGGCCGATTTCAGCGATCTGCCTAAGACGGACTGGGCCTACGAAGAAATCTCTAAAGCACTCGATGCGGGCATTATTAAGGGTTATGGCGGCACGATTCGTCCGGGCGATCCCGTTATGCGCCAGGAGGCGGCGATTATGGTGAGCAGATTGCTGCATTATGAGACGGGGAGCACGGAGGTATTATCCATGTTCAGTGATAAGGATCAGATTGCAGGCTGGAGCCAAGCCGATGTCGCTGCTATGATCAATGCCGGAGGAATGAGGGGATACCCGGACGGACGGTTTGCTCCAAAACAAGCGATGACCCGGGCCGAAGCGATTGCACTGCTGGATTACTACAACGTCACAAGCGGCGGCTTGCAGAGTGTAACTATCAGCCGTTCTGAGGGGCTCGGAAGCTTTGAGCCGGGAGCCATCAAATACTATAACAATGTCACCGTATCCGGCTATGATGTGCTGCTGCAGAATCTTAAGATATTTGGAGACCTGGTCTTGGAAGGAATTGGCAACGGAGAGGTGGACTTGGACAGTGTTGAAGTGTTAGGGAAGGTCATCATACAGGGAAGCGGAGATCCCTTAGTGCAGCTCAAGAACACAACCCTGAACCAAGTGATTGTGCAGAAGAAGAGTGGAACTGCCCGCCTGGTAACCGAAGGTGCAACATGGGTGAAGGCGGTGTCGGTACAATCTAATGTGATTCTGGAGGAGGATGAGGGTACCGGTGCCGGGTTCACAGATATTGATCTGCCATCCGGCCCTGCAGCCGGGCTCGCAGTGATGCTTAAGGGCAATTTCGGAGACGTGAACGTTGAAGCCGATGGACCCAACCTCCACCTGCAAAAAGGCTCCATACGCACGGTCAAGACCGCTGCCTCTGCATCAGGACTTAAGATGGAGCTGGATGAAGGCACAACGGTTACTCAGGCTATTCTGAATACGTCAACGAAGGTTACGGGAACAGGCAGAGTTCTGGATGTAATTGTGAAAGAAGATGAATAGAATCCTGAATGAAAAGTTGCTCTTCTAAAGGGCGTCATGCGGAGCATAGAAGAATGTATGCGACAAACCGAATATATTTAGCATGATGATGCTCCTTAAGTGTAGCATAAGGTCTCAGCATCTCTCCCCAGTCTGGTTCTATATCCCGTTATGCCCCAGGTACTCCCGGTCCAGTATTGCATAGAAGTATTGGTTGACCCACTGGTTGTTCCAGTGTATTTCTTCCCGGAATACGCCCTCGCGGACCATGCCTAACCTGTCCAGTACCTTGATGGATGAGGTATTGTATTCATTGCACATAGCCACGACTCTGTGGGCCCTCCATTCTTTAAAAGCAAGCTTCAAGGCCAGCTGAGCCGCTTCGGTGCAGTAGCCTTGCCCCCGGTATTCAGGGAAAAGGCTGTAGCCCAGCTCCCAGCTCTCGCGCTCTTTTACATACCAGTGCAAATGCACTTCACCTGCAGGGGTTGCCTCCGGGGAGGCGAGCCGGATCACGAATTGTTTGTACCAGTCGCTATGGATTCGTTCCGCCACGGTCTTCCGGACTGCCTCCTTGTCGGTTGGAATCATATCCTCGAAGGGCCAGAGTGAGGCGTTGGTTTCAAGCGTTGTGATGAAATCGATATCGTCCGGGGTGACCGGAGAGAGTGAAATTCTTGCGTTCATTTTGCAAAACCTCCTGTTAGTATGATTTCGATCCTACAGATGTCACTATGCTGTGTTATGGTGCCGAAGCGGCCATTAACAATCCCGATGCTTGTATGATGCAGCGGCGGCCGTCCGGTTCCATCGATTACCGTTCCGTTCACCAGCAAGAAGCGCTCATTTCCCATGATAGAAGCGTCCCCTCCGTTAAGGTAGTTGTCGTTCCTCACCAAGTATAGGGCTTTCCCCTTAGCGGATATAGATAATATTCTCTTTGGAAACGTTCGTTGCATACTGTACTAACGTCCCGCTAGAGGTGCCGGTGAATGAAGATTAGCTGTTTGGGCGGCTGCCAAGTGTGGTAAGTAACATAACGTACAGCCAAGCAGGCACACTGCCTGATGCATAAACACCAGACCTTAAGCCATGCTAACATGATCAATCAACATTACTGTGGACAGCGAAAGGAGAATGGATTATGCCAGACACTAACAAACAACCTGTCAAAACCCTGCCCCCGCAGGTACAGGATCAGCGCCCCGGAATTGAGAGTGAGATGAACCCGCTCCCGGAGTTTGAGACCCCGGCGTACAAGGCCGCAGGCAAGCTGCTGGGCAAGGCCGCGCTTATTACCGGAGGCGACAGCGGGATCGGGCGTGCGGTTGCCGTTCATTTTGCCAAGGAGGGCGCGGATGTGGTGATCTCCTACTTGAACGAGCATGAGGATGCGGAAGAGACCAAGCGCCAGGTGGAGCAGGAGGGCAGAAAGTGTATTCTGATCGCCGGGGACATCGGGGACGAATGCTTCTGTCAGAGCTTGATTCGTCAAACGGTTGAAGGACTCGGCAAGCTTGACATCCTAATCAACAATGCGGCGGAACAGCATCCGCAGGACCATATTGAGGACATCACAGCGGAGCAGCTGGAGCGCACGTTCCGGACGAATATTTTCTCCATGTTCTATCTGACCAAGGCAGCCATGCCTCATCTTAAAAAAGGCGCTACGATCATTAACACCACTTCCATCACGGCGTATCGCGGCAGCCCGCAGCTGCTGGACTATTCGTCCACCAAGGGAGCGATTCTCAGCTTCACCCGTTCGCTGTCGATGAATCTGGCCGATAAGGGCATCCGCGTGAACGCGGTAGCGCCCGGACCGATCTGGACCCCGCTGATTCCGTCAACCTTTGACGCGAAGAAGGTCAGTGAGTTCGGCGGCACCCAGCCGATGAAGCGCCCGGGACAGCCTGAAGAGCTGGCACCGGCTTATGTATACCTGGCCTCGGACGATTCCTCCTATGTGAGCGGACAGGTGATGCATGTGAACGGCGGCGAGGTTGTCAACGGCTGATGGGTGCTGGATGCAGATTTGTGTGCAACATATAAATTCTATTTTAAAAAAGCCTAACCGCTTGCCGGCAGGCTTTTTTTCTGCGCTTGTAACTATTACAATATATTTCCGTCTATTTAGATAATTGGATATGAAAAGGGGATTGGGATGCTTAGAAAAAAAGGATTCATTCTATCGGCAGCGGGGATTTTTGTTTTTCTGGTAGTGTTCATTTATTTGACTCCTTTTGCAGGGAGACTTGTGGCAAATACAAGGTTGGAAGGATATGCAAAAAGCATTGGGATTAGAATTACACAGGAATCGCCGCCGCTACCCCTTGTTACTTCCGGTAAAACCCAAATTCCAGTTACCCAAGGCAGCTATTGCTGGGGGAATTTAGGATGTGCGGATTATACAGGAGGACAATCCATGGTACAGGGGGTTACTCCCACTGTTATAGCCTCTGGGGGGAAGATCGATGTTGCTTTTACTTATAAACCGGCACCCGATGAGGTAAACGTTCAGCAATTTGTCGATGATAAAGAAGTGCAAATTCCATTGAAGAACGGCTCTTTTAATGCTCCAAAAGAACAAGGCGTTTATTACTACGGCATATCAGCATTCTGGACAACCGAGGATGGTAAATTTTCAGAAGGGAGTTCATCTGTGGTTTTTGTAATTGAAGTAAAATCTACGAAAGAATAGCTCTAACAGGAATTATATGCTAATATACAACAAGCAAGACGAAACAACCGCATATGAACGATCACTAGGGGTGCCGCAAGGCTGAGACGGGCGTAGTTGTCCGGACCCTTTGAACCTGATCTGGTTTATACCAGCGTAGGGAAGTGGAGAACGAATATTGCAGCGGGGTACACGGCTCATCCCGGTATTCCTGCTTATATTCCAGACTGCTTCCTTATGGGAGTGGTCTTTTTTGTGTTGGCGCGCGGTTTAGAATGAGCTGGAACAGACGGGAGGGGAAGGGATTGTACAAGATTCATGCGGTTTCGGATGGGCGGCTAATGCCTGAAGCGCTGGCGGAATGGGCCGTTGCGGTACATTCTATGGTGGATTATATCCATCTCCGCGAAAAAGCCATGTCCGCCCGCGAATTGCTGGCGGCGGCGCAGCAGATGCTTCAGGCCGGAGTACCGCCATCGAAGCTGGTCATTAATGATAGGATCGATGTTGCCCTGGCCGCCGGGGCAGGCGGTGTACAGTTAGCCTGGCATAGCCTCCCGCCAGCCGCAGTGCGCGGCCTTGCACCGGGCCTGCGGATCGGCAGATCGGTCCACTCGCAGGAAGAGGCGGCGGAAGCTGGAAGGCAGGGAGCAGACTTCTGCCTCTACGGGCATGTATTCCCTACGGCCTGCAAGCCCGGACAGCAGGCGCGGGGACTTGCGCAGCTGGCCGAGGCTGTCCGCTGGAGCCGCATACCGCTGATTGCGCTCGGCGGGATTACCCCGGGCAATGCCGGAGCGGTGCTGGCTGGGGGGGCGGCTGGCATTGCGGTCATGTCGGGGATCTGCGGAGCCCCAGATCCGGTGGCAGCGGCCTTGGCCTACAGGGAAGCGGTTCACAGGGCGGCAGAGCAGGCCGAAACGCTGGATATGACTCAAGCACAGGGCACAGCAGGAGGTGAACAGGCATGAATGTGACCGTTAACGGGAAGAGACAAAGGATCGGGGAGAGCTGCCGGACACTGGAGGATCTGCTGGCCCGGCCCGAGTGGGCCGGTAAGCTGGTAATTGTCGAGCTGAACGGTGAACTTGCCGGCAGAGAGGTTTATGGAGAGACACTGCTTAGCGAGGGGGACCGGGTGGAGCTGGTTCATTTTGTAGGCGGAGGCTAAACACAAAGACTTATCCCAGGAGGCGTTAAGATGCAAGATCCATTGATGATTGGCGGCGTGACTCTAACCAGTAGACTATTCATTGGCACCGGAAAATACAGCCGTAACACCCTCATTCCCGAGGTCATTACGCGATCAGGCTCACAGGTTATTACCGTTGCCCTGCGCCGGGTAGACCCGGAGAGCAGTGACAATATTGTCAGCCATATTCCTTCCCATATGACCTTGCTGCCCAATACCTCAGGTGCGCGCACCGCAGAAGAGGCGGTACGGATTGCCCGGCTGGCGAGATCGGCGGGGCTGGGGAACTGGGTGAAGATTGAGGTCATCAACGACCAGAAATACTTGCTGCCGGATAATATGGAGACCATCCGGGCGACTGAGATCCTTGCAGCAGATGGCTTCGTGGTGCTTCCGTACATGAGTCCTGATCTGTCCGCCGCCCTGCGCCTGAAGGCAGCGGGGGCTGCGGCCGTGATGCCGCTGGGGGCACCGATCGGGTCCAACCGCGGGCTGCAGACCAAGGAGCTGATCCGGATTCTGATCTCCGAGACGGATCTGCCGGTGATCGTGGATGCCGGAATCGGCAGACCGTCCGAGGCGGCCGAGGCGATGGAGATGGGAGCGGCAGCAGTCCTGCTTAATACAGCGATTGCCACCGCCTCAGATCCGCTGCTGATGGCAGAAGCCTTCCGCGCTGCGGTATCCGCAGGGCGCAAGGCTTATCTTGCCGGACTGGGGCCTGTAGAAGAGACGGCGGCAGCCTCTTCACCGTTGACCGGGTTCTTGGCCTGACAGATGGAATAGGGAGGAGAGGAATGGTTATGAGCTTTTATGAGACGATGACCCGGCTGGAGCAGCTTCCTTACGGGACGCTATGGAGCCGGTATACGGCAGAGGATGTGAAGCGCGCGCTTCGTGCAGAGCAAGTCGATGAAGAGGGGCTGATGGCCCTGCTGTCACCGGCAGCGGAGCCTTATCTGGAGGAGATGGCACAGAAGGCGCACCGTTTAACGCGTACGCATTTCGGCCATGTGATGCAGTTGTTCACACCTATGTATCTGGCTGATTTTTGCGTGAATCACTGCACGTATTGCAGCTTCAGTTCTATCTATGATTTTCCGCGCAAAAAACTGACGCTGGAACAGGTCGCCCGGGAAGCAGAGATCATCGCAGCCACGGGGCTGCGCCACATTCTGATTCTGACCGGAGAATCCCGTAGGGACAGTCCGGCTGGTTATGTGAGGGACTGCGTGAATGTACTACGCCGCTATTTTTCCTCTGTCAGCATTGAAGTGAATCCGCTCTCGACAGCCGAATATGCTGAGCTCCGGGAAGCAGGCGTGGACGGTCTGACGCTCTATCAGGAGGTCTACCACCAGGAGACTTACCGTGCGCTGCATGTAAAAGGACCCAAACGCGTCTACCGCAACCGTCTGGATGCTCCCGAGCGGGGCTGTCAAGCGGGCTTTCGTTCAGTAAATATCGGGGCCCTGCTCGGCATGTATGAATGGCGGCAGGAGGCGCTGGCCACAGCGCTGCATGCGAGGTATCTGCAGGACAAGTACCCGGAATGCGAAATCGGGCTGTCGATTCCCAGATTCCGGCCTTACTTAGGCGAATTCAACCCCGCAAGCGATGTTACCGACCGGGCACTGGTGCAGATCATCCTGGCGTACCGCCTGTTCCTGCCGCGCTCCGGGATCTCGCTGTCCACGCGCGAGCCTGCCGCTCTGCGCGACCATCTGGTCCAGCTCGGCATCACGAAGATGTCCGCCGGGGTATCCACCGAAGTGGGCGGGCATTCCCTGGAAGGGGGAACGCCGCAGTTTGAAATCTCAGACAACCGCAGCGTGAACGAGATAGTCGAAATGCTGCGCTCGCAAGGACTCCAGCCGGTATTCAAGGACTGGGATATCCTGTCCGAGCCGCTTGGCTTGAGGTAGGCAAGCTGGTTTGGCTTAGTTTCATGTGACCAAACTGGATGTAACTTAACCTGATCAGGCTGACCGGATGAATTAAAACTGAACAGATTAATCGAATCTACTTGAACAGATTAACCAAATCAAGTTAAACTGACCAGACATACTAATGAATCTAAGTTGACCAGACTGACTAAATCAACTGAACTTAATCAGACTAATTCAATCAACTTATATTGACCAGAATAATCGTGCCTGACTTAACCTGCCCGTTTGCAAATAACCCGCCATGAGGCGGGTTATTTGCATTGTATAAGCGTTCTGGGCTGCGCGTGGGCCGGATATATGCGGAAAACCGAATACAATCGCTAGCGCGAAGGCTGATGGACCAAATGTAAGCGAAAAACAGAACACAATTTCCTGCACGAATGCGCGTGGGCTGGATGTGCGCTCCTCAGGGCTGATACCGGATGCATTCAGAAAGCAGTCGGATGGAGAAATGTGCTGCTACTTAAGAGTGGCATAGGGTATTCGCATTGTTCAGATATTAGTGTTCCAGTCAACGCTAGGAGCCAACGCTATGCGAATGCCATACTCTAATTACTCTATAGATTCAGACTCTCCGGCAGACTGCCCCTGATTCGCGCTGGAAGACAGCTCGTCTAGCGACATCTCGAAGCCCGGAGCCATGTGTTCAAGGAAATACTCCATCTCCGGCATCTCCAGCACATGCAGCTTCGCAGCGGTCTGCTCCCGGGCGGCGGCGAATTCGCGGTTGCCTGCGGCGACCTCCCAGACGCATTTCAGGTAAGCGTCAAGCACATCCGCTGCTTTGACGTAGCGGAGCAGTCCGGCATCCTCGGAGCCGGGCGGGCTGGTGTGCGGCTGCAGGAGCGGCGCGTAGACTGCGCTCAGCTCCGGCGGGATCATGGCCGCCAGCCGGTCGGCGGCCACCTGCTCCATCTCGCGGAAGCTGGACAGCAGACGCGAGTTGTTATGCTTCACCGGCGTGGCGATGTCGCCGGTGAAGACCTCGGTGGCGTCGTGGAACAGCGCCATCGTGGATGCACGGTCGGCGTTCAGCGACCGGCCGAAATGGGCATTGCCAATGGTGCACAGCATGTGCGCCAGCAGGGCGACCTGGAACGAATGCTGCGCCACGTTCTCCGGGGCGGTGCTGCGCATGAGGCTCCAGCGCTGGATATATTGCAGCCGGTAGAGATAGGCGGAGAAATGGTAGTTCAATTTTGAGGTAACCCCTTTCATGAGCAGCTTAATGTGCTATTATAGTAACTAATTGTACCAGAGTTAGGGCCGCTTGAACCAGATGGAGAGGAGACTGAATGAAGATGCAGCATTTTGAAGAGAGCATTTATAATTTGATTGTAGAGACCTCCACGAACCTGCCGGGAGATGTACGCCGGGCGGTGGCCAGAGGGCGAGCGCTGGAAGACCGGGCGACACGCTCCGGACTGGCACTAACCACGATAGCGCAGAATATCGGGATGGCAGAGCAGCAAATATCTCCGATCTGCCAGGATACGGGGATGCCGACTTTTATAATCCATACGCCGGTGGGCGTGAATCAGATAGAGATGAAGAAGGATATTCACAGCGCAATTACCCGTGCTACGAAGAACGGCAAGCTGCGTCCCAATTCGGTGGATTCGCTAACGGGCGAGAACAGCGGGGATAATCTGGGGGCAGGGACTCCGGTGATTCATTTCGAGCAGTGGGAGGAAGAGAGCATTGACGTCCGGTTGATCCTTAAGGGCGGCGGCTGCGAGAATAAGAACATCCAGTACAGCCTTCCGGCAGAGCTGGAGGGACTCGGCAAAGCCGGACGTGATCTCGACGGTATCCGCAAGTGCATTCTGCATTCCGTGTACCAGGCGCAGGGTCAGGGCTGTAGTGCAGGGTTCATTGGCGTAGGCATCGGCGGTGACCGTACCACGGGCTATGAGCTGGCCAAGAAGCAGTTGTTCCGCAAGGTCGAAGATGTGAATCCTACCCCAGATTTAGGCAAGCTGGAGCATTACATTATGGAGAATGCCAACAAGCTTGGAATCGGCACGATGGGCTTCGGCGGTGAAGTGACGCTGCTGGGCTGCAAAATCGGAGTAATGAACCGGCTGCCTGCCAGCTTCTTTGTCTCTGTGGCCTATAACTGCTGGGCCTTCCGCCGTCAAGGCATTCTGGTCCATCCGGCTACCGGTGACATTCAGGAATGGCTGTATGAGAGCGGCACCGGGATATCCGTTGAGGGGGAAGCGGCACCACAGCCTGTTGCTGAGCCTGTGGGTGTAGCAGCGGCAGAAGGGACAGCCTCCGGCGTGGTGCCAGAGGATGCTACGATTCCTGCGGCACCGGCTATTGTATCCGGTACGGGTGAAGCAGCTTCGGATGCGGCCGTCTCAGGGAATGGGACAGCCTCTGAACCGGCTGGAGCAGCTTCCGCTGGTTCAGGCGGCTCGCGTGAGATCCGATTGAGCACACCGATCAGCGAGGAGGATATTCGAAGTCTGCGTGTCGGCGATGTGGTTATTCTCTCCGGTGAAATGCATACCGGCCGCGACGCCCTGCACAAATACCTGATGGATCACGACACCCCTGTCGATCTGAACGGTGCTGTCATCTACCATTGTGGACCGGTCATGCTGAAGGATGATGAGGGATGGCATGTGAAGGCCGCTGGCCCGACGACCAGTATCCGCGAGGAGCCGTATCAAGGCGATATTATCAAAAAATTCGGTATCCGCGCCGTAATCGGCAAAGGCGGTATGGGACCCAAGACCCTCCAAGCCTTAGGTGAGCACGGCGCAGTCTACCTCAATGCAATCGGCGGTGCAGCACAGTATTACGCAGAATGTATCAAGAAGGTCAACGCGGTAGACTTCATGGAATTCGGTATTCCTGAAGCCATGTGGCATCTGCAGGTGGACGGCTTCGCAGCGATCGTGACCATGGATGCGCACGGCAACAGCCTGCATGCTGATGTCGAAAAGGATTCCGCCGCCAAGCTGGCCCAATTCCGCGAGCCGGTGTTTAAGTAAGCGAGCAGATTGTTCCTGCTTCAGAATAGTATCTAACAAACTGCTACGTATGCTGACTAGATATACTGTTAGACTAGAACCTCCTTCATTCCGGTGAAGGAGGTTTTTGGCGATTGCAGCAATTGTGCAGGACAACCTCCTATTGCGGATGAGGGGGCGAAATAGCAGGAACACTGCTGCGTAACGGGAAGTCGGCTGTGTGGGGAGGGTAATGAGAGGACACATGAGAGGCATAAATCCCTCTGCTGGTGCTGAAAGTGGGCTGGATGCGGAAATGAGAGGGATAAATCCCTCTGATAGCGCTGAAAGTGGGCTGGATGCGGAAATGAGAGGGATAAATCCCTCTGATGGCGCTGAAAGTGGGCTGGATGCGGAAATGAAAGGGATAAATCCCTTTGATAGCGCTAAAAGTGGGCTGGATACGGAAATGAGAGGGATAAATCCCTCTGATAGCGCTGAAAGTGAGCTGGATAGGGAAATGAGAGGGATAAATCCCTCTGCTGGTGCTGAAAGTTGTCGGAGAGTGGAAAGGAATGGGGATGGTGCTGAAAGTTAGCTGGGGGCAAAGAGTAGCCGAGGAGCACTAGTGCACCTGAATCCGCTAACCGCCATGAATGGATCTTGCCAGCAAAAAAAGGGGAGTATGAGACCAATACAGTCTTCCTGAGGGGGCCTTCGAGGTATGAGTTTATGCTGAATACTGCTTTTTGTGTTTTTTGCAGAGCGGTTATCCTATATGGGATAAGGGTTGGCGGCAGGTTTGATTTATATGTCTTGACAGCGCATACAGGGACATGTTAATTTTTAGTGGGGAAACCGGTTTCCCCACTGCTGCACTGATGCTGTGAAAGTAAGCTCTAGCGAACCTATCTAGCTAAGCATGAGCACTCTAGCTAAGCTCTAGACAAACTGCCTAGCTAAGCATGAGCACACTCTAGCTGAGCTCTAGCCAAACTGCCTAGCTAAGCATATGTAAGCTCTGGCTAAATTGTCTAGCCAAGCATTAGCAAGCTGTAGCTAAGCATCCGTGAGCCCTTACTAAGCTCTTACTAAGCTCTAGCTAAGCTCCTGCTAAGCAGTCAGCATCAGCCTATGCACTATCAAGCTGAAGCAAAGCTCAAGTTGTTGATGGCAGAGTATCCGCTGGCCCCAATGTGTTGCATTCGGTTTTACATGAGAGGGAGATGAGGAATGAAAAGAAAACGTAACCGCCTGCTTGTTCCCGTTCTAATCACATCCATTGTATTGTCGATCATGATGAATCTGTTTGTCCTGCCGCAAGCTAAGGTGGAAGCAGCCAGCATTGGCACCGTAACCGAGAATGACACGATTTATCAGATTATGGTGGACCGCTTCAATGACGGGGATTCTTCCAATAATGCAACAGGCGCGGCTATCCGCTACGGGGAGAACTCCGAGGAGGATTTCCGTTACATGAAGGGCGGCGACTGGCAGGGGGTCATTGACAAGCTCCCGTATATTCACAATATGGGCTATACCGCGATCTGGATCTCACCGGTAGCTGAGCCGCAGATGACTAACCGTGATAACAACGGTACAGGCAAGAACACAGCCTACCACGGCTACAATGTCAAAGATCCGAACAAGGCCAACCCTTACTTCGGCACCAAAGAAAAGCTGAAAGAGCTTGTAGACTCCGCGCATGCGCTAGGAATTAAGGTCATCATTGATGTCGTTCCCAACCACATCGGCGATTATATGCTGGGCACACAGGCGTATTATGATATCCCGTCATTGCAGCCTGCCGCTCCATTCAATAATCCGGCCTGGTATCACCATAATGGTGACATTAACTGGTCTCTTGCCGATGGACGGTACGATCAGTGGGCCCAGGATTATCTGGAGAATCATGATTTGGGCGGTCTGGATGATATCGACTTCGATGTTCCTGCCGCCAAGCAGGCTATCTTCAGCTCGATCAAGGGCTGGTTTGACTATACGGGGGCCGATGGCGCCCGGGTCGATGCAGCCAAGCTGATGAAGCCGACCGATATCGGCGAGCTGCAGAATTTGCTGGGCGTGAATACTTTTGGGGAGAATTTTGACGGCAATGCCGAATTCGTTTCCCGCTGGGTCGGTACCAACAAGGAGTGGGGGATGCTCGACTTCCCGTTATTCTTCTCCGTGCTGAACAGCTTCGCGTACGGCCAGTCTTTTGACGCGAATATTAAAGGCACCCTGGCTCAAGACTCCTACTACGGCGGCAACGCCAACCATATGGTTACCTTCATCGACAATCATGACCGCAACCGCTTCCTGACCGAGGCCGGGGGCAGTGTTGAGAAGCTGCAGAATGCTTTGTCCTTTATTTTTACTGTGCGCGGAACGCCTGTGGTCTTCCAGGGAACCGAGCAGAACAAGGGCAACGGCAACGGGCAGATCATGACGGGCGGCATCGCGGATACGTGGAACCGCTGGTCGATGGTGAAGCGGGATGCAAACGGCAATGTGCTGGAGAATTATTTCAATGAGAATGCCAGTACCTTCAAGCATGTAGCCAAGCTGAACGAGATCCGCAAAAACAACCCGGCCCTGCGCACCGGCACCCAGCGCGAAATGTGGTCCGCACAGAATCTGTACGCCTTCTCCCGGCGGATCGATACAGGCACGAATGTCGGCCAGGAGGTCATCTCCGCATTCAGTAATGCCTCCAGCGGATCACAGACTGTCACGCTGCCGCTGCGCGCCGAAAGCACGCTTACCGCAGGTACGGTTCTGGTGAACCAGTTGAACCCCTCCGATACTGTGACCGTGCAGGCGGGCGGTGTTACCGGTAAGCAAATTACAGTTACCCTGAGCGCCAATTCAGCCAAAATCTACTCCAAAACTCAGCCGGTAACCGATACGCAAGCACCAAGTGTTCCGGGAAATGTAACAGCAACGGTACAGAATGCCTCCAGCGCGCTGGTATCCTGGTCGGCCTCCACCGATAATGTCGGGGTCACAGGGTATGAAATCTACCGCAATGGAGTGAAGATCGGGACTTCCGCTACGACCTCTTTTACAGATAACGGACTTGTGGGCAGCACTAATTATTCCTATACGGTAAAAGCGTATGACGCCGCCATGAATCTGTCGGCCTTCAGCGCAGCCGCTCTGATCGTTACTCCTGCCGGTAACAGTGTGACTATCTACTACAAGCAGGGTTACACCAATCCGTACATTCATTACCGCCCGGTAGGCGGGACTTGGACGACATCTCCAGGTGTGGCTATTCCAGCCGCCGAGGTAGCTGGCTATAACAAAATCATCATAAACATCGGCGCAGCCACTCAGCTCGAAGCCTGCTTCAATAACGGCAGCGGCACCTGGGACAGCAATGGGGGCAGCAATTATCTGTTCAGCACCGGCACCTGGACCTATTCGCCTACAGGCAATATCCAGGCAGGCGGTCCGGTAACGCCAACGGCATCGCCGACTGCTACACCGACTGTATCGCCAACAACGACACCGACCGTGGCGCCAACGGTGGCACCAACCGTAGCTCCAACAGCTACACCGACTGTAGCACCGACCGCAACACCAACGGCAACACCAACCGTAGCGCCAACGGCAACACCTGTGCCAACCGCCACACCAGCGGGCAACACCGCGACGATCTATTACAAGAATACGGCCTTCAGTAACTCCTATATCCATTATAAGCTGGATGGGGCATCCACCTGGACGACTTCACCGGGTGTGCAGATGCAGGCCTCTACTTTCAGCGGCTACAAAGCTATTACCATTCCGCTCGGCACCGCCACCGGCCTGACCGCAGCGTTCAATAACGGCAGCGGCACTTGGGATAACAATGGCGGGAATAACTATCATTTTGGCACCGGCAGCTCCAGTCTGGTTGGGGGAAGCTTGACCTCCGGGGAACCGCAGGCGGATAGCGTAACCTTCAGGGTTAGCGTTCCGGGATCGACTCCAGCGAATGCCCAGGTCTATCTGACGGGTTCGTTCAACAGCTGGAATGCGGCAGATGCGGCCTATCTGCTGACTCGCGGCAGTGACGGCGTCTATTCCGTCAACGTAAACCTTCCGGCAGGCAGTCCCGTGACGTTTAAGCTGACGCGCGGAAGCTGGGGCACGGTAGAGACCGCGTCCAGCGGTGCGGATATTGCGAACCGGACGCTTACACCGGCAGGCGGAGCACAGACAGTGACGCTAAGTGTGCAGCGCTGGAAGGATCAGTAAGCAGCTTGAGAGGGCGAGGGATGGAAGTCCCTCGCCCCCGTTTTTTTCACGAAGAATAATCCCAAGTAAGAAGGAGTTGAACCATGACCAAGACAACCAGGTCCCTTCGCAAAATTACAGCCCTGCTTCTGGGCGCGCTTCTGACCGTTCCGGCACTAGTGTCTCCTGTCTCGGCAGATATTGCCGCTACGCATGTCTATCATAATCATATGCCGAACTTCTGGGCTTACTATGATCTGAACACTTACAATTCCACCCCTGTAGGCAGTCCGATCCGCTATACCTATGACGGTGAAGTCATCCAGCTGAAGCAGAATCCGCCCGCGGGATATCCCTATTATCTGCCGAATGGCTCTCCCATGCCCCACGATGATCTGGTCTCTTATTATTCCCATCACGCCAAGACTGGCGCGTATTTAACCTGGCCCTGGAGTGTGGCGAACACGCTGCACAGCACTCATCCCCAGGCGCAGATGCATGTTACCATGTCGGGGTCTGTGGTGAACAATGTGAACAGTATTATTCAGCAAGACAATGTAAGCGGATACAATAATCCGGCCTGGGGAACCCCTTGGAAGAATGCCGTGAATCAGCTCCGGACCACTGGCGGCGACAACATGCTCGACCTGATTCATTTTTCCGGACACCATTCGATGGGCCCGCTGGTCGGCAACGATTATTTACTCAAGGATATGATCTATCATGGAGCAACGATGGCTCAGCCTTATTTCCTGGGCAGCAGCTATAAGTCATCGAAGGGTTTTTTTCCGACAGAGCTGGGGTTCTCAGAGCGGATTATTCCTGTGCTGAACAAGCTCGGCATCCAGTGGTCCGTGATCGGCAACAACCACTTCTCCCGCACACTTAAGGATTATCCGCTGCTGGACAGTCCGGGCAAGGACACGATGATCTCGCCGCCTAACCGCAGTGATCTGCAGAATGTCAGCACGGCGGGGGCCTGGGTGAGTGAACCGATG
This sequence comes from Paenibacillus sp. FSL R7-0179, assembly GCF_038002265.1. NCBI lineage: Bacteria > Bacillati > Bacillota > Bacilli > Caryophanales > Paenibacillaceae > Paenibacillus > Paenibacillus sp. FSL R7-0179. The sequence goes on from NZ_JBBOCC010000002.1 coordinate 1,390,641, forward strand.
TTCAATGAGCAGCAGGTGGTCTATAATAAATATCCTTTTGCCTCAACGGCCCATTGGGTGCGTTATGTGGACCCGGCAACCGGGGCGGAATCGAGAGTGGTTGGCGTGCCTGTCGCGCAGGCGCAGTCCTGGGAAGAAGGGTATCTGGGCCAGGTAAAAGCAGATGCGCTTAAGCCGTATGAGAATCTGGCTCTGCAGAAGCAGATTTTTGTCGTGGCCCATGACGGGGATAATTCTTCGGGCCGGGCCGGCTCCGAGGAGACCTGGCGCAATGCCGGGAATGTCACCTATGCCGGCAGCGGTGTGACCGGAATGGGGATCGATGAGTATCTGCGCAGCAATACACCGGCCGCTTCCGATGTGGTCCATGTGCAGGACGGCTCCTGGATCGATACCCGGGATTCATCCTCTGATCCGACCTGGTACCATTGGCATTTGCCGTTTGGGATCTGGAAAGGCCAGTTCGCGGCCTTCAATCAGGTGAACGGGACTGCTTACGCCCCGAAGAAGAATCTGGCGGGCGCTGAGGAAGGCATGACGGTATCCTTCGAGAAGGGCTATCATTATCTGGAGCGTAACTTCGCGTTGCTACAAGCTTCCCTGAACTATGCCAAGACCGCCGAACAGATCTGGCTGGAGGAGCATCCGAATTACTGGAAGCCGGCGAACCCGCTGGACCGTGAGGTGACCTACGAAGGCAATCAATTGAATCCGTGGATGCTCTCTTATCCTGTGAAGGGGAATGCTGCGAGTGATTACGCAGGAGGTGCCAATCCCGCTGAGCTGGCCTGGTATTTCCTCCTGCCTGCCATGGATTCGGGGTTCGGTTATTACGATGAGAATGTGGATGACAGCGTGAAGCCGGCGTTGTCCTTCAATCAGTCACTGTATTTCTCCAAGCCCTATGTGTCGCAAAAGCTGGCCAAAGACAAAACCGGCCCCTCCGTCTGGTGGCCTCAGCGTTACCCGTACAATCCGGGCAGCGCCAATGTCAGTAAGGCAGAGGGCTGGACCCTGCAGCATTACAATAATGCTTTTGCCATCTATACGTATGCGTTCGACACCAGCGGAATCAGCGACATCAAGGTGAAAATCCGGGCACATCGTGATAAGACGGCAGACGCAGCGGATAATACCTTCAAAGTATATGATCCCGCAGGTCTGGCCGCATCCGGGGTGCCTGGTATTGATCCTGCCAAGGTAGGTGCGTGGACGGAATATCCGATGAATGTCCGTGACCTGAGCGCCGATATTAACGGTGTCGACTGGCAGCCAAGCAGTAAGACGATTATGCAGAAGGTTCCGGCCACGGATATCGGGAACCTGTATTTCTCCTACATCTCCGATTACCGCGATCAGCTATTGGACTACTACATTGAAGCCAAGGATGCCAAAGGCAATGTGACCAAAAGTGATATCCAGCAGGTCTATGTCGGTGCCGGCAAATATACGCTGGAGAACGGAAAATATAAGGAGAGCATCCAAGGTACTATTGAAGGGACGCATCCGTTCATCACAGATGTGCCTGCTGTCCCGGATAATGAAGCTCCGGCTGCTCCAGCGAACTTGCAGGCCACAGTGGTTAATGCTTCTTCTATCGGGCTGACCTGGAATGCCGCGACAGATAATATCCGTGTTACCGGCTATGAGATCTACCGCAATGGCGTTAGAATCGGAACAACTACTTCCACCTCATATACAGACAGCGGCTTGTCAGCCAGAACAGCCTATGAATACAAAATTAAAGCCTATGATGCCTCCGGTAACCTCTCCGGCTTCAGTGCGGCAGCAACTGCCACCACACCGGAGGGCAATAATGTAACGATCTATTATAAGCAGGGTTATTCCACTCCTTACATCCATTACCGCCCGGTTGGAGGGACTTGGACGACAGCCCCGGGCGTAGCGATTCCGGCCGCCGAGCTAGCAGGCTATAACAAAATCACCATTAATATCGGCGCAGCCACCCAGCTTGAAGCCTGCTTCAACAACGGCAGCGGCACGTGGGACAGCAACGGCGGCAGCAATTATCTGTTCGGCACCGGGACTTGGACGTATACGCCGACTGGAAATATTCAGTCGGGTGGTCCGGTGACGCCAACGGCATCGCCGACTGTAGCACCGACAGCTACGGCAACGCCTAAGCCAAGTGCGACGCCAACGGTTGTGCCAACCGTAGCACCGACAGCTACACCGACGCCAACACCAACCGTAGCACCGACAGCTACACCAACCGTAGCACCTACAGCTACACCAACCGTAGCACCTACAGCTACACCGACGGTAGTACCAACAGCTACGGCAACACCTAAGCCAAGTGCCACGCCAACAGCTACACCAACCATAGCGCCAACGGCTACACCGACGCCCATCGTGACGCCAACACCAACCGTAGCGCCAACAGCTACACCAGTGCCAACCGCCACACCGGCGGGTAACACCGCAACGATCTATTACAAGAATACAGCCTTCAGTAACGCCTATATCCATTATAAGCTGGATGGGGCAACCACCTGGACGACTTTACCGGGTGTGCAGATGCAGGCCTCTACTTTCAGCGGCTACAAAGCCATTACCATTCCGCTCGGCAGCACCACAGGCCTGACCGCAGCCTTTAATAACGGCAGCGGCACTTGGGATAACAATGGCGGGAATAACTATCATTTTGGCACCGGCAACTCCAGTCTGACGGGAGGCAATCTGATTACCGGCGAACCACAGGCTGATAGCGTAACCTTCCGGGTCAGCGTTCCGGGCTCGACTCCAGCGAATGCTCAGGTCTATCTGACGGGTTCGTTCAACAGCTGGAATGCGGCAGATTCAGCCTACCTGCTGACTCGCAACAGTGACGGCGTCTATTCCGTCAACGTAAACCTTCCGGCAGGCAGTCCCGTGACGTTTAAGCTGACGCGCGGAAGCTGGTCCGCGGTAGAGACCGCGTCCAGCGGTGCGGATATTGCGAACCGTACGCTTACGCCCGCAGGCGGTGCACAGACGGTGACACTGACCGTGCAGCGCTGGAAGGATCAGTAACAGGTTATTGGTCAATTTATTATCCCGGAGTGTCTGATCCACGAATCGCCCCTTTTTGGATGGTGTAATACAGCCCTCTGAGAATGGGCGATTTCTTTTGACTTAAGATGCAGAAATAGATGGATTTTCTCCACCTGCTGCTTACAAAATTTGCGCCGAAGAAACAATAGTTGGACAACCAACACTTAATCATTCACATTTACGAGAAATAGCAGAAACAAACATAATTAGTTGTCATTTATCCACTTGCTTCCGATAATTTGGCAGAAAAGGGCGAATTAAGCTGCGTTTTTCCAATTGTTTGCCGTGAACCGGTCACTTCTGAAGAGCAGGGCTGAAACTATTTGGATTGGAGGAGTTGAGGATTGGAGAAATGAGGAGTTGAGGAATTAAAGTTTGCAGAATCGGATAGTTGCGGGTTGAGGTGTCAGGGTGTTGAAATGTTGATTATTTAAGGAGATTTAGGGTTGTGTAACTCCACCACTTAAACAGCGCAGCGGGCGGACTGATTGTGGAGAAGCGATAGTGTTCGCCTTTGTGTCCGGATTTTCACCGATCAGGTAAAATAATAAGAATCTGGACACAACAGCGATCGGAACAACGGTCCGTTTGCGGAGCGTCCATTAGAGAGCCTACACCGCTCCTCCTCGCCCCAGGCCTTTAGATCTCAGACACCGCTCCTCCCTCGACTTTATATCCAGTCCTCCCTGGCACTCCCTCCCAGCGCACATCCCGCTCCCCGCACATTTTACACCCCGTTGATAATCGCCGCCAGAACTGGTATTTTGCCGAAAATGAAGGTAGAGTGTTCTCAAGGACATTTACACGAGGGAAGAGGACCGCCGCAGATGAAACCATTCCGCATTCGACTTACCATCATACTTATGGCACTGATAGGAATATCAATGACCGGGGCCGGGATCACTATGGCTCAGCTGTTTAAGGATTCGCATATTTCCGTGCTTGAAGAGAACATGTCCCGGGAAATAAAGCTGCTCTCCGGCACCTTCTCATTCATGGATACCGGCAGTCCCGATGCTCTCAACTACTATACAGAACAGGCAGAGAAGATCTCCAACTTGACTGGATCGCGCGTCACCTTCATTACGAAGCAAGGCCAGGTCATCGGCGACTCGGAGAAGAATCCGCGCGAGATGGACAATCACTCAACCCGCGAGGAGGAGCTGCTGGCCGCGAAGGAAGGGATTGGCCGGGCGATCCGTTACAGCGATACGTTAGACCGTGAAATGATGTATGTGGCGGGCTCCGTGTCCTCAGACCAAGGCTTTGACGGGTATATCCGGCTGTCGATGGGGCTGGATACCGTATCCGAAGGACTGAACCGGGCGTGGATGATCATGGCAGGAGGACTGGTGCTGCTGTTCATTGCCGCGACCTTGGTGAGCTACAAGGTAGCTTCCAGTATGACCTCTCCGCTGGAGCAGATCACCAGAGTGGCGCGGCGGATTACCGATCTGGATTATGATGCCCGGGTACCGATGAAGCGCAAGGATGAGATCGGCCAGCTGGCTACAGCCATCAACGCGATGGCCGACAGTCTCCAGGCCCAGCTGAAGACCATACGCGACAACGAGGACCTGCTGCAGAGTGTACTCGACAATATGACCGGCGGCATCGTGATGATTAACGCTGAAGGGGAGATTGCCCTGCTCAACCGGGCCGCTGAACGACTGCTCGATGTGAAGCACAGCGAGATGACCGGACATTCCTACAAGGAGATTAAGCATCATTATGAGCTTACCCGGCTGATTGATGATGGAGTGTCCGCAGGTGAACCTATCCACGAGGAGCGCAGCATCTATAATCCGGTGGAGCGGATTGTGCGTCTGGACGGGGTGCCGATGATTCAGGACGGCTGCTCCCGGGGCATGCTTTTCCTGCTACAGGAGGTTACAGAGATCCGCAGGCTTGAGAAAATGCGCAGCGAATTCGTCGCCAATGTCTCCCATGAGCTGAAGACCCCTGTTGCTGCGGTAAAAGGCTTCGCCGAGACCCTCCTCGGCGGGGGCGTTACGGATGAGAAGACGGCGCGTTCGTTCCTGCAGATCATTTACGATGAGAATGAACGGCTGAACCGCCTGATCGGCGACATCCTGGAGCTGTCCAAAATCGAATCCAAACGCGTTCAGCTGGAATGCTCCCCGGTTCATCTGATCGAGTTCTTCGATTCCGTCCTGGAGACGCTTAGCAAGGTAGCGGAGAAAAAGAAGATTACGCTCAGCTCGGATGTGCCTGCGGAGCTATTCATTGAAGGCGATGAAGACAAGCTGCGCCAGATCTTCATGAATCTGCTTTCCAATGCGATCAACTATACCCAGGACGGGGGCAATGTCAGAGTGACCGCAGTGAGCATCCAGAAGAAGGATGGCACTGAGAGCGTACGTTTTACAGTCAGTGATACGGGGATGGGGATTCCGCGCAAGGATCTGCCCCGGATCTTTGAACGCTTTTACCGGGTGGACAAAGCCCGCTCCAGAAGCTCCGGCGGAACCGGACTTGGTCTATCTATCGTGAAGCATCTGGTTGAGCTGCATCGCGGATCTATTAATGTAGAGAGCGATCTGGGCATCGGCAGCTCATTTATCCTGGAATTGCCGCTGCTGCAGGAAGAGAATGAATAACCCTGCGGAGTTTAATAGAGAATAAATTTATAATTTTACACTAAGTTAACATTGTGGTGCTATGATGTGCATGTGTGCAGTTTTGTAAATTAATAACCTATGAAAAGACGGGGGAACCTATGGCACAACGATTGCTTGTCATTGAAGACGAACCGACACTGGCCCGGCTGCTGTCTTATAACCTGACACAGGAAGGCTACGAGGTGACGGTGGAGGATCATGGAACGGCAGGATATGACCGTGCGACTAGAGAACCTTTTGAATTGATCGTACTGGATCTGATGCTGCCCGGCATGAACGGCATTGACATTCTGGATAAATTGCGTGGACAAGGCATACGTACACCGGTGATCGTGCTGACGGCCAAGAATGCGGAAGAGGATGTCGTCCGCGGGCTGAAGTCCGGGGCGGATGACTATATTACGAAGCCCTTCGGCGTATCTGAGCTGCTGGCCCGGGTCAGTGCAGTGCTGCGGCGGATCTCCGGCATTGCCGAAGAAGCTCCGCCCGAGGCAGCGGTATCTGCATCGACGATTATTCTCGGACAGCTGGAGATCTACCCCGAGCGTTATGAAGTCTCCCTGGGCGGACAGAGCATCAATCTGCGGCCGAAGGAATTTGAAGTGCTGCTGTATCTGGCCCGTAAGCCGGGCGTCGTTCTGACGCGGGATGATCTGATGAATGCGGTCTGGGGCTTCGACTATATCGGAGGCCAGCGTACCGTTGATGTGCATGTCAGTTCCTTGCGCAAGAAGCTGGAGCTTGACCCTGAATCCGTGCATATCGATTCCATCCGCGGGGTGGGCTACAAACTGGTCGTCAACAAGAAGAGAACACCTGTCATCTAACATGGCGGTGTTCTTTTCACAAGATAAGCACCTTCTCCTGGCGCATATCTTACTACACAAGGATTTTACACTGCGTTAACAATTCTCTGGAGCTCTATTTACACTGAAAGCTTATCATGGGGAACGAAGATGATGAGAAGGAGACAACAGAAACTAATGAAATCCATCATTGACATAGAGAAGCTAGATCTCTACTATGAGTCATTCCATGCCCTGAAGAACGTGGATTTGCAGATTCCGGAGAAGCAGGTGACCGCTTTTATCGGACCTTCCGGCTGCGGGAAATCCACACTGTTGCGTACTCTTAACCGTATGAACGACATGATTCCCGGAACACGTATTGAAGGTAAAGTAAATATCGGCGGCAAAAACATCTACAGCGACGAGATCGAAGTGGAGAGTCTGCGTAAGCAGGTGGGGATGGTGTTCCAGCAGCCCAATCCTTTTCCCAAGTCGATCTATGATAACGTGGCTTACGGTCCGCGCCTGCACGGTGTGAAGAGCAAAGCTGAGCTGGATGTTCTTGTAGAGCAAAGCCTGCGCCAGTCCGCGCTCTGGGAGGAAGTGAAGGATTTCCTCAAGAAGTCTGCCTTAAGCCTGTCCGGCGGGCAGCAGCAGCGTCTCTGTATTGCCAGAGCCCTTGCCGTACAGCCGGATATTCTGCTGATGGATGAGGCGACGTCTGCGCTGGATCCGGTGTCCACGCTCAAGATTGAGGAGCTGGTCCAGGAGCTGCGGGATAAGTATACGATTGTAATGGTCACGCATAATATGCATCAGGCCGCCCGGGTATCGGGACGCACTGTATTTTTCCTGAACGGTGTTATTGTGGAAGCTGCGGACACGGAGCTGTTATTCTCCAACCCGAAGGATTCCCGCACAGAAGACTATATCTCCGGCCGCTTCGGCTAAGAATGCCTGATTCGCAAGTCTCAGGTTCACTCCGTTCACCCGATATGACCATATGTTTTTGAGGAGGATCACTTTCGATATGATTCGCAGAAAAGAATTCGACAAAGATCTGGAAGAACTGCGCACCCTGCTGCAGCAGATGGGCGAGCATGTAACGGATGCCCTGGATGGTGCGATACTGGCCCTGCAGACCCTTGATACGGCACGGGCACAGGAGATTGTCAAAGCGGACCTGCGGCTGAACGCCATGGAAGACCGGATTATGGAAATCGGCTCACGGCTGATCATCACCCAGCAGCCAGTGGCGAAGGACTTGCGCCGCATTATTGTAGCCTTCAAAATCTCCAGCGATCTGGAGCGTATGGGCGATCTGGCACTGGATGTAGCCAAGGTAACAATGCGTATCCAGGGACAGCAGCTGATTAAGCCGCTTGTGGATATTCCGCGTATGGCTGAGCTGGTGACGATCATGACCACCGAGGCTATTCAGTCTTATCTGGACGAGAATACGGATCTGGCCTACAAAATGGCGCAGGATGACGATCAGGTCGATGGCCTGTACAGCGCGATGATTAACGAACTGTACACGTATATGGTTCAGAAGCCGGAAACCGTGAATCAGGCGATGCTGCTCACTCTGGTTGGCCGCTATATTGAGCGGATTGCCGACCATGCAACGAATATTGGTGAGAGTGTAGTGTATCTGGTTACAGGGAAACGTCCGGATTTGAACCAATAACCGTATAATGATGGCGCATAGATGCTGCTTTGCAGAGCTCTGCGCCTTAAGCGTCAGACAGCAAGCCACCTCCCCGGGGCTTGCCTTTTTTTGTTTTAAAGCGCGCTTCACTTGGCAAACCTGTATTCCATACCATTAGCAGCAGCTAAGGAGCGGGCAGGTGTGGATCTGTGGTCTCAGGTTCTTTTTTGTACGGAGCATATGGTACTATGTAAAGAGAAAGCAAGATAAAGGCGAGGTGCTAGTGTGGACAAGCTGATACTCATTGATGGAAATAATATCATTTACCGGGCGTTCTTCGCCATGCCGCCGCTGACGAATACAGCGGGACAGCAGACGAATGCGGTATACGGTTTCACGACGATGCTGCTCCGTTTGCTGGAGGAGCATAAACCGACACATATGATTGTGGCTTTTGACGCGGGAAAGATTACTTTCCGGCATGAGGGCTATGAAGATTATAAGGGCGGACGCCAAAAGACCCCGCCGGAGCTGTCCGAGCAGTTCCCGCTGCTCAAAGAGCTGCTGAAGGGTCTGGGAGTTCCGCAGTTCGAGATTGCCGGCTACGAGGCTGACGATATTATCGGCACCATCTCCAGGGAAGCGGATGCCGCCGGCCGTCAGGTGATGATTGTGTCGGGGGATAAGGATATGCTGCAGCTGGCTTCCGAGCATACCACCATCGCACTGGTGCGCAAGGGAGTTACGGAAGTAGAGCTGTACGGACCTAAGCAGATCCGCGACAAATATGATCTCACCCCTGAGCAGATCATTGATCTGAAGGGGCTGATGGGCGATGCCAGCGACAATATTCCCGGGGTGCCGGGAGTCGGGGAGAAGACGGCGCTTAAGCTGCTCCAGCAGTTCGGATCGGTGGAAGGCGTGCTGGCCGGAACCGGTGAGCTGAAGGGGAAGATGAAGGAGAAGCTGGAAGAGCATGCAGACAGCGCCATTATGAGCAAAAAATTGGCGACGATCTACCGTGAGGTTCCGCTTGAACATACCTGGGAGGATATGGTGTTCAGCGGTATTGCTGCCGATACGGCGGGCCCTGCCCTGGCAAAGCTGGAGTTCAAGTCCCTGCTGGAGCGGCTGTCGCTCAGCGCCTATTCGCATGGGGCGGACGGCAGTCTGTCCAGCCCCGCAGCAGTGGAAGCGGCTGAGCTGACGATTACCCTCGTTGACGAAGCCGGAATAGAGCAGCTGATTCAGACACTGCCGGGCATCTCCGCCCTGCATGTGGAATCTAACGGGGAGAACCCGCACCGTGCTGAAGTGATCGGCCTCGGGCTGTCTTCGCCGGAGCAGCATTATTTTGTGCCTTTTGCCCTGCTGAAAAGTCCGGCGGCAGCACCTCTGCGGGACTGGCTCGGTGATGAGCAGGCGCCGAAGAGCGGGTATGATCTGCACCGGGCCGATCTGGCTCTGCATTGGCAGGGAATTGCTTTTGCCGGAGCCGCTAAAGATGTTCAGCTGGCCGCTTACCTGCTGGACCCGACGGAAGCGAGCCAGAATCTGAATGACCTGACCACGAAATACGGCCTGCCCCGCTTGTCGCCGGATGAGGATGTTTTCGGCAAAGGGGCCAAATATAGAATTCCTGAGCTTAAGATTCTCGGTGAGCATGTCGCCCGCAAAAGTGCTACCGTGCTTGGCATTGTGCAGAAGCAGCAGGAGGAGCTGGACAAGACGGACATGACCGGTCTGTTCCAGGACCTGGAGATGCCGCTATCACGAATTCTGGCCGATATGGAGAAGCAGGGCATTGCTGTGAATAAGGATGATCTCATTCAGCTCGGCAAGGAATTCGAAGCCCAAATCTCCCGGCTGGTCACTGAGATCTACGCCGCCTGCGGAACCGAATTCAATCTGAATTCTCCGAAGCAGCTGGGCGAGGTTCTGTTCGTGAAGCTCGGTCTGCCGGTTGTGAAGAAGACGAAGACCGGATATTCGACCGATGCCGAGGTACTGGAAAAGCTTGCGCCTTATCATGACGCCGTGCGCCTGATTCTGCAATACCGCACCCTGGCCAAGCTGCAATCTACGTATGTCGAAGGTTTAATGAAGGAAATTTCGCCGGAGACGGGCAAGGTGCATACCTTCTACCGGCAAACGATTGCTGCTACGGGCCGGCTCAGCAGCCAGTTCCCGAACCTGCAGAATATTCCAATCCGGCTCGAAGAGGGCCGCAAGCTCCGTAAGGTATTCGTGCCCTCCGAGCCGGGCTGGTCGATTCTGGCGGCGGATTACTCGCAGATCGAGCTGCGTGTGCTGGCGCATATCTCGGGCGATGAGCGGATGAAGGAAGCTTTTGTCGAGGATATGGATATTCATACCAAGACCGCGATGGACGTATTCGGCGTCCCTGCGGAGAGTGTGGACAGTAATATGCGCCGGTCCGCCAAAGCAGTTAACTTCGGAATTGTGTACGGCATCAGCGATTACGGCCTGTCGCAGAACCTGAACATTCCCCGTAAGGAGGCAGCCCGGTTCATTGAACAGTATTTCGAGGTGTTCCAAGGTGTGCGCCGTTATATGGATGATATTGTGGTCGAGGCCCGTAAGCAGGGGTATGTGACTACGCTGCTGGAACGCCGCCGTTATCTGCCGGAGATTAATGCAAAGAATTTCAATCTGCGTTCCTTCGCAGAACGTACGGCGATGAATACGCCGATTCAGGGAACAGCTGCGGACATTATCAAGCTGGCCATGGTTCATATGGACAAAGCGCTGCATGAGCGCGGCCTGAAGAGCCGGATGCTGCTCCAGGTACACGATGAACTGGTGTTCGAGGTGCCGGAGGAGGAGCTGGAGCAGATGAAGCAGCTTCTGCCCGAGGTGATGGCCGGAGCGCTGCAGCTGTCAGTTCCGCTGAAGGCAGAGGTAAGTTATGGCAGCAACTGGTACGAAGCGAAATAGGCTCCCCGCGCATGGCAGATATCCGGTATAATGGAGTGGAGGTGAGCCATGATGCCGGAATTGCCGGAAGTCGAAACAGTCAGAAGAACACTTAATGAGTTAATTACAGGCAAGCAGATAGAGCATGTCACCGTCCGGCTGCCGCGGATTATTCAGCGCCCGGATGATATTCAAGCCTTTGCCCATATGCTGGCAGGCCATAGTGTGGTTACAGTTGAACGCAGAGGCAAGTTCCTGCGTTTCGTATTTGACGGGCTGGTGATGGTCTCCCATCTGCGGATGGAGGGCCGTTACGGCGTCTACCGTGAGGGCGAGCTGCTGGACAAGCATACGCATGTTATTTTCCATTTCACAGACGGGACAGAGCTGCGTTATACGGATGTGCGCCAATTCGGGACGATGCATCTGTTCCAGCCGGGAGAGGACCTGCAGCTGAAGCCGCTGAACAAGCTGGGGCAGGAGCCGCTGGATGCCGATTTCACGCTGGAACGGTTCAAGGAGATTGTCGCGAAGCGGAGCACCAAGATCAAGCCGCTGCTGCTCAATCAGGAATATATAGTAGGTATCGGCAATATTTATGTAGATGAGTCCCTGCATCGTGCAGGAATCCACCCGGAGGAGACCGCGAAGTCCCTCACGGAGGATCAGCTGGCCAGGCTGCACCATGCTATTGTCGCAACACTGACAGAAGCGGTGAATGCCGGAGGCTCCTCAGTGAAGTCGTATGTCAACGGCCAAGGGGAGAGCGGAAGCTATCAGGATCAGCACAAGATCTATGGACGCAAGGATCAGCCGTGTGCCACCTGCGGTACGCTGATTGAGAAGAGCGTAGTCGGCGGACGGGGAACGCATTATTGTCCCACCTGCCAGCCCGTACCTGTACTGATTCTGTGACTTTTATTTAGAGTCAGCGCTGCATTTACCGCCCTTTCCCGGGCCATTACACCTGAGTTATAACCGTTCTGTATAAAGGCAGGCACTTACTGCCCGTCCCGCCCATATAATGTGTGAAGATTGCTGATTATGGCGAAACGGAGCTCCGGCTTGGATGCTTAATCCACCAGCTCCGGTTCTTCACGGGAGGGATTGCGGGTGCTGAGCCCATTGTTGTCTTTGCTGTTGCTTGCGTTTGCGCTTAGTCTGGATGGATTTGGTGTAGGCATTACATATGGACTGCGTAAAATGAAAATTCCCCTGCTCTCCATTATCATTATTTCGCTCTGTTCAGGGGTCGTCATCTATGGTTCTATGCAGGTGGGCGTGCTGTTGGCCAAGGTAGTCTCGCCGAATGCCGCTTCCAGTGTCGGAGCGGTTATTCTCGTCTTAATGGGCTGCTGGTCCCTGTTCCAGATGCTGACGCAGAAGGAGAAGGAGCAGGGAGAGACAGTGCCTGGACAGGAGACCATACTGGAGACGGCTGCTTCCGTACAAAGTGCCGAGACAGTGCTGAAGCCGGCAGTATTCTCGCTGGAGCTGCGCCATCTGGGCGTGGTGATACAGATTCTCCGGACGCCGTCTTCCGCCGATATGGATGCTTCAGGGAGTATCTCCTCCATGGAAGCCATGATTCTGGGGATCGCGTTGTCACTGGATGCCTTTGGGGCCGGCCTTGGTGCGGCACTGCTCGGATTCAGTCCGTGGTCCACCTCGCTGATGATCGCTGTATTCAGCGGAACCTTTTTGCTGATGGGAATGAAGACGGGACTGAGATTATCCGGCAGCTACTGGATGAAGCATGCGGCTGCGCTGCCCGCGATATTATTAATTGTAATGGGTATAATGAAGTTATTATGAGGTGAGTACATGATTATAGGCTTAACCGGAGGCATAGCTTCGGGAAAAAGCACCGTGTCTGCGCTGTTTGTCCGCAAGGGAGCTGCACTGGTGGATGCCGATGTCATCGCCAGAGAGGTGATGCTCCCCGGACATCCGGTGCTGGCGGCAGCGGTGGAGGCTTTTGGAGACCGCATCCTGCTGCCTGACGGTTCGCTGGACCGGGCGGGTCTTGGTGAGATTGTCTTCCGGGACCCGGAGGCGCTCAAGACACTGAATAACCTGACCCATCCGGCAATCCGCAGGGAGATCAAGGACAGAATGTATGCGCTTGAGCAGGAGAATCCGCAGCGGCTGGTCATTGTCGACATTCCGCTGCTCTACGAATCAGAGCTGGATTCCTTATTTGAGCAGATTATTGTGGTCTATGTTCCAAGGAGGGTGCAGTTAGCCCGCCTCATGGAGCGGAGCGGAATGAAGCTGGAGCAGGCTGAGGACCGGCTGAGGTCGCAGATGGATATTGAACTGAAGCGCAGGAAAGCGAATTATGTGATCGACAATAGCGGTGATCTGCAGTCTGCCGAGCTTCAGGTTGCCCGGTTGTGGGACAGGCTGGGCCTGATATGATGAAGTGGTTACGTAAAAAAAGAGTCCTGCTGCTGCTGTTCATCGGCTTCACCGCGATTCTGTTTCTAGGCTCTAACTGGATGTCATGGTTTTATCCTATTCATTATAAAGCAGAGATCCGCCAGCACAGCCGGACGTATGAGATGGACCCGTTTCTGGTGGCATCCATTATCCGCGTGGAGACCAATTATAAGACCGGCCGTGAATCCAAAAAAGGCGCGCTGGGACTCATGCAGCTGATGCCGGATACCGCCAAGTGGGCACTAGAAAAGGCCAAGCTTCCTGAGGTATCGCTGGAACGGCTGAAGGAAGAGCCCTCGTCCAACATTGAACTGGGCACCTGGTATTTGTCTACGCTCTCTAAGCAGTTTGACGGCAACCGTATAGCAGTAATAGCCGCCTACAATGCTGGACCCGGCAAGGTGCAGAGCTGGCTGGATGAAGGGCAGTGGGACGGAACAGAAGCCTCTGTGAAGGATATTCCGTTCGGTGAGACCCGTCATTACGTGCAACGCGTGATTTATTATTATGATCAATACACTGAGCTCTACAGTGAGTTCTAGGTGCTTGTTACTTCTGTTGCTCTTATGTAAAAAGAAGCATCAAACGGCCGGAGGCCGTTCGATACTTCTTAGGCAAGCTTATGTCGTGTTTAGCAGGTTATTTGTACTTATTTGTACTGACCTGCCAATTGCTGTTCAGCCAGGGTTACAAGACGTTTAGTGATGTAACCACCGATCGAACCGTTTTCGTAAGAAGTTTTATTGCCTTGGTATCCGTCTGGGGAGAGGGTGATACCTAGTTCCTGGGCAACTTCATATTTCAGTTGTTCCAAGGCACCGCGTGAGTTTGGAGCTACCAGGTTATTGGAGTTGTTATTTTGGCTCATTGCTGTTCACCTCCTATCGGTTGGTAACTGTATTATGTGCCGGACATGTCAGATTCATAACAACAAATAAACGGTGTTTTCTGGAAATTAAATGATGCCCGAATAGCCCTTGTGTATCAAGGGACCGGGCCAATCCATTCTAATGATGAGGAAGTGAAGAAGCTTATGAAATGCCCTTACTGTGACCACACCAATACCAAAGTCCTGGACTCGCGCCCGGCCAATGAGAATAAGTCCATCCGCCGCAGGCGGGAATGCGAGCTGTGCAGCCGCCGTTTCACCACCTTCGAGATGATTGAAGAGACCCCCCTGATTGTGATCAAAAAGGGCGGCAGCCGTGAAGAGTTTAGCCGTGACAAAATCCTCCGCGGCCTGATCCGTGCCTGCGAGAAGCGTCCGGTCCCTGTAGAGCGCCTGGAGGTCATCGTATCCGAGGTGGAGAAAAGCCTGCGCGGCATCGCCCTCGCTGAGATCGAGAGCCGCCAAATCGGCGAGCTGGTCATGGAGCAGCTCTACCCCGTTGACGAGGTAGCCTACGTCCGCTTCGCGTCCGTGTACCGCCAGTTCAAGGACATTAACATGTTCATGAAGGAACTGAAGGGATTGCTGTCCAAGAACACGGAGGAGCTGGAGGGGCTGTAAGCGGTTTAGGGAGGGTAAGCCCTCATTGGGGGGGGCTGGCTCTGGGGTTTACGGGACAGCCGCACAATGTACAAGGTACTTATTGGTGAATGAACCGATGAGTGCCTTTTTGTTGAATTGCTTATGAACGTATAGGATTGAGGGGCTTTAATTTGAACAAAAAAAAGACCCTGGTCAGGGTCTTTAAAAATGTGATGGACTCTCAGGGGCTCGAACCCTGGACAAATAGATTAAGAGTCTACTGCTCTACCAACTGAGCTAAGAGTCCATGGAATGGTGGAGAATAGGGGATTCGAACCCCTGACCTCTTCGCTGCCAGCGAAGCGTTCTCCCACTGAACTAATTCCCCATTCGTTTTTCTCACAAGAAATAATATATCATAAATATATTTCTCAGTCAACATTATTTACAAAAAGAATAATAAGGATTAAAATATGGTAGTATATATGACTGATGGGAGGTCTTTCGATATGGGGGATAAGAGGCGGGTCGCAGCATTTTACAGAGTATCAACAAAGGGGCAGCTTGAAGGAAATGATATTCCTATGCAACGTAGGGCTTGTCAAGAGTTTATTAATAGTAAGGGTTGGATGTTGGTAAAAGAGTATACGGAGAAAGGCGTTTCTGGATATAAGACAGCGAATGAGGACAGAGATGAAATTCAACGTGCTAGATATGATGCAGAAAATAGTCACTTTGATGTATTGCTTTGTTTCATGTTCGACAGATTAGGAAGAAGGACATATGAAACTCCTCTGTTATTAAAATGGTTCAACTCAATGGGAATTGAAGTCTGGTCAGTAAAAGAAGGTCAACAAGAATTTACAGACGAAGGGCATGACATAACAAACTTCCTTAGATTCTGGCAATCGAATAACGAATCTCAAAAAACTTCGATGCGCGTTGATGAAAAACATACACAAATGGCCGAAGATGGTGCATTTAGAGGTGGCACTGCCCCATTCGGATACCGGTTAACACCTTCAGGAATTAAAAATAAGAAAGGCAAAGAGCTGATGAAGCTGGAAATAAATGAAGAACAAGCTACCATCGTCAAACAGATGTTCAATATGGTGATAAAAGAGGGTTTTGGAAGTAATCGAATTGCTAAGTTTCTTAATGAAAATACAATCCCCACTTCTACCGGAGGTAAATGGAACACTGCTGCTGTGAACTTTATTCTTAGAAATCCTGTGTATAAAGGGTATCCGGCCTATGGAAAAAGAAAATCGGTTGAAGGGATTTTTGAGACTAAAGGTAAAGCAGAATGGACGATGCCCGAAAAACAACAACTTCAATTAGTAATTATCGATAAAGAAGATTTTGATAATATTCAATTGCTAAGAAGTTCTAGGTCGAAAGAACAAGTTAAAGACCATAATCGGGAACGAGTTAACACCTCGGTAGGCCCGCTTCTATTGGTCGGGTTTATAAAATGTGGTTATTGTGGCTCCCCTTTGACTACAACATATAATGCCAAAAAATACACTCTTGCTGATGGTACGATTAGAATGTGGAAACGGGCGGTTTATCGATGTTCTGGCAAAGCGTTAAGGAAGGTTGATTGCAAGGGGCAGACTATTTATGCACAAAATAAAATTGAAGATACTGTTGCTGATGTTGTTAATCAATATCTCGCATCTTTGAAAAAGATAGACTACATAGAATTTTCCAGAGGTTATGATCTAGAGGAGTATAAGGATATTAAAGAATTCCTTGATAAAAAAAATCAAGAGTTGGCAAGCGAATATGTTGAATTGAACTTACTTAAAAAGGAAGTGACAAAAAGTATTTTGGGAAAGAGTGCCTTCAAGCCAGAACTATTAAATGAAATGATTGAGGATAAAGAAAAGGAATTGCAAAAACTTGATCAGGAAGTCAGATCACTTGAGGAGCAACTTCAGACGAAAAAACTAGAATTAAGTGAAATTAAAGAATTGGCCAAAAATATTAGTGGGTGGATTTTAAAATATAATGAAGCTAGCCATGACAACAAAAAAGTTATGTTGAGATGGATCATTGAAAGGATAACTGTATTCAAAGATCAAATTGAAATCGAATTTAGGCCGGATATTATAAAGTTCTTATCGAGTGCCGGGAACGGTAATATAACTGAACTGAGGAAAAGAACGCATCGCTGGCATGCGTGAGGCTAGCGTTCTAATTTTTCATAAGACATAACTATGGTTTGAAAATAGGGCTTAAATCCAAGCTTTGTATAAAGCGCATTGGCTTCGTGGCTTGCTCTCAGGGTTGCTGTCCGCACACCCTTGTTATGTAAATCATGCAGGGTTGTGATGCACAGAGCGCTTGCAGCGCCTTGATTTCGATACGGCTGCAGGGTAGATACAAACTCAATGGATGCCTGATTGCCGGTCTGCATGGCAGCCGAGGTAGCTATGGGAACACCATCCAGGTAAGCAAGATAAAAAGATAGCTCGCTGCGTGAAAGCCAAAATTCGTAATATGGTTTGCAGGCTTGGAGCTTGGCGGGATAAACCATATTTTTGGAAGTGCTCCTGTTTTCAAGTCAGGCAGCAGATTGTCAATATGCTCGCTTGCTGTATCCTCCTCAAGAGATACTTTAAAAACTAGTGAGGGGCCGTCGAAGCCGGGCAAAGGAGAAATCCATTCCACTTCCCCCTGATGATATTGCATATGTTTTGCCAACGCCAAGGTATGCAGATATTTCTCCATTCCCTGAGTGATGCAATTCACATAATAATCGTGATTCATAAATGGCCTCCCTCTATCGCTTCCCTAAGAGCAGCTTGTTCCGTAAGCGAAGCCCAATGTAGTTAAGCAGCACCTGCATCAGCAGGCTGTCTACTTGGGTGCCGGTGCCTTCGTATTGCAGCGACAGGTCAACAATGTTCTCTATACCTTGTAGCCTTACGTGAGCTATGCAGGCAGTCCGGGCACCTTTTTCCTTAGCCCTCTTCAACTGCTGCACCTGATGAAGATTATACTGCGGCATATAGATCAAGCTGATGACGGCCGACTTTTCGTTCACACCGTCAACGGCATTGACTTGATAGTTGGGGTCGATAAACGCTTTGGTTTTTTTGCCCAGGAGCACCAGCTCCACCTGAAGCCGCCAGATCTCGGAATGCAAGGGAATACCGATGAAAACGATCTCGTCACTGGATTCGATCATGGACAGCAGCGAAGTGATCGCCTGTCCATCCAGTTGGCTGGTGGTTGCCTTAATCTTCTCGGCCAGCAGCTCACCATAGGCTACCGGATCTATGTCCTCTTCCTTCAATGCAGGATAGTATTTGCCGTCATATTGATATTGCAGAGGCGTCTGCTCATAGATCATCCGGAAGCTTGAGAAGTTGTCATAATACATCTGCCGCATGAAGCGGCTGACCGTAGAGACTGAAATATGGTTGGACTCAGCGAATTCCTGTATACTTGAAGTCTGAAGCTGGTTATAGTTCTCCAGCATAGTTTTGGCAACATCAAAGTAAATATCATCCTGATCATAGGTGTTATAGCACTCCAGCAGCGCGAGAATATCTAACATGACGTACAGACTCCCTTTATAGTTTTACTTCATTATAATCGGATTCGGGTGGAGAAGATTCAGCACAAAATCGCCCATACCGGGTAAAGGTAGGGCGATTTTTTAACAATTGTGCAATTCGTTGTCTAATTACTTATGCGAGTACCCGGCAGCATGGATACCGGCCAGCCGGCCGGAGGTATAGGCAAAGCCAAGTGTACCGCCTTCAAAATCAACATAGGCCTGTCCGTACATCCCGCCTGCATCAGCGCCGGCAACGTAAAGTCCAGGAATGGCCCGGCCGTCCGAATCAGTGGCTTCGATCTTCTCATTGATGCGTACGCCGCCCAGCGTTCCGAGGTTACGTCCGACATACTTAATGGCATAATAAGGACCTTGCTTGAGCGGAACCAGCCGCTTCGTGTCGGAGAAGAACATAGGGTCATTGCCCTGGGCGATAGCAGTATTATACTGGTTGGCGGACGCAAGGAACGTATCCTTGTCCACGCCGATCTCCTGAGCCAGTGCCTCCAGTGAATCTGCTTTGTGGACAACACCGGTACCTTTCATTGAATCCAGCAGCGGAGTGTAGTCCGTAGGCTTATTCTCATCTGCAAGTATAACATCTGTATCATTCGGTTCATTGAATTCCATGTAGAATTGCCGGTTGCCCTTCCATTTGGAGAAATGCGGCTCGATGGCAGCCAGGCCCTTCTTCTTGATGGTGTTCAGCATGGCGGAGTCCAGAATCAGGAATTCCGTCTCTTTGGGCTGCATGTGAATCTCAGCGCCGTGCACAGCGAAGAGGGTAACCTTAGTCTCATCGGAAAAGCGCTGGCCCAGCGTATTCACTCTCAGGTTCGGGTACTCACTGAACTTGGTCAGGCTGTACCAATCCTTGTTGATCGGGGCCAGCTTAGCGATCTCTTCAGGCGTAAATATTTGCGCAAAATACTGGGTCGAGGTCATTCCGTATGGATCAGCACCAGCCTTCCAGGCCATTTGGATGCCGTCACCTGTATTTGTAGCAATCTGTCCCGGAGTGAACTTCTTGCCGAAATACTTCTCCATCATCTCGCTGTTGCCGCCGAAGCCGCCTGTTGCAATGACGACAGCCTTGGCGTTCACTTTGAGCTTGGAGCCATCCTCTTTCTTAGCCAGCACGCCGGTTACTGCACCGTCAGAGTCTGTCAGCAGCTCAGTCACCGGAGTACTGAAGCGAACCTGTCCTGATTTGGCTTCAAAAGACTTGATCAGCTTGGTAATCGCAACTGTGCCGCCTTCCTGGTATCCGTGCAGCGTGGCAGGCATTCCGATATGCTCAAAGGCAAAGCCGGTGCCGGCATCCACCAGGGTCATTTTGGCGCCATTTGCATTCAGCCAGTCAACTGTCTTACCGGCTTCATCAATAATGGTGCGGACCAGCAGTGAGTTCATGTATCCATCTGAGGCCGCCATGTATTGGTCATAGAGCCATTGCTTGCTGACTGTGGCCTTCTTGTCCTTCTGCTGCTGGGAATCGGCGGCGAACATGCC
The DNA here is from genome assembly GCF_038002265.1 of Paenibacillus sp. FSL R7-0179. Lineage (NCBI taxonomy): Bacteria > Bacillati > Bacillota > Bacilli > Caryophanales > Paenibacillaceae > Paenibacillus > Paenibacillus sp. FSL R7-0179. The sequence continues at coordinate 1,410,709 of NZ_JBBOCC010000002.1, forward strand.
TCCGGCCATAGTGCCGGCTCCCATAGGTGTAGCTGTCTTCTCCAGCAGTACGACGCTGGCCCCGCTGTCTTCGGCGGCAAGCGCCGCAGCTGTACCGGCCGCACCGGCACCTACCACGGCTATATCCACCGTGATCTCCTCTACTTCCTTATTCTCGGCAGTGGCCTTGGCCTGCTTCAGGACGGCTAGATCCCCGCCTGCCTGCTTGGCGCAATCTTCCACCGCGTCCAGAATACCCTTAGTGGTCATAGAAGCGCCGGAGACGGCATCGATTGCGAGGCTTTGCTCACTGATGATTTTTTCAGGAACAATCTTTAGCGGCCCTTGGGCAATGCCTTCCGTTTCATTCTGGCTTAACACCTTGATGCTTTTGATCGCGGTCTCGGTGAATTCTGTTTCCACTTCGATCGGACCGTTTTTTCCGTTCCCCTTGGCCGTGTATTTCCCCGGCTTGAAGGAGAGTGCTGCGCCCGGTGCAGAAGGGCTTGCCTTTGCCAGTTGACTTGTCGCTGCCGCCGCCGCCGCTTGCTTCTCAACGTTCTGCGAAGTTACTTCTGTCCCCTTGTTCGCTGAGCTGCTACAGCCCGCAAGTGAGATTACCAGTATCGCGATAATAGCCAGCAGAACTCCTTTGTACCCCCAGTGTTTCTTTTGCATAATGCAGTTGCCTCCCCAACATTCTTTGAGATGTATATCCTCTATTTGAAGGTAACATGTAACACATTTCACATGGAGGTCTGGATCAGACCGCTCTACTTCTGATTTAGAAGAGGAAGGGCGATACGGCACGCAACATTTACCGAATGTGAGCTGTTCAACGGCCGTAACACTGAACCTGTAGGATTGCGATCTTGCGGCAGTTACTTAAAGCAGAATTCCGTTGCAGTCCGAAATCTCCCGGATTTTGATATACCAATTTACAAACCGATGGTCGGTATGTATAATCAGCAGTAATCATATTTTAAATTAACTCAATCTTAACTATGCCGGACAAAAGAGGAGAATAGCGATGAAGAACGCAGACCGCCGCAAGCAGACAATCCGGCAGCTGTTGGAGGCTACCAAGGAGCTGCTGTGGGACAAAAGCTGTCACGCCATTACTTTGAAGGACATCATGGAGCGGTCGCAATTGTCGAAGGGGGCTATTTTTCATTATGTGAAAAGCAAGGATGAGATTTTTGCCTGGGTGCTGGAGGAGCGGCTTGATGCTGTGAATGATCGTTTCGAGGAGGAAGTGGCAGGCAGTCTGGACAAAGCCTTCGAGGGGCCGATGCTGGCGATTGCAAGAAGTCTGGCCGGACTGGAGGACAGCCATGAGGCGACGAATAAGGTGCTTCTATACCTGCTGGGCAAGGAGAATGAGCCGGCGGTAGCGGAGGTGCTTAAGCAATTTCATGAGCGGTCGGTATCCGTATCCAGACAATGGATTAGTACGGGACAGAAATATGGAGTAATCAAAGAAACAGTGAATCCTGATGAGACGGCGGAGCTGTTCGTTCTGTTGTCACTGGGTCTGCGGGTGCGGGCGTCCATGCGTCCCTCTGACGAGTCCCTTTCTGCAAGAGAGGTATCTGAGTTCATGGCTGGTATTCTGAAGAATGAAGATGAAGCATTATCAAGTGATAGAAGGGGAGAGTTTAAATGATTCCTTTTTATGCGCTCATCGCATCCTTTTTGCTGTTCCGGGGAATGGGTCTGCTGGGCCTCCAGTATTGGAATGACTGGCAAACCGCCCTTCAATGGGCCGTAGCTGTGATGCTGCTGCTCGGAGCTTCGGCTCACTGGGGACGGCGGCGGCCGGATCTGGTCAGAATGGTGCCGCCTGTTTTCCCGGGGAAGGAATGGATTGTGACGGTTACCGGAATGCTGGAGATTACCGGGGCTATTGGATTATTGCTGCCCGCTGTTTCCTTGGCGGCCGCAGTGTGTCTGGTTGTGCTGCTGACCGCCATGCTCCCCGCCAATATCTATGCTGCCCGCAATCACCTGACGATTGGCGGCAAGCCGGTCCCGAAATTGCCGGTACGTCTAGCGATTCAGCTTGTTTTTATAGCGGCGGTACTGCTGGCTTCTCCGTTGATCTAACTACTTTAAGCCGTACAATCAAGCTCACAGGTAACACTCCCTTTGTTCATAGGATAGCCATAGAGACTGATAATAAAAATAGCACCTATGAGTGAAAGCTCAAAGTGCTATTTTTTGCTATTTTTTTTTAGAAAAATCAGGACTTTTTCATTTTTTTTAGAGCCATACCCCAATTAGGTCCTCGTGAATCGGTTTTTGTCGAGAATTGTTAAGAGTTTGTTTAGAGCGGTCTGCTAGAATGGAGCCCAGATATGAAATTTCTAAGGGGGCAGATGCTACACTCCAGCAGAATTTGCAATATAGCGCACAGGATGAATGAACAAGGGGGAGCGATACATTGTTTAAGGGTAAGGGATTGAAAAAAGTTTTCTCGTTGCTACTCACGATCAGTTTGGTTTGGACCGGGGCCTTTCCGGTATATGCGGGTTCAACAGATAATGGTGCGGCAAGCTGGTCATCTCTCGATACGGCGCCAGGGGGAATTACATTAAATGCAGTAGCAATAGGCACCGGTACAGTAATGGTGGGCAATGGAGGGGAGATTGGTGCGTTAAGCAGCTCCATGACCTGGACAGACCGCGAATCAGGTGTGACCAAGAATTTGAATGATGTTATTCATACGGGTACAGATGGTGAATATGTTGCAGTCGGTGCCAATGGGATAGTCCTAACGTCAACAAATGGCGTGTCCTGGGCACCCTCCGATGGATACTACAGTATGAACTGGAATGGAGTCAGTTACGGTGATAAAAAACTAGTTCTAGTCGGCGAATCAGGATCTATCATGATGAAAAATGACAACGACAACGACCCTGATTGGAATATAGTATACTCAGACACTAATGCGAATCTGAACGCTGTGGCTTACGGCAACGGTACGTTTGTAGCTGTGGGTGATAACGGTACAGTGGTAATGTCCAAAGATGGATCTGATTGGACTAAGGTAACACGCAAAACAACCGAAAATTTAAAGGGCATCAGCTTCGGCGGTGGCATGTTCATGGCTGTCGGGGCGTCCGGAACCATCATTATCTCTCCGGATAGTAAGAGAGGCGTTGAGCAGGCCCTGGATTCTAAAGTGAATCTGAACGGAGTGGCTTACGGGAACGGGGTATTTATGGCCGCTGGAGACGGCGGTAAGGTTTTCTCTACTAGTGATATGGGGCAGAAGTGGAAGCCTGAAAATACAGGTACGACAGCAACCCTTAATGGAATCGCATTTAATGAGAGCCATAACCGCTTTATCGCTGTGGGTGTAACTGGTGTGATCATTGAGTCCAATGCCGTTCCAAACATTCCGCGGGTGCTCAGTCTGACTCCGGCAAATGATGATACCGATGTGGAGATTAATGCCAATCTGGTCCTGACCTTCAATCAGCCGGTGGATGAAGCAACTGGAAATATCCGGATTTTCAAGGCTGCGGATCTGTCTGCTCCGGTTGAAATCATCCCGGCGAAGGACAGCAGGGTATCAGTAGATCCTGTTAATAATACCGTAATAATTAATCCGGGCGAGGATTTTGTTGAAAGCACTAAATATTCCGTAACAATTGACGAGAATGCCTTCATCAATAAGAGCGAATATGGAAATTCCGCGATTGCAGCGGGTGAATGGAGCTTCACGACAGTAGCTGGAGCAGCAGATACCACAGCTCCGGCTGTAGACAGTTTGACTCCGGAGCGTTGGGGGACATCAGTAGCCACTGACACCAATCTTACGATTACGTTCACTGAGGATGTAATGAAGGAGAGCGGCAACATTCTGATTTACAACAGCACGGAACGCGATATACCGGAACAGATTATTCCTGTTAATTCGGATAATGTAAGGGTGAATGGCAGTGTTGTTACTATTGAACTGTTGTTCTCTTTGAAACACAGTACTAGTTATTATGTTGAAATCGGAGACGTAGCATTCAAAGATGCAGCGGATAACTATTTCTCCGGCATCATAGACAGTAACACCTGGTGGTTTACAACAAACGATGCGCCAGATACTACACCGCCGTTAGCAAGCGGCTTTACTCCTGAGAATGGGGCAAAGAATGTAGAGATTGGCACCAACCTGAGCTTTATTTTCAACGAGGATGTACAGAGATCGGAAGGCAGCATTAAAATATATAACAGCACGAACAGCAGTGTTCCGCCGGTGACGATTCCTGCCGAATCTATTCAAGTCATCATTGACGCTAATGTAGTAACGATCAATCTGGAGGCTGACCTCGATTACAGTACAACCTACTATGTACAGATTGAGAACAATGCATTTGCGGATATGGCGGGCAACAGCTATGCGGGTATCACTAACGATACAACCTGGCGGTTTACTACTACCAGCGAGCCCGATAAGACTGCGCCAATTGTATACACATACTCACCTGCGAACGGTGCAGCAGATGTAGCGGTTGGAACTGATCTGGAGCTTACTTTCAGCGAGAATGTAAGGGCAGGGGAAGGCAGCATTAAGATCTACAGCCCTGACTCCGACAAAGCGGTAGCTACTATTGCTGCCAGTAAGGCAATCATTCTGAACAACAAAGCAACAATCCACCTGGCTCAACATCTGGAGTATGGTACAAGCTACTATGTGAGAATTACAGGAGATGCCTTCGCAGATCTATCCGGCAACTTCTACTCCGGAATTGCGGACAGTACAACCTGGCAGTTCACCACCCCGGCTGCGCCAGATACAACTGCACCTGTGTTGAACACGTACACACCTGCGAATGGTGCAACAGGTGTAGCTATTGGAGCTAATCTGGAGCTTACCTTCAGTGAGAATGTAAAGGCTGGTGAAGGCAATATCGTCATTTACAATAGTGCGAATCATGCACCGGTAGCGACGATTCCTGCAGCTTCCGGGAATGTAACTATTCATAGCAATGCAGTGACGATTAATCCTACGGATGATCTGAAGTATGGTGTGAGTTACTATGTACAGATTGGAGCCGGGGCATTTACTGATCTCGCAGGCAACGGCTATGCCGGTAATGCAGAGAGTACAGTCTGGCAGTTCACAACCACAGATGCACCGGATCGGATCTCGCCAACGGTGATCACATATTCACCGGAGCCATGGGCCACCGAAGTGGCAGTGAACACGAATCTGGTCCTTAGCTTCAGCGAAAATGTACGGGCAGCAGCGGGTACTATTGAGATTTTCCGCAGCACCGATGATAGTCATCCGGTAGCGGCGATTCCTGCTCTTTCGGACAGGGTAACGATCCTGAACAATGTCGTAACCATCAATCCGGCGGATAACCTGGAGCATGGGACGAGTTACTTTGTACGGGTTACAGAGGGAGCATTTACAGATCACGCGGGCAATGGCTATGCCGGGATTGCAGGCATTAACGCCTGGCGGTTTGTGACTACCAGTGCACCGGATACAGCAGCACCTGTAGTAACCTCTTACAGTCCGGCAGGCAGTGCAACGCATGTACCTGTATCTGCTATACTCTCACTGACTTTTAACGAGAATGTGCTTGCTGGAAAAGGGAATATTGAGCTTGTAAATGCAGCAGATCATGAGATTGTAACGACAATCGAAGCGGGCAATCGGGAGCTTGTCACTATTACAAACGATATCGTTAGCATCAATACTAGCAGTTTATTGAAGCAGGGCGGCAGCTATTATGTGCTGATCGAGCCGGGTGCTTTTACAGATGAATCAGGTAACAGCTATGCAGGACTTGCGGATAGTAAGGTATGGAGCTTCTCGACAGTTCCTGTTCCGGTCACACCAACTGATTCTCCTACACCGGCACCGGGCGGCGGTTCAGGCTCAGGAGGGGGAGCCCCGGCTCCGGTACCGACACCAATCCCGCAGACTGAAAGCATCAATGCGAATGTTGAAAACGGTGCTGCTCAAGGCTCTATGGTCTCCTCCGTTGTCATTACCCGCACCAAGGATTCAAACGGTGTGAAAAGTGACACTCTTACGTTCACATTGGATCAGGCCATCCGGGCAGTTAATGAGCTTAAGGCCGCAGGGTCCAATATTGCCAAAATCATCGTGCCTGATAAGAATGACGAGGTGGCTGGAACCAGATTGACTATTCCGGCAACCTCCAGCAAGCAATTTGCTGATAATCAGATTATGCTGGATCTATTTACAGTGAATGCTGAGGTGAAGGTGCCGGGCAGCTCAATGGCTGGATTCGGTACAGATATTTACTTCAACCTCGTTCCACTGAAGACATCACAGCAGAGCGCAGAGGTTGAAGCTCTTGCAAAAGCACAGGTACAGAGTGTATCCCGCGGTGCGGCAGTTACGTTAGTAAGCCGTCCTGTAACAATTGAGACCAATCTGCAGAGCCGTCCGGTTACGCTGGTATTACCGCTTAATAACACTTCGTTAACGGCGGAGCAACTGAAGGCACTTGCGGTCTTCATTGAACATAGCGACGGCACCAAAGAATTGGTCAAGGGAGAGATCGTACCTTTTGGCCAGACCGGAAAGTCAGGCATTCAATTTAGCATCAGCAAATTTAGTACCTTTACCGTTGTACTTGCACAAGATCCTGCGGTACAGGTGAAGGCGTATATGACGGGTTATGCCGATGGCACCTTCAAGCCAGGGAACAGCATTACCCGGGCAGAAGCGGCCAGCATCATTGCCCGCACCTTCAGCCAGTCCAATGTTACTGCTGGCGTAGCGTATTCCGATGTTCCTGCCGGACACTGGGCGGCAGAAGCAATCGGTCAAGTGACGCGAAGCGGCATCATGAAGGGTTACAGCGGAGGCAGCTTCAAGCCTAACCAGACAATTACAAGAGCCGAAATGGCGACCATTTTGTCCCGCTTGATTATAAGCGCACAAGACCATGCGGCCGGCTTCAGTGATATTTCCGGACATTGGGCTCAGGCAGCCATTGAACGGATGTCTCAGGCTGGCATCATCACCGGTTACGAAGACGGCACGTTCCGTCCGGACCAGACGTTAACGCGTGCAGAAGCTGTAACTATCGTCAACCGTGCCCTTGATATCGCTCCGCTGACCAGCGCAGTTCAGAAATGGACAGATGTCCCGGTGGGCTACTGGGCATTCGGCAGCATTCAGGCAGCTTCTGTAGATCATACGGCAGAATAAAATAATTACAGCACAAACAGCCCTTCCATCCGTCTTAGACGGGGAAGGGCTGTTTTGTGCTGGGGGCTAAATGCCTTATGCTGCACTGCCATGAGGGCACGTGGGCTCAATGTATACGAAAAACCGACCACATTGGTCCGGCAGAGGGTGGCTCAGCGCTATCGGCGGTATCACCGCCCGCCAGGGGACGTTTTTCCTATTCATGCTGGCCGCTACTTGATGCCTACTTACTCCCGGCCTCCCACCGCAGATTCCAGTGGTAACGCTGGTCCAGCTCCTCATGACCGCTGAAATACTCCACAAGCCGTTCCACGCTGAAGCTCCCATCCGGTTGGCTGTGAAGCATGGCGATGGCGCACATTCCCTTATCGTTGTTGTGCTCATCCAGCTGGACCTTGATCTCAGGCCCGCACTGCTGGCTTATGGTTACAACGGCGCCGGCTTGTGACCAGTTTGCCACGCCCTCATAGATGAGGGCAAAGATAACAATCCGCTTGATCTCGGAGAGATAGCGGCTGTTAATCCGCAGATTCTCGCCCGTGGCAATCGAGCCGGTGCGGTCATCTCCGTCCAGGAGGATGTGAGGCGGCCGGTTCAGGCTGCCGAAGGATTCACCGAGCGCCTGGACCGCGCCTTTGAGGCCATTGCTCAGCTCAAACAGACAGCCCAGATCGAGATCTATCCCTTTTCTGCCGAACCAGCTGGAGGATTCGGTCTGAACCCAGTTGAGATTGATGACGATCTCCTCCGCAGCTCCCGGCCCGCTCTGAAGCCGGACCGTCTCTCCCCGGTTCTTCAGCAGCCGTTCTCCAGAATTCTCTGGAGAACCGGGCGGCGAAGCCGGAGGCAACAGGTCCGCTGGCCTCTGCTTAGGGCGTGGCCGCAGCTCCGGCAGAACAAAAGGAGATTTCCGGGGCGGAGCCTCCGGTCTCGCTGTCTGAACCAATGCCTGAGCCGTATCCGCCGGTATCCCGTAGCTATGGCACAGGGCGGGCAGGCCGCCGGCATAACCAGAGCCGACCGCACTGAATTTCCATTCGCTCCGATACCGGTAGAGCTCCCCGGCAACGATGGCAGTTTCCACCGAATAACCGTTGCCCAGCGGATAACGCAGCAGCTCCGTTCCGTCCGCAGCGCTCATAATCCGCAGATAGGCACCGTCCAAGGAAGAGAAGCTCTGCTGCCGCTTCACAGCTTCATGGATCGTCAGCACAAACGCAATGCGCTCATATTCCGCAGGAATCTGGTCGAGCCGGACAGCGATTTGTGCTTGGTCAGCCGTGCCTGTGCTGATCCGTTGCTCAGGGGATAATAGAGCTACAGACTGATCACCGGCAGCGGGATGCCCATAGAATATGAGATCCGCCGCAGAGGAGACCCGCTGTGCCTCTGTAAGCAGAACAGCAGAGCTATCAATCTCAATCCCGGCTCCCGCAGCCTGCCAGCCCAGGCCGATGATGAGCTGCGTGAGGCGGGGGTTGTCTTTGGTTATGCTGTATTTTTGCCCCTTGATAAGCTCAAGTGTCATTGAGAACCAACCTTTCCTATGTGTAGTTCAAGCTTGTATAAGTGCACTGGCAGGCTTAGAATCTTCCCCGGCTCCCGGCGTCCAGATTCGGACCGTTCAGGCTGGACAGCCGTTCCAGCGCCTGCTCGTAGATCCGCACAATATCCTGTATCTTCTGGAATTCGGGGTCCGAGGGACCCAGGTTATCCATGAACATGCGCTGTAGAATCTCTTTGTAAAAGGAGATACGGCTCCCCACCAACTGGCATTCGTAGTCAATGACCTCTTCAATCGAGTGCTGCTGAACGAAGTCCATCAGATCGTCAGCAGGGTTACCGCGCGGCTCCCGCTCATTGCGTGCAGCTACCGGCGCATTAATATTATCCAGATTGACGGTAGAGCGTATATCGGTGAACAGGATACCTTCTTTTGCCAGCATGACCTGAAAAGGCTTGTGCTTGAACAGCTCCTGTGCAACCAGCGTACACATCGCCGGATTCCGCAGCAGCATCCCGTCAAATGGATGAAGCACCCACCCGCTGTCATCCCGGTACAGGCTGAACGTGAAGTACTCACCGCCGTACTCATATTTCAGGTTAATCGAACTCTCTGAGGTAAGCTCATATTGAAATGCATCCATTCCGGGTTACGCCTCCTGTATCTACTATGAATTTCTATTAGCATAGCAGAATATAGCGAATATTGGGAGAGATGGGCTTCACCCGCATACCTTCTTTTGAAGAAGAAAAGATTAGTTTGAAATTTGAGGATATTCAGCGATTAAGCAATGTGCGGATTCGACAAATTGTGCTGTTATCTTCTTGAATTTATTATAAAGGGGGGGATTTATATTAAAAAAGCTATTGATTATTGCATTATGTTTCTCATTTCTGTGGGTATCTGATCTGAACCCATTCGCTCAGCTGTAAAAGCTAAAAAGCAGCGATTCTCCTGATTAGTGGAGGATCGCTGCTTTTCGTTGCGGGAACCTGATGTCTACTTGGGCAAAGGTAAAGCCGGCAGCTTCAGAGTCGCACACAGCCCTTCCCCCGGAGGGCTCTCCAGAACAAGCTTACCCTTGTGAGCTTCCGCGATGCGGGCGACCATCGGGAGGCCAAGCCCGTGGCCCTGCCGGACGGGGCGGGTCCGTTTTCCAGAGTAGGGCAACAGCATCAGCTCAGGCAAAAGCTCTGACGGAACCCCAGTCCCTTCATCGGATACGGCTAGACAGCATTCCGGCTCCTTCGGGTTCCGGCTGCCGGAGACCGTTACCGTAATCCGGCTGCCGTCCGGATTATGGCGGATGCTGTTCTGGACCAGATTGTTTACCGCACGGTACAGCAGTTTCTCGTCGCCCGTCACTAGCAGGCGCTCGTCCATAATGCACAGGTCCAGCGAATAATGCTCCTCCAGGCCGTTATTCATGAAGTCAGAGACCACGGTCCGGGCCAGAGCGGATAAGCGGACCGGCTTAAGCTGCAACGGCTGCATGTCATACTCCAGCATCGAGACGAGATTCAAATCGCTGACCAGCGATCTTAGCTGCTCGCCTTGGCGGCGGATGATGGCAGCCTGCTGGCGTTGCTCTCCGGTTAGATTGTCCTGCTCCTCCAGATTGCTCGCGTAGCCCAGGATCATCGAGAGCGGAGTACGGATGTCATGGGAGATCCCGGCGATCCAGTTCGAGCGGGCTTCATCCCGTGATTTCAGCTGCGAGCTCCTGGTTTGCAGCGTAGCGGAAGCCGAATTAATGCTCTCGGACAAATCGCTGAAGAGTCCGGAGGTCTGCAGTTGGACCGGCTCGTCTTTGGCCAGGGCATGAATGCCGTTGATCAGCGGCCGGATACTGCTGATCAGCCGGGAGCCGATGAACAGTGAAAGGGCCACAGCCAGTACCACGTTGCAGGCCAGGAGGAGGAGCACTCTTAAGGGGAGGGAGCGCAACCAGTCCGTCAGGTATCCGAGCTGATATTTTTCATATGAATATTTGGGATAGCCAACGACGAGAAGTCCTTCCGGGTGCTCCCAGATATACACAGGATACTCCAGCAAGTAGTAGCGCGAGAGCTTCGCCACCTCTACGATGTTGTAAGCGCGCGGAATCTCCGGCGGAAGCTGCTCACTCCATGTTACCCTGCCCCCCGTATCCAGCAGCATAGCCCAGGCCCGGTTCTGCTGAAGCAGCGCGGCCCCCTTGGGATCAAGGGAATATGTGCCGTCAGCCCCTTGCAGAGCTGAGGATAACTCGCGCACAACCTTCTCCGGTGAAGCCTCCTGATGGGTCTCCTTGAAGATTAGAGAGCCGATTAGAATCAGGTTGAACAGGAGCAGCAGCGTAGAGACCAGCAGGGTAGAGCCTACGAATTTGCGTAAAATCCGGACCGCGCTGTCCATTAGAGCGCCTCCTGCACCATGAGCTTATACCCAAGTCCTCTGACCGTCAGCAATTGCTCCGGCTTCGAGGGGTCTGCTTCGATTTTCTCGCGGATACGCCGGATATGTACCATTAAGGTGTTCTCATACCCGTAGCTGTCATCCCCCCACACCGCCTGGCAAAGGGCATCGCTGGTCACAATCCGGCCGCCGTTCTGGTGCAGCTTGATCAGAATGGCATGCTCCTTTGCCGTCAGAGGCAGCTCCTGGCCTTCTCTTAGTACCACAGCGCTGTCCAGATCCACTACCTGTTCACCTGATCTGAAGACAGGCAGCCGCTCTGGTATGGAAGGCGCATATACCCGCTTCAGCACAGCGCTCAGTCGCAGTATTAACTCCCTCGGCAGGAAGGGCTTAACGATATAATCGTCAGCCCCCAGTCCCAGACCCAGCAGCCGGTCCTCATCTTCACCACGCGCCGACAGGAAAAGTACCGGCATCCCGGAGAAGGTGCGTATGGCGGAGAGAAGCGAGAATCCGTCCCCATCCGGCAGCATCACATCGAGAATGGCGATATCCGGCTTCTCCTGGCGGCACATTGCTAAGGCACTGCTGTAATCTCCAGCTGCGTATATGCGGTAATACCCTTCTTTTCGTAAAAAAAGCTCGATCATCTCGCGTATCTTCTGCTCGTCCTCGACGATCATTATTTTGCGGTTCTTCATCATATTCAATCGTCATCACCCATAATTAGTATACACGATCAGGCGCTGAAGAATGGGCGGGGCCGGAGTATTTAAGGTAGGCGTAAGGTTATCTTCAGTCTGCAGCAAGGGAAGGCCGCTATGCTTGGAAGCAAGAGCCAACTTGACAGAAAGGGAGCTGAACTGGAGCCTATGAACACACATCCAATTATCGAGACCCAGCAATTGACCAAGACCTATGGGGGAACGCCCAGAGTGGATCAGGTAAATCTGACGGTGGAGCAGGGAGAGATTTTTGGCTTCCTCGGTCCGAATGGAGCAGGGAAGACGACTACACTCAAGATGCTGCTCGGACTGGTGCAGCCCAGCCAAGGAACAGTTAAGCTGTTCGGGCAAGAGCTGCGGAACCACCGGCTGGAGATTCTGAACCGGACGGGTTCCCTGATAGAGTCACCTTCCTATTACGGACATCTGACAGGTCTTGAGAATCTGAAAGTGATGCAGCGGCTGCGCAGCCTGCCTGCCAGGAATATCGATAAGGTGCTGGAGATTGTGCGGCTGGATAATCACCGGCATAAGCCTGCCGGGCAATATTCACTCGGAATGAAGCAGCGCCTGGGTCTGGCCATGGCCCTGCTGGCTTTCCCGAGCCTGCTCATACTGGACGAGCCCACCAATGGTCTTGATCCTGCGGGGATCGGGGAGATCCGGGAGCTGATTAAATCCTTGCCTGCCCAGTATGACATGACGATTGTGGTATCCAGCCATCTGTTGTCTGAGATCGAGCAGACCGCTACCTCGGTAGGAATCATCAGTGACGGCAAGCTGCTGTTCCAGGGGACGATGGCTGCGCTTCAGGCACAGAACCGGGCGGCGGTTCACTTCCGGATCGATGATTCCGCCCGGGCAGTCCGGATTCTGTCGGAGCACGGGTACCGGCCCAGGATGCAAGAGGGGCAGCTGGTGTTCAGAGCCATGCCGGACTCTGAGGTGGCGCGGGTCAATGAGATCCTGGTGTCAGGCCAGATTGCTGTGAGCCGGATCGTGGAGTCGAAGAAGAGCCTGGAGGATATCTTCCTGGATCTTACCGGAAAGGAGCGGAGCCTGTGACGAGAGCCTTGTTCCTCGAATATTACAAAATCCGGCGGAGAAGGGTATGGGCGATGCTGACGCTCTTTCTGGCCGCCGAGCTGGGCTGGGCAGCCATGTCCATAAGCATCTCGATCTCGCGGAGTGCAGACAATGCCGCCTGGGAAGCGCTGATTTTCAGCCTCTCGTCCATGAACGGGCTGTTCCTGCCGATTCTGTCGGCGATTGTGGTGTCAAGGATTTGCGACATGGAGCATAAAGGGGATACCTGGAAAATGCTGATGACCACCTCTGTCGGACGCCAGGCGGTCTATGCCGCCAAATTCGTCTGTGCCGGAAGTCTGATCCTCTACGGCATTCTGGCCCAAGCTGTTTTTATTGCCGGCTTCGGCATGTTACATAGACTCACAGCACCGTTCCCGGCAGGCTTGCTGCTTCAGTTCACTGCGGGTACTCTGATTGCCAGTCTATTGATTATAGCCATGCAGCAATGGATATCGCTGGCGGTGAAGAATCAGGCGTTTGCCCTATGTCTTGGCATGCTGGGCGGGTTCCTGGGGACAACCGCAAGCTTATTCCCTGCCGCTGTCCGGCGGATGGTCGTCTGGTCTTATTATTTGGATCTCAGTCCGGTGACTTATCTCTATCAAGCTTCTGCGGGTTCTTATATTACAGGTACAATACCTGTCCTTCAATGCATTACAGCTCTATTCATCACGCTGCTCCTGTATATGGGCGGAAATGCCCATATCTCAAGACAGGCAATATAAGGAGGAGAACTTATGCTCAGAAGTGTTGCTGCCGAATGGGCCAAGCTGCGCCGCTCGCGGATGGGACTGGTGCTGGTCAGTCTGCCTGTGTTCAGCCTGATGATTGGCTGTGCCAACTTTGTTATGAACCGTGAGGCGCTCGAAGGCGGCTGGTATAGCCTGTGGACGCAGGTAAGTTTATTTTACGGGGAGTTTTTCCTGCCGATTCTGATTGCCATCTGCTGCGCCTTTGTGTGCAGGCTGGAGCATGTGAACCGGAACTGGAACATGATTCTGGCTGCTCCAGTATCCATAGCCGGCCTCTTTATAGCCAAGCTTGTTATTGTAGGCGTGCTGATTGCCGGAGCGCAGGCGCTATTCCTTCTAATGTATTGGGCGGCAGGACGGATGCTGTCTATGACGGGGGCTTTTCCGCTGGACATCATCCTGTGGACCTTTCGCGGCTGGGTGGCTTCGCTCAGCATTGCCGCGCTGCAGCTTGGGTTGTCCATCCGTATCCGCAGCTTTGCCACGCCGATTGGAATCAGCCTGTGTGCGGTCTTTGTCGGGCTGGGCTTATATGTGCTGAAGCTGGGTCTGCTGTTCCCTTATTCGCTGCTGACCATTGGCATGGGCGTGCTTACCCAGCGCGGGCTGACTCCGGCAGAGAACCTGCTGTTCTTCTCCATGAGCGGAGTGTATCTGGTCATCCTGTCGGCCTGGTCTATCCGCCGGCTGAAATATAGTGCAGCGGCGTAAGTTCCGCCCCAAATGCATAACATAAAGAAGGAGCTGTCTAGGAAGCCGTGAAGCGGCTGCTTGGGACAGCTCTTTATGATGGAGAAGATTTAGCGTGAGCACTTGGGAGAGGGGGACGCTTCGCCAATGTATGCTGTTTTCCGCATACATTCAGGCCTCAGGCCTGCGCCTCAGCAAAATGTATGCTGTTTTTCTCACACATTCGGGCCTCAGGGATGCGCCTCAGCAAAATGTATGCTGTTTTTCGCATACATTCGGGCCACACGCCTGCATGTCAGCAAATGTATGCTGTTTTCCGCATACATTCAGGCCTCAGGCCTGCGCCTCAGCGAATGTATGCTGTTTTTCGTTCCCGTAATAAAAGGGGCTGTCACTTTTGGGACAGCCCCTAATTCTAGTACGCCCAGCATGGGCGTACTAGAATTAGGGTGGAATTGACCGGACGCGGGTTGCGCTTCGTACGCTACGCAGACGACCGTAATATCTTTGTGGCGAGCAAACGAGCTGGCGAACGGGTCATGGAATCGGTTAGCCGATTTGTAGAAGAAAGTAAACCGGGAAAAGAGTGCGGTAGCCAGACCTTGGCACCTGAAGTTCTTAGGATTCAGTTTCCTAAGCCAGAAACAGGCGAGTATACGAATAGCACGAAGAGTCTTAAGGCATGCAAAGAGCGAATTCGAGAGCTAACGAACCGGACCTGGTCCATCTCAATGGAAGAACGAATACGCCGATTGAATCAATATCTGATGGGCTGGCTTGGCTATTTCTATCTGGCGTCGGCAAAGAAACACCTCCAAACATTGAACCAATGGATTCGGAGAAGGCTGCGAATGTGCCTGTGGAAACAATGGAAGCGAGTGCGCACACGAATCCGCGAACTTCGGGCACTTGGGGTACCCGAGTGGGCCTGTGTAACGATGGCCAACTCGAGGCGAGGCGCATGGGAAATGTCTTGGAATACAAATAATGCCCTTCCGACTTCCTTCTGGGAAGCGAAAGGGCTGAAAAGTTTGCTTTCACGTTATCTGGAGCTTTGCTAACCTTTTGGAACCGCCGTATGCGGACCCGCATGTACGGTGGTGTGAGAGGACGGAGGCTTGCCGCCTCCTCCTACTCGATTTTGCTCATATCATAATCCGGCATTCCAATGGTAGAGAACCACTGGCGGATTTGCTCCTGGTCCTTGGAGAAGGTAAGACCCAGCTGAAGCAAGAGTCTGGCCTTCTGCGGTAGCAGATCGCCTGCGCCTATAATTCCTTTGGCGCCGGTATCATATACTGCCCCCGAGCCTGCGCGTGTCGCGCTGACGAACAGAACACCCTTGTCAATCGCCTCTTTGCGGGCAGCCTGCTGCGCGGTCGAGATCCCGCCGGCCCCGTGGCCCGCAGTAACTATGCCTTGGACTCCATCATTGGCCAAAGCTGTAATCGGTGTTGCGGAGGCTTCCGTATAGCTGTATACAATGTCAACCTTAGCGAGATCCTCCGGCTGGATTGTGCTGAGATCGAAAGGAGTCTTCCACTTCTCCGTTCCGGCATCCTTAACACGGGCCGGGGCACGGACGGCGCGTATCCGGTTTTCATCCACTGTACCCAGGGCACCGTAACGGCCGCCGTCAAAGGTATCCAGACGCAGTGCATCGGTCTTGGTAACCTCCCTTGCTGCAAAGAATTCATCATTCATCATCAGAACAGTACCGTAGTAGGCCGTCTTTTGGCTGGCAGCCAGTCGTATCGCATTCAGCAGGTTGGCTTCCCCGTCGAAGGAGATCGTATTGGATTGCCGCATCGACCCTGTGAAGACGACAGGCTTCGCGCTGCGGACCGTAAGATCAGTCCAGTAAGCCAGCTCTTCCATAATGTTGGTTCCGGTAGTCACGACAACAGCGTTCACTGCCGGATTAGCCAGTTCCTTATCGATAGCGATAGTGAGGTTATATAAGTCCTTGGATGAAGTCTGCGCCGAACTGATGTTGCTGAGCTCGGTGCTGGTCACATTGGCGATTTTGGACAGCTCGGGCTGTAATCTCTGGATAATATCTTTGATGGGAACCCTGGGGGTGCCGTAAGTCTGAAACAGCTCTCTGGAAGGTGAGGTGGAGGTGATCGTTCCGCCGACACCGACGACTACGACATTGGGAATGACTTTCCCGGGTACAGCCACATCCGCTGCCTGGGTAATGGAGGGAAACGACAACAGGGTAAAGAGGGCAAGCAGGGCGGTAAAGCTTCTCAGAGTCCGTTTGTGAATAAATTTCATAAATGACCTCCTTAGATGTTAAAATTAATGTGATTATATATGACATAAATCATAATTGTCAAAATGATATATTTACTTTTATGTAAAATAAATCTATATTCATGCAGGTTTATTGTATAAAAATTAAAAAAGAATAAATTAATGTTATTTTACATAACTCATATTGTTATTTTAGTTGCGAATTTTAGATGATTTTGTCGAATAATAGGATTTTAAAGATATTTCAAGCTGATAAAATAGACCTATATTCAGATAAGGGGTGAATGAAAATGAAAAAGTGGTTGAAGGTGTCACTTATTATGACAATGATGGTGGTTGTGCTCTCGGCGTGCGGAGGAAACAAAGCGAATGAAGGCGCGGCGGGCGGCAGCTCGAATAAACTGGTAGTCTATACCCCTAATAGTGAAGCGATGATTAACGCACTTATCCCAGCCTTTGAGAAGCAGACAGGCGTTACCGTAGAGCTGGTATCGGCGGGCAGCGGTGAGCTGATCAAGCGGATTCAGTCAGAGAAAACCAACCCGTACGCGGACGTTATGTTCGGCGGAGCTTACGCCCTGTTCAATGATAATGCGGACCTGTTCGAAGAATATGTATCTTCTAATGATAAGGATCTGTTGCCGGGTCACACGAATACGACAGGGATCATGACCTCTTATGTGTCTGACGGAAGTGTGCTGCTGGTGAATACGAATCTGGCAGGCGACATTCCGATTAAGGGCTATGCAGATCTGCTCAATCCGGCGCTGAAGGGCAAAATTGCCATGGCGGACCCCGCGAACTCCAGCTCGGCATTTGCCCAATTGACGAATATGCTCAGAGCAATGGGCGGGGATTACACTTCAGAGGCAGGCTGGGATTATGTAGCCAAGCTGCTGGAGAATCTGGATGGCAAAATTGCGGGCGGCTCCAGCAAAGCGCACAAGAGCGTTGCGGACGGCGAATATGTGGTGGCGTTGACGTACGAAGATCCGGCAGTGAGCTATGTGAGAGACGGCGCTCCAGTCAAGGTAGTCTATCCCGAAGAGGGCACGGTATTTCTGGATGCGGTAGCGGGAGTGGTCAAGGGCTCTCCGAATCAGGAGAACGCCAAGAAGTTCATTGATTTCCTCATCTCCAAAGAAGGACAGGATGCACTAGGGAAAGAGACCACGAACCGTCCGTTACGCTCGGATGCGGTAATCGGAGATTTCATGACACCGATGGACCAAATCAAGGTGATTGATGAGGATGTGGCCTATGTAGCGGAGAATAAGTCAGCCATTATAGAACGCTATACAGAGCTGTTTACCAATATCGCGAAGTAATTCAACCTTCAGAACAGCCAATTTAGAGGAAGCGGGTGTGCAACATGAGCGTCGCAATATCCTTCAAGAATATTGTCAAAAAATATGGCGACACCACCGTCATCCCCGAGCTGTCCCTGAACATCCAAAAGGGTGAGTTCTTCACCCTCTTGGGTCCTTCAGGCTGCGGGAAGACTACACTGCTGCGGATGGTGGCCGGGTTCAACAGTATCGAAGGCGGGGATCTCGGCTTCAACGATAAAGTCATGAACAACGTTCCTCCGGGCAAACGGAACATCGGAATGGTGTTTCAGAATTACGCCATTTTCCCCCATCTGAACGTATCGGAGAATGTAGCCTTCGGGCTGGAGAACCGTAAAGTGGGCAAGGAGGAGCGGCAGCGCAGAGTCGCAGAGATTCTGGATACGGTGCAGATTGAAGTTTACAAGGACAGAATGCCCAAGAATCTGTCAGGCGGACAGCAGCAGCGCGTTGCTCTGGCCCGCGCCATCGTCATTAATCCCGACGTGCTGCTGATGGACGAGCCGCTGTCCAATCTGGACGCGCAGCTCCGCGTGGATATGCGCAATGCCATCAAACGTATCCAGCGTGAGGTGGGAATTACGACAGTCTATGTGACACATGATCAGGAAGAAGCGATGGCGGTATCCGACCGCATCGCGGTAATGAAGTCCGGGATCATCCAGCAGGTGGGAACGCCGCGGGATATCTATCAGCGCCCGGCTAATCTGTTCGTCGCCACCTTCATCGGGCGGACCAATGTCATTGCGGCGAAGCTGGAGAGCGGAGCCGGAGGTAACGCAATTCTTCGTGTGGGCGGCAGTTATTCACTGGAAATCCCGGGGCTTCAGGATGAACTGCTATCCGCGGCAACGGCAGAGGTGAAAATCTCCGTCCGGCCGGAGGAATTCGTGCTGGCTGAAGACGGCACAGGTCTCACGGGAACCGTGGTGAACAATGTGTTTCTGGGGTTGAATACCCACCTGATAGTGGCGCTTGAGAACGGACAGGAGGTGGAGGTCATCCAGCAGTCGGCTTCCACCCAGGCGGTGGAGACCGGACAGCAAGTGACGCTTGCCATTCTACCGGGAACGGTCAATGTATATGATGAAGCCGGGGAACGCAATCTGAACCGGGGGATTCGGCTATGAGCGGCCGGATGAAGCGCTGGGATATCTGGTCGCTGATTACCTTTGTACTTTTTGCCGGATATTTGGTATTCCTGGCCCTGCCCTTGTTCATGCTATTGATAAAAAGCTTTTTCGACAGCAACACCGGAGAGTTCTCACTCGCCTACTTCCATAAATTCTTCAGCAAGGCTTATTATATGAATGCCGTGTGGAATAGCATCAAGGTCACGGTAAGTGTTACCCTGCTGTCTATCCTGGTCGCCGGCCCGCTGGCCTACATTATGACCATTGCCAGAATCAAAGGCAGCGCTGCGGTGCGGATTCTGATTCTGATCTCCTCCATGTCCGCTCCGTTTATCGGGGCGTATGCCTGGATTCTGCTGCTTGGACGCAGCGGGGTGATCACTACCTTCATGTCCCGGGTATTCGGGTTCACGATGCCTGATATTTACGGCTTCTCCGGCATTCTGCTGGTGCTGACCCTTCAGCTGTCTCCGCTGATCTTTATGTATGTATCAGGAGCGCTGAAGAATGTGGACAACTCCCTGATGGAAGCGGCGGAGAGCATGAACTGTACGGGTCTGCGCAAAATGTGGAAAATCCTCGTGCCCCTGATTACGCCGACACTTCTCGCCGGTGGGCTGCTGGTGTTCATGAGGGCATTCGCGGATTTCGGCACACCGATGCTGATCGGTGAAGGCTACCGGACGGTACCTGTCCTGATTTTCAACGAATTCATCAGTGAGGTCGGAGGAGATGACGGCTTTGCTGCGGCGATCAGTGTCATTGTTGTGTTTTTCGCGGTTGCGGTCTTTCTGCTCCAGAAGTATGTGGCGAATCGGAAGTCGTATAGCATGAGTGCGCTGAATCCGATTGAACCGAAGAAGCTGAAGGGAGTAGCCAATCTGGCGGCCCACGCCTACGTGTATCTGTTCACGTTACTGGCGTTGATGCCTCAGGTCTATGTAGCCTATACCTCCTTCCTGAAGACCTCCGGCAAAATATTCGTCGACGGCTATTCGCTGGACAGCTACCGGGCGGCCTTCTCCAAAGTGGGAGATGCAATCTACAACACCTTCATGATGGCCAGTATCACCATTGTAATCATTACCCTGGCTGCGGTCCTGATCGCCTATGTGACGGTGAAGCGCAAAGGTGCGGCGGCGAATGTTCTCGATACCTTCACAATGCTGCCTTATATCGTACCCGGCTCGATTCTGGGGATTGCCCTGCTCGTGACCTTCAATAAAGAACCGCTGGTGCTGAGCGGCACCGCTGTGATTCTGATTGTTGCTTTTGTCATTCGGCGGCTGCCTTATACGATCCGCTCCAGTGCGGCGGTGCTCCATCAGGTGAATGACAGCATTGAAGAGGCTGCGATTAGTCTGGGGGCCTCCACCCTGCGGACGTTCTTCAAGATTACCGTGCCGATGATGATCTCCGGGGTATTCGCCGGGGCGATTATCAGCTGGATCAGTATTATTACAGAGCTTAGCACCTCAATTATTCTGTATACCGGGAAGACCCGGACGATGACCGTAGCGGTCTACACTGAGGTGGTTCGCGGCAATTATGGGGTGGCGGCTGCCTTATCGACGCTGCTGACGGTGATCACCGTACTGTCCCTGCTGCTGTTCTTCAAGCTCTCCGGCAAAAAAGAAGTAACCATGTAGCTGTAGTCCGGGCCCGCGCCAGCGGGTACCGGGCTTTGCTGCATCCTGGTGTATGATTACAGGACGAATAGGAGGGGAAGGCATGAGGGCAAAAAGGAGCTTCAAGGATTCGCTGCGCAGACTGTTTTTGCTGCATACGCTTGTGCCGATTTCCATTCTGTTTGTGCTGTTCCTGATGTTCATGATGATCAATTCGCGGTTCCTGCTTATCAATCAGACGGCAGAAGCGGGCAAAAAAATTAAGCTGGCGATGGAGGAAGTCTACAGCTCCTATATAAAGGAAATGAATGGAGCTTCGGCGCTCGATTCCGTTATCGCGTTCACAAGTGCGCAGACCCGGGGCCCTGAGGTGTTCGAGCGGTTCTATGCCTTCAACAACCGGCAGCGGGTAAAGAGTATTCTGTATATCATGGGTACAGATGGAAGCATTCTGGCCTCCTCTGCTAACTACGGCTCTGACTCCTCAGACCTTGCCCTGCAGGCTATCGCCCGGAGGATGCACAATCAGGGCCTGACGGGATTGGCCGAGACCAACCCTATCCGCTTCTCGCATGACCGCTATACCGCTTATACATTTGCTAAGGCCATCAGCGGCAGCGGGGGTGTGCAGGGGTATCTGATCTATCAATTGTACGAGCCGGATCTGCAGAAGCTGCTTTTCGTGCAGAATAACGAAATTGCCGTAGTTACTGATCCTTACCGGACCATCATTGCCACAACCAATAACCTGACCCAGGGGCTGATGAACAAATACAGCCTGACCAGTGATTCCAAGGGCTACGTATGGATTGATGACGGAAAGTATTACAGCAAGGAAACGTATCTTCCGTTGTCGCAATGGCGTATTTACACGTTAAGTGCCGCCGAAGGGAACCGCAGCGCCTATTTGTCTTTGGTTGTATTTTTTGTATTGGCGAGTCTGCTGCTCTGGATTGTTATTTGGTATTCGGCCCGTATTATCTCCACGCGCCAATCACGGGCGATTGATAAGCTGATCTATGCCGTAAGAGAGCTGCAGTCCGGCAATATGGATTCTTACGTGTACATCGGAACCGGTGATGAGTTCGAGACGCTGGCGAATCAGTATAACCGGATGCTTCAGCGGCTGAATGAGCTGGTCGCCCAGAATACAGAGCTGTCCGATCTGCGCAGAGTCATTGAAGTGAAGCATCTGCAGTCGCAGTTTCATCCGCATTTCATATTCAATGTACTGGAGACGCTCCGGTATGCCATTATCGTGGACAATCAGCTTGCCCAGGATATGGTCCTTACGCTGTCCCGCCATCTGCGCTACAGTATAGGCAATGAGCAGGATCATGTCATGCTCGGGAGTGATCTGGAATATATAGCAGGCTATATGAAGCTCCAGCAGATCCGCTTCAAGGACAGGCTCCATTACCGCGAGGAGGTAGACCAGGCGGCCCGGACGGCGCTCGTCCCCCGGCTGATGCTCCAGCCGGTGATTGAGAATACGATTAAGTACGGCTACCGCCAGCGCCAATCCGTATCGGTTAAGGTGCTGGGCTGGGTAGAGGGAACGGATCTTATTCTTGAAGTGAAGGATGATGCCGGAGGCATGAGCAGAGAACGGCTTGCGGAGGTGCGGGCCATCATGGATTCACAGGATAACCGTGCCCCTCACATCGGGCTGCATAATCTGCACCGGCGGCTGGTGCTGATGTATGGCGGCCGTTACGGGATTGAGCTGGACAGCACGCTGGGAGAAGGCACCGTCGTTACATTCAGATTGCCATACCGGAAGGAGGAGACCAATGTTCAAGGTGCTGCTGGTAGAGGATGAGGAGATGATCCGCAAGGGGCTGCGGTTCACCTTCGATTGGATGGGAGCCGGCTGCGTCGTGGTCGGGGAAGCCGAGAATGGCGAGGATGGACTGCGTCAGATCGCAGACTTGCGGCCGGATATCGTCATTGTTGATGTGAATATGCCGCTGCTGGACGGAATTGGCATGATTGAGCAGAGCGTAGAGGAAGCCGATTGCAGCTACATTATCCTGTCGGGCTACGATGAATTCAGACTGGCCAAGGATGCTATCCGGCTTGGGGTGACCGAGTACCTGCTGAAGCCCCTGGAGCAGGAGCAGCTACTCGCTGCTCTGGAGCGGGCCAAGGGGCAGCTGGCGATGAAGCGGCAATACACGGCTATGCTGACATCAGGTGCTGCTAATGGGGAGGCACTGCAAGCTTCTGTCGTTAAGCTCCCCGGGAAGTCGTCCCGTTACGTGTCCAGGATGATCGGGTATGTTCAAGAACATTATGCGGAGAAAATCGGGATCAAGGATCTCGTGGAAAGCCTGGGGGTAAGCGCCACCTACTTGAATCAGAAGTTCAAAAGCGAAACGACCTATACCTTCAACGATTTCCTGAACCGTTACCGTATCCAGAAGGCGATGGATCTGCTGCGCAGCGGAGAGGACAAGGTATACGCCATTGCCGCCGATGTCGGCTATAAGGACTATAAATATTTCATTGCCATCTTCAAAAAATACGCAGGCTGCACACCCAGCTATTATCAGGAGCGGTACGGCCTTGGACAAAACAGCGGAGAATCGGCAGCGGACAGTCACACCAAACTGGCAGACTAATGGGCAGCGGTAAGCGCCGCCGCCTCTTTAGTCTGCCTAAGTGTATCCTCTCATTAAGCAGAGAGTTACTTTGTCTCCAGATAGGCGATGCCCAGCGCCCCGGTGACCGGGTTGCGGTAGGTCTCGCACTCCACATCGAAGACCTCGCCGATTAATTCCTTGGTCAGAATATCCTCCGGCACTCCGCTGGCCGCGACCCGGCCTTCCTTCATGACATACAGATAGTCGCAGTATTCTGCGGCCAGGGTGAGATCGTGGAGGGCGGCGAGAATGCCGATATCCAGCTTTTTGACAATATTCAGAATCTGCAGCTGGTACTTGATATCCAGATGGTTGGTCGGTTCATCCAGAATCATGAATTCCGGCTGCTGGGCCAGCACACGCGCCAGAATGACCCGCTGCTTCTCACCTCCGGACAGGGAGTTATAGCTGCGGCCGGCATGTCCCTCCAGATTCACCTTGCGCAGCGCGGCAGAGATAATATCTGAATCCTCCCGGTTGTCGGTCTCCAGCATCCCCTTGTGCGGCGTCCGGCCCATCGCCACCATCTCCCGCACGGTGAAGTCGAAGCTCAGCTCGTTGAACTGGCCGACGACGCCGAGCTTGCGGGCTACGGCCTTCGGGCTTGCTTTGATCACATTCAGCTCAGAGAGGAAGACATCCCCCTGGCGCGGCTTAATGACCTTATAGATGCTCTTAAGCAGCGTGGATTTGCCGCAGCCGTTCGGGCCGATCAGGCCGACGAATTGCTTATTTTGTACCCTCAGCGAGACCTCCTGCACAATTTTCGCTTCACCGAAGGATACACTTAGGCTTTCAACGTTCAGATTCATCAGCTTTTCCCTCCAAAAGCATAGCCTTTTCTAATCAGCATGTACATGAACATCGGCGCCCCAATCAGCGCGGTAATAATCCCGATCGGCAGCTCCACATTCGGCACAATCGTCCGGGCAATGACATCCGTCCAGATCAGGAAGATCGCGCCGAACAGAATCGACGCCGGCAGCAGCCTGCGGTGGTCCGAGCCGACCAGTCCCCGCACCAGATGGGGGATAATCAGTCCCACGAAGCCGATCATTCCGCAGCTGGCTACCATAACTCCGGTAATCAGCGCGGTGAGGATCATGTAGACTCTGCGGTAGGCACCCAGATGAATACCCAGCGTAACCGCCGCCTCATCTCCGAGCAGCATGGCATTTAGCACGCGGAACTGCGAGAGGAACAGGATAACAGCAAGCAGGATGGTGACCGAGATCAGTGGCAGCTTATCCCAGCTCGATGCAGCCAGGCTGCCCATCGTCCAGAAGGTAACCGTCTTGATGCCTTCGGCATTGTTCGCGAAATAGACAATGAAGTTGGCAAAAGCGGTACATAGAGCGTTAATGACCATCCCGGCCAGCACCAGCTTGACGGAGGTCATTTTGCCGCCTGCACTGGCGAGTGTGAGGACCAGCAGAGAGGCGCCAACCGCCCCTGCAAAAGCCCAAAAGGCGACACCCGACTGGCCGAGCAGCCCCATCGAGCCGAAGCCGATCAGGATGGCGAAGGTTGCGCCCAGCGAAGCGCCGGAGGAAATACCGAGTATGTATGGATCAGCCAGGGGGTTCTGTACCGCTGCCTGCATAATTGTCCCGCACAGCGTAAGTCCGGCGCCGATGAACATCGCCATCAGGACACGCGGGAACCGGATTTTCCAGATAATATCCACGAACGAACCGGAGGTCAGGTCTTGTATATCTCCAATCTGAATGCCTGTGATGTGGTGAAGCAGAATCCGGTAGGATTGGGAGACAGGAATGTCTACCTGCCCGAAGGAGACCGCAGCCCCGGCAGACAGCAGGGTAATAACGAACAGGATGCCTATAATAGCCATAAAGCCGTAACGGGAATGAATGAGAGATTGCTTAGGCTGTGAAGGTACGGCTAGATCAGTATGCATGACAATGGGAAGGCTCCTTTACATTAGAGAATTTAGTATGGACTGACTCATCAGACGACACTGTGAGCAGGATATCGTAGCATGTTTTTAAATATAAGGTACAATGAGAACGATTGTCAATGATAATTATTCTCATTGACATGCGGCTCAACTTTCTATATTCTACGGAGGTATCCCCTGCAAGGCTATGGGCTTAATGCCCTTCCCGCAGGATAACTAATGTACATACAGAAAAGGGGACCTAAGAGAATGAAGAAAATATTCAAAAGATATGTACCGCTGCTGGCGGTTCTCGTAATGGCGGTTATGCTGGCGGCTTGTTCTTCCAACGCAGGTAATGAGAAGGAAGCAGCGGCAACGGCTGCACCTGCATCGGCCAGTTCCGCACCGGCGGAGACTGCACCTGCGGCAGCCAAGACGGTATATCCCCTAACAATGGAGAACCACACGAATAACGGGGAAGGCACCGAATGGACGGCTAAATCGCAGACCTTCGATAAGGCTCCCGAGAAGGTAGTAGCGAATACCCAAGGTGCGGCGGAGCTGCTGATTAAGCTGGGGCTTACCGACAAAATGGTCGGAGTAGCGGCTCTCTACGGTGCAGGTGATCCGGCAGTTCAGGAAGAGTTCAAGAAGATTCCTGTCATCTCACAGGACTATGCCAGCAAAGAGCTGGTTGTAGGCGCGGGCCCGGATCTGGTGATGGGCCGCGGCGGCCTGTTCGCGGATGCGGATTGGGGAGTAGGGACGGTAGGCGGACTCAATGAGCTGGGCATCAAGACCTTCGTGCAGAGCACCAGCCTGCAAGGGGCAACGCTAGACAGCTTGTACAAGGACATTGAACAGCTCGGCCAGATCTTCGATGTGCAGGATAAGGCCACGGCTTACATCGCAGAGCTGAAGGAGCGTGCGGCGAAGCTGAAGGAGGGATCGGCAGCCACAGGCGCCAAGACCTTCGCTTATGTATCTGACGGAGGCAACGGAGCAATCGCTGTTTATAGCGGCAATGTCGACACTTTTGCGGGGGATGTGCTGGGGTTGGTGGGACTGACCAACAGCTATGCCGATGTGACCGGTGAGATCAGCAAGGAGCAATTGATCGCCACCAACCCGGATGTCCTGCTGATCTCAGTGTACACAGGCGGTATTGATGCCGACCAGTCGATAAAGGCGTTCTATGCCGATCCGTCACTACAGAGTCTGAAGGCGATCCAGAACAAAGCGATCTATAAGATTGACTTCAACCAGTTCTGGGGCTACAGCTATTCCATCTTTGACGGGGCGGAGAAGCTTGCGTCTGAGCTGGCTGCTGCGAAGTAATCCGATCTTATCTTGACAAAAAAAGCAGCCTGAGCTGTCACTCTAACGGGTGACGGTTCAGGCTGCTTTTGGCATTCTCATAGATATTCATAACCACCTGCTGAATCGGAAGTTCCTTGACGGATATATCCGAGAAGGCATGCTTGCGGGAGATACCTTCGATGAACTCGCTGATTGAGATCCGGGCGGTGTCTACCTCAAGCGTTATCTCTAGGTCGGAGGGGCGCTCCATTACCTTGGTCCAGTCATTGTCGAAAAGGGTGTCCCGCACCGACTCGTTAAACGTAAAGCTTACGCGCTTCTTCTCTCCAAGGAACAGCTTCAGCCGCTGGAGCGAGTCATCAAACACCTTCTCGCCGTGATTAATGACAATCACCCGGTGGGCTAACTCCTCCACATCCTCCAGATCATGGGTGGTGAGAATGCAGGTCATGTTCTGCTGCTTGTTCATCTGGCGGATGAATTCGCGGATTTTGAGCTTGGCGATCACATCCAGCCCGATGGTCGGCTCATCCAGGAACAGAATGTCCGGCTGGTGCAGCATCGCCATGACGAACTCGCATTTCATGCGTTCGCCAAGCGACAGCACGCGGGTAGGCTTCTCCATCACTCCGACTATATCCAGCAGCGTTGCCAGCTCTTCCAGCCGGTTGCTGAAATCCGTGGCTGAGATGCCATAGATCGCTTTGTTCATCTTGAAGCTGTCGATGGGCGGAATATCCCAGATGAGCTGGGATTTCTGGCCGAAGACCGCTCCGATGGTGCGGACATAATGCTTCCGGTCCCGGGCCGGGGAATAACCGAGTACTTCGATCTCCCCGCTGGTCGGGTAGAGTGCGCCGCAGAGCATTTTGATCGCAGTGGATTTGCCTGCCCCGTTCGGACCCAGCATCCCGCAGATTTCACCCCGCTCAATGGCGAAGCTGATATCGTTCACGGCCTGGACGCAGACCGCTTCACGCCGGAAAAAGCTCGCGAAGGTCTGCCCCATGCCTGCGCCCCGCTTATAGGTAGTATAGCTCTTCGTTAAATGCTTGACATCGATCACCGGCATCAGCCGCCAACCCCCTCATATAATCTGATCATGTGCCGGTAGACCCAAATGCCTGCCCAGAGAAAGACAAAGCAAGGCAGAACCGCGATGAAATCACCGGCCTGTGCCCGGCCAAGCAGTGCGGAGGCCGGGAGGTAGCCAACCATCCCCACGGGAATGATCAGCGTAGCTGCCGCCTGCACCGCCTTCGGGAAGATCGGCAGCGGATATTTACCGACATGCAGCACGCTGTCCGCCAGCTCGGAAATCCGGGAATTGCCGACCCATTTGAAGGACATCGCCGCCATCATCAGCGATAATCCGGCGAGTACAGCCGTCCCGGCCAGGAACATCCCGGTGAATTGCAGCCACGCGAGGGCGGAGATAGCGCCGATATGCAGAGCGGAGAAGATGAATAAGGCAGCCCCGCCAAGGAATAATCCGACACTCTCTACAGAGAAGGTAGTTGCTACAATGTAGAACAGCGGATTCAGTGGCCTCAGCAGAATGACCTCGAAGCTGCCCTCCCTCACATGCGACATTGTTGTCCATAGCAATCCTCCAAAGACCAGACTGGAGAGACCGCTGGACATGGTGAATATAGACTGAATCAACAGCACCTCGTACAAGCTCCAGCCGGGAAAGCTAGTGCCCGCCCGATAGATTAACAGCGTCACCAGCGGAAACAGAATGTTGCCGATTAGGGTAATCAGACTGCTGACGATGAAGTTCATCCGGTAAGCCGAAGCGGTCTGGATAGCAGAGTACATGCACTGCTTGTATACATCTACATATTTTTTCATAACAGGAATGTTCCTTTCCCTCCGGGTATTCATGCGCCGACCGCCGTGAACTGCTTCATGGCCCGGCGGCGGACCAGCTCATTACAGCCGAACATTATTAGTACAGCAGCGGCCTGCATGCCTACGGCTTCGGGAAGGGATAGCTGAAGGCCGCCTAGTGAATAATGCCCGGTGAACACCATGGCAGGCATATAAGCAATGTACTGGAAAGGCAGGAACAGCTGGGTGACCTGAAGCCAGTGCGGGAAGAAATCAAGCGGAATCAGCGCCCCCGAGAATATTCCCGATACCAGCAGGAAGGCGCTGCGAATCCCGCCGGATTGCACCAGCCAGAAGGAGGTCAGTCCTATCGTATAATTGACATAGAAGTTCATAAGAAAGGCAAGCAGCACAGATACCAGTGTCCAGGGGAGGCTTGCCGGCCGCATATCGATCCCGAAAATATAGATAAAGATCAGCAGGCAGGGCAGGAACTCAAATAAGAAGCCGAGCATCCGGTGCCCCAGCTTCTGGAACAAGGCGAAGGAACGGTGATGCACCGGGCGCAGATGGAAGGTGAGGAATTTGCCGGTACGCACCAGCATCGACAGATTCCAGTCGGCAAAATCCATAATCAGATACCCGATTAGTGCCGTTGCCCCGAAATAGCGGATCATTTGCTGGAGATCAAGTCCGCCGAGCGTAGTCTGCCCGCCATAGACTGCGGTCCAGATGAAATATTGCACCATGAAATAGACCGGGCCGACAATAACAGAGACCAAGGAATGGGTGCGGTAGGCACTCCATTCCTTGTAGGTAACCTCTGCAACGGCCCGGCAGATGAGCCAGTTATACTTAAGACGGTTCATTACATCAGTCCTGACCAGATTACATTGGTTACATTGAACAGGGCTTCCGCATACCAGTTATCATCCGTGAAGGGCACGAACCATACCGCCGTGAGCTGCTCCACCGGATCGATTACCATACAGCAGGCGCCGGCTCCCTCATGAAAATAACTGCCCTCAGAATAGAGGAATGCGGGGCCTTTCCGCATATCCAGCCCAATGCCATAGCTCCGGTCTTTGACATTGTTGCCCCAGCAGTAATCAGGCTTGCCATAGAGCGTGCGGGTGGTGAGCTTCTCGACGGCTTTGCGGCCGATAATACGCGTATCCCCCAAGGTTCCCATGAAGAGGAGCATATTGGCGAAGCGGGTGAGGTCCGCAGTAGTTGAGACCAGTCCTCCGCCTGTGCTGGATACATTCTCCCACAGCTTCTCTGCTGGAGGTACTTCCGGTTGTACGCCATGGATCAGGTCATGGAGCTGCTTTTCTTTATGTTCATTTCTTATGATGAAGCGCCCCGCTAATTCGGGAGTCGGCTCCCACATCGTGTCCTTCATGCCGAGCGGCTGCAGGATCTGCTCCTCTATGTACTGTTCAGCGGAAATACCAGTGACCTTCTTAATGATCTCACCAAGAATACAAAAGCCGAAGGAGCAGTATTGCCATTCCTCACCGACCGGTTTGTCGATCCCGCAGCTCAGTGCAGCTGTGATCCAATCAAGCTCGCCGTCCTCCGGCTTATACTTGTCGAAATATTCGCCAATCAGCTGCCAGTAAGACTTGTGATAAGGAATCGTGCCGCCCGCACAGTCAGGGAACAGGCCGGAGGTATGGGTCAGCAGGCTGTAGATGTCGATTTTATTGAACGGCTCTACGTTAAACGGTTCCAGAAAGGCACCAACGGGAAGATCAAACCGGAGAATGCCATCCTCCACCAGCTTGGCTATCGCCACAGAGGTCACCGCCTTGGTGATGGATGCGATGCGATGAACGGTTGTCGGCAACAGCGGGTCCGTCCGGTCCTTGCGGTAGGAGAGGGGGCCGATGGCACCGTTCATGAACGTCTTGCCGTACCGGGAGACGCTGTAAGCGGCTGCCTGGATTTTGTTCTCGTCGATCAGTTTCTGAAAGAGGGTATGGAGTACCCCGATTCTTGAAGCGTCGTATTGGACCTCTGCCGGTGAGCAGTCGGTAATGCCGGGAGTGTAGAGCATACGTATATGCCTCCTCGAAGGGTAGTAGCGCCAAGATGAAGAAGAGTCCGTGATAGCGCTCCCAAATAGTATATATTCCAGATCATGGATGGTTCAATGGCAAGTTTGATTTATAACCAATTTATCCTGATCCAAAAAGAGGGGCGGAGTGCAAGAACAGAGAATTTACTACGGAGACTATCACTCACACAGAATGGAAGGACAAGGAAAGAAATTATGAAATCGAAACCGTTAACCCAAAGTATCACCTTTATGCAAGCCCTGGCTCTGGTGGTCGGGATGATTATCGGATCGGGGATTTTTTTGAAGCCTGGGATTGTATTGAGTGACGCAGGAACCCCGTGGATGAGTATTCTGGCCTGGCTGGCAGGAGGGATCATTACGCTGGCTTCCGCGCTGAGTGTGGCGGAGATTGCAGCGGCCATTCCGAAGTCGGGGGGACTCTATACGTATCTAACCGAGTTGTACGGCGGAGTAGCCGGCTATCTGCTGGGCTGGGTGCAGGCCGTGATCTCATATCCGGCTTCGGTGGCTGCGCTGGCGATTGCTTTTGCAACCTACTCTGGTTACTTCGTGCCGTTGAACGCATGGCAGCAGAAGCTGGTGGCTGTCGGGATTCTGGGCTTCATCCTGCTGATGAATGTCATCGCGACGAAGTTCGGCGGGATCATTCAGACGGTGGCCACGGTTGGGAAGCTGATTCCGGTAGCGGGCATTGTGGGCGTCGGGCTGTTCTCGGATTTGGCTCCGGGCTTCAGCGGCATCAGTACAGCGGCTGCGGGTGCAGGCTTCGGGGCTGCGGTGCTTGGAACACTCTGGGCTTATGACGGCTGGATCAGCGTGACCAATATGGCGGGAGAGATCAAGGACCCGGCCAGGACGCTGCCCAAAGTCATTTCGATCGGTGTTATTTTTGTCATCGCCGTATATGTGCTGTTCAATATAGCGGTGTTCCAGGCGCTGCCCTATGACCAGATTGTGTCATCCCAGACCCCCGGAGCCGATGCGGCTGAGGCCTTGTTCGGGAGCGGCGGCGGAGCCTTCATTACGGCAGGCATTATCGTCTCTGTGCTGGGGGCGCTGAACGGTTATCTGATGACCGCAGCGCGGGTGCCGCAGGCGATGGGGGAGCGGGGACAGCTTCCGTTCTCCAGGGTGCTGAGCAGCATTCATCCGAAGTTTCAGACACCGGCGAATGCGCTTGTTTTTCAGAGTGTGCTGGCGGTGGTCTACATCTTCTCAGGAACCTTCAATACGCTTACTGATCTGCTCGTGTTCGTGCTCTGGATCTTCTTCACCATGGGCGTGTTCGGCGTGTTCCTCCTGCGCAGGAAGCTGCCGCCCGTACAAGGCCGCTATCGCGTGCCGCTCTATCCGTTCACCCCGGTTCTTGGCGTAGCAGGGGGCCTCTATATCCTGGCCAGTACAATTATCAGTGACCCGCAGCGTTCCCTTATAGGGATTGGCATCACGCTTGCGGGACTCCCGGTGTATGTGGTGATGATGCGGAAGAAGCGCGTGTAGACAGCAGTCCATAGCCAGGTGTGAGATAATTTGAACAAAACAGTTGACAAGCGCCCGTTCAAAAAAGTATACTATGAAAGTACTTTTGAGCGGACGCAGTCAGCTTAGAGATTATCGTCTAGAGAATCATACATAGACACCATACGGACTCTTAGCTCAGTTGGTAGAGCAGTAGACTCTTAATCTATTTGTCCAGGGTTCGAGCCCCTGAGAGTCCATCCCTTAAGAAACGGCAGAAATGCCGTTTTTTTGCTGTCTTGAGAGATGTGTGCGGTAAACCGAACACATTGGGACCGGGGATGGCACGTGGCGAAAATGTAATTGAAAAACCGATTACATTAGGTCGTGTGTAAGCGCGTGGGCTTAATGTAATCGAAAAACCGATTACATTGGGTCGTGTGTAAGCGCGTGGGCCTAATGTAATCGAAAAACCGATTACATTGGGTCGTGTGTAGGCACGTGGCGCAAATGTAATCGGAAAAGCGGATACATTATGCATCCGCAAATTCCGCAGGTAGGCTCACACTCTACAGATGCTCCGCAAGCTGTACCTCGAAGCCGTCGGGGTCCAGGATATAGAAGAAGCGCAGGCTGGGATTCGGCGCGATAGGGCCTCGGGCTACCGGAATTCCTTCCTTACTAAGCTCCGCCATAGCCTCGTCCAGCGACCCAACCTCGAACCCTACAGATACTCCGCATTCCGGCTTCAACGGCGGGTCACTACCCTCTATGAGTTCAAGCTTCGGCTGTCCCTCTATCCCCAGCATGACGATCTGCTTCCCTCTGCTCTCGAATCTGCGCTCCAGCGGAAGCCCTAGAATTCGGTGATAGAAATCAAGGGAAGCCTCCAGATTGCGTACCCTGAGTGTAATCCAATTCATCGTCAGCTCCATCATGATCCATCCTTTACTGTACAATTCAATTGCTGCTAATATTAGCTATCCGCATATTTTAACATATTCGATCAGGAGGTTATAGCAATGAACATAACTACTATAGAAGCTGGCGGCACAATCATCGCTGTAGTAAGCGGCAACGAGGCTGTGGTGGGGGATGTCCAGAGTGCACTGGATCTGATGGCGACGGTACGCTATGAGACGGAATGTGACCGGATCGTGATCCATAAGGCGCTGCTGAGCGAGGAGTTCTTCGACCTCAAGACTCGGCTGGCCGGTGAGATTCTGCAGAAATTCATTAACTATCAGGTGAAGGTAGCCGTGGTGGGGGATTTCAGCAGCTATACCAGCAGCAGTCTGCGTGATTTCATTTATGAATGCAATCAGGGGAAGGATATATTTTTTGTAGCGGATGAGCAGCAGGCCGTTGAGCGGTTGAGCCGGAAACCCCGGATATGATAAGCTCATGGAATCAGGGCGGCCCTGAACTAAGGAGGGGAATTATATGAGCAGCTTAATAGCAGGTGAGGTCTATTCCGGGTTTCAAGTGATACGCAAGGAGTACATACGGGAAATCGAATCCTCCGTATACACGCTGGAGCATCAGCAGAGCGGCGCACGGCTGCTCTATGTACAGAATCAGGATGACAATAAGGTGTTCAGTGTAACGTTCCGGACTCCGCCTGCGGACAGCACGGGAGTGTTTCACATTCTGGAGCATTCGGTTCTGTGCGGCTCGGACAAATTCCCGGTGAAGGAACCGTTCGTGGAGCTGCTGAAGGGCTCGATGAAGACGTTCCTGAATGCTTTTACCTTTAGCGACAAAACGATGTATCCGGTAGCCAGCCAGAATGATCAGGATTTTGCCAATCTGATGGAGGTCTATCTGGACAGTGTCTTTCAGCCGAACATTTACAGTCAGCCGGAGATCTTCGAGCAGGAGGGCTGGCACTATGAGCTGCCGCATTCCGGGGATGAGCTGATCTACAAGGGCGTTGTCTACAATGAGATGAAGGGCTCGTATTCCTCGCCGGTGACAGTGCTGATTGACCGCATCAAAAAATCCCTCTATCCGGGTACGATCTACCGTCACTCTTCCGGTGGTGATCCGCAGCATATCCCTGCCTTGACCTATGAGCAGTTTCTGGAGGCGCACCGGAATTATTATCATCCGTCGAACAGTTATTTCTATCTCTATGGCGATTTGAATATCGAAGCACGGCTGAAGTTTATCCATGAGGAATATCTCAGCCGCTATACCCGCAAGACAATGGACACTTCCATTCCGCTACAGGCCCCGGTCGGCATTACCCAGCTTACGGCGGAGTATCCCATTCTGGAGACGGAAACGGCTGCGGACAAGACATACTTGAGCTTGAATTATGTAATAGGGACCTCTCTCGACCGGGAGCTGAATCTGGCTTTTGCCATTCTGAAAAGCATGCTGATGGACAGCAACGCGGCCCCGCTGAAGCAGGCGCTGCTGGAGAGCGGTCTGGGCAAGGATGTGGTTTCCTTTTATTCGGATAGTATGGTTCAGCCTATGCTGGGTATTGCCTTGACACATTCCAACCCTGAGGCCAAGGAAGAATTCGTGAATCTCGTCAGAACCACTTTAAGCCGCCTTGCAGCAGACGGTCTGGATGAGAAGCTGGTGCTGGCTGCGGTGAACAGCAAGGAATTTGAACTTCGGGAAGCCGACTTCACCCAATATCCGAAGGGTCTTACCTACAATATGGAAGTGATGAAGGCCTGGCTGTATGACGGCTTGCCGTCCACGTATCTGGAGTACGAAGCCGCGCTTACGGCGATCCGTGAACAATGCTCGGGCCGCTATTTCGAGCGGCTGATTGAGACCTATCTGCTGAACAGTAACCACTGCAGTGTCGTTGTCCTCCAGCCTTCTCAGACTCTGGCGGGGGAAAAGGATGCGGCAGTCCGCAGCCGTCTGGCGTCATACAAAGCGTCTTTGGCCCCGGCACAGCTGGAAGAGCTGGTGCTTAGCACGCAGAAGCTGCTGGCCCGTCAGAACACTCCTGATCCCGCTGAAGAACTGGAGAAGCTGCCGAAGCTGACCTTGCAGGATATTAACCCTATCGCCCCGGCGGGGGTACACACAGTGGAGTATACGCTGGATGGGATAAAGGTACTGCATCATGAAGTGGCTGCCGGTGCAATTGCCTATATCAAGCTGTACTGGGATACCAGCATGCTTGCAGCGCAGCAGATTCCCTATCTTGAGCTGCTGGCGAGAGTGCTTGGACAGCTGGAGACGGAAGCTTACAGTATTGAGGAGCTGACGAGTGAGATCGGGATTTCGACCGGGGGCATCCGTTTTCAGAACGAGGTGTTCGGAGCCGGGAAGGCTTCGGAGGGCAGCTATCAGGCCAAATTCAGCGCCCGGATTAAGGTCATGCAGGGCAACATCGGCGGTTCCCTGAAGCTGCTGCATGAGCTGCTCTACGGCAGCAATCTGGATAACCTGTCCAAGCTGCAGGAGATTGTGCGCCGGGAGGCCTCCGGGATGGAGGCGATGCTGACCCAGAAAGGCAATGAGATTGCAGCCAGCCGCGTGCTGTCCTATTTCTCGGATCGGGGGATGTACGAGGAGCAGCTTGGCGGTGTGGGGTATTACCGCTTCATCAAGGAGCTGGCCCGCACCATTGACCAGCAGGCGGAGGGGCTTGCGGATACGTTGAAGGAAATCTGCGGGGTGTTGTTCAATACGCAAAATCTGACGCTCTCCATCACCGGTACGGCGGATTCGTATGCGGAATTCGCCGCACATGTGCAGGAGCTGGACCTGCAGAGACTGGCGGTGGAGTCCCAGCCGCTCTTGTCTGCACAGGGCCAAGCGGTTAACGAAGGCTTCATGTCCGCAAGCCAGGTGCAGTATGTAGTCAAAGGCTATGACTATAAGAAGCTGGGCTTCGCCTATTCCGGCAAGCTGCAGGTGCTTAAGAAGATCCTCAGCCTGACCTACCTGTGGAATACGGTCCGGGTCAAGGGCGGTGCGTATGGCGGCAATCTGCTCCTGCGCCGCGACGGGGTGATCCTGTTCACCTCCTACCGCGATCCGAACCTGCTGGAGACGCTGGAGGTCTATGACCGGGCCGCTCAGTTTGCCGGAGAATATTCGGCAGATGAAGCGGAGATGGAGAGAGCGATTATCGGGACCCTGGCCATGCTGGACCAGCCGCTGAGTCCCGGCGCGCAAGGCCGTCAGGCGGACCGGCATTACTTCGAGCAGATTACGGCGGAAGACCTTCAGCAGGAGCGTAATGAAATCCTGTCGGCCACAGCCGGGGATATCAGGAGCTATGCCAGTCTGCTTGAGGCGGTAACGCAGCAGAATTACTTCTGTGTAGTCGGAGGCGAATCCAAGCTGAAATCGGCTTCCGGTGCCTTTGGCAGCCTGGAGGAGCTGGTGAAATAAGCGGGAGCGGCTTCGATTAGCCTGCTAACACACGATAGGGTGCCTCACGGGCTGTTGACACAGCTGGGGCACCCTTTTGCTGCGGGTAGAAGTTTTCTTTGAATATTTGACTATTTAGTTTTAGAATATAAAGATTACTGACTTCTAGGAGGAACAAGACGTGGAACTTGGAATAAGCACCTTTGTCGAGACAACGCCTGATGTGAATACCGGAGTGACTCTAAGCCATGCGGAGCGGCTGCGCGAAGTGGTGGAGGAGATCGTGCTCGCGGATCAGGTGGGACTGGATGTATACGGCGTGGGTGAGCATCACCGGCCTGATTTTGCAGCTTCATCGCCTGCTGTGCTGATGGCGGCGGCTGTACCGCTGACGACCCGGATCCGTCTGACCAGTGCGGTCATGATTCTGTCCTCAGCCGATCCGGTGCGGGTATTTCAGGATTTCGCAACACTGGACGGGATATCGGGCGGCCGTGCCGAGATCATGGTGGGCCGGGGCTCGTTCACCGAGTCGTTTCCTTTGTTCGGCTATGATCTGAAGGACTACGAAGAGCTGTTTGACGAGAAGCTGGACCTGCTGCTCAAGCTAAGGGAACCCGGAAAGGTGAGCTGGAGCGGCAAGCACCGTCCGGCTATAACGAATCTGGAGATCTATCCGCGCCCGGAGCAAAATCCGCTGCCCGTATGGATTGCGAGTGCGGGAACTCCGGAGTCTGCGGTCCGTGCGGGAACTCTGGGTCTGCCCTTTGCCCTGGCGATTATCGGCAATGTGAACCCCTCCGATTATGCCATGCATGTACGGCTCTACAAGGAGGCAGCAGCCAAGGCAGGCCATGATGTGTCGAAGCTTCCGATTGCTTCACATTCTCATGGTTATGTTGCGGAGACGGATGAGCTTGCGGTAGAGGGCTTCTTCCCGTCTACCCATGCACGGACGAATGTCCGGGCGGTGGAGAAAGGGCTCCCGCCGTATCACCGTGCGGATTATGATGCCGCCCGCAGCTTTGACGGTGCTCTATATGTGGGCGACCCGGACACGGTTGCCCGCAAAATCATCCACCTCTACGAGCATGTAGGGATCACCCGCTTCCTGCTGCATGTCCCGCACGGCTCCATGCCGCATGCCCAGGTGATGCAGGCCATCCGTCTCTTCGGGACAGAGGTAGCTCCCAGGGTGCGGGAGGGAATTAAGCGGCTTAAGCAAGTCTGATGATGCTACGGGCTTAGGCAACGGCTAACAGCCCCCGGGCCTAATGGCTCGGGGGCTTAAGTCTGCCAACCTAAGAAACCAACGAACAGACGGAGAGCTAGAGGACTTAAGTAATCGAAGCCTCATAGATGGCCTGGATTGACGCAGCGAGGGTGCTGTTAAATTCCTCTTCCGTCTGCTGATCGCTGAGCCCCTGGGATAAGGCGCGGGAGAAGCTGGCAATCACTCCATGCTGGCGGGCCAGCTTCCCGTTGGCTTCTGCCTGGGTATACCCTCCTGAGAGGGCTACGATCCGAACTACATGGGGATCTGCAGCGAGCTCACTGTATAGATTATCCTCTGTCGGGATCGACAGCTTGAGCATGACCTTCACGCCATCTGGCAGTTCAGACAAGCTTGCGGCCAGTTCCCGTTTCAGCAATTGCTCTGATTCCTGCTTGTCCTTGCTGAGGATATCTACTTCAGGTTCAATAATCGGAACGAGTCCGAAGGCGGCGATCTGCCGGGCCAGCCCGAACTGCTGCTGAACAGCCTGCCGGATACCCTCCGGGTTCGCCTCATGGATCACGGAGCGCATTTTGGTGCCGAAGATATGCTTGCTGACAGCCCGCTTCAGCAGATCGTCGAGGGCGGGAATAGGCTTCATAAGCTGGACTCCGTGCTCAGGAGCGGCCAGTCCCTGGTCTATTTTGAGAAAAGGCACGATGCCCTTCTGCTCCCACAGGTAATCGGCGGTATATTGCCCGTCAATGAAGCGGTCCATCGTGTTCTCGAACAGAATTGCACCGAGAATATGCTCGCCTGTAAAGGCGGGGCTCTGAATAATGCGTGTTCTCATGCTGTGAACCATGGTGTACATCTCTTCGTCCCCTGAATAACGGTCTTCCTTAATACCGTATTGCAGCAGCGCTTTGGGGGTGCTTCCTCCGCTCTGGTCCAGAGCAGCTATAAAGCCTAGGCCAGTGTGAATCCGGTCCAATTGTTCGGTATTCATGGTTAGTGTCATTCCCTTCTGCAAGATGAGATCGTAACTGTACCCTGTCTAGTATAGCACTTGCGCATAAGGACATACATCCGGGTCCGGCAGAGCTTTCCATTTGCGGCTGAGAGATATGGTATGTTACCTTGTTCAATAGGATGGTATGATAGACAGTGGGGTGAATTTAACTATGACAAACGAAACAACCAATGAGACCACGAATGAGCCGGTGAACGGTGAAGCGGAAGCTGCCGAGAAGGCCATGACCGAAGAGAACTGGAATGAGCTGCTCAAGGCTGTTTTTCATAACGGCATTGTAGCGCTCAAAATGAGCTTCAGCGATGTGGAAGGACAGGTGCTGAACCTGGACAACTACGGCCCGGTATTTGTATTCCGTGTGAAGGATAAAGATAACGCTGATTATTACTGCGGCTTCTTCCTTCGTGAGCTGGCTGCCCGGTTCCAGTCCGGCAACAGTCCGGAGATCTGGATGGCGTCCTTCTTCCACGAGCTGATGAAGACCAAGGGAGGCAACTCCATGCCTAAGCCGCTCGCCAGTGAAGAGGAAGCCAAGGCTGCTGTCGATAACGTGCTGGTGCCGATGTGTATCGCCGCTGTAACGGAGGAGTTCGCACCGGAGCAGGTGCATGCCGGACTGGCCTGGAACGAGGAGCATGGACCGGTCTTTGAAGCAGGCTTCCCTGCCATCACAGACGGAAATAACGTATGCGCGATCCCGCTCCATCTGCTGCTGACGCATCTGCAGCTTAACCGTGATCCTTCGGAGCTGCTCGTGCAAGGGATGTATAAAATCCGCGAAGAGCACGGACTCGAGTAGTACAACGGCATTATCTTTGTAAAAGCATGAACCGCCTCTGTTGGAGCGCGGTTTTTTGCTGCGCCGGGGGTGACAACGTAGCACAGCAATAGGATAGCGTGGAGATAATCCGGCCGAATGTATGCGAAAAACTGAACACAATCGCTAGCGGGAAGGAACGGGGGCTAAATGTATAATGTAAACCTGCCGCTCTAC
The DNA here is from genome assembly GCF_038002265.1 of Paenibacillus sp. FSL R7-0179. Lineage (NCBI taxonomy): Bacteria > Bacillati > Bacillota > Bacilli > Caryophanales > Paenibacillaceae > Paenibacillus > Paenibacillus sp. FSL R7-0179. The sequence goes on from NZ_JBBOCC010000002.1 coordinate 1,450,253, forward strand.
TGGTGTCTTCCGAAAGGACAGTCCTTCACTTTCTCTCAGGTTCGCTGAATTGTCAAATTTCTGGTTCTTCCGGGAAGCAAAAGCGATATATATGGGATGTAGCAGAAGAAGGCGCTGCCATATTCATGTCCGAAACCGGTTGGGTAAGGTTTCAACTGCGCGAACGTACGCGTGCATTGAAATAAGTAGGGCAACTTCGAAATGCAAAAGAGGAGGACGAAGATGTTTAAAAGAGGTAAAGTCTTAAGCTTGTTCATGCTGTTCACATTATTAATCGCACTGGTCCCTGCAGGGAGCGCAAGCGCAGCAACCTGGAATCTGGCCTGGAGCGACGAGTTCGACGGATCTTCCCTCAATACGGGGAACTGGACAGCCGAGATTGGCACAGGCACCGGAGGCTGGGGCAACAATGAATTGCAATACTATACCAACCGTTCACAGAATCTGAAGGTGACCGGCGGCAATCTGGTTATTACTGCGCAGAAAGAATCCTATGAAGGCATGAACTATACCTCGGCGCGGATCAAGACGCAGGGGCTTAAGAATTTCACATACGGCAAAATCGAAGCCAGAATCAAGCTGCCGTCCGGCCAAGGCTTATGGCCTGCGTTCTGGATGCTCGGCTCCAATATCAACACCCCGCCCGGCTGGCCGGCCTGCGGTGAGATCGATATTATGGAGCGGGTAAACAATAACGCTGCCGTTAACGGCACGGTACACTGGGATGCAGGCGGCCACGCCGAATTCGGAAGGGTATCCGGTAATCTGGACTTCTCCCAATACCATATATACAGTGTGGAATGGGATTCGAAGTACATCAGATGGTTCGTGGACGGCAACCAGTTCAATGAATTCTATATTGAGAACGGAACCGGCAATACAGAGGAATTCCAGAAACCGTTCTTCCTGCTCTTGAACCTCGCGGTGGGCGGCAACTGGCCGGGCGCTCCGAATGCGTCCACCAGCTTCCCGGCACAGATGCTCGTGGATTATGTGCGGGTGTACCAGGAGGGCGCTCCTACAAGCGGCATTGTCAGCGGCGGGATCTACACTTTGATGAACAAGGCGAGCGGCAAGGTGCTGGATGTGACAGATGTCTCTACAGCAGACGGTGCCAAAATGCATCAGTGGACCAATTACACCGCCGCCAATCAGCAATTCAGAGTGGAGAGCACGGGAGACGGCTTCTACAAGCTTACGGCGATGCATAGCGGAAAATTGCTCGATGTGCCGAACGCTTCCACGGCCAGCGGAGTCCAGCTCCAGCAGGCGAATGACAACGGCAGCAACGCCCAGCGGTGGAAGATCGTCGATGTCGGCGGCGGGTATTACAAAGTGATCTCCAAGGCCAGCGGGCTGGCGATGGATGTATCGAATTCCTCGACAGCAGACGGTGCGGTCGTGCAGCAATGGACGGACAACGGTACCGATGCGCAAAAGTGGCAGTTCATCAAAATTAATTAGGGAGTGAGCTGGCGAAGCAGCGCTTAAGAAAAGGAGAAGCCCCGCAAGCCTGTCGGCTGGGCGGGGCTTCTTGCTGTATTCTATTTCTTTGAGAACAGCTCGATACTTTGCGTCTCCATAATTGGATTCCAAACTCGCGTTACCGGTAGGGTAAGCGGCTGCGGGTAATCTGCAGCTTGACTGTCAAAAGATAAACTCATCTCACCGGTTCCCGTACCATCTCTAGAGATCGAGGTGCCGCCAAAATTGACAAGTGGCGTTTCCCGATTGGTTCTATCATGCACCTGGCCGTCCGCATCGGTGAATTTGTCGGCCAGTCCTACGCCGATGTATTCCGCCTGTACTGCCCCTTGCGAATCAGTATAATAAAACAGTTCGGTCACTTTGCGCCGGAGCAGAATCTCTTCTGCTGTTGCATTATGCTCTTGTTTGGAGGTGACTATTTCCCAATCGTTGGTCGGTGCTTCAATCACTTGTTGTTTGTTCAGATCGACCACAAATTTCATACGGTCCGGCTCCAGAGCCGAGATGCCGGCAATCTTCAGCGTGGCAGAGTCCGGCTGGTTAAGCCCGGTATGCTTGAATACAAGCGTTGCCTGCGAGTGGTCTTTGTGCACTTCAGAATTATCGGCCGTGATTCTGCCCGGATAAACCAATTTCTCGGATTGACTCCCGGTTGTTGTAATCAGAACAGGATTCAGCAGGCTGAAAATCTGTTTGGTGTTCGCCTTGTCATACTCCAGATCGACATAAGTATTGAACGGAGTATACTGTACTTGGCGTACTTTGATCTGTTGACCGTCCACTGTAAGCGTGCGATTCACAGGGAGTGTGCGCACCTGGTCTTTGAATCCGTCCGGGTCAAGCTCAAACGATACCTCCAGGCTGGTCCGGTACTTGTTGCTGCTGGAAGTGAGCGCCTGGTCGGATGTTCCGGTGAGAATTAGAGTGAACTTCACCTCCTTGGAATCAGTGATGGCAGCCGGATAGTTAGTGGAATAAATAAAACGCTTGTCTTCACCGGGCTGAATTCTGGATTCGCCACTGTATACTAACTCCAGGGCTGCGCCCCGATGCGGATATGGAACCTCATAATCACCGAATTGAATTTTCGTATCCGCAGGAGTAACTTCTTTATCCGTACCGTTGTGTACATTGAAGAGGATATACACTTTACGGCCATCCGTGACAGCGCCATCCACATCCATGCGGTATCCATTGTTTGTTGCGCTTTGACGCACCGGCTTTACCAGATTTCGTTCCAGGATGCCGCCAACCAGCCGGTTTGTTAATGGCTGTTTGCGATAGTCTGCAAAATCATTCCAGCTTGTGGTGCTGGCCGTCTGCACTGAACCGCCGAGGACGGAACCGTCCGTACCTCCGGCTGGCAAGCCGAAGGATGAGACAATCACAAAAATGACTGCGGCCGCAGCTAATACGGCGCCGGCCCCATAGGAATAGAAACGCCGTTTGCTGCGTTTGTTCCCTTGCGCCATTCCACTGCGCATGGCTTTATAAATTTTCATTTCCTGAATCTCCTCTGCATGAAGCTGGACCTCCTGGGCGTCCTGTTTCAGGACACGCTCTTCTTTTTCTAACATTTCTGTCACCTCCTGTTTACTCACAGATATTTCCGCAACTGCATGAGTCCTTGACGCATCCAGGTTTTGATCGTGCCTTCGGGCTTATTCAGTACCTTGGCAATCTCGCCGGTCGTCATATCCTGGTAATATTTGAGCATCACGGCATGCCGGTATTTCGGCTTTAGCCGGCTCATGGCCCGCTCCAGATCGAGACGGTCGCTGCTCCTCATCTCCTGGGGCTCCTCCTCCAGCTTCTCTGTCAGCACCACACGTTTTTTACGCCTTAGCTCATCCATGCAGCAGTTGATGGTAATCCGGAGCAGCCATGGTGTGAAGGCCTGCTCATTCTTGAGCTGTTTGCGCTTCATCCAGGCCCGGCACGAGGCTTCTTGCACCGCTTCCAGGGCATCTGCTTCTGAGCGCAGATAGCTGTACGCGAGCGCATACAGTTTGCGGTGCTCACTTGCCAGCCGCTCATAGAACATCTCTTCATCCATCAGCGCCAGATCTGCTGTATTGGCTTTGTTCATTGTCTTCCCCCCATTCACCATCCCCTCTTCCTTGTGTGTTGGTCTATGGAAGAAGTCGTCCTCGAAATATGTTTTCATAAGTAAGACGGAGCAGACCGCAAAAACGATTGATTTTTATTAAAACATATATAAGTTAGGCCAACCAGTAGGAGGGAACAGCCAAGCGGCATAATTGTACTACTATAAATATCCAGATGTGTGTTACTGTTAATTGTAAGCGCTACGATTGTGGCGGAGAAGGGGAGGCGGTCGGTATGAGGGGTTCTCAAGGCTTCAGGCTGTATCTGTTTCTTATCATACTGTGTATAGTGCTGGGAGGTTGTTCACAGAACTCAGGCAAAGCGCCTGAAGAGGCGGCAGACAAGGTTGGGACGGTACCGCTGCAAAGCCCAGGCGTTCAGAATCTGGTTTTTCACAGTAAGGCCCTGGACCGGGAGATGCGGCTCAGTGTCTATCTTCCTACAGGGTACAATGCGTCTAAGCGTTATCCGGTGCTCTATTTCATCCATGGCTATGGCAGCAAAGAAACAGATATGTGGGGCGGGCTGGATATTCAGCAGAATGCAGAACGACTGATTGAGGCTGGTCAGATCGAGCCGCTCATTATCGTCGCTCCACAGATGGACAACAGCTATGGGCTGAATGCTGTAGCTAATCCGGGTAATCCCGCATCGCCAAGCGGTGAACGGTATGAGGATTATTTGGTCGAAGATGTTGTGAAGTATACAGATACGCATTTCAACACTCTGGCTGAGCGCGGTTCCCGCTATATTGGCGGCATCTCGATGGGCGGTTTTATCGGTCTGCATTCGGCGTTCTTGCATAGTGATGTCTACAGCAGGGTTGGCGGGCATAGCCCGGCGCTGTTCCTGGATGACTGGTCTCTTGCCGGAGGCGAGAACGGTCTGGTCCAGTTTCTCTATCCGACGGAGGCGCTGCGGCAGGAGCGTGATCCGCTTCTTTTGGCGCAGAACAGAGACTTATCGAACTTGAGTATCTACCTGGACTGCGGGGCGGAGGACAGCTACCGGTTCTATGAAGGCACGGAGCGGCTGTATACTCTGCTTAAGGGGAAGGGCGTGCCGGTGGAATATCATCTCAGAGCAGGGCAGCATGACGGGGACTATTGGAAGAGCCATATGGACGAATATTTGAGGTTCTATGCCGGGAGGACGAAGGAATCATGACGCTTACGCATTACAATTTGAATTTTGAAAAGCTGTGTGCTACATATAAGTTGGGCTTAGCTAACTACGCCTATGAACCAGCCCAAGGGAGATGAAGCCGAAGTGGACAAGAGTAAAGTAACCTATGAATCGGTTGACCAGTATATTGCGGACTTTGCGCCGGAGGTTCAGGAGCTTCTGCAGAGCTTGCGTAAGGTTATTTCGGAAGCTGCGCCGGAGGCAGTGGAGAAGATCAGCTACCAGATGCCGACCTGGTTCCTGCATAAGAATCTGGTGCATTTTGCCGCCTACAAGACGCACATCGGTTTCTATCCGGCACCCAGCGGGATCGAAGCCTTCAAGGAGGAGCTGGCGCAGTATAAAGGGGCTAAAGGGTCGGTACAGTTCCCCATCAAGGAGCCGCTCCCATACGATCTCATTACCAGAATCGTCAAATTCAGAGTGGAGGAGAATCAGCAGCAGGCCGCAGAGAAAGGGAAGAAGAAGTAAGCGGTTAGCCAGCAGCACGCAAACAAGCCCCGATCAGACATTAGGGCTTGGTGCGAAAAGAATTTAGTTGTATTTGGAACAGTTAAAAACCGGAGAAAAGGCGGATTTGCAGGGATAGCTGCAGTCTGTACAACTAAAAACATGGCTGAGCTACATTTTTCAATAAAACTGAATTTATAAGTGCAGAGAATACAACTAAGGCTTCCGTAGCTCAAATGAAGCTCGCTTTAGTTGTACAAACTACACTTAGCAAGTCGCAGCCTAGTCGCAAATCCTGTTACCGGAAGCATGAAGTGAATGCTGGACTACTCCCAGGGGCCTACAGCGCCTTATCATCTATGCTGTTCAGCCAGCCCTCAATCTCACCGATCACGGAGCCGATGCAGCCATCCTCGAACGGGGAGGTTAATCCGGCAAGCTTCACCAGCTCCGTGAAGGAGCGGCTGCCTCCGGCCTGGCAGAGCTTCAGATAATCCGGCCAGGCCGAGGTGAAGTCCTCGTTCGAGCGTTTCCAGAACTGGAAGGCGCAGAGCTGGGCCAGGGTATAGTCGATATAGTAGAACGGGGAGCGGAAGATATGGGCCTGCTTGTGCCAGAAGCCGCCTTGTTCCAGATAAGCATTGCCGTCATAATCACGGTGCGGCAGGTATTTCCGTTCAATGTCCCGCCAAGCCTGTTTGCGCTGCTGCGGCGTAGCTTCCGGATGCTCGTACACAAAATGCTGGAATTCATCGACTGATACGCCGTAAGGAATGAACTCCAGACTGTCCGCCAGATGGTTGAAGCGGTACTTGTCCGCCTCCTCCTTGAAGAACAGATCCATCCATGGCCAGGCGAAGAACTCCATACTCATCGAATGAATCTCAGCGGCTTCAGAGGTCGGGAACGCATATTCAGGGACCTCCATATTCCGGCTGGAATACACCTGGAACGCATGCCCTACCTCATGGGTCAGCACATCGATATCCCCGGCGGTTCCATTGAAATTGGAGAAAATAAACGGAGCACGGTAGTCGCTGAAGAAGGTGCAGTAGCCGCCGAATTCCTTGCCTTTTTTGCTGACCAGATCCATCAGCCCGTTCTCCTGCATGAAGGTGAAGAATTCACCCGTCTGCGGGGACATCTCCTGATACATCTTAGCACCATTCGCCACGATCCAGTCCGGGTCTCCCTTAGGGGTAGCGTTGCCGGAATTAAATTTAATGCCTTCATCATAAAATTTCAGGCCGTCCAGCTGAAGGCGTTCGCGCTGACGCTGCTTCAGCTTCCCCGCAACCGGCACGATATGCTCATGCACCTGCTTGCGGAAGCCCGCCACCATCTCAGCATTGTAATCGGTACGTCCCATCCGGTCATACCCGAGCTCCACGAAGCTCTTGTAGCCCAGCTTGGCAGCAATTCCTGCCCGGACCTTCACCAGCTCGTCATAGATCCGGTCGAATTCGGGTTCATGCTCTGCCATGAAGGCATTACGGGCCTCGAACACACCTTTGCGGACTTCACGGTCCGTGGAAGAATCGAACGGAATCAGCTGTGCCAGGGTGCGTTCTTCGCCCTGGAACATGATTTTGGCGGACGCGATCAATTGGGAATATTCGGAAGACAGCTTATTCTCCAGCTGCAGATCTTCAATGACTTCAGGGCTGAAGGTACGCAGTGAGATCTCGGCCAGGCTTAGGAGCTGTGTTCCCCATTCCTGCTCGAACTCGGCTCTGTACTTGGAGTTGACAAGGGCTCTGTAATAATCCGTGATGTACTCCTGGATCACCGGTCCGGTCTCGTCCATATAATCCTGCTCTGCCTTGTAGAATGCATCCTCCGTATTGATGGAGTGGCGGACACTCACGAGGGTCTCCATCGTATCGAAGCGGCTGCGCAGCTTATTGATGGCTGCCACGGCAGCCTTTTGCTCCTCCAGATTGCCTGTCTCCAGGTCCTTCAGCAGAGTGGTGAACTCTTGCTTGAATTGCTCCACATCCGGGCGTTTGTATACATATTCTGAGAATTTCATTTGCTGCATCGCATCCTTTCTTTACCATATAAATTCTATTATATAATCGGCGCGCGCAAAAAACTAATGTTCTTCCGGTAATATTTGATTATAGCTAAACGCTATACTCCTGGTACCGCGCACATCCGTTGTTGAACCGGTATGGAAATTATTTTAAGATAGAGTTAATCTGCACCAATTATTGAATCCCGGGAGGTGATGGCCATGTTTCGGATGAGTCAGTATGTGAACGGCACGCTCCATGCAAAGCCTGTGGAATAACTAAGGCGAAAGCTTGGCATGGAGCGGATGTATTCGCCTGAAGTATGTTTTAAGTGATACAGTTATTTACACAGGCTTTGCCCTTAAAAGATTAATATATTTTAAGGAGCGAGCCAGATATGCAATGTGTAAATGCAGCAAAGCTGTTGCCAGACCACCTGCTGAAGGAGATTCAGCAATATATTCAAGGGGAAGCCCTGTATATCCCGACCTGCAAGAGCAAGCGCAGAAAATGGGGCGAAAGCTCAGGGGCAGCCGATTACTATAAAGTCCGCAATGCTGAGATCCGTAGCCGCTTCCAAGAAGGTGCAGAGTTGGACCAATTGTGCGAGCAATACGGGTTATCTATCGACAGCATCCGTAAAATTGTATATTCCAAGAACCCGCAGAGCTGATCTGCGGGTTTTTCAGGCTTGGGGAGGCGGGGCTGATCTGACCGGAAAAGGGCGGGGCGGATGCAGTATATGGTCAAGTGTGCATCGGCAAAAATACAGCGTGTGATCAAGGGCATCGGCTAAACTGCTATGGCCAAGTGTTCAAAGCGGCTGCGGACTGAGATTCCGCTATTGTGGATTTACAGCGCCATAGTGACTTTTGGCGGATGACAATCCGCTATTGCTGCTCGAATCTCGACAATGAAGCTTCCCCTTTACAGTAGATTGGCCGTGAACCCGCAGTGAACCCGAAGCCGAACACAAGAAAAGCCGCCCCGATACAACGTATCCAGAGTCAGCACCAGATAAACGTTCTAATGAGGCGGCGTGTTCTTCACGACCTATACGGGTTATTATACCGTGCTTCACATTATAACCGTTACCTTATATTGCAGAAGAGCCAACGAAGGAATTGGACTTGGTTGGACCAGGTTGCACCTCCCAAACCTGCAGCTTGAACCCGCTAGAGTGCAGCTTGCGCAAAGGCTATTGTATAAGTCTTTTTACAAAAATATACTGTAGCTGTAGGGAGAGAAGGCAGGAGGCGGTGGCGGTGAAAATCACGATTGAGCAGGTTCCGGAGGGCGGTGAGCCTGAAATTATTCTCAGGTGCAATGACCCGGATGAAGGCTTGCTGGCGCTGATCTACTCGGTGAACGCAGGCGTAAAGAAGCTGATTGGTATGACCGGGCTACAGATGCACATCATCCATCCGCGTGACGTCTATTACTTCGAGGCGGTAGATCATAAGGTGTTCATCTACTGCCAGGAGAAGGTGTATGAGTCGAGGCTGAAGCTGTATGAGCTGGAGACGGAGTATGAGTCTGGTGATTTTTTCAGGGCCTCCAAATCCAGTATCCTGAATGTGGCCAAGATTGAGTCGCTCCGCCCGGTGCTCTACGGAAGATATGAGGCGCTGCTGCACAACGGTGAGAGGGTCTGCATCTCCCGACAATATGTCCCGGTACTCAAACGGAAGTTAGGGTTATAGCTATGCGGTCAAGACTCAAATAGGAGGGAAGCTCATGATTACAACCAGAAAGTATGTGTCTTTGTTCGTGAAGGATCTGCTGGTGGCTTGCGGGGGGCTGATGGTGCTTGCGGCGGTTGTGCTGGCTCTGAATGCTACGGAGATGATCCGGGGCTCGCTGCTGGTGCAGCTGTTCCTGGGGGCGGCGGCCTTTACCTGCTTCCGGTATGCGCTGGTGAATACGTATGAGGTAGATCCCAGAGTGCAGACGGTCAGCTTCTATCTCTGCTTCATTCTCGCTGATCTGCTGGTGATTCTCTGGCTGTGGCTGTTCGCGGACGGCCCGCTGATGGATAAGGGAGTGCTGGTGCCGTTCGTCATTGTCATTCTGGTGGTCAAAAGTATGGTGTACGCGATGATGCATATCGACGGGAGACGAGAAGCCAGGCAGCTTAATCGGAAGCTGAATGAGTATAAGCAGGGCGGGGATCAAGGAGACGAAGAGCTTTAGGAAGCGCTGGAGCTAGGGAGCATGAAAGCCATCTTGGAGGGGAAGCAGGCCGGGTGGCTTTTTGAGCATGAGAATATGAAAACTTAGGGATTTCTGTTACCTTTTGCAGGCTGGACCGTAATAAGCCAAATGCTATACATAATATTCCATGGAGATGATCTAATGCTGCTTCACAAGGTATCCCTGACAGAAATGATGAGCCGTATTCACGAACCCGGATATTCACCCGGAACTGTGCTTGACCCGTACCTTAAGCGTTACAGACAGCTTGAGCCGCATATCCATGCGTTTGTTCCTGAGGACCAGGTTGAAGGGCGTCTGGATTCGGAAAAAGCTTTGCTGCAAAGGATGTACAGCGCAGAAGAACGAAAACCAGGCCTCTTCGGCATTCCTGTAGCCATTAAGGACCTGCTGCATGTAGACGGCTTGCCGACCAGGGCGGGATCACAGCTATCCGCTGAATTGTTAACCGGTCCCCAGGGGTCTCTGGTCACTAAGCTGCGTGCCCTCGGGGCCGTGATTGGAGGCAAGACGGTGACCGAGGAATTTGCCTACAACGGGCCGATTGCTACGCGTAATCCGCATAACACCGCGCATACTCCCGGCGGTTCCAGTGCAGGCTCCGCCGCAGCGGTGGCTGCGGGGCTCTGTCCGCTGGCTGTGGGCACACAGACGCTGCGTTCGGTGATCGCTCCGGCGTCCTTTTGCGGAGTGGTCGGGTTCAAGCCCAGCTATGGCCGGGTTCCACTGGATGGGGTGCTGCTGTTCTCGCCGTCTTTTGACACGGTAGGGTTCTTCACGCAGAACTTGCCTGACATGGAGGCTGCGGCAGCCTTGCTTGTCCCAAATTGGCAGACCCGTCCCGCCGAAGTCTCCCGCAAGCCGGTTCTGGGTATCCCTAAGGGAGTCTATATGGAGCTGATGAGTGCGGAAGTCAAAGGGGTGTTCCAGGCTCAGATCTCAGGGCTTGAACAGCTTGGATATGAAGTCCATTATGTCCAAATGCCGTGGGAGGATGAACTTATCTACGGAAATGCCATGCTGCGCTTCATTGAGGGGGAGCTGGCACGGGAGCATGAACATAGATTCGCAGAGCATAGAGTAGAATACGGCGTTCCCGTGCAGGAAGCGATCCTCAGAGGACAGCAGATTCCCGAGGAGGAGCTGGAGCAGTACCGCGCCCGGCAACGGGAGCTGCGGCGTGAGCTGATGGAGCTTATGGAGCAGGAGGGAATCGACCTGTGGGTCTCTCCGGCCCAAGGGGGGACTGCACCGAAGATCGAGGAGCGGAATACGGGCTGGGCAGGGATGCCTGCGGTCTGGGGCTTCGCGGGAGTGCCCACGGTCAGTCTGCCTGCGGCAACGCTTGAAGGCATGCCGCTCGGCTTCCAGTGCATAGGAAAATATGGAGAAGACGAGCTGCTCTTAGCTTGGGCGCGCCAGCTATGGCCGCAGCTGGCTGAGGAGTAACCGCTCCCCGTCGGATAAGGAGCGGTTACCGTGCCGGTTATTTTGGGGTCTCCGCAAAGTAGCTGAATATCCTTCGAAGCTAAAGTCTCACTTGTGGGGTTTCTTGGGCGGGCAGCGCCGCTTCAGGAACCGTACGTCGATCTCCCCGCTGCCGGCGGTATTCGGCTTCAGGCGGAGAGGGAAGGCATTCCGCTTCAGCAGGAGCTTCACCTGGCGCGGTGTAAGGCAAGGACGGAGCTGTAGCAGCTGCGCGGCGGCACCGGACACGATGGGCGTGGAGATGCTGGTGCCAGACAGCTTGAAATACCGCTTGCCGACCTTATTGCGCGGCAATTCACGGACAAGCTGGGAGCCGGGGGCGCGCAGCGAGATCACTGAATCGCCGGGGGCGACCAGATCCGGCTTCACCCTGCCGCCGGGAGCGGGCCCGCGGCTGGAATAGACGGCGATCCGGTCATCCTTCTGCGTCAGCGTCCGCCGGTCATTGACGGCTCCGACGGTGATTGCGGAGGGGCTGATCCCGGGGGATTCAATGGTCCGGTGCCTGGGGCCGGCATTACCGGCGGCGATGACTACGGTGAGGCCGGCTTTGACGGCTTTTTCAACGGCCTGGACGAGAAGGTCATCCTTGATATGCGGGGCCACCGGTCCGCCGAAGGACATGGACAGGATACGCAGCTTCAGCTTTTTACGGTGGGTGATGCAGTATTCAATGGCCTTGATAATGGTGGAGTCATAGCCGTCCCCATACTTATCGAGCACCTTGATCCCGACAATTCCCGCTTCCGGCGCAGGTCCCCGGTACTTGCCCCGGCTGGACCAGCCGTTACCGGCGGCATCCCCGGTGATATGCGTGCCGTGTCCGTTGTCATCATACGGGCATTTCCGGTGATTGATATAGTCCTTGAACGCCAGAATGCGGTTCACCGGCCGGGTCAGATCGGGATGCGGATAGACTCCGGTATCGAGCACAGCGATGTTGATGCCTTTGCCGGTAAGCCCTCTTGAGCGTTTAACCGCTGTAGCGCCTATGGATGGAGTTGCAATGTTGAGCGTAGCCTTCTTAATGCCGTCCAGATAGACTTTATGGACTCCATTCCAGCGGCATACATGCTCCAGACATTTCAGGGATACCTGTGAAGCCACGGCCTGGTGCAGCCGCAGATGATGCTTGACCGGGAAGACATGCCGTCCCAGATGCTTCCTTAGTTCGCGGAGTCCCGCATGAGTAACCGGTTGTCTGAACTGTATGATCACCGGAATAGCAGCAGTTGAGGCAGCGGTGGAATAGGCTCTGCGGATCTTATGCTTCAGGGGACGGTTGAGCTTGGCAGCATGACGCCTGACCCATGATGGTTCACTCTTCATAATGTAATCACCTCTATGAAGCAGTGTATGCGGCCAGCTGCCTCGTGGGTACGAAACCATGAATGAGTACAGCGATACATTTATGTAAATAACAGGCAATAGCGCGTTTCGTCTGATCCTTCTCTTGCATTTACTACTGTATTCCAAGTAGAAAGTGGTGAAGTAAATGAAAGAATCAGAGAAGAAGGCATTGCTGGCAAAACGTCAACTGATGGCTAAAAAAGCAAGAGCAGCGGCGGTAGTAAGACCCAAGAGACGGCGGATCAGACAGGTGCTTAATAATTTCATCGTGCTTGCCGTGAACAATAACAATGTCCCTTACGAAACACAGGGCTGGACGGCTACACTGACCCGGAGCTCCGGCACTGTAATCACGGCACAATTCGATGAATTCGGCGTCGCTCAGTTTAATACGATCAGCACACTGACAACAGTCAGCTACACGCTCCGGATTATCGACGCGGATAATGTGCAGCGCACACAGAAGTTCGTCCCGTCGAACCGCGAGTTTTTTGTAGCACGCTTCTAAGTCACAACAGCGCGCCCGGATTCATTGAGGGCGCGCTGCTTTATGAGCATGTCTGAAATAATAGATGCTATAGAGAATCACCGGAATGATCAGGAAGTTGGCTGTATTTATGCGGGTCATCCGGTCCGTTAGATTTTTGGGGATGATAGGGTTTCATTACACGAACCCCTGAGTCTCACAAGCGTGATGAAGGAGAGGGAGATTGCGCTTTTTACATAGAGACTACGTCTGACTCCCCTTATATCAGCCAGCATATTATCGAGCCGCCACCCTGGAAATAACTTCACGAATGAAGATAAGCGCCTAACCATTTCCATCTTCTGTGGTGCCGCGCCAGTGGTATGGATGGCTTTGTGGGATTATTTTATGGATGCGTGTTAAATAATATTACATTTGTCAAGCTTCATGCGAAGAAAGCCTTAAAATATTGGCTAAATGTACAATCGCGTTCACCGAATTCAGCTCTTATGACAATAAACCTTCCATCAATATTTAAAAGCGGGGGCATACCCTATATAATATCGCCATAGATGTATATCAGGGATTGTGGAACAGGATACAAAGTGAGCGGCAGCCATGCGCTGAAGATGCTCCGGAAAGGTCTGAGGAATGATGAGCCTGAAAGCCTTGAATGAACGCGTGAACACGGATCTCTCTTACCTCGCCTATGGCGGCGCGGATTGGGTTCGCCCTGTGGAGCATGCCGAAGGCCATGTCTATGATGTCGTCATTGTGGGCGGGGGCCAGAGCGGGCTTGGTGCGGCTTTTGGCTTGCTGCGCGAACGGATCTCGAATCTGCTGATTATCGATGAGAATCGTGACGGGCTGGAGGGGCCTTGGGAGACCTATGCCCGGATGGTGACGCTGCGTACGCCCAAAGCTCTGACCTCGATTGATCTCGGCATCCCGTCGCTGACCTTCCGTTCCTGGTGGGAGGCTCAGCATGGGGCGGAGGCCTGGAGTGAGGTGGACAAAATCCCGCGCGGGCAGTGGATGGAGTATCTGCGCTGGTACCGGCAGGTTCTGAAGCTCCCGGTACGTAATGAGGTGCGGCTATTGCTGGTCGAGCCTGGTGACGATGGGATCTACCGTCTGCAGGTTACAGGAGCGGGTGCGCAGGCCGGAACACTGCTGGCACGTAAGGTGGTGCTGGCTACCGGCATTCAAGGAGGAGGACAGTGGCATGTTCCGCCGATGATTGCAGATCATCTGCCGGAGCACCTGTATGCCCATACCTCCCGGCAGATTGATTTCGCCGCCCTTCGCGGCAAGCGGGTGGGAATTCTCGGCGGCGGGGCGTCCGCCTTCGACAATGCGAATTATGCGCTTCAGGAGGGCGCGGCGGAGGCCCAGGTCTTCGTCCGCCGGGCGCAGCTTCCGGGGGTGAATCCGATCCGCCAGATGGAGGGCTCGGGCATGATTGAGCGGTTCCATACCCTGGCGGATGCGGACAAATATGCGGTCATCTCGCATTTCTTCCAGTATAATCAGCCGCCGACGAGCGATACCTTCCGCCGCGCAGCGGCATGGCCCGGCTTCCGGCTGCATCTCGGCTCGCCGTGGCTGAAGGTGGAGGCTTCAGGGGAGCAGGCGGTGGTGACTACGCCCGCCGGAGAGTTCAGCTTCGACTATCTAATCGTCAGCACGGGCCTGCTCAGCGATCCTGCCCTGCGGCCGGAGCTGCGGCAGGTGGAGCCTCATATTGCCCGCTGGAGCGACCGGTACACGGCGCCAGAGGGATCAGCGAATCCGCTGCTGGATGCGCACCCTTATCTTAGCCCCGGCTTTGCGCTTCAGAGCCGGGATGAAGCAGGCCGCAAGCTGCTGCATGGCTTATTCGTGTTCAACTATTCCGCTCTGGCCAGCTGCGGGTTATCGGCATCGGCTATCTCGGGACTGCGGAATGCGATTCCGAGACTGGTCAGCGGTGTGGCCGACCAGCTCTTCCAGGATGACCGGCAGCAGATCCTGCAGTCTTATTATGATTACGATGAGATTGAATTCACAGGCCCGTAAGACGGCGGGAAGAGGCTGTACCTGAGGCGGGCAACGACCTCTGGTGCAGCCTCTTGGCGTGCAGAGCGGTTAGATGGGCCAGTGCCTGAGAGCTGACTGGCAGCCGGGTCAGGCAGTAATTCTGGCGTATAGCGCGAAGAACAGGGCCAACTCGCCCATGATCAGGACATTCGGTACATCGACTACAAGATCCAGCACATAGAAGCAGGCCAGAATGAGGGTCAACAGTGCCAAGGGCTTCATTCCCAGCCGGTGCTGCTGATGCCTGTAGACCTGAAAGACCAGTGCTGTGGAAGCGAAATAGAGCAGCGCGGAGCCGAACAACAGATTCAGCATCTGCCCATAATGAAGCTGATCCAGGAACAATAGCTGGATTGACGCGGCAAGCATACATAGCGACAGATAAATGAACAGATGCCCGTAGATAATCGTCTGCCCGGCAGTCTGGATATGCATATCGACCTTCTTCTCCAGGTTGTCGTAATACTGCCACCATATGGCGATGATCAGTACAAAGGTGAGCGCAGCAAAGCCTACGGATTGACCGGTCCAGCTGCTGGATTGCAGCACGGCCAGAATGCTGACCACGGATTCGCCGAGCAGGATCAAGGCGAACAGGGAGAAGCGCTCCAGCAGATGATGGGTATTGGCGGGCGTCTTCACCAGAATCCTCCGTCCCGTCAGCGGGAGGATGATGTCCAGCATAATCCCGGCGTACAGTACCGCATACCGCAGCCAAGAATCGAAGAACAGGGAACAGGCCGAAATCGCAAGTCCAATCCAGAAGCGTGATCCCAGATAGCGGGCGGTGTTCCGCAAATGCCCGCTTTCTCTGGAATGGCTGTAATGATACTGGACCGCGGTCATGATCCGGAGCCCGAGGTAGCCAATCAGAAACGGCAGATAGTTGGCATCGAAATCTACGGACAGGCTGGCTGTCATAATTAATACGAAGAACAACTGGATAATAATAAATATCCGGTGCATCATCGTATCCTGGCCATATCGGTTAACGAAGAGCGTCTGGCCGACCCAGGCCCACCAGATCGGAATGAAGATCAGTACGAATTTGCCCAGTGTCTCAAGAGACAGGGTCTCGTGTTCTACATGCAGCAGCACATGGCTGGCCTTGGAGACCGCAGCGACAAACAGCAGATCGTAGAAGAGCTCCAGCCAGGTTACCTTTTTGATGATCATTACGTTAGTCCCCTTTGCTTGCCGAATGTTTGCCCGGAGCCGTCCGGTTTACAAGTATAATAATGGCTCTCTACAGAAGAAGGCAAGAATATCTGTGACAACTGGTGAGGTTGGCCTGGCGGCAATTGACCTGACGGACACACTCATTGATAATAAAGAGGTTCATATTCTTGAGAGAATGGGAGTAGAAGCATGTCATATCGTAATATGGAAGAATGTATTATTGACCTGGAGAAGCACGGGCATTTAATTCGCATACATGAAGAGGTGGACCCGCATCTGGAGATGGCGGCGATACATATGAAGGTCTATGAGGCAGGCGGTCCCGCTCTGCTCTTCGAGAAGGTCCGGGGCTCGAAGTACCGTGCGGTCTCGAATCTGTTCGGAACGATCGAGCGCAGCAAGTTCATCTTCCGTGACACGTGGGATTCATCGCAGGCGGTCATCGCCCTGCGCAGCAATCCCATGAAGGCGCTCAAGCAGCCCTTT
This sequence comes from Paenibacillus sp. FSL R7-0179, assembly GCF_038002265.1. NCBI lineage: Bacteria > Bacillati > Bacillota > Bacilli > Caryophanales > Paenibacillaceae > Paenibacillus > Paenibacillus sp. FSL R7-0179. The sequence continues at coordinate 1,466,762 of NZ_JBBOCC010000002.1, forward strand.
AGATATATCGGGACAGGCCTTGCCGCCCGCAAAGCGCTGCCGATGAAGAAGGGCAGCGGCGTGCCGGCCGGATTCGAGGAGATTAGGATCTCCGATCTTCCGCAGATTAAGCACTGGCAGGGCGACGGAGGGGCGTTCGTCACGCTTCCGCAGGTGTACTCCGAAGATCCCGACAAGCCGGGCATTATGAACTCCAATCTGGGGATGTACCGTATCCAGCTTAGCGGCAACGAATATGAGCTGAATAAGGAAGTGGGCGTTCATTACCAGATTCACCGCGGCATCGGTATTCATCAGGCTCATGCGAACAGACGCGGCGAGCCGCTCAAGGTCAGCTGCTTCATCGGCGGTCCGCCTGCGCATACGCTATCGGCGGTGATGCCGCTGCCGGAGGGCTTGAGTGAAATGACCTTTGCCGGGCTGCTCTCGGGGCGTCATTTCCGCTATAGCTATGTAGACGGATTCTGCGTCAGCAGCGATGCCGACTTCGTAATTACCGGAGAGATTCATCCCGGGGAGACGAAGCCGGAGGGACCGTTCGGCGACCATCTGGGCTACTATAGCCTGACTCACCCGTTTCCGGTGATGAGAGTACACAAGGTTTACGCCAAAAAAGGGGCCATCTTTCCCTTCACGGTGGTCGGCCGTCCGCCGCAGGAGGACACTGCCTTCGGAGAGCTCATTCATGAGCTGACCGGCGGGGCGATCCGCTCGGAGATTCCCGGCGTGAAGGAGGTACACGCGATAGATGCTGCGGGTGTGCACCCGCTGCTGTTCGCGATCGGCAGTGAGCGGTATACCCCGTATCAGCAGCTTAAGCAGCCTGCAGAGCTGCTGACGATCAGCAACCGGATTCTCGGAACCGGCCAGCTCAGTCTGGCGAAATATCTGTTCATCACGGCAGAAGAGGACAAGCCGGTCAGCACGCATGATATCGCCGGGTTCCTGACCTACATCCTGGAGCGGATCAATCTGCGCCGCGATATTCACTTCCAGACGAACACAACGATCGATACGCTGGATTATTCCGGCACCGGGATCAACAGCGGAAGCAAGGTGGTCTTCGCAGCCGTAGGGGAACAGAAGCGGAGCTTGTGTACGGAGGTGCCTGAGGTTCTTCAGCGGGTAGACCAGGGCTGGGATCCGGCGGCAATGATTATGCCGGGGATAGTCGCCATGCAGGGACAGCCGTTCCGGGATTACGCCTCGGCGGCAGAGGAAATCTCCGGCCTGAGTGCTGCCATTGCAGCGCAGGGGGCGCTTGATTCCTGCCCGATGATTATTCTGTGCGATGACAGCAGCTTCATGTCAGAGTCGCTGAACAACTTCCTGTGGGCAACCTTCACGCGCAGCAATCCTTCCCATGATATTCATGGAGTGAACAGCACGGTGGAGCATAAGCACTGGGCCTGTGATAATGTGATTATTGACGCCCGGGTGAAGCCGCATCAGGCGCCGCCGTTAATTCCTGACCCTGAGGTGCAGAAGAGGATTGAGCGGGTATTTAGTGAAGGAGCAAGCTTGGGTGGACTGCGGCGGCCCTAGGAGTGAAGCAGCCATTCCATAGCCGCTGAAACCGCTGAAAAGAGGGGTTTGTATGGCTGAGCTTTTCGGAATGCTTTTCGAAGTTATGCTGGATCTCCTGCTCTACCGTAAGGACCGCAAGCGGAGGAGAGAACGAAGAAGACAGCGAAGAATGGAACGGAGAATGAAGAGGCAGGGGCGTCTGTAGACGCCCTGTCTTTCATTTGCCGGATGCTGTATATCTGGCGCATAAAAGTCATATTTTGATAAAATGACTTTTATGCGCTTTTTCTCGTGGTCGAAAAAATGTATGCGAAAAACCGAACACATGGGCTGGCACGAAGTCGCACGGGCTAAGTGTATGCGAAAAACCGAACTCAATGGAATGTGAAGCGCAGCTGCTCAGTTCTGGCTGCCAGGCCATGTGTAGGTCTTGATGATGTCTTGGCTGCCATCCATTCTGTGGATGTTGAAGCTCAACACATTGTCTTTACGCCCGGTGAAATAGATATAGTCCCCCGGGAACATGAAGTCGGGCTGCTCTACCTCGCGCTGGCGCTCCGCACTTAGCAGTTGCTTGTATAACAAAGTCTGCTTACCGGTAGCACGGTCAACAAGGGTCAGGAATGCTGTGTCTGTAGGGCGGACAAGCAGAACATCCGGGTAGACGGCTTCAACATTATAGTAGATATCCTTGGCTACAGTGGTGCCCAGCAGCTTCGGTATATCTACTGTCTCGCTGACCGCTCCGGTTCCATCCTCTATGAGCCTTAACGTATGGCCGTCATTGAATATCAGCTTGCCATCCGCCCGGACCGGGGCTGTGCCGAAGGAGGTATAAGTATCCGTATGCCCCTGGCGGATTACACTATTGTTCTTCAATAGATAGGTATAATACTCCATATGCACATGGGGTTCGCCATAGGAGTTAACGACTTGTAACAACGTTAGACCGGCAGGTGTGCGCTCGAAAGTAAAGTCTACTACATCCAGCTCTATGCCGAGAACAGCAAGCTTATGCTTAGTGTTCTGCTTCGTTGTCAGATACAGCTCGCCGCTGTCCAGCGACAACGAGTACACTCCGCCGTCGAACACTTCGGAATAACCGCGGTACATATGCAGACCGTTGGCCCGGATGGTGTTCGTGACGGCATCCCATCGTACAGCCCCCCCTTCAAGGGCTGCTACTACAAATTTGACAGGCACATACAACTGCTTATCGGCAACATAAGGTGTGCCTCCAAGGGAGACCTTCTTCCCGTCCAGTACGCCAGTGGATTGACCAAGCTTCATGCTGAAGCTTTTATTCCACCCGCTGAAGGTGGCAGTTTTGTCCGCATTATTCCACTTGATCTCAAGTCCCATAACTGTGACCAGGTTAGCCGGCATATAAGAGACCCCGTTCTTGATCTGTGCGATGCCTCCGGCCATTCCTGATATTCCGCTTACGCTGCTGTAGGTTAATTGGAGCTGCACGCCCGGGGCAGGCTTGGCCGAAGCCGGAACGGCTTCAGCTCCTCCGGTCAAGGCCAGTGCGAGTGCAGCGAGGACTAACATCCTCCAGGTAATCTTCATGTTCATCATCCTTTCTGCTTGTATGTTGCTGCTGAATCAGCCGTCCCCCGTCCCGTGACCCATAGGCTGAACTGCGGATTGTAAGGTAACCTCTGATACAGATTCATAACCCCCCAGGGGGTGAATAGCTATAACTGTCAAGCTACACGAAACTAGAAGCATAATCATTTTTCTTATCATTGGATTCTTGCACCTCTCCAATCAGAAGTCTGTATTGTTCTGTCTGTTCCTCAGTGGCCTGATGCCGGAATTGTTCAAACAGATTCACACATTTTATGATTATGCTGTCACTCTTTATTTTAGCAGAAGATTCCAGACCTTGGAGCAGGAAGCCCATTCCTTCCGGGCGGTGATTACGTAAATAATACTTGGCTAATTCCGCGAGAAAGGTAGAGTACTGGTCAGCCAGGATCTGCTGGTTGTGAAGCTCCCCGAAGGCCTTCAGATTGGTCCGGTAAGGGATATAGGAAGGGAACTGTTCAAGCACCTCATCGACATTCCAGGAGAAACGGTTGGCTGAGATCATAATATGGTACAGGGCTACAAAGATCTCACTGGCATGCGGAGCAATATAGGCCACATATTCAGGCAGTACTTCATAGTCGCCGGACATCATCCGGTAGAGAAGGGTATTGGCCGTCCCCCATTCCTGGAATTGGTCCAGGATGTGAAGGGTGTCGTCTCCTTTTTCGCGTATCCAGCTTCGATCCATATATAGAGCTACGTATTTCAGCGCCGATTCATAGTCCCGGAATTCTTCACACACACTTGCCCGCATCAGATGCGAATACAGCGCATAGAAGAAGACCGGCTTCTCCGGACATTTATCCTGGCGGTCCCTGCGCTGCGAGCGGTGCAGATGGTGGTAGCTGAGCATGGCAAGACGGTGCATCTCCTGGGCCAGCGCATCCACCTTGTCCCACTTGTGCAGCGAGTAATAGACATGCATCAGGGCTTTTAGTCCATCGAGCTGATCAGGCACCTCAAGCCGTTCAATATAACATTCGAATAAAAGAGCAGCCTGGAGGTTGAGTGTCTGGCTGTCTCCGAGGGTAATGCGGAACAAACGGTACTGGCAGAGGGCCAGCCGCTCCGAATGCTGATACTTCTCGCTTGCGCTGATATTCTTGTAGAGCACAGCCGCCGCCTGCCAGTGATGCTCCTGGAACAGGTCCTCGGCCACTTCAAAAAGCATCGGAGCGTAGATCAGGTTGTCCAGCAGATTTTTGACTACTAGCTCAATACAGTCCAGCCTCCCCAGCTCCGCCGAATTCAGGATGAAGGGGCGCAGCCGCCGCCAGGTTGGTGCCGAATATAAGAAGCACTCATCGACATACATGCTATAGAAATGATCCTCCGGCAATGACATGCCCCGGGTAATCAATTTCAGGTGGTTCATGGCAATCGGCTGCTGGCCGCTAAGGATACGGCTTAAGGTGCCGGAATTAACGCCGGACTGAATGGAGAACTGGTTAATGGACAAGTGCTGGGAATAGAGATAAGCCTCAAGATGACTCCTAATCGTTGTGAGAGGCTTCAAGGGATCACCGCCTGACTGAATTCCATATTTTGGATTATTGTATATGTGTATAATATAAGTCATTATTCCAATGGTCAATAGAGTGATGGGGAGAAACCGTGAACAATGGAAAAAAGCATTCCCGTAGTCCCGGGAACGCTTAGTCTTCATAGGCGGGCAGACAGCGGATCAGGCGGTGTAAATCCCTGCTGTATCCTTGATGCTGCAGTGCTCGATGACCTCTTCGTAATCCTTAATCAGTCTGTCAAAAATCTGCTCCCAGGAGCGCTGGAGAGCGTGGCGCCGCCCTTCACGGCCCATTGCGCTCCGCAGCAGATGCCCGGCTGCGGCAGTGCAGATCTGCTCTGCCATGGCTGCCGGACTGCGGGGGGCGAACAGCATGCCGGTGGCACCGGGTGCGACCAGCTCCCGCGTTCCGCCGGCATCTGCGGCGATCACGGGAAGCCCCGACGCCATGGCTTCAAGCACGACATTGCCGAAGGTCTCCGTGCAGGAGGGGAAGACGAACAAATCGGCGGAGGCGTATAGCTCTGCCAGCTCTTCGCCGTGCCTGGCACCGGTGAAGGTGACATTGTCCGGTGCCTGCGACTTCAGCTCAGGCAGCAGCGGCCCATCGCCGACAATCACCAGCTGAACGGTTGAACGCACGGACTCCGGCAGTAGCGGCATGGATTGAAGGAGTGTGGTGAGATCTTTTTCGGGGGCAATCCGTCCGACATAAAGCATCATCAGTGCTGCACCCTTGCTGTAAAGTTTCCGCACTTCTTCGCTTCGTCTCTCTGGCGAGTAGAGGGTGCAGTCCACGCCTCTGGACCAAAGGCGCAGCTTGGTGAAGCCCTCCATGCGTAAGCTGGTTAGGGTCTCGCGGGAAGGAGCCAGGACGGCATCGCAGGACCGGTGATACCACTTCATGTATTTCCAGTAGAGCGGCAGGATTCTTCTCATTTTGTAGTATTCGAGGTAACGGTCGAAGTGGGTGTGATAGGAGGCGACATGGGGGAGCTGCTGCTTGCGGGCATACCGGAGGCCGGTTAAGCCGATATTGAACGGGGTGGCGAGATGGAGCAGGTCGGGGGCGAAGGCAGCCAGTTCACTCTGCATGGAGGACATGCCGGGCAGGGCCAGTCTGCACTCGGGATACAGGAAAAAGGGGATGCTGGCCACGGGTCTGACAGGATCGGGGTAGCTGCTCTCCGGGGCTGATTTTGGTGTGAACAGCAGATGTTCAATTCCCCGGCGGTGCAGATGGCCGGTCAGCCGGCCGAGTGTACGGGCAACGCCATTCGTCTGCGGAAGAAAAGTGTCCGTGAATAGAGCCAGACGCATCGGTATCCCTCCCAGTAATCTTGTTGCCTTGATCTTAACAACCAACTATTACTTGGAGATCAACCGCAGGTTAAACATCTCGCATGAAGCGGGGATTTTGCAGGGAGGGTCGGAGGGAACCCGGAGGAGTAAGGAGGGTAAGGGAGGAGTAGAAGGAGTAGGGAGGAGTAGGGAGGAGTAGGTAGGGTAAGGGAAGACTAGGGAGGAGTAGGGAAGACTAGGGAGGACCAAGGAGGAGGAGAGGGGAGTAGAGAGGACAAGGGGGGCTAGGGCAACAAGGTTAAGGGAGGAGCGGAACGGGTATACATGAGGTATCAGGAATGAAGGAGGTATAAGGAGATGAGTAAAGATCTGCCGCCAGAGGTTCCGCCGAAGGTTGTCCCCGATGTAAAGCCGGATATCCTCCCGGAGCCGGTTGTGATCCCGCCGGAGATTGTACCGGAGAAGCATCCCGAAATCGTACCGCCGGAGCAGCCCGAGATTATTCCTCCAGCCCCGCCGGAGATTCTTCCGAATGCTGATCCACTGTAAGCTGGAATGCTGTCTGACAGAAGGATAATGTAAAGATTATGCTGAGCGCCCGGGGAACCGGGCTTTTTTGCGATTATAATAGGAAACTATAGTTTCCTGCTACTGTGGAGAAGTGAGTGTGAAACTGTAGATATGAGTTCTTGGAATGATTCTTAGAATGACTTTGATGCTGAATGTGACTGAAGGCTGAATGCATGTGAAAAACAGCATACATTGTGCTCGCAAGCAGGCAAATGGACCAAATGTATGTGAAAAACAGTATTCATTATGCTCGCAAGCAGGTATGTGGACCAAATGTATGTGAAAAATAGCATAGATTGATTCGCAAGCAGGCATATAAACCAAATGTATGGCAAAAATAGCATACATTGTGTTCACACGAAGGAAATGTTACTCATGCTTTGTTCTGCGCAAAGTACCTGAGCAACTGTCGGAGCTAGAGCCGGCGGGATGAATGGATTTGCGGGTTATTGTATGGTTGTTTTTTGGGTTTATGGTTATTTTTAGCTGCTGCAGGGGAAGGAGGGGGCGTTCGGACAAGCAAGGAGTTACTGTAAAGCGAAATAGGTGGATTTTGTACACTTGTCTGTTGAACGAAGGCCCTCTGTTTGAACAACAGTTGGAGAAACAACACTTAATTCGCACATATCTTCCAAAGTAGCGAAAAGTAGCTGGAATAAATGTACAAAAACCACTTGCTGCCCGATATTTTTGAGAAACCGGCGAAATAAGATACGTTTTTCCAATTGTTTGCGGCAGGCACCCGTCGCCTGTGATGGAGAAGGGTGCGTCGGTAAAATGGACAGGCCATATGTTTGCTGGGGAGCCGCTCCCGATGCCCGGTTTCTGCTCCCATCCCCAATTACAGTACCCATACCTCCGTTCCTGGTTCCCTGTACCGTGCGCGTAACTGATACCAGCTACTCCTTCATGCATCTTTCTCTCGTTTCCCGTTCCGGCTTCACCGGACTCGCTCTCCATTCCCCGCCCCCGTTCCACCATGCCCGCTCTCCAATCTCCGCTCCCCCTCAACTCCCCGGCAGACTTGTCCAGATCGGTTCCGCGTATTGGTTCTGCAGGTTCATGCTGCAATCCTTGCCGGTATCGTAGGAGCGGTTGCCCAGCACCTGTGCGAATTGCTCCAGCTTGCGAATTGCGGCAGTGGGGTCCTTACTCTCCAGCCAATCGGCAAGCGCTCCGAGCACCGTCCTGCCTTCGGCAAGAGCCGCCTCCCACAGCTCCCACACCGATTCTGTGCGGACCTCAGAATAGAGCGCGGGATGCCGCCATTCGGAGTGCCGCTCATTCAGATAATCCAGCTGCTCCTCACGGGCGGTAAGCTTACGGGAGAACAGCAGGCGTGTCCGTCCCCAGGTGATAGCCTTCTTCCAGCCCTTCGGGTCATACAGGCAGCGCTGGGCCAGCACCATATCGCGGTAAGAGGTCTGCCAGATCTCCTCAGGCAACCGGGCCATCGCTTCCGGGTAATGCTTAAGGGCCGTAGTGTGTAGGATGCGGTGAACCGGACCGGGCAGACGGGAGCCGGCGTCGATCAGGGACCAGGCCGGGTTCTGCCACGTGTTAAGATTCCTCCGCCGGTTCATGAACAAGGTGTCCAGATCAATCTCGAACCGCTGATGATCGCGGTATTGATAGCCCGCTTTCCAGTTAATATAGGGATGGAGATTGCGGTCCAGCAGATGATGGGTGAGAAAGCCGAGGAAGTAGAGCCGGGCCTGTTCACCCTCCACTCCGCCGAGGTTCCGCGCCGACTCCCAGAAGTCTATAAGTACAGGCCCGCAGCTGCGCGAATGCATCAGATCCCCGAGATGCAGCGCCCCGGCATCCTTGCTCCAGGGGAGAAAGCTGTGATACAGCAGGATATCAGGACCCTGACAGCCAAGATGATAGAGGGGCTGCTCCAGCTGCTGAAGAAACGGAAGACGATGACTGAATTCTCCGGCCAGCTGCCGCCCGTACTCGATATGCATCCAGATATTAGGCATGATCGTTACCTCCTATGAGTTCTTGGGTCAGCCGCAACTAAACATATTTATATATTTTACCCCCTGTATGTAAAAAGAAAATCAGAAATGCCGCATAAAACAGCATGCATTCTTTTACAATTCTGTGAATGAACCCAATGTGAAAAATAAAATATACAACGGCATAGATTAGCGCTATCCTGAGAAGACATGATCGGAGGCAGGGAGATGGATCAGCGGTTAACCTTCAACGAGGACGCGGCGAATTATGACAGGTGGAGGCCGGTCTACTGCGCAGAAGTATTCCAGGACATCATCGCTTACTCACACATCGGACCAGGCAAGAAGGCGATTGAGATCGGAATCGGTACGGGGCAGGCGACCAGGCCTGTGCTGGAGACCGGCTGTGAGCTGGCGGCGGTGGAGCTGGGCAGAAATCTGGCGGAGTACACACAGCTGAAATTCCGGGAGTACACAGGGTTCAAGGTGCATCATACATCGTTTGAGGATTTTGCAGCCCCGGCGGGAAGTAGCGATCTTATCTATTCAGGCACCGCCTTTCACTGGATTCCAGAGCAGACCGGCTATCCGAAAGTCTCGCAATTATTGAAAACTGGCGGAACCGTGGCTTTATTCTGGAACCGGCCGTTTGCCGCGCGTGCGGACGATGAATTACATCAGCAGCTCCAGCAGATATACCGGAAGTTCAGGCCCGGCAGTCCCCCGTTAATTGAGCACGATACGGCAAGGTACCATGCAGTCTCACAGCGTCTGGATACCTACGGATTCAGAGAGATTAAGCTGAAGCTGTATCATCTGACGAGAGCCTTCCCCTCAGCGGATTATATCGGCTTGCTCAATACCTATTCGGATCACAGAGGAATGCCTACTGCTGCGAGGTTGTTGTTAGAGGAAGAGATCAGAGCGGCGATCCTGAAGAGCGGGGATGTGCTGATGATTTATGACACGATAGACCTGCATTTGGCCAGAAAATAGCACAGCAAATAGCGGAAGCCAGGGATGAGATGTCCGGCTGCCGCTATTTGCTGTGCTCATACAAAACAATCGTATTCAGTCCATGCTGATCAGGTCACGGAATACACCGGGAAAAGAATCAGGGACCGCAATCGCACCCACGGTCTTCTCATAGAAAGGGACGGCGTCCGCCACCCAGCCGATAATGGCATAGCCATAACCGCTCTGGTGCATGGCAGACAGGCATTCCAGCAGCAGCGCCTTCCCGATGCCCAGCCCCCGGTAAGCCTCCAGCACCCCGGTCGGGCCGAAGAAGTTCTTCACCACGACATCATGGCAGGCGAAGCCGATCACCTCGCCCTGCTTCACCGCAATATAGCAGTGGACGGGCAGATGGGCGAAGGCCGTCTCGCATTCATTCCGCCAGCTCTCCGTGAAATGGCGGCCGACAAAATCCACAATCGCCTGCTTATCTCCGGTCATCGCCCGTTTGATGGCAATCCCTTCACCCCGCAGCCGCTCCAGCAGCGCTCCGTTATCCGGCAAATCGTATAGCTTCACAAGCATATCAGGCATTAAGGTTCCCCCGCTTTCTGTTCTATGAGCTCAAGATCGGTCATCATGGCTTGCAGATTGGCCTCGAATAGTTCAGGCCGGTAGAACCGGGAGCGTATGAACAGCTCCGCCATCTGCGGGACCAGCAGCTCGGCAAGCACGCTCTGCATTCTTAGCTTGGCCTGCCGGAGATCGCTGTAGCCGCTCCGGTATTTGTCCCGGAGGAAGGTCATCACTTCCTCGCTGCCCGGCGACATGGCTCCCCGGAAGAGGAAGGTAGGCAGCGGCGAGCGGCGCTGTGCCGGAAGCTCGTACTGGATCATGGCATCGATCAGCTCGGCGGTCAAGCGGTTCTTCTTCACCTCCGGCAGAAGCTGCGGAATCAACGCGTAATAGTCGGTTACCGCATAATCTGCCCATTCTTCCCCGCTCAGCCGGTCCGCAGGCAGGCCGTGGAACTGGTGCAGGAACCTTGTCAGGAAGGTCCCGGTCTCCGCTCCGGAGTTCCAGCTCTGTTCCGCAGCGAAGACAGCCGGATAACGCGAGGTCTCGAACAAGCCGTAGGGGCTGCCTAACGAGAACGGGCACCCCCAGTTCGTATGAATAATACCCTCCAGCTGCTCGGAGCGGGCGAGCTGAATCCAGTCCTGCACATTCTTGATCCGGTTATGAATCACCGGATAATTCTGGTCGCCGTTATCGTCCCAGCAGCGGACAGAGGAAGCGCCAAGGGTCTGGATGCCCGCATCCCGCAGCTTGTGGAGAATCTGCCGGGCATCCGCCTTCATCCGGTGCCCGCCGTAGATCCAGACGACCACGATCACACGCTTGTCCAGCGCCGCAATCTCCTCTGCCGTAGCCTGCATGATCATATCATGCCAGATCATCGGCTGCTTGCCGAGGCTGAGTGTCTTCTCCGCCAATTGATTGACGAAGCGGATGAACGAAGCCTCGGGGGTAAGCCCGGAGCGCTTGCAGTCCCCGCAGGTGCCAAGGGTCCAGACTTCGTCACAGCCGAGGTGAAGATAGCGGCTGTGCGGGTGGAGGGCCGCCACTTCTTCCAGAATCCCGGCCATCATCCCGAAGGAGCCGGCGCGGTGCGGGCACAGCTCGGACACGGTCTCCGGGACCTCACGCAGACCGATATAGGCCGGATGCTTCAGGATATATTCCAGATGTCCGAAGGATTGCTGCTTCGGAATGACGGTAATGAAGTGGTCCTGTGCCGTCTTGAGCAGCCGCCGGTGTTCTTCCTCCGTGAAGGCAAGCTCAGGATGGCGCAGGAAGGCCAGTTTCCGGAACGGCAGCTTGTCCTCATATTCGATAATCAGCGTATTGATCTTATAATCGGCCAGCTCTGCGATATACTCCAGCAGATGCTCATAGGTCGGATAGACGGTGCGCAGATCCAGATAATCGCTGCGCAGCCGCAGCTCCGCCCAGTCGGCAATCGTCACCGCAGGCACGGTACCGCCGCCGCTCTGAAGCAGCTGTTGCAGTGTCTTCAGCCCGTAGAACAGGCCGGAGGCGGTAAGTGCATACAACTCGATCCGGTCCTTATCGGTAATCAGCACATAGCCGTCATGCCTGCCCTCGACCCGCCGGGCCAGCAGCGGGTTGAGCGGAGTACCCTCCGTGACCAGGGCGAATACACCGCTGCCGCCCTGAGCAGCATGCGCTGTTACCCCGGCGAATATCCGTTCAGCCGCCACCACTAGCCGGGCATCCTCCCCGGGGCACCATAACTGCACCGCCCAGCCGTGAAGCCCGGTGACCGGCTCCGGTCCACGGCTCTGCACCACCTGAGGCGCTGGAATCAGCTGGAGGCTCATAGCCAGCGTACCCGGCCCTTGAAGCGCTCAATGAAGCGGTTATTCCACTCGTCCCCGCCCGGGGCGTTGCCGCTGCGCCAGACCGGCACCTCGATCCCTTTTGCCCCGAGGCAGGCGGCAGTGGTCATCATCAGGGAATTCAGCAGAAAAGCGTTGGCGAAGGTAGAGGTGGAGCCCATCTTCGGTTCAATGCCGTCAATGTGAAGCGCAGCGTCACCAGGCTTGACCTTGCTGTCCAGAACATAATCGCAGAGCGCATACAGATTCTGTCCCGAAGGGTGGCGGGCAATATGATCCGCTGGCGTAGCCTCGGCATGGCCCACGGAGGTCACCGCAACCGTGATTACGCCCCGGCGGCGTGCTTCCAGAGCGGCATCGACACAGGCTGTGTTGATCCCGTACGCATTGGCGATAATCAGAATATCGCCTTGTTCGAGCCGGTTGTCTTCAATGACTAATGTGCCATAGCCGGGAGTGCGTTCAACTGCCATGGAGCGCAAGGCGCCATTCGAGATCATCGTGCCTTCATCTAAGATGGCGCTGATATGCATCAGTCCGCCGGCACGGAAGAAGACCTCGGTGGCATTCATATTGGAGTGTCCCCCCGGTCCGTAGAGATAGATCAGCCTGTCCTCCGCAATATGCTCCGCGAGCAGCTCCGCCACCTCCAGCAGCTTGTCCTGCGGCTCACTCCGTATCTCATTCAGCAGTTCGACAATAGTATCCATATAAGCGGACATAATATCTGATTTCACGTTCATCTGGATTCCTCCTTAAGATGTAAGTAAGCATAAGCTGGTGCTTGCCTAGAAGATAACAAAGCAGACTACCCGAGTAAATCAACTATTTTGCGCAATTCCGTACCGTTTTTGACTGATTGATAGAAGGGTAGGTAAAAATTTTTCCGAACGGGTCAGGATCGTGGCTTATGCACCTCGCCTTACCTTTCTATAATGAGAGATAAGATCACGCAAGAGGGGGGACAGAGCCATTGAAGACGTCAGTTGCCTTACCGCAGTCCCGTGAGAAACCAACCGCCGGCAGCAGAAAAAGAAAACGGCTGGAAGCCGGGATGGGGTACCTGTTCACCGGTCCCATGCTGCTGGGTGTGCTCATATTTACGCTAATTCCTATGCTATTCTCCTTCGTGCTCAGCTTCACCAAATGGTCGTTCGTCACCGGGTTTGACAAGATCCGGTTCAATGGCTTCGATAACTTCCGCCAGCTGTTCCAGGATGAGGTTTTCCTGAAGTCGCTGGGCAATAACTTCATTATGCTGCTGGCCGTACCGGCCGGAATGGGGATCGCGCTGGTCCTGGCGGTGATTATCACCAGTCATGTGTACGCGCCGGGGGCTTTTAAAGTTATCTACTTCATGCCCCAGATTTCCAGTGTCGTCGCGGTAGCGGTCGTGTGGCAGGTGCTCTTCCATCCTTCGTACGGTCCGGTCAACGGCTTCCTGTCAGCGCTCGGCGTGGACCATCCGCCCAAATGGCTGGCCGATCCGACCTATGCGCTTCCTTCGGTCATGCTGCTGATGATCTGGATCGATCTCGGGGTCTCGCTGATTATCTATATCGCCGGAATCAAGAATATTCCTGCCGATCTGTATGAAGCGGCGACGATTGACGGCGCCTCGAAGCTGGCCCAGTTCCGCTCGATCACCTTTCCGCTGCTGACGCCGACGACCTTTTTCCTGCTGGTGACCGGGATTATCGGCAATTTCAAATCCTTCGCTCTGGTCAAGGTGCTGACGGACGGCGGACCGGCCCATTCCACCTCTGTTGTCGTATATGACATGTACCAGACGGCCTTCGTCGATCTTCAGACCGGGTATGCTTCATCCATGGTTATGATTCTGTTCGTCATTGTGCTGGCCATTACCGGCTTGCAGTGGCTGGGGCAGCGCTATTGGGTCAATTACTAGAGAAGGGAGGCACACACCTGTGAGAATGGGCAATCTTACCTTAGGAAAAGCCATCATCACCCTGATCATGGCGCTGCTGGGGATCGTGTTTTTGCTTCCTTTTATATGGATGCTGTCCGCTTCGCTTAAGCCGGAGGCCGATGTCTTCAAGTATCCGGTTGAATGGATTCCGCAGACCCTGCGGGCGTCCTTCAACTATCATTCCGTCTGGTTCGGCAAAGCCAACTTCACGCTCTATTACTGGAACTCGATCAAGGTCACGGCGCTTACCACGCTCTTGTCTGTGGGGGTGTCCAGCATGGCCGCCTACGGCTTCACCAAAATCCGCTTTCCCGGCAGAAATGCACTGTTCGTCCTTGTGCTGGCCACCTATATGATTCCTGCGGAAGCCACGCTGGTGCCGCTGTTCATCATCTTCCGGTCGACGGGCCTGTACGATACGCATCTGGGCCTGATCCTGCTGGGCGGGTTCAGCGTGCTGGGCACCTTCCTGCTCCGCCAGTTCTTCGCTTCGCTCTCGAACGAATATATCGAATCGGCACAGATCGACGGTGCGGGTCATCTGCGCATCTTCACCTTCATTCTGTTCCCGCTGGTCCGGCCCGCGATTGCCACGTATGCGATTCTGCGGTTTATCTGGACCTGGAATGATTTTCAGACGCCACTGGTCTTCCTGAACAGTAAGACGCTCTACACGCTACAGCTTGGCATGAATGCCTTCGCCGACCGCAACGGCGCCTTCTATTCGCTGATTATGGCGGCTTCGGTCTCGGCTATTGTCCCGCTGCTGATTGTGTTCATCCTCGGGCAGAAGCAGGTGATCGAAGGCATTTCCTTAGGGGGGGTGAAGGGGTGAAGGCTGGCAAGTTCCCGGAAGTTGCATAACCGGATGTAAACCACATTAGAAGGGGTGTTAGTGATGAAAAAGAATGTGTTCGCGCTGGTATGGATCGTCGTGCTTCTGGTAGCCTTGGCAGGCTGCGGCAATTCGGGCAACAATAGTGCATCTCCCACTTCTGGCAGCACGGCTGCACCGGAGGCGGGGGAGAGTGCTGCACCTTCCGCAGAGCCGGTAACGATCAAGGTTGCTAACTGGTCCCCTGCGGCGGATATGGAGCCTGTGCTGAAGGCCTATGAGGATTCACATCCGGGCGTCTCCCTGGAATATGTTGAGCTTGCCGACAACGGAGACTCTGTGGCTGGCATGAAAAAGCTGGATCTGCTCGTGGCTTCCGGCGAGAACCTGGATGTAGTGTTCATGCCCGGTGCCACCGACTATTCACAGCGTGCCGGACTCGGCCTGCTGGCTCCGCTGAATGACCTGATCAGCAAGGAAGGGATCACGCTGGCTGACGAATACACGATTGATCCGTCTGTGGACGGTAAGGTGTATGCCCTCCCGGATACGCTTGAGAATTATTTTGTCCTGCTGAACAAGGACAAGCTGGATGCGGCAGGGTTAGCCGTTCCCACAGAATGGAGCTGGGACGACTATCTTGATTACGCAGCCAAGCTGACCAGCGGCACTGGCCCGTCCAAGACCTTCGGCACCTATTTCCATACCTGGGCCATGTACTGGGAGCTGGGAATCATCAATCAGGAGAAGGACAACAATCTGGTCAATAACGGTATCGTGAATATCGACAGCGCGGGCATCCGTAAGTCTCTGGAGCTGCGCAATAAGGCTGAGGAATCCGGAGTAGCTGTACCGTATGCCGACACCATCTCCCAGAAGCTCGCGTACCGCTCGGAGTTCTTCACCGGACATGCCGCGATGATCGTGACCGGCAACTGGATGATCGGTGAATCCGGCGGGTCAGAGGAGTTCCCGGCTACGTTCACCACCGCGTTCGCGCCGATGCCTTCGAACAGTGCAGGAGAACCGAGCGGAGTCAGTATTGCTAACGGCAATTATGTTGGGATTCTGGAAAAGTCGAAGCATCCGCAGGAAGCGTATGATTTCATCCGCTGGTACTCCACAGAGGGCGAGCAGATGCAGAATGTATACTCCGCCTGGAAGAAGCAGGATGTGGACCAGTTCATAGCAGGCGTCAAAACCAAGGCCATGAGCCCGGACAACATTGACGAAACCTCACTGGCCTATGTAATCAAGAATGCGAAGCCTGCTCCTTTAAGTGTGCCGCCGACCTATCAGGGCGAGCTGGAAACGGCCTTTACCAAGGAAACAGAGCTGTTCATCCTGAAGCAGCAGGACCTGGAGACTACGATCAAGAAGGCGCAGGCGGAGCTGCAGAAGATTGTGGATGCCAATAAGTAAAAATTGGCAGGGCTAAACGGCCGGATTTTACCTGAAATCCTGTGCTCTAATAGGCTACTGGAGGCGGAAAGCTGATATGATAGAAGCATAGACACGATAGTCTGATTGTGAAGGGGGATTGCCATTGCTGCCAAGAGGATGGAGACTCGGTTTTCGCAATAAGCTGCTCGTCGCTTCCCTGCTCTGTCTGCTGCTTCCCGCCTCTATTACCCTGTATATTTCCAATTCCTACACAGAGCATATCCTCCGCTCCCAGGTGATTCAGAATGAACGCCGTTCACTGGAGCAGGAGAGCCTGTACATCTCGAACCTCTTCAGCAATATGGTGCTGGTGGCGAATTATATCCAGTTCGATCCCGGCATTACCCTTGTTCTCAAAGAAAACTGGCAGCGCAGCAAGCTGCACCAGCCCGATACAGCAAGACATATCCTGGACTTCAAAGAGGTGACCGACAAGCTGGTCAGCGTGACCTCCATGATGGAAAAAACATTCGTAACGGTCCTCACCTCGGACGGGCAATACTACTCCAACTATTCCTACGCCAAGCTCAATGTCGGCGCACTGCTTCAGCAGCCCTGGATGGAGGCTGCCCGCAAGCAGCCTGCCTTCGAGCTGTACTGGGCAGGCGTGATAGATAACTATATTCCGACCGCAGCAGCCGGCAGTCCGCAGGTGCTTACGATTGCCCGCAATCTCAAGCTGTCTTCCAGTTCAACCTATGCTACGGTGATGATCAGTATCGCCGAGAGCCGGATCAGCCAGATTTTCAATGATAGCGGGAAGGGGCAGCAGACCCTGCTGATTGCACCGGATGGAACGGTTACTGCCGCCCGGGACAAGTCCCTGCTGGGCCAGCCGTTCTCACTTATGGCTGCCGTGAAGCCTGCGGCCGATTCCAGCTTCATCGATTACCGGGGCGAGCAGTATCTGCTCAGCAGTCTGGAGATCCCTTACGGCAATTACCGGATTGTCAGTCTGTCGCCCTACCGCGAGGCGGTCAGCCGGATCAGCGCGACCCACCGCTGGAGTTCGGCGGTGCAGGTGGTGTCGGGGGCTTTTTTCCTGCTGATTCTGGTGCTGCTGGTCAGGCAGTTCACGAAGCCGGTCATCCGGCTCGATCAGGTGGCGGCGCGGGTGGACCGCGGGGAGCTGGGTCTCCGTTCGGGAGTCCGGGGCTATGATGAGATCGGGCGGCTGGGCAAATCCTTCGACCATATGCTGGACCGGGTAGAGCGGATGGTACTCCAGATCAAGGAAGAGCAGGCACAGAAGCGCAAGGCGGAGCTGGCGATGCTGCAATCGCAGATTAATCCCCACTTCCTGTTCAATATCCTGAACTCGATCCGCCTGCGCATTATGATGCGGGGAGATGAGGAGAATGCCGAGCTGCTGTCCTCACTCTCCCGGTTGCTGCGCATGACGATTCAACAGCGGGATGAATATACTACGCTTCATGATGAGCTGCATATTGTCAGGAGCTATGTGGAGCTGCTGAATTTCCGCCAGTCCGAGGAGGTGGCGCTGGATACAGACTGTACCTCCGAGAGCCTCAGCGTCCGTATCCCCCGCTTCCTGCTGCAGCCGGTCATTGAGAATGCCTACATTCATGGGCTGCGTCAGGCGGGCGGGCATATTCTAATCCGAACTTGGACGCAGGATCACCGGCTGTTCATTGAGATAGAAGACAACGGGCAGGGGATGGATGAGGACACCCTGAGCCGCCTGCGCGCCGGGCTAAGCTCCAAACCGCCGGGCAAGGAAGCTATGCCGCCAGGCAGGCTGGCCCACATCGGAATGTCCAATGTCTACGAGCGTCTGTATCTGACTTACGGATCAGCCTTCCAGATTACGACGGACAGCAGGCCCGGCGAGGGGACAACCTTCCGGTTCGTATTGCCCGGGCAGATTCCGGATCAGGCTAAGGAAAAGGAGCGTGGTAGGGATGTATAGCGTAATGCTGGTGGATGATGATCAGCCGGTACTGGATTTTCTGACGGCAATGATTCCCTGGGACGAGCTTGGCTTCACGCTGCATTCAGCCTGCAAGAACGGTCTGATTGCTCTGGAGAAGGCCGGGGCGGACATGCCGGATATTGTAATTACAGACATTGGGATGCCGTATATGGATGGTCTGGAGCTGATCCGCGAGCTGAAGCTGCGAAGCGGGGAGGTGCGCGTGGTGGTGCTGTCCTGCATGGATGACTTCACCTATGCGCAGCAGGCGGTCAAGCTGATGGTGAGCGACTATATCCTCAAGGAGACGATGAGCAGAGAGCTGATTACCACCCTGCTCCGGGAGCTGGGCGGGGAGCTGCGCCGCAGGGACGAGGAGAAGGCTCAGACGCTGAAGTGGAAAAGCATGGCCGAGCATCAAAAGGGGCTGCTGAAGCAACGGGTGCTTACGCGGATCACGGCCCGGGAGCTGCCAGGCAGCGAGTGGCAGAGTGACGCTGCCGAGCTGGGCATTCAGCCTGAGCTCACAGCCCATGTCGCTGTGCTCTGCCGGATCAACGGTGACAGCGGGGAGGCTCCAGGGGAGGAGCTTGCGCGGATGGCCTTGGTGGCATCGGCGGCGGAGTCGGTGTACCAGGACAATAATGCCGCCCTATGTCTGCCCTACAGTGGCCGTGATTGTGTACTGGTATTCACCGGCGGTATGGGGAACGGGGCAGAGGCCGCACACATCTCTATGCTCGGCAGGCTACGCTCAGCCATTCAAGCCGTGCCGGGGGTGAGGGCGTCCTTTCAATACCTGTGTATCCCCCGGGGCAGCGGGCATTTCCGCGAGAGGGTGATAGAGCTGCTAACCCAAGGCCGGGAGTATGCCTTCTACTTGAAGCCGGGCGGGCTGGCCGGACTGAAGGAGCTTCCGCCGTTCACGGAGGAGGACCTGTTCACCCGTTACGCCGAAGCCGCGCACGAGATCCGCGAAGCCTTCCTGGAGGAATCAGCGGACAGGCTTGCGGAGCTGCTCGCCAAATGGATGGACCATATCCGTCTGAAGCGTTATGCCCCGCGCCAGGTGAAGGAATGGATGCTCAAGCTGCTCTATGACAATCAGATGCGGCTGATGGCCCGCCAGCAGTTCCAGTCCACTTTTTCGCTGGAGCTGCTGCATGATACCCTGGCGGACATTGACGATATCGGCACGCTGGAGAGTTGGTCCCTGGCTTTCTTCTACGAACGGCTTCCTTATATCCGGGAGATGTACCAGGAGACCCGCCGGGATGAGATCAAGAAGGTGAAGCGGTATGTTGACCGTCACCTGAACCGTAAAATCACCCTGGAGGAGGTGGCGGAATATACGCATTTGAATTCGAGTTATTTCAGCCGTCTGTTCAAGAAGGAGACCGGAATGAGCTTCATCCACTACGTTACCCATATCAAAATGGAGCAGGCCAAGGAATGGCTGGACCAGTCTCCGCAAAGCGTAGAACAGGTCGCCGAGCGGCTCGGGTATGAGAATAAGAGCTATTTCACGAAGCTGTTCAAGCTGCATACTGGAGCTACGCCCGGAGAATTCCGGGGAGAGGAAGGCAGCCGTTCCGCACAACCCCCTGAAGCAAGGAGGCACTACCCATGCTGACTATCAAACCGATTCATACCGAGCTGTCGGGTGCTATGCTTGTCCGGGTATACCCAAACCGTGCACAGCTCGGAGCTGCTGCCGGACGTGAGGCGGCAGCAGCCATCCGGGCGCTGCTGGCCTCCAAAGCGCAGGTGCGGATCGTCTTCGCCGCCGCCCCTTCACAGAACGAATTCCTTGCCGAGCTTGCCGCTGCGAAGGATCTGGACTGGAGCCGGATTACCGCATTCCATATGGACGAATACACTGGCCTGCCGGCAGACTCGCCGCAGAGCTTCGGCACCTTTCTCCGCAAGGCGCTCTTTGACAAGGTGCGTCCGGGAACGGTTCATTATCTGAATCCTGCCGCAGGTGCAGAAGCGGAATGCAAGCGTTATGGACGATTGCTGGCAGAGGCGCCTATCGATATAGTGTGCCTTGGCATCGGAGAGAACGGCCACTTGGCGTTCAATGATCCGCCGGTGGCTGATTTCGCTGATCCGCTTCCTGTGAAGCTGGTGATTCTGGATGATATCTGCCGGAGGCAGCAGGTGAATGACGGGTGTTTCGCCAGCTTGGACGAAGTGCCGCAGCAAGCCTTGACGCTGACGATTCCGGTGCTGCTGTCCGCGCAATGGCTGTTCTGCATGGTGCCGGGCGCTTCCAAGCGCGGTGCAGTGACCCGGACGCTGCATGAAGCAGTCTCTACAGCATGTCCGTCCACCATCCTGCGGGGGCATGGAGACTGCCGGATGTTCCTGGATACCGACTCGTTCGGGGCGGTCTTCTCATGAAGCTGGAGGCGCTGCATTACCGGACCGGCGAGCCGGTCCGGCTTACTGTGGAGGATGGCTTAATTGCTGCTATCGACCCGCTGGAGACGCGGCTGACGCTGGAGGAACGGGCCGAGCTGCCACTGGTGGCCCCGGGCCTTACGGATCTGCAGATCAACGGCTATGGCGGACATGATTTCAATCATCCGGCGCTTGGTGCAGAGGATGTCAAAAAGGCGGTCCGTGCGGTATGGCAGGAGGGCGTGACCGCCTGTTACCCTACGGTGATTACCGGCGCGCCGTATACCATCCTGGGAGCGATGCGGGCGATTGCCCGGGCCTGTGACGAGGATGCAGCCAGCGCGGCGACCATCAAGGGCATCCATCTGGAGGGGCCGTTCCTCTCGCCGGAGGACGGTCCGCGCGGGGCGCATGCCCTGGAGCATATCCGGCCGCCGGACGCGGCCCTGCTCGATCAGTGGCAGGCGGCGGCGGGCGGACGCATCTCTATTGTTACGCTGTCCCCCGAGTGGGAGGGGAGTGCGAAGTTCATCCGCCACTGCGTCCGGCAGGGAATCACCGTCTCCATCGGGCATACGTCAGCGGATGCCGCGCAGATTGCCGGGGCGGTAGCCGCCGGAGCGCGGCTGTCCACGCATCTGGGCAATGGCGCGCATGCTATGCTGCCGCGCCATCCGAACTACCTGTGGACCCAGCTCGCGGCAGATGAGCTGTGGTGCACATTGATCGCCGACGGCTTCCACCTCCCGGAGGAGGTGCTGAAGGTGGCGATGAAGGTCAAGGGCCAGCGGGCACTGCTGGTCAGCGATGCCGTTGCCCTGGCCGGGCTTGCGCCCGGCAGCTACGACACGCCGGTCGGCGGCCGTGTCGTGCTGACCCCGGCGGGCCGGCTGCATCTCGCCGGCGAGCCCGGGCTGCTGGCGGGCTCGGCGCAGATGCTGCTGCGCCACATCGCGCGCCTCAGCGCCGCGGGCCTGGCCGCGCTGCCGGACGCCTGGGACATGGCGTCCGTGCGCCCGGCAGGCTTCATGGCCCTGCCTGCGGCGGCGGGCCTGGCGGCCGGGGCACCGGCGGATCTGGCGCTGATCCGCCGCACCGGGCCGGGCGGCGCCGGGCTTGCGCTGGCGGCGCTGTGCCAGGCCGGCGGCTGGGTGTACCGCCGGGACTGAGCGGAGCGGCGGTACAGTGCGGCGGTACGGTGCGGGCAGGCCGCCGGTGACGGGGGCCTGTTATCCATGTGAATCGCACAAGTTAATCGATTACAGACGGCGGGAGCGGCAGTGGCTGGGTAAGTACATGGCTATGGCTATGGGCATGGTATGGGGATTGTATGGGGATGGTATGAGTATGAGTATGAGTATGAGTATGGCTGTTGCGCCCGCGTTTGCACCACGCCAGTAAAATTTGTAGTAAATGTATTCGGTTTTCCGCATACATTTTCTCCGTTAGTCTACGCGCAGTATAATTGTATTCAGTATTCCGCATACACCCGTACTATGTCCACACTAGCGTCAATGTTTGCACCAGTGCCTGGACCAGTAGCTGCCTCAGTAACTGCCTCAGCATCACCCTATGTATCTGCATTAGTCTCACCCTCACCCTCACCCCTTGCCGCAGGGAACAGTTGGATTTTGGGCACTTGTTCAGAGGTGGGAGGGGCCCGCAGCGAGTCGTAGTTGGAAAAAAGGCACTTAATATGCTGGCATCAGAGCCATAGAGGGGGTTCACGCGAAAAATAAATGTCATAAATCCAACTAAGTTCCGCAAATGCTCCAAATGTTCTAGATTAAGATACGTTTTTCCAACTAATATGCATTAAGTAACCTCCATTAAGTAACCTCCGTCATGTAGAGCAAACCCCAGTTACTTTCATACCCATCAGATATCCCCACACATACCGCTTGCGCAAACCCTTCGGGAGCTGCATGCCCCAGCTTTCAGGGCAATTTGTCCGAAATCAAACTCACTCACAGAACTAGTAATCCAACTGATCTAATAATCCACCAGAACTACACTCCAACCAAACTAATAATCCAGCAGACGCCCGTTGTCATGCCATTGCCCGTACATTTTATTCACTCTGGTATTCTCGATGAATTTGTCCAATCTGCGTTCGAACAGCTCCGGCTGGCGGATGCAGCTCTGAATGGTGTCGATCCGCACCCGCTGATACAGCGCCGGGAAGGCCAGGAAATGCCGGTACACCTGCTCGTCCGCCTTCAATCGCTGTACAATCACGGGATCGATCCGAAAAGCTTCTACATCCATATCCGGCAGGCACCGCCGTCCCTCGGCGCGCATCAGTCCCAGCTTCTCCAGGCGGCGGACGCGCTCCTTATTCAGCTCGGTCCATGAGCTGCGCTTGCTGCGCGGGGATAGTCTCTGCGCTAGCTTGGAGTCAGCCGCCGCCTTCTTCACCCCGTCAATCCAGCCGCAGCACAGCGCTTCTTCCACGGCATCCAGATACAGTATCGTCTCCGGGAGCGGTTTGAGACTGACCTCTACCCAGCAAGAGCCCTCCGTGGTACTGTTCGCCATCAGCCAATCTCTTAATTCTTCTCTCGATGTAGCTTCAAGCCTATTTTCAATGCTCATAATTACACTTCAGTCCCTTCTGACGTTTGCCCTTTGCTCTCTTGCTGATACAAATCCTGCATATTATACAACTTCTCCCTCATTAAACTAATCCTAATCTGAAAATATTGCACAAAAGGCAGCATTCCCTCTTCTCTAAGGGGCTTGGCGGCGATATTCCTGCAATTTGTGCAACAATATTTAAGTTTACCCTGTTATCGATGAACCAGGGTTGCAATTTGTGCAACAACTTGGCCTGCCGCTGCTGCCATACCTTGTCTCTCTGACACCCACCCAATTGCCCCGTGCAAATAAGCCGCGTTCCCATCCAATAGTCCTACTATTTCCTTAAATTCTGCACATTTGTTAACAGTTTCGCAACAGATTCTTTACGCTGCGCATACATAACTTAGGAGGACAATTAATATCCGGCTTTTACAATTAGAGAGTATTAGCAGAATATACCTATTGCAAAATCAGGCTAGATATGAAGGGATGATACTTTTGAAGGGGAATCCGCTGCACTTTTCGATGAAATGGAAGCTGATCTTGAGTTTCTCGGCGATTACACTTATTTTTCTGGGTGTGGCCCTGTACCAGGGACATAAAATCAAGCAGGTCGAGCTATCCATGGAACGGCAGAAGAGCGAAATGGAGAATAGAATTACGGTCTCAACCATCACCCAGCAGCTGCAGGAGCTGAACCGCGCAGAGACTTCCTTGGCGGAATCCAGTGACCTGGAGCAGGCCGAACCGTTGCAGGAGAAGCAACAGCAGCTGTCTGCGGAGCTGGGGAAGGTGGATTTTAAGCAGGGTACGCCTGCTTCTGCCAGTTATAAGCTACTGTCTTCACAAGTAAAAGAATATGGCGCTCTTACAAAGGAACTGGTAACGACGATGTCGGACGAGACCCTTGACCCGCTGAGTGTGCTGGAGACCATTGATGGTATACATACAAAAGCGCTTGCCCTGAATCAGGACATGCTGAAGACTAACGGTGAGCTGTATACCGCTGCCGCTGCCAATGCCGATCAGGCCCAGGGAGTCTCCTTCGCTCTGCTGGATGATACGGTATCCATCGTGATGTACGCTGCGATTGCAGTCTCCCTGTTCATGCTGGTGCTCGCCTGGCTGCTGATCCGCTCGTTCCTGTCGCCGGTGCGCAAGCTTCAGGCGGCGCTCAGGCAGATCGCGGAGGGCGATCTGCGGCAGCAGATTAACTCCCCGTACAATGACGAGCTGGGACAGCTGAGCCATCATTTCGACCATATGGTCGGCAGGGTACAGGGGATGCTGCGGCAGACCTTGTCTGCAGCAGGCTCGCTTGCTGATTACGCGCAGTCTTTTGAGGAGTCTTCGGTGGTTACAGCGCATACGAACCAGAATATTGTCAGAACCATACAGGAGATTTCGCTTGGGGCGGACCAGCAGGCCAGCCAGTCGGAGCAGAGCACACAGCTCCTGGAGGAGCTGGCCTGCGGAGTTCAGGAGATTACTGACTATACCGATGTAATGCTGACTACAAGTGAAGCCGCTAACCGGAACAGACAGCTGGGTTCGGATACCGTTACGGCGCTGCGCCTCAGCTCCCGGAAGTCTCAGGAATCCATTGGCAAGGTGTATGGGGCGCTGGACAAGCTGGTGAACCAGTCCAAGGATATCTCACGCATTACCCATTCGATCACCGAAATCTCGAAGCAGACGAATATACTCTCGCTGAACGCCGCGATTGAGGCGGCCAGGGCCGGAGCAGCAGGTAAAGGCTTCGCCGTTATTGCCGATGAAGTGCGGCAGTTGTCTGTGCAGACGAATAATTCCTCGGTGCATATCAGCAAAATTATTCAGGAGCTTGGGGCCTGTATGGCGGATTTCCAGGGACATATGATGGAGACCCGGGACAGCCTGGAGCAGCAGGACCATCAGGTGGAGCAGACCCTGGCTTCCTTCGCCGCTATCGACGAATCGATTACAGGCATCAGCACACAAATCGGGCAAATTCACAATAAGGTGGAACAGACCCGTACTCTCAATTCTCGGCTTGCCGAATCTGTACATTCTGTTGCGGCTGTAGC
This sequence comes from Paenibacillus sp. FSL R7-0179, assembly GCF_038002265.1. Taxonomy (NCBI): domain Bacteria; kingdom Bacillati; phylum Bacillota; class Bacilli; order Caryophanales; family Paenibacillaceae; genus Paenibacillus; species Paenibacillus sp. FSL R7-0179. Next base: position 1,491,816 of record NZ_JBBOCC010000002.1, read on the forward strand.
TGAGCAGACGGCGGCCGGAGTTCAGGAGGTTAACGCTTCCAGCACCCAGCAGGATCAGGCCATCGGGGACATTGCCAGACAGGCCGGGGAGATTAATGAAATCTCGCAGCGGCTGTTCCGGGAGATCAATGTGTTCAAAATACCGGAGGCTGCTGAGGCCAAATTGGAGCAGGGGTCAGAGTCTGTTCCAGCCCCAGGTTCAAATTCAACCGCAGATTCGGATGCAGTTCCAAGCTCAAAGCATGCAGCGGATAAAGCGGTTCGCGGGATAGTGCAGGTATACGAAGAGCAGCCGATAGCGAAGACAAAAGAGAACATCCCGCCCAAGCCACAGCAGGAGATGCATACGAATCTGACGGATCAGCCGGAAAAAAAGGCAGAAGCCGGAATTCACCGGCCCCTGCCTGCGGGAATACCGGTGCAGGATAAGCCTGCGCCCGGCCTGAATACGCTTGTTAACGAACCGGAGAAAGAGATCTCCAAAGAGCTGGAGGAGGAGCTACTGGTCCTGGCGAAGTGTGCGGGTCAGCGAAGAGACCAGCTCCGGGAACCACTCTGATAAGGACAGGAAGCTGAAGCCCGCACTGCGGGCTTTTGCTGTATCCATGAACCAGGAGGCACCGATGCCAAAAGGCGATTGGTCTGCTTCCGCCGCCTCATTCTGGACGACAGCCGTCCTTCCGGTAATCTGTTCGATGATGGAGATGACGCTGCCAATGGGGAGAGTGCCGTCCGAGCAGGCGTTCACCGGCCCCGTGACAGCTGAGCCCTCCCGGCCCAGCCAATGCAGGAAAGCAGCCGCTTCATCCGAACGGATGAACGAAATCTCTGCCTGCGGATTAGGGATGCCAATGGGCCTTCCCGCCAGAACATGCTCGATGTGAAAATGCAACCGGCGCGTATAATCATCCGTGCCCAGTACAATCGGAAAACGTACCGCAGCCACCGGGAAATCCGCTGTCTGAAGCAGAATCGCTTCGGCTTGCCTTTTGCCTTCCTGGTAACTGACATCCGCTTTCCCGCCAGCCTTCAGCGGATAATGCCAAGGATCGAAGTCCGTTTCAGCCAGCGCCTCCGGCTGCGGATCATACACGGATAAGCTGGAAGTCAGGATATACCGCTTGGCCCGCCCCGCCCAGATCCGCACAGCTGCCGCCGCCTCATCCGGCGTGTAGCAAATGTTATCGTAGACGATATCCCATACAGTCCCCCCGACAGCCTGCTCAAGCGCAGCTTCATCCGTCCGGTCCACAGCCAGCCGGGCAACACGCTCTCCGAAGGTATCCTCAGTTAGACCCCGGGTGAGAATGGTGACCTCACTGTCCTGGTCCTGGAGCAGCAGCTCCACCAGTCTTTTACCGAAAAATCTCGTCCCTCCAAGCACAAGCACCTTCTTCATGGGATCATCCTCCTAAGTTATAGTCAGAGCAGAGCCGCTGCTCCATTCATCCCTATTATGCAGCCATCCGAAGTCCGCCATATGCAGGCGCTCCATGGGTATAGGCGTATCTTGCGTTGTCTGTATACACGGAATGCACGGACTGAACTGTAAACGTGCTTACAGCAGCCGTTACCATCCCGGCGTTCTCCTGGCGGAGCAGCTCCAGCAATACTGGAATCTGCCCTTGCTCATAGGCCTCAGCCAGCGCCCGCAGATAACCCCGGTAATCGGCATCCTGCGGAAGCGCGGGACCTTCATGCTGGATCAGCTCCTCCCGGACCTTGCTCAAGGCTTGGCGTGCACGGTGCAGCGCCGCTTTGACTGCTCCTTCCGTGGTTGCCAGGAGTCCGGCGGACTCGGCGGCAGAATACCCCAGCACATCGCGGAGAACCCAGGCGGTCCGCTGCGGCGGCGAGAGATGGGCAAGCAGCGCCTGAAAGGTCAGCTCCAGCCCGGACAGCTCCTCCAGAGTTGCCGCCGCAGAAGCCGGATCTGATGCTGCCCCAGACCGTTCCATGGCACGGATGAGCGACCCCCGGCGGCGGGAAGCGTCAATCCAGGTATTCTTGGCAATCCGCAGCAGCAGGGCTTCGGGATTGGGGCTGATGGTGAATTTGCGGTAGCCGAGCGCTTTGGCCCAGGTCTCCTGCGCCAGATCGTCGGCGTCGAAGCGGGAGCGGGTGAGCGACAGGCAGTAGTGCTGCAGTGCTTTTCCCAGCTCCTGAAGATGTCTTGTATCCATAGCTATCGTATCCGGTGTCCGGTGATGTTCAAGAATCGTCATAGTAGCCCTCTCCTTCGATGGGTTGCGTTGCTTCTATTATATAAACGAACAGTGCATTGTAAAAGATACGCACCCCCGCTATTTCCGCACCTCTTCCGCTTTCCGTATCTTTTCGCGCAGGCAACCCGTTTACATGGTATTCACACTAAAACAGATTAGAGGAGGCATACCAGAATGAGTGTAATACCCTATGTGATAGAACAGACAGCCCAAGGAGAGCGGTCCTATGATATTTATTCCAGGCTGCTGAAGGACCGGATTGTATTCGTGGGTGCGGCAATTGATGACGGGCTGGCTAATAGCATTATTGCGCAGCTGCTGTTCCTCGCGGCCGATGAGCCGGAGAAGGATATTCAGATGTTCATTAACAGCCCGGGAGGTTCGACTACCGCAGGCTTTGGTATTTATGATACGATGCAGGTAATTAAACCTCAAGTCAACACGATCTGCACCGGTTTTGCTGCTTCGTTCGCTTCTCTGCTGCTGTTGTCAGGCGCTACCGGTAAACGGTCGGCCCTGCCGAACAGCGAGATTATGATCCATCAGCCGCATGGCGGGGTGCAAGGGCAGGCGAGTGATATTGCCATCAGCGCCAGACGTATTCTTCAGATCCGCAAGAAGATTGTCGGGATCACCGCGCAGCGGACCGGCCAGCCGCCGGAGAAGGTGGAGAAGGATATGGACCGGGATTACTTCATGTCGGCTGAGGAGGCACTGGAATACGGAATTATTGACACCATCATCACCCATTTGTGAGACGAAGGAGAGGAAGAGCATGCTGGAAGCGCTGAAGGGACAGGAAGTCACGATTCATTTTTTGGATGGTACAAGTGTCAGGGGAGGCGTACTGGAGGAGCTGGATGAGCGGTTCGTGAAATACAGTACGGAGTATCAGACCCTCTACATTCCCATAACCTCCATCCGGGCGGTAGATGTGCAGACCAAGGAGCGCAAGCGTCCGCGCGTCGGCTTCGGGCAATAACCGGGGGCTGCCTATAAAAGCGTACAAAACCCCGTCATCTCTGCTCAGAACGAGCGGATATAACGGGGTTTTCTTCGAATGATTCGTAGAGCACGCATATGGTCGCGTACGGTCCGAATGTATGTGAAAAACAGCATACATTGTGGCGGTGCGCAGGCGCATGGCCCGAATGTATGCCAAAAACAGCATACATTGCGGTGGCACGCAGGCGCATGGCCTGAATGTATGCCAAAAACAGCATACATTGCGGCGGTACGCAGGCGCACGGCCCGAATGTATGTTAAAAACAGCATACACTGTGGTGGCACGCAGGTATATGGCCCGAATGTATGCGGAAAACAGCATACATTGCGGTGGCACGCGGCGCACGGCCCAAATGTATGCGAAAAACAGCATACATTTTGTTAGCGCGAAGGAAGTCCTATCCATCCGTTAATTATCCTGCTATTTCTCGCTGAAACGAACCGTCCTTAAATAGGACGGTTCGTTTCCACTTATGCCGTAAGTTCTGGCCGCCTTATGGGCACAAGTTCCGCGCTTATAAGGATAGTGAGAAGGCAGGCTCCAGTCGGTGAACTCCCTTCGGGGAGTATCCTAGGGCGGAGCTTAACCCGCACAGATCAGCCAGCAGATAAATGATGCTTAGCCACATTTCCGTGCCTTGCAGGCCGGTCTCCTGCTGCCGGGACAGCTGAAAGGCGAAGCCGCGTCCGGGAACCCAGAAGGGCAGTACTTCGCCGAGCAGCTTCTCCGCCCAGGCGCGGATCTCCGTCTGGCGGTAATCACTCTGCTTCCGGCAGAGCCAGAGCGGGTGGACGACATCCAGCACGTTGCAGGCATTCAGTACATCCAGGTGGAAGAAGCGGCGGTCCCGGCTGTGAGCCAGCACGGTATCGATGCTGCGCTCCGGGTACGGCAGGGGCAGGCCGAACTGGGCATAGGTAGCGCGGGTAAGCCGGTAAAAGCCGTTCACCGGCTGCAGCCAGCCCTCCTCCGCAGTAGGCAGACCCCACAGCCCAGAGTCGCGGCGGCAATGCGTGGCCAGCCAGCCGAACAGATCATCCGGGCGCCTGCCGGAGCCGAAGGATTTCAGATTGTGATACAGGCCGGTAGCATAGCAGTCGATCCAATCGCCGGCGCCCCAGGCATTCTCCGCCCATGGCAGACTATTAAGCTGCCGATACAGTGTAGCGGTATCCATATTCCCGGCCACGGCTACAGGATAGGGCAGAGCAGAACCTAACACCTCTAGCGCGTAGCCTACAGCGAGAAGATGATAACGCGAGAGATGATCGGTTAACAGCTCCGGCTGATCCTCCGGCCCGGGCGGTGACCACGGATCGGGCAATAATCCGGTCCAGCTGTCCTGGAACTGGTGTAAGGTGGCGATCAGCTCCCCCTTCGTCCAGCCGGGCGGCAGACTGCCGAACATGGCAGCAATCTCCACAGCATCGCAGTACGCTCTTACGGTCCGCCCCGCTCCCGGCCGGTCACGGAACAGCTTCTCTCCCTCTAACGTTTCGGAGTAGAACGCAAGCACGGGAGTTAGCTGCTCCTGCACCTGCTTGCTGAAATTCGCGAGCTGCTCATACAGGCTTATAGGAGCAGGCTCCGCTCCGCCAAGCGGCGGTACCCCGCTGCCCGTTCCCGCTCCTTCAAGCTTAGCGGTATCTGTCTGGTATTGAGCAGACGTCGGTCCCTGCGCATTCGCTACATGCTCTGCATATTCGCCAGCGTGCTCTTTCATCTCTATTGCTGCACCCTTCTTATGAACTTCTGGCACTGTCTCCCTAGCCAGACGGCTGCGGATCAGCCTGGCCGGATTGCCGCCGACAATGCTGTACGCCGGTACATCGCGGGTCACGATGGCCCCCGCCGCAACAATGCTGTGCGAGCCGATCCGCACTCCGTCAAGAATCACGGCATTCGCCCCGATCCACACATCGTCTTCTATAACGATGCCCTTAACAGTCAAAGGCTGGCGGAAGACCGGAACATCCGTCACAGCATAGCCGTGATTGAAGCCGTATAGACTTGCATGGGAAGCGATCCGCACGCCATTACCCATGGTAATATCGCCTGAGAGTACGCTATAGCTGTTAATAGAGCAGTCGCTGCCTGTGACCAGCCGTGTGCTGCGGACAATCGCACCTCCTGCGATGTAGCTCCGGTCGCCGAGGGTCAGCTGATCCGGCAGCACGATGGCTTGCGGCGAGACGAAGCAGGCTTCACCGAAGGTGCATGGATAATCGGCAGCAAGCTGCTGCTGGTGCCGTTTCTGCTGAAGCTGTTCCTGTTCTGACAGGCCAATCCAAGGCATGTAATCCAGGGCTTGTACTGAGGGGGATTGTGGTTCAGGCATCCTGCATCTCTCCTTCATCATTCCAGTGGTTAATGCCCTAAGTGTAGCAATGAATGTTGGGGAGGGGCATGGTATAATGAACAGAATTGGCATGTCAAAAACGCTTCAGAAATGACAGGCCGGGAAACGGAGGAGCTATACATGGAGGAGATTCCGCAGAATCTGGTGCTGGACATCCACTGGATTCATGACAAGACGACCTTCCCGCACTGGAGGGATATCCGTCAGAATATACATGTGCACAGCCTGTACTGGATTCAGGAGGGAGAGGGGGTATTTAGAACAGACACAGAGGAGCACCCGGTGTCGCCGGACATGCTGTTCTATCTGAGGCCGGGACTGCCCATGGAGATGAGCAGCGGAGGCGGGGAGCCTTTGCGCATCACCATGATCCTGCTCTCGCTGTATACGTTATCGCCTTCAGCGGACAATCAGGGGAGGGTAGAGCCGCTTCATGAACTGCCCTTGCCGTTCCGCCTGAAGCCCGGGAGGGAGCCGGGCAGAGCGCTGGGTCAGCTCTTCCGCCAGATTGCCGGCGATTTTGTTCCTGGCAGTCCCGGAAGCCAGCTTAAGACTCAGGCGCTGCTCTATGAGCTTTTGTACGAATTATTTCAGGCTAAGGAGAGCGGCCATCCTGACCGGGGGCAGGGATACGAATTATTCTTACGGATGAAGGAGGAGCTGGAGCGCCGCTACAGTGAACCCTTGCAGATCCATGAGCTGGCGGTGCGCTACGGGATATCCCCCTCGTATGTGCGCAGTCTTTTTCAGCAATATCTGCACAAGAGTCCCAAGGGGTATTTAAGTGAGATCCGCTATGAGCATGCGAAGAAGCAGCTGATGTACACCAGGCTAACCCTGAAGGAGATTGCGGGCGCCTGCGGATACAGCGATGAGTTTCATTTCAGCAAAGCCTTCAAGCAGCTCAGCGGACAGCCGCCGTCTGCGATGAGGTCTGGTTAATCCTGCAACGCTCAGGTATGACAGAGGTATGGGAAAGACAGGGTTACGCATAATAAACGAATGGACCGGATCAGATCACTTAACATTGGGCGACCTTTACACTTATCAGTTAACGGCAGCGAAAAACGGGTAAGTTATTATAATGTGCCTCATTTGCAATTTTATCCGGCTGGCCTTGCTTAAATTTGAAATAAAAATGTTGAACAACACCGCCGTTGTGATATAATTGTCCGGTTGGCCTGATGCACTGAAATATGGACGGAGCCCTAAGCTGGTTTTCAATTTATTAAGGTTAAAAGCGAAGGAAAACGAAGGATTTCAGTGTAATGAAGTGAATTACAGAGTATTAATGTAGAAAACTGCAGATTTTACACGGAAGATCACAGTTTTTGTCGGATTTTATTGATTTATTGAGAAAGTTTCTGTATAATCAGCGTTGTTGATTTTTCATAGGATGTAGCCTGTTCCAGAGCAGCAAGGCTAATAACTAATAACTTAAGCATAATTAGGGGGTTATTAATTTGGGAAAAGCGTTAATTATTGGCGCTGGCGGTGTAGCGAGCGTTGTTGTTCATAAATGCTGCCAGAACCCGGATGTATTCGAGGAGATTTGCATTGCCAGCCGTACGGTGTCGAAGTGCGATGCGCTCAAAGAGAAGCTGGACGGGGGCCTGACCAAGATTTCTACGGCCAAGCTGGATGCTGACAACACGGAAGAAGTCATTGAGCTGATCAAGAGCTTCCAGCCGGATGTCGTGATTAATGTGGCTCTTCCTTACCAGGATCTGACGATCATGGATGCCTGCCTGGCTACCGGAGTGCACTATGTGGATACAGCGAACTACGAACCGCAGGATACTGCGAAGTTTGAATATTCCTGGCAATGGGCTTACAAGGAAAGATTCGAGAAGGCCGGAATTACAGCGCTGCTCGGCAGCGGCTTCGACCCTGGCGTAACCGGAGTATTTACGGCCTATGCGCAGAAGCATTATTTTGACGAGATCCATACGATTGATATTGTGGATGCGAACGCGGGCGACCACGGTTATCCGTTTGCCACCAACTTCAATCCTGAGATTAATATCCGCGAGATTACTGCGAACGGACGTTACTTCGAGAATGGCGAGTGGATTGAGACCGCGCCGCTGTCTGAGAAGAAAGTATACGATCTCCCGGAGATCGGCCCGAAGGATATCTACCTTTTGTACCATGAAGAGTTAGAATCACTGGCTGTTAACATTCCTGGCGTGAAGAAGATCCGCTTCTGGATGACCTTCTCGCAGAACTATCTGACTCACCTGAAGGTGCTTGAGAATGTGGGCATGACTTCTATTGAGCCTATCAATTATGAAGGTAAAGAAATTATTCCTTTGCAGTTCCTGAAGGCTATTCTGCCTGACCCGGCTTCCCTGGGACCAAGAACCAAAGGTAAAACCAATATCGGCTGTATCATTCAAGGAACCAAAGACGGCCAGCCTAAGACCTATTATGTCTACAATGTCTGCGATCACGAAGAGTGCTATAGAGAGGTTGGCTCACAGGCCATTTCCTACACTACCGGCGTTCCTGCGATGATTGGGGCAATGATGATTATCAAAGGCATCTGGAACAAACCGGGCGTACACAATATCGAAGAGTTCGATCCAGATCCGTTCATGGATGCTCTTAACAAACACGGCCTGCCTTGGCAAGAAGATTTCTCGCCGACGCTGCTGGATTAAGGCGCATGGCCATGAAGAACAAGGACATCGATATTGATATCAGCAATCTGCCGTCCCCGGCGTATCTGGTGGATGAACGGCTGCTGACGAAGAACCTGAAGACCCTTAATTATGTGCAGGAGAAGAGCGGAGCCAAGATTCTTCTTGCGCAAAAAGGCTTCTCCATGCACGCTATGTACCCACTGGTCGGCAAATACCTGCATGGCGTAACCTCCAGCTCCCTGTTCGAGGCCCGGCTGGGCTTCGAGGAGATGGGCAAAGAGGTGCATGTCTATGCACCCGCTTATGTCGACCGCGAGTTTGATGAGCTGCTTCGCTATAGCGATCATATGGTTTTCAACTCTTTTGATCAATGGAGCCGCTTCAAGCAGCGAGTGCAGAACGCGCCGAAGCAGATCAGCTGCGGCATCCGCGTCAATCCGGAGTATTCCGAGATTGAAGTGCCGCTGTACGATCCTTGCTACAACTTCTCCCGTATGGGCGTAACCCTGCCGAACTTCCGGCCGGACGAGCTGGACGGCATTGACGGCCTTCATTTCCACACGATGTGTGAACAGAACTCGGACACGCTGGAGCGTACGCTTAAGGTTGTGGAAGAGAAATTCGGCCAGTACCTGCACGGGATGAAATGGCTGAACTTCGGTGGCGGGCATCATATTACACGTCCTGACTATGATCTCGACACCTTAATCAAGTGCATTCTGCACATGAAAGAGACCTACAACGTGGACATCTACCTGGAGCCGGGAGAGGCTGTTGCCCTGAACACCGGCTATCTGGTTGCGACGGTACTCGACACCATGCATAACGGCATGGATATCGCGATTATCGATACTTCGGCTGAATGCCATATGCCGGATGTGCTGGCGATGCCTTACCGCCCTGGCATCATCGGTGCCGGAGAACCGGGCGAATTCGCCCACACCTACCGGCTTGGCGGCATGACCTGCCTGGCAGGCGATATTATCGGCGATTATTCCTTCCCGGAACCGCTGAAATACGGCGATAAGCTGATCTTCACCGACATGGCGCATTACTCCATGGTGAAGAACCATATGTTCAACGGCGTCAACCTCCCGGCCATTGCTTCCTATAATGAAGCAGAAGGCCTCAAGGTGATCCGCGAGTTCGAATACAGTGACTTCAGCGGCCGGTTGTCTTAATCGGGTAGATGATAATAATAGAAGCGCCCCTTCAGCTTTGGCTGAGGGGGCGCTTTTTGGGTGGGGGATGGAAGGGGCGGCTTGCTAACGGACAGTCTGCGATATTGCCAATTGTCGCTCCGCTCCCCGCCGCTGGAAATCCTGCAAAAAATGCAACATTACTGCCCCCGATCCGTCCATCTGCCTGAAATCCTGCACAAAATGCAACAATAGGCTGGTCTGACCCGACAAACCGCGGGAAATCCTGCAATAAGTACAACAATTCGCATCTTTGCTCCTTACTCAGCCACAAATCCTGCATAATGTGCAACATTTGGATGCTATCTCGACCCCTGGTTTCCGTCTATCCCCCTTATTTCATACTAATCGCAATTCTGCTCTCCTGCGGCAGCCAGTCAACCTTGGCCCCAAGCTGTTCGCTGATGAAGCGCAGCGGCAGGTAGACGGTGCCATTAACTACAAACGGCGGTGTTGCCAGAGTGACACTTTTACCATTTACGGTTGTCGCTCCGTTTACGGTCTTGATGACGATGGTTAGCGGCGCTTTGTCGGCAGCGGTACCGGTGATCGTTACCACTTTGTCCATGGAATAACCGATAGTAGCTCCCATCTTGGTGAACAGTGAACGCAGCGGAATGAAATTCTGTCCGTTACGGGTAATGACGCCGTTCGTGAAGGCAATGGATTCTCCATTCAGGCTAACGGAGATCGGCTTCTGCATCGGGACAGGCTGCTTATAGCTGAATTCGTAAGTGCCGTACCCGAGCTGAGCATTCTTGTTCACGCCCCAGCCCCAGAGAGTGCCGTCGTTCTTCTGCATAATGACGTGTCTTCCGCCGCCTTTTATTGACTGGATATCGGAAGCGAGCAGGGAGAACTGGGCATTCGGCGACATAAGTTCTGCTGCAATTGAAGCCGCATAGACCTTTCCTTCTGAGGTCAGTGCCACAATTGATTGTTCAACGATGTAGGCATCGGTCACTTTACTAATCCCTGAGAAGACAATCGGAACAGGTTCATCCTGATACGTGGTCCCATCCGAATACCCGGTGACCGTGGAGCCCCAGAACCAGAGACGGGATTGCTTGTCAATCGCGAGCCGGCTGCGTCCATTGTTGTACAGGGTTCGAATATCTTTTAAGCCGGAAAAAAGAGTTGCAGTTATCTGTGCGGGGTCACTATAAGTTTCCGGTAAATAACTATCCTGGTCCGGCCAGGTCCAGACGCTGCCATCCTTGCTGAGCGCATAATTCTGTTCGAGCTGGACAATATCCTTCAAATTGGGAACTGGTGTAAAAGTGGCAAGTTCGTCGATGCTGGTCCAGACCGTCCCATCTGTCTTCAGGAACAGATAACGCTGCCAGCTGTTAAACTTATTGTTAAGCTTGTTGCTCTCGGAATATTGGGAGATAGCTGCAACGTGATCCAGGCCCGGAACAGGCGCAAACGGAGGAGTCGTATTGTCGCCGGTTGACGTAACTGAAGTATATACCGCACCCTCTCCAGTGACTGCCAAATGACGCGGGTATACTCTTTGGAAACTGGTTATATTCTTCAATTCGGGCACAGGTGTAACTTCAATGGCCATGGTTCGGGCATTACTCTCCCACTTCCAGACCGATCCATCCTTGGTGGTTACCATTGCACTGTAATATAGCGGGAAGGCAGACTTCACATCACGTAATCCATGTACCTGCGTAGGTACGGACTTCGTCTCCCCCCAGACCCACAGGGTCCCGTCATCCTTAATCAGATAGTCGGGTCCGTAGGAAGAGATGCCGGAGGACGCTTCACTTTGTGCTGAAATGGTATCTGATGTCCACACGCTCATAATTGCGATCAGACTCATAGTGAATCCTATCAGCAGGCTTCTTTTTCTCATCATATGATCCCCTAACCCCATAAAATAGTAGATTCCTAATAGACGCAGCGGGTGGAAAAAAGTTTCTCTAATGTCGCTTTTGTGCAATATTAGCCAGGCACGAAAATATACAATGAGCTTAGTAAAACATCTTTAGCAAATTTGGGAGGGGCTATTGTGGGCTTTAAATCAACTATTTTGGTAGTAGAAGATATAGCGAGATCAAGAATGTTGTACGAGGAAATTCTTAAATGAGCATTTTGCATAATTCATTTTCAAGAAAAAAAAGAAGGTTATATCTCAAGCTGAATTGAGATTTTGAGTGAAAAAGATGAAAATGGACAGACGGGCAGAATTTTCAGAGGATTGAAATTTTAAGCGGCGTTTGTGCCTCGTTGTCTCGAGATAGCTAGCGCAGAAGCAAGCAAAATAATGGCATTCAAATATTGGTGAGTCGTGACTTTCTGAATGCCCCAAACATGTAATTGGTCTGCGGTTAGGTAGGTCTTCATTCGAGAATTGCATCGTTCTACACTTGTTCGCTTGTTGTAGAGTTCTTTCCAATTTCGGCTTTCTCGGTGTGGTAACGCATAGCGACGTAAATCGTCTCTGCTACTGACCTTAACGACCATTCCGTAATTGGAAGACGAACAGGCCGTCATACCTAAAGGACAATCCACTTTCCCCGTAGCGTGTGGACAACGAAACTTCAAACGTTCCTTTTCCTGTCCCCAATACGTCATTGGAAACCCCATCGAACAGCATGGCGTCCCTTTGCTTGTCATCCCTGCAGGAGGTTCCTTTTCGTTTCGCGGGTTCATTGGAATAATGGCCTGGGCCTTGACGCTGCGAGCCATTTCGTAGTTTTTCATTTGGTCATATCCTGCATCCAGCATGAAAAAACGAGGCTTGAATCGTTCGGCGGTTCGCTTCATGAGTGTAGGTCCCTCATCGCCATCATTTACATGAGCAGGTGTAACCTTTAGGGCAATCGGAAGTTCACTCTCCGTATCGACGGCCAGGTGCAGCTTATAGCCAAACCACTTGACTTTGTTGCCAAACGTATCGAGTTTAACTCCCCAATTGGCATTGCCGGTGAGTTCGCTTTTTCGCTTGGGTTCTTTTTTCTCGTAGGCGTGAATGGCTGCGCTGTCGATGGCGACATGCGTGCCGCCTAGGATTCCGGCTTCCTGACACTGAGCAACAAGATCCTCAAACAACTGCTGGGCAAGGTTTTTGCATGTCAGTTCGGCAAAAACCCGACTTAACGTAGAAATCGAAGGGGCGGGAATGTCCAGCCGAAGTCCACATTGGTAACGGAAACGAAGGTCAAATTCCAGTCTGCGTGCTAGGCCGGTGAACGTATCGATGTTTTCTAAGGGAGCCGCGAGTAATGCGCGAAGAATGCCTTGACGGCAGTGCCCGTCCGCTCCTCGGGGTGAAGGATTTCTTAATTGTCTCGCATACGGCCGTAGATCCAGTGCACTGAAAAAGAGGGGCAGTCGTTCTTTCGATTCAATTTTTTGAAGCTCCTCAAAGGAAAATAGACTTTCTTGGAGAATATACAAAGGGGGCTTCCTCCTCTTGAGTGTTTTGGTGTCGTTACCAAAAAACTTCTCCAAGTTGGGGTGAAGTCCTTTTTCATGCTCGAAAAACCTTTGTGTAATAAGGGCTTAGATTAATGCAAAATGCTCAAATGTAATGTAGAGGCTGATTTTGGCTTATATAATGTTGGATTTGAAGGCGGTTTGGCGCTGTATAGAAAATCGTTTTTTACAGAGTTAATTCATCAAATTGACAAAGCAGCCAAAACACATAATGTCGTTATTTATTTTGAATTTAATGATATTTACTCGTTAAGAGACCGGATTGTGGCTGACGGGTTTGAGTTACTGCACGACATTAAGGAACAACCCTGGGGACAGAACGGGTTCCGCTTCTATGATTATGATCAGCATATTGTTGAGGTAGGGGAAGATATGGAGACTACGCTAGTTAACCTGTACCGCTCAGGTATGTCAGCAGCAGCCATTGCTGTCAAAACCGGCTATCCTGAACAATATGTGAAGACTCAATTAGGAGTTTAGTCAGCCATTTAAGAGGAGGTCGTTTATATGATAACACCGTTTATACATTTTCCAGGAAAATGTGTAGAAGCAATTCAGTTGTATGAGAGGGCTTTTAAGGTGACCGATAAACAAGTGATGCTCTTCCAAGAAGCCCCAGACAACTCCGGAATGACTATCACATCGGAAATGTCCAATCTAGTCTTGCACGCAACCCTCACAATCTGTGGAACAATATTTAATATGAGCGACACGGTAGATACGCATGATGCAGGAAACATGTTAGGCTTTAATGTAATGATGGACTCGGAGGCTGAGTTCTATACGGCCTTCGATGTATTGAGTAAAGAAGGCGAAGTTTTACAAGAAATCGGGCCACAGTTTTTCAGTAAGCTGTATGCTGTTCTGGCCGATTCCTTTGGAATACGCTGGCAAATCATTTTAGTCTTACCGTATGTAGATTAATATAACACTACCCCAAAGAACGCCCCCTCAACCCTGGCTGAGGTAGCGTTCTTTGGGGCAGACAGAGGAAATCCTGCATAAAATACAACAATACAATTACCAATCCATCCATATCCCTGAAATCATGCACATAATGCAACAATAGACTGATCTAATCCGGCTAACTGCAGGAATTCCTGCAAAAAATGCAACAATACCCACCTTTACTCCTTATCTAGCCGGAAATCATGCATTATGTACAACAATCGTGGTAGACCCCGAACCTTAGTTCTATCCCCTTTTAGTTCAAGCTTATCGCAATTCTGCCCTCCTGCGGCAGCCAATCGACCTTAGCACCAAGCTGTTCGCTGATGAAGCGCAGCGGCAGGTAGACGGAGCCGTTAACGACAAACGCCTTATTGGCCAGAGTTACACTTTTACCATTTACGGTTGTCGCTCTGGTCACGGTGTTGATTACAATAGTTAGCGGGGATGGGTAAGCAGCGGTGCCGGTAATGTTTGCAAATTTGTCCATAGAATATTACTGAATATAGACGCTGCACAGGTACGGAAAGTTTCTTTGAAAATTAACCGTTGCTGACGGCGCTCCTGTGGTACAATAATTTAGTCTGTTTTTTGGAATTGTCCGTACTTGAGGAGGAAATCAGCGTTAATGAAACATGCACCCTTTATAGCCGTGGAAGGCCCGATTGGAGCCGGTAAAACCACCCTCGCCACGATGCTCGCCACCGAACTGCAGCTTCCGGTCATTAAAGAAATTGTCGACGAGAATCCGTTTTTGGACAAGTTCTATCAGAATATGGACGACTGGAGCTTCCAGCTTGAGATGTTCTTCCTCTGCAACCGGTTCAAGCAGCTGGAAGACACGACTGTGCAGTACATAGATCAAGGGAAGCCGGTCATTTCGGATTATCATATCTATAAGAATCTGATCTTCGGGGAACGGACGCTGAAGGGAGCGAAACGGGACAAATACCGGGAGATCTATCATATTCTGACCGATGATTTCCCCAAACCGAACATCATTCTGTATATCCGGGCGGATCTGGATACGCTGTTGGCCCGGATTGCCAAGCGCGCGCGTACCTTCGAAGAGATCATTGCCCCTGCCTACCTCCAGCAGTTAATTGAGGATTATGACGATGCGATGGCCTCACTGGCCCGCCGCGAACCGTCCACCGTAATCGTTACCATCGACGGAAATCAGGTGGATTTCGTAGCAAATCCCGAAGATTTCAACACCATCGCAAAGCAAGTAAAGGAGCTTATGAAATGAACAGTTACAACATCCCAGAAAACGCAATTATCACGGTTGCCGGTACCGTAGGCGTCGGCAAGTCGACGCTGACCGCAGCACTCGCGCAGCGCCTGAATTTCCAGACCTCGCTGGAGCAGGTGGATCATAACCCGTATTTGGAGAAATTCTATCACGATTTCGAGCGGTGGAGCTTCCATCTGCAGATCTATTTCCTGGCGGAACGCTTCAAGGAGCAAAAGAAAATGTTCGAGCTGGGCGGCGGATTCGTGCAGGACCGTTCGATTTATGAGGATACCGGAATTTTCGCAAAAATGCACGCCGACCAAGGCACCATGTCCCCGACAGATTACGCAACCTACACCAGCCTCTACGAGGCTATGGTGATGACGCCATACTTCCCGCATCCCGATGTGCTGATCTATATTGAAGGCAGCCTGCCTTCGATCCTGACCCGCATCAATGAGCGCGGACGCGAGATGGAGATCCAGACTGATGTCTCCTACTGGGAGCATATGCACGGCCGCTATTCCCAGTGGATCAATGAATTCAGCGCCTGCCCGGTGCTGCGGCTGAATATTGACGAGTACGATGTGCATGATCCCGCTTCGGTGTCTGCTATCCTGGAGCAGGTAGGGCGGACAATCGGACAGCAGGCAGCGAAGGCATAAAGAGGATGATATACGAAAAAGAGCGTTTCACAGCCGATAGAGACTGTGGAACGCTCTTTTTCGTTTGGACGAACGTTTAGTTCGAATGATCTACACAATAATAAGCTGTCTACGGTCAAATTTTGCTATCTGTTGGTCCGCGTAATAATTCGCATTTGCACCTTAATTTGGGTAATAGGGCCTGTTTCAAATCACCTGCCATTGGATTAATTAAAAACAGAAGGAAATATTACCAATTGAGAAAAGCTAAATCAAATGAAGTTAATACATAATGAATACGGTCAGAATGACAGGAACAGCAAGAAAAGGAGCGAAGGGAACGGAGCCTGGAAGGTTGTGTCCAGCTGTCCGCTTGAGCAGCAATACCAGAGCACATAACATACAAGCCGCACCGAACAGGACCAGATTCAGGAGTCCTCCCAGCCATACCCCTGCAGCCGAGATCAGCTTAATATCTCCTGCTCCTATCGAACGGGAGTGCCTGCGCAAGAGAAGAAGGGGGGCGGCAGGAAGAAGTAAGCCGCTCAGGGAGTTCAGAAGAGAGCCGTACAGAATCATATGAAGAATACCCGTTCCCAGAATTAAGGCTGCCAGAAGGTTGGGAATCCTGCGCCGGCGGATATCACTTAGACTGCATAAGGTCAGGAGTAGCATAAGGCTGGATAACAATAGGAGTTTCATATAGGGACACCGCCTCGGATTCTGTGTGCTGTGCTGGGTTTTGTGATATGCACTATTAGTCGTTTTATGGAAAATGTTCTCATGATGTGTCGCCCTGTGTCAAGGCTGTCAGCCCGGGTGGCTTGCCAGGCAAAATTACAATGAAAGAGGATTGAGGATGAGGGTACTTCTACTCGCAGGTACAGCTCACGGGTACATCACTGCCCATATCGCTGATCCGTGGACAACTATGAATGAAGGAGGCCTGCGGGTCCGGGAGACAGCCGGATACTTGCAGAATCTTACGATTCCCGGGCCGGACGCTATTGTGATTACAGACGAAGGATTGCCGGACGGACTGGCTGCTGACATGGCGTATATTCATACTCTGCTAGAGCATCTATCCCAGACCCGGGAAGGCACTCCGGTAATTATATTCACGAGAGACCCGGGTCAGAGAGAAGCTTGGTCATCACTTGCAAGACAATATGCGAAGCTCAGTGTTCATGAATATTATACACCCAGGCTGCCGGCCTCAGTGCTGAAGCAGGCTTTAGCACAGCTTGGAGATCGTCAGAGGAATAAGGGGCGGGGATCAGGCAGCCAGGATATACGCTCTACGCAAGGCAGCGGGAATGAATCAGGTGAGCTGAAGGGCAAGAAGCGTTCTTTTCTGGACCGGTTCCGTTCCAAAGGTAAGGATGCCGAAGCGATCCAGTCCACTGACCCGCTCTCCCGGGAGCTGGCGAACATTAGCCGGGGGATGAGCCGGGTCGTGGCGGTGACCGGACACCGGGGCAGCGGGCTGACGAGCACCGCGGTCAATCTGGCGGCAGAAGCTGCCAAGCGCGGGCTGAACACGATCCTTGTCGATATGGACGCTGAATACAGAGGGCTTAACCTCTATTTCAGCGGCTTCGATGAACAGGCGCGCAAGGATGAGCATCTGGGGAGCTCCTTGATCCGGATGCTGGCGAAGCCGCAGGAATACAGGACCAATGCTTTTCCTGTCCAAGGAAATCTATGGATCACTACACTCAGCTACGGGTTCCAGGACCAGCGGGCCATTCAGCAATTCTATACCAGCGAGAAGCTGGCCGGGTTGTTATCGGCACTGCGGAATAACTTCAACCTTGTTGTACTCGATCTCCCGCTGGATGCCATGCGGCAGATGGAGAGTGCGCTCATTCATATGGATACCTTCGCGCTGTGTGTGCCTAACAACCTGTATTCAGTATTAAGCACCCTGCGGAATATTGAATTAGTGCTTACAAGGGATTCTGCCGCCTATCTGAATGCCAAGACCAAAGTGATTGTCACCCGCTATAATCACAGCTTTCGCTTTCACGGTGATCTGTTTACCCCGGAGAAGGTCGCAGAGCTCCTTGGCTCGGGCCTGAGTGACAGCTTCCGGTTCGAACCGGCACTGGCCGGATACGTGCCCGCCAGTGCCGAATTTGACCAGCAGATCGAAAGTGATATCCCGATTGTGAACAGCGGGCCGGAGTTCGAGCGGGCGTTCGGCACCATACTTCTTAGATTAATGGAGGGTTCGGGGTAGATGGATATCAGAGGTGTAAAAAATGTGGCTCCCAACCGGAACCTGCTGAAACGAATGGGTGCAGTGCTGTTCAGTCTGACCGTCATTGCCGTCTCATACATAGTCATTACCAATGCCAGCCAGGATGCCCGTGATACGGTAGAGGTGCTGCGGCTGACTCAGAAGGGGGGGCTGCCCGCCTTTACGGTGCTGACAGACAAGCAAGTGGAGACCTATAACATTATCCGCACAGAGTATACACCGGATATGGTATCAGCGGACAAGCTCCCTGACGTACTGGGCAAGTTCACGAAGTATTATATGCGCGACAATAGTGTCCTGTATGAGGATCAGCTGCTGGATGAGAAGCCGGTCAAGAATGAATGGCTGTATAAGCTGGGTGAGAAGCAGGAAGTCCTCACCCTGCCTTACAACTTCCTTGAGGCTGGCGGAGACATTCTGATGCCTGGAGACCGTGTCCGTATCCGTGTATCTTACAATGTGGAAGAAGCAGTGGCTTCTGGCGCAGGAGGCAATCCCAATGCCGTATTCAACCCTTCACAGTCCTCCGTCACGAAGACCGATATTCTGTTCGACAGTATTGTCATCAAGGATATGCTCAACGCGAGCAGCCATTCGATCTATGAGGTATACAAGGAAGTGCTGAAGCTGAGCGAGGATAAACGGCAGGAGGTCATGCGCAGCGACGATTTCCTGAAGAACATTCAGCCCAAGGCTCTGCTGCTGGAAGGCTCAGGTGAGGAGATTAACAAGTATGCCAAATACAAAAGCCTGGACAGCAAAAGCTTTCTGATTACGATGCTCAGCAGAAGCGGCAGCACGGTAATTATGGATGAGCTGCCTACACTGCAAAATGAGGTGGAATCATGGATCGAAAAGAAGTAAAGAAGCTGGAGAGCATCTTCCGCAAGATATCCTCCAAGGAGCTGGTCGGAGCCGAGTTCCGGGACAGCCCGCTAATCTATAGCGTTATTGGCTTCTTGCCGGCCTGTGAGGGTACAGATCAGGCCATGCTGATCGGCAATTTAGGCTATCTGCTGGCACAACAGGGCTTCAATACCTGTATCGTGGATTTTAAAGTGTTCAATCCGAATCTCTATTATCTGTTTGGTGTTGACCCTCCCGCCAGAGGAAAAGGGCTGATCCGGGTGCTCAAAAGCGATAAAGCGGATATGCGTGAGGATATTGCTCCTACCTCTGAGGAGAACCTGTATCTGCTCTCTCCCAGTCCCTATGATCTGCTGGAGGAATACTTCGAATTTGGTTTCGCGCATATTGAACAGGTATTAGCCACACTTAAGGGGATGTTCGATATTGTCCTGCTCGACATCCCATATAATCCCCCACTCGAATTCTGCACGGGGGCGATGAAGCATTGCCATATTGGATATTTCACAGCAGCCGAGCGGATCGAGGCTCCGGGCAATATGACCAAGCTTCTGGACTTCGCCGCCTCCATCGGCATCAGCACAGCCAAGTTCACCAGTGTCATTATGATGAACCTGCATGAGATCGGGCTGGACTATAAGGTGTTCAAGCAGATGGGCTTTCAGATCGCAGCAGCACTGCCCTTCGTGAAGGCTGCAGCGGCATACACCCAAGACGGCAAGCTCTACGTTAAAGATCATCCGCTGCAAAATAAGGCATTTATGAAGGAAATGAACCGTCTGAGGGATGCCATCATTAATCAGTGAAGGAGGCCTGAGCCTTGCTAACCCGGGCAAAAGTAAGCGAAATGCAGCAGAAGTTCTCGCACCACAGCATTCAAGCGGAAGATATGGATGCACTCAAAAATAAATACACAACGATCAGCTTCGAGGAAGCGCTGGAATTGTGCCAGAAATACATTAGCAAGGCAGCAACGAATGCCTTCCGCCGGGAGAGAGACCCGGTCCGCAAACGGGAAATGACCCAAGGCTATATTATGGAGTTCGTCGATAGCCAGAAGCCCAGCGTGGAGGGCTATAGCGGACTACAGTCCCTCAAAAATGCGCTGATTAATGAAATCACGCACTACGGTCCGATCACCGAAGCCATGGAGGACCCGCAAATTGACGAGATCCGGGCCAACGGGCCGGAACAGATCTTCGTGGAGACCGGCGGTAAAACGCTGCGCTGGGAACAGCATTTCACGGACCGCGAACATATGGAGCGCATCATATCGAAGTTAATTGGAGTATCCAAGATGCGCCTAACACCGAAGGTTCCGATGGTGAATGCCCGGACGGTGGAAGGGTACCGGGTGAATGCCACACATGCGGAAATCTCGCCCTATGAGCTGCCTGCTTTTGTCATCCGTAAATTCAGCAAAAAAAGTCTCACTCCGGCCATGATGATTCAAGAACAGAGCTTCTCCGTCAACATGTTCCGGCTGCTCTCTCTAATTCCCAAAGCAGACCAGTCATGGATTACCGTAGGTCCAACCGGCAGCGGTAAAACTACGCTAAATGAAGTGCTAGTGAAGCAGATTCATCCGCTCTCCCGGATCATCACGATTGAGAATCCGTCCGAAATGCGGCTGCACCGCCGGGAAGGCGGAGAATTCGGCCCCGTCATCAATGATGTGCTGCAGTACGAATCCGTGCCTGAAGAGGATGATGCCAGTCCGGCTACGATGGAGAATCTGCTGATTAATGCGATGCGGCAATCTCCCCATTGGATCGGGCCGGGCGAGCTGCGGACCCCGGGTGAATTCGCCACTGCACTGCGGGCGGCACAGACCGGGCATTTCTTCTTCACCACGCTCCATGCCGAAGGGGATGAGGAGGCGATCTACCGCTTCCTGACGGCCTATCTGATGGTCTCCAATGAACCGGCTGAGCTTGCCTTGCGCAACATTTGCAGTGCAGTCCGGTTCGTCATCTACCAGGAGAAGCTGGCTGACGGGACCCGCAAGGTCACGTCGATCTCAGAGATTCTGGGATCAGAAGGCTTGAAGCCGCTGATCAATCCGATTTATAAGTTCATCTATGATGATGTGGTGGAAGAGGCGGGAGGCACCAGGGTGGTCCAAATCATCGGGCGGCATAAGCGGGTGGGTAAGCTCTCTCTGCGTGCCCAGGAGTCTATGATTAAGGCCGGCATTAAGCGCAGCCGGTTTGAATTCCTCACCCGGGAGCCCCTCGAGGATGAAACGGAGGGGTATGCATTCGATGAATGTGAACTTACTCATTAGTGTGCTGCTCGGCGCTTCAGCCTTTGTGCTGTACAATACCGTGTTTCAGGTACGCTTCTTCGAGGGCTCTCTTCACCGCCTCTTAGATTTGCTGGACACGGTGGCTGACCATCTTGGTAAATACAATACCAAGCGTTACGTGGCCCGGATTAAGCGGGAGCGCATCGTCAAGCGAAAGGAGAACCCGGTCGCGAAATACAACCGGCTGGTGGAAGGGCTGATTCTGGATTTCAACCTCCCGGTTACCCTGGAGAGCTTCACCTCGCTGCTCTGCATTTCTTTTGCGCTGGTCGCTGTAGTCATTGTGTTCTTCATGAACAGCGTTACGTTGTCGGTAGTTGTAACGATCTCGATCTTTGTCGGCCTAATGACCTGGTTCGTGATGCAGTCCAAGATCATCCGTGCCCAGGATATCGAGAATATTATGGACGCAGAGGACCTGATCTGTCCGCTGGCCCGGGACGGCGTGCTGGTCGCAATTAAGAAGGTGATGGAGAGTGATGAATACATCAGCCCCAACATCCGGGTCTATCTCCGGCAGTTCATAGATAACTGCGAGAATAACGGATACAGCTTCAGGCAGGCCATCACCCTGCTCAACCGGCAGCTCGGTCCCAAGTTCGATGATTTTACGAAGAAGGCGATTGTGTTTGAATATAACGAACGCAAGGGAATGGCTGACATATTCCTGGATATTGTCGATGAGAATGCGGTGCTGCGGGAGATCAATGCGCGTAAGGAGACGATTTTCCGTAAAATGAACCGCGATTTCCTGATGAAAACCGTCATTGTACTGCTATTCTTCATCTACGCTCTGTCCATTGACGGATTTCGCGAGTTCATGCTGGAGACGCAGGCCGGGAAGCTGATTAACACCATGATGATCTGTGTAATCTGCCTGAGCTTTGCCCGCACCCAGGCGCTCCAGGGGAACCTTGGGGGAGGAAGTGACCGTAAATGATCTTTATCGCCAAGGTGTGTGCCTTAACGTCCATTCTGTATTTGATTAAGCTGTTTCTCCTGCCCATGCTGAAGCCAGTAAGCGGGCGCAAAAAGAAGCGTGCACGCCGGTTCATGAACGAACGTAAAAGCACGCAGCTGAAGCAAAGAGTAGCGCTGTATAAAAAGAATTTTGCCCTGAAATATATGACAGGACTTGTAGGCACAGCGGACCGCATCCGCTTCCGCAAGATGATCGACCGGCTGGAGCTGGCGGTCCGGCCGGAGGAGATCCGGTTGAATCAATGGCTCTACGCTTCTGGCGGAATCCTTCTGACCCTCGTGCTGGGCAGTGCCAACCGGCTGCTCGGCTGTGTGACCGCCATCTTCATTCTGCTGGGCTGGATCTATCCGGTGAAGAGCCTTGAAGAACGCATTGAGAAGAAGAACCGCAATATCTCGCTTGATTTCCCTGCCTTTTACAGCATGGTCTACTACCAGTACTCCAAATCCATCAATATCTATCTGGCCGATGTGATTCGTGATTACCTGCCCCATGCGGGCCAGGATATGGCCGAAGAGCTGGGTGTGATGCTGGATAATATTGAATACGGTGAGGAATATGCGCTGAAGCAGCTCAAGAAACGGGTTCCGATGCGTTATGTGATCAAGTTCTGCGACATCATGGAGACCCGCCTTAGAGGCTATGACAATGTCTCCCAGATGGTGTACCTCAAGAATGAGGTCAATCAATTCCGGGTGGAAGCGCTGGAGAAGGAGCTGCTGCGGCGGGAGCGCAGCAATGCACGAATTCAATGGATACTCATTATCATCTTGTTCGTGTACATTGCCATTTATTATCTGTTCCTGTTCAGAGGTTCACTGGAAATGTTTCAATAAAACTTTATTTTCGGAGGTTGAACAATATGGAGAAGAATTCGCAGAACGTGGCTAAGTCTAAGAATCAAGAGAGCTTTTGGACAGAGGAACGCGGGGATATCGGGGTGAAGCAGATTGCACTTACCGTAGCGGCTATCGTCATTATCGGTGCGGCTATCGTAATTGTGCAAGGGAATCTGGGAGCCTGGATCGGTGATATTTGGGATCTGTTCATGAAGCAGATTGAGAAATTCACACAGTAATCTGAAGGAGGTACACCGGCTATGCGGGGTGTCGCAAAATCCTTTCTGGTCGCGATTGTGGTGGCAGCCAGCATTATGGTGTTCACCAATCTGGTGTTCTTCTTCCCATGGTACATGACCCTGGTCATCGAGACCTTCAACCTGTCACAGGTCGCTGCCGGAGATAATTATATCAAGCAATCCTATTATGATGATGCGCTGAAGCGCCTGAAGGAGCGCCCGATCTACAGGGAGCACCCGGATCAGATCGAGGTTGAGGCCTTGAATGAAGATAACGGCAGGGCCATCGGCAACGATGACGAGACGGTCTATGCCAATGCTACCGAACTGGAGAAGCCCTACCGCCAGCGGGGCGAGCCCGTGACGGTCACGGTACGCGCAGTTTATCCGCTGAGCGTCAGGTTATGGGGGGAAGAGATCCGCACGGAGATTCCCGTATCCTTCTCGCTGACGTCAGTCGGGCTGAAGCACTATAAGGATCTGGACTATTATTTCGATTAACTCACTGAGATGAGAAGCGGGGACTGAAGGACTTGAGAACATTCGCGGTGTCCATTCTGATCGCTGTGATGCTGTCCATCCTGATTGCACCGCTCACCGAGGTGTTCAATATTTCACGCGAGCAGATTGTGCTGAGTACGGCGCTTAATAACGCGCTGCGTTCTGCCAAGGACCGGAGCCTGGTCTATGAGAAGCTGCGGGGGCTGGATGCGGAGGTGGATGAAGAACGTTTCGCGGAGTATTTCGCTGAAGCATTCGGTGCAGCGATGAAAGCCGGACTGACCAGGAATGAGGGCGGGCAGCTAACCTTCACAGGTGAGCAGCAGGCGATACAGGTAACTCTTGAATTTAGACATGAGACTGAGGGCTGGAATGAGCGGGAAACCACAGAAGTACATGTCCGGGCAGAAGTCCCTTATGTATTCAAGACCAGCTATTTACGGCTGGCCCGTGAAGCCGGGCAGGATGTGGATTTCGTTATGACAGGCGAGCGGATGACTGTACTCTCTGTGAAGAATTAAGGACCTTAGGAGACGAGGCTGATGGAATATGTGATGGTCACACTGAAGGCAGGAACGGTGGAAGCTGAACTGAAGCTGCCTGCGGAGATCCCGGTAGCTGAACTGCTGGAGATGCTGGAGGAGCCGCTTGCGCTGAAGCAGCCGCAAAGAGGCAGGCTGCAGGCAGAGCCGCTGGGCCGTATTCTGGAGAGCGCACGTTCACTTGAGGAAGAGGGTGTCAGCCACGGCGCGCTGCTGACACTGATAGGAGAGGAATGACAGCATGAATGATAATATTGCAGGCGGCGGACTTCTGTTACAGAGTCCGGGTGCGTTCTACATCACGGATCTCTGCGGGACGCTGGAGCCGGAACCGGGCACTTACCTGTTAAACAGGGATGAAGGCTCAGCTGCAAGGCTACCGGGAATCCTCTGGTTCATGAATGAAGCGGGCGGCATGCTGTTCGCCAGTGACCAGAGCCGTGGCAATGTCCTGGTTAGAGTGGATACGGGAACACAGGAGCTGAAAGTGGTGCTTCAAGAGCCTTGCCGCGAGATCAGACTCAGAGCAGGCTGGCTGTATTACATCAACGAGAAGGATGGCAGATTGTACCGCTGCCTGCCGGATGGACGCAAGCCCGAACGCCTTACGGACAGTGTGGTGCAATGCTATACGATCTTGGGAGAACAGCTCTATTATGCCTGCGCACAAGGGATCTACAGTTGTCCATTGGACGATAACCGTTCCACCCGGCTGATTGAGGGAGGCGCTGCTTATCTGCAGACTTGCGGAGCGCGGCTGCTGTATGCGGATCTGACGAACGGACATGCCTTGACGCTGCTTGATCCGTTGTCCGGTGAGCGTGAAACCTACCCGGACCTGATTCCGCTCAGCATGGTCAGCGAGGGTGGTTACATCTACTGCTGCAATGCAGGCAATGACGGCTCGATGTATAGACTCGATCTGAAGTCTGGTGAGAGCCTGCGCATCTACGGGGAACGTGCAGACCGCATACATAAGGTAGACGGGCAACTGTTCTTCATTCATCAAGAATCTTGGTATACCATGCCAATGTCTGGCGGACTGGCGGTCCGCTTTCAGGCAGACAGATACCGGTAAGGGGGATGACGATGGTCAAAGCTTATGAATTCAGCCGCCAGCCGAGATTTTTGCCGGATATGCCTGGCGGTGAACTGGAAATTCCGAATCCTCCGCATGCGTATGCCAAACCGGAGATCGCCTGGATGGCTCTGCTGGTGCCCCCTGCCGTAATGCTTGTCATTACCGTGCTGCTGGCACTGACAGCCCAGTCTATGTATATGATGCTGTCCATAGCCATGACGGTAACCACGCTTCTGTTCTCATTCACGGGTGCAGCGTCACAGATCCGTAAGTATAACCGGCAGAAGAAGGAGCGGGAGCAGAAGTATCTGCAATATATTGCCGATGTCCGGGCCGAGCTGTCCCTGGCCCGGACCCAGCAGAGCAAGGCGCTGCACGAGATGAACCCGGAGCCTGAAGCCTGTCTGCATAGACTTCAACAACACGACAGCAAGCTGTGGGAACGGACGCCGGTTCACCAGGATTTTCTCTCCTTGCGGCTGGGGGTGGGCAGTGTGCCCTCCGCTCTGCGTGTCGTATACAACAAGCAGGCCGTCGTGCTGGAGAATGACCCGCTGTTGATGGAGCCGCACCGTCTGGCGCTGGAGTTCGCCAAGGTTCCTGATGCACCGGTTACCGTTAACCTGCTGGAAGCTGAAATTTGCGGCCTCGCAGGGGATACAGAGCGAACCCGGCAGCTGCTGCAGCAAATGGTCCTGCAACTGGTGACTCATCACGGATACGATGATGTGAAGCTCGTGCTGCTGGTGCCGGAGGAACGGGTTCAGGACTGGAGCTGGCTTAAGCATCTGCCCCATGTGTGGAATGAAGATTTCACCACCCGTTACCTGCTCTGTGGCCGGCCTATGGCCCATCCTGTACTGGGTGAATTGCAGGATATTCTGAGAGAGAGGGAGCTGCGCACGGTTCCCGGCAGCCTGCATCCGCATTATGTCTTTATCATTGAAGATCCTTCGCTGCTGGAGAATGAACCCATCTACAATTATCTGTATAACGGGAATGCGAGGCTGGGTGTATCTTCAATGTTCATTGCAGCTAATAAGGCCTATCTGCCGATGAACAGCCGCGTAGTAATCCATATGAACAACAAGAGTGCTGAGCTGGCGGATAAGGTATCGGGAGTCAAGCTGACCTTCGTACCCGATCAGGTGAATACGAGAACGCTTGAACAGTCGGCCCGTAAGCTGGCCCCTCTACGTCTGCGGTCCACAGGAGCCGCGTTTGCTCTTCCTGCTTCGGTCACCCTGCTGGACATGCTGGGGGTCCGTACCGTGGAGGAACTGGATTTCCCGTCCATTTGGAGCCGCAACAAGACGTTCAGGGGAATGAGTGTCCCTATTGGTGTCCGTGCAGGCGGAACCTCATTCCGCTTGGATCTGCATGAGAGCGGGCATGGTCCCCATGGTCTGGTAGCTGGAACCACAGGCTCCGGCAAAAGCGAGCTGCTTCAGAGCCTGATTATTTCACTGGCGATCCACTATCATCCGCATGACCTGGTTTTTGTCCTGATTGACTACAAGGGCGGCGGGATGGCTGATGTATTCCGGGGACTCCCTCACCTGGTGGGGACGATTACCAACCTGGGCGGGAATGAGACGAACCGGGCGCTGCTCTCTATCAAAAGCGAGCTGCTGCGCCGCCAGCGGCTGTTCGCTGAACAAGGGGTCAACAATATCGACCGCTATCAGAAGCTGTATCATAACGGAGGAATGGAACGCGGCATGACGCCTATTCCGCATCTGATCATGATTGCCGATGAATTCGCGGAGCTGAAGCAGGATCAGCCCGACTTCATGAAGGAGCTGGTCAGTGCCGCGCGAGTAGGCCGAAGCCTCGGGGTGCATCTGATCCTGGCTACGCAGAAGCCGGCAGGAATCGTGGATGATCAGATCTGGAGCAATGCGAAATTCAAGATCTGTCTGAAGGTCCAGGATGAAGCGGACAGCAAGGATGTGATTAAGCGTCCAGATGCGGCAATGATCAAGGAGCCAGGGCGGGCATTCATTCAGGTAGGCAACGACGAGATCTTTGAGATGTTCCAGTCGGCTTACTCTGGAGCCAATTATGATCCGGACAACAAGCAAAGGCATCACCTCCGGCACAAACGCATTTACCGGCTGCAGCTCAACGGCAAGCAGGAGCAGATCTATCCACTGAATGAAGAGAAGCTGCCTGAGATGGAGGTGCCAAGCCAATTGGAGAGCGTGGCCCTATGGCTGGCCGCTTCTGCCCAGAGTGCAGACATTCATCCGCTCCCCGGACCGTGGCATCCTCCGCTGTCTGAATCGGTACATTTAGGAGAATTGTACAGCGCTGGCGGCGGCTGGACTGAAGCCGGCGGCTGGCCGGCCGTCAAGGAGACGCTAAGTATCCCGGTTGGACTTGTAGATGACCCGCGCGGGCAAAGGCAGGAAGCATTGATGCTTGATTTGGCCGGGGAAGGCAATCTCTTCATCTATGGTGCGCCAGGCACGGGTAAAACGGTCTTGCTGCGGACCTTATGCTTGTCAGCAGCGTACCGCTATTCACCGGAAGACGTACATTTATACCTGATGGATTGCGGAGGATCTTCGTTCAAAGCGCTTGAAGCGCTGCCCCATTGCGGAGGCGTGATGACGCTGGAGCAGGAGAAGACTATTCTCCAGTTTACTAAGTTCCTGTTCCGCACCATGAATGAGCGCAAGCGGATTTTTGAGGACAGCGGGGCGGATGGCTTTGCCGATTACCGGGCAAGGATCGGCAAGCTGGCGTCTTTGGTTCTTGTGATTGACAACTACTTCGCCTTATCGGAGACCTATGAGGAACTGGATGAGCAGATGGTGGTGCTGGCGCGGGAAGGGACCAAATATGGAATCTATATGGTGGTTACGGCTACCAATGCTTCGCTTGTGCGCTATAAGTTCGCCATCAATTTCAAGAATGCCATCAGCCTGCAGATGACGGAGAAAAGCGAATATGAAATGATTGTCGGCCGCACGGAAGGCCTGGAGCCATCACGCGCGGCCGGCCGGGGACTTGTGCGCGGCAAGCCTCCGCTGGAGTTCCAGACGGCATTGCCGCTCCTGCCGGAGCAGAAGCATGGTGGAGTAGAGCAGTGGATACTTCACTTGCGTAAACAGGCAGACGCCGGGCTGTTAACGGAAGCACCGCGAATTCCGGTGATGCCAGCATCCATCGACATAAGGAAGCTGAATGAGGCTTGTGCCCTGCCGGAAGGGCGGCTGGCGATTGGACTTGCAGATGGCGACCTTCAGCCTGTCGTCCTGGATCTGGACACAACACCTATCGTTATGGTAGCCGGAGATCCCATGTCCGGTAAAAGCACATTGCTGGTATCCTGGGTCACACAGCTGCTGAGACAGTCTGGGAAGACCGCCATCTATGCGCTTGATTCGGGGAGTATGGGAATCTACAGTGTGCTGGTGCAGCCCGGCGTAACGGATTTGGCAGGCGTAGAAGATATGTATGCCTTCGTAGAAGAAATCAAGAATGAGCTGGAGGCCAGACGCCGCTCCCTGCTGGAGGTCAAGAGCAGAGGCGGTGCAGCCGAAGAGCTGCTTGCATCATGGCCGCGTATCGTCTTCGTCATTGACCGGCTTACGGAGTTCACGAATGGTGATCTCTATGCCTTGAAAGAATTGCTGGAACGAATGGTGAAGCAGGAACGGGCGCTTAAGGTTGCCGTTATTGCCGGAGATAACACCTCCGAACTGGCCGGGAACTGGGACGGACTCGGAAAGGCGGTCCGCGAGGAACAATGCGGACTTCAGCTCGGCAGCCTGAAGGATCAGAATCTGTTCAACGTCCGGTTGCCTTACGGTGAGAAGGAGAAGGAGCTGGAGCCGGGCGATGGCTACCTGATTCTGAAGAATAAATACTCGGGTATCCGTACGGCCACTTAGGGCCTGCGTGTAGTCCTAATTGAGGAGGTGAGCTTGTTGCCTACGCCGCAAGAAATCCGCCGGCAGTCAGGAAATGTAAGCAGTGCGGCGGAGGATATCCGCCGGGAGCAGAGTAAGAATGACAGCAGTGCCGCTCAGAGCATCAGCTGGTGGAAGGGCGGAGCCGGGGATACTTACCGCAGCGAGTATCAGGAGATTACCCGGGATGTAACCCGTTTGCTTGGACAGATGCGGGAGCTGCAGAATCAGCTGCAGGCCCTGGCGGGCGCTGTCCAGCGGGCTGACGATGAACGCAGGGCGAAGGCGAAGGCGGAAGAAGAGGCCCGCCGCGCGCTGGCCGCAGCCGCTGCGAGGAAGAAGTAACGGCAATAGATTCCACGAAGGGAGGTGAATCGAATGGTGAAACAGGTGTTCAGTCCTGAGCAGGCTAGAAGTGTAGCCAGTTCCATTAAAGCTAAAGGCCAAAGTGCTAAAGATATCATCAACAAGCTGGATAGTGAGATCAAAGCTGCTGAAGCATGGTGGCAAGGTGAATCCTCCAAGGCCTTCATTGAGGAATTTAACCAGTTGAAGCCGTCGCTCGACAAGCTGGTCGAGTGTGTGAATGGCATCAGTATGCAATTGAACAAGGTAGCAGAGATCAAGGAACAAAGCGATCGCGATATTGCCAGCCAGCTTCGCAGATAGAAGCAGGCGGAATATAGGTATAGGCGGCCGGAAGCATAAGCTTCCGGCGCGGCTATGCTTATCATACATAACTTCAGCATACCAGACATCATGAAAGTGATGGTTCAGACATAGAAGTGAAGCAGGCGGAAGGAGGCCGGAACAGTGGCGCAAAAGGTTGACCCTACAAGGCTGACTGAGCTGTCAGCCGGCTTGAAGCGGATGGGCCGGGAGATCAGCGGGAGCAGCACCAGTATGCAGCAGGCAGCAGGCCAGACAGCGGCAAGAACCCGCGAACGATATACGGAAGGTTATGTGCAGTCTGCCGCCTATGGTGTGGAGAACTTGCTTAAGCAAATCAGATTGCTGGCTGGAACGCTCGCCGGTGAGCTGGACCGCAAAGCGGCTGCGCTCATCTGGGCAGCCGATCAGTATCAGCGGGAAGAGAAGCAGTCTACCATCAGGCTGGAGCGGATATCTGT
Organism: Paenibacillus sp. FSL R7-0179; assembly: GCF_038002265.1. NCBI lineage: Bacteria > Bacillati > Bacillota > Bacilli > Caryophanales > Paenibacillaceae > Paenibacillus > Paenibacillus sp. FSL R7-0179. The sequence goes on from NZ_JBBOCC010000002.1 coordinate 1,522,201, forward strand.
CAAAAAGCAGAGTGCACCCGGTAATTCCCTGAACAAAGGCTCAGCCGCAGCCTCCCAAACAGCAGCTCTGGTATTGCCGGAGGGGATCAAAGCACTTGCCTCCAAGCTCTCGTATCATCCCGATGCCTACAGCAAAGAGGTAGTGCTGCTGCAAAAGAGGCTGACCGAATTAGGTTATCCGCTTGAAGCAGACGGTTATTTCGGGAAGCAGACCAAGCAGGCTGTTAACGCTTTTAAGAAGACCTATGGACTGGGCAATACAGGCAAGGATGCCGGGATCGTAGGCGAGATGACCTGGCTCTACTTGTTCGGCATCATTCAGGGCGGGCTAAAATATAGCCCTCATGAGTACTCTGAGCAGGTGCGGATCATGCAAATCCGGCTGCGTGAGCTTGGCTATAAGGTGACGGTGAACGGCCGTTTCGACGCCAAGACGAAGCAGGCGGTGAATGCCTTTAAATCAGACCATGCCCTGGGCAATACAGGCGACGTGGCCGGTGTCGTAGGCCCGCACACCTGGAAGAAGCTGTTCAGTGAGCTGAAGCAGGCTGATTCTTCCGCCGGAATGGGCAGCAACACGCTCACAGAGACGAAGCTTACGGATCTGGCGATGGGCGTGATTTTTGGCAATGAAGGCAATTACGGTACTGTGGTTCCAGATGACGGCGGCGGCTTAAGTGTCGGGAAAATACAGTGGCACGGCGAACGGGCCAGGGAGCTGCTCCTCCTCACCTTCAAGAAAATGAATATAACGCCATCCCAGAGAGATTACGAAGCCAAGCTCAAGAAGCATCTGCCTGCCAGTCTGGCGAACGATCTCATCAAGTACGCCAAGCAGGATAAATGGTGGTATACCCGGGTGCTGACCTTGAAGGAGAAAGAAGCGCTTGCCGCCTTATTGACGGCCAAGGCAGGGAAGGAGGCACAGGATGAGCAGGCCCGCAAGGATGTTCAGGTCTATCTGGATAGCGGGAGAAAGCTCGGCATTACCGATCCCCAGGCGCTGGTCTATTATGCGGATCTTAAGAATCAGTCGCCGCGCGGAGCGAACCGGGTGGTGGAGGCGGTGCGTAAGGCGGGTCTTCCGCTGACGCTCAAGAATATTCATCATGCAGCATTAAAAGATGAGGTCATGGGCAAATATACCACCCGGCGCAACAACACCTATAAGGAAAGCGCGGCGCTTCAGGCTCCCTCCGGGAATCCTCAGCTTCCACCCAAACCGAAGCCCGAAGCACCGGACGCTAAGGGCGGTGTAAACGGCGGCAGTACCGGGAATCCCCCTGGCATTGATAAATTCCTTGCGGCCGCTGAGAAGGAACTGGCGAAGGGCTTCAAGGAGCATGTCCCCAAAGGCAAAAAAAGCGGTGACAACAATACGCCTTACGGCAAATGGTATGGGCTGAACTATCAGCCCTGGTGTGCGATGTTCGTCTCCTATGTCGCTAATGAAGCCGGAATCCTGGGCAGTGTAGTACCCAAATATGCAAGTGTTGAAGCCGGGAGACAATGGTACATCAAGCAAGGCCGATACAGCAAACGCTCCTCGGGATATACGCCGAAGGCCGGAGATGTGATCTTTTTTACCCGCAGCGGGCAGAACCATACAGGCATCGTCACAGGCTATGACAGCAAGTCCAAAACAGTATTTACTATAGAAGGCAATACGAAAGACAGGGTGGCCCGGCGTTCCTATAAGCTTACAGATACCTATATCGTGGGATATGGCAAAAATGGCGGGGTCACGGAAGGGCAAACGGACGGCAGCGCGGAATCCGGCAAGGGGTACAGTACCCGCTGAAGAAGATCATCCGCAGCAGCAACACTTGGAGAGGAGCAACGGCAACATGAAAAAAATGTTCTGGATCATCAGCCTTAGCACCGCACTTATGATTACAGGCTGCGCACGGACAGATAAGGCTCCACCCAATGATACGGGTCAGGCTGCCACGCAGAAGCCGGCTATGGAAACCCCTGTTCCCAGTCCTTCAGCAGTTCCGGCCAAGAAGGTCATTGCTGATGAGCAGAAGAATGGAGAAGATGGTATGTTTCAACTGGGAATGACCCTGGAAGAGGTACGTAGACAATTAGAGGCTGAAGGCATCGACGACAGCAATGAAATTGAGAATGCAGGTGATCCCGCCGATTGGAATCAGGGGCACCGTACCATTATGACGGACAGTGCGGATTTCACATTCGATGAGAATGAGCGGCTCTACAGGATTGATGTGACGGATGAATCCCTCACAACAGCAGGCCTTAAGGCAGGGGATGCGGAAGCAGAAGTGCTCCGGCTGTATGGGGAGGAGTTCCACACCTATGAAGGGGCTGACGATGGAAGCCGGGTCCTGGAGTATGTAATGAAGGATCATTACTTCATGGTATGGCTGCAGGAAGAGAAGGTTGGCGGCTGGGGTGTCTCCTCGTATAAATGGCAAACGAATAGTCCCGTTACGGAGAGCTATGATCAGGTGAAGCCTGCCGGAGATCATGAAGGCACTGCACTGAAAGAGAAGCTGTATGAAGAATTACAGGGGAATATGCAGAAGGTTGAGCAAAACTCTGATGATTTGATGGCCGCGGTACTGGCCTCCGACCGGATTCGCGGGCTGCAGGGCATCCTGTCCATCGTGCTCAGCGATGCGGAAGTGGAGGAGATGCTGGGTCAGCAAGAACAGGTTCAGCCATTGTTGGACGATTCTGTGATCTATACCGGCTATACGACGCAGGGCGTGCATCTGATGGCGATTGTGTCGCCAACTACGCCGGGGAATGAGAAATTTAAAGCTGTGATGAACCAGCTGCGCGGCAAGGAGGATGAATATGCCTTCCTGTCCGCGATTACAGATGCATCGGATGAACGTTCGCTTGAGGTTGGACTTGATCTGTATGCAGAGGATCTGACAGGCTCGCGTCAGGAGATTAAGCTTAGCTCGATTACAGTCTCGGACAGCAGTAACGGAGCAGAGCAGGTAGTGCCCTTTACAGGCAAAGACCTGGAACCGCTCTTGACTCAATACAGCCGTAAGCAGAGTTCAGACCTTGTACTGGCAAGCGGAGCCTGGCACGCCTTCGGCTTCATGGGCACCCTGATCAACGATCCTGTCATTACGATAGAGTTAGACGGAGAGCCGGTAATTCTGCAACGCCAGTAGAAGGAGGATAGATAAGGCTTGTCACAAGCCCATTTGAGGAGGATATGAAGATGAAAAAAATAACCATCTGGTTTACCGCCCTTTTACTGCTAATCTCGCTAATGCCTGTATCGGCACATGCCGCCCAATCAGTCCGTGTAGTGGTGGACGGCTCCAAAATCAGCTTCCCGGATGCCCAGCCTTTTCTCGACAAGCAGAACCGGGTGCAGGTGCCGGTCCGCTTCGTGAGTGAAGCGCTCGGGGCGAAGGTGGGCTGGGACCCGGCTCCAAGACCGTTACGGTGGAACTGAACGGCAAGAAGCTGGTGCTGGTCATCGGGAACCGGCAATTTACGCTGGATGGCGCCAAGAAAACGATGGATACCGCAGCCCTGATGAAGAATGGCAGAACGTTCGTGCCGCTGAAGTTCGTCAGCGCAGGGCTGGGCGTAGGCGTGAACTGGGATCAGACTGTCAGTACCGCTTATATTTCCACGGATGGCAAGACGCCTGTGATCAGCTCCGCACCCGTTAAGGGCACTCCTAAGACATCCAACGGATTCACTTATTATACGGATACAGGCTCTATGCTGCTGGTCTCACCCTCTGAAGAGAATCCTCCCAAGGGCGAGGCCGTGCTTGCCATTCTGGTCGATTTCGAGATCAAGGGTGCTGATTACGACATGCAGATGAAGGAAGCGGAAGCGATTATGCGGCAAAAGATCGAGCCGGCTACCGTGGATGCCATGCTGGCTTATGTCGCTCCCAAGAAGACAGTAGAGTATAACCTGCCGTTTAAAACCTTTGAAGATTCCAAATATGAGATCTTTGTGTCTTCTAAGGCATATAACCAACTGTCTTTTACTATATACAGAAAATAGGTGTAGACGGATGAAGAAAGCCCTGGTTGTAGCCATACTTTCGGTTATTGTTGTCGCTGCCGTCGTGTAAACCCACGCCAATATGGCGGACGGTGAGTATCCGATTAAAGTGTCGGTTGGGAATGTGGAGCTTGGCAAGAGTAAGCTGGCTTATCGCACTCTAGGTTCTATTCAAGGCATTACGGTACTGGACGGCATGACAATCACAGTGAAGGGCTCCATGTTCGACGACTTGAATAACTAGACGGCGGATTTGTACTCTGGAGGTGAAGCATGCAGCAGCAGGTGGAGATTAAGCGGATACTGGAGCTGGAGCAGGGACTGAAGCGCTTGAACCGCATACTGGAGGAGCAGGTCACCGGTATGGACAGAAGCATTGGCGGTTTGATCAGTTCGGTGCAAGCTGCTTATCCGGAAAGTTATGTGCAGTCTTCCTCCCGCGAGGCAGTCCGATTGCTGCAGGAACTGGTAAGGGAGGCACAGTCGCTTAGTGACCGGTTAGAGCGCAAGCAATCGGCATTGCGCTGGGCGGCCGGGCAATATCAAGCTGCTGAAGCGAAGGCGCAGAGTCTGTTAAAAACTGCACCGGCCTTCACCTGGAAGCAGGCACGAAGTATGTTCAGCCAGTGGCTGCAAGGCGTACGGGACCAGGCGGCGCGTGGCGTTCAGGATCTCCTTCGCCATCCGCCCACGCTTAGCCGCATGATTCAGGACCTTCTGCGGAACGTCAGGGATGCTTCGGTGGACAGACAATTGCAGCCTTTTGCAGCGGATGCAGTCATATCGGAGCTGTTCCAGCAGAGAGAATTCGGCAGTCCCGCCGAACAGCAGCACGCGCGGGAACAATTGGCCAAGATTGCGGAGGCGTTGCGTGAAATCGGACGCAGTCAAGCGGCGTACTCTGTATATGAGAAGTATGGAAACGTAGTCTATATGAAGTCCGCGAATGAACATGCAGAGCGCCAGCGGGAGCTGCTGCAGAAGCTGGGCGTGGACCCTGGATTTTATGTGAAGACCGACATGCGGACGCAATACAAGGGCTCCCCCTTATCAGCCTGCACCTATAATCCGCTGCTGACAGACGGATCGGCGGTGCCCGCCAGTGATGAACTGCGGTTCGCCATCACACTGGGGCTGGTGAATGAGAAATACCGCGAGTGGGCGAAGAGTAATTATAAGGACATAGAGGCAGCGGTGGTTCGAGCAGAACAGATTCGCGAGCTGGAACGGCAGGTGGCAGAGTATAAGCGGCTCCATGGTCCGCCGATGACTCTGCCGGATGGTACGCCGATCACAGCAGAGAACAAAGAGAATGAGACGACCTATGCATATTTCAGGGACAAGATTTATGATCCCAATAAACATACCGGAGCGGTATACACCGCTTATTATAGCTGGGCCGAAGACACCTACGGCATGACCAAATGGCGCAAATTAGTGGTGCAGGCCGATCAGGTAACCCAAGCCTTCGTAGGCGGCCTGATCAAATCTACAGTCATGGGCGTGGTAGACACCGCCAAGTTCGCCTTTGATTTCGTCATCGACCCGGAGAAAACGACGCAGGAAACGATCGACAAGGTGAACTATCTCGTCAGTCACCCCGAGGTTTTGGTGGATGCCGCCAAAGCCATGTATCATGATTTCAATGAAGGCACCCCGGAGCAAAAAGCCGAAATGCTCGGCAACGCCGCATCCATCCTCGTACCGGGCGTACCTATCGCCAAGACCGGCGTGGTCGGCAAGGTGGCCGACGCAGTGATGGACCCGCTGACCGATGCGGTGAAGAAAGTGCCGGATGCTTTGAAGCATTGGAATTTCCCAGGGACGAATCCGTACCCGAACCGGTTAAACCCGGCAACGCCGGGCGGTCCAGGCCCGATCGAATTGCCGGGGCAGGTGTGGCGGAGTGAGGGGCGGGGGAAAGCTGAAGTAAAAGAGGTTATTGCCCCATCAACTGGCAAACCAATTAAGGTTTATACAGATGGAAATACAACTATACCAATTGATAAAATTGAAAAATATATGAGAGGTAAAGTAAACGTTAATATTCAAGAGTTGAGCAAGGAACTTCGGGAATTAAAACAGTTGAGACAGACACAAAGAAAGGTGTTTGATGCAGATCCTCAAAATGCAGAACGCATTAAACGTCTTGAATCAATGAAGCATAATTATGAGCGTTCAGATGATATGAGAAAAAAACTTGAGTCGATTGGGCTTAATGATACACCCGAGAGTAACCAATCCATTAGCAAACATCTCCTAGATGTAGGAAAGAACATTACACCCGAAAATAGATTGGATTTCCCAAGCGTATTAGAAGGTCCAAATGGAAGAGTCAAAGTTCTAACAACATGGAGTATAGTTGAGGGAAAACCTTATTTATCAACTATTAAGTTAATTCCAATCAAAGATTAACAGGTTGAGGTGAAATATGGACAATAAAGATTTAGCACATGCGTTGGATAGGTCGGAAAATTACGAGGCATATATTGCTAGTATGGATGATACTGAACTTATTTCAATCGTAACTAACTTAGAAAATTTAGATGAAGTTACTACAGCGTTAACAGAACTCTCCATAAGATATAAGGAAATGGTAGTACCTTATTGCATCAAAATACTCGGAGAAGATTTGGGAGATGAATTTCTTCAAGCGGTTGCGTTTAATTTGCTTTATGAAGTTGACCATGAAAAAGCAAAAGAGATTATCACCAAAAAACTAACAAAAGCATCTGCAACCTTGATAGGAGCAATAATGGATAATTTATCATCCGATAGTTTACAACCATTCGGAGAGTCACTTTCATCTGAGTTTCTTACTGCGATTTTAGAAAGATATTTAGAATTAAGGGATGCTGACAAGAAACGTATCCAAGATAATTACGAATGGTTCAAAGAATCTTTTGAGAAAAAACTAAATTTTATTTAGCTCACGGAGGGGTTACCTCACCGTTCCGCCACCCATGTTAGGATGTATAATGCCACGGCGCGACAGAAGTGAGCGCATATATGAAACGACTACCATTAATGTAGCCCTAACTCTGATGCGGCGGGAGAACGTGCTAGGACATTTTTCCAATGCAAAAGACGATATTGTTGGAATCTTCGTCAAGCGTGTCAAAGACCCGATGTCACAGGAGCAAGTCGAGCTAATCCTCGAACATTACCTTGCTACCTCTAAACACAATGATCATGCTAGAACACTAGACGAGTATGAAGGTTTGGCAAGAAATCCAGACCATAATTTTAACATTAACTAGAATAGAAGGTCAGGCTGGGCTTGAATTAAAGGTTAGAGGAGAACTTAAGGGGCCTCCAGTTCGGGTTGTGGTGAGTTTATCTATGGGAATGGAGGAGTGTGGGATGTAAAGGGATTTAACTCAAATTACCCTCCTAAGAAAAGCGGGTTTAGATTAGATAAGGCAATGCCAGATATTGAAGATGAATTAAGCAAAGGAGAAATTCCCTTGGTGGCCTTGAATGGAAAGAGGGGGATAACAGATGTTAACTCAGCAAGAACTAAATAAAATGATTGAGGATCACCAATTATGGATCATTGAATTAAAATCTAGAGGCACACAATTGTATTTAGAGGATGCTATTTTAATTGAATTGGAACTTGTTGATAAGAATTTAACTGATGTGGTACTTGTAGGCTCAACATTACAGAAATGTGTATTATCCAGTACTGATTTTTATTATTCTAATCTGGCATCAATTAATTTTTTTGAAGTCAGTATGAATGGCGTGATTTTGACAAAGGCAAATTTGGATTACTCAATAATTAAGAGATGTGAAGCAACTAACTCTAAGGCTATAAAAGCTTCTCTTTATGAATCAGAAGTTGAGGAAGTGGATTTTTCCAATTCTAGTATGATGAAAGTGAATTTTATGTTTTCCAAGCTTAAAAATGTGAAATTTATTAATTGTGATTTATCGAGAGCATCTTTTAAAAATTCCATCCTTCAAAATGTAGACTTTACTGGTGCCGATTTATCTGAAGTAGACTTATCAAGTGTGGAGACAAACAATGTTATTTTTAATGGGGCTTTTTACAATCATAAAACTATTTGGCCTGAAAATATAAGTTTAGAACAATTGGGAGCCATTTTCAAAGATGAATAGTAGAGGAAACATTGAGTTTGATTGCTCTGGCACAAGCAGAGTATCAGGTGATCGTAGAGAAAGTGAGAGATTACTGCCAGAAAGCACGAGCGGTAGGGCAACAGGCGGATGAGTTAAGATGATAAGAGGCTATACCTAATTCAGGAGGATGATTTTTTATGAAAAAAATAATCGCATTGCTCATGACAGTTTTGCTGCTTTGCTCCGTATTCCCTGCTTCTACGTATGCCGCCCAGTCTGTCCGGGTGGTGGTGGACGGCTCCAAAATCAGCTTCCCGGATGCCCAGCCTTTTCTCGACAAGCAGAACCGGGTGCAGGTGCCTGTCCGCTTCGTGAGTGAAGCGCTCGGGGCGAAGGTGGGCTGGACCCCGGCTTCCAAGACCGTAACGGTGGAACTGAACGGCAAGAAGCTGGTGCTGGTCATCGGGAATAGACAATTTACGCTGGATGGCGCCAAGAAGACGATGGATACCGCCGCCCTGATGAAGAACGGCAGAACGTTCGTGCCGCTGAAGTTCGTCAGCGCAGGGCTGGGCGTAGGCGTCAACTGGGATCAGAGTGTCAGCACCGCTTATATCTCCACGGATGGCAAGACACCTGTGATCAGCTCCGCACCCGCTAAGGGCACAGCTAAGACATCCAACGGATTCACTTATTATACAGATACAGGTTCTATGCTTCAGGTTAATTCTTCTACTGAGAATCCTCCCAAGGGCAAGGCCGTGCTTGTCATTCTGGTCGATTTCGAGATCGAGGGTGCCGATTATGCCATGCAAATGAAGGAAGCGGAAGCGATTATGCGGCAAAAGATTGAGCCGGCTACTGTAGATGCCATGCTGGCCTATGTTGCTCCCAAGAAGACAGTAGAGTATAACCTGCCCTTTAGAACATTTGAAGATGAAAAATACAAAATTAATGTGTCATCTACCGAATATAACGCGTTGGTTTTTACTATATACAGAAAATAGGTGTAGATGGATGAAGAAAGCACTGGTTGTAGCCATACTATCGATCATTGTTGTTGTTGCCGTCTTCCAAATGGATACGTACTCGGATGCACGCGGGAAGCCGGCCACTCCGGCCGAAGTGCTGAAATTCGCCAACGAGGATTACCTGGACTTATATGGTGTGAAGGATTACTTCAAGGAGGAGACCTCCAAGGGCAGCTACCGCAAGGATCTGCTGCAAAAACGGATCGCTTCCGGCGCTGAACGTTACTATGAGATTGTCTACGGGACCAGTCATGGCATCCAATTGGACGGTGGAATATATGAATATTCCGGCTATACCAGGGAAGGCAACTCGGTACCGACAGAGAATGTCCCCTGGTTTGCCGGGTGGAGCGGGACGCAGATTCAGAATCTCTCCCTGATTAAGGAATCCTGGGAGGATGATGCCGTTCAGCAAAAATTCAAAGTTAACACAAATAAATTTGACCGCTACCAAAACACTAACAACCCCAAGCTCACCGCTTATCTCACGGACGGGACCTTTGAGCAGGCTATTATCGAAGGCTTGAATTTTGAATATGGCGGCAACCGTACGTATAAGGACTTCATGTACCGTAATCAGAATAAAGAGCTTCAAAATATGAAGGTCTATACCAACAACGCCACTCCGTCCAAGGGCGGCAAGTGGATTGACTATGTTCATGTGCTCCAGCCGCCTACGTATTTCTCGTGGGGGTATGGAACCGTCTATATCTCCCATAACAGCGGGAATATTACGTATTTGGACATTCCGATTGCACCGCTGGCATTGGTCGAGCAGGAGTATGACTTAAAGGCTGAATTCGAACAGCTGCCGCTGCAGGCAGAGGCCGGGGAACAGGTACAAGTACAGATCCGGGTAAATTCTTCTTTTCTTGAAGAGATCAAGACTCCCTTCCGTTGGGAGATTATTCAAGTGAGTACAGGCAAGGCCATCGATACTTCAGCGGCGAAGCTGACGTTCACCGGTCAGGCGCAGAAGGGGAGCGGGGAGCTTGTCATTCCCAAGAACGGGGAGCGCCTGCTGAAAGCCAGCTTCAAGATGCCGGACAGCGAGGTGCGAATTAAGTTCAGTGTGAACCCGGAGGGGAAAGCACCTAAAGAGAAGCAGCTCGCTAATAATGTGCTCGATTCGCATCCGATCGCCGTCAAGCTGCTGAAGCCGCAGCCGCTGGGCTATAATGTGCTGACCCGGCAGGTGGAATTCCCGATCTACGGCGGCGCACCGTTAGTTGCCCAATTGTACTTACCGCGTGGAAAGTGGATCAACAATGCTACAGGGCAACTGCATGTGACCAATGCGACCCCGGATGTATTCCGGCAATATAAGGTGTCTAACAACGATGTGGTGAATGATCCGGGGAGCCGCATTTCGCGCCAGCCCATCGTCAGCGCGGTGATTGACCGCAAGGATTTCGGTGATGACCCTGAGCATGGCAAATGGCTGAATCCGGCTAATCCATACTCCCCTGCCGTGAAAGAAGGCCGGGTGGAATTCCAGGGCGGAGTCCAAAGAACCTATGAGTATGACGTGACGAGCTGCAGCAATGGCACCTGCACCACAAAGAAAGAGACCGGGACGGCAACCGCCAGCTTCCCGCAGGGGACGGACCGGAAGCTCTATGAAATGTATTTTTATCATGGACGTAAGGAAGTGCCGGAGCCTGTAGTAGATAGTAAGATCGAGCAGAACACCGGAACCGCTCTATCCAAGAAGCTGCTGTGGAGAACCGAGCCGTATCCTGTGGATGTCATCCGCTGGATGTACCATTTAGATAAGAATAATCAAGCCTATCAGGCTGTAGCTGTAAATGGACAATACAAGCGTACGTTTACGCAGCAAGGTATGGGTGACATTGCCTGGAGTGCAGACCGTTCGCAGCGCCAAGAATACCAGACTTCACGGACTGCGGCCAAAGAAGGACAAGCGGGTAAAGCAGGCTATGACAAAGCCGTGTTCGCCACGGACCGGGAATTGCAGCGCTTCAACTATCCGGTGAAGTCGGGCTATTATTTTAACCCGGCAGGGTCCTATTCCTTCAAGGTAAAAACCGTGGTGTACAAGCCGGTCAAGGACGATACCGAAGATCATAAAGAGCTGGTGCAGCGGGTCATTGATTCTTTTCGTTACGAGAATGACCTGATCTACATCAACAACAAAAAGATCGCCGTGAACCTGAGCAATGAGCCGCTTGCCAAACAGGGCGGAGGGTTTGCCCGTAAAACCGGCGTACTGACTGCCAAGAATCCAAAGGGTGTGAATGGTGAAGTGCTGCTGGCCGTAATGGACCGCAGTACAGATGGCAGCCGCTACAGCAAAAAGGTAGTGGAGCTGGAGCATTCACAGGACGTAAAGGGCGATACCCATGAATACTGGAAAAAAGTGATGGAAGGCTATAGCCAGTCCTCTACGGCAGGAAGCAATAAGGCTTTTGAGTATAAGGAATTCGTAAAAAACGGGCAGAGCATGTATCAGATTACGGAAGAGACCCGCGTTACGATTGTGGTCAACCCGAAGAACAGCTATCTGTATACCCACGCCAATATGGCGGACGGTGAATATCCGATTAAAGTGTCGGTTGGGAATGTGGAGCTTGGCAAGAGCAAGCTGGCCTATCGCACTCTAGGTTCTATTGAAGGCATTACGGCACTGGACTGCATGACCATCACAGTGAAGGGCTCCATGTTCGACGACTTGAATAACTAGACGGGGAATTTGTACTCTGGAGGTGAACCATGCAGCAGCAGGTGGAGATCAAGCGGATGCTGGAGCTGGAGCAGGGACTGAAGCGCTTGAACCGTGTGCTGGAGGAGCAAGTCTCCGGTATGAACAGAAGCGCCAGCGGTTTGGTCCGTTCGGTCCAGAGTGCTTATCCGGAAGGTTATGTGCAATCTCCCTCCCGCGAGGCGGTCCGGTTGCTGCAGGAACTGGTACGGGAGGCACAGTCGCTTAGTGACCGGATAGAGCGTAAGCAATCGGCCTTGCGCTGGGCGGCCGGGCAATATCAAGCGGCCGAAACGAAGGCGCAGAGTCTGATGAAAACTACACCGGCCTTCACCTGGAAGCAGGCAGGCAGTATGTTCAGCCAGTGGCTGCAAGGCATACGGGACCAGGCGGCGCGTGGCGTTCAGGATCTCCTTCGTCATCCGCCCACGCTTAGCCGCATGATTCAGGAGCTTCTGCGGAACGTCAGGGACGCTTCGGTGGACAGGCAATTGCAGCCTCTTGCAGCAGATGCAGTCATATCGGAGCTGTTCCAGCAGAGGTCATCCGGCAGTCCCGCCGCACAGCAGCAGGCGCGGGAGCAATTGGCCAAGATTGCGGAGGCGTTGCGGGAAATCGGACGGAGTCAGGCGGCATACTCTGTCTATGAGAAGTACGGCAACAAAGCCTATATGAAGTCCGCGAACGAACATGCGGAACGTCAGCGGGAGCTGCTACAAAAGCTGGGCGTAGACCCAGGCTTCTATGCGAAGACTGACCTGCGGACGCAATACAAGGGCTCCCCCTTATCGGCCTGCACGTATAATCCGCTGTTAACGGACGGATCGGCGGTGCCCGCCAGTGATGAGCTGCGGTTCGCCATCACCCTGGGACTGGTGAATGAGCAATACCGCGAGTGGGCAAAAGCGAATTACAAGGACATCGAAGCAGCGGTAGTTCGAGCGGAACAGATTCGCGAGCTGGAACGTCAGGTGGCAGAATATAAGCGGCTCCATGGGCCGCCGGTGACGTTGCCAGACGGCACGCCGATCACAGCAGAGAACAAAGAGAACGAGACAACCTATACTTATTTCATGGAGAAGGTCTATGATCCAAATATACATTCTCCAGTCGTGCCCACCGCGTATTCTGCCTGGGCGGAAGACACCTACGGCATGACCAAATGGCGCAAAATAGTGGTGCAGGCCGATCAGGTAACCCAAGCCTTCGTAGGCGGCCTGATCAAATCTACCGTCATGGGGGCGGTGGACACCGCTAAGTTCGCTTTTGACTTCGTCATCGACCCGGAGAAAACGACCCAGGAAACGATCGACAAGGTGAACTATCTCGTCAATCACCCCGAAGTTCTGGTGGATGCGGCCAAAGCCATGTACCATGATTTCAATGAAGGCACCCCGGAGCAAAAGGCAGAAATGCTCGGCAACGCTGCGTCCATCCTCGTCCCCGGCGTACCTATCGCCAAGAGCGGCGTAGTCGGCAAGCTGGCCGACGCAGTGATGGACCCGCTGACCGATGCAGTGAAGAAAGTACCGGATGTTATGAAAAATTGGGATTTTCCAGGGATGAACCCTTACCCGAACCGGCTGATCCCGGCAACGCCGGGCGGTCCTGGCCCGGTCGAGGTGCCGGGGCAGGTGTGGCGGAGTGAGGGGAGGGGGGGAATTCCAAGTCAAACAGAAGGTGGAGGACATTGGGGAAGGCCTGGGCAAGTAACAAGGCCAATAAATGCTACTAATCCAAATGCACAGCCAAAAGGGTATAAAACTACAATAAGAGAAAATATGGATTTAGAGACTAAGCGTTCGTTGTCACGAGAGAATGAAGCAGCCGAGATTTTAGCTAAAAACGGATATGATATTGAGCAGAATCCAAAAATACCGGATACTAATAAAGATCCTGACTATTTAATCAATGAAACTATATTTGATTGTTATTCACCTAAAGATACGACAAGTCCACGTGGTATCGCTTCACAACTAGAGAAGAAGAAAATTAAAGAAGGCCAAACAAGAAGAATTGTACTCAATCTTGGAGACTGGAATGGAAATCTAAGTGAACTGAAAAAGCAATTCACTGATTGGCCTATAAAGAATTTAGATGAAGTTATCGTAATAACTAAAGATAAAAAGGTAATTGACTTACTTCCATAAAACGGGGGAATACTCATGGCTTTAGAATATTCATTTATGTTAGAAGAGATACAATTATCCAATACTGATATCAGTATTGAACTGGAAAAATTGGGTGTAATACTAGACGTGAACAAAATTGAAAAAATGTCAGAAGGGATTCGAATAACTGAAACATATGATAGGCTTGGATTTTCATTGACGCTAATGGATACTTCAAAGTCACTTTACGGTTATGAGTCCGAGTACTTCTTGGATGAATTCATCAATCGACAAGATTTAAGTTTTAGAATTAACAAGTTCTTTGAATGGGAAAAAGCAATAGTTAATATGTTAACTATTGTTTTTGAAATCATGGATAAGGTCAGCACTAACTGCATTTTTGAGTTTAATGGCGATACAGTTTATTTAGTGAGATTAAATGAAGTGATCTATATTAATAATAATACTGGATTTTGGGATAATGAGAACTTCAAAGAAATTATCAAACGTAGAGAATTTCTGTTTTTAAAACCTAATGAAAAACTTTAGAGGAGGTTGTTGATAAATCATCTTTGCTGATTTGTAAACTAATGCAGCAGTATGTCTATTCCCTGATGATTTAGACCCTGATGAAGATACGTTTGAAGGTGTCATGTTCTCAGAGTCTGTTAAAGGCCACACCGGCCTTCACCTGGAAGCAGGCAGGCAGTATGTTCAGCTGGTGGCTGCAAGGCATTCGGGATCAGGCCGCGAGTGGTTTGCAGGATGTCCTTCGTCATCCGCCCACCCTTAGCCGCATGATTCGAGATCTGCTGCGGAACGTCAGGGACGCTTCGGTGGACAGGCAATTGCAGCCTCTTGCAGCAGATGCAGTCATATCGGAGCTGTTCCAGCAGAGGTCATCCGGCAGTCCCGCCGCACAGCAGCAGGCGCGGGCACAATTGTCCAAGATTGCGGTGGCGCTGCGGGAAATCAGGCGAAGTCAAGCGGCGTACTCTGTCTATGAGAAGTATGGTAACAAAGCCTATATGAAGTCCGCGAATGAACATGCGGAACGTCAGCGGGAGCTGCTGCAGAAGCTGGGCGTGGACCCGGGCTTCTATGCGAGGACCGACCTGCGGACGCAATACAAGGGTTCCCCCTTATCGGCCTGCACCTATAATCCGCTGCGGACGGACGGGTCGACGGTACCCGCCAGTGATGAACTGCGGTTCGCCATCACCTTGGGACTGGTGAATGAGCAATACCGCGCGTGGGCGAAGATTAATTATAAGGACATCGAGGCAGCGGTGGTTCGAGCGGAACAGATTCGCGAGCTGGAGCGTCAGGTGGCAGAGTATAAGCGGCTCCATGGCCCGCCAGTGACGTTGCCGGACGGCACGCCGATCACAGCAGAGAACAAAGAGAACGAGACGACCTATACTTATTTCAGGGAGAAGGTCTATGATCCAAATATACATTCTCCAGTCGTGCCCACCGCGTATTCTGCCTGGGCAGAAGACACCTACGGCATGACCAAATGGCGCAAAATAGTGGTGCAGACGGATCAGGTGACCCGGGCCTTCGCTGGCGGCCTGATCGAGTCTACCGTCATGGGCGTGGTAGACACCGCCAAGTTCGCGTTTGACTTCGTCATCGACCCGGAGAAGACGACCCAAGAGACGATGGACAAGGTGAACTATCTTGTCAATCACCCTGAAGTACTGGTAGATGCGGCCAAAGCCATGTACCATAATTTCAATGAAGGCACCCCGGAGCAAAAAGCCGAAATGCTCGGCAACGCTGCATCTATCCTCGTCCCCGGCGTACCTATCGCCAAGAGCGGCGTAGTTGGCAAGCTGGCCGACGCGGTAATGGACCCGCTGACCGATGCGGTGAAGAAAGTGCCGGATGTTTTAAAAAATCGGGATTTTCCAGGGATGAACCCTTACCCGAACCGGTTAATCCCGGCAACGCCGGGTGGTCCCGGCCCGGTAGAGATGCCGGGGCAGGTTTGGCGGAGTGAGGGGAGAGGGGATGTACTTGATTCTGTTCCAACTGTTAAAGACGGTGAGTTTGATGATTGGTTCAATTCACTGACTCCTGATGAATTTAATACAGTGTGGGCAGACCCTAAACTAAGAGATACTATAAAAGATCGACTCAGACATCCAGGAGGATTACATGAGTGGCATTTGGTATCAAGAGCAGACGTATTCAAAAGATGGGGAGTAACAAGCGAACAAATTGCTGAAATGAGGACGCTTATAAGCGAGACTAAATTTGTGAATCCCACTGGTAAGCATGGTGGGAAAGGCTCAACAAAAGCACATAATGAATTGCTAGAAATTATTGATTCGTCTACTGATTATGATATGTTTAGAAGAAGGCTACAGAACTGGGCTAATTATAGATTTGAGGGTGGGGTAGATGCTCTACCTGATGGATTAAAACCTTAGGGAGGCTTAACATGGAACAAGAAGGATTCGTGTCTTTGTGGGTTGGCAATGTTAAATCTTTCGAGGAATTGGACAGATTACTTATGGTCTCTTATTCCGATGAAGGAGATTTTATCCCATCCATATTTGCTAATCACTTTGAGATTCGCAGATATGATGATGCAGTAAGAGAAGCAGAATATTATGAAGAAGCAAGTAATAACCTAAATCTATTACTTGAAGGATTCTCTTATGATGATCAAATTGCCCCGAAATTTAATACACTAGTTCAGGAAGAGTTATCAAACGATATTAATGCAGTTATTTTACTTTATAACTTTAAGTATACTGGGCAGATTGCTGAAGCTACATTTTCATCCAATTACCTGAAATACTTAGGCACGGTGGAATACCAATAAAGGAGTTACCCAAGAGGTAGAGACATGGAAGTTAAGGATGAAACTATAATATATCCATTGCCAGATGATGTTCTGCTGACTGAAAAAGAAAATAAGTGGAGAATTAAATTGCCAGATCAATATAAAGAATTTATTAAAAAATTTAATGGTGCTTCTCCTGTGAAAAATAGTTTTAAGTGTGACAACCATAGTTATGCTATTGATAGGTTTTTATGTATCTTGAAGGTAACTGGGGAGAGGGAAGATGAATTTTACGATATAGGAGTAGTTAGAACCCAGTTAGATGAGAGAATTGGTGTAGACGAAAACTTAGTAGGTACTGAGTTATTACCAATTGCTGTTCTATTTGCAGGTGATTTTGTGTGTTTAGACTATAGAAATACTGGTAAAACAGAGCCATCTGTTTGCGTTTGGAATCATGAAGAATCTTCAGAATTAGACCCTGTAACATATTCTACAAGTAACAGCTTTGATGAGTTTTTAAATATGTTAACCGAATGAGTTTTGAAAATAACCGCACATCAAATGCTTTAGCTTTATAATTTAAATAACGCTATTCCGTTACATTAAACAGGTTGAGTATGGTCAGATGCCACCGTAATTGACCTGTTCTTTATTATTTTGTTTGCTTACCGATCGAGAGGGGGCGTGAAGGAATGTATGAGGTTTATGATGGTCAAAAATCAATTGAAGTTTCCAACGTGCATTACAACGGAGATCTACTGTCTTGACATTGTTTTAAACATGATGGATATTGCAAAGATTTCTGAAGACGAAGCTTTTCAAAGAATTAACTTGTACTGGGAAGGAAAAGATTTCACTTCTGAAGATGATATTGTATTTCACGAAGGACCAGACTACTGGGCCAAAAGGATTTATTATGAACAACTGGATTGGTGGAACTATAAACAGGAAGAGCTTACCCCGAGGAAAGTATGAGTTACAAATCACCTGTAAGGATTCATGGGATGACTTAAGTTAAGGGGTGTTGACATGAATTTGAATATTGAATTGAACCAATCGGAAGAAATTCAAAAGTTTTTATGTATATTAAATCTTGGTATGCTTGATTCCCTTATGGAGGGAGTATTGACATTTGAAGAAGCGCACACTTATCTCTATCGCCCTTACATAGCACAACTTTTAAAACAAAATAGTGCCAACCAGAGCATAATTGAATTGTTTGAAGAATGTTGTATGTTGGAAGATATAAGCGATATCGCTCCCGAAAAGCTAACGGAAACTTTTCAACAGAAAAAGAAAGAGACACTATATGTACTTAAATCCTTGTCTACTACAGAAAATTCGATGTACTGGATCAACAAGTTTGACGAATGATTTAGCACTGCTGGGCCATGTCTGAAAATTACCGGATGACAGTAAGAAGCAATTCATGTTTTGTCTATCGATAGCAAGAAAGAAAATGATAGTGCAAGATGATATCGACATCACTGATTTTAGTTGGTATCTGGATAAGCTGGTATCTGGATAGGATACTACCAGTATTTAAGGGTTTGCAAGTTGAACCCATTCCCACCGTAACTGAGCCGTTCTCAGTGCGGTTTTTTGTGTTTTTAGATATTTTCTCTTAAAAATCAGGACTTTTTTCGTTTTTCGAGTGTATTAACCCTATTTCGGGGCGTTTGACGCAGCTTTTGTCGAGAATTGTTAAGAGTTTGTTTAGAGCCGCCTGATAGAATAAACGCAGATATGAAAAAATAGGTAGTTTATAACTAGTATTTTTTGTCCACGGGAGGGCAGGGCGAAAGGAGAATGCGGAAGCACAGGGAGTGAATCTATGCTACAGCGAAGCTTGCTGCATGCCGGACAGGAAATGATGAACGAATAAGGGGGAGCACCAATTGTTAATGAGCAGGAGATTGAAGAGATATACCTCGCTAAGCTTGATTCTTAGTATGTTGTTATCGTTAATACCCAGTTCCTTCAGCGGACTGGCAGAGGCTGCGGGTGATGATTATGAGGTTACGTTTCCAAACGGACAACATGTCGGAAATCTAAGTTACCCTGCGGACAATACGTTTCTTAACTTTTATACCAAGGTGCAAGGCTTTAAGCAGACAGAGGAAGATAAAGACGCCAAGTACGACTGGGCTAAGGGAGATATCTTTGCGGGTGTCGACGATAATGAAGCAACGGTTCAATTCGAGGTGAAGGTAGCCGACAATCCGCTTCTGAAGAATATGGCGGAGAGCGGACATGCCGAGATGCTTACAGGGTTCGCCGTGCTGCGGCGTCACTCCGGGTTCTTATGGACCCGTCAGTCGTCCATTACAGTAAATATTGACGGGAAAAATATTATCAATGAACGAACCGGCAGCAGCCAGAGGTATAACAAGTCGGCCAAGGCTATCATCAAACCTAATTCTGTTATTACCGTTAGAGTCTGGGGCGAAGGCGATGATGACGGTGAAGCAGCGGGTGTGCGCGGATTCTACCTCAAGTTCCAGGATCTCAAGCGTCCGGTGATTGATAACTATACCTTTACTGGCAACGGTGCAGAACGGCTCAACGAGAATATTAACCAGAAAGAGCTGTATGTCAAAAGAGACGAGAACATCACGCTCAGCTACAATTTCAGCGAGCCGGTCAGACCGACTTCGGTGGTAAAGGCGAACTCTGATTATTTCCTGCGGCACAAGCTGTTCATTAATGATCCGGGCACCGGACTTCCGGCAGCCGGACAGCAGCAGTATCTGCAGAATATATCCTTTAACGAGAACAATCTCGATTCCTACCAGAAAAAAATTGCCTACAGATATACGGGTGTTCCTTTCCATAACAGCGGTAATAATCCGCTGAAACCCTTGATTACTGGAGGAACTACAGGCGGAGCGCAGATGGATCTGTCGCTGGATAATAAATTGAAAGAAGCCGTGCTCAGCGATGCGGCAGGGAATAAAGCGGTTGTCAATCTCAACACCGTACCGAGCAGCGGCAGCAATGCCTGGCTGGACCGGAAAAGCGGGAACCCGTTTGACTTCGACCGGGGCGGCTTCCGCGTCATTGTCGATGCCGTGCGTCCGAAGTATTCCAAGACCGCGAACGGCATTCAGCCGGAGATTCTGACGGGAGTTACGCTGAATAAGGGAGATGTGATTGACTTCACCCTCCAGATGACGGAAGAGGCGATTGCCAAAACCGGCTGGGACGAGAAGAAGACCTTCATCCTCTTCAATAACGGAATGAAAGCCTATTATGTTGCAGGCCGGAATACACCGAATTGGAGCTTCCGCATGACCGTGCCTGACGGCAAAACGGTGGAAACCCCGCTGCTCAAGGCTATAGCCATATCTAATGATGCCAAGGGCGGCAGTGAGCCGATCCAGATGGATACCGATGTTATCCAGGATTACGCAGGGAACCTGTTAATTCAGCCTGCGAACTTCGATGGAATCCATGAAGAGAAGATCGCTGGTATTGAGGGCGGTGACTTCTCACTTGCCAACTCCAAGATTGACTGGGCGAACCTGTTCATTGACAATACGGAGCCGGTGATCGGGTACCGGTTCGAGACAGGCGGAGCAACGGATACAACCTATGCCAAAAAAGGTAAGGTTACGATTGACGCCAACGATCCTTCTATTAAAGTACCGCATCTTGATCCTACCGTAGGTGACCGCGGTACGGAACGGCCGAGCCGCGGAATCTACCGTCCTTCCAATATGAGTGCGGAAGCCTCCCCATCTGTAGGGCTGGTGTACTACTGGTGGAGTCAGGATAAGGCTGATCCGTTCGCCGGGGTAGCCGGAGATCATTATGCAGCGCTCAAGCGTTATGCACTCTCCGCCAAACAGCCGTCGGATGAGCTATATCCGGGAGAGTTCGAAAATATAGAGCTGTCAGTAGTGAACAACAAGACAAACCTGCTTGCTCCTCCGGCGGAAGCCTTCGAGGCTGGGAACAGCGGCGAGTGGTATCTGCATACCTGGACGGCCGATATGTCCTGGGATTCTGCCAGAGAATTGATGCAGTATGAGAAGAAAAAAGCTTACGTGGCAACCCATCAAGAACTGTATGATGCCTGGAAAGCAGAGGCACCGGGTTCAGAGGCAGATAAAATCTTCTATGCTGACAATCAGGCACTGGCAGCCGTTGGACAATACGGTGATCTGACTGTCTGGCCGGTTAAAGATTTCAAGAATGACGACTCCAACTGGAAGCATGAAGTAGGCATTCTCAAGCTGGACAACCAGGGACCTTCCATTACGATGGCCGGCGAAGATACCGCTACGGTACAGGCTCTGGTGAAGGACCCGCATAGCGGAGTGAGCAGCGTGCAGTACCAATGGGTGAAGGACGGGGATTCTCCGGCGAGCGACAAGTGGGCGGATACGTCATTCACAGGTTCGACCGTTACCCGGTCTACCTATGAGGATATTGACGAGGACGGCTCGTACTGGCTCTATCTGAAGGCGCTGGATAAAGCGGGCAATGAGACGATCAAGACTCCGCAGGAAAGAGCGGTAGTCGTGAGTTCAGAGGCGGCTATTCCGACAGAGTTCACACCGGAAGCCAATCCTAACTATGTGAAAAGTCATGATGTTACATTCCGGATCAGCGGTGTGCATCCCGATTATGTAGGCTACGCCATCAGCGATAGCTCCATTCGTCCTGATAATGATAGTAAATTTACCGGACTGGAGGTCTCCAAGTCATCCGGCATGTCCCCACTGTCTGAGAAAAGCTTAATTGAAGACGGATCGGAACCGGAAGCGTCTGGTGCTCCTACAGAGCCAAGTCCTCCGGCCACACCGGAAGTTACAGCAAGCATCGGGCCGGTGGCCCTTATGAAATTCCTGTCCTCCGGGCCAGAAGCGCCTTCACTGACGCCGCTTGAACCGGAAGAGACACCGGCACCGGATAACGGTGCTGAGCCTTCAGTGACACCAGAAGTCAGCCCCGATGCCAAGCTGGCAGCCAAGGGCCTTGGCGCTTCTGTAAGTGAAGCCACTTACAGCTATGACATTCCTGCTGCTAAAACAGTGTTGAACGGAACGCAATACATTCATCTTATGGTGAAGCACAGCGACAAAACGTACTACTACTCGAAGGCTTATTATTTTGACAATGAAGCACCGGTAGTGTATTTCAGCCCTGATAGTGTTGCATACCCGCTGCCGCTGCAGAAGACGAAGATCAGCGTGTCAGAGTTCTATAGCAAAACAGGACTGGTCAGCAAGTATCAATGGGTCAGACAAGAAGCGGGTGCAAAAGTGCCTGACGAGTCTTCCGCAGAATGGAAAGACGTCCCGGCAGGCGGCTCAGTATCCATCGACGACAACTCGCTGAAATCGGGAGAAATCTCTGAGTTCCGCTTGTATGTACTCGCGGTTGACGGAGCTGGCAACAGCACGATCAAGGCAAGTGCAGGAACCTTCAAGGTCTCGGCAACGACCAAGCCGGATGCGCCGGTGTCGGATGCCAAGTCTTCTCTGATCTATTTGTCCGGTGATACAGTGGACGGCTACACGGCCATTGTGAAGCTTAGCCTCGAAACAGACGACAAGACCGGTTATGAATATTCAGTGTCACCGGATAACGGTGTGAGTTGGCTGAACTGGAAGTCTTACACCAACTTCGTAGCAGTGAAGGTTCCGACGAGTAAGCCTGAGGAGGTTCAGGTATGGGTCAAATACAGAACGCCGGGCGGTCTGATCAGCAAAGCGGCCAAGCTTGATATCGATGGAGCGTCCACCAGCCTGCAGCCGGTATATGCGCTTGCTTCACTCAGCGTGAACAGCCCGGTCAATGCCAAGGTTGGAGCGGATATTGAGATCACGGTCCCGCCGGGTATCCGGGTAATGCCATCGAAGATTAATCCCTCGGTACCTGTGCGGACAGGGAATTCTTTCAAGATCTATGAGAATGGTTACTACAGCTTCGATCTGACCGATCTCAGTGATCCGGACCGGACAGATACTCTGTATCTGGTCGTGAAGAATATTGACGGTACTGCTCCCGAAGGGACCATTGAATATTCATACATGGAGAGCACAAACGGTAATGTGGTTGCCCTTCTCCAGAGCACCTCTGAGCCGGTGACGGTTGTGAACAATGGCGGCAAGACAGCCTATACCTTCACGGAGAATGGCGAATTCGAATTCGAAATTAAGGATGCTGCCGGAAATATCAATACGGTTAAAGCTACGGTTGCGAACATCAGCAAGGAAGTGCCAAGGGTGAAAGTAGTCCGTTCCTACCAATATGGCGAGAATGGAAGCCAGACCTTCGGCACCCTGAAGGATAACAGCGGCAATGTGCTGTTCTCTACCGGAGTTACGGTTACGGTAGAGAAGGCGGATGCATCCGCTAAAGCGTTCAACATTATCAGTGCCGATAAGAGCATTACACTCATGGAGAATGGAACAGCTTCATTCACTGTGGTGGATGTGTACGGCAATACGACAGTTATCAAAGAGAAGGTAACGAATATTCTCTCTGCACCGCCAGTACCGGATAAAGTGGCTTATACCTTTGTAGATGCCGAAGGCAAAGCGGTTCCGGCTGATCAGATTGTTACCATCGGCGGACAGAAATATGCCAAAGGCAAAGTGAAGGTTACGCTTAGCGGCACAGTTGCTGCCCCTAACCAGATGTTCTCAGGCGTAAGACCTATTGAGGGTGGAGCCGCCTATACGAACCAGATCAGTAAAGCGGATGGAACGTACAGCTACTCGCGTGCTTTTGAGAACAGCGGTTCAGCGGTCATTGCCATCTCGGATCTGCTGGGCAATGTGAACAAGGTTCCGGTAACCATTGCCGGACTTGATAACACAGCACCTGAGCTGGCACTGAACAAGGAAACAGTAGGGATTGTTCAGAACAAGAAAGACTTTAACTTCCGTACGGATCTCGGCGGGTTCACCGTATCTGATAATGTATCGGCTGAGGCTAACGTGAAAGTATCGGTCAGCGGGCTGGATCTGAGCAAGCTTGGACGCCAGCGCGCCACATATACAGCGGTTGATCAGGTAGGCAATAAGTCGGTGGTCTATCAGGATGTGGTGGTCGTGAAGGACGGCGGATTACTGGTCTTCGGTAACGATACCTTAATCTCGGCTTCCTCCGGCGAATCTGCATTGTTCAATACCAACACCATTACCTTCAAGGTATCCGGCTTCAACCTGATGAAGGTAGGCGGAGTAGACAAGGTCAATCAGGCAGGAACGTTCGATATTCTGTATTACCCTGGTCTGTACCGCGAAGGACAGCTGAAGCTGGTGAAGCAGAAGCTAAGCTACGCTGAACTGGTGAGCAGTAATTTCAAGGTCACCTTCCCGAAAACAGGCTGGTACACCATTGTGGTGAGAACCCAGGAGCGGGACCGCGAATTTGCTACCTTCTTTGTCGGCAATCTGAAATAGTTGAAACAAGAACAGGGGGAATACTTGGTGAAGTTGTTGAAACGCACAGTAGCGGTAATGCTCACCTTAATCATGGTATTTCTGTCCACCTCCGAGAGCTTCCATGCTCTCGTCGAGGCGGCCAGCAGTACCAAGACAACCATGATCCAGAATGACTTTATTAAGGTCACTGTGGATAACGAGACGGGCCGCTACGGCATTCGCACTGTAGAGGGTCAGCCAATCCGTAAGAACGACAATAATGTTAACCTGCTGTTCCAGGGAGATGACCCGGAGACGTCGTTCACGACGTTCCGGATCGATGGAACCGATTATATTTACGGCAATAAATACAAGTTCGACGCCAGCCATTATTCAGAGACTACTGCACCTAAAGTGGTGGAGAATTCCAATGGCACCAAGCAGCTTGAGATGATCTGGAAGATTAAAGGCGTAGAGATCAAGCAGATTCTGATGCTCTACACCGACAGCAAGGATGCTGTGAATTCCGGTAACATCAATATCCGCTATGAAGTGAATAACAAGAGCGGGGCGCAGGTGCAGATCGGCAGCCGGATTCTGCTGGATACGATGGTCGGCGGCAACGACGGGCCGCAGTTCCAGATTGGCACAGCCTACAAGTCCCCGCTGCAGGTAGAGCGGAAGCTGGTGCATAATCCGGAGGACGATCCGGGCATTCCCTTTGAGGATAGAGCTTACTTTAAGATTCCTGCTTATTGGGTGATGCGCGATAAGCTGGATCTGACGAATCCTCAGGCAACCAATGTGGTAGCCTACGGCTTCAATAACTTTGCCGAACAGAATATTAATATTGTGGATGAGATGATTGTCGGGCACTGGAACGGCCTGGCGAACACGAAATGGGATTATAAAATCCATCCGAATCTGGACTTCACTAGAGACACCAATGATTTCGGCACAGCGGATTCCGCAGTTGCCTTCTACTGGAACCCGGAGAAGCTGGCACCGGGAGGCTTCCAGAGCTTCGAGACTGTCTACGGTCTGGGTGAACTGACAGCTCCGGATAAAGTGTTCTCGATCCGTTATGTAGATCAGGTTCAGCAGCTGGCTACCGAGCCGGTTGAAGGCGGAGGAGTGCCGACAAAATATGAGAAAAACGGTGTCTTCGACGTTATAGCCGAAGTAGAGAACCTTCAGGCCTACAATATGGAGCACTCCAAAATTGAAGTGGAGATGACGCTGGAAAGTGGCCTCAGCTTCGTCAGGCAGAATGAAAAGGGCGAAGATATCCTGGATGAGAACGGCAATCCGGTCCTGGAGAATTCCCGCAGCAAAATGCTGGAATTCAAAAAGTCAGCCACACCTGATGAAGCGGCGATGGGCATTGAGCCGAAGTACAAGCCGGGTGATGCGGTTACTGCAACCTTCCGCGTTCAAGCCAAAGGCAGACCTTGGCCGGTTACCCGGGAGTATATGATTTCCGCAAGAAGCCCGGAAACGCAAGGCAAAATCGAAGGCGTCAAGGATGAGGGCATCAAAGCCCAGTATGAATCGACCCGTACCAATTTCATTCTCCTGCCGCCGGTGGGAGAAGCAACTGCAACGTATTCCTATGCACTCGCTCCTGCAGAGCTGTATAGCACAGATGTGAAATATCTGACAGTCAATCTGTCGAATATTGAAGCTTACAATACGGGCAATGCAACGACCGCTCCGAACTTTGACCTGTACCTCAAGAATAAAGCAGACGGTAACCGGTACAAAGTCAATGTTCAGGATGCAGTGGTGATGCAGCCGACGGATGACGGATTCTCCGGCGCCATGCGGATTACGTACCGCGGCGGTGACCAGGTGGATCCAGGCGGCAATGTGCTGGAAGCCGGGCTTGGACCGGAATTGCCGCTCGGTGAATACCAGGTGGAGATTGATTACAAGGGCGATGCCGGCGGGGATGAGGAAGTAGCGGCTCTCTATGATATGACGACTCCGCAATCCTTCCTGGTTACCGATAATAACGACACACGTATCCGTGAAGCCGGAGTAATGGCGGTATACAAGGAAGCTGTAGATATCAGCGGCCTTGCGAATGGTTCATCTGTCAAGGATGAGCTGGTGGATCAGCTGAATTCTCTGTTCCCGGGCAAGCCTTTCAAGGACGGTTCGTTCCTGTACAAGGCGGTTACCGAATATAAGAAAACCAAGGCCTTGTTCGGCGCAGCGAGCAAAGCGGTTGATCCGAAATTCGATATCAGTGAATTTATGGATGAAGAAGCGCTGAAAGAGACTCCAATGTATGCTTACAAGCTGTTTGCAACAGAAGAGGACTTCGAGGAATTCAAGGAAGAAGCGGAAGCCAAGGACCCGGAATTCGACCGTGAGATTCTGGTAACTGTCCGCGGTATGATCAAGCAGGTGGGTACAGGTGACGAAGAGCAGGTCATCGTGGATACCAAGACCGAACCGGCAATTATTAATGATGCTGTAGCTTATAAAGGTAAAGACCTGTCTTTTGTACGCGGTAAGCTGGATATTTTCGGCAACACCCTTCCCGGCGATCTGCCTTTCCTGGATACCTTGTTCGTCAAGGGTGAAGGAACGCTGAGCGTAGCGAGCAGCGGATTCGTCTTCCACAAGGGCGAATGGACCCTCGACTTCTTCAACGGCTTCAACAAGTCACTTGGAGAAGAGGACTTCGATCCTAAGGAGAAGGAAGACGATGAAGATAAAGACAAGGATGATGATAAAAAAGAAGAGAAAGGCAATGACGGCAATCCGGAAGACGACAGCCAGAACGGCAGTCTGAAATGGGCCGTCGGCGGCGTGGGCGACAGATTGAATCCGCTGCGCCAGATCATGATTGAGGATGTGTACTTCAACAAGCAGTCTTTGTTCGGGGCACCAAGCTTCTCCATTGACGGCTTTGGCTTCTCTTTCAATGACTACATTCTTAGAGAGAATGGGATTTCCTTCGGCGGCTCAATGTCCCTGAAGATCATTAACTCCGAGATTAAGAATGTCATCTTCAACAGTGCCGGCTTCTATGGCGTTGATGCCTCCCTGGGCTTCGATCTTAATCAGGAGATGGGTTTATTCGGACCGGATAAGAAGAAGGACGCGGACAAGAAAAAAGGTCCGGATGCTCCAAGCGGCAAGGTTACAATCAAGCATGCTGTGCAGGGCGACGGCGTAGGCAATGAATACGGCCTGGAGTTCGCGGCCCAGCTGAAGAATATGATGGGCGTGGAGATTGAATTCTCGCTCAAGAAGGTAAAAGACGGCCGGATTCTTCCGGATGTAATTGCCTTCGGGGCAGAGCTTCCGAAACCGGGTATCCTGGTCACGGGTGCAACCTATTTGACCGCTGTGCGGGGCGCAGTGCGTGAGCTGGCGGACACGATTGCCGGCGGCACGGCACAAGATCCATTCCCGTTAACGATTCAAGCAGGCGTAGGCATGCGGTTCGGGATTGCTCCGGCGTATTTCTTCGGCGATGTGGACCTGACGGTGAAACGCACAGGTCTTAAGGTGGAAGGCAAGCTGGATTTCGCCGCCAAAGCGGATGCGGATAAAGATGACCGGCTTCCAATGCTGACCAAAGCGCTGCTCGAAGCGCAGTGGGTAACCCCATGGTTCGTGCGCGTGGAGGCGGAGATGGATATCGGCGGCTGGGATATCATCATCGGGAAGGCGGGTATCTTCGTCGGACAGAATCTGGAGAAGAACCGCACGGATTTTGAAGGCTACATCAGCTCCAAGGTGCAGATTCCGAACGATGTACCGGTTGTCGGCGGTATGCCGCTGTCCAGTATGTTCCTTGGGGTCAATAATGACAAGGTCTGGGGCAGCATCGGTATTCTGTTTATCTCCCTCGGCATCACCTATTACTGGAGTGGAGGCATTGAATTCGGCACTTCGACCGATCAGTTGCCGGAAGGCATGATCCATCTGGTGGTGGATGATCCTGAGCTTGGACCGCGCCTGATGGTGATTGGTGCAGGGGTGCAGACGCTGGCCACATCCAAGGTAGCTACTGAGGATGAGAACCAGGAAATTATCTACCGCGAGGTAGAAGAAGGCGTCAAATATGTCGAGAACGGATCGATCAATGTCGGCGTAGGCGGCATTACGGTCAAGAACGGCGGCAGAATCCATGAGATTCCAATGGACGGCGTAGCCGGCAATGCCATCATTGAGATGGAGTACAGCAGCAAGGAAATGCCGGAATTCAAGCTGCAGGATGCTTCAGGCAAGCTTTATCCGGTGAAATTCGATAACACGAACACTGATCCTACGGCAAATGCTTTTACACAATATATTCCTGCAAGCTATAAAACGGACAATGGGTCTAAACTCAGCAATGAAGTGGACATTCGCAGAGCCTATATCATTATTCCTGAGAATGAAGCCACAAAGGGCGGCACTTGGAAGCTGACAGCCGTCTCGGCAGTTGATACCAAGCTGCTTAACGTTCCTACTCTGCCTACTCTGGGTGAAGTCAACCTGGCGAAGGACAACACGAACGCGAATAAGTTCACAGCCTCCTGGAAAGTGGCTAACGCAGCCGAAGGCGATACAGTGAACCTGTATCTGGCTGAGGATGCGGTGACAAACCGCAAGGAAATGCTGAATGGTCAAGAGATTCTGCAGACGGGTGATCCGGGTATGCTGATCGCCAAGGATGTACCGGTCGGAGCTGGCGGCTCGGTCAGCGGCGGAATTACGAGCGGCAGCAAAGTGATCGATGTCACCAATGTAACACTGATGGGCAATCCCGAGGATATCCGCGGGCTGCTTAGACAAGGCAACTACTACCTGCGGGCCGAGCTGAAATCCAGCGCGAACTTCGGGACGAAGACTTCGCCGCAGCGCTTTGAAATCATTGATCCGCTGGCACCGCAGAGTGTCAGTGATGTCATTGTTGAGCCTGCCGGCAACGGATTGTTCTCACTCTCCTTCAAGCCGGGAGCGAAGAAAGCGGGACAGAGCGGCTTCGAGCACAGCTACGTGATTGATGCGAAGCTGGATGCTGAAGGCAAACTAAGTGAATATGCTCCGTTCGGAGAGCTGTTGTACACAGAACAGGAGCTTAAGCCTTACTGGAATGCATCCACAGGTAAATACGAAGGTCTGTTGATCGGCGGCTGGAAGGCTGTATCTACAACAGATGAAGTCTACAAGGGCAGCCTTGAAGGCTCAGTGATTGATCTGAGCAAGGTGAAATACGTCGGGCTGGAAGTGAAGCAGAATTACGTCATCGGCGTTACTTCAGCAACGGTTCCAACCGAGGATGCCGACAAGCATCAGAACTATCATTATGCCGAGCGGCAGAGCAGCAGCAGCAAATGGTTGCCGGTTCCGAGCCTGCCGAAGCTGACGGTATTGAGTTCATCAGGGACGGCAGATGCCTCTTCCGGGAACTACGTGAACCTGTTAACGAATGAAACGAAGCAGAAGCTGACGCTATCTTCAAGCCAGTCCAATGTGACAGTGGAAGCCTTCTACGCTGACAAATCCATTGGGACAGTAGCTCTGAAGAACAAAGCAGATGGCACAAGCGAAGGCATACTGAATCTCGACCAGTTCCAGACGGACGGGCCGTATGCGATTGAACTCAGGGCCAGAAATACGGCAACCAAGGATATCTCAGTGACCATGCTGTATCTGACGGTAGATACAATCGCACCGGTGCTGTATCTCACAGAGCCGGTAACGGGTGAACGTACTGCACAGGGTGCCGTTCGTGTAGCCGGAACAACAACTACAGGAACGAAGCTGGCCGCAGTGTATACCGTGAGCCAGTTACAGCCGGATGGGAAATACAAGGATGTTGAGATTTCTGCTCCGCTTACCGTGGACCCGTTAAGCGGTGATTTCAACGGAAATGTGAAGATTGACTCGGCTGAACCTTCCGTAGCCCTCAATATTGTGGCTAAGGACGAAGCGGGCAATCAGAACACAGCAGTTGTGGATATTACGAATGCAGGCTTCAAAGTACCGGTTGCCCTGGTTCTGAAGGGAGCGGAGACGCTGACACCGGGTGCGGCAGGCCAAATCCAGGCTTATCTCAAGGTGTCGGATGGCAAGGATGACAATGGCAAGCCGAAATTCAAGGAAGAGCCGATTACCGGTAAGGATCTGGATAACCTGACTTATGAGGTTGCTGTAGGTGATGCGGTATCCCTGTCAGCCAAAGGCAATGTTACCGCACTTGCCACCGGCTCCAGCCTGATTGAGGCTGAGTATAAGGTATCCGAGGGTGTAACGCTTAAGGGAATGCTTGCGGCAACCGTAGCTGTTCCCGATCCCAAAAAATTAGGAACTGTGCAAGCCGTATCTTCTCCGATTAGCGGAGACAACAACCACACGAAGATTACGGTGACTTCGGCCGGAGATATGACTGGACAGCAGATCTCGTACAAGGTCTTCTCGTCAAGTCCTGAAATCCTGAAGTATGAAGAAAATGTAAGCTCATGGAGTCTGCTTCCGCTCGATGGTATAGTAACTGCTCATCCGGGCGCCACCATTGTGCTGGCTAAGCGTACCTCGCTGGACAAGCTGGTTAAGGCTTCCGGCAGTGTAGCTGCGTCGGTCTGGACCAGCAGTGGTTCAGGCGGTGGAGGCGGTGCTGGCGGCGGCGGTGGTGCAGTACCGGGAGTTGTTGAAGAGCAAGCACCGGAACAGGCAGCCCAGATTACCGTCAACGGCCAGCCCGTGACAGCGGAGTGGGATGGACTTACAGCTATCATCCGGATTACGGATAAAGAAGCAGTTGCAGGCAGTGACCTCACAGTAAGCTCCACCGATCCGAATGCCAAAGCATTCAGTATCCGTGTAGACCAGAGTGTGGTTCAGCAGCAGCTGAGCGCGAAGAAGAAGATTGTGATTGAAGTTCCTATGGGCCAATTGGTCATTGCACCTGAGAATCTTGCAAGTGTAACCGCAGGGCTTACTATCGGCATTGGCGGTAATAGCACTGCTGACCAGCAGGCGATGAAGGCTATTTCGGATCAGCAAGGCTTCACGCTGATGGCGGCAGGGCAAGGTGTAACGGTGAACGTTAACCTGCCAAAGGGCAGCTGGACACCGGCGCTGGCAGCCAAGATTGCCATTCCTGCGCCGCTTGCGGCCAAGGAGATTACGGCCATGGTGCTTAAGGATAAAGACGGCAACTGGACAACGGTACCGTGGAAGCTGGACAGCAGCGGTACGGCAGTGAATGTACAGCTGACGGGCGAAGGCAGCCTCTTCTTCATCCGCAACCAGAAGACCTTCAAGGATATGCCTTCAGGCTGGGGCAAGGAAGGCATTGCAGCGGCATCCGCCAAGCTGTTCGTGCTAGGGAAATCTGCGGACATGTTCGATCCGGCAGGCAAAGTGACCCGGGCAGAATATCCAACCATTCTGCTGCGCGTTGCAGGTCTCATGAACAAGCAGGCAGCTTCGGCAGGCTTCAGTGATGTCAGCGGCAGCAGCTGGTATAACCGCAGTGTCTCCATTGCAGCCGAACTCGGTATTGTTACCGGACTTGAAGGCGGCAAGTATGCGCCTAAGGATACGCTGACAAGAGTTGAAGCAATGACGATGCTCGGCAGATTGCTGAATCAGGTCCAACCGGGCAGTGAACTTAGCGAGGCCGAAGTTACTTCGATCCTCAGCGGCTTCACTGACAAGGGCAAGGTTCCGGCATGGGCAAGACAAGCCGTGGCAATGAGCATTAAGAACGGCATTATTCTCGGGGAAGGCAACAAGGTGAACCCGTCAAGTCCGCTTACGCGTGAACAGGCGGCAGCCGTTGCCATCCGGCTGGATCAGTTCATTACAGCCAAGCAATAACAAGGATGTGCCCGTTCGCTCGTAAGCGGGCGGGCACACTTCTCTGGGAAATCCTTAAGTCACAATCCAATTCAGGTGGTGTCAATATGGCTTTGAAGCGAAAATCATGGATAGGTTATCTAATAGCACTGGCGGTAGTTGTTGTTGCCGCAGTTGCCGGAGGCATCATGGCTAAGGCTGATCCGCAGACATGGGACAGCGCGGCTAGGACCGAGTGGTACGTGCCAACGAATGATACCTTCAAAATAAAGACTGCTGCAGAGCTGGCAGGTGTAGCCAAGCTCGTAAATGAAGGTAAGGTAAACGGGCTGAGCGGTAAAATTATGGAGATTACCGACAATCTGGATCTCTCCGCTTACCAGTGGGTGCCTATCGGTACGGCCGAGCATCCCTTCCGGGGAACCTTAATCACCGAAGGCGGATTAATGAAGAAGATTAACGGTTTGAATGTAGTAGCGAACCGTTCTTACCAGGGTCTGGTAGGGAACATGGCAGGCGGTACAGTAGGCGGCCTGATTTTTGAATCAGGCACCATCTCTGTGACCGGAGTAACCTATGATGTCTATGCCGGCTCTGCTGTTGGTAAAATGAGCGGCAGCAGCATTGTGTTTGACATTACCAACCAGATCAATATCACTTCGGACGCTTCTCCGTACCACTCCTACACGGGCGGTATTGTCGGGATGGGCGAAGGGATGATCTCGAACTCTATCAATAACGGAACCGTTACAGCGTATGGTTCAGCCGATGTTGGCGGAATTATGGGCTATGGCGATTCCAGAGGCATCATCATCAAAAAAGTGGTCAACCATGGAGCGATTCTTGCCCAGGGGACGGACAGCTCCGTGCTCACCGCAGGCGGGATTGCAGGGCATACGACAGGAACGCTTAGTCTAAATGATGAAGATACGCCAATCATCAATACGGCTACTGTCTCCATTGCTGGCGGAAGTCAGGTTGCGGCAGGCGGGATTGCCGGTAAAGTGGACAACACCGTCGTGTTCTCCAACATGACTACCAATAATGGTGCAATTACCGTTAATGCAGCAGCGGCAGTGAATTCGGCAGCCGGTGCGCTGGTAGGCGCGACAGGTACGGTTGGCAGCCGTGAGGCTTCCATTACCTTTGTGAATACAGCGCCGGTTACCAATAACGGCGGCAAGAACGTATATACCGGCGGGATTGCCGGATATACCGGCAGCAAATTCACCTGGACGCATCCTTATGCGAATACACAGCAGATTACAGCAACAGGCACAGAGAATGTAGCTACCGGCGGATTCGTCGGATATGCCGCAGGCGGCTTGGTTACCAGCAACGCTACGGCAGGAGTATTTGAGAATAGAAAGCTGATCTCAGTTAACGGCGGCAAAGGAGTCTACACCGGCGGGATTGCCGGTTATGATACGGGCGGGAACATCACTCAGACCTCTTCCACCGGCGAACTGAAGGTTAAAGGTACTGCGGATGTATATACCGGCGGTACTGTGGGTTACGAAATCGGCGGAACCATTGCATCGTCCGTGACCGGCAAGACTGCAGCGGACCTGCTGAGTATCACTTCTGATGGTACCATCGGCGGAATCGCCGGCTACCTGGAAGGAACCGTGACTAATTCTTCTATTAAATATGCAACGCTGCAGGTCACTTCTGCTGGAGGGGTTGCCGGCGGAATTGCCGGTAACGCACAAGGTACAGTCAGCGGAGTTACTGCTGGAGATGCTGAATCGGCTGACTACAGCACCTTGGTGCTCAAGGCTGCGGTAGCGGGTGCACCGGACGGGCAGTATAATGTCACGTTTGGCGGACTCGTAGGCGTGAACACGAAGCCGCTGACGCTGACCGGCGGAAAGGCTGCACGGATCAGCTTCCTGAATGAAGCCGGAACCAGCGGGTATACCATCGGCGGCGCAGCAGGCAAGCTGACTGCTGATGCGGTAATCGGAACTGCTGCTGTGCCTGCACAGGTACAGGATATCCGCACAGAGCTGAAGGCCGACAAGGTGAGCTTCGGCGGCGGCGCAGGGCATAACTCGGCTGCCGGGTTCAACGGGCACACGAATCGTATTGACATTAAGGCTACAGGCGCTTCGGTAAAAGCCGGCGGTATGTTCGGCGAGAACCATTCGGCCGCAGCCACTCCTTACAATCATGCAGAGAATGTAGTTATCACTGCAAGTGGTGCGGATAACCAGCTTGGCGGGAATACCGGCTTCAATGCCGGACAGCTGGTTAACGCTACAGTGACCCAGCTGTCTATTGAAGCCAGCGGTATCCGTGCGGAAGCGGGCGGAATCGCCGGACATTCCGAAGGCGTATCGGCGTCTGAAGCACGTGCAGGCATTGCATCTGCTGTACTGAATGTTCCCGGTGCTGAACCGATGATTACGCTGACAGCGGCAGATGCCAAAGCTGGAGCGATCGTTGGAGCAGCTACAGCGACAGATATTACAGCGCCGGAAGTGAACGCGGAAAATGGCGCTCTGATGCTCATCCAGGCCCAAGCGGCGAAGCCGTCTGTCGGCGGTCTGGCAGGCACCCTTACGGACAGCAGCATCAGCAGTGACAGCAAAGTGGTCAATGTGGAGAATATGCTGATTCTGGCAGGGCCAGCGGCTGCAGATGCCTACATTGGCGGTATTGTAGGTTACAATGAATCCTCCAGGCTGGAACGTCTGGCAGGATCAGCGGTGAGTCTGACCATTAACGCGCCGCGCGCTACTGCAGGCGGAGTGGCCGGATATAACCACGGCAGTGCTACAGGCATTATTGTGGACACTTATATCAGCAGTCTGAATCTGAAGGCTAACGACGGTGCAGTGTCCTCTTATGTCGGGGGCATCGTGGGTCTCAATGCAGCCCAGAGTATGGATCCGGTACTGAATCCTGCGACCTCGGTCAGCACGATTCAGAATACCCGTACACTGGGTACGGTCTCAGCTACCTCCGCAAATGCCATTGTGGGCGGTATGGTCGGCGAGAACCGTACGCTGATTGCCAACAACAGCATTACCGATAAAATCTCGGTGATCTCACGAGGCAATTCCTCCCTCATCGGCGGTCTGGCCGGTGTGAACACGGCATCAGGAACACTCTATTACACGTATTCCAATGCGAACCTGACCATTGAAGGGAAGGGTACCCATGCCGGGGGCTTGGCAGGCAGCAATGCCGGTGCGGTGATTGGCTCTTATGTAGATATTGATGTTACTGGCAATGCTCAAGGATCATCAAGCGGCTCGGTCTACCTGGGCGGACTGATCGGCAGAAATACAGCCGGTACAGTGGAACAATCGTATTCCGTTTCCAAGGTTACGGCGAACGAAGTCTATACCATTGTAGGCGGTCTGATCGGGGAACTGTCCGGCGGGACCATCAAGAATTCCTATGTGGCGAAAAGTGTTAACGCTGCGAACGATAATTCTTACGCCGGCGGCTTCGTTGGCCGAATTACAAACGGTAAAATAAGCAACGTCTACTCGGCAGCAGAGGTTAATGTAGCCGAGAAAAAGACCGCTTATGCCGGCGGCTTCGCCGGACGTTATGATAATGCAAGCAAAGAACTGCTCTACAAGTCTTACTATATTAAAGACGAAGGACTGAACATTAACCGCGATCTGCCTGATTTCGCAGAGGGCAATCACCGCTGGCTGAATGTGCATGTCCGGCTGACCACCATTCTGTCGGAGACCCTGAAGGACAGAACGGTATTCCCGGGCTTGTCGGGCTGGGATTTCGAGGGAGCCTGGAAATACGGCTCGCTGAGCGCGGCATACCGTTATCCCGAAGTCAACCGCACTGCCAATACCGGCGGCGGAGACAACGGCAATAACGTAAATGCCAATATCAACTGGTATACGAAGGATAAGGATGCGATCGGCTTCGAGATCACCTCGGAAGCGGAGCTTGCCGGTCTGGCGGGAATTGTCAACGGCACGATTGCCGGTGTGGAGCAATTCGGCTTTAAGGACAGAACCGTGACCGTGCTGAATCCGATTCATATCCAATCAAAGCAATGGGTACCTATCGGTGATAAGGAAGCTGGCCCGTTTGAAGGAACGTTCGACGGGAAGAGCCAGCTGATCGACGGTCTGACTCTGCAACCGGTATATACTCATTCCGGGTTGTTCGGAATCATTGGAACTAATGCTACAGTACAGAACATGAATCTTGAGCCGCTCTCGGTTGCCGGTAACGGCTACACCGGCGTACTGGCCGGAACGAACCTGGGTACGGTCAAGAATGTGGACCTTAAGCTGCTTGAGGGCGTTAAGGTCAGCGGCGGTATTGTCGGCGGCATCATCGGCCAGAACTCAGGCAGTGTTGCCGGTCTGCAGCTTACGCTGGACGGCGGAAGCCGGATTGAGACAGTAGCTGAAGGCGGCATCGCCGGCGGTCTGATCGGCGACAACACAGCGGATATTACAGCTGACACCTATGTCATCCACGATAAGGACGGCAGCATCGGCAGTGCGGCTGACCATGCCGTTATCGGCGGGATTATCGGGGTTCAGAATGGTAATGCGACGGGGCTGGCCCTTGAGGTCAATTCGAGATACCGGATTTCCTCCACAGGAATGGAAGCCACGGTTGGCGGACTGGTTGGACATTACCAGAGCGGTCAAGCTGAAGGGCTGACCGTAAGCTTTGCAGACGGAACCCTGGAAGCGCGGGGGCTTGGCTCCATCCTTGGCGGTATGATCGGTCAATCCGATCAGGGGAACAGCATCCGCAATGTTACAGTAACCGGCTCCGGCAGCGGTGTGCAGCTGACAGCTAATGGTACGGCTGGCGGTGTAGTGGGCGCGAAGGAAGGCAGACTCGGCTTCATTCTGGCCCGTTCTGTGGATAACAGCAGCAGCTTCGATGTTGAACATGCAGCGGTGTCAGGCGTGAAGCTGGCTACGACCAGCGACAGCTTGCAGGCTGTGCTCGGCGGGATTGCCGGATCGGCTTCCCGGACGGCGATCAATGACGCCAAGTTCAAGGCTTCTTTGCAGGCCGCCGGTGAAGTGATTACTGCCGGAGGTATTGTGGGAGAGAGTGATAACTCCATCATCTACAACGCAGATTCGTCGCCTGAGCTTCAAGCTGCGGCGAAGAGCGGTGAGGTAGCGGTCGGCGGGATCGCCGGAACGATCTCAGCCCAGGATATCAATCAGGGCTTTGATTTTGGCAGGGCATATCCGCTGTATAAAGGGATCTACATTGCCAAGGTTCATGATGGACAGATCACAGTCACCGGAACAGACCATCGTGCTGACCTCTACGCGGGCGGTCTGACAGGCAAGAATACGGATGCTTCCATCTATAGCTCCGAGGTGGCCTCCGGTCTGAAGGTAACCGGCGGTAATACTGTGAGTGCAGGCGGAGTAGCCGGATACAGCAATGGTATCATTGTGGATACCATTGTCAGAAGTGGTGTGAACGCAGATAACAGCAGAGTGATCAATGCCGGCGGGCTTGTCGGCTGGGGAGACGGCGGTGAGCTTCATTACAGTAAGGTGACCGCCGGCTCCGGCCAGTCCATCAATATCGGATCAGCAGTTACTCTGGGTGAATCAGTACCGAATACACGCGTCGGCGGAGTGATCGGTATGGCCGATCATGTCCTGATTACGAATACCCATACGGATATTCCGGTAGTGATCACAGATACCAATCAGGATAACACGATGTATGCGGGCGGCTTTGCCGGACTGCTGGGTGAGAACGGTACGCTTGCCGGGCAGATTCAGAAGTCTTATGCTACAGGCAAGCTGACTGTCAGCGGCAGATTAGGCTCTTATGTCGGCGGATTCGCCGGATCTGTAGATCATTACTCGATCACAGATTCCTATGCCTCCGGTGACATCAGCAATACCGGCTTCGACACACGCAGCGGCGGTTTCGCAGCCTCCGTGGAGAGAAGCGGCAGCATCAGCAGGTCTTATGCTTTACAGAGCAAGATTTCTACTGTCGGAGTGAAGTCTTCGACCCGTTCCTATAACGGCGGCTTCGCCGGTTATAATGACGGAACGCTTACTAGCGTGTACGCAAATGTGCCGCAGATTAACGTTGCGGTTGCGGGGGACAATGTCTCCAAGGGTGCACTGGTCGGCTACAACTTCCGTGACGGTAAAATTATTAGTT
Source organism: Paenibacillus sp. FSL R7-0179 (assembly GCF_038002265.1). Lineage (NCBI taxonomy): Bacteria > Bacillati > Bacillota > Bacilli > Caryophanales > Paenibacillaceae > Paenibacillus > Paenibacillus sp. FSL R7-0179. The sequence continues at coordinate 1,560,312 of NZ_JBBOCC010000002.1, forward strand.
CCTCCTACACAGGCACACTGTCCGCTGTAGGCCGCAACACAGGTGCAGCCGCAGCTGCCGTAAATACAGCAGCTGTTGATCCGCTGGCTTCAGGACTATGGAGTATCGATTATGACACTAGCTTCCTGAATGACCTGACGGGCGGGGCCATTACGGTGCAGACTCCGCTGCAGCTTGCAGGGGCAGTCATGTTCTATAACGAGACTGGACTGAATTATTACAAGCTGTTCAACAGAACGGCAGAGAACAAGCCGGGGCTGGCAACGATCCTGCTTGAAGCAGATATCGACCTTGCCGGACGCTACTGGACGGCATTCGACAGCTTTACAGGCGTATTCGACGGCCAAGGCCATACGCTAAACGGACTTTCTCTGAAAGCCTCCGGCCAGCAGACAGCCGGATTTATCAAGGATCACCGTGGACAGCTCCTGAATGTGAACTTTACCGGAGCAGAACTCTCCGGCGCAGTGAATGCAGGTATTGCTGCCGGGATCAACCATAAGGGTGCCGTTATCCAGAATGTGAAGGTCAGCGGTTCCGTGGCTGGCAGTGCTGCCGCAGGCGGGGTAGCAGGCGTGAATCAGGGAACTCTGGAGAAGGTCACGAATGAAGGCGTGAAGCTTGCCGGAGCAGGCCGGATTGGCGGCATTGCCGGAAGTAACGCTGGTGTAATTCACCAGGCTGTATCGAAGGGCGACATTGATGTTACATCTGCACTGGCCGCAGGCGGCATTGCCGGTGAGAACAGTGCGGAAGGCTTCATCACTGAATCAATGGTCTACGGCGATATCCGTGTAGCTTCGGCTCAGGCAATCGCTGGCGGAATCAGCGGTCTGAATGCGGGAGAGATCAAGAACAGCTACTCTGCCGCGACGGTTCTCGCTGAAGGCATGTCTACTGCATGGGCTGGCGGGATTGCCGGTCTGGCAGAGAGCGGGTCGATTATTTCTTCCCTGAACACCGGAGAAGTGAAGGCTGGAGTGAAGGGTAAGATTCAGCCGCTGCAGGCCTTCTTCGGAGGAATTGCCGGACAGAAGTCTGAGCATGCCACGATCAGCGGCTCCTTGTTCAACAGACAGATGCTGAAGAATAATATTGCCTATTACAATTTGGATGGTAAGGCAGTTGGCGGCAATAACAGCAGTGCCATGGGGCTGCTGGGTGCAGAGCTGACCGGTGCGAATCTGCCGGCAGGCCTGGATGCCGGAGTCTGGACAGCCCAGAACACCTTCTATCCAGTGCTTGCTGCCTTTAACGGAACAGACGAAGGGAATCTGGCTTCAGCCGCTGTTATCCTGAGCCCGCAGGATCTGATTAACCGCGTGGGTTCGGCATTCCACATGAGCGGCGGCGGAGCACTCTCCTGGAGCGCTGATCCGTCCAAGGCTGCAGTGAACGGTACAACAGGCAGCCTGATATCAGGCGGCAGTGCAGTGCTGAAGGCAACCGCTGGAGGACAGAGCAGAAGTATTGCTATTAATACAGCAGCACTCCAGTACCCGAGTGCAGCAGTTGCACCAACTGCAACTCCAGCAGATAAGAATTTCACCACTGAATTGAAGGTGGAGCTGGCAACAGGTGAGCAGGAAGGAAGTATCTACTATACACTGGACGGTACAATACCAACTGAGACCTCCCAGATGTACAGCGGACCTATCGATCTTAAGAGCACAACAACGGTTAGAGCCATTTCCATTGCTCCCGGCAAAGAGTACAGTCCGGTTGCAGCCTGGACCTGGACGCTTGTCGTCCCTAATCCTGGCACTGATTCCGGCTCTGGCGGCTCTGGCGGTGGTGGTGGCGGTGGCCTGGCAGCTCCGCTTCCGAGCCCGACACCTGCACCGGCAGCTCCCGCGATTACTGCGGTTGCTGGAGCATCAACAGTAACTGGTGACAGTGAAGCTCCGGTCAAGATCGCTAAGAACAGCAAGCTTGCGCTGACGGCTCCAGAAGGGCAGACGATCTATTTCACAACGGACGGCAGCATTCCTACTACCAAGAGCACGAAATACACTGGTGAGCTGCTGATTACCAAGAGTATGACGATCAAAGCGATTACGGACAAAGACGATAAAGTCATTACCATCGAATATGTGGTTGAGAATGCCAAGTACAGCCTGAAGAGTGACAGCGGCGAGATCAAGTATATGACAGCTTATCCGAACGGCCTGTTCATGCCGAACGCAGCCATTACCCGGTATGAGCTGATCCAGTCCCTTGCACCGCTGCTTGACATGGAAGAAGTAAATGTAGGGAAACTGTTCAATGATGTCAATGCCGAGAATGAAGGCCTGACCGGATTCTTCGCATCGGCCGGCATTATTGAAGGCTTCCCGGATGGCGGATTCGGCGGAACCAAGGGCTTGACCCGTGCGGAATTCTCCAAAATCATGACTACCGTGCTGAAGCTTGATGTGACTGGGGCAGGCGTTACGAAGCAGAAGGATATCCGCGGACACTGGGCAGAGAAATACGTGAATGCCCTGTCGCAGGCGGGATACGTGCAAGGCTTCCCTGACGGAACCTTCAAGCCGGGAACACCGATTACCCGTGCGCAGGCCGTAGTGCTGATCAACCGCATTGCCGGCACGAAGAAGCTGACGGTAACCGCTGTACAGTTCAAGGATCTTCCGGCTACCCACTGGGCTTACAAAGACATCATGTCGGTTGTGAAATAACAGAAATTCATAAGTGAAGGAGCTCGGCGGATGAAAACAAAGCTGCTTGCCGTAAGCCTGGTCCTCTCATTGATCTCGGCGATACTCTTCTATTCGGGCACCACCAGTGCGGATACACCTGAGACGTACAATGCTGAACAAAGCTATGGAATAGCGGGTAAGGCGATCTTTTATCTGCGTGTGCTGAAAAGCGATGGTACTGCAAGCTCCACCGGAACAGGAGTGATCCTGTCTCCGGCCGGTACCGCAGCAACAGCGTATCATGTGGTCAAAAACGCACAGCGCATTGAAGGAGTCATGGCGGATGGAACAGTGATTAGTCCAATTAAAGTCACGAAGTCCGACGAGCTGAAGGATGTGGCCATCCTTGAGCTGCCAAGTCCTGCTGCGATGAAGCAAAAGGATAATGCCTATGCTTATCTGCCGCTGCGGGAGGACAAGCTGAGACATGGTGAAGCGGTGTATGCCCTGGGCTATCCGCTCAAGAATACAGCGATCATCACGGAGGGGATAGTCAACACTCCGGCAGCCGACATTAACGGCCGAAGCCGGATTCTAACCTCGGCTCAGGTGGCGAGCGGAATGTCCGGCGGTCCTCTGCTCGATACGCACGGCGAGCTGGCGGGTATCATCTCCGGTTCCCTGCGGACGATGAGTAACATTCATTTGATTGTGAATATGGAGGATCTGCGCAGCCTGCTGCCAGCTTCCTTCAACTAAAAGCATTACCAGAAGCAGCTTACACTTGAGGCTGCAATATAATACCGACTATGGCTGTCCTCAGGCGTTTCTTGGCAAACGCGGGGACAGCACTTTTTTTAAAATAAGCTACTTGATGATCGTAATTCATCCCTATGGAAGGAGGAGGATCCCGGGTGATTAAGGCCTATTTGCTGGATGTGAATCAGAAGGATCTCTATAAGCTGTCATCGATGCTTCAGCATACAGGCATGGTAAATGTGATCGGTATGTCTGCTTATCCCGAGAATGTTGTGGACCGGATTGTTCTGCTGCAGCCCGACGTGCTGTTTCTGGATCTTCAGCTGCCCGGCCACCAAGGAGTCGTTGTAGCCGAGCTGGTGAAGAAAAAGCTGCCGGATATTCAGATTGTGGTGGTCACAGAGACGAAGCAGCATGCCCTGTGGGCCTTCGACCAGGACATTGTGGATTATGTGCTGAAGCCGCTGGAGGAGGTCCGGCTAAGCCAGTCTCTGGAGCGGCTGCGCAAGGGAAGCTGAAGCAGGCTGGCGGATGGAATCAGGATGCCGGATATCTCTGCCCATGGTACAATGTACGGACAAGCAGAAAGGATGGGTGATTTTAGTTGAAGTATGATTTTAACCGTGTCATTGACCGCCGCAATACCCGTTCCTACAAATGGGACCAGTCCGAAAAGCTGTTCGGAGACAAGGAGATTCTTCCGCTGTGGGTAGCAGATATGGACTTCGAGAGTCCTCCTGCGGTGCAGGTAGCGATTCTGCGCCGCGTGCAGGCTGGAATATACGGCTATAGCGTAACGGGCGACTCCTACAAAGCAGCAATTGCCGGCTGGTACCGCAGACGCCATGACTGGGAGATTCAGGAGGAGTGGATCTCGGATTCTCCGGGGATTGTAACCTCACTCAGCCTGTCTGTGGAGCTGTTCAGCCAGCCGGGGGATCAGGTGATTGTGCAATCGCCGGTCTACTATCCTTTCTATGATGTGATCCGGATGAATGACCGCAAGGTGGCAGTGAATCCGCTGAAGCTGGAAGCAGGACGTTATGTCATGGACTACGCCCAGCTGGAAGAGCTGATGGCCGGAGGCGCGAAGCTGCTGCTCCTGTGTAACCCGCATAATCCGGGCGGCAGAGTATGGGAACGGGAGGAATTGCTGCGTCTGGGCGAGCTATGCCTGCAGTACGGGGTGACGGTGATCTCGGATGAGATTCATTGCGATATGATCATGCCAAGGCACAAGCATATTCCGTTCGCCTCCCTGTCCCCGGAGCTGTCTGACATTACGCTGACCACACTGGCGGCTACCAAGACCTTCAATCTGCCGGGTCTGCAGACCTCGTATATCGTCACCTCCAGCCCGGAGCTGAAGCGGAAGTTCGATTATAAGATTAAGACGCTGAGCCTGCACATGTCTCCCTTCTTCTCGCCGGAGGCTGTGGAAGCGGCATATAACGAAGGGGAAGAATGGCTGGATGAGCTGATCCTGCACATTAACGGCAATGCTGACTACGCCATCTCCTATCTGGCCGAGCATCTTCCGCAGGTGAAGCCGATGCAGCCGGAAGCCACCTATCTGCTGTGGATCGACTGCCGCGCCCTCGGCCTGGATTCAGACGGGCTCAAGCAGATGATGTACCGTGAGGCTAAGGTGGCGTTCAACGAAGGCTCCGTCTTCGGACCGGAAGGCCAAGGCCATCTGCGGATCAATCTCGCCTGCCCGCGCTCCGTGCTGGCTGAAGCACTGGAGCGGTTCGTGAAGGCTGCGGCCGCCTACGTGAAAAATTAATGTGTCAAGCCCTATTTACAACTTGACAATCCTTAATGGAGAATCCGTCGCCTGATGAGGCTGGCGGATTCTTTATTTTGTGGAGACTATATTGAGCCGAAGATAACCCCATGTTAAGATGAGCAGTGCGAATAAGCTGAGAGAGCAGAGTAAATATAGGGAGTGGAGAGATAGAGATGAGTAACAGCACAACTAGAATCATCATCGATTGTGACACAGGAATAGACGACGCTCTGGCCATATTGTATGCGCTCCGGGCGCCGGGGGTAGTGGTTGAGGGGATTACGACGGTGTTCGGTAACATTGATGTGCAGCAGGCGGCGGATAATACGCTGCGGCTGCTTGAGCTTGCGGCTCCGGGCTATGAAATCCCGGTAGCGCTGGGAGCTTCCCGGGCGCTGGTGCGCGAGCTAACCGGCTTCTCCACCCATGTTCACGGGGAGAATGGCATCGGCGGCGTTCAGCTGCCGCCCTCCCGGCAGGTGCCGGTTCAAGAGACGGCAGCGGAGTTCATCGTGCGGATGGCGGATACGAATCCGGGAGAGCTGGTGCTGGTAACGCTTGGGCGCCTGACGAACCTGTCGCTGGCGCTGGATCTGGACCCGCAGCTGATCTCCAAGCTGAAGAAGGTAGTGGTTATGGGCGGTACGGTCTTTAAGCCGGGTAACGTCACGCCGGTGGCCGAAGCTAATCTGTGGGGCGACCCGGAAGCGGCTGACCGTGTATTCACTTCAGGGCTGCCGGTAATGATGATCGGGCTGGATGTGACACTTCAGACGCGGATTACTTCAGAGCATATTGAGCTGCTGAAGCGGCATGGACGGGAAGAGAATAAGGCGGTCATTGACTTCATGGAAGAGTCGCTGGCGTATTATTTTAAATTTTACCGCGAGGCGAACTATCTCATTAACAGTGCTCCGCTGCATGATCCGCTGGCCCTGATGGCTGCCTTGCAGCCGGATCTGGTAACCTGCCGCCGGATGAAGGTCCGTGTAGAGCATCAGGGGGCGTTCACCTCCGGGATGGTCGTAGCAGATTTGCGGGCACAGCCCAAAGAAGGCGAATTCATCGAAGTGGCTGTAGAGGTGGATGCTGAACGGGCGGTTGGTGTCTTTTTGAGCGTATTTATTTAGGTGTTTAGGGAAGCCCGGACGGGTGAATCTGCAATGGTTATACAAATTGGTCGAGAAAGCCCACTCCTTTAGGGGGGGATGAATCGTCTTTGTTTAAGGGACATCCTTATGTTGAAAAAAATGATCGCATCTTTTTGTAGCAGTTAATCATTTAACTGCTACAATCTAGGTAAGGGACAATCCTATAGAGGTACAGACGTAAAGTGCTAGTCCATCAAGTGGAGATTCAGTTTAAGCAAATCGTTATGGAGCCTGGACTCGTGCCTACTTTGTCAGTACGGCAGGGAACGTTTCAAGCGAAACGTTCAAACGATATGTTGAAGAACAAAAAACAAGGGGGTGAGACCCTGCAAACCGTAACGATTCAAATCCGCATTTTCCCAACCCATCCGTCTGTATTGGTGGATATGGGCAACGAATACATTTGTACCGTCAACCAACTAACGGAGCAAGCCGAAAGGTCTGGAACGTTCCCGAAGCTAACTTCAAAAACCGTTCATGCCAATCTCCCCTCTGCCGTAAAGAATCAAGTGATTCGAGACGCCAAAAGCCTATTTCAGCGGTTCAAGAAAACGAAGAAGCGACCTCTTCTCCAAAAGAGGGTGTACTACGTGAACAATCAAAATTATACGATTTGGGGCAACCATATTTCTTTCCCCGTGATCCTGGAAGGAAAAGTACAACGTCTTATGGTTCCTGCGCTTTTTTCGGATCGGGAGCGGGACATGCTTTCGAATGGGAAGCTTGGACTTCTGCGCGTGGTTCAAAAATCAGCGAAATGGTTTGTTCAAATTTCAATCGAATGCCCCACTGAGCCAGCCGAGGGTCATGAAGTGATGGGGATTGATTTAGGCTTGAAAGTTCCTGCTGTTGTCGTAACCTCTAGCGGCAAGACAAAGTTTTGCGGAAATGGACGTAAAAACAAGTTTGTTCGCCGTAAGTACAGTGCCTATCGCCGCAAATTAGGAAAGCTTAAAAAGTTATCAGCGATCCGTAAACAGAACGACAAGGAAAGTCGTTTTATGAAAGATCAGAATCACAAAATCAGCCGCCAGATCGTGAATATGGCGATTCAAGAAAAGGTGTCTGTCATCAAGCTGGAGAAACTGACGAATATCCGTAAGACGACAAGAACAAGTCGTAAAAACGCTAGAAATCTGCATCATTGGTCGTTCTATCAGTTGCAAATGTTCATCGGGTATAAGGCGACACTCGCTGGAATCAAAGTGGTTGAAGTGAATCCGGCTTACACATCGCAAACCTGTCCCTCTTGTGGAGAGCGGAACAAAGCAAAGGATCGAACGTATCAGTGCGACTGCGGTTATATAGCACATCGAGATCGGGTCGGTGCCATCAACATCATGCGTCAACCTGTGGCAGATGGTAATAGTCTGCCAGCCTAGATAGCTATAAGCTCTGATCTAGGATGGGCGAATGAACTCGCCCTTAACTTAGCAGTAGGGCAAAGCGGAAACGTATGCGCCCGCTAACTAGCTGAGAATCCCGCCCTTTTAAGGGTGTGGAAGTTCGAAATACCTTCATTTGCTATATTTATCTAGTTTGCTAGAATAGTAGGGGATGTAAGGTTGAGAGATTCACAATCTATCTAATAGAATGGGGAACTTACTGATATGAAGCATTTGGTCAAAATCGTATTATGCGCAGCGATCTCACTCGGCAGCCTCTCGGCACTTCCGGCAAGTACGGTCCATGCTGCGCCTGCAGGCGTCAGCATCATGCTGGATGGCTATCCGCTGCCGTTCCCGGTAGAGCCGGTGATGATGAACGGAACGACCATGGTGCCCTTCCGCGCCATCTCTGAAGCCCTGGGAATTCAGGTGGAATGGAATCAGAAGGCCCGCAAGATCACGGCCACCCGGAAGGACGCAGCTGGATCTGCTCCAACTGTAGTCGTCCTGACCCTCGGCAGCAAAAATGCCGTCGTGAACGGGACTGTAGTGAAGCTTGCGGCAGCGCCACAGGATATCCGCGGAACGACGATGCTTCCGCTCAAGTTCTTCAGCCAGCAGTTCGGGGCGGCAGCCTCCTGGGATCAGGCGTCCAAGACCGTATCCATAACTTCCCCTAAGCGGGACATGTATACCTTGGGCTTCTATGCACAGAAGGCATACAGTGAGGTCTCGCTGATTCCAAGCTTCGATGCGGTTGCTTTTGGCTGGGCGCGGATTGACAAGAACGGCCAGTTCACCACCACGGGCAAGGATTTCTGGTGGCCGGAGGCGGCTGGCGAGGTTACGCCGGAATCGATTGTGCAGAATGCGGCGGCGGGAGGGACCGCTCCCTACCTGATGATCTATTCCAGTGACTCGTCACTGGAGCTGAGCAAGAATCTGGAGGACGCGCAGCTCCAGCAGCAGACGATCGCCAGTATTGTCGATTTGGCCTCACAGAAGGGCTTCAAGGGCATCGGACTCGATCTTGAAGGCTTGGGACTGACGGGGGATAAGGCGCTGGTGCAGAGCCAATATAACGCTTTTGTCAAAAATCTCTCCACCGCCGCCCGCGCTGCCAGTCTCAAGCTGACCGTCATTCTGCATCCGCTGAACAGCTCCTACAAGGGGTATGATTACAAGACGCTGGGGACACTCGCGGATGATCTGGTTATCATGGCTTACGCCTATGAAGGAGAGACCGGGCCGGAGCCGATGAATAAGGTCGATGAGAGTATCCGGCTGGCGCTTGATCAGGTCAGCAAGGAGAAGCTGATTCTTGGGATCTCGGTCTACAGTGAGAACGAAGCCTCTGTCAATGCCAAGATCGGTCTGGCTAAGCGTTACGGCCTTAAGGGAATTGCGGTCTGGCGTCTGGGAATCATCGGCCAGCCGGTGCTGAACCGGATGGGAGAAGCTATCGAGCTGTAGCAGGTACATCTATCTTAATGAAGACTGCTGTATGGTGAGCCTATAACCGTGCAGCAGTCTTTTTGCAAAGATCAAATATCAAATGTCACATTAACCTCACGGGCAAACCTGTATAATTCTATAGTTAACTTTATTGCGAATGGTTGCACATCCAAGGAGGATTATAGAAGATGAGTACGAAATACAAAGCACTGGAACTGGATAAGCCGATGACGTATGAGCTGGAAGGGCTGGAAGTCGGCGTAACCTCGAACTGCAATTTCCGCTGTGATTACTGCTGCGCTTATAATAGAAATGACGGCCAGACTCTTGACGGCAAGGAGGTCATCCGCATTTTGGAGGAGCTGCCTAATCTGAAGCGTGTGCGTCTGTCGGGCGGAGAGGTTACGCTGAAGTTCCAGGATTGTGTGGAGATTGTGGCCTACTGCTCTTCGCGCGGCATTCAGACCCAGCTCAATTCGAACGGCAGTCTGCTGAATGAGCAGCGGATCGGGCAGCTGGTGGACGCAGGTCTGACGACGATTCATATCTCTTTCAATTTCACCACGGCTGAGGGCTTCTCGCGGTATTACAACATTCACACCAGCGTCTATCACAAAATCAGAGAGAACATCACTATGTTCGCCAAAACAAACGTGAATGTCGTGCTGGAGACACTGCTGTTCAATGAGACTCAGGATCATATGCAGGAAATCAGCGAGCATGTCTATTCCATGGGCGTAAGAACGCATGAAATCCAGAATAGTATTATCATGGGACATACCGGCTGGAAGGCGATTGCCGCCCGCGAGCAGCTGAAGAATGCCGTCAATGAGCTGATTGCACGGAAGCCGGAGGACACCACTCTCTACTTCACCTGTATGGACCGGTTCATGGATGCAATGGGCTTCGAGGAGCAGCCGGGCGTCTATTTCCCGCATTGCATTGAAGGCATGAAGCAGCTTCATCTGCACGGTAACGGCGACATTCTGATCTCCGAGCTGTGCCACCCGGTTATTATCGGCAATATCTATAATGGAACGTCACTGAAGGACTTGTACAGTAATATGCCTGCACCTCTGTCAGACTATCTGGAGAAACGGCCTTGCCCGGCGCTGGACGCCTTGTTCCCCCAAGGAGTATAGCTCCTTTACCGGATCTGGCAGCAGAGACAGTCAGCGGTGTATGATGGCAAAGTTTACATGAAGGGATGAGAACCATGCTTGGTGCAGTAAGACACGGATTAATATCATCCAACCGTGTGCTGGAGCGGATTATGCCGCTGCTAACACCCGCAGCCATCGTAGTTGGCGTGCTCAATGAGGTGTCTCTGCTTCCGTTAACGTGGCTGGTGCCTTGGATCTTCGCCGGTATGACACTGATCGGCAGTCTGAAATCGAATTTCCGGGATCTGCTAGCCGTGCTGGTCAAGCCGCAGAAGCTGATTCTTCTGCTGGTTATCCTGCACGTTGTGATGCCGCTGATCGGGTGGGTGGCTGCGATGCTGTTTTTCCCGGGTGATCCTTATACCGTTACAGGGTATGTGCTGCTCTTCGCTATTCCGACCGGAGTGGTCAGTGTAGTCTGGGTATCCATGCATGGCGGGAATATCGCGCTTACGCTGGCGCTGATCTTGATCGATACGCTATTATCTCCATTGATTGTACCGGCTACGCTGTATGTCCTGATGGGGGCGAGCGTACAGATGGACGCCGGTGAGATGATGCGGGGCCTGCTGTGGATGGTGGTACTGCCTTCTGTAGCAGGAATGCTGCTGAATCAATTCAGCAAAGGCAAGATCAGCACGGTATGCGGTCCGCCGCTGGCCCCGTTTGTCAAGGTGGGCTTGTTCACCGTGGTCTCGATCAATGGGGCCAGCATCGCCCGGTATCTGAAGCATCCGGATGGCAAGCTCATCCTTATTATCGCGGTTACCTTCGTTACGGTCGCGCTCGGTTACGTTATTGGAGCATTCGTTTCGCGCCGCCTGCATTATGACCATGAGAGCTCCGTGGCCGTACAGTTCAACTCCGGCATGCGTAATCTCAGTGCAGGCGCAGTGCTGGCTGTGCGCTACTTCCCGCCCGCTGTGGCACTGCCCGTGATCTCCGGTATGCTGTTCCAGCAGATTCTGGCTGCCTGCTCCGGCATGTTCATCCGCAGCAGGGTGAGACGGCGGCAGCAGCAAGCCCGGCCGGTAGCAGTGCCGACTGGCGCCTCAGCTTCGCCGGACAGCCCGGGCACTTAGTAGAAGACCAACTTCATATATGGAATGCGAACCCGCTTCTCCTAATTCAACCGCTGTATGCGGTTGTTGAGGAGGGCGGTTCTTTGCTATTTGGTAAATTATGATTTGCGCGACCGGTCACAATTGGACTGTGTGTGTCACTATGGCCGTGCGTTTATCACAGGTTGTGCCAGACGTTTTTTCACAGAAAAACGAATACAATATGTTTTTACTAAGATAAATATAATAGGTTACGATTCGACAAAATTCGATAATATTTCTGAAAATACTACAAGGAATATTCATTATTTTCGAGGAAAATCCGATAATTATTGTAATAAAGTTAGCATTTTGGCTGATTAGAAGCTAGCGGATTAGAAAAGGGCGGAAGGAAGAAGAAAATCATGAAGATTCGTATGAAGCTATCGGTTATGATGATTGTCGTTACACTTATTTCTACAGCATTAATGGGGATTTTTACGTACACCAAATCCACAGCCACCATCATGAACCTGACCGAATCTTCCATGGAACAGGCTAACACCAACAAAGCGCAGACCATCGGCGCAATGATCGACAAGGAGAAGCGGAACATCCAGCTGGTAGCGGGGGAGAGTGAGATCGCGGAGCTGCTGCTTCAGGCTGCTAACGGCGGCTCAGTGGAGGAAACACTGCGGGGCCAGATCAATGTTAAGCTTCAGAGCCAGGTGAAGGATGCAGGCAATCTGGAGCATATGTTTGTGGTCGATCTGAAGGGAACGGCGGTAGCGGACAGCGATACTAAGCTGGTCGGCGCCAACTTCAGCGACAGAAATTATACGAAGAATGTCTTGAAGACCGGCCAGCCGGCCATCAGTGAGACGCTGAAATCCAAATCCACCGGGGCTTACATCCTGGTGTTTGCCCATCCGGTGATGAGCGGGGGCAAGATGATCGGGTTCGTCGGCTCGGCCGTAAATGCGGATAGCCTGATTACGTATCTGGCGGATGCCAAGGTAGCGGGCGCCCCTTCGTCCTATGCCTATCTGGTGGATGAGACGGGGAATACGCTGTATCACCCTGATCATAAGAAGATTGGCTTCCCGGTCGAGAACGAATCGATCAAAGCCGTTGTGGACCGGGTGAAGGCGGGGGAGGCCGTTGCGGACGGCAATGTGGAATACACCTTCAAGGAGGCCAAGAAAAAAGCGGCCTTCACCGTGCTGCCCGAGACGAAGTGGACCCTGGTGCTGACCGGAGATGTGGACGAGGTGCTGCAGCCGGTGAGCGAAATGACCAACTTCATCCTGCTGCTTGGTCTGGGAAGTCTGCTGCTTACCCTGTTGATCGGGACTACGGTGGCTACCCGGATCTCCTCACCGATTATCAAGCTCACGGAGCTGGTGAACCGCACGGCGGAGCTGGATCTCAAGTATGATAATCAATATGAATATTTGACTAAAAATAAAGACGAGACAGGAACCATCGCCAAGGCTATGTTCCGTACCCGCGCGGCGCTGCGTGAGATGGCGGGCAGTCTGATTGCGATCTCCGCCAAGGTGCTGGACAATGCCGAGACGCTGGAGAAGCTGTCGAATGAGGTCAGAGAGAATGCGCATGATAATTCAGCCACGACAGAAGAGCTGTCCGCAGGGATGGAGGAGACGGCAGCTTCTACCGAAGAGATGACAGCGGCCATCCATGAGACCCTGAACAACGTGAGAATGATCAGCGCTAAGGTAAAAGAAGGCTCCGGAGTATCGGGCCAAATTACGCAGCGGGCCCTGGAGCTTCAGCATGATGCAGTGACGTCTACAGAGAACGCGAAGCAGATCTACAGCTCCGTCCGCAGTGAGATGCAGCAGGCCATTGAACAGTCAGGAGCGATCCACGAGATCAATGTATTGGCTGATACGATTCTCTCCATTACAAGCCAGACCAACCTGCTGGCCCTGAATGCAGCGATTGAAGCTGCGCGGGCAGGTGAGGCGGGCCGGGGCTTCGCCGTGGTGGCCGGGGAGATCCGCAAGCTGGCCGAGAAGTCCTCCGAGACGGCTTCAGGCATTCAAGAGGTTGTGCGGAATGTCTATGCCTCCGTAGAGCAGATGACCCGGCACTCTGAGGCTGTGCTGAGCTTCATCGACCGCAATGTGCTGGGCGATTATGAGCGTCTGACCGAGGTCAGCCAGCAGTATAATGATGATGCTTCCACGATTAACGGGCTGATGAACCAGTTCGAGGCGGCAGCTGAACACCTGAACGAGACCGTCTCCAGCATCGCCATCGCTGTCAATGAGGTGGCGGCTACCGTGAACGAGGGGGCCATCGGGGTGCAGGATATCGCGGAGAAGACGGCGGATATTGTGGAGAAGACCTTCCATGAAGCCACAATGGCGGACGAGAATACGCAGAGTGCTAAGGAGATGCAACAGCTGGTAGAGAAATTCAAAATCTAAGCCGGTTTCAGCAGATCTTTACCTGGGCTTCATCTATTTTTAAGCTTGAGGGGGTATAGTACTCACATACCCCCCTTTAATATAACTTTTGGCCCCGCCGGACGCTGGCGGGGCCCCTTTTTTTGAAAGACCGGATACTGGTATGCTATAGTCAATATAAGCTATGTTAGATACTGGAAGGAGGACGCATCATGACAAGATTAATGCTCAGCTCTACGCAAAGTCTATGGATCAGCAGACAGCGGTTATTGTGTAGAGCGGACAGCTATTCTCCGCTGCAACGTTTGGCCGGATAAGGTTCTGTTCTATAGACTTTGCTGCCTTGATAAGTTGAATAACTTAAGAGGAGCGGAGCTATATGAAATATGTAAATGCAGACCTGGTATTACCGCAGCAGCTGCTGCAGGAGGTTCAGAAATATATGCAGGGCGGGATGCTCTATATCCCGAAGCCCGAGGGACAGCGCAAGCGGTGGGGGGAGAGTTCAGGCGGCAGATCCTACTTAAGCGCCCGGAACCAGTCCATTCGTGAGCAATATGCCAGCGGACTAAGCGTAACTGAGCTGGCGGAGCAATTCTGCCTGTCGGGCGACAGCATCAAGAAGATTGTCTATGGAAGCAAGCAGAGAGGGTAGAGGTCTTAAAGGCACAGAAGGTAGCCATTTCTGCTTATGGTAAAAGCAGAAATCTAGTTTATGATGATCGCCTCAAACTGATCCACCTGTAATACAGAGACTGCTCTAAGAAGTCGCGTCATGACTCTTGGAGCAGCCTTTTTTTGTGCAAAAGTCAGGTTATACCTGTCTATTATCTATGTCCCCCGCCTCCGCCGACCCTATAATAAATGCAGACATTCATAGGAGGAGACAGAAAGATGAAAGTAAAAGCAGCAACAAGGAATATAGTACTCCAAGCGCTCAAGGCATACGAATTAGATTGGACAAAAATTGAATATGTAAAGGAATCCGATAGTATCACGTTCAAGATCGAGACGGAAAACAAGCAGCAGCTGCTGCTGCGGATTCATGGCGAACGGTGCAGCCGGGAGGAGATTCTGTCGGAGCTGGAATGGCTCAGACATCTCAGTCAGTCGGCGGAGCTGGTTGTCCCCGTGGGGCTGCCGGATTCAAGCGGCAGTTATATCCTGGAGACTCGAAGTGAAGCTGGCAGTGAAGCGCAGCAGCTTAACTATGTTACCCTGATGCGTTGGGTCGAAGGGAAGCATTCGGAGGGCGATCTGCCGGATGAGCAGCTCTACGCTGTAGGCGTCATGCTGGCCGGGATGCATCAAGCGGGCGGACAGTTTGCCCCCTCTGCAGCGTTCACCCGTCCGGCATGGGGAGCGGACAGCTTCCGCAAGGAATGGGATAAGCTGGAGAAGCATCATTCGGCGCTGGTCCCGGAAGCTTGGTGGAAGCTCTATCAGGCTGCGGCTGTTAGAATTTTGGATGAAGCCGAAGCCATGCTGCCGGATGACAGCAACTATGGTCTGATTCACGGTGATCTCCACGGCGGGAATGTGGTGTTCGCTGAAGGAGAGCCGCGTGCCATTGATTTTGGCCGCTGCGGCTATGGCTTCTACCTCTATGATCTGGCAGCTGCTCTGCTGGAACTGTCCACGGAACAGCGCAGAAGCCTGATAGGGGGCTATAGCAGCATCCGTGCGCTGGAGCCGGATTACGAACGGAAGCTGGAGTGCTTCTTCATTATGATCATGATCGGGAACTATAGCCACCACATCTCTAATCCTGACGAACTCCCCAGCTTGCGGGAGGAACAGCCCTATGCACTGGCCTATCTAAAGGAGTATCTGGCGGACTCCCGGTTTCTGTTTCATAGAATTCAGCCCATCGAAATCAACTGAACCGCCTCCGCCGCCGTAACCAGTTTCTCGCTCCCCAGGTCCATATCCTTCAGCCGGAGATTGCCGAGAGCGGCTTCGCTCTCTCCGACCATAATCACGTAGCGGATACCTCTGGCTGAAGCGGCGGCCAGCGTTTTTTTGGGCCTGCGCGTGCCGGTGTCCACCGTGGCCCGGATGCCGGCGGACCGCAGGCTAGCTGCAGCGATGAGAGCCTGCGGCATATATCCGCCGATCGGAACGATCAGCACGCCGGAACGTTCCGCCGGTTCTGCCGGGCGCCCGCCCAGCAGGGCCATGATCGATTCCATGCCGAAGGAGATCCCCACGGTAGGATATTCGATATCGTCACGCCCGACCAGCTTGCCGATGATGGCATCATACCTCCCTCCGCCGCCCAGACTGGACGAATAGCCGCCTGTGGCATCGAAGATTTCGTATACAGTCCCTGTATAGAATGACAGCCCGCGTGACAAAAACGGATCGAACACGCACACATCCGCAAGTCCAACCGCATCCATCAGCTGCTGCAAGGCAAGCACTTCAAGCGTGCCCGGCTGTCCTTCCAGCTTGTACCGTTCTACCAGTTCCGCGAATCCCGGGTTCGCCAGCTCCAGCAGCTCCGAGATCAGCGTAACCGTCTGAGCGGTTAGCTGCTTGTCCGTCAGCTCAGCCAGCACCCCGCCGCTGCCGATCTTAGCCAGCTTGTCGAGTGTGAGCATCACCGAGAGCTGCTCCTGCTGCGGTACAAAGGCCGCACCCAGAATCTCACCGAGAAAGCGGCGGTTGTTCCACTTCAGCACCACCGGAATTTCCAGTCTGCGGAAGGCTTCCACCGCAAGCTGCATCAGCTCTGCTTCCGCCTGCGGACCGGCAATGCCGGCGACATCGGCGTCACATTGCAGGAACTCGCGCAGGCGGCCTTTTTTGACCGGACCATCCCGGAACACCTTGCCGATCTCATACCGCCGGCAGGGGAATTCGATTCCCGGATTGAGAGCAATCACCTTGGCAAAAGGAATCGTCAGATCGTACCGCAGCCCCAGCCTGCGCCCGCCCTGATCGGCCAGCTGGTACATTTCGCGCAGAATCTCATCGCCCCCGGCGTATTTGGAGGTCAGCAGCTCCAGCTCATTCAGCATAGTCGTATCCATGGACTCGAAGCCGTACAGCTCGAACAGCTCCTGCAGCGTAGTGCGCACCTTCTGGCGGATGGCCTGTTCCCGGCCGAAGTAATCATAGGTTCCTTTAATATTTTGCATACAGCACAGCTCCTTTAGATGTGAATTCCGGTGAAAATATAAAAAACGCGCCGGACCCCGTGGTCCTGCGCGCTTATCTATGCCGCAGGGAGGTCGAACGCGAAATGCGCTAGCCCTCCCTGAATGAATTCAGGTGTGCTAACGCTGCTTGTGATGATGAAGCTGATTCGTTATGATGGACAAGCGGTTCATATGAATCATATCCCTTCCGGCTGGATTACAGCACATTATAGCGGATGGGGAGCAGCGGCGCAAGCGTAACATTTTTGATCGCAGAGGAGCTATTATAATGAATGATACAGAGCTGATCACAGCAGCGGAGCATTTCGCGCAGGAGCAATTAGGCCAGGATACCACCGGACATGACTGGTTTCATGTGAGCCGGGTGCGCAATACCGCAGCCCTGATTGCCGGAATGGAAGGGGCCAATGTGGTGATCTGTACCATAGCCGCCCTGCTGCATGATGTAGCAGATGAGAAGCTGAATCCCTCCAAGGAGGCAGGGCTGCTCAAGGTGAGTGTCTGGCTGGACGGACATCTGCCGGATGAAGCAGCGTGCAAGCATATTATGGAGATTATTGCCACGATGTCCTTCAGCGGCGGCGGGGGCGAACCGATGTCAACGCTGGAAGGGCAGGTTGTCCAGGATGCGGACCGTCTGGATGCGCTGGGGGCGATCGGGATAACGCGTACCCTGGTCTTCTCGGGAGCCAAGGGCCGGCCGGTCTACGATCCGGCGATCCCTCCGCGTGACGAATCGCTGCAGGAGGAATACCGGGACTATTCCAAGGGGACGGCGGTCAATCATTTTTATGAGAAGCTGCTGAAGCTGAAGGATTTGATGAACACCGCGTACGGCAAGCAGCTTGCGGAGGAGCGGCATCAGTTCATGCTGGATTTCCTGGAGCAATTCTATAAGGAATGGAATCAAGGGGGTACACAATGAGTGAAGTACAAGTGAAATTTAGTGATTATGGTCTGGATGAGGAGATTATCCGCGCGCTGGAGGCTCTGAAGTACACGGACCCTACAGAGGTGCAGCGGAAGGTTATTCCGGTGGCGCTGAAGGCGCAGGATCTGATCGTCAAGTCCCAGACCGGCAGCGGCAAAACCGCAGCCTTCGCCATCCCGCTCTGCGAGCTGGCCGATTGGGCGGAGAACAAACCCCAGGCGCTCGTGCTGACTCCTACCCGGGAGCTGGCCCAGCAGGTGAGAGAGGATATAACGAACATCGGGCGCTTCAAGCGGATCAAGGCGGTAGCGCTGTTCGGCAAGCAGCCGTTCGCCCCGCAGAAGCTGGAGCTGACCCAGAAGACGCATGTGGTCGTAGGCACACCGGGCCGCGTTTTTGACCATATCGAGCGTGGCACGCTGAACCTGAGCCGGATTCAGTATCTGGTCATTGACGAAGCGGACGAAATGCTCAGCATGGGCTTCATCGAGCAGATCGAGAAGATCATTAAGCAGTTGCCCAAGGAACGTGTAACGATGCTGTTCTCGGCGACGCTGCCGGAAGTGATCAAGAATCTGTGCCGCAAGTATATGACGGACCCCGTGGATATTGAAATTGCGGCCAGCGGCTTGACGACTGCGTCCATTGAACATGCGCTGATTGAGGTTGTACAAGCTGCCAAGTTCGGGCTGCTCAGCGATCTGCTGATGGTGGAGAACCCGGATAGCTGTATTATTTTTTGCCGGACCCAGGAGCAGGTGAATTCCCTCTTCCGCGGGATGGCCGACCTCGACTACCCGGTGGACAAGATCCACGGCGGCATGGAGCAGGACGAGCGGTTCGAGGTGATGAATGCCTTCAAGCGCGGCCAGTTCCGTTATCTGATCGCCACCGACGTTGCGGCCAGAGGCATTGATATCGAGAACATCACCCATGTCATCAACTACGATATCCCGTTGGAAAAAGAGAGCTACGTCCACCGCACCGGCCGTACCGCCCGCGCAGGCAAAAGCGGCAAAGCGATCACCTTCGTGACGCCGAACGAACACAAATGGGTCAGAGAAATCGAAGGCTATATCGGCTTCAGCCTGCCGGTGATAAAGGCTCCTTCAGACGATGCCGTGGCCGATGCCAAACCGGCCTTCGACCAGAAGCTGGGCAAGCAGCAGGTCCGCAAAGCGGGCAAAACCGAGGTCATGAACCAGGATATCATGAAGCTGTATTTCAATGGCGGCAAGAAAAAGAAGCTCCGCGCGGTGGACTTTGTCGGCACCATTGCGAAGCTTGAGGGGATTACAGCTGAGGACATCGGGATCATCACAATTCAGGATAACGTGACCTACGTCGATATTCTGAACGGTAAGGGACCGCGTGTACTCCAGACGATGAAGGAGACCACGGTTAAGGGCAAGCTGCTGAAATGTCATATTGCCAAGAAATAAGCCGGAGCTGCTGCTATTGCAGCCGGGTATCGAACGCTGTCACACTGGGCAACAAGGCCGGGGTGACAGCGTTTTTTTGAAATAGTGATGTATGATACAATAGTATGAACTCTTTCTAAAGGATGGGCTTCTAATGAAGAAAGCAGACAAGTCAGCCTCCTAAATTCAGTTTACACAAACATTTAGGAGGCATAGCCAATGATTTTTAATCTGATTGATAGAGATAACTGGAAGAGACAAGAGATCTTTAATCATTATCTGAACCAGGGTACGACCTTTAACCTGACAGCAGAAATCGAGATTAGCGTTTTATACCGAATAATAAAACAACAAGAATATAAGCTGTATCCAGCCCTTCTATTCTTATTGACCTGTGTGGTTAACTCCAATACAGCGTTCAGGACAGGGTACAATAGTGCGGGGGAATTAGGGTATTGGGACAAGGTAGACCCGCTGTATACAATTGCCGACTGTGTCTCGGAATCCTTTTCGGCGATTTGGACGGCAGGTACGAATGATTTCACAGCGTTCCATGATGCTTATGTTTCTGATGTGGAGAATTATAAGGATTCGGGGAGATTGTTTCCCAAGACACCTATACCTGAGCATAGCTTTTCTGTATCTATGATTCCGTGGGCATCCTTTACCGGGTTTAACCTGAATATCAGCAACAACAGGAATTACCTTCTGCCCATTATTACAGCAGGGAAATTTAGGACTACAGGTGATTCCATATCCCTGCCGCTGTCGCTGCAAGTCCATCATGCAGTCTGTGACGGCTATCATGCAGGATGGTTCATGAACGAGGTCCAGGCCATGGCAGATCGTGCTGAGGAATGGATTGACGGAAGGCAATAGAACAATCCGATCAAGAGGACAGCGATCCTTGAGAATATTAATTGCACCACATGCTGTTGTTAAATAAAGAAACCTTCCGGTACGGCTTAAGCCGCATTCCGGAAGGTTTTTTTGAGTCCAATAGTGTTGTCCGCTCCAGTATCACATAGAATTCCTAACTATTATACTGCGCCTGATAGAGACGGCTGTAAGTGCCACCGGCGTTCACCAGCTCCTCGTGGCGGCCTTCCTCGGAGATGCCGTCCTCATTAACTACAATAATGCGGTCGGCATTCTTGATCGTTGTCAGGCGGTGGGCAATAACGAGCGTAGTGCGGCCTACGGAGAGGTCGGCCAGCGACTGCTGGATTGCTGCTTCGGTCTCGGTATCGAGCGCCGAGGTCGCCTCATCCAGAATCAGAATCGGCGGATTCTTCAGGAACATCCTGGCGATGGCCAGCCGCTGCTTCTGTCCGCCCGACAGCTTGACGCCGCGTTCGCCGATTACAGTCTCCATCCCGTTCGGGAGGCTGTTAATCAGCTCCTCCAGGTGAGCCTGGCGGGCCGCCTGCCAGATGTCCTCCAGCCCCGCATCCAGCCGGCCGTAGGCAATATTCTCGCGGATGGTGCCGGAGAAGAGGAAGACATCCTGCTGCACGATTCCGATCTGCTTGCGCAGCGAATTCAGCTTCATGTCGCGGATATCGATTCCATCGATGGAGATTGCGCCGCCGGTTACATCGTAGAAGCGGGGGAGCAGGCTGCAGATCGTGGTTTTCCCGGCACCGGAAGGGCCAACGAATGCGATGGTCTCCCCGGCATTCACCTTCAGACTGATCTCCTTCAGCACGGTCCGGTCTGTTTCATACCCGAAGCTGACATTGCTGAAGGAGATATCCCCGCGAAGCGAAGCCACCTCTACCGCATCCCGCTTGTCAGCGATATCCGGTTCAGTGTCGATGACTTCAAGATAACGTTTGAATCCGGCAATCCCTTTCGGATAACTCTCAATAACTGCATTGATCTTCTCAATCGGCCGGAAAAAGACATTGGCCAGCAGAATGAAGGCGACGAATTCGCCGATCTCAAGTTCGCCCTGAATGAAGAACCACGCCCCGCAGACCATCACCACAACAGTAATCAGACGGGTCATCATATAGCTGACCGAGAAGCTTTTGGCCATCAGCTTGTACGCCATCAGCTTGGTCTCGCGGAACTTCTGGTTGTCCACAGCGAACAGCTCTTTCTCAAATTCTTCATTGGCAAAAGACTGGACCACGCGGATTCCGCCGACATTATCCTCAATCCGGGCGTTGAAATTCCCGACGTTGCCGAATAAGCGGTGATAAGTGTCCGTCATGTTGCGTCCAAAATAAATAATGACCCAGGCCATAACCGGCACGATGATGAACGTGATTACGGCCAGCTGGAGATTGATATCGGCCATCAGTATAAATGCGCCGACCAGCGTCATGACCGCAATGAATACATCCTCCGGCCCGTGATGCGCGACTTCGCCGATATCGTTGAGATCATTGGTGATTCTGCCGAGCAGATGACCGGTTTTGTTGTTGTCGAAGAAGCGGAAGCTGAGCTTTTGAATATGGTTGAACATTTTTTTGCGCATATCGGTCTCAATATTGATCCCCAGCATATGCCCCCAATAGGTGACAATATAGTTCATTGCCGTGTTCAAGGCGTAGATGGCGAGGAGGGCGACACAGGCAATCAGAATCAGCGACCAGTTCTGGCCCGGCAGCAGGTCATCAATGAATTTATTGACAGCCACCGGAAAAGCAAGCTCCAGCAGACCCGCACCCACCGCACAGGTGAAATCAAGGACAAACAGCTTCTTATACGGACGGTAATAGGAGAAAAAACGACGCAGCATCTCTTGTTCACTCTTTTCTGTAATATGTTATGTATCTGGTTACTGAGATTGATTCTCAATTAAACCTTCTGCTTAGGATACTAAAGAGGGTTACATGTTTTGTCAACGGTGAGAATCATTAAAATTAAAATATACTGCGGAATTGATTGCCGTTTAACCCATACCAAGGACATTATCTATACATATTTTAACAGTATTCAGGCATAAAGGAGGAGTTAACATGGGCGAAAATGTTGGAGGATACGGCGGAGCTTTCACTTCCACTGGCGCAATCCTGGTTCTGTTCATCCTGCTCGTAATCATCTCTAAATCCCTCTGGGTGTAATCCGGGTTCACCTGCTCTGCTGCCGCTGGTCACTTGACCGGCGGTTTTCTTCTGGACCAGGGAGACTGCTCCGGCAAGCGATATGATATAATGAAATAATGCGCCTTCGTTGAAGGGCGTAATACATATAGCGGCTATTCCCTGACAAGCTCCGGGCTTGACAGGTGTTTTGCTGCGACCCTGGAGGTACAACATGAAGCCTGGCCGTGAAAATAACATGAGGACAAGCCCGGCCTTGTCCTCATCTGCTGCGGATATCCGCAGCCGCTGGATGCTTGTCACCGGAATCATCTGTGTGGCCGCTGCCCTGCGTGCCCCGTTCACTTCCGTCGGACCTCTGCTGGAGATGATCCGGGATGATCTGGGGCTGTCTAATACGCTGGCGGGAGCGATTACGACTTTGCCTTTACTGGCTTTTGCCCTGCTGTCACCGTTCGCGCCCCGGCTTGCCCGCAAGCTGGGACTGCCCAATATCCTGTTGCTGGCCATGCTCACGCTGTCCATGGGAATTCTGGTCCGTTCGGCTTCCGGCACGGTAACCTTCTTCGCAGGTACGGCGATGATCGGTCTGTCGATTGCCGTCTGTAATGTGCTGCTGCCTGGACTGATCAAGGGGAAATTCCCGCACCGCATCGGTCTGATGACCGGAATCTATACCGTGTCTATGAACATATGTGCAGCGGCTGCTTCGGGGCTGAGTGTTCCCTTGGCCACCCGTGCGGGGCTGGGGTGGAGAGGGACGCTGGCGCTCTGGTTCATGATTGCTGCACTGGCTACGGTCTTCTGGATTCCGCAGCTGAAGAGTCTGGGTGCAGGACAGGCAGGCACTGCAGTCTCATCAGCGGCACGGGTCTGGCGCTCCCCGCTCGCCTGGCAGGTTACGCTGTTCATGGGACTGCAATCCCTGCTCTATTATGTGCTGATCGCCTGGTTCTCGGTGATCCTCGGGGAGCGGGGGATGTCTGCCAGCCATGCCGGCTGGATTCTCTCGCTGATGCAGCTGGCTCAGCTGCCGTTCACGTTCTTTGTGCCGCTCTGGGTGGGAAGGATGAAGAGCCAGCGGCTGCCGGTGGTGATTACTTCGGTTCTGTTTATCACTGGCATCCTTGGCGTCTGGTTGGGCAGCACTGCACTAATGGCGTTATGGGCTATCTGCATAGGAATTGCCGGGGGCTTCGCCTTTGGTCTGGCGATGATGTTCTTCAGTCTGCGCACCCGGACTACGCAGGAGGCCAGCGAGCTGTCCGGCATGGCCCAATCGGCGGGGTATCTGCTTGCCGCGATGGGCCCCGCGCTGTTCGGGCTGCTGCATGATGCTGCGGGGAGCTGGAATGTACCGCTTGCGCTGCTTGTTCTAGCCAGTGTGCTGCTGTTCGCAGCGGGTATGGGGGCGGGACGCGACAAGTATGTGGGGGACCGGTTGTGAACGATGGGCCCCGTCAGCTTGGCGGGGTCAAAACGTTTGTATAAGATTTTCGCTGAGAAAGTGCATTGTAAGCTGCTTATGGCGTGCTACTATTGTGTTTAAGATCATCTGAGAATGATTATCAGTGAAATTAGACACAGGAGTGAAGAGAGATATGAAGAATTGGTGCCGAAAATTCATTTGGACCGCTGTACTTATCCTGGCAATGTCCGCTATCGCAGCTTGCGGTACGAATAATAAGGCTGCGGACAGCAAGGAGGTCCAGGCAGGGAATGCGGCAGCTGCCAGCGCAGCACCTGCGGAGACTGGCGGAGCGGCAGCTTCAGAAGGGGCAACACGGACAGTAAGCGGAGAATTCGGGGAGGTAGAGATTCCGGCGAACCCTAAACGGGTAGCGGGAATCTATGTGGAGGATTATCTGAAGGCGCTCGGCGTTACCCCGGTGGTGCAATGGTATCATCCCAGCTGGGGCAAGCAGGATTATCTGAAGCTGGATGTGCCGGAATACGATATTACGGGGAGTATTGAAGCCCTGCTTGAGAAAAACCCGGATCTGATCATCGCCGACGGCGGAGCGGATGAAGCGAGGTACGAGCAATATTCCAAGGTTGCGCCCACTTACCGCCTGCCGGAGGCTGTGCTTCAGGATTCGAGATTGATCCTGACAGCTGTTGCAGAGGCGCTGGGCATCCCGGATAAGGCGAAGACTGTGCTGGCGGACTACGACAAGAAGGTGGCGGACGGCAAAGCTGCGCTGCAGCAGGCGCTGAGCCAGGAGAAGGTGGCGGTGATCCGGCTGAATGTTGCGGACAAGACCTTTGCACTTTTTGGAGTCAAAAACCGCTATACCGGCATGATCTATGATCAATTCGGCCTGACACCTGTCCCTATGGCTGCTGAGATGACGGACTATCAGGCGATCATCTCCGAAGAAGTGATCCCGCAGCTTGAGGCGGACCATATCATTATCTTCCCTGACAATGGCGGTTGGGACAGCGCGGTCAACCAGGAAGCCATCAAGCTGCTGGACGGGCCACTCTGGAAGAACCTTCCTGCGGTCAAGAACGGTAATATCTACCGGATGGAGCGTTCCCACTGGCAATCCGGGGGGATTACCGCCAACCAGATGAAGCTTGAGGATCTGCTTAAGGCGATGGTGAAGTAATCCGGCGTGAAGTGATAGTTGGTCAATAAGCCACAAGAAGGTCTATCCGCAAGGTTGATAGATCTTCTTTTTTGTTTTACACTTGAGTCTATGATAATGATTCTCAGTTAGGAGGGGCAGCAGTATGGCGGAACAGTTGCAGGAACACACCACGAGAAGGCTGCTCCACAGCCTGTTGAATATAGAAGTGGTTACACGCTCTCCGATGGGGAAGGATCAGCTCGAAGTGTATCAGGAGCATACCTTAATCATTGTGTCCGAAGGGCAGGGTTGGCTGCAGGCAGGGGACAGAAGATTTTCTTTGGAAAAAGGGGCCGGGTTCCTGATCGAAGCCGGATCACTGAACCGGATTCAGGCCGGCGAGCAGGGGATCAGCTGGTACCGGATGGAGTTCAGGCTGATTCCTGCAGGGCACGGCAGGCTTGGTACAGGGGACAAGGAACATGAAAAAAATATGCTCCGCCCCGGATATCTGGACTGCCGCCCGTTCTCACAGTGTGCTCTGCTGCTGGATTCCATCTATTATAGCTTCCGGCGTCCGGAGGATATCGAATGGTTCACGGCTCAGACCCGGTTCCAGGAGCTGCTGCTGTTGATTATGCGGGCGAATACTCCGGTACTGAGGGCTAAGGATGACCGTGAGGCCGTGGAAGCCTCGATCCGCTATATGGAAGAGCATTGCAGTGAACCGTTATCGGTCGATCAGCTGGCTGAGATTGCCGGGATCGGGCGTGCGAGTTATACGCAGATCTTCAAAGAGATTACCGGACGGATGCCCCTGGAACACCTGAACGGGCTGCGTATTGAACGGGCACAGCAGCAGCTTCTGCTGACCCGGGACCGGCTGCATGAGGTTGCCCTGGCTGCGGGCTACAGCAATGAGTATTATTTCAACCGGCGCTTCAAAAGAACGGTAGGGGTGACTCCCGGACAATACAGAAGCCTCCATCAGGAGGGAGTCCGGGTATTTGCCCCTTTTCTGGAGGATTATCTGCTGGCGCTGGGCATCACTCCGGTCGTACAGTATTGCCATGCCCAGTGGGGCAAGCAGGAATACCTTGGGTTGAATGAGGTTCCGGCGTTCGATATCTCAAGCGGAGACTGGCACGGTCTCAGCCGTTACTCGCCTGAGCTGATTATGCTGGATGACGGCTTCCGGCGCTGGCAGCTGGGAGAATGCAGCCGGGTCGCACCGTTGTTCCGGCTCCCGTTCTATCAGGAGGATTGGCGTGCCACGCTCCGCAGCGCTGCGGCCGTCTTTGGGAGAACGGGACAGGTGCAGGAGGTAATCAGCGAATATGAACAACAGGCCCGTCAGGCCAAGCGGCTGCTCAGCCGCAGCGTCCGGGGGCAGACAGTAGCTCTGCTGCGGATTTCCGCCTGTGGGGTTACCCTGTATGGTTGCGAACATCTGGGCTATGCAGCGGGTGTCCTGTATGAAGATCTGGAGCTGGGTCGGCATCCCCTGGTCCAGCAGCTTACCCGCGGGCAGAAGCGTGTACTTCTCAGCAGTGAAGAGCTGTCCGGCTTGACCGCAGATCATTTGTTCATTACGTTTGACCTTCAGGAAGGGGAGGGGCGGGAGCTGCTGGATACCCCGCTGTGGAGAAGCCTGCCTGCGGTTCGCAACCGTTGTGTGTACGAGGTGGATTTCATGGCCTGGATGAATTACGGAGTCCTGTCGCATCAGCGGAAGATTGCGGATGTGCTGAAGGTATTGGCTTGAAAATTAAAGCTTGCAATTCCCCGTCAAAGAGAGTATATTCTTAATTACGGTGATTGAATCACTGAATTACATAATATGCGGTCATGGCGGAATTGGCAGACGCGCTGGCTTCAGGTGCCAGTGATAGCAATATCGTGGAGGTTCGAGTCCTCTTGACCGCATCCGCATTACTCAATAGCCCTTCTTCGGAAGGGTTATTTTTTGTGTTTCTGCTGCAGTCGACGGGAAAGAGACTTATTTCCCGGAAGCGTTGCAAAGGAATGCCGTCACAGGCGTGGCGTAAAAGGCTACAGATACAGGTGCGCGGACGGAATGTATGCCAAAAACAGCCTACATATGCTGCTACGCAGGCGTCCAGGCCGAACGTATGTCAAAAACAGCATACATTGGGCTCGCACGCAGGCACGTGGACGAAATGTATGCCAAAAACAGCATACATTGGGCTCGCACGCAGGCGCGTGGCCCGAATGTATGCCAAAAACAGCATAAATTGGGCTCGCACGCAGGTGCGTGGCCCGAATGTATGCCAAAAACAGCATACATTGGGCGCGCACGCAGGTGCGTGGACGGAATGTATGTCAAAAACAGTTACTACTTAGGTCTCCATGAAAAAACATCCACACTATTCCACTTTCGGAAAGGAGTTTTACTCTCCCCTGTCGAAAGAAAAAGACAAAACCCGGGAGGTGAATGAGGTATGGATGTTAGCCCACAGCAAGTCCTTCAGATCAGTAAAGGGGATCCTGAAATTGCAGGCTTCATCCAGATGCTCCTCGACCAAAATCGGGCCTTGACCGAACAGAATCAGCGCCTTCAACAAATCGTTGACACCCAGGCGAAAGAGATTCAATCGCTGAAAAAACGCGTGCATGAGTTGGAACGGCAACTCCAGCAGAAGAGTCATAACAGCAGCAAACCTCCATCTAGTGACGGGCTTCGCAAGCCTCCCAATCTGCGAACCCCTGGTGGTCCCAAAGGCGCACCGAAAGGCCATCCTGGGACGACGCTCCACGTTATCGACAATCCCGACGAAGTCGTGGTCTGCGAATTAACCACCTGTCCGGACTGTTTGGGCTCGCTCGCAGGTGCTCCTTGTGTGGGGGAAGAACGGCGTCAAGAATTCGACCTTCCTGTGTCTCGCATCTGGACCACCGAGTTTCGTGCCGAGCAACGCTACTGCGCTTGTTGCCAAAAAGTCCAGCGTGCAGCCTTCCCGTCCCACATCACTGCTCCGGCCCAATATGGCCCCCGGATGGCGGCGTGGACGGTCTATTTGCATGCCTTTCACTTTCTTCCGCTTCAGCGGATGGCTCAGCTCTTCGAGGACTGGACCACGTATCGGCCCAGCGAAGGTACCTTGCTTTCCTTTTTAGAGACCGCCCATGACCGTTTCGCTCCCATCGAAGAGCATATCCGTACCCAGTTACATCAGAAAGTCAAAGTCCATGCGGATGAAACCGGGTGCCGGGTTGACGGACGGACCCAGTGGATGCACGTCATGTCTGACGAAACGTATACCTTGCTCCAGCTGCACGCCAAACGGGGAGCTCCCGCGATGAAAGACATCGGTTTTTTACCTACTTATACGGGAACCGTCGTCCATGACTGCATGAAAGGATATTTTAATGAGAGGCATAGCTATTCCCATGCCTTGTGTAATGCCCATTTGCTCCGGGAATGCATAGGGATTGCCGAGCACGACGGACATCAGTGGGCGAAGCAGATGAAGGATCTGCTGACGGAGGGCTGGGCCCAGGCGCTGCGTTCCCGTCAAGCAGGGATTCCTTTGGCGACAGAGGTCATTCAATCGTTTCGTGAACGATATGACGCGATTCTCCAAACGGGCGAAGGGGAATGGTCGAAAGACTGGGTACGGGCGAAAACGTGTAAAAAAGGTCGTGCCATTAAGAGCAGGGCCGGCAACTTGGGAGAACGCTTTGAGGTTCACAAAGAGGCGATTCTCAAGTTTCTTTGGTGTCCCGAGATTCCCTTTGATAACAACCAAGCCGAACGTGATCTCCGAATGGTCAAGGTCAAGCAAAAAGTCTCCGGTTCTTTTCGTACCGAAGCCGCGGCGCAATGGTTTGCCCGCTTACGGAGCGTCGTCTCCACCTACATTAAACAACAACTCCCTGTCCTTTCCTCGCTATCTCTTGCTTTTTTCGGTAACCCTGTTTTGAAGTGACCTAAGTAGTAACCAAAAACAGCATACATTGTGCTCACATGCAGGCGCGTGGCCCGAATGTATGTCAAAAACAGCATACATTGGGCTCGCACGCAGGTGCGTGGACGGAATGTATGTCAAAAACAGCATACATTGTGCTCACATGTAGGTGCGCGGAAGGAATGTATGTCAAAAACAGCATACATTGTGCTCACATGCAGGTGCGTGGACGGAATGTATGTCAAAAACAGCATACATTCGGTGCGACCCCCTTATCCCGGAGTCCTCCGTATCAAATCGGTACTTGTCGTAGCTATGCTCTTTATTTCGCTTTTTCTCTCGGCCAGAAGAAGCGGGAGCGGTCTTCTAGAGTCAGGACCCACTCCGCAAAGGTAGCTGGCGGCATGTTCCGAAGGCTCGTATGCATTCTGCGATTGTTGTAAAAGTCCATGTACCGGTCCACGGCTTCATAGGCCTCTTCGAAGGTGTCGAAGGCCTCTTTTCGGAACAAATCCCGGTCGATATTGCTGTGGAACGATTCAATAAAAGCATTTAAATCTGGCGTTCGAGGCGGAATGCGTTCATGAGTCATTTCCCAGCTTTCACACATGTCGCCAAACAGGTGGCTGACGAACTGTGGCCCGTTGTCGGTGCGGATCACCGGGCGTGCGCTGCCAGGGGCGCAGTGTTGCTCCATGGCGCGTCCCAGCGTTTGGCAGGCGTGCTTGGCCTCACATGACGCTCCGCGGTGGTAGCCGACGATGACACGGGTAAACACATCGATTATGCTCAGGACAAAGAAATGCCGGTCTCGGCCCGCCACGTATCCATACTTAATGTCCATCTGCCAGAGCTGGCCTGCTCCGGTAATGACCCGGTTCTCCGGCAGCCTGCGGGGATGCTTAAAGCGCTTGTGACGCTGCGGCTGCAAGATATCCAGCGCCTGACACAGCCGGTAACTTTTCTTGTGATTGAGCCTCAGCCCGTGCTGGTTCCACAAGCACTTGGCCAGCAGTTTGTATCCGTACACGTGCTCTTCTCCAGCGATTAATTCCAGCAGCCATTCCTGGATTTCCTCGTCGCTAATCTTCTCTCCAGACTCGGTCAGGGAGTAGCCGGGTACGGGTCTTCCGCGTCCCTGAGGTACGGCCTGTGGCTCCTGTGACTTGCGTTTCTTACGGTCGTAATACGTAGACTCTGCGAGCCCCACGAGACGGAGTACCAACGCTGCGGTATTCCCCTGCTTAATGAACATCTCGGCTATCTCGATTTTTTCGGATAAGCAGGGGTTGGCTTTTTTAGCAGTTCACGCAGAATCTCGATCTCTAACTCCTTTTCACCGAGGATCTTGATCGCCTTCTCGTATTTCTGCTCCACATCCAGGAGGCGCTTCAATTCCTCCACCTGCTCCTGGGGATACGGATGCTCTTGTTCCCCATGGGCTTCGCGGTAATCTCTCACCCACTGATTCACCGTCGATGGGGTCACCCCATACTTTCGGGCAACCACCGCTGCCTTAATGCCAGACAACACCTCTTGCGCGGCTTTCTCTCTTGTTCCTGTTAAGTGTCCCATACCGTTCATCCTCCTCCTGTTTCTAGTCTACATTTTTGTGGGGGAGGACTCCAACTTCTTTAGGGGGCTGTGGAGCATTGTGCTCACATGCAGGTGCGTGGACGGAATGTATGTCAAAAACAGCATACATGGTGAGTGTGCAATGGCACATGGGCCAATTGTATGGATATCCATGCTGCTCATGTTTCATGCTATATGCCGCCAGAAAGCAGAGTGGATGGAGGCACGTAAAGTCTGCCTACACGTGGAAGGAGGTACAAGCTTCCTTCACCTGTTATGGTGTTTTTCTGTTTTTCACGAACAAACTGTAACCTTTTGCCTTACTTGAACGAATAAGCAGTAGACGGCTGGGCAGGAGAGGAGGCGTGTGAGACGAACGGGAGCGAAAGTGAGCGAGGAGAAGGCCTTGGGGCAGTGGACCAGGTGACGGCGGGTGAGGCGGCGGCTTCTCAGCTGGATGAAGAAGCGGTGCTAATCAGGTTCACGGAAGGGAGCCTGGAGGCGTTTGAATGGCTGGTCCGGCAATACCGGGAGCCTGCTGTGCGGTTTGCCTACCACTTGACCGGAGATTATCATACCGCCGAGGATCTGGCGCAGGACTGCTTCGCCTATCTGCTGGTGTACCCGGAGAAATATGATTACCGGGCATCCTTCAAAACCTATCTGTTCACCATTCTCCGCAACAAGAGCATAGACTCGGTCCGTAAGCGTGCAAGGCAGCAGAGCTTGCCGTATACGGCGGAGAGCAGCAGCGTACATAACCCGGATGAGGGGAATCCTGAACGGCTGGCCATCATCCGGGAAGAGGATGTGGAATGGCGCAGAAGATTGCATCAGATGAAGCCGGACTACGGGCAGGCAGTGTATCTGGTGGATGTGGGACAGATGTCTTATGAACAGGCGGCCGCAGTGATGGGCCGGAATCAAGTGAGCTTCAAGGTCCTGCTGCACCGGGCACGCAAGAAGCTGAGGCAGATCTATGAGAAGGAGGAGTGGGATTGTGAAGTCAACGGAACAGGAGCGGCTATTTCTGGGTGAGGTCTACCGCAAGGCCCGTCTGCTGGAATACGACAAGCGTGAAGCACAGAGAGTACTGCATAACCGCAAGGTGCTGGCCAGACGCCAAATTCTTACAGTCTCAGGCATCACAATCGTTACAGCTGTATTCGCCCTAATGATTTGGATCGGTAAGGTGGATCAGTGGCTGTGTGTTGAGCTGTCGCTCCTTCTGATTACAGCAGGTCTGTTGATCGAAAAGCTGGAATTGCTGTGGAGTCTGGAGAACGACAGTTGAACGGGAGTTGCAGGAAAGGGAGAGAGATGAAATGGAGCTAATCATTAATCATTTGACCAAGACTTACGGAAGCAAGGCAGCCCTGCAGGATATCAGCTTTCGGGTAGGCGAGGGCATTCACGGCCTGCTGGGGCCGAACGGGGCAGGCAAAACTACGCTGATGCGGCTGCTAGCCACTCTGCTGACGCCCAGTTCAGGAACAGTAGAGATAGGCGGGGTTCCCTTGCAGGATAAAGCCCGGGTACGCGAGCTGGTCGGTTATCTGCCGCAGGAGTTCGCCTTCTATCCCGGAATGACCGTCTATGAGGCTATGGATTATCTTGCGCTGCTGTCCGGGATAGGCGGCCGTTCCGGGCGGAAGCGGAGAATAGATGATCTGCTGGAGCAAGTGAACCTTACGGAGCAGCGCCGGACCAAGGTCAAGGCGCTGTCCGGCGGCATGAAGCGGCGGCTGGGCGTGGCCCAGGCCATGGTGCATGAGCCGAAGCTGCTGATTGTCGATGAGCCGACAGCGGGGCTGGACCCTGAGGAGCGCATCCGCTTCCGGCGGCTGCTGGGACGGTTCGCGGAAGGGAGGATTGTCCTCCTGTCCACGCATGTCGTTGAAGATGTGGAGTCCACCTGCGAGCAAATGACTGTACTGCAGAAGGGGAGTCTGCGGTATCACGGCAGAATAGGCGATCTTACCGCCGCTGCGGCCGGACGTGTCTGGATCGCTGAGCTGGACCGGGCGCAGTGGGAGCGGGACCGCGACCGCTTCCCGGTACTGTCTGCCGTGCCGGAGGGTGCAGGCATGCGGGTCCGGGTACTGGCGGAGGAGCAGCCGTACGCAGGGGCACAGCAAGCCGCGCCATCGATTGAAGATGCGTACCTGCACCTGATGCGCAGGGAGGAATCCTGCGTATGATGGCATTGATCGGCAAGGAGATGCGCATGACGCTGCGCAGTCTGGTGTTCTATCTGTTTGTGATTGCCAGCGTATTCTTCTATTTCACTTCTTATGCTACGGAGGAGACCTGGGGAGAGCTCAGTCCTCCTGTAATAAGTACGCCGCAGAATATGGGGACTGCGGAACAGCCTTATTACGGCTGGGCGGTTCCGTGGGATACCCGCAGCTTGGCTGAACAGATGAAGATTCATATGCAGTGGGATCTGAATGATGGAGCGGGTGAGAAGCTGAGGCTGGGATTCCCGATGGAGATAGGGCTGGATGCCGGAGAGAAGGCCGCCTTAACTGCTGCCATCTCGCAGCTGGACAAAGTCCTGAAGGACCCCGGCCAATATACCATGGATGAGGTGTACCAGATCGCTGAGGCATTGAACAGCGAATTGGGCGGAAGCAGTATGTATCAGCAAGGGTTGAGTAACTACGGTTATGCTACAACGTCTATAGACGAAGCAATGAAGGCGCAGGAAGCGCAGCTTGCGGAGTACAATGCTAAGGTAGACGGTGGAGAGCTGCTTCCCGGAGCCGCCCGCTATTTCAGTGATTATCTGTCGTTGCCCGCAGGGATCTTCCCGGTCTTTCTGTCCGCCTTCCTGCTGCTGCGGGACCGCTCCAGCCGGATGAATGAACTGATCTACAGCCGCAGGGTCTCCCCGTGGGTGTATGTCGGGTCCAAGTTTATCGCCCAAGGGATTATGCTCTCTCTGGTCTACCTCATTCTGGCTGTCATCGGGGGCTGGCAGACGGTGGATACGCTTGGACTTACAGGTCAGACGGGGCAGGCCATAAGGACCTTTCTCAGCTATACGGCCTGGTGGCTGCTGCCCACCCTATGGATCTCGGTAGCCTTCGGGATGTTCGGCTCCATGCTGTTCCGCCGGGGCATTGTGCCTATCGCCTTGCAGATCATCTGGTGGTTCGTATCCGTACTGCCGCTCATGGGCTCCTATGGGCTGAGTCGGCTGTTCATCCGCTTTAATTCACCTAATGACTATAATCTGTACCGCGGCTGGGCAGATGAGATTGCCCTTAACCGCAGCTTCTACCTGCTGCTGGCCATTCTTCTGACCGCGGGGGCAGCCTGGCTCTGGGAGCGAAACCGCAGCCGTCTGGATGCTGCCCAGTCACTTGGCAGGAGAAAGACGAAGCGGACTCCGGCGGTGCCCGCATCCGGAGCACTGAGATGAGCCGGCAGATCATCGCGCCGCTCGCCCGTTACAACCTCAAGCTGACAGTGCATTATTCCTGGTTGTTGTCAGCGGTACTTTTGGCAGCCGTACCGGTATTCATAGACCCTGTATTAATGGAC
This sequence comes from Paenibacillus sp. FSL R7-0179, assembly GCF_038002265.1. Classification (NCBI taxonomy): domain Bacteria; kingdom Bacillati; phylum Bacillota; class Bacilli; order Caryophanales; family Paenibacillaceae; genus Paenibacillus; species Paenibacillus sp. FSL R7-0179. Next base: position 1,594,326 of record NZ_JBBOCC010000002.1, read on the forward strand.
AGGCTCCAGGCTGCGAAGCTGGGAGAATTCCTCGTCAGCCTGCTGGGACTGATAGTCTATCCGCATCTGGGTCTGCTGGAGGATGGCGGTATCCAGGAGGTGCTTTATGCCAAACGGGTGCGTCATCTTCCGTTATTTCTGTTCCGCTGGCTGCTTACCGCTCTCTATATCTTCCTTGCTGTTGCTGCTTTGTTCACCTGGATACATGGACACGGCGCGGATTTTGAGTTATGGCCGATGGTGGGAGGGACGGCAATCACCGCCATTGTGATGGGGTCAGCCGGTCTGACGGCCACTCTTCTGGCCGGTAACCTCTCAGCTGGATATATTGCCGGATTCTCCTGGTATCTGCTGGATTTCACCACTAAAGGCAAACTGACTGGGCCCTTTTACCTGTTCGGCCAGCTTAAGGAGCCAGGGGATAACGGCAAGTGGCTGCTTGCCGGTCTATCGCTGACACTGGTACTCTTCTGTGCCTTCTGGCTGCCGCGCAGGAGACTGGACTAACCTGTACCGCCTTGATGTCATGCAAGTGACCAGGGCGGTTTTTTGAAAATATAAGAATGTATATGTTTTGGGGTCCCCTCAAAGCACCTGAGTCATCACCTGCGCTAAAGCCCCACTTTGTGGGGTTTTTGTGTGTGAATATGCACCGTTTCCAGCGGCAAGCTTGCCCGGAGTATCTTCATTAGCGGGACTTTAGGTCTGGAGCATAAATTCCGAAAAAAAGGTATAATGTTACTAAATTATGTCCCCCATTTTCTCAGAGGAGGCTCCAGCTTTGTCCGACACACTATTTAAGCACTTGTACATGCGGTCCTCAATAGGATATGCGGCAGTATCCATTACGGATGGAACTATGCTCATGGCCAACCCTGCGCTTTGCGGGATGTTTGGATACACCGAGACCGAACTCAAGGAGCTGCGTTACCAGGATATCGTCTATCCGGGTGAAGGGGATACCCTGGATCACGGGCAGATTATGAATGACTTAATAAGCAGACCCGATATGGCTGTAGATACCGAAAAGCGGTTCGTACATAAGAATGGTGAGATGCTCTGGGTTGCCCTGCATCTTTTTCTGATCATTGATGAACAGAGCGGAAGTCCCTCCCATCTGGTTGCAGAGATGACTGATATCACCGCGCGTAAGCTGGCGGAGAAGAAGATAGAGGAGGACCACCAGCTCTACGAGCTGGTTACGGAACACACCCCGGATATGATTTCATTCGCCGATCCCGACGGGACGCTGCGCTACGTCTCCCCGTCGGTCGAAGCGCTGCTGGGTTATCCGCCCAGCGACATGATCGGCCGCAACAAAACGGATTTTTACCATGAAGCGGATGCGCTGGAAATGGCCGGACCGGGTAAGCTCTACTCTGACAATGATACCTTCACACGCAGAGTGAGGCATAAGGACGGCCATTATCTTTGGATCCAAAGCTCCTTTCAGGTGGTGCGGAACCGTGAAGGTGAAGTACGGCAGATCCTGACGATTGCCCGTGACATCACCGAGCGGAAGAAGGTTGAAGATATGCTGGCTGCCGCGCAGGAGCTTGGACAAATGGGCTCCTGGGAGTGGAATTCCGTATATGAGCAGCTGATCGTCTCCGGCCAGCTGATGGCTATCTTTGAATTAGGCGGGAATTGCGGAAATCATACCGTGGTCCATTATACTCAGTTGCTTGACTGTGTAGTGCCGGAGGACCTGGACAGATTGCGCGAAGAGCTGCATTATACGCTGAAGTCCGGGGCTAAGGGCGAGGCGATTTTCAGAGTAAAGGGCAGTGAGGATCGTAAGTCTCTCTACGCACACTGGGAAGTGATTCTGGACGCCTCCGGCAAGGTTCAACAGATCCGCGGTATGGTGCAGGATGTGACTGAGCGCGAGCGGATGGAGGAGCAGCTGCGTGAGAGCGAGAACCGCTACAAGTCGCTTTTCGAATACAATCCGTCTGCCATCAGTGCCATGGATCTCCAGGGATACATTCAGTCAATGAATGCCAGTCTGGAGCAGCTGACCGGATACAGCAGAGAGACCCTGATGCATTCCAGTTACAGTGAGATTATTGAAGAGGATGAGCTGGAGCATGTGAATATGCGGTTTCTGGCGGCAGCCGGAGGCAGGGCCCAGACCTTCGATACCCGGGTGATCCGTCACGACGGAGAGCGGGTGGAGGTGGGGATGATTTATGTCCCTATGCTGATTGATCATGAGGTGGTCGGCGTATTTGCCATTACCAGTGATATTACAGAGCCTAAGCGGTATTTGGAGCAGATTGAGAAGCTTAGCTATGAGCATGCGCTGATCCTGAACTCTGTGTCTGAGGGGATTTTTGGCATGAATCTGGAGGGGGAGACCGTATTTATCAATCCCGCTGCCTCTGTCATGCTCGGGTATAATCCGGGGGAGCTGGCCGGCAATATCAAGCTGCATACGATCGCGCAGACCTGGATGGACGGTGAGCTGTATCCCGGGGGACACCGGACGCTGGCGGAGTTGCTCAAGACGAGGCTCTCTTATGAGCAGGAGCAGGAAGGGATTTTCTGGCGTCAGGACGGCTCCAGCTTCCTGGTCAAATACCGGATGACGGCATTATATGATAACGGTGAGCATAAGGGGGCGGTGGTGGTCTTCAGGGATATCACCGAGGAGAAGGCTGTGGAGCGTGCCAAGGAATCTGCGGAGAAGGCTGACCGGGCCAAGTCGGAGTTCCTGGCGATTATGAGCCACGAGCTGCGTACGCCGATGAATGGAATTATCGGGATGGCCGATCTCCTGTCGGGAACAGAGCTTACGGAGGAACAGCAGTATTACACCCAGATTATCAATAAAAGCGGCGCTGCGCTCGTGCATATTCTTAACGAGGTGCTGGATTTCAGTAAAATTGAATCCGGCATGATGACGCTGGATCTCCAGCCGGTCGATATCCGGCAGGTTGTTCAGAACGTCTGTGAGCTATTCTATCCCCGTATCCAGGAGAAAGGGCTGATTCTGCGCAGCCATATTGATCCTGATATCCCGGCAGTTGTCATCACCGACGAAACCAGGCTGAGGCAGGTGCTGGTGAACCTCGTCGGCAATGCGGTCAAGTTCACGGAAGAAGGCGAGGTCGGCGTCTCAGTGAAGCTGGAGGCTGCCGGGGAGCCGGGCTCGCTGATTCTGAGGTTCTCGGTAACCGATACCGGTATTGGCATTCCGCAGGGCAGCCAGAACCTGTTATTCCAGTCCTTTTCCCAGCTCGACCCTTCGATCAACCGTAAGTACGGCGGGACGGGACTGGGGCTGGCGATCAGCAAGAAGCTGGTCGAGCTGCTGGATGGAGCTATCGGTGTGAACAGCGTCGAAGGGGAAGGATCGGAGTTCTACTTCACCATCGGCGTGATGTATTCGGTGGAGGAGCCGGGCGAGGCGCCATTGGCAGGAGTTGCTGCCACTCAGGAGTATAAGGGCGGGATCTTCAATCTGGATCATCCCGAGGGTCAATACGGCCCGTTGTCAATCCTTGTCGCAGAGGATCATCAGGTGAATCAGCAGATCCTGCAGACTTTTCTCAAAAAGCGCGGCTACTCCTCAGACCTGGCAGTGAACGGGGAGCAGGCGGTAGAAGCTGTACGTTCCCGGCATTATGATCTGGTGTTCATGGATATTCAGATGCCGGGCATGGACGGAATTGAGGCGACCCGGCAGATCCGCGAAGCGATGGGGCTGTCCCCGGTGATTATTGCCGCCACGGCCTTTGCCCGTAAGGAAGATGAAGAGATGTGCCTCCGGGCAGGAATGCAGGACTTTATTCCCAAGCCGATCCGTGGAGAAGAGCTCGACAGAGTCCTGAGGGAATGGTCGGGCAGCATCCGCAGATAATCTTGTCATGGATTAGGCTGGAGGACTGCCGGACCAGGGAAGCGCTATTCATATTGACAGCTATCCTTTGTCTGCTTTACTATTATATAAATCGTAATTATTACGAATATATAATGGTAATCGAAAGGGTCAACCGAGTGAAAATCATGAAGCGCGGAGATTTCCTGCTGATTCTTATAGTGTTGCTGGCCGCCGGTTCCATCTACGGCTTCAAGTGGTTCTCTAACCACAGTCATCCGTATAAGCAAGGGGAGTTGGAGGCAGTAATCACAGTGAATGGCAAAGCCTACAAGACTGTGCAGCTAACCAAAGAAGAGCAGATTATTGATATCCGCACCAGGTATGGTCATAACACGCTGAAGGTATACGACTATGGTATTCAAATGACCTATTCCGATGCTCCGCTGACCATTGCGCTGGATATGGGATTCATCTCCCGGCCGAAGCAGCAGATTATTTGCATTCCGGCCCGTCTCCTGGTGGAGATCACCAATCCGGAATCTTCGCTGGAGGATGACGATGCGCTGGACGCGGTCATCTAATCAAGGCTGCAGCTCTTTCCATGCCGCTGCGGCATCGGCATTCGTGTACACATAAGGTGTGGACGGTTCTGCCGTTGCGGTTATGCTCTGCGGAGCAATCTGCAGAGTTTCAACTCCCTCATGAAGAGTCACATGAAGCTTGCCCCGAACCTCAATCCAGGTATCGGCGGGCAGGCTTATTTGTGTACCTGGCGCAAGAAGAATGCCGAAAGGAGTGGCATCTGCCGTACAACACTGAACCAGGAAGCGGCTGACGGCATAGCCGGATTGGCCGGACCCCTGCGGCTCACGGTACAGGAAGCCGGATACGGCGATCTCCTTGCCCTCGAACTGTGATTTGTACAGGTTGAGAGCGCCCAGCGTTTCCGAGAAAATCTCAGGGAACACAGGGATCACGGGCTGCCTGTAGAGCTGGCCGGCCAGCTCTGCGAATTCGGCCTCATAGGGGTTGGCCGGAGTGAACCTCGCCCCGGTGCCGGACTCTACGGCAGTGTAGGACAGGGCAAGGCCCTTCTTGGCCGCTGCGGCACTGCCAAGTGCCCGGTCGGGCAGCAGGAAGCCGAGCAGCAGCGGGAGCAGGAACAGGCTGTACAGTGCGGAGCTGCCTATGAATGAACGGGGCAGGCGGTGCTCGCAGTCGCAGAGGGCGGAGCTTCGGCCCAGCACAGCTTGGAGCCCGAGACTGAGCGCCATCAGGGAGAGCGGAACCGGGCACAATCTGATCCAGCGGGCCAGCTTGGGCGCAACATAATAATGGAGGGCGTCCTGCTGGACCAGATGTCCGATATAGAGGGCGAAGGCGAGCAGAATAACCGCCCTAAGTACGTAATGAAACCGGATGCTTGCGGAGCTATTCATGCAGATCCTCCTCCAGTTATTCGGGATTTCACGGAAGCTACAGCCAGAAGGAAGCGAGTACGGAGCCGGTGAATACGGCCGCGGCAATGAGGAAGAACAGGTACAGGGCGAATCGGGTCTTGAACAGCGAGAGCAGCATCAGCGCGTTCTTGAAATCGAGCATCGGTCCCAGCACCACGAAGGCGAGCAGGGCTCCTGCCGGGAAGGTATGCAGGAACGTGGAAGCAACGAAGGCGTCGGAGGTGGAGCAGAGCGAGAGTGCGAAGGCCAGTCCCATCATGAACACGTAGGAGCCGAGCGGACGGTCTCCAATGGCGGACAGGCTGCTCTGATTCATGAAGGTCTGGATGCCCGCAGTCAGCAGACAGCCGATGATCAGGAATTTGCCCATCTCAAAGAATTCATCCGACGTATGCACCAGGACTGCCGCTGCCCGGCCTCCGCGTAGTGTGCCGTGCTGCTCTTCGCTTCCCTCCCGGCGGATGGACAGGCGCAGCGGCGATCTGCGGACAGTCCCGTAGATGATCAGGCCAATACATGCCGCTACGGCAAAAGCCAGTCCCATCCGGGTGTAGGCCAGCTCCGGATGGGAGCGGAAGGCCGTCAGGGTGGCTCCGTAGACGACCGGATTGAGGATCGGGCCGGACAGAATGAAGACGATGGCAACATAGAGCGGCATCCCCTTATGCATGAGGCGGCGGACCAGCGGAATCATCCCGCATTCACAGACGGGAAAGAGGATTCCGAGCAGGCAGCCGAAGAGAATAGCCGGAACCGCGCGGCGCGGAATCCAGCGTGAGATCAGCTCGTCTGGCACGAAGACGCGGAGCAGGGAGGAGAGCAGCGCGCCCAGCAGGACAAACGGCAAGGCCTCCAGCAGAATGCCGAGGAATGCAGTTTTGAACGTGTCGACATAGCCGTTGTCCAGCAGGCTCAGATGTCCAGGCAGCCACAGGCTGCCCGCTGTCAGCAGAAAAGCGGCGGAAAAGAGCAGCGGCAATATTTTAATCGGATTAAGGGTGGTCATGATTTCTTCGGCTCCTTCCCGCACAGGGGTCTTAGCTGAATAACGCTGCCCAGCTGCGGCTGATGGCCTTCTCGTCCAGATTCAGGCCAATGCAGACGATATATGGCTGGCCCGGGTAGCTTGAAGCCTCCCAGGAGATGCGGTTCCCTGCGAGCTGCACCAGCTGTACGGAATCCCGGCCGGCAAGCCGCACATGGCCTTTGGCCCGGAGCAGACTGTAGCCCCATTGCCGCAAAAAATGCTCCAGCTCCTCCTGCCGGAGACTCCCTGCCCATGCCGCAGGAACGGTTAACGTCACGGCTGCGACTTGGGAAAAAGAGCCGTCCGTCCCGGTTTCAGGCTCATGCACTGCCGCCACGCTGACGCCGCTGCTACTGCCCGTGTTCATCCGCTGGAGTGTGACACCGCTGATATTGCCGGGGCCGCGCCTGGGAGCAGAGCCCTTAAAACTGCGTGCTGCGATGCCTGTGAACAGCGGAGCGAGATTAATCTGGCTGTAGTGGGTGAAGACAATCTCGGATTCCGAATTTTGTTTGGAGACCATCTTCTCAATCTTCCACAGAGTCTCAGGTTCTACCAGATCGCTTTTGTTAACGATGATGAGATCAGCGGTGGTGATCTGCTTGCGCAGAGTGCGGACGAGCTGCTTGTCGGACGAGAAGCGGCTGCTATACTCCAGTGCATTCTCGGCATCCAGCAGCGTAATGGCGTGGTGCAGCTGCAGCCGGTCTGCCAGCGACGGTGCCAGCAGCGACTTTGCGATCTCATCCGGGTCAGCTACTCCTGTAAGTTCGATGTAGATGATGTCCGGGCGGCGCGCCAGCAGGGTGCTCAGGCTGCGCGGCAGCTCCTCCTTGCGGCTGCAGCAGATGCAGCCGTCCAGCAGCTTTTCCACACTTGTGCCGGTACTCTCCTGCAGGATATAGCCGTCCACATCCTTGGCGCCCAGCTCATTCATGATCACCCCCGGGTTCAGCCCTCTCCGCTTGCTCTCCTTCAGCAGACTCAGCAGCAGGGTCGTCTTTCCGCTCCCCAGAAATCCGCTCAGTATAATCACAGGTATCTTCATGGCTCACTCTCCCGCTCCAATAGTACCGTCCCCATAAGAAGGCGGCCAAGCCGCTTCCGCTTGTAATTCCATCTATACGTCAAGCTTATTCAGGAAAGAACACTAATCTAAGAGAGCCGAAATGTTCGGGGAGCTGTTGACAGCGCAGGGATAGAGCGTGTAGAATGTGTAAATCGTAATAATTACGATTAAACGAAAGGAGTTTGATGGAGATGAGAGTAATCGTTACCTTGGCCTGTACGGAGACGGGCGACCGCAACTATACCACCACGAAGAATAAGAGAACGACACCGGAACGCCTGGAGATGCGAAAATATTGCCCGCGCCTGAAGCGTGTCACGCTGCACCGGGAGACCCGCTAAGCTGCTTAGCAGCGTTATTCTGAAAATATAATGTACAAGGAGACTACAATGGACAAAATTCCTGTAACCGTGCTAAGCGGATATCTTGGCTCTGGTAAGACTACACTGCTCAATCATATTTTGCATAATCGTGAGGGCCTGAAGGTAGCCGTTATCGTCAATGATATGAGTGAAGTGAATGTGGATGCGAATCTGGTGAAATCAGGAAGCAGCCTTTCGCGCACAGAGGAGAAGCTGGTGGAGATGTCCAATGGCTGCATCTGCTGCACCCTCCGTGATGATCTGCTGCGAGAAGTGAATCATCTCGCTTCGGAGGGGCGCTTCGATTACATTCTGATTGAATCCTCCGGGATCAGCGAGCCGGTCCCGGTGGCCCAGACCTTCACTTACCCGAACCCGGAGCTGGATATTGACCTGACGGAGCTGGCCCGGCTGGACACGATGGTGACGGTGGTCGATGCCAACCGCTTCTGGCATGATTTCGCCTCGGGCGACAGTCTGCTGGACCGCAATATGACGGCGGGTGAAGGCGACTTCCGGGATATCGTCGATCTGCTAATCGATCAGATCGAGACCTGTGATGTGCTGCTGCTCAACAAGTGCGATCTGGTGGAGGAGGCAGAGCTGAACAAGCTGGAGGCGGTTCTGCGCAGACTTCAGCCGCGGGCGAAGATCATCCGTACGGTGAATGCTCAGGTGGAGCTATCGGAGATTCTGAATACGGGATTGTTCGATTTCGGACAGACCAGCCAGTCGTCCGGCTGGATTGCTGAGCTTGCTAAGGAAGAACACACCCCGGAGACTGAGGAATACGGCATTACCTCCTTCGTCTACCGCCGGAGAACACCGTTCCACCCGCAGCGGCTGAGCTTCTTCTTCAGCAACTGGCCCTCTGAGATCGTCCGGGCAAAAGGACTGGTCTGGCTGGCGGCCAGCGGTGATCTAGCAGCGACCATCAGCCAGGCAGGGCCGTCCATTCAGTTCGGACCCGCCGGTTATTGGCTGGCTACCCTGCCGGAGGAGCAGCAGCAGGAGGTGTTGGCTGCAGAACCGGATGTACTGGCGAAGTGGGACGGGCAGTGGGGAGACCGGCTGAATGAGATCGTCTTCATCGGAGTCCAGATGAACCGTGACGATATCGAAGCCCGGCTGGACCGCTGCCTGCTGACTTCAGAGGAGATGAAGCAGGACTGGACGAAATTCAACAACCCGCTTCCTTGGTTCGTCGAGGAGTTGCTTGCAGCGGGGCAGGAGTAGAAGGATGTTGTGGCAGGGGAAGTGGTACATTAGCTGAGGCGGTGTAAGGGAGCCGGAATCATTGAGCTGATTCCGGCTTTCCCACGCTTAATGGAGCGAGTGGGCCGGATGTAATCGGAAAACCGATTACAATGTGCGGGGCGGGAGTGCGTGGGCCGAATGTAATCGGAAAACCGATTAACAACAATGTGCTGAGACGGGGGTGCGTGGGCCGAATGTAATCGGAAAACCGATTACAATCGGTGCGACCCCCTTATCCCGGAGTCCTCCGTATCAAATCGGTACTTGTCGTAGCTATGCTCTTTATTTCGCTTTTTCTCTCGGCCAGAAGAAGCGGGAGCGGTCTTCTAGAGTCAGGACCCACTCCGCAAAGGTAGCTGGCGGCATGTTCCGAAGGCTCGTATGCATTCTGCGATTGTTGTAAAAGTCCATGTACCGGTCCACGGCTTCATAGGCCTCTTCGAAGGTGTCGAAGGCCTCTTTTCGGAACAAATCCCGGTCGATATTGCTGTGGAACGATTCAATAAAAGCATTTAAATCTGGCGTTCGAGGCGGAATGCGTTCATGGGTCATTTCCCAGCTTTCACACATGTCGCCAAACAGGTGGCTGACGAACTGTGGGCCGTTGTCGGTGCGGATCACCGGGCGTGCGCTGCCAGGGGCGCAGTGTTGCTCCATGGCGCGTCCCAGCGTCTGGCAGGCGTGCTTGGCCTCACATGACGCTCCGCGGTGGTAGCCGACGATGACACGGGTAAACACATCGATTATGCTCAGGACAAAGAAATGCCGGTCTCGGCCCGCTACGTATCCATACTTAATGTCCATCTGCCAGAGCTGGCCTGCTCCGGTAATGACCCGGTTCTCCGGCAGCCTGCGGGGATGCTTAAAGCGCTTGTGACGCTGCGGCTGCAGGATATCCAGCGCCTGACACAGCCGGTAACTTTTCTTGTGATTGAGCCTCAGCCCGTGCTGGTTCCACAAGCACTTGGCCAGCAGTTTGTATCCGTACACGTGCTCTTCTCCAGCGATTAATTCCAGCAGCCATTCTTGGATTTCCTCGTCGCTAATCTTCTCTCCAGACTCGGTCAGGGAGTAGCCGGGTACGGGTCTTCCGCGCCCCTGAGGTACGGCCTGTGGCTCCTGTGACTTGCGTTTCTTACGGTCGTAATACGTAGACTCTGCGAGCCCCACGAGACGGAGTACCAACGCTGCGGTATTCCCCTGCTTAATGAACATCTCGGCTATCTCGATTTTTTCGGATAAGCAGGGGTTGGCTTTTTTAGCAGTTCACGCAGAATCTCGATCTCTAACTCCTTTTCACCGAGGATCTTGATCGCCTTCTCGTATTTCTGCTCCACATCCAGGAGGCGCTTCAATTCCTCCACCTGCTCCTGGGGATACGGATGCTCTTGTTCCCCATGGGCTTCGCGGTAATCTCTCACCCACTGATTCACCGTCGATGGGGTCACCCCATACTTTCGGGCAACCACCGCTGCCTTAATGCCAGACAACACCTCTTGCGCGGCTTTCTCTCTTGTTCCTGTTAAGTGTCCCATACCGTTCATCCTCCTCCTGTTTCTAGTCTACATTTTTGTGGGGGAGGACTCCAACTTCTTTAGGGGGCTGTGGAGCAATGTGCTGAGACGGGAGTGCGTGGGCCGAATGTAATCGGAAAACCGATTACAATGTGCTGAGACGGGGGTGCGTGGGCCGGATATAGTCGGAAAACCGATTACAATGTGCTGAGACGGGGGTGCGTGGGCCGGATGTAATCGGAAAACCGATTACAATGTGCGGGGCGGGAGTGCGTGGGCCGAATGTAATCGGAAAACCGAACACATTCGGCGTTGCGCGGGCACGTGGTCCAAATGTAGTCGGAAAAGCGATCACAACATGTAATGTGAGGTACGGCGATGCAAGTGCTGAGTGATTACGTAATTTGGTGTCCTACCATCAGAGAATAAAGCAAGTCCAAATCGTTGTGATTACGATTGATTTATGTTTACGGGTTTACAAATCGTAATTATTACGATAAAATCATTAAAGTTAAAACGTAATAATTACGAATAAATAGTGAGCTAATAGCTGCTTAATAGTTTTCACTAACAAGTTCATTAACAGCTAACGGACACTTTAGCTCGAAACGTTCCGCTACAGTGTCAGGAAGGGAGGAACGATGCCATATGATTCTGTCATCGATGCGGGATGTGGTGTTCGGTTACGGGGATGAGCCGGTCATTGACCGCTTGTCGCTGGATTTGGAGGCCGGGCAGTTCATTGGGATTACCGGACCGAACGGGGCTGCGAAGACTACACTGCTGAAGCTGATGCTGGGCTTGCTGAAGCCCTGGAGCGGAACGGTCACGCTGAACCGGGAAATTACCGGAGGAGGCAGGCTGGAGGTCGGTTATGTGCCGCAGCAGGTAGCCTCCTTCAATGCCGGATTTCCGAGCAAGGTCATTGAGCTGGTCCGTTCCGGCTGTTATTCCAGGCTGGGATTGTTCCGCCGCTTCACTAAGGAACAGGAGGCGCTCGTTGAGAGCAGCCTGCGGCAGGTGGAGATGTGGGAGTACCGTAACCGGAGAATCGGCGAGCTGTCCGGTGGACAGAAGCAGCGGATCTGCATCGCCCGCGCGCTGGCCCAGCAGCCGCAGGTGCTGGTGCTGGATGAGCCGGTAACGGGGATGGACGCTGCCAGCCGCACCGGGTTCTATGAGCTGATGCGGCATTATGTCAGCCGCCACGGCCGGACCGTCATTATGGTTACGCACGGCCTGGAGGAGACAAGTTCGTATCTGGATACCGTGATTACGCTGGAACGCAAGGAGCAGGAGGGCTGGACATGCTTGGTTACGAATTCATGCAACGCGCATTTTGGGCAGGAGGCCTGATCGGGCTGATCGGACCCTTGCTGGGAGTGTATCTGATGCTGCGTAGGCAGGTGCTGATGGCGGATACGCTGTCTCATGTCTCTCTTGCCGGTGTTGCACTGGGTTCCGTATTGGGCTGGAACCCTGCTCTTAGCGGTTTCACTGTAGCAGTAGCAGGAGGGCTGGTTATTGAGCAGCTGCGCCGATCTTACCGTACCTACAGTGAGCTTCCGGTTGCCATTATTATGACCTCCGGCCTGGCACTGGCCGTTGTGCTGATGAGCATGAAGCAGAACTTGACCAAGAGCTTCAGCTCTTATCTGTTTGGCTCCATCGTTGCGGTAAGCGATACCCAGCTTAAGCTGATTGCTGTGGTGGCCACAGCCGGTATTCTCTACTTCATTATTCTGCGCCGCCCGCTGTACAGCCTGACCTTCGACGAAGAGACCGCCGCTATCAGCGGTGTCCATACCGGGTGGTTGTCCTTCTCGTTCGCTGTTCTAACCGGCATGACCGTTGCCGCAGCCATGCCAGTGGTGGGTGTGCTGCTTGTATCGGCTCTGATTGTGCTGCCCGCCTCCATTGCGCTGCGGATGGCCTCAGGCTTCACGGCAGCTATAATAATCTCCGTCAGTGTGGGGCTGACCGGTGTGTTCAGCGGGCTTACAGCTTCCTACTATATCAACACGCCTCCAGGAGGCACGATTGCACTTATTCTGCTGGTATTTCTGCTGCTGGCCATTGCGGTGCAGAAGCTGATCAGGCTGCGCAGCCGCAGCCGTTATTCATCTCAAGCTAACGAAGAAAAGGGGTCTCACAACATATGATGAAATTCAAATCCATAGCAAAGTCCAATTCGGCCGCACAGTCCACATTCAGCATCCGTCAGCTTGCCGCTTTATCCTTGACCGCCATGCTGGTGATCTCCGGCTGCGGCAACAATACTGGGACCAAAGCCGCTTCTACCAGCAGTCCGGCGTCTACACCATCGGCTGCGGCCGGAGCGACTACTATACCGGCAGCGGATAAATTGAACATTAAGGTCAGCTTTTACCCGATGTATGAATTCACAAAAAGCATTACCGGTGACCTCGCCGATGTGGAGGTACTGGTCCCGCCCGGGGTCGAGCCGCATGACTGGGAACCAACCGCGAAGGATATGGCTGATATATCGGATGCAGATGTGCTTGTCTACAATGGGGCAGGCATGGAAGGCTGGGCGCAGCAGATTGTGGACAGTGCGGCCGGAAGTGATCTCATTACAATAGAGGCAAGTAAAGGACTCCAGATTATTGAAGGAGCAGAGCATGAACATGAACACGAGCATGAGCACAGCCATGAAGAGGAAGCGGCAAGTGGAGCAGACGACGATCACGATCATGAACATCATCATGATGAATCCGCAGCTGAAGGAAGCGATCATGATCATTCCCATACTGATTCCGCTAACAGTGAAGCAGACAACGACCATGACCACGCTCACGACCATGGCGGCCTTGATCCTCATGTATGGCTGGATCCTGTGATGGCAATCCGGGAGGTTCAGACCATTGAAGCAGCACTCTCCGCAGCTTTTCCCGGGAATGCCGCTGCCTTCCACGCTAACAGCGAAGCTTATATCGCCAAGCTGGAGCAGCTGGATCAGGATTTCAGAGCCGGGCTCCAGAACACGAAGCGCAAGGACTTTATTACTCAGCATGCCGCGTTTGGTTATCTGGCACAGCAATATGGCTTGACGCAGGTGCCGATTGCCGGGCTGTCGCCGGAGCAGGAGCCCTCTGCTGCACAGATGGCGTCAATCGTGGAGTTCGCCAAGGCGAATAAGGTGACCACGATCTTTTTTGAAACCTTGGTCTCCTCGAGTGTCGCCGATACTATTGCCCAGGAAATAGGAGCCAAGACCGCCGTGCTGAATCCAATTGAAGGATTAACAGAGGAAGACGCTGCCCACAATCTCGATTACCTGAGTCTGATGCGGCAGAATCTTGACGCGCTGACCCAGGCGCTGAACGAATAAAAACGAAGGAGCTGATCTATAGTGGCCAAGAAATCCAAGGTTGTGAAGGAACAGAAGCGGCAGGAGCTGGTGGCGAAGTACGCCGACAAGCGCAGAGAGCTGAAGGCGGCGGGCGATGTAATGGCACTGCAGAAGCTGCCCCGGGATTCCTCAGCCACCCGCCAAAAGAACAGATGCAGCGTGTCCGGCAGACCGCGGGGATACCTCGCCAGATTCAAAGTATCCCGGATCGTCTTCCGGGAGCTGGCACATAAGGGACAAATTCCAGGTGTCACCAAGTCCAGCTGGTAAACTTTTAACTTAACCAAATACGATAACGGCAAGACGGCTGATCTCTCTGTGCTACAGGAGCCAGCCGTTTTGCTGTGTCTATAGCCTTTGCCGGATCGGGCAGAGTGGACTATGATAGGAGAATAGTATTGTCCTGCTGAAGGAGGCTTACCTATGAGCTATACTGATACATTTATCCGGATTGCAGAAGATTGCCCGGTGGAGACCGGCACCATCCCTGTATCTGATCGTCCGCTCCCACCTGCTCATGTTATTCAGTATCATCTGCTGGCCGGCTCGCCTTACCGTTATAATCATGAAGAACTGCTGTACCAGGTGTATGTGCGGCACAAGGCTATTCCTGAAGAAGAGCGTGAATCACGCCGGGAGGAAATCTGGACAGCGCTGTTCTCAAAAAATCATCCGTGCCTGCGGGCCTCCATGCTGCCCAAGAAATACGGCTGGGGTGTCCATTACGATGCTGAGGGGAAGATCGCACTCTATGCCAAAGAGTCTCCAGAGTATGATTATTACACTACCAAGGATGAAGCCGGAGTGAAGCTGTTGAATGCCATGCGGAATAAGCGGCGTTAATCTTAAGACCACGCAGGATCATATTCTGAACACAGAAAGAAGGAGCTACATGACAGAGTATTGGAGTAAAAGATTTGCGCAGGAGGGGATGATCTGGGGGAGTGAGCCCAGCCCGTCGGCAGTATGGGCAAAGCGGAAATTCAGGGAGGCAGGCGTATCCACTGTGCTCGTTCCGGGTGCCGGGTATGGGCGGAATACCAAGGTGTTCTCCGCTGAATTTACAGTATATGGAATAGAACTAAGTGAGGCGGCACTGGAGCTGGGTACAGTATGGGACCCGGGAACGAGTTTTATTGCAGGCTCGGCGCTGGAGCCGCAGCTTGGGCAGTCTGTAGATGCCGTATACTGCTACGATGTTCTGCATTTATTCCTCGCCGGGGACCGCCGTCGCCTGATTGAGGCCAGTCTCAGTCAGGTTAGAACTGGAGGGCTGCTCTACTTCACCAGCTTTTCTGATGAAGATCCCCATAACGGCTGCGGGAGAGAGCTGGAGCCGGGCACATTTGAATACAAAGAGGATAAATACGCCCACTTCTTCAGCGATGCCGATTTGCGGGAGCATTTTGCCGGGACGGAGATTCTGGAGACAGGTTCCTTTACCGAGTCGCTACAGAGCCCGCAGGGCGGGACTCATGAATACATACTAAGAACGATCCTTGCGCTTAAAAGGTAGCTGCGTTCTGAGACAGAAACGCCAACATGGCCCCTCCCTGCGGCGAGAAGGGCCTTACTGTGAACCTATGCTGTACTTACTCCCTCATCATCCTGCGGCTTTCTATTTAATGAAGTTAATGGAGCTCGCAGTCGGCGAACAGGATATGCCGCGGAATGCGGAAGAAGTTCTCAGCTTTCTCCTGAAGCGCCAATGTAGGCAGATGACAATGGTGCAGCCACTTGCGGAAGGTGCCGGGATGGACGCCGATCCAGATGCTGACATCGGTGACAGAGAAATCATACACCATGCAGAGTCCGGTCAGAATCGCGTTGTGCTGCGGTGAATGGGCGAGCGTTCTTTTCATGAAACGGGATGGGGTCGGCTGGCACACAATCGGACTTTGCCGCAGAAGAGCTTCGTTGAACAGGATATGGGGCGGATAGCCTAAGTGGCGGCAGACCTTGTCCAGATTGGTTCTGGAGGGAATGCGTCCTTCATATACCCATGCGCTTACGCTGCGTGAGGAGACGGAGAGCTCTTCTGCAAGCCGGGAGAGCTTCATGTCCTTGGCCATCAGGATGGCCAGCAGAACGCGGTTGCGGATCTGGCTGCGTTTGGGGCGGCGAAATCGTTTGACCCGTACGCCTTGTCCAAGATATTTGCGGTTGATCAGAGACCAGGCCTGAATTTTATGTGTTTCTTGCTGATTTTTAGCCATAATACCTCCGGGTGTACTGATTTAATGAAGTGACGGATCATCTAGTTTAACTGTTATGACTTTACCATTTCATTACGGCATTCGTCCAGAGTGCAAAGCACCTGTTTTGGTCATGAACCAAGATTGTTTCAGTAATGCTGCGGTTTATGATATATTTTGAGTAATCCATTTCACATTAATCAGGCTGGGAGCGGGATAGATGATCAAGCATATTGTTTTCTTCAAATTAAAGGACCGGTCCCGAGACAAGGTCGCAGAGACGGTTGCAGTCCTCCGTAATATGGAAGGAAGAATTCCGCAGCTGCTGTCCATTGAAGTCGGGGCCGATCTGATTCACTCGGAGCGTTCGTTCGATATCGCCCTGGTCACGGTTGTGGCCTCGATGGAGGATCTACAGGCGTATCAGGTGCATCCGGCCCACAAGGAAGTCATTGCCCATATCAATGAAGTTAAGGAACTGTCGGTAGCGGTCGATTACGAGATTTGAGACGGCACGTACTTGCAAGGCTGGAACCCATTAAGCACGGAAAGCGGTGAGCGGAATGCGCGAGCTTGAGTATCCGATGGAAGCATTGACGTATCTGATTGTTTTTATGGCGGCGTGTGTCGTGATGGTGTTCTGGCTGAAGCGCCGGGGCAGGCGTGGGAAATAACGGCAGTTCATGTTAGGGAAGTTTACTAAATACCGCAGGGTGGAGGGTCAGCTGTGTATTATGTCAACCGGAAGCAAATAGAAGTTATTCTTGAACAGATCCCGGATCTTAACGAAGGTCTAGCGTATGCAGCTTCTTCCTGGGACGGCAGTACGCTGCTGGGTCTGGTGCAGGAACGGTGCTTACATCTGGCCGTTGAAGTCGTGACGGATGTGGGCAGCTGTCTGATTGACGGGTTCATTATGCGTGATGCCGGAAGCTACGAGGATATTATATCTATTATTCATGAGGAAAAGGTGCTGGGAGACAGCGGGATCTACGAGGATCTGACTTCGCTTGTGGCCTTGCGCAAGCCGCTGGTTCAGGATTATTTTGTGTGGGAACGCAAAGAATTGCACCCCATGACCCTGACGCTGCCGGATATTCTGGAGAAATTCGCCAGCGAGGTGCGCAGGTATCTGGATCAGGAGCTGGGCAGCGGGGTCACGGGCTAACTGAAGCCGGGGCTGTGTGCATACAGACAGAAAGGAGGTCCTTTATGGCGAAGAAGAGTCAGGAGAGCGGTTCAACCCGGCGGATGATTATGACACTGCTGAAGATGAGAGGTCCGCTGACGATCAGCGCTCTTGCTGAGGAATTGGGAATTACCGAGATGGGTGTCCGCCGCCATGTGCTTCAGCTGGAGCAGGAGTCACTGGTGAGAACCAAGGTCGTGCGCCAGGCTATGGGACGTCCGATGCATGTATATTCGCTTACCGAGCGGGCGGAGGATCATTTTCCTAAAAGCTATCACAATCTGGCGCTGGAGCTGCTGCGGGAGCTGGACCACGGGAGCGGGACGGATGCGGTCAATATGCTGTTCGAGGGCCGTAAGCGGCGGATGCTTGCCCAGTATAGCCCTATGATGAAGAGCCGAGAGCTGGAGGAGCGGGTTGCGGAGCTGTCTACGATTCAGAATGCCGGGGGCTATATGGCGGAATGGAGCAAGGAAGATGACGGCTCGTACACACTGCGGGAGTATAATTGTCCCATCCGTCAGGTGGCTACCCAGTACCGCAAGGCTTGCCAGTGCGAGCAGCATTTGTTCGAGGAGCTGCTGGAGGCGAAGGTGACACGCAGTGAGTGTATGGCGGAGGGCGGCCAATGCTGCCGGTATGCGATCACGCCGAATCCCAAGCAGAAAACTTCCGAAATCAAGGGCTGAGCAGTCACAGGACATCCTCTCTATGCTTATGATATAGCAGAAATAGGCGATCGCCCGGGTGGCCGGGCAGAGGCACAATAGAATCCAAAGGAGAGATTGATGATGAAAAAAGATAACAAAAGCTTGCTCTGGGGCGTCATTGCCGGCAGTATTGTAGGATCGGTGACAGCGCTGCTGTTCGCCCCTAAGCCGGGTAAGGAGCTGCGCAAGGATATTGCCGAAGGCACAACGGAAGCGGTGGATAAGGTTCAGGTGATTGCCGGCCAGGCCAGTGAGAAGACTACAGAGATCTACGGTAAGGCCAAAGAAGCGGTAGTCTCGGTGGCGCATGAGGTGAAGGAATGGAGCAAGTCCGCTAAATGTGCCGTGGAAGAAGCCGATGTAGCCACAGTAAGCGGTATTGCTGAGCAGGCTGTAGAGGTCACAGATGCAGTGGAAGCTGTAAAAGACGAGATCGCTGCTTATGAAGCTGCGGAGCAAGCCGCCGTGGCTGACGCTGAGATCGAAGCTGTGACCGGTACGGATGCGGCAGTAGCTGAAGCTATCGAGGATGGCAAGACTGCAGGGAAGCTGTCGTAAGCTTCGCTTGATCGATATGAAGCCGTTCTCCGCTGGCAGGCGGGGGGCGGCTTTTGCGTGTGACGGCATGCTTCAGGAGGGTGCGTATTGTGGCTTCCCTGGCTCCCCACTTGAACTGAACCCGTAAATGGAGTATTATCTGCAATTGGGGCTGAAATCCTGGTACACATTATTCCAGCCTTACATAAGCTACACAAAACGAGTTAAAGGATGCGGTGTGTTCGTGCAGCAGGCAATAGCAATATTAGACTCAGGTGTAGGAGGATTGACCGTTGTCAAGGAAGTGATGCGACAGCTCCCCCGGGAGAAAATCATCTATTTCGGCGATACGGCAAGAGCCCCGTACGGACCCCGTTCCACTGAGGAAGTGAAATTGTTCACTGAACAAATCGTGGACTACTTAATTCAATTTAATCCTAAAATGATCGTCATTGCTTGCAACACAGCAACTGCAGCAGCTCTTGATTATATCTCCGCCAAGGTAGCCATTCCTGTGATCGGAGTCATTCACCCCGGTGCCCGCGCTGCCATCAGCGCCTCCAAGAGCGGACAGGTCGGCGTTATCGGGACCATCGGTACGATTACAAGCGGTGCCTATACGGCGGCGCTGAAGCAGCTGTCCCCCTTCGTTCAGGTGGTCAGCCAAGCTTGTCCGGCGCTTGTGCCCTACGTGGAGCAGGGGCTATTTCGCTCGGAGGAGAGCCATCTGGCGGTGGCTGAATCACTGAACGGCATGAAGTACGAGCCGATTGACACGCTGATTCTCGGCTGCACGCATTATCCGTTCCTGGTCGAGCCGATCGGCAAGGTAATGGGACCCGGCGTCAAGCTGATTAGCTCGGCGGATGAGACCGCGCGGGAGATCAGCACCATCCTCTATGATAAGGGCCAGCTGGCACGCGGGGATGAGAGTCCGATTCACCAGTTCTTTTGCAGTGGAGATGCGGAGATCTTCCAGCGGATCGCCCGGGACTGGCTGGGCGAGCAGATCAGCCGGACGCCTGTCGTCTGGCAAGTATCCACTCTGTAGGAAGAGAGCATTACAGCAGTGAACTGAATAGGGACAAACCCCTTGCAGGGAATGTCAGGGAGATGAGACCGGGAGGACTTCCCGGTCTTTTTCCTCTTGATTGTCTGCGGAACGTTCTGCACACCTCCGAGTTGTTACATTTCCACATGACCCGCTGCTGCTGCTCATATACTAGGCATGAGGGCCGGGTCCCGCAGGTCATTAAGCAGGATGATAGGGACGCAGGCACAAGAGGGCCGGGAGGATGAGACCTATGCAGCAATATATTGCCCGCACGGGAGATACCGTAAGCCGTATCGCCGCAAGACACGGATTGACACCAGAGCATGTCATTCAAGGAAATCCATGGGCTGGAAGCCAGCCCTATCTATATCCGGGCCAGGTGCTGTTCCTGCCGTCTGCACCGCGCAAGCGGTATGCGGTGCAGGCGGGGGACGATGTGCAGAGCATCGCGTCCTTGTTCGGGGTGGGTGTAGATGAGCTGGAGATGCTGAATCCCGGGGTAAGCTCGGGACGCATCTGCCTGCCGGGCAAGGTGCTGGTGATTCCGGCGCTCACCCGGGGGACAGAGGTCTATCTGCGCGGGGAATACGGACCGGCTGAGATAGAGGCGGATGCTGCAAGGCTTGCGGCCCGCTATTCTTGTGTCAGCAGCGAAGTTATAGGCCACAGTGTACTCAGCAAGCCGCTCCGCCTGCTGCGGATCGGCAGCGGCCCGCGCCACCTGCATGTGAATGCCGCGCTGCATGCCAACGAGTGGCTGACGGCCCCTTGTCTGATGCGCTTCCTGGAAGAATATGCCGCTGCCTATACGTCTGGTGCGGACTGGCACGGACGTCAGCCTGCGGACTGGCACCGGGACTGGACGCTCTGGGCTGTGCCCATGGCGAATCCCGACGGTGTTGAGCTGGTGCAGGAAGGGGTTCTCGCGGATAATCCTTATTACCGGGAGTTGATGGCGTGGAACTGCGGCAGGCGCAGCTTCCGGCACTGGAAGGCGAACATCCGCGGCGTCGATCTGGGGGACCAGTTCCCCGCACACTGGGAAGAGGAACGTGACCGGCGGCAGGTGCCCGGACCGGCTCCGCGCGATTACAGCGGACCGGCACCGCTCAGTGAGCCGGAAGCGGCGGCGCTGGCGGCACTGGCTGAGCGGGTTCCGGGCGATGCGGCCGTCTCGCTGCACAGCCAGGGAGCTGAGATCTACTGGAACTACCGGGGCTATGAGCCGCCGGAGAGCAGGGATTGGGCGGCCCAGCTGGCAGCAGCCAGCGGCTACCGGGCGGTGGAGCTGACCGGCAGCGATGCCGGCTACAAGGACTGGTTCATCGAGCGCTTCCGCAAGCCGGGCTTCACCGTCGAGCTGGGAGTGGGCAAGAATCCGCTGCCCGTGGCTGATTTTGAGGATATGGCGCTGGACACAGGCCTAATTCTCAGTGCGATTCTGTCAAATTTGAAATAAAAATGAAACAATCTCTGCAAATTTGCGTAAGATAACAGCAAAGGGCACGGCCGCAATCCTGACCAATTGATGCTTTGCGGCTGTATCCTTTTTTTGGTGTGGGAATGAAGCGCAGAAGTGCCCCTGATCTCGGCAAAAGTCGGCTAGATGAGCAAATGAGGCGCAGGAGAACACTGTATTCTCCCCAAAAGTGGGCCAGGTGAGCAAATGTAGTGTATAAATGCTGTTAGTGTTAACCGTGGACACCCGTTAAGAGAATAGAGATAATGAGTTTAACGAGGAGGTGTCCGCATGAGTGGAACACGGAGAAGCTACAATGAAGAATACAAAAGACAGGCCGTAAAGTACATCCAGGAGCAGACGAAAACGGTGGCGGAATTGGCCCTGGAGCTGGATGTCCCCGCCAAAACGTTGCATAAATGGCTAGGTCAGTACCGGCAGTTTGAGAATGAGCCCATCATTACTCCAGACAAATACAGAGAGCTGGAACGTCAACTGAAGGAGCGGGAGCAAGAACTCGCAGACCTGACAGAGGAGATGGCCATCCTAAAAAAAGCCGTGCACATCTTCAGCAATCCAAAGAACTGAGATTTCGGTTTATTGAAGATCATCGCTCCGAGTTCCGCGTGGAGAAGATGTGCAGTGTCTTTCAGGTGTCCCGGAGCGGGTATTACAAATGGAGAACAGCGAAGCCCAGCCCTCAAGCCACTCGTAAAGCCTTGTTGCTAAAGCGGATTGCCTATCATTTTCACGACTCTAAGGGTCGCTATGGCAGCCCCAAAATCAAGGTTCTCCTAGTGCGTGAAGGGCACCAGGTCAGTGAACGCACGGTAGGCAAGTACATGAAAGAACTGGGGCTGCGCTCTTGTGTCGCAAAGAGATTTCGCGTATGCACCACCGACTCCAACCATCCGCTACCCATTGCCCCCAACTTGTTAAACCAGCAATTTCACACGGAAAAGCCGAACCAGACGTGGGTAGCGGATATCACCTACATTCCCTGCCGGGAAGGACGAATGTACTTGGCGAGCGTGCTGGACCTGTGTACCCGGGAGATTGTCGGCTGGCGGCTTAGCGACCGGATGACCACTGACCTCGTACAGGGCGCTCTGGACGCTGCCTACCAGGCCAAACGCCCCGGAAAGGGCTTGATTCACCATTCGGATCGAGGCTCCCAGTACGCCTCTGCAGACTACCGGGAACGCCTAAAGACGTACCAGATGACCGCAAGCATGAGCCGCAAAGGAAACTGTTATGATAACGCCTGTATCGAATCTTTTCACAGCCTCTTAAAAAAAGAGTTGGTGTACTGGAATCGATTTAAAACGAAGCAACAGGCGTATGATGCCATTTTCCAGTACATTGAATTTTTCTACAACCGTAAACGAATCCATGGGGCACTGGGGTACGTTTCTCCGGTTCAGTTTGCAGCCACATTTAAGCGAAAAACGTTGTAGGTTTTGTCTACTTTCTTGACAGGAGTCCAAAATCCCTCTGATTTCCCCAAAAGTGGGCCAGGCGAGCGAATGTAGTGTATAAATCCCTCTGATTTCCCCAAAAGTGGGCCAGATGAGCAAATGTAGTGTATAAATCCCTCTGATTTCCCCAAAAGTGGGCCAGGCGAGCGAATGTAGTGTATAAATCCCTCTGATTTCCCCAAAAGTGGGCCAGGCGAGCGAATGTAGTGTATAAATCCCTCTGATTTCCCCAAAAGTGGGCCAGATGAGCAAATGTAGTGTATAAATCCCTCTGAGTCGGCTGATCAGGTTGCTCAACCCCTAAGTTTGTTTCCATACCTCCCATTACCAGCCCGACTCCCTGCGATCAACCTGTAACGATCCACTCACCAGCCCTGCCAGCACTCATAGTCAATCCTCATCATTTCACACGCGTCAGCTAGTCACCTACCAACCACCCGTCAGCACCCCTTAGTCAATCCCCATCATTCAATCACCCGCCATCCATCCATCACCCATCCAACGTCAACCCGCCCCGGCAGTCACCCACCCGTCAGGCCCTCTCTCCCAGCTTCCCAGCGCCATATGCCCAACCTGTTCAACCAGCTCCTCGCACTCGCTTCCCCCCCTGAAAGTCAAAATAATACACATCAACCCGTATGAAAGCTATACCGTACTCCTCCGGGTCTCTTGCTAAAATTAGCGTATAGATGAGCGGCAGGCGGCCTAGGCTTATAGCATAGCCCAAGTGTCTTCCGGGAAAGTGAGGGCGAGATGGAGTACGAAACATATGCATTAGTTAGTTGTAAAAGCCCACAGCCGGCCTCCTGCGGCGCAGCAGCAGAGGTGGGTGCGCGATGAGTGAATCTGCGGTTACCCGGAAAACGGCCAAGCCCGCAGCCGGCACGTATTGGACGCGCAAGAGACGGGAGCAGCTCGCCGGATGGCTGTTCATTGCGCCGGAGGTGATCGGGATGCTGGTCATCGCGGTGTTCCCGCTGCTGTTCAGCCTGTTCCTCAGCCTGACGGAGTGGAACCTGGTCGGCGGCTTGTCGGCGATCAACTTCGTTGGCCTCGATAACTTTATCGAGCTGTTCAGGGACAACCGCTTCCTGCTGGCCCTGAAGAATAATGTGCTGTTCACGGTCGGTACGGTGCCGGTTACGATGCTGCTGGGAGTAGTGCTCTCGGCGCTGATCCATAAGAAGCTTTATGCCAAGACGTTTTTCAAGGTCGCCTTCTTTGTACCGTATATCTGTTCCACCGTGGCGATCGCGGCAGTCTGGCAGGCACTCTACCATCCGTCCAAGGGGCCGGTCAATCAGATCCTGATGCAGCTCGGGGTATCCGAACCGCCGCGCTGGCTGGTCGATACCAGCTTCTCGCTGATTGCGATTATGATTATTTATGTCTGGCAGCTGCTGGGCTACCAGATGATTATTTTCCTGGCGGGGATGACGAATATTCCCGAGGAGCTGTATGAGGCGGCGACGATTGACGGGGCCAGCGGGATCGGACAATTCCGGCGGATTACGCTGCCGCTGCTGGGGCCGACTACCTTTTTCCTGGCAATCACGAGCACGATCTCTTCCTTCAAAATCTTCGACATGATCAAGTTCCTGACCAGCGGCGGTCCCAACTATTCCAGTACTGTTATCGTGTACCAAATTTATGAGGAAGGCTTCGAGCGCTTCAAAATGGGCTACGCCTCCGCGATGTCCTGGGTGCTGTTCCTGATCATTATGCTGGTCACCTCCATTACCTGGATGACTCAGAACCGTAAAGTCCATTACTAGCCCAAGGCGAAAGGAACGAAAGGCAATGACAATGAAAAAGCTTAAGCCCGGCAATCTGATCTTCACGGTCCTGTTCGCCCTGTGCTCGGTATTCTTCCTGATGCCGCTGGTGTGGATGCTGTCGGCTGCCTCGAAGACGGAGAAGGAGGTCTGGACCTTCCCGATTCAGTGGATTCCCACCGACTGGAATCTGGTCGCCAACTTCAAGGCCGTGTGGATGGGCGATGTCGCGTTTGGATTATTCTATATGAACTCGCTCAAAATCGCCCTGATCTCCACCCTGGCGACCATCATCATCTCAGCCATGGCCGGGTATGCACTTGCCAAGCTGGATTTCAAGGGCCGGGCGCTGATCTTCACCCTGATGCTGGCGTTCATGATGATTCCCGAGCAGGCCACGCTTGTTCCGCGCTATATTATGATTAAGGAGCTCGGCCTCTACGACTCCCATGCTGCGCTGATCCTGATGGGCATGTTCTCCAGCTACTTCACCTTCCTGCTGCGCCAGTTCATGATCGGCATTCATAATGATATGCTGGAAGCGGCCGAGCTGGACGGGGCCGGGTTCTTCCGCATCTTCTGGAGTGTCGTGCTGCCGCTGAGCCGCCCGATTCTGGCGACGGTTGGGATCATCAAGTTCATCTGGACCTGGAATGATTACCAGGGGCCGCTGATTATGCTGAACTCGACCAAGCTGTACACCATTCCACTGGGGATGCAGTTCTTCAAGGAGGAATTCGGCACGCAGATCTCCGTAATGATGATGGCCTCCGTGGCTGCGATTCTGCCGCTGCTGGTCCTGTTCCTGATCCTCCAGAAGCAAGTCATCAACGGGATTGCCATTGGAGGCGTCAAAGGGTAAAGGTCAAAAAAGTGTACGCGTACACCGCATAGCTGTACACGGTGTGCGCGGGCCTTCAATTGTATAATGAGCTTGCAAAACATAAATCTAGGGGGAATTGCTGTGAAGAAACTATCAATCATGCTCGCCAGTGTGGTGCTTATGCTCTCGGTCACTGCGTGCGGCGGAAATGGCGGGAACGGGGCGGGCAGCTCAGCGGCCACCGATGCACCGGGGTCTGCGTCAGCTGAACCGGGTACTGGAAGCAGCGGCACAGACGGGACGGCAGGCAAAGCCAAAATTAAGTTCTACACCTTCAAAGCCGATAAGCCGGAGGAGCCGATCTACCAGGCCGTTCAGGCATATAACAAAGCTCAGGATAAAGTGGAAGTGGAGTATGAATCCCTGGTCCAGAACAGCGACAGCACGGATTTCATGAAGAAGCTGGATATTCTCGTGGCCGGTGGCGAAGTGGTCGATGTGTTCATGACCGGCAATGAGGATGAGCTGCTGGAGCGCGCTTCGCGGGGAGTTGTGGAACCGCTTAATTCTTTTTTTGAACAGGAGAAAATCACTCCCGAGGATGAATATTCCAAGCTGCTGAAGCTGGAGGACAAGGTCTACGGCATTCTGCCCAGCTCCACGCAGTGGCTGACGGTCTTCAACAAGGATCATCTGGAGGCCGCAGGGCTGACCCTGCCTGAGATGGGCTGGACCTGGGATGACTTCCGCGACTATGCCAAGAAGCTAACCACGCCTGAGCATTACGGAACCTACTTCCATACCTGGGGCGAATATCCGAACATTATCGCATACACCGAGAAGCCGCATCCGCAGCTTAGCGCGGATTTGAAGCCGATTTTCGACGATCCGTCCTTCGAGTACTTCTTCAACCTCCGCCGCACGATGGAGAAGGAAGATAAGAGCGCGGAGCCGTATGCCGATGTCTTGGCCTCGAACTACCATGTGCTGCAGCAGTTTTTTGCCGGAAATGCCAGTATGCTGGCTGTGCCGAGCTATGCCGTCCGGGCGGCGCTGAATCTGGAGAAATTCCCGCATGAGTTCCAGAGCATGTACGCCCCGCTGCCGCGTTCGGTGGACAGTAAGGAGCTGGGCATGACGAATATTTCCGGAGGCGGTCTGGCGATGGGCGCGAAATCAGCGAATAAGGAAGCCTCGTATGACTTCATCCGCTGGATGTCGAAGGAAGCCTACAAGTTCACCAAAGAGATTCCTTCGTTCAAGGGCGTGGACGGAGCGGAGCTGGTAGGCAGCTTTTTCGGGGAAAATACAGACCTGATCGATACCGTCTCCCTCTCCAAGACGCTGTTCGATCCGAATATTAAAATGCCTGACTCCTTCAGCGTGCCGTACGGCAGCGAACTGAAAGCGATTGTGGAGAACGGCTTCGCCAGCTTCATTCTGGATAACCGCAGCTTCGATGAGGTCAAGAATGAGATGACAGCGGAAGTCGAGAAGGTAGTTTCTGCCAATCAGAAATAACGGTTGAAGTGCAAAGGCAGCAGGGATTTTGGATTATAATAGGGACGTTGAAGCTTTCATTACAGTGCGGGGTGGAATTCTTATGAAATGGTTAAGCCGTTTTTCCTTCCATCGCAGACTGCAATACACGTTCCTGATCCTGATCCTGCTGCCTTTTGTTGTCGTTACGTTCTGGTCCTATACCTCTGTGCGGGAGAATGTGAGTGAGAAGATCGCCCGTTCCAATGAGGAGACCCTGAAGGTCATCGGCAGTCAAATGGAAAAAACGGTGGACAGCATCTCGTTTGTCTCGGTGTATTTCTCTGAGGCGTATGATCCGGCCGTGCTGGAGAGTCTGCGATATCTCAAAAATACCGGGAGCTTCGGAAATTACGGAGTGTATACCCATTACAACAAGCTCAAGACCACGGCCAATATTCTGTCGGTGCAGTCCCTGGATGCCGATCTGCAGATCATGCTGGTCAACCGGGAAGACCGGATACTGATCGGCAATCAGAATATTCCGGTATTCTCTGTGCTGCCGGAGACTCTTCTTAAGGAGAGCAGCAGGCTGGATGAGCGGGAAAAAGTGTCGCTGCAATGGTTCCCCTACGGTGGCACCCCCGCTGCACCGGATTATTATTATGCCGTACGCTTCATTACCGACCCGCTGAATCAGGACAAGCTAGCCACGCTGTATGTAGGCATTCCGAGCCACTACTTCCGCAGTCTGCTCGACACGGGCAATGCGGTAAGCAGGCTCACACTGGTCGACCAGAAGGGGAGAAGCATTGCTGTCACCGGAGAAACGGCTCCTGCGGATGAAGGTCCGCTGCTGGTCAGTGAGGTCCGTATTCCCAAGGTCGGCTGGCTGCTGACCAGCAAGACGCCCCGCAGCTCCATTGACAGCCATATCAACCGGGAGTTTCTGGTATCGATCTCGCTGATTGGACTGTTCTTCCTGGCGTTCCTGGTGCTGTCCATGCTGTGGGCCGGTTATATGAACAAGCCGATCAGCCTGCTGCGGGCCAGCGTCAAGCAGTATGTCGGCGGCAACCGCGCGGTGCGGATACCCGTCAAGGGCAAGGATGAGGTGGCGGTGCTGTCGGCAGCCTTCAATCAGATGCTAGAGGATATGAACGGGCTGCTGCAGCAGGTCGAGAGTGAACAGGAGGAGAAGAGGCAGCTGGAGCTTCAGGCGCTGGCGGCGCAGATCCGGCCTCATTTTCTGCTGAATACGCTCAATTCGATCAAGGTGGATCTGCTGCTGAGCGGGGACCCGGCGCATGGGGCCATGATCGATGCGCTGATGAAGCTGCTGCGTGTGTATGTCCATGTGGATAAGCCGCTGGAGCTGGCGGAGGAATGCAGGGTGCTGGGCAGCTATGTGCAGGTGATGCAGATCCGCAACCGTCTCGATATCGCCTGGGAATGCGAGGTGGGCGAGGCGGAAGGAGCGGTGATGCTGCCCCGGCTGCTGCTGCAGCCCATTGTGGAGAATGCGATCAGCCACGGCTTCTCCGCCCGTCCGGACCATCCGGCGATCCGGCTCGAAGCAGCGTTCGAACAAGATCTGCTGCGGATCAGCATTAGCGATAACGGCCGTGGAATGCCGGAGGATAAGCTCCAGCGCCTGAACCGGCGGCTGCAAGGAAGTGAAGACCCGGCGCTCTGGCCGGAAAAAGGAGTCGGGCTGGTCAACACAGCACGCCGTCTACAGGTGTTGTACGGATATCGCGCCCGGCTGAGCGCGCAGGCAAGAGAAGACGATGAAGGCATGACGTTCACTCTATATATTCCCGTGACCCGGGAGAAGGAGGCGGTTCCCCTTGATGACCCTGATGCTGATTGACGATGATGTCCCGATGCTGGAATATGTGGAATATCTGCTCGGGCCCTTGAGGCTGGATCTGAAGCTGGTGGCTTCGGCATATAGCAGTGAAGACGCACTGGAGCAGTTCCATGCAGCACTGCCGGATATTGTGATTGTGGATATCGGGCTGCCGGGGATGGACGGGCTGGAGCTGGCGGATGCCTTCCGGATCACGAAGCCGGAGGTGCGCCTGATTTTCCTGACCTGCTATGAGGATTTCCACTACTCGAAGCGGGCGATTCAGCTTGAGGCGGATGATTATCTGATCAAGGATGAGCTGTCGCCTGAGCAGCTTAAGAGCAGTCTCGCCAAAGCGATGAGCCGCTTCAGGAGCCGGGAGGAACTGCTGGAGCGATATTCCTTCCGCCAGGCGATTGAGCGCAATAAGGAAGTGCTGAAACAGAGCTTCCTGAAGCAGCTGCTGTCGGGTGCGGCGGGCCAAGAGAACACGCTGGAGTTCGGTGAACGGCTGGGCATCTCCTGGAAGCACCCGTATCTGCGTCATGGATTCCTGCATATGGATGCCGCATCTGTCACCGAGCGTTACCGGTACAAGGATATTCCGCTGATCCATTCAGCCGTGAACAATATTGCACTGGAGCTGTCTGCGGCAGAGTCTTCCATTACACCGATTATGAGCAGGGACGCCGATATTTATCTGGTCTGGAATGTAGCGGACCCCCACGTTACAGAGAACAGGCTGGCTGAATTCATGCAGTCGGTGCTGGGGAAGGTGGAGCAATATCTGAAGATTACCCTGCGGGGATTCTATTCGGAGTCCTGCGCACCGGTCCGCAGCTTCGATGTGTTATACAAGACACTCACGGATTGCCGGGAAAATAACTTCTATCAGTCAGTGACGCCTGTGTCACTGCTTGAGGTGTATGCGGATTTCGGGCAGACATTAGAACGGCGCGGGGAAAAGGAACGCGGCATGCTGTCCTTGGCACTTCTTGATCAACAGGCCGCCTGGATTGATCTGGCCGTGAATCAGTGGACACAGCAGGCTATGGCGGAGCGGCTGCTGCCGCGGCTGGTGAAGGAGACCTGCGGGGATCTGGTGCGCCAGCTGGCCTTCGAAGCCGGAGGGCTGGCCGAGGAGGACTTCTTCACGCAGCTGGAGCAGACGGTTCATATCGGTGAGGCGGCCAGCCTGACCAAGCGGGAGCTGAGGCATCTGTGGCGGCAGCATACTCTGGCCCCCGCAGCCGCTGAGGAGAGGGATGTCCGGCTTCAGGCCGTGGACCAATTCTTGGAGGAGCATGTGGACCGGATGGTCACCTCTACCGACATGGCAGAGCATTTGCATCTGAATGCCAGCTACTTCTCCCGCTATTTCAAGAAGCTGTCCGGCGTGAACTTCACCGATTACGTGAACCAGTACAAGATGAATATGGCCATTACCATGCTGGCCCGCCCGCAGGAGACCGTCGAGAATGTCGCCTACACCCTCGGTTTCTCCGACCGGGCGTACTTCTCCAAGGTGTTCAAGAAATACAGCGGCCGGAATCCCAGCGAGTATAAGGCAGGACCGGTTGGGGAGGACGACAGGGAGCCTTAATCGAAGAGCATCAAATGTAAAGCTGTGGGTAAGGTTATAGCCCTAGGGGTTCGGTGAAGAGAACCAACAGCAACCTTGTCGGCTCCTTACGGACCCGAGAGTCGTTATGTTCAAGAAAACGCCACTTTTTTAGCCTTAACGGACCAGGGAGCGCTTATTGTCTCTCAAAGGAACGCCTGGGAGCGGAATATTCGATAATAAAGCCCATGGTGTCCGTAACTTCCCAAAGTCATGACTTTCATCCGAAATAAGCGCACCCCAGTCCGTAACGCCGAGTCAATCGCCCAATGTAAGAACAAACTATCTGGGATGGGCTACATCTTAGGAAGAATCACTCCACGCCTTCAGTCCGGCGGGCATCGCAGGCACCTACTCCACCATTTAAATTCTGATGCTCTACTATGGAGCAGCAGATGTAAAGCTGTGAGCATGACTTTAACCAAACGTATGCTAAGGGTTTGCCGTGTTCCAGATAAGGAGCAGGCGGTACGCTTACTTGCTGTCTGTACAACTAAATCCTCTAACGTATCACCCAAAATCCATTTAACTGTAAACCGTGCAATTAAATTGTCCTTTCTACCCAGGTTCCCTGAATATTAACTTCGAAGGAAACTTCATACATGATCTAATAGAACGTCACGAAGCCCTATAAGTCAAAACTGTCCACCGTAACAGGCAATCAGTCTGCACGCTGTTGCAGCCTCCTTCTCACTATAATGGTGAAGAGTCTAAGTATAGCTTCAAGGAGGAACAACGATGAACAGAACTGTATTTACCTTGCCTGCGGAGGAGATAACGATATCCCGTGAGGTGGATGTGCTGGTTGCGGGCGGCGGGCCTGCGGGCGTCGTAGCGGCGATAGCTGCGGCCCGCAGCGGGGCGCGGACACTGCTGATTGAGCAGCGCGGCTTCCTGGGCGGCATGGGCACGGTTGCCCTTGTGCCCGCCTTCTGCCCTTACAGCGACGGGGAGAAGGCCGTGGTACGCGGCATCGGCCTGGAGCTGCTTGACCAAATGAAGGCCGGATGTGAGCCGGAGTTCCGCGAGCGCTTCGGGGCGGAGCTGGACTGGGTGCCTATTGACCCGGAGGTGTTAAAGCGCGTCTACGACGAGGCGGCTCTGGAGAGCGGGGCGGAAGTGCTGCTGCATACCGTGGCGAGCCAGACGGTGATGGACGAGACCGGCCGAAGCATTGCAGGCGTGGTGATCGTCAACAAGTCAGGCCGGAGTCTGGTCCGCGCCCGGACCGTCATTGATACGACTGGTGACGCCGATCTGGCCGCGCTGGCGGGAGCGCCGTTCCATAAGGGCGGAGAATCCGGCGAGCTTCAGGCCGCGACCATGTGCTATCTGCTGGCGAATGTGGACCGGCAGCGTTTTGAGGAATACCGGAATGTAAGCGGTGACACCGATCAGATTCATCAGGCGGTCCAGCAGGCGCAGGCGGACGGGAAGCTGCCGCAGGGCCGGGACTCCGTCTCTGGCCTCGCTTGGGTGGCCGATTATCTGGTCGGTGTGAACTTCGGCCATGTGTTCGGCATTGACGGCTCCCGCGCAGAGGATCTGACCCGGGGAGCCATAGAGGGACGCCAATTGGTCCACCGCCAGCTGGAGTTCTTCAGGGCTTATGTGCCCGGATTCGAGCAGGCCCATCTGGTATCCACCGGCGAGCAGATCGGTATCCGCGAGACGCGCCGGATTGTCGGCGATTACGTGCTGACCCAGGAGGATTTCATGAATATGGCATCCTTCCCGGATGACATTGCCCGTAACAGCTACTTCATCGATATTCATATGGCCCGCAGCAGTGGGGCGATGCATATCCACCATCTTCCGCCCGGGCAGTCGCACGGTGTCCCTTACCGCTGCATGCTGCCGGTGGGCCTGGACAATGTGTGGGTGGCGGGGCGCGCCGCTTCCTCGGACCGTGTCGTGCAAGGCTCCCTGCGGGTGATGCCCAACTGCTTCGCCATGGGGCAGGCGGCAGGTATGGCGGCGGCGATGGCCGCCGGAGCGGAGGGGCAGAGCCGGAGCGTGGATCTTGCTAAGCTGCAGAAGGAACTGGTGCAGCAGGGAGCTTGGCTTGGCGAGGCTCTAGCTGCTTTATAGCTATAATAAATTGAACTTGAACATACACAGAGTGGGACAAGTGACAGCGGCATGAAGTCCAAAACTTCTCTGGAGTCACGGTGATCCCATATGAAAACTATATGTACAATTCATTATCTGCGGGAGCGTGATCCGAATGACAACAAGAGGGTATCGCAGTGGAGCTATGAATCCGGCACAAGGCAAGCCGCGCAGGTGGCTATACTGTTTCTGTGTGCCGGGACTAATCGGCTTGCTGCTGTTCAGTCTGCTTGCAGGCATGTCAGCCCCGGTCGCTGAGGCGGCTGGAACCACCTATTACGTCGATGCTGCCCAGGGCAGCGATACCAATCCAGGTACAGGTGAAGCGGCAGCCTGGAAGACGCTGGGCAAGGTGAACGGTGTGACCTTCAGCCCGGGAGACCGGATTCTTTTGAAGGCAGGCAGCGTATGGAATGATCAGTATCTGGACCTGCATGGCTCCGGGACAGAGGGGAATCCGATAACCGTTGACCGCTACGGGAGCGGGGACAAGCCATTGATCCACTTCGGCAACACAGCTGTGGGCGGGGAGGGCTTCGGGGTCCGGCTGCGTAATGTCTCCTACTGGGAGGTTAATAATCTGGAGATTACAAGCGGGCAGCATGCCACCGACATGCGGCGGAGCGGAGTGCTGGTGGTCGGTGAAGGCTCAGGAGCCGGGAATTTCCGGCATATTACGATCCGCAATCTCGATATTCATGATATTTTCGGCACGGACCGCCGTACAGGGGGCATTAACTTTCATGCGCGCGGAGCAGGTTCCGCGCCAGAGAGTACCTGGGATGGCATCCTGATCGAGAATAACACTATTACGAATGTGGCGGATACGGGGATTCAGACGATGACGGATGCTTTTCTGAATAGTGCCTGGACGCATAAGTTCGACGCCTTCCGGGGTGTGGTCATCCGGGGCAATACCGTGGAGCGAATCCACCGGGACGGTATCCTGGTCAGAGCCGCCGTATCCCCGCTGATCGAATACAACCAGACGAAGTCCATCGGCGAAGCCTGCGATATTGATCCCGCAGTGGTAAATTATCTGGACAACATCGCTGTCGTGGCCGCGCAGTGGGCCTATTATACAACTGGTGCCGTCTTCCAGTACAATGAGGCCTCGGATACCAGGATGCTGGAGGGGGACGGTCAGCCCTGGGACTTCGACGTTGAGGTGCATGACAGCATCTACCAGTACAATTACAGCTATAATAATCAGGGCGGCACGCTGCTCGTTATGAATAACACGAACAATAATATTTTCCGCTATAACATCAGTCAGGATGATCTGGACGGCAACGGGGCGTTCCATCTGGTGAGCGGCGGGGGCAACCTGCAAATCTACAACAATATCATCTACCGTTCCGGGACGCAGAACCGGGCGCTGACTCATGCGAGCAATACGGGAATGGTTAATTACACGAATAATATATTTTATAATACCGCCACAGGCCAATATACGAACAGTCCAAGAATGACGTACAGCCATAACAGCTTCTACGGGGCGAATGCCAATGTCCCAAGCGATCCTTACAAAATCACCGGCAACCCCGGGCTAGTCAGCCCCGGCACCGCAACCGGACGCGATTCGGCAGACGGCTATAAGCTGCTCCCGTCCTCTCCGCTGATCCACGCAGGTGTAGCTGTGCCGGACAATGGGGGTCTCGATTACTTCGGGAATCCGCTCTATAACGGTGCGCCGGATGTGGGGGCGTTTGAATTCCAGGGTTCGATTACACCGCCTGCGGTGCTGTTACAGGAGGATTTCGAGAATAATGATTACGCCGGCTGGACTACCTCCGGGGGAGCCTGGAGTGTGGCCGATGATGTTACCAAGGCGTTCTCACAGAACTCCGGGACAGGTGAAGCACTTGCCTATACAGGCGATGCCGCCTGGAGGAATTATACGTATTCGGCCAGAGTCAAGCTGCTGAATGCTTTTGGCAACGCAGGCTTGCTGTTCCGTTATGCGGACGCTTCCAATTACTATATGTTCCGGCTGAATGATTCGGGCGACAAGGCGGAGCTGTTCAAAAAAACCACCGGCACGCTCACCATGGTCAGCAGCACGAATACTCCCGTTACACCTGGCCAGTGGATGGAGCTGAAGGTAACAGTCAGCGGCAGTACGGTTACCGCCTACGCTGGAGGTGTCCAGCTGCTTCAGTGGACGGATACGGCGGCACAGCCGGCCGGAGGGAAGATCGGTCTACGGATGCATTCCAGCACCGCACGGATCGACGATGTTAAGGTGACGGAGTGAACAGTGGGCACGGTTCGGGAGGATTCGATTAAATTTTACTTAAAAGTGAAACGAATCCTGCGCATTCGCGTAAGATAACAGCAAAGGGCACAGCCGCAATCCTTTTACAGGGGCTTAGCGGCGGTGCCCTTTTCTAAAGGAGGTATAACTCATGAAATTCAGAAAACTGTTGTCGCTCAAACAATGGTCTCATATATTCCGCAGCTCCTGGCATTATATCGTTTCGCCTAATGTGGCTATGGCTGACAAGCTGCTGTTCACTATTCCGGCACTGCTGTACTGGGTGCTGCCCGATTTCATGCCGTTTATACCGATTGACGATATTGGCGTAACGATGCTGCTGATGGGCTGGTTCGTCTCGCGGATGGACCGTAAATACGCGGCACTGCACAGCGGAAGATGACATTTTAGCGACGATTGCACCTTTAACTGCGGATGTCCATCTCCTAATGGTTGCTTTATCCTCCCATATTCCTTAAAATGAATTATTGAGTATTTAAAATATAGAGGCCTGGGAGATGGAATCGAATGAACGTCAAAATTACCCGCAACGCGGCTAAAGTGATAAAGAAGACCATGGAACTTGAAGGCAACAGCGAGCTTAAACTTCGTGTAGCGATTACACATGCCCATGGCGACCATGCCCACTACGGACTGGATCTGGACACGCCTAAGGAGAACGATGTAGTAGTCTCCACTGACAAGGATATCGATGTGATTCTTGATCCGAACCAGCCGCTGCTGGACGGGGTGAAGATTGATTATCTCTACTTGCCGGAAGAAGGCTTTGTGATTACTAATCCGTCTAAAGGAAATCATGGCGATCACTAGTTGATCCGCCCGTATTTTAAGGACATAAAGAAGGGTTGCTTCATGGCTAACGATATTAGAATTTGTGACGAGTGCAATCATATCAAAATGAAAAGCATCGTGCCCAAGCTGCTGAAGATGGCACCGGATGCCGAAATCAAGACAGGCTGCATCTCCTACTGCGGACCGTGCGGCAAACGCCCGTTCGTCTACATTAACGGCCGCTACATCAGCGGACCGACGGAAGACGAGGTGCTGGCCAAAGCGGAAGCCTTCGTCAAACGGCCGGTGGAAAAGAAGTAATTCAGAGCTGCTGCACCTGCAGCATCGTGCAGCCCCCGCGTGATTTGCGGGGGTTGT
Organism: Paenibacillus sp. FSL R7-0179; assembly: GCF_038002265.1. Taxonomy (NCBI): domain Bacteria; kingdom Bacillati; phylum Bacillota; class Bacilli; order Caryophanales; family Paenibacillaceae; genus Paenibacillus; species Paenibacillus sp. FSL R7-0179. The sequence continues at coordinate 1,629,925 of NZ_JBBOCC010000002.1, forward strand.
TTTGGTGTGCGTGGGGATATGCGGACAACCGGATACATTGCGCGGGGCGAGGGGTGCGAGGGCGAATGGATGTGGAAAACAATATACAATGTGTAGCTTCAAGGGTGTGCGGGGCGAATGTATGTGGAAAACAACATACAATGTGCAGCTGCGAGGGTGAGCGGGGTGAATGTATGCCGAAAACAACATACAATGTGCAGCTGCGGGGGTGAGCGGGGCGAATGTATGTGGAAAACAACATACATTCTTTATAGCCGCGAGTGCAGGAAGTAAAGATTTAGGATTACCAAATACCAACAAGTTCTTGCTGATTTTTATACCGGAGGAAATTGTAACTTTATAGTACTACCTTTATCTTGCATTCGCTGCCCAAAAGTGGGACACTAATTTTAGTACAAATTAACGCGGCAAAGAATGCCCCGCTCCCTTCCATTCAGAAGGAGGCGGGGTTTTGTGCGTTCTGAGATTAATTTCAATGCTAATTGGGGGGACTGAAATGGGCTTTGCAGGAGAGCATGATCAATGGTTAAACAATCATCTCAAACGAAGAAAGGGGGAGCGGCTAGATGCGCTTAAGCGGGGACATGGCTACGGGAACCGCTTATTCGTCGAGAGTGTATGGTGGCCGCTTGCCGGACATTTTCACGGACTGCACCCGGAATACGAAGTAAAGGACTGGCGCGGCAGATCTTATTTTGTCGATTTGCTATGGAAGGTTGGATCTTCGCGCATTGCGTTTGAGATTATGGATTTTGGGTCGCATGGCACGGACCGTAGCAAATACCGGATGGACCTGAATCGGGGTCTATTCCTGCAATCACAAGATTGTTTGGTGCTCTACATCTCTCTGGACGAGATGAAGGATAATCCGTCTTTCATCCTTTCAGCACTGCGGAACCGTTTGTTTCCTTATTTGTCGGCTGAAACTACAAATCGGAGTACCGAGAAAGCTTATTCGAGAATTGAACGAGATTTAATGCGATTAGCTATCCGTAACAATCGTGTGCTTCGTCCGGGCAGTGCTGCGAGAGAGCTTGAACTGCAAACCGCGACAGTCATTAAGTACAGCCGCATGTTGGTGGATAAAGGTAAATTTCGCGCTGTAGCTCGAGGAGTAACTCAACGGATTATTTACTATGAGTATGTAGGTTCGCTGCAAAGCCCAGATCTGGTTTAAGATCTGACCCCACCCGCATTTGTATGTGGAAAACAACATACATTGTGCAGCGGCGGGGGTATGCGGGGAGAATGTATGTCGAAAACAACATACAATGTGCAGCGGCGGGGGTATGCGGGGCAAATGTATGCCGAAAACAACATACAATGTGCAACTGCGGGAGTGTGCGGGGAGAATGTATGTCGAAAACAACATACAATGTGCAGCGGCGGGGGTGAGCGGGGAGAATGCACGCCGAAAACAACATACATTGTGCAGCGGCGGGGGTGAGCGGGGAGAATGTATGCCGAAAACAACATACATTGTGCAGCGGCGGGGGTGAGCGGGGCAAATGTGTGTGGAAAACCACATACAATGTGCAACTACGAGGATGAGCGAGGCAAATGTATGCGGAATTGATCCAGCATCAGCGCTTTAATGAGAAAAAAAGCCTTAAGTTCATAGCGCAGAGGGGGGCGGTCCCGAGTGCATCATGTAACTTAAGGCTTCTTAGTAAATTAAGGCTTTGTAGGAAGAGTTACTTAACTGCAATACTGTTTAACCTGCGCCAGCTCGTCCTATTTCCGCGGAGGAAGAGGTCCCAGGTATTGATAGTATTGGCATTCAATCCGGCCATTATAGAGCTTACGGCGCTTGTCCGCCTTGCGGCCGTAGTATTGCTCGAACTCCTTGTACGGGCTGATGGCGAAGAAGGACCAGGTAGGCAGATAGAGCATCATCTCGCCGAACTGGCGGGTCAGCTTCTCCACTTCCTTGTCATTGCTGATCCGCTCGCCGTAAGGCGGGTTGGTGATGATGCAGCCGTATTCGCCTTCCGGCCGGGCCTTCGCAGCGGCCATATGCTTGAAGGTGATCTCACCGGAGAGTCCGGCGCTTTTCGCCGCCGCTTCGGCGATCTCAATCGCTGCCGGATCGATATCCGTTCCGGTCAGCTGCAGCGGGTAATCGTCACGCACCGCATCGAAGGCTTCCTCGCGGGCTTCCTCCCACAGGCGCTGGGGAATCTCCTGCCAGTGCTCGGACGGGAAGGAGCGGCGCAGGCCCGGCGCGATATTCCAGGCAATCATCGCGGCTTCGATCAGAATCGTGCCCGATCCGCAGCAAGGATCATAGAGCGGACGATGGCCGTTCCAGCGGCTGAGCTGGATCAGAGCCGCAGCCATCGTCTCCTTCAGCGGCGCTTCCGTAGCCTGGCGGCGGTAGCCGCGCTTGTGCAGGGCCGGGCCGGTGGTATCCAGGGTGATCAGCGCGATATCATTCAGCAGAATCACTTCTACCACATACCGGGGGCCGTTCTCCGGGAACCACTCCGTGCGGTACGACAGCTTCAGCTTCTCAACAATAGCCTTCTTCACAATCCCTTGACAGGCAGGTACGCTGGTCAGCTGAGATTTATGCGAGCGGCCCTCTACCGGGAATTCGCCGTTCTCGGGAATCCAGTCCTCCCAATGTATCGCCTTCACTCCTTCGAACAGCTCATCGAAGGTCCGGGCCGGGAACTGGCCCATCTTCACCAGGACACGGTCCGAGGTACGCAGCCACAGATTGCAGCGGCAGATGTCGATGTAATCCCCGCTGAACAGGACCCGTCCGTTCTCGACCGTGGTCTCATAACCCAGCTCGTTTAATTCGCGTGCTACTACAGCCTCCAGCCCCATGGGGGCGGTGGCGATCAATTGTAATTTGCCCAAATGCGCTCAACTCCGTTTAACTTGTGGATAAATACGTATAGCCAGTACAATAGAGTAACTGGTTTGTCATCTGACCTGCAGAACGTTCAGCTTACAGTATAGGGTAAGGAAGAGTTCTGCACAATGCCTGTCCGCAGGCACACACCCATCCAAGAGGAGAATACATATGCAGAATCAGGAAGAGTACAGCGAACAGCTATATACAGAAGATGAATTATTGCTTCAAGTCAAAGCAGCCATCGCGGCGGGCGGCATGCCTGAGGTGTCCATTGCCCCGGGCTACGGCAGATTGCTGACGATGCTGGTGACCCTCTCCCGCTCGGCGAACCTGCTGGAGATCGGGGCGCTTGGCGGCTACAGCGGAATCTGCCTGTGCCGGGGAATGACGCAGGAAGGCCGTCTCACCTCTCTGGAGCTTAAGGCTGAATATGCAGAGATGGCACAGGGCCATCTGCAGCAGGCGGGCTTCGGCGACCGGGTGGAATATCGGATAGGCCCTGCACTGGACAGCCTGAAGCTGCTCGAAGCACAGGGGAACAGGTATGATTTCTTCTTCATCGATGCCGATAAGGAGAACTATCCGAATTATCTGGAATATGCGATCCGGCTGGCTTCGCCGGGGGCGATTATTGCCGGGGACAATATTTTTCTGCGCGGCCGCACACTCAATACCGAGAAGAACGGACCGGCTGTCCAGGCCATGCGCCGCTTCAATGAGATGATCGCGGGCGATCCCCGCCTGACCAGCACGCTGCTGCCTGCCTATGACGGCCTGGCGCTGGCGATGGTGAAATAGCATCACTCACATTAGCACCCGCCCGCGTCATAGAGAAGCAGCTCCTTAACGGAATAGCCGGGGTTCAGTCTTCTTGTACAGCTTGATCCGCACCCAGACCGTATTAATCAGCAGGAAAGCACCTGATATGATGAACAGACCCTCAATCCCGATATAACCCGACAGGAATCCGCCGATCACCGCACCGAGCATATTACCGAGCGCGAGCGTACTGCTGTTGAAGCCAAACGCCCGGCTCTCCTTGCCGTCAGGCGTATAGGAGCGAATCAGGGCGTTGACGCTCGGCAGCAGGCCGCCCATGAAGACGCCCATCAGGAAGCGGACGAGAATCAGCTGCCAGACGCTGGTCACGAACGCCTGCGGAATCAGGAACAGAGCAGCGCCGATCAGCGCGAAGGTCAGTATCCGGTGGGCCCCCACCTTGTCGCTGAGCTTGCCGAGCAGCGGCGATGCGAGCATATTCGAGATACCGGTGACGGCGCTGACCATACCTGCCCAGAAGGCAAGGTCGACGGTGGTGCCGTGCAGCTTCTCTACATAGAGCGGCAGCAGCGACATTGGACTGACCATGGCGAACTGCAGCAGGAAGGTCACGCCGAACAGGGCGGGAAGCTGCGGTACCTTCGCCAGTTCCTTTAAGCCTTCCAGCACGGATACCTGAGGCACCTGTGCGGCTTCTGCGCGGTCGAATTTCTCTTTGACCAGGAATAAGGCCAGCAGTGAAGCGACGAACAGAAGCGCGCCGACCACATAGAAAATAGGGCGGAAGCCGATCCAGTCCGCCAGTAAGCCGCCCATCAGCGGCCCGAGAATCGTTCCGGCCACAGCGCCGGACTGCATCAGGCCCATTGCGAAGCCCATCTTCGGTTTCGGTGTGGTGCCTGAGACCAGCGCGACAGAGGCGGGATTGAAGCCGGAGATGGTTCCGTTCAGCAGCCGGAGCAGCAGCAGCTGCATCGGGGACTGGGCGAAGCCCATCAGGACAATAACAATCGCCATGCCGAAGCTGGAACGCAGAAGCATTATTTTGCGTCCGTATTTGTCGGCAAGCTTGCCCCAGAGCGGCTGAAAGATAAATGAGGTCAGGAAGTTGGCGGCAAAAATAAGCCCGGCCCACATCCCGATTGCGCGGTCGCCGGTCACCCCCAAATCTTTGGCGAGATAAAGCGATAGAAACGGGGTAATCATAGTCATCCCGGCATTTACCAGGAATTGGCCAAACCAAAGCACCATGAGGTTGATTTTCCAGGTCTCCCAATTCTTCAAAGTGCTTTCACTTCCTTTCTGAAATTTCTTGCAACAACGATCACGAAAAGACGACATTATATCAGTATATCACATTTTTTCAGCAGGTTAATGCAACACTCGTCATAGTTATGTCATTGGATTGTCATTCCCGGCTGCGCCCGGGAGTTGTTAGCCGCTTACAAAAGGGGCATAATAATGATATGTGTTTAATCACAGTATTCTATTAAATCTAATGGAGATCTTATCATGACCTACAACGACACTTTTATCCGTGCCTGCAGACAGCAGACCACGGAGTACACCCCGGTATGGTACATGCGGCAGGCTGGCCGGTATGATCCCGACTACCGTACAATCAAGGAGAAATATTCGCTGCTTGAGATCTGCAGGCAGCCCGAGCTTGCGGCTGAAGTGACCCTGATGCCTGTGCGCAAGCTGGGCGTGGACGCAGCGATTCTGTATTCTGACATCATGAATCCGGTGGCCTCCCTCGGTGTGGATTTTGACATTGTGAAGAACATCGGGCCGGTTATCGAGAATCCGATCCGCTCTGCAAGCGATGTGCACCGGCTGAAGCCGATTGATGTGCAAGGCGATCTGGGCCATATTCTGGAGACCATCGCCATACTGGACAAGGAGCTGGACGTCCCGCTGATTACCTTTGCCGGAGCACCGTTCACCATCGCCAGTTATCTGATTGAAGGCAGACCGTCCAAGACGTATCACCGCACCAAGGAGCTGATGTTCAGCCAGCCTCAGGTGTGGGAGAAGCTGATGGAGAAGCTGGGAGATATGGTTATTACCTATCTGCGCGCCCATGTCGCCAGCGGCGGAAAGGCGTTCCAGCTGTTCGACAGCTGGGTCGGGGCGCTGGCTCCGCGTGATTTTGAGCAGTATGTGTTGCCTACGATCACCCGGATTTTTGCCGAGTTGTCCGATCTGGACGTTCCGAAAATATACTTCCCCGGCGTCAGCTCAGGGGAGCTGCTCCCCAGCTTGACCAAGCTGCAGGCCGATGTGATCGGACTGGACTGGCGGGTAAGCATCACCGAAGGACGACGCAGACTGGGCGGAGGCTATGCGGTTCAAGGCAATCTTGATCCATACCTGCTGACTGCGCCGATGGATATGCTCAAAGCCCGGGCCAAGGAACTGATCGATGAAGGCATCACGCAGCCGGGGTATATTTTTAACCTGGGACATGGATTATTCCCTGAAGCTTCGCTGGACACGCTCAAGGAATTAACGGATTACGTGCATGAGTATTCGGCAGCGGCAATGAAACAGGCGGCACCGCCGCTGGCATAGTTGTAGAAATAGCATCAAGGGCGGCAGCATCCTTTGCTCTTTGCTGTATGAGACGTTAATTATTCGTAAAAGGGGATGGAAACCGTGGCTAACAAAATTGGAGTACTCGTGATGTCGTACGGCACGCCTGAGAGCCTTGAGGATGTAGAGGCTTATTATACGCATATCCGCCGGGGGAACGCTCCTTCTGCTGAGCAGCTCAAAGAATTGACCGACCGCTATAAGGCGATTGTCGGCGGGGTTTTTCCGCTTAGAGAGAATACCGACCGTCAGGTGGAAGCCTTGCAGGCCAAGCTGAACAGCGGGCAGATCCAGTACGTATGCTACCAGGGACTGAAGCATGCCAGACCGTTCATAGAGGATGGTGTCGAGGCCATGGTCCGGGACGGAATTACCCAGGCGATAGGCATCGTGCTGGCTCCGCATTACTCGGTGATGAGTGTAGGAACCTATATCAAGCGCGCCAAGGAAAAAGCCGAAGCCTGCGGTATTCAAATGGAGTTCATTGAGAGCTACCATATGCACCCCGAGCTGATTGATGTGCTGAGCCGGAGAGTAACTGCCAAGCTGGACGAGTTCGAAGAAACGGGCGCATCGCGCGAGGAAGTGCGCGTGCTGTTCAGTGCACATAGTCTTCCAGAACGCATTCTGGCGATGGGCGATCCTTACCGTGACCAGCTGCTGGAGACCTCTGAGGCGATTGCCGCACAGGCTGGGGTAGAATCCTGGCAGTTCACTTGGCAGAGTGCGGGCCGGACAGCGGAGCCTTGGCTGGGACCGGATATTCTCGATACGCTGCGTGAGCTGGCCGAGAGCCAGGTGAAATACGTGCTGTCAGCCCCGATCGGCTTCGTCTCCGACCATCTGGAGGTGCTGTACGATCTGGATATTGAAGCGCAGCAGCTTGCCTCAGAGCTGGATATGCGTCTTTTGCGGATTGACTCGCTGAACAGTGATCCGGCCTATATGTCGGTGCTCAGTGATGTGGTACGTACTAAGGCGAACCAGTTGAAGGTGAATCTGTCATGACAGATTCACCTCGCAAGGTGGTCATCATCGGCGGAGGCCTCAGCGGCCTCAGCGCCGCGTTCTATATCCGCAAGTTCTACCGTGAGGCTGGAACCCAGCCGGAGATTACATTAATTGAGAAGGACAAGGTCCTCGGCGGCAAAATCGAAACGCTGCACCGTGACGGCTTCGTAATTGAGAAGGGCCCGGATTCCTTCCTCGCCCGTAAGACGGCGATGGTCGATCTGGCCAGGGAGCTGGAGCTGGACCATGAGCTGGTAAGCACGAATCCGAACGCCAAGAAGACCTACATTCTGCAGCGGGGCAAGCTTCATCCGATGCCTGCCGGTCTTGTGCTGGGCATTCCGACAGAGCTGAAGCCCTTCCTGAAGAGCGGACTGGTCTCCTTCGGCGGCAAAATGCGGGCGATGATGGATTTCGTACTCCCGCCCCGCCGCAGTGCTGAGGATGAGTCGCTTGGCGATCTGATTGAGCGCCGTCTGGGTACAGAGGTACTGGAGAATATGACGGAGCCGCTGCTGGCAGGAATCTATGCAGGGGATATGCGCAAGATCAGCCTTCAGGCGACCTTTCCGCAGTTCGGTGAGGTCGAGCGCCAGTACGGCAGCCTGATCCGTGGAATGACGACCGGCAGGAAGCCGGTGGAGACCCATACCGGGACGAAGAAAAGCGCCTTCCTCACCTTCCGTCAAGGATTGCAGAGTCTCGTGCACGCGCTCATCCATGAGCTGCAGGATGTCCGGCAGCTCACGGGGTCAGGAGCGAAATCCATCCGGGTGCTGGGAGGTGCCGGTTCTTCCGGCGCTTCCCGTTATGAGGTGGAGCTTGAGAGCGGTGAGCTGCTGGAAGCAGACGACATCTATGTTACGGTGCAGAACTTCGCAGCCGCAGAGCTGCTGCGTCCACATGTCGATGTCTCGGCGCTGGATGCAGTGAACTATGTATCAGTAGCTAATGTAGTTCTGGCGTTCACCCGGCAAGATATCGTTACCGAGTACGACGGATCGGGCTTCCTGGTTCCGCGTAAGGAAGGGCGGAATATTACCGCCTGCACCTGGACCTCTACCAAATGGCTGCATACCAGCCCTGATGATAAGGTGCTGCTGCGTTGTTATGTGGGACGGTCGGGAGATGAACAGAATGTGGAGCTGCCGAATGACGCACTGGCCGAGCTGGTGCGCAAGGACCTGAAGGAGATTATGGGCATCACCGCAGCACCGCTGTTCACAGAGATCACCCGGCTGAGGTCGTCCATGCCGCAGTATCCGGTCGGCCATCCCGGCCGGATTGCCGGCCTGCGCAGTGAGCTGGCGCAGAAGCTGCCCGGCGTTTACGCCTTTGGCGCAGGCTATGACGGCATCGGGATGCCGGACTGCATCAAGCAGGCGAAGCTTACGGCTGAGACTGCCGCAGCCAGCCTCCCGAAGCTGCCGGAACCGGCGGGAGCTACAATCTAAAAGAAGCGGTGGAGCGGAGCAGTGGCGCTCCACCGTTTTTAGATATGCTATAATAGAAACACTTTAAGGGTAAAGGAGATTACTTGCACTCATGTATCCGCCGAGATCAGGCAATAGACAAGGTAAGAGACAACATAGCAGGCGACGGCGCAGAAGGGTATGGGCATGGGTCAATGTGGCGTTGCTGCTGATGATTACCGCAGCGCTCGCTTATTCATTCATGGACGACAAGGACCAGCAGGGCTCTGCTGCTCCGCCGGCGGCGCTTGTTACCTCCCCTTCGCCGGAAGCTGCTGCAACGGCGGCAGCCCCTACAGAAGCCGTCTCTACAGAGGAAGTACCAGGGGTTGAGGCTACAGCCACTGCTGAGCCTGCTCCGGAGGAGACAGCGGAGGCTTCTCCAGTGCCTGCGGCGACCAAGGAAGCTACGTCTGCACCGTCACCGGCGGATCAGGCAACCCCTACGGATGCGCCGCAGGCCACAACGGCAAGCAGCAGCGGGCTGGTCGCAGGCTTGCCGGAGAACAGCTCCGGCGGGACAGTGAAGCTGAGCTTTGCCGGAGATATCATCTTCAGCGGAAAAGCAGGCGCGCTGCTGGAGCAGAAGGGCTACGACTATTCCTACAGTGCGCTGGATGGGATGTTCAAGAAGGATGACCTCACGGTAGTCAATCTGGAAACCCCGATTACTACACGCGGGGTCGGGGCCAAGAACAAGCAGTTTGTGTTCAAGGGCCCGCCGAAGGCACTGGATGCGCTCAAAGCCGCCGGTGTGGATGCCGTCAATCTGGCTAACAACCACACGCTGGATCAGGGGGAGGAAGGTCTGCTGGACACCCTGAAGCATCTGGGCGAACGCGGAATCCCTCATGTGGGGGCAGGGCGGAATAGCCAGGAGGCTTATTCGGCGCAGTATTTTGAACGTAATGGAATTAAGATTGCCCTGCTTGGGTTCACACGGGTGATGCCGGTGATTGAATGGAAGGCGGAAGCGGGCAAGCCTGGCCTTGCCTCGGTGTATGACAGTGCGGAAGCGCTCAAGGCCATTGCCGCAGCCAAGCAAAAAGCCGATGTTGTCGTTGTCGTCGTCCATTGGGGACGGGAGCGGATGGAGCAGTATGATAAGACCCAGCAGGCGCTCGGGCATAGCTTCATTGATGCCGGAGCGGATCTTGTGATGGGCGGTCATCCGCATGTGCTACAGGGAATTGAGCCCTATAAAGGCAAATGGATCGCCTACAGCACAGGCAACTTTATTTTCACACGCGGCTCCATCCCGGCTACTTGGGAGACGGCGGTATTCCAGGCGGAATGCAGCAAGCAGGGGCAATGTGCTCTTAAGCTGAAGCCGATGGATGCCGAGCTGGCGCAGCCGGTGCCGATGAACGATGCCGACGGGCAGCTGCTGCTGCACAGAATACAGTCTATTTCTTCCGGCCTGATCAAGGTCCGCAATGACGGCACTGTGACCCAAGCGGTGAAATAGCCGGAGGTGCGTATAATGACGAACAATTTGTGTGTAGCCCACCGCGGTTTTTCCGGCAAAGCTCCTGAGAATACACTTGCCGCCGTGCGGATGGCGATTGCGCTGCCTTTTGTACGCTGGATAGAGATTGATGTGCAGCTGACGAAGGACGGGGTCCCCGTGGTCATCCACGATTATTCCCTGGACCGCACGACCAACGGACACGGCAAGGTGAAGAATATGGAGTATGAACACATGCGGCGGCTGGATGCGGGGAGCTGGAGGGGGCGTGCTTTTCGCGGAGAGCGGGTGCCTTCACTGGAAGAGCTGCTTGCTCTGGCGTCAGGCCGGCTGCGGCTGAATATTGAACTGAAGACGGTGGGGGAAATGTATCCGGGTCTCGAGCAGGCGGTTATTGATCTGGTGAACGCCAGGGGAATGCGCGAGGAAGTGGTGCTGACCTCGTTCGATGCAGGTGTATTGCGGCGGATCAAGGAGCTGGACGCGCGGTTCCGTACAGGGCTGATCTATGACTCCAGATATGGTAACCCTGCGGATAAGCTTGATGAGCTGGGCTGCTCCTTTTTATCCATCAGCTATGACCGGCTTAGTCCGGTTCTGGCCAAATCCCTGATTGAGCGCGGCGTGCAGGTGATGGCATGGACCTTGAACAAAGGTAAGGAAATGCGCCGCCTGTCGGAGATGCATTCCGATATTATGATCTGTACGAACCGTCCGGATATTTGGGGCGAACTCTTTTTGAAGGCTTGATCAGGCTGCTGTAAGCACACCAATTCATAGAGGAAGAGAGCTGAAGGAACAATGAGCAGTGCGATCAATAATGTATACTGTGTAGGACGCAATTATCAATTACATGCGGAGGAGCTGGGCAACAAGGTGCCTGCCGAGCCGCTGATCTTCCTGAAGCCGTCTCATGCTGCTGTGGCCCTGGATAAAGCGATCATCCATCTGCCCAAGGACGCCGGACTAATTCATTACGAGGGGGAGCTGGTGCTGCGCATTGCGCGTGATTACGTGCCGGGGATGAGTGTGCAGGAGCTGGTGGATGTCATGGCGCTGGGTCTCGACTTCACGCTCCGTGATGTGCATAATGATCTGCAGCGCAAGGGTCTGCCGTGGACAGCCGCCAAGGGCTTCAAGAACGCAGCTCCGCTGACCCCGTACATGGCATTGCCTGAGGAAGAGGAACTGGAGGCCACCGACTTCACCGTCCGCAAAAACGGAGTTGAGGTTCAGCGCGGGAACGTGAAGAATATGATTTTCTCCCTGCAAAAAATCGTTGAGTTCATTGCCGCCCGCTACGGGCTGGGCAAAGACGATATTATCTTCACTGGAACCCCCGCCGGGGTAGGTCCGGTAGTGGCGGGCGATTCGTTCGAGCTGTTCTGGGGTGACACCCTCATGGGCACCTGCCTGATCGGTTAAGGCGATGCTTTCAGGACTTGAAGTGCTGCAATGGCTGATCGGGGCCTGCGGTGCGCTGCTGGTTGCCGGGGCCGCTTACTGGAAGCAGTCGCTTAGCTTCTCAGGTATGGTGGCGGCAGTGGTCATGGGGACGATCTATTTCGGTGCAGGGAATCTGTTCTGGTTCGGTATCCTGCTCGTGTTCTTCATCTCTTCAACGCTGCTGTCGAAGCTGCATCATGAGAATAAGGCAGAGCTGGAGGCCGCGTATGATAAAACCGGACGCCGCGACGCGGGCCAGGTCTTCGCCAACGGCGGACTCGGGATGCTGGCCGTTCTGCTGAACGCGGTCTATCCGCTGGAGCTCTGGAGCTTCCTGTTCATCGGGGTGATGGCTACCGTGACCTCGGATACATGGGCGACAGAGATCGGCACGCTGGCCCGGAAGCCTCCCCGGTCGGTACTGACCGGGAAGGTGCTTCCGGCAGGCACCTCCGGCGGCGTATCCCTGCCCGGGACACTGGCCGCGGCGGCGGGAGGGACGCTCATCGGCGCGGCCTCCTGGGTGCTGCGGGTGGCCTCCGGCATGACGCCCCATGCCTTCTGGCTGCTGGCGCTCGCCGGACTGCTGGGCGGGCTTGCGGGAGCTTTTGCCGACTCCGTACTGGGGGCTACTGTGCAACGGATGAACCGCTGCACAGTCTGCGGCCGCGAGGTCGAAGCCTCTATGCACTGCGGAAAGCCGACGGAATACGCCAGGGGCTGGCGCTGGATGGACAATGATACTGTAAATGCTGTAAGTTCTATAATAGGCGGTGCTGTAGCGCTGCTGGTCAGTTATATCGGTTACATAGGATAAGGACGGGCCTGAGAGTTAATAAGCTGGCCTTTGCATTATCCGGTAACAAGCTGGATTCTATGGGTTGGGAGGTGAACCGTTGAGCAGTGCATCCGTAGACAAACATGCAGCTATTCTGGATGCCGCTTATGAGCTTTTCGGTTCAGGCGGCTTTTATGAGACGAAGATGTCGGAAGTGGCCGAACGTGCAGGCATTGCCAAGGGTACGGTCTATTTATATTTTAAAAGTAAAGAGGAGCTCTTCATGGCGGTTACCCGCCGCGATTGCGAAGGCTTCCTTGAGCAGCTTAAGGGCAAGCTGAGGACCCGCTCCACATTGACAGACAAACTCTCCGTTATTGCGGAGCATCATCTGTTCTATTACTATGAGCGCAAGCAGCATACGAAGCTGTTCTTCCGTGCGCCTAACAATAACCCTGAGCTGGTGGCCTATATGGCGCAGTTCATGGAAGCCTATATGCAGGCTGTGGTGAAGGTGCTGCTGGAAGGCGGGGCTACTGAACCGGAGCTGATGGCGCAGTCGTATATCGGGATTCTGGACCGTCTGAAGATGGATATCCTGTTCGACCCTGAGTTTGCCGAGGCAGATGCGGATAAGCGTGCGAAGTTTGCAGCCAGGCTCTTTATCAATGGGGCACTGGGCAGCCTGAATTCGGCGCCGGGCGATCTCCCTGCTGAAGGTGAATCTTAAGAGAGTACAGCTAAGTTCACGTTTCAAAATATAAGGCAAGCGAGGACAACTGATGAATATTATGACGGTGGAACATCTCTCCAAGAGCTACGGGGAGAAAATCCTGTTCCGTGATGCCTCCTTTGGCATGGACGACAGGGATAAGATAGGCGTAATTGGCGTCAACGGTACGGGAAAATCAACCTTTCTGAAGATTATCGCCGGGCTTGATACAGCAGATGAAGGACAGATTGCCATCGGTAATGATGTGCGGGTGCAGTTCCTGGCCCAGAATCCGCCTTATGAGCCTGGAAATACAGTCTTGCAGCAGGTATTTGCCGGAGAGGACCCGGAGCTTGCGACGATGCGGGAATATATGGAGGTTATGTCTCTTCTGGAGCAGAATCCGGGAGATTCAGGGCTGGAGAGCCGGCTTGTCCGCATTGGGCAGGCCATCGACGCCGCCGGTACCTGGCAGCTGGAGAGTGAGGCCAAGACGGTCCTCACCAAGCTGGGGATTACCCGGTTCGATGCCCGGATGGAGAGTCTCTCCGGTGGACAGCGCAAGCGCGTAGCACTGGCGGCGGCACTGATTACGCCGTCGGAGCTGCTGATTCTGGATGAGCCTACCAACCATATTGACACGGATTCCGTAGCCTGGCTGGAGCAGTATCTGCAGAAGCGGCGCGGGGCGCTGCTGATGGTAACACATGACCGGTATTTCCTGGAACGGGTAGCCAGTGTAATGCTTGAGCTGGACGGCGGGAATCTGTACCGGTATGAGGCGAATTATTCGCGGTTCCTGGAGCTGAAGGCAGACCGTGAAGAACGGGAGGCCTCAGAGGAGCAGAAGCGTAAGAACCTGCTGCGCACAGAGCTGGCCTGGATTCGCCGCGGGGCCAAGGCCCGCTCCACGAAGCAGAAGGCGCGGATCGACCGCTTCGAGAAACTGAAGGCAAGCACGGGAGGGAATTCGGCGTCTTCACTGGATATCTCCGTAGCCTCTACAAGACTGGGCCGCAAAATCATTGAACTTCAGGATCTCACCAAATCACTGGACGGCCGGACCTTGATCGAGGATCTGAATTATATTGCGGTGCCGCAGGACCGTGTGGGGATTGTCGGCAAGAACGGCAGCGGTAAGTCTACGCTGCTGAACCTGATTGCCGGTAAGCTTACGCCGGACAGCGGCGAGGTGCAGCTCGGGACAACCGTGAAGCTGGGCTACTTCACCCAGGAGCATCAGGACATGGATCTCAGCCTGCGGGCGATCGAGTATGTGAAGGAAGAAGCCGAGATCATCAAGACCGCAGACGGCAGTGTCATCACCGCCGGGCAAATGCTGGAGCGCTTCCTGTTTCCGCCTGCAATGCAGTGGACGCCAATCTCCAAGCTGTCCGGCGGCGAGAAAAGACGTCTCTACCTGCTGCGTGTCCTCATGGGAGCACCGAATGTGCTGCTGCTCGATGAGCCGACGAATGATCTGGATATCGGCACACTCGCTGTACTGGAGGATTACCTCGATGAGTTCCCTGGCGTAGTCTTCACCGTATCGCATGACCGCTACTTCCTGGACCGTACTGTGGATAAGCTGATTGCCTTCGAGGAAGGGGGCATCCGCCTGCATGTCGGCGACTATAGCGAATATGAAGAGTGGCTGGCGAAGAACGTCCCATCCGGCAGCGTGAGCTCCGGCAAAGCAGAAGGCGGTTCCAGCCGCAGCGCCAGCGGAGCTCACGCTGCTGAGCAGGGAGGGAATGCCCAGACCGGGTCAGCGCCGCGCGAGAAGCTGAAATTCACCTTCAAGGAGCAGCGCGAGTACGAGGGAATCGACGAGGCCATTGAACAGGCGGAGCAGCATCTGACAGACATCTCGGCACAGATGGAAGCGGCCTTTGCCGACTCCGGCAGACTGCAGGAGCTGGTGGAGAAGCAGCGGCAGGCCGAGGCAGAGCTGGAGCGCCTGATGGAGCGCTGGACGTATCTCAATGAGTTGGCGGAGAAGATCGCGGGTAAGTAACCGTGCAGAGGGAGGGGCAGTGCTGTAACCCATCCGATGGAGCGCTGGACATATCAATGAGCTGACGGAGATGGACGCACGCGGGTAAGTAACAACGTGCAGAAGGGGGCGGTTACTGTGACTCATACAATAGAAGCCGCTATGCAGCTCCGGTCTTCTGGCCAGGCTGAAGAAGCAAGGACCATGCTGCTACAGCTGCTGACAGCAAATGAGAGCAGCGCGGAACTGCATTATCAGCTGGCATGGACGCATGATGTGCTGGGCTTGGAGCGCGAGGCGGTATCCTATTACGAGCAGAGTCTTGCCCTCGGGCTTCCAGATGCGGAGCAGAAGGCAGGTGCGATGCTGGGCCTGGGCAGCACGTACCGGACGCTGGGGCAGTATACAGAGTCCCGTGCGCTGCTGGAGCAGGGTGCGCTTGAATTCCCGCAGCGTGCTGAGTTCAAGGCTTTTCTGGCCATGACGCTGTATAATCTGGGTGCGCACACAGAGGCGATGCAACTGTTGCTTACCCTGCTTGCGGACACATCCACTGATCCCGGTATCCAGGATTACCGCAAGGCCATTAAGTACTATGCGGACAAGCTGGAACAGGTATGGCCTTAACCGGGTAATCCTGGAAGGAAGAAGGAGCTGGGCGGAGAAAATCGCGGGTAAGTAACACCACGCAGAATCAGCTGCAAAGTCAGAGGGTTATGCAGAAATCCTGCCCAAAATGCAACTTCTCACTCGTCATCGCAGCCCTAATCCGCTATTGTTGTACAAAAAGCAGCATTACCCGATTCCAGAGCGGATTGGCAGGATAATTGTTGTATTTCATGCAGGAATTTACTCTAATGTGCAAGTGTTTGGACGGCAGGGTTGCAATAATTGCAACATTTCGGTCTGGTCAAGTAATATTTGTCTCATTTTTATCACCATGATCAACTAAAAAGGCAGCACCAGCTATCTAAACGAGCTGGTGCTGCCTTTTTGGTACTCTGTATCTCGCTGTTATGAGAATAGGTGAGTGACTGTCCCCGTCCAACTTCAGCGATTCACTCCAGCGGCTACTGCTGTAGAGCGTGACCCGCCATGGCTATTTGCCGCCCGCCACCGCTATCATCTGCATGACCGGCCGTGAATCGCCGGTCAGTACCGCCTCGTCTGCATTCATCTGCGATGAGCCGTCTCCGTCGAGGAAGATCCCTTCCCGTCCCTCGCCCGGGACGGTCTCCTGCACGGCAGCGCGGAATTCCGCCGCCGTGCAGAGCGAATTCGTGACGAGCAGCCAGAGCTTCCCGGACTGGTCATAGACCAGCCCGGAGCGCAGGCGCAGCTCACCCTCAAAAGGCAAATGCTCTGCGGTCGCAGCCGCCTCCCACAGCTCTTCCTGCTGCAGGTTCATGCTGACCCCGCCCTGCGCCCAGTAATTGCTGCGGTCGCTCACCGCCAGGTCGTGGCCAGAGGCTGCGACCTGTACGCTGAGCGCTCCCGCAGCACCGTCCCAGACCAGCGTTCCACGCGCATATTTCGCGTTGAACCAGCCAGATCCGTAGCTGCGGGCTTCATCGTTCACGGGCTGGTCGTTCATGATAGCGATGGACAACAGGTCATCGCCGTAAAAGAAGCCGCCATTGATCCCATAGGCGGCAATTTGACGCAGCGGCAAGCCGGCGCGCCGCAGCACCACATCCTCCGGGTTCAGCGATAGCATATGCAGCTGAACCCCGCCCGGACCTTCGGCTTCCCGATAGGTATAGTTATGCGGGAGGCCGGAGAAGACCTCCCGCTGACTTGTACCTGTATGCGGGAACACAGCAAAGAGGAGCGCGCTTACCGTCAGCAGCGCTCCTATAGCTAGTATCCTTAACTGCGCCGTCCTATCAGTTCGCCCCAACATAAGCCGCCAGCAGCTTAGCCGTATTCAGCACAGCCTGCTTGTGGGTACGCTCCATGGAATGGGAGGCGTGTACGCCGGGTCCGATCAGAGCGGCCCGGATGTTATTTCCGCCGCGCAGTGCAGCAGAAGCATCAGAGCCGTATTGCGGATAGATATCGACCGCGAAGGGAATAGCCAGACCGTTCGCCAGCTCGATCATGCGGCTGGTCATGGCATAGTCATACGGGCCGGAGGAGTCCTTGGCGCAGATGGAGACATCCGTCTCCTTGCAGCTGAGGTCATCGCCCATCGCGCCCATGTCCACAGCGATCATCTCATTGATCTCACCCGGAATCCAGGCAGCACCGTGACCAACCTCTTCATAGTTGGAGATGAGCAGGGACAGGTTGTGCAGCGGCTTCCAGCCTTCGCGCCGGATGCTCTCCAGCAGCCCGAATAAGGCGGCTACGCTGGCTTTGTCGTCCAGATGGCGGGATTTGATATATCCGCTGGGGGTAAGCACCGCCCTAGCATCGAACGAAATGAAGTCACCGACTGAAATCCCCAGCTTCAGCACATCATCCTTGGTGGAGACGAGCTCATCAATCCGGATCTCCATATTCTCTTCCGCACGCTTGAATTCACGGGCATCGGCATACACATGCACAGAGGGATGACTGGTCAGGATCGTACCGGTATAAGTTAAGCCGCTGCGGGTATGGATGATGCAATATTCATTCTCAATGCTGCTCATGCTGAATCCGCCTACAGAGGTTAAGCGGAGGGTACCGTTAGACTTAATTGAGCGGACCATGGCACCGAGCGTATCCACGTGGGCGCTGATGCCGATTGTGCGCGAAGGGTCGAGTCCGGGTACGCTCAGCATCGCGCCGCCTTTTTCATTCCAGGTAAGCGGAATACCCAGCGCTGCCGCTTCTTCGGCCACGAGTGCCATCACCTGGGCGGTGAAGCCGCTGGGGCTTGGAGTGTCGAGCAGTTTTTTGAGCAGATTCAGGATATATTCTTCATTGGGCTGGATGTTAAGCAAGGATAGTTCCTCCTATTCGTCTATGAATTACAGCTGGGATGATCCTTCTGGAGTAAAAGGGGCGCTCTCAGCAGAGCTAGGCTCCATGTTGATACTTCCCGCGTCACGCAGCTTGGCAAGCTCGGCATTCAGGCTCTTGATCTGCTTCTGCAGCTTATACTGGCGGAAAATCCCGTACGAACCCACCACCACACCGCCAATCAGCGCACAGCCAAGAATAACGAGAATCAGCGGGATGCTCACCACGTCAAAGCCGAAATTCACCGGAACCGGATCTACATTCATGACTGCGAATACGGCGGTTATCAGGGCAAAGAACAAACCTAATATTAATGACCATTGAAATTTCATATTTCTTCCTCCTCGGTTCGGTGTGACAATACAAATCCCCTGCCCGCAAAGGGCAAGGGATTACTGTTATACTAAGCGTTCTGTCTTACTTGGTCAACTGCTCCATCTGCTCAATGACGCTCTCAAATACGCTCATGGCTTCACGGATCGGCTCAGGAGACGACATATCCACTCCGGCCTTGCTCAGGATGTTGATGGAATAATCGCTGCCGCCGCTCTTGAGGAAGCCGAGGTAACGGTCAACCGCCGGTTTCCCTTCCTCCAGGATCTGTTTGGCGAAGCTCGTCGCCGCCGAGAAGCCGGTAGCATATTTATAGACATAGAAGCTGTTATAGAAATGGGGAATCCGTGCCCACTCCATCTCAATATCCTGATCGATCACCATATCCTTGCCGTAATATTTGACATTCAGATCGTAGTAGATGGAAGAGAGATCCTGCGGTGTGAGCGATTCGCCTTCTTCGGCGCGCTGATGAATGATTTTCTCGAATTCAGCGAACATCGTCTGCCGGAAGATCGTCGTACGGAACTGGTCGGCATAGTAGGTAAGCAGATACATTTTTTCCTTCGGGTCTGTGGATTTCTTCAGCATATAATCCATTAACAGCGCCTCATTGGTGGTAGAAGCAACCTCCGCCAGGAAAATAGTGTACTGCGCGTCCCGGTATTTCAGCGCGGTGTCCGAATAGTAGGAATGCAGGGCGTGACCCATCTCATGCGCCAGTGTGAACATGCTGTTCAGATTATCGTTATGGTTCAGCAGCACGAAAGGATGGGTGCCGTAAGCCCCCCAGCTGTACGCGCCGGAGCGTTTGTTCTCGTTCTCGTAGACATCGATCCAGCCCTTGTCATAGCCTTCCTGCAGAACACTCAGGTAGTCCTCGCCAAGCGGCTTCAGGCCTTCCTTGGTAATCTTCTTGGCCTCGTCAAAAGTAATATCCAGCTTATATTCGTCCACAAGCGGAGCGAACAAGTCATACATATGTAGCTCATCGACCCCGAGCAGCTTCTGGCGCAGCTTCATATAACGGTGCATCAGCGGCAGACTCTCATGAATCGTATCGATCAGATTCGTGTAGACTTCCTTCGGAATATTGTCACCGTAGAGCGACATTTCAAGCACGGAAGGGTATTTGCGCACACGGGAGTAAAAGACATTCTTATTCACATTAGCGCTCAGCGTAGCAGCAATGGTGTTCTTTTGCTTGCCGTAGGTTTCGTAGACCGCTTTGAAGGCATTCTTGCGGACGTCACGATCCGGGCTTTCGAGGAACTGAATATAGCTTCCGTGCGTCAGCTCGACTTCCTTGCCTTCTTCGTTCTTAATCTTCGGAAACTTCAGATCCGCATTGTTCAGCATGCTGAATACAGTCTGCGGGGCCTGAGCGATCGTGCTGACCTGAGCCAGCAGGGCTTCTTCCGCTTTGGACAGGACATGGGCCTTCTCACGCTTCATTTCAGTCAATGTGAAGGTGTAGCCGGAGAGCGAAGGGTCGGCGATGAACTGGTCCAGCGTCGCGTCAGGCAAGGCCAGAATCTCTGGTGTGACAAAAGAAAGAGCTTCACCCGCTTCAACGCCAAGCTTCTTGGCCTTAGAGGAGAGAGCCTGATACTTCGGAGCCGCTGTATCCTCATCCTGGCGCATATGCGCATAGACATAGAGACGTTCAGTAAGCAGGGACAGCTTGTCGTCCAGCTCAAAGCATTTCTTCAGGGCTTCCGGTGAATCCAGCTTCCCCTGGAAGGAGGCAGCGCTTGTAATCAGCGCCTTCACTTCCTTATATTCGGCATCCCACTGCTCCTCTGAAGCAAACATATCTTCAAGCTTCCAGCGGTTCTCGGCGGGCACTTCACTTCTCTTAGGTAATTGTTCCATAGAAATCCTCCTCGGTAGATGGGATGCGGCTGGGCTGCTCTCCGCCTGCGGGTGCGCTGAGGACAGAGTTCCTTGCAGCAGGCTGAACGCAAGCAGGAGCGGGAGTGATTTGGCGGTAACGGACATGAGGGCAGCCTCCTGATTCTCAAAGTCTGCTTAGTATGCCCTGCCAATTCATGTTTATTAAATCATAAGTGTGCTTACAGATGAAGTTATGTGAGCAGGCTATAAATAATGAAGACAAAAGCCAGCGCAATCATAATGACTGCGGTCAATGCCATCCCGCGCTTCATGCGCGGGGGCATTTTGTCCTTGCTCATAATCAGTACGGCACCCAGACACAGGACGACTACTACATAGATGACAAGACTCTCGTTATCCATGCCGGACTACACCTGTTTGAAGGCGGCAATGATATTCTTGTACTCTTCTTCATTATCCTTGTAGGATTCTTTATTGAAGCGGTTGTTCACCCACTGCATCATAGCCGGACGGCTCATGAAGGTATGCGTTTCTTCACCCCATTGGTCGGAGATTTCACGAAGGATAATATAGCGTCCCTGAACCTCCACCGTCATCATGTTCCACTTGTCTGTTTTGTATATTTCATGTTTTTTGATCATTATCATTACCACCCTGGCGATTTTTGGCTTTTGGGTCAATGATAACGCACCAGAGAAGGGAAAAGCAAATTAAATCATGAAATCAGGGAAAAGATGGATTGCTTTACAAGTATAGAAAGAGTATAATGTAAGCATACGCCATATATGGCGCTATTTTTAGGAGGTTGTTCATTTGAAAGGTACAGTAAAATGGTTTAACGCAGAAAAAGGTTATGGTTTTCTTCAGGTTGAAGGCGGCGAAGATGTATTCGTTCACTTCTCAGCAATTCAAGGCGACGGATTCAAGACTTTGGACGAAGGCCAAGCGGTAGAATTCGATGTTACTGACGGTAACCGTGGTCCACAGGCAGCGAACGTAGTTAAATTATAAAATACGGCCAAGGCAGAGCTTCTGTCAGCCGCAATATATATATTTGATCTAGCACGCACTGGCATAAGTAGCATCAGGCAGCTTGAGCAGCACAGTTCCTTCGGGGGCTGTGTTTTT
The DNA here is from genome assembly GCF_038002265.1 of Paenibacillus sp. FSL R7-0179. Classification (NCBI taxonomy): domain Bacteria; kingdom Bacillati; phylum Bacillota; class Bacilli; order Caryophanales; family Paenibacillaceae; genus Paenibacillus; species Paenibacillus sp. FSL R7-0179. The sequence continues at coordinate 1,651,316 of NZ_JBBOCC010000002.1, forward strand.
TTATTATATGAGGAAACTATAGCTTCCTTTTGCTGAGGCATGCTTAAAACCGAATACAATTGGCAGGTACAGCGGAATATGGACCAAATGTATGTGGAAAACAGTATACATTGTGCTCGTAAGCAGGCACGCGGCCTGAATGCTATGTGAAAAATAGTATACATTGTGCTCGTAAGCAGGCACGCGGCCTGAATGCTATGTGAAAAACAGTATACATTGTGCTCGTAAGCAGGCACGCGGCCCGAATGTATGCGAAAAACAACATACATTGTGCTCGCAAGCAGGCACGCAGCCTGAATGTATGTGGAAAACAACATACATTATGCTCGCAAGCAGGCACGCGGCCTGAATGTATATGGAAAACAACATACATTGTGCTCGCAAGCAGGCGCGCGGCCTGAATGTATGTGGAAAACAGCATACATTCAAGCCGCGCGAACTCAGAGCGGGGGCTTACTCTTATTCCTTAGCGGACGGACTGTGCCGCCCCCAAGGTCCAACAGATGCTTGGACAGGAAACCGGCGAAGGCCAGAACCGAGAAGGCGGTAGCGACCAGATAAAATACAACCCGCCCGGCATCCTGGTAGATCAGCCCGCCGAAGGTGCCGCTGAGCAGACCTGCGCCGCTGGACCATACGACGGTGAAGAGGGCCATTCCGGTGGCCCGCAGATGATCAGGGATGATTCGTGTGATATAGCGGACGGCGGTTACATAATAAATGCCGAACGAAATACTGTGCATGGCTTGAATGGCAACCACTGTGCCCGGCTCCTGGGCCAGCGACATGAACAGAAAGCGCAGCGTGAACATCAGGCTGGCACAAGCGAGCAGCGGCAGCTCCTTGAACTTGTCGCCATATCTGCTGAGCAGGAAGAAGATAGGGATCTCACTGAGCGCAGAGGCCAGCAGCGCCCAGCCCACGATCTCATCTCCTGCATTCATGCCCTTGAGGCTGATGGTCAGGAAGGCCTCGTTCATCCTGTAGCCGATGGCGAGCAGGAAGACCGAGCCGAAGAACCACAGCACTTCCTTTTGCAGCAGAATCTCCCGGAGTCCGGAGCCCTTCAGCGGTTTGTCCGCAGTTTCCTTGTCTACAGAGAGCGGTGCCGCTTCGGTTCGCTTCACATCCTTCAGCCCAATCGTAATCAGCAGAGCGGTTACGACAATCACAATGCAAATCGCTACGCTATACTGAGGTCCGAGCGTTCTAAGTACATAGCCTATTGTAAGGGCGAAGAAGGAGTACCCGAGTGAGCCGAATACACGGATGGCGATGAAATTCCGCCCGTGGCGCTGGGCAATTTTGATAGCCATCGTATCTGCCAGCGGAAAGACAGGGTAATAGAAGAAATAGAAAAAGGACAAAATAAGCATTACACTAGAAAAATCGGTGGCTCTGGCCAGAATAATGGCGGTTACCAGCTGGCCTCCAAGCAGGAGGGCCATAATCTTACGGACGGTACCCAGCCGGTCGCTCATCATACTCCAGAACAGATTAGAGAGAATTGAGATTAACGGGCCTACTGAGTAGAGCAGACCCATTTGCGGACTGCTGAAGCCCAGGTGGGCATAAAATAACGGGAAATAAGAAACAACCAGCACACTGGTGCCGTACAGCGTAAACATAAAGGATCGCAGCCAGTTTTGATCACTATATTGGCCGCCGCTCCGCCTCGCATTCATGATTGTGCACTCCTTCGGAATATAGAAAAGTATAGTATAGCATAAAGCGGAGAAGCCGGGGGGTTCGTAAAATATCGATTTTCTGAATCTTTCAAGAGTTTGCGAAAGTGATTTTGTTGTTTGTACAAATCCGCTCTGCATATTATAATAATCATGATTTGGATAAGGAGACAACAATGTGGAGGCACTGTCATTGAATGAATTTGAGCAAGGCCGTAACCGTAGTCCGCGCGGTCCTATTGGACTCATGAAGAGGGTCTATAAGTACGTGCTGCCGGAAGTGCGATCATGTCTCGATTTCTGGCGCAAGGATGCAGAAGGAATTCCCGATCCTGAGCTCCGCAAGCAAGCGCTTGCCAGCATTGAAACGAAGCAGTTTCATTGCGAAGGCGGCGGAATCTATGCCGCCGGCAATTTGTCGATGAGACATATACTGATTCCGCTAATTGTTGCTTATCAGACGATCAGTGATTATTTGGACAACCTGTGTGACCGCAGTACTTCGCTTGACCCGGCTGATTTCCGGCTGCTGCATAAGTCTATGCTGGATGCTGTTACCCCCGGCGCAGAGCCTGTGAACTATTACGCGCTGCGCACGGAACAGAATGACGGCGGATACCTGCACAGACTGGTCCGCAAATGCCAGGAGATGACCTCCCGGCTGCCCGGATACGGTGCTGCTGCTGAAGAGGTCTATAATCTGGCCGTATTGTATACCGATCTTCAGGTCTATAAGCACATTCACCCGGAGCTCCGGGAAGCGGCCCTCAAGGAATGGTGGGAGAAGGAGGGGCACCGGGCGCCTCATCTCCAGTGGAATGAGTTTGCGGCCGCAACCGGTTCAACTTTGGGCGTATTTATGCTTTTTCTGGCGTCCTGTGATCCTAAGCTAAGTACAGTGGCATCATCATCCATTCGTGCTGCTTATTTTCCGCATGTGTGCGGTCTGCATATCATGCTGGATTATCTGATTGACCAGGATGAAGACCGGGCCGGCGGTGATCTCAATTTCTGCAATTATTATGAGAATACGGATATGATGCTGAACCGGATCGCTTCCATTGTGGAGTGGGCCCGCAAGGATGTCCGGAGTCTTCCCGAGAACTCCATGCACCGAATGATCATCGAAGGACTGCTGGCACTCTATTTATCCGATCCCAAGGTGAGTGAGCAGCGGGAGGTCCGCTCGGTGTCCCGGAGGCTGATGAAGAATAGTCCGCTGACCAGACTCTTCTTCTTCGTCAACAGCCGCTGGATTCGCAAACACATGTATTGATGCTGCTGGATCTTCTCCGGGTAAGGGGGAGAAACCGGCACAAATTTAAGGAGGAACTAACAGTATGTCAAACGTAAAAAAAATCGCAGTATTAACCAGCGGAGGAGACTCCCAGGGGATGAACGCCGCAGTGCGTGCGGTTGTCCGCAGCGCGATCTACTTCGGAATTGAGGTATTCGGCATTCAGCGCGGATATCAGGGCCTCTTGAACCGTGACATTTTCCCGATGGATTTGCGTAGTGTCGGAGATATTATCCAGCGCGGAGGTACCGTTCTGCAGTCTGCACGCTGTCTGGAGTTCATGAAGCCGGAAGGCCAGCAGAAGGGTGCTGACATTCTGAATGAGCTTGGCATCGACGGTCTGGTTGTTATCGGCGGAGACGGCTCTTATCATGGCGCCAACAAGCTCAGCAAGCTGGGAATCAAGACGATGGCTCTTCCGGGCACTATTGATAATGATATTTCTTATACAGACTATACGATTGGGTTTGATACTGCCGTAGGCGTAGTAGTGGATGCGATCAATAAATTGCGCGACACCATGTCTTCCCATGAACGTTCCTCCATCGTAGAGGTTATGGGCCGTCACTGCGGAGATATCGCTCTGCATGCGGGTCTGGCTTCCGGGGCGGAGACCATTCTGGTGCCGGAAATGCCTTATGATCTGAATGAGGTAGCTGACCGGATGAAGGATAATTTCGCACGCGGCAAACGTCACAGTATCGTCATTGTAGCGGAAGGCGTAGGCAAAGGTGAGGATGTTGCTCAGGCTCTCAAAGACCGCCATGCTTCCCTGGATGCCCGTGTAACTGTACTGGGTCACATTCAGCGCGGGGGTACACCAACACCGGGAGACCGTAACCTTGCCAGCCGTCTGGCCGATTTCGCGGTCCGCAAGCTGATCGAAGGCGAATCGGACAAGGCGTGCGGGATTATTAAAGGGGAACTGGTTCTTACCGATATCGACAAGGTAGTGAACACGAAGAAAGATTTCAATATCGAGCTGTATGAATTGGCTTCCCGTCTATCCCAGTAACAACTACAAGAATTCATCCAATCTCCAATCCTTAGCGGAGCAGTCATCCTTCCATTTCCGGAAGAGACTGCTCCGTTTTTTGGCTTGACTATATACCCCCACCCGTATATTATAATACCCATAGGGGTATACAAACAGGAGGGAAATAATATGAGCAGAACTATAGTCATTATCGGCGGAGTTGCCGGAGGGGCATCCGCAGCAGCGCGCTTAAGAAGATTGAACGAAGAAGACAACATTATAATTATAGAGCGGGGAGAGCATGTTTCTTTTGCCAACTGCGGCTTGCCTTATTATATTGGAGAGACGATTGATTCAAGAGATAAGCTGTTCCTGCAGACACCGGCTGGTATACAGGCGCGCTTTAATATCGATGTGAGAATCTTCACCGAGGCAACGGCGATTGACCGTGAACGCAAGGAGGTACATTGCCGCAATGTTACAACAGGCGAGACACTGCACATTCCATATGACATTGTAGTGCTCTCTCCGGGCGCGAAGCCTATCGTTCCGGCGTTTCCCGGAATCGCTGAGGCGGATAACCTGTTTACACTGAGGAATATTCCGGATACGGACCGTATCAAGGCATATGTGGACAGCCGTCACCCCCGGCATGCCACTGTAATTGGAGCCGGTTTTATCGGCCTTGAAATGGCTGAGAATCTCCGGGAACGGGGTCTTGCCGTAACTGTAATTGACCGGGGGGAACAGATTCTTAACCCGCTTGACCTGGAGATGGTTCGTCCGCTGGAGGAGCATATGCGTCTGCATGGGGTAGAGCTGCGGCTGAATGAGGGCGTAGAAGCTTTTGAACAACAAGGCCGTCTGGTTCGTCTCTCCTCCGGCGGGGAGCTTAGCACGGATATGGTTATTCTGGCGATCGGGGTCAGTCCTGAGAATGACCTGGCGCGAAGCTGCGGACTTGAGCTGGGCATCCGGGGGGCGGTTAAGGTGAATGCTTCACTGCAGACGAGTGATCCGTCCATCTATGCTGTTGGTGATGTCATTGAAGTGAAGGACCGTGTTCAGGGGTTCGATACCATGGTATCCCTTGCCTGGGGGGCCAACCGTCAGGGGCGTCTGGCCGCTGATCATATCAATGGGCGGCAAGCCTCGTATACAGGAGCATTAGGTACGGCGATTATCAAGCTCTTCGATATGACAGCTGCGCTGACCGGAAATAATGAGAAGACGCTTAGTTCACTGGGCGTTCCCTTTGAAGCTGTGCATATCCATCCGAATTCCCACGCCGGTTACTACCCCGGTGCTGTGCCAATAGCGCTCAAGCTGCTGTTCAACCCGCAGACAGGTGAGATTTATGGAGCGCAAGCAGCCGGAAGTGCCGGTGTCGACAAAAGAATAGATGTCATTGCCACCGCTATCCGCAGCAAGCTTAAGGCTGATGAGCTGGCAGATCTGGAGCTGGCGTATGCGCCGCCGTATTCCTCGGCCAAAGATCCGGTCAATATGGCAGGCTATGTTGCCTCTAATGTGATGGAAGGACTCGTCCGCAATCTGCAATGGCATGAGGTGGACGAATTCACCCACACTTCCGGTCTTATCATTGATGTCAGAGACGAAGCAGAGCGGTTAGCCGGTTATATCCCCGAGTCCATCAATATTCCTCTGGCTGAGCTGAGAGACCGTCTTTCAGAGATTCCGCAGGATCAGAAGATCGCCGTATCCTGTCAGGTAGGGCTGCGCGGCTACATTGCTGCCCGGATGTTAACCCAATACGGATATGCAGTACGAAACGTTGACGGAGGCTACAAGACATACGCAGCAATGGCAAGGGGGGCTAACACTGGAGATTCCGGGAAGACAGGAGCACCAGTTTTGAGAAAAGAGGACCCGTCTCCCGCCGGGATAGTCCATATCAAAGAACAGCTTAGCAGTAAGCCTCAGCTCTTACTGGATGCTTGCGGATTACAGTGCCCCGGCCCTATACTCAAAGTATATGAGACTATAGGTTCTATGGAGGAAGGCCAGCGGGTAGAGATCACTGCAACGGATTTCGGGTTTGCCGCTGACATCAGGCAGTGGTGCAGCAAGACGGGGAATACGCTGGAAGCTGTGGATGTATCCGGAGGCAAAGTTCACGCACTGGTACGCAAAGGACAAGACCCGGAAGACAGAACCGGGGTAGCGGCGGGACAGGCAGCAGTCTCTGAAGGAACCACGATGATTGTATTCAGCGGTGATCTGGACAAAACCATCGCTTCCTTCATTATTGCAACAGGCGCCGCAGCGATGGGCAAGCAGGTAACCATGTTCTTTACCTTCTGGGGGCTTAATGTTCTGCGCCGGGGGCAGTCTCCACAGGTGAAGAAACATGCACTCGACCGGATGTTTGGCCTGATGATGCCGAAGGGAACGCGGAAGCTTCCCTTATCCAGAATGAACATGGGCGGGCTTGGCGCCAAAATGATCCGTTATACGATGCGCCGCAAGAATGTGGAGTCTCTGGAAAATCTGATGCAGGGGGCACTGCATGCGGGGGTCAAGCTGATGGCCTGCACAATGAGTATGGATATCATGGGCATCAAGCAGGAGGAATTAATTGAGGGTGTGGACTTCGGCGGTGTTGCCAGCTATCTTGGAGCTGCCGAGGACTCCGGCGTGAACCTATTCATCTAGAGGGGGCTGATTGACAGTGGAATATGATAAAGCTATTACCAACCGCTTGAAACGTATTGAAGGTCAGGTAAGAGGCGTGTTAGGGATGCTGGAGGAAGGCAAGGACTGCCGTGAGATTGTGACTCAGCTGACTGCGATCCGGACAGCGGTAGACCGCTCTATCGGTGCAGTAATCGGAGATAATCTGGAGCATTGTATCCAGGAAGAGCTGGCGAAGGGGAATTCCCCTGAGCAAGTGATTAAGGAAGCGGTGGATCTGCTGGTAAAAAGCCGGTGAAGCACAACAGCCACAGACGAAGGGGGTCTCCCGGATGTCTGTGGCTGTTTTTGGTTCTACATCGAAGCTACAGCTGAACTTTGTGGCGTTAATTCAAGCCTTCTCCGGAGCGAATCTGCGCTGCACCCTGACGAGACGGGCCAGCAGCAGAATTGCGCCGATGCCAAGGCCGGTGATGAGTCCGATCCAGTAGCCGTAGGCCCCAAGCGAAGTATAAGTGGCGAGCAGGTATCCGACAGGCAGGCCGATCACCCAATAGGCAATGAAGCAGATGACGAACGCAGGATTAACATCCTTATATCCCCGCAGCACACCTTGGGTCGGGGTTGCGATAGCATCGGAGATCTGGAAGAAGATCGCGTAGATCAGGAAATGCTGGATCAGCGAGATCACCTCATGGTCATCCGAATACAGCCCGGCGACATGATTCCCGGCGAAGAGCAGCACCAGCGCTGTGAGCAGGGAGAGGACAGCCGCCGTACCAATGCCCATAATGCCATACTGGCGTGCGTCCTTCAGCCGGCCGGAGCCGCTCTCGAAGCCGACGAGAATCGTCAGACTCATGCAGATGCTCAGCGGAATCATGTAGAGGGTGGAGGCGAAGTTAATGGCGGCCTGATGGGCAGCGATTGTAATCGTATCGAAGCGGCTCATCAGCAGGGTTACAGCCGAGAACACCGCCGTCTCGAAAAAGATCGAAAAGCCGATAGGCACACCAATCTTCAGCAGCTCCTTGAGACTTACCAGAGACACCGCGTGAAATTTACGGAAAATCTGCAGGCTCTGGAAAGGCTCGGCCCGGTAGACGAAGATTAGGGCAATCAGGAAGATGACCCAATACGTGATCGCAGAGGCAACGCCTGCGCCTACGCCGCCAAGGCGGGGGAAGCCGAAGTTGCCGAAGATCAGCAGATAGTTAAGTCCTACATTGACCGGCAGGGCAATCAGGGTGATGAACATGGAGACGCGGGTCTGGCCCAGGGCATCAATACAGCTGCGGACAACGGTATAGCCGAACAGCGGGATAACGCCGAAGGAGATGGCACCGAGGAAGCGGAAGGCAATATCGCGTACGGCAGGCTCCAGATTCATGAAATTCAGGATCGGTGTGAGAGCGAGGCTGCCAAGAATCAGCACGAGCGCCGATACGATCAGGGAGAGCCAAATGCCCTGCATCACCTGATTGGCCACATCCTTGTCCCGCTTGCTGCCAAGGAGATGAGATACAATGGGTGTGATCCCCATAAGAATACCGCTGAGGCCTGTCTGGATCGGAATCCACAGGCTTGTGCCGATGGCTACGCCGGCCAGATCATTCGTGCCGAATTTGCCGGACATATTGGTGTCGAAGAAGGTAATGGCTGACAATGCAATCTGAGTAATCAGAATCGGAAGCAATATATGAAGGAATTGCCCGGCCTTTTGCTTAATGGAAGAAGTCTGTTTCATAATCATCAATGCCCCGTTATCATTATTTTGGATACTTATATTCCAGTGTAAATGTTCCCAGTAAAAAGCCCGGCAGCTGCCGGGCTATGGATATCGTGCGGCTATAGATACATCCGGATAATTGCAGAAAGCTTATTGGTCGTACTTCACATCGGCGGTATAGCGGTTGTTGGCATTCCAGAGCAGGAATTCGTCGATATTCTGATCCTTCAAGGCACGGATCTGATCTTCAACCTGCTTTTTGCCGTATTTGACATAATGCCCGCTGCCCAGCCAGCTGGCGGTGAAATCCTGAATCCATGGGCGGATCACCGGTTTGTAGCTGCCTAGCGGGTTTAGCTTCTTGTGCGTATCGACCATTGAACCCTTAATGGTAGCATAAGGGTCTTTGTCGGGGTCCTTCACATCGAACCAGCCGGTGGAATAATGACTCGGATAGACCATCGGGCTGATAACATCGACATTCTTGGAGATCTTCACGAAATCCTGGCCGATGCCTTCTGCGGCAGGTACCGAGGCGGCATAGCCAAAGATATCTACCGAAATCCGAACTCCAAGCGGAGCTAGCTCAGCTTTGGCATATTTGACGAAGTCGGCGATAATTTCCACACGCGGTCTGTCGCTCTTCGTGTATTTCAGAGTGTCTGCACGCTTCTCGAAGCCCTCAGGGAAGCGTACATAGTCAAACTGGATTTCCTTGAACCCGAGCTTAACGGCTTCCTTGGCAATATCTACGTTATACTTCCACACATTTTCATTATAAGGATTGACGAAGCTGTCTCCGCCTTTGTTGGCCCAGACAGAGCCGTCTTTGTTAACGAAAGATAATTCCTTGTTCTTCTTGGCAAGCACAGAATCCTTGAATACTACAATCCGCGCAATCGGGTAGACATTATGCTCCTTCAGGCGGGTCATCAGCTTGTTGATATCCCCTATGAACGGCTGGGGATGCCCCATTTGCTGAAGCTCAGCATTGTCTGTCTTGTAGGTGATATATCCGGCATCATCCTTAATATCGATGACCATGGAATTGAGCTCAGTCTTGTCCAGCAGGGCAAGCAGAGTCTCCATGCGTGCGCCTCCGGCGCTGTAAGCAGTCACGTATATCCCTTTAACCTTGGGAGCATCCGGCTGCGGATCAGCAATACGAGCTGTCTCCGGCGATGCGCTTGGGGAAGGTGCTGGAGAGGCAGTGCCGCCTCCGTTCGGTAATGCTGCTTCCGGATTCGTTGTGTGTTCTGCGACGATGGGGGGATTCATGGCGCCCTGCAGTACTGCTGCCACATCGGCTTCATGTCCCTGGTTCGGGACACCCACGCCTCCCAGCGCCATCATCAGTAAAGCCCAGGTGATATTCATTTCTTATTCGCTCCCTTTATGTACATTCCTTATAAAGTATAAGGTAACGGATGCACCCAAAAAGAACAGACTTGTAACAATACCCGTAATTTTTTGATGTCTACTTTCCGCTCTTGTTGTTTATAAACGGGATGTACAGATTTTGAACCGCTGAATATAAAAGTAAATGCCGCCCCGGACTGGCACGAAGGCCAATGACCAGGGCGGCAACTATTACAACTTGCTCTTTACGGCAGCTTGCTCAATGAAGATACGCAGAATTCTGATGCTCGCAAATGCTGTAATGGATGATATCCATGGCATCTGCCGGTTCCAGAATACTCAGACCGTCACGCAGTACGATTACAGAATTGAGTTCGTCCTGCTTCAGGAACGGTATCATATCCGGATACCACCTCATGACGATTGCTGACAGTTTTACCGTTTCCATTTCCACAAAAATCACCCTTTCCTTTTTCGAATCGAACTGAATCAGAATTCAGGGTCCACCCGGAAAAACGAAGTGCCTGGAAAAAAGAGGGTAAATCACAATCTTCATGAAATTGTTAAGGTCCTGCGTAGCTATAATATAACATAATTTGAACGGATAAGCATTTTCTTATAAATTAACGTTTGCGGAAGGAGCCCATCACACCGACAGTCTCGACAATATTTACAAATGCCTGCGGGTCGCTTGTTTTGATAATGCGTTTCAGCTCCGCAAGCTCATACCGTGTGGTCACTGTCATTAGCATGTCCCGTTCTACATGAGAATAAGCACCTTCCGTCTTAAATTTTGTAACTCCGCGCTGAAGGCCCAGCAATTGCTGCAGCAGCTCGTCAGTCCGGTTGGTGATGATGTACACGGTAACCTTGATGTGGCTGATATGAATCAAGTCGACCACCTTACCGGTGACGTATATAGACACCATGGAGGCAAGTGCCAGATTCCAGTTATCGTCAAAATAGGCCGCAGCAAGAATGACGAGGCCGTTGAGACCGACCAGCACATTGCCTACCGGGAAGTCCCGGTACCGTGTTATAATGGAGCCCAGAATATCGAAGCCGCCCGAGGAGCCTCCTACGCGGAAGGATACACCAGCCCCGACACCTACAAGCACTCCTCCGAACACAGAGGCGAGCAGCATATCCGAAGAGACCTGAACGACAGGCACGACTGTCATCAACCAGGTTGTTGCCCCTACAGAGACAATGCTCAGAATGATAAATCTCCGGCCCAGCTGGAACCATCCGGCAGCAAGCAGCGGGATATTGAAGAGTAAATACAGTAAGCTGATGTTAAAAGGAGTGAAATAACCGGCCAGCATCGCAAGGCCGGATACGCCTCCGCTGAGCAGTCTGTGGGGGATCAGGAACAGATTAAAGCCGCTTGCGATCATCGCTGACCCAAAGAGAACGGCAAGAAAGCTCCCGAATAGTCTTAGTTTAACCAAGCAAATTCACCTCTGAGTGTAGTGTGAGTGTCATGTAAGTAATGAAAGTAAGGAATACACTGGTATTCCTGATTGGGTTTGTGATATAATGTATAGGATATTCTTGAGTAGGACGTTACAATGGTATTTTTGCATTGCTTAGAATGCGAAACTGCAATTGTCAGGTGTAAGTAGTGGCCTGATCATAGGACATTTTTTTGTCCCAATACGCGCTAAACCATGCAGGAAATACGGCATGATTGGACAGCCTATAAATGTGTTTACCGCTACTTAAGAATACAGACAAGCATGTGGAATGTCCACTGTATAGAAGGAGCATGAATAATTTGAAAACATTCGCAGAATTCGGCTTGGAGCCAAAAGTACTTCAAGCAATCACAGAGCTAGGATTTGAGGAAGCAACACCCATCCAGGAGCAGGCAATCCCGCTTGCACTGACCGGATCGGATCTGATCGGCCAGGCACAGACGGGTACAGGTAAGACCGCAGCCTTCGGAATTCCCCTCATCTCCAAGATCGCAAGAGAAGAAGAGAAGATCCTGGCACTGGTAATGACGCCGACGCGTGAGCTTGCCATCCAGGTTGCTGAAGAAATCGGTAAGCTGACCCGCTTCAAAGGACTTCGTTCACTGGCTATCTACGGCGGGCAGGATATCGGCCGTCAGATCCGCGGACTGAAGAGAAAACCACAGATTATTATTGGTACACCGGGACGCCTCCTGGACCATATCAACCGCAAGACCATCCGCCTGGATGATGTTCAGACGATCGTACTGGATGAAGCCGATGAAATGCTCGACATGGGCTTCATGGAGGATATCCAGACTATCCTCAAGCTCGTTCCTGAAGAACGTCAGACCATGCTCTTCTCGGCTACTATGCCTCCTAACATCCAACGCCTTGCCCAGCAGTTCCTGAAGAACCCGCAGCATGTATCCGTAATTCCTAAGCAGATTAGCGCACCGCTTATCGACCAGGCTTACATTGAAGTGCCTGAACGCCAGAAGTTCGAAGCGCTTAGCCGCTTGATTGACATGGAATCGCCTGATCTGGCGATTGTATTCGGCCGCACGAAGCGCCGGGTAGACGAGCTTGCTGAAGGCTTGCAGAAGCGCGGATATTCCGCTGACGGCCTGCATGGTGACTTGTCGCAGAACCAGCGTGACGCTGTAATGCGCAAATTCCGCGACGGCAGCATTGATGTACTGGTAGCTACAGACGTGGCTGCACGCGGCCTGGACGTATCCGGCGTAACGCATGTTATCAACTTTGACCTTCCGCAGGACCCTGAGAGCTATGTACACCGTATCGGCCGTACTGGCCGCGCCGGCAAAGAAGGAACGGCATGGTCCTTCGTAACTCCGCGTGAGATTGACCATTTGCACCTGATCGAACGTGTTACCCGTCACCGCATTACCCGCAAACCGCTTCCTACAATGGCTGAGGCTATTGAAGGCAAACAGCGCATTACTGCTGAACGTTTGCTGGCTATGGTTGAGACAGGTGAACTGAATGAATACAAAGGAATTGCCATTCAATTGCTGGAGCAATATGATTCTGTACAGCTGCTGTCCGCAGCGATGAAGCTTCTAACCGGCGATAATAAGGATGCGCAAATTGAATTGACTCCTGAAGATCCGATCCGTGCCAAGCGCCGCGGAGGCAAGAACGATATCCGCAGCGGGCGTAAGCCTAACGGCGGCTATGGCGGCAACCGTTCCGGTTCCGGTTCTGGTTCTGGTGGCGGCTATCGCGGTAACCGTGACAATGCAAGCGGCGGCGGCTATCGCGGAAATCGTGATAACTCCAGCAGCGGCGGAAGCACCCGTGGCGGCTACAGCAGCGGCTATGGCGGCAACAGCGGAAGCGGCAGCAGCTACGGCGGCGGCTACAAAGGCAACCGTGATGGAGCGAGCCGTAACACAGACGGAAGACCATCCTCGCGTCCGAGCAGCACAAGCACCCGGCCGGCCAAGCAGGATTATGACGCTTAAGACATAACAGAACACCTTGAAGAAGACGAGCAACCGTTACCGGTTCCCGTCTTCTTTTTTACTGCAGATTCGCTTAGATGAAGGTACGGCTGATAATGACCAGCAGGATGAAGAGCACGAGAATTGTTCCGGTGGAAGTCCAGGGATTGCAGCAGCCAGGTGCGGACATGAGGTCAACCTCCTTTGAACATGGGGGATTTGTTGTGGTTACAATGTAATATATGGACGTATTGCAGTGCTTGCTTAGACACTTACCTAGAACTTGTAAACTTGGGCGCTGGAAAAGTCCAGTACAAACAGGTATAGTTAAGATACGCAGTATGCACAAGATAGACAGGAGGAAGGGAATTGGAGTTTAAAGGAGCAATGGGCGGTATATACCGCATCACGGAATGGATCTCACGCATCGCCTTCAGCAATATATTATGGGCATTGTGTTCGATACCGTTCCTGTTCGCAGGAATTCTGAAGATCCTCATGCTGGGTTCAGAGGCAGGCGGACCGAATGAGCAGATTATGCTGAACTGGGTACTTGGAATATTCGCGCCATTCACTGTATTTCCGGCGACGTCGGCGTTATTTACAGTGGTGCGCAAATGGGTAATGGGCAATACCGATGTAAGTACATTCCGCACTTTTTTTCAGGGGTACAAAGAGAATTATCTGAAAAGCATGCTGGGAGGGCTTATCTACACCCTGCTGTTTGTCGTGATGTACGTTGATGTGACCGTATACATGACACAAATGCCGAATTTTAAGATCGTCGGTATCCTGATGCTGGTGCTGATGATTATTTTGTTCGTATCGATGTTTAACTTCTTCTCTATCGTAGTTCACTACCAGATGACGTTCAAGGAAGTGGTAACCAATTCGATTCTGCTCACGATCGCACGGCCGATCCGTGTGTTCTCGACGTTGATTGGTTCAGGCGTTCTTCTCTATATAGGTCTGCGGTATCCGGTTCTCTACGTGATTTGTATTCCTACGCTGGTTGCTATGCTTGCCTTCTTTAATTTCTTCGCTACATACAATAAGCTGCAATTACAGGTGGAGAAAAAGAAGCTGGCTGAAGAACAGGCCGCACTGGAAGCGGCTGAGAATGAAGGTCTTGCGTCGGATGACGACGATGACGAGGATGACGAAGACGAGGATGAAGACGACAGAGACAAGGACACCGGTAAGGATTTCAAGCGGACTTAACATTCCTTTGATCATCCGGGCAGTAATGTCAACGGAAAATGATCCCGGTGTTAAATAAAGCGTATACAGGTTTACTTTTTCGTCAAAACGCACTATAATGTTTATAAATCCTGCGATGTACGTTATGGTTGCTCGTTGTTTTGAACCAATGATAATGTCTTGGGAGATCTACATGAAGCGCGGCTGAACAGCCCTGTCTATATGACCTGGGGAATTCAAAAACGACTTCTGCGGTCACCCACCTGCTCTAGCAGGTTCAGAAGACACTGCAGCCGGACGGCATAGGCGGGTTTTCTAATGGAATCGACAAGGCACCCTGTTACCTGCTCACTTGCGGGTAGAGGGTGCCTTTTTCAAGGTTAAAGTGAGCAATGCCCTTTTGTTCCGCGGACAAGAGTGTTACACTTAAGGTAGTGAACTTGGGATTTGAAGAGGGGGAAGAATTTTGTCGTTGAAAAGAACCTTGGTCGGTTTATTTCGCAGTCATGACGGAACAAGCGACCGTGCCAAAGATCCGGCATTGAAAACGCGTTATTACAATCTTTCAAGAGACAAGGCGTGGGATGAAGTCTCCGCAACACTGAAGAAAATTCCTGGATACAAGGTCTTGCATGAAGTGCAGTCTGTAGGGGAGATCACGCTGGAGAAAAGAACGGCGTTAGGCCGTTCGCTGGATATCACCGTATCTGTGCTAAGCACCACGCCCGTACGCTGTGCCGTAGATATATATTCAGCATCCAGAGGGTCGCTCGGCGATCTGGGTGCCAATTACCGTGTCATTCAGCGTTTGTACCAGTCTCTGGATAAGAAGCTGGGCAAATATAAGGTGGATTAAGGACAAGTACCTGGGCATGTTTTGCCGGGATTGTATGCGGTTTCCGGGAGCGGGACAGCCCGCTCTGAACGCGGTTATCCTTATTGATCATCATACGCAAAAAGCGGAGAAGGATGACCTTCTGCCGCTTTTTTTCAAAAATGCACATCTATAGCTTCGAAGGCTGTATAACCTATCAGTGCTGTCCGTTCCAGCTTACAGCAGAGCCTTAACTGCGGAAATGGCCGCTTCGTAGTCCGGGTGCTCAGCCATTTCACCGAGATACTCGACATAAGCCAAAGTATCGTTCTTATCTACAACAAAGATAGAGCGCATGTCGAGACGGAATTCCTTGATAAGGACGCCGTAGGCTTGTCCGAAGGAAGTCTCCTTATGGTCGGACAGGGTGATTACACTGTCAATGCCTGCGGCGCCGCACCAGCGGGCCTGGGCAAAGGGAAGGTCTGTACTGATGGTGAGAATGACAACATCATCGCCAAGACCGGCAGCCTCGCTGTTGAAGCGGCGGGTCTGCGCATCGCACACACCGGTATCCAGGGAAGGTACAACGCTGATCAGCTTGATTTTGCCAGCGTAATCTGTAAGAGTAACATCTTCCAGGAGATTCTTGCTAACCGTGAATTGCGGCGCGGGGTCTCCGGCTTTCAGCTGCGGGCCTACCAGAGTGATGGGGTTGCCCTTGAATGTGGCTACGCCTGTTCTTTCTTGCGTCATGTGCTTGTTTCCTCCTTGAATTGCAATATTGGCATGTACCTGCCAGAATAAATTATAATCTTTTTAGAAGCTGGATGTCGAGCTGGACAACATACATAAAAGGATGGGTGTTATGATTTTTATAAGATATGAGAAGTGGAGAAGTTATCTCCGGTATTATCCTGTAACCTGTGCGCTGATTCTGGCCAACGTGGTTATGTTCATCGTGCTGTCTCTGAATGGCGGCTCTACCAACCTGAACACGCTTGTGAAGTATGGGGCTACAGTGAATGTGGGTCCTGAGAAGGATGAGCTGTGGCGCTACGCGTCGGCGATGTTCCTGCATAACGGCTTTGCCCATTTGTTCTTCAACAGCTTCTCGCTGCTTGTGTTTGCCCCGCCGCTGGAGCGGCTGATGGGCTGGTGGCGGTATGCGCTGCTGTATCTGGGCGGAGGTTTCGTTGCTAATCTGCTTGGAGTGGTCAGCCTCGGGCCTGTGGAGATTGGGATTGTCTCTGTAGGGGCCTCGGGGGCGATCTACGCTGTCTATGGCGCATTCCTCTATATTGCGTTGTTCCAGAGGGCAATGATGGATGAGGGCTCGCGCAAGACACTCTATGGACTTCTGGTGATGGGGATTATCACATCCTTTGCCACTCCATATATCAACTATATGGCTCATATCGGCGGCCTGATCGCCGGATTCTTCATTTATGGGCTAATCATCCGTGTATTCAAACGAAACCGGCGATAAGGAAGGGTGTAATCGTGGAGCTTAGACAGCTGCAGTATTTTCTGAAGGTTGCCCAGAAGGAACATGTCACCAGAGCAGCGGAGGAGCTGCATGTCGCACAATCAGCGGTGAGCCGCCAGATTCATCAGCTGGAGCAGGAGCTGGGGGTGGATCTGTTCATGCAGAAGGGGAGAAACCTGCAGCTTACACCTGTCGGGCAGCTCTTTTGCAAAAGAGTGGAGTCGGTGCTGAATGAACTCGACCGGTCAGTGGCTGAGGTGCATGAATTCCTTGACCCGGAGCGCGGCGAGATTCGCATCGGCTTCCCGCACAGCCTCGGGACTCATCTGATTCCTTCGATTGTGGCGGAGTTCCGCCGTCATTATCCCCATGTGAAATTCCGCTTCAAGCAGGGGGCCTATCCTTCCTTAATCAAGGATGTTATCTCTGGAGAGGTGGATCTGGCATTCATCTCGCCGTTCCCCGAGAATGTGGGGCATGTGGCCGGAGATATCGTGATGACCGAGGAGCTGTTCGCCATTCTGCCGCAGAATCATCCGCTTGCCAGCGAAGAAGTGATCCGGCTGGAGCAGCTGCGGGACGAGAAATTCGTATTGTTCAGCCAAGGCTACTCGCTGCGGCCGATTGTGTGGCAGGCCTGCCTCGCGGCAGGGTTCAAGCCGCAGATTGCTTTTGAAGGCGGGGAGACGGATACGATCCGCGGTCTGGTAGCCGCCGGGATGGGGGTAAGCCTGCTGCCGGAGATGGCACTCTACCAGACCAACCCGATGCAGCCTGCGCAGGTCCGGGTGGTGGAGCCTACGATTACCAGAACCGTCGGGCTGATTCACCGGGCAGAAGGTAAGCTGCCGCTGGTCGCCCAGTCCTTCCGGAACTTCCTGCTTACCTATTTCAAAGACAGACACACAGACAATACCCCGGTCGGCTCATAGCCTACCGGGGTATTGTCTGTGTAGTCGTATAGATCTTAATCGCGGTTGCCGAGGAACATCAGGATCAAGCGGATCAGTTCGATCAGGGATACCAGCGCTGCGGCAACATAGGTGAGCGCTGCGGCATTCAGGACCTTGGCCACGCCGCGCTCTTCGTCGTTGCGGATGAAGCCCTGCTGTAGCATAATCGTGCGCGCACGGCTGCTGGCGTTGAATTCGACAGGCAGTGTGACCAGCTGGAAGGCAACTGCGGCAGAGAAGAAGATAATGCCGAGTCCAATAAGATTGAACGAGCTGAAGATGAAGCCTGCAAGCAGCATGAAGGGGGCAACCCCGGAGGCAAAGTTCACGACCGGGAACATCCGGTGGCGAAGCGCCAGCATCGGATAATGCTCCTTGTGCTGGATCGCATGGCCGATCTCGTGGCAAGCGACGGAGACCGCTGCGATGGAGCTTTCATAATATACAGGCTCCGACAGCCGCACGACGCGGTTAATCGGGTCGTAGTGGTCTGTAAGGGTTCCCTGAACCGGTTCAATGGGAATATCGTAGAGTCCGTTGGCATCCAGCATACGCCGGGCAGCTTCGTAACCCGTTAAGCCGTTCATGTTCGGCACCTTGGCCCATTTCTTGAAATTGCCCTTGACCCTGAACTGGGCCCATACAGAAAAGATAAACGCGACAGCTAACAATACATACATTAGTGGCATCATAGGTGCTCATTCCTCCATTATAAATTACAAGCTGTTACATTGGCGGGCCCTGCGTCAGCAGAAGCCGGATCGCTTCCATACAGGCGACACCCTGAGGAATCAGTGCGGCCAGTGCGCGGTTGGCCTGGCCAGGCTTCAAACCGCTTATCACGGGCTCCAGGGCCTTCACTTCCCGTTCAAGCTGCTGCATCTGAAGCTCAAGCTGGACCAGCTTCCCGGAGACCTCAGCCTCAGGTGTGGCTGCATTCCACTTGCCCATCAGGGATTTGATTTCTTCCAATGTATATTTCTCTTGCTTAAGCTGATTAATACGTTGCAGAATGACTAAGGTTTCATGACTGTAGAGCCGGTAGTTCTTCATGCTCCTGGATTCAGGTGTAATCAGTCCGAGCTTCGTATAATAATCAATGGTACGTTCACTGATGCCGGCCGCCTTGGCCAGCTCTCCGATCCGGTAAAGGGTCATATCTCCAAGTTATCTCACCTCACTATATACTGCGTGAAATAATCATATCAAATTGGAAACCGTACAGTCAAACGTGACGCTTACTTTAAAGTATATGCTGACTTTTCATAAAGATGCTTGGGGCGAGAGGCTTCTAAGAAAGGATGAAGTTATTTAAAACATAACATATCGCGTCATATATTTATGTCTTTATGGAAGCGGGGAATCTTCAGAATTGAAGAAGGCAGAGCGTGGTACGGGAGTAATCAAGGGATAAGAAAAGGCATCTTTACTAATAGACGTTAATAAAAATACAGTATGATGCTAAGGTAAGAGCTCTATTGTCTGTATGCGTTTGCATAATTGGCACGTAAGGAAGCGCGCTAATTCTTGCGGGTTACCGGTAATCGTACTCAGGAGCGTTCCTTAAGTGAAGATTGGAACAGCTTCCAAAATTAAATTAAAGCATTCAAAAAAAATAGTCTTGTCAATTTACCTGACTTCTGATTATAATGACATTAAGAGTTTCACGCTTTGTTAGAAAATATAACATTGGGGAGTGGGGTACAATATGAAAAAAAAGATGTTGATGATGTTCCTGGGTATGATTACACTGATGATCTATCCGGTCAGCGCCTTCGCAGCTGAGGGTCCGGCAGCACCGGATCTGCAGATTGGACTTGACACTGCATTTACGTTCCTGGCATTTATCCTTGTATTCTTCATGCAATCAGGGTTCGCATTACTTGAGGCCGGTTCGGTCCGGATGAAGAACGCCGGTCACGTGGCCGGTAAGACGGTACTGACACTGGCAATTGCAAGCTTGTGCTTCTGGGCACTGGGCTTTGGCCTTGGCTTCGGTAACGGCAACAGCTTCTTCGGAACTACAGGCTTCTTCTACGGCGGCGATTCCACAGCCTCTGCATTCGAATCCCTGGCCTTCTCCGATGTTACACTAAATACGAAATTCCTGTTCCAAATGGCATTTGCGGCAGTCTCCCTGGCGATTGTATCCGGCGGTATGGCTGAACGTGCTAAGCTTAGCGTATATATTATCTTCGGAATTCTTTTCTCGGTTGTGATTTATCCGGTTGTAGCTCACTGGGTATGGGGCGGCGGCTGGCTGGCAGAGCTGAGCATGCAGGATTATGCAGGTTCTACAGTAGTCCATCTTACAGGTGCAACGGCGGCAGTAGTAGCGACCATTCTTCTCAAGCCGCGTCTTGGCAAATTCAACAAAGAAGGCAAGCCGGTTATTATTCCGGGACATAATCAGGTATTCACAGTCCTTGGTGTTATTATTCTCTGGTTCGGCTGGTTCGGCTTCAACCCGGGTAGTGCGTTGTCTCCTATGGGCGGATTCTTCGGACACGTAGCACTGACTACTAATATTGCAGCAGCGGCAGGCGGTCTGGCAGCTCTTGCAGCTTCCTGGCTGTACTTCGGCAAATCCGATATTCCAGCCATGCTAAACGGCGTACTGGCAGCCCTGGTTGCCATCACGGGTGCCTGTGCCTTCGTAGAGCCTTGGGCAGCCATCATTATCGGTCTTGTTGCCGGTGCCTTCACCTTCATGACTTCGCAGTGGCTGGAGCGTGCAGGACTGGATGATCCAATCTATGCTTTCTCTGTACATGGTATCGCCGGTATGTGGGGGGCGTTGTCTACAGGTCTCTTCGCAGCACCTGATCTGATTGAACAAGGCGCACTTGTAGGTAAAGCAGGTCTCTTCTACGGCGGCGGCTTCCATCAGCTCGGCGTGCAGGCGCTGGGTGTAGTCGGAACCTTCGTATTCGTAGCCGTGATGTCCTTTGTCATCCTGTATGTGATGAAGATGGTTATGGGTATCCGTGTAACAGAAGAAGAAGAGTTGATGGGTCTGGATATCAGTGAGCACGGTACTTACGGTTATCCTGAGCAAATGAAGCTGATCAGTGAATCAGAATCCAAAACCCTCAAACACTAATATATATACTCAGGCAGGGAGGCGGACCGTGTGGCTTCGATGGAGGCAGCAGATTGGAACGAAGAAGAAAGTTACTTGTCCATCGTAACAGCCGGTTCGCCGGAGGAGCTTAAGAGGAGGCGTACCGCTTGTCAACAAGTGCTGCTGGAGCAGCTGGGCGTGATTCCCGTTCAGGAATGGATGCACCGGGTCAATGCGATGCATGACCAGCTTGCCGGGACGGCGGTACGGATATGTGAGGCGCAGATGAAGGAGGCGGGCTACGGCCTGCCTCCCTGCGCCTATTCCTTTATTGTATTCGGCAGTGCGGGCCGGAAGGAAGCTACACTATGGAGTGATCAGGATAACGGGCTGATTGTTGAGGAAGCGCTGGAGGGGGAACGAAAAAGGTATTTCGAGGCTTTTGGCAGCATGCTGTCGGATGTGCTTGAGGCCATTGGCTATGAGAAGTGTGAGGGCAGGGTCATGTGCTCTGAGCCGCTCTGGCGGAAGTCACTGGCAGACTGGAGGCTCCAGCTGGCAGACTGGATGGAGCAACTCGAATGGGAGCCTGTGAGGTACCTGATTATAGCTTCGGATATGCGGCATGTAGCGGGAAGTGAGGCGCTGTCAGCACAGTGGCGGGAAGCCCTGCATAACGGATTCACGGATAACAGCAAATTAACGATGGCGGTACTGCGCAATACCGTGCGGCATAAGGCAACGCTGAACCTGCTGGGACAAGTGCTCACGGAACGGTTCGGTGATAATGCAGGCGGATTCGATGTCAAATATGGCCTCTACATTCCGCTTGTCAATATTGTCAGGCACTTGTCGCTGCTGCATGGAATTGAAGCTCCTTCGACACTGAAGCGGCTGGATGAGCTGACTAAGCTGGAGCAGTATCAGCATCTGGAAGAAATCAGGCGGGCTTGTCTGACAGCGCTCAGGATGCGGGTGAACACGCCGTTTACGGTGACGGACGGCCTGCTCGTGAGCAGTAATTATTATGCGGAGAATGATCTGAAGAATAAGCAGCTCCGGGCGGAGCTGCGGGAAAGCCTGCTGCTGATCAGACGCCTGCATAAGGCGCTGCAGCGGCAGCTCCGGTCAGCGGAAAGGAGACAGCTATGAAGGAGCCGAGCAAAGGCGGAGGATTCTGGAATAATCTGCGGCAAGGCGGAATGCCCTCTGCCATCGCTTCCATGAGGGGCGGAGAATCGGCGCAGCAGACAGCCCAGCAAATGGCCTTTATCCGTTCTCTGATGCGCGAGAAACGGCGTCCTGAGGTGCTGCATACTCCGCTCTCTGAACTGGAGACGGTGATTTTCGATCTGGAGACTACGGGTTTCTCCCATCAAGGAGGAGACGAGATTATGTCTATCGGAGCGATCCGGGTGGTCGGCGAAGAGGTCAAGGCAGAGGAATGCTTCTATACACTGGTCAACTGCGGGGCAGCGATTCCTGACAATATTACGAGACTGACCGGAATCTCAGCCGAGATGACCTCCTCTGCTCCGCCGCTGATGGATGGCCTGCATAACTTCATGTCCTTCGTCGGACAGAGGGTGCTGGTGGCGCACGGAAGTGCCCATGATAAGGCATTCCTGAACGCAGCCTTATGGAAGACCTCCAAGGTCCAGTTAACCCACCGGGTGCTGGATACAATGATGCTGGCCCGCTGGCTGGAGCCGCACCGCAGCAATTACACGCTGGATGAGCTGCTGGCGATCCATGAGATTCCTATTGAGGGACGTCACCATGCGCTGGAGGATGCCAAGATGACAGCGAAGCTGTGGGTTACTTACATCCGCCAGATCTTACAAAAGAACCAGGTGGATACACTAGGCGACTTGTACGCCTATCTAAGCAGGACATGAGGTCTATTGTTGTAAGACTAGCCGGATTGCAATGTAAGGCGGACACTTATTAAGGTATATCAGGATGGCGGCGGGTCAGGCGCTACGTTGCGTATCGGCCCTGGGCCAATACACATGCCACCCGCTGCGGCAGCACCAGCAGCTGTACGCAGGTCTCCTGCGGCAGCCGGGCAGCAGAAGCTTCCCCAGCCTCTGCTGTACGGAAGAGTCCGGTCCGAACAGCCGGAGGCTTTCCTGGCCGCTGTCAGCTTTACCCCTCTCTCTTCATGGGATTTCGTCTTTGACGGAATCCTCTTTTTTTATGATAACGTTTGAAACTGGAGCAAGTGGGGGTACAATAGAGAAAAATCCTCCATGTAAAGGATCTGAACTCTATGAAAGCAGTCCATAAACGGAATGTAACGATTCTGGCCTTGATTGTATTTCTGGCCGTTCTTGCCATAGAACATAAAGTGAAATCGGAGCCTAAGGCGGTTGCGGTCCTGCAGCAGACGGGAGAACCGGAGACTGGTGCATCGGCAGGACTCAAAGCGCCTCCTTTTACAGTGCAGGAAGGGGATAAGCAATATGGGGTCGATGGGGCGAGGGAAAAGCCGGTCATTCTTAACTTCTGGGCCTCCTGGTGCGATCCTTGCCGGCAGGAGGCTCCTGAGCTGAATAAGCTGGCAATGAAATACAGCAAGGTGCTGGATGTATACGGAATTAACGTGACCAGCCAGGATTACAAGCCGAATGCGGAACGCTTCGTCAAGAAGTACATGCTGACCTTCCCGGTGATGTATGATCTGAAGGGCCAGATCTTCGACAAGTATAACGGGGCGGTGTTCCCGACCAATGTATTGATCGATAAGAACGGGATCATCAGCGAGATTATTCTGGGGGTCCTGAGCGCAGAGGAATTGGAGAAAAAGATTATTGCGCTAACCGGGTCCTAGCACAGGCAATCAGCCATATAGTGAAAAGCCCTCCTGCGCGGAGTAACTTCCGCACCCGGAGGGCTTTGTAGAATCTTGAGAGCGAAAAGCAGACATCAGTGATTGACCAGACCTCTCGGTTCATTGCTGGCCGGAATTCCCTGGTCCAGTGAAATCTGTCCCAGGAGGGCATAGCGCATGGAATCGACCAGAGCCTCCCAGCTCGCTTCGATCACGTTGCTGGATACGCCTACGGTGCTCCAGGTGTCGCTGTAGTCCTTGGATTCAATCAGCACGCGTACCTTCGCGGCGGTCTGATCCTGCTCATCCAGCACGCGGACCTTATAGTCGGAGAGGTGCATGTCTTTAAGCTGCGGGAAGTAGGTCTGCAGCGCCTTACGCAGCGCATTATCGAGTGCGTTGACCGGTCCGTTGCCTTCGGCGGCTGTGTACAGGCTCTCGCCGCCGACCTTCAGCTTAACGAAGGCTTCGGAGACGACAGGGCGGCCGGCGGTTTTCTCAACCAGCATCTTGAATGATTCGAAGGTGAACAGCTCGTTCATCTCGCCGGTTGCTTCCCGGAGCAGCAATTCAAGCGAAGCATCCGCGCCTTCGAACTGATACCCCTGGTGTTCAAGATTCTTAATCTTGTCAATCACCTTGCGCGCCTGCTCGCTGCTTGGATCAAGGCTGAGGCCCATGTCCTGCGCCTTGGACAGCACATTGCTCTGTCCGGCAAGCTCGGAGACCAGGACACGCTGCTTATTGCCTACCAGTTCAGGGGCGATATGCTCGTACGTCCGTGAATCGCGCAAAATGGCAGATACGTGGATGCCGCCCTTGTGGGCAAATGCGGCTGTACCGACATAAGGCTGATTCACCGGCATGTTCACGTTGGCGACCTCGCTGATGAACCGGGCCGTGTTGGTTAACTGCGGCAGGGAATCGCCAGGGATGCAGCGGTAGCCCATCTTAAGTTGAAGAGTAGGAATAATGGAGCACAGATTGGCATTGCCGCAGCGCTCGCCGTAGCCGTTAATGGTCCCCTGGACCTGCCGGGCACCGGCGCCGATTGCGCTAAGGGTGTTGGCAACCGCAAGCTCACAATCGTTGTGTGTATGAATACCGAGCGATGCTTCTGGCAGCAATACACCAATGCTTGTCACAATATCATGAATCTCATGCGGCAGGGTGCCGCCGTTCGTATCGCACATCACCAGCCAGTCTGCCCCAGCCTCGCGGGCACGGGTGAGAACGGCAGCGGCGTATTCAGGATTATTCTTGAAGCCGTCGAAGAAATGCTCTGCATCGAAGATGACCTCAAGGCCCTTGCGCTTCAGATAAGAGATGGAGTCGAAGGTCATGGCCAGGTTCTCTTCCAGGGTGGTCTGCAGGGCAGTGTGAACATGGAAATCCCACGATTTGCCCACCAGGGTAGCCGCCGGAACGCCGGCGTTAATCATCCGCTGCAGTCCCTCGTCCTGCTCAGCCACTGTGTTCTTGCGCCGGGTGCTGCCGAATGCGGTAATCTTGGCATTCAGATGGAGCTCCTGGACTCTTTTGAAAAATTCGATGTCCTTGTTGTTGCTGCCCGGATTGCCGCCTTCGATATAGTGGACACCCAGATCGTCGAGTTTCCTGGCAATCTTCAGCTTGTCATCCGCCGACAGGCTGATCCCCTCGCCTTGTGTTCCGTCACGCAGGGTGGTATCGAAGATGGAGATAGACTTAGACATGAGTGTCCTCCTAAAAGTGTTATTAGCCTTCGCATAGGAAATTAATTTTTATATTATAGCATTTTTACGCGGGAAAGTAACAAAGAACTTTTCACCGCGCCGTCACAACCTGCTCACTGGCAAGTTGACCTCCCGCCGGGGTAGAGGTATGCTGACAATAACAATGGAACCCCGAAGATAAGAAGGTGGATACCATGCAGAGTGTGGATCAGTATTATCCGGCAAGCGGCAGGGTTATTCTGCATGTGGACATGAATGCCTTTTACTGCTCTGTGCATGAGGCGGAAGATCCGGAGCAATATAAAGGAAAGGCGACAGCGGTGGCGGGCAGCGTGGAGGCTAGAAGGGGAATTATCGTCACTTGCTCCTACGCCGCTCGCAGGCTGGGCATCTCCACCGGCATGCAGGTGCAGAAGGCGCTGCGGATTTGTCCGTCTTTAATGCTTATTAAGCCGGATTTCCATCTATACCGCAAGTACTCGAATGCATTTATGCAAATTGCCTACAGCTATACTCCCCTGCTCGAAGCGGTCTCGATAGACGAGTGTTATCTGGATATCACAGGCTCCCGGCAATTCGGAACGCCGCCGGAGATTGCCGAGGCGCTGCAGAGGCGGATTATGGAGGAGCTGGGTCTGCCGTGCTCCATCGGGATTGCCCCCAACAAGCTGCTGGCGAAGATCGCTTCTGATCTGAAGAAGCCCAGCGGCATCTCGGTGCTGCGGCTGCGTGATGTGCCTTCCGTGCTATGGGACAAGCCGTGCAATGAGATGTTCGGGATTGGCGGCAAGACGGCCGAGAAGCTGCGCAAGCTGGGAATCTACAGCATCGGACAGCTGGCGGCTGCGGACGAGGCGATGCTGGTCGGCCATTTCGGCGTCATGGGCGCCTGGCTGAAGCGGGCGGGGAACGGGATTGATCACGGGATCGTGAATCCTGAGCGTGAGCAGAGCAAATCCATCGGCCATACAACCACGCTGCCGCATGATGTAGTAGGTCTGGCTGAGGCGCGCCCGATTCTGCTGAACCTAAGCGATCAGGTCGCGCGGAGACTGAGGAAGCAGGGGCTGGTTGCAGCGGGGGTACAGCTGACGATCCGCACGCCGGATATGAAGACGATTACCCGCTCCCGTCAGCTTGAGGCTCCCACGGAGAGCGCCGAGGATATCTACAAGGTGGCATGTGACCAGTTCGCACGCCACTGGAAGGGTGACAAGCCCGTGCGGCTGCTGGGGGTAACGCTCCAGGGGCTGATACCCAAAGAGGAGTCGGCCATTCAGTTGGACCTGTTCGACTACGAACGGCAGCCGAAGAAGGAGTCGCTCAATAAAGCGATGGATATGCTGCGCAATAAATTCGGCGAGAATGCAGTGCTGACCGCAGGGATGCTGAGCGACAGCCACTCGGCGCGTCTGCGTAACCATAAGGAGCGGGGGACCTCGCTGCAGAAGGATAATCTGGACGGCGCAGACAAGGATATAGACTGAGTTAAGGTCCGTCATCAGCCGCCCTGGGGGACCGCAAAGAATGAGGCAATAATGTCAACACATTGAAAATTCATTGAAATTGTATCCTATTTATATTAATATGAGAAAAATAACAGGCTGCGACTGCAGGCTGTATAGTTAAGCGGGAGGCAGAGAAAAAATGGCTAAGTACACTTGGGTCGAAAAGGACACATGCATCGCTTGTGGTGCTTGTGGCGCGACGGCCCCTGATATTTTTGATTACGATGATGAAGGTTTGGCAGAAGTGATCTATGAGAACGACGGCAACCACGGTAATGTAGTGATTCCGGACGACTTGTTCGATGACCTGCAGGATTCAGCTGACGGATGCCCTACAGATTCCATTAAGATTGCAGATGCACCTTTCAACAAAGAAGGCTAAGCTTCTGCCTTCTACATAAAGACATCTCCGGTCCGCGATAAATGCGGCTTGGGGTGTCTTTTTTTGCATTTCCTGCCGATATAAAATAGAAGATACATACGCATACATAACCATACCACCAATAGTGGAGGCCAACATGAAGAATGCTCAGCATCTAAAAGCCTATGTACAGATGCATCCGGACAATAAGATGGCATGGTACTTGCTTGGTAAGGAATACTATAAGAATGGCCAGTATGGAAAGGCGAATTACTGCTTTAATCAGGCCGGGGAAGTATATGAAGCTTTTGAACGCAGCAAGGTGCCGGCGGAAATGCTGCAGCAGTACGAGGAAGGGCTGCTGGAATCGGCCCGGGAACGGCAGACTGCGAGGCTCAGGAAGCGCAGGGTTCTCCTGACTCTAATGCTGCTGTTGTTACTGCTTATTCCGGCTGCCGTTGCACCGGGAATTCAGCAAGGCAGTGCGGGCAGAGCTGCTCCGGCCGCGAATATCTCAGCCGTGCTGCCGGAGACCGCCGAAGAGCCGCAGGTAAGTCCGCAAGAACCGGTAAGTCTGGATTTCATGGCGGTAGCGTCGGATGCTGCTGCGGGGGGAGGGGGCCTGGCAGCCATCCTGAAGTCGGCGAAGACGCCTTCCGCCACCGCACTGCTCGGTATGAAGCGCTCGGGCAAATGGCTACTGTGGAAGAAAGGGCTGCCGCTGGAGGCTACCCTTGCCAAGAGCGGAGAAGGGCGCATAGTCTATCAGTCTTATAATCAGGCAGCGTGCGCTTGCCAGCCGCCGGGTCTGGCGGAGCTTAAACAGCAGGGGCTGGTCTGGCAGAAGCAGCAGGAGGAGCTCGCTGTGCTATGGAGTGCGCTGCATGCGTACAAGAACAGCAAAGGGGCTTATCCCGAAGCGGTACAGGAATTAGTGAGGCCGTTCCCGGCGAACGTGCTGGGCGGCATCACCCCTCTGATGAAGGAAGCCTTCGCACCGCTGCGCAGTGCCGCACGGGGAGAGGCGCCGCTGCTCTCTGCATCTCCGCAGCTGTCCGGCCAAGAGGCAGGTACTCCGGGACAAGAGCAGACAGGCGGAGGACGTCCGGCGGCGGGGCCGGGGGAGAAGCTCTTTTTCAAAGAACACCTTACTATTATTGTAGATAAGCAAAGCTACCGTCTGGCGGTCACCAGCGGCAATGTGATTGTGCGGAATTATCCTGTGGGGCTCGGCGGAGATAAGACACCTGAAGGAGAGTTCTTCATTAAGGATAAGGTCGTGAACCCGAACGGGCGCGATAACGGGGAATTCGGCAGCCGCGGCATGCAGCTCTCGGACAGTAATTATGCAATTCACGGGACGAATGAGCCGGGTAGCATCGGCAAGGATGAGTCGCTGGGGTGTATCCGGATGAACCGGAAGGATGTGGAGGAGCTGTTCGCGATGGTGCCGATGGGCACGAAGGTTCAGATCAGTCAAGGGGTTCTGCCTGAGGAGCTGGTCGTACCGGAGGAACGTTTCCCTTCGGATTCGCCCCGTAATCAGACCAACCCCCATAAAGTGTACCATTGGCTGAACTAATTCCCGAGAAAGACAAATAAAACGGCGATAAGCGCAATCAGCAGTACGAGGCTGGCGCTGATCCACAGAATGGCTTTGCGGTTCACTTCTTCTTTTTTCTGCTGGAGTGTAGGAGGCTTACGTTTGGTTGACATTAGGTCACCCTTCTTTCTCTCTTAGTCTGTGATAACCCTTACATGTGAGGCTTGGCGGCGGTGCATGAAACTTGTGCCCGCTCTTCTATTCTAGTCTGGATGAAAAGACAAGTCTAGCTGCAATCTCTTGCGGCAGGGACTAGATCACCTAAGCCTTAGTCTATACAGCGAATACCGGCTGGAGTATCATAAGGAAGGTTTCATGCTGGAGCGTGAAGAACACAGAAGCAGGAGTGAGGCTGCCATGGCAAGCAGATCCAAAAGCGAAATTCCGGGGAATCTGTGTGAGAAGTAGCGGCGGTGTGGGGGAAGTGCGGCAGGGCGGGGACAATCGCTGCGGCAAAAAACTTTTCTTTTCCCCCGGAAACGGATAAAATTAAGAAGAAACCTATAGATACGGGAGTCGTTATGTCAATTGTGGTTCCCTTGAAGGAGCGAGAACGGTGCTGTATCGACATTTTGGTAAACCTATTTTCTTTAAAATGGACCCGGAGACGGCGCATCATCTCGTCATCGGCGGACTGAATAAAGCAGATCTGGTTCCCGGCGGGAGCGCAGCCATGCGGCTAATGTACGGGGTTCCTGAGACTGCTGATCTTGCAATGGATCTGTTCGGGGTACATTTCCCAACCCCAGTGGGCTTAGCGGCAGGACTGGATAAGAATGCGGAAGCGGTAGGAGGTTTCTCTTCGATCGGCTTCGGATTCATGGAGGTAGGCACGGTAACTCCGGTAGGCCAGCCCGGCAATGACAGCCCCCGGCTGTTCCGGCTGCTGCCCGACAAAGCGCTTATTAACCGGATGGGCTTCAATAATGAAGGCGCGGAGGCTATGGCTGAACGTCTCAAGAAGCTGAAGAAGCGCAGAATTCCGGTGGCGGTCAATATCGGACGCAACAAGGCCACCCCGAATGAATTGGCGCATGAGGATTACCGCAAGTGTATCCGTACGCTGTATCCGTACGGTGATTTTTTTGTGGTCAATATCAGCTCGCCGAATACCCCGGATCTCCGGAGTCTTCAGCATGGCAGCGAGCTCTCGAACCTGCTTAGCGAGGTTAAGGAAGAAATGGAGCTGCAGCGGGCGAAGACTGGCTTCACAAAAGGGCTTCTGGTCAAGATTGCTCCCGATGTCAGTGACGCTGAGCTGGAATATATGGTACATACCATCACGGAAGCCGGAATGGACGGCATCATTGCCACCAATACGACACTCTCCCGTGAAGGGCTGCAGAGCGACAAAGCCAGTGAGACAGGCGGGCTGAGCGGCCAGCCGCTGCGTGAACGTTCTACAGAGATTATCCGCAGAATCTATACCCAGACTGGCGGCAAGCTGCCGATTATCGGGTCGGGCGGGATTTTTACAGCCCAGGATGCTTACGATAAAATACGGGCAGGCGCCAGTCTGGTCGAAATTTATACAGCACTCATCTATGAAGGGCCGGAGGTTAACCGCAGAGTGCATGCCGGACTACGGCAGCTGCTGCGGCGGGATGGCTATCAGAGGCTCCTTGATGCGGTAGGCGCTGATCATCACTGAAGGATGAATGGACAGGAGGACAAGGCGATGGACGTCAGGGACTGGGGAACTTTTCTGCTTCCTTATGAACAAACGGTGGAGGAATTGAAGGTTAAATTCAAGACGATGCGCTCTGAACTCAAGAAAAGGGAAGAATACACTCCGATTGAATTCGTTACCGGCCGTGTGAAGCGGCTGTCTAGCATACTTGAGAAGGCCAAACGGTTAAATGTCAAAATGGAGGATCTGGAAACGGGTATTGAGGATATCGCCGGCATTCGCATTATGTGCCAATTCGTGGAGGATATCCGCAGAGTGGCGGAATACATCCGTGCCCGCAAGGACCTTGAAGTGCTATATGAGAAGGACTACATTACCAATTATAAGGAGAGCGGCTACCGCAGCTTCCATATGATCATCCGGTATCCGGTACAGACTGCGCTGGGTCAAAAGATTGTACTGGCTGAAATTCAAATCCGTACACTGGCGATGAACTTCTGGGCAACCATTGAGCATTCGCTGAATTATAAATACCGGGAGAGCCTGCCCGATGAAATGCGGGTGCGCCTGAAGACGGCAGCAGAAGCGGCATCCATTCTGGACAGCGAGATGTCGAGTATCCGGGAAGAGATTCTGGAGGCCCAGAAGACCTTCGAGGAGAACTCGAACATGACGACCCAACTGCTGAAGGCGATTCATCAGCTGTATTTCTATCATCTTGTGAATGAAGCGATTGAGAGCCAGGAACGGTTCAATGCGATCTGGCAGGCTCAGGATATGGATGCAATGAAGGAACTGCTGGACCATGTGCGCGAGCTGCTCTCGAAGGCCAAGAAGGGCAGCGAGCCGGATGGCTTATGAGCCGCTGTATCTGGCCTACCTCATCTACTTCAACCGGGACAGGGATTATTTCGAATGTCATGAGGTGCTAGAGGAATTATGGCTGGAAAAGCAGCGTGATCCATTATACAAAGCTCTGCTGCAGGTGGCAGTAGGGCTGTACCATTTCCGTAATGCCAATGTGCGCGGCAGCCTGATTCTGCTGAAACAGTCCCATGAAGTACTGGGCAGATATCCGGCAGTGACGCTGGGTGTTGATCTGGCGAAGCTGGTCCGGGAAGCTGGGGAGTATGTTGCCCTCCTGGAAGCTTACGGTGACCAGCCCTTTGAATATTATGATCTCACAATACGCATCGTAGACCCCGTGCTGGAGGAAGAGGTCAGGCTGGCGGCTGAGTCTACTCCGCCTGTGCTGCCCCAGCGGCGCGGGCCGCAGCGGCCGGACAGACCCAGGCACAGCCCGGATGGCGCTTGACCATAGTAAGGTACAACAGGAGCACCCGCAGGGGTGTTCCTGATTATTTGAGCGGGAGGAAGGCATCATGACGGCACAACTGCCCGGAGCTTTCGCGCAGCGTATGAAAGAGCTGCTGGGACCGGAATATGAGCAATTTATAGATACCTATCAGCAGTCACCCTACGGGGGAATCCGTGCCAATACACTGAAAATAGCGGTGGACGGGCTGCGGGAGCGTTCCCCCTTCACACTGGAGCCGATTCCCTGGTGTCCTTCGGGCTTCTATACCGGAGAGGGAGCCAGACCCGGAAAGCACCCCTATTATCATGCGGGGCTGTACTATATTCAGGAGCCGAGTGCCATGGCCCCGGTTGAACTGCTGGACGTTCAGCCGGGGGACCGGGTGCTCGATCTGTGCGCAGCCCCGGGCGGCAAGTCTACCCAGATTGCTGCCAAGCTGCAGGGCGAAGGCCTGCTGGTCTCGAATGACCTGCATCCTGAACGGACGAAGGCGCTCGCCAAGAATCTGGAGCTGTACGGCGTGCGTAACGGCATTGTCCTGAATGAGCGCCCGGAGCGGATTGCGGCGGCCTTCCCGGGGTTCTTCGACCGGATTCTGATCGACGCGCCGTGTTCGGGTGAAGGCATGTTCCGCAAGGACGAGGATATGGTCAGACAGTGGGAGCCGGGAACCCCGGACAAATATGCGGAGATGCAGCGGGAGATTCTGCGGGCTGCAGCTTCAGCGCTGAAGCCCGGCGGTACCATGGTGTACTCCACCTGCACGTTCGCTCCGGAGGAGAACGAGGAGATGATTGCCGGGTTCCTGTCCGGGCATCCGCAGTTCTCGCTGGTTCCCGTAGGCGGAACCGGTCCGTTCGCTGCCGGACTCGGCCGATTGCCGGGTGCGGCGCGGCTGTGGCCGCATAAGGTCAAGGGGGAAGGGCATTTCATGGCGGTATTACGCCATGATGGAAGTGACGGAGCGGAGAGAGAGACATCTGAGACCGGTGCAGCAGTGAATGGGGCTACGGTGACAGACACTTTAGAGAACGTAAAAGCAGGAAATGATCGGAGAGAGAGAACTCTGCCCGCCGCGCCCCGGAGCAAGGCTGGCAAAACAGACTTTCACAGTAAGGCAGTTCCCGGTAAGGAGAATTACGGCCGGGGCGGCAAGGGAGGACGCGGATCTGGACACGGCTCCGGCTCTGGCTCTGGTAGAGCCGGAACGGGTCCAGGTCCGCAGTCACAGCGAACTGGCGGGGAAGCGATAGCGTTCGCGGTCTATGCGGACTTCATTCAAGAGCTGCTGGGGACACAGCCGCCCGGACATGCCATATGGTTCGGCGATCATCTATATCTCTCCCCGTTGCCGCGAGAAGCGCTGGACGGTCTGAAGACGGTTCGGCCGGGCTGGTATGTGGGGCAGATCAAGAGCGGCAGATTCATTCCCGGTCATCCGCTCGCTACAGCACTTCGTCCTGAGGAGTGCAGCCGCTCAGTATCGTTATCCAGCGCCGGCGGGGAAGCGGTGTCCTACCTGAAGGGGGAGACCTTGTCGATCCCCGCAGAGCGCTTGTCCATTAAGGAAGGACATGCATACAAAGGCTATACCCTCGTCTGCATCGACGGCTTCAGCGCAGGCTGGGGCAAATGGCAGGACGGACTGCTGAAGAACGAATATCCCGCTGGGTGGAGGTGGACTTAGAGTATGGCTGCAGGAGGAACTGCGAATAAGAAGCAGCGGATTGACAAGGTGCTGTCCCATATGGGGATCGGCTCGCGCAGCGATATCCGCAAGCAGGCCAAGCAGGGTCTGATCACAGTAAATGGTGCAGTCGTCAAAGACAGCGGGTTCCATGTAGACCCGCAGCAGGACCGCATAGAGGTAGGCGGGGAGCCGGTCCTATACCGGGAATTCATCTATCTGATGATGAATAAACCGCCGGGTGTATTATCCGCCACTGAGGATAAACGGGACCGCACGGTTCTGGATCTGCTTAAGCAGGAGCATGCGCTGTTCGAGCCGTTCCCGGTCGGGAGGCTGGATAAGGATACTGTGGGTCTGCTGCTGCTCACGAATGACGGCAAGCTGGCACATGAGCTGCTGTCCCCGCGCAAGCATGTCCCCAAAACTTACGAGGCCACCGTAGAAGGGGAGGTCGATGCAGCGGATGTGGCTGCTTTTGCCGAGGGAGTTACGCTTGAGGATGGTTATGTGACCCTGCCCGCGCAGCTTAGCATTCTGAGCAGAGAACGGGGCAGCCGCGTGCTGTCGTATATCTCACTCACCATTACGGAAGGCAAATTCCATCAGGTGAAGCGGATGTTCGTGGCTGTCGGGAAGAAGGTAGTGTTTCTGAAACGGGTGTCAATGGGCGAGCTGAAGCTGGACGAGACGCTGTCCGAGGGAGCCTGCCGGGAGCTCACGGCCCGCGAGCTGGAGCTGCTGCGCGGCGGCGGGGCTGGGGAATAGAGGTAGACTATACAGAGATAGGATGATGGGGTATGAAATACAAACTGATTGCACTGGATGTAGACGGAACACTGCTGAATGATGAGCATCAGCTCAGTGAAGAGAACAAAGCGGCGATTGCAGAGGTTACGCGTCAGGGCGGGCAGATTGTCCTCTGCACAGGACGCAGTCCGCAGAATTCGATTCCTTTTATGGAGGAGATGGGCTTGTCGGGGTATGTGCTGGGCCATAACGGGGCGGCTACGGTGAGTGTCAAGGACCGTAAGGTGCTGCACCAGTACGGGCTGGACGCCAGAGGGCTGGACCCGTATATCGCCTATTGCCGCGAGCGTGATATCCATTTTGATGTGAACACTGCGTTTGAGATGTATGTGGACAATGTGGAGAACCTGACCAAAGAAGCCCACTTTATGTATGAGCATTTCCGCATTATGCCTGCATCTCTTCCCGCCTGGGAAGATTTCCGCGAACCGATTGTGAAATTCACTGTGTTCACGCAGTCCGATATTCTGGATGAAGCGCAGCGGGAGTGGGCTACGTGGGGAGAGCAGTACAATATTCTGCGCAGCGGAGAGTTCTTCGTTGATCTTATGCACCCCGAATCCTCCAAAGGAAATGCCCTGAAGCACCTGGCTGCCGAGCTTGGCATCCCGCAAGAGCAGGTGCTGTCGATCGGCAACTATTATAATGATATTTCCATGCTGACGTATGCCGGTCTGGGTGTGGCAATGGCTAACTCTCCGGTGGAGGTCAAAGCAGCCGCAGATGTGATCACCGGCACCAATAATGACAACGGCGTGCGCGATGCGCTGGTGAAGTATTGTTTGTAAGCGGGAAAGTACAACACGTATAGTAATGAAAAAGCAGCCTGCCCCCGTTAAGGGAGCAGGCTGCTTGAGGTCCGTGTGCTATGCTGCTTATAGCGGAATTAGACGAACAACGAACGGGAAATGATTACGAGCAATATGAAGAGTACCAAAATCGCACCGGTCGAAGTGAAGCCTACACCTGCACCCATGTCTGATTCCTCCCTTGATTCATGTCTGTTCCCATTTGCCGGCGCTTAAGTCCGGCGGATCTCCATGGGATAATGACATCATATGCGTAGGGAGGCTTAATGAACTGGTCAACTGCCTAAACCTCGTCAAGATGGGCTTTTTGAATCCGCAGACCCTTGGGCAAATGATTCTTGAGCTGGCCGGAGCTGGCTTTGCCCCAGCCCACGGGCAAGCCGTCTACGGTTACCAGTGTCCAGCCATGCAGGCTTGAAGGAACCGGCAGGCTCTCCCCGTGCAGCCAGGCCTGGATTTCCGGGCCATCCGCAGGCATATCATAGCTGCGCGCCGCCTGATCCGGCCGGAGTGCCATGGCCAGAGCGTGGGCAGGCTCGATCCGGTTCTTTTTGAGATGGGCAATATGCAGTCCGGCACGCGGCACCTTGAGCCCGTTCAGTATTCCGGTGTGCAGCCGCTCACTGAATGCCTCAGGCAACAGATAGAGGGATTCGCCGAAGAGAAGCGGCACGCCGTGTCCGGTGAATCCGGGCAGCTCTTCTGCCGCCCAGCTCATAAACTGCTGATAGGCCTCCCTAAGCGTAGCATTTGCCTTCTGACCGTTACTGCCGCGTTCACCGCGTTTACTTTTCCTTTTAAGTGAAGCAGATTCTGTCTGATCAGCGGAAGCAGCCTTGTGGAGCAGAGCCGCGAAATGCCCTTCGCCCCGCTCCAGATGCGGCCACAGCCGCTTCGTAACGATTAGCGTCATATCGGGATAGGTCTGCACGAAGCGCTCCATCGTCTCCTCATTCTCCTGACGGTTGAAGGTACAGGTGGAATAGACCATATGACCGCCAGGCTTCAGCATCAGATACGCATCCTGCAGAATATCCCACTGTCTGGCTACACAGATCTCCACATGCTTCGGGGACCATTCGTCTATTGCCGCAGGGTCTTTGCGGAACATTCCTTCGCCGGAGCAAGGCGCGTCCAGCATAATGCGGTCGAACACCCCAGGGAATCTTTTGGAGAGATCACCGGGAGCTGCGGAAGTAACCAGCGTGTTGCTTATGCCGAGACGCTCGACGTTTTCGGCCAGGATTTTGGCCCGCTCCGGGTGGATTTCATTGGAGATGAGCAGCCCTTGCCTCTGCATCAGCGAGGCGATATGAGTGGTTTTGCCGCCGGGAGCGGCCGCCAGGTCGAGAACGAGCTCACCGGGGAGCGGCTTCAGCAGCTCGGCTGCGGACATTGCGGAGGGCTCCTGAATATAATATAGTCCGGCGGTATGATACGGATGTCTTCCCGGCCGGACCGGGTCCTCATAGTAGAAGCCTGTTGGGCACCATGCTACCTGTGACAGGCCGAATTGTGCGATTGCCTGCTCCGCTGCGGCGCGGCCGGAAGGTGCACTGCTTTTTAACGTATTGAACCGCAGACCCTGGGTCCGCTTAGCAAGATAGCTCTCCAGAAAAGCGTCCGCCGTATCCCCTAGCATCTCTCTAATGTTAGCGGTGTACGCGGCAGGCAGCCGTTCTTCATTCATCTTTCATTCTCCTCTAGTTCAAAATCCAAGATAAGTAAAGCTGTCATCTTAGTTGCTGTTTCGGGTGGATACCGATAAAATTAGGATATGGAACCTTAGCGTACCTATACCTGTAGCTGTACCCGTATTTATTATTGTACATATACACAACTATATCATAATTGCCGGCCTTCACCGTAAATAGGGCAATTGTAAAGGGAGATGTACCAATATGAACTTGCTGCAAGCGCTATTCTTCCCGCCGGAGCAGCCCGGTGGTGTATCTTCTATGATCCCTTATCTGCAGGAACGCTTCCGCTCTAGCCGCTGGGAGATGGATTTGTTCTGGCTGCCGAAGCGTATCCGGGGCAAGGGACGTGAAGACATTGTCTTTGAAACCTTCGATTGGACCGTGTACTTTGATAGTCCGGTTGTGCAAAAATACATTCAGACCTACCGGGATTACATCTGGTGGACCAAGCTGCGCATGAGCAAAAATTACGATCTGATCCATGCCCATCATCCGATTGCGGGGCTGGCGATGAAGAGAATTTATCCTGATGTGCCCTTGATTCAGACGCTGCACTCCAGCTATGAGCGTGAATTGATTCTGAACGGATTGATCCGCGAGGGGGGAATTGAGCATCAGTTCCTGGTCGCCATTTACCGTGAGCTGGAGCATGTGAGTGACAGGCTGATGACGGTTTCGCGTGCTTTTGCCGATTATATGACTCCTTATATTGAGCGGCCGGACAGCATCGGAGTGATCCCGAACGGATTCGACGAGAAGCGGTTCAAGCCTGTCCCGCATGAGAATGACATTCCGCAGCTGGTCACGGTTACCCGTCTGGTGCCGGCCAAAGGCATAGATATTCTGTTCAAGGCCTGTGCCGAGCTGAAGAAGCGGGGGCATGAATATGTGCTGCATATTATCGGGGACGGACCGAGCCGGGCGGAGCTGGAGAAGCTTGCGCAGGAGCTGGGCATATATAATGAGACTATTTTTTACGGCTATACGCTGCATCCTGAGGAATTCATGCCGTTCTTCGATATCTTCGTATTGCCTTCGCGGGCGGAGGCGTTCGGTTCGGTATTTGCCGAGGCTGCGCTGAGCTGTCTGGCGCTGGTCGGGACCAATGTGGGCGGCATTCCCGAGCAGATTGAGGACGGGGTGAACGGGCTGCTGGTGAATCCGGATGATGAGCTGGGACTGGCAGATGCTCTGGAAAAAGTAATCACGGACCCCGGTTACCGCTATGAGCTGTCGCGCTCGGCTTGGGATAAAGCAAAGAGCCTTTACTCCCTGACGCGTGTAGCCAATGAGCTGAAAAAAACCTATCTGCAGTTCCAGCCGGGAATGAAGGGGTGAGGCTATGATTCCTTTTCGTTTCCTGCATACAGCGGATATGCATCTGGACAGCCGGTTCGCCGGTCTGTCTCATCTCCCGCCGGAAATCCGCTCCTATCTCCGGGAGTCCACCTTCGCCGCCCTCGGGCGGCTTGTTGGCGTAGCCATCCTGCAAAAGGTAGATTTCGTGGTCATTAGCGGCGATGTCTACGATGTCTCGGATGCTTCGCTTCAAGGGCAGCTCCGGTTCCGGGAGGCCTTGGAGGAACTCGGAAGCCACGGGATTCAGGTATTCCTGATCCACGGTAACCATGATCCGCTGGACGGTCCGCGCCTTAGCTCAGCACCGCCTGCCCATGTTACGGTATTCGGCGGCAGTGAGCCGGAGCGCGTTACCGCCCGCCGCCGGGAGGACGGACGGGAGGTAGCTGTGATCAGCGGCATCTCCTACCCGACCTCCAAAGTGACAGAGAATACAGCTCTGCGCTTCAGCCGCCAGCCGGGCAGCAGCCTGTTCCACATCGGCCTGCTGCACGGCAATGTGGACGGGGATCTCCAGCATGAGACTTACTCCCCGTGCACCCGGAAGGATCTGATCGGCAGGGGCTATGACTACTGGGCGTTGGGGCATATTCATAAGCGGAGTATTCTGCATGAGCATCCGCCTATCGTCTATCCGGGCAACATTCAAGGAAGAAGCATTAAGGAGACCGGGCCGAAGGGCTGTTATACGGTTGATGTCAGTGCAGAGGGTGCAGTCCGGCTGGATTTCCATGAACTGGACAGTGTACGCTGGGAGGTCCGCGAGCTCTCTATTGAAGGGCTCACTGACGAGGCAGAGTGGACCCTGGCTGTAGAGAATGCAGTGGAGGATATCCGCAGAGAGACTCCGCAGCTGATGTCTGTGGTCAGATTCCGCCTGACCGGGCGGGGCGATATACATAAGGTGCTGGCTGAGAAGGGGGCGGCGGATGATCTGCTCACTGAGCTCCAGCGGCGGGAAACTGGGCGCGCAGTGCGCAAGGAATACGCAGGCTTGGTCTGGACGGAGGGCTTCTCCATCGAAACGGGACTTGCGGTTGACCGGGAACACTTGCTTCTGGAGGACAGCTTCCTGGGTGAAATGCTGCGGCTTGCCGGGCGCAGTGGCGGGAATGCCGCAGAGCTGGACGAACTGGTCGCTACTGCGCTGAGACCGCTGATGGAGAATCAGGAGCTGCGCAGGCTGCTATTATCCGCAGGAGCCGAAGAGAAGCAGGAATGGCTGAGAGGTGCAGCAGAGCTGGGAATCACATTGCTGAGCGGACTGGAAGAGTCAGGAGTGACGCCGCTGAATACTGCGGCAGAAGGTGAAGAGTCTTCTGTTGCGGATAGTGAGGCATTGCTGGCGGAGGTTGAGCTGGCGGCGGGAAGAGCGACGGCGGAGGCTGACGGATTGACGACGAGTAAGGCCGCTGCCGTAGATACAGGAGATAGTGGCGGACAGCAAGGCCGGGAGGTAGAGGAATGAAGATCGATTCATTGCGGATAGGCGGCTACGGAAGGCTGGCTCAGCGGGAGATCGGACTGAATGAAGGAGTCACGGTTCTGTTCGGACGCAACGAGGCTGGTAAAAGCACGACCCTGCAGTTCATCCGTGCCATGCTGTACGGCATTCCCGGCAGGGCAAATCCGGCTGAACGGTACGAGCCGCTGCAAGGAGGGACGCACGGCGGGGTGCTGGAAGCAAGGGATGAGTCCGGCGCATTATGGACCATCCGCCGGTATGCATCCGGCGGCGCGGGGCCGGGCAGAGCGGAGAAGCTGCATATTGCAATTCTCCATCCGGATGGCCGCACGGAGGAGCTGAATCAGGCGGAGCTGGAGCGGCGTCTGCTTGGCGGCATCTCCCGGAGCATGTTCCGCCAGCTGTTCGCTGTCTCGCTTGACGAGCTGCAGGAGCTGGGCGCCTTGCAGTCCGGGGAAATGAGCAGCTACCTGTTCCATGCCGGGATGGGCGGCGGCGGGGAGATTATGCGGGCCGAGAAGCGTCTGGTCCAGGAGGCGGAGAAGCTCTACAAGCCGCGCGGCAAGGTCCAGGAGGCGGCCAGGATTCTACAGTCTATCGGGAAGCTGGAGCAGGAGGTAGCGGAGAGCCGCTCTTATCTGCCGAGATATAACGGGAACACGCTGGCTCTGGAAGCTGCGGAGCAGCAGCTGGAGCAGATGAAGCTGGACCGCGAGCTCGCCGGGGCAAGGCTGATGAAGCTGCGCAAGGCGCAGGACATCCGGGAGCTGTGGCTGAAATGGAGCGAAGGCCGGCTGGAGCTGGAGGAGCTTCCTGTGATTGCTTCGTTCCCGGATAACGGGGCGGAACGCTGGAGGTCCCTTACAGCCGATCTGCGCAGCTTGCAGGGGGCGGCGTTCCGGCTGGAACGGCTTACAGCGGAGCTTACCGCAGAGCTGGCGGCGAATCCGCCTGATCCTCTGCTTGCGGAGCAGGGGCCTGCGCTCGAAGCGCTGGACCGCAGCCGCAGCAGCTACGAGGACAAGCTGTCGGAGCAGCAGCGGATTCAGGCGGAGCTGGCGGCTCTGCGGGAGCAGCTGGAACGCCTGCTGCGCAGCATTGGCGCAGGCTGGGATGCCGCAGAGCTTGCGGGCTTCAACCCGGCCGCCGCGGATCGGGAGGCCGCGCGGCGTTACGCCGCCTCTTTTGCCGGATATGACCGGCAAATGGAGACCCGGGGCGCGGAGCTGCTGAGCCTCCGCGCCCGCAAGGCCGCCGCCGCTGCTGCGCTGCAGGCAGCCGAGCGCCTGCTGGCGCAGGAGCACGCCAGCGGCGCAGCGGACTTCGCGGGCCTGGCCCCGCGCAGCCCGCGTGAACTGGTGCAGCTCTGGGACGAGCTGCAGCAGGCCGCCGAGCGCTGGCGCGAAGCGCAGCTCGGCCCGGAAGGCGGCGCGTCAGCTACGCGCCGCAGGGATACCGCCGGGGGCAGTAGCCGCCCCGGCGGGGGCCCGCGCCGGGCGGCACGCTACCGGCGCCTCCTGCAGGCGGGCGCAGCGCTTACGCTGCTGCTGCCGCCTGCGCTGCTCTTGACCGGCGCACCGCCGGTCAGCGTATGGTCCGCGCTCGGCCTGCTGGCCGCAGCGGACCTGTGGCTCTGGTCCGCCCTGCGCGCAGCAGGGGCGGCGGGGTCCCCGCCGGAGCCCGGCGGCGGGGAGGCGGGCAAGGCCGCAGCGGAGATGCTGCGGCTGCGCGGGCTGTTGCTCTCCGGCGCGGAGCGGGAGAGCGGGCAGGCGTCCAGCCCGGACGCAGGCGGGCTGGAGGCCGGGATGCGCGAGCTGCGCCGGCTGATGGAGGCCTGGGGCACCTGGCGCCAGAGCGTAGACCGGCAAGCCGCTGAGGTCGAGGCCTGCCGGACGGAGCTTGCGCAGCTGAGCGGACAGGAGCAGGTGCTTACCGGCGAGCTTGCGGAAGCGGAGACCCGCTTCACAGAGCTGGCGGCGCGCTACGAAGAATGGCTGCGTCAGCGGAGACTCCCCGAAGGGCTGTCGCCGGACGGCCTGCCGGATATCTTCGCCCTGGCAGAGCAGGGCCATGAGCTGCTGCGCCAGGAGACCAAATGGTCTGTGCGGCTGAGCGGCTTGGCTGCGGAATGTGCGCTCTATGAGCAGGAAGGGCTGAAGCTGCTTGCAGCTGCGGGGACCGGACGGCCAAATTCTATTCCCTTTGTAGCTGAGCAGCAATCACTACCGGCTGTTCCGCTTACTGCACAGCACCGATTATTGGCTACAGAGTCTACTGAGCAGCACCAGCTACCCGCTACCGAGGCTACAGTCCAGCAGTTGCTATCCTCTAACGATTTATCTGCTTATCAGACGTCAATACCCAGCGAAACTACTGAGCAGCGCCGTCTACCCGCCACCGATCCTACTGCCCAGCATCCACCCGCAACTCAAGCTGCTCCCGGTCAACCTACCCCAGCCGCCCTCTTAACCTGGCTGGAGCTGCGGAAGCGGGAGTGGGATCAGCTGAAGGCGGAGCTGCTGCGCAGAGAGAGTACGGAGGCACGGCTGGCTGAGGTCCAGGAGGAGCTGGCAGGGAATCTTAGGGAGCAGGCGGAATTGAACCTGCGGTGCTCGAAGCTGCTGGAGGAAGGCGGTGCTGAGGATGGTGAAGACTTCCTGCGCCGTTCTGCTGTGTGGCTGAGACGGATAGAGGTTACGCGGTCCGTGCGTCAAGCGGAGCTGGCGATGTTCAGCGGCTGGGATGCCGAAGGGCGGACGGAGCTGCTGAGTCTGCTGGAGCATCTGGATGCAGGGCGGCTTGCGCAGGAGCGTCTAGCTGCGGAAGAAGCGGCAGTCGAGCTTGAAGAGGAGCGGAGCGCACTGCTAGAGCAGCGCGGCAAGCTGCTGCAGGAACGGGAAGCACTCTCGGTGCGCGGCAAGGAAGACACTGCCCTCCAGCAGCTGGAGGAGCAGCGGGCGGCACTGCGTAATCTGGCCGGCCAATATGCGGTAACAGCGCTGGCGGCCGAGCTGATGGGGCGGACGCGCAGGATCTATGAACAGGAGAAGCAGCCTCAGGTGCTGCAGCTGGCCTCCCTGTATTTCTCGAAGCTCACGTACGGGGAATACCGCCGGATCGTGATGACGCTGGGGCACAAAGAGCTGAAGGCTGAACACAAGGATGCCGGACTGCTGGACAGCGGACTGCTCAGCCGGGGAACCGCGGAGCAGCTGTATCTGGCGATCCGGCTGGCACTGGCAGAAACGATGAGCGGTAAGGTCAATCTGCCGCTGTTCTTCGATGATCTGTTCGTTAATTTCGATGAACACCGGCTGCACGCGGCCCTGGCTCTGCTTGGCGAGCTGTCGGCTTCCCGGCAGATCGTCATGATGACCTGCCACCGCCACGTTGCCGAAGCTGTGGCGGGCATCATTCCTGCTGCAACAGTTATTTCCGTGTAGTCCGGATGGCAGGCTTGATGCTGACAATCGTGATCCCCTGCTTTTTACCGCCCGCACCTCCTGTTGGGGGCTTGCCCTGACCTGGCGGCGGAGATATGGGGGAACGCACGAGCATGACTACCCATATCAGACACAGCGCGCCGAAGATCGGGTAGAAGATGCCCAGCAGCGAGCTGAAGCCGAATTGGCTGAACACATAGCAGATCAGCATGAGCAGCGGGGCGACAAGCGCAGGGGCAACCGGGAGCCGCTGCTGGAGCTGTACGCTTACCCCGTAGATCCCCGCAACGAAGGTGCTGAAGATTTCCATGAAGATCAGCAGCAAGAAGATCATCTGCACCACCGGACCCAGCCGGACGGCGATGCTCCCCATCGGAATTTCGAACTGCAGGATGCCCGGCATCTGCGAGCTCATGGCAAAATGGGCCGCCAGCAGCATGAACCCGATGCCCGCTCCGCCCAGAATACCGCCGCGCACCAGCGCACGTTCGTCATCCGTATGACGGGCCAGCGGAACCAGTACAGCCTGGGCCATGCCAAGGTTGAACGAGGTATAGAGCAGCGGAGAGATCCAGGCGTTGATGCTGCTGTAATCGGTGGGCAGGAAGAGGAAGCGTTCGGCTCCCGCCACGCCCAGCGTATTACAGACAAGAATTAGCGACAAAGTAAGCATCAGGGGCACCACAAGGCTGTTGATCTGCAGAATGCCGGAAATGCCGCGCTTCAGCAGCAAGTAAGATCCGAGGAGAGTCAGAAGCAGTCCAGCCTGATAAGGAAGGCCGAGATGCTCCTTGAAGATCGCCCCGGCGCCTGCCAGCATGATGCTGTTCACCCCGATCAGAATAATCATGGTGAACAGGCTGATGATGGTCCCAGACTTGGCTCCGAACAGATGGCGGTTGAAATCCTCATACGAATCCGCAGAGATTTTCCGGGCGATGATCATCATTTTGGTGCCCAGCCAGATAAAGAGAGCGGCAGAGAACAGAATCGTCAGCAGGGCCCAGTGGCCGTATCTGGTGAAAAAACGGAGGATTTCCTGGCCGGTAGCGAATCCGGCGCCGACAATGGTACCAATATAAGTGAACGCGATCTGTAATGTGCGGACATGTGACTTCATGCTTAGCCTCCTTATGAATGCTGCGAAGTTTATAATCGCGGGGCCTGCAAGGATATAGCCTTGTGTAGTCCGCATAGTACAGGTTATGATGAGGAACAGAGGGACA
Source organism: Paenibacillus sp. FSL R7-0179 (assembly GCF_038002265.1). Lineage (NCBI taxonomy): Bacteria > Bacillati > Bacillota > Bacilli > Caryophanales > Paenibacillaceae > Paenibacillus > Paenibacillus sp. FSL R7-0179. The sequence goes on from NZ_JBBOCC010000002.1 coordinate 1,695,428, forward strand.
TGACTTCCGCCTGGACGAACAGGTGTGATTTCGGTGGAACGTCTATAAAGGGTAATGGAGGTTTACAATTATGGAAATATTGAAACAGCGGATTTTGGAGGAAGGTGTAGTCGTCTCGGATCAGGTGCTGAAGCTGGACGGGCTGCTTAACCACCAGGTCGACCCGATGCTGACGATGGAAATGGGACGGGAATTTGCCCGCAGATTTGCTGAGGCTGGAGTGACTCGCGTAGTGACTGTGGAATCCTCGGGGATTGCCGTGGCATTTGCCACCGCTTATGAGATGAAGGTGCCGCTGGTGTTTGCCCGCCGCAAAAAAACGCTGCTGGCTGATCCCGACGCTCTGTGTGAACGGGTTCCATCTTTTACCAAAGGGATTGTTACGGACATCATGCTGTCCCGCCAGTTCATCTCGGAGGATGACAAAATCCTCTTCATCGATGACATTATCGCCAACGGCGACGCGGCCCGCGGCCTGATTAAGATTATCCAGCGTTCAGGAGCCGAGCTGGTGGGCCTTGGCGTAGTAGTCGAAAAAAGCTTCCAGGCCGGTGCACGCACGATCCGCGAACAGGGAATCCGTCTGGAATCCCTTGTTGATATTACCTCTCTTAATGACGGGACAATTGTTTTCGGATAAGGTGGAAGTGACAATAACAGGAACACAGCCTATTTTTCAAACATCTGCTTTTCACCCTATAAGTTTTCCTTTATAATAAAAATTAGACATGAGAGAGGAGGCGTCACAATGGGGAATGAACCGGTGACAGAGCAGTTTTTTATTGATAAACTAACCGAGGCTAAGGATCACTTCGAACGTGCGCTGGATTGCAAACACACGGAGTTCGACGATTTGTATCCCTATATGATCGAACATCCTCAGTTTTTCTGGTACAAACGTTATGTTGCTTGGTCAGAGCTTTTGACAATCACAAGTTTGTGTGAAGAGCTGTCGTTCAGCTGGAGACAGACATTCACAGAGCATCAGGTCGAATATCTGGAACAACGTGTGATGTCCGCTAAAGTTCTTGACTTCTGGTTTGAGAAGAATGAAGCGCTGATATAGGAACTTCATAAGACATACAGATTGCTTTTGAAAGATAACTAGACCCGGATGATTCTCATTTGGGTCTTTTTCATGACCGGATTCAGAGTTGAATTTGGACAAGCTAAGCACAGAGAGGAGAGCAAGAATACTATGATCAGCGATGAACAACTGGATGCCTACCGGATTTCTGGTGAGCGGGTAAGAGTCGTGCGCGACGGGCTGGCGAGCAATGATATCAGAGGGATCGTGCTGGCCTGGGACGAGACCCAGGTGATGATCCGGCGTCCAAACAAGCATGTGGTGAAGCTGGACCGGAGATACCTGTATCAGCCGGTGAGCGAGCCCAGACCAGAAGCCTATACCCCGGAATGAGCGGAGAATGGAGGTCAAGATGAGTCATCATAATAAAATAGCGATAGTCACCGGCGGCGCGGGGGGAATCGGACGCTGCATCACCGAAGAATTCCTGAAGGCCGGAGCAATGGTTGCCTGCATCGATACGGATTCTGCAGCCGGACACTGGCTGGAGGAGCGGTATGGCACTGAGCGGCTGTTTTTCTATGCGGGCGATATTGCGCAGCAGTCCGTGCTGGATGATTTCACCGCACAGGTGATCAGCCGTTACGGACAGGTCGATTATCTGATTAACAATGCCTGTATCAGCAGGAAAGGGCTGCAGTCCGAGTGCACCTATGAGGATTTCGAGTATGTGCAACGGGTCGGAGTGACGGCACCCTATTATCTGACGCTGCGGCTTAAGCCGTATTTGGCCCAAGGAGCTTCTATTGTGAATATCTCCTCCAGCCGGGAGCGGATGTCGCAGCCGGATACCGAGAGCTACACTGCCGCCAAAGGCGGAATTGGTGCATTGACCCACGCTCTTAGTGTAAGTCTGGCCGGCAAAGCCCGGGTGAATGCCATCAGCCCGGGCTGGATTGATACCACGGCTTATCACGGTACAGAGGAATCGGTGGAGCCGGTTCATACCGAGCCGGACCGGCTGCAGCATCCTGCGGGACGGGTCGGAACTCCGGCGGATATCGCGGCTATGGTGCTGTTCCTGTGCACTGAGGCTGCGGGATTCATCACGGGCGAGAACATTACAATCGATGGCGGGATGGGCAAGCAGATGATCTACCACGGAGACGGGGGCTGGACCTATCGCCCTGGAGGGCAATCATGAAGCTGCCGGTTATCAAAGATGCCGGAGAACTGGCCGCACTGGTGCGGGAGATCGGGTACCTGCCCTTGTTCCGCTGTGAGATCGCAGGCTTCTCTCTGGAGGAATGCACGCCTGCGGGCTACTGGTTCGTGAAGGATGTAATCGGCCCGTGGGAATGGCGCGAGGAGATTGCGGCCGGGGGCGAGATCGCTTATGCGAAGCTTTTCAACAAGAAGGCCGGGTTCATCAGCAGAGAATGGTATCCGGACTTCGCCAATTACCGCCGTGACGGTTATGACTTCGACGCCAGATATGATGACGGACTGGCCTCCATGGCCAGCAAACGAATAATGGATGTGCTGCTGGAGCATGAGGCGGGGCTGCTCTCCAGTGACCTCAAAGCGCTGTCCGGCTTCGCAGCCAAAGGTGCCAAAGGCTTCGACACAGCCATGACGCTGCTCCAGATGCAGACCTACATTACAGCCAGCAAATTCGAGTATAAGCAGGACAAGCATGGCCGTCCCTACGGCTGGGGAATCGGCCGTTATGCCGTAAGCGAGCATGTATTCGGAGCGGAATGGGTGACTTCGCAGTACAGCATTCAGCCTAAAGCATCCATGGAGCGGATTATGGAGCATACAGCCAAGCTGTTCCCGGAGGCAGGAGCGAAGCAGCTGGAGAAGGTCTTGAAGTAAGTTCGCTCGGGCTGCGAACCGGCGAACGGCAGGAAGGGGCCGGGTTGCTGCTTGGACCAAGGTAATCGAAAAACCGATTACAATTGCTCGCGCGAAGCTACCTGGATCAAATGTAATCGAAAAACCGATTACAATTGCTCGCGTGGAGCTACCTGGATCAAATGTAATCGAAAAACCGATTACAATTGCTCGCGTGGAGCTACCTGGACCAAATGTAATCGAAAAACCGATTACAATTGCTCGCGCGAAGGCACCTGGACCAAATGTATGCGGAAAACTGAGCTTAATCCCCCAGTGTTCCCGACAATAAAATTCACCCAAGCCGCTCACCGCCAGCATATTCAAATCTTGTGCTGCACCCGCACCAAGAGCCTCGTCCTATTTGGGGCGAGGCTCTTGGTGACAGCAGTATTATCCATTACAAAGGACAGCTTAGATGGTCATGGCCAACTGTTCGGCTTGTTCATCCCGGGGAAGAATGGAGGCGAGCTCGGCACCCAGTCCGAGGTAGGCGCGCATACGCTGCATCATCTCATTACGGAAGCCGGGCCATAGAATATGGATCTCGCCAACATAGCCCCGGCAGTTATACTCGGCGGTAACTCCGCGCTGATCCTGGCGCACAGTACTGATCTTGAGCTGGCTCACGGTAAGCTCGCGGGTAACCTCCTTCAGCATCAGGGATGTCTTCTTGGTAGCGCTGGATACCAGCTCCATGTAGAGCTGGGGAGTTTTGAACAGACCGCTCTTGCCGATGGCACGGCAGTCGCGTTCGAATACTTTATGAATAAACGTTAGCAACAGATAGCTTCTGACCAGGGACAATTCATCTTTGGTTATATTCTCAGGGATTGTTGGTGTATTTAGGGGGTGTCTCTTGGTAATCGCCATTATAAATCACCTCATTTATATTATGCGAACCTTTGTTCTCATTATACACCGAATCCGCAAATAAAAGCAATATTTTACTTGCAATTTATGGATAGAAATTTACAATAAAATAAACTTGACTCCATAAATCTGGCATGGTAAGATCTATCTTGTGACTGCGAAAGCAAGTCAACTGAATATGCGGTCATGGCGGAATTGGCAGACGCGCTGGCTTCAGGTGCCAGTGGTAGCAATATCGTGGAGGTTCGAGTCCTCTTGACCGCATTACCGTAAGAATGAATAAGCTCTTGAATCAGTCCTTTTGACGGTTCAGGAGCTTTTTTTGATTGGTTAGATCTGATTGATAATAAGAATTAGGTGTGCCAATATGGTTTTGCTATTGAAATAGGCCGCCTGTATTGTTTATGATAATATCTATGATATTCATTAAATCTTGAGTAGGTAGATTATGAATTTAAATGACAATATATTAATCAAGATTCGTGAAATGAGGGAAAGCTTTACTCCGGTTGAACGGCTGGTCGGGGATTATATTCTGGAGAACAAAGAAGAGATTCCCCATTTGTCCATTAAAGAATTGGCCCAATCGAGTAAAACAAGTGATGCCTCGGTCCTGCGGTTCTGTAAAACAATGGGCTACAGCGGATACCGCAATTTTATTGTGAGTATATCAGCTTCTTTGGGTTCCCGCGATGAGGATGCAAAGGCCCAGTATACAGATATTCAGCCGGGTGATGAGCTCTCGACCATTATTTCAAATATTTCACTCAATAACATGAAATCCATTGAGGACACACTTAGTGTGGTTGACCGGAATGAGATTGCAAGAGCAGTAGAAGTGCTGTGCCATAGCAAAAGAATTGTTTTCTTTGGCATTGGAGCCTCGGGAATCGTCTGTATGGACGCGGAACAGAAATTCTCTCGCATTAACAAAATGTGTCATGCTTATACAGATGGCCATAGCCAGCTCACGGCAGCAACCTTACTCGGAAAAGACGATGTTGCCATTTTTATTTCTAATTCTGGTGCAACCAGTGACATTATTGACGCCCTGATCATTGCCCAGAAGAATAAAGCGACATGTATTGCGGTTACCCGGTACAACAAAAGCGAGCTTGCAATGCGGGCGGATATTGTTCTCAGCATATCTACCCCTGAAATAACAATCCGCAGCGGTGCCATGGGCTCACGTATTGCTATGCTGACGATCATCGACATCCTGTTTGCCGGTGTGGCAAGTGCAGAATACGAGCAGGTAAAAGCCTCTTTAACCAATACCCATAATATTTTGAAGAAAAAACTCAGATATTAAGTACTCAGAATCGAATAGACTTGGAGGAAGCATTGATCGGTCATCGGTCAATGCTTTTTTATTGTATAGGAAACTATAGTTTCCTGCTGCTGCAGCAAAGGTGTGTGTAGATTTGTGGATAAGAGCTCTTGGAATGATTCGGAGGTAGAGTGACTGTGAAGCTAAAGGTGGCGGAAGATAGGCTTAGAACCTATAGAATGGGAGAGTACAACGGCATATGGACTAAATGTATGTGAAAAACAGCATATATTGTGTTCACAGCAGGCACACGGCCTGAATGTATATGAAAAACAGCATACATCCTGCTCGCAAGCAGGCCTAGGAACCAAATATATGCGAAAAACAGCATACATTGTGCCCGCAAGTAGGCAAATGGACCGAATGTATGGCGAAAACAGCATACATTGTGTTCGCTCGCAGGTAATCTCATTCACCCGTTAGGTTGATTTTGGTCTTCCCTTAACGATGTCAGATTATCTACATCACAGAATGTTTGATTCTGGCGAATCTAATGACTTGTTTTTCAAGAATACGGCAGAAGGTGTGATAATAACGTTTGACAAAAGTGAGAATCGCTTATTGTAAGCGCTTTATAAATGTGGTATAACTGATTATATGAGATTATGAAATAAAAAATCGGAATAATATTCATAAATAAAATTTTATTTCAAAATCTATTGACGGCTTTAGGGATATATATTAGTATAAAAATTAATAAATGTATGATATTCTAACATGAATTGTTAGATACATGGAATTTATGTTTAACAAGAAGGAGGATGACTATGAATGACTACCTTGCGGGATTAACCACAGAAGCCGTGAATCCGGACACCCTGATGATTGATGAATGTACGACTGAACAAATGGTCCAGTTAATGAATCAGCAGGATGCTCTGGTCTCGGCAGCCGTCGCTAACGAAATCCCGCAGATTGCAAGGGCGGTAGATATTCTGCACCACAGGCTGTCTGCCGGCGGGAGAATGTTTTACATAGGAGCCGGCACCTCCGGAAGATTGGGTGTTTTGGACGCTTCCGAATGTCCTCCTACCTTTGGTACAGATCCTTCGATGGTACAAGGATATATCGCCGGGGGTGATATTGCTCTGCGGAATGCGGTTGAAGGCTGTGAAGACGATGACGAGGCAGGGACCGCATTAGTCGATAGCATCGGGGTGACAGACCAGGATGTAGTTATCGGCATTTCGGCAAGCGGGAGCGCCAGGTTTGTGATTGCAGCTCTAGCGAAGGCGAAGACGCTTGGGGCCGCTACCATCGGTGTGTGCAACAACAAGGGCTCCAAGTTTGAACCCATTGCAGATATTTGTATTTCACCTGTTGTAGGACCGGAGGTCATTAGCGGCTCGACCCGGTTGAAGGCGGGAACGGCTCAAAAGCTGGTGCTCAATATGCTGACCACATGTACTATGGTCAAGTTGGGGAAAACCTATAACAACCTAATGGTTGATTTAAAAGCCAGCAATTACAAGCTGGTAGACCGCTCCCTCCGCATTATTATGAATACGACGGGTGTAGACACCCAAGCCGCCTCAGAGACACTTGAAAAGGCAGGAATGAATTGTAAGCTGGCCATCATGATGATTAAAACGGGGTTAGACGCAAAAGCGGCAGAAGAAGCGCTTGAGGCTAATGGAGGACGCCTGAAGCAAGCGATCCTCTCATTGAATTAAAGCGCAGGAAATGGAATTACCGGATGGATGCTTGTGAAAATTAAGGAGGCTGCTATCGATGAAAAAAAGAAAAGGTTTAACTCTGTTATTGTCAGCAATCATGATGATGTCGCTGTTATCCGCCTGCGGAGGGAAAGCAAATAACACTGCGGGTTCTGCAAATTCCGGAAACACAGGCAGCAGCGGTGCGGGAAAAGATACGATAACCGCATTATTACCTCCGGTATCGGCTAATTACCAGGCCCGCTTTGCTGATATGGAAAAAGAATTTAATGCTCTGCATCCTAATTTGACGCTGAAAATCGAACCGGCGAGCTGGGAAGATATGACACAAAAGCTGGATACACAAGTCAATGCAGGCTCCCCTCCGGATATTGCCTGGATCGGTGCCTCCGGACTTTCGAAATATGCAGCACTAGATGTACTAATCGATCTGAACCCAGTCCTGTCTGACGAAGTTAAGGCGGATTATGACGAAGTTCCAATGAAATACTTTCAATTGGGTGATGCCCAGTACGGCCTGCCCGCGTATATGGAAATCCACACCATCGGCGGTAATAAACAATTCCTTGAAGAAGCCGGAATTGACTGGAAGAGTATTCAGCAAAACGGCTGGACCTATGATGAGTTCCGGAAAGCTATTGCAAAAGGTGTAGTAAAAAATGATAAAGGTGAAACCAGTCGTTACGGTTTCGTATTCGCGACCTCCGGTGTAACTTCTAAAGACTACCTGGGTATTCTTGCTAAAACTGCGGGGCTGCCGGATTACTTCGATAATGACCTCAAATACACGTATACAAGCAAAAAATTCCTGGGTCTGCTGACAGCAATCCGTGAAATGATCGACGATGGTTCTATGCCGAAAGAGTTAAGCTCCATCGATGCCGGCAAACGCTGGAATATGTTCCTGACCGGCCAAACGATGATCACGGGTAAAGGCTTGTCGGCATTTGAAAACTCCGCCCGTTTGAACAATGAGAAAATTAAAGCGAACGATGGATCAGCTGTTGCCGATTCTATCCAAGTGGATTACATTTCACTTCCGGTTCCAACCTTCAACGGTGCCGATTATATCCCTACTTCCATAGTGGACGGTTATGTCGCACTCCGCGGGAAAAAGGAGCCTTCAGAAGAGCATATCAAAAATATTGCTCTGGCGGTGAATTTCCTGTCTTCCGGTTCGATTGCTGCCAACTATAGTAATGAGCTGTTCTTAACACCAATTACCGAGTCTGCACGTAAAGCAGAAGTGCTTGAAAAATTCCCGCGTAACGAAGACAACGTAGCTGCAGGTAAAGCTATGATGGCCAAAGCGCTCCCGGCCCGTACAGATATTCCTACGGAGCAGGCTGCTGAAGCGCTCAAAATTGAAACAGAAGTGATTATTCCTAAACTGCAGGCATTGCTTGCCGATGAGATTACCCCGCAAGAGATGTATGATGCAGTTAAAGCAGCTGCCGTCAAATCCTTCGGTGAAGATGGTGTGGTCGCTGACTAGATTGCCATATAGGCCGGCATGTGAAGTGAAAGCTGTACGAAGCTTAAACGTACAGCTTTCCTTCTGAATGCAGGCAAGCAGAAGGTACTTTTTTGAAGAAGAGAGGTGCGGCCCAATGAATCAATTGTTGACAAAAAGAAAAAAGCTGAAGCTCGAAAGTGACTCTGGCTGGGGATACGCGTTTATCGCAGTAGCACTTATTGCATTTTCTTTATTTACTGCCTATCCGGTAATCAATGCCTTTATAATCAGCCTGCAGAAATATCGTCCACTAGGGTCCACTTATGTCGGCCTGGAGAACTTCGTCAATTCCTTTTCAGATGAGCTGTTCTGGAAAGCGCTGAAAAATACATTGGTCTATACGCTGTTAACCGTTCCATTTAATATTTTACTGTCCTTCCTTGTGGCCATTCTGATTATGCCTTTTAAGAAAAAAACACAAACTATATTTAAAGCGGTATATTATTTGCCGGCTGTAGCTTCAGGGGTATCTCTTGCTGTCGTATGGCTGTGGATCTTTGATCCGCTAAAATCAGGTATTGCCAATCAAGCGGTCGGATGGTTTGGAATCAGTAATCAGAACTGGCTTGGTTCGAGTGCAACGGCCATGTTCTCACTTGTATTAATGTCCTGGCTGTCAAGTCATGGTACAGCGATCATTATCTATCTGGCGGCACTACTCAGTATTGATAACAGTTATTATGAAGCAGCTGATATTGACGGGGCGACTTTTTTGCAAAAGCTGCGGTATATTGTCATCCCTTTCCTTAAGCCAACAACGCTATTCCTGCTGGTTACCGGGGTCATTGGTTCCTTCCAGGTGTTCCAGAACGCTTATCTGATGACAGGCGGCGGACCAGACCATGCCACAACTATGGTGGGATTGTTAATCTTTAACAACGCGTTCACATATTTCGAGTTTGGCGAGGCAGCGGCCCAATCCTTACTTCTGGCAGCGGTTATTGCCTTGATCTCATTCTTCCAATTTAAGATTCTAGGTAAAGATATAGAATATTAGGAAAGGGGCAGAAACCTATGGGGTTGTTCAACAATACTATCAAAAGCAAAGGGTCTCTGTTCGCCCGTAATGGTCTGATCATTACAGCCCTTCTCCTGTTTGCCGCGGCGACCATTTTCCCGATATACTTTATGATCATTTCCTCGTTCGGCGATCCGGTAGAAGCTGGCGCAATGAGCTATTCGCTGATCCCGGCGAAGATTTCCTTTGAGTCGTATAAATTCTTTTTTAACTTCAGCGCCCATTCCTGGGATTGGTTAAAAAATTCTTTTATTGTAGCAGCCTGTATTACAGTATCTAACGTATTCTTCGCCACGCTTGCAGGATACGCTTTTGCCAAAATGAAATTTAGAGGAAAAGGCATTCTGTTCGCGATTCTGCTGGGGTCCATGATGATCCCAACTCAGGTCACCCAGGTTCCGCTGTATATATTGATCGTAAATATTTTTGAATTGCAAAATACGTATACAGCGCTGATTATGCCAAGCATTGTCACAGTGTATAACATTTTTCTGGTTAAGCAGTTCATGTCGTCCATTCCGGTTGAAATTATTGAGGCTGCCAAAATCGAGGGCTGCTCCCAGCCTAAAATCTTCTGGTATATCATTATGCCGCTGTCCAAAACGGTAATGGCCGTGCTGGCGATCCTGACGTTTATGGCAGCATGGAATGACTTCTTCTGGCCGTTCCTGGTAACCAACACCATGGATATGCAGACGATTCAGGTGGGGCTCAAAAACTTCCGTTTTGCGAATACAACGTACTTTGCACCTATGATGGCCGGGGCAACCATTTCTGCGGTTCCGATGTTTATTTTGTTCTTCAGCTTACAGAAGTATTTCCTTGAAGGAGTCGCCGTCGGAGCGGTGAAAGGGTAATGGGCGGCCCATCTGAAGTAGAGGTTGCCTATCTGGTTGGCTTGATGTCCGGCACATCGGTAGACGGTATTGATGCAGCGGTAATTAAGCTTTCTTCTTCGCCGGACAAAGAGTACGGAATAGAGACGGAGTTACTGGCTTTTGAGAATACCCCGTTTCCAGCGCATGTCAGAAGCTCGATATTCGAGCTGTTTGATCCTTCCAAGGCCACGGTGGATAAAGTAGGCGCAATGAATATGTGGCTGGGGGAATTATACGCCCGGGCTGCACTGTCGGTGATCCGCAAATGCGGACTTGCGCCTTCCCGAATAGTTGCGATAGGATCACATGGCCAAACGATCTATCATGCACCGGAAGAGATGAGGATGGACGGCTACAACCTGCACTGTACGGTGCAGATCGGGGAAGGTGCGGTGATAGCGAACCGGACGGGCATTCCCTGCATCTCAGATTTTCGGGTTGCTGATATGGCAATGAATGGACAGGGGGCGCCACTCGTGCCTTTTACTGAATATTTATTGTTTAACCATCCGGAGAAAACCTCACTGCTGCAGAATATTGGAGGAATCGGGAATATAACGGTTCTTCCGGCCAATGCTTCACCCGAAGAGGTGTATGCTTACGATACAGGGCCCGGGAATATGATTATTGATGGTCTTGTCTCCCGTTTATTTGCGCCAATGACGATGGATGCCGGCGGTGAAATTGCTGCGGGCGGTGAGGTCATTGATCCGCTTTTGAAATGGATGCAGCAGGATGAGTATTATAGTATGCCATTCCCGAAATCGACGGGCAGAGAACGGTTTGGACAACAATATGTTGCCCAAATACTTCAGATGATGGAGTCGAATCGCTGGAAAGCTGAGGATGTAATAGTCACGGCAACACACTTGACAGCATGGAGCATTGCCGACAGCTATGAACGGTATATTGCCCCGCAGCATCAGGCTCAGCGATTAGTGGTTGGCGGCGGGGGGAGTTATAACCTGACGTTAATGCGTGAGTTGCGGCAGTTATTTGCCCCGTTTGGAGTACAGGTGCTGACACAGGAGGATATTGGCGGCAACAGCGATGCCAAGGAAGCCGTTGCTTTTGCTGTACTGGCTTATCATACGATGAGACGTCTGCCGAATAATATTCCCCAGGTCACCGGAGCTTCCCGGCCGGTAGTCATGGGCAAAATTTCTTGGCCCTACCCGGAACACAGGGGGGTTGAATGATGCAAAGTGATATGGTGTGGAGCGGAGTTGACTCTATCACAAGGTATCTTCATCTGTTTAAAGGGAAACGTGTGGGTTTAATTACAGCGACGACAGGGCTTACCAAAGATTTCAGATCTACCATTACGATATTACACGAGAATTGTAATCTTACGGCCATGTTCTCGCCTGAGCATGGTGTGCGCGGAGATTTGGATGCAGGGGCATTAGTGGAGACGTATACGGACCCCCGTACCAAGGTTCCGGTCTACAGCCTGTACCGCAAAGATTCCAAACGTTTAACAAAGGAAATGCTGGAGAAGGTAGATATCCTTGTGTATGATATCCAGGATGTTGGTGTACGGTATTATACCTTCATTTATACGATGCTGTATGCCCTTGAGGATTGTGCTGCGGCTGGCGTGGAATTTGTTGTTTTCGACCGGGTGAATCCGCTGAACGGGGTGAACGTGGAGGGGAACATCTTACAGCCCGGCTTCAAATCCTTTGTCGGGAATTATGAGCTGGCTGTCCGCTACGGCCTGACCGCAGGTGAAGTGGCTGTCATGGCCAATGATCAGATGAACTGGAAGGCAGAGCTTCATGTCGTTCGTCTGGAAGGCTGGAAACGGAGCATGTCCTTCCCGGATACAGGCTTGACCTGGGTTCATCCTTCACTGGGAATCCCCCGGTATGAAACCGCGTTATTATATACAGGCACCTGTTTATTTGAGGGGACAAGCTGCTCCGAAGGCAGGGGCACAACCTTCCCCTTTGAAATGATTGGAGCTCCCTTTATTGAGGCGCAGCAGCTGGCAGATGAGATGAAAGCTTTGCGGCTTCCAGGCGTATATTTCCGTCCGGTTCATTTCAAACCAACGTCATCCAAGCATTCTGGAGAGCTGTGCGGCGGCGTTCAACTCTATATTACAGATCGCCAGGTGATCAAGCCGTTAGAGGTTGGCGTATCCTTATTATTTACGATAAGAGACCTGTTTGAGCCCTTTGCATTTCTGCCCCCAGTGAAGGAGGGCTCACGTCCTTTTATTGATTTGCTGGGCGGAAGCAGTATCTACCGTACGAAGGATATTCAGGCTAAGCAGCTGCTTGAACAGTTTGCAGAGGACAGCAGGCAATTTGCAGAAATGAAACAGCAGTATCATTTATACCACTAGCGGATGGTGAATAGCGGATGAGAACGATAGAACAAATGAGCTTGCGTGAGAAAATCGGGCAAATGTTCGTAACAGGCTTTCCGTCAACGGAGATGTCCCCTGAGCTGAAGGAAGTCATTGAGCAGTACAAAGTCGGGAATATTATTCTATTCTCACATAATATCAGCAATAAATATCAATTAGGCGGGCTTGTAACGGAGCTGCAGCAATGGTTCACCACACATACAGGCATTCCGGGCTTTATTACGATTGATCAGGAAGGCGGCCGGGTGACCCGGATGCCCAAGGACGCGACGAATGTAGCCGGAGCTATGGCCATTGCCTCTTCAGGACGCCCTGAAAATGCTTATGTCGCAGGCAGAATAACGGCCCGGGAGCTACAAGCATTAGGCATTAATTTCAATCTTGCGCCCGTGATGGATGTTAACAGTAATCCGCTCAATCCGGTGATTAACGTCCGCTCCTACGGGGATTCTGTTGAGACGGTATCGCAGTACGGGCTTCAGATGATGAAGGGCTTGCTCGACGGCGGCGTTATGTCCTCGCTGAAGCATTTTCCCGGCCATGGGGATACCGATGTCGATTCACACATTGGCTTGCCTGTAATTAACAAAACGTTGGAGGAGCTAGAGCAGCTTGAACTGCTGCCATTTAAGGCGGCCATTGGGCAGGGTGCCGAGGCCATCATGAGTGCACATATTTTATTCCCGCAAATTGAAACGTCCGGCGTGCCGGGAACGATGTCTTATACGATTATTACAGGGCTGCTCAAAGAGAAATTGGGCTTTAAGGGGCTGGTAGTATCTGATTGTCTGGAAATGGATGCGATTAAACGCTATTACGGGACGGCAAAAGGTGCACTTGAAGCCATTAAAGCAGGGATTGATCTGGTGTTCATAAGTCACACGCCTGCAACCGTTAAAGAAGCGGTACATTTAATAGAAGAAGCTGTGGCGGCCGGTGATTTGGATGAAGCGGTTATTAATACTGCTGTTGCCAAAATTCTGGCCTACAAAGCCCGCTATGCGCATGTTGGGGAACCGGATTACGGGATCGTGGGCTGCGAGGTTCACCGCCGGGCGAACGAGCTGATGCGTACGGAAACGATCTGTCTGATTAAAGGTGAAATCGAGCCTGTTCAGACAGGTGATGGCCAAATCTTGTTTATAGGCTCTTATGCCTACCGGACCGACCAGGCCTCCAGCAGTGTGAATCAGGAGCTTAGCTTCCCCCGGTATATGGGTGAGCATTTTGCTGCAGCGTATGAGCTGATCAGCATTGATCCGGACGAGGAGCAGATTCACGCAGTGCTGCAAAAGGCCGAAGGGTACAAGCATGTTGTTATAGGGCTGTTTAATGCGCGTGAAAATACAGGCCAGCTTGCGCTTGTGCAGAAGCTTGTGGCAGCAGGCTGTAAAGTAACGGCAATTACACTCGGCCGGCCTTATGATTTAGCTTTAATCGAAGGCGCGTTTTGCGGCCTTGCAGCCTTTGAATATACGCCGGATGCGTTCAAGTCCCTTATTCCCATCCTGAATGGTGAGGTCACACCTGCTGCCAGAATTACGATTCAGCTATAGGGGGGACATGAGTATGGCATTTATTGTTGGCATTGACGGAGGCGGCACCAAGACTGCGGTCATTGTTACTCCTGATGATCAGGAAGAGCCTGTATTATCCTTTACCGTAGGGCCTATTAATTATAATGGCGGTGATGTAGAGGCTATTGCTGCCGCTTTCAGGGAGATGTTTAATCAGATCAGGTCCTGCTGCACAAGCCTTGCGGAAGTGATTCATGTATGTATAGGAGCGGCAGGCGTAAGCAATCCGGCAGTAGCCGATTTTTTGGAGAAGCAGGTGAGAGATAACGGTTATAAAGGTCCTCTCACGATTACCGGTGATCAGGAAACCGCATTATATGGAGCCCAGAATGCGATGCAGGGTATTATTCTCATTGCCGGAACAGGCTCCATTTGCTTCGGGGTGAATGAAAAGGGAGAGCGGCACCGCACAGGAGGCTTTGGCCATCTGATCGATGATGAGGGAAGCGGCTATTCTATCGGGCGTGAGCTCTTGTCCATTCTGGTTCAGGCAGAGGACGGAAGAACAGCGGATACGATGATTCCGGAACTGGTCTATAAGCAGCTTGGACTTGGTACGGTGCAAGAGGTGATAGGTTTGGTCTACGGCAAAAACACAACGAAAAAAGATATTGCAGCGCTCGCACCGGTGATGACGGCAGCATGCGGGCTCGGGGACGCCCGGGCACTAAAACTGGCGGAGCAATGTGCAGCCCGTCTGTTTGAGCTTGTGGTGCCTGTTATTGAGCGGCTGAAATTATATGAGAGCAAGATTGCAATTGCCGGAAGTGTGCTGCAGAAATCCCGTTTTGTAAGTGAGGCCTTAGAGCGGAAGCTTGCCCGCAGCTACCCGCAGACCAGGCTGATTATGCCTGTTCATAATGCTGCCTATGGTGCTGTACTGCTCGGAAAAGCAAAAATGAGTAACGGGTAATGCTGTGAATTAAAAAAGATGGGTGTGCCATAAGTCCGACAGTTGCGGACTTGCGGCACACCCTTTTAAAACTTGTCGGTTAAATAAAACACGGCCTGTTGCTTCGGGAACAGGGCCTGCAGGATATCAGCATGTCGGGCAGGGGCTCCTGCTTCAGCTGCGCCTTCCGCATTATAGCCGAAGATGATATAAGAGATCAGCTCCCGCTCATCCACTTCTACGGATATCCGGGACCCGGCCTGACTGCTCTGGGAAACGGAAAGCCGCTTCTGGCGGTAGTCGAGGTAGACCCGATCCTCCCCGCATTGCAGTGCTATGAACAGCTCCTGTTCTGCCATCAGGTCATTGCCGTTAAGTCGCTGCTCCAATTCAGGCTGAAGCTTGTGGAAGGTAGAGTACAGGTTGATCATTTTCCACATTGCCATATGGATGGGGACGGGCTCTGCCTGATGCTGCTGATAATAGGAATATAGCTTGTGATCCTCAGGAAGCATCGCCATGATGTGCTTGGCCTTCGGCCGGAGACGGCATAATTCATGAAATAAGTATTCCACACCGTCCGCTGCCTCATCCAGATAGATGAGTTCGTTGATAAATACCTGTTCGGTGTCCTTTTTTTCTATAATGCCATAAGCGACAATTTTATGATGATGCTGAAGCAGCAGACAGTCCGACTTCTTCCATTCCGGCCACCGGATCATATCCTTCCAGTAGGTTTTATTACGAACTACAGTATAAGTGCGGTTCTGATTGAATTGTTCATAAATAACACGGATATCATCAAGATAACGGGGCTCAAAAGGTATAACCTCGTAACCGTCCGGCTGCCCGCCTCGCGCCTGATTGTCAACAGCATAAGCAGTCTCAGGAATCAGTCTCCAGCCGGCCTTCTCATAAAATGCATGCTTGCTGGCCAGAAGTACACTTATATCATAATCGGCTTCTCTCATGTAGTCTGTTTGTGCAGCAAGAATTTTGTGTGTCAGCCCCATGCCGCGATAATGGGGATCTGCAGCGACGCTGCCCATGGCACCCGTCTGCAGGACCGCTTGGCCGACTCTGATGGAGAGGGGAAAGATTTGAACATTGGCAGCGACTTTGCCGCCGACCGTCGCAAACCATGTGGTATCCGGGTCATAGGAGCTGTCGAGGTCTAATCTTTCCTGGAAATACCCCCGGCCTACGGCAAAACATTCATCTAAAATATCATAAATCTGTTCGAGCTGTTCTCTGCCCGGCCTGTTGGTTACGCTGATATTTGGTTCTGGTGTTGTCGTCATCTGTTCTTTCCTCCTGGGTCAGCCAAGTTGAAAATTATTGTCATAGATAGATCTTAATGTTGAAAATAATTTTCGTCAACAGTACATTGTAAGCCCAATCATCCGACACATCGCAAGACATTGATGATTGATCAGGGAATTCTAAAGCCTTATGATCATATCATGCAACACGATGTTGGATGATTCAAAGGAATACGAGTAGCCAGGGGGAATTGAAATGGCAGCACAGCCCGTCAGAATTTTAATTTTCGGCGCAGGTGTCATCGGGAGCATATACGCAATCAAGCTTATGGAAGCAGGATATGACGTTAGTCTGTTTGCACGTGCGGACAGATTCAGACTTTTACAAGAAAAAGGCCTGCAATATAATGACAAAGGTACAGTTAGAATGGTTCCGGTGAAGGTCATGGATGTGCTCGAAGATGACGATATATACGATTTTATTTTCGTTACCGTCCGTTATGATCGTGCCGAATCCGCGTTGTTAGCGCTAAAAGATAATCAAAGCCCGAATATCGTTACGATGACCAATAGCCCGATTGGATTTTCTTCTTGGCGGGGTATTGTTGGGGATCGGCTGTTACCGGCTTTTCCCGGCTTCGGCGGACAGATCAAAGATGGGGTCCTGTACGCCCGGTTCATGCCCAAGTTTGTAGTGGCTACCTCATTTGGAGAAATGAATGGCGCAGTGACGCAGCGCATCTTAAAGCTCGCACAAGTATTTCAAACCGCCAAGCTTCCCTACGTTATAAAAAAGGATATGCAGGCATATCTAATCACCCATTCTGTATCAGACATTGCCTTGCTGGGCAGTTTGTATGGCGGCAATCAGACGGTTGACCCAGTAACACCCGGAACCAAAAAGACGGCTCGCAAAATAACAGTTACTTTAAAAGCATATCTAAAGGCAATCCGCAAAGCCGGTGTTGCTGTTGACCCGCCCGTCTTTAAAATAGTCCCCAAACTCCCAAGCCTCCTGTTGGATGTTCTCTTCATTGCCTGGTTGCGCACAAACATGGTTAAGGATATGCTGCTGCCGGATTATGCGAATGCTGCGAATCAGGAGGTTGTGCAGCTGGAGAAGGATCTGACGAAGTTTCTATCTATACAGAACGGCTGATGAATCGTTTGTTCCGGTATTGTAACCTGTCTGTTTATTCTTCACTTCCAGCGGATGGTAAGGTTGAAGGACTGAAGCAGGCGGGAGGCTTACCATGATAACAAAATTAGGGAAGATACTGAAAATATCGATATTGGCGGTCTGCCTGGCTGGATGCAGTCAGGCTTCTCAACCCACACATCCCACAGACGCACAGCACATCCCGATTACTCCGTCTCCAGAAGATGCAGCGCCAGAGGAAGCGCTGATTCCGCGCAATACCTCCGAACCTTTTATCGGGCGAATGGATATGGATCTGGCGACGGAGGAGTTCATCTATGGAACCTGGAAGGTGGACAAGCTGCTGGGCTTCACCAATTCCTACAATGACGCGTCTGAATATCCTACAGGACAGGACATCATTGGGGATGAACTCTATCGGGATCAACGACGAAATGACAGTCATAGGCGTAACGGAACCTTCGCCGGGACTGGGCATACCGCTAGGGTTCCTGGATGTGAGCCATAACAAGCTGATCCTGTGGATCGAAGCCGCAGTGTTTGAGTTGACTAGAGTGGGCGAATCGGGTAATAAGTAGTCTAAGTACTGGAGTCTATAATGACAGGAGTGAGCAACCATGAGCTGGGATGTACTTATTATGAAAACGAAATACGATTTTGAAGCGCCGGAGGAAGAACAGCCCCCGGTGCCACCCCTGGGACAACGTGATGACATCATTGAGAAGCTGGCCCGCCGCCTACCGAACCTGGATTACCGGGATAAGGCTTGGGGTATCCTGGAGGGTGAAGGGTTTTCGATTGAGTTCAACACAGGTGACGAGGAGCTCGTAGATTCCATCATGCTGCATATCCGGGGCGGGGGAGAAGTGATGGATACCCTCTGCTTGATCTGCGAGACACTGGAGGCTTATGCCCTGGACACATCGGATACGGGCTATATCGACTTTGAGCAGCCAGAAGCAGCGGAGCAATCCTGGGAGCAATTTCAGAAGTATCGTGACCAGGTGATTAACAATCATAACGGATGAGTTTGAAGTGAACAGAGGCGCAGGATGGATCACATCTGCAGCCTCTGTTTTTCATTTTGGAGTGTTTGGAAATAACATGCAGAAGGGTATTGACGCCTAATGAAGTAGCATGTTAATATTTTCACGTAACAAACTAACATGTCAGTATACCTAAATAGCATGTTAGCATGTTAACTCAATGATCCTACTTCAGGAGGTTATTTTGTGGATGTGGCTAATGTTGTAATCGGTTTCATTATGGTCTTATCATTTTTTGGATTGGTGTGGTATTGCGTCAAGGGGTATAACCTCATGGTTGGCTTCTTCGTCATGTCGGTGCTGTGGACCTCGATTGCCCTGATCGGAAATAGCATTCATCCTACCTCCGTGATGGAGGGCAAGACGTTCATTGACGTCCTGACGAACGTGTTCCAGACGGGGCCTGAGAATTACGGGAAGGCGATACTGGTTAATATTTTCTTCGGCGCCTTCTTCGGCAGAGTCCTGATCGACACCGGGATTGCCGCCACGCTGATCCGTAAGGTTGTTGAGCTTGGGGGAGACAAACCAAGAATTACCATGTCCCTGCTATGTATCGTTACCGCTGTAATCTTCACCTCCATGACGGGTATCGGCCCGGTTATCTCCATTGCTGTCATCGTGCTGCCGATCATGCTGTCACTCGGGATTCCTTCACCGATTGCCTTGTTCTCCTTCATGGGCTCGATCATGGCGGGGATCTTCGGGAACATCGTGAACTTTAAGCAATATCAGGCAATTTTTGCAACAGCCAACGAAAGTTATGCCAGCTACGACTACAATACATATTTCAAATTCGGCATGATTGCGATGGCTGTATCTCTGATCGTAGTTCTGGTGGTCTCTAATGTGATGATGAACCGCAAGCTCTCCCGGGCCTGGGCGGCCACGCCGGATAGCGGAGCTGCGGTAGATGCACCTGCCATCTCCTGGATCTCAATCATTCTGCCGGTTGTGGGTGTAGTGGTGCTCAAGGTGCCGATTATTTTCGGATTTATCTTCGCGGCCCTGTTCGCCCTGCTGACCTGCGGCAAGCTAAAGGGTGGTTTTGCAAGCGTTTGCAGAATGTTGTCGAAGCAGTTCGCGGACGGAGCTATCGATGTGGCGCCAATGATCGGGTTCTTGCTTACGCTATCGATGTTCAACAATGCGGCCACCTATGCTTCCCCTTATTTCAAAACCCTGCTGGACGGTGCAATGCCCCAGACTGCACTGCTCTTGTGTATTGTATTCGCTATCCTGACACCGCTCGGCTTCTTCCGCGGCCCGATGAACCTCGTCGGTTCGGGTTCGGCCATCCTGGCCGTCGTGGTGGCAACCGCTGCCTGGCCGGTGCAATTCCTCTATCCGCTGTTCGCCATTACTACTGTTGCACCGCAGCATCTGGACGTTACACAGTCCTGGGTAGCCTGGGGCTTCGGCTATACGAAGGTTCCGGCCAAGGAATACATGAAGATGTCGATTCCTACCGGCTGGATCATCGGGATTATCCTGTGCGCGATTGTGTTCTTTATGTACGGTAACCTGGTGTAGTCTACTATTAATGAAGAGAAACGGAGAAATCATATGAGTACAATGGTTAGAATGGGGATCGATGTGGGGGGAACCCATACCAAGGCAGTTGCGATTGACAATGCGACCCATGAGATTATCGGGAAATCCTCGGTCAAGACGACGCATGACCATGCCACAGGCGTAGCCGCAGGTGTGGTGAAATGCTTCATGAATTGCCTGGAGGAGAACAACATCCGTCCGGATGACGTAGTATTCGTGGCCCACAGTACTACGCAGGCAACCAATGCGCTGATCGAGGGCGATATAGCCCAGGTGGGCATTATCGGCCTGGCAAAGGGCGGTCTGGAAGGCTGGCTCGCCAAGCGTCAGACCAAGCTTCAGAATATCGATCTGGGCAATAGTAAAGAGATCAGGATCTATAACAGCTTCCTGAATGTTAAAAAAATGTCCGAAGCCTCCGTGATGGCGGTCATCGATGAGCTGAAGCAGCAGGGGGCACAGGTGATTGTGCCTTCGATGGCTTTTGGCGTAGATAACGGGCGGCCTGAGGAACTGGTCTATATCGAAGCGGAGAAAAAAGGCATGCCGACCACCATGGCCTCCGACATCACGAAATTATACGGGCTGACCCGGAGAACGCGGACGGCCGCGATCAACGCAAGCATTCTGCCGAAGATGCTGGATACCGCCAATTCCACAGAGAAATCTGTGCGGGAGGCGGGGGTTCATGTTCCGCTGATGATTATGAGAGGCGACGGCGGCGTTATGGAGATCAGTGAGATGAAGAAGCGGCCTGTGCTGACGATGCTGTCGGGCCCGGCGGCCTCGGTCATGGGCTCGCTGATGTATCTTAGAGCGTCTAACGGGGTATATTTCGAGGTCGGCGGTACGACAACCAATATCGGTGTGATCAAAAACGGCCGTCCGGCCATCGACTATTCCATCGTCGGCGGTCATCCCACCTATGTCAATTCCCTGGATGTACGGGTGCTCGGCGTAGCCGGCGGGTCCATGATCCGGGCGAACAAGAGCGGCGTGGTCGATGTCGGACCCAGATCGGCGCATATCGGCGGTCTGGATTACTCCGTATTCACCGACCCGGAGAAGATCAAGGGAGCGCAGGTCGAATTCTTTTCCCCGAAGCCGGGTGATCCTGCTGATTATGTGGCGGTCCGGCTGGAGAACGGGGAACGGGTGACGATCACGAACTCCTGCGCGGCGAATGTGCTGGGACTGGTGAAGCCGGAGCATTTCTCCTACGGGAATGTGGAAGCGGCCAGAAGGGCAATGCAGGCGCTGGCGGATTACTGCGGAATGACCGTAGAGGATATCGCCAAGCAGATTATGGAGAAGGCCTATGCCAAGATCGAGCCGATCATTCTGGCGCTGGCTGAGAAATACAAGCTGGAGAAGGATCAGATCTCGCTGGTCGGTGTGGGCGGCGGTGCAGCTTCGCTGATTGTCTATTTTTCCGAGAAAATGGGCCTCAAATACAGCATCCCCGAGAATGCGGAGGTTATCTCTTCGATAGGTGTTGCCCTGTCGATGGTCCGGGACGTGGTAGAGCGGATTATTCCGTCTCCGTCCAAGGAAGTGATTGCCGCGCTCAAGATGGAAGCCATGAACAAGGCCATCCAGAGTGGAGCCACCCCGGAGAGCATAGAGATTCATATCGATATTGACCCGCAGACCTCCAAGGTTACAGCCATTGCTACCGGTTCTACGGAAGTGAAGACAACCGAGCTGCTGAAGGAATGTGATGAGGCGGAGCTGCGGGAGCTGGCGGCCCAGGATATGCGTATTCCGTTGGAACGGACGAAGCTGCTGGAGAAGACCCGGTATGTCAGTATTTTCGGCGAATGGATGGATAAAGCCGGTGAAGCCGGGGCAGTCCGCATCCTGGATACCAAGGGCTTCATCAAAGTGCAGAGAGGCCGGGCTATGGCGCTTAAGACCATTGCGGGCGACTACCTGAGTGCGGTTAAGCAGCTGTGGGAGGCCATGGCTGTGTATCAGACGGAGCTGATTGCAAGACCTGACTTTTACCTGTGCATCGGTGCCCGTGTCATGGACTTTACCGCATCGGACTTCGAACAGCTGGAGCTGCTGATGGATATTGAGGTATCCACGTTCGAGCCGGACACGGAAGTTATTGTGGTGGCGGCTAATATCAAGCAGAGCTAGGAACCGTGCGGAAGAACGTGTAGACAGGGGGACATATGCAAGTGCAGACAAAGCTGGGAGAGCTGCTGTATCCATTGCTGGAGGTTGACGATGAGGCTTGGGGAATGTATGCCTTCTCGAGAGACATTCTGAACCGGCGTATTTCACCGGAGACGAAGCGGGAAATGCTGAAGCAGGCCAGAGCCTGCGGTATAGAATATGCACAGCGGATGATGCTTGAATATGGGACCCGTGATGTCAGGGTGCTTGCTGAACGGATGAACCTGAAGCTGGAATTCAAGGATGCGCTCATGACCGGAAAGCGTGTGCTGTTCGCCTCCTACACCCCGCCGGACCGGATCGAAATCATGGAAGAACCCTTGCGCAGAGCGGCGGAGCAGGTACGGGAGGCGGGTCCTGGTCTGGTTGAACTTTTTCCGCAAGCTGGTATAATGAATACTATCCTTGGCCACGAAATTTATCATTTTGTAGAAGACCGGTTTGCACAGGAAATATACACCCGGACCGAGCGCATTCTGCTATGGAAGCTGCTGGGCCTGAAGAATTATTCTACAATACGCACCTTAAGTGAAGTTGGAGCCATGGCTTTTACACAGGAGCTGAACAGACTGCGATACCCGCCGTTTATTCTGGATGTTCTGTTGTATTACAGCTACGATTCAGCCAGTGCGGAGACAATAACCCGTGATGTACTAGGAGTGAGTTCAGGGAAGGTGTAGGGAAGCCGTTGAAGATTATGAATAACAGTAATTCACTGAATGATGTAACTTACAATAGAATAAAAGAAGACATCATGAATATGACGCTCGAGCCGGGAATGGATGTCAGTGTGCAGAAGCTGTCTGAACGCTATGGCGTCAGCCGGACGCCGGTACGGGAAGCAGTGGTCCGCCTTCAACAGTCAGGACTGGTGGAAATATATCCTCAGCGCAAAACCGTAGTCTCCAAGATCGATCTGCAACGGGTCCGTGAGGAGTGGTTCATCCGCACCTCGCTGGAATCTGCGGTGATCGATGAGTTCATCCGCAAGTGCAGCGAGCTGGTAGCAGATACGATGCAGGAACTGATTAATAAGCAGAAGAAGTATATGGACAAGAAATATTTCAGAGAATTCTATATTAAGGACAACCGGTTCCATCAGCTGATCTTTCAGACGGCCGGAGAGGAATTGTCCTGGTTTACCATCGAAGAGGTAGCTTCCCATTACAACCGAATCCGTCTGCTCTACGGGAAGATGGAGGGGGTGCAGCCATCCGATATCGATAAGCATGTGAAGATGGTGGCGGCGACCCGCAAGCGGGATGTGGAAGGGATGCGCAAGGTCGTGATGGAGCATTCCAATACACTGCTGGACCGGGTCCAGAGTATGTCTAAGCAATACCCGCAATTCTTCTGATTATACAAGTTACAAGTGAAAAGCTTAAAGGCGTATACTGAAGTCTTCTCCGCATGGAGCAGGACTTCCGGTATACGCCTTTTGTTGTGATACAAGAAATGATAGAGCTGCTATTGCTGCTTGAGCCGCCGGTAATATAGCCACGTTCTGCCCGCGAACGAGCCGAAGAGCAGAATGGAAAGGAACATAATTGAAGTGTTCCACGCTTGGGAAGCGGTAATCCCGTCCCGCACCATGCCATTAATGAAGGCCGACAGATTAAAGCTGTAGAGCAGGATCATCGGCAGGAACAGCAGGGTATAGCTGATGGCGACTTTACGTGCCTGCTTCAGGCGGTGGACCGGATCACTATAGATTTCCTGCTGCTCCGCAGCGTTCTGCTCCTCCCGGCTCCAGAGGGTCCATTTCTGCATAGAGAAGGGAGAGCTGTAGAGTCTCGTCCAGCCAGCCTCCTGATGCAGCTCGAAATACCCTTCATCGGCAATGACCTGATAGTCGGCGTGATAGGTCATGCGGCGCGGACGGCCCTTGCTGAAATGGAACAGCGTTCCTCCGAAGCCTACTTTATAGAGATTCCATCCGTGCTTCTCCTTGTCCTCCAGCCATTGCTCCAGCCGGTCAGGGGCGTACATCCAGCCGGGCTTCATCCGCGCCATCGTAGTGCCGGCAGGCTTCTGCGGTCCGGGAGGTTTCTTCAGGTCCTGATGGTTTGGCAGAAATACCTTACTGGCAGCCCGGAGCTTCACTATTGAGTAGATTGCTAGAATAAGCAGGGCCAGCGCTACCGCTGCTGCGGCCCAGGTAACGGCCCACATCGGACTTGGCTGAATGCGCACTGGAGTATCCTGATTGAAGGTGAGCCCTAGTACAAGCAGTGGAATAAGTGCAATTAGCAGCAAATACACCAGGATGCCCATGAAAAGATAGGAGATGATGCGGTTTCGCCTCAGGACATCCTTACGTGAAGGATAGGCGCTAATCTGTGACGGCAGCCGGTCATTCTCGTACAGACTCCATTTTCCACGCTGCAGCCGCTTGCTCCATCCCTCTGCGGCAAGAAAAGGAGACATGGATGAATACTTGGCCGAATGATAAGCCAGCTGATAAGTTAGCCGGATAGGCTCAGCCTGCCGGAAGGTAAAGCGCCGCAGCAGTAAGCTCCATTCTTCCACACGCCATCCCTTGCCGGCCATATCGGCCAACCAGGCTTCTGTCCCCGGCAGATCATAGCTCCAAAAGGGCCGAAATACCGTTCTCATTGAAATTCCTCCTCACTGGTGACGGCGTTGCGGTGAAGTTCCTTTAATCTGCCGATTTCAGCGCGCATGACTTCCTTCCCCAGCTCAGACACCTCGTACACCGTCTTTCTCTCTTCATCGGCAAATACGGTAATCAGTCCATCCTTGCTCATTTTGGTCAAGGTTCCATATACCGTACCGGAGCCAAGCCGGAGCCGTCCTTCTGACAATTCCTCCACATGCTTAATGATTCCATATCCGTGGCGCGGCCTGGTTAAGGACAACAGAATATAGAAGGCCGTCTCGGTCATGGGAACGTACTTTTTTAGAACCTTTTGCGCTGCGGACACCGCGTTCACCTGCTTCGTCAGTTCGTTGTGCCAAGTCTTGGCTATAAGAAAGTATGTCATGATGTGACTATGTCATAGTGTGACTATATCACGATGCGACATATTATACAAGCAGAGCTACATTGGCGAAAGAAGCAGTGGCTGGCACAATGGCTGCCAGAGCTCAGGTACAAGCTGGGGCTGTGAACAGTAGACCGTCTGTAAATACTGGCTGAGCGGGGTCAGCGTATCCTCGACCAGCACCTCCTTGATCTCGGATGGCTTGACGGGAATAGCTTGTCCGGTGGAGGACATGAATTCGGCGAGGGGAAGCAGCATAGCGCAGCTCTTGCGGTATGACATGCGGTGCGGGAACCTTGGGGAGCTGCCGGAATCGTATTTGGACAGCCTGATGCGGGAGAAGTTAGCAGCCAGCACTTGGCGGGCATCGAGCTTCAGCACAGCGAAGACCTCACCCGGTTCTCTGCGCGAATACATCGCAGCCATTGCCAGGCAATCGCGCCAGGTTGGCCACAGGAACACATGGCGGTCCAGGCAGCGGCGGAACTCTTCCGCCGTTGTCCCCGGAGCCATCGCCTCAGGCGTAATGCGCAGATGGGCATTCAGAATCGCAGCTTGCCCGGCGTAGCTTACCCTGTGCGCCGCAGTCCGCCGCTCCCCGGCTGCATGGGCAGGGCTCAGCACCGCAGAGGAATAAATGGCGTCAAGGGCAGCCATGGCGGGCAGATTCACTGCCCGGGTGAAATGATAGAGGGAGGTGCGGAGCGGGCTTTTGGTAATGGCAGCTATAAGCGATTGCATCATACTGTTATTTATCCTTTGCGGAAATAGAATAGTTTGTTATTTTAGAGGGGAACTGCAGAAATGGAAAGGATAATTCAACATATATTGTTACCAATATAGGACCTAACATAAACATCAAAAGATGATGAAAGTGATAATTTTACAGTTTGATTATACCGTATTAAGAAAAAAACAACCGTTTCCAGGGGGTGCTTGAAGCAGGAGCAAGTTGCTCCAATTAAGCCCTGGCGCACTGAGAATCGCCTATTAGAAAATGTTACCTTAAAGAATCATAATGAAATTAAGCTTCTCGATTTATTGGAAGGACAACAATAGTTTTGAATGTTTCTCTTGCCGTTACGGTAAGATGACCTCCATATCTTTCAGTGATCTGCCGGACATTGAGCAACCCTACTCCGTGTAGATCATTATTCTTCATTATTCTCCTCTTGTTATTAGGAGTATATGAATTTTCGGAATAAATTGTTAGCATTTGATACTGCGTGAAGATTCGAATTAATATGAATCGTTCTGCAGGAGTGGGAAGAAGTTGAGCCGCTTCGACTGCATTGTCCAGAATATTACCAATTACTATGCACAGGTCAAAAGGATCTATCATGTCCAGATTCTCTATGCTTATATGATGTCTTATTTGTATATTTCGCTTAGTGGAAATATTTATTGCATTATTTAGTAAAGAATCAATGACCAGGTTGCCTGAAGCTATCGCGAAAAAAGAACCCCTCATAGCTTGAAGAGCTTTACTGATATGGATAAGTGCCTTTTCCCTTTCCCCTGCTTGAATGCAGGCACGGATATAAATAAAGTGCTTATTCGTATCATGGATAATTTGTTTGGTCATTTGAAAGGAGTTTGAGACTTTCTGATAGCTGGCATTTTGGTAGTCAGTTTGTTTATGTAATCTTTCCAGCTCATCTTTCATCTGGAAGCTTTCAATTAATTCATCAAATAAATAGATAATCGTAACATTGATTAATAGGACAGCAATAGCTGAATAAATATACATGTTATTTTCTTGTGCATAGAAGAAAAGCGTATTCAAAATAAAAAGACTAACTATATTGATGACTACCAGTACAAGATAGTACCAGGTGTTCAGTTTGTAGTCTCTTTGTCTTTTGAATAGCTTGATGAATACAATGAACAAGAAAAAAATTAGTGAGGATAGCAATAAAATAAGTAAACGTGTTTGTTCTTTGCTTAAGTCAATAGCATCAGATGTAAGATGAAACTGCAGAATGAGTCCATATGACAGTGTTTCCGCTATGAAACCTAAAATGACGTATACAATTGAAAAAATAAATTTTGATTCTAACCGGGCACGGTAGCACCATGAGATGATAAATGCACTGCACATTGAAAATAAACCTGTTGTGACAACTGGGAAAAAAGAGATGGAGGATAAATAAATGATAATTCCACTCAGCAGATATTGAAAAGTGGTTTGCAGTTTATGTTGTTGGGAAGATCCGAGCAAAGCAAAAAAATAGCGATTCAGTAGAACGAGCTGTATGAGCGTCGTCCCTAGGAAAAATAGTAAGTTTATTTTCATTGGATACATTTTCCTGCCATATATTGAGTATAGGAATCTTTAATTTGTTTACTGTGGCCTCTGCTTATAGGTAATTCCTGCTGGTTGCTCAGTATAACGGAATGAACAGTAAATCTCCGGATATAATCCATATTTACAATGACTGACCTATAAATGAGCAGGAAAGGCACTCCTAATTTGGTAGAATAGGATGATATAGTTCCTGTAATAGAGAAATCCCCATTTGTAGTAATTATGTTCAATTTATTTTGTGCCAAAGAATGCTTTATTTTTATAATGGATATAACCTCGGACAAGGGTATAATATTTTCTCCTTGCTCCTCTTTCAAAATTATTGAATAGTTTATAGTTGAATTGAGATGCTCATACAGCCGTATCATTTTTGATTCAAAAGTACTATACACCAATGGTTTTAGTAAATACTGGAAAGTGAATACTTCAAAGCTTTCCATAACATATTCCGGATAGCTGCTTAAAAATAAGATCGTGACTTCTTTATTAGGGTAGGAACGTATTTGCTTTGCCGTTTCCAGGCCATTTAAACCGGACATTTCAATGTCAAGAAAAAGGAAATGGAGATGAGGGAGCTTATTGTTTCGATAGTGTTCCAGCAGTTCTTCTCCGGAAGAAAAATAAGTCAAACTGATTTTACAATTATAGTTTCTTTCAAAAAGAGTGAAAAATCCACTTAATTCTTCGTAAACTTCGCTTTCATCATCACATATTCCACCATGAAACATTAGGTCTTCTCTCCTATTCATTCCATATATTCTAAGTATAGCAAATTCAGCCTATATATCAACACAATGGCCGTTCTAAAATTATTACAATCTTCAAAACAGAGTAAATGAAAGAAAAAAATATCCAAAAACGTAATTCGCATAGGGATTTATACGATTCGCATATAAAGTGTTCCTTTGACAGAATAATTATAATACTATTATTCATAAGGAGATGGAAAAAAATGATAGAGTTATTAGTGAATTTGGCTAGCAAGAGGATGGTTCATCATAAAGTTATCATGCAGAAGGAGTTATCAATAATCCAATACGGGTTAAAGGCCATGATCGAAACCTCGATTATCTTAAGCACAATGATAATCTTTTCTATATTTATGGGGTGCTTTCTAGAAGCCTTAGCCTGGGTAGGGACGGTCTTCTTTATAAGAAGTTTGGGGGGTGGAAAACATGCAAGGACATTTTTACAATGCTATTTCATATCTGTAGCTACCTTTGTATTCTGTATGCTTTCAATACATTATTTTCAACATCAATTTCTTCTATATAAGATCATTTGGGGCGCAGCGTTACTGATGTTTGTCTGTTCACTGGTATCTTTATGTATAAGGGCAAGGCAGGAGAAAGCAGAGAAAATAGGCGCTCTAATAAATAGCTTTCTATTATTGGCATACAGCCTTTTAATTTTCCGGCATATTACTAATCCAATCTTGTTAGCGAGCTTGTTGGGCTTAACTGTTTCGCAAGCATCTAGTTTTTGGAAGGGAAAGCCTAATCACCAATGTAACTCCAATTATAAGATTTCTTTGGAGAGTAAAAGTTAAATATTACATACAGCAGATGTCTTTGGGTTGTTCGTAAGATCCCGGAATATTTGGAGAAAATATAGTGCGTGCTGATCATGATTGTGAAATTAATAACATTCTTGTTATCGCTTTGCAGCGGGAATTATATAGCGCCGTATTGTAAAAAATGCTTTAGCGATAATTAAGCATAAAATGTATTAGGGGAGGTTGTATTATGGAAAAAATTGCGAAGGCATTTACAGGCAATGTTCTCATTACAGGCGTCACAGGTTTTATTGGGAGACATGTGTTATACGAGTTTCTGAAAGTGGCTATGGAAACTTCATGGAGAAATAAAATATATATTCTATTACGGGGAAAAAAGGGTCTCTCGGCTGCTGCAAGAGTTGAGCATTTATTGACTCATGAGTATCTTCCAGAGTATCTCAAAAAGTATGATTACCAGGAATTAGCGGAAAATATCACCGCCATTAATGGCAATTTAGAAGATTCTGATCTTGGGCAGCAGTTGTATTCGCTAATCCCCAGAGACGAGCAGTTGTTCGTTATACATAATGCAGGATCTGTTAATCTTTTTAATACTGCTGCGGCTGAACAAGAGGTCCATCATACTAATTGGCTGGGAACAATAAATCTAGTTCATGCCATAGAACAGTTTAACAGTAAATTGGTGTACATGAGCACTGCATTCTCGTGTGGCATTGTGGATGGAGTAATCGGAGATAACTTCACTTTTTATCAAGATAATAGTTACAGAAATCATTATGAGAAATGCAAAAATCTGACCGAAAAATTCATTCTGAGCTATTGCACCGAAAAAAATATCAAGTATCAGATTTTGAGGCCAAGCGTGGTCTGCGGAAGACTTATTGATGCACCGCTGTATTACATCTCCAAGTTTGATGTGTTTTACGGCTGGACAAAGTTCTTTTGGAATTTACAAAACCAGGGTAGTACGGAAAGTGTAAGAATTCACATTTCCCCCGACTCCAAGGTCAACATAGTGCCCGTGGATTTTGTAGCCAAATCGGTTCTGGCATTTTTTGAGCAGGATATCCCCTACGTTAATATTGTTTATCCGGAATCTATTAATAACCGCTATTTGCATAGCTCATTGCTGCGCTCTTTACACTTTAATCACTATGAGTTCATTGACGAGGCCCCGACTAACCTGAACAAGAGTGAGAAGCTATATTACAGGTCTATTAACAAGGTGTATACTCCTTACCTAAACCAGTGCAGTAATGAATATGACAGCCAACTAATAGGCAGTATTATGGGCAGTAAGTTTATGCCGGAAATTGATTTGCATTCATTGGCTGATTTTTCAATTTGTAATCATTTTGATGAAGAACTAGTCAACTAAAATAATGTGAGAACCCGCGTTACCAAAATCAAGCAATCTTAGGGAGAGAACCTGATCATGAATTTAGCCCAAATGAAAAGAATTCCTTGGAAGGTAATCAGTTTATTGGCGGTGGCATTTGTGGTGCTGAGAGTTAATACGTTATGCTGGTGGATTGCTCATGAGCCTGAAATGCCAAAGGAGTTAAAAGAAAAGTATTACGAATAGTCAATTACTAAAGTCTGGGAGTGGAGATCGGATAATGATAAACGGGACAAAAAACAAATTAGCATTTGTGGCAGTTATTTTTGGGTTTTTCATGGCATTACTGGATACGACGATCATTAACATCACCCTTCCCGAGATGATGAGCTACTACAATACTACGCTGAAAAACATAACTTGGGTAATCAACGGGTATAATTTGGCATTTGCTGTTTTTATCATTACAGCTTCAAGATTGGCCGACCAGTTTGGCCGTAAGAGGATATTTGGGATCGGTATCTTTTTCTTTACACTGATGTCATTTCTATGTGCTATCTCATCATCCTCTGAGATGCTTATCTTGTTTCGCGTGCTCCAAGGCTTATTCGGCGGAATTATTCTGCCGGTATCCATACCGCTCGCACTGGACTTGGCTCCGGAAGACAAGCAGGGGAAGGTGCTGGGCATTTGGTCTGTAGTGTCGGGGCTGGCAGCAGCCAGCGGACCGACGCTTGGAGGATTCTTATCCGATCAGTTCAACTGGCAGTCGATATTCTTGATCAATGTACCGATCGGCATTGTCGCTCTCTTCTTAGTGATCTTTTGCATCAAAGAATCCTATGATTCTACTGCAGGCAAACAACTCGACATTCTGGGGATGTCTACATTGTCCGTCTCGCTGTTCTCTATCACCTATGCGCTTATTCAGGCCAACGACGAAGGTTGGACATCCCCGCTTATCTTGTGCTTATTTTTAGCCTTCTTGATCTTTATGGCGTTATTTGTCTGGGTTGAGCTTACAACAAAGAAGCCAATGATTCCCTTGTCACTCCTCAGGAATGTCACCTTTAATGCCGCCTCCCTAACGCTGCTTATTTTGGGCGCGGGTATCATGACAATTTCGCTGCTTATTTCTTTTTTCATGACCCGGTTGATGGGGCTCAGCGAGCTTGAGGCTGGAGTGACTCTATCTGTTATGCCGCTATCCTCGGCCATCTTCTCGGTAATTACCAGTCTGCTGCTCAAAAGGGTAGGGGAACGCTGGCTTATCATTGCCGGCATGGCTTGCATCGCACTGTCGATGTTCCTTATGAATGACCTGACTGCAGGGTCTGACCGGCTTGATGTAATATACAGACTGGCTATCGCAGGTGCGGGTATGGGGTTTGCACTGGCGCCTACAATGAATTCGGCCATCGGCAATGTCCCAAAAGATAAGGTTGGTATTACGTCGGGGATTATGAATATGACGCGCTCTATCGGGGCAGTGCTGGGTGTAGCTATCATTGTCACTATTCTAAACACGAACATTGCTAGTGAAATTACGGCAGCAAAGTCCAATATTATCGAAATTATCCGTTCGGATAAAGTCTTCAGCGCATCCGCTCAAGAGGAATTGATTACGGCTGTGAATGTGATCGAGGTATCCAGCAGTAGTGAAGTCCCCCAGATGGATAGCGTGATCGGCTTGATGCAGCAGAGAGGGGCCGAATTGCTGGCAGGTGTGGCTCCGGACAAATTGGAGATAACCAAAGCCGCTCTTCAGGCTCAGCAAGACGAAGTGAAGAAACTGTGGCCTGAACGGATTCAGCCTGAGTTATATTCCGGGTTGGTCTCTTCGTTCAGTGATACCTTCAAATACGGCAGTGCCTGTCTGCTGCTGGGCATTTTATTTTCCTTCTTCATAGGAACGGGGCAAAGGCAGGAACAGGGGACCGAAATAGCAATGGACAATACAGAAATGTGAAAAAAGGTGGGAGAAGCCAATGAACAGTATCTTTGAGATGATTAGGCAGTCAGCGTCAAGATGGCCGGATAAAGAGATATTGATAGAACTTCCAATGGACGAAACAGGGGAACGTGGAATTACTTATTCCGAATTGATTACCCGAGCCGAAGGCGTTGCTGCGCTTCTTCGCAAGCAGGGATGCCAGCCGAAGAGCAGAGTACTTCTCCTGTTCAACTCGAACATTGAATTTACGGTTGCATTTCTTGGCTGCATTTTCGGAGGAGCTATAGCGGTTCCCATGTATTTGACCAAAGGCGCGTCGTTTGTGGAGGAACTCAAGACTTTCTCCGCGGATTGTCTGACAAACCTTCTGTTGACCACATCCGAGATGCAGCCCATGCTTCAGGCGCGCTTGCCGGGTTATAGCATATATACGACTGACGGGCTGTCAGATGAGGCTGAGTACATACCAGGCGATCTATCCCCTCACTCCGAGGCATTCATTCTGTATACTTCCGGTTCTACTGGCAGGCCTAAGGGAGTCGTTCATACACATCAAAGCTTCAGCAGTCATGTGATGTCCGTTCAGGACCGTCTCCGGCTGCAGGATACGGACAGTTCAGTGTGTGTCAGCCCGTTGCAGCATATTATGGGGATGCTGAATGTATTCATTTCATTAACTTTTGGTCTTCAGGTTGTTTTTCTGCCCATGCTCCGAGTCTTGCAATCGCCTCTTGAATGGGTAACAGAGCTATCCCGGCGCAGAGCGACCATATTTCTTGGTCCTGATTTTGTATACAAATTGGCGGCTGGCGCTTATACGCAGGAACAGGCGGAAGGATTAGATTTGAGCCATCTACGAATTTCTCTCAGCGGCTCGGAGCGGGTTCTTCCCTCCACAGTGGATAGTTTCACCCGCATTTTCAGCAGGCATGGCTTTGCGGCTACCAGCCTGATCATAGGATACGGAATGACTGAGGCGGGTATTATCTCAATCAGCGCATTGAATGAACAGCCGATTAGGCTTGAATCACATCCAGGTATATATAATTGTGGTCAGGTCGTTGCAGGATATCATGCCGTAATTGTGGACAGCAGCAGCGGACGGGAGTGTGGATCAGGCGAGATCGGCGAGGTATGGGTGAAGGGACCCGGTCTGGCGGATAGATACTGGAACAATTCTGATCAAACCAAGCTGGATTTCGGTATGTATTTGCCCGAAGGAGAGGGGCCATTCTTCAGGACAGGGGACTTGGCCTGCAAGATCGACGGTAATCTCTTTCTGACCGGAAGACTGAAGGAAATCATAATCATCAAAGGGCAGAATTTCTACCCGGATGATATTGAGGCGGGTGTTCGCCGCCAGGCAACGGCAATAGGGCAGTGTGCGGCTTTTTCGGTTGATGCTAGTGAGGGTGAACGCCTGATTGTAATAGTGGAAACCGCACTACAGGACAAGGCGGAGTTATCCCGGCTGGCAGAACGGACAGTCGCGGATATTCAAGTACGCAACGGAATTCGGATTGCGGAGCTGCTCTATATATCTCCTCAATCGCTTCCGCTTACCCGCACCGGCAAGCTCCAAAGAAGTCAATGCCGAGTGCTCTATGTTGAAAAAAAACTAAATCCTGTATACATCTATGAGCATCTGACCGATATGACGGGGGAGAGTAAATCCCGCTCCCCATTTACAACCGGTTTGACGAATGAGCTCACCGTGAATGAGCTCCGGAATACTGTACTTACTGATTTGACTGCAGCTTTCAAGAGGTTACTTCCCGGTGAGACTGAATCGATCGACATCGGAATGCCGGTCCATCTGCTCGGTACCGATTCCATTACAGCCATTGAGTTACATCACCTGGTCGAGGAGAAATATGGGGTCCAGCTTCCGATCACCTATTATCTGGAGGGCAATACTATAGAGACTATTGCCGGCAGAATTATCGAAGAGAGCAGGGCATCTGCCGCTATGGAGGCAAGCCCGACGAAAGAAGAACTGGATCAGGACACGATGGACATGGAGACGGTTTACAACCGTCTGGACAGTTATTCGGAGGAAGAGCTTAACCGGATACTTGATGCCTTGCAGCGGTAATCTATGGCACATTTAAGGAGGAAAAAATGGAACAGACCCTCGAAAGAACACAGAAACTCCAGCTTGCTAAAGCTATATTGAGAGATAAACTGGGTCTAACCGGAGACTCTATTCCTGTCTCCAAAGGGCAGGAAGGATTGTTTTTACAATATCGGCTCTCTCCAGACTCTTGCGCGTACCACTTAAACTTTTGTTCGCTGATTGATAATCAGATCCGGATCGACCTTTTGCGGGAATCTTTCCGCATTTTGCGGGACAAGCACCCTATCCTGCACACCGGATACCGGGAGAATACCGGAGGCCCCTTCAAAGTTGTCCAGCAGGTGATGAACGGGGAAGAATTCTGGATGGTGCATGAGGTATTTGATCTGGAGGAAGAAACGATTGACCAGCTGGTTCACGAGCGATCCAAACATCCCTTTGATTTGGAGAACGGCAAAGTAATGAGAGTTGATTTTTTTGAAAAGGCGGAGGGACAGGGCAGGCTGCTGGTATCCATACACCACATAGCGATGGATTATTGGAGCCAGGGTATTTTGTTGAACGAGCTCGGGTTGATCTATACAAGTCTGGTTGAGCATGGAAAGGCAGCTCCAGGCACCTCCGGGGTGTTTTACAGAGAGTTTGCCAAATGGCAAGGGAGATTGCTGGCATCCAAGGAAGGCCGCCATTCCTTGAATTACTGGAAAGAAACATTAAACGGTTTACTGCCATGCATGGATCTTCCAACGGACTATCCAAGAGGAGAGCATACAGATTACAGAGGCCAATCCTGCTCCTTCGAGCTGAGTCCAAAGATGGTAGATGGAGTCAGAAGACTAGCGGGGGCCCATGAAGCTACAGTTTATGTAATTATGCTTGCTTTCTATTACATGCTTCTCCAGAAATATTCGGGACAGAGGGATATCATCATCGGATCGCCGACAACCGGCAGAAGCAGTGCCAGGTTCAAAGATACGATAGGGTATTTAGTCAATATGCTTCCGCTCCGGATTGACGCTGACAGCAGCCTCTCTTTTCCGGAATTGGTTGCTTATGTGAAGCAAATTTCTATGGAGGGTTTGACCCATGGAGATATTCCCTTCTTTAATATTGTCCGGGAGCTGCAGGGTCAACGTAACGGCAACCGGACGCCTGTCTTCCAGGTTTCCTTGACGTACGAGAAGCCGACATCCTCGAACCGGTCGGGGCGCTTTCTTTATGCGGAAGAGAGACCGATTATTCAATTAGGGAGTCTAGTCCTGCATCCCGTTCCTGTGCCAGTACAAGCTTCCCAGTATGAGCTTTCCCTGTACCTGGAGGAAGTCGAAGGCTCGCTGTCAGGGCAGTTTCACTACCAGTCTGCATTGTTCAAGGAAGAGACCGTTCAGCGCATGGCTCTTCATTATGTTCAGCTCATCTCGGAGGTGCTGGATAAACCGGAACTGGAGATAGGTGCCTATCCCATAATTACTAAGGAAGAACGGGAGAAAATCCTGAACGTCTGGAACTATCCTGCCACGAAGTCTACAGAAGAAGAAACATTGCATAACCGGATTCACAAGATGGCGGAGCAATTCCCGACAAGAACAGCGGTAGTGTGCGGGCAGGAGGAGATTACCTACAGTGAGTTAAATCTGAAATCTTCCATTCTGGCTGCTTGTTTACAGGCGAAGGGTGTCGGACCCGAAGTGAAGGTGCCCTTGATGGTGCAGCCCTCGCTAGATATGATCGTGGCCATTCTGGCTGTTCTTAAAGCAGGAGGGACTTACGTCCCCATTCATCATCAAGCCCCTCCGGAACGGATTGCCGAGATCATACAGGATATTCAACCTGCTGTTATGATCACCGAGCGGGGGTTGGCTACCCATATTCTAGCTGGCGAGACGGACATATTGTATGCAGATGGAGATTGGAATGTGCCGGAACCGGCGGAGATGCCAGAGCCTAACCATGATGTAACTGCTGATAACACCGCTTATATTATTTATACGTCCGGCTCGACCGGAAAGCCGAAGGGCGTTATGGTCAGCCACCGCAATGCCGTCCGCTTGTTTACTTCAACCAAACAGTGGTACATCTTTGACGAACGGGATACTTGGACACTCTTCCATTCATTCAGCTTTGACTTCTCGGTTTGGGAAATTTTCGGGGCTTTATTGTATGGAGGCAAGCTCGTTGTTGTTCCTTACTACGTCACCAGAGAGCCCCATGCTTTTTATAGATTGTTGAGCTCGGAAGGCGTTACGGTGCTGAATCAGACACCGTCTGCATTCAAGCAGCTGATGAATGTGGACCAGAGCCTGCATCAAGAATATCCATTGGCCTTGAGGTATGTCATTTTTGGAGGAGAAGCGCTTGATCTCCAGAGTCTGAGACCTTGGTTTGAGTGTCATGGGGACAAAGAACCAGCATTGGTCAACATGTACGGAATTACCGAAACCACAGTCCATGTTACTTACAGACCCGTCGTTATGGATGATACCGAGTTCGCCACCGGAAGTTATATAGGAGAACCAATTCCCGATTTGCAGATTTATCTGCTTGATGATTATCGGAATTTGGTTCCGCCTGGTGTTCACGGGGAAATTTATGTCGGAGGCGCAGGAGTATCCAAGGGATACTTCAATCGCCCTGAACTGACCGCGGAGAGATTTATTAATGATTTCATAGGCGGAATTTCCGGCAATCGCCTGTATCGTTCAGGTGATATGGGAAGATATCTGCCGAACGGAGATATCGAATATTTGGGAAGACGGGACTCACAGGTCAAAATTAGAGGCTTCCGGATTGAACTCGGGGAAATCCGGTCCAGAATCCTCGCTTTTACCGGAATCAAGGATGCTGTAGTTCTGGTAGACGGCAGCCGCGATGAAGACAAAAAAATTGTGGCTTATGTGATTTGGCAGGGCCAAGAGCTATTTAATTCCGGGACGCTTCGCAAGTTTCTGAAGGGCAAATTGCCAGATTATATGATTCCATCCGCTTTTCTGGCTGTTGAAGAGTTTCCACTGAACGCAAATGGCAAAATAGACCGCACGGCCCTTCCACCCGTTGTCTACGGGATTTTGGAGTCAAACAGTACTGCTGTCCCTGAGACCGAGCTGCAACTTAAGCTTGCCTGCTTGTGGGAAGAAGTTCTGTCATTGGATCAGGTGGGAATAGACCAGGCGTTTTTTGACATGGGCGGGAATTCTATTCTTGTAGTGGAATTGCATAATCGCATTAAAGATCAATTATGTGCAGATATCAGCATAGCAGACCTCTTCCAATATTCTACCGTAGCGGAGCAGGCTGGGCATATCGAGAGCATACAGTCAAGGCATAAGGATGACCAGACGTTGCCCTCGGCTGCCGGCATAATTGACAAACAGCAGTTAAGAAAACATGCGATGAATCGGAGAGTCAAACCGTAGAGGGGAGTGTTACTAACTTTGGATAAGGATAATAGCTTCGATATAGCGATTATCGGAATGTCCTGCCGGGTACCCGATGCGGGGAATTTGGATGAATTCTGGGACAACCTGAAGCAAGGCAGAGAAAGCATACAGTTCTTCACCACCGAGGAAATGGCTCGGGAGGGGGAAGTATCATTTACTAAAAGCAACTATGTAAATGCTGGCGGAATTCTGGAGGAGATCGAGGAATTCGACAACACCTTTTTTGACATGTCCTCATCCGAGGCCGACATTTCAGACCCGCAGCACCTTATATTCCTGGAAGCTGTCTGGAATGCCCTTGAGGACTCCGGGAATATCCCGGGGAGGTATCCGGGGATCATCGGGATGTTCGGGAGCTCCAGCACTAATACATACTTGTACCGCAACCTGCTGCCGAATCGCGGTCTTATGGATAAGCTGGGTATTCATCCGTTGCTGATTGGGAACGAAAAGGACTTTCTTTCCACTCGGGTATCATACAAGCTGGGCTTAACGGGCCCCAGCATGACCGTTCAGACTGCATGCTCAAGTTCTTTGGTTGCTGTGCATATGGCAATTCAAAGCTTGCTGAATGGAGAATGTACTATGGCGGCGGCTGGCGGCGTTACGGTCAGATCGTCACAACGGGTAGGGTATGAGTTCAGCGAAGGCGGAATTTTGTCACCCGATGGGATATGCCGGGCATTTGACGAAAATGCGAACGGCACGGTAACCGGAAACGGAGTCGGGGTTGTGATTCTGAAGCGCTATGAGGATGCAGTCCGAGAAGGGGATTCTATCTATGCCGTAATCAAATCCAGCGCGGTGAGAAACGATGGATTACATAAAGTCGGGTTTACAGCTCCGGGAGTTGAGGGCCAGATCCAGACGATCCGGGATGCGATTAATTTATCCGGTGTCCGTCCAGAGGATATCAGCTATGTGGAAGCTCATGGAACTGGCACACGGCTTGGAGACCCGGTGGAACTGTCTGCTCTTTGTCAGGTGTATGCAGAATATACTGATCATAAGGCCTTTTGCGCTTTGGGGTCCGTCAAATCTTCAATAGGACACCTGGACGTGGCTGCAGGCGTTGTCGGCTTAATTAAAGTGGCTATGATGCTGCGTAACAGGAGAATGGTGCCGACCGTAAATTTTCTATCCCCTAATCCGGAATTAAACCTGGAGAAAAGCCCGTTCTATATTAACACGGAGTGTGAGGAATGGGAGAGCGAGGGAAACCGGTTTGCGGGCGTCAGTTCCTTCGGACTCGGGGGGACTAACTGCCATATCATTCTGGAGGAGTATGTGCCGGAGCGTATGAAGGGAAAGGAGCGGCCGCTGTATCTGGTGCCGTTGTCGGCCAAAACAGAAACCTCATTGATCAGCTACACGGACAAACTGCTAAACCAGCTGAAAAAAAACGGCTATCCGTTGGCTGATGTTGCGTGTACACTTGCCACTGGACGAAAGCTCTTTAAATACCGCCGGGCAATTGTCTGCGGAAATTTGGAGGAGCTGAAGACTAAGCTCGGCTCGACTACGGAGATAACGAAGTCCCCAGCCCGGACACTTCCTTTGACCTTGCTTGTTTCCGATATGGATTTTGAGATGTTAGACAAGCTGTATCCTCATATCTCTGACTGCGGAGGGTCCTTTGCTGGCAGCCTGTTGGCCAGCACGGATATTCTAAGCCGGTATGGACTGACTTGTAACGACTTGCTGGATTGCGCGGCTGGAAGGATCTGCACAAAGCAGCCAGCTTGGCTAACCAAACAGGCTGCCGGGAGAACGGCCTCTTATATCTGCAACCTGTCGCTTCTCTCTGGAATTATTACCGAGTTTGGATTGATGCCGAATACTTACGCTTACACAGATGATGGACACTATGCGATCAAGGTACTGCTTGGCCAGATCGGAGCGGAGGATGTGCTGGACATCCTGCTGGAGGACCCGGCATCATCCGGACGCGGCACAGACGCTGATATTAAATCCGCAATTGAGTTATATGACGGCAACCATAGAGCTGGACATCTCCTCCATATCGGCTGTATGGAGTTAAATAAGGAAGCCGCAGATCAGGTGCATCAGATCGCCGGAATCCAGGAGGATGATGTATCGGAGTATTCGCTGTTCCAAAGCATCATGGAGACGGTTGGAGCGTTATGGTGCAGCGGTATAGCTATAGATTGGGAGAAGTACTATGAAGGACTTGAGGCTAAAAGAGTGTCCCTAGCCACATACAGCTTCGAACGGACGCGTCACTGGATCGAAGCCAAGCCACAAACCGGGCCTGGTATCACAGTATCTAATGAGGCAGGCGGCAGATCGCCGGAGGAGGTCACCTCCAGACTTGTGGAAATTTGGCGCCGGCATCTCCCTGTGGAACAAATAAATATGGATACTGATTTTTTTATGGCCGGTGGGGATTCATTCCGGGCTATTCAGATTCAATCTCAAATAAGTCAGGAATTCGGAGTTCAGCTGTCATTGTCCAGGTTCATAGCAGAGCCTACTCTTGGAACTCAGGTCCAACAATTGCTGTCCAAGCTTAAGGGCGGGGATGTTCAACCCGCAGAAACCGGTGAGCCGGATGAGCGTGTCGTGAGGCTCAGAATTGGTGATGATGCCCATCCTCCGGTCTTTCTGATCCATCCTGCGGGAGGAACGGTGATGGTGTACAAGGCGCTGGTTCAGGAATTAAACTGCAACCGTAATATATTCGCGATCCAGGTGGGGATGCCCGCAGAACGGGCGGGTGAGAAGAAGGAATGCATTGAGGAGACAGCGGCCGAATATATTAAATTAATTAAGCGCCTGTATCCTCAGGGGCCGTACCTTCTAGGGGGGCACTCCTACGGAGGGAATGTTGCCTTCGAAATGTCGCTGCAATTGCAGCGGACCGGGGATTCGGTGGAGGAGCTGCTGTTGTTCGACAGTCATCCACCTAAAGCTTATTTTAATAACATGGTCATGACCGATGAGAAATTTCTCGAGGCATTCCCAATTATAGCTTCCTTGTACTTTCCAAACGATAACATTGGAGAGGATGTGGGGGCTCCGTCTGTTCGCGTAATCACGCAGCCCCGGGAGGATATTGCGGGTATTGTCGGCTATTTGAAGAAATATTCAACTCAGTTGAGCCTGCTGCCCGATGAGGAGATTATGCATTTCTTCCAGGTGTGGGTCAGTAACCACAACGCATTGAGAACTCATAATCCGCAGGAAATGTATAACGGGCGGCTGCATTTCTTCCAGGCACAGCAGCCTCAGCCCAGAGAAATACTAGAGATATTGAACATTAATTTACAACACGGAATGGATCTGGCCGAATGGGGAAGACTGTCTGCAGATTTCTGCGTATACCCCATTCCCGGCACGCATTATTCAATGCTGAACGAGCCTAATGTCCAAATCATGGCAAGAAGTTTAGAGGGGATTGTGTAAGAGTATATTGTTTGCAAAGGTGGCTTAGCGATGAACAAGCTTGCGCTTCTGTTTCCAGGGCAAGGTTCACAGTACAATGGGATGGGAAAAGAATGGATCGGCACTTGCCGGGAAGCTGCTACAGTCTATGAAGAAGCCAGTGACTGGTCTGGAGTAGATGTGAAAAAATTATGCACGGAAGAAACGGCTGCACTGGACGGCAGCCGCAACACCCAGCTCGCAGTACTGGCGAACAGTGTTGCCATGTTCAAAGTCTACGAGGAGAAGGTGGGCATTCAACCGGCTGTTTCTGCCGGACACAGTCTGGGAGAATATTCAGCTTTGACCTGCGCGGGTGCACTCGAATTCTCTGATGCAGTCAGGCTGATTGCCAGACGAGGGCAATTTATGGAGGAAGCCTGCGCAGAGGTGGAGGGAGGAATGGCTGCCGTCACAGGCGTTAGTCCCCTTATGGTTGAAGAGTTATGCGCTTTAGTTTCCGAGCCCGGTCAGTTCATTCAACCGTCCAACTACAATACCGATCAACAGACTGTAATCTCGGGGCATAAGAAGAAGCTGGAGGAGGCTTTAGACGTTCTGGACAGACGTGGAATCCACTATAAGCGGCTCCCGGTAAGCTTGCCCGCTCACAGCAAGATATTGCTGCCAGCCAGAGACCGACTGGCGGAAGAGATGCGGTCTCTTATTATCCGCATGCCCAAGTGGGAAATTGTTTCGAACCTCAAGGCGAGTCCTTATAGCTCGGTGGAAGAAATCAGACATTCCTTACCTGATCAGGTTGTATCCCCCGTATTATGGTCCAGCACCATGCGGTTCCTGCAAAGCAGCGGAATTACGGTTGCCGTTGAAATTGGGCCAAAGACGGTTCTGCGCAATTTGCTCCGTCAATCGGCACCCGCTATCAGAAGCTTAGCTTTCGATGTTGCCGAGGATCGCACGCTGCTGCTCCAATATATGAGCAGTGAATTATACCGGCAGAACGATGCTCATTTTATTTCACTTTGTATGGGGATCGCGGTATCTGTGAGGAACAGAAATTACAATCAGGAGGAATATGAAGAAGGTGTGATAATACCTTATAGAGAAATGAGTAAGATGAAAAGGACGTATGAAGCACGGGGGTATTCACCGGACGCTGCGGACAGAGATAAGGTCTTGGAATATCTGGTCCGGATTCTTGAAACGAAGAAGTATCCCCACGAGCAAATCCGGCGGAGGCTTGGGACTTTGACCGCAGGGAGGAGAATGTAATGAATCAGCTGATTAGTGACACTGCTATTTTATGGCTGCTCCCAATCATATTTATGATTCATGATTTTGAAGAGATCATTCCTATTCCCGGATGGGTTCAGAGGAACAAGGAACAAATATACAAGAAGATTCCCGGTTTCGCCAAATCCAGAGTGGATAAAATGTCCTCTCTCACGGGGTCACAATTCTCAGCAGCGGTGGGAGTGTTGTTTGTCCTATTTTCGGCCGCAGCATTCCTGGCTTATGAGTATCAATTTTATCTTCTATATATGGTGCTTAGCCTTGGCTTATTCCTGCACTCCTTCTTTCACATAGGGGTGTCGTTGTTTTTGAGAAGATGGACGCCAGGCGTGGCAACGAGTGTGCTTTTGCTTCTTCCGTACGGTGTTCTAAGTATTGATTATTTCATTCGTAATGATCTGTTTTTGTTCCCGGATATTTTGTATTTCAGCTTGGTTGTTATCCTCTTGTTTATGCCATTTCTTCAATTTCTTCATTTCATTGGAAGAAAGCTGGCGAGATCGGAGCATCAATAGCCTGTAGCTTTTCGCGGCATTCTTAAGCGAACTTACTTGTCTGCTTTTGCTTCTACAGCTCCAATTCCTCCTCAGTGGAAACTTATTCCACCGTGACAGACCTATAGCCGTTCCTCCCTAATTAGAGATTCTCTAATCAGGGAGGAACGGCTGTTTGGGCTGGGTACATTTATTCCTAGTACTCCATCAATCTTTAAACTGTGGGTAAAGGCGCTTTAATTTGACTCGAGCGTCTTTGGTGGTGAATTGCCAATCGACTCCTTTTTGGCGTTGATTGCGTCCTTGCTCCCAAGCAGAAAGTTCTTTAGATAATTGGACGATGCCTGGAATCCGACGACCTAAACACTGGCCTTACAGGACGCTGAGCTCGATTTCTGCGATATTTAACCAGCTCCCATGCTTGGGCGTGTAGTG
Source organism: Paenibacillus sp. FSL R7-0179 (assembly GCF_038002265.1). NCBI lineage: Bacteria > Bacillati > Bacillota > Bacilli > Caryophanales > Paenibacillaceae > Paenibacillus > Paenibacillus sp. FSL R7-0179. The sequence goes on from NZ_JBBOCC010000002.1 coordinate 1,738,959, forward strand.
AATCTCCAATCGTTTGGTGAGCGAACGCGCAGTCTCTGGATCAAAAGCTTGGTAAAGCGAAGCCATACTGTGTGTATTCAGGTTATCCATGACCAGCTTGACCGTTGGAGCTTCGGGATAGTGAATTTCTAGCAACTCACGCACCTCTTGCGCCCAATCGACTCGGGTTCGACGTTCACGTACGTTTACATGTCTCCATCCAGCTAAGGACTCCGTAAAAATGAAGATTCTACATGTCCCTTGCGGAGGTATTCACTGTCCTCTCGTTCCACTTTAGCAGGCTTCATGGGAATTGGTTGTTGGGGTTCATCCAAAAGCTGGTACGGCTTCTCGTCCATACAGATGACCGGACAATGCGGGTCATACGGTTGTTGGTACACGTCCAGAACGTCTTCCATGGCGGCGACAAAGGCCGCATTTTGCTCTGGAGGAATGCACCGGCATTTCCGAAGATGGGGTTTAAGTTCGTTTTTTTAACACGTGTCTGACCGTCTCGTGAGAAATGCTGTCAATATAATGGAGTTCGACTGCTTTTTGTGCCAACAGACTGAGCGACCACCTACTTCGCCCCGCAGGAGGCGTACTACAACTGAGTGCAATAATCTTTGCCTCCACTTCTCCGGTGATTTTAGGGGGATTCGGAGAGGTTATCCTTTTCTTTCGCTGAACCGTCGCTTCCCATCCCAGCTCGGCATACGTTTTTCGCACCTTGTAGATCGTATTGGGGTGGACCTGTAAATGTTGGGCGATCTCAAATTCTTTTAAGGAGCCTCCCGGACGATCCTCATCGGCCTCTAGCAAAATGTAAGCTCGTCGGATGGCTTTGGCCGAATGCTTTCCTTGGGATACAAAGGTTCGCAGAGCGGAACGTTCTTCTCCTGTTAAGCGCAAGGGATATTGGGTGCTTCGCATGAGTATTTTCCTCTTTTTAGAAAAACGTTAACCGATTTTTCTTTTTCATACTATTAAGTTTGATACAGTACTAGTTTAGCATATATGCAAATATGTCATTGCTCTCCGTCTGCATGAACGGGACTTAGCACCGCTTCAAGGAGGTGTTCATGGCAGCTTCGTTCCTTTGAGCGAGCTGAAGGGCATACTCTTCACCTTGCGGTTCAGCAGCACGGCGTTGATCTCGCCTCCGGCCAGGATGATAAAAGAGCTGATATACAGCCAGATGAGCAGCACGGTTACGCCACCGAGGCTGCCGTAGGTTTTGGAGAAGTCACTGAATTGATTGACGTATACGGAGAACAGGATCGAGGTCGAAATCCAGCCGATGGTGGAGAACAGCGCACCGGGCATGACCTCCCGCAGCGCCAATCTCCTGCTGGGAGCGATCCAGTACAGCAGGGTGAAGACGATGAACATTACGAGCAGCGGAACCAGATATTGCAGCAGATCCCAGAGCTTGTGGAATCCATAGGGGAGATCAACCAGCAGGAAGACTTGCGTCTTAAGCCAGCTTCCGAGAACCAGCAGCAGAATGCTGAGCAGTACGACGAACCCGATCGTCAAGGTAGCGAGCAGGGCGATCCCCCGGATTTTCCAGAAGACTCTGCTCTCATCAATCTCATAGGCACGGTTAAGCCCCTTAATGATGGCATTGATCCCCTTGGAGGCGGCCCACAGCGTAGCCAGCATCCCGAAGGATAACAGCGCCTGACTGCGCCCGGCGGATACATCGTGCAGAATCTCTTCTATTATAGAGATGGCTTCGGCGGGCATGATCTGCTCCAACTGCTCTATATTTTTCTCCAGGGAGATATTCGCATAGCCGATCAGGGTCATGATGAAGATCAGAAAAGGAAACAGGGACAGAATCAGATAATAAGTCAGCTGGGCGGCAATTCCCTGGACGTCGTCGTCGTTGATTTTCAACCATAGCTGCTTGATGAACTTGAAAGTGCTTCTTCTACTGGCGGAAGTGCTGTTCATAGAATCCTCCTTGATCAATATATGAGTAGGCTACCATGTTAGCCAAATCCTTTAATATATATGTATACCCGGCAAAATATCTTTCCACCCGGAAACCTTACATTTTGCAGCTTACAGAAAATTTCCGGTTTCCTGCCTGAATAGATTCTGTTATTCTAGCTTCAGTCAGATTACAAATGCCGGGAGAGTGCTGGAGTGCCGCTGCTATATTATGTTCAGACCGCTGTGATCGGTCTGGTGATTACAATCATTATCACCTTCCATATGTTCATCCGCAACAAGCAGAAATCGGAGCTGAGAAGTATCTTTCTGGGCCTGTTACTGGCGAATACCGTGCTGCTGCTGCTGGAGATGACCATTAACATCGTTACAGGCACAGAGTCGGCGGTTGCCGGAAGGCTGCTGCCTTATATAATCTGTCTATTCTATATTCTTAATCCGCTACCCGAGGCACTGTGGATTTTCTACCTGGATGCCGTCATCCGCCGGAATGAGCAGCGGGGCATGAGCCGGATCACTGCGGTCATTGTCTGCCTGCCGCTGGCGGTGAACACGCTGCTGTCCGTGGCCAGCTTATCCGGAGGCTATCTATTCTATGTAGACGGGGAGCATGTATACCACCGTGGGGATTATTTTCTGCTGATGCCCGGGATGTGCTATATTTATCTGCTGTATTATCTGGTGCTTATGGTGCTGAAGCGTAAGCATATCCCGCCGCAGGAATTCCGCGCTCTGCTGTTCGCGGCCGTTCCGGCCATTATTGCCGGGTTGCTGCAGAGTATGTTCTACGGAATAAGTGTGGTCTGGATTGCTCTAGCCTTCTCCCTGCTGATTGTATATATTAACCTCCAGAATGAGCAGGTCTACAAAGAGCTGGTGGAGCTCGACCGGATGAAGGATCAGCTGCTGGCCAATACGTCGCATGAGCTGCGCACGCCGCTGAACGGCATTATTAATATTACCAGCTCCTTGCTGGAGAGCGGGAGGGAGGAGCTGGATGAAGCGCAGAGGTATAATCTCCATACGGTTGTATCCGAGGCCCGGAGACTGGACAGCCTGATCAATGATATTCTGGATGCTGCTGTCATGAGAAGCGGCAAGCTGAAGCTGAAGCAACGTCCTATCGACTTGCACTCGGTTGCCGAGGCCTCGCTGACTATGATCAGGCAGCTTCATAACAGCGGTGAGATTGCCTTCCTCAATCAGATCCCGGAATCTCTGCCGCCCGTCTATGCTGACGAGGACCGGCTGTACCAGATTATGTACAATCTGATCGGCAATGCCGCCAAGTTCACCCGGCAGGGCTCGATTACGACAGGTGCTGTGCTGGGACAGAACCGGATCGAAATCTGGGTAGAGGATACGGGCAGCGGGATTGCGGAGGACCGGCTGGAGGACATTTTCAAGCCGTTCTACCAGATTGATTCCAGCGAGACCCGGGAAGCCGGAGGAACAGGGCTCGGGCTGTCCATCGCCCGGACACTGATAGAGCTGCATGGCGGTGAGATTCAGGTCAGCTCGGAGCAGGAAAAGGGCAGCCGGTTCAGCTTCACCCTTCCGCTCAGCAGGCTGCCTGCTGAGAAAGGAAACCGAAAGCAGAGAGAGGTACGGCCTGCACTGCTCCAGCATCATGCTGCATTCACTGAGGCGGAGGCCAGGAATACCCAGACCCGCTCCATATTGGCAGTGGAGGATGATCCGGCGAGCCTGGCGGCATTATTCAGTATTTTGAAGTATGACGGATATTCAGTAACCGCCGTAACAGACGGGGTGTCCGCATTAGAAGCGCTTGAGCGAGAACGCCATTATGACCTCATCATTCTGGATGTGATGATGCCGAGAATGTCAGGGTACGAGGTGCTCAAGAGGCTGCGGATCAGATACGGAATGCTGGACATGCCTGTGCTGATGCTGACCGCCAAGGCCCGGCCGGAGGATCTGCAGGCAGGCTTCGCCGCGGGAGCGAATGATTATCTGGCGAAGCCTTTTGAGGCGCTGGAACTGAAGTCGCGGGTCAAGACGCTGGTACAGCTGAAGGAGTCGGTCAGTAACCGGATCGCGGCGGAGCTGTCTTTTTTGCAGGCACAGATTAAGCCTCACTTCCTGTTCAATTCCCTCAGTACGATTATTGCCCTAAGTACCAAGCACCCCCAGCGCTCCAAGGAGCTCTTGTACCATCTGTCCGATTATTTGCGCGGGAGCTTCAACTTTGAACAGAGTGACGGATTCACGCCGCTGGCCAGCGAGCTGTCCACGGTAAGGGCTTATGTGGCTATTGAGCAGGAGCGATTCCGGGACAGGCTGCGGTTGGAGTATGAGGTGGATGAGCGCATGGAGCTGATGGTGCCGGTGCTGGTGATCCAGCCGCTGGTGGAGAATGCGATCCGCCATGGCATTATGTGCAAAATGGAGGGCGGAATCGTCCGCCTGAGCATTAAGCAGGAGAGGAGCCAGGCTGTAATCCGTGTGGAGGATGACGGGGTTGGCATGTCCCCTGAACAGGTATCCGGTCTGCTGAAGCAAGACGGGCCGCAAACGGGCGTAGGCCTGGCCAATATCCAGCGGCGTCTGATGATCCATTACGGGTACGGGCTGCAGGTAGAGAGTGTGCCGGATCAGGGGACGACAGTCACGTTGAGAATTCCGCTTGCAGACGAGGTCCAAGCAGATGGTGCGCATCATGTTACTTGATGATTAGCCGATTATTATGGAAGAACTATTTTCCCTCCAAGGTGTTTCACATATAGAAATTGACAACTATCTCAGTGGTTCCCCATAGCAGATATGCCAGTGCAGATGTTTTGAGTCCTGATAATTACCAGGATTAGTAATCACTCTGCATGCTCCGTATTCTTCAGTTACCTGGGCTGCAACCTGCTGAATTATGCCAATTAGCTCAATCAGCAGCTCGTGTTCTTCCACCTGAATGGTTAATAGGGAAGAGATATGCCGTTTGGGAATGGCTACAATATGAACAGGGTAAAAGGGTCTGGTATGATGGTATGCTAAAATATTGTCCGTTTCGATGACTTTGTTAACTTCTGTTCTGCCGCTCAATACTTCGTCACAATAGAAATCTTCTGTCATATACTTCCTCCTAAATAGTGTCTATTCCCTTGTATTATACTGGAAAACTACTAGAATAGTAGGAAAGATAACAATATAGACTGAACCTGGGCCAAAAATTCTCTGGAGTCACGGCCATCCCATAACATAATAAAAGATGTTCAGTCTATATTGCTACCCAAGGCATAAGGAGAGTGTATATGAAGCTGCTGCTGGAGGAGTACGAAGAAATCAGACGCTGGATGTACCGTAATGCCCGTCCGCTGGACCTGGCACGTTGGAGATTTCACTTTGAGGGCGGCGGTGCTGCGCAGGTGCTGGAAGCACTGTCCGCCTATCAAAATGAGGATGGGGGCTTCGGCCATGCCCTGGAAGCGGACGCGTGGAATCCGAATTCCACGCCCATCCAGACCGCTACGGCGGTGGAGCGGCTGCTGGAGCTGGAATTCACAGAGGCCGGGCATCCGCTGGTGCAGGGAATTCTGAAATATTTGGGCAGCGGCGCGGATATGGAAGGCCGCACATGGAGGAATGTCGTAGCTTCCAATAACGATTATCCTCATGCCCCCTGGTGGCATACAAGCTCAGACAGTACTTCCCACAGTATCTATAACCCGACGGCTATTCTGGCCGGATTCATTCTGAAGGCTGCTCCGCAGGATAGCGGGTTGTATGCCACCGGACTGGAGATTGCCCGTGAGCTGACGGAGCTTTTCCTGCGTGATCCTGAGATTGAGATGCACCCGCTGAAATGTGTGGACACGCTGCTGCATTGCATCACCTGGGCGGGGCTGCAGGAGCACTTCCCCTATGTGGAGCTGCAAGAAGCCTTCAAGGTACAGAGCGCACGGCTAATCAGCCGCGATGAGGGGAATTGGAACGGGTATGGCTGCCGGCCGTCAGCGTTCATCCATTCGCCGCATAGTCCCGGATACGCTGAACTGGGCGGACTGCTGCACCAGGAGCTGGATTATCTGCTGGAGACCCGAAATACCGCAGGTGTCTGGGAGCTGACCTGGAGCTGGGAAGGATATGAACGTGAGTTTGCTATTAGTGAGAACTGGTGGAAGGGGCATATCGTGATTGAGAATTTGCGGCTGCTGCGGGAATTCGGACGAGTGGCGGAGCTGCTATGAACAGAATTGGAATGGCGTATGGCATAAAATAAATGCAGCGCATCTTCAAGCCACAGCCCTCCGTACCGGGAGCTGTGGCTTGATCGCGTCGCGTGCCAATTGCAGCCTTATCACTGGCAGCAGCAATCAGGTGCCGCCGGATTGAAGGTATTCCTGCTCGTAAATGGCCCGGACATCCTTAAGGATACGGCTGCTATGCTCTGTGAATTTCAGCGGTTTGACCTGATTCTTGATCAGGAAGACACCGGATTTGCCGCTGTGTTCACCCAGTGCCGCCTGATACAGCAGGCCTGCCCCATGGGTAGGCTCAGGGAAGAACAGCCGTGTAATGGGTTTTAACCATAACGGGATACCGGATTTTTTGCCGCTGCGAAGGGTATTGTTGCCTCCGGGATCAGCGCTGCGGATCAGGATGCCCTCCGCCGCAAGTGCCGGGGCCGCCGCTTCTGTCCACAAGGACAACGCGCGCTTGGTGTCGGCATAAGGGCCGGTCAGCATCTGGAATTTCGCCGGGTGCTCCAGAGATTCCGGGTCGAAGCTGCGCTTCATCATAAATGCATTGGAGGACGTATTCACGACCGTGCGGAGCCTGCTTTTCAGCAAGAGGGGCTTCAGCTCCATCGTAATGATATACGGAACCACCGTCTGCAGCTCATAATGCAGCTCACGCCCTTGCTTGGACAAGAATAATTCGGGGAAGCTGCCCCCGGCATTATTGAACAGAATGTCAATGTGCGCTTCATGATGGTTAATCTCCTGCAGGGCACTCCGCAATTGCCCGAAGTCGCTTAAATCCGCCTTATAGATTCGAAGTTGTCTGCTGCTGAGTGCCTGCCGGGTAAGCGGGTCATCTTCTGCAAAAGCAGAGCGGATCAGCGCAATGACCGCCCAGCCTTCATTCAGAAGTCTATGGGTCAGGGCCAGCCCGATGCCGTGATTGGCTCCGGTGATTAGCGCTATGTTATGGGGATGCGATGGTTTCATAGTGGTTGCTCCTCTACATGTGAAGTGGTGAATGGTGCTCATTGTATAACTTGGAGCCGAATCCAAGTCAAGCGATAAAATGTGTCATTGACTTGGAGCTGGCTCCAAGTCATATAATAGAACGAAGGCACGATTAGACCAGTGAAACGGAGTGATTCTATGAGTCTGGCGGAAACGGATCTTCAGCAGGGATATTCGATTAAGGAAACGGCGGAGCGGACTGGAATGTCCGGGGATACGATAAGATATTACGAGAAGATTGGGCTGCTGCCCCGGGCGAAGCGCAAGGGGAACAGCCACCGCATTTATAGCGATTCGGACCTGAGCCGGATGCAGCTGGTGACATGCCTCAAAAAAACGGGGATGTCGCTGGACGACATGCGGCCTTATCTTGATTTGTCTCTGGATGCGGACCTGTCTCAGTATCCCGAGCTGCAAGTGATGATCATGGAGCACAGGCAGAAGATTGTTGAGCAAATCGCATCGCTGCAGCAAATTGTAGATTTCATTGACGTCAAAATCGATCAGGGTAATCTGGGCCCGCAGACCTGCGAGCTGACCGGAGACCGCAAGCAGATGCCAAGCGGACGTAAAGCCAAAGCTAAAGTGTGAGGGATCAGGAGAAGCAGGAGGGATTCATTGATGCCGCAGATCATTTATTCACCGTCAAAATATATTCAGGGCAGCGGAGAGATTGCCAGACTGGGCAGTTACTGTCTACAAATGGGGGATAAAGGAGCGTATGCCATAGTTGATCCTTATATCCTTTCAAGGTATGGGCAAGAGATTAAGGATGGCTTCGCGGCCGAGCAGCTTCCCTTGATGCTGCGTGAATTCCAAGGGGAGTGCAGCCTGGAGCAGGTGGAGCAGATGGTAGCTGAGCTGGATAGGGGACAGGTGGGGACTATCGTAGGCATTGGCGGCGGCAAAACCCTGGATACAGCAAAGGCCGTCAGCCATTTCGCTAATCTGCCGGTGATGCTGGTGCCGACCGTCGCTTCGACAGATGCACCTTGCAGCGCCTTGGCTGTTCTGTACAGCGAATCGGGAGCGTTCGACCGGTATCTCCCGCTGCGCCGCAGCCCGGATCTGGTCGTTGCAGATGTGGCGATCATTGCAGGTGCTCCCGTAAGATTGCTGGCCGCCGGGATGGGCGACGCTTTATCCACCTATTATGAAGCCCGGGCTTGCAGCCGGTCGGGAGCAGTAACCAGCACCGGAGGGACCGGGTCGCTGGCGGCGCTCGCCCTGGCCCGTACCTGCCTGGATACGCTGCTTGCGGATGGGCAGCAGGCGCTTAAGGATGCAGGTGAGGGCCTTGTCACGGCTGCTGTTCATCACATCGTTGAAGCGAATATCTATCTCAGCGGGATCGGATTCGAGAGCGGAGGCTTGGCCGCCGCCCATGCTATTCATAACGGACTGACGCTGTTGGAAGAGTGCAAGCACGTGCTGCACGGGGAAAAGGTGGCTTTTGCTACACTGGTGCAGCTGATCCTGGAGGGTGCGGAAGAGACCGAGATTGCCAGAGTCGTGGAATTCTGCCGGATGGCTGGTCTGCCTGTGACCTTGGCGGCTATGGGATTGGCCGGTGTGGAGCAGGACCGGCTGCTGCTGGCTGCTGAGGCCAGCTGTAACCTGGAGAATAGTCCGATGAGCAATATGCCGTTTGCCGTAACACCGCAGCAGGTGCTGAAGGCGATGCTTGACGCTGACAAACGCGGAGCTGGAGGAGTGGCTTAGATGCTGACAGGCCGCCCGTGCCGTATACGCATCCCATTGTTAATAATTGCGTAAGCGCTCCGTACATATTTAACCTTCATGAGCCAAACAATGAGAACAATTGTTGAATCACGAAGGAGGTGTTCCATCTTGAAGATAAGCAATCACAGAGTGAAGCGTGTCCTTCTGTATCCTTTGGCCGCAGTGCTGATTATGTCGGCGGCGCTGATCCCACCGCATGGGGTGTCTGTTGCATTAGCAGACAAGACAGCTTCAGCATCCGCACCAGCAGACAGCAGCAGGGACAACGCATCGGGCAACCTGGCAACTGGGGAACAGCAGCAGGCACTCAGCCGTGTGGCGGTCATTATCGACGATTTCGGCAACAGCATGCGCGGGACAGAGGAAATGTTCAACCTGCCCGTCAAAATCACCGTCGCAGTCATGCCGTTCCTGCGCTCCAGTGAGCAGGATGCCCGGCGCGCCCATGAGCTGGGCTTCGATGTGCTGGTCCATCTGCCGATGGAGCCGCGCCAGGGCAAGCCGGAGTGGCTGGGGCCAGGGGCCGTGCTGACCAGTATGAATGATGCTGAGGTCCGGGGGCGGGTGGAGGCTGCACTCGATAATGTGCCTTACGCGATCGGCATCAACAATCATATGGGCTCCAAGGTGACCGGAGATGAACGGGTCATGGGTATCGTGCTTGCGGTCTGCAAGGAGCGCGGGCTATTCTTCGTAGACAGCCATACCAACTACCGTTCAGTTGCGGGACGGATGGCCCGTGAGCTGGGCATGCCGCCGGTGGAGAATCATATCTTCCTGGATGATGTGCATTCGGCAAGCCATGTAGCTAAGCAGATGAAGCTTGTGCAGGAGCGGGCCTTGAGCCAAAAGTTCTGCGTCACCATCGGTCATGTCGGCATCCAGGGCAAAGAGACCGCCGCGGGCATTCGCAGCGGCATTGCCGGAATGAAGGACAAGGTGCAATTCGTCGGCATCTCCGATCTGGTCCGCGAGGAATGGAAGTGGAATTCCCGGCTTACACTTCCATAAGGTAGGCAGCGATCCCGTTCGCAATGGCTTCGGCGATCTCTTCCTGGCCCTTCGGTGTACAGAGCTTCTCCCGGTCAGCCGGACTGCTGACAAATCCCGCCTCAACGATCACCGTTGTGGCGGTTATTTTGTTGAGCAGGTAGAAGGGCTTGCCCCGGACAGGATCATTCTTCATCCCGTAGAGCTGGTTGAGCTGATCCTGAATGGTCCGGGCCAGCAGGAAGCTGCGACCTTCCTGACGGTACAGGACGAGCGGACCATGCTTGGACGGAGATTTCGCCCAGTTAATATGGATACTGACCACGACATTGGCCGGAAGCGTCTCTGCCAGCTCCTTGCGCTGGGCCAGATCGCGCAAATGCCGGGATCTGCTGCGCAGCCACAGATTCTCATCGCTGGGCGCATAATCGCCGGTCCGGTTCAGGATCGTATCGAAGCCGTCCGCACGCAACAGGAGGAAGAGACGGCGTGAGATGGCGAGGGTGATGTCCTTCTCCAGAATGCTGCCATAAGAGGTTCCGCCGTCTATCCCTCCATGCCCGGCATCAATCAGAATGATCCGCTGGTCATGGCCGAGCATATGCTGGCGGTGTCCGGGAAGCTCCGCCTGCGGATTAGTACGGGGGGCAGCCGCATGGATTACTGCGGGGTTGCCTGCTGTTAGCATGAGCAGAACGCTTGCTGCGGCTATGATCTTTTGCAGCCGGTGCCGGGATCTCAGCGGGGCCTGCTCTTTTAAATGATGGGAATGTGTAGCGGTAAGGGACTCCAATGCTTTTCTCAAGTGAATAACCTCCTTGCCGGAATAATCAACTGTTACTTGTACTTAATGACGGTTTATACAGGTGTAGTCTTGTTAGATTGTGCCTTAACAGCCCAAATCATACGAACCTTCGGATTCCGGTTTAGAGATCTGAGGATTGGAGCACACTATAGGTATAAGATCAAGGGGCGGGAACCCGCCAAGCACTCACCTGGGAGGTGTACGAGATGGCATCCGGCGGAGATGATCTGGTGAAGTATATTACGGAGAAGGTAGTCGTCTACATTGAGAACCCTCGGGCTGTCCATGCCAGACGGAAGGCAGAGAAGCAGCCATGGGCGGAAAAATGGTTCGGCACGCTACCGCTCGCCTGGTCCGTGTGGCGCAGCAAATGGAGCCGTGGCGGGCGTTGAGTGTGAATCAGGTGCATAAGCAAACAGCCTTCCCAAGCGGTGCCGTACAGACGGCACTCGGGAAGGCTGTTTCAGTGTGGAGCAGGAATTCTGCCAGTGCCGCCAGTCTACCGGCTTGAACCGGGCAGAACAGCCGAGCCCAGCGTCGTTCCTCCGGGCAGCGGTACCGGCAGCTTGTGGAAGGTTCCGGCCTTCTGTAGAGCGGTAAGCGGGAGGTAGCGGATGCCGCCTGGACCGGAAGCGGCATAGACCACGGCTGCTTCGGTGCTTCCCTGGTCCCGGGAAGCGCCTGGCTTCAGCCAGCTCTGGCTGCCTGTAATCATGAATGGCGCGCCCAGCGTGTCGTTATGCCCCGAAGACTGGAAGGCGAGACTGCCCCGCTCCTGAAGCAGAGCGCTCAGGCTTGCTCCATTCAGCGTCTTCAGACTGGGTGCGGTCAGCCACAGGAGGTCGGCATACGGGTCATCCTCTCCGCCGCTCCGCAGAGCAGGCTGGGGAGTGCGTGCCTGGCCCGGACCGGAGGCCAGCATGGCTGAGTCATCCGGTGCAGCATTAAGAATAGGCTCAGCCTGGCTCTGACTCCAGGGCAGCAGCTCCAGAACGGCAGCATTCAGATACAGCGTTCTGTTATCCGTAGTGATTTTCCAGACAGGCAGCATTGGAGCATAGAGCGCTTTAACCCCGATGGCACCATAAGAATTAGAGGGTATCAGTCCTTGCTGCACCAGATACTGGCGCAGTTCAGTCATACTATAAGGGAGGCCATCGGTTCCGGCTCCGTATTCGCTAAGCAGATAGCCGCCCTGATCCGCAGCGGAGATAATGAGATAGCCGATCCGCTGTCCGCTGCTCATTACATTGACCAGCCAACTCCGTGTTCCCGGACCAAGAGGGTAGACCTCCGTGCCGGCATCCTTCCATTCCTTAAAAGGAGCATTCGCCGAGAGCTGATTCATCGTCTGCCGGGTGAAGGCCTTCAGCGTTTCCGGCGCTGGAATCGGCTTCATTTCAAGTCCCGGAAGAACCTCCTGCGTAACGGCCTGCATCACGGTCGTCCGGCTGGCTTGTGATGCTAGTGCCTGAGGAGAGGATGCGCTGGCAGCCAGCAGAGTCAGTCCAAGAATCAGACAGAGGAGCAGGCGGCCACGCCGCCGGGAGCTCTTTTGCCTCGCAGTGATATTCATAGGTTCAGTCACCTTTCCTGTTCTTGAGGGAATTTACGCTTCTTATTGTTCATTGTAGGGGACAAGCCCTGAAAAGGCTGTTGCTTGCTGTCGCGCCGGGCGGCGGGAGTTTCGCTGTTTTTTTGCCTGCTTTTAGCGGACGGGGTCACATTCTATGTGCTGCGCAGATGAAACAATCCGTAAGTGACGGCAGAAACTGCAATCTGCGGCTCATACTGCCACGAGGTCTCCTGGCGGCGGCGGTTGAACTGCTCCTCTACGGCGAGGCGCTTCTCCTCATCCTGCTCCTTGAGCAGTTCTGCGTAGTAGATGTCCACGATGCTAAGCTCCAGCTCCAGCCGTTCGCGGGCTTCTTCCGCCCAGGTGTAATCCAGCAGTGCCAGCTTCGAGGTCAGATATCCCTCCAGCCGGTCGGCCCCGTCCGTTATCCCCAGCTCGAACGGCTGGACATGAATGTTCTCCGGCAGCCGCGGCGTCAGCTCCTTGCCGGCCAGCCGGGCCTCGAAGTCCGGAACGATCAGCCCGGTGGTCAAAGAGACCGCGATGAAGTGCAGCTCCTCGCGCTTCAGGTCACAGCTCATCTCGACCTTGTAGCAGACCGCCAGCCACGGCTCGTAGGCGGCCGAGAACAGGGTGGTCCGCTGCCTGAGGCCAGGGTCCTCGAACAGCTGTAGGCACCGGCCTTCGTCCCGCGCCGCCGACCAGATCTGCCGCAGGCGCTTGCTGCCGTAGGTTACGTCCTCGCGGCGGATCATGCCCGGTCCGAGGCGCGGCAGCGCTGGGACGATGCCGAAGTACCGCGCGAGGATGCTGTCCTCCGGCGCAGCCGATACCCCGGGCGGCAGCGCCGCTCCCTGCGCCTGCGCTGCGCCAAGCGGCTCCGCAGCAGCTTCGGCATCCGCTGCCCCGGCCAGACCCGGCGGCGCTCCCGCCCCTGCCGGGCGGCTGGCCCCGCCGCGCGGGCGGGCCGCAGGCGCAGCGGCCTGCGCGGCCAGTTCATCGTACTTCTGCGGGTCGAAAACGAAGCTGAAGGACAGGGTCTCGGGATCTACGCCCGTGCGCTCCACGAAGCCCCAATAATAAGGGCGGTCCGTCAGCATCCGGTCCGCGCGCGGGGAGAGCTTCACCGTCACATGCAGCGGAGAGGATTCAAGAATGGTGCATTCGGTCGCTTCCAGATAATCCATGACCTGCTTGCGCACCTCTGTAGGCGTCAGCATCAGCCCAGCACCCCGCTATCATCCAGCCCCGCGTGGGTCAGCTCACTGAGCGAATCGCCGATCGAATCCAGCCCGCTGCGCAGCTCCTCGTCGCTGCCCGCTTCGAGCACGATTTTGTACAGGCTTTTCTCAAGCGAGCCCTTCTGCTCGAAGCGCTCCAGAATGACATCCAGCCCGCCGATGACCATCTCGAACATGTTGATTTTCTCATGCAGCAGGTGGAGGATATGCTCTTCAATCGTCCCTTCGGTGGAGAGGTTATAGATGACCACATCATTCTCCTGACCGAGCCGGTGGACCCGGCCGATCCGCTGCTCGACCCGCATCGGGTTCCACGGCAGATCGAAATTGATCATATGGTGGCAGAACTGCAGGTTGATCCCTTCGCCGCCGGCTTCGGTGGCAATCATCACCTGGGCGCGTCCGCGGAAGAGGTCCATCATCCAGTCTTTTTTGCCGCGGTTCATCCCGCCCGAGTACGTTACACATTGCAGTCCATGATCACGGAAATACTGAAGCAGATACTCCTGCGTGGCCCGGTATTCCGTGAAGACGATCACCTTCTCGTTCATATCGCGGATTAACTCCATCGTCTTCTCCGCCTTGGTATTCGTCTTGACCGTACGGATCGTCTGGAGCAGCCCCATCATCCGCTCACGCTTCGGCGAATCGGCAGGCAGCTTCTTGATCAGATTCACCAGCGTAACGAACACCGCATCCCGGCTGCTGCACACCTCGCGCTGAAGCGTGACCAGGGAGAGCATACTGCTGAGATTACCGCCTGCCTCCTGATACTGTTCTTTGACAAAAGCGGTCACGCCATCATACAGCGCCTTCTCCTCTGCGGAGAGGGTGAGGGGGATATTGCGCACCTTGCGCTTGGTGAAATTCACCGGGCCTTCGCCCCGGCGGTTGCGGATCATGACCTTGGACAGCTCGCCCCGGAGCTGAACCTCATTCTTGGGCTGACGCTTATCCACCACAAAATTGGCAGCAAAATCGCCCTGATTCCCGAGCTGACCCGGCTTGAGCAGCGTAATCAGATTGAACAGCTCGCCGAGATCGTTCTGCACGGGGGTGGCGGTGAGCAGCAGGCAATATTTTTTGCGGAGCTGCTGTACGAACTGATAATTGGTCGATTTCTTGTTCTTCAGCTTATGGGCTTCGTCGATAATCAGCATGTCATACTCCTGGCTCAGCAGCATTTCCTTATGCGGGTCACGCTTGGCTGTATCCATCGAGGCGACGACAATGTCATTGCCCCAGGAATAGGCTTTCTTTTGCGCTACGGCAGAGATTCCGAACTTCGTATTCAGCTCCCGCACCCATTGCAGGACAAGCGAGGCCGGCACCAGAATCAGAACTTTGCTCACCAGCCCGCGTACCAGATACTCCTTCAGCACAAGCCCCGCTTCGATGGTCTTGCCAAGTCCGACTTCATCGGCCAGAATCGCCCTTCCCGACATCTCGAACAGCACCTTGTGCGCCGTATCCAGCTGATGGGGAAGGGGAGACAGCCCGGACAGATGCTTCATACACTGCAGCTCATCGAAGCTGGTCACCAGCCCCGACTGCTCTCCCTGCACAGCAAGGCGGGATAAGCGCCAGTCGCCCCACGGCCCGCCTTTATCGAGTCTCGATTCCAGATCATGCAGCCAGTTACGCTCAAAAGATAGAGGAACAGGCAGCAGCGGCGCAGAAGTTACCTTCTCTTGGGGCAAGGAATTGCGGAATAATTGCGTCATGTTGCAGCCTCCTCCGTCGCAGTTTCATATCGAAATGCGTAGCAGTAGTATGCTCGTTTCAGAGAGATTTCATAACCAGAGGCGCATGGAATTCACAGAGGAACGCTGTAATCCGCCTTGAAAGCTTTCAGTTCCGGTGCCCTGCAAAAAAGCGAGAAAGAGGGAGGAAATGAGCCTTTCTTTTCCCAATTTTCCGTTATTCCTGCCTGGGGCTGCTTTTTCAAAAAAGACCTCTATCCACAACATGTGGTATAGTTTAAAAGTTAACGCACACCATATATTGTTACAAAAGCATGAAATTTAGCGGTATGCGGATTTAATCCGGCAGTTTGTTATTGACAAAAGGAGCTTTCGCCGGACAAGCAGGCTGCGGCTGCCTTGCCGCCGGAAGCATGAACTATTACATTCCCGGGAGGTTTTGGTATTGAGTACAGTGGAACACAACAAGCGTCTAGAGGGTCTGAGCGAGAAAATATTCCTGGACCGTTACGCCTGGAAGGACGCGGACAGCAATAATGCCAAGGTAGGCGATGTGGTGCTGGTCCTGACCAAGGATGATCCGAAGTTCCCGACCAAGGAGGTCGGTGAAATTGTGGAGCGCACAGGCCGGATCGTTACGGTCCGAACCCGCAGCGGCGAGCTGGTGCAGTCGGATGTCGAGAAGCTGACGCTGAACATTGAGAAGACACCGGAGGAGATGTGGGACCGTCTTGCGGCCGCGATGGCCTCAGTAGAGAAGACGCCCGAGCTTCAGGAGGAGTGGACAAGCCGTTTCCGCTCCATTCTGGATGACTGGAAGCTGGTTCCCGGGGGGCGGATTGCGGCTGGCGCCGGAGCAAGCGAAGAGCTTACGTTATTCAACTGCTATGTCATTCCCTCTCCAAAAGACAGCCGTGGCGGCATCATGGAGACCCTCTCCGAGATGACCGAGATTATGGCCCGCGGCGGCGGGGTTGGCATCAATCTGTCCTCGCTGCGTCCGCGCCGCGCTATTGTCCGTGGGGTGAACGGTTCCTCCAGCGGCTCTGTGTCCTGGGGCGGCCTCTTCAGCTACACTACCGGACTGATTGAACAGGGCGGCAGCCGCCGCGGCGCGCTGATGCTGATGATTAACGACTGGCACCCGGATGTGCTGGACTTCATTACTGTGAAGCAGACGATGGGCCAGGTGACGAACGCCAACCTGTCTGTATGCGTGAGCAACAGCTTCATGAAGGCCGTGAAGGAGGATCTGGACTGGGAGCTTGTCTTCCCCGACACGACTGACCCGGATTACGACACCCTGTGGGACGGCGATCTCGATAAATGGAAGGCCGACAATCGCCGCGTCATTCCTTACCGTACCGTCAAAGCGCGCGATATCTGGCAGACGATTATCGAATCGGCCTGGAAATCGGCAGAGCCGGGCGTTGTTTTCATGGAGTATTATAATCAGATGTCTAATAGCTGGTATTTCAATCGGATTATATGTACTAATCCTTGCGGTGAACAGGGCCTGCCCGGCTGGGGCGTGTGCAACCTGTCTGCCGTCAATCTTTCCAAGTTCTACGATGCCGAAAACCATGATGTGGACTGGGCAGATCTGGCGAGAACAACCCGGTATTCCGTCCGCTTCCTGGACAATGTTATCGATAAGACGCCGTATCATTTCCCGGAAAATGAAGCGAACCAGAAGCTCGAACGCCGCGTAGGCCTCGGCACCATGGGACTGGCTGAGCTGATGATTAAGCTGAATATCCGCTACGGAAGCCCCGAATCGCTGGAGTTCCTGGACAAGCTCTACGGCTTCATGGCCCGCGAGGCCTATTTGGCTTCGGCTGAGATTGCAGGAGAGAAGGGCTCGTTCCAGGCGTTTGACACCGACAAATATCTGCAGAGCGGCTTCATGCGGAATATTACTGAGGTCTATCCGGAGGTTGGCGAATCGATCCGCAAGCATGGCATGCGCAACGTGACTGTTATTACCCAGGCTCCTACAGGCAGCACTGGAACTATGGTCGGAACATCTACAGGCATCGAGCCGTATTTCGCCTTCAAATATTTCCGCCAGAGCCGTCTCGGCTATGACGAGCAGTTCGTGCCGATCGCCCAGGAATGGCTGGAAGCCCATCCGGGAGAGGAGCTGCCGGAATACTTCGTCACTTCGATGGACCTGTCCGCCAAGGATCATATCCGTGCACAGGCCGCCATCCAACGCTGGGTGGACAGCTCGATCTCCAAGACCGCGAACTGCCCGTCCGACTTCACGGTGGAAGAGACCGCCGAGCTGTATGAGATGGCCTTCGATCTGGGCTGTAAAGGCGTGACCATCTACCGCGATGGTAGCCGTGATGTGCAGGTACTGGAAACGGCGAAGAAGGAAGACAAGAAGGATGCTGGGGCAGAAGTTGAAACAGTGGAAAAAGAAGTCGAATCGGCAGCTCCGGCTACTGTGGCCGTAAAGCCAATGACTATGGAAGCTGCTCCGGGTCTACAGCCGGCGGCCAGCGGAGTGGACAAGCAATACAAGAAGCGCCCGCAGGTGCTGCGCGGAGCGACCTATAAGATCAACACGCCGTTCGGCATGGCGTATATCACGATCAATGACCTTGATGGCATCCCGGCCGAAATCTTCCTGAACGTGGGCAAGGCTGGCTCTGATGTCTTCGCCATGGCGGAAGCCCTGGGCCGCGTCTGCTCGCTGTTCCTGCGCTACGGCGACCACGGCGAGAAGGTCGGCCTGCTGATCAAGCACCTCAAGGGCATCGGCGGCTCTGGCGCTATCGGCTTCGGCGCGAACCGCGTCGAGTCCATCGCTGATGCGGTAGCCAAGGCCCTGGAGACCCATGTGCTGAACAATGCCGATGACGACCATATCCCAGCACCTATCGCGGCTACGCTGGAGCTTGATTTCAATGAGGCGCTGAGCGCTGAGCTGAAATCTACCGTTCCTGCGGCAGCCACCAACGATAACCACGGCGGTCATGACGCGCACAGCCACGCTACTGCTTCGCGGGATCTCTGCCCCTCCTGCGGCAGCGCCTCGCTGATTAATATTGAGGGGTGTAAGACTTGCGGGAATTGCGGGTATAGCCGGTGCGGTTGAGCCGAGGATAGAAGATTGTAACTAATACTGGCCCTCATCTTAATAACAAGGTGGGGGCTGTTTGACGTTCCAAAGAACATCAACCGCTTCCAAAAAGCTGTTGCTTTAAGCTTAAGTTTAAGGCGTACAATGATTTTAAGATTCTCTCTTATTGGCGGGATTCATGTAAATCGGAATAGATTATCTTACCGGAAATGGAGGTCTCGAGGTGAGTCAAAGACATTGGATTATTCAAGGAAAGAGCAGTAGTGGCGGAGACGGAGGCGCCGCTCGCTAACTTATTAAACGACCTGATAAGTGAATCTCCCTCTCCTTAACAGTCGCATGAACAACGCAGTTACCGTAGATGTTAATTTGACTCCAATAGGTCCACCTAGCAGTTAGATGGAAGCCCGGGTATGATTGATGACGATAGAATAAACTATGATGTGGCTGTCTTCAACGTAACCAAAAACCAACTTCATCCTCTGCTAAATACCTGCAAAATTAATCATACACCTTGTACTTTCAGCATGATCAACAATATAGTGAGGGATGTTTTGTGATAAAAAAGTGAAAATTTTTCAATCGACATTTAATGACAGATTTTGAATTTTATTAATGATAGGATTGATGATACAAAGTTTACTTAATTTGTTAATCTATCATTTGTGCTTATACATAAGACAAAACTTGAGTATGAGGAGGGCTAGATGAAAATCGTCGTATGCATCAAACAGGTACCGGATATTCATGCGAGTGCAGATAGTGAGTTTGACAGGGAGGCTTATCACCTTCTCAACAATCCCAATGACTTAAATGCATTAGAGGAAGCACTTCGTCTGAAGGAACAATATGGCGGACACATTACTTGCCTGTCCATGGGACCCCGGAAATGTGAGGAGCAATTAAGAGAACTGCTGGGGATGGGCGCAGATGAAGCGGTATTATTATCTTCACCACAGTTTGCCGGCTCTGACACCTATGCAACCTCCTGCATTCTTGCAGCGGGCATACAGAAGCTGGGCAGTTTCGGAATCGTTATTACAGGAGAACAATCCGTTGACGGGGAGACGGGGCAGGTAGGACCTGGCATTGCCGAGCTTCTTGGCATTCCGCATATCATCGGAGTAGAGAAAATTAACGCCCTTCATCCCCAATCGGTCCTTATTGAAAAAGCAGACGAAGAGTCCAGGCTGGTTGTTAAGCTGCCCACTCCTGCATTGTTAGCTGTAAGAAAAAGCTGCAATACTCCACGAATACCATCTATCCGGGGAAGAATAGCAGCTGCCCGGGCAGAAATAACGATATGGTCAGCTGAAGATCTGCCGCTGAATTCTGCTAATGTGGGTAAGTCAGGCTCGCCAACCCAAGTGCTTCATACCGTTAATTGTGAAAAAAATCACCAGCGAGTAAATTCCACGAAATTTTTTGATGAGTGTAATCCAAGTGAATTTATGGAGGTTGTATCTCATGTACTGCAATTGTGATGGGGATTTCATATGAAGATTATACAGTCCAAGTGCAGCTATTGTTTGAAGTGTAAGGCAGTCTGTTTGTTTGAGGCTGTTACTGTCAGCGATGGAAGGGTGATTATAGACGAATCTGTATGCTTTCAATGTGGTGTCTGTAAGGATACATGTCCCATGGAAGCAATCTTCAATGAGCAGGACGAACAAGATGCTGGGATGCAGACAAGCTCAGGGCAAGAATGTAAAGGCATCTGCCTGTATCTCGAATCCCGTGATGACAAACTATCCTTATCCGCTCTTCAAGTCATTGGAGCTGCGAGGCGGCTGCAGGCGCAAAGTGATCTGAAAATCTATGCCATTCTTATCGGTGAGCATACACATGAGCTTGCCAGCGAGTTCGCCCGGTATGGTGTGGACGAGCTATGGTTCGTGGAACAGCAAGGTATTGGCTATTACGCCGAGGATCTTCGCATTCAATGGATTGCTGAATTGTTAGGGATTATGAAGCCTGAAATTGTCTTGGCAGGAGGACTAAGGCATGCGCGTTCCATCATGGCCGGCGTTGCGGCAAGACTGCATACCGGATTGTGTGCCGATTGTATTGATGTTCATCTCGATAGCGTGCAGGGTACGCTGGTGGCAACGAGAACAGCATTTGGCGGTTCGGTAATGGCGAGTATTCATATGCCACAGCACAGACCGCAAATGGCGACTTTGAAAGAAGGTGCTTTTGAGCCAGCGGAGCAGATCGAAGGCTTCTGCGGACAACTGAAGAATTGGTCTGGTCATATATCTACTTCTCAGTCGTTCTATGAAGTATTGGAGGTTCGGAAGATTGAGCGTTGGTTAAGCGACTTTACAGACTCGGATGTTATTGTGGCCGTAGGCCGCGGGATCGGCAAGGCTGAGAATCTCCCGATAATTCTGTCGCTGGCGGAAGCGCTTGGCGCCAAGGTCGGGGCGACCCGGGCTGTTGTCGAAGCCGGCTGGCTGGATGTATCGCATCAGATTGGACAGTCCGGTAAAGTGGTTAAACCACGTGTCTACATTGCCTGCGGAATCTCCGGCGCCCTGCAGCACATCGTAGGGATGGAGAAGTCCGCAACTGTAATCGCAATCAATACTGACCGCAACGCTCCTATTTTTCAATATGCTTCTTATGGATTTGTAGGAGAGTTAGAGAAGATTATTCCAAGGATTACGGAGTATGTGAAGGGGAAAAGCTTGACACTTAAATCTTAAAAACCTATCTGGAGGATGGTGTAACCATGAATAACGTATTACTGGAAGATGTTTCGGCTTATATTCAAAAGATCACAAATGAGGATATACAGGACCGCTCTGCGAATCTGTTTGAGCTTGGCCTGCTAACTTCCCTGGATGTGCTAGATATCATTTCCTATCTGGAAAACAATTTTGGCATTGAACTGTCGGATGAGGACGTGGATATGCATCATTTTGGTACGATTGATGGTCTGGTTAGCCTTGTCGAAAGAAAGACCAAGGAGCAGTAACGGGATGTTCATCCATGAGGCCCTCACTAAGACGGCGGAAGAAACTCCGGACAAGCCGGGCTTCTATGCGGCTGAACGGCACTACACCTATCGTGAAGTGGAGGAGGCATCAAATCGGGTTGCCCGTTTCCTGGTGTCTATGGGTGTGGAAAAAGGAGACCGGGTCGGTATCTTCTCAACAAAATGTGTTGAAGAAGTGCTAGTAATCTTTGGTGCGATGAAGGCTGGAGTTGTATTTGTTCATCTTAATCCGCATTTCAAGGAGGAGCAATTGGCGCATATCATCCGGGATTGCGGGATGAAGCTGCTCTTTCTGCATGAATCCAAGAAGGGTATATGGAATAAGTCGGATTTAAAAAGCGGGGAGCCTGCGGAGGTTGTCCCCATCTTCTCGGACCCGTTAACGCCTGGAGGCTTCCATGACATTATTGAAGGACTGCCAGACCACTTCACGCCAGTAAGCGGGATTAGCCGTGAGGACCCGGCTGCCATCATTTATACCTCAGGTTCTACAGGAAAGCCGAAAGGAATCATTGTCACACATGGCATCTTCCTTGACTCTACCGTTACTTCGGCACAGGTACTGGAGAATCATTCAGAGGACCGGATTATCAGTGTATCCCCCTTTTCCTTCGACGGAGCGTTAAGCCAGCTATTCACTTCCGTTTACGTGGGGGCAACACTTGTACTTCAGGAATCGCTGTTTCCTCAAGATATTGTAAACACGATGTTGAACCAGCGCATCACAGGTTTTCATGCGGTCCCATCATTCTGGCGGATGCTCCTTCAACGCCATTCTCCTTTCTCCAGGAATCAATATCCGCATTTGCGGTATGTGTCAATTATCGGGGAAGTGTTCCCTCATGATGATTTAATGCGGCTCAGACAGATTCTGAGCAATACCAGATTCTATATGATGTATGGAACGACCGAGGCGTTCCGTTCTACCTGCCTGCCGCCGGAAGATTTCGAGCGCAAACCCTCGTCTATCGGCAAACCGCTGCCTGGAGTAACGATAAGAATCTTAGATGAGCAGGGAGAAGATTGCGCCCCGGGCGAAGTGGGTGAAATCGTTCATGAAGGGGCGTTCATTTCGCCTGGCTACTGGAACAATCCAGAGCAGAATGAACGCCGCTTTCGCGGCCGGGCGCTTTATACCGGTGATTTGGCAAAGCGTGACGGGGACGGATATCTGTATTTTGCAGGCCGTAAGGATATGATGCTAAAGTCAATGGGGTTTCGCATCAGTCCCGAAGAGATTGAGGAAGTACTGCTCCGTATGGATGGGATTGAAGAGGTGGCTGTTACTGGGATTTGGGTTGAGGAATCCGGCGAGCGGATCAAGGCGCTTATCATAAGCGGCAATCAATGCATGTTAAGTAAGGAAGCAGTCATTCAGTATAGCAGGCAGCATCTTCCGCATTATATGGTGCCTCACTCCATTGAATTCGTGAGTGAGCTGCCAAGAACCGCTACTTTCAAGATTAACCGGTCTGAGTTATGAGGACTGGCATACAGGTAAGGGAGGGCTATTACATGAAACGCTGTGTGAGATGTATATTACCTGAGACATTCCCGGAGATTCATTTTGATTCCGAGGGCGTGTGTCACTATTGCCAGGAGGCCGAAGGACAAATCCTCTTTTCAGCGGGAGAGCATATACAAGAAAAGCTGGAGAACATCATTCAGGTCAGCAAAGCACTGGAGGGCAGCAGCTATGATGCTCTCGTGGCTTACAGTGGCGGTAAGGACAGCACCTATTTAATTAAACTCCTGCAAGAACGTTATCAGCTTTCCATACTGGCCGTTACATTCGACAACGGCTTTATGTCAGAGACTTCCTTCCAGAATATGCGCACAGTACTGAATACACTGAATGTAGATCATCTGATCGTAAAGCCGGGACAAGGCTCCTTAAATCAGATGTTCGCCGAAAGCTGCGTCCCTCATATCTACCCCGATCATCTCACCAAGTTCGGAAGCGGAATCTGCATCTCTTGTATCCGTATGGTATCGACAATGGCGTTGAGAGTAGCTATTGAGAAGCACATTCCCATGGTCATGCTGGGCAACAGCCCGGGGCAATTGATCCAGTCTGAGAGTGAACTGATTTATCAGGACAACAAGATTCCTTTCGGGCTGCGGAAAAACCTGTTCAAGCCTCTGGTCGAGCAGATCGGGAATGACAGCTTGTATGACCTGCTCATGCTGACTCCGGCAGAGTATAAGACGAAGCCATTTCCTTATGTGATCAATATCTTTCCGATCATCGGATATGACGAGAACGTGATCTATCAGGAGATCAGAGCATTAGGATGGAGAAAGCCAACGGATGTCGACCCGAATTCGACGAACTGTAAGCTCAATTCACTGGGAATCAAAAAGCATTGTGAGACATATCACTTCCATCCTTACGATTTTGAGATGAGCATGCTGGTCAGGCAGGGAATCATCAGCCGCGAAGAAGCATTGCAGCGGGTGCAGGACCCGGACCGCAAGTCGGATGAGCTTGCCGCAGAGGTAGAGGAAGCGCTGGCAGACCTGTTGCAAAAATCCGTACAAAGGTGAGTGGAACGGCTATGGCTTCAAGAGAGAAAATATCGGAATTACTGGATGCCAATCCGGAGATTTTGCGCATATTCGTACTCAGCCCGACAGTCTCAGCTGCCAGAGAACAGCTCTATTCCTATCTCAGCCAGTGTGAAATGGCCATTATGGATGCGAATTGCCAGCTACATCCTCTGGAGAAGAAGAATACACGCGACTGCATCCATGTATTCCGGACAATTATTTCATTGAGCAGTGAAAAGAAGAGCGGCCACAGCTGCCTTACGGTGCTATACCACCTGGCAACAACGCATTGGCGGGAACGCGAGTGGCCGGAGATCAGCGATGCCTTCCTGGAGGATATTATGCATCTGTATAAGGGGGTCATCGGATTATCCGGCATTTATTCCAAATCCGGCATATGTATCCGCGAGGTGCCTGAATTTATCCATCTGCAGGGCCGGGAGGCAGCGATTGTACGCTCTCATTACCTGAATGGCAAGACGGATGAGTACCAGTATATTAAGAAGAAGAATGGGTACCGTTCGGGACTGGAGCCGGATATTATCGGCAGACGAAACGAGACAAGAGACCTTATTTTACAGCAGTTGGACGGTTCACTGGAGGACTGGAACGAATACAAATGGCATCTGAGAAAAATCTACAGGAAAAGCGGCGATATTCAGTCGGTCATAGCCTTATCAGACGAGGAGGACCATGGCATCCGCGAAGCTACCGAGCATGGCCTGGCTTTTGGGATTACCCCTTTCTATCTGTCTCTGATGGATCGTGAGCGTATATCCGGCGGAAGCGATTCATGTCTGCGGGCACAGGTAATCCCGAGCAGTAATTATGTTCACAAGATGCTGGATGAAACAACCGGTTCAAGGGAAGCCCTTGATTTCATGCGGGAAGCTGATACTTCGCCGGAAGAGCATATTACCCGAAGATATCCCAAGGTGGCCATCATAAAGCCGTTTCTGTGGTGTCCGCAAATCTGTGTGTATTGTCAGCGGAACTGGGAACTCTCCGATGATTATCAGGATATTGCCGACCCCCTGCCAGCCGATTTGAAGGGCTCAATGGAATGGTTCAAGAGCAATACCGGTATCAATGAGGTTCTCATTACCGGAGGAGATCCGTTAACGCTTGGAAATACAAAGCTGCAGTCGATTTTGTCGAGCTTCCGGGAGATGGAGCATATCCGGCGAATCCGGATTGGCACGCGGACCCTCGTGACCATGCCGATGAGAATCGACGATGAGCTGCTTGCTATACTGGAACGTTACCATAACCCTCCCCACCAGACGATTACAATCATTACCCATGTCGAACATGCCTATGAGATCTCCTGGGAGATGGCAGAAGCCGTCGGGAAGCTGAAGCGAATTGGTATTGATGTCCTCAATCAGCAGGTCTATACGCTCTATAACAGCAGAAGATTTGAGACATGTTTCTTGCGGGAGAGCCTGAAGAGCATCGGAATCACGCCGTATTATCTGTTTAATCTGAAGGGGAAAGAGGAGACAGAGGATTACAAAGTACCGATCGCCCGCTTGCTGCAGGAGCAGAAAGAGGAAGCGCGGCTCATGCCCGGAACCGTACGCACCGACAAGCCTGTGTTTAATATCCCTTCACTCGGAAAAAACGAGCTGAATTCATGGCAGGATCATGATGTGATTATGATTCACAGCGATGGCAGCAGAATTTATGAGTTCTATCCATGGGAGAAATACATGGCCCCTGTCAATACCTACATATACAAAGACAAGCCCATTGCCGATTACTTGGCTGAGCTTGAGCAGATGGGTGAGGATTCTCGCGATTACGATACGATTTGGTATTACTACTAAGCTGCCTTTAGCGGCTTCGGAAGGAGTGCACCATGTGCGGGATTTGCGGAATCTATAATTTGAACAGGGAGCAACCTGTCTCGCAAGACGTACTGACAAACATTAATAATGTAATGTTCCACCGGGGGCCTGACGGCTGCGGAACCCATATTGACGGCCATGTGGGGCTTGGTCACCGCAGGCTATCCATCATAGATCTGAGCCTCGGACAACAGCCGATGTGCAATGAAGATAACACAGTCTGGATTACCTATAACGGTGAAATATTCAATTATAAGGCACTCAAGGTGGAACTTCAGCAAAAGGGGCATCGCTTTCGTTCGGATTGTGATACAGAAGTCATTATCCATGGTTATGAGGAATATGGAACCGGGTGGATTGAGAAGTGCAACGGTATGTTCGCTTTTGGCTTGTGGGACCCCTCTAGAGGTACCTTGCTTCTTGCCCGTGACCGTATGGGAGTGAAGCCGCTTTATTACTATATGGACGATCACTGTTTTGTATTTGCTTCAGAGATCAAAGCGATTCTACAACATCCTGACGTACCTGTTCAGCTTGAACCCGGATCTATTCCCGAATATTTGTTCAGTACTGCAATTCTGGATGAGCGAACTATGTTCCGCAACATATACGCTGTTCCTCCCGGACACACACTGACCTTAATCAACGGTGAAATGCGGCTTGCCCCTTACTGGGAGCTGAATCTGGATTCGGATCATTCCCCGGGCTCCCTGGAACAGTGGAAGGACGAATTCGTGGACCTGTTGACGGAATCGGTACAAATGAGGTTGATGAGTGATGTGCCTTTCGGCTCTTTACTGAGCGGAGGTTTAGATTCCAGCCTGCTGACGGCGATGGCTTCTGCCGCTTCACCTTCCCGCCTCAACACGTTTTCGATTGAATTCACCAATAATGTAAAGATGAATTTCCAAAACAGCGATACATACTATGCCCGCCTGCTCGCAGAACGCCTGCCGACGACTCATCACGAATATGTACTCGATCCCTCTGAATATTCAGGGATCATGGAGAAGGTCACCTGGCATATGGAGAAGCCGGTTGAATTGACAACACCGTCCCTGTACCTGCTGTATCAGAAGGTAAAGGCAGAAGCCACAGTTGTCATTTCCGGGGAAGGCGCAGATGAGCTGTTCGGAGGGTATTTCTTCTTTTTGCAAGAGCAATCAATCGGCCGGATGAACCAGTTTCCGTGGTCCCCATATTATGAAGAGGTTTCCGGTCTGTTGGACCCAGCGATGGAGACATCCACTCATTACAGGCAACGTCTGAGTCTCGCGATCAACCGGATGATGAACCAATTCAGTACAGGTGACACCATCAACAAAGTGCTTTATATGTTCCTGAAGGTCTATTTGCTCGAAATGCTGGAACGGCAGGACAAAATGAGTATGGCATCCAGTGTAGAGGTAAGGGTGCCGTTTCTGGATTATCGGATCGTCGAACAGATAGCGCGTCTGCCCTCCCATCTGAAAATCCAAGACGGTACAGAGAAATGGTTCTTGAAAGAAGTAAGCAAGGCCTTTCTCCCGGATGAGATCGTTAGCAGGAAGAAGAAGCCTTTTCCTTTTCCCGTTGATCCCAAATCTCTCTTCCAGCAAAGAAATATGGCGCTTGAGCTGATGCATTCAGGTAATTCGAAAATTGCGGCTTATTTTGACCGGAAGAAGGTCAGCGATTTTTTGAACAAAACCGGAGATTACACGAAGCTTGATAATCTGGCCATCTTCCGAACGGCTCATGCACTAATCGCTTTGGAGCTATGGCACAAGACATTTGGAGTGTGAGATATGGACGATTCACAGTTACGTCAGATTGTTCTTGAATCCACAGATGCTTTTATAACAGAATTTGTTGCGCCGATTGCCCAGGAGATTGATGAAAGTGAACGTTTCCCTCTGGAGAATTTGAAGGAGATGGGTCGAATCGGACTTACAGGCATTCCTTTTCCGCAGAACTATGAAGGATTGGGGCTTGATTACAGCGTTTATCTTACAGTGATCCGCAGGATAGCCGGTATCTGCGCTTCCACAGCGATGACGCTTGTCTCGCATAGTACATTAAGCTGTACACCTATTCAGGCGTTCGGAACGGAGGAGCAGAAACAGACGTTCCTCAGACAGATGATTTTGGGTGAGAAGGTAGGCGCATTTGCCTTGACGGAGCCCGGCAGCGGCTCGGACATGGCATCCATGATGACCACAGCAGTGGAAAAGGACGATTATTACGAAATTACCGGCAGCAAAGCCTTTATCACCAATGCCAATGTGGCTGACTATTATATTGTCGCCGCCAAAACCGCGCCCGATAAGAAAGCGCTCGGCATTAGCCTATTCATCCTGGAAAAGGACATGCCAGGTGCTTCCACAGGTGTAAAGAAGGAAAGAAAGCTGGGGATGAGGGGCTCAGATACGGGCTCGTTAACTTTTGATCATGTGAGGGTACCAAAGACTCATTTAATTGGAAAAAGGAATTTCGGCTTAAAAATCTTGCATCATACTTTGGTATCTGCCCGGTTGGGGATGGCTGCCATTGCTCTCGGGATTGCCGAGGAAGCCCGTAAGCAGTGCCTGGAATATGTCAGGCAGCGGAAGCAATTCGACCAATATCTGTTCCAGTTCCAGGCTATTCAGGGCATGCTCGCTGATATGGAAATGGGAATCAACGCTTCCATGCTGCTGCTGGAGAAGGCTGTCCGCTTGAAGGAAGAGGGTAAGCCATACACCAAAGAAGCTTCTGAGGCTAAGCTGTTCGCCTCGGAAACGGCAAACCGGGTAACCAAAAATACGGTACAGATCTTCGGCGGATACGGATACTCAAGGGACTTGCCTTTGGAAAGGTTCTATAGAGATGCTAAGCTAACCGAAATCGGAGATGGGACCTCAGAAATTCAGCGGATGATCATTGTTGAGGAACTTATGAGAAAAGAGAGCCGTGCCTGAATTCAGGAGAAGGGAATGAATTGTAATGACTCTGGAGAAACGAAAGTACTCTTTGCCTGCCATAACTGAGAAAGCCGCTTCAGCACCGCTGTCCTTTCAGCAAGAACGGTTATTTTTCTTATCGCAGCTGATGCCGGACAGCCCGGTTTGGAATCGGGTATCCGTACGTAAATATTCCGGAACCCTGGAAGTCTCGACGATACGCAAGGCTGTGGCAGAACTGGCTAGAAGGCACAGTGTGCTGCGATGCATAGTTAAACGGCAACAAGGCGAACTCTGTCAATATTTCACAAGGGATGTCTCAGAGTTGTTTATTTATACAGACTTGACTGCTGGAGAAGGTCGGGAGGTCGGGATACAGCAGTTGCTGTCCGATGCCTGGCGGATACCTATTCAGCTTAGCGGAAGCGATCCGCTGTTCCAGGCAAATCTGGTACAGACTGCCGGGCAAGAATTTTACATCGTGTTAAAGCTGCATCATATCATTTCGGATGCGACAACCTTTGAACTCCTGTGGCGTGATCTAAAGCATATCTATAACGCCTTACTTGATCCTGCGGCAACGGACTTACCGGAGTTGAAGCTCGATTATGGTAACTATGTAAAGTGGCAACGCAAAGCTTTCTCCGAGGAACACACGAGGGAACAGGAGCGTTATTGGCTGGAGGAATTCAAGGGAGAATTGCCCATTCTGGACCTGCCCACGGACTTGCCGGCACCTGCACAGGTCAGCTTTAAGGGGGCGTTGACAGGGGTGATTCTGCCGGAAGAACTACTGAAGCCACTGCGCGCTCTATGCTTGAATAATAAGGCGATCCTCTTCTCTGGACTGCTATCCGTCTATTATATACTTCTTCATAAGCTGGCCCGGCAGGAGGAAGTTGTTGTCGGAACGGTGTTTAACGGACGGCATTACGGCTCTCAATTAAGCCAGATGGCCGGGTTCTTTGTCAATACTGTAGCTATTCGCCTTAATGTAGATGAAGAACAGTCTTTTGCAGACCTGCTGAAGAGGGTTCAAGGTAAGGTGAACGATGCCTATTATATGCAGGATTTTCCGTTTGAGCGGCTTGTACAAGCCATTAACCCGGACCGGTTGAACAGCCGCAATCCGTTGTACCGCGCCATGTTCAATATGGTGGTAAGCGGGAAGGATAGATTAGACTTTGCGGGTATGGAGGAATCGGCTGTAGATTCGGAAGGTGAATCCGCGCAGACCGATCTGTTGTTTGATGTAAGGCAGGATGGGGAGCAAACAGCCCTTTGGGCAGAATACAATACCGATCTTTTCCGCAAAGAGACGATTATGCATTTTCTGGATATGTACAAGCATCTGTTGAGCCAGATTGTGACCAGCCCGGAGATATTGCTGAAGGATCTGACACTGATTAATGACGCGGAGAAGGAAATAATCCTTCAATCGTTTAACGCCACCTCCACCGGAGATGCGGCGGACAAGTGTATCCATGAGCTGTTTGGGGAAAGGGTGCAGGAAAAGCCTGAGCGTACGGCACTCCTATTCCGAGACCAAAAACTTACTTACCGCGGGATGAACGGGCTTGTCAACCGGCTTGCACTGCATTTGCGCCGTTCGGGTGTTCATGCTGAAAGCATCGTAGCTATTATTGCCGAGCGAAGCCTGGAAATGGTTATTGGGATTTACGCCATTTTGAAAGCGGGTGGAGCGGTGCTGCCTATCGATCCCCTCACGCCGAAGGAGAGAGCCCTGTATATGCTGGAGGACAGCGGTGCAAGCCATGTTCTGCTTCATAAGCCGGAATTCTCGGAGCTTGTGGGCGAGGGGATAAGGATTCATCCGATTGGCGATTTATCGGTATATGCGGATACGGATGAAAGCACTGAGATCGGCTGGGTTAACCAGCCTGAGGATCTGGCCTATATCATCTATACCTCAGGTTCAACCGGCAAACCGAAGGGCGTGATGCTGGAGCACCGCTCTATTGTGAATACCCTGTTATATTTACAGCAAACTTATCCGCTTGAAGCCGGAGACACACATCTTTTCAAAACCACATATACGTTCGATGTGTCGATTGCGGAGCTGTTCGGCTGGTTCTTCGCAGGGGGCAGGCTGGCGATTCTTGAACCAGGGCTGGAACGTGACCCGGGAGGTATTCTGGATGCATTTGGAGCACATAAGATTACTCATGTCAATTTCTCCCCTTCCATGCTGGCAACCTTTCTGGAAGCGACTGAACGCAGAGCCGGTACGGAGTGGGAACAGGTCAAATACGTTTTTTCTGTTGGAGAAGCGCTTAAACCTTATGTGGTAAAGAGATTTTTTGAACGGGTGGAAGGCACGCAGCTGGAGAATATGTACGGGCCGACGGAAACGACCATCTATGCGGTTATTTATTCAGCACGCACAGAGGATGCTGCTGCAAGTATTCCTATTGGTAAACCTATCTCCAACATGAGAGTCTACATCGTGGACAAGCATATGCAGCTTCTGCCTCCAGGGGTTGCGGGAGAACTGTATCTAGCCGGCCGGGGAGTTGGCCGCGGTTACCTGAAGCAATATGAACTGACTATGGAAAAATTCGTGGAAGACCCATTTTTCCCTGGTGAACGAATGTATAAAACCGGAGATTTGGCCCGTTGGCGGAGTAACGGGATTCTTGAATATTTAGGACGGATGGATCAGCAGGTGAAGGTACGGGGCTTTCGCATTGAACCTGGTGAAGTTGAGCAGACGCTACTGATGCATCCGGCGGTTAAAAGGGCCATCGTGGTTGTAAAAGAGGATGAGGACGATCAAAAACGGCTGGTCGCTTATCTTGTCATGCAGCCGGACGGGCACGAGGATAACTGGGCAGGCTTCTTAAGTCGATGGCTGCCATCCTATATGATTCCTACAGCGTTCGTACAGTTGGACGAAATCCCGCTGAATGCAAACGGCAAGGTAGATATAAGAGCGCTGCCGGCTCCAGGTCTGGCAGTCATAGCTAATCCTCAGAAAAGTGATATTCCGCTAACCTACGTGGAGAGCAAACTGATTGAAATTACTGAAGCGGTACTCCATATCGAGGGCATCCGGATTACAGATAATTTCTTTGAACTGGGCGGGAACTCCCTGCTGACGATTCGTTTTGTAACCGAAATTGAGGAAGCCTTTGGCATCAGCGTCTCACTGCTGGATTTTTTTGATCTGCCGGTTTTGTCTGACCTTGCCAAGATCATCGAACCTTTATTTCAAGCCTCGGTGGTATAGAAGGTACACGGCGTATAACCCTAAGAGGGAGAGTGTGTGATGGTAAATCTGGTTAAGAAGTATCCGCCTTTGTTAGCTGCAGGCCGTGCAGACACGTATCCTCTTTCCTATCAGCAGGAACGGCTGTATTACTTATCCCAGATTCTGCCGGACAGCTCTGTATGGAATCTGGTTACATCCAGAACATTATCGGGAAATTTGCAGGTGGCTGCCATGAAGAAGGCTGTGGCCGGGCTGGCCTCGCGGCATCCCGTATTGCGCAGCGTGATGGACTGGCAAGGTAATGCTCCCTGCCAATCTTTCACAAGGAATACAGATGAGTTATTCACTTATTCTGATTTGTCGGTAAAGTCGTTAAGTGAGCGCAGCCACATGCTGCAGGAACAGCTCGAAGAACTCTGGTACCATCCAATTCGGCTGAGCGGG
Organism: Paenibacillus sp. FSL R7-0179; assembly: GCF_038002265.1. NCBI lineage: Bacteria > Bacillati > Bacillota > Bacilli > Caryophanales > Paenibacillaceae > Paenibacillus > Paenibacillus sp. FSL R7-0179. The sequence goes on from NZ_JBBOCC010000002.1 coordinate 1,771,251, forward strand.
GAGGATCTGCTGTTCCAGGCTACGCTAATCCGGACGGAGGAAGAGAAGTATGTAATGCTGCTCAAGCTTCACCATATCATTGCAGACGGAACGAGTTTGCAGATTCTATGGCGGGACTTAAAGCTCATTTACAATGCTCTAATTGACGGGATTCCTGCCGACTTGCCTGCACTTAAGCTGGAGTACGGCACTTATGCATGGTGGCAGCGGGAGAATTTTTCCGAGGAATTCACGAAAGAACAAGAGCGCTATTGGCTTAAGGAGTTCCAGGGTGAACTGCCGGTACTGGATTTACCTGCCGATTTTCCCCCGCCTGTGCAACTTAGCTTTAGTGGTGCACTTACGAGCCTTGAGTTGCCTGGGGAATTGGTCAAGTTGCTCCGAATACTTTGCATGAATAATCGGGTGATTCTGTTCTCCGGTTTGATGGCCGTTTTTTATACGCTGCTGTATAAGCTTGCCGGTCAAGAGGACATTGTGGTAGGTACGGTGTTTAATGGCAGGCATTACGGTCCGGAATTCAATCACCCGGTAGGTTTTTTTGTCAATACGGTAGCGGTTCGCATGGAGATCAGTGACGGGCTGAAGTATACGGACTTGCTCAAAAGCGTTCACGATAAGGTGGATAATGCTTATTACATGCAAGATTATCCGTTCGAAAGGCTAATCCGTGTCTTGAATCCTGACCGGGATAATAACCGGATTCCGCTATTCCGCACCATGTTCAACATGGTGTCGGAAGGAACAGAAGAGCAGGGGTTCCTGGGTCTGGAAGAGACCAAGCTGGAATCGGACGCCTGTGCTACCCAGACGGACCTCTTGTTCGATGTTCGGCAGGAAGGACCCCGGACATTCCTCTGGGCAGAATACAATACCGACCTATTCCGCGAAGAGACGGTTAAACAGCTTCTTGGGATGTACCTGAATCTATTGCGCCAGATTGTCTTAAGCCCGGAGGCAAAAATGGAGGAGTTAGTATTAACCGGCCCGCAGGAGCAGGAAGAAATCCTTAAGGTGTTCAACGACACTTCAGTACCGTACCCAGCGGACAAGTGCATTCATGAGCTGTTCGCAGAACAAGTGAAGCGGACGCCGGACCATACGGCACTGTGTTACGGGGACCGGCAGTGGACATATAGCGAAGTGAACCGTCAGACTGACCGGCTGGCGGGTCAGCTTCACCAGGTAGGGGTGGAACCCGGAAGCATTGTAGGCATTCTCGCTGAGCGGTCACCTGAACTGGTCATCGGGCTGTTGGGTATTCTGAAGGCAGGAGCCGCCTATCTGCCGATTGATCCGGCCTATCCAGAGGAGCGGAACCGCTTCATGCTGGAGGACAGTGGCACATCTATTTTGCTGGTTCAGTCCGGGCTGAATCCTCCTGCAGCCTGGAGCCTAAAGACGCTGGTGCTGGATCAGCAGGAAGCGGAAAGCGGACCCGGCGGCATGATACCGGAGTTCCCCATCCCGATGGAGCAGGACGAAGAACAGCGCGCGGGGCGGTTAGCCTACGTCATGTATACCTCCGGGTCGACCGGCACACCTAAGGGAGTGATGGTTGAGCACCGGAATGTGGTACGTCTGGTTCATGACGGCGGCTTCCTGGCGATTGAGCCGGAGGACCGTCTGCTGCTGACCGGTTCCCCATCATTTGACGCCGTTACCTTTGAAATATGGGGCTCCCTGCTGAACGGCCTCCCCTTGTATCTAGCCGGAGATGATACGCTGCTGCAGGCCGGACGCCTTGGCATGTTCATCCGGGAGAAGGGGATCTCTCTTCTGTGGCTGACAGCGGCGCTGTTCCAGCAGCTGGCCGAAGAGGACCCGGGGCTGTTCGCGCCGCTGCGGTCTCTGCTCGTGGGCGGGGATCAGCTGCCGGTTCGCCAGGTCCGGCAGGTCCGTGAGGCCTGCCCGGGACTACGCATAGTGAACCTGTACGGACCTACGGAGAATACCACCTTCTCCACCTGTTATCTTATTCAAGGTGAGCATGACACCGGGATTCCCATCGGGAAGCCCGTTCCCAATTCAACGGCTTATATTCTGGATGCGCGGGGACAGATGCAGCCAGTGGGGGTTCCCGGAGAACTGTATGTGGGCGGAGACGGGCTGGCCAGAGGTTACCTGAACCGGCCGGAGCTGACCGCAGAACGGTTCGTGCCGGACCCCTTCCATCCGGGACAGCGGATATACAAGACAGGGGACCGGGCAAAGTGGTTGCCGGACGGGAATATTGCTTTTCTGGGGCGGCTGGACAACCAGGTGAAAATTAGGGGGTACCGGGTTGAGCCGGGTGAAATCGAGACGAGCCTGCTGCTATGCAGCGCCGTCACGGAAGCCGCAGTCGTGGCTGGAGAAGACCCTGAGGGAAGCAAATATCTGTGCGCTTATGTGGTATGCGCCGGGCCGTCCGCCGTCCCCGAAATCCGGGATTTCCTGAACGAACACCTGCCCGGTTACATGATTCCGTCTGTCATCGTTCCACTGGCGAAGCTGCCGTTAACGCGGAACGGGAAGATCGACCGGAAGCAGTTGCCGGCTCCGGCAAGCCTTGAGGAGCCGGCCGTGTTGTTCAGAGAACCCGGCAGTGCGGCGGAGAAGCAGCTGGCGGAAATCTGGCGCGAGGTGCTGAACCGGGAGCAAGTCGGAGCGGACGATCACTTCTTCGCCAGCGGAGGGCATTCGCTGAAGGCGATGTTGCTGATATCGCGGATTAACCGGAGCTTTCAGGTCGAGCTGCCCCTGCGGGAGATATTCCAGGCGCCGACAGTAAGCCGGCTGGCCGCACGTATTGAATTCCTGATGGAGCATGGCCGTTCGGATAGCAAAGGGGATGGAACTGCGATTCCTTACGCTGTACCCCGGGCGGAGGGGTACCCGGCATCAGCCAGCCAGAAGAGGATGTATGTGCTGCACCAGATGATGCAGGAAGGCATCGGATATAACGTTCCACTGGTGCTGCGTGCAGAAGGGACCGTGGATGCTTGCCGGCTGGAAACGGCGTTGAACCTGCTAATACAGAAGCACGAGGCACTGCGGACCTCCTTTCACATGGTGAACGGAGAGCTGGTGCAGCGGATAGCGGAGGATGTGCGGCTGCGGATAGAATACCGGGAAGCAGCGGATGAAGCCGAAGCCGGGTGCCAGGTTCAAGCGTTGATCCGCCCCTTCATTCTAAATCAAGCGCCGCTTATGCGCGCTGCTGTGATTGAAGGCAAGGACAGCAGTGTGTTCCTGGTGCTGGATATCCACCATATTGTAACGGACGGGGTGTCCAGCGGAATACTGCTGCGGGAGTTAAGCCGGTTCTATGAGGCGGCGGCAACGATAGACCCGCAGGATGCTTCCAGATTGCAGGAACTTTCCAGATTGCTGGAGACCAGACTGGACTATAAGGATTATGCCGCATGGCAGCAGGAACGACTCGGGTCGGAGGCGTTACGGGAACAGGAAGCGTACTGGCTGGAGCAGCTTCGGGGTGACATACCGGTCTTGAATGTGGCTGCGGATTATCCGAGACCGCCGGTTCAATCCTTTGCGGGAGATCGCCTGAGCTGTAAGGCGGATCAGCAGCTGTATGAACGGCTCCAAAGAACCGCAGCTGACAACGGAGCGACATTATACATGATCCTGCTTGCCGGGTATCAGGTGCTGTTATCCAAATACAGCGGGCAGGAGGATATTCTGGTAGGAACGCCCATAGCAGGACGGCAGCATGCCGATGTGCAGAACATGGTGGGGATGTTCGTGAATACGCTGGTGATGAGGGGGTATCCGCGGGGCAGTCTGAGCTTCAGGGAGTATCTGGAGGAAGTGAAGGCGGGAGCACTGGGCGCTTACGAGCACCAGGAAGTTCCGTTTGAAGATCTGGTGGAGAAGGTGCAGATGACCCGGGATATGAGCCGCAACCCGCTGTTTGACACGATGTTCGCTCTGCAGAATATGGAGCAGAGCCCGCTCGTGTTGAATGGAGTGACATTCCGGGAGGCGGAGTATGAGTATCCGGTATCCAAATTCGATCTGACGCTGACGGCGGAGGAAGGGGAAGAGGGGCTGCGGTTCGAGTGGGAATATGCCGTGAAGCTGTTCAAGCAAGCAACGGTCGCCCGTATGGCCGAGCATTACGTTCATATCCTGGAACAGGTGACGGAGAACCCGGACCAGCGCTTGTCTGCCGTGGAACTAGCCACTATACAGGAGCAGGAAGAAATCCTTAAGGTGTTCAACGACACTTCAGTACCATACCCAGCGGACAAGTGCATTCATGAGCTGTTCGCAGAACAAGTGAAGCGGACGCCGGACCATACGGCACTCCTGTTCCAGAACGAATCACTGACCTACTGCGAACTGGACAAGCAGGTTAAGCGACTGGCCTGGCGATTGCGTGATAGCGGCATCCAGTCCGGAAGTATCGTGGCTATTATTGCCGAGCGGAGCCTGGAAATGGTCATCGGAATTTATGCCATTCTGAAGGCAGGAGCAGCCTATCTCCCCATAGATCCCGGCACTCCCGGTGAACGGCTTCGTTATATGCTGGAGGACAGCGGTACCCGGCACGTCCTGATTCATCGGCCGGAGGATTCGTCTCTAGTAGATGCAGATGTAACCTTCCATCTAATTAACAGTCTGCCCAAGGATAACGCAGCAGCAGAAGAACAGGAAGAGTTATGCGTGAACCGGCCGGATGACCTCGCCTACATCATCTATACGTCCGGTTCAACTGGCAAGCCAAAGGGCGTAATGATCGAGCACCGTTCATTAGTCAATACGCTGTTGTATCTCCAGGATGCTTATCCGCTCACTGCAGAAGGAACGTATCTGTTCAAGACGGCTTTTACCTTCGATGTGTCAGCGACTGAACTGTTCGGCTGGTTCTTTCAGGGAGGGAGACTGGCCATTCTGGAACCTGGTCTGGAGCGGGAGCCGAGGGGGATTATGGAAGCGGTAAGGCAGCACAAGGTAACTCATATGAACTTCTCGCCGTCCATGCTGGATGTCTTCCTGCAAGCTGTAGACCGCAGAACAGACATGGATTGGGATGGAGTCGAATATGTCTTTGCCGCCGGGGAAGCGTTGAAGCCCCATGTGGTGCAGAGTTTTTACGAGCGGGTCAGCGGTGTGCGGCTGGAGAATATCTACGGGCCGACCGAGATTACGATCTATGCCACCGCCTATCCTACAGAGGCATTGGACAAGAAGGGGAATATCCCGATAGGAAGACCTATTTCTAATATGAAGGCCTATATAGTTGACAAGTATATGCGGCTGCAGCCTCCAGGCGTAGCTGGAGAACTGTGCTTTTCGGGAGTAGGGCTGGCAAGGGGCTATCTTAACCAAGAGGAGATGACGAAGGAGAAATTCGTGAGCAATCCGTATCATCCAGCGGAAATGATGTACAGAACGGGTGATATGGCCCGGTGGTCGGACGACGGGAATATTGAGTATCTGGGACGGCTGGATCAGCAGGTGAAGGTAAGAGGTTACCGTATTGAGCCGGGAGAGATCGAACAGACCCTGCTTGGACATCCAAACATCAGAGCCGCCGTTGTGACTATAAAGGAAAGCTCCTCCGACCTCAAGCGCCTACTCGCATACCTAGTCCTGAGGGATGAGGAACAAGAGGATAATTGGGCGGGCTATTTAAAACGTTGGCTGCCATCTTATATGATCCCGGAAGCTTTTGTACAGCTCAAGGAAATTCCGCTTAATGCAAGTGGGAAGGCGGATGTAAAGAGGCTGCCGGACAGCGGAGCCGAAAAAAACACCTCGTTCAGCGCGCCGCGTACAATGCAGGAAATACGGCTTATACAGCTTCTCGAAGAACTGCTCCAAACGGGTGGACTTGGGATGAACGATAACCTGTTTGACCGTGGAGCCAATTCGATTGTCCTCGTTCAACTGGCCATGCTGCTGGAAGACGAATTTCAAACTGTTATATCTATTATGGAACTGATGGAGGCTCCCACAGCTGAAGCCATTTTCGATAAAATCAGCCTTTCGGCAAGGACAACGGGTACAAGCATATTGCTGTAGGTAACGCGTAACAACCTTTCAATGTAGAGGAGGAGGTCCGGTGAGTCTGACACTGCTGAGCAAATCACATCAAAAGTTTCAGTACAGACATAGTCTGGTGCTGCTGCGAAAAGGGTCTGATCCCGGTAAAAAGCTATTTCTCATTCATGATGGTACCGGCAGGATCGAGGGATATCTTCCGTTATGTGCTTCACTGGATCCCCGGTTTGACATCTATGCGGTCATACTGGATGCAGCTGTAGACGGAATACCCCGCAACATTCGGATAGAGGAATTGGCCAGCCGGTATGTGGAGTACCTGCTTAATCTGACAGAGGGCCCGTTTTATCTCGCAGGCTGGTCGATAGGAGGAAGTATCGCCATTGAGATGTCTAATCAGCTGGAGGCGAGGAATGCGCAGGTGAAGCTCTGCTGCATGTTTGATACTCCCCAACCCGGTTACTATCCGAAAGGGAGTGTCGCGGCATTTACAGTGGCCTCCGAATATGAGTTCTTCAAGCGGTTCATCAAGAGCGGCAGTGTGCAGAGGGAGCTGAATGCGTACGAGAGTATGAGCATGGAGTCTTTTTGCTCTCAGCTTATTGATGCTCCGGCTGAAGCCATTGACTGGGAAGCTTTTTTTGCAGGGTTAGACGGTGAATGGCCGTTTCCCTTGGTGAAGCTAGGCAATCTTACTTATATTGACCGGCTGTATCTGCTCAATATCAATCGTATTCTCCACCATGCACGAACAGAATACTCGCCTCATACCGTAGGAACCTATCCGGTTCATATGTTTCAGGCCATGATTGATCCCATACCTGACCTGAATGAGTGGTCGCGGTACTGTTCATATTTCACTATCCATGAAGTGAACGCAACTCATTATTCTATCTTTGATCCAGAACCCAAAGAGGCTATAGCATCCCAACTCAATGCAATTCTCGAAAAGGAGTGTCCCGCATGACACATTTGTTCGATAGCGTATTTGCACTGCATCAGGACCGGCTTGAGCGTCTGCCACTTATTAACCAACCGAAACTGGGTTATAGTTCGATCTATACACCAGAGGAAGTGCTTTACGCTGCAGGCGTTGTCCCTTTTCGCATAACAGGTGATACACGTACCGTTAATTCGGATGCAACCTCGTTGTTGTCTAACAATTTTTGCTCCTATATCCTAAGCTGCCTGAGTGAAGGCTTGGAGCAGGTCTATTCGTTTTCAGACGGTCATATTTTTGTAGATACATGCGACATGCGTAAGCGGCTGTACGAAGTGTGGCAGAAGAGCGTTGGTGATTCTTTTCATTATCTATTGGAGCTTCCGAAGGATGTCAAGGAATCGTCGAAGAGTTACTACCGCTGGCAAATCGAACGGCTGATTAAGGAGCTGGAGGAGAGATATTCCTGCACGATTGGCCAAACGGAACTCCGGAACGCAATCAGGCTGTGTAACAAATCTAGAAGACTGCTGCAAAAGACGTGCAGAATGCGCAATCAGGGCATACTCCCGATGAATTCTGTCGACATGCTGGAACTGGTCAAGGCCGGCAGCTCGGGATTCAAAGAGGAATTCAACGAGAAGCTGGAAGCCATTCTCCAGATCTACGAAGGGGTAGAGATACCTGCTCATACAGAAGGCTGCAATGTACTGCTCACTGGAAGCTATTTCGACAATGCGAATATTCTGGAGGTTATCGAACGTACAGGTGCCCGTGTCGTCTATGAGGACATGAGCACGGGATACAAATATTTTGAAGGTGAAATTGATGAGAATGCAGAACCACTGGAAGCTATTGCGAGTTATTACCTGGATAAAGCGACAAGTGCACGGATGATCGATGCAGACCGGAGACTTGCCCATATCCAGCATTTAATCCGGGAGCATAATGTGGATGCGGTGTTGTACCTTTCGCTTAAATTTTGCGATACCAATCTGATTGATTATCCATATATCCGCCACTCGCTTGCCCAGCTCGGAATCCCGGTATTATTCATTGAGTCGGAACGGCATATGACCAATATCCAGAGTATCAAAACTAGGATTCAGACTTTTTTTGAAACGAGAATATCTTAGAGGAGGCCATAATGACACTGACTAATGATTTTAAGCTGATCGATGGTGATGACCGGAGCCTGCAGGCCAAGAATATGGCAGAGAATCTGGTCAGCTACAATGTGCAAAACTACTCGCAGCCGAGCTATCCTAAGACAGCCCGTATCCGTTCGCTGTTCAATGCCTATTACATTATGCAGTGCTTTAAAGAGCAAACCAAGGTCGCGTATGTCGGAGAGGTTTTTCCCAACGAGCTGTTATTCTTATTCGGTTTCATTTCACTAAACTTTGAGAGCATATCCACGCTTTTCTCCCAATCCGATGCGATAGATATGTGTCTGAGGCTTACGGAGGAGAATCATCTTCCGAGAGATTTATGCTCCAGTGTTAGAGCTGCCTATGGAGCGGCATTGGCCAATTGTCTGCCAAGACCGGATATCATCATCATCAACAATCACTTATGTGACGGGCTCGCCAAACTGGGCTTTCAATTCAGTAAAATCTATGACAGTACCTACAGTACCTTTAATGTGCCGATGCTGCAGACGGAGGAATCAGTTGCCTATCTGACCGGACAATTTCAGGAAGTCCTCAGGGAAGTTGAACAAGTAACAGGAATGTCCTATGACGAAAAATCTTTTCAAGAGGTTATCAAGCTTTCCAATGAGGCGAAGGATTACTTCCTTCAGACGATTGATATTGCCAAGCAGGTGCATATCCCGGGACTGCAGCGAGAGCTGTATGAAATAATGGCTGTTAATTGTTGGGGCATGAAAGAAATGGTGAAGATTTGCCAATCCCTGCACTCAGAGACTCTTGAAAAGCTGGAAACACAAGAAGTAGCACCTAGAAAAAAAAGGATGCTATGGGTTGGACTGGCCCCCGATCAATCGCACGAGCTGGTTCAATATTTGGAGAGGGAAATTGAAATTATCTATTGGACTACCTATTGGGAAGGTAATTTGATGAAGCTTGATCCTGAGCGACCTCTGGATAGTATGGCTGAGCGGTCTATCGCATATTTGTGGAATTCTGAAAGAATGAGGGAACAGACCGCCGTTGTCTGCGAGCAAAATCATATTGATTGCATTATCCTGGTCAATACCTGGGGCTGCAGAAATATGATGGGTCTTAGCCAAGCGGTCAGGGAAATGTCTGTCACTAAGCAGATTAAATATCTTTCGGTTGACGTGGACATCCGGGACAAAAATAATTATTCGTTCTCTCAAGTAAAAAACCGTATTGATGCGTTTCTGGAAATTATCTAACCTTCAGAAAAAGGAGACTATCATAATGATTACATTAGGAATAGATATTGGCTCGCTTTCCACCAAATCGGCGATTCTTAAGGATAAAAAAGAAATCCTTGCTTATGATGTCATTTATACCGGAGGCAACAACAGACAATCTGCTGAAATGACCTACCAAAATGTCATTGAGAAAGCCGGACTGACACCCGATGACATTGACCTTGTAGTGACTACCGGCTATGGCAGGGAAAATGTACCATTCTCCAATAAGAATTATTCTGAAATTACTTGCCATGCAAAAGGAATGTATTTCCTAAATCCGGAAATCCGTACTATTCTTGATATCGGAGGGCAGGATAGCAAAGCGATACAGCTTGATGATAACGGGAATGTGCTGAACTTTCTAATGAACGACAAGTGTGCGGCTGGCTGCGGAAGGTTCCTGGATATTATCGCGCGGGCGCTGAATGTCCAGCTTGAAGACATGGGAGAAATTTCACTCAATTCCACCTCCGCAGCACGGATTAGCAGCATGTGCTCTGTTTTTGCCGAAACGGAGGTTGTCTCCTTGGTGGCTGTAGGCACACCTGCTCCCGATATTGTCAAAGGCGTTCACGATTCCATTGCGACGAGATCCATTGCTTTGCTTAAGTCGGTAGGAATCCGGGAACCGCTTGGAATGAGTGGAGGTGTAGCTAAAAATATAGGGATTATCAATTCGCTGAAAGAAAAGCTGAACATGGATATTCATGTTACCGATTATCCTCAAGTCACTGGTGCGATAGGTGCAGCGTTTCTCGGACAATAAGGATATAAAATATGAATGAACAAAGGGGGGGATTCAACTTGAATCACACGGCTGCACTTGATAAAATCTCTTATAAAAAAATTATAAACATCACCTATCCTATTATTTTGTCGATGTTTTCCATCAATATTATGGTATTTATTGATCGTGCATTCGTGGCGCAATACGATATTACGCAATTTGCGGCGGTTATGCCGTCCAGTAATGTTGCGACATCATTAGGGAGTATTTTTTTGGGTGTTGTAGGGTTTTCTTCTACATTAATAGCCCACTTTTACGGGGCGGGCGACAAGAATAGCTGCAGCAAATCTTTGTGGCAAGGAGTGTACATAAGCCTGTTTTCTTCACTCATTTTACTCCTTACAGCACCCATTTTTGCATCAGTCTTTTCACTCATGGGACATAGAGGAGAACTTCTAGCCTATGAGAAGCAATTTTTTTACCTGATGATCTTCTCCAACTGTGTGCAGATTATGATTGCCGCTTTTTCCAGCCTGTTCCGGGGTGTGGGTGATACCAAGAAAATTCTGTATGTTGCGCTGATTTCCAACCTCTGCAACATAGCTCTGGATTGGCTGTTGATTTTCGGCCATTGGGGCTTCCCGGAACTGGGTGGAATCAAGGGGGCGGGTCTCGCTACCCTGATCAGCTGTTTCATTAATTTGGCGATTAATATCCTCATGCTCTGTTCCAATTCCTATAAATCAGGCTTTCAGATCTTTAAGCATATCAAATTTGATCGCGAGTTGTTCGTGAAAATATGGAAGTTCGGATTGCCTTCCGGTGTCCAGTCCTTTGTAGGTACTGCCTATTTCAGTCTGCTATTGCTGATTATCGGAAAAACGGGAGAAAGTGATTTAACTGCGGCAAATATTGTGTTTACGATTGAAGGCTTATCCATCTTTCCGATCTGGGGACTCGGTAACGCCTTAAGCATTCTGACCGCTCAGGAGAGGGGCGGGGGAAGGATTGAAAATATTTCGGTCATCCTGAAAAAGGGTTTGTGGTTTGCACTTGGGTTCAATGTGCTGATCATAATATCGTTCAATCTGTTTCCGGAGTTCCTTGTGTCCATTTTCCACGCCAAGCAGAGCCAAGGGTATGATCTGGTCAGGGATATTACCGTCCCGCTTATAAGATTGACATCCGTATGGATTATATTTGATTCTGTTCAAATTGTTATTGGAAGCATCCTGAGGGCAACGGGAGACACCTTGTTCATGATGAAGTTATATTTGATTCTGCCTATTCTGTTTTATTTGCTGCTTCCTTATTACACTTACATCATAGCTGATTATTCGTTATTCTGGGTATGGATCGAGCTGTTAACATATACGATAGTTATGCTGCTTATTGTGACCTGGCGGTACGTAGGAGGCAAGTGGCGTAATATCGAGGTGTTGAACAATCAGTCAGTGAGAGCCTGATGCTGGTCAAGCAATGAAGAAAGGGGAAGATAATGATGATTGAGCTGGCTCCCAAGGATTATCACAAAGCGCTCGACCTGGTCCGCCAGATACAGATTAACACCATGTTCGCTGAAGCGGTGCTTGAGCAGCAAATTACAGGACATGTATATGTAGATTGTATTGAGAACCCCTGTACCTTTTATGTAGTCCATTCCTATGGGATGTCTTTGCTGTTCGGTGATGCTGGAATTGAGTCCTTTACTAACAAGCTTTACGATTATATAACCAATCAGTCGGCAACCAGGGAACAAGTGGAATGGCTGCAGGCTGATCCGGGGGGAGAATGGAGCGGGATAGTGGATGGTATGCTATCCTTCCATAACAGTGAGCTCAAGAAGTGTGATTTGCCGTCCGGTGGCTTTGAGGAGAAAAGAATTATGAGAAATACCAGAGTCAACTTCACCTTTGATCACGATGCCTATCAGCAGGCAAAGCAGAAATTTCCCAGGCACAGTGAGCCTGTAATCCGCATAACCCCAAAGCAGTTTTTGACCCAGACCGGAGCTGTAATTCCCCGGCACTTCTGGCGGGATGAAGAGCATTTTGCCACGGAAGGCGTGGGTTATGCCCTGCTTCGCGATGGAGAAACTGCTTCAAGCGCATTCTCCTCTTGCCGGACCGGGAATCAGCTGGAGATTGGAATTGAGACGGCGGAGGCTTACAGGGGAAATGGTTATGCGGTCTCCGTATGCTCCGCTCTAATCGAGTATTGTCTAGACCATGATCTGGAGCCCGTATGGGCTTGCCGTCTGGAGAACGAGGGGTCCTATTATTTAGCGCAGAAGCTGGGCTTTCGGCCGTCGGTAACGTTGCCTTATTATCGGCTGCCGGTATAATCACTAAGAGAAGAGAGGAATCTCTGGGTGGCGGGCATTCAATAATAAACTCAGTAAAAATAAGGGTGACCAAGAGCCGGAGTAACGCCCGGCGATTCGGTCACCCTTATTTGCTATACTCTTTAGCCTTCCGTCTGCAGCCGTTGCTTCAGCTGTTTTTGTTCGGAATGCAGGGCCAGCTCAGTCTCGAGCTCCATGCCATAGGCTGCGGCCGCCTTTCTGGCATGGCTATGATCAGGACCATAGCGGTGGCCCATCATGTAACAGTTCTTTACCACGTTACTCCTAACCAAACAATAGCCCAAAAGAGTAGTTTTGGCCGTATTCACCAAGATGTAAGAAAGAGTTGATCCTTTCATGAACGTTTGAAGGCAATAAGGTGACCGGAACTGTTTTACTTAAAATTAAAGATATAATAATTCAAAATATCTAACTGCTTGGATAAGGAGGCACTAACGTAATGGGCATCGATACTGTGCTGTGGAGCAGACTGGTGACAGGCTTAACATTGGGGTTCCACGTTATTTTCGCAACAATTGGCGTTGGGGTTCCGCTGATGATTGCTATTGCAGAATTCATGGGCATACGCAAAAAAGACGCTCACTACACGTTAATGGCCAAGCGATGGGCCCGCGGGTTTGTCATTTCTGTAGCCGTTGGCGTGGTGACAGGTACGGCGATTTCACTGCAGCTGGCCTTGGTCTGGCCGAATTTCATGAAGCTGGCCGGTAACGTGATTGCGCTTCCGCTATTTATGGAGGTGTTTGCGTTCTTTTTTGAGGCGATCTTCCTGGGCATTTATCTCTATACCTGGGACCGCTTCAAAAAGCCGTATATCCACTGGCTCCTTACGATCCCGATTGTTGCCGGTGCCGGGATGTCCGCTGTGTTTATCACGACTGTAAACGGGTTCATGAATCAGCCTGAGGGCTTTGCCATGGCGGGAGGACAATTCACAGCTGTGAATCCGGTGGAGGCGATGCTGAATACAGCGACGTTCTCCAAGGTGTTCCATGTCTTAAGCTCAGCCTATCTGACCGGGGCTGCACTGCTGGCAGGCATTGCCGCATTTGCGCTACTCAGAAAGGGCGCTTCGGAATACCATAAAAAAGCGCTGAAGCTGATGATGGCCGTGGTGATGGTGTTTGGACTGCTGAACGCACTAGCTGGAGATGTATCTGCGAAATTTTTGGCGGAGCATCAGCCGGAGAAGCTGGCAGCGGCAGAGTGGCATTTTGAAACGGAGAGCGGAGCAGATCTGGTTCTGTTAGGGTGGCTTAACGCAGAGCATGAGGTGCTGGGCGCACTGCACATTCCCAAATTTCTCAGCTTCCTCGCCTTTGGCGATTTCAATGCAGAGGTGACCGGTCTGAATGAATTTCCTGCGGATGAGCGGCCGCCGCTCCTGGTTCATTATTTGTTTGATCTAATGGTCGGTATAGGGTTCGCCCTATTAGGCATTTCATTCCTGTATTTCCTGTTTGTATTCTGGAAAAAACGCAATGAGCATAACAAATGGCTGCTCCGCGCCATCGCGTTAGGCGCACCGCTTGCTTTTCTGGGAGTCGAGCTGGGCTGGTTTTACGCTGAAATTGGCCGCCAGCCCTGGATCTTAAGGGGATACATGCGTGTAGAAGAGGGGGCAACGACATCCCCGAGCGTGAGAATCCTGTTTTTTGTTTTCCTGTTGCTGTACATCCTGTTGGGAACTGTATGCGTTCTTGTGCTGCGGCGCATGTTCAAGGACAATCCGGCGGAAACCGAGATGGAGAAGTGGCATCAGCCTCCCGGAGGCAACTCAACAGGAAAGGGTGAGCACGCAAAATGAGTTATGAGCTGATTGGAATTTCAGTGCTCTGGCTGTTTTTATACGGCTATTTAATCGTGGCCTCCATTGATTTTGGAGCCGGATTCTTTGCATTTTATGCGCGGCTGACGAAGCAGGATCATCTGATTAACCGTTTGATCTCCCGCTATTTATCGCCTGTCTGGGAGATTACGAATGTGTTTTTCGTCTTTTTTTACATCGGACTTGTCGGCTTCTTCCCGGATACCGCTTATTATTACGGCTCGGCGCTGCTTGTTCCGGGAAGCATTGCTGTGATCCTCATCGCGATCCGCGGTTCGTTCTATGCGTTCGAGAATTACGGGTCCAAAAATAACATCGTATACCTCTTTCTGTACGGCGCTTCGGGGCTGCTGATTCCCGCATCCTTGTCCGTGGCGCTCACTCTGTCGGAAGGCGGCTTCATCTTCAAGCAGGGGGAGAGCGTGTCTCTGGATTACTGGGCATTGTTCACCAACCCCTTATCCTGGTGCATTGTAGGCTTGGCGATTGTATCCGTGCTGTTCATCAGCGCCTCCTTTTTGGCCTTTTATGCTTCCCGGGCTGAGGATCAACCCGCGCTGAAGCTTATGCGCACCTATGCGCTGTTCTGGAGCACGCCGACGATTGTTACCGCGCTGACGGCCTTTATTTATCTGGGACAGCACAATGAGCGGCATTTTCAAAATATGATGGATTTATGGTGGCTGCTTGCGCTGTCCGTCGCTTTCTTCATGCTTGCCATGTGGCTGCTGTACAGCGGACGCCGTTACGGGCTGGCGTTCATAAGCATCATGCTGCAATTTCTATGCGCCTTCTTCGCTTACGGGATCGGGCAGTACCCTTATATTCTGGACCCGTTCATTACGCTGGAGAACAGCATCACTTCACCGGCCATGGGCCTGGCGCTCGTCATTGTATTCATCGGCGGGATGTGCCTACTCATTCCTTCTCTGATTCTGGTGTTCAAGCTGTTCCTCTTTGACGCAGATTATGTGAAAGGAAAGAAATAAATGAACAAGACAACAAGCCTGATTGCTGAGCAAATGTCACGGCAACGAAAACGGTTGGTTATGCTGGCCGTCCTATCGCTCCTGCTCGGTATTGCGATTGTAAGTCAGGCCGGGCTACTGGCGGAAGCGGTGCAGCGGGTGTTCGTGGAGAGGGCTTCCTTATCTTCGGTTGCACTGCTGCTCGCGCTGCTGCTGTCAGTGATGGCGATCCGCACGTTGCTGTTATACGGGAACGGAAGAATAGGCTTGGCTATGGCGGCCGACGCTAAGGCAAATATGCATTCAGCCGTGCTGCAAAAGCTTACCCATGCCTCCATGCCTTCAACGCTGCGTGGGCAGACGGGAGGAAAGGTCAGTGTGGCTCTGGATGCAGTGGACGAGACGGACAGCTACTTCAGTCAATACATGCCGCGGATGGCCGAAGCTGCGATCATCCCGGTTCTGATTCTGGTCGTTACGTTCATTTTACATGCGAATACCGGCTTCATTCTGCTGTTTACGGCACCGTTCATCCCGCTGTTCATGATTCTGGTGGGACTGCAAACGAAGAATAAATCGGAAGAGAAGTATGCGCAGCTTGCCGAATTCTCCGGCACCTTCCTGGATTCGCTTCAAGGGCTGGTGACCTTGAAAATATTCGGACAGGGCCGCCGCCAGCAGCAGCAGATTGAGCGCAGTAGCCTGGGGTACCGTGACGCGACCATGGATATTCTGAAGGTTGCCTTTACGAATACGTTCATGCTGGAATCCATCGTCATGCTGGGCATCGGGATTGTCGCTCTTGAATTGGCTATTCAGCTGCTCGTGTTCAAATCAATGCCGTTCCACACGGCATTTCTGGTGCTGCTGCTTGTTCCTGAGTTCTTCAACCTGCTCAAAAATACAGGCACCGCTTTTCACAGCGGGCGGACCAGTATGGGGGCGGTCCGTAAGGTGGAGCAGATGCTTGCGGAAATCAGCGGCGGCACCGGTGCACAGCCGGAAGCGGGCGGGCAGACCTCAGCCAAGCTGCTCAAGCTGCCGCCATCCATTGCGCTCGATGGTGTACATTTCCACTATGCACCCGGTTCATTCGAGCTTAAGGCTGGGTCTGTCTCCATAGAACCCGGACAGCATGTTGCCATCGTCGGCCACAGCGGCTCGGGCAAAACAACCTTACTCCATCTCATTGCCGGGCTTTTGAAGCCGGTATCAGGGACAGTGACGGTGAACGGAAGCCCGCTGACAGAGTGGGAGGAAGACTCATGGTTTGAGCAGGTGAGCTACATTACGCAGCACCCTTATATTTTTGCCGGCACCTTCGCTGACAATATCGCCATCGGCGCCGGACGGAACGTATCCAGGGAAGAAATCAGGCAGGCCGCAGAGGAAGCGGGACTTGCACCGCTGATTGCCGGGCTGGAGCAGGGATTAGACAGTTATGTCGGGGAAGGCGGCAGGGGACTGTCGGGCGGGGAAAAGCAACGTCTTGCTTTAGCCCGGGCCTTTTTGAAACGTCCGGCCCTGATCTTGTTCGATGAGCCTACGGTAGGCCTCGACTTGCAGACCGAACAAATTCTGCAAAGCTCCATAACAGCGCTGGCCCAAAAGGCCACGATGATCACAGTCGCACACCGGTTATACACGATCCGGCAAGCGGATAATATTTTGTTTATGGACCATGGAGTATTAGCAGCGGCCGGACCTCACGACGAGCTCCTTGAACGTATGCCTCAATATGCCCAGATGGTTGATATGCAGCGAAAAGGAGGGTCAGCATGAATGAACTGGCGATTTTATCCAAGGCCATGATAGCGGAGCGTAAGGATATTCTCCTGTCGATTCTGGGAGGGTTTATTGCCGGCGCAGCCGGTGTGGCCCTCTTCTCCGCAAGCGGGTATCTGATTTCACAGACGGTCTTCATGCCGCCGCTCTACACCCTGATCGTACTGACCGCGCTGGTCAAGCTGCTGGGTCTGCTCCGGGCGGCAAGCCGTTACGGAGAACGCCTGTATTCGCACAGAGCCACCTTTTCCATGCTTAGCCGTTTGCGCACAGGCTTTTTTACCCGGCTGATCCCGTTAACGCCCGGTATCTTGAACAAGAACCGCAGCGGAGATCTGCTGGCGCGGATTGTCGGCGATGTAGAGAGCCTGCAGAATTATTTTTTGCGTGTCGCTTATCCGCCGGTGATCGTCATCTCGGTGTTTCTGGCAACCATGGTGTTCAGTGCTTCTTATTCGTTCTGGATCGCCTGCTTATTTGTAACAGGGATGCTGCTAACCGCATGGGTTGTACCGGGCATCGTACTGCTGGGCCAGCGGGCGATACACGGGCGTGTCCGTAAGCTGCGGGCGCTGCTGTCAACGGAAGTGACTGAAGTATTATATGGCTTCCGCGATCTGAAGGTGTACGGGCAATTGCCGCAGCGGGAGCAGCAGCTCCAGGCGGCTTCAGCAGCACTGACAGCAGAGCAGCAGCGTGCAGCAGGCCATCTGTTATGCGGACAGGCAATGCACACCTTTGTAACCTTTTTTATATCGTGGGGTGTACTGACGCTAGGGGCCTATCTAATTATGGAAGGTTCGCTGTCCGGCGTATTTCTGGCTATGCTGGTCATGGCCTCACAGACGGTGTTCGAAGAAGCAGCGGCCATGGCTACTTTACCAGCCTATAAGCAAGACAGCGAGCACGCGGCCAGCAGGCTGACTGAAACTGTACTGACTGCTGGTGATTTACCTGTGCAGCCGGGCGGCACCCTGGCGGCGGGAGATGCTGTTTCGGTGGAGCTGTCCGGCGTTACGTTCCAATATGAAGACGAGTGGCGGCCCGCGCTGACCGAGGTGTCGCTGCAGCTCCCGGCAGGCTCCGGAACGGCAGTGGTCGGACCGAGCGGTTCCGGCAAATCCACGCTGATCGATCTGCTGCTCAAGCTGCGCACGCCTGTATCCGGGGACATCCGTTTGAACGGTATTCCGGTGCAAGAGCTGGATGAGTCAGGCATCTGGGAAGCTGCGAATGTCGTATTGCAGCAAAGCCATTTTTTCCGCGGAACGGTCCGTGACAACCTGCTGCTGCATGGAGAAGAACAATCCGACGAAGTATTGTTGGAAGCTCTGGCTAAGGCCCAATTGCCGGATATGGCATTAACAAATGTCGTATTCGAAAAAGGAGAGAACCTGTCCGAAGGCGAGAAGCAGCGTCTGGCTCTGGCGCGGGTAATGCTCCGCAAAGGGCGGTTATGGCTGCTGGATGAACCGACCTCTTCACTGGATTATGTAACGGAAGGGCGCGTGTTAACCCATCTGTACGAACAGTCTGCCGGAGATACGTTGCTGCTCATTTGCCACCGGCTTACCGGCTTGGAAGATATGGACAGGATTATCGTCATGGAGCAGGGCAGGGTGATCGAAACAGGTTCGTATGCGGAGCTAATGGAACGAGAGGGGTACTTGTACCGGATGAAGCAGATTGAGCTGCAGATGATTGGAGAGCAATAGGCAACAGAATTACATCCTAAAACAATCCCGATATGACACCAAGCATATCAGGGTTGTTTTTTTGTCTGGTTAAACCTTTTTCTGTAATTCAACAGGTTGTCTATTTACAGGAATATAGTTATATTTTAGGAAATGAAAGAAGGAGAGAATGAATGAGATTATGCTCAAGCAAGCCATAAAATCCATTGCTATTTTATACAAATATGCTCCCTATCTGATCATCTTGAAGTTCTTACAAATCCTGCTGCTGGCTCTGACCACTCCGCTAACGCTATACATAACACAGCATCTGATTGATTCTTTGCAAGGTTATATCAATAATGGTGTTCCGCTGAATCAGCTTGTCCAATGGGGAGCAGGCTTGGTAGCTACTTTGCTTTTCACAGCGAATAGCACCTTCATGGACAGCATGATTACCCTGCGCTTAAGGAGTAAGCTGAACAAGGATTTTATGGAAGAGATTGTGGAGAAATTTAACCGGATAGAGTACTCCTGCTTTGAGGATTCGAAGGTACAGGATCATTTGAACAAAATGGGAAATCACCCGGATGAAAAGATTCTGGAGGTGCTGGTTCAGACCTTAACGATGATATCGCAGCTGGTCAGCTTAGTGAGCTTGATGGCTATCTTTTTACAGGTATCGGGCTGGTTCACTGTGGCCTTCTTGATAATCTTCACACTAATGGTGGTACTGAACTTCAAAGCCATGGAAATGATGAACGGACTGTTCACCAGCCAATCCCGGGATGAGCGTGAACTATCCTACTTGGGGGGACTGCTAAGTGACAAAAGATCCCTGCTAGAACTCAAGGTATTTGGTGCGGTCGGATACATACAGAGTAAATGGAAACAAAAATCGGAAAAGGTGCTAAAAGAGCGCTTGATGACGACGATAAAGTCTCATCGCTATTTTGCTGCCAGCAGCTTTTTGCTTCTAATGTGGATAGGACTAGTAATCTTTGAGCTGATTCATGGAGTCATGGACGGGCGGGTGTCTGTCGGGTTGTTCGTTTCTTTGATTGGAGCATCCGGCAGTATTCTGGGCATTGCAGATGATCTGTCATTGCTGTTCTCCCGGCTGTCTCATCGTTGTATGGAGATTATGCATTATGAAATGTTCATGCAGCTTCCAGAGCGGCAAATTACAACTGTATCCGTGCATCCGGCACCTGCCGACTCTGAACCGTATCCATTCATAGAATTTAAAGATGTTTGCTTTACATATCCGGGGACTGCAGAACAGGTGCTGAAGAAGGTCTCCTTCACCATTCATCAGCATGAACATATTGCTTTGGTTGGAGGAAATGGGGCCGGTAAATCGACAATTGTAAAGCTGTTAGTGAAGCTATATGTTCCAGATCGCGGAAAAATATTGATTCATGGTGTACCCTTGAACCAGATCAGTCAAGAAAATCTTAGAAACAGTATAGGGATTATCTTTCAGGATTACGGCAAGTATTCACTGACTCTTCGGGAGAATATCGCTTTTGGTAACATAGCCAAAATAGGAAATGATAATGACCTTAGAGGTGCTTTGACCAAGGCAGCACCCGATGGGTTTCTGTCTGATTTGGATACGGCTCTAGGGAAAATTGCGGAGAACGGTATAGATCTGTCTGGAGGACAATGGCAGAAGATTGCCACGGCCCGTGCCTATTTGGCAGATTCCCATTTCATGATTATGGATGAACCGACAGCGGCATTAGATCCGGTGGCTGAGAGTGAATTGTACGCAACTTTTAGAGATATGATGGGGGAGAAGGGTTGTTTATTTATCTCTCATCGATTGGCGAGCGCCAGATTCTCTGACCGTATCTTAGTGCTCCAATACGGTGCTATTGTGGAAGACGGAACTCACGAACACTTAATCAGTCAGAAGGGTATGTATGCAAATCTATGGAGCAAGCAAAGCTCTTGGTATAGGGACAGTGATAACCATGAAGGATAAATACACACCGCTGGTGATTGTGCTCAGAGTATACAAGCAAACGTTAAAGGCTGCTCCCTGGTCAGGGATTTTGTCTCCGCTGTATTATTTGCTTGAGGGCATTTTTCCGGTATTTATAACGATTATTTCGGCCGCTCTTTTTAACGAGGTTTATTCTTACTCGCAGGGAAGGACGGAGGCGGAGCCTCTTTTTTTCTACGGGGGAGTTCTGCTGGCAGGCTATGTAGTGAAGCAGATCCTTCAGTTTATATCTAATATTACAATCAATGCCGGAGTATATGAACGATGCACAGACTATCACAAACAGGCTATAGCCCACAAGAGCTCCCGGTTACCGTTAATCCTGTATGAGGACTCCGAGACCATGAACATCAAAGCTAGAGCTATGGACTGTGTAAACCGTGAAATTCTAAGTCAAATTTATATGTCATCTGCGGTATTTGCTACAAGCGCTATCAGTATTATTTCATTGGTGTCTGTGCTGGCCAGCTACAATTTGCTGTTTATTCTGTTGTCCTTGTTGACAGTCATGCCCTATTTTATTGCGAGAAGGCTGCGTGGTAAGGATTTCTATGCGCTGAAGAAGAGACAAACCAAGCGGGTCCGCTACAGGGATTATTTATGGGAACTGTTCAATGATAAGACCGCAGTGAAAGAAATGCGAACTATGGGGTTCGACCAGTACTTAAGCGAGCAATTTAAAGAAACGAGAGTTGAGATCGATAAGGAGTTATGGGCATTCAGTAAAAAGGATGCATTATCTTTGCTGTTCTGCGATACAATTCGTGTCATCGGTTATACGGCGAGTGTAGTTCTCGCACTGGTCCTAACCCTATCCGGGGAGATTAACATAGGCTTGTTCGGAGCAAGCATCGGGGCTTTCTTATCTGTGCAGAATGAAACGAAGAAGTTCTTAATGGATTTAGGCAGCCTTCCTGAGAAGATAGCCTTTGCCAAGGACTACTATACTTATTTGGACTTGAATGAAGAACAGAAAGGCTCTGTGCAAAAAAAGGGGCTGAGCGAAAGCATAAAGCTGGAGCAGCTTGAATTTACTTACCCCAACGCTGCTGGCCAATCCATCAAAGGAGTTAATCTGGAAATTCATAAAGGTGAGAGGATAGCGATTATAGGTGAAAATGGAAGCGGGAAAACAACGCTCTCGAAGTTGATTTTGGGACTATACCCCGTTCAGCGCGGTACAGTTACCTATGATGGAGAAGCCTTAGAGGGGCTGAATCAGGATACGCTTTTCCAAATGAGCTCTATCATTCCTCAGGATTTCATGAGATATTCACTTACTCTGAGAGAGAATATCTGTATCTCGGATCTGAGCAGATTAGAGGCTGACAATGATATTCTGGATGTACTTGCTGCGGTTAATCTGGAATTTGAACCCGCCCAGCTTGATTGTATGTTAGGCAGAGAATTCGATGGCCTGGAGCTTTCGGGCGGACAATGGCAGAAGCTCTCTATCGCCAGAGGATTATTCAAGAATAGCGAGCTTATTGTGATGGATGAGCCGACGAGTGCTCTCGACCCGCTGATCGAGAATCAGATCCTGATGAATTTCCTTACAGTAGCTCAGGGCAAGACGGCAATTATCGTCTCCCACCGGACCGGCTTGTGCAAGCATGTAGATAGAATTATTGTGATGAAGGCCGGTGAGATCGTCGAAGTTGGCAGCCACAGCGAACTCATACAGCAAGATGGCGAGTATACAAGGCTGTATACAACGCAAGAGCAGTGGTATGTTTAGCAAGAATTATAGAGCCCAAGCCTCTTAACGGTGTTACTGTATTAAACTTAGCGGCGTATGTGTATATGGATCTTGGCTTCGTTTTCAACGCTTCCTTTTGTGTTGAGTAGCGGTTTCGCCGAAATACTTTTTGAACGCATTGCTGAATTGCTCCGGGGTGGCGAAACCAGCCTGTGCTGCGATCTCGCCAATCGATATTTGTGTAGTGAGCAGAAGCCTTGAAGCGGCGCCCATCCGGGCTTGCTGCTTCTTATCTTGGAAGGACATGCCGTATTGCTTATGAACCATTCGTTCCGTCTGTCTGGTGCTTAGCCCCAATTGGTTGGCAAGCTGTTGTAGCGTAATGGAGTTGTACTCATATAAAAAGCAGTTCTCGATCATGAGCAGTCTGCTATCATCGAGAGTCTTCAGGGGAAGGGACGGTATAACGGAGTGATTCCCTCTATAATGCCTTAACAGGCAAATCACAATCATCTCAAGAATGTTGGTCGCCATATGATGGACCCCAATCCGCCCGCGGGAGAGCTCTTCGGCAAGCATCTCGAATAAGGAAAGCATGGTACCGTCCTCTTGCCCAATCCAGAAGGGGTTGGCTACCAGCAGTTCGGGGAGAGACGGCTCGCTGAAGTGTTGATGTTTTACATTCGGAGAAACGGAATTTCCGGGCAATACCTCAAAGAAGATGCAATATTCCGCCATAGGGTCTTCCAGATCGGGAATCTGCTCGTGAACGACATCCGGGCCGGTTACAAAGAGCATGCCAGGCGAAATCGCGTAACGGTTGCCTTGTGCAATCAGAGTCCCCTGGCCGGTTGGAATGTAATGCAGCTCGTAGCTTCCCTGGCTGTGGCTGTGTGCAGGCATAGCCTTATAGAAGTACCCGAACTTGACATACAATACGTTCAATACCATTGTGCCCAGAGTCAGCTTGATATCCAGATCACCGATGTTAATGTTAGGTAAGTTCATTCTTCCGGACGCCCCCCCCTTGTCAAAATGCGACATTCATTGATCTTCCTTGTCATCTCTAAGGATAACGAATCTCAGCCTCCATTGATATAATTATTACTGAATTTCGATGTAATGTGATTCATTAGCCCAAACCGCTCAGGAGGAGATCCAATGACGATTGCACCGGAACCAGCACGGATGTATAAGAAGGGGAATTATGCAAATGTCTATACAGAAGTTTCAGCAGTTCATCCCGGAAATGCATGGCGGGAAGGTATGGTTAGCGGAAACGGGGAGAACGGATATATTACTTCAGGCTCACCGTATACGGACTGCTTTATTTTTCAGAATATGTGGTTTAACTATCCTTCCAGGGACCCGCGTGCGGTTCCGCAAGAATTGACAGGACAACTGGATGCCGCCAGGCAAAATGTGTACAGGCAGAACGATGAATGGAAGATTACAGATGCTAACGGATCTACCCGGATCAGAACCTTTTATTACAGCTACCATCCGGGTCATCAGCTCCGGTTCAATATACCCTCCTATGGAAGCTTAAGCAGATATCAGCGATGGACGAATTATGAAACTGCGGAGACAGGGGTACGGTACAGCGATGAGAATGGGGAGTGGGTCCGTACTTCCTTTACTTCTCGTGAGGATAATGTCTCAATTACCAGGATTACAGCTTCTTCTGCAGGTGCAAAAGTTAATATAACCCTCTCGATTGACGATATATCCTCGATGAGCGGAGCGAACGAAGGTCACATTGAGCTGAAGGGACTGCAATATAAAAAGCTGGTGGACGCAAATGCCGACATTCTCGCCCAGGTTGCGCATTACCCTTTTTATGCGGAAAGTGAACTGGCTTACGGGGGATACGCCGGCTTGACTCAGGTTGTTGTTGTGAATGGAACCAAAAAGAGAATACAGATGCAAGGCAACCATGAAGCAGTGAACGTTGGTCAAGAGGCCAACCCGGCAATCCAGATTAAGGACGCTGATGCTGTATATCTCATTACGCGCTCATGCAGAACACATTCTATGGGAAGCATCGAAGATTTTGGTGCAATGGCTCACTACAATATTGTAGACGAGCTCTTTGAAGGGACCCGTGCCGTTGTTCAAAAATATTCAGCAGCAGATGGTCATTTAGATTATGAAGCGGCACTGGCTGCTCACACTATCAAGCATTCCGCAGAATTTAATGCAGTGAGCTTCCATATTGAAGGCGATGCACCTCACAGGAATTCGGACAACCAGACCTTAATTGCTGAGCAGCAATCAACCCCGGCAAGGGTTAATCATGCCTTTATGGAGCAGGTATACAATCAGGGGCGGTATGCCATGATCTGCTGCAGCGGTGCAAGCGCACCGCGCTTATATGGAATGTGGACCGGGGAGTGGAATCCTGGCTGGCGGGGGATTTATACGCTGGATGCCAATGTGAACCTGCAGGTGGCAGCCATGAATACTGGTCATTTAGCTCATGCGCAGCTCGGGTATATTACATTTTTTCTCCGGAATACGCCCGATTTCGAATACAATGCGCGAATGGCCTACGGAATGCACGATGCCATTCAGGTCTCTGTTAACTCTGACGGGGACCGGGCAATGCATGTCGAATATGACAATGATTATCCGTTTGAATACTGGAATGCCGGAGCAAGCTGGTGCCTTCTGCCCATTTATGAATATTGGCAATGCTGCGGGAATCAGCAGATACCAATCAATGATCAGATGAGAATCCATGAGCTGAAGCCGATTCTAAGCGTTGAAGATGGAGGGCTGGCTGATGAAGAATTCGCAGAGTTGCTCGGCAGGGGATATTTGGATTTAGAGCAAGATATCCTGCTTCCCTTGCTGACCAAGCAGGCCAACTTTTGGGAGCAGATCTGCACACCGGAATATTACACGGATATTAACGGGAAGGCTTGTTATCGGCAGGGGAAAGCGCGGCTTGATCCGGGAGAGAAATACTTGATTATTCCTGGATATTCTCCGGAAAACCATCCTATCGGATATAACAGCACCATTACGGCAAATGCCACGATGGATATATCAGCTGCACGAGATGGTCTCTCTATGGTTATTGCAATGGAACGGGAAGTCAAACGTGAGGGTTATGAAGCAGCTATAGCTAAGTGGAAGGCATTACTTGAGCTGTTGCCGGATTATAAATATGACTACGATGGTGCTTTGCGCGAATGGGCAATGAATGAATATACAGAAAATAACAACCATCGTCATTTGAGCCATCTGTATCCGGCATGGCCTGCTTATGAGACACAAGCCGATCCTGCGCTGACACGGGCAGCTAAGATAGCGATTGATAATAGAGACCGGTTGAATACCGGCGATGATACAGCAGGACACGGCTGGATGCATAAGGCACTGGTGCAAGCCAGGTTGAAGAATGGTGACGGAGTACTGTCATCCCTTCTGCCAATGATGAGAGATGCGGCGTATTACAGCTCCTTAATGACAGATCATGATTCTAACAGAAGATGCAATTGTTATTGCACGGACACCTTATTCGGTACTGTGGCAGCTGTGAATGAAGCGCTATTATTCTCGAACACAGGCGAAATAGAGATCCTGCCAGCGTTGCCCTCCGATTGGCTGACGGGTTCTATACATGGGCTTATGGCAAGAACCTGGGCTGAAGTCAAGACATTAACCTGGAATCTTCCTGCGAAATCAGTGCATCTGGTACTGCGTTCCCGTAGGAATGACAATGTCATCCGGTTAAGCGCGGGACTTCCTTGGACAGAGGCCCGGATCAACGGGGAGAGGTTGGATGTGGTACATGACTCACGGGGGAAATATATTCAATTCACTCTAAGTGAAGGAACAGAGGTTAGCGTAACGTTTGAATGGTAAGAGAGACGGGAAAGACACCTTTGAAGTATCGCCGTGCGCAAAAGCAGCATTCCTTTCTTCCTTTAACGGGGAGCGGAGACAATGCTGCTTTTTGCGGTTTAGTTAAAAAAGGTACATGCACCTTAGCCAAAATAGGGTTAAGCTAGAGTTATAAGAATGGAGGGGACACACCATGAAACAGCTCTACATCAAGCAAAAGGTATTCAGCATAGGCGAAAAGTTCACAGTGAAGAATGAGCAGGAGCAGGATGTGTATTATGTGGAGGGCAGCTTCATGCGGATTCCCAAGACCTTCTCGGTTATGAATGCCGGCGGGAGGGAAGTTGCACAGATTACGAAGAAGGTGTTCAGCTTTCTGCCCAAATTCTTCGTGGAAGTGGATGGCCGTGAGGTATTGACGATTAAGAAGGAGCTGTCATTCTTCAAGGCGCGCTATTCGATAGATTCGGCGGATATTGAGGTGTACGGGAACTGGTGGGACATGGATTTCCAGGTTTTGCAGCGCGGGACCGTCGTCGGGGAAGTGAGCAAGAAGTGGTTCACCTGGGGCGACAGCTACAGTGTGCAAGTATGGAATGAGGAGCTGGAGGCGATCATCATCGCCATTGTGGTTGCCATTGACTGTGTGAAGAGTGATGAAGCCTCGGCTTCTAGCCAGTAGCCGGCATGTTAGAATAGATCAATTATGATCCTGCTTAGATCATTGTTTTGGGGCAGGGCGTCTATTAGAATTTGGGGGTAGGTAACGATGTACATGTAAAGGAGACGGTAATATGCTTAGATTGGTCAATGTGGAGAACGGTACGGTAAAAGGCTTGCCCGCAGCCGATCCCCGGATTACTAGCTTCAAGGGAATACCGTTCGCAGCTCCGCCTGTAGGCGAGAACCGCTGGCGGGCACCGCAGCCTGCCGAAGACTGGAAAGGCGTGCTGCAGGCCCACGAGTTCGCACCGGTCTCCATGCAGGTCAGACAGGAGCTGGATGACAACAACATCTATACCCGTGAATGGGCGGTTGAGCCGGACATTGCGATGAGCGAGGATTGCCTGTACCTGAACGTATGGACCCCGGCCAAGCAGGCGGACGAGAAGCTCCCCGTCTATGTATGGTATTTCGGCGGCGGACTGCAGGTCGGCCATCCGGCAGAGATGGAATTCGACGGCGAACGGATTGCCCGCAGAGGGATTGTAGTTGTGACGATCAATTACCGGCTGAATATCTTCGGCTTCCTCTGCCATCCTGAGATTACGGCCGAATCACCGGAGGCGCCTGCTAACTTCGGCAACCTTGACCAACAGGCGGCAACCCGCTGGGTGAAGCGCAATATTGCGGCCTTTGGCGGCGACCCGGACAACATTACCATCGGCGGGCAGTCGGCGGGCGGCGGCAGTGTCATGAGTCAGCTTACCTCTCCGCAGAACGAAGGATTATTTCAGCGGGCGATTGTTGAAAGCGGTATCTTCACGGACCTGTACCCGGGAAACCTGCTGCCGCCGCTCCGGGGAACGCTGCAGGACGGGGAACAGGATGGCATTGAGTTCTTCAAGTATCTAGGCGTATCCACTCTGGCGGAAGCGCGGAAGCTGGATGCGGACTACCTGCGGGACAAGGCTGTAGCGCTTGGCGGGTTCTGGGGTACGGTTGCCGACCAGAAGTTCCAGGTGGGGAATCCGTTCGATCTGTTCGTGCAGAATAGACGCTTGCAGGTGCCGGTGATGCTCGGCCATACCTCTTCCGAATTCTTCAGCACTCCGAAGGTACAGTCCTACGAGGAGTTCAAGCAGCTTGCGGCAGACATGTTCGGGGAGGATGCGGAGACCTTCCTGAAGCTTAGCGGCGCACGGCCGGATGCTGTTCAGGAAGCGGCGGAGCGGGCAGCGGTAAGCGGGATCGAACACGCCATTCGTATTGCCGCGCAGGCGAATGCGGATACCGGAGGAGAAACCCCGCTCTATTACTATAACTTCGATGCCGAGATTCCGGGCTGGGATAACCCGGGCACCTTCCACTCGGTGGATCTGTGGTTCTTCTTCGAGACGCTGGCCAAGTGCTGGCGGCCGTTTGTCGGCAAGCATTACGATCTGGCCCGCCAGATGTGCAATTACACGGCGAATTTCATCCTTACCGGTGACCCGAACGGCAAGGATTCCACAGGCGAAGAATTGCCGCGCTGGGAGCCGTACACCCCGGAAGCACCTTATGGGATGCTGTTCGCAGACAAGGCGGAGTTCTCCAGAGAACAGCCAGGCGCTATCATGGATTTTCTGGTGCAGCAGTATTTCAAGAAGGCTGGCAGCCCGGTCTGAGCCGGATGTGATTCAAGCTGGCTGCTAAGATTAAGCGGCCGGAAGCCCGATAGGCTCTGGGGTTACGGCGGCGAAGCCCCGGCCCTGGCCTGTCTCTGGTAATTTCGCGGTGAATGCCCGGTCACCTGCTTGAATTGCCGGCAGAAATGCTCCACATTCGGGTAGCCGCACCGTGCAGCGATATCGGCGATGCTCTCGGCGCTGTGAACGAGGTATTCCTTGGCCATGCGGACGCGGCTGTTAATGACATCCTCCATGCAGGAGAGTCCGAAGTTTTTTTTGTAGATACTCTGGAGATAGCCTGGACTGATCTGAAGCACACCGGCCATTCTGGCCACGGTCCAGTACTCTCCGGGGTTCGTCTGAATGAGCGTGCGCAGCTTCAGCAGCTTATAGTATTGCGGGGTAATATTGTCCTGGAAATAGGATTCCCACAGCTTGTTGAACAGCGCGCGCAGGAGCAGATCGGTGGAGGAGGCTTTGCAGTCCCCGCCCATATGGTGCTCGCTGGCAAGCAGTTCAAGCAGCTTTTGACAATAGTCAGGGTCGCTAAGCGCAAAAGGGATACCTAGGGGGAGCGGAGATTCCGTGACATAAGGCTCATTGGACTCAAAGCGAATCCAGTCATTAATGAACTGGCCGCCGCAGGCCTGATAATACACCTTCTGCTGCGGCTGATAGAGAACTACGCTGTGAGCAGGGTATTGCTGAAGTCCGCCATGCACCCAGAATAGCGCCGGAGTCTTGGTAATGACCATGAGCCAGTGCGCACCGGCGGGAACATCTACAACAAAGTTAGAAGCGTGTATCGTATTGCACTCGACATAGTGAATAAGGGCCATTCGCACTCTCCTCCTAATGAATCTCGCGGAATTCACCTGGCGTAATTCCTTCGGATTCCATGAATTTCTTGTTGAAGTAGCTGATGCCCGGATACCCTGAGAGGATGGCCACCTCTTTGATAGAGATAGTGGGATGGCCCAGCAATAGTTGCTTGCTTTTTTGAATCCGGCATTTGGTGATATAAGTGACAGGAGTCATTTTCGTTGCTTTTTTAAATAGACTGCAGAAGTAATTCGGTGTCAGCCCTGCTTTGCCCGCCCACCATTCCAGCTCAAAGGGAAGGTGGGCTTTTTGCTGCATTTCGGGCAACAGAGCCGTTATTTTATCCAGATGATTGGTGCTGCGGTAGGAGGAGAATGGAAGCGAATTGCTCACAAATTCAATGATCACGCTATAGGTTAAGGTGGAGATCCGGGAGGGGCGGAGGAAGTTATAATGCTCCACCTCATGAAATAAATCCTCAAATGCCGAATGCAGGAGGGAAGCGTTCTTCAGCGTCCAGATCGAAGAACTGGTATACCGGTTATCCAGAAAGTAAGCCGGGAGTGCATTGCCATTGAACTGAATCCAGAAGATATTCCACGGGTCTGACTCCGAGCAATAATAACGCATACGGTCGTTCGGGAAATGGAGAAAAGCATCTCCAGCGCCCAAGGTGAAGGTCCGGTCCCCGATTTCGATATCCCCGCTTCCGCTGGCGATATAATGCAAGCTGAAATCTCTGACCCCGTTCGGCCGGTTCACATTATGATCGTCCGGGCGGACGAAGTTTCCGAACGAATGCGGAAAGCAGAAGAACCGGAATTCCGTAAAGTTGGGTAAGTAATAAGTCCGCATGCTGCTGTCCCCCTACCTTTCCTCTATCAGACGAAATCTTAATATAGTTTCATTAATAGTATAATATTATTATTTCGTCAAGGATTATTGATCATTATAATGAAAACAATAAACTATTTTTGTTTTAGAAAACGGTGCCCGATATATAAAAGTGACAACGCTTTCTAGAAAATGTTAGCTTACGCCGCGCTTCCCCGGGAAGGTAAACTACAGGTAAAGGAGGAACGAATGATGCAGCTCGAAACAAACGTAACCGGCGCGGAGGTTCAGCGGGGCCAGATATGGAAGCGGTTTAAAAAACAAAAAGTGCTCCATTTATTTGTCGGACTTGGCCTGATATTTCTGGTGATTTTCTCCTATACGCCGATGTTCGGGATTCTGATGGCATTTAAGGACTACAGTATTTCCGACGGGATCAAGGGGATTTTTACAAGTGATTGGGTGGGTCTCCGCTATTTCGATGAATTTGTACATGATTATCAGTTCGGGAAGATCGTCAGGAATACGCTCGTGCTCAGCTTCCTGAAGGTGATTTTTGCTTTTCCAGCTCCAATCATACTGGCCATTCTGCTCAACGAAGTGAAAAGCATGCCGTTCAAGCGGTTTGTGCAGACCATCAGCTATTTGCCGCATTTTATCTCCTGGGTAGTGGTGGTCGGGGTCTCCTATGCGTTCCTGTCCGCAGATCTCGGTCTTGTGAACAAAGCGCTGCTGCAAGCCGGATTCATCGACCAGCCGCTTAATATTCTGACCAGTCCGAATTATTTCTGGGGCCTCTCGGTAGGAAGTGCCGTGTGGAAAGAGATGGGCTGGTGGACTATTATCTTTTTGGCGGCCATTACAGGCATCAATCCTTCTCTATATGAAGCCGCCGAGATTGACGGGGCTGGCAGGCTGGCCCGTATCCGCCATATTACACTGCCGGGGATGAAGGGGACCATCGTGGTCGTGCTGGTTCTGACCATCGGCAGCATTCTTGGAGGCGGCTTGGTCGGCTCTAACTTTGAGCAGGCGTATCTCCTGGGGAACAGCATTAATAATCCGACCTCGGAAATCGTGCAGACCTATGCGTTCAAGGTGGGGTTAAGCGACGGCCGGTTCTCGTATGCAAGTGCGATTGATTTAATCCAGTCTGTTATCTCGGTCATTCTAATCTTCTCCAGTAACTTCATTGCGAAGCGCGTCTCTGGCTCAAGCCTATTCTAGAGAAAGGAGCGTTAACTGTGCTCAAGAGTCAAAAACAAAAAGATCTGGTTATGGACAGCATTGTTTATTTGCTTCTTTCCATTATTGCGCTAACGATGCTATATCCCTTTTATTATGTACTGATTGCTTCGTTTAACAAGGGATCTGACACATTGTTGGGCGGGATGTATTTATGGCCGCGCAGTGTAACCTTTGAGAATTACAGGATTTTTCTGGAGGACCCCAAATGGATGAAGGCATTTCTGGTTACTGTGGCCCGCACGGTCTCCGGCACTGCGCTTGGGCTTCTGCTTACCAGTCTCGTCGCCTACGCGCTGTCTCACCGGGACCTGCTGTTCAGTAAATTTTATTTCACCCTGATTATTTTCGCGATGTACTTCTCCGGCGGCCTGATTCCGTATTACGTGGTGCTGCGTTCATTGGGACTGCTGAATACGTTTGGTGTGTACATTGTCCCTTCTATGCTGAATACGTTTTTCATGCTGATCGCCATCTCGTTCTTCCGGGAGATTCCCGGTGAATTGAAGGAATCTGCTCACATGGACGGCGCAGGCGAGTTCACGATTTACTTCCGCATCATCCTGCCGGTCTCGATGCCGCTGCTTGCCACCATGGCTCTGTTCATGGGTGTAGGCCAATGGAATTCCTGGCTGGATTCCGCGTATTTCGTCCAATCCGAGAATCTGCGGACGCTTACGTTCCGAATGATGGAGATCATCAACCAGAGCAACGCCCCGATGGATTCGGTGGCAGTGGCCAACCGGCCCGGCGGCGGGGTCACCAGCTTCTCGTTGCAGGTCACCTCGATGGTCGTCTCCATCCTGCCGATCATCTGCGTGTATCCTTTCCTGCAGAAGTATTTTGTACACGGAATTATGTTAGGTTCTGTCAAAGGTTAATCAGAATGCTGAGAACAAAACAGGGAGAGATAAACATTGCTTAGAGAGAATCTGGACCGGAATTGGGAGTTTGAACACGGAAAGCCGTTTCACATTCAGCGCAAGGAAAACGGGCAGGCAAGGATCGTCCATCTGCCGCATGACTTCACGATTGAAACGGATACCTGGGCGGAGGCTCCCGGCGGAAGGGCAACCGGGTATTACGGCGGAGGAATCGGCACTTACACCAAGCTGCTGGATATCCCGGCAGAGGCAGAGGGCAAGCGGGTTCTGCTCGAATTCGACGGCGCTTATATGAACACCACTGTGGTGCTTAACGGACATACTGTTGCCCAGCATCATTACGGATATACTCCATTCCATGCGGACCTCACGCCTTATATTAAGCCCGGCAAGCCGAACCGGCTCGCGGTTACGGTCAACAATGCCGCACAGCCCAACTCCCGCTGGTATACGGGTTCAGGCCTATACCGCCATGTCGATCTGTTAATCAGCCCGAAGCTGCATATCGTGCCATGGGGAATCTATGCCCGCACCTCGCATATCGTGGGCGGCACAGCGTTCATCATTGTGGAGACAACGGTAGCGAATCATACGGATACCCCGGCGAGTGTATGGGTGGACCTTAAGCTGGAGAAGGAAGCCGGAGGGGGTGAGGCGGGAAGCGGCAGAGTGCGGGTCTATGTACCGGCAGCGCAGAAGGCCGTGGGCCGGGTGACGGTCGCGGTTGAACATGCCGAATGTTGGGATATTGATTACCCGTGTCTGTACCGCATTACCGCATCTCTGAATGGGAGCGACAGGCACTATGACAGTGACAGCACACTGTTTGGCATCCGCACGCTCAGTGTTGATGTGAAGAACGGTCTTATGCTGAACGGGCGCACGGTCAAACTGAAGGGCGGCTGTGTGCACCATGATCACGGGATTCTCGGGGCTGCCTCCTACAGGGACAGCGAGTACCGCAAAATGAAGCTGCACAAGGATAACGGATATAACGCCATCCGCTGCGCTCATAATCCGCCGTCCAGGGATATGCTGGATGCCTGCGACCGGCTGGGCCTGCTTGTGATGAATGAAGCCTTCGATATGTGGACGATGGACAAAAATCCGCATGATTACAGCTTGTATTTTGAGCGCAACTGGAAGTCTGACATCGAAGCATTTATGCGGCGTGACCGCAATCATCCCAGCATCATCATGTGGTCAACAGGCAATGAAGTCAATGAGCGCGGAGGGTTGTCCGGCGGATATGAGTGGGCTGCCCGGCTGGCGGCATGGGTCAGAGAGCTGGACCCGAGCCGTCCGGTGACCAATGCGGTATGCACCTTCTTCAGCGGGCTGGAGGATGAGGATCAGCAGCGATTCTATGATGATCTCAAGAATCCGCCCAAGGAGTCAGCAGGCTTCGTCAACTTCGACACGGAGTTCGGCAAGCAGGTGTGGGACGGCTATACCGAAGCCTTCTGCGCTCCGCTCGATATTGTCGGCTACAACTACCTGATTCATCAATTCGCTGCCGCTGCCCATAAATATCCTGACCGGGTAATCTGCTCAACCGAGAGCATAGCCAGAGATATGGATAAATATTGGGAAGGTGTGGAGCAACATCCTTATATTATCGGTGATTTCAACTGGACCAGCTTCGATTACATCGGTGAGGCCGGACTCGGTAAGACGTTATATGTGGAACCGCATGAGGCAGATGAGGGGCGTAAAACCTTACATGTGTCTCCATACCCTTGGCGCTTGTCCTATGATGCGGATTTCGATCTATGCGGCTTCGCGCGCCCCCAGCTGGCTTACCGGCGGATTGTCTGGGGCTCTGACGAAACCTTCATTGCCTCCCATCATCCCCGGAACTTCGGTAAAACCGAGCTGATTAGCGGCTGGGGCTGGCCGAAATGCGATCATGCCTGGACCTGGAGCGGGTACGAGGAACAATCCGTTACGGTCGATGTCTACTCGGCGGCTGAGGAAGTCGAGCTCATTCTGAACGGCGTAAGCCTGGGCAGGCAGCCGGCCGGGAAGTCTAACCGCTTCAAGGCGCGCTTTGTTCTTACCTATATGCCGGGCACCTTGGAGGCTGTCAGTTATACGGGCGGCAGTAAAGGTTCCAGCGATGTGCTTCACTCGGCTGGAGAGCCAGCGGGCATCCGCATTGTTCCGGAGAAAAAGGAGCTGTCCGCCGATGGGCAATCGCTCTGTTACGCGGTTGTTGAGATCATCGACGCCGCCGGCCATTGCGTGCCGGAAGCCTCGCTGCCGGCGGTTGCCCGGGTAGAAGGCACAGCGTCTCTGGCTGGCTTCGGTACCGGCCGGCCGCAGACGGCCGAGAATTATACGGCTGGCCGGTTCACGTCCTTCAAAGGCAGATTGCTGGCCGTTGTCCGTGCAGGGGGTGAGCCGGGAATCTCCACGCTGACAGTCAGCGTGGACGGGCTGGAACCGGTTAGTCTGGATATTCCTGTGAACTAATCATATGGAGGGATTACATTGACAAAGAGAACAAGCCACAAGATGCTTGCGGCAACCATGGCCGTTACCTTGACGCTGGGACTATTGTCCGCCTGCGGCGGAAACAACGAAGGAAGCAAGCCGGAGGAAGCTGCCGCAACAGCCGGAGCCGGAGCTGTGAAGGAATTATCCTTGTTCATTGATTTTCCCTGGTGGGCAACTAAGGAGTGGAAGGGACCGATTGCGGAGAAAATCACCGAGAAGACTGGCGTTAAGCTGAATGTAACCGTAGCCACCGACGACAAGCAGCTCCCGCTAATGATTGCATCAGGCGATTTGCCGGATCTGGTGCTCACCTCCAGCAACGTAGGGCGGATGTCCGACGCCAAACTGTCGTATTCGTGGAATGAGCTGATTGAGAAGTATGCGCCGGACTTCAAGCTGGACCCCACCCGAATTGCCATCAATACGATGGATAACGGCAACTTCTATACGGTCCGCAATGCTTTTGCCACCCAGGAAGAGATGTCCAAGAATAAATTTGCGCTCGGCGGGGACGGCAATCCGGGGATTGCGGTGCGTGAAGATATCCTGAAGGAGCTGGGGAATCCCCCGGTCCAGACGCTGGATGACTTCGTGAAGGTGCTGGGGATGGTCAAGGAGAAGTATCCCGACATGGTGCCGCTGGTGCTGGACAAGAACTGGATCGAGCAATATTTTCTCCAGCAATTCGGTGCTGAGGCCCTGTTTGACAATTGGTATGAACAAGACGGGAAAGTCGATTATTTCATCAGACAGCCGCAAATGCTGAAGTTCTTCAAATTCATGAACAGCCTGTACCGGAGTGGCTACATTCTGGCCGAGAACTTTGCGTTTGCCAATGATCAGATCGACGAGCAGTATGCGACCAGCGGCAAAGCGTTCGCCCACGGCCACACCGTAGGCACTGCGGATACGGACAACAGCGCGATTAAGAAAAACAACGGTACGTTTACCTTCAAAATGCTGCCGAGCGCATTGACCAAAGAAGCGAAGAAGGTAAGCACGGGACTTGGCTTCGCCGGCACCTTCATCACCAAGAAGAATAAGGACCCGGAGGCCTCGATCAAGCTTCTGCAATATCTGGCCAGTGACGAAGGGAAGAAGCTGACGATGTTCGGGGTAGAGGGCGAGCATTGGACGTGGAATGAAGAGGGACACCCGGATCTGAAGTATGATTCCTCTGATCAGGACTTCATGAATGCAAACGGCATCGGCTGGTGGGTGCTGTACAATGACGGTGTCATGGAGGGCATGAGAGGATATGTGCCGTGCAAGCAGAAGACACAGGCGCTGATGGAGACGAAGGCGATTACAACCTATAAGCCGGCACTTGGCCTGATTCAGACCCAGCCGGATTCTGCGGAGAAGACGCTCAAGACCAAAATCGACGAGATGATTAAAAATGAGAAGGTCAAGGTGTACCTGGCAAGCTCTGAAGCGGAGGCAGCAGCCAATTACGAGAACCTGGTGAAAACGGCCGAGAGCCTGGGCTTGCAGCAGCTGGTCGATTGGGCCAACGACACGTATCAGAAGAAAAAGGAGCTATTCAAGTAAATCAGGGACAACTGGTAGAGGCGATGAGCCTCTACCTTATTTTGTGTCAGACGATACTCATTACAACAGGAGGAAGAGCAAACATGAGAGTACTGATTGTAGATGACGAACCGCTGATTCTGAACGGGCTGGTGAAGATTATAGGGGAGGCGGCTCCGCTCGGGACGGAGGTGTTCAGGGCGGACAATGCGTTTGAGGCCTTGGAGCTCATGACAGACTGTATGCCGGATGTGACCATAACAGATCTTCATATGCCGGAGAAAAATGGGTTCGAGCTCATTGAGGCGGCCCGGGAGAGCGGTCTGTGCGACCGTTTCATTATTCTGACGGGCTACGATGAGTTTGAATATGTACGCAGAGCGCTCCGCACAGGAGTCGTGGATTATCTGCTGAAGCCGCTCGGCAAGGACGAGATTGCCGCTCTGCTGGCGCGGATTGAACAGGAGCTTCCCTCAGAAGCTGATCCGGAGTACTCGAACCATGCGAAGCGCATACTCGCTTATACCAAAACCCATTATATGAACGATCTGTCGCTGGGCCATCTGGCCGAATTGATGAATCTTCATCCGAAATATATCAGCAGTCTGTTTAAAAGAGTGACCGGCGATACGTTTGTCAATTATATGAACGGATTTCGCATCAAGGAGGCCCAGAGGCTGCTCCGGTCTCATGGCCGGTTATCCGCGAACGCCATCGGTAAGAAGGTCGGGTTCGAGGACAAGCATTATTTCACCAAAGTGTTCAAGAAGTATACAGGAATGACGCCGGGCGCATACCGTGAAGAGGTCAAACAGGAGTATCCGGCGAGTAGCGTAGAAGCAACCGGAGCTGGAGGACTGGAGCTGCAAGATAAGCGCAGTTAAAGCGTTGCATCCGGGATTTTGTCAATGCCGGATAAGTGAAGTAAAAATGTGAGCGTTGTCATTAAATAGATGCCTCCCTCATAATGAAAGCGTAACCAAAATAAAGACCACAATAATTGAACTGGGGGTTGACTATGAAGACAGGTACAAGAAAAGGTCAGAGCTTACTGAAGAGTACTTCCATCCTGTTGTTGTCTGCACTGCTGTTGTCCGCTTGCTCAGGCAAGCTGGAATCCGGTAACGGCGGGAAGGAAACGCCAGCCGGTAATGATCCGAAGCCAAGCGCAGCTGTAGATGAGAGTCCGCTCGGCAAATACGATCCTCCGATTGAGTTGTCGTTCGTCAGAGATCTTAGCGATGTGGTAGAGAATAACGTGCTTGGCGTATTGAAGGACGAGACGATTGATAACAACCGCTGGACCAAGTTGTATGAGGATCAGCTCGGCATCAAGATCAAATATAACTGGATTGTGAAGGGCAGCCAGACCTCGGACCAGTACTTGCAGAAAATCAATGTCACTCTGGCCTCCGGGGATCTGCCGGATGTAACGCCGGTCAACGCCACCCAGCTTAAGCAATTGGCCGATTCGGACCAGCTTGAGGATATGACGGCGTTATATGAAAAGTATGCTTCACCGTTCACAAAGAAGGTGCTGTCGGGAGAAGGAACAAGTGTGTTCGATGCCGCGACCTTCGATGGCAAGCTGATGGCTATTCCGAGCCTGGAATCCTCTATTGAACGGTCGATGTACATCTGGATTCGGACCGACTGGCTGGAAAAGCTCGGGATGCAGCCGCCGAAGACAATGGCGGATGTCCTGGCAATCTCTGAAGCGTTCGTGGATAAGGACCCCGACGGAAACGGGAAGAAGGATACCTACGGCCTTGGCATTACCAAGGACCTGTGGGGCGGGGCCATGGGACTGGAAGGCTTCATGGCCGGATACAATGCGTACCCGAACATCTGGGTGGATGACGGCAGCGGCAAGCTGGTCTACGGCAGCATTCAGCCGGAAGTGAAGAAAGCGCTTCAGGTGCTGCAGGATATGGCCAAGAAAGGGCAGCTGGATCAGGAGTTCGGCGTGAAGGACGGCGGCAAGGTCTCCGAGCTGATCTCAGCCGGCAAGATCGGGATGGAGTACGGCGAGCAATGGAATTCCATCTGGCCGCTGCAGCTTAACCGTGACAACGATCCCAAAGCCCAGTGGCAGGCCTTCCCGATTGTCTCGGAATCGGGAGACACGCCGAAGGTACCGCTGAAGTTCAGCACGACCCGCTTCTTCGCGGTCAAGAAGGGCGCCGCACACCCGGAAGCGGTCATTAAATTGTTCAATCTGCATGTGGAGAAGAACTGGGGCGAGACGGCCGAATTCGATAAGTACTATGCACCGCCGGAAGCGGAGAGCGTCTGGCAGTTATCCCCGGTTACGCCGTATCCGGTTACGAAGAACGTAGACGCGTTCCGGGAGATTGATGCTGCCCGCAAGGCCGGTGATTTCTCCACCCTGAAAGGTGAAGCGAAGACAATCCAGGAGAAGCTTGAGTCCTATGCTTCAGGTTCAACAGAAGGCTTCTCCTTATGGGGCTGGGAGCGGATCTATGGTGAGCAGGGCTCCATGGGCATAGCCGACCAATATATCAAGAATGACCAGTTCCTGCAGGAGAAATTCGTCGGCGCTCCGACTCCGACCATGGTTGAGCGCAAGACAACGCTTGAGAAGCAGCAGAATGAAATGTTTGTCAAAATCATTCTGGGTGATCCGATCGATAAGTTCGACCAGTTCGTGAAGGACTGGCAGAAGCTGGGCGGCGATCAAATTACGCAAGAGGTCAACGAATGGTACGCAGCGACTAAGAAATAAGGCGCCTCTGGAGGAAGAAAACGACCTTTTCTTCCTCCATTCCATTCTAGCCCTGCAGATGTGGAGGATAACAATGAGAGCAAAACTGCGAAAAGAACTGCCGCTTCATTTGATGCTTTTGCCGGGACTGGTGATGATCATTCTGTTCTCCTACGTCCCCATGGCCGGTGTCATGATCGCGTTCCAGAAATTCATCCCTGCCAAGGGCTTGTTCGGGGATCAGAAGTGGGTGGGCCTGGATAACTTCGAATATGTGATGAACCTGCCAAGCTTCACACAGGTGCTGTGGAATACGCTGTTTATTTCGAGTCTCAAGCTGATTCTGGGCCTGATTATTCCGCTGGTGTTCGCCATTCTGCTGAACGAGCTGGCCAGCAATGTGATTAAACGGTCCGTGCAGACAGCGATTTATCTGCCGTATTTCTTGTCCTGGGTGGTGCTTGGCGGCATCTTGATTGATATTCTGTCTCCATCGGGCGGGATTGTGAATGAATTCCTCGGATGGTTCGGCGTCTCCAAGATCTTTTTCCTCGGCGACAATGACTGGTTCCCCTTCACGCTGATTGCCTCGGATGTGTGGAAGAACTTCGGCTACGGCACGATTGTATATCTGGCGGCCATAACGGGCATCGATCCCGGGTTATATGAAGCAGCTACCATTGACGGCGCCAACCGCTGGCACAAGACCTGGCATATTACCATTCCGGGCATACGCATGGTCATCGTCCTGCTGTCGGTGCTCAGTCTGGGACAACTGCTGAACGCGGGCTTCGATCAGGTCTTCAAT
Source organism: Paenibacillus sp. FSL R7-0179 (assembly GCF_038002265.1). NCBI lineage: Bacteria > Bacillati > Bacillota > Bacilli > Caryophanales > Paenibacillaceae > Paenibacillus > Paenibacillus sp. FSL R7-0179. Next base: position 1,811,195 of record NZ_JBBOCC010000002.1, read on the forward strand.
CTGTACAGTCCGCAGGTCTACGAGAGCGGGGATATCCTGGACACCTTCGTCTACCGGATCGGTCTATTGGATGCCCAATACGGCGTAGCGACTGCCGTCGGCTTCTTTAAATCCATCATATCGCTCACCTTGATCTCCAGCTCGTATTTCCTGGCTTACCGTTTTGCCAAATACCGGATCTTCTAGAGGAGGGAGTACCCTTGGAGCAATCGCTTACGCCTAAACAGGCAGACATAACTACTGTTCACCGTTCCAAAAAGTTCGACGGGATATCGGTGCTGAACGCCGCCTTCCTCATTCTGGTCTCACTGCTCTGTATCCTGCCGCTCGTTCATATTATAGCGGTGTCCTTCAGCTCCAGTGCGGCAGCCTCCGCAGGGTATGTCAGGCTCTGGCCGGTAGACTTCACGTTCGCCTCGTATATGTATACGATGAGCCGCACGGAATTCTGGCAGTCGATGGTGGTATCACTGACCCGGATCGGGATCGGGACGCCGCTGAACCTGCTGCTGACGATCCTCGTGGCCTACCCGTTATCCAAAGAATCACACGCTTTGCGCTTCCGCAGCGTCTATGCCTGGGCCTTCTTCGTCACGATGCTGTTCAACGGCGGGCTGATCCCCTGGTATACCACACTCAAGGAGTATGGCCTGCTGGATTCCATCTGGGCACTGGTACTGCCTGGCGCAGTTCCTGTGTTCAGCGTAGTGCTGCTGCTTAACTTCTTCCGGGAGATTCCGAAGGAGCTGGAAGAGGCGGCGCTGATTGACGGGGCCGGCCACTTCCGGACAGTCTGGTCCATCTTCGTGCCGATCTCCAAGCCCGCGCTGGCAACACTGGCCCTATTCTCGATGGTGGAGCACTGGAACAGCTGGTTCGACGGCCTGCTGCTTATGGGGAATCCGGCCAACTATCCGCTGCAAAGCTATATTCAGACGATTGTCATCCAGCAGAACCTGTCGAATATGTCGCGTGATGCCATGCTTGATCTGGCGCTGATCTCGGACCGGACGCTGAAGTCCTCCCAGATCTTCCTCGGCTCCCTGCCGATTATTCTGGCGTATCCGTTCCTGCAGAAATATTTCGTGAAGGGAATTGTACTCGGCAGTGTCAAAGGTTAACCACCCGGAAGTTATGCATAAGCCTGCGGCTCCCCACGGATTCAGGCTATAATGGTGAAAATGATTGCTGGGGGTCTGGGATTGTTGTTCAAAAAGGATTACTCACTGCGCAATACGATATTTCTGCGGCTGATTGTGACCTTTCTGCTCATTATGCTGCCTATTCTTGTCTTCGCCGCTTATCTGTATCAATGGATTATGCAAACGGCCAGCAGCGATATCCGAAGCTCGGCCAGCGCCCAGACCGTCTTTTACTTAAATGATATGGAGAATGAGATCGAGCGGATGAAGCTGCTGCAGTACAGTCTGCTGGAGGATGAGGATCTGAACAAGCTGGCCCTGACCTGGGAGACGCTGCCGACCATTGACCGCACGGAGAATCTGAATTCACTGATGAAACGGCTGTTCATCGTGCAGAACAGCAGCACGTATATCAAGGACGTTAGGGTTCATATCATGACTATAGGCCGGACGATCTCATCGGTCGGCGGTGTGCGTGAGATTGAACTGAAGCGCTTCCGCGAGATCCGCTCGGTCTTCGGGGACCGCCGTTCCCAGGTGATTGAGTGGGATGGCGGCCTGTATCTTAGCGCGATGAAGCAGCGGGGCATCAAGGGGGCGGAGCCGGTGCTGACGGTCGAGATTGAGCTGGATACCCAGGAGCTGCGGGCGGCGCTGGGCCAATTCAATACGTATCCCGGCAGTGGAACGCTATTGCTCTCCGATAGTGCGAGATTCGCGCTCTACAGCATGACCGGCGAGCTGGCGCGGGCGGAGCCGTCCCAGTATGCCCGGGATATCCGCGCGGTGGCCTCCGGGGAGAGGCTGAGGATCGCCGGTGCGCCATATTACATCGTCCAGACCGGCTCGCAGGAGCTTGGGTTGTCCATTTACCGGATCATCCCGGAGGATATTATCAAGAATCCGCTTAGCAAATTCTATACCTGGGCCTGGGTGTTTGGTGTGGCCGCGCTTGCTATCATTATTGCTTTTGCGCTGTCGACCTACAAGTTCATTCATAAGCCGATGCTGACGCTGGTGAAGAGCTTCCGGAGAATGGAGCAGGGCGATCTGGATATTCATATCCAGCATGAGTCGAAGGATGAATTCCGTTATCTGTACAGCCGCTTCAACCAGATGGTGAGCAATCTGCATTCCCTGATCGATCAGGTCTACAAGCAGAAGATTATGGCCCAGCGGGCAGAGCTGAAGCAATTGCAGTCACAGATTAACCCGCATTTTCTGTATAACAGCTTCTTCATTCTGAACACGATGGCGAAGACCGGCGATACCGAGCGGATCGAACAGCTTACAACGATGCTCGGCGAATACTTCCAGTTTGTCACCCGTAACGCTTCTGACCTGGTGTCCTTGGAGCAGGAGATTCACCATGCAAGAATGTATACAGAGATTCAGGCCATGCGTTTCTCCCGCAGAATTGGAGTCCGGTTCGATGCCTTGTCCGAGGAGCTGAAGAAGGTGTCCGTTCCGCGGCTGATTGTGCAGCCGATTATTGAGAACGCGTTCAAGCACAGCCTGGAAAAGAAATCCATGGAGGGCCTGATCATTATCCGCTTCGCCCAGGAAGGCCCGGACATCCGCATTATCGTAGAAGATAACGGGGATAGGCTGAGTGATGATACGCTAGAGCAATTGAGAGAGTCCCTTAATGTTTATCGAGAGCAGGCGGAGACAACGGGACTGGTGAACATTCACCGGCGTATCCGCATTACCTTCGGCGAAGAGAGCGGCTTGCTTGCGGACCGGAGTGAGCTGGGCGGATTAAGGGTAACCATCCTTCTTAGAGCGGGAGGTGAGAATGCTGGTGTACAGGATGCTTATCGTTGATGATGAAGAGATTATCACAGATGGACTGGCGGTTATTTTCGGCAAAATGGAGCTCGAGCTGGACATCTACAAGGCCTACTCGGGCCGCGAAGCGCTACATCTGCTGCACCGGACCCGGGTGGACCTTGTTCTCTCAGATATCTGCATGCCTGAGATGGACGGGCTGGAGCTGATGAAGCATATCCGCCGGAGCTGGCCGCAATGCAAAATCGTCTTCCTGACCGGACACAGCGACTTCAATTATGTCTACCAGGCGATTCAGGCTCCGGGCGTTCAATATGTGCTCAAGAATGAAGGTTATCCGAAGCTGATTGAGGCGGTGATGCGTGCGCTCCAGGAGCTGAACGACACCATGCAGGTGAATGATCTGATCCGTGAGTCCAAGGAGCAGCTGAACACGCTGGAGACCTTGGCGCAGGGCGATTATTTCCGCCATCTCATTCACAGCGTCAAGGCGGACCAGGATATGGCCGGGGACTTCGTCCGTCTGAACATTCCGCTGGATGCTTCGCGGCCGGTCCTGATCGCACTGGGCAGTATCAGTGATCCTGAATCCTCGCGCACGTATATGGACCGGCGGGAGACGGCGCTCGCGGTGAAGTTCCTGTCCGAGAAGCTGCTGAAGGAGCGGACGGTCAGTCTTGGGGTCATCGACCGGTACGGTGACCTGATCTGGCTGATTCAGCCGGGCGGTACGGGAGAGGCTTCGCAGCCGGAGGATCTGGAGCAGATGATTAAATTCCTGGAAGGCACCTTCGAGCTGATTCAGCAGTCGTGCCGGGAATCACTGGAGGTCGGGATGGCCATCACCCTGAGTGCAGAGGAGTCTGCGTGGTCCAGGCTTCCGCTTGTGTACGATAAAGCGAGGCAGGTTCAGCATTACCGGGCCGGGGATGGGGAGCGGATGGTGCAGAAGGTGCAGCTGAATGAAGCGGCGGTGCCGGATACCGTGCGTGACCGCTTCCTGCGTGACAAGGTGGAGACCTTGGCTGCACATCTGGAGGCGGGCCGCAAGGAGGAGTTCCTCCAGCTGTTCGGGGAGATGGCTGAACCGGCAGGGCATGAATGCACACGGGGCAATCCTTATCTGACTGAACTATATTACACCATTGCCCTGATGCTCATGTCGTATACGAACAGATGGGAAGCCGACGGGGAGATTGGGGCAAGCGGGCTGATGCAGCTTGAGGTCCACCGGACGCTGGGAGAAGCCTTCCAATATCTTCGGGACACGGCTGAGCTGCTGTTCTCTGTCAGGAAGAACGGGGAGCAGAAGCGGGCAGCGGGTGTCATCGACCGGATCTGCATATATATAGAAGAGAATCTCGACCAGGACCTGTCGCTCGTACGGCTGGCCGATGTGATCCACTTCAATCCCTCCTATCTGTCCCGCCTGTTCAAGCAGGAACGGGGAATCAATCTGTCCGAGTACATCGAGGATATGCGCGTCCGCCAGGCCAAGGAGCTGCTGCGCAGAGGGGAGTTGAAGGTCGCCGAGGTCGGCTCGCTGATCGGCTACGTCACCCCGCAATCCTTCACCCGGGTATTCAAAAAATGGACCGGCACCACGCCACAGGAATACCGTGCGGATGTGGTGGGGGGCTGAAAGGATAAGAATATAAGGGAATCGCTCCTTCGGGATGGATAGCGTTGCCTCCATCGCCCGGGGGAGCGATTGTTCGTTGAGGAGAGTAAATGAGAGGGATAAATCCCTTTGGTGGGGCTGGAAGTGGAGTAAATGGTGAAATGAAAGGGATAAATCCCTTTGGTGGGGCTGAAAGTGGAGTAAATGGTGGAATGAGAGGGATAAATCCCCTTGGTGGGGCTGTGCTTGGGCTAAAGGAGTGCCTGAATATGCCGGACGTAGGCAAAATGAGTAAATGAGGTGCATTAGTGCTCCTGAATATGCCGGACGCGGGCGAAATGAGTAAATGAGGAGCCCTTGTGCAGCACAAGGGCTCCTCGTTTCAATTCCGCCTTAAATGGGGCGGATTGCTTCAAGCTGCTTACTGTTACTTATTTATAAATCCGATAATTCCCGCTCAGCGCCAGCATGGTGAAGAAGTACAGGCAGTTGTCATAATAGCGCCGTTCTCCGGTGCGCAGGGGAGTGTTCCAGAACAGCTTGACGAAATGCCCGGCATCCGGTCCGTCAGCAGCGAGCGAGGCCATGGCCAGAGTGGACAGCAGGCCGACCGGATGCAGGGACAGCTCGTCAAAAGGCTGGCCATCAATCGTATACCGCCGGTAATCAGCCGGATCGATATCGCGGAAGAAAGCCTGGATGCGGTTAGACTGCTCCACCTGCCAAGGATCGCAGTGGAACCATTCATAATCCAGCCCGATGTTGGCGGCTACCCGGTAGGCGTCGCTGAAGAAGTGGCGGTAGTCACCATGCGGCTGGGGTTCAGCTGGAGTTCCGTCATAGTTGGCGTATTCCGGGGACAGGCCGGTTGCGGGATGGCAGGCCAGATGCAGGTAATCCCGGCTACGGGCGGCCGCATCCTTCCAGAACGCCCGGTCTGCTTCATCCGCCTGCAGCGCGAACAGATCATAGAAATGCGGCAAATGATAGGAGGGATCGCTGAACGGAGTCTCCGGGATGAACTTGATCAGCCGGGTCTCGGGGTCCCACATCGGATCGCCTTCCCCGTCTTCTCCCTTGTGCACACAGGCGCGGAGAATGATTCTGGCCTGCTCCGAATAATTGAACGGCGGGGCCCCGTCACCCCAGCGGCGGGAAGCGAAGAACAGCGCCATCGCGAAGAACTCCTCCCCGTCCGGGGCGGGTCCTTGCGACAGCCGGGTGCCGTCCAGCTTACAATGCCAGGCGAAATAATCCTTGTAACGGCCCTCCGTATGCTGCATGAAGACTTTGGCGAATGTCCAGAGCCGGTCAAACTCCTCTTTTTTATCCATCTGAACCGCCATCATCATCCCGTAGGACATGCCCTCTGTGCGCACATCGGTATTGCCTGTATCTACGATATAACCCTTATCCTCATCCATAGTATGGTAGAGCCGCACATCAGGGGCACCGTAGAACATTTCGTTCCAGGTATCCTCCAGCCGCTGCTGGATGGCCTCCGCACACAGTCCGTTCTCAAGGAACAGATTTCTATACTCTCCTGTATAAAAAGAACCCTCTGTAGTATTCATCATAACATCCTCCAGGTGAATTTTATTTTGCCCAAGTATACCATAAGCGGCGGTATAGAGATTAAAGCGTTTTCCAGATAATTTATAGACGATTCCGGCTCCGGACCATAATCTAAGGATAGATCAAGCTTAGGTGTCTATATGTCATGGACTTCACGCCAAGAGCTTCTCTATACTGGTAGGGACATGCTGCAAGATGAATAACAAGGTAAGGGTGATAGAGCTATGAATGAGGTGTCAGAGCTAATGAAGCTTACAGTCTACACACGCATACCGAACCAGGATTACACCGGGTCTCTAAGCAACAGTGTTCATATGGCCTGCGCAGATGATCATAACGGATTTCAGCCGCTTAACCGGAACTATGGCCTGTTATTTGCCGTGGCCACCGTGGATGAGAAGAATGTGATCCATGAAAAAGGACTGAAAAATCCCTATCTGTTCCGCACACAGGATGGTGCTTTCGGGATGATTGCCGTAAGGGTGGACGCCTCGGGAGAGGATGACGGGGAGAGCAGAGGACAGATTCTGCTGTGGACCTCGCCGGATCTGGTGACCTTCGATGCCCAGCAGCTTGTACGGCTCGATAATGAACGCTATGTAAAAGAAGCCGTCTGCGCACTGGACAGCACCGGCGGATATGAGATCCGCTGGCAGGATAACGACGGCAACTATTACGTGAACCGGCTGGCTGACCTGCGGAAGCCGGAAGGGATCTCGCCGCCGGAGCCTGCTGAAGCTTACACGGTAGAGCAGCCCGCTAGGCCGCTGACCGGCACCTGTCCGGGGAATGTGCTGACAGTGGACGGTCCCACAGGCCGCAAGGTACAGGCAGCATGGACCCCGGTGTATAACACCGATATCCGTGTGGAGGAACAGGTCAGTGTCCGTTCCGCCGGCGAATTGGCGAAGGTCAGAGCCACCGCGCTGTATTCTGACGGCTCCACTGCCGATAAGCGGGTGGACTGGGATACCACAGGGATTGATTTCACCTTGCCGGGAACGTATACCATACATGGCAAAGTAGTCACCTACGACTTGCCGTTCCCGTTGGCAAGCGGCTATGCAGACCCGGTAATTCTCCCTTGGAACGGCAGGTACTACTTCCTGGCTACCAATGACAATGTCAATAATATCGGCATCTATGTCCGCGTGGCAGATACCTTGCAGGACTTATTCGTTCCGGGCTTCGAGGAAGCCGTTATTCTGGACCTGAATGAGGAGCTGAACTTCATCCAGACCTTCTGGGCGCCGGAATTCCATGTCATCGGCGGGGAGCTGTACATCCTGTTCGCTGTTGGCGGCAAGGTATGGGGACCGCAATGCCATCTTATGAAGCTGAATCCCGGCGGTGATATTATGCAGGCCGGGGATTGGAGCACACCGGTCCGGGTGAAGCGGATGGACGGTACTCCATTGGCCGGAGACGGCATTACGCTGGATATGACTTATTTCAAGGCAGACGGCACCTCCTGTGTAGTCTGGTCTTACCGCAAAGGGATCGGAACGCCGCTGGATACCGGCTCCATGCTGTACATCGCCACTGTAGATGAAGCGAACCCGGCGGTGTTAACCAGTGAGCCGGTGCTGCTGTCGCGTCCGCTGCTCGGCTGGGAGAATGTTCAGGGCACGATCAATAACGAAGGCCCGTATCCGCTTCTTACGGAAGATACCGTGTATATTGCCTACTCCGGCGGGGCGGCAACGGGATATACCTATGCGGTAAGCTGGTTAAGCATTCCACGGGGCGGCGACTATCTGAATGCCGGTGCCTGGAGCAAGGCAGGCACGCCGGCACTTTCTTATTATTCGCTGGACGGGGTGTACGGTCCGGGGCATAATTCCTTTTTCCAGGATACTGACGGTACTACGCTAGTCCTCTACCATGGGGAAGAGCAATTGGTGAAGCATGGAACGAGATGCTCGGCGATCCACAGAGTCCATTACAATAGTAACGGCATTCCACTGCTCGATGTGGCCGGGGAGAGAGATGTACATCCGGATTACGCCGAGTGCACGATACAGGTGACTGTGCTTGATTAGCTAGGCCACACTTACAACGACAATCTATATAACAAATGGAGGATGTTAAAATGACACAACCACAAGGATTGAACCCATATCTGCCTTCCTGGGAGTACGTGCCGGATGCGGAGCCTTATGTTTTTGAAGGAAGAGTATATGTCTATGGCTCACATGACCGGTTCAACGGACACGCCTTCTGTCTGAACGACTACGTCTGCTGGTCAGCGCCGGAGGACAATCTGGGCGATTGGCAATATGAAGGGGTGATCTATAAGACGACAGATGATCCGCTCAACCCGGAGGGCAGCATGTGTCTCTATGCACCGGATGTGACGCAGGGACCGGACGGGCGCTACTATCTCTACTATGTACTGGACAAGGTTTCTCTCGTATCGGTGGCAGTCTGCGATAAGCCGGGCGGCAAATACGAATTCTACGGCTATGTCACCTATAAGGACGGCACACGCCTGGGCGAACGGGAAGGCGATGAGCCGCAGTTTGATCCGGGGGTATTGACCGAAGGAGACACCACGTACCTGTACACCGGCTTCTGCGGATACGGAGACAAGTCCAGGCATGGCGCGATGGCTACTGTACTGGGCCCCGATATGCTTACAATAATTGAAGAGCCTGTGTTCGTGGCACCGAGCCAGCCTTACAGCCAGGGAACCGGCTTCGAGGGCTATGAGTTCTTCGAGGCCCCTTCCATCCGCAAAAGAGGGGATATCTATTACCTGATCTATTCCTCCATCTCGATGCATGAGCTGTGTTATGCCACCAGCAGTCATCCTACCCGGGGTTTTGTGTATCAGGGTGTCATTGTGAGCAACTGTGATCTGCATATCGATACGTATAAGCCAGCGGACCGGACGATGTATTACGGCGGCAATAACCACGGCAGTATCGTGGAGGTTAATGGAGCGTGGTATATCTTTTATCACCGGCATACCAACGGGACAGCGTTCTCGCGCCAGGGCTGCATTGAGCCGATTGCGTTCCGTGAAGACGGCACGATCCCGCAGGTGGAGATTACAACCTCCGGCCCGAACGGCGGTCCGCTGGAGGGACGCGGAGAATATCCTGCTTACCTGGCCTGTCATTTGTTCACCAAGGATCAGGAGATGTATACCGGAGGCTTTGGCCCTATGGGTGCCTGGATGGACAGCCGGTTCCCCAAAATTACGCAGGACGGCAGAGACGGTGAAGAAGAGATTGGCTATATTGCCAATATGACGGAGTCGGCCACCGCCGGGTTCAAGTATTTTGACTGCAAGGGGGTTAGCCGGGTCTCCATCAAGGTGCGGGGATATTGCCATGGTGAGTTCCAGGTGAAGACGGCTTGGGACGGGCCTGCGCTTGCTTCTATACCGGTAGGCTTCACGAACGTCTGGAAAGAATATGCGGCGGATGTGGCGATTCCGGACGGCGTTCAGGCGCTGTATTTCACGTATACCGGGGGCGGCGGCGCGCAGTTTGCTTCGTTTACACTGGCTTAAGCGGTCGCGGGCGGGATGGAATAGAGCATGACAAGGAGCAGTGCCCGAGAGACCTCTCAGGCACTGCTTCTCTATTGGAGGATAGTTATTATTCACGAGTTACGGACTCTGAGTCCGCTCCGGAGACTACACACCGGAAGAATACCGGGCCTTGTACTCTGAGGGCGTCATGTTCATATAATGCTTGAACCATTTGGAGAAATAGCTGACATGCTGGTAGCCTGACTCCAGTGCAGCCTCCAGTACATTGTATGAGCCGCTGCGGAGCAGACTGGCTGCTTGGCTGATGCGGATATAGTTCAGATACTCCATCGGGCGCATCCCTGTCTGAGCCTTGAAAAACTTGCAGAAATGCGAGCGGCTCAACGCCACCACAGAGGCAAGCTGATCCAGCTCCAGCCGGTCGCGGGAATGGGCTTCCATATAGCTCAGCACCTCCCGGATCTGCCGGTTATATTCCCGGCCGTGCCGGGTCTCCGCCGCCGGGTTCAACCCGGTCAGCTTGTACTGATAGCAGTCTGCGATGAACAGCAGCAGGAGCGCCTTCAGACTCATTTCGTATGCCCCGGGCATGCGCTCATAGCGGCTTAACAGCTCCCTGATCAGCTGAAGTAAGGGGGCGTGGGAAGCATCTGCAGCAGATAATAGAGCGGGAAGCCGGACCGTCCCTTGCAGGACGGGGTCCAGGAACAGCTCCTGTACCCGGTCGGGCTGCGGCGAAGACAGCCAGGAGCCTTTGAACACGATGGAGTAATAACAGGTGCCGCCCATAGCAGTGTCTATACCTGAATGAAGCTCCCCGGGATGGACGATCAGGGCATCCCCTGCTTGAATAGCGAACTCACGGCTCTCAATATGGAAGACAGCGCTGCCTTTTGCCAGATAGATAATCTCCATTTCGTTATGCCAGTGTACCGGAAGAATGGAATGCACGCGGGCCTGATGCTCCACCCGGTAGATATGCAGCGGGAATTCCAGCTGGCCGTGCAGCTTGTTCTCCCGGTAACGGTGTTCGTACATGATGTCCTCCTGTAAATCGTCATATTGTGTTGATATCGCGCAAATATATGCTAGATGAACCGATATCAATAATAATATCATTATCATTAGAGGAAGTCATAAGGAAGGGTGGAAGCATTGTGAAACTGATAGAGGTACAATCCGGCGGGGCCGGCGTAAGGCTTGCGACTAGTGAGGGAATGATGCATATCGGCTGGTGTACGCCAGGGATTGCCAGAATCCGTTATACGCTGAATGCTGAGCTGAGCGGCAAAGAGAGTCTGATGGTGATAAGCCAGCCAGCGGCCGGGAACGTAGAGTACAATATCGCAGACCTGCCCGGGCATCTGGAGATCTCAACGGCGCAGCTAACGATTGAAGTGGATAAAGAAACCTGTGCGTTCAGCTACAGAGCTGCGGATGGTACACTGCTGACACGGGAGCCGGCCCGAGGCGGCAAAACCCTGGAGCGCACAGAGGTCTATCATACAGTCTTCGATGCTTCAGCAGATACGGTCGAGACTGGACAGGGTGCTGATGGGCTGCGTGCCAGAGCAGAGGGGGTGAATCGGAGGCTGGACCGGGAGGCTTTTCATACGAAGCTGGAATTTGAATGGCAGGAAGGGGAGGCCCTGTACGGACTTGGCTCCCATGAAGAGGGGATGATGAACCTCCGGGGACGGCAGCAATATCTGTATCAGCAGAATATGAAGGCGGTTGTTCCGGTCCTGGTGTCTACGCGCGGCTACGGGATTCTGGTAGATTCGGGGTCTTATATGACTTTTCATGACGATGCCTTTGGCTCGTACCTCTGGAGTGATGCGGATGAAGAGATGGATTACTATTTCATTTATGGTCCGGAATTCGATCAGATTACGGCGGGCATCCGCTATCTGACCGGAGAAGCGCCGATGCTGCCGAAATGGTCCTTCGGGTATGTGCAGTCCAAGGAAAGATATGTCTCCCAAGCGGAGCTGCTTGCCATTGTACAAGAGTATCGTGAACGTTCGCTTCCCCTCGACTGTATCGTACTTGACTGGCAGTCCTGGACGGGCAATCTGTGGGGGCAAAAGACTTTCGATCCTGAGCGCTTCCCCGATCCGGTGCAGATGATGGACAGCCTGCATGCTATGAATGCCAAGCTGATGGTGTCGATCTGGCCGATCATGGGTGCGGGCGGGGACAATCATGAAGAGATGAAGGCGCGCGGCTTCCTGCTCGGTAATCAGGCGACTTATGATGCCTTCCGGGAGGAAGCGCGCGAGCTGTACTGGAAGCAGGCCCATGAAGGATTGTTCGCACATGGAGTCGATGCCTGGTGGTGCGATTGCACTGAGCCGTTCGAAGCAGACTGGAAGGGGGCAGTTAAGCCGGAGCCGGAGCAGCGGCTGCTGATTAATACGGCAGAATCGAAGCGGTATCTCGATCCGGGCTTGATCAATGCTTATTCTATGCAGCACTCCAAAGGAATCTATGAAGGCCAGCGTGCAGCGACCTCAACGAAGCGGGTAATCAATCTGACACGTTCTGCGTTCGCAGGGCAGCACCGCTATGGCACAATTACATGGTCTGGCGATATAGCCGCCAACTGGGAGACGCTGAGGAAGCAGATAGCAGACGGCCTTAACTTTTGCCTGACCGGTTCGCCTTATTGGACGCTGGATATCGGAGCGTTCTTCGTGAAGAATCACAAGGAGCAATGGTTCTGGAACGGGGATTATGACGAGGGTGTTGCCGATCTGGGCTACCGGGAGCTGTATGTCCGCTGGTTCCAGCTTGGCGCGTTCCTGCCGATGTTCCGTTCTCACGGAACCGATACGCCGAGAGAGATCTGGCAGTTCGGCCAGGAGGGAGAGCCGATGTATGATACCTTGGTGAAATACCTGAAGCTCCGTTACCGGCTGATGCCGTACATCTACTCCTTGGCCGGAGCTGTGGCACACCGCAGTTATACTATGTTCCGCGCGCTGGCCTTCGACTACCGGGAAGATGTGCAGGTTCATGCTATCGGCGATCAGTTCATGTTCGGTCCGGCCTTCATGGCGGCTCCCGTGACAGAGGCCATGTATTACGGTCCCGGCTCCCGTGAGCTTGAAGGGGTTCTTAAGCAGCGGAGTGTCTACCTTCCTGAAGGCGAGTGGTACGATTATTGGAGCGATGAACGGCTGGAGGGCGGAGTGACGATTGTAGCAAAAGCGGATCTGGAGACGCTTCCCCTGTATGTCCGTGCCGGGTCCATTGTTCCGCTCGGCCCCGATGTTCAGTATACGGATGAACAGCCGGAGGCAGTGACGAGGCTCAAGGTATACGGCGGCAAGGATGCAGCCTTCACCCTGTATGAAGATGAAGGCGATAATTATAATTATGAGACTGGCTCTTATACCATGATTGAGCTGAGCTGGTGTGAAGCGGACCGCAGGCTGACTATCGGGAAGCGGGCCGGAGACTATGCCGGAATGCAGGCGGTAAGGCAATTTGCCGTAGAGCTGGCCGGGCATGCCGGAAGCTGCGTTGTCACTTATGAAGGGGATGCTGTAACCGTCTGCGAGGAGGACCTTCAGAGCTAAGGCAGAAGGTCATTGTAACCAATCCGAACGTTTTGTAAGCTGAATTAAGAAGCACTACTACGCTCTGTTACTCTTGCGGTAGGCGGCGGGTGTCATGCTGGTGATTCTTTTGAACGTACGGTAGAAGTGGGGCAGGCTCTCGAAGCCGCAGGCCATGGCAATCTGCTCGATGGTATAGCTTGATTGCAGCAGGCTGTCCTTGGCGGCAAAAATCCGCTTGGTCGCAATATAATCCGTCACATTCATGCCCAGACGCTGCTTGAAGACCCGGCTGAAATGGGCCGGTGAGATCGAGGCCCGCGCAGCCAGGGAGCTAAGCTCCAGCGGCTGAACGAGATGATCGTTGATGTAGCTGAGCGCCTCACGGAACCACTCCGGCAGCAAGGGATTGGAAGCAACCGGCTCGGCGGCTTGCGGCAGACAGTAGCGGTTTAAATGCAGCAGTGCAAGATGAAGCAGCAGCGTAAGCGCCTGCCCGCCGTCCGGCTGATTCTGCTCGCGCTCCCGGTGGATCGCATCGATATCATTTTGCAGAATCTCAGCATGCTCAGGAGACAGAGTATACTTGTACTGCTTGTTGGTCTTGGCAGCGTCGAACAGCTTCAGATAGGGATAAGACTCACTGTAGGTATGGTTATGGATCAGAGCCGGGCTGAAAAAAAGGGCGGAGGAGGTCACCGGCTCCTCATTGTCGGGAAATCCCCGGTGCACCGTGTTTCCGGGAACAACGATGATGTCACCCGGATGCATCTCATAAAAGGTCTGATCGATGAAAAAGCTTCCTTTGCCGCCGTATACGTAGATGAATTCGTACCAGTCATGCTGGTGGTCGGGCAGCTCGCGCTGCGGGCTTTTCGTTTCCTTATAGTCCAGCAGCAGCGTAATTGGCAATTGATGGTCAAAATGCCTGCGGATCGGTTCCATGAAGTCTCCTCCTGAGTTTCATCTCTGCATTCTTACCCACATCATATCAAAATAAGGTATGAATTTGTTTGTTTTAGCTATTTTTATTCCTTTATCGGATGTTTACAATAAGGTGGAATGGAGGCGTTATCATGTATATTGATGCTCACCAGCATTATTGGAAGATAGACAGGGATGATTATGGCTGGATTACGCCGGAGATTCCGGTGCTGTTCCGGGATTATCTGCCCGCTGATCTGGAGCCGGAGCTAGCGAAGCATGGGATCAGCCGCACGATTGTGGTACAGGCTGCGCCGACCGTGGAGGAGACGGAATACATTCTGGGACTCAGCGGGCAGGCGGAGTCTGTCGCGGGTGTCATTGGCTGGCTGGATCTTGCAAGCCCTTCCTTTCAGGCAGAATTCGAGCGGCTCAGCAGACAGCCGAAGTTCACCGGGCTGCGGGTGATGATTCAGGAGATGGCGGACCCCGGTGTGCTTTTGACCCGGCCATATATAGAAGCGCTCTCATATCTTGCGGAGCGGGATGTGCCGGTGGATCTGCTGGTGCTGGCCGATCAGCTTCCGCAGCTCATTGCGATGCTGGAACAGGTTCCGGGACTGCGGGGAGTTATTGATCATCTGGCTAAGCCGAAGATTGCTTCGGGCCAATTAGAGCCGTGGCGAAGCCTGATGGCGGAGGTGGCTAAGCATCCGGGAATTTACTGCAAGCTGTCCGGGATGGTGACGGAGGCTGATCCGCAGGGCTGGACGCAGGAGGATTTTTCGGCTTATGTGCATGCTGTGCTGGAGCTGTTTGGACCGGGGCGGGTGATGTTCGGCAGCGACTGGCCGGTGTGCCTGATGGCGGCAACCTATGAGGAGGTTGTAGGGATTTTGCGCACAGCACTGCAAGGCCGCTTATCCGCGGAAGAGAGGGAGCCGGTGTTTGGAGCGAATGCTGCTAGATTTTATAAGTTAGATCTATAAACCATAGGAGGTAGTGCAAGATGAAATACAGACAGCTGGGCAATACGGGACTTGAGGTCTCAGCATTAAGCTTCGGGGCCTCTTCGCTGGGCAGCGTGTTCCGGGAGGTTCCGAAGGATGAGGCCATCCTTACGGTTCATACGGCGATTGATCTGGGGATTAACCTCATTGACGTCTCCCCGTACTACGGCCTGATGAAAGCGGAGACAGTTCTGGGCGAGGCACTCCAGACGCTACCGCGTGACAAATATATTCTGAGCACCAAGGCCGGACGTTACGGATCAGATGAATTCGACTTCTCCAGAGAGCGCATCATCCGCAGCGCGGAAGAGAGCATGGCCCGCCTGGGCACGGATTACCTGGATATTCTGCTGCTGCATGATGTTGAATTTGGCTCGTTTACGCAAGTGATGGAGGAGGGCATTCTGGCGCTGGAAGAGCTGAAGCAGGCAGGCAAAATCCGTTACTTCGGCGTCAGCGGCCTGCCGCTGAGTGTGTTCGAGAAGGTACTTCCGCAGACCAAGCTTGATGTCATTCTGTCCTACTGCCATTATTCGCTCAACGATACCACACTGCTCCGGCTTCTTCCGCTGCTGGAGGAGAGCGGCACAGGGCTGATGAATGCGTCGCCCATCTCGATGGGGCTGCTCAGCAACCGCAAGGTGCCGGACTGGCATCCGGCGGGAGCGGAGATTCAGGCGGCGTGTCAGCGTGCTGCTGAATATTGCAGGGATAAGGGGGAAGACATTGCCAAGCTGGCGGTTCAATTCTCTACAGCGAATGAGCAGATTCCTACCACACTGGTCAGTACGGCAACGCCGGAGAATATCCGCAACAATATTAAATGGACCGAAGAGCCCATAGATCAACAATTATTGGCAGAAGTGCGCGATATTCTGAAGCCGATCGACGGGGCGACCTGGCCGAGCGGACTGCCGGAGTGGAACGAAGCACAGAGCCGGAACGGGGAGCGCCTATAATGAAGGGAATTATTTGTGAGGAGATCGGAAAGTTCGTATTCAGGGAAGATCTGCCGGAGCCGGGGCTTGTGGACGGGGAAGCCCTTGTAAGCATCCGCCGTATCGGCATCTGCGGGACAGATCTGCACGCTTACCGGGGGAACCAGCCTTATTTCACTTATCCGCGTGTGCTGGGGCATGAGCTGTCCGGGATTATTGAGCGCATTGGCGACAACCCGCAAGGACTGCGGGCCGGTGACCAGGTCAGTGTCATTCCGTATCTGCATTGCGGAGAATGCCGGGCTTGTCTGAGCGGTAAAACGAATTGCTGCCAGAAAATGAGAGTGTTCGGTGTTCATCTGGACGGCGGGATGCGGGAACGGGTGAGTCTGCCTGTAGGTAATCTGCTGAAGACAGACGGGCTGACGCTGGATCAGGCGGCCATGCTGGAGCCGCTGGCGATTGGTGCCCATGCGGTTCGGCGCTCCGGTGTCGGCGCTGGAGATCAGGTGCTGGTGATCGGCGCAGGCCCAATCGGACTGGGCGTGATGGCCATGGCCCGGTACGCAGGGGCGAAGGTCATTGCGATGGATGTCAACGATGAACGTCTGGCCTTCTGCAAGGGCTGGGCGCAGGCAGAGCATACGGTAAGTGCCTTGAAGGAGCCGAAGGAACAGCTGACGGCGCTTACAGGCGGCAACTTCCTGCCGCATGTCATTGATTCCACCGGCAATATCTCCTCCATGGAAGGGGCTTTTGGACTGGTCGGGCATGGCGGTACATTGACTTATGTCGGCTTGGTCAAAGGGAACATTACCTTTAGTGACCCGGATTTCCATGCCCGCGAAATGACGGTGCAGGGCAGCAGAAATGCGACCCGCGAGGACTTCGAACGGGTAATTAGCGCCATTAGAGACGGTTACATTGATGTGGACCGCTATATTTCCCACCGCTGCTCCTTCGGGGAGATGACCGGGCAGTTCGAGAGCTGGCTGAATCCTGAGTCCAAGGTGATCAAGGCGCTGGTGGAACTGAATTAAGTCTGTTTGAACTGGATCTGAATACGAAGGGACGGAATATCGATGACAAGCATGGAACAGAGCCAGCGGTTATGGTACACGGAGCCGGCACAGGAATGGAATGAGGCACTGCCGGTCGGTAACGGCAGGCTGGGAGCGATGATCTTTGGCAGGGTAGCTGAGGAAAAGCTCCAGCTCAATGAGGATTCCGTGTGGTACGGAGGTCCGCGTGACCGCAACAATGAAGATGCGCTGCCCCACTTGCCGAAGCTCCGCCAGCTGATTCTGGAAGGCAAGCTGCGGGAGGCGGAAGAGCTAGCAGCCATGACGATGGTGGGGCTGCCGGAAGCACAGCGCCATTATCTGCCGCTTGGCGACCTGCTGCTGTCATTCGCCGGACATGAGCAGCCTGCTGAGGACTATCAGCGGGAGCTTGATCTCGAATCCGGCGTATCCCGGGTGAGTTATGTGACCGGCGGGGTCCGGTATACCCGTGAGCTGTTCGCCAGCTACCCGGATCAAGCTATCGTGGTGCGGATTACCTCTGACCGGAAGAACGCAATCTCCCTGAAGGCCAGGTTCAACCGCCAGAACTGGAGAATGCTGGAGAAGACCGAGAAATGGAATGACAGCGGGCTGGTGATGGGCGGAGAATGCGGCGGGCGCGGGGGCAGCTCCTTCGCTGCTGCATTGAAGGCCGTCACGCAAGACGGAACCTGCCGCAATATCGGCGAATATGTGCTGGTGGAGGGGGCAAGCTCGGTTACATTGCTGCTTGCCGCAGGAACCACATTCCGCTATCCCGATCCGGCGCTGTATGCCAAGCGGCAGTTGGAGGCCTTGACTATGGTGCCTTATGAGGAACTGCTTGCCCGCCATGTTGCGGATTACCGCAGCTTGTACGGCCGGACCTCGCTGACGCTCCCGATGAACCCGGAGCTGAGCGGACTGCCAACCAGTGAACGGCTAAATCGGTTCCGGCAGGGGGGAGAAGACCACGGACTGATCTCGACTTATTTTCAATATGGCCGTTATCTGCTGATCGCCTCCAGCCGTCCGGGCTCCTTGCCTGCGAATCTGCAGGGCATTTGGAATGACAGCTTCACTCCAGCCTGGGACAGCAAATTCACAATCAATATTAATGCGCAGATGAACTACTGGCCTGCTGAACTCTGCAATCTGGCGGAATGCCATGAGCCGCTGTTCGATCTGATCCAACGGATGCGTGAGCCTGGACGGGTGACTGCGAAGGTCATGTATGGCTGCGGCGGCTTCACGGCACACCACAATACGGACATCTGGGCAGATACTGCTCCTCAGGATACGTATCTGCCAGCATCGTTCTGGCCGCTGGGAGCAGCTTGGCTGTGTCTGCATATGTGGGAGCATTACCGGTTCAGCCAGGACCGCCAGTATCTGGCGAATGCCTACGATACGATGAAGGAAGCTGCACAGTTCCTGCTTGATTACCTGATAGAGGATGAGTCGGGCCGGCTGATTACCTGCCCGTCCGTCTCGCCGGAGAACACGTATCAGCTGCCCGGCGGAGAATCGGGCGTGCTGTGTGCCGGAGCCTCTATGGACTTCCAGATCATTGAAGCCCTGTTCAAGGCCTGTGTCCAGAGCTCGGAGATTATCGGCTGTGACGAGGTATTCCGCGAAGAACTCCGTTCAGCGCTGAACCGTTTGCCGGGGCCACAGATCGGTAAATACGGGCAGATTCAGGAATGGATGGAGGATTACGAAGAGGTAGAGCCGGGGCACCGGCATATTTCGCATCTGTTCGCGCTGTATCCGGGGGATGCCTTCACGGTGGAGCATACGCCAGAGCTGGCAGCAGCAGCCCGTACGACGCTGGAACGCAGACTTGCCAGCGGCGGCGGACATACCGGCTGGAGCCGGGCCTGGATCATTAACTTCTGGGCCAGGCTGCAGGATGAGCGTAAAGCCTATACCAATGTGCGGGCGTTGCTGGAGCATTCGACCCTGCCTAACCTGTTCGACAATCATCCGCCGTTCCAGATTGACGGGAACTTCGGAGGAACAGCAGGTATCGCGGAGATGCTGCTGCAGAGTCATACAGATAGGATCAGACTGCTGCCTGCATTGCCTGCCGACTGGAACGAGGGCAGTGTCAAGGGTCTGCGGGCGAGAGGCGGCTATACCCTCAATTTCACCTGGAGCGGTGGACTGGTTACGGAAGCAGTGGTAACATGTACCGTATCCGGCCTATGCCGGCTCGAAGGTCCAGGACTTGATCCCGTATCGTTCATAGGAGAAGCGGGCAGTTCGTATACCTTCACCGGTAGAGTAACTTTAGGATAGCTAGTTGACAAATAGGATAATATAGTTATGTAGGATTGGCGTATTTGTGCCAATCCTTTTTGGTGTGGTTAGCTAGAAAGTCGAGTGTGGGTCAAATATAATCGAAAAACCGACTACAATTTGCCGGGGGACGGCGCGCGAGCCGAATGTAATCGAAAAACCGACTACAATTTGCCGGGGTCGGCGTGCGAGCCGAATGTAATCGAAAAACCGACTACAATTTACTGGGGGGCGGCGCACGGGCCGAATGTAATCGAAAAACCGACTACAATTTGCCGGGGGGCGGCGTGCGAGCCAAATATAATCGAAAAACCGACTACAATTTGCCGGGGGACGGCGCGCGGGTCGAATGTAATCGAAAAACCGACTACAATTTACTGGGGGGACGTCGCACGGGCCAAATGAAGAGCACTAATATTCACCCATCACGAGCAGGCCGTAAACACACGCAGCGAGCTCTGAAAGAACGGCAATTCCGCTGCCGCGATTCAAGCAACCGTTTTCTTTTTGTGAATTTATAGGGGGGAAGATCTATATTCTATGAATTGTAAGCGCATTCTGAAAACGTATAATTAAAGTTGTCACCAGGAGAAATTAGAAGCATAAGCGATTAGCCAAAAAGGGGAGGCATAACAACATGCACAAAACGGCAAAACGTTCAGCAGCAGCCGCTGCGGCCGGTGTATTAGCACTCACACTGGCACTGACAGGCTGTGGATCAAGCAATAACACCAGCAACACCGGAAGTAAGGATACCGCAGGCAAGGATACCACCAGCGGAACCAACGCCAGCCCGGCAGCAGCCGGAGACGACACGGCTCCGGTAACGTTCTCGGTATTCATGAATGGTCCCGCACAACAACCAACGCCTGACAATAAGATTTTGAAGCTGATCAAAGACGAGACCGGAATCACCTTTAACCAGGAATTCCTGGTCGGCGACCTGCAGCAGAAGCTCGGGGTCATGATTGCCGGGGGAGATTACCCGGACATCATGTCGGGTGACGACAAATTAATCAATGCCAAGGCATACATTCCGCTGGAGGATCTGATTGAGAAATATGCTCCTAACCTGAAGAAGCATTACGGTGCGGTCTGGAACCAGATCAAGGATGAGAATGACGGCCACATCTACGTTCTGCCAAGCTATGGCGTCTATCAAGGTAAAATTACTGAGCCTACTTATCAGGGACCAGGCTTCTGGCTGCAAAAAGGCGTGCTTGAGGAAATGGGCTACCCTACTCCTAAGACCCTGGATGAGTACTTCGACATCATTGCCAAATATAAAGAAAAACACCCGGACATGATCGGGTTCGAATCACTTAACTTCGACTGGCGCGTGTTCCCGCTGCAGAATCCCCCAGAGCATCTGTCGGGGCATCCGAATGACGGGGCCGTTATTGTAGATAACAATGTAGCACAGATTTTTGCAGACAAGGATATCTCCAAGACCTATTACAAGAAGCTCAATGAGATTAACGCTCAGGGCCTGATGGATAAAGAAGCGTTCGTACAGAACTATGACCAGTATCTGGCCAAGGTTGCAAGCGGCAAGGTCATCGGGATGTTCGACCAGCACTGGAACTTCCAGGACGGCGAGAAATCCCTGATCTCCCAAGGCAAGCTGGAAAATACGTATATCGGTTTCCCTCTGCTCTATCCGGGCGCAGAAGAATGGTATCGTGACCGCGGAGCGGTCGGCACCAACCGCGGATTCGGAATTTCGATTAATGCCAAGGACCCTGTCCGCATTATCAAATTCTGGGATAAGATGATCACCGAGGATTGGCAGAAGACGCTTCAATGGGGCGTGAAAGGCGAAGATTATGAAGTGAACGCAGATGGTTCCTTCTACCGTACACCTGAGCAACGTGCGAATGCGGATAAGACCAGCTGGCAGGTTGCCAACAAAATCACAGGGATGTTCGGTTACATGCCTAAGATTCAAGGTACGTACAGCGACGGTAACGCAGCAGATGCGGGTACACAGCCTCAGGAATTCTTCGACAGTCTGAAGCCTTACGACCAGAAGATTCTGAAGGCGTACAACAAGAAATCATGGTCCGAATTCTTCAAGGAGCCGAAAGAGAACAATATCTACTTCCCTGCGTATTCCATCGTGCTTAAGGATGGTTCACCAGCCCAGCTCGCACAGTCCAAGCTGAATGACCTCATGATTAAGTATTTGCCGAAAGCCATTATGGCCAGCCCGGCTGAGTTCGATAGCGTGTGGCAGGATTATGTGGACAGAATCCACAAGCTGGACATCAAGGCCTATGAAGACCGGATGAATGAAGGCATTCAGCAGCGCATCGAAAAATGGAGCGTTAAATAAACCATTCAATACAGAACTAGGAGCGGGAAATGCTGTTTCCCGCTCTTCCTAAATAAGAATGCGTGAATAGGACAGCGTGGAGAGAATGATTTTTACAGGAGGGAATACAACATGTCTGATGCCGTACTGGACAAACAGGTCAAAAAACAGAAGACCCGAAAAAGCAAAATCGATCCGGAAATCGGTGTGAGTCTAAGCTGGAAAACACTGAAAACACAGAAACAGCTTATTTTTATGTCCGTGCCCATTGCACTTTATCTGATTATCTTCAACTATGTTCCCATCTGGGGCTGGCTTATGGCCTTTCAGAATTACCGCCCGGCGGTGTCCTTTGGCCAGCAGGAATGGGTAGGCTTACAGCAATTCAAGTTTTTATTCTCTGACGATACCTTTATGCTGGTACTTCGCAATACCATTGCCATGAGTTTCATTAACCTTGTACTGGGTACGGTTACGGCTATCGGTCTGGCTCTGCTGCTGAATGAGATCAAGCTCAAGTTCTTCAAGCGTGCCGTTCAGTCGATTTCCTATTTGCCGCACTTTCTGTCCATGGTTATCGCTGCGGGGATTGTGTCCACTTCACTCTCTATCGACGGCGGGATTGTCAATGTCATCCTAATGAAGCTTCACCTGATTAAAGATCCGATTATGTGGCTCAGTGAAGGGAAATACTTCTGGGGCATTATCGGGGCATCGAACGTGTGGAAAGAGGTGGGCTGGGGTACGATCATCTATCTGGCGGCCATTACCTCCATCGATCCTTCCCTGTACGAGGCTGCTTCCATTGACGGCGCAAAACGTTTTCAAAAGATGCGTTATATCACGCTTCCGGGAATTAAGGCTACATTCGTTATTTTGCTGATTATGAACATTGGACATATTCTGGATGCCGGCTTCGAGCTTCAATATCTGCTGGGCAACGGACTTACTGTGGACTATTCGCAAACCATTGATATCTTTGTAGTGAAGTATGGTCTGGCCATGGGTAACTACTCGCTGGCTACGGCGGCAGGGATCTTCAAAACGATTGTCAGTGTTATTCTCGTATTCATCGCAAACAATGTCGCAAAACGCCTCGGCGAAGAGCGATTACTATAGAGGAGGAAGCCCATATGAAAGCCGGGACCAAAGGTTCAAGCCGGATTGAGCCGGTTGTATTTCATACCTTCAACACGATATTTATGCTCTTTGTGGTTACTGTCACGCTCTATCCGTTCCTCCAGACGCTGGCTGTATCCTTCAATGACGGCAGTGACACGCTTACCGGGGGAATCTACCTCTGGCCCCGTGTATGGACGCTGGAGAATTACCGGGCGGTCTTTGTATCAGGAACAATCTATCATGCTGCATTTATCTCGGTATCCCGTACGATTATTTCAACTTTGCTCGGTGTGTTCCTTACAACGATGCTCGCTTATGCACTGGCGCAGCCGCAATATATTTTCCGTAAAAAGATCGGCCTGCTGTTCATCCTGACGATGTATTTCAATGCCGGACTGATTCCGAACTACTTCCTGATCAAGAATATGGGCCTGCTGCATAACTTCATGGTCTATATCCTGCCGAGTCTGGTCAGTGCGTTCAACCTGATTATCATGCGGACATATATCCGCGGGCTTCCGTTCAGCCTTACCGAATCGGCGAAGATTGACGGAGCAGGTGAATTCAGAATTTTCTGGAAAATCATCTTCCCGCTCTGTACGCCTGTACTGGCAACAGTCGCACTGTTCATCGCGGTTGGCTCATGGAATTCCTGGTTTGACACCTTCCTCTATGCCTCCTCGGATATCAAGCTTAGCACGCTGCAATACGAAATGATGAAGATGCTCGGCTCCATTATGAGTACGAACAATGATCCGTCGATGCTGGCGGGAGGCCAGAACAATCAGGTCCAGTCGCTGGTTACGCCAGCCTCCATGCGTTCAGCCATTACGATCGTTACAGCGGTTCCGATTCTGTTCGTCTACCCTTTCTTACAGAAGTATTTCGTGGTAGGATTGAACCTGGGTAGCGTAAAAGAGTAATTGTTACTACGTATTATAGTAAGAAAAATAGGTATACGATAACCGTTTCGGGTGCAGCCGAAGCGGTTTCTCCTGTTCAAATATAAGTATGTATATGTTGCACACGATAACTTATATAAAGTTGGTGATTCCATGCTTAAGGTACTGTTTGCCGACGATGAGCCGATTATGCTGGAGGGGCTCCGCTTCCTGGTCGACTGGGAGGCATTAAATTATGAAGTATGCGGCGAGGCGCTGGACGGGGAGGATGCACTGCAGCTGATCGGCAGCACCCGCCCTGACCTGGTCATTACAGATGTGCGTATGCCGGTCATCGACGGCCTTGAGCTCATCCGAAGAACCTCTGAAAGCGATTATCAGCCAAAGTTTATTATTTTTAGCGGCTATGCTGATTTTGAGTATGCCAAGCGGGCCCTGAAATACGGAGTATCCAATTATTTGACCAAGCCGCTGGATGAAAAGGAGCTGACGGAGGCGCTGCAGACGGTTACGGAACAGATCCTTAAGGAACGCAAGGCCTCCTCACGGCGTGATGCGCTTTCGGCTCTATTGCAGGAGGATATGGTATCCCGGCTCCTGATGCGGGAGAATACGGAGGAGGAGCGGGAGCAGGGGCTGAAGACGCTGGGGATCTCCCCCGCCTCGCGGCTATGCTGTATTCTGGTCCATGGAGCAGCGCCGGACAGCTTGCATATGCGTGAGCAGCTCGCCGCCATGAACGCCAAGGAACCGCTGCGGAGCCTCGCGGTCTATCCGTTCACCGCAGGCAGCGGGAAGCACGGCTATCTGCTGGTGTCCCCGCAGGAAGGACCGGCGCTTGACCGGGCACTGCTTACCCGGTGGATGGAGGAGCTGCGGCCGCTGTACAGCACGCCGGTCTTTTTCACAGCAAGTCTTCAGCATCAGGGCCCTGAGGCTCTGAATACGGCATACCAGGAGGCGCTGGCTGCTGAGCTGTGCAGACCGTATGGTCCGGTGGGCGGGGAAGCAGGCTTCTTCGAGAAGCAGGATAAGACTCAGATGGCCATGCTTCCGGCAGAGCTGAGACGATCGCTGCTGCAATCCGTCACCGAAGGGAAGGCCCTGCATCTCACAGATCAGCTCGGAGAGGTGTTCAAGATTTTCTCGGCGGAGGTAGCTTCCAGCTCCTGGATCGACGCATTTCTGGCTAATATCAAAGCAGAGCTGCTACGTGAAATTACTGCCAGAGGGGGAGACTATACGCAGTGGGTGCAGAAATGGTTCCCGTCCCGGCATTCGGCCACTTGTCTGCCGATGCTTAAGCGTCAGATAGAGGAGGAGCTGTGCGAGGCTGCACAGTGGTTCGCTGCGGCTGCGGATGGCAGGGTAGAAGATCAGATCGTGGCCGCAGCGATCGAGTATGTCCGCGGGCATTATCAGGAGAAGCTGAAGCTGCAGGATATTGCTGGGCACCTGCATGTGAACTCGGCTTACTTAGGACAACGGTTCAAGAAATACTACGGCAGCTCTTTTAACGATTATCTCCATGAATACCGCATTGAAGAGGCAAAGAAGCTGCTGCGCCGGACCGATATGGGGATTTCCGATATCTCAAGCAGAGTAGGCTATTCAGACGCCGATGTGTTTGCCGCCAAGTTCAAGGCGCTTAACGGAGTTACACCTTCCGTGTACAAGAAGAGCTAATTCAAGAGGGAGGAGAGGGCCTGCATGAAGAATAACCGGAAGCCATCTGCCTTCATCAATGATATTCCGCTCAAATACAAGTTTTTGTTCATCTACTTGCTGTGTGTGCTTGTCCCCATACTTAGCATCAATGCCCTCTTTTATGTGCAGATCAGCCGTAATGTGGAAGCACGGGAGAGGAATAATTTGGAGATATCGGTAGACCGGGTGGCTTATGACCTGATGCAGATCGTGAACGAATGTGTGGCGATCAGCAATACGGTGGCTGCGGACCGGCCTTTTATGGAGATGATGGATTACGCCTACCCGGATAATGAGGCTTATTATGATGCCTATAATGATTCTCTGAAGGATAAGCTGCGCCAGTACAGCACTCTCCACTCCTATATCTCCTGGATGGGCATATACACCTCAAATCCGACGATTCAGAACGGCAACAGCTACTTCATTCTGTCGGACGCGGATAAGCGAAGTGAATGGTACCGTAAAATCTCAAGCAGCACAGACAAGGTGCTGCTCACTTCTTATCAGGGAACCAACCCGCTGAATCCGCTGCAGCAGGAAGTGCTCGTCAGTCTGATCCGCAAGCTGGATAACTTCACGGGCCAGCCCTACACGAAATATCTGAGGATTGATCTGCGGCTGAACAATGTGCAGGACCTGTTCCAGAAGGAGCGTGACTATCTGGATTTCAAGCTGCTGGATGAGAAGAACCGGGTCGTACTGGATTCGAACCGTTCCTTCTCCTCACTGGATGGCAGTGCCTTGCTGAACGTGGACACTAGCCTTGACCAGGTGCCCAAGCAGATTGTCCGGGCGCTTAGCAGTGCGGCCTACACCAAGGGCTGGCGGCTGGTTGGCACTCCGGAAGGACGTAAGATCAACCATGAGATGGACAACGCGCTCAGGAACTCGCTGATTCTGCTCCTGCTGACGATCATCCTTCCCACGCTGCTCATGATCGTCATTATACGTTCCTACAATCTGCGGGTACGGCTGCTCTACAAACATATGAAGCAGGTCAAATATGAGCAATTCGAGAGCATTGATATGTATGAGGGGAAGGATGAGATCGGCGGTCTGATCCGCAGCTTCAATCTGATGACCGACAAAATCCGCAATCTGATCAATGATGTCTACAAGCTGGAGATTCAGAAGAAGGATCTGGAGCTGGAACGGGTGCGGGCGGAGCTGAAATATCTGGAGAGCCAGGTGGACCCTCATTTCCTTTTTAATACGCTGAATGCGATCCTGGTCATCTGTAAGAAGTATAAATATGAACAGGTTACTGATGTCATCCGCAATCTGGCCCTGATTATGCGCAGGCTGCTCAGCTGGAAGGATGATCTGATTACGGTGCAGGAGGAGGTATCCTTCATCGAAATGTATCTGCAGATTGAGAAGTTCCGCTTTCAGAACCGGTTCTCTTATGAGCTGGATATTGCGCCTGAGGTGCTGAACTGCCGGATTCCCAAGATGAGTATACAAGCTCTGGTGGAGAATTCCTGCAAGCATGGTCTGCAGTCGGTCAAATGGGCAAGGGAAATCCACGTGTCCGCTTCACGGAATGAGACCGGTCTGCTGATTGTGGTGACCGACAACGGCAAAGGAATCGAGAAGGAGAAGCTGGAATGGATCAAGTCCCATCTGGAGACAGAAGAGGATACGGGACAGAATGTCGGCCTCCGCAATGTGTATAAACGCCTCATGCTGTACTATGACGGCAGGGCTGGATTCAGTATTGAGAGCATCGAGTATGAACGCACGGTCATTACCATCCAGATTCCCGAGGATTTGAGTCTGGTTCCGATAGGGGAGGGAGCTCATGTATAAAGTAGTGCTTGCTGATGATGAGACGATTGCCTTAGAGGGGCTGCGGACGCTGACCGACTGGGGGGAGCTGGGCTTTGAGGTATGCGGCGCCTGTGAGAACGGGGAGGAAGCGCTGGCTGCCATTATCCGCAGCTCGCCCGATCTTGTAATTACGGATATCCGCATGCCCGGGATCGACGGGCTTGAGCTGATCCGTCGCGTACGCAGTCTTGATATGGAGCAGCCGGTCTTCATCGTGCTTAGCGGCTACGGCGAATTTGAGTATGCCAGAACAGCCATCCGTTACGGGGTAAGACATTACCTGCTGAAGCCGGTCATGGATGCGGAATGGGATAAGGTGCTTACGGACATTACGGATGAGCTGGAGCAGCGCCTTAAGCAGAGCATGCAGCACAGCATGCTGTCCAGCCGGCTGCTGCCGCTCGTGATCGCGCGCATGCTTGAAGGACACTGGGCGGAGCCGGATGAAGAAGCAGCTGAGCAGATGGACCGCCTGGATGAGGCGGCTACCGGGTGGACATATGTGCACGTGGAGGGTCATAGCAGCGGGATTTCGGAGCTGTGCCGGGAGCTGGCCGGACCAGCCGGTGCGATGTTCATTGATCTGCCCGGGGATCAGGCCGGGCTGGTCGTGGAGAGCTCGGGGGCGGCGGCTGGACTGGCGGAGCAGCTGTACGCCGGGCTGATCCGCAGCGGAGTAAAGGGCTCGGTCAGCATCGGGCCGAGTGTGCGCTCCCTCCGCGAGCTGCCGGTCTCCTACCGCGAGGCGGCAGACGCTGCGGCCCGCCACTACTTCTATTCGGACGAATACGGCCCGGTGGATTCGGCCAGTGAAGCTGAGGGACAGGTGAATTACTCGCTTCCTTCCGCAGCGCTGATTGAGGAGATCATCAGCGCGGTGGAGCGGCTGCAGGAGCAGAAGGCCGCGGAGAAGCTGGGCGAATTGTTCAGCGGTTTCAAGGAGAACCGGACAGATCCGGGAGTCGTCCAGATGACGGGC
Organism: Paenibacillus sp. FSL R7-0179; assembly: GCF_038002265.1. Classification (NCBI taxonomy): domain Bacteria; kingdom Bacillati; phylum Bacillota; class Bacilli; order Caryophanales; family Paenibacillaceae; genus Paenibacillus; species Paenibacillus sp. FSL R7-0179. The sequence continues at coordinate 1,839,462 of NZ_JBBOCC010000002.1, forward strand.
ATGGATATCATGCTGCGGAGCATGGAGCTGCTGAAGGAATTCGGCGGCGCGGACGATCAGTGGATCGGCACGCTTGATTTTTTCAGAACCGAGCCGAGGTCCCTGGAAGACCTGCAGGTCACCCTGGAGACGGCGCTCTCCACCAGTATGAACTATATACGCCAGCACAAGGAGCGTAACTCCGAGCATCCGCTGATCCGCGTGGAATGCTTCCTGAGAGATCATTATGCGGAGCATCTGACGGTAAAAGAGATTGCAGAGCATTTCTATCTCAATCCGGTGTATCTGGGTCAGGCCTTCATTAAAAAACACGGCATCAGCATTCTTGAATACATTCATAATCTGCGGATTGAAGCGGCCAAGCAGCGGCTTGTCGACACTCAGGACACAGTCAGAAGCATTGTGGAGAGCGTCGGGTACGTACACTATCACCATTTCTTAAGAGAGTTCGAGAAACGGACGGCGCTGAAGCCCGTCCAGTTCCGCGCACAGGCACAGGGAAATAAAAAATAGGGTGCAATTATTTATTTGGGGTCCATCTATTTACTTTGGTGATGGTAAACGCATACAAATGCGTTATGATAGAGAGAGTTGTCCCAAAAAATGTTGTCAAATACAGGAGGTTAGCAAAAATGGAGCAAGCCAGCAGCGAAATTCCTGCATTACATGAAATGTTCCGGGAGGCCTTTAAAATAGGGGCTGCCGTCAGTACCGGCATTATAGCTTCCCAGGGTCCTTTCATCGCGAATCACTACAACAGCATCACCGCCGAGAATGAGATGAAGCCGGCTCTGGTTCAGCCGCAGGAAGGCGAATACACCTTCGAGGCTGCGGACAGTATCTTCGAATTCGCAGAGCCGCGCGGAATCGGTGTCCGGGGGCATACGCTTCTGTGGCATAACCAGACCGGAGACTGGATGTTCCGGGATGCGGAAGGCGGAGCCTGCAGCAGAGAGCAGTTGCTTGCGCGTCTGCAGACCCACATCAATACGGTAGTGGGCCGATACCGGGGACGGGCGTATGCCTGGGATGTAGTGAATGAAGCGATTGAGGATAAAACAGACCAGTACCTGCGCGATACGAAGTGGCTGCAGATTATCGGCGAGGATTACCTCCGTCAGGCCTTTGAAATGGCACATCAGGCAGACCCTGACGCGCTGCTGTTCTACAACGACTATAATGAGACCGATCCTGTCAAGAGCGGCAAAATCTACAAGCTTGTCCGCAGCCTGCTGGACCAGAATACGCCGATTCACGGGATCGGGATGCAGGGACACTGGAATATCTACGGCCCTTCCATTGAGGAAATCCGCAATGCGCTTAAGCTCTACGCATCGCTGGGGCTTAAGATCCACATTACCGAGCTGGATCTCTCCGTATTCCGTCATGACGACAAACGCACGGATTTGAAAGCGCCAACAGCTGAAATGCTGAAGCTTCAGGAGGAGCGTTATGCCGAGATCTTCGCCCTTCTGCTGGAATTCAAAGATTCCATTGATTCGGTAACCTTCTGGGGTGTGGCCGATGATTATACCTGGCTGGACGGCTTCCCCGTCCGGGGACGCAAGAACTGGCCGTTCCTGTTCGATGAGCAGAAGCAGCCGAAGGCTTCATTCGCCCGGCTGGCCGAGCTGGCCGCACCGCAATCTTAATATTATTGCATGCTTGACATCTTTCTATATCTGGAGGGAATCAAATGACAACTCAACTGAAGCAGGCTACCGGCAAGGTACCGCCAAGCGGCAATCCGCTGGTGGCACACAGATACGGGGCCGATCCTTATGCCCTGGTATTCGGAGACCGAGTCTATCTGTATATGACCAATGATGCACTGGAGTATGATGAGAACGGCGCCGTGAAGGAGAACTCCTACAGCAGCATTAATACGATTACCGTCATCTCGTCCGCTGACCTGGTGAACTGGACTGATCATGGTCCGATAGCCGTAGCCGGGCCGGAGGGTGCAGCGAAGTGGGCCACCCAGTCCTGGGCACCGGCAGCACTTCATGCCGTAATTGACGGCAAGGATAAGTTCTTCCTCTACTTCGCCAATAATGCCAGCGGCATCGGCGTTCTGTCGGGTGACAGTCCGGTGGGTCCATGGGTGGACCCGATTGGGGAGGCACTGATTCTGCGCTCTACACCCGGGGTAGAGGATGTTACCTGGCTGTTCGACCCGGCGGTGCTGCTTGATGACGACGGCAAGGGATATATATACTTCGGAGGCGGCGTTCCGGAAGGACAGTTCGCTGAGCCGGGCACAGCACGGGTGATGCCGCTGGGTGAGGACATGACCAGCGTGGTGGGCAGCGCGAAGGTGATTCCGGCCCCGTTCATGTTCGAGGATGCCGGAATCCATAAGTGGAACGGAGTCTACTATTATACCTACTGCTCGAACTTCTATGACGGGCAGCGGCCGGAAGGCAGCCCTCCTGCGGGAGAGATTGCCTATATGACCAGTGAGCATCCGATGGGTCCCTGGACGTATCACCACACGATCCTGAAGAATCCGGGACATTTCTTCGGCGTATCCGGGAATAACCATCATGCGGTCTTCCAGTTCCATGACAGCTGGTATATTGCTTATCACGCCCAGACCTTGTCCAAGGCCCAAGGGATTGCGAACGGCTACCGCTCCACACATTTGAACCGCCTGACTCATAATGAGGACGGGTCTATTCCGGAGATCCATGCGGATTACGAAGGTGTACAGCAGCTTGCAGCGTTGAACCCGTATGAACGTATTCCTGCGGCAACGATGGGCTGGAGCGCAGGGGTGAAGACAGAATACCTGGCTGAGGGCGGAGTTCAGGCCGTAACGGATGTGGAGCACGGCGGCTGGATCGGACTATCCGGGGTAGACTTCGGCAGCGGAGCCGGCTCATTCCAGGCGTCAGTACTAAGCCTGGAAGCGGGCGGCGTGCTGGAGCTGCATCTGGATGAGCCGGCGGGTCCGGTTATCGGCAGATTGGCGGTTCCGGCGGCGGACGGCCCGCAGGAATGGCTGGAGCTGGAGACGGCGGTCCAGGGAGCGGAGGGAGTGCATAACCTCTACCTGGTATTCACAGGAGAGACCGGTAAGAGCCTGTTCAAGCTGGCCCATTGGCAATTCATACCACAGCATAACTAACAGCAAGGAGGCGGCACATTGAATACAGCCATCATTACTAATCCAGTACTATGGGCAGATGTCCCGGATGTGGATGTGATCCGGGTTGGCCCAGTGTTCTATATGGTCAGCACCAGTATGCACTCGATGCCGGGTTGTCCGATTATGAAATCGGTGAATCTGAAGGACTGGGAGATTGTGAGTTACGTCTTTGATACCTTTGAGGACACTCCGGCCTTCCGGCTGGAGGACGGCGAAGGGATTTACAGCGGCGGTTCCTGGGCTGCCTCGCTGCGGTGCAAGAATGGAATCTATTATGTATGCTTCTCTTCCAATGATACAGACCAGTTCTACATCTACCAGACCGGGGATATTGAGCATGGACCGTGGGAGCGTTCGGTCATCCAGGACCTGCACCATGACCCGGCGCTGCTGCTGGATGAGGACGGCCGCAATTATGTGATCTACGGGAACGGGGATATCCGCATCCGGGAGCTAACATCGGACCTGACATCGGTGAAGCCCGGCGGGACTGATCAGCTCCTGCTGGAAGGCGAGCGGCAGGGTATTATGCTGCGGATGGAAGGCTGTCACGCTCATAAGCGGGAGGGCTATTACTACCTGTTCTTCATTGAATGGCCGGCAGAGGGCAACATGCGCAGACGCCAGCTATGCTACCGGTCCCGGGAGCTGCTGGGTCCTTATGAGCGAAAGGTTATTCTGGACGATAACCTGGGCTACGAGAATCGTGGTGTAGCGCAAGGCGGGCTGGTGGATACTGAGGACGGCGACTGGTACGCTGTGCTGTTCCAGGATCACGGAGCAGTTGGACGTGTTCCCTGCGTATTCCCTGTGAGCTGGGAGGACGACTGGCCGGTAATCGGGGATGGCGGCAAGGCTCCGCTGGCCTTCGATACGAAGCTTCCCGCCGTGGAGCCGAAGGCGCTTGTAATCAGCGATGAGTTCGAGTATACGGAGAACCGGCTGGCGCTTCAGTGGCAATGGAACCATAATCCCGATAACGGGCTATGGTCGGTTACCGAGCGGCCGGGCTGTTTGCGGCTGCGTACAGGCAAGGCAGCTGATAGCGTAGTAACGGCGCGCAATACGCTGACCCAGCGGACGGAGGGTCCGGCTTGCAGTGCCGAGACGCTGCTGTATCTGGGCGGCATGCACGAAGGAGACCGGGCCGGGATGGTAGCCCTCCAGTCCGGGTACGGCACGGTTGAGGTGGCGGCCGGAGCGCAGGGACAGTTCACTGTGGAGATGTGCATCCAGGGTGACGGTGGCGTTAAAGTGGTGGAGAGTATTCCGTTCACGGGTGAGCGCATCTGTCTCAGGATTGATTTCAACTTCAGGAATGGTGTGGACGAAGCCCGGTTCTTCTACTCGGGAGACGGGGAGGTCTGGCAGCCCATCGGGCAGACGCTGCATATGCTATATACGCTGGATCATTTCATGGGCTACCGGATCGGCTTGTTCAATTATGCGACCCGGCAGCCCGGCGGCTATGCCGATTTCGATTATTTCCGTTATCACCGGGAGGATTAAGACCGGGTCTGGAAATGGGAAGCATATTCGCTGGGTGTCATCGATGTATGCTGCTTGAATATTCTTCCGAAATACGTGAGGCCTGTGAACCCTACCCGGAAGGCTACCTCCTGAATCGAATACCGGCGAAGCTGGAGCAGGCGGCTGGCCTCATGTACCCGCAGCATGTTCACATATTCGATTAAGGTCTTGCCGGTGTTCTTTTTGAATAGATGACAAAAGTAGTTGGGGGTCACGCAGCAGATCCGTGCGGCTTCCTCTACGGTCAGCGGTTCATGGAAATGGTTGCTAAGGTGAATCAGCAGGGGCTGGATGCCCGTCTCCTGCGGGTCTCTTTTGGAAGGCGGTACTGTGAACTCGGCCAGGGGATAAGCGAGACCCAGGGAAGAGAACAGGCCGCCTTTTATACATAATTCATACCCGGGGCTCTTGCTCTGATAGCTGTCAATAATCTGTTCAATGCATCCTCTGATCTGGCGGGTAACCGGCTGATCCGCCCCATAAAAGGCAGGCAGCCGGATTTCACCGGAGAGCAGCGGCCGGATATGCTGAAGCTCAGTCAGGTCCCGCATACCGTTCAGCAGCGCTTCGTTGTAGACAACCGCATACAGCTCACTGCCATCCTCTGTCGGATAGGCCGCATGAATCTGCGGACGGCTGACGAAGGCAAGCTCACCCTGCACCAGCTCTCTGGAGTGGGGGCCGACCTGGACGCGGAAGCGGCCCTTGGTCACGAGAATCCATTCGAGATGGTCATGCCAGTGCGGCGGAATAATACTGCGGTCCGGAAAGCAGATATGAAATACATTGATGGGGAACAGGCCCTCGGGAATTTCCGTGTGCTCTTTTTTCCATGGATAAGGCTTGTCCTCGAACGCTCCACTCATCTTAATCCCTCCACATAATCGTAATATCGTATGATAGATGCGTACTTTTATGTATAGTATGGCGGCTTTGCACTCTATATAATGTGGTTGCAACCTTATTATAGAACTGTTGGAGGGATCGCGCTATGTTTCGTGAAGAGAATGGCAGACTAATCAGAGAATATGACCATGAGAGAGTCTGGATAGAGCCTTGGGGAGAGCATTCGCTGCGTATCCGGGCTTCGTATGCGGAGATTACCGATGAGCAGTGGGCACTTCTGCCTGCTGTGCAGACGCTGAGTCATATATCGATTACCAAAGAGCGCGCGAGCATTGTGAACGGGAATATCCGGGCGGAAATAACGGACAAGGGACAGATCTTCTTCTATAACCAGCACGGCAAGCTGCTTCTTAACGAGACGGAGGATACGTATCAGTTAAAATACGGGGGCAGAGAGCTAAGCGCCATCCCCGGCAGCAGTGATTTCTCCGTGAAGCTCCGGCTGGAAGCGGACCCGCAAGAGAAGCTGTACGGCATGGGGCAGTATCAGCACTCCTTCCTGAATCTGAAGGGCTGCTCGCTGGAGCTGACCCACCGCAACAGCCAGATCAGCATTCCGTTCGTGCTGTCAAGTGCCGGCTACGGGTTCCTGTGGCATAATCCGGCGATCGGACAAGCGCATTTCAGTCTGAATGTGACCGAATGGACAGCCCCGTCCACCAAGCAGCTGGATTATTGGATCACCGCCGGTGACTCGCCTGCCGAGATCGAGGAGTCTTATGCCAAGGCTACGGGAACCGTACCGATGATGCCGGATTATGGCATGGGGTTCTGGCAGTGTAAGCTCCGCTACCGTACGCAGGAGGAATTGCTGGAGGTGGCAAGGGAGCATAAGCGGCGGGGGCTGCCGATTGACGTCATTGTTATTGATTTCTTCCACTGGACGAATCAGGGAGACTGGCGGTTCGACCCGGAATATTGGCCTGATCCGGAGGCAATGGTGCAGGAGCTGCAGGAGCTGGGCATTGAGCTGATGGTCTCGGTCTGGCCGACTGTCCAGACGGAGAGCGAGAATTATAAGGAGATGCTGGAAAAAGGCTATCTGCTGCGCTCGGACCGCGGGGTGCGGACACAATTCCAGTTCCTCGGCCAGAACGCGATCTTCGATGCGACTAATCCGGAGGCCCGCAAGTTCCTGTGGGGTCTGATTAAGCAGAATTATTATGACAAAGGGATCAAGGTTTTCTGGCTCGATGAGGCGGAGCCGGAGCTGACGGTCTATGACCATGATATCTACCGTTATCATATCGGCTCCAGCAAGCAGATCGGCAATATCTATCCGATGAAATACAGCCAGACCTTCTATGACGGCATGGCCGCTGAAGGCCAGGAGAATATTATCAATCTGGTCCGTACCGCCTGGGCGGGCAGCCAGCGGTATGGGGCGCTTGTATGGTCTGGAGACATTCACTCCAGCTTCAAGGTGCTCAGCATTCAGGTGCGGGCCGGACTGAATATGGCTATGGCCGGGATTCCATGGTGGACCACCGACATCGGCGGCTTCCATGGCGGTAATCCGGCAGACGCCTCCTTCCGGGAGCTGATGGTCCGCTGGTTCCAGTACGGCGCGTTCTCTCCGGTATTCAGGCTGCACGGGGACCGTTCACCTTTTGTAGAGCCTACCGGAACGCGGGGCGGGGGCGTATGCGGAAGCGGCTCGGATAATGAGGTGTGGAGCTATGGGGATGAGGCGTATGACATCTTCAAAGAGTTCATGCAGATGCGGGAGCGGCTGAAGCCGTACATCCGCGGGCTGATGGAGGCTGCCCATGAGAAGGGCACGCCGCCTATGCGTCCATTGTTCTATGATTTCCCTCAGGACCCGGCAGCCTGGGATATTGAGGACCAGTATATGTTCGGTCCCGATCTGCTGGTCGCTCCGGTCCTGGGCGAGGGCGAACGGGCACGCAAGGTATACCTGCCGTCCGGCTCAGAGTGGACCCATGTCTATACCGGCACTGCCTATGCCGGCGGACAGGCTATTATGATCGATGCGCCGCTCACGCAGATTCCGCTGTTTGTGCGGGACGGTGCCGTGCTGCCGATTCTGGGCGGAGATGAAGAATAAGGATAGTGTGAACAAGAGCAGCGATTCTCCGGTGGAGGGTCGCTGCTTTTGGTAGTTGGGGAGGAATGTATGCGAAAAACCGATCACATTGGGCCGGCGTGGGGCGTGCGAGCGGAATGTAATCGAAAAAGCGATTACATTGGGCGTGGTGAAGGCGCGAGGACAGAATGTATGCTAAAAACCGATCACATTTGGCGTGGCGGAGGCGTGCGAGTGAAATGTAGTCGAAAAAAAATACAATGGGCGCGAGTGCGTGGACGAAGGCTGATGGCGCAAAGTAAAGCAGTATTGGGGGATAAAAGTTCGAATAGTCGTGCAAGGGTTTTGCCTTAGTCAGTGGGAATTCGTTGGAAATCCTCCACTTGTAAAGGAACGTAGGAGCGCTAGCCAGAGAGCAGGTGGAAAAACAGCACTTAATTTGCTGCGGATCAACCAAAGTGGAGGAAACCGTGAAATTAAATGACGTTTATCCAACTATTTCCACCAGATGCTGCGAATGATCACAATTAAGATACGTTTATCCATCTAAGTCTCCTCCCGAATCAGCGGTTGCTTGGATGCCAGCCGCTCCCGGTAGGCGCGGGGGGAGAAGCCGGTTAGCTGGCGGAACTGGCGGCAGAAATGCTCGACATTGGCGTAGCCGCAGAGAGCAGCGATCTCGGCGATTTTGTGCTGGCCGAAGCCGAGCTTCTCCTTGGCCAGCCGAATCCGGCATTGAATGACATCCTCCATGCAGGAGATGCCGAAGGCGGATTTGTAGATGGTCTGGAGGTAGCCGGTGCTGATGTGCAGATACCCGGCCATCGAGGATACGGTCCAAGGGTGACCGGGATTACTGTACAGAGTCTTGCGCAGCTCCAGCAGATTATAATACTGCGGCGTAAGCTTGTCTTGGGACGCCTCAGACAGCTTGTTGAACAAGAGGCGGAACAGGTAGTCAATGGACAGCTCCCGGTAGTCATTCTGGAAGGAGTTCTCCAGCGTCAGCAGCTGGAACAGCTGATGGCAATATCCGGGGTCGGGCAGGGAGAACGGACTGCCCAGCGGCAGAACGCTTTCAGTGATATACGATTCATCCGCATCGAAACGGACCCAGTCGTTGACATATTTTTGGGAGCAGGCGCGGTAATAGATGTTGTGCCCTGGAGGATACAGAACGACAGAGTGAGCTGGGAATTCCTTCAATTCACCTTCCACTTCAAACACCGCAGGAGTCTGGGTCAGGACAAGAAGCCAGGCGTTCAGTCCTTCGGGGATACTGTAGACGAAATTGGCCGGATGTGCAGCATCGTATTCCACGTAGTGAATTGTAGGCATTGGCTTCTCCTTTCTTCGGATAGATCAATTAATGGTCAGTAAATATCATTGTTAGTATTTCAGTGAATCTCTATAATTTGTAGTGGACATTAGAGTAAATTCGAAGGTTAACCGAACAGTGCGTAATTATAGTTATTAGAAATTATCAATAGGAAGGAAGATTATGAATCCATGATACCACAACAAAACGAAGATCGGAAAGATATCCTTTGCTATACAAGACTGCCGCAAGAGGATATTGTGTATGCTTCGAAGCTGGCTTACAGTATGCACCTGGCTTACAAGACTGATGGGGGCCAGTATCGGGCATTGAATCATAACTCGGGTGTCCTGTTCGCCAAGGCGACGGAGAATGAGGATGGGACGCTCCGCGCCAAAAGCCTGAAGAAGCCGTATCTCTTCTACTTGGCAGACGGGAATTTCGGCGTCATTGCTGTGCGCACCGAGGCTGACGGGGAAGCAGATGAACAAAGCAAGGGGAAGGTGCTGCTGTTCTCTTCGGCCGATCTGCTGCAATACAGCGAGATTGGATTGCTGGAGCTTAAAGCGGATACTCATGTAAGCGATATCTCGTGTACCTATGACCCGGAGCGCAGCGGTTACCTGATTCAATGGATAGACGGGCAGGGCCAGGGCTATGAGAATTTCACTGCCGACATCATGAGCCTTACGAATGTCTCAGCACCGGTGGAAGCGGAGCCGTTCACGCTGGAAGCGGTGCAGACTGATATCGAGGGAATCCAGCCGCGCAACAGGATCTCTGTCTCCGCTGAGATCGCCCGCAGACTCTTCTGCAAGCTTACGGTACCGGAGAACATTGCTGTCGTAGTACCGGACCGGGTGAATGCGGCATCGGTGGAGGATGTGCAGGCGGTCCGGGCAACAGCCCTATACAGTGATGGAACGCAGGCTGCCAAAAAAGTCCGTTGGAACACGGATGCCATCAACTGGGACAAGGCCGGGACCTACAGCATCTCCGGGGAGATCCATCAGGATCATTTCCCATTCCCGATTGCACTTAACCGTGCGGACCCTTGCATTGCAGCGTGGAAGGGGAAATATTATTTCATAGCGACTAATGATGCAGATAAGGAACATACGCTGTATATGAGGGAAGCCGATACGATTCCCGGGCTGGTGACAGCGGAGGAATCCCTGATCCTCGATTCCACCACGTATGAAGAGATCGGCGGCCTGCTGTGGGCACCGGAACTCCATATCATTGAAGACGAGCTGTATATTTTCCATGCCGCAACACCCGGAGAGTTCTTCCATGAGGAATCACATGTGATGAAGCTGAGTCCGGGCGGCAATCCCATGAATGCTGCGGACTGGTCCAGGCCCCGCCGGGTAGTGAAGAAGGACGGAAGCTATCTGTGTGAAGCAGGCACAACAATCTCGCTGGATATGACCGTCATCCGCTGGAACGGCCAGCTCTATGCCGCATGGTCGGAGCGCCAATTCCTGCCGGTGGATCTGGGAGCCTGGGTCTACATCGCCACGATTGACCCGCAGGAGCCGTGGAAGCTGACCAGTGATCCGGTGCTGCTGACCCGGCCGGATTACGGCTGGGCCAATAACCATACGTTCGTGGACGAAGGTCCGTTTGCTCTGTACACGGAGGACAAGCTGTACGTGACTTTTGCCAGTGCAGCCGTGGATGCTACTTATGTGGTCGGTCTACTGACCGCAGACAAGGGGGCAGATCTGCTGGATATCAACAGCTGGACCAAGGGCAATTATCCGCTGCTGACCTCCAGAAGCGTGCCGGGAGAATATGGACCGGGCCATAATTCCTATGTAACGGACGAGGACGGGGTGATCTGGAACGCCTACCACGCCAGACCGGGAATCGAGGGACCGCGAAGCTCCGGCCTGCGGCGCGTGCATTTTGACATTGATGGTGCTCCAGTTCTGGATCTCACCGAGGAGAAGGACCTGAATCCGGGCCTGAAGCAGGTATACATGGAAGTCATCGTAGGCTAGAAAGGTTATAGCGAAATATAGAATATTCATTTAAAATGTCTAAATGATATACAAGAAAGAGGAGGATGATCATATGGAATATCATGTTGCAATGCAAGGAAGTGATCAGGCTTCCGGTACAGCAGACCAGCCCTTCCGCTCCATTTCCCGCGCTGCGGCGCTGGCGGAGCCTGGAGATACGGTCACCGTTCATGCGGGGACATACAGGGAATGGGTGAGCCCGGCTAACGGAGGAACAGAGGATCAGAGGATTGTCTATCAGGCTGCCGGAGATGGGGAGGTCATTATCACAGGCGCTGAGCCGGTGGCAGACTGGCAGGATGAAGGAGACGGTGTTTGGAGTGCGGAGGTGCCGAACAGCCTGTTTGCTGTGCGCAATCCTTTTGAAGAAAAATTATATGGCGATTGGCTGTTCGAAGGGGCGTTCGAGCCGCATCTGGGGGAGGTCTATCTCGACGGCAAATCGCTGTATGAATGTGATAGCGTTACCAAGCTGCGCGATCCCAAGGTATGGCCGCAGGCCAAGTACCCGGCGGACTCTCTGCTCCAGTGGTATGCGGAGGTGAGCTCCAATGCAACTAAAATCTGGGCGAGCTTCGGTGGCAGGGACCCCCGCCGGGAGAATGTGGAGATCAGCGTGCGCCCTTATTGCTTCTGGCCGGAGCAGACGGGGCGGGGTTACATAACCGTCAAAGGCTTCACGCTCCGCCAGGCAGCTCCCCAATGGGCACCGCCAACGGCGTTGCAGGAAGGGCTGATCGGACCGCACTGGAGCAAGGGCTGGATCATTGAGGATAACCACATCTGCGAGTCCAAATGCACAGGGGTGAGTCTGGGCAAAGAAATCTCAACCGGGCATAACGAGTGGTCTAATGGCCGGATGAAGGGCGGGACGCAGCGGGAGCAGGAGGTTATTTTCCGTGCACTCCGCCAGGATTGGCATAAGGACAACATCGGAAGTCATATCGTCCGCAATAATGTGATCCATGATTGTGAGCAGGCTGGAGTCGTCGGTCATTTGGGCGGGGCCTTCAGCCAGATTTGCCATAACCGGATTTATAATATCCATCATAAACGGATTTTCCACGGGGCAGAGGTAGGCGGAATCAAGCTGCATGCTTCACTGGATACCCAGATTTGCGGCAATGTCATTTACAGCTCCTACCGGGCGTTATGGCTGGACTGGCAGGCACAGGGCACCCGCATCAGCCGGAATGTGTTCTACGACAACCTGTCGGAGGATTTCTTCATGGAGGTCTGCCACGGTCCTTATATGGTCGATCACAACCTGTTCCTGTCGCCGATGAACTTCCGCAATATGGCCCAGGGCGGCGCGTTCGTCCATAATCTGTTCGCCGGCAGATTCGTGGTACGTCCTGAACTTACCCGTTATACGCCGTACCATATGCCGCACGAGACAGCGGTTGCCGGGTACAGCAATATCGCGGGCGGTGACGACCGATATTACAACAATATCTTCCTGCGTGACGAGGACAAGGACAATGAGGTAGTACCGATGACGTTCTTCGAGCATCTGCCGCTTGCCCCGAGAGAGCAGCTTAATGATAACGGTGAACGGGTGATGGATGGTATCCCGGATAATTCCCGCTGTTATCTGCATCCTGTTGGACTGGGCGGCTATGATGAGCACCCGAATTCCCTGGACAAGCAGTGGTGGGAATACACCAAGGAAGAGATCAAAGCGCTGATCGATTCCGGGAAGCCGTTCCATCCCGAACAGATGGCCCTTCCTGTAGCTATTCAAGGCAATCTGTATCTGAAAGATGCGGTGCCGGGTGCGCATGAGCGCAGCGCGAAGGTCTATGCCGACAAGGGTCTTGAGGTTGAGGTGGATGCGGCTTCCGGCAAGGTGCAGGTGCATATTGTGAACCCTGAGCTGCTCCGTGCAGCCGCGCCAACCGTAGTCACCACGAATCTGCTGGGCAGAAGCTATCACGCCGAGATGCGCTATGAGGAGCCGGACGGCTCACCGTACCGGTTCGACTGCGACTTTTTCGGTAAGCAGCGCCCGGACTCGAATGTGACGCCTGGACCGTTTGAATTAACGGATAACAGTCCGGTGAAGATTGTATTGTAACGCAGAATACTGGAAAGCCTGTCCCCCCGGGACAGGCTTTTTGCTCGCCATAGATTGGTGATGCAGTGTTAACCAGCTCCCGCTGTAATGACGCAATAAATTAGGTGGAATCTGCAATGATTATTAACTGAAGCTACTTTAAAATGTCACTATCCTAACGAAGCAGGTTCCGCCGGCGGGAAACCGACGGCGGAATTTTTTTTTGTAGCCGTTAGTTGTATAGCCATATTCACTTGTGGGAGGTTCAAATGATGTTCAAAGTATTGCTGGTAGACGATGAGGTATTTGTCCGCAAGGGACTGCTGGAGATCATTCCGTGGGAAGCGCTTAATTTCAGTATCGCCGGAGAAGCGAACAATGGGGCAGAGGCGCTGGATATGATCCGGCAGCTCAAGCCTGATCTGGTTATTACGGACATACGGATGCCTATTCTGGACGGACTGGAGCTTATCAGCAGCGTGGCCGAGAATAATGCTCAGGATGTGGTCTTCATCGTAATCAGCGGCTTCAATGATTTCAAGTATGCACAGCAGGCACTCCGCTACGGGGTGCATGACTATATTCTGAAGCCGATTGACGATGAGGAGATGACCGCCACACTGCGAAAGCTGTCCTATACGATGGGCAGGAAGAGGATCACCACACTGACTAATGATGATCACACCGCCAGTGTAATTCTGGAGGCGTTGGTGCAAGGGAAGCTGCCGGATACAGAAGCGGAGCCCCTCGCCGCAGCACTGGGCATGGAGCATAAGCGAGGCTTCCTGTATTGTCTGGCCGAAGTGTATTCAGGCCCGGAGGACCAGCAGCTTACGCTGAAGCAATTTCAGAGCGGGCTGCAGTTCATTGAAGAGGACGGTAACCGCATACCTGTGTTTGAGCAGCAGCAGGGAAGCTTTGGAATGCTGCTCTGCACAGAAGCGGTAACGGGCGGAGCCTGCGGTCTTGCGAACCGTCTGGAATGCCTTAGGTCAGCATTGGCGGACAGGCTTGGTTGCAGGCTCAGTCTCTACGCAGGCGATCCGGCCCAGGCGCTTATTGATGTTCACCGTTCGTATGCGGAGGCGAATGAAGCGGCAAGACATAAATATGCCGAGCCCGCCGGGCTCATTATGTACTCCCTGATTAAGGAGAGGCCTCTGTACGTTTTTGATATGAGTCCGGCGGTCATAAGCAAGCTCATCGTCCAGCTGGAAGAGGGGGACAGGTGCGGCTACCTGGACACTGTGGACAGTATCTTTCAGCTGTTCCATAAGCAGCGGTTCACACCGCAAGCGGTATCAGGCTCTCTAGCCCGGTGTAGAACGGGAATCATTGCTGTCATTAAAGAAATGGATGGCAGTGAAGAGCAGATTCTGAAGCTGAGGGGGCTGACTGAACGGGAGCATGTGAATTGGAGTCTGCAGATGCTGAGGGAGAATTTCACACTGGCTTTGCAGGAAGCAGCAGAGTATATTGCCCTTCTCCGCAAAGAGCATTCTGCAGGGGGCATTGTGCTCGTTAAGCGGTATATCGATACCCGCTACAGGGAGAATATCAGCCTGAAAAGTATAGCCGCCCAATTCTATATGAATGCAGTATACCTGGGACGCCTGTTCCGCAAGACATACGGTGTCTATTTCAACGATTATTTACTGGAGCTCAGGATACAGGAGGCCAAAAAGCTGCTTCGGAAAAGTGATTTCAGAATATATGAGATCGCCGAGAAGGTCGGTTTTCAGAGTGCGGATTATTTCGTGACCCAATTCGAGAAGCTGGAGCAAGTGTCGCCGACAGAATACCGGAACATGTTGATAGAAAAAGAATAACGGGGCGATCCAATGAAAAAGCTGTTAAATTACATGAAGCTGCGCGAGAAGCTGCTGCTCATGTACGTACTGTCCGTATTTATTCCCATTGTCCTCACCAATATCGTGTTCTATCACGTCACAACCACCAATATCCGCAATCAAAAAATCCGTGATGCCGACATGGCACTGAACAATTTGAGAGCCGAACTGCAGGTGGCAATCGACCAGGGAGTAGGCTTATCGTATTCGCTGTATGCCGACCCCATCTTTAATAAGACCATTTCCCGCAAATTCACCAGTGAGATGGATTATGTACAGACATTCAACAGCTACCTGGAAGGAGCCTTGTCCAATCAAGGCGTACAGGGTGTCCGTTGGTATCAGGTGTACACCGATAATCCTACAGTGCTGACCTCCGGCTATATTGACCGTCTAACCGGTAAAATCCGCCAATCAGACTGGTATACCCAGTCCAAAGCCTTGTCGGCACCTTATCCGACCTTTGTCTATTCGGAGCAGAAATTCAGTCTGATTCAAAAATTAAATAATTATTACACCAGCGGAATGGAGCAGCTCGTCAAAATTGATTTGAACATGGAGCGGATTCAGCAGATTTTTAACGGCAGCACCTTCAATGGCGCTGTGTATCTGTTAGATCCCCAAGGCCGGGTTCAGTATGCGAATGATGAGGCGGCGAGCCCGGGGCTGGTCCCTTTCAGGAGTATTCTCCAGCCTAAGAATTCCCTTGAATTCCAGGCTGCATATACCGGGATTAATTATCTGGAAGGGTGGACACTTGCGGGCGTGATGAATGAGGAGCTTGTGCTGAACGAAGTCAGGAAATCGCGTTCTTTTGTCATTTGGTTTGCCTGCATCAACTTTATATTGCCCACAATCATCATTGCGGTGATGTCCCGCTCGATTCATGTACGGCTGGTCCGGATTCTCAAATATATGAAGAAGGTCAAGGCGCAGAACTTCCAGACCATTCCCTATGAAGAGGCCAGAGATGAGATCGGCCAGTTAACCATGGAGTTCAACCGCATGACCGAAACGATCAACAGCCTGATTAACGAGGTCTACGTTGCCGATATCCAGAAGAAGGACCTGGAGCTTAGGGAGCAGCAAGCGCAGCTGCATGCCCTGCTTAGCCAGATTAATCCCCATTTCCTGTTCAACTCGCTCGAATCCGTGCGCATGCGCAGCATCATCAAGGGCGAGAAGGAGACGGCAAAGATCATTCAGCATATGGCGAAAATGTTCCGGAAGTCCATCTCCTGGAGTCAGAACTATGTTACCGTCAGCGAAGAGCTGGAGCTGATTGAGAGCTTCCTGGAGATTCAGCAGTACCGCTTCGGCGACAAGCTGGAATATAGCATCGTGGCAGACCCGGAAGCCCTGAGGCAGCGGATTCCCAAAATGGTGCTGTTGCCGTTTGTCGAGAATGCCAGTATCCATGGGGTCGAGTCCATCGCGGATAGCGGAATCATCTCCATCTCAGTGACTGTGCAAGCAGAACGGCTGATTCTCAGACTGGAGGATAACGGGATGGGGCTGTCACCGGAGAAGCTGGAGGAGCTGCTGCTCTATCTGCAGGAGGATGGCGGTATCGGTGAGCGGGTTGGGATGAAGAATGCATACTACCGCCTGAAGCTGATCTTCCAGGATCAGTTTGAATTTGCAGTTGAGACCCGGGAAGGGGAAGGGATGGTTATTCTCATCTCCCTGCCGCTGATGGATAACAGCACCGTATGACATCGCAATATGGGTATACATTTTGAAGCACAAGGTATGGTTTGTCGGGTAAGAAAGTAAGCGGTTTCTTGGTATATTGAAAGAGCTTACACAATTTATGGAATTACAAGAACAGTTAAGGGGGATTTAGTAAAAATGTTAAAAAATAAGCTTTTGACCACCAGTCTGGTACTCATTCTGGCGGCGGCATTGGGAGGCTGCGGCGGAGGCAACAGCAACACTGCGCCGGACACCTCAGCACAGAGCACGAATGCGGGAGGCAATGAGGATGCTCCGGCAGTGACCTACAAGTATTTCAGCTTCGGGGCACCCAAGAAACAAGTCTTGGGAAGTGAAACAACAATCGGCAAAGAGCTGCAGAATCAGACTGGAGTGGACTGGAATATTGAATATCTGGTCGGCGATGGGGATACCAAGGCGGGCGTGATGATTGCCAGCGGAGACTATCCGGACATTATTGATTCCAGCGGTCAAATGGCTAAGCTTATGGACGCAGGGGCATTTATTCCGCTTGATGATCTTATTGAACAATACGGACCCAATATTAAACGGGTATACGGACCCTACTTTGA
The DNA here is from genome assembly GCF_038002265.1 of Paenibacillus sp. FSL R7-0179. NCBI lineage: Bacteria > Bacillati > Bacillota > Bacilli > Caryophanales > Paenibacillaceae > Paenibacillus > Paenibacillus sp. FSL R7-0179. The sequence goes on from NZ_JBBOCC010000002.1 coordinate 1,856,635, forward strand.
TAAATTCAGACAACAAGACGGCAAGCTCTACTTCTTCCCTTACGGTGCGAACATCGGCTATGTCTCCGAGCCTAACTTCCAGACCGGCTTCTACATTCAGCGGTCTGTACTGAAGGAATTCAATTATCCGAAGATTAAGACGCTTGATGAATATTTCGACTTGCTGAAGCAATACAAAGAGAAGCATCCCCAGGTGGGCGGACAGGAGACGATTGGCTTCGCTACCCTTGCTGGTGAACAGGGAAGCTTCTTCACCCTTCAGAATCCAGCCAATCACCTGGCAGGCTATCCGAATGACGGCAGCACCATTGTCGATATGAAGACCCATGAGGCCAAGCTGGTTGGGGGCTCCGATTATCAGAAGCGATGGATCAAGAAGCTGAATGAAGCTAACGCCGAGGGGCTGGTTGACCCTGAATCCTTCACCATGAACAGAGACCAGTATCTGGCGAAGCTGACGTCGGGACGTGTACTCGGGTACTTCAGCTATTCCTGGCAGGTTGGGGATGCGACGAATAACCTCAAGAAGGCCGGTAATGACGACATGCGCTATGTTGCGCTTCCGATCGTATTTGATAAAGAGATCAAGGATCAATATATTGATCCTCCCGGCTTCGTAAACAATTATGGTGTAGGCATTACAGTGAAAGCCAAAGACCCGGTTCGTATTATCCAATACTTCGACAACCTGCTCAAGGAAGAGAATCAGATTCTGGTTCAATGGGGCATCAAGGATCAGAGCTACGCCGTTGACGCGAATGGAAGATTCACTTATGCCAACGATGCGCAGCGCCAGCTGCACGAAGATCCTGAGCAGAGCATGAAATTCGGGTTTGACTATTTCAACTACAGCTGGCCGCGTTATGGCAATAACTCTGTTCTGCAGGATGGCAATGCCTATGGTCCGGGTAACCAGCCTGAGGTAGCCTCTTACGGTTATACGGATGGCGACAAGAAGCTGCTCGAAGCTTACGGAGTGAAGACCTTCAGTGAGCTGTTCAACGACCCCGATGAGCGCCCTTGGTCTCCTGCCTGGTCCATTGCCCTGGAACAAGGTTCCCCTGAACAGATGTTCATTACCAAGGCTGACGATTTACAGCGTAAACATCTGCCTGCTATGGTTCTGGACACACCGGCCAACTTCGACAAGAATTGGGGAGATTACATGGCCCAGTTCGACAAGCTGGATAAGAAAACCTATGAAGATTTCATCACCAAGAAGGTTCAGGAACGTGTAGCAGGCAAATGGTAATCTAGAGACAGAACCAGCTATAAGCTGCGGGCTGGAAGGGGGAAGCTGCTCCGGCCCGCAGCTGTAATCAGCAAGGTGTCAGAAGGGAGAAGAACCAGTGGAGAAACCAGTACATGCTCTACCCCCCCTCAACAACAAGGGAATCCTTTCCAATAGAAACCATTCATTCTTCAAGCGTCTTATTCAGCAGAGAACACTGGCTTTCATGTGTATTCCTTTTGTTCTTTGGGCGTTTGTATTCAAGTACCTCCCGCTCTGGGGCTGGACCATGGCTTTTCAGAATTACAAGCCGGCCAAGAGCTTCTCAGAGCAGCAATGGGCGGGGTTAAAGCACTTTAGGATACTGTTTGAGGACAGCACCTTTTATCGTGTGCTGCGGAATACACTCGTCATGAGCGGTATTCAATTAGTATTTGGGTTTGTTACGGCAATTACGCTTGCGCTTCTGTTAAATGAGCTGAAGAATATTATTTTTAAGCGTGTGGTGCAAACCGTCAGCTACTTGCCGCATTTCATCTCCTGGGTAGTGGCGTCGAGTATTGTGCTGACGGTATTATCGCCGGACGGGATTGTCAATGTCCTGCTTACCAAGCTTCATCTCCTGGACAAACCTGTACTCTGGATGGGCAAAGGGAGTTATTTCTGGGGAATTCTCGGGGCAACACAGGTATGGAAGGATGTGGGCTGGAACACCATCATCTACCTGGCCGCCATCACTTCCATCGACCCCTCTCAATATGAGGCGGCTGAAATCGACGGAGCCAGCCGTTTTCAGCGGATGCTTAATATCACGCTTCCCGGACTCAAGCCGGTTATCATCATTCTCCTGATTATGAATATGGGTAATATTCTTGAGTCCGGATTTGAGGCGCAATATTTGCTCGGTAACGGGATGAACATTGACTTCTCGGAGAACCTGGATATATTCGTGCTGAAATATGGACTTGGAATGGGTAATTTCTCCCTGGGTACTGCTGCAGGGATATTCAAAACTTTGGTCAGCTTCATCTTCCTGTTCTCAGCCAACAGCATCGCCAAAAAAATGGGAGAAAGCAGATTATTCTAAAAGGAGGTATATGTCATGCAAGCAGCAAGAAAATCGCGTTTGCGTAATTCCAGTCTGGGAGACCGTGTATTTGATATTTGCAACATCATTTTTATGCTATGTCTGATGATTGTCACGATGTATCCCTTCGTTAATATGATCGCCATCTCCCTTAATGATGCTAATGATGCTGTCAGAGGCGGGATTTATTTGTGGCCGCGGATGTGGACCTTTAGCAATTACAAGTATATCTTCGGGGAATCGGACATCTATCATGCCACGCTGATCTCCCTTCTGCGTACAGTGATCGGAACGGCAGTCTCAGTCTTCTGTACCGCCATGCTGGCCTTCACCTTGAGCCGCCAGGAATTCGTACTCCGCAAGTTCGTCACAATGTTCTTCGTATTCACCATGTATTTCAGCGGCGGCCTGATTCCCGGCTACCTGCTGATCCGGAATGTGGGCCTGACGGATTCTTTCTGGGTCTATATTGTTCCGGGGATTATCGGTGTGTTCAATATGATTGTCATCCGATCTTTCATTGAAGGCCTGCCTGAAGGGATTCTGGAGTCCGCCCGGATCGACGGTGCCGGGGAATTCACGACCTTTGTCCGTGTAGTACTGCCGTTGACGATTCCTGCAATGGCCACTGTATCTCTGTTTGTGGCTGTGGGACAGTGGAATTCCTGGTTTGATGTATTTCTGTACAACTCCTCCAATATCAAGCTGAGCACACTTCAGTACGAGCTGATGAAAATTCTGCAGACAACCAATACGTCTGCGACTGCAGGTGCAGTGGATGCCTATCAATCTGCAGATAATGCAGTAAGGGTAACGCCAACCTCGTTGCGTGCTACGATGACCATCGTTGCAAGTGTACCCATTCTGATGGTCTATCCGTTCCTGCAGAAGTATTTTGTTCAGGGGATGACGGTCGGCGGCGTTAAGGGTTGATGACATGGGGGAGGGGCAGGGATTTAACCTGCCTGCACCCCGCTTGAGGTTATATCATCTTATGAATCCAAGCATCGGTATACAATACAGTAAGTGCAAGACAACAGATTGTTATGATTGTTCTCTGCCTATAAATGAAGAGATAGTTCCTCTTATAATAGAAGCAGAGTGCAATTATGAGAGCCGGATGGGGATGGAAGCAATGAGTGAGGAGTACATGAACACCCTGGAGAATTTCAATAACATTCATGCCTTTTTGAGAACAATGGTAACTTTGACGGGGCAGCTTCTTCAGCTTAATTGTCCACCCGGATTATCCGCAACTGGCAGGCGAGATGGTGGAATGGACACGGAATGTATGGGGCGAGGGGAAAAAGAAGCTCAACACCGACTGCTATCCCTATGGTCTGGAGGTTCAGGCATTATTAGATCAAGGATTTGTGCAGGATTCTCATATCGGGAACACCCGAAGATACGATCTTACGCATACGGAATACATTTTGAATCTGGAAGAAGGGTTCCATATCCGCTCAATGGCGGAAGGGACAGACGAAGGCCAATGCAGGGAGCATAGAGTACTGGAGAAAAGATCTTAAGTCCTATAAGGCGGAGCTTGATTTCTCGGTAGTGGATGATAAAGGGCGGCCTGTTGCCTTCTGTTTCGGGTTCGTGGATCAGGACAACAAGATAGCGGTTATAGAGACGATTGGGACCCACCCGGATTACCGGCAACGCGGCTTCGGCAAGTCTGTCATTTCTGCATGCTTCATCCGCCTGAAGGAGCAAGGTGTGACAACGGCATACATTACGGGTTTTTCTGCTGAGGCTAATGCCCTCTATCAATCTCTGCATCCAGTGGAGATTATTCCAATGCATTCGTATGTGTATGAACGTCAAATCTAGTCCGTACAGGCGTTACTGATGGATTTCGATGCTCCAAATATTTTTTTGCTCAGCAGCTTCCTCAGCAGGATTCCGGACTTAGTTTATCGAATAAACAAAGTGTGGGGATGTACATATAATCTATGAGAGGAATGAGCAGCTTTGGACATGAACCATCAGAAGTATACAACACAAGCAGCGGGATATGATCAGGAGAAAGCAGGGATTGAGCGTGGTAAGATCACGATGATCGAATATCCCTCTGCAACAGTTGGCAACCCCCGGAAGGCAAGAGTCTATACGCCGCCTGGCTATTCAGACGCTGAGAAATACAGTGTACTGTATCTGCTGCACGGCATTGGCGGAGATGAGGACGAATGGTACACACACGGCACGCCGCAGATTATTCTGGACAACCTGTATGCCGATCACAAGCTGAAGCCGATGATTGTAGTTCTGCCGAATGGCCGGGCGATGCAGAATGACCGTGCGGTGGGCGACATCTTTGCGCCTGACAAGCTGGAAGCCTTCGGGGCCTTTGAGTCTGATCTGCTGAACGATCTGATCCCTTATATTGAAGCGAACTATTCCGTGCTGACGGACCGGGAGCACCGCGCGCTGGCCGGGCTGTCCATGGGCGGAGGGCAATCGCTCAACATGGGTCTGAATAACCTGGACCGCTTCGCCTGGGTGGGAGCCTTCTCTCCGGCACCTAACACGAAGGAGCCTGAGCTGCTGGTACCGGATCCGCAGAAGGCAGCGGATGCGCTTAAGCTTCTCTGGTTATCCTGCGGAGACCTCGACAGCCTGAAGTATGTCAGCGACCGCACCCATGCTTATTTCTCAGAGCATAACGTGCCTCACATCTGGGTGGAGGAACAGGGCGACCATGACTGGCCGGTCTGGAAGAACGGCTTGTACCAGTTCGCTCAGCTTATTTTCTAAATGGTCTAGGAGGCGCCCGGAGTGGGTGCCTCCTATTCTGGCTGGAAGCGCTGCGTAATCTCCTGCCAATCACCCGCCCAACGTACGATGACCGCCAACTAATTACTCAGTAATTACTCAACTAACGTCTGTTTATCATCCACCGGTCACACAAGACAGCACAGCACGCGGCTATGGAGAAGTTGCGAGGAAATAGATGGAATTTATACACTTGCTGATGAACCAACTTTCCTTACGGGAACAGGAGTTGGATAAAAGGCACTTAATTCATCACAATTCACCTGAAGTGGGTGAAATCTCAAAATTAATTATGCTTTTTCCACTTGTTGCCGGGTAATCCTTAGAAAGCGGGAAATTAAGATACGTTTATCCATTTGTTTGCCGATGAGGTACCCGAACGGCTGGAGATTGGTTCGTTGGCCGGAATTGAGAGACGGAAGCCGCCAAAAAAGGCAGTCCCAAAGCCATTACATAATGGCTCCGGGGCTGCCTTTTCTTTTGCTTTTACAGCTTACGCATTAACGTTCATTTGCTTACTTGTTAGCAATCGCGTCAGCACGCATTTTAACGATTTTCTCTGCTCTTTCCTTGTCTACCGCGAAGACATCGTTCCAGCCCAGACCTTCCACATCGCTCTTCAGCTTGGTCCAGAGCTGGTCGAATTCGGCCTGGTCCTTGGCGAAGATCATTTTCCAGGAGGTGTTCTTGACATAATCCGAGATCTGGCTGCGTTTGTTCTTGACGTCAGAGGAATCGGAGCCAAGACTGGTGTTGATGTTCGGCACGATGTCGATCATGTTGTTCTTTGTATAGTACTCGGTCGGAGTAGTGGCGTCATAGGTGCTCTGCCAGTCGGTGGTCAGCTTGGTTTTATTCGCTTCGATGGTGGAAGCCCAGTAGGTGCTGTTATAGAACTCTTTGGTTTCCGGGTCGGTCACGAAATCACTCATAATCATCGAGTTGACCTTGCTCTGGCCATCCTGGTAACCGCCGCCGCCATATTCAGCAGGGACCGGGGTGTTTTCCTGGAATGCAGTCTGACCAACTTCGGTCAGCTTGAATTTGCCGTCTGCTGTCTTTTCATAGTTGAAGCCCTCAAAACCGTTGGTATAGTAACGCAGGCCCTCCGGTGAAGACATCCAGTCCATCAGTTCCATGATTCTTTCCGGTTCTTTCGCTTTGGAGCCGATGGCGAATACTCTGCCGTTCCCGAAATAAGCATCACTGTTCTGGATCAGGTGGGTATCGCCAATCGGAACCGCCACGTTGCCGTCACCCTGGTTGCCGCGTTCAATCGTGTTGTAGAAGCCTCTCTGCCAGGAGTACCACAGGAGCAGCACCTGCTTGTTGGTCAGCTTCTCAGATACCTTGTTCCAGTCCTGGGAAGGGGAATCCGGGTCGACGAGACCCATTTTGTTAGCGTCATAATAGAACTGCAGAATCTTCTTGTACATGCTGTTGTCGTCCACAATCGGAACGATATCGCCTTTGGCATTCAATTGAATCGTTGTCGTACCGTTCGGCTGCTCATAGCCATACCAGTTGCTCAGCCACCGGACATTCTCCATGCTTCCGCCGTCCCAGTCCTTCCACAGCGTAATCGGAACAATCGGCTTGCCGTCCGGAGTCTTCGGATATTTAGCCTGCATGTCCTTCAGGGCTGTCATCAGGTCGTTCAGATTGTTCAGCTTCGGCGCGCCGATTCCCTTGTAATAATCCCAAGGCATGATCGGGCTGGAGTATGGCAGCTCTTCCGAGAAGGTCGTTGGCGAAGTATCGGCGGTGAAGGCCGGGAGAGCATAGATTTTACCATCCGGATTCTGTTTCTCGAAGGCCACATTGAACGGCTTGAAGTGATTGTCTACATATTGGGACAGATGCTCCGTGTTCTTAATCATGTCGGTTAGATCCATAATCATGCCTGCCGGAATCAGTTCCTCAAGCTGGCTGTTCTCAATAATCAGGAGGTCGCCGAGGTCACCGGATGCCGAGCGTGTCTTGTACAGCTGGTCGCCCGCTACCTGCGGAGCCAGAATGTTCAGTGTGATATTGAACTTGTCTTTCAGCAGCTTGCCGTACCATCCCGTCTGCTCGCCTTGATAGTTAGCTGCGTTGTCGAATACCGTAATGGTTAGTGGTTTGCTGTGATCGATGCCTTTGCTTGTGCCCGGATCGGATGACTCAGCAGGTGTTCCGGGCTCGGCCGTCCCCGCAGCAGCTCCTCCATTGTTGGAATTACCACTGCAACCACTTAGCGCCGTTGTTACCAGCAGGATGGTCGTCCCTAGTAACAGCGCGGACTTTCTGCCCAGCTTGATGTGTGTTTTCATGTGTAGCCCCCCGAATGTTTAATGTATCATAAATGGCGCTGGCGGATTAGCCTTTGACCGCACCAATTATAATTCCTTTGACAAAAAATCTCTGGAAGATCGGATATACCAGCAGAATAGGTGCGACTACGATAATGGTTACGGTCATCCGGATGGAGGTAGAGGTCTGCTTGGTCGCCAGGGTTGCCATAGCCGTGGAGCCGGCATTCTGCAGATTGACCATGGTCGACAAGGAGCTCGCCTGGTTGATGTAGTTATATAGTATGAACTGTAAGCTGTAGAGCTTACTGTCCGTTACCAGCAGGAGCGTATCCTGGAAAGAGTTCCACTGGTTGACCGCTGAGAAGATGGCAACGGTTGCAAGGATCGGCTTGCTGATCGGCAGAATGACTTTGTAAAAAATCGTGAAGATTCCTGCGCCGTCAATACTGGCCGCCTGCTGAAGCTCCTTCGGTGTTGCCTCGACGAAGGTTTTGACCAGGATGATGAAGAAAGGAGCAACAACGGACGGAAGAATATAAGCCAGGAAGTTGTCCGTCAGATGCAGCGATCTCATGGTCAGATACCAAGGAATGATCCCGGCGTTGAAGAACATCGTGATAATGGTGAAGCGGTACCAGAACTTCTTGCCCCACATGTCCTCCTGGGCGAACATAAAACCGAGGAAGGCCGAGGCGCCGACAGTCAGCAGCGTACCGATTACGGTTCTGCCGAGAGAGATCATGAACGCATTGCCCAGACCCGGGATTTTGAACACATCGATATAATTCTGGAAATGAATCCCCTTAGGCCAGAAAATAATTTCGCCCTTCGCACTGAGATCATTCGCGCTGATCGTATTGATAATGATCGAGTAGAACGGATAAACGCAGATGAAGGCGAACAGTGAGAACAGGATGTAGATAATAGTAGAGATGATTTTATCGGTAGCGCTGACCTGCATTTTGACTGTTTTCTTGGTGAGGTCGATCTCGCGGGTGTTTGGCGTAAGACTGGTCTGGTTGTCACTCATACAATGCCCTCTCCTCTCAGCATTTTGGACAGCCCGTTCACCGAAAAGAGAAGCACCACGCTGATTACACTCTTCAGCATACTGATCGCAACAGAGACGGAATAGCTGCCGCCGCCCATGGCGAGGTTATACACATATAGATCAAGAACCTGAATAGTGTCCTTGTTAAACGCATTCTGGAATACGAAATACTGCTCCAATCCGTTGTTCAGGAAGCTGGCAATCTGGAGCATCAGCAGGACGAAGTAGGTTGGCATCATGCTTGGCAATACGACATGGCGGATCACCTGCATCCGGGTAGCCCCGTCTACATAAGCCGCTTCATACAGCGATTCGTCGATGCCCATGATGGCTGCGATGTACAGAATGGCGGACCAGCCCAGTGTCTTCCAGGTAGCCCAAGCCCACATCGTCCACCATACGTGCTCGGAGCTCTGCAGGAACATGGTTGGAGAATCGGTCAGCCCGGTCATATGCAGGAAGCCGTTGACCATCCCTTCGCTGGAGAACATGGAGAAGGCGAGGGAGTACACAAGCACCCAGCTGATGAAGTTCGGCAGTGTGGTGACTGTCTGGATGAATTTGCGGAAACGTACCGCCTTGATTTCGGTCAGGAAAATAGCGAAGATCATCGGGAGCCAGGAGAAAAGGATGCCCAGTCCGCTGATGCCGAAGGTATTCCAGATGACCTGCATTAACTGGTCGATCTTGACCTGATTCTCAACCAGGGAATGGAACCATTTGAAACCGACGAACTCGGAGGCGGACAACGGGATAGGCGGGGTGTAGTCAAAAAATGCATATACCCATCCATAAAGCGGATAGTAGGCAAAGACAGCGAGTAAAAGCATAAAGGGAGAGATGTAAAGGAATTTCCGGAACGAATTGCTTCTCATGCTCTGGCTGCGCATTGTTTCACTCCTCATCATATTCTCTTTGTATGATTGCTTCCTGAAGCTAAGCCGGGGCAAGCAATCCTGAGTAACTTGTCTGGTTGTCATCCCCCTTCATAATAAAAGCAATGATAAGCAATTTCGGAGTAATTGATAACGCTTTCATGTATGAAACTATAATAAGTTATCGTCTATCTTCCTACAATGACCGATCCTCACCAATTATTGATCTATTGTAAGGTGAAGGAGACGCGGACGAAAAGGGCAATGGCATGGGAGGGGGAAGGGAGAGAAGCAGGAGACGCGGATGAAACGGGAGTTTATAGGAGTGGGAAGAAGGCATACGGGAGGCTAGCGGCCGGACTTATTCAGAGCCTTGCTCCAGATTTCGCACAGGCCGCTCCTTCCAATCCCTCTGCCTCAGGCAGTGATGAAGCATTGCTTGCGGTATTCATTGGCACTGGTCCCGGTGTATTCTCTGAATTTCTTGTAGAACCAGTCGGTTTCCGAATACCCGACAGCGTCTGCAATCTCATAGATTTTCATGTCAGTCGTTTCCAGCAGCAGCTTAGCCTTCTCCATCCGCTGGCGCAGGAGATATTCGTTGAAGGATATCTTCTCCTGCTGCTTGAACTTCTGTCCGAGATAAGCGCAATTGAAGTTCAAGGAGTCGGAAATCTGCTTGAGCGTAATATTACGATGGAGCTGCGCATCCACGTATTGCTTGATCGTACTGACAATTGGAGACGGGGAGGGCGGCTCTTTTTGAAGGGTGAACTCCGCATAATCCTGCTCCGCAGCAGCCGGTCTGCCGTCCGGAGCCAGCACCCGACTAATTGCCTCCAGACTTCCGCTCAGCTCAGCCGGGTCCACCGGGTCTGTCAAGTAATCGCTTACATTGTAGAGTAAAGCTTGGCGCGCCAAGCCGAAATCCCCGCTGCCGCCGAGCAGGATAATCGGAACGGAGCAACCTTGCCTGATCTGCTCACAGACTCTCATGCCCGCCGCATGGGCGTCCCTAATGTTCAGAAGAACCAGCGATATCCCCTCGCTGTGGATCAGCCGCAGAATATCGGATGAATAATCAGCATGCGCATGAATGATGAAATTCTTAAGTCTGCTCCCTGCCATATAAGAAGCGATCTCCCGCACCTGACGGTTTCGCTCTACACATAAGATTCTGTACAAGATGAAGACCCCGCTTTCAGAGAGAAGTTAAGCTTCCTTCATCCATTATGTGCAACACAGCCGGGCGCTACAATGTGCAATTCTTGCACCAGGCTCCATTTGTTTACCTGATCGGAATCCGGTTGCCCGGCGGATAAGGACTTGCGGACCCGACCTATAATTTGACAGGTGAACACCTGAAGTTAGACGGGTTGCTGCCTGAAAATGTAAGCGCTAAACTTTCGAGGTAAGTCATTCATACTTGGGGGGACAGATCATGCGGGCAAAAAAAGTAATGTCAGTATTCATTAGTATGTTGTTATTAGCTGCAACGACGGCTTGCGGCGGCGGAGCAGGGAACGGCGGGAACGCCGGAGGGGGAGCATCAGCCCAGCCGGCGGCGGCTACGGAGGCTCCGGCAGCTGAGGCCACTGCGGAAGCTACGCCGGCTGCGGAGCCGAGCAATGCTACACCGGACAAGGATTTCGATATGGGCGGCAGAACGATCAAGATTGTCTCCTGGTGGGATATGAAGATTCCCGAGGACAATCCTGACAATATCCAGCGCTCTAAGAATCTGAAGGAATTGATGGCCAAGCATAACTTCAAGGTTGAATATGTAGCGCTGGACTTCGGTGAATACCAGAAGAAGGTAGTGGCTTCACTGGTTGCCGGTGAACCGCTTGGCGATATTGTCAGAATGGGCAAGGGATATATGATTCCGGTGCTGACGAAGCAGGATATGTTCTGGCCGGTAGACGAGTACACCAAGAATGAGAATGCCTTCAATCAGCGGATGACTACGGAATTCTCACAATATGAGGGCCGGGGCTATGGCTTCTCGGAGAATGCGGGCAACCTGATCAGCGGGGTCTTCTATAACCGCACGCTGATGAAGAAGCTGGGCATGAAGCCGCTCCAGGAATATGTGAACGAGGATAACTGGAACTGGGAGACCTTCACCCAAGTCGCCAAAGAAGCGAACAAGGATACAGATAACAACGGAAAACTTGATGTTTGGGGCCTGGCCTCAGGCGGGTTCCTGGAGATGGCAATGGCCTCCAACGAGACCGATCTGACCATTGAGGACAAACAGAATCTCGATGATCCCAAGCTGCTGGAGGTCTTCAAGTTCATCGCGAAGCTGGGAGCTGAGAAGGTAGCGCGGCCGACTGAAGGCGGGGACTGGCAGGAACCGGCGCAGTTCTTCCGCCAGGGGAACACGCTGATGTATGCGGGAGCCGATTATGAGGCGAACGGCTTCAAGACGGATATGAAGGATTATGACATCGGCTTTGTTCCTTTTCCAAAGGGGCCTAATGCTACCGAATACCACAGTGTGGAATCCAATGTCCAGTTCCTGACGATCCCGAAGAAGGCCGAGAATCCGGACCAGCTGCTGTATATCTGGGAGAAGATCAACGATATCGAGTCGATCTACGATTATCCGAAGCAGGCTTCCCTGGAGAGCACATATGACAACGAGGATGATATCAACAACGCCAAGCTGGTCGAAGGCGGTATGCTGTTAACGAACCATAACACCTTCTCGACTATGCCTTACTACGAGATGATTGACGAGTTGAAAAAGGGAACGTCGGCATCTACTGTCATTCAGAAGTACAAGGCGAAGGTTCAGGCTTCTGTAGACGCGGTCTACAAAAAATAAACGGATATCCGCATGGAACAACAGTCCCCCGCGGACTGTTGTTCCCATTCTTGCGGCAATTTACATGATCCATCGCTTAAGGGGAGGAGTACGATTGAATATTCGAATCAGGAACATAGCGATTATATTGGTTGTTGTCCTGCTGGCCGGGACGATCTGGATATTTAATTCCCCGGGGCAGCGTGTGCATTCCGATTCTCCCGCAGTAGGCAAGTTCACAGCAGCCGCGCAGGATGCCGAAGAAGGCAGCTATGAAGCCTATCTGAAGCAACACGGGGATGCCCCGCGCCCTGACCGGGAGATCCGTATCGAAGGGGAGAGCTATTCCCCTGGCAGCGGAGATGTCTTCGAGGTGAAGCAGCAATTCGAGGGGCTTGACGGAACAGCAGTCATTACACCGGAATCGGGAACCATCTCCTGGGAGGTGCCGGTTCCGGAATCCGGGCTGTACAACATCCGGGTTCATTATTATCCGGTGGAAGGCAAAAGCTCGTCGATTGAGCGTTCCTTATCCATCAACCGGGAGGTGCCGTTCAAGGGAGCGGATACCTTGCTCTTCGACCGGGTCTGGGGGAACCGTGAAGAAGTCATCAAGCAGGATGACCGCGGCAATGATCTGCGCCCCAGACAGGTGGAGCAGCCGGTGTGGCAGTCCACGGTTATTGCGGACAGTGAAGGCTTCTATGAGGAACCATATGCCTTCTATCTGGAGCAGGGGAACCAGACCCTGTCGCTGACTGCGCTCCGTGAGCCGATGGCCATTGATTATATCGAGCTGTTCCAGGACCGGACAGTGCGGTCTTATGCAGAGGCTCAGCAGGATTATGAGACTAAGGGCCTTCAGCCGGTAAAAGAGCCTTATATCGAGGTCCAGGCCGAAGCGGCATCCGCCAAATCCTCGCCTACCTTATATCCGTTATCTGACCGCTCCAGCCCGGCAGTAGTGCCTTATGCGGTCTCGAAGCTAAGAATCAATACCATCGGCGGGGTGAACTGGAAGCTGCCGGGGCAATGGATCGAATGGGAGATTGATGTCCCTGAAGAAGGTCTGTACCGGATAGCGCTCAAGGAGAAGCAGAATCAGCTCCGGGGTGTCTATGCCAATCGCAGCCTGACCATTGACGGTGAATATCCCTTCACCGAGATGAAGCAGATCCGCTTCAATTACTCGCCCGGCTGGCAGATGAATGTACTCGGCGGGGAAGAGCCTTATCTGTTCCATCTTACACAAGGGACGCACAAGCTGAGACTGACCGTGACCCTGGGCGATATCGCCCCGCTGGTCCGTACCATCCAGTCCAGTGTCCTGACCCTGAATGAAATGTACCGCAATATTCTGGCGATTACCTCCAATAACCCGGATAAGTTCCGTGACTATCAGCTGGAGAAGCGGATACCGGAGATGACCAAGGTGTTCCGGGAGCAGGCGGAGATTATCCGCAGTGTCGGTGAATATCTGGAGCAGGCCACCGGGGAACGCAGCGACAAGGTATCCGTGCTGTACTCGATGGTCACCCAGCTGGAGGATATGGCTAAGCACCCGGATACGGTAGCCAAACGGCTGGTCTCCTTCAAGACGAATGTCGGCGGTCTGGGAACCTGGATTCTAAGCGTGCGGGAACAGCCGCTGACACTGGATTCACTGGTGGTCTCGGCGCCGGATAAGCCGCTCCCGTCTGCGCAGGCTACCTTCTTCCAGAAGCTGAAGCATGAGCTCAGAGCCTATGGTGCCTCGTATACCGAAGACTACGACAGTATCGGTAACGTGACGAAGAATCAGAAGGCGATTACGGTCTGGATCTCGACTGGCCGGGATCAGGCTCAAGTGATGAAGAGCATGATTGACGATACCTTTACACCGGATACGGGTATCTCTGTGGCGCTGCGGCTGGTGCCTCCGAACATTCTGCTGCCGGCAACCCTGGCGGGCGAAGGGCCGGATGTAGCCATGCAGATCGGCGAGGACCTTCCAGTGAACTATGCGATGCGCAAAGCATCGGCTGATCTGTCCCAGTTCGCCGATTTCAAGGAAGTAGCTGAACGGTTCAGGGACAGTGCGCTCACCCCTTATAAGTACAACGGAAGTGTCTACGGGCTGCCTGAGCAGCAGATCTTCCCGATGCTTTTTTACCGGAAGGATATTCTGCAGGAGCTTGGCCTGGAGCCGCCTACTACGTGGGAGGAAGTCTACAATGTGGTCTCTGTTCTGCAGAGGCATAATCTGGAATTCTATCTTCCGCTGGAGGATACACTGAACAACGCGACGCTGGTGCCTAATGCGGCCTTCACCATGCTGCTCTACCAGAACGGCGGGCAGCTCTATACGGATGACCAGAAGCGAAGCGCGCTGAACTCGGAGACCTCCATGAGTGAATTTAACAAGTGGACCCAGTTCTATACCAATTACAAGTTCCCGGTGAAGGTGGACTTTCCGAACCGCTTCCGTACAGGTGAGATCCCGATCGGGATTGCCGATTATACCATCTATAACAGCCTGACGGTAATGGCGCCGGAAATCCGCAATTTGTGGGAATTCACGGTGGTGCCGGGAACGAAGCAGGCGGACGGCAAGGTGGACCATAGCGTGGCCAGCCATACAACCGGTGTCATGCTGCTGGAGAATGCCAAGGACAAGGATTCGTCCTGGGAATTCATGAAGTGGTGGACAGACAAGGACACCCAGGTCCAGTACGGCCGGGAAATGGAAGGGCTGATGGGAGCGGCGGCACGTTATCCGACCGCGAACATTGAAGCGCTGGAGGAGCTGCCGTGGCCTGTGAAGGATTACAAGGAGCTGGAGAGCCAGTGGCAATGGGTGAAGGGTAACCCTCAGGTTCCGGGCGGGTACTTCACAGGCCGGCATCTGGACAATGCGTTCCGCAAGGTGGTCAACGGGAATGTAAATCCGCGTGAAGCCCTGTCGGATTATCTGATCTACATTAACGATGAAATTCAGATCAAACGGAAGGAATTCAAACTTCCGTATTAGGTTGGAGGCTGCAAGCTGATGGTACAAATACACAATACCACTGAACCAGCCTTGCAAGGGCTGGCTGGCGGTCCGCTCAAGGAATCCCGCCTGGCGCAATTATGGAGAGATATCAAGAAGAGCAAGCATTATTATTTCATGATGAGTCCCTATATGATCATCTTCTTCCTGTTCACGGTGATCCCGGTGGTCGTCTCCTTCGGGCTGAGCTTTTTCTATTTCAATATGCTGGAGACGCCGAGATTCATAGGCTGGGAGAACTATTCCAGGCTGCTGCTGGGCGATGATGTGTTCATGATCGCGCTGAAGAACACCTTTTTGTTCGCTGTCATCACAGGCCCGTTAAGCTACATTGCCTGCTTCCTGTTCGCTTGGCTGATTAATGAGCTGTCGCCCTTCGTGCGGTCGCTGATGACGCTGGTCTTCTATGCGCCTTCGATCTCGGGCAATGTGTTCTTCATCTGGCTGATCGTCTTCTCGGGTGACAGCTATGGTTATCTTAACGGCTTCCTGATGAAGATCGGGGTGCTGCTGGAGCCGATCATCTGGCTGCAGAATGAGAAATACATTCTTCCCATCATCATTATTGTGCAGCTCTGGCTGAGTCTCGGCACAAGCTTCCTGGCCTTCATCGCCGGACTTCAGACCGTGGACCAGACGCTGTTCGAGGCGGGAGCGATGGACGGAATCAGGAACCGCTGGCAGGAGCTGTGGTTCATTACCCTGCCATCCATGCGTCCGCAGCTGATGTTCGGCGCGGTCATGCAGATTACCGCCTCCTTCGCGGTGGCCGAGGTCTCCATTGCGCTTGCGGGCTTCCCGAGCGTTAACTATGCGGGTCATACGGTCGTAACGCATCTGATGGATTACGGGACATTGCGCTTTGAGATGGGCTATGCCTCGGCGATTGCCACCATTCTCTTCGCGATTATGCTCGGAACCAACATGATGACCCAGAAGCTGCTCCGAAAGGTGGGTGAATGACCCTGTATTCAAGAGTGATAGGGGCTCTTCGCCCTCAAAAAAGACTGAACCGTTCCTTTGCTGTCAGCTTTATGCTCTTCGGCCTGCTGCTGGGCTTCGGCGCATTCATGGTTCTTCCGCTGATCTACGCGGTGAACAATGCCTTCAAGCCGCTGGATGAGCTGTTCATCTTCCCGCCAAGATTCCTGGTGCGGAACCCGACGCTGGAGAACTTCACCGATCTGATGGTGATCATGGGCAATTCCTGGGTGCCGTTCACCAGATATATTGCGAATACGCTGCTGATCACACTGGTAGGAACCGCAGGACACATCCTGCTGGCGTCGGCAGCGGCGTATCCGCTGGCCAAGTTCAAATTCCCGGGCTCAAGCATTCTGTTCAAAATTGTAGTGCTGTCCCTGATGTTCTCGCCGCATGTTACGGCAATACCGAACTATCTGGTCATGTCACAGCTGGGGTGGATCAATACCCAAGCTGCGATTATCGTGCCGTCACTGGCCTTTTCATTAGGGTTGTTCCTGATGAAGCAGTTCATGGAGCAGATCCCGGATGCGCTGATTGAGGCGGCCAAAATCGACGGTGCGAATGAGTACCGCGTGTTCTGGCAAATCGTAATGCCGAATGTGAAGCCGGCCTGGCTGACGCTGATGATTCTGCAATTTCCGGCGCTGTGGGGCACAGATGGAGGAAGCTTCATCTACAGTGAGAACCTGAAGACGCTTCACTACGCGCTTAGCCAGGTCATCCAGGGCGGGATTGCGCGTGCCGGGGTCGGAGCGGCAGTCGCGCTGCTGCTGATGACCGTGCCGATTCTGTTGTTCATTATTTCACAGAGCAGTGTCATCCAGACGATGGCTACTTCCGGTATGAAAGAGTAGAGAGGAGGAACGGTGACCATGGTCGCAAGGATAAAGAAACTGAGAACCGGTCTGCTGGCCTTGTGCTGCCTGGCCAGTCTGGGGCTTGGCGGAGAGCTGGCCCTGGCAGAGAGCGCAGCCCCTTCCTACAATTATTCATACTGGGGGAATGCGGTGGCGGCTCCGTCCGCCTACGAGGCAACTACGCTCATCACGGGTGCCAGCTCCGGTGCGGGCCCATTTAATAATCCGCAGGATATTCAGGTTACGGAGGATCAGCAGATCTATGTTCTGGATAGCGGAAATAACCGGTTTGTCATCCTGGATCAGGACTACAAATCCGTCAAGACGGTAGATGCGTTCGAGTTCAAAGGGAAGGCGGAGAAGTTCAACAATCCGCAGGGCATCTATGTGACGCAGCAGAAGGAAGTGTATGTGGCGGATACGGGCAATAAGCGTATCGTCCATCTCGACAGCAGCTTCAAGGCGGTGGGGATCATTGAAGCACCGAAGTCCGAGCTATTGCAGGCGAGCTTTGAATTTCAGCCTGTCCGTGTTGCTGTAGACAAAGCGGACCGCATCTATGTGATGTCGGCCGGCGTCTTCGACGGCTTCATGGAATTCGGGGCAGATGGTGTGTTCAAATCGTTCATCGGCGCGAACCGGGTGCATGTCGATGCGGTGGAGTATTTCTGGAAATCGATCTCTACCAAGGCGCAGCGCGAGCAGATGGTCATGTATACGCCAACCGAGTTCACGAATCTGGACATTAATGACGAAGGCTTTCTGTATGCTACCAACGGTGACGATTACGGGGACCCGATCAAGAAGCTGAACGCGCAGGGTGCGGATATTCTGCGGAGAGAGGGCTATTACAAGCCCAGCGGCGATCTTATGTATTCAACACGGTCAGGCGGTGCCCCGCGGCTCGTGGATATTGATGTGAGCGACAGTGAAATATACGCGGTGCTGGATGCCAGCCGGGGCCGGGTGTTCACGTACAACGGGGACGGCTATCTGCTGTACATTTTCGGCGGAATCGGTAACCGGCTGGGCGAATTCAACACTCCGGTTGCCCTTGAGCATAGCGGTGACGATATTCTGGTGCTGGACCAGGCGCTGGGTGAAATCACGGTATTCCAGACCACAGAGTATGGAAGAACGCTGAACAGTGCCGTACGCAGCTACTATAACGGTGATGAGGAGATGGCTTCCCGGGAGTTCAGCAAGGTCGTCAACCTGAATGCGAATATGGAGTACGCTTATGCGGGCATAGGCAAGGCATATCTGCGGCAAGGCGAGTACAAGGAGTCGGCGGAATATTTCGAGCGCAGCATGGACCGGACCAACTATTCCAAAGCGTTCCTGCTCTACCGTAAGGAAGTGCTTCGCGGACATTTCTCCACCATTATGACGGGTCTGATCGCACTGTTAGCCCTATGGCTGGGCCTGAGAATGTTCCGGAAAATGAAGGCCAGAAAGAAGGTGGAGCTCCATTGAACAGAGAAGCGCTGCAACATCCGCTGTATGTGATGGTTCATCCGTTCAACGGATACTGGGACCTCAAATATGAACGCAGTCAAAAAACCAGTCTGATCCTCTCCTTCGGCATTCTGTTTATGCTGATTCTGACGAATGTGCTGGGCGAACAATACAGCGGGTTCCTGGTGAACATGAATAATCCGCGGTATCTGAACAGCCTGCTGGAAGCGGTCTACGTGCTGGTTCCTGTTCTATTCTGGTGTGTGGCGAATTGGTCGCTGACCACGCTGATGGACGGGGAGGGGAAGTTCGTGGAGATTTTTATTACCACCTGCTTCGCACTGCTTCCGATCGTGCTGATTAATTTCCCCTGGATCTGGATCAGCAATTTCATCTCGGCCCAGGAGAGCTCCTTTTATTACTTTTTCAAAAACTTTGCCATTCTCTGGTCGGGACTGCTGCTGTATGTGGGCATTATGACCGTTCATCAGTTCTCCCCGTCCAAAACGGTCGGGACGATTCTGCTGACGCTGCTCGCTATGGCCTTCATGGCTTTCCTGACCCTGCTGTTCTTCAGTCTGGTTCAGCAGATGATTGCATTCGTCTCGACCATATACCAAGAAATTGTCTTGAGGAGATAGGAGGAGGACCGGGAATGAGGAAGCCGTTAATCATGCTGCTCTCGATTCTCTTCAGTATGAGTGTGCTGGCCGGCTGTTCGGCGTCAAGTTCAGGCAGCCAGGCCAGCGGGCATGAACCGAATCTTGAAGTGTCCTTTACGGAAGGGAGCGCGCTGAAATCTGCCTTCACCGATAATGGGGTGAGCGGGATGACAGGCGTGCTTGAGAACGCACAGCTCCGGCTGTTCATGGACGAGGCTACCGGGGGGATCGCCGTCAAGAATCTGACGGACGGGACGGTCTGGTACAGCAATCCGCTGGACCGTGAAGCGGATGCCAAGGCCAGCGGGGATAATAAAGACCTGCTGTCCGCGCAGCTCAAGCTGGATTTCTATAACAACCTGGGTCAGGTCAGCTCTGTCAATTCATATACGGACAGCGTGGCCCATAAGCAAATGAAGATGGAACAGACGCCCGGGGGGGTCAAGGTCTTCTACCAGTTCGGAACGACCGCTGCAACAGCAGAGGACCTGCCGATGAAGATGGGCAAGGAGCGGTTCGAGGAGAAGATCATGAGCAAGATGGATAAGACCGGGCAGCGGACGATGAAAATTGCCTATACCTTCGATGAGGAGAACGGAGTCTATACGCGAAATGATGAAGCGCTGAAGGGGCTTCAGCTGGAGCGGACGCTGAAGGGCTTCGAGAAGGCGGGATATACCGAGGAGGATCTGCAGCAGGATATCGCCGAGAACAACCTCAGCCAGACCAAGCCTGCACCGCGTATTTTCCAGCTTGCCATTGAATATGCCCTGGACGGGGACCAGCTGGTCGTCAAGGTCCCGGTAGCGGATATCCGTTATCCTGCGGATTATCCGGTGAATGACATCTCCCTGCTGAGCTTCCTGGGTGCCGGAGGGAGTAAGGATTCCGGGTCCATCCTGGTGCCGGACGGCTCAGGAGCGCTGATTCATTTCAATAACGGCAAGACCCGTTATCCCGCTTATAAGCAAGCCGTGTATGGTGTGGACGGGACGATGGAGACTACGGATGCCTATGCACAGCAGCAGGAGATCAAGCTGCCGGTGTTCGGCCTGATCCGGGAGGAAGGCGCCATGCTGGGCATTATTGAACAAGGCGCTTCTCTTGCCACCATCAACGCGGATACCAGCGGCAGATTGAACGGATACAACTATGTATATCCGAGCTTCACCCTGATTGCCAAGGGAGATCTTACCCTGACATCAAGCGATCAGAACCGCACCCTGCCGAAATTCCAGCAGGAACCGCCCAAGACAGATTACGTCGTCCGTTATGCGTTCCTGAGCGGAGCGGAGGCTTCCTATCCGGGCATGGCGCGTTATTACCAGAGCTATCTGGCGGAGCATGGCGGACTGCCTGAGGCGCAGCCGGCAGCTTCCGCAGAAGCCTCTGTCAATACGCCGTTCTATTTGGAGCTGGTGGGCGGAATCACGAAGACCAAGCATGTCCTTGGCATTCCTTATCAATCGCTGGAGGCGCTGACCACCTTCGAGGAAGCGCAAAAGATTCTGGAGCAGATGAAGCAGCGCGGGATTGATAACATCAAGCTGAAGTATGCGGGCTGGTTCAACCGGGGCCTGGATCATAAGGTGCCGGACCAGCTGTCTGTGGATAAGGCAATCGGAGGCAGCAAAGGGCTGGAGCGGCTGACTGCCTACGCCAAGGAGCAAGGCATTCAGCTCTTCCCTGACGTCGCACTGCTGCGGGCGAACCAGACCTCAGGCTTCCGGATTAACCAGAAGGCTTCCCGGATGCTCAGTGAGATTCCGGCCGCCGTCTATCCGTATAATATGGCCTTGAACCGGCGGGACCGTTCCTTCACCCCTGCCTATATTATTTCGCCAAGCAGGATCGGCGGATATGTTGATGCCACGCTGAAGGAGATTGCGCCGTTTCAGACCGGCGGCATCTCCCTGAGGGATATGGCCGATCAATTGAACAGCGATTTCCGTAAAAATCAAGAAATTGACCGGTCAGCGTCCGAGCAGATATCGGTCCAGTCGCTGGAGAAGATCACCGGAGCGTCCATGCGCATTCTCGCGGACGGCGGGAATGCCTACGCCCTTCCGTATCTCTCTGACATTACGGATGCTCCGGTGTCCAGCAGTCGGTTCAAGCTGGAGGATGAGGAGATTCCGTTCTATCCGATGGTGGTGCGGGGATATGTGAATTACACCGGCAAGCCGTTTAACCTGTCCACGTTCACGAATCCAAGGCAATATATCCTGAAGAGCCTGGAGTATGGCTCCGGCCTCTATTATGAGTGGATGCATGCGCCTAATTACAAGGTGAAGGATACCGACTTCGATAACCTGTATGCGGTCCATTATGAGCAGTGGATTAACCAGGCGGCTGATATGTATACCGAAGTGAACGGAGTGATGAAGAACGTTCAGAATCAGCGGCTGACCGGTCATGAGAAGCTGGCAGACGGTGTCTATAAAAGCACTTACGGTAACGGGATGTCTGTCATCGTCAACTACAATAAGACCGCAGTCCTTGCAGAGGGCCGGACGGTTGAGGCCGAAAGCTATATTACGGGTGGTGAGCAATCTTGAAATCCATACTTAGACTGGACCGCAGATCCTACAATGAGCAGAAGGCAATCATGGGCTTCTTCTATGTGCTGCCCTGGCTGCTGGGGTTCATCTTCTTCTTCCTGATTCCGTTGTTGTCTTCGCTGCGCTACAGCTTAAGCTCAGTGCAGGCCAACTCCGACGGACTGATTGTTCATTTCAGCGGCTTCCAGAATTATGTCGAAGCGCTGACGGTGAATACCGAATTCAACCGCTCGCTGGCCGATGCCATTATGAATATGGTCATCAATGTGCCGCTGATCGTTATCTTCAGCCTGTTTCTGGCAGTGCTGCTGAATCAGAAATTCATCGGCCGGTCGCTGGCCCGTTCGATCTTCTTCCTTCCGGTCATTCTGGCCTCCGGGGTTATTCTGAGCCTGGAGAGCACCAGCCTGATTCAGGCGGTCAATGATCAGAATGCCGGTGCGGGAGCGATTCAGGGACTGGGCACCTTCGAGCTGGAGGGGCTGATGCTGGACGCGGGCTTAAGCGAATGGGTAGTGAACTATCTGACCAGTGCCGTGAGCCGCATCTATAGCATTGTGAGCCAGTCCGGTGTACAGATTCTGATTTTCCTGGCCGGCATCCAGACCATCTCGCCGCAGCTGTATGAGGCGTCCAAGATGGAAGGGGCAACCGGCTATGAGGCCTTCTGGAAAATTACTTTTCCGATGGTCAGCCCGCTTATTCTGGTGAATTCCATCTATACGATTATCGATTCCTTCTCGAATAACGCCATGACGGATCTGATCCGGGAGACCGGCTTCACCCAGTTCAACTTCGGTCTAAGCTCTGCGATGGCATGGCTGTATTTCGCCGCAGTGGCCTTAATTCTGGCTGTCAGCAGCTATCTGATCTCGAAGAAGGTCTTCTACTATGATTAAAGGGAGGATGGGACAAATGCATGCGACCCGCTTACTGTCGCCCGAACGCTGGAAGAAATGGATATGGTCCTTCGTGCGGCTGACGCTCATTGCAGGCCTGTCGTTCGTAATCCTCTATCCGGTGCTCCAGAAGATATCCACGGCCTTCAAGGCCAAGAGCGATCTGTATTCGCCGATTGTCGTCTGGCTTCCCGAGAATTACACGCTCGACAATTTCGTCAAAGCGATTGGAATTATGGACTACTGGCAGGCCCTGCTGAATACCTTCAGCCTCTCGGCGCTGACTACGATCTTGACCGCCATTTCCTGCGCGCTTGCAGGTTATGGCTTCGCCCGGCTGAAATTCAAGGGAAGCCAGCTGCTGTTCGCCGGAGTCATATTGACCATTCTGGTTCCGCCGATCACCATTCTGATTCCGGTCTACCTGAATTTGAAGGATTTCAGCCTGATGGGGCTGATTCCGCTCTTAACCGGCGGTAAATCGGTGAATCTGCTCAACACCTACTGGCCGTTTATTCTAACCTCTGCTACGGCTAACTCGCTGAAGGCGGGGCTGTACATTTTCATCTTCCGGCAGTTCTTCCGGGGGATTCCCAAAGAGGTGGAGGAAGCGGCTTACATCGACGGGGCCGGGGTCGGCAAGACCTTCTACCGGATCATGCTGCCTAACGCGATTCCTTCTATTGTTACGGTGTTGCTCTTCTCGTTTGTGTGGCAATGGAACGACAGCTTCTTCACCACGACCTATCTGACATCCAGTAAGGTGATGGCAACCCAGCTCGGCTCGCTGCCGTATAATCTGCAGATTCTGCTGGAGGACGGCGCCAATTCCAAGGCCGATCCGTTCTACCTCAGCATGGTCCAGGATACAGGGATACTGCTGGCGATTCTGCCGCTGATTATTATCTATCTGTTCGTGCAGCGGTATTTCGTGGAGAGTATTGAACGTACCGGGATTGTCGGGTAACCGTAGAAGGAGGATAACTGTGCGCCAAAATAACAGAACAAGCACTCCGGCCAGACTGGTCCGGAGTATAGTCTTCGCAGCCGCGCTTCTAGGGTTATCCGGCTGCTCCGCTTCTGGCGGGGATGCGGCTCCGGCCGCCCCTTCGCCCGGGCCGCAGGAGAGCGCAGCTTCATCCCCGGCCGCTTCACCCGCCGGGACTCCGGCACCTTCTGCCGCAGCTTCGCCTGAAGCTGCGGCGGAAGCTCCGGTGCAGCAGGAGGCCGCGCCGCTGGCGGCAGCCTATGCGGATTACTTCCCCATAGGCGCTGCGGTGGAGCCGGACCAGACAGAAGGAGCCACGGCAGAGCTGCTGAAGCGGCATGTGAACTGGCTCGTGGCTGAGAATGCCATGAAGCCGGATGCGATTGCACCGGCTGAGGGTACCTTCACCTGGGAACGGGCCGACCGGATCGTTGCCTTCGCCAAGGCGAACGGCATGGGGCTGCGCTTCCATACTCTGGTGTGGCACAGCCAGACACCGGAGTGGTTCTTCCGGGATGAAGCCGGTAAGGCGATGGCGGATGAGACCGATGCAGCAAGGCGCGAAGCGAACAAGAAGCTGCTGCTGAAGCGGCTCGATAGTTACATCACCGCTGTTGTCAGCCGTTACAAGGACGACATCTCCTCCTGGGATGTAGTGAATGAGGTGATTGAGCCGAACGACCCTGACGGTATGCGGGCCAGCGACTGGTACAAGATTACCGGCACGGGATTCATCGAGACTGCCTTCCGGTCGGCCCGCAAGGCTGGAGGACCGGAGCTTAAGCTGTACATTAATGATTACGGCACAGAGAGTCCGGAGAAGCGGGACCGTCTCTACGAGCTGGTGAAGGACATGCTGGCGAAGGGAGTGCCGATTGACGGGGTTGGCCACCAGACCCATATTAATCTGGAATATCCTTCGGTGGAGAGCATAACCCAGTCCATGGAGAAGTTCCATGCTCTGGGCCTGGATAATCAGATCACCGAGCTGGATATGAGCCTGTATGTCTATAATGATCTCAGCGAGGTCGGCCCTGTAATCCCCGAGGATATCCTTCAGAAGCAGGCCGCACAGTACGGCGAGATATTCGCTGCACTAAGAGACCGGAAGGAGCTGTTAAGCGGGGTCATGTTCTGGGGGATTGCGGATGATCATACCTGGCTGAGCAGCTTCCCGGTCAATCGTACCGAGGCGCCGATGCTGTTCGACCGGCAGCATCAGCCCAAACCGGCCTTCCAGGCGGTCACCGATTTTTAAATGGTAAAGAACGGGTAAGCCAAACAAGAATTGCACCTTACAATTCCTTTATTTTTGCCGGGATAATATAATATTCTGGTAGTAATAATCTTGCAAAGTGAGGTTGCAACTGGTGCCCATAACAATCAAGAACACAATGGCCTGGACTGTCGCTGCATGCATGGTCGTAGGGCTGATGACCGCTTGTGAGAGGGGCGATAGCCTTGCGGAGCGTTCTCCGGTCCCTGAGGGACAGCCGGGGAGCGCTCCGCTGTATGAGGAGCCGGGTCTTAGCAAATATGATCCGCCGATTCAGCTGTCGTTCGTACGTGAGAACAACGATGCGCTGGAAGAAATACTGAAGGAATTGCCGGGGGAGACGCTGGAGCATAACCGCTGGACCGAGCTGTATGAAGAGGTACTCGGCATTAAGATTACCTATGACTGGACGGAGTGGAGCTCCATCTACTCCCGCAAGCTGGGGGTATCCCTGGCCTCTGGGGATATCCCCGATATTGTGCGGGTGAATGCTTCGCAGCTCAGGGTGCTGAGCAATGCAGGGCTGATCCAGGACCTGAGCGAAGTCTATGACCAGTACGCAACCCCGTTAACCCGCAAGGTGCTGAGCGAGGAAGGGGCGGGTCCGTTCGAGACGGCTACGCTTGACGGCAAGCTCATGGCGATCCCGGAGACCAATTCGTCGATTGAGGGCGCGATGTTCCTGTGGATTCGGACGGACTGGCTGGAGCGGCTCGGCCTTAAGCCGCCGCAGACGATGGCAGAGGTGCTGGCTATTTCGAAAGCGTTTACGGAGCAAGATCCTGACGGTAACGGCAAGCATGATACCTACGGTCTTGCGGCAACGAAGTACCTGTGGGACCCGGTTATGGGACTTACCGGGTTCATGGCCGGTTATGGTGCTTATCCCGGCATCTGGATTAAGGACAAGACCGGTAAGCTGGTCTATGGAGGTATCCAGCCGGAGGTCAAGCATGCCCTGCAGGTACTTCAGGATTTGTACCGGACGGGACAGATTGACAGGGAATTCGCCTTCAAGGATGGGGTCAAGGCCAGCGACTGGATTGAGCAAGAACAGGTCGGAATGATGTACGGGGAGCAGTGGGGCTCCTTCCTCGTACAGCTCAGCCGTGAGCATAATCCGCAGGCCGAGTGGCAGGCCTTCCCGCTGGTCTCGGAGTCCGGGGCACCGCCGAAGGTGCCGCTTCCGTTCAGTACCAACCAGTTCCTGGCGGTCAAGCGGGGCGTAGAGCATCCTGAGGCGCTGATCAAGCTGATTAACCTGCATCTGGAGAAGAACTGGGGGGCTACGAGCGAGGTGGAGCGGTACTATAATGCTCCGCAGGCGGTGTGGAAGCTCTCGCCGGTGACACCGTTTCCGGTGCAGAAGAATCTGGAGGCCTTCCGGGAGCTGGAGACCTTCCGGCGCACCGGCGATGCCTCCGTACTTCAGGATGAAGCGAAGACGATCCAGAAGCGGATTGCCGCTTACGAGGCCGGAGGTGCGGACAGCGAGACAGGCTGGGGCTGGGAGCGGACATATGGGCCTTCGGGCGCTTTTTCCATCCTGGACGGGTATGAGCGTAATCACCAGCTGCTCTATGAGAGCTTCGTCGGTGCACCTACAGAGACGATGATCGAGAAGCAGAATATTCTAAATAATCTTCAGATTGATGCCTTTCTTGATATCATTCAGGGCAGACCGCTCAGCGAGTTCGATAATTTCGTGGCACAGTGGAGCAAGCTGGGCGGCGAGCAGATTACGGCTGAGGTCAACGACTGGTATGCAGAGAAGGGCGGAAGCGGCAAATGATCGGACATGAGCAGACGAGTGGAGGCGGTGCACATGCTTAAGTTTCCTGCGGTGTCGATGCGCCACACTATTTTTATCCGGATGGTTGTCACTTATCTTGCTATTATTCTGCCGATTCTGCTGCTTGGACTCTACCTCTACAACTGGAGCTACAAGAATGCAAGTCAGGACCTGTCCAGAGCGACCCTGTCGCAATTAAAATATTATCTGGAGGACCTGAACCGCGAGGTGGAGTGGATGGAGATCCAGCAGTATGATCTTGCCCAGGATACCGAGCTGAACAAGATTGCCGTTACCTGGAACTATATGGATGATGTTCAAAAGCGGGAGAGTCTGAACTACATTACGCAGCGGCTAACTTCCCTGAAGAACAGCAGCGCCTACATCGGTGATGTGTTCGTACATATCCGTACCATTAACAAGACGCTGTCTGCGATGAACGGCATTGATCAGTTTGACAGCAGCAAGTTCAATTTCTTCCGGTCGGTTGATCTGAGAAAAGAAGGGCGGCTGATCAACTGGAACAACTTCCTGGAGCTCAGCGTTACCCAGTCGAGCGGAAGGATGGGCGAGCCGCCGCTGTTCATTGTTCAGATCGAGCTGGACAACGAGAAGCTGAGGGATTCGCTCCGGGCGATTAACGCGTACGAAGAGAGCGGCTCGCTGCTGGTCTCGCGCCTGACGGATTACGCACTCGGTACAGAGAACAGCTCCCCGGAGCTGATTAAGAGCTATCACCAGGCAGTTGATGAAGGGAACCTGTACAACTGGGAGCTGGACGGAATCCGGTATCATATTGACAGCTTCACCTCCGACAGGCTGGGGATGGCTGTTGCCACCTATTTGCCGGAGAAGGCGGTCAAGCGCCCGCTGACCAAGTTCGTGGTCTGGGCGTGGCTGTTCGCGGCGGTGTCCTTCCTGGCGGTGCTGATCTATTCTTACGCGACCTATAAGTTCGTCCAGAAGCCGCTGCTTGTGCTGATCCGCAGCTTCAAGCGAATGGAGAGCGGCTCGCTGGATATTCAGATTGACCATGGCCGCAAGGATGAATTCGGCTATCTGTATCTCCGGTTCAACCAGATGCTCAGCAGGCTGCGAATGCTGATTGACCAGGATTACACCCAGAAGCTTATGATGCAGCGGGCGGAGCTGAAGCAGCTCCAGTCGCAGATCAACCCGCATTTCCTGTATAACAGCTTCTTCATTCTCAGCGCCCTGGCGAAGCAGGGGGACAGCTCCCGGATTGAGGAGTTCGCGGGCATGCTGGGCGAATATTTCCGGTTCATCACCCGTAACGGAGAGGATAATGTCCGGCTTGCGGAGGAGACGCGCCATTCCCGGATGTACACGGAGATTCAGAAGATGCGCTTCTCCAGGCGCATTCAGGTTCAGTTCGATGAGCTGCCGGAAGCCATGGAGGAGCTGCGGGTTCCGCGCCTGATTCTCCAGCCGATTATCGAGAATGCCTATGAGCATTGTCTGGAGAAGCAGGCGGAGGATGGGGAGCTGCGGGTTTCTTTTGAACAGGAGGAACGGGAGATCCGCATTATTGTTGAAGATAACGGAAGCGGACTGACCGATGAACGGATCGAGACCTTGAGAAGGCGGCTGAATCAGAACAGCGGTACGCATGAAGTCACCGGCATGAGCAATATTCACCGGCGCATCCAGTTAATCTACGGGGAAGGCAGCGGCCTGTTCCTGGACAGAAGCACACTAAGCGGCCTCCGGGTTGCAATCCGGATCAGGCTCACAGGAGGTGAAGGTCTTGTACAGACTATTGATCGTTGATGATGAAGAGATTATAACGGACGGCTTATACGAGGCGTTCAACCAACTGCTACCGGACAAGCTTGATGTCTACAAGGTCTATTCGGCCAAAGCAGCCCTGGAGTGGCTCTCGCGCACCCGGATCGATATTGTGCTGACGGATATCCGCATGCCCGGCATGAGCGGGCTGGAGATGTCTGAGCAGATCCGGGAGTTTTGGCCGCGGTCGCGGATTGTTTTTCTGACCGGCTACAGCGAATTCGATTACGCCTATAGTGCGCTGCAGCTTCCCGGTGCCCGTTATCTGCTGAAGACGGAAGGCTTCGACAAGATTATTGAGACGGTGCAGGAGGTGCTGCAGGAGATTGAGCAGGGCAATATGCTGAGCGAGCTGCTGGAGCAGTCCAGGGAGCAGCGCGATTCCATGGAGACGGCAGCACAGGGGGATTATCTCCGCCATCTGCTTCAGGACAGCCAGTCCTTGTGTGCAGATGCGGACACGTTACGTGCAGATTTCAGCAAGCTGGGTATCACCCTTAAGGCTGAATCTCCGGTGATGCTCGTTCTTGGACGGCCTACATACCCGGAGGGCATCTCTTATATGGACCGTCGCGAGCTTCTGACCTCTTCCCGGCTGATCTGGAATTCGCATCTGGCGGAGATGACCCGGCATGCCTGGGTGCTTGACCGGCACGGAGATCTCTTGTGGCTGCTGCAGCCTCTGGATAATGCCGGGGCTGCCTTCGGCGGGAATTTCACGCGGTATCTGGAGGGAACGCTGGAGATGATTCAGGATTCCTGCCGGCAGACGCTGGGCCTGCCGGTTGCTTTTACAGTCAGCGGCTCAGCCTGTGCCTGGACAGAGACCGGCCGCCATTACGAGCGGCTTCACCGGCTGCAGCAGATGAAGATCGGGGACGGCATCTCCATGGTGCAGATTGACCGCAGCGGTCCGCCGGGGCCTGACGTCATCCGTGAGACGGGGGTCCGGCTCCACCAGCGGGTGGAGAATCTTGCGGCCCATCTGGATGCCGGACGGCGGGAGCGGTTCGCGGAGACGCTGGAGGAGATCCGGGAAGGCATTCATTCGGGCATCTCTGCGGAAGAGGCAGCCGAGCTCTATTACACGGTTGCGCTTGTGCTGCTGTCCCATATGAACCGTTCGGAGCTCTACAGCCTTGTCAATGAATACGGCAAACTGATGCGGCTGGACGAGCATTCATCCCTGGGGGAGGGCATCTATTATCTGGAGAGGCTGGCCTCAGATCTCTTCGAGCGGAGAAGCACAGCCGAGAAGGAGCGCTCCTCGGAGGTCATTGAACGGATCTGCGATTATATCCACAGCCACTTGGGCGAGGATCTGTCTCTGGTGCGGCTGGCTGAGCTGCATTATTTCAATCCGTCGTACCTGTCCCGCTTCTTCAAGCAGGAGCAGGGCATTAACCTGTCAGAGTACATCGATCAATGCCGGGCGGTCAAGGCGAAGGAGCTGCTGGGAAATGAAGCGCTCAAAATCCGCGATGTAGCGCTGTATGTCGGCTATGAGGCCCATCATTCCTTCACCCGGTTCTTCAAAAAAATGACGGGAATGACGCCCCAGGAATACAGGGAGTCTATGCATGTAAATCTATAATTTATAAGTAAATAAACTATAATCTGTAAGTCTATCAACTATAATCACACAGGTTTCCGCCCGTCTCCGCGCAGAGTACAATTCAGATGTATTCGCTTTCATTAAGACGGCATCCGCCGATTCCATGAAATGAGAAGGAGATGGGTATCTGTGAGAAAAAGGAAGTTAAGCTTATCCATGAAGCTGCTGGTGATGCTGGCCCTGCTGCTGACGCCAATGCAGTCCGGCGGCGGCAAGGCAAGCGCTTGGGAGGGTTCGCCTGTTCCCAAGCTGCATGTTAGCGGCAATCAGCTGGTGAACAGCAGCGGACAGCCTGTACTGTTGAGCGGCTGGCATCAGCCTACCGGGGCTTACTGGACGTATCAGAACAGCAATTATTATCTGAACCGCAACGGCGGGAACCGGCATAAGGCCACTCTGGAGTACCTGAAGGAGATCACAGATACCTTCACCAGCACCTCCGGCAAATACGGGAACAGCCACGGCTGGTACTCGAATCAGGTCCGCTTGTTCATCGACCGGGAGGATATGGGCGATGTCGCTGCAGGAACGTATAACTTCGCGGGCCTTCAGGCAGCTACCCAGAATCTGATCATTCCTTATGTAGAGTACGCGAAGACGAAGGGGCTGTATGTCACGCTGGGACTGGACTTCACACTGCTGGACAACAAGGCGACTACCCAGGCTAACCTGGACAAGTTCAATCAGATCTGGGGTTATCTGGCCTCCCAGCCGGGACTCAAGAGCGCGGATAATGTGATGTTCGAGCTGGTGAACGAGCCGGTGCTGAGCGATGTGAACGGACAATGGGGCGGCAATCCCTCCCAGCCGAACTTCGCGGCGTTCTGGAATTCTTTGAAAAACTTCCAGAACTCGATGATCTCAACCATCCGCAGCAAGGGCGCGGACAATGTGATCTGGGCTTCCGGACTTGGCTGGGATCAGCATTATCAGCTGACGGCATCCAGTCCGCTGACCGATCCGCTTAACAATTACGGATATGCCGTGCACTGGTACCCGGGCTACGGCGCTTATGACAACTACAACTCGCTTCAGCAGATATGGGATAGCAGCATCAAGCCAGCGGCCGATGCTTACCCGATCAATATTACTGAAACCACCTGGTTCAAGAACCAGCCGGGCGACTCCTCGTATTGGGATCTGTTCAACGGTACGAACGCAGGCTTCGGCAAGAATACCAAAGCAATCTTCACTGCCGCCGGCAATGTCAGCATTGCCGTCCATATGAACGGCTTCCTGCTCGATCCCGGTCCCAAAAGCTCCTTCGCCGATCCGGACGGCGGATTGCTCTATGACGGCAATACGGTCCGCGACGGCATGGCGCGCTTTATCTTCGAATGGTACTACGAGCGGGCCCAGTTCAACCCTTGGAACGGGGTGTGGAACGGAGTCACCAACAATGCGAAGTATAAGCTGATCAACCGGGGGTCAGGCAAAGCGATTGACGTTCCGAACGGGCAGAATACGAATTCCCTTCAGCTCCAGCAGTGGCCGGAGAACACCGCACTGGCTCAGCAATGGACGGTTACGGATATGGGCACGTATAACAATATTTACCGGCTGCGCAGCGTGAACTCCTCTGACAACAAGGTGATGGATGTGCGTAACGGCACGAAGAACAACGGCGAAGCCATCCAGCTGATGCAGGATTTGAACAACACCGCCCAGCAGTTCCGGCTCATCAAGCTGAGCAACGGCTACTGGAGCATTCTCAATGTGAACAGTAACAAGGCAGTCGAAGTCACAGGAGCCTCCACCGCAGACGGCGCGAAGCTCCAGCAGAACCTCTACCGCGGCGACCTGCACCAGCAATGGAAGCTGGTTCAGGTGAACTAGAGCTTAATGGTAAAAGCCCCCTTCTCCATCTACGGGGCGGTCCGGGACAGTACCGGATTGCCGTGTGGGGGGAAGGGGGATTTTTTGAGCGTACGGCAGGCGCGTGGGGGAAATGTAATCGAAAAACCGATTACATTCGGCGCTGCGGAGGCGCGTGGGCTGAATGTAATCGAAAAACCGATTACATTCAGCGCTGCGGAGGCGCGTGGGCTCAATGTAATCGAAAAACCGATTACATTCGGCGCGGCGCTGCGGAGGCGCGTGGGCTCAATGTAATCGAAAAACCGATTACATTGGGCGCTGCGGAGGCGCGTGGGGGAAATGTAATCGAAAAACCGATTACATTGGCGCTGCGGAGGCGCGTGGGCTCAATGTAATCGAAAAACCGATTACATTGGGCGCTGCGGAGGCGCGTCAATGTAATCGAAAAACCGATTACATTCGGCGCTGCGGAGGCGCGTGGGCTCAATGTAATCGAAAAACCGATTACATTCAGCGCTGCGGAGGCGCGTGGGCTCAATGTAATCGAAAAACCGATTACATTCGGCGCTGCGGAGGCGCGTGGGGGAAATGTAATCGAAAAACCGATTACATTCGGCGCTGCGGAGGCGCGAGGGGTAAATGTAATCGAAAAACCGATTACATTCGGCGCTGCGGAGGCGCGTGGGGGAAATGCAATCGAAAAATCGATTACATTGGGCGCTGCGGAGGCGTGGGGGAAATGTAATCGAAAAACCGATTACATCGGCGCGCGGAGGCGCGTGGGGTAAATGTAATCGAAAAATCGATTACATTGGGCGCTGCGGAGGCGCGAGGGGTAAATGTAATCGAAAAACCGATTACATTCGGCGCTGCGGAGGGGCGTGGGCTGAATGTAATCGAAAAATCGATTACATTCAGCGCTGCGGAGGCGCGTGGGCTGAATGTAATCGAAAAACCGATTACATTGGGCGCTGCGGAGGCGCGTGGGCTCAATGTAATCGAAAAACCGATTACATTCGGCGCTGCGGAGGCGTGCGGGCTGAATGTAATCGAAAAACCGATTACATCGGGCGTGTGAAGAGGTGCGGGAGACGGGTGTCGGAGGCTGGAGGGCCGGGCGCAAATGTGTGGAGGGAAACAGTTGCCTTTTATACACTTGCTGATGAATGAAAGGCTTCTCCTGCGCCAACGGTTGGAAAAACAACACTTAATTTTGCGCATTTCCACCAAAGTGACGAGATCAAACTAAATAGTTGCTCCTTTTCCACTTACTCCCGCCCAATACTGAGATTCCAGTAAACTAAGGTACGTTTTTCCACCTATTTCCGAGAGAGAAGAGATGACACAAGTAGTTTTGCTTGCAGCAGGGCCAGAGAAGGTATGATTTTTCAACCAGCCTACCCGCCCAGTCCCCTCGAAGTTGCTGCATTCGCGCCCACAAGCATCACAATCCGCATAAAACAAACCAAGCTCTTTACACCTTCCACTCTCTCACTCCTTATATATGAAAAGCAACATACATCCATACAAAAGCAACGTTAAGCTATGTATTATAAAGGGTTTGTGTGATTAAATACATAAAGAATACAGCATTTTACCCAGGGATCAATATCTGTCATAATGCGAAAGGAATGAATACAAATTATGGACAAACAGCAACAGCTCGGCTTAACGCCGCCGATGGGATGGAATTCGTGGAACACTTTTACTTGGGATATCAACGAGCAATTGATCCGGGAAGCAGCTGACACGCTCGCAGCCGACGGATATAAGGATGCAGGGTACGAATACATTGTTATTGACGGCTGCTGGAGCCTGAAAGAACGGGACAAGGATGGCAAGCTGGTCGCAGATCCGGTCAAATTCCCGAACGGAATGAAGGCGGTTGCAGATTACATTCACTCCAAAGGACTGAAGTTCGGGATGTACTCTTGTGTGGGAACACATACCTGCGCCGGGTATCCGGGCAGCTTCGAGCATGAATTCCAGGATGCTGCGTCGCTGGCGGAGTGGGGTGTAGATTTTCTTAAATATGATTACTGCTTCAAGCCCAGACATATGTCGGGGGAGCTGCTGTACAAACGGATGAGTCTTGCGCTTAAGAACTGCGGACGGGATATTCTTTTCTCCGCATGTAATTGGGGCGAGGATAATGTCTACCAGTGGATTCGTGAATCCGGCGCACATATGTACCGGTCTACCGGCGACATTCAGGACAGCTGGGAATCGATCAAGACCCTCGCGCTGTCGCAGCTTGACAAAGCCGCCTACACCGGGGCCTACTGCCACAATGACCTGGATATGCTCGTCGTCGGCATGTACGGGGGCAGCAACAGTGACTTCATCGGCAGTCAGATTGGCGGCTGCACGGATGTGGAGTACAAGACCCACTTCTCGCTGTGGAGCCTGCTGGGTTCTCCGCTGATGATCGGCAGTGACATCCGGAAAGCAAATGAAGCGACCAAGAATATTCTGCTTAACCCGGATCTGATTGCCATTAACCAGGATATCGAGGGCCGCGGAGCTTACCGCATTAAGCCTGAGCCGCAGTGGTTCCATACCAATGAAGTATTCATGCTGGTAAAAGTATTGGCAGACGGTGACCTGGCCATCGGGTTCTTCAATCTGAGTGACGGTCAGCGAGAGATGTCGCTGCAATTCTGGGATTTCGGACTTCCGTATGCCTCCGGCAAATCGCTGTCCCTGTATGGCTGCTGGGAGCACAAGGAGCTTGGGGTGTTCAGAGAACGCTTCGCTCCGGTCGTGCCAGCCCATGACTGTCTGATCGTGCGGGCGAAGCTGGTATAGAGACAAGAAAGAAGAGAAGCGTATGAGCATGAACAGAACCTGCAGGCAATGCGGTGTTCCGCTGATGACAGATGATGTGGCGATTTACCTGAAGCTGGTCACGCGCAATGCCCAAGATTTCCTGTGCATCGACTGCCTCGGCGTTCAGTTGAAATGCGGACGAGAGCCGATTGAGCGGCTGATTAAGTATTTCCGGGAATCGGGAAAATGCGTGTTGTTCCGTTAACACCTGCCAAAATGTAAAATTAGGACTGTTCCGCAAGGCATTAGCGCTTGTGTGGGACAGGCCTGTTTCGGCTGAGCGTACCTATGGAATCCCAATGAACAGTCAACAGTAGGCTAGATGCAGGAAGTGAGGGATAAATCCCTCTGAATGGGCCGGAAGTAGACGGAATGTGGAAATGAGATGTATAAATCCCTCTGAATGGGCCGGAAGTAGACGGAATGTGGAAATGAGATGTATAAATCCCTCTGAATGGGCCGGAAGTAGACGGAATGCGGAAATGAGAGGGATAAATCCCTCTGAATGGGCCGGAAGTAGACGGAATGCGGAAATGAGAGGGATAAATCCCTCTGAATGGGCCTGGAAGTAGACAGAATGCGGAAATGAGAGGGATAAATCCCTCTGAATGGGCCGGATGTAGGCAGAATGAGCAAATGTGAGAGAGATATCCCTCTAGGTGCTGGAGTGAACGGCCAGGGGGATTGGGAGGAATAGATGGTAGATTGAGCCCATTGCGAGGGAGGCGTAATTGAATAAACAGAGCAGCATATCTCCGGTATTCAATACCCAAAGACTGCTGCTCTGTTTGTTATTGACTATGAGTGTGCCCTGTAAGTAACCAACCAGTATCTAGCGGGTCAGTTCACGAAACCCGCCTGCTCCAGTAATCTTAGAATCACAGTAGCGGCCTCCGCGCGGGTGGTCGATTGGCCCGGGTGGAATTGCCCGTCAGGCGTTCCGGTGATCAGACCTGCCTGAACCGCCTTGGCAACATCCTGCTGTGCCCAGCCGGCAATCTGGCCTGCGTCCTTGAACGCTGCTTGCTGTGACGCTGAATCTGGGAGCGGCGCACCTGCAAGGGCCATAGCCTTCACCAGGATGGCTGTCATCTCCTGGCGTGTAACCTTGTCGCCCGGCCGGAAGGTATTGTCCGTTCCACCCCGCACCAGGCCCAGCTCAGCGGCTGTCCCGACGCTTCCGGCGTACCATGCACCGGCGGGGATATCCTTGAACGAACTGGCTGCCGGACCAGAAGAGGAGAAGCCGAGCGCACGGACGATCATCGCTGCGAATTCAGCGCGCGTTGTGGTACTGTCCGGTGCGAATTGGCTGTCTGTTAAGCCAGTCAGAATAATCTTGGAGGCCAGCTTGTGGACAGCTTCCTGTGCCCAGTGGCCGTTCATGTCTGCAAAGGTCCTGTTGCTTGAGATTACAGTAAATGTACCGTTGCTAGGACTGTAGAAAGATGCTTCGCTTCCGTTAAAAACTGCCGGGACGAAGGTGAAGCTGCCGTTATTCTCCAGCCTCACGACTGTCGCATTGCGGCTGTTCACCGGAGTGCTGAGCGGCAGGGTATGCCGGGCATAGCTGCTGCCGAAGCCCGGGATCTCCACCGACTTGCCGCCAGCCTCCGCCTTCACCGTATATTCTACCGCCTGGCCGATGAGCTGGCCTTGAGCAGAGAGGGCAGCTTGACTTATCGCTTGCTGCCGCTCTTCCGGGAGTATCGTCATGCTGACGGTAAGCTTCCAGCTCTCACTGCCCAGTTGCTGCCCCAGCGCTGCCGGATTAAGAGCCCTCACAGGGAAGTGGATGGTGCCTAGTGTAGAGGTAACCGTAATCTGCTCTGCCGCCTGAACCTGCTTGGCGTCCAGAGTGGCTGTTGCCAAGGTGCCGTTAACCGTAGCTTCAACGTTAAGCTGATTGTTGCCCGGAGCTACAGTCTGCACCGAACCGACGGTAGTATTACTAGTGCTACTTCCACCATTACCACTAGAAATCCCGACATTGCCACCGCCGCTATTACCGCCGCTGCCATTACCGCCGCTGCCATTACCGCCGCCATTACCACCGCCGCTATTATCGCCGCCGCTATTATCGCCGCCGCCATTATGGCCGCCGCCATTATCGCCGCTGCCATTATCGCCGCCGCCATTATCGCCGCCGCCATTATCGCCGCCGCCATTATCGCCACCGCCATTATTGCCGCCGCCGTTATCGCCGCCGCCGTTATCGCCGCCGCCATTATCGCCGCCGCCATTACCGCCGCCGCCATTACCGCCGCCGCCATTATCGCCGCCGCCATTACCGCCGCCGCCATTACCGCCGCCGTTATCGCCGCCGCCATTATCGCCGCCGCCATTATCGCCGCCATTATCGCCGCCGCCGTTATCGCCGCCGCTTACTTCAAGCGTGTGGCGGGCATACAGATCAAACCGGTCGAATGCCGGTGTGTACTGGCGTGGAACCGCCGTGTAAGGCGTGAAGCCTTGCGCGCCGCTTCCGCCATAGGGGTTGGAGCCGCCGTTGTACGTATTATTGTTGGAGAAGCGGATCGTATTCATGCCTGCCTTCAGCTCCACATCCAGCGTCTGGGTAGCAAATTGCTGCCAGGAGATGGTGTTCTTGAAGTAGACCGTCTGAGGTTCGCCGCCGTTGACGCTTACTTGCGCATAACGCTCAACGACATCATTGTTGTAAGCATGGGTTCCCGCACTTTCACCGTTAGCATAAGTGACCACCAGCTTGTAGGTGCCTGCCTTAGGCGCGTTAATGTTCCCAAGCTCCAGATAGCGCTCTGCCCCGTCGTAAGAGGTAATGCCACTCACATATTTGCCGCCGGAGGCGTATTTGGCGAACGCATCCTCCCGGATAAGCGGCAGCTCGGAACCGGCAGGCGTTCCGACCACGGTTGCCGCCTCAGCCTCCACAGAATATAGAGCGGCCTTATTTACAAAGGCTGCATTAATGTAATCCAGACTGAGCGCCGCGCTGGAGTGCACGTCGATCAGGTTAATGCCTTTGCGCAGGAAGACTGGAGCTTTGGCATCCTGCCATTGACCGTTCGTATTCACCACAGGGAGATCAATCAGAGGCTTGCGGTCATGGGCAAGCTGCAGCTTCCCGCTGTCCGCAGAAGCATAGCGCGCTGTCAGCTCATACATCCCGTCCTCCAGAACGCTGAGGACGAACCGCGTGTTCGCTGCTTGGCTGCCGCCGTAGCCGCTCACATATCCGGCCCCCTCGAAGCCTTCCAGGCTGCCGGCCCGGGACAAGCCCTGCTCTGAATCATAGTCGGCGAATTCCGCCTGCACACGATAATTCGGAAGTGCGCCAGGCAGCCCGTTATACGTCAGCTCGATGGCATCCAGAGTGGATTCGCCCTGGCCTGCTTCTCCCGTGTCCGGGTTGGTTCTGCTGATGCCGATGGAATGGGTGCCCTCCGTCAGATCGGCGAGTAACGTATTGCCGCCAAGCAGTTGCATATTGTAGTCAGCACGCAGTACGATTTTGGCTGCCGGCTGATCGTCAATTTTGACGAACCATTCGGAATTGATGCGCTGATTCGCATCACCCGTGTTCGATTGATTACGCAGCGAAGCGGTCGCGCCGCTGCCGCCAATCAGATCCAGCCGGTAGTTCCCATCTGCAGGAACGGTTACCGAAGTCCATTTCACGAGGCTGTCCGCTGCCTTGATGCCTGACACATACTGGCCGTTCGAAGACGAGCGCCCCGTACTCTTGCGCGGGTATTGGTCCACCTTGGACACATTCGTCTGTACCTCTGCATTCTCCGCTTCGTAACGCTTGACGAAAGTCTCCTTCGGAGCATGGCCCACCGCTGGTGTAATGACGGCATAATAGGCCGAGGTGTAATCATTCAGGTTAATCCCCAGCGTAACCGAGCCGTTCTTGACCGGAAGATTGCGGTTCAGAATCTGCGCAGGCTCCACCAGGAAGCCGGTCAGGCCGGTATAACCCGCATAGAAGACAGAGACATGCACTTCTTCAGCTCCTGCCAGGAAGGAAGGGCTGTTCCCGTTACCGGTGACGTTGTTGAACACGATCTGACCGTCGCCTTGGGTCCCGCCGAAGGCGATACTGACCTGCTGCTTCTGGTCTTGAATCGAAGTTAACCCGTACAGGCCGGGGCCGAAGGCGTCATTCTCAGCTCTGGCGTTAATCACATTGACCTTAGCCATGTCGCCGCCCATCATGTCGGCATACCACTTGTAGAGCCACCATGCCCCGTTCGGCTCGTTCTGTCCGGCGAGCAGGGACCCGTAGGAGTTGGCCGTATTCCAATACGGCAGCATGCTGTTCATCTTCAGCTCATCGTAACGTGCGATGTAATGGATAAGCGAGCCGCCCACAGCGATCTCTGAAGTGGCCGCATATTCATTAATATCGACTTTGAGCGGGAAGGGAAGAGGGCGGTCCGGGTACAGCTCTTTATAGCGCTGTAAGGACTTCGCTTCCACTGCTCGGAAGGTTGTGACGTTCGAGGCCGCCTGATTGAAGGCTTTGTCCCACAGCATATGCCAGCTGATGATATCGGGCAGACAATCATTCTCCACACAGAAGGGAATGAAATCCTCGAAGACTTTAGCCCCGTACTGGGTCAAATTAACGCCGGAAATGACTGCACCGGGATCGATTTCTTTGATCTTCTTGACTACGGCGAGCCAGTCGGCATTGAACACGGCTCTGGAGTTCTTCCCCGTCTGGCTGTCGGACAGCAGCTGGGGATAACGGGTATTATTCTGTTCAGGCTCATTGAACGGGATATAGATGAAGCTGG
Source organism: Paenibacillus sp. FSL R7-0179 (assembly GCF_038002265.1). Classification (NCBI taxonomy): domain Bacteria; kingdom Bacillati; phylum Bacillota; class Bacilli; order Caryophanales; family Paenibacillaceae; genus Paenibacillus; species Paenibacillus sp. FSL R7-0179. The sequence continues at coordinate 1,896,129 of NZ_JBBOCC010000002.1, forward strand.
AATTGACATTGCGGCCCGGATTCTCCGCTGCCCATTGATCCTTGTAGGCTTTGACCGCCGTGGTGATCGGAATGACTGCTTCCTGGATATATTCCTCTGCCGTTCTGGAAGGATAATACCAGTGCTGGTAATAATCCTGCATGACGATATTTACGGCTTCCCCGCCAGCCTCGAAGAAATAATCAGACACTCTGAGCGCATCGCCTGTAGGATGCTGGATGCCGTTCGGCGGCTTCTGCGAGATATGCGAGGGCTTGATCGGTATCAGCGTGTTGATATCCGGCACGTTCGGCTCACTGAGGGCATACAGAGCGCCGGAAGCCCCGTGGTATACAGGTCCTAGCGAGCGGTCGGCGAGATCGACTGTTATTTTGGCCGGGTTAGTTACAATGACCTCTTCATGCTTGGTCGCTGTATAGAGTGCGCTGACCTGACTGGCCGTGAGCTGGACATTGTAGATCCGCAGGTCGTCGAATCTCCCCTTGATATCTCCATCCGAGGTGTAGAGCGACCTGCCGAACGCATTGAACTTCAGGGCGTCCAGATAGTCACGCGCAAAAAAGTGCTGGAGTACCGAAACCATCGTTGCACCTGATGAGCTTTTGCTCTGATCCAGTCCCTTGATGCCAACCGGGACGCCGTTCAGGTAGATCTCATAGGCTCCGCTGCTGGTCATAGTGACGGTCACCTGCTGCCATTTGCCCTTGGCCGGGTTGCGGTTCCAGACGATATCGCCTTTGTAGCTGGCAATCTGGCTTGGGTTCGTCCCGGTATAGATCCGGTTGCTGAACGTGCCGTCCCCGGCGATCATAATGAACTCCGAGTCCTGCCAGCCGCTTACCCCGGCATTCGTCAGCCCCTTCTCGGCAATCGTGGAGGACAGCAGACGGGTATAAGCGTTAGCCGAAGAGTCAATGTTGGCCCAAAAGGAGATGGACAGCTCATCCTTGATCCCGCTGTAGAGCTGATCGGGCAGCTTCAGCCAAGCAGTACCGTTCCCGCCGCCGGGCAAGGAGAGGACGTCTCCGCGCTGTTCGTCATAGACAATGGAAGCTACTCCCTTCAGCTCGGCGCGTTCAGCGGCCGCATCGGGGTAGACGCTGTTCACTACCGAGGTGCGGCCAATCACCTGCCCGGAGCGGAAGCTCCACTGGAACAGCGGGGACGCTTCAGCGGCGGCTTTCATCTGGACTTGAGGCGCAGTCTCCTGAACAGGAGCAGCCTCCGGCCTTGCGGCCGTATCTGGCCCTGACGAGGTCGCAGGAGCCACAGCAGGCTCAGGCTCCACCGGTGCATCAGGTGCTTCATCAGAATCAGGTGCCGTAACCGGATCGGTTACTAACACCGGCTCAGTCACCCATACAGCATCTTCCACAGGAACCGGGTCTGCAGGGGGAACGTTGGAAGCGCTTGCCAAACTGGAGGGCAGGAGAGTCAGAATTGCCAGTATAGATATCAGTGAACGCTTAAGATATAGCCTCAATAGATACTCACCTCTTTTGTTTTTTGAGATACCTTTGCCTAATGTCCTAATGTCCTTACGGTGATGATCGTCTGCACAGTCTGCCGTGAAGGCCCCCGCACTTGGAACGCTTTCTTATCCCCTCACCCGCTATCTCCGCATAGGCACCGCAACCTCCCTGTCATGGCTGTTTCGCTTCACCGAGAATGTTAAGGGAATGACTCTTACTATAAAATCAAGCTTTTTTACTGTTTTTGTTCTTTTCTTTACGTGTCTGGGTTACTGCCTGGAGCGGGCAGCCCGGGGAGCTTGAGCGGTAGCCGCAGAATTCTTCCAGCCCTTCCTCCGTAATTCCGGTACATGTAAAAAAGGGAACGAAAAGAGTAAAAAAAAGACATGCAGAGCAGGGTGGCGGGAACGCAGCCGGGAGTCTATCATTAAAGGTATTCCACAAAACTCTGCTGCCGGAGGTTATGACTTGAAAGCACCCTTCCCCTTGAAGCCCAGCCGCCGTTTTGTGAGCGTGAAGAACAAAATGCTGTTCTTTTTTCTGCTGGCCATTCTGATTCCGGTTGTGATCCTGTTCGTGAACTCCTATATCTCCTCGCAGCAGATGCTTGAACGCAAATATACGGACCTGCTGGCCGATGTGACGAGACAGTCGAATATCCGCATTGAGGAATTCCTAGAGGACACCAAGCAGATTTCGCTTATCGCCAGCTATGGAATCAACAGCTACATTTCTGCCGTCTCTCAGGAGAATTATCCGGTGCAGAACTATCTGCACGAGAGCTCCGTGACGAACGAGCTACAGGCCACGCAGCTGCTGATGAACTACATAACAATGAAGGACCGCGCCATTTCTATCTATGTCTACAATTTGGTGAATGGCAGCGATCTCTATGTGGCCCCGAACAAGCCTGTCGATTATACCTACAACCCCCGCAAGGAGGACTGGTTCACCGAATTCCTGCGTTCTGACGATATTACGCGGGATTTGCCGACCCGGCTGGACCGGCAGACCAAGGCGGATAACAACTGGACGATCTACAATCTGCGCAAAATCTTCGATATGGAGAACGGCAAGCTGCTCGGCGTTATGGCGGTAAGTGTAGACATCGATTTCATCAACCGGCTGAACAAGCGGATGGAGGCAGGCAACCGTTCTGCCTTCACCGTTACCGATGACAGCGGCAGGATTATATTCAACAACAATTATAACCTGATCGGCAAGCCGTTCAGGACACTTTTTCCGGTGCGTGAGGAAGAACTTGCCGCAGGTTCCGGCAGGCAGATTGTCCGTGTAGCCGGGAAGAACTATATTCTCATCCAATCGCCGTTCGAGGTCCATAACTGGAAGACTTATATGTATATGCCGGTGGAAGAGCTGGCGGTCGAAGGCGACATTCTGAAGCGAAACCTGTGGACGATCGCTGTTGTGCTTATCCTGTTCGCCCTGGCCAGCTCGGTGTACATGTCGAATCTGATCACCCGCCCGATCAAGCAGCTGATCCGCAATATGACGCTGGTGGAGCAGGGGAAATTCGATAATCTGCCGGCGGTCCGCTCGAATGATGAGATCGGGGTGATGGCCAGCCGGTTCGAGCAGATGTCTGCAGAGCTGAAGCAGCTGGTGGAGCGGATCTACGTGGAGCAGGAGCAGAAGGTGGAGGCCGAGATCCGGGCCTTGCAGGCGCAGATCAGCCCCCATTTCCTGTATAATACCTTGAATTCGGTCAAATGGATCGCCACCATGCAGCAGTCGGAGAAAATTGTCGAGATGACCGGGGCGCTAATCTCCATGCTCCGTTATACCGCCAAGACGGACAACCGGCTGGTGCCGGTCCGTGAGGAGCTGGAGCACATCAGGCATTATATCGTCATTCAGAAGGTGCGATATTTCAACCGGATCGAATTCCGCTCTGAGGTGGAGGAGACCCTTGCGGAGCAGGAGATTCCGAAGCTGAGTATCCAGCCGCTGGTGGAGAATGCGATCTTCCACGGGATTGCCGACCAGGAGGACGGACTGCTGTCCATCGAAGTCAGACAGGCCGGAACTGCAGAACTCACCATTACGGTAAAGGACAACGGCGCAGGCATGAGCGCTGAGGCGGCTGCGAAGCTGCGCAGCAGGCTGGGCGGCGCAGAGGACAGCGGCGGCATCGGGGTGATCAATGTGCATCAGCGTGTACGCCGGTTATACGGCGAGCCGTATGGGGTATCATTCGAGAGCAGCCCGGAGCAGGGTGCAGTATTCGTGATCACCATTCCCATTCGGGACAGGAAGGGGGACTATTGAGTATGCTGGGTGTGATTATCGTGGATGATGAGCTGCTGATGCGTATCGGTCTGAAGTCGATCATCCAATGGGAAGATGAAGGATTCACGATTCTGGGCGAAGCCGCCAACGGGCGCGAGGCGCTGGAGCTGGCCGGGACGCACCGGCCGGATCTGATTATTACGGATATCAAAATGCCGGTGATGGACGGCCTGGAGCTGATCCGCGAGGCCCGGCGGCTGGACATCGGCGGGCAATTCGTCATCCTTAGCTGTCTGGAGGAATTCCAGTATGCGCAGGAGGCGCTCCGGCTTGGGGCGGCGGACTATCTGATCAAGAGCGATATGAAGCCGCAGCAGCTGGTGAATGTGCTGGAGACAGTCAAAAAGCGGGCCGTCCGCCTCTCCGTAGGCGGCTCCGCCGGAATGCCGCCCGGGTCCTACAGGGAGAGCATCGAGCATTTGAAGGAGATGCTGTTCAAGGAAGTGCTGAGCGGCTTCAAGGGCGCCGAAGAGGTGCTCGCCCGGCGCGAAGCGCTGCACATCCGCCTGCCGGATCAGCCGATGGTGCTGATGAAGCTGCGGATCAACCGGTTCGACCAGCTGCGGCGCAAGTATGTGGAGCAGGACGAGAAGCTGCTGCGCTATTCAGTGGCGAATATTCTGGAGGAGATCCTGCCCCGCAAACGGGCGAAGGAGATCATCGTCATGAATTCCGCAGAATATGTGCTGCTGCTTGATCTCGGAGAGGAAGGGCGGATTGTGCGCGCGGAGATCGAACGCGCCGCCGCCAAGATCCAAGAGGCGATGAAGGATTTCCTGAAGCTGACCCTGTCGATCGGCGTCAGCGCTCCGGCCTCCGGCTTCGACCGGCTGAAGCGTGCATACCAGGAGGCCGACATGGCCCTGGATGCACTGTTCCTGGAGAACGGCAGCGGCCTGTGCTTCTACGATCAGGCCCGCAGCAGGCAGAGAAGCGGAGAACGGCTGAACCTCGACAAGTCTGCCCTGCGCAGATTCAGGCAGGATACAGAGAGCGGCAGCGGGGAGGCGATAGCCTTCCTGAACCGCTTGAAGGAGTCCTTGCTGCAGGAAGGCTGCACGAAGCAGGCAGCGCGCTTAGTCTATATCAGGATGCTGGCGGTCATTCAGTCCTGCTTCCCGGCACTGCCCGAGCCGAACGAGGCTGGGCTGACCCTGTATGAGAGCATCCTCGGGGAGGAGAGTCTGCAGGGGCTGCACGGGCTCATTACCGATTATCTGGAGCAGTGCAGAGCGCAGATGTCGCAGGGACAATCCTCCCGGAGCTATGCGGAGCAGGCGAGTGAGCTGATGATGCGGCTCTACGCAGAGGATATCTCGCTGCAGTCGGTGGCGGAGCAGATTAACGTGAATGCCTCCTATCTCAGCCGGGTGTTCAAGCAGGAGACGGGCGAGAACTTCGTCAGCTTCCTGACCCGGCTGCGTATGGAGAAGGCCAAGAGCATGCTAAGGGACAGGAACGTCAAGGTCTATGAGGTTGCCGAGCGCGTGGGCTATCCGAACACCGCGTATTTCAGCAAGCTGTTCAAGAAGCTGAACGGCATAAGTCCTGAGGAATACCGGGGCTAGAGTGGCAATTGTCAAAAAAAGAACAGAGTCTGTAAAAGAAGTGCATCCGCTGCGGGTGCACTTTTTGCCGCTTCCGGGGATTGGTCAAAAAAGGGAATGTTTCCGTAAAAAACGGCCATTCCGGGAGCGGCGGGGTTCGCCTACCATTGGAGATGCAGCAGATGCAGCATATCCTAAATGGAAGTTGGGGGTAATTCTAGTGAAGAAAAAAGGCTTAGCGGCCGTATTGTCCATCCTGCTTACAGCGGCCACCTTGACCGCATGCGGTAACGGCAACGGCAACGGCAATAACAAGGCAGCTGCCCCATCGGCAAGCGCGCCTGCAGAGGCGGCAACACAGCAAGCAAGCGGAGAGAAGGTCCAGCTGACCTATGCAATCTGGGATTCCAATCAGGAGAAGGGCCTGCGGACCATCGCCGATGAATTCGAGGCTAAGAACCCGGACATCAAGGTCAATATTGAAGTGACCGGCTGGTCCGATTATTGGACGATGCTGGAGGCCGGAGCTACCGGAGGCTCGCTGCCGGATGTCTTCTGGATGCACTCGAACGAGATTTACCGCTATGCCAGCAACGGCATGCTGCTTGATCTCACAGACCGGATCGGCAAGAGCACCGAGGTGAAGCTGGAGAATTACCCGGAAGGTCTAAACCAGATCTATAACCTGAACGGCAAGCAGTACGCGGTGCCGAAGGATTTTGACACGATCGGGCTGTGGTATAACAAGACGCTGTTCGATCAGGCGGGCATTCAGCACCCGGATGAGAATTGGACCTGGGATGATCTGAAGCAGGCGGCCAAGACGCTTACAAAGGACGGGGTCTACGGCTTTCTTGCTCCGCTGCATAATCAGGAGGGGTATTACAACTTCGTCTATCAGAACGGCGGAACCATTATTACAGCGGATAAAAAATCAGGCTACGATGATCCCAAGACCATTGAAGCGCTTGATTTCTATATCGGCCTGGTGCGTGAGGGATTGTCACCTGAGGTCTACGGCGATGCCGAGCGTGCCGATCTGCTGAAGAACGGTAAGGCGGCCATGGGGCTGTTCGGCTCCTGGAACCTGAGCGGCTTCACGGAGAATGAATACATGGCTAAGAATTTCGATGTGGCTGTGCTGCCGAAGAAGGAGAAGCAGGCCTCGATCTATAACGGCCTCGGCAATGCCATTGATGCCAAGACCAAGCATCCTGAGGAAGCTTGGAAGTTCGTGGAATACCTGAGCTCCAAGGCAGGTCAGGAGCGGCAGGCAGAGCTTGGCGTAGCGATCTCCGCATACACAGGCGCAGCCGATAAGTGGGTGGATTCCAACAAGACCTTCAACATCAAAGCCTTCGTGGATATGGTCAGCTATGGCGTGATCCGTCCCTATTCCAATACAACGGCGGTCTGGGAAGACAAGGCCTATGAAGCGCTTAAGCCTGCGTTCACCGGCAAGATACCGGTAGCGGAAGCCGCGAAGAATGCGGCTAAGGTGATGAATGAGAGCTTGGCGGAAGAGAAATAAGCTTGAGAACAGGACCGCGGCGCCCTGAGGGTGGCCGCGGGTTTGACTGGAAAGATAAGAATTTATATGCTTCGCGCTATAACTATCCTTATCTTTCTCACTGAAACGGTACCGTCCTTCAAAAGGACGGCAAAGCCGTTTCCACTTGAAATATAACGATGCGTCCCCTACAAGGACGGCAAATCCTTTCCGCTTGAGAGGTGAGTCCATGAATCAACCCGTGAAGAGAAGAATAGGAGCTGCCACCCGGAACGAATGGTACTGGGGCTGGCTGCTGATCGCACCCACAATGCTCGGGCTGCTGGTGCTCAATTTTATCCCGATTATCCAGACCGCGTACCTGAGCTTCTTCAAGAGCGGAGACTTCGGCAAAGGCAACATCTACATCGGGTGGGACAATTACAATAAGCTGATTCATGATCCGCAGGTGTGGCATGCTGTAGGTAATACCCTGCTGTATACTCTGCTGGTTGTACCTGCAAGTGTGGCTATCGCTATGCTGGTGGCCGTGCTGCTGAACGGCAAGCTCGTGGGCCGCTCGCTGTACCGCACGATCTACTTCATACCGATGGTCGCTGCACCCGCAGCGGTCACCATGGTCTGGCGGTGGATGTACAACCAGCATTATGGCCTGATGAATTACGGGCTGTCCAGAGTGGGCCTGCCGGCGGTCAATTGGACGACTGATCCGCGTGTCGCGCTGATCTCCATCGCCATAATCGGCATCTGGAGCGTGATCGGCTACAATATGGTGCTGCTGCTCGCCGGTCTGCAGGAGATCCCGAAGGACTTTTATGAAGCGTCTGATATCGACGGGGCCAGCAGAGTACGGCAATTCTTCATGATCACCCTGCCGCTGGTCTCGCCAACCCTGTTCTTTGTAGTGGTGACCTCGGTCATTCAGGCGATGCAGGTCTTCGACGTGATCTACATGATGATTGATGTGACCAACCCGGCTTATGATCATACCGTATCGCTGGTGTATCTGTTCTATAATAATTCGTTCAAATACTCGAACAAGGGCTATGGCTCGGCAGTTGTACTGGTGCTGCTCACACTGATTATGATCATTACGTTCTTTCAGATGCGGGCGCAGAAAAAATGGGTCAACTACATGTAGGAGGGTGCAACATGGATAATCCGAAGCGTTATAACCGTATTCTGTCCCACACTGTGCTCCTCCTGGGAGCGGCCGCAATGATTCTGCCCTTCGCCTGGATGCTGCTCACCTCCTTCAAGACGGTGACGGAATCGACCTCCATGAATCCGTTTGTATTCCTTCCTAGGACCTGGAGATGGGAGAATTACATAGAGGTCTGGCGGCAAAATAACTTTTTGATGCTGTACTGGAATACGTTTGCGATGATGGCTCTGCGGGTGCTGTGCGCGGTGATGTTCAGTGCAATGGCAGCGTATGCTTTTGCGAGGCTGAGATTTCCGGGGCGTGACTTCTGCTTCAGTCTGGTGCTGTTCCAGATGATGGTGCCGACCCAGATCTTCATCATCCCGCAATATCTGATGGTGGATGCGCTGGGGATGCGCAATACGATCTTCGCTCTGCTGTTCCCCGGGCTGGTCAGCGCCTTCGGCACGTTCCTGCTGCGGCAGTTCTTCATGGGGCTGCCGAAGGAGCTCGAGGAGGCGGCGAAGATCGACGGCTGTAATATCGGCCAGACCTTCGCCAGAATCATGCTCCCGCTGGTCCGCTCCGGCCTGGTTGCACTCGGCATCTTCACGGCTCTCTTCTCCTTTAAAGACCTGATGTGGCCGATGATCGTTAACACCAGCTCGGATGCAGCGACCCTCTCCTCGGCCCTGGCGAAAATTCAGAGCGCCTTCTCCGTGGACTATCCTGAGCTGATGGCGGCTTCCGTGCTGGCCATCTGGCCGATGCTGCTGATCTACATTCTGTTCCAGCGGCAGTTCATTGAAGGCATTGCCACCTCGGGCGGCAAGCTCTGATGACCCGTTGACGGGAAACGGAGATGTCCGTCAGAATAGAGGGAGAATGGCTGAAGGAGGGAGAGAAGCCCATGATGGCAAGAAGAACCGGGAGACTGTGCGCCGCTGCACTGCTGCTCTTCGTGCTGGCTGGCTGTGATGCACAGGAGCGCACGGACGCCTCTCTTCTGTCCAGCCAGCTGCCCGGTGAAGATGAACCTGTCACCCTCCGCTACTCCAGCTATCTGCTGGATACGGCGCAGGCGGGCAAGGTATATTTCGATGCGATTGCCGAATTTGAACGTCTGCATCCCGGGATTAAGATTGAAGCCGACTTTATTCAGAATAATAATTACACGGCAGGGATCAAGATCAGGCTGCTGGGTGGCGAGAGGGTGGATGTATTCGATACATGGTCGCCCAGTCTGTTCGAGGAATTCCGCGCTCTGCGCAGCGATATGTATCTGGACCTGACGGGCGCTGAATTCCTTAAGGAGTTCTACCCCAATTCACTGCTGCCGGTAACTATTGACGGCAGGGTATACGGCGCTCCTGAAGTGATGCACAGCGACGGGCTGCTGTACAACAAGACCCTGTTCGATGAGCTGGGACTGGCAGTCCCGCGCACCTGGGATGAGTTCCTGGCGCTTTGCCTGAAGCTGAAGGAGGCCGGGGTGATTCCGGTAGCGATGGATGCGGAATGGTCTACGGCCCAGTTCTTTTGGGGTTCAATCATGTCGGACAACGGGGCGGATGCCGCCTGGACGAAGAAGCTGGAGCGCGGGGAGATCACTATTGATGATCCGGTGTTCACCGATGCAATCAAGAAGCACCGGGAGATCATTGACCGGGGGCTGGTGCCGCCGAACTGGAAGAGCCTGAAGCATGAGCAGGCGAAGGACCTGGTGGGCACGGGCCGGGCAGCTATGATCATTACCGGAACCTGGGATATTCCCAGCATCAAGGAGCGGAATCCGGCGCAGGATATCCGCTTCATGATGGTGCCGGGCAGTGTGCGGACGGTGCCGAACATCAATGTCGGTACGTACCGTGTCATCAGCTCCCGGACGGAGCATCCGGAGGAGGCCAAGCAGTTCGTGGCGTTCATGAACGGCAGAGCCACGCAGGAGAAGCTGGCCGCAGGCGCACTCGCCGTGCCATCCGTCATCTCGGCGCCCACGGACCGCAGCGATTCGGTCTCGTCCATTGCCGCTGCAGTGACGCGCGAGGATGCGACCCTATACTGGCCGCATACGGTATCGACGGAATCGCTCCAGGTGAAGATTCTGGAGGGGGTCAATCAATATCTGGCCGGACAGCCGCTGGAGACCGCCCTGGCCGGCATCCAGCGGGCGGTTGATGAAGCTGCGGCTAAGCGGCGGGCAGCCCGATAGCTGACGGGAGGGATTTATCCCTCTCATTCCGGCAATCGGCCCGCATACGCCGAATTCAGAGGGATTTATCCCTCTCATTCCGGCAATCGGCCCACATACGCCGAATTCAGAGGGATTTATCCCTCTCATTCCGGCAATCGGCCCGCATACGCCGAATTCAGAGGGATTTATCCCTCTCATTCCGGCAATCGGCCCACATACGCCGAATTCAGAGGGATTTATCCCTCTCATTCCGGCAATCGGCCCGCATACGCCGAATTCAGAGGGATTTATCCCTCTCATTCCGGCAATCGGCCCGCATACGCCGAATTCAGAGGGATTTATCCCTCTCATTCCGGCACACAGCCCGCATACGCCGAATTCTGAAGGTCTCAACTTAATGGTTGCTGCGGGCGCTGTTCCTCGGAATTGCTTCGCTGCCCATCCGGTATTCCCGCAGAGTTCCCTTTCACTTGTAGTCTAGTCAGTGCTCCCGGCATCACCCCGATGCCCCATTCTTCCTCCCGTTCCCGCCTACAGCGACTTGCGGAATTCCGCCGGAGTCATGCCGGAGAAGTTACGGAACAGCTTGATGAAGTAGCTGACGTTGTCATAGCCAAGCTGCTCCGCGATCTCCACGATGGTCAGGTTCGTCTGATTCAGGAGATCGCGGGCCTGCTCCATTTTCACCCTCGTTACGTACTCAATGAAGGTCAGTCCGGTCTCCAGACGGAATAACCGGCTGAAATGGGTGGGGTTCAGGCCCAGGCGCTTCGCCATCTCCTCCATTCCAACCTTCTCGCTGATATGATTCATGACATAACGTTTGGCTTCAGCGACCTCTTTGCGGACATTCTGCTTCCACATGGAGCTCAGCATGAGTATTTTATCCTTCAGGAATTCCTCCAGCCATTCCATGAGCTGCTCCAGCGTTTCGAATTCCTGGATCGAGCGCTGAAGCCGCTCACTGTTGAAGTTGTTGACGAAGTTCTGCATGACTACATATTTCAATTCCAGCTCCATCACCATCTTGAGCAGCCAGCTCTTCACACTCTCTACCGGATATTTCTGGTCCCCGATATACTGCTTAATCTCCCTGACCTTGGCCGCAATCTGCGAGCTGTCCTCCTGCTGAATGCAGTCCCTTAGCTGCTGTAGAATCTCCGAATAATGCACGAACAGGTCCTCGCCGCTGGTCTGGACAGGCGCATACTTCATAATCGCCCCCTCGGCGGTATAGAATCGCAGGGCATGGGAATCCAGCAGCGCCTGAATCTGCTTCTTGATGTCGATCAGACTTGGAGTAGCCTCCCCGTAAAAGAAGGAAATCCCCATCCGCAAATGCAGCTTCGCCATTCTCTGAACATGCCGGAAATGATCACGGAACTCCTCATACAGATTGCGGACGAGGATATGCGGCAAAGGAATGAACAGGATGAACTGCCGTTCCGTCAGCGCGAACTGGATAATGCCATCGATCTCCAGGAATTCCTGCAGCACATTATCCATCACGAACTGCAGGTTCACCACTCCGCCGAACCGCCGTTCCAGCTCATAGGAGCGCTCCGGGACCGCCAGTACGGGCAGATACGGGGTGCCTTGGTGCAGGCTGATGCCCATCGCTTCGGCTTGTCCGAACCACTCGGCTTCATCCCAGACCGGCTGCTCCACGAACATGCGGATGAACCTGGTCCGGATGGCGGCGTGGTTCTGGCTGACCAGCTTCTCCATCTGGAGGTAGTGGTTACGGGATTTCAGCTTCACCTCCAGCCGGGCTACCGCCTCCGTTAATACAGCAATCACTTGATCGATCTGCAGGCTCTCCTTCAATATATATTCGGCCACATTCAGCTTCACAGCCTGCTGGGCATATTCGAATTCCCCGTGGCAGGACAGGATAATCGTCTGCAGCTGAGGGTTCATCTCCCGCGCCTTCCGGATTAATTCCAGTCCATTCATCGCCGGCATGCCGATATCCGTAAGCAGAATATCCGGCTGATGCAGCTGGCAGGCTTCCCAGGCCTGTCTGCCGTCCGAGCAGCAAGCCGACAATTCAAGGCCGAGGGTGTCCCAGGGGATCGCAGCACTTAAATACTCCAGGACAGGATAATGATCATCTGCTAGTACTACTTTATAGGTCATGAATATCTGCTCCTATCCGCTTCACGGGCATGATTAACTGTACGGTGGTGCGCTCCCCGTGAATGCTCTCAATGTTCATCTCGAAGCGCTCCCCGTAGATTAGCTTGAGCCGCTGGTAGACGTTGATTAATCCGATGCCGTGAGCGGGCTCAGCCACGGGCGTCCCGTCAGCACTCAAGGCGCCTATCTCCGCATCCTTCTGCCTGATGTGCTGAAGCAGGGCGGCGAGCGTATGCTCCTCCATTCCCGTGCCGTTGTCCTCAATGTGAATGGTCAGCCTGGACTGAACGAGTCCGATGGTAATGACCACCCGTCCTCCGCCCTGCAGGAACCCGTGCTTGTAAGCATTCTCAATAATAGGCTGCAGGATGAACCTTGGCACTGTCTCCAGCAGCAGCTCTTTGTCCACATGCACTGCATAATCCGTAGGATATCTCATCGTGAACCGCATTAATTCCATATACTGTTTGGTGAAATCAAGCTCACTGGCAATCGAGACGAATTCCTCCCGGCTGGAAAAGCTGGCCCGCAGCATAGCAGATAGGGAGCCGACTATAGCAGCATTCTCCTCATCCTGCTTCATGAGCAGCTTGAGCCGGATCGAGCTAAGCACATTGAACAGAAAATGCGGGTTGATCTGGGCCTGCAGCATCGCAATTTCCGCCTGGCGCTTCAATTCCTGCTCCGTCTCCACCTGTCTGAGCATCAGCTGCACCCGGTCCAGCATGTTATCGAAGGAGTGCCCGAGGCTGCCGATCTCATCGGTTCCCCGGATGCCCGAGCGGACCATGAGATCTCCGTCCTCGACCCGGCGCGCCGCCTTGCCCAGGACAAGCACGGGCTTGGTGAATCTCCGCAGCAGAACAGTAAGCGCGAACAAGAAGCTGAGCGCAAACACTGTCTGAATAATCAGGCCGGTCCGGTTCATCCCGTTCAACCGTTCCGTCAGCTGCTCATAGGGAGCGACACTGATCAACTTCCATTTGGCATATTTCAGCGGCAGCGAGAGGAGGAGCTGGTTCTCCCCCTTGAACTTGACGATATCAGGGAAGGCCAGCTCATCTACAGGCAGCAGCTTGTCAAAGCTTGTGCCTATCAGCTCATGGCTGCGGTTCGACAGAATGTTATCCTCTTCATCCAGCAGATACACATCCTCTTCCAGTGAAGCAAACCGCTCACGGATCGAAGCCTCACTGCGGCTGACAATCAGGTAAGCGTAGGGGGCGGAAGTCGTTTCTTCTCTTAAGGCACGCGCTGTCATGAAGATATACGGCTGCTCAGCCTTCAGGGAGGTCAGATAGTTGTCCTCTGCTCCCATAAATAAGGTGTCATACGGCGGGAGCTGCTCCAGCGTAGCGAACCAGCGCCGCTTCAGAAATTGCCGGGGATCATAATCATAGAAGGAATAATCGGAATAGGCATGTCCTTCCTTGTCCAGCAGGGTGATCCGCAGATCAATGGTGTCTCCGGCCACCTGCTCCAGGCGGCTGGTCAGGGTCCGCGCTGCTACGGGATTGGTCTTGGCATCCTCCAGCAGGGTCTTGATCTCCGGATCGAAATGGACGAAATTCGACACCGATACCATCTCTTCGAAGATCACATCAATCTGCGACTGGACAATTCTCAGGGACTGCGTGGACTTCTCCAAGGAATGCTCCCGGATAATCAGCTTGGAATAGACATTGGTAATATATAGCATCCCCAGTGCCGGAATGACCAGGCAGGCGATGGAGGTAAGGATTAGCTTTTGCCGGAAGGAGAGCTGACTGAGCCTGTGCTTTTCTTTCATTAATATCCCTCCCGTAGTAGACCTTCACAGACTTATGGTACTTGATTCTGCGGTTCGGCTCATCCAATAATTTTTTCAATTTAGAAAAAATAATGCTATACAAAGTTTTCGCCACAGATAAATTCGTTGCATGTGCTATGAAATTTGCCCTTCTATAATAAAGCTACAAACATAAAAAGAGGTGGATAAAGTGGAGGTTATTACTGAAGAGGGGACGGCAAAACGGTCCGGCAGCCCCGGGATAAGCAAGATGCGCAAGCAATCCTTTTACGACAATATTGCAGGGTATTTATTCATTGCCCCCATGCTCATTCTGACCGTAACGCTGGTAATTATTCCGATTCTCCTATCCGGTGTGATCAGCTTCTCGAACTGGAACTTTGTATCCGGTCTGGACGGGTTCGGGTTTGTCGGTCTGGATAACTACACCCGGCTGGTGCAGGACGAGTCCTTTCACCGTTCGCTCTACAACAACCTGATCATGATCGGCGTCGTTCCGGTGGCGATGTTCCTGGCGCTGGTGCTGGCGGTGCTGATCAACAAGGCAACGTATTTCAAAACCTTTTTCAAAGTGATCTACTTCATGCCCTTCATCTCAAGCTTCGTGGCGATTGCCCTGCTCTGGAGAGTACTCTATCACCCGAACAACGGTCCGATCAACGGCTTCCTGAGATCCATCGGGGTGGAGCATCCGCCCATGTGGCTGGCTGATCCCAAGTTCGCCCTGATCTCGGTCATGATTATTATGATGTGGACCTCACTCGGCTTCAATATGGTCATCTATCTGGCCGGCCTGCAGAATATCTCACGGGATCTGTATGAAGCCGCCGATGTGGACGGGGCCTCACCGCTCAGACAATTCTTCAGAATTACACTGCCGATGCTGTCGCCTACGTCCTTCTTCCTGTTGATCACAGGGGTTGTCGGGTCCTTCAAGGTCTTCGATCTGATTATGGTGTTAACCGGCGGCGGCCCGGCAGGCTCAACCTCCGTCATTGTCTACTATCTGTACGAGGTGGCATTTGTGAATCTGGAGTCGGGCTATGCTTCGGCGATGGGCATTATTCTGCTGATCCTCATCCTGCTGGTGACCTTGTTTCAATGGGTCGGACAAAAGAAATGGGTCAACTACTAGGAGGTTTATACATGCGATCGATCAAGCTTAACCGTGTTATTGTTACCGTTGTCATGGGGGTTGCGGGCATTCTGTTCATCATGCCGTTCTTATGGATGCTCTCCGCCTCCTTCAAGCCCGAGCTGGATGTCATGAAATATCCGATAGAATGGATTCCATCGAAATGGAATGCGGCGGAGAACTACAAGCAGGTATGGGCGGGTGCCGTGCCGTTCACACTCTACTACTGGAATACGACAAAGGTTACTCTGATGTCTACAGCGCTGTCACTGATTATCTCCGCTATGGCGGCTTACGGTTTCTCCAAAATCATTTTCAAAGGGCGGGATATGCTCTTTCTGGTGGTCCTGGCCACCTTCATGATTCCAACGCAGGCCATTCTGGTTCCGCAGTTCATTATGTACCGCTGGCTTGGACTGTTCGACAGCCATTTCGGGCTGGTGCTGCTTGCCGCCTCCGGGGTGCTTGGAACCTTCCTGCTGAGACAGTTCTTCCTTGGAATCCATGATGAAATTATTGAATCGGCGCGGATTGATGCAGCGGGCCACTGGACGATCTTCATGCGGATTGCCATGCCTCTGGTGCAGCCAGCCCTTGCTACCTATATGATTCTCCGCTTTATCTGGACCTGGAATGATTACCAGAATCCGCTGATCTTCCTTCGTTCCGATTCATTGTTTACCCTGCAGCTGGGCATCCGGAAATTCGCTGATTTCAGCGGCGAGTTCTACTCCTTGATGATGGCAGGCGCTGTATCGGCCATTCTGCCGTTGTTAATTATTTTCATGATCGGCCAGAAGCAGGTGATTGAGGGAGTTGCGATGGGCAGTGTCAAAGGCTAGACTAATTACATTACAGGGGGCCAAATCATGTCAAAAGTAAAACGCAATCTATTCATTGCTGTACCGCTGTTATCCCTGCTGGTATCCGGATGTGGAGGCGCGGGCAATGCAGAGAAGGAGCCGGCGGCAACGGGTGCAGGAGCAGGTGCAGAACAAGCGGTAACCATTAAGCTGAGCAACTGGTATGCCAAAAAAATGGACAATTGGGATATCGTGATTGCCGAGTTTGAGAAGCAGCATCCGAACATTAAGGTGGAATTCGCCTCTGCGGAGGATAACAACTCCAACGAGTATTATAAGAAGCTCGACCTGGCGGTGGCCGGGGGGGACGATCTGGATATCCTCATGTTCAGTAACATGACCTTCCTGTCCCAGCGGGCAGGGCTCGGCATGATCCAGCCGCTGGATGATTATCTGGCCAAGGACGGCATTAATTTCAAGGATGAATATACAGCGGATACCAGCATTGACGGTAAGATCTATGGATTGCCCGGCAAGTCCTCGCAAGGTCTGGTCATTATCAACGAGGATCACCTAAAGGAAGCGGGACTTGAGCTGCCAAAGGATTGGACCTGGGATCAGTACATGGATTACGCCAAGGCGATGACGAAGAAAACGGGCGATAAGACCCGTTATGGAACCTACTTCCACAGCTGGATTCAATATGGCTATGTGGCACAGACCTTCGGTCAGGCGGTGAATGCGAATCTGACTACCGATGACGGCAAGACCGCCAATATTAACAATCCATTCATGCGCAAGTCGCTTGAGCTGCGGCTTCGGGGAGAAACGGAAGGCTCCGCAACCCCGTATTCCGAGGTGGTCAGCCAGAAGCTGAACTACAGACCGCAATATTTCAACCAGGATACCAGTATGCTTGTCACCGGCTCCTTCCTGATCCCGGAGACTGGCGGAACCGATACCATTCCGGCCAGCTTCAAGACCGTGTTCGCTCCGCTGCCGAAGATGAAGATCGAAGATCCGATGTCCTCGAACGTCAGCGGGGATGTCCTGAGCATCTACAGCAAGTCCAAGCATAAAGACGAAGCCTACACCTTCATCCGCTGGTTCTCCACCGAGGGGATTGTGCTGCAAGGGAAGAATATTCCGTCCTGGAAAAAAGCTGACTTGAAAGATGTGGTGGACCGGATTATCGCAGGCAGCAAGACCCCGGAAATGATCGACAAGGCTTCGCTGCTCTATGTTCTGGAGAATACTATACCGACTACGGCAGCTACAGCGGTGCCTTATCACGCTGAGCTGGAGAAGGTGCTGCTGGAGGAATTCGACAAAATGCTGCTGTCCGGTCAAAGCATCGATGATACGATCGAGCACGCACAGACCAAAATACAGAAGATTATCGATTCCAAATCCTAAGCAGCAGATAATACAGATTAGATAGGAGTGCTGACCGTGCTGTATCCAATAATGACGGAAACCCGCAGTCTGTTCGATCTGGGCGGGGTATGGAATTTCAAGCTGGACGATGGCTCCGGCTGGGAGGAGAATTGGCAGGCCTCCAAGCTGACAGATACAATCCCTATGGCGGTGCCTTCGGCTTACAATGATCTGGGCGTAAGCCCGGAGATTCGTAATCATGTCGGCTGGGTGTGGTACGAACGGGAGCTGACGCTCCCTTCGGGCATCCTGAATGAGCGGCTGGTGCTGCGCTTCGGCTCGGCCACCCACAAGGCGAAGGTATTTATCAATGGAAGCCTGGTGATGGAGCATGCCGGCGGATTCCTGCCCTTCGAGGGCGTGATCAATGACTTCATTCGGCCGGGAGCCAACCGGTTGACCGTGGCCGTGCATAACGTCGTGGATTACACCACTTTGCCTGTTGGCCTGTACACGGAGACCGAGGGGCCGGACGGGAAGATTAAGGTGAAGAACCAGCCGAATTTCGATTTCTTCAACTTTGCCGGACTCCAGCGGCCGGTGCGGATCTACTCTACACCGCAAACCTTCGTAGAGGATGTTACGGTGGTCACGGATTATTCTGGTGAGAACGGAATCGTCAAGTACAGCGTGGACATTAACGGCGAAGCGGATATCCGGGTTACGGTACAGGATGAAGAGGGGAATACGGTCTGTTCAGGAAGAGAGCCGTCCGGTGTACTGGATATTCCCTCTGTCAGACTATGGCAGCCGCTGAATGCCTACTTGTATACTCTTAGAATTGAGCTTGTGCAATCCGGGCAATTGATTGATGTCTATGAGCTGCCGTTCGGCGTGCGGACGGTAGAAGTGAAGGACGGGCAGTTCCTGATTAATGGCGAGCCCTTCTACTTCAAGGGCTACGGCAGACATGAGGATACTCCGTTCCATGGACGGGGCCTGGATGAAGCCGCGAATATTATGGATTTCAATCTGATGAAATGGTCCGGGGCCAACTCCTTCCGCACGGCGCATTATCCGTATGCCGAGGAAGTGATGCGGCTGGCCGACCGTGAAGGCTTCGTCGTGATCAATGAGACTCCGGCAGTAGGCCTGGACCTTAATTTCCTCGTGATGTTCTCAGGGGGTTCGAAGAAGGATACCTGGGCAGAGGTCCAGACCTTCGGACATCACCAGCAGGTGATCCGTGAGCTGATCAACCGCGATAAGAACCATGCCTGCGTGGTGATGTGGAATGTAGCGAATGAACCGGCCTCCTATGAGGATGGGGCGTACGAATATTTCAAGCCGCTGATCGAGCAGCTGCGGGAGGATGATCCGCAGCACCGTCCGGTGACCCTGGTAACGCATATCGAAGCCTCACCGGCTAACGACAGAATCTCTGAGCTGATCGATGTGCTTGCCTTCAACCGGTATTACGGCTGGTATGTGGACGGAGGGGACCTGGAGTCGGCGAAGGTCAAGCTGCGGCAGGAGCTGGAAGCGTGGACCCGGCGCTGCCCCGGCAAGCCGATGAAGATGACTGAATACGGAACCGATACCGTGGCTGGACTGCATGATGTGGAGCCAATCATGTTCACGGAAGAATATCAGGTGGCGTTCTACCGGGCGAATCATGAAGTCTTCGATGAGTTCCGGGAGTTTGTGGGTGAGCAGGTATGGAATTTCGCCGACTTTGCCACCAGCCAGGGCATCATCCGGGTGCAGGGGAACAAGAAGGGCATCTTCACCCGTGACCGCAAGCCCAAGGCGGCAGCCCACGAGCTGCGCCGGAGATGGACGGAGATCCCTGATTTTGGCTATATGAAGTGAAATGAACTTTCGGTTGCAGCGCAAGCTTGCAAACCTGCAAGCCTGCAAGTCTCCAACCCTTCAAGCCTCCCGTTATGGGAGGCTTGTTTTTTTTATACAACAACCCCCGGCTCGGCTGGGGGCCTTAATGATTCGTAGCAAGAGGGAAGGGCGGATGGAGTTGGAAAAAAGGCATTTAATTTTGCGTAATGGAGGATTAGGGGGAAACGGCTGGATAAAGTACACTTAATTCCTGGAATATGATTTATTTAGCAGAAGTTGGACCGAGTAAGCTGCATTTTTCCAACTAATTAGTTTACGTACCCCTTTACCGCCAAATTAGATGTACAATTTCCACTTCTATAAGTCCGCCGTCATGAGTCAGACGCTGTAAGCCTACCCTAATGATCCAGTCCCGCCTTCCGCAGACACTGCGCCTTCCCGCTCCACTTCCCGCGAACATTCTACATTCTGTTTTATTCCTGCTTAGCATATCTGCCCGGAGATACTCCGGCCACCTTGGTGAAGCTGCGGATAAAGTTCGCGTAATCGCTGAAGCCGGATTGATAACAGGCCTCGGTAAGACTAAGGCCGTCCCGGAGGTAAGCCTTGGCTAACGAAATCCGGCGGTCCAGGATATAGGAGCGCAGCGTTAGTCCTGTGTGTTGTTTGAACTGTCTGCTGATATAGGTGCTGTTCAGATGAAAGAGGCCGCTAAGCTGCTCAAGCGTGAGGGGCTGCCCCAGGTGGGCATCAATATACTCCATCGTCCTGCGGACCAGCTCCGGCATGATATCCGCAGGAACGATGCTTGTTCTATGAAACACGGTGTTGGTCAGCACCAATAATTGAGCAAGCATGCTGTTGGCGAGGATATCTGCCCCATACATATCGGATGAGAGGGCCTTCTCCAGATCGCCGGTCAACCGGAGAACCTGCTGAAGCTCGGCTTCCTCCAGATGAACGATGTTGCCCTTTCCCTTCGGACGGTAGTCGAAGCACCAGGATAGTGGAGTAGCCGGAGTAGAGAGGCGGTGCAGATAAGATTTTTGCAGATTGATCGTAATCCTTTCATATTCTGATTCATCCTGGCTGAAGGAACGGTGCATCTCTTCCGGGTTCAGCACAAGCAGATCTCCGCGCCGCAGGTGGTAGCAGCTGTTCTCAATATAGAACTTGACGTTGCCGCGCAGAAATAGGTACAGCTCATATGCTTCATGGCGGTGATAGAAGGTTCCCATATTATAGGTGGTTGTCCTGTGCAGGTAGAGGTAATCTTTATGGATAGGGTCATAGCGAAGCTCAAAAGGCTCGTTCATGGGTAACCTCCGGATCATTTCGCGCAATAATAACAGCGGAACCTGCAATGATTCTTCTCTGGAACTACTTTAAAATGACATTATCCTAGCATGCAGGAATAGGATTTGCAATCATTTTATCGTAATAGAGCAGACTGGAGGACAGAATAGTGGAACTGATTATAACGGCAAGAAGCAAGACTCAGGAAGCTTCAGAGTATACCGGACTTAACGGGCATGGACTGCATGCATCTGTAGAGATAACAGGCGGGACAGGCAGTGCACAGCATCCCTTTCAGGCTCATGTGCAGCTCACGAATCTGAACAGCGCGCCTTGGTCAGGCGTCATTCATGTGGAGTTGCCGTTCGCCAAGGCTGATCCGCGCTTTTTTCTTCCTGCATTTATGTATGGCCGTAACCGGGGAGAAGCTCCGCAGAATGTCCCGAACGAATTCCCGAGATTAAGGGAGGGGAAGCCCGCGCGTCCTTCATCTTCCTGGTGGATGGTGCGCAGCGACCGGCTGTCACACCCTGCTGCGCTTGTATATGACACCGGGACAGTGTACGGATTATGCGCCAGCCCTTATTTTATATACAGGGAGGGAGAGAAGACCCCGTGGAAGCCTGGGCTGGAGGGGGAGTTCTTCCAGTATGGCGGCTTCACCTGCTCGCTTGCCAAGGGAACGGTCGGGTATACGCTGGGGTATGAGAATGCACCGCTTCTGTTCATCAAATCGCATCTCGTCAAGGAGCGGGCACCGCTGGAGGAGAACTGCTTCGAGCTGGCGGCTTCGGAAACTGTAACGTTCACATTGGATCTGTATGCGTATACGGCCGGATCTGAGCTGGGTATCCATGCTGCACTGGAAGAGATTTATTCCCGCTATCATCAGCCCCCAAGATCCGGCAGTGATAGTCGGACCGCAGCGGCCGATCTGTCGAAGGCCATCTATCAGTATGCATGGCTGCCTGAGGACCGGAGCTACACAACCTTTGTCTATGAGGACAAGGAGAAGGGCGGGTACCGGTATAATAAAATCATCTCCACCAGCTGGACAAACGGTTTGACTGTAGCCACTCCTATGCTGATGGCTGCGCTGCGGCTGGGAGATGAGCCTATGCGCGGGCAGGCCCTCTCCTGCATTGAGAATATCATCGCGAACTCCCTGAACCCGGCTTCCGGTCTCCCTTACGAGGCCTATCAGGACGGCAGATGGAGCATTCACGGCTGGTGGTTTGACGGGATGCGCACGCCGGGACATTCCGCTTATCTGTGCGGACAGGCCTTATTCTATATTATGAAGGCCTACGAATATGAGAAAAGACTGAGCCATGTCATCCACGAGGACTGGGTGGACTTCGTGCGTAAGATTCTCCCTGTACTGGAGAGAAGCCGGAATTCGGACGGTGAATACCCTACGATTCTCTCCGAGAGAACCGGTGCCGGTCTTGAATATGATTCCTTCAGCGGGACGTGGGTCTTGGCTGCCATAGCTTACTATAGCTGGCTCACCGGAAACGGGTCGCATCTGGACAGCCTGAAGCGCAGTGAGCGGCATTATTATGAGACCTATGTGAAGCGGATGGAATGTTATGGAGCGCCGCTTGATACGGATAAAGCGATTGATTCTGAAGGGATTCTGGCGTATATCCGGGCGGTCCGATATCTGCATGCCCTCACTGGGGATGAGCTGTATCTGGATCATATGAGAGATGCGCTTGCTTACGAATTCACCTTCAAATTCGCGTATAATTCACCGGTTAAGGTACCGCCGCTCAGCACCGTGGGCTGGTCCAGCTCCGGGGGGAGCGTGACCTCAGTCGCCAATCCGCATATTCATCCCATGTCGAGCAGCGTGGTAGATGAGCTGTATTATTATGTGCAGCAGCGTGAAGATCCGTATGTGAAGCAGCGGCTGCTGGATACCGTCGGCTGGGGCTGTCAGACCTACAACAGATATGACCGGGAGTTCGATCATGGCTTGACGGGCTGGATGTCCGAGAGATTCTGCCACTCGGAGGGTCTGGTGACCGAGACCTACAGTGACGGCTCACCGGCCAGTACCTGGTTCTGTCTGATGCCCTGGGCCAGCGGCAGTATTATAGAAGGTCTGGTTGGCGATTACTGGGAGACGGACAGCGAGTAGCGCTGTCCATTCTCAAGGTTGATATTCTGTTAAAAATATGGGGCTGTCCCAAAAGCCATGAAGTGGCTGCTTGGGACAGCTCTTTATTTTGTAGTAGGATCAACGTGAGCACTTGGGTGAACGCTGCGCGAACGGACCGTTGTTCCAATCGCTGTGGTCTCCAGATTTTTTTCATTCCCCTTAGCGGTGAAAATCCGGAGACCAAGGCGACCGCTGCCGCTTTTCCACAATCGTTCCGTCCTCTCTGCTGTTTAAGCGGGAAAAGTTTCTTCAAATCTTTCTAAAATCACAAAAAGAAACCTCTCTTTTGTTAAAATGGAGTTACCACACAACCATTTCAAAGGAGAGGTTTCTTTGTACATTCAATATACCATGGACCAACTTTGCTTGCCAATGGATCTGGAAGAAGATATCCCGAAAAATCACCTCGTTCGCGTCGTGAATGCCGCCGTCAACCGGCTGGACAACGCCATTTTTGACGCGGCCTATCCTGGCGGCGGCCGTGACAGCTACCATCCTAAAATGCTTACCAAAGTCATCATCTACGCGTACACTCAGCGAATCTATTCGTCTCGCCAAATCGCCAAAGCGGTCCGGGAGAACATTCCCTTCATGTGGCTGGCCGGACGGCAGCGACCCGACTTCCGCACGCTGAATCGCTTCCGTTCCCAGCGGATGAGAAATGTCCTCGAAACGGTATTTACCGCCGTGCTTCAGTTTCTGGCTAACGAAAAATACGTGTCTCTGGAGCATTATTTTGTGGACGGCACTAAGATTGAGGCGAATGCCAATCGCTACACCTTTGTCTGGAGCAAAGCGGTCAGCAAACACAAAGCGAAACTGCAAGATAAGGTACAGGCCCTATTCGCTGACATTGACGCAGCGGAAGAGCAGGAAGAACAAAAGAACCAGGGCAAAGATCTGGCTGAACTCCGCACGGGTTCAGAAATGGACAGTGAGAAACTCGAACAAGCCATGCAAAAGCTTGAAGCTCAGCTTGCCGAAAAACCGAAAGACAAGCCCCTAAAAAAGACGGTTCGGAAGTTGCGTAAGGATTTGCTCCCTCGACTGCAGAAGTACGAACAATATCAAAAGCTGCTTGGGGACCGTAACAGTTTCAGCAAGACCGATCCAGAGGCAACGTTTATGCGGATGAAAGAAGATCACATGCGAAATGGCCAACTGAAGCCAGGTTATAATCTACAGATCGGGACCGAAAACCAGTTTATTGTGGCCTACAGTCTCCATCAAAGACCGGGTGACACCCGCTGTTTAGAACCACATCTGGAAAAAACAAAGCAGTTCCTCGGGAAACTTCCAAAGACGGTCATTGCAGATGCCGGCTATGGAAGTGAAGAAAACTACGCCTATCTGGAAAAGAGCGAGATACAGGCCGTCGTGAAATACAGCACCTACCACAAAGAAAAGAGCAAAGCCTGGAAAGCCGACGTCGGAAAAATCGAGAACTGGACCTACGACGGATCCGAGGATCGTTGGACGTGTTTAGCTGGACACCCGCTGTATTTCCAACGAGAAAGCAAGGAAACCACAGAGAGTGGATACGAAATTAAGAAGCGTCACTACCAAAGTCAAAGCTGCGGAGGTTGTCCGCTAAAAGAAAACTGCACGAAGGGAAGCGGAAACCGGGAAATCGCAGTCAGTTTGGAGCGGCTTAGATACCAGAAACAGGCGAAAGAAATCCTCCGAAGCGAGGAAGGCTATCTATTGGCTGTACGTCGAATGACGGAGCCGGAAAGTGTATTTGGACAATTAAAGAATAACCGGGGCTTCCGGCGCTTTCTGCTTCGCGGCTTGGAAAAAGTGACGCTGGAGGTCGGTTGGCTTTCGCTCGCCCACAACCTGCTGAAGCAAGCAGCGAACGACCAGAAACGCAAAGGAGCGGTCCTCCAATAACGGAGAATCGCTCCTTTTTTTACTTGGTAAGCTTTGAAAAAGTTGCAGGTTTTGTTTCCACCTATAGAATATTTACTTTTGGGACAGCCCCTTTATTGTGGGAACAATGTATGTGGAAACAGCATACATTTGCCTGGCGCGCAGGGATGAGGCCCGAATGTATGTGGAAAACAGCATACATTTGCTGGCGTGCGGGCGTGAGGCCCGAATGTATGTGGAAAACAGCATACATTGTGCTGGCGTGCGGGCGTGAGGCCCGAATGTATGTGGAAAACAGCATACATTGTGCTGGCGTGCGGGCGTGAGGCCCGAATGTATGTGGAAAACAGCATACATTTGCTGGCGTGCGGGCGTGAGGCCCGAATGTATGTGGAAAACAGCATACATTGTTCTGTTGCGGAGCGTTCCCCTCCCCCAAGTGCTCACGCTGAATCTACTCCAGCATAAAGAGAGCTATCCCAAGCAGCCGTTTCATGGCTTCTGGGACAGCTCCAATTAAGCTATCGTAAATTTCATACCCATCGTATGCAGTTCATTTCCTTGAATTTCAGTGAAATCATCTTCTACAGAGACCGGAATTTCAATTCTTTTTTCAGTGCCCTAACTTCCTCTAAATCTACAGTATCAGCACATTACCCTGGATGTAAGGGAAAAGACAGCTATAATGAACCTTACCTTTTTCAAAAGAATGCCTGTGCACTTACGGCAGCATACCAGCCCGGTATCTGCCAGGAGACATCCCGGCGACCTTGGTGAAGCTGCGGATGAAGTTGGCGTAATCGCTGAAGCCGGACAGCTCGCAGGCGGCTGCGACGCTCTTGCCGGAGGTAAGGTGGCTCATGGCCAGGGAGACGCGCTTGTTCACGATGTATGAGCGGACGGTAAGTCCTGTGTGCTCTTTGAATTGCTGGCTTATATATTTGCCGCTGTAATGGAATTCCTGCTCTAGCTGGGCGGAGCAGATCGGTTCGAGCAGATGCTCCTCGATGTAAGCCATTGTCTGGCGGACCAGCTCCGGCATGAGATTATGCGGCAGGGCGGCAGAAGACTGCTGCAGCGTGTTGATGAATACAAGCAGGCGGGTGGCATAGGAATCGGCCAGCAGATCCTGTCCGAACTCCTCGGAGTGAAGGCTATGGATCAATTGGTCCGCCAGTCTGGTATAGAAGGCGCACTGGTCGCGGGAGAGCCGGATCAGCGTGTTCAGCCCGGAGGGAAAGGGGTTGAAGCAGGCCAGCAGATTCGTACGGCTACTGGACAGCCGCCGCAGGGCGGATCTTCTCAGGTTCAGCCCGATCCGTTCATAGGGCTGGTTGTCGGCACAGACACATCGGTGCATCTCACCGGGTCGGATCAGGAGCAGATCGCCGGGGGAGAGCTTGTAGCAGGACTGCTCCACATACATGTAGGTATTGCCTCTCAGGAACAGGTAGATTTCGTAGGCATCGTGCCGGTGATAAGGCTGAGCCGGGCTGAGCTGCTCCGTGGTGGTTGATTTGTGGAAGCAGATCATTTCTTCGGGGATCGGGGTGAATACATATTGGGTAAGTTGCTCCATGGCATTCATTCCTTTATTTGGATATATAAGGATTATCGGTATCCGCGCAATATAGTATCGCTGATATGCAACGACGATATATCAACTATTTAATATAATACAGGAATAGGAAGCGCTTGCAAGTGTTGCAAGGAAAAAGGACAAGCCTGTACAGGGTACAGCTGCCGCTTCGATTAGACAGGAGGTGCGACCAGGGGCAGAATTCGGCAGGAATGTTGTGCAGAAATCATATAATAAGGAGATGAAGCAATGAAATCAACGTTTAAGAAATCATTATGTACCTTGCTGGCAACAGTAACTATGTTGTCTGTGCTGGTGGTGCCGCCGTCCAAAGTGAATGCAGCCAGCGATGTGACGGTCAATCTGTCCGCCCAGAAGCAGGAGATTCGCGGATTCGGGGGCATCAACCATCCGAACTGGATTGGGGACCTGACCGCCGCACAGCGGGAGACCGCCTTCGGGAACGGGGCGAATCAGCTAGGATTCTCCATTCTGAGAATCTCTGTAGACGAAAACAAGAACAACTGGTATAAGGAGCTGGACACGGCCAAGGCGGCCGTTGCCAAGGGAGCGATCGTCTTTGCTTCACCATGGAATCCGCCCAGCAGCATGACGGAGACCTTCAACCGCAACGGGAATACCTCGGCCAAGCGTCTCAAATATAACCAGTACGGCGCATACGCCCAGCATCTGAATGATTTCGTGACGTATATGAAGAATAATGGGGTTAACCTGTATGCGATCTCGATACAGAATGAACCGGACTATGCCGAGACCTGGACCTGGTGGACACCTGCCGAAGTCTTGAACTTTATGAAGAATTATGCCGGTTCCATCAATTGCCGGGTCATTGCTCCCGAGTCCTTCCAATATCTTAAGAATATGTCCGACCCGATTCTGAATGATTCCCAGGCACTGGCCAATATGGATATTCTGGGTGCGCATTTGTATGGAACACAGGTGAACAACTTTGCCTATCCGCTCTTCAAGCAGAAGGGTGCAGGCAAAGAGCTGTGGATGACTGAGGTCTATTATCCGAACAGCAATAACAACTCGGCCAATCTGTGGCCGGAAGCGCTGGAAGTAGCATACCATATGCACAATGCGCTGGTGGAAGGGGATTTCCAGGCTTATGTATGGTGGTATATCCGCCGCCAGTACAGCCCGATGAATGAAGACGGCAGTATCAGCAAGCGCGGGGACAGCATGGCCCAGTTCTCCAAGTTCATCCGCCCGGGTTATGTAAGAGTGGACGCGACCAAGAATCCGAATACCAATGTCTATGTCTCGGCTTACAAGGGCAGTAACAAGGCAGTTATTGTGGCTATTAATAAAAGCACTTCGGCCGTCAGCCAGCGGTTCGTCCTGCAGAACGGCACAGCCTCCAGCTTCGCTTCGTGGATTACCGACGCCAACCGGAAGGTGGCTGCCGGCTCTAACATTAATGTGTCGAACGGCGCTTTCACCGCCCAGCTGCCTGCGCTTAGTGTAACTACCTTCGTAGCCACACTCGGAAGCAGCAAAAGCTCCGTAACGGATGCAATCTATGACATTGAAGCAGAGCCTGCTTTGGCTGAGGAAGTTCTTGCCCAGTAGAATGCAGTCGCAGCATTTATGACTTAACCGCAGTTAGACCCGCATCCCGGCCTGTAAACCGCAGCTTGTATAGTGCGTTTACAGGCCGGGATTTTTGATATTTTAAAGGACGGCACAGCCGTTTCTGCTTCTTTCGGGGCAAACGTTTAAATTTGAAAGAGAATAGTGTTATTTTAAAATGAATCGTGCATCCTTCTGCTACAAATGTCCAAGTTCAGTTGTTAAGATATTACCAGGCAAAACCATGAAAGCGCATACAAGAGGAGGAATATCTAGGATGAGTAAAAAGATCAGGAGAAAGGCACTCTCAGTTTCCATGGCTGGTGTGCTGCTGCTATCCGTCATTACCCCTATGCCATTCTCTAACCCGCTTCAAGCTGCTCCGGCTGCTGACGTGCAGGCTGCTATTGCTCCGGCACAGGTAACAGCAGATTGGTACAAGAGCTATCAGACGATGGATGGTGTAGGAGCCGCCTATGCGTATACGGATTCCGTGCATATGCTGCAGCTCGCTTCAGCCGGCCATCAGGATACGGTCCGGCATCTGCTGGATCTGACCTTCAGTGAACAAAAGGGTACAGGCCACGACATTGTCCGGGTGATCATTGGTGATAACGGCGGCCTGACGGCTTCCGGGGCTACTGCGGCAAGCCCGGGGTTCAACCCGCTCACCAGTCTCCTGGCCGATGTGAATCATCCCGGCTTCGACATTGATGGGAATGCCATTCCCATGCGTGGAACAGCAGGACAATACGGCTACAAGATCGAAGCGGAGAACCGTTATTACGACGGCAATACTGACAGCATCTGGCCGGTCGAACCGGAGCATGCTCCTGGAACCCTTGTACCTGTGCAAGACTTTGTATGGGATTATCCCTCCTGGAACCAGCCGATCGGCAATGACGACGGCGGCCCGACCAATCTCCTCAGTAAGCCTGGTGAACAGCCTGTAGTCATCAAGAATTCCCCGCGTACCCGCAAAGAGCTGTTCGATATCGATCAGGTCTGGACTATGCTCCAGGCACAGCAGTATGGCGTCAAGCAATTCTATGCCTGCACCTGGACCGTCCCTTATTGGATGAGCCAATCCAACACCAATTCTCCCAGCAAAATTATCCGCGGCGACATCGCCACCATCGACGGAAAACCGGTCAAAATATATTATCAGGCCTATGCAG
Organism: Paenibacillus sp. FSL R7-0179; assembly: GCF_038002265.1. NCBI lineage: Bacteria > Bacillati > Bacillota > Bacilli > Caryophanales > Paenibacillaceae > Paenibacillus > Paenibacillus sp. FSL R7-0179. Next base: position 1,925,091 of record NZ_JBBOCC010000002.1, read on the forward strand.
ATTATCTTGTCAATTATATTCGCGGCATGTGGGAGCAGTGGGGGATTCCGATAACCCACATCAATCCTTTTAACGAAGTCGATCTGGCGGGCGGCTCAGCCGCTTATGTTACGGAACTGATTAACGGCTATATCGGACCTGCCTTGAAAAAATCGATGCAGCCCGGCGGCGATCTCTATGATATTAAGAACCCCGAAGGCAAGCTCATTGATTTCATTCCCCAGCTTGCCGCCGTGGACGGCACGAATCTGGGCGCTTCCTTAAGCAGAGGCGGCGAGGTGTTCTCGCAGACGGACCCGGATAATGCACTCGACAAGAATCCCTATCTCGATGTATTCACCACCCATCTCTACGGTACAGTGGGGATCGGTACAGATGAGAACAAGCTGTATCATACCGGTGATTTCTCCAAGAGTCCTCTGGATTACACCAAGGATGGCAGCAAGTATCCCGAATGGCTGAATAAGTATAAGCTCTGGCAGGCAGAATTCATGAACCAGGACACCGGTGACGGATCGGCTGGCGCGTATACCCAGCGCTACGGCAATCAGAATATCAATGACGCAGTGCGCTGGTCCAATCTGCTGACCAATATGTTCACCAGTAGTCCGGGCTTCACCGGCTTTGTCTGGTGGAGCATGTGGGACAGCAACGGCGCGGACGGCTCTGACCTGATCCGCTTCGCGACGACCAACTCCCAGCAGGAGCCGGGACGGATCAGCACACTGACCGGTGAATACCGGTTGTTCAAGCGCTTTTACAGCTACGGGCATTTCTCCCGGTTCATGAATCCCGGCGATGTGCGCTTTGAGGTTACACGCGTACCGGCGCCCGATCTGAATGTGGTCGGCTTCAAGAATCCGGCTACGGGTGATTTCTCGATGACGGTATCGAATGCGAACAATGATGACAGCGTCCAGCCACTGGAATTCAATCTGAAGGACTTCCCGGCAGGAACAGACAGCGTGACCGTGTTCCGCACCTCGGGAAGCGAGAATCAGAAGAAGCTGGGTACGATTCCGGTATCGGGCGGCAAGTTCGTTATTGATATTCCATCGGCCAGCGTCGTAACGGTTGTTCCGTCTAAGGGAACCTTTGCCGCCTATCAGGGGCTGGACGGGGAACGCGATATCTTCTCCACGCTTGAGGCAGAGGGGAATGACAACCGTGTGCCCGGCGACAGTGCAGGCCAAGCAGGCCGTGCCAATGAGGCAGTGACACTGGGGGCAGGCGGGTACCTCGCTTACAACAATGTGAACTTTGCAGACGGCTCGGCGAACGGCGGCGTGGTCCGCAGACACTTGCTGTATCTTACCGCCCAGACGAAGTCGGCTCAGGGAGGCAAGCTTGCCGCTTACGTCCTTCCCGTAGGGACTGCTGCCGGCAGCAGCGCCGACATCCTGTCCCAGGGTACGCGGGTCGCAGAGATTCTGGTACCGGCCAATGACAGCTACGGCAAGTTCCAGACTATGGTCGATACCGGTGATCTCAGTGCTTACGGGCACAAGGATCTTTATATTGTGGCTGAGCCTAACGGGGCTGAGGGCACGATTACCATTGACCGCTTCCTGTTTGGCGCAGGTGATTCGGACTGGAGTGCGGCTGCCAACAACTCGGTCGTGACGATTCCGGGGAACCTGCTGCTGAATGGAGATTTCGATACAGCCACAGCCTCGAATACAGATCACTGGTCGGCAGGCCGTTACAATAACGGCAGCTTCGAGCCTGCTGTCACAGGACCTGTGCTTACGGCAGATACAGTGCAGAGCTACTCGGGACTCTCCCGTTACCTGAAGAACAGCTCTACCTCCAAGGTTGCCGGGTCCGGGAAGCTTGCGGGCCGCACAGCAGCCGCGGAGCAGTATGACGGCATCTGGCAGGATGTGACCGGCAAGCTGAGCCCGGGCGAGAGCTATAACTTCAAGGGCTATTTCCTCTCGATGATGAGCCGCCCGGACAGCTATGATGTCGCTGCGGAGCATCCCGGAGATGTGGAAGTGGCGCTGGTGTATTACGGCAAGGATGGAGTTCAGCTTGGCATGGACCCGATCAACGGGCGCGATATGCCGGAGCCTTATGCCGCCCGTGAAGCTGGTGATCCGGCGTACTGGCAGAACGGCCGGCTGGTTGGACGTATTCTTGAAGGCGGCCCGCTGGCCTTAAGCTCCTTCCAGCCTGTGGATGTGAAGGTGGCGGACTGGCATGAGACGCCTAATCAGCCATTCACGTACGATGAGCCCGCAGGCACAGCGAAGGTGGTTCTGGCGCTGTATGCGAAGGATGCCAACATCCTGTATGCCGACCAAATGTCGCTTACTCCTGAGGCGGTTGTCTCCCGCAACCTCTTTATCGATGGCGTTCAGCCGTCTGATTTTGACGAAGCGAAGTACGAATATAAATTTATGGTGGCCGGGAATGCCATTCCGAAGGTTACAGCGGTAACCAGCGATCCGGCTGAGCATGTCAGTATCTCGCAGGCGAACAGTGCGCAGGGAACGGCAGTAGTCCGGTTTAGCAAAGGCGAACAAGTGAAGACCTATAAAATCTTCTTCAGTACGAACGAGTCGGTTGAATTCTCGAATGGCCTTCCGGCAGGCTGGGAGGTGGTAAATCCGGCTGAGCCGCAGGCGGCACTCCGCTATAGCGCGGATGGTGCAGAGATTCAGACCTTGAAGAGCGATACGGAGTATCCGGGCAGCCATAATATGCTGCAGCTTCCAGGCTCCGCTGACGGCAACTGGACGCTGACGGCGAAGCTTACCGTTGACAAACCGCTGAATGATCCGTCCATGGGCGAGAACTCCCAGGTGGGGCTTGGTATCAGCGGCAGTTCAAGCGGAGAATTTTACCGGATCAATGCAAGGAAGGTCAGCAGCAATATCAAAGTCAATAATTCAGGCAAAAGCGGCACCCAGTCCTTCACCAACAATACGAACCAAACCAACTTAAGCGGTACTAACTATTTCTTGCGGATAGTAAAAGAAGGCAATGTGGTGCAAGGCTATTTCTCCACCAACAGCGGCTCTTCCTGGACCCCGATGGGCAGTCCGTCCACGTATACTCCGGAATTCTTTAAGGCTGCCAAGGTGCAATTGTATGGAACCAATACGAGCGCTGTAACGGACTTCAAGGTCACCTTCTCGGGGGTTACCCTGGTGAAGACCCTGGGGGAGACGGGGGAAATAATCTGGCCTGAGGGAAGCAAGCTTGAAGCTACCGGTATTACGCGTACAGGGGTTACCTTATCGTGGCCGGCGGCAATGGATAATCTGGGCGTTACCGGCTACCGCATCTACAACGGGATTGATGCCGAGCCGCTGCTTGTAACCGGCAGTGAGCCGGTGGAGACTGAAGCCGGAGCTGTATACCGTTATGAGATATCCGGGCTGCTGCCGAACACGCAGTATACCTTCAAGGTGGAGGCAAGAGATGCTGCGGGGAGTTGGAGTAAGGACGGACCGTCCGTTATAGTGACCACCCTGCCGGGTGAAGACATCACGCCGCCGGTCTGGGCGGAAGGAAGTACGCTTGCCGCTTCCGGCATCACGAGTGACGGGCTGACGCTGACCTGGCCGGCTACGGCCACAGATGACAGCGGCATCTACGGGTACCGGATTACGAACGGAACCGGAGACCAGCCGGTTACGGTTACAGCTGCTGTGTATACGGAGACCGTAACCGGTGCTGTATACAGTTACCAGGTAACGGGATTGCAGCCTGGTTCGCAGTATATGTTCAAAGTGGAGGCAGGGGATACGGACGGCAATTGGAGCGAGGATGGGCCTTCTGTGTCAGCAACCACGCTGCCTGCTGCGGACATCACACCTCCGGTCTGGATGGAGGGAAGCACACTTGAAGCTTCACGGATCACAGCATCCGGCCTGACGTTAACCTGGACGCAGGCTGAGGATGATACGGGAGTGACCGGCTACAAAGTCTATAGGGGATCAGAGGAAATCGCTGCGTTATCTGGAACAGAGCTGCGGTACGAGGTAACCGGGCTTACTGCGGGAACAAGGTATAATTTCTCGGTGCAGGCCGGGGATGATGCCGGGAACTGGAGCATGAATGGTCCTGCCCTCTCTGTAGCTACGTTAAAAGACAGCGGCGGTCCGTCTGAGCCGGTTCCAACACCAACAACAAAACCCACACCAGCGCCGACGCCAATATCTACACCAGTGCCGACATCTATGCCAGCATCTAAGCCGTCATCTGCACCAACGCCTACTCCTGTGCCTGGTGCAGTAGTGTCGCCATCGCCGACACCGGCTGTAACTTCGGCACCTTCACCGGCGCCTGCCAGCCCATTCCAGGATGTGCAGGCCAAGTATAGCTGGGCTTCCGAGGCGATAGACACGCTATACGGGCTGGGTATTATCACAGGAACCTCCAGTACCACGTTTAACCCGGAGAAGAACATCATGAGAGCGGATTTTGTGCTGATGCTGGTGCGGGCTCTTGGACTTGAAGCGGAGGCAGAGGCAGGCGCACAGGCAAACTCCAGCTTCACGGATGTTCATCAGGGAGCCTATTATTATGAAGCATTGGGCATCGCCAAGAAGCTGGGAATCATCCAGGGAGTAGATGGAAGCAGGTTCAATCCGCAGGGAGAAATCACCAGACAGGATATGATGGTCATCGCTGCCAGAGCGCTGAAGGCGGTGAACAAATTGACGGTTAGCGGCAGTGCCGGAGAATTAAGCGGCTATACGGACAGCAGTAAGGTAGCAAAGTATGCCGTAAATAGTGTAGCCGCTCTGGTCAGAGAAGACATTGTGCGGGGAGACGGCACCTCCATCCATCCCGCAGCAGTCACCACCCGGGCGGAAGCCGCAGTCATAATCTTCCGTATGATGAAGAAGTAAGTCAGAGAAGCACAATCCCGCAGGTAAAAGCATAGAATCACATCAAATCCCCCTCACGGCCGCAAGTGTCCACCCATCGGAAGATGGGCCGGATGCTGGCTGGTTGGAGGGGGATTTTTGATTTATATCTTCTTTTTTACAAATAATTAGTTTATCATTGCTTCATTCCAAAGATTAGGAGGATTTACTATGCGTGGAGTAATAAAACCTATAAGCCGGTTGTGTGCGGGGCTTATGCTGCTGGGTGCTGTATCCTATGCGGGAGGGGGGCGGGTGCTGGCTTCGCCTGCCGGGAGTGAACAGGTTACAGGTACAGAGGCTGCGGCTGCGGCTGCTGTCGACGTCAGTTCTTCCATTACCGTGCTGGGCAGCCCGTTCAAGAAAGCGGCTTATGCGCGTAATGTCTGGGACATGCAGCTTTTTGGCGGCAAAATCTATCTGGGTCACGGCAACAGCAGCAACAATGCGCCTTCGCCCAATGCGGGGCCGGTTCCAATCTACTACTGGGATCTTGCCCAGAATAAATTCTCTGTGCAGGATGTTACGTATACGAACCCGGCCACAGGCAAGGTGACCACCAATGTCTATGTCATGGATGAACAGATCGACAGCTTCAAGGTATTGAACGGGGAGCTGTATATTCCCGGGCATGACTCCAGAGTACCCGGGTGGGCTTACGGGAATTTTTACCGGCTGAACGGGGATCATTGGGATCAATACATGAACATTCCCGGAGGTATCCATGTGTACGACATGGCGTACTACAAAGGCAAGCTCTACGCAGCACTGGGCGCTAACGAAGGCCCCCTGATTTACGTGTCTTCGAACAGGGGAGCAAGCTGGACCCGCTTCGGGTCGGTCTCCCAGTATGGTATTATGCGTGCGTACAATCTGTTCGAGCTGGGCGACACACTGTATGCTTCCTCGGCTACGGCAGGGAAGACCCAGGGGATTGCGAATGAGAAGGGATATATGACCTCCATTAAGCAGGGCACAAGCGGGGGAATTCAGACGTCCAAGCTGACATTTACCAGTACCCAGCTGTTTCCGGGGCTCAGCTTCGTTACCAAACCCGGTGAAGTGAATGTTCCCGGTGTCAGCGGCCAGCCTTGGCTGAAGCTTCTGCGCACGACCCCGGTGAACGACCGGCTGCTCTATATTGCCGGGGTGATCTATAACGATCATCAATCGATTCCGCAGGGATTGTTCTCGGCCGGAGCTAACTTCCAGAGTGTGCGCAAGGAACGGTTGTCTGATTCTGCTGTAGTGCCAATGGATATTCTGGATCGCGGAGAGACGGTATATGTGCTTGGTTATATAAAGGAGGCTTCAGGACAATATACCAATGTTGTCTACCGCAAAAATGCTGTCAGCTTCGCTGCCGGCGGGGAGGGCTGGAGTGAAGTCTTCCGCTTCAGCCGGGATACCTTCGCCCGTTCCTTCGAGGAACAGGGTGGTGATTTCTATTTCGGACTGGGGAGTTACGCGGATGTCATTCCGGCTTCCACCGGCACGATTCTGAAGCTGAGCGCCGGGGCTTATTAAAGGCTACTCCCCAATAATCGCAATGTCCGAGTTGATCCATTGGGCTGTGTCTGTGCCCTTGGACAGTAAAAGCAGCGTGTTGATGATATCCTCGCCCCAGTTCTGCTCGTTCTGTGAGATTACGCGGGTGATCTGGCCGTTATCCAGCGCCTGCTGCAAGGCAGGGGTGAGGCCGAGGGCGAGGTTATAACGCTTCAGCCCCTTGGCCTTCCAGACCAGGACAGAGCTGGTGCTGGAGACAAAATCCAGATTGACCAGCGCGCTGAAATGGGGATGGTCCGAGATCATCTGCTCCAGCTGCCCGGCAGCCCGTTCCTCACTGCCGTCATTGTGGCGGATCTCCAGTACATCAATGTCCGTATGCTTAGTCAGATAAGCTTCAAGTCCAAGCAGGCGTTCCCGGGTGCTCTGCATCCGGGACATCCCGGACTCGACCAGAATCATTCCTTTGCCGCTTAGCAGACGTTCCACCGTCTGTCCCATCACTGCGCCGGTTGCCCGGTTATCCGCCCCGATATAGGCCGTTCTCCGGCTGGCAGGCGAATCCGATTCGAAGCAGACCACGGGTATCCCTTGAGCGGCCGCCTTGTTAATTATCGCGGTGAGCGCCTGCGAATCCACCGGAGCAATTGCAATGCCGTCTACCCCCCGCTTAATCATCATCTCCATGATGCGGATCTGCTGCTCCAGATTGGCTTCATCGGGAGCCTGCACCAGCAGCTCTACGTTATGCTTCCGGGCTACCGCTTCCGCTTTTCCGGTGATCATCTCGTAAGTGGCATTCACCATAGGGTAGATAATGCCGAAGGTCAGCGGCGGTTCTTCACTTGTGCTTGACGGGGGCTCTCCCGCGGCTATCTGAGGAGTATCCGTTGCTCCTGATGCCTTAAGACAGCCGCCAAGCAGGAAGCCCGCCGTCAGCAGCAGAAGAACCAAGGACCATCCCCGAAGCCTGTTCACGCTCACGCATTTCCCGCCCCTCTGCGGAACGTGTGCAGCTGCTCCCCGTTATTTCCCTGCCTGCGGAATTCCATGGGCGTCATCCCCGTTACTTTTTTGAACAGGTTGGAGAAATAATGCTGATCGTTATAGCCGACCAGATAGGCAATTTCAAAGGTTTTGTGCCCCGTAGATTTCAGCAGCTCCTTGGCCCGGTCCATACGTGTAGCCGTCAGGAATTCCGTGATGGTCTGCCCGGTCGCCTGACTGAAGGTCTTGCTCAGATGGCTGGGACTGACCCTGACCACCTTGGAAATGTCATTCAGGGAGAGCTGCTCCTTGTCGTATTGCTCAAGGATATATTGCTTCACCCGGTCAATCAGCTCACGGTGCTTGTCTGCTCCTTCGGAACGCCATTCCCATAGCCGCTCGTATAACTGCTTGAGATACTGAATGCCGTCATCACTACTGGAGATTTGCTTCAGCTGTGTCTGCAATTCCTGGAGAATGCCGGCGTGGCCCGCGGCTGCGCGGAACCCGTTCTTCGCCGTCTGGACCAGCTCCAGGGTGATATCATTCATCAGGTAACAGGCATATCCTGAGTTCCAGTTCATTTGCTCAAGCTCCTTGGACAGCTCCAGCAGGAAGCCGGACATCTGCCTGTGGTCGCCTGACTTCAGGAATTGGACCAGCCGGCTTCTGTCGAGCAGAACCCCATGGGCGCTAGGGTCATAATACGCCTCAAGCATGGCTGCGGAATGCATTCTGGACATCTGCTTGAACATCCGGTCATTCTCGGCCTCCAGATAGGAGAGGTGAATGCCCTGAAGACGTTCGCAGACCTTGCCCCGGCTGACGGACAGCTCCAGCCCGCAGCCTTCCCTCAGCCGCTGCTTCGCAGCCGCGCACAGGTCATCCAGGGTCTGGTTCATCTGGACCGGATCACTGCCTTTATAGATCAGGACCGTCTCCGTACGGCTGCGCTTGTAGTTGAAGCTGTCAGCCGCCTCCTTCAGCAGACCCGCTAACAGCGCCTCAGCATCCGGTGAAGCGGGGGGAGGCTCCGGAGACTCCTCCATAGGTTGCAGAGTAAATACAGCGGCGGCGTAGTAAGGAGCTGTTAATTGCAGTTCAAGCTGGGCCGCCGCTTCGTAAGCGGCAGCGGTGCTGATCAGGCCTCCGCACAGATCCGCGAACAGATTCTCGGGGGTGTAGGCATATTTGTGCCTGATCCTTAGTTCCTCATCAATCCGGGCGCTGACGCTACGCAGGAGCTGTAGCAGGTCGGCAGCGCTGAACGGCTTCAGGCAGTAGTCCTCCACCCCCAGACGCAGTGCCTTCTGGGCATACTGGAAATCATCATGGCCGCTGAGAATGATGATTTTGATCTGCGGGAATTTCTGGCGGACGACAGAGGTAAGCTCCAGGCCGTTCATGAACGGCATTTTGATATCGGTAATCAGAATGTCAGGCAGCTGCGCTTCAATGATAGGGAGCGCCAGCTCCCCGTCGGGAGCGTCACCGCAATAGAGGAAGCCCTCCTTCTCCCAATCGATGCATTCCCGGATATTCTCGCGGATCAGGATTTCGTCATCCACAAGCATAATCTTCTTCATCACTAGACCCCCCTGTTCTTGGGTATGCGAACCGTAATCTGTGTGCCATAGCCTTCCGAGCTGTCCAGACGGATACCATATTCGGGCCCGAAGTACAGCCGTAGCCGCTGATGCACATTTTGCAGGCCGAAGCCGCCCTGGCCGGTGTCCTCGGGTTCCTCCGACTGGATGGGATGCTCTACCGATTCCCTCAGCGCTGTAAGCCGCACGTCGGGAATGCCGATGCCATTGTCCGAGACCGTAAGCATGATGGTGCCGCCGTCGGTGTACCCGCCAATGCGGATCAGTCCCATGCCCCGCTTATTCTTAATTCCGTGATACAGGGCGTTCTCAACCAGCGGCTGCAGGGTCATATTCAGTATCGGATACTCCTGCAGCTCCTCCGCCACCTCCACCTTGAACTCCAGGATGTCGTGGTAGCGCATCTGCTGGATAATCAGATAGCTCTGCACATGGGCAAGCTCGGAGCGGATTTGTACCCAGTCGCGCCCGTTGTTGAGGCTAAGCCGGGAGAACGCGGACAACGCCTTCACCAGCCGGATCACGCCATCGTGATTCCCCGCTTCAGCCATCCAGACAATAGAATCCAGCGTGTTATACAGAAAATGAGGGTTAATCTGCGCCTGAAGCGTCCGCAGCTCTGCCTTCTGTAATTGCTGCTGCTTACGGATGCTCTGGGCCAGCAGCTCTTTGATCTGCTCGACCATGATGTTGAAGCTCTGTCCGAGATCGGCGATCTCATCGGTACCGTCCGGCTTGACTTTGGCTTCCAGATAGCCACTTGCGGTCAGGCGCATCTTGTGCTGGAGCAGCTGGATGGGCCGGGTTAGCCGCCGGGTCAGCAGATAATGGAGCGTGATCGCAAAAATAATGCTCAGCCCCACGCTGATAATAATCAGCTGTCTGATCCGGTTCGCCTCGGCCACAATCTCCTGCAGCGGCGCTATACCGATAATCGTCCAGCCTGTCGCCAGCGACGAGGTATGGACGATGAACCGGGGCGGGCCGCCCGTCTGAAGCACGAAGCTGCCGCTTCTGCCCCGTTCCCCCGCAGGAATCAGGTTGTCCTGAATAACGGCCAGCTCTCCCGCCCGCACAGGAGGGACGTAGAGGGGATTGTTCTGCTCGTCCAGCAGGTAGAAGAATCCGGTAGTGCCGATCGTCACCTTGTCGCAGAACTCTTTAATGAAGGAATCGTTCAAATCCACAATGATATAGCCGATGACTTCATGAGTAATCCGCTGCTTGACCGCCTTCATAATCGAGATCACGCCCGTATCCCCGTAGGTGAAGCCGTCTACCCGGTCATAGCCGGTAATCAGCGGCGGGGGCACCCGGAGGATCAGCTCCGGATTCTGGGATAACGCCTGGAAATGCGGATTGCGCAGCGGGTTGCTGGCGGACTGGAAGATTCCCCGGCGTTCGCTGATGCCTTTGCCGTACAGATTAATCAGGCTGATGTTGAGCACATTCTCATACTTGTAGGTGTCCCGGTAGAGGGTGAAGGTCTGCAGAATGTCCTTGGCCTCCTGATAGGTCTCCGACTGCGAGAACAGAAAGTGGATGACCTGAGGATTATTGCTAAGCTCCAGCAGACGCTCGGTATCCTTGAACAGGTTGTCCATATTCGTTCCCAGCATATCGGCCTGAAGCATGCTTGAAGCCTTGCTGTGACTGGAGATGGATTGGTAGGATTTCTGGTAGGAAATGAGGCCGACGGCAATTAGCGGTATGGTGGACAGCACTATGAACAAAGCCAGCAGTTTGGCTCTAAGACTGGAGGAGATCCAGCGTGTAATCCGCATTATCGGGAATTCCCTTTCACAAATAGAGTAGATGCCGTTCCTATGTTTTATTTTATAACAAATACTGGAATACCGAAACAAAAAAGAAAGCGCAAACAAAATATCCACCTTTTGAATAAAAAAGTACACTAAAATACCTATTCGGAGGGAAAAAGCCAAAAATTAGAAAGCAAACGCCAAAGGCTGCCCGTATAATGCCCTTCTGTAAGCGTTCTATAATGGGCACAACACCGGAACATGGTGAACGTCAAGGGGGAGGAATAAGGAGATATGAAAAAGCTTGGAAAAGTGGGGGCTGTGCTTGCCCTGGCGCTGTCTATGACCCTGTTAGGGGCATGCAGCAGCAATAACGGCGGGAACACGGCGGCGGATGCGGGCAAGACAGACAGTGCAGCGACGAAGGCGCCGGCGGCCAATGCCACCAAAGAGGCCAAGGACATCACGCTCGGCTTCTCGCAGGTCGGGGCGGAGAGCGGCTGGCGCAGCGCGAATACAAAGTCGATCCAGGATTCAGCCAAGGAAGCGGGCTACACGCTGAAATTCTCGGATGCCCAGCAGAAGCAGGAGAATCAGATCAAGGCACTGCGTTCTTTTATCCAGCAAAAGGTCGATGTCATCTCCTTCTCTCCGGTAGTGGAATCCGGCTGGGATACGGTGTTGAAGGAGGCTAAGGCGGCGGGTATCCCGGTTGTTCTTACAGACCGTGCGGTAGATTCCAAGGATACCTCGCTGTATGTTACCTTCCTGGGCTCCGATTTCGTGGAAGAAGGACGCAAGGCAGGAAAGTGGCTGAGCGAGCAGTATAAGGACGCTTCCGGGGACGTTAATATTGTAGAACTGCAGGGAACTACAGGCTCTGCTCCGGCCAATGACCGGATGGCAGGCTTCGCCGAGACCATTAAGGATAACCCGCACCTCAAGGTTATTGCTTCACAGACCGGCGACTTCACCCGCGCCAAGGGCAAGGAAGTCATGCAGGCCTTCCTGAAGGCCAATAAGAAAATTGATGTGCTGTATGCCCATAACGACGATATGGCGCTGGGGGCTATTCAAGCAATTGAAGCGGCAGGCCTCAAGCCGGGCCAGGATATCAAGATTATTTCTGTCGATGCCGTGAAGGACGGAATGCAGGCTGCCAGTGAAGGTAAAATCAACTTCATCGTCGAGTGTAACCCGCTGCTTGGACCTCAGCTGATGCAGGTAGTTAAGGATGTGGTCGACGGCAAGCCGGTAGAGGCACGGATCGTGACTGAAGAGACCACCTTCACTTCCGAGCAGGCCAAGGAAGCGTTGCCTAGCCGCCAGTATTAATCAGCAAGCCAAAAGAAACCTTGCTCCGGCGGTCCTTGAACCGCCGGAGCGGTTGTCTATGGAGAATAAGGAGTGGATATAGCCTTGAGCACACAGCAGCCCATACTGCAAATGACCCGGATACATAAGCGGTTTCCGGGGGTGAAAGCCCTGACAGATGTGAGTCTGCGCCTGTTCCCCGGCGAGGTGCATGCCTTGATGGGCGAGAATGGCGCTGGTAAATCCACCTTGATCAAGGTGTTGACCGGCGTCTATTCGATTGATGAAGGCCTTGTGGAGATGGAGGGCACCTCCATCTCCATGCGCAGCCCGCAGGAATCACAGGCTGCGGGCATAAGTACCGTGTACCAGGAGGTGAATCTGTGCCCCAACCTGACCGTGGCCGAGAATATCTTCATCGGCCGGGAGCCGCGGCGGTTCGGCTGCATCCAGTGGAAGCAGATGAACCTGCAGGCAGCGGAGCTGCTCCGGGAACGGATGAATCTGCATATCGACGTCACCCTGCCTCTGCAGAGCTACTCTGTTGCAGTTCAGCAATTGGTTGCCATTGCCAGAGCGCTGAATATCTCGGCGAAGGTGCTGATTCTGGATGAGCCGACCTCAAGCCTGGATCAGAACGAAGTGGATCAGCTGTTCCGCATTATGAGGAAGCTTCAGCAGGAGGGGCTGTCGATCCTGTTTGTGACGCATTTTCTGGACCAGATGTATGAAATCTCCGACCGGGTCACCATTCTGCGTGGCGGCGAGCTGGTCGGTGAATACATGGCGAACGAGCTAAGCCGCCTGGATCTCGTACTTAAAATGATCGGCAAGGAGCTTCATCTGCTGGATGAGCTGCCAACGCTTGCGGCACAGGACAAGAACAGCCTGGGCGATGAGCTGCTGAGAGCGGAAGGGCTGGGCCGCCGGGGCGGAATCGAGCCGTTCGACCTGAATATCCGCAAGGGAGAGGTCGTCGGACTGGCCGGACTGCTCGGCTCCGGGCGGACGGAGGCGGCCCGCCTGTTGTTCGGTGCCGACAAGCCGGACTTCGGGCAAGTGATCCTGCCGTCATCCGGCGGCGGGGTGCACTCTCCCCGGGAGGCCATAGGACGGCGGATCGCTTTCTGCTCGGAGAACCGCAAGACTGAGGGGATCATCGGCGATCTGACGGTAAGAGAGAACATTATTCTGGCGCTCCAGGCCAAGGATGGCATGTTCAAGACGATCCCGCGTGGGCGGCAGGAAGAGCTGGCCGGAGAATACATCCGCATGCTGAATATCAATCCTCCCAGCCCGGACCACCTGATTAAGAACCTCAGCGGCGGCAATCAGCAGAAGGTGCTGCTGGCCCGCTGGCTGCTGACAGAGCCGGAGCTGTTCATCCTCGATGAGCCGACTCGGGGGATCGACATCGGAGCCAAAGCAGAGATTCAGAAGCTGGTGCTGACACTCTCCCGGCAGGGGATGTCGTTCCTGTTCATCTCCTCGGAGCTGGATGAGGTGCTGCGGGTCAGCGACCGGATCGCCATTCTGCGCGACCGCCGCAAGGTGAAGGAAATTTCAGAGAAGGACATGAGCCAGCAGCAGATTATGCAGGCGATTGCGGGAGGCTGAACCAATCATGAGCGTAGTAATGAAGCATCATTTATTCTGGCCGCTGTGCGTACTGGCTGTGCTGCTGCTGTTCAACCTGTGTTATTCGCCGGATTTCTTCTCCATCACCGTCCATGACGGGCATTTATACGGCAGCTTGATCGACATACTGAACTTCGGTGCGCCGCTGATCCTGGTAGCTATCGGGATGACGCTCGTAGTGGCTACCAAGGGGATCGACCTGTCGGTCGGTTCCATAGTAGCCATCTCGGGCGCTATCGCCTGCCTGAGCATCAGCAGGGGAGCGGATCAGAACAGTATGGGACTGATCTTGACCTCGGTGCTGCTGGCCGCAGGCCTGTCCCTGATGCTGGGGGCCTGGAATGGACTGCTGGTCTCCATGGCCGGGATTCAGCCGATTATAGCCACACTGATTCTGATGGTCGCGGGAAGAGGGATCGCCCAGCTCATTACCGGCGGACAAATTATTACGGTAACCAGTACTAAGTATGCGTATATTGGGTCCGGTTCACTGGCTGCGCTGCCTTTCTCTATTTTTGTCGTAGCGCTGGTTCTGGTGATTGCCCTTCTGCTTACCCGGCGGACGGCCCTCGGCCTGTTCATTGAATCGGTGGGCTGTAATCCGGCCGCCAGCAAGATGTCCGGCATCCGTGCCCACTTAGTTATCCTGGCCGTCTATGTGTTCTGCGGCCTATGCGCCGGCATCGCCGGCCTGCTCCTCAGCTCGAATGTCTCCAGCGCTGACGGCAACAATGCCGGTCTCTGGTATGAGCTGGACGCTATTCTGGCCGTGGTCATCGGCGGAACGTCGCTGAACGGCGGCCGCTTCTATCTGACCGGCACCGTGATCGGAGCGCTGATTATCCAGACGCTGACCACCACCATCTATATGATCGGTGTGCCGCCGGAGATTACGCTGGTTGTTAAGGCCTGTGTCGTCCTGGCCGTCTGCCTGATCCAGTCGGACACCTTCCGCGCCGCGATTGCCGCGCGCTGGAAGTCGCGGCATTACCCCGCTGAGAAGGAGATGAGCCGTCATGCCTCTTAACCGCAAGTATATTCCGATCGTTGTCACCATTCTGCTGTTCATTGTCATGTTTACTGCCGGTTCCTTCCGGTACACCGGCTTCTTCTCCCTTCAGGTGCTGATGAATCTGCTGGTGGATAATGCCTTTCTGCTAATCACGGCGGTGGGCATGTCCTTCGTCATCCTGTCTGGAGGCATCGATCTGTCTGTCGGCTCGGTGATTGCGTTATCCACAATGGTCTCGGCGAGCCTCGTGCAGCAGCAGGGCTGGCCGCCCGCCGTGGTCATCCCGCTGGTACTCCTGATGGGCGCCGTATTTGGTACCATTATGGGCGCAATTATCCATTATTTCGCTATCCAGCCGTTCATCGTCACACTGGCCGGAATGTTCCTGGCCCGGGGCTTATGCTATGTTATCAGCATCGATACCATTACCATTGATAACACCTTCTACACCGCCATGGCGCAGACGCGGATTCCGCTGCCGGGCGGCAGCTTCCTCTCCATTAGCGCTGTTATCGCGATACTTGTCGTAGCAGCCGCTATCTTCACGGCTCACTATACCCGGTTCGGGCGCAATGTGTATGCCCTTGGAGGCAGTGAGCAATCAGCGCTGCTGATGGGATTGCCCGTGGCGAGAACCAAGGTGCTGGTCTATACGCTTAGCGGACTATGCTCGGCGCTGGCCGGTGTGGTGTTCACCTTTTACATGCTGTCGGGGTACGGGCTGCATGCCGTCGGCTTCGAGCTGGACACGATTGCGGCGGTTGTCATTGGCGGCACGCTGCTGACCGGAGGGGTCGGATATGTGCTGGGTACCTTCTTCGGGGTACTGATCCAGGGCGTGATTCAGACGATTATCAGCTTCGAGGGCACACTCAGCTCCTGGTGGACGAAGATCGTCATCGGTCTGCTGCTGTTCATCTTCATCCTGCTGCAGCGGGTGCTAAGCTCCAGGCGGCTGACCTTAAAAGAATAGGTATTGTGCATGGAGAGACAAATTATACTTGTCTCTCCATTTTTTTGCTATATAATTGTAATCGCTATCATACGGAAGGGGGAATCAGCGTGCGAACAGTAAAAAAATGCCTGGTTGTGCTGCTGGGCATCGTCCTGACACTGATGCTGCTGGGCGGTTGTACGGGTGGCGGGAATAACGGCAGGCCGCAGGCGCTGCCCATACCTGAGCCTTCTCCTCCGGCGCTTACAGTCCTGCTGCCCTCCACAGCAGAGACCGCTGCAGACAAGCCGGCCCGGCTGGGCTTCTCCCAGCTCGGTTCGGAGAGCACCTGGCGGGAAGCGAACACCGCATCGATCCGCGAAGCCGCCGGGGAGGCGGGGATTACGCTGCTGCTGAAGAATGCTGAGCAGGATCAGCAGAAGCAGTTCGAGGCCATCCGTTCTTTTATCCGCAGCGGGGTCGATGTGATTGCCATTGCACCAGTGGTGCAGACCGGCTGGGAGCCTATTCTGCTGGAGATTAAGCAGGCCGGAATTCCGGTGATCATCCTGGACCGTTCAGTGAATGTACCGGACAGCTCGCTCTATGTCACGTTCATCGGCTCTGACTTCTATGAAGAAGGAGTGAAGGCGGCTAAGTATGTGAGAGACAAGATGCGCCATCACAACGGGGAGATCCGCATTGCAGAACTGCAGGGAACCGTAGGCTCAACACCGTCCATCGATCGCGGGCGCGGGTTCCGCAAGATGCTGGACGATCAGCCGAACCTGCAGATTACCCTCAGTGCACCGGCGGATTTCACACGCAGCGGCGGTCATGAAGTGATGAAGACCTTCCTGCAGCAGCCGAAGGAGCAGTGGCCGCAGGTGCTCTATTCCCATAATGACGATATGGCCATTGGCGCGGTGGAGGCTATTAAGGAGGCCGGACTTGTGCCGGGGGAGGATATTATTATTGTGTCGGTGGACGGGACGCGGCGGGCGTTCGAGCAGATGGTGGCGGGCAGCATCAACGCTGTGGTCGAATGTAATCCGCTGCTGGGGCCGCTGCTGACGCAGGCCGTGAAGGAGATTATGGCCGGCCGGACTCTGCCGAAGCGGATGGTGACCCCGGAGGATATATACACCCGTGAGCTGGCTGCTATGGAGATCAACAACCGCAAATATTAAGACATAAAAACCAAAAAATTTCAACTTTTCAAACAAAAATCTACATTGTTCATTGGGCGGAAGTATATTAAGATGATCTCGAATAACAAATATTAGTAGATTCATTCAAGTAATTCAATAGGAGGGGAGGATTGTGAGCTTCCGGCATATGTAACGCATCCGATTGAAAGGGTTTACACAAATTGTAATGGAGGAGAATGCCAATGTTCAAAAAGCTCTCGGTGCTTGCGATGACCTTTGTTCTGCTGCTGGGCTGTCTGCCTATGCTGTCTGCTCAGGCGGCAGGGAACGCCACAGCCAAACAGCCGGGAAATTCCAATCCGCTGATGGACCACAAGCTGGGTGCCGACCCCTTTGCATTGACGTATAACGGAAGAGTCTATATCTATATGTCGAGTGATGCTTATGTCTATAACAGCAACGGAACCGTGAAGGACAATGATTTCAGCGCACTGAACAAAATCAATGTCATCTCTTCGGCAGATATGGTGAACTGGACAGACCATGGCGCCATTCCGGTAGCCGGAGCCAACAATGTCAACGGTTCTGCGGGCATTGCCAAATGGGCCTCGCTCTCCTGGGCGCCTTCAGCCGCCGTGAAGAAAATCAACGGACAGGACAAGTTCTTCCTGTACTTCGCCAACGGTGCATCAGGCATCGGGGTACTGACAGCCAACTCTCCGATTGGCCCATGGTCCGATCCGCTGGGCAAAGCACTGGTGACAGGCAGCACGCCGGGAATGTCCGGGGTGACCTGGCTGTTTGACCCGGCGGTACTGGTCGATGACGACGGCAGCGGCTATCTGTATGCGGGCGGGGGCATCCCCAACACTTCCGACCCGGCATCTATCGCGAATCCCAAGACAGCCCGCGTGCTGAGACTCGGTGCGGATATGACCAGTATTGTTGGAAGCGCCTCCACTATTGATGCTCCGTATATGTTCGAGGATTCGGGTATCCACAAGTACGGCGGCAAATATTATTACTCGTATTGCTTCAACTTCTCCGGCACGCACCCGGCTGCCTATCCGGCAGGTGAAATCGGGTACATGGTCAGCAACAGTCCGATGGGACCTTTTACGTACACCGGACATTTCCTGAAGAATCCATACACCTTCTTCGGGGTAGGCGGCAACAACCACCATGCCGTGTTCAACTTCAATAATGAGTGGTATGTGGTGTACCATGCCCAGACTGTAGCAAAGGCTGTACTCGGAGACGGCAAGGGCTACCGCTCTCCGCATATCAACAAGCTGGTCCATAATTCCAACGGAACCATTCAGGAGGTTCAGGGAAATATGGCGGGCATCGCCCAGATTGCCAATCTGAATCCGTATAACAGAGTCGAAGCCGAGACGATCGGCTGGAACGCGGGCATCACCACTGAACGCTCCCAGGCCTCCGGCGGTCCGGTAGGCAATATGAATGTGACCAATATTAACAATGGAGACTGGGTTGCCGTGGGCAATGCCGATTTCGGCACTGGCGCTTCCAGCTTCAAGGCGAATGTGGCTTCCGCCACAGGCGGCGGCAAGATCGAAATCCGGCTCGACAGCGCAACCGGCCCGCTGGTCGGCACGCTGAATGTTCCAAATACAGGAGGAGCGCAGTCCTGGCAGGAAGTACAGACTACGGTCAGCAATGCGACAGGCGTGCACAGACTCTATCTGGTCTTTACCGGATCAGGCTCTGGCAATCTGTTCAACTTCGATTACTGGCAGTTCTCGACGGGCGGCGATGGCGGCACAACACCTCCTCCGGTGAGCAAGGTGGAAGCGGAGGACATGACGCTCAGCGGAACCTATGCGGGCAAGATCACTTCCCCTTTTAGCGGAGTGGCGCTGTACGGGAATGATGACGCTGTATCGTTCAATCAGTATTATGCCTACGGCACGCATAACTTCTCGGTCCGGGGGGCTTCCAACAATTCCTCTACGGCGCGGGTGGATCTGCTGATCGGCGGTGTGAACGTTGGCTCCTTCAATTTCAGCGGCACAACGCCCTCGGTACAGACATTGACCAATGTGGCCCACGCCACCGGCAATCAGGAAGTCAAGCTGGTCGTAACCACGGATAATGGAAGCTGGGATGCCTATGTGGATTATATTGAATGGAACCAGTGACGAGGTAAGCATACGGGAGGAGGGATGCTATGGCAAGTAGAAACGGCTTTGCCGTCCTTTTTAAGGATGGTACAGTTTCATCGGGAAATAGAAGGATAGGTTATCGTGTGCAACATATAAATTCTTCTATTTTTAAAAAGGCAGGGCTGTACCTGCTGGCAATCTCGCTCATGCTCGGTATTCTGTTCAATCCTTCTACGGCGGCTGCTGCTACCTTTACGAATCCGTTCATTTATGCAGATGCCCCGGACAATGATGTCATCAGGGTAGGCAATGTGTATTACATGACCAGCACCACCATGCATATGACCCCCGGTGTTCCTATCATGAAGTCCTATGATCTGGTGAACTGGGAGATCGTGAATTATGTCTACGATACGTATGCGAACGGGGATGCGCAGAATCTGAACAACGGACAGAATGAGTACGGCAAGGGCTCTTGGGCCAGCAGCCTGCGATACAATAACGGGATCTACTATGTGTCCTTCGGGTCCAATTCAACCGGCCGGACGTATATCTATCAGACCTCGAATATTGAAAATGGCCCTTGGACCTCGTCGGTCCTCGGCAGCTATTATCACGATGCTTCGCTGCTGTTCGACAATGGCCGGGTCTTTCTGGTGTACGGGGCGGATAACATCAGCCTGATTGAGCTGACGGCAGATGCCAAGGCTATTAAGTCCGGCGGAATCAGTCAGGTTATCATCCCGAATTCCAGCAATATTGCCGGTTCGAACTTCATTGTGAAGGCCGAGGGCGCGCATATCCAGAAGATCAACGGCTATTATTATGTGTTCCTGATCTGCTGGCCTTCGGGAAGCGGACGCACTCAGTTGACCTACCGCTCCACCAGCTTAACCGGAGGCTACACAGGTCAGGTCTCGCTGAACGACTCGGGCATTGCCCAGGGAGGCATCGTGGACACGCCTTCCGGCTCCTGGTACGCGATGCTCTTCAGGGATAGCGGGGCGGTTGGACGGATGCCGTATCTGGTGCCGGTAACCTGGTCCGGCAACTGGCCGGTCTTCGGAAGCGGGGGTAAGGCGCCGCGGACTCTGAATCTGCCTGTTGAAGGGTATCCGGTTAAGAAAGTGTATGCATCGGACGAGTTCACTGCGCCTTCGGGTGGAAACGGATTAGCCAAGGTCTGGCAGTGGAACCACAACCCCGATAACTCGAAGTGGTCGCTGACCCAGCGCCAAGGCTTCATGCGGCTGACCACCGGCAAGGTAAGTACAAGCCTGCTGGATGCCCGGAACACGCTGACCCAGCGGACGTTCGGGCCGAAGAGCACGGGCGTGACGGCCCTGGAAACGGGCGGGATGAAGGACGGAGATGTTGCCGGACTGGCTGCTTTTCAGGCTAAATACGGCTTCGTCGGTGTGAAAATGTCCGGCAATTCCAAATCCATTGTGATGGTCAACGCCAGCTCCGGGTCCATGACTGAAGTGGCGGGTGTGCCGCTCAGCCAGAACAGAGTCTATCTGAAGGTGCTCTGCGATTTCACCAATCAGACGGATAAGGCGTACTTCTCCTATAGTCTGGACGGCAACAACTGGACATCCATAGGGAATACGCTGCAGATGTCTTATACGCTGCCTCACTTTATGGGCTACCGGTTTGCGCTGTTCAATTATGCGACGAAGTCAGCGGGCGGCTATGCTGATTTTGATTATCTGTGCCTGGAATAGGTGCGCTTTAAGTCCATTAAGAAAAAGGAGATGTATTCAATTGAAGAACAGAATTAAAAAGGTTGTGGGCGGGCTCGCCCTAGCGAGTGTCCTGCTCACCTCTGTGATGGCAGGCAATGCCAGCGCAGCAATTACCAATGGATCGAAGTTCCTGGGGAATATCATTGCAGGCAGTGCACCAAGTAACTTCACCACCTATTGGAATCAGGTCACCCCTGAGAACGGCACCAAATGGGGAGCCATTGAAGGCAATCGCAACCAGATGAACTGGGGCAATGCGGACATGATCTATAACTATGCGATTAGCAAAAACATCCCGTTTAAGTTCCATACCCTGGTCTGGGGAAGCCAGGAGCCTAACTGGGTCGCCGGCTTACCGGCAGCGGAGCAGAAGGCGGAGATCAGCTCATTCATTACTCAGGCAGGGCAGCGTTATGCGGCAAAATCAGCCTTCGTGGATGTTGTCAATGAACCGCTGCATGCCAAGCCCTCGTACCGTAATGCCATCGGCGGCGACGGAAGCACCGGCTGGGATTGGGTCATCTGGTCCTTCCAGCAAGCCCGTGCGGCGTTTCCGAATTCCAAGCTGCTGATCAATGAATACGGCATTATCGGTGACCCCAGTGCAGCCGACAAGTACGTGAACATTATCAATATCCTGAAATCCAGAGGACTGATTGACGGAATCGGCATTCAGTGCCACTACTTCAATATGGATAACGTCAGCGTCTCCACTATGAATACCGTGCTCAATAAGCTTGCTGCTACAGGCCTGCCTATCTATGTCTCCGAGCTGGATATTACCGGTGATGACAACACCCAGCTTGCCAGATACCAACAGAAATTCCCTGTGCTCTGGAACCATCCTTCCGTTAAGGGCGTAACCCTGTGGGGCTACATCCAGAATCAGACCTGGGCATCGGGTACCCATCTGGTGAATTCCAACGGCACAGAGCGCCCTGCCCTGAAGTGGCTGAAGCAATATCTGGGCGGCTCATCAGCCCTGATGGAAACCACTGACGCCCAGGACCTCACGATCACTGACAGTCTGATCCAACCGGACAGTGTGGTTGAGCCAGACCCTCAGCTCGACCTCCAGCCGGTGCTGGAACCCGCTCCGGCCGAGTAAGCTGAGACAGGCACGAGGTATGTAACATTACTTAAGGGCTGCTCCCAGGGCGTAATGCGCCGGGAGCAGCCCTTTTTTGGTGGGAGGGGTAGTGTTAGAATCGCGCGGGCCAAATGTATGCGAAAAACCGAATACAATGGGCAGTGTGCAGTTGGATCGTAAGGCGTTTTGTGATCTTCATCTTGCTTTCGCTGAGCAAAAGTGGCACACTAGTAATAGATATATTAAACGTGGCAAAGAATGCCCCGCTCTCTTCTCTTGCAGAAGGAGGCGGGGTTTTGTGCGTTTAGAGATTAATCTCATTAGCTGAGCGGGGGAATTAGAGTGGGGTTTACAGAAGAACATGACCAATGGTTAAGCAAGCATTTGAAACGAAGAAAGGGGGAGCGGCTCGATGCACTTAAGCGGGGGCATAGCTATGGTATCCGCCTATTTGTTGAATGTGTATGGTGGCCGCTTACCGGACATTTTAACGGACTCCATCCGGAATATGAAGTTAAGGACTGGCGCGGCAGATCCTATTTTATCGATTTACTGTGGAAGGTTGGTTCCTCGCGTGTTGCATTTGAGATTATGGATTACGGATCGCATGGAACGGACCGGAGCAAATACCGGATGGACTTGAATCGCGGTCTCTTCCTGCAATCCCAGGACTACATGGTTCTCTATATCTCGCTGGATGAGATGAAAGAGAATCCGTCTTTCGTCCTCTCCACGCTGCGGAACGTTCTGTCTCCTTATTTGTTGGCAGGAACGGCTAATAGTAGCACTGAGAAATCATATTCCAGAATTGAACGGGATTTGATGAGGTTAGCTATCCGTAACTATCGTGTCCTTCGTCCCGGCGATGCTGCGCGAGAGCTTGAGCTACACTACACCACAATTATTAAATACAGCCGTATGCTGGTGGATAAGAGGAAATTCCGCCCTGTAGCGAGAGGGATATCTCCACGAGTTACATACTACGAGTACATAGGTACAATTCAAAGTCCAGATCTGGTCTGAAAAACAGCGTCACCTGAATGTAATCGGAAAACCGATTACAATGGGCCGGGTGGGAGGTGTAGCCGGCAATGTAATCGGAAAACCGATCACATTGCGCCGGACGGGTGGTGTGGACGGAAATGTAATCGGAAAACCGATCACATTGCGCCCGCCAACGCTCACCGCACAGGCAGCTTCTCCCCGCACCCGCCATTCTCACGCCCCACCCCCATCCGCCGTTGGAAGGGAAACCGTCCCCTCCCTATACACCTTTCTGTACTGTGACGGCGTGTAAGAAGTAACCTTTTTGAATATCTTCGAGAAGTACAGCGGGTCGTGGTAGCCGACCGAGTAAGACAATGACTTCACCGACAGCCGCGACTCCGCCAGCAGCTCGCAGGCCCGCCGGATGCGTACGGTGGTCAGGTAGCCGGAGATGGAGAGGCCTGTCTCTTTTTTGAACAGCCGGAACAGGTAACTGCGCTCAATCGTCACATAGACCACCACATCCTGCACCGACAAGGAAGACTTCCAATAGTTACTCTCAATATAGGCCTTCGCTGACCCTACATAGTCCTTCTTGAGACTGGCCTGCTCACTCGGATAATACTCCATGTAATACGACAGCAGCAGATGAAGCGCCGCATCCGAGCGCTCCCTTACATACGGCTCCTGTTGATACCCCTTGACCTGCTCGAACATAACCCTGAAATCCTGCGGGGCGGCCGTTACAACGGGCTGCTCCGGTGAGATATGAATCATAGCAAGCAAGCGCAGAGCCTCCGCCCCGCTGAATTCAATCCAGCAATACGCCCACGGGTCCTGCGGATCAGGATAATAATACACCTCCGTCTGCGGAAAAATCATAAAGCTCTCGCCCGTCTCCACAGGGTATACCGCCTGGCCGGTCTTCAAGTAACCTCTGCCGCTTACGATATAATGCAGCGCATATACATCCCGGACGCCGGGTCCCCATCTATGCAGATTGGGGGGCTTGTACCCGTTCCCTTTTACTATTGGACCTTCACTGTGTCCGTATTCCATAGAGTTCATAGTCGGCACCTGTATCTTTCATCTTAGAGCTTCTGTTATTAGAAGCACTAAAGAAATTAACGAACAGCAAAAAGAAGCGGAGGGGAAATTTGGAACTGTAGGAGCGGTAGCGACCGCCTGAAAGCTTTCCGCAGGAAAGCTCGCATCGTAAGCATCAGCTAGTCACCGGATTTCTACCGCGAAGAGCGGTTACAATCAGGAAATCCAAAGACAACAGCGGCCGGAAGTCCAAATGTTCACCGCAGTGACGACCAAGCTTCAAGTTCAAATCTTAAGTCTGTCTTCTATACTATAAGACGAATACAACAAATAAACAAAGGAAGCGTATTCAAAAATGACAACGCTTTCTTAAGAATGTGAGCTTACGGCGCCCCGCCGCTTGCAGGTAAACTAAAGGTACGAGGGAGGAGCGCATATGGAATTGGAAACACAGCCAAGAAGTCCTGGAACCGGCGGAGGCCGGCGGTCGTTTTTATGGAAGCGGTTTAAAAAACAGAAAGTACTGCATTTGTTCGTTGGACTAGGCATGGTTTATCTGCTGATCTTCGCGTATACTCCGATGTTCGGCATTCTGATGGCGTTCAAGGATTACAGCATCTCCAGCGGCATCAAGGGAATCTTCACGAGTGACTGGGTCGGGCTGAGGTATTTCGATGAATTCGTCCATGACTATCAGTTCGGCAAGCTGGTCCGCAATACGCTGGTTCTTAGTCTGCTGAAGGTCATCTTTGCCTTCCCGGCGCCGATCCTGCTGGCGATTATGCTGAACGAAGTGAAGCACATGGCCTTCAAGCGGTTCGTGCAGACGATCAGCTATCTGCCGCATTTCATCTCCTGGGTCGTGGTGGTCGGCGTATCGTATGCCTTCCTGTCCACCGATGTCGGTGTCGTCAATAAGGCGCTGCTGGCGATGGGATTTGTGGATGAACCACTCGGTTTCCTGACCAGTCCTAACTACTTCTGGGGGCTGGCGGTAGGTAGCGCGGTCTGGAAGGAGATGGGCTGGTGGACGATTATTTTTCTGGCTGCAATATCGGGGATTAGCCCCTCGCTCTATGAGGCCGCAGAGATTGACGGTGCTGGCAGGCTGGCGCGAATCCGCTATATTACCCTGCCGGGGATGAAGGGAACCATCGTAGTTGTCCTGGTACTGACCATCGGGAGCATTCTCGGCGGCGGACTGGTCGGCTCCAACTTCGAGCAGGCCTACCTGTTCGGCAACAGCATTAATAATCCCACCTCTGAGATCGTCCAGACCTACGCATTCAGGGTAGGCTTAAGTGACGGACGGTTCTCCTATGCAGCAGCGATCGATTTAATTCAATCGGTGATCTCGGTAGCGCTGATTTTCTCCAGTAACTATATTGCCAAGCGGGTATCGGGCTCCAGTCTGTTTTAGAGAGAGGAGGGAAGGCTATGCTCAAGAGCCAGAGACAGAAGGATTTAGTGTTTGACAGCGTGATTTATGCAGCCTTGTTCATTATCATGCTTACTATGCTGTACCCGTTCTATTATGTGTTAATAGCATCATTTAATAAAGGCTCAGATTCGTTGCTTGGCGGGGTGTACCTGTGGCCCCGGAACTTCACCCTTGAGAATTACAGGATGTTCATGGATGATCCCAAATGGGTGCGGGCCTTCCTGGTGAGCGTACTGCGGACCGTCTCCGGTACCTTGCTCGGACTGCTGCTGACCAGCATTGTCGCCTACGGCTTATCACACCGGGATCTGTTGTTCAGCAAGGTCTATTTCACAGTGATTGTATTCGCTATGTACTTCTCCGGCGGACTGATTCCTTATTATGTGGTGCTGCGTTCACTGGGCCTTCTCAATTCGTTCGCCGTCTACATTGTCCCGTCCATGCTCAGCACGTTCTTCCTGCTCATTGCGATCTCATTCTTCCGTGAAATTCCCGGTGAGCTAAAAGAGTCAGCGCATATGGACGGGGCCGGGGAGCTTACGATATTCTTCCGGATTATCCTGCCGGTCTCGACGCCGGTACTGGCGACAATGGCCTTGTTCATGGGGGTCGGGCAATGGAACTCCTGGCTGGATTCAGCCTATTTCGTCCAGTCCGAGGAGCTGCGCACGCTGGCCTTCCGCATGATGGAGGTCATCAACAAGAGTAACTCCCCGATGGATTCCATTGCGGTGGCGAACAGCGCCTCGGCGGGGGTGACCAGCTTTTCCTTACAGGTGACCTCAATGGTCGTGTCGATTGTGCCGATTATCTGTGTGTACCCGTTCTTGCAGAAGTATTTCGTACATGGAATCATGCTGGGTTCGGTAAAAGGCTAGGACAGTACCTCAGTGTTCAAATGTTCCATCGCTCATACAGCTCATTATTTCAATCATGGAGGGATTCGCTTGAACAAAAGCAGAAGCTTCAAGATCGTGGCAGCCGCACTCTCAATGGCCGTAGTGTTATCCGCTTGCGGCGGTAACGGGGGAAATACCGATAAGCCCGCCCCGTCCGGCAGCCCGGACGCCGCCGCAGGCGGGAATGCAACCGCCCAGCCCGGACAGGTGAAGGAGCTAAGCCTCTTCATCGATGCGCCTTGGTATCCCGTAACGGAATGGAAGGGACCGGTTGCCGACAAAATCACAGAGAAAACAGGCGTGAAGCTGAAGGTCACGGTAGCCACCGATGACAAGCAGCTCCCGCTGATGATTGCCTCGGGCGATCTGCCTGATCTGGTGTTCACCTACTCCAATATTGACCGCTTATCCGACTCGAAGCTCTCCTATTCCTGGAATGAGCTGATCGAGAAGTATGCGCCGGATTTCAAAATCGACAAGACACGGATTGCCATCCATACGATGGATGACGGCAAATTCTACACCGTACGCAACTCCTTCGCTACCGAGGAGGAGATGAAGAACAGCAAATATTCTCTGGGCAGCGACGGCAACCCGGGCATCGCGGTCCGCGAGGATATTCTGAAGGAATTGGGCAATCCGCCGATTAAGACCCTGGACGATTTCGTCAAGGTGCTGGGGATGGTCAAGGAGAAATACCCTGATATGGTTCCGCTGATCATGGATAAAGACTGGATCGAGCAGTATTTCCTGGCCCAGTTCGGCACAGAGACGCTGCTGGACGGCTGGTATGAGCAGGACGGCAAAGTGGAATATGCGATCAAGCAGCCGAAGATGCTCGATTTCTTCAAATTCATGAACAGCCTGTACCGCAATGGCTATATCCTGGCTGAGAATTTCGCTCTGGCCAATGACCAGATCGATGATCAATATGCCACGAACGGCAAGGCTTTTGCCCACAGCTATACTGTAACCACTGCGGATTCCGATAACATCAAGATCAAGAACAATCAAGGCAACTACACCTTCAAAATGCTGCCAAGCGTGCTGTCGAAGGATGCCAAGGTAGTCAGCTCCGGGCTTGGCTTCGCCGGAACCTTCATCACCAAGAAGAACAAGGACCCCGAGACCTCGATCAAGTTCATTCAGTATCTGGCGAGCGATGAAGGCAAGAAGCTGACGATGTTCGGCGTCGAAGGGGAGCACTGGACCTGGAATGAAGAGGGCCACCCTGATTTCAAATACAATCCGTCCGATGCCGACTTCGTGAACACTAACGGGATTAAATGGTGGTATCTCTATAATGATGGGGTCACAGAGGGAATGCTGTCCTACGTACCTGATCTGCAGAAGACCCAGGCGCTGATGGATCTGAAGTCGGTCCGTATCTACAAGCCGGAGATCGGCCTGATCCAGACCCAGCCGGATTCACAGGAGAAGACCATTAAGACCAAGATCGATGAGATGGTCAAGAATGAGAAGGTCAAAATCTATCTGGCGGAATCGGAGGAAGCCGCAGTAGCAGCCTATGAGAATATGCTGAAGAACGCAGAGAACATTGGCTTGCAGAAGCTGACCGACTGGGCGAATGAGACCTATCAGAAGAAGAAAGAATTGTTCAAATAAGCAAATTCCTGCCGGTAGAGATCAGTCTCTACCGGGTTTTACATGTTCATGGTAGGATTAGAGCAACAAAAGTCGGGCACCGGAGGGACAGACTGCCGTGAGCATTGTACGCAAAATGATAGCAGGGTATATCCTTCTGATTTTTATTCCTGTAGTTACGTTTGGCTACTATTATTATAGTAAGATCTATGACTCTGTAAGCGGCCAGTTTGTGGAGAGCCGTCAGAAGATTCTGGAGCAGGCTTATGCCAATATGAAGGCAGACCTGGCCCGGATTGATTCCACGCAGCGGATGCTGCAATACAATCCGTATGTTACCGATTATCTGGACGGCAGCTACGAGTCTGACGCAGAGAGTGTATATGCCTACAACCGTTACATCAATCCGCTCATTATACAATCACTGAATATCAGTCCTGAGATTGAGTCGTTCAGAATCTATCTGACCAAGCAAGGCGTGCTGCCTATCACAGACCGGCTGCTTGAACTGTCGTCACTGGATGCACAGGGGGCAGGAGCTGCCCGCCTGTTGCTGCCGGGACAGGGGAAGTGGATCATTCCCGATCCTGAGGTGGAAGCGCCCCCGCTGGTGTTCTATCAGAATATATATAATAATGACTTTACCGAAATTGTGGGACTGCTGGAGCTGCGGGTCAGCAGTGAGCTGATCCGTAAGTTCTACCGGGCGACAGGCGGAGGGGATTGGACCGCGCTGCTTCTGCCGCCGGAGGGCAAACCGCTGGAGCGGGAAGGCATTCCCGCAGCGGTGGACGATGCCACCTGGAGAAGACTGGCCTCGGGAGAAGCACAGACCTATTTTATCAACCGGGAGGTCATTGTTAATCAATTATATATGAAGGAGCTGGGGGTACGTGTCGCCGTCATCGGCAAGGTATCCGAGGTGTTCCGTTCGATCCGGAGCCAGGAGCTGGTGATGATTACGACATTCGCGGTGCTGCTTGCGTTATTGTCGTTCGCTTATTACACCCTTGCTTCAACGATTACGAAGCGCGTTCTCCGGCTCGCCAGGCATATGCGCAATCTGAACGACGACAACCTGAAGCAGTCGGTCAGCAAGGAGGATAAGCCGGGCCGCAGGGATGAGATCAGCTTCCTGACCGAGACCTATAATTCAATGCTCCTGCGCATGGATGAGCTGATTAACAATGTCCACCGGGCCGAGCTGCGCAATAAGGAAGCCGCTTACAAGGTGCTCCAGGCCCAGATCAAGCCGCATTTTCTCTATAATACGCTGGAGACCATCCGCATGCTGGCCGAATCGAACAATGACAAGGAAGTGGCGGAGATCTCTTACTGGTTCGGTAAGCTGATGCGCTACAGCCTGTCCGCCCAGGACGATCATACTGTTCTCTCCCAAGAGCTTGATACGGTGGTCTTCTACCTTAATATTCACAAAATGCGGCTGCAAAAAAGACTCACCTATGAGGTCGATGTCGCTGTGGCTGCCGAGACCCTGATCTGTCCAAGATTCATCCTTCAGCCGCTGGTCGAGAATAGTATTATTCACGGAGCTGCCGTGACGCTGCGGCCGGTCCATATTCTGATTCAGGCAAAGGAGACGGAGGGCGAGATCCGAATCAGCGTATCCGACAGCGGTATTGGTATTCCTGAGGAACAGGTGCGGCTTATTCGCGCCCGGTTATCCCGCGGGGAAGAGATGAACACTCAGGAAGAGGCGGAGGGAGGCGTAGGCCTGTATAATGTCAGCGAGCGGATTAAATCATTTTATGGCGGGACCTCACGGCTGGTTCTTGAGAGTGAGGAGGGCAAGGGGACCTGCCTGACCATCATCCTATCGAAAGGGGCGGCAGAGCAAGCATGAGAATACTGATCGTAGACGATGAGCCGATTATCCTTGGAGGGCTGGTGAAGGTGATTGGCGGAGCCGCGCCGGCCGGAGCGGAGATCCGCGAGGCCGGCGACGCCTTCGAGGCGCTTCAGATCATGAAGGAATATATGCCGGATGTGACGGTAACGGACCTGCATATGCCGGAGAAGAACGGGTTCGAGATGATGGAGGAGGCGAAGGAGAACGGTTTATGTGAGCGCTTCATTATTCTTACCGGACATGATGATTTCGAATATGCCCGCCGGGCGCTCCGCTACGGGGTTGTGGATTATCTGCTGAAGCCGGTGGATAAGGAGGAGGTAGCCCGGCTGCTAAGTCGGGTGAACCGGAATCTTCCCTCTATGAACAGTACGGACTGTCCGCCCCATGCCAAGCGGATTCTTGCCTATACCCGGCTGAATTATATGAATGACCTGTCGCTGGATCATCTGGCCGAGCTGATGAATCTTCATCCGAATTACATCAGCAGCCTGTTCAAGAAGGTCACCGGCGATACGTTCGTCAATTACCTGAATACTACCCGGATCAAGGAAGCACAGAAGCTGCTAAGCCTCCACCGGGATCTGCCGGTAGTCGAGATCGGACGCCGGGTCGGGTATGAGAACAAGCATTACTTCAACAAGGTGTTCAAAAAATACACCGGCAGCACCCCGGGAGCTTACCGTGACAATCACTGAAGCTTGCGTGCGGCCGGAGACCGGGCGCAAGGATGGGGCATGCTGTACCTACACGCCCCTCTTGGCCTTCATGCACTTGAGCTTGTAGGTACGCCCGTAGGCCTTGCCGTATCTGACGATCCTCTCCAGCATCCAGGTATCCTTCAGCTTGGTGAACGGGCAAGGATCGGGGGCGGTGTTCACTTCCAGAATCCAGGGAGTCAGCCTCCGGTCCAAGGCCAAATCCAGGCCGATTTCCTTAAGTCCGGGATAGGCAGAGCTTAACTGGATGGCGCAATTCACGCCAAGTCTGTTCATTTCGGCAAGCAGATCGCTGCGCTTCCCGGAACGGGTGTAAGCCTTCAGCAGCGTCTCCACCGGATAGATAGTTCCGCCCTGGCTGCCATTCGTAACCACCTTTTGCGGATGAGCCACGCGTCCCGCCGCTCCTGTAGCCTCCCACTTCCCCTGAGGATTACGCTGTACCATCACGCGGATATCAAACGGCCGTCCGCCGTAAGTCAGCAGCCGGATGCCCTTTTGCACCAGATAGGACCGGCCCCCGGTCTCCGCCAGGAGGGCTTGATATGCCTCGCTGTAATTACTGAATGTGTGTATCCTTGTCCCTGCCTGATAGCGGTATGACCACGTGGTCCCCGAATCAGCTTCGCTTCCGCCAGTGCGGCTACCGCTCCGCAGCATCCGCTGTTCAACCCGTATGACCCCTTCGCCTAACGAACCGCAGCAGGGCTTAATATAGACCATTTGATGGTTTTGCAGCATGGCCTGGAGTACTCTCCGGCTTAATTTTCGGGTCTCCGGGATATGCCGCTTTAATTCAGCCTTCTTCGCCAGTACCGTTGTCTTCGTTAATTTATTGGATATGCGGCTGATTTGCTCCTTCATGCTGCTCCCCCGTTCTATGGACTCTAATAGGCTATAGTACGGTACAGAGCCGGATTTGGCTTGGGCGGATGCCCCGGGGCCGAACACACAGGCAGATGAATACATAGATTATTGAAGGTATTCATCCGGGGGCTGCGTTCAGGCAACCGGTGCGGGAGGCGTCGAAAGGAATGGCGGAGCAGTGGCGGGATAAGGTAAACGAAGTAATCAGGTACTTCCCCTGGTACGAGGATCTCATTGGCAATGAGCACGTGAATTATAGTCTGGAGCATCTTCCCCTGATGACTTCGGAGCTGCTGGACACTCATTATTATAATAATGAACCCGATGCCTCTCTTGCCGTCTACCGGACCTCGGGCACCAGTACAGGACGGCGCAAATCAATCGTCTATTCGGAAGAGGATGAGCAGCATTATATCGATATCAAAACCAGGCTGTTCGGGGAATTGCTTCAGGGAAGCGGATGTGCCAGGGCGCTGGCGGATATGGGGACCGGACATGCTGCGGATACGGCGCTGGCTATTTTTGCACGGCTGGGACTGGTGAACAGCTCCATTCCCTTCGAGTTGCCGGTAGAACAGCATATTGAGCGTATTCAGACTTTCAGGCCCGACCTGCTGTACACCATGCCTTCGATTTTGGATCATATCGTATATGCTGCGGAGGACCCCCGGACGTTTGGAATCCGCAAAATCATTCTGGTCGGCGAGATCGCCACCCGGGAGTGGCAGCAGAATATGGCCCGCCTGTTCGGCCTGAGACCGCAGGATATTACCGATACGTACGGGTCCATTGAAATCGGCACAATTGCTTATTATTCGCATGAGCTGGGCCGGTATCTGCTGGCTGAAGGCATCGTCGCCGAAGCTGTGGGAACGGAGATCATAGGGGAAGGACTCGGCCCGCTGGGCGTCGGCGAAGGCATTCTCGTGCTTACCTCAACCGTGCGTAAGCTGCTGCCTGCCCTCCGGTTTGTCACCTATGATGTCGTGAGGGATTTCAGGACCGTGCAGATAGAGGGCGCGGAGCGGCAGAGCTTCCAGTCTATCGTCAAAAGAGTGGGGCGTGAACTGAAGCACGGGGAGAAAATCAGCATCTACGATATTGAACAGGTCGTCTACCGTCATCTTCAGCAGGCCAGGGTCCGGGTCGGGGTCAGCCATAATGCATTATCTGTGTATATCCAGAGCAGGTCAGCGGCTCCCTCCTGCGTTCCGGTCATCAGGGAAGAGATCAGGGCATGCATCCCGGAGATTGGTCTGATGATCGCAAATCACCTGCTTGACGATATTGAGGTCATTCTGACGGCAGAGGACGGGGAGCTTGCGGGCGGGCAGGTGAAGAACAAGAAGCTGTATTATGAGAAGGAGAAGAAGAAGGAGAAGGAGCAAATGCAGGGAAGGGCGGAGCCCCGGCTTAACAACGGGATATTATCGGCTATCGGACATACACCACTGCTCAAGCTGGAGCATCTGTTTCACGCCAGCAGGTTCAGCGTATACGCTAAGATGGAGCTGATGAACCCGGGAGGAAGCGCTAAGGACCGCCCAGCCTTGCGGATGATCCGGGAAGCCTGGAAGGAAGGTCTTATCGGACCGGGGACCGTTGTTGTAGAATCCAGCTCCGGGAATATGGCGATCAGCCTGGCCATGATATGCAAGCAGCTCGGGATGACCTTCATCAGCGTAGTGGACGCCCGAACCACCGGGATGAATCTTCAGATGCTGAAGGCGCTGGGTGCGGACATTGATTTCATTGACCGCCCCGATCCTGAAACCGGGGAATTCCTGCCGGCCCGGCTGAAGCGTGTGCAGCAGCTGCTCGCGGAGATACCGGGCAGCTATTGGCCGAATCAGTACGCTAGTCCCAATAACTATCTGTCCCATTATGATACGACCATGCCGGAGATCGTGACGGAGCTGGGGCAGGTCGATTATCTGTTCTGTAGTGTCAGTACCTGCGGAACGATAAACGGGCTGGCAGAATACGTGAAGGACAAGGGACTGCGGACCCGGATTGTGGCGGTGGATGCTGAGGGTAGTGTTATTTTTGGCGGCCATCCGAAGAAGCGGCTCTTCCCTGGACTGGGTGCCGGTATTGTGCCCCCGCTGCGCAGACTGGACCTGATCGACCGGATTGTGCATGTGACCGACGCCGATATGGTGAAGGGCTGCCGGGCGCTGGCCCGCAGGGAATCCATTCTGGCCGGAGCCTCCTCCGGGGCAGTGCTTGCTGCTATCCGGCAACTTAAGGAGGAGATTCCTCCCGGCGCAGTCTGTACCGCCATCCTGCATGATAAGGGAGAACGGTATCTCGATACGGTCTACTCGGATACCTGGGTTCAGCGCCAATTCGGAGCGGAGCTGCTGTCAGCTGCGGAAGAGTTCATGGTGTGACCACAACAGGGTGGATTTTTACGGGCAGCTAGCTAATCAAACCTTACTTTACCGATTCAGATATAGTCATCACCTGGGAAGATGGCCTATGGTATGATGGACATAATCGTAATAGCAGCACTGCCCGTGATTTTACACCCCATTAACATGCTTCATATGTTCGCGTGATATAACTGAAACAATCGGTTATAAGAGGAGAAGATGAGATGAAGCTAAGCAAAGAGGAGAGATCGTGGATTCTGTACGACTGTGGGAATTCCGCCTATTCCATGGCAGTGACTACAGCGCTGCTGCCGATTATCTTCGGGATGTTCGAGAATGTGGGCAGCAGCATGGACCTGGGGTACTTCAACTCGATCGCCAGTATTTTGGTGGCGGTCCTCAGCCCGATTCTGGGCACGATTGCCGATTATAAGGACCGGAAGAAGCGGTTTTTTATTTTTTTTGCTGCGCTCGGTATCCTTGCCACTGCCTCCCTGGCCTTCGTGTCCCCGGACAGCGGTCAATGGCAGCGGCTCGTCGCCTTTTACATTCTGTCAGCGGTCGGCTTCGCCGGGTCCAACATCTTCTACGATTCCTTCCTGGTGGATATTACGGAGGATGAACGGATGGACAAGGTGTCTACCCGGGGGTTCGCCTACGGCTACATCTTCAGTTGTATTCCGTTCGGCATCAGTCTGCTGCTGATCTTCCTGCTGGGAATGGACAAGGCCATCGGCTACCAGATCGGGTTCATCATTACGGCGCTCTGGTGGGGACTGCTGACGGTGCCGATGATCCGGGATGTGAAGCAGAGATATTATATCGAGCCTGAGCCTAAGCCTGTGGTCCGGAGTTTTCAGCGTATCGCTGACACCTTCAGGAATATCCGCCAGCACCGGATGGTCTTTGTGTTCCTGCTTGCTTACTTCTTCTATATTGACGGAGTAGATACGATTATCAAGATGGTTGTGCCCTACGCCACCTCCGTCCTCGGCACAGATGCCCTGGACACCTTCACGCTGCTGGGAATTCTGCTGATCATCCAGATTATTGCCTTTCCCTGCGCGATTCTCTATGGCAATCTGGCCAAAAGCTACTCCACTCGGAATCTGATTATTGCTGGAATCTTCACCTACGTTATCTCTTGTATCGCAGCGTTTTTCATTACTTCGGTATGGCATATCTTCCTGCTGGGTGCGCTGATCGGCTCGGCACAGGGTGGTATTCAGGCGCTCAGCCGGTCCTATTTTGCTAAAATCATCCCGAAGGAGAATTCCAATGAATTCTTCGGGTTCTATAATATTTTCGGCAAGTTCGCGGCGATTCTCGGCCCTGCCTTAATGTCTCTGACCACTACCTTGGCGGGGGATGCCCGCTATAGTATTTTGTCGATTATCCCGCTCTTTCTGATCGGCTTCTTCATCTTCATTACATTGCCAAAGGGGACATAGTATGGAATCCACCGGACTGCAACCGCAACCACCCTCGGCAGCCAAGCATCTGATCGTTATCTCCTATGATGCCTTCTCTGAAGATCACTGGGAGATGGCCAGCCGCCTGCCCAATCTGTCGAAGCTGATCACCAGCGGTGCCTACAGCAACCGTCTCAGAAGTGTCTATCCCACGCTCACTTACGTGGTACATACGACCATTGCTACCGGCGTCTATCCGGATAAACACGGTGTCTATCACAATAATCCGCTGCAGCCGTTCGTGCCGGAGGAGGAGCAGCGCTGGTTCTGGTTCCGCGAGGCTGTTCAGGTGCCAACCATCTATGATGCGGCGCGTAAGGCGGGGCTGAGTACAGCGGGACTGCTCTGGCCGGTAAGCGGCAAGTCCTCGATTCAGTATAATATCCCGGAGATCCGTGCGCTAAAAGGGGAGAATCAGGCGCTCAAGGTACTGCGAAGCGGCAGTCCCCTTTACTGCGCCCGGCTGGAGCTGAAATACGGACGGATCAGGCAGGGCATCGCGCAGCCGCAGCTCGATAACTTCACCACGAGGTGCGCCGCCGATACAATTAAGCGCCATAAACCGAACCTGCTCATGATGCATCTGATTGACCTGGATGACACCAAGCATCTGTACGGCACGGACAGCGGGGAAGTAGACGAGGTCATTCTGCGGATGGATAATCGGCTGGGGGAGATCATGCAGGCGGTAGAGGATGCCGGAATCCGGGAGGAGACGGTGATAATGGTGCTTGGCGACCATGGTCAGTTCAACGTACGCTACAAGCTGCATTTGAACAATCTTTTGCAGGCTAAGGGGCTGATCTATGATAAGGACGGCGTGATGCACTGGCGGGCCTACTTCCAGAGCGGCGGCGGTTCAGCTTATCTGCATGTGCGGCCCGGAGATGAGGAGGCGCTGCGGCTAGCCTTGGCGGCGGTGGATGAATATAGGAGCGGCGGGGGCCCCGGAATTGAGAGCGTGTATGGAAGAGAGAAGCTGGACCTGCTTCACGCCAGTCCGGTGGCAAAAGTTATGCTTGAAGCGCAGCGGGGCTACAGCTTCGATGAGGCGCTGGCGGACACGCTGGTCACCGATCTACAGGCGGCGGGCATACGCTATGCTACGCATGGTTACTCGCCGGATGCAAGCGGATACCGCTGCAATCTCATCATCGCAGGCGCGGGGATCAAGCAGGGCTATTCCATCGGCGGTCTGGAGATGGTCGACATCGCCCCGACGATGGGCCGGATGCTGGGACTGGACTTCGGGCCGGGGGACGGGCGTGTGCTGGAGGAGATTTTTGAGGAGTAGCGGGGGATAGTGAGCGGATTAGTAATGATAGTGTGAGTGATGGATAGTATGACAAATGGTAAACAGGATGAATGGTAAAAAAGGATGAATGGTGAAGAGAGAAACTTGTCCCAGTCTAATCAGGTTGTCCGCGCTCGCGGCCGCCGGGTTAGGCTTTTTTGTTTATTGTACCCGGCAAATATGATGTTAGTTTGCTTATGCGGAGCTGCGGTGTGTGGTAC
This sequence comes from Paenibacillus sp. FSL R7-0179, assembly GCF_038002265.1. NCBI lineage: Bacteria > Bacillati > Bacillota > Bacilli > Caryophanales > Paenibacillaceae > Paenibacillus > Paenibacillus sp. FSL R7-0179. Next base: position 1,961,647 of record NZ_JBBOCC010000002.1, read on the forward strand.
GAGTACGCGCAGGTCAGATGTATGTGGAAAACCGAACACAATCTGCTGCGGCGCAGTAGAGAGGCGTTTACCTCAGAAAATAGGTGGATTTCCTCCACTTGCTGATGAACGAATAAGCGTTTCCCGGACAACAGTTGTATAAACAACACTTAATTTCAGCGAATGCAGCCGCAGAAGGCCCAAACAAACTATTTTAGTTGTACTATTTCCACTTGTTTCCTTATATTTGCCTGAAGTGGGCTGATTAAGATACGTTTTTCCACCTATTTGCGGCTAAGAATGAGACGCCCTGCCTGCGGACATGCCTGGGACCTTGGACACGAATATACGTTGGAGGAGTAGCCACGACTGTAATTTAAATTTAAATTACCGTTGACAATTTGCCTATGATCAAATATATTATCCATAAGAATAAAAGTTTCCTTAGGGAAACAATTGTGTTTATGAGAAACAATATACACAATAGATTCATTAAATTGCTATATAGATTGAACTTGAAAATATATGTAAAGGGAAAAGTGGTGGAGGGGAATTTTGGAACTGGAGGAGCGGTAGCGTCCGCCTGAAAGCTTTCCGCAGGAAAGCTCGCATCGTAAGCATCAGCTAGTCACCGGATTTCCACCGCGTACAGCGGTTCGAATCAAGAAATTCTTACGACAACAGCGGCCGGAAGTCCAAAACTTCTCTGGAGTCACGGCCAATCCCAAATCAAAAAATCATTAGTTCAATTTATATAGATAGACCAAACAAGAGACGGGGTGCAGACATGATTCAGATTAAAGGCTTGAACGTTGATTATTTCGGCAATTCAGCGCTGGAAGGAGTGACGCTCGATATCCCCTTCGGGCATTCGGTCGGCATTATCGGGCCCAATGGTGCGGGGAAGTCTACGTTCATTAAGGCGCTGCTGGATGTGATCAAGAAGAGAAGCGGAACGGTGAAGGCAGAGGGCAAGGACATTGCCCTGTACAGACGGAATATCGCCTACGTGCCGCAGAAGAACGATATTGACCTGACGTTTCCCATTACTGTTAAGGATACGGTGCTGACCGGAACCTTTCCGAACCTGAAGCTGTTCCGGCGTCCAGGCAAGAAGGAGCGGAATATTGCGGAGCGCAGCATGGCGATGGTGGAGATCGGTGACCTTGCGGATAAGCAAATCAGTAACTTGTCCGGCGGGCAGCTACAGCGGGTGTTTATCGCCCGGGCGCTGGCCCAGGAGGCCAGTGTGTTTTTCCTGGATGAGCCGTTTGTCGGCATTGATATGGTCAGTGAGCGCATCATTGTGAACCTGTTCAAGCAGCTCCGTGAGGAAGGCAAGACCATTCTGGTGGTGCATCATGACCTGCATGAGGTCGAAGAATACTTCGACCTGATCATTCTGCTCAACAAGCAGCTGATCGCCTTTGGAGATGTGCAGGATACCTTCACCACAGAGAATATCCGCCGAGCTTACGGTACTTCCTTGGGCAATGTGATGATCCAGGGGGCAGGAGGTGCCGCTCATGATTGAGTCCTTATCCAGTCTGCTGAATATTCCGGTATACGCCCTGAACGCCGGGTTATCTGCGATTATTCTCGGGATTGTCTCGGGGGCGCTGGGCAGCTTCATCGTTCTGCGCAAAATGTCGCTGATGGGCGATGCGTTATCTCACGCGGTGCTTCCGGGCGTCGCCCTGTCTTATATTCTGGGCATTAACATGCTGCTGGGCGCTTCGTTGTTCGGCCTGTTAGCCGCTATTCTCATTCAATTCATCACCAGCCGCAGCAATATCAAGAGCGATACCTCCATCGGCATCATTCTCAGCTCGTTCTTTGCACTCGGTATCGTCCTGATTACATTTGCCCGCAGCGGGCTGGATCTCACCCATATTCTGTTTGGCAATATTCTGGCGGTTCCGCAATCCGAGCTGCTGCAATCCTTCATCATCATGCTGGCGGTGCTTGCCATTATTACACTGCTGTACAAGGAGCTGCTGATCAGTTCATTCGATCCGGTGGTAGCGAAGGCGTACGGGCTGAAGACCGGCTTGTATCATTATCTGCTGATGATGCTGCTCTCCGTAGTGACCGTCTCCTCCCTGTCCCAGGTTGGGATTGTGCTGGTCATCGCCATGCTGGTCATCCCGGCAGCCACCTCGTATCTGTGGTCTAATTCCTTGCTGCATATGATCGTATTAGCCTCTGGAGTAGGGGCAGTCTCGGGGATCATCGGCGTATACGTAAGCTTCCGCTACAATCTGCCGACAAGTGCAACAATCGTGCTGGTAGGCGTCACCCTGTTCAGCATTTCATTCATTATTTCGCCCAAGAATAATTTTCTGCGGAAAGGACTGAAGCAAGCATGAGACGTACCAATCGGATTCATATCGTCAAAATTATAACCGTATCCCTGCTCCTTCTCTTACTCGCAGCATGCTCTAACACCAGTAAGGGGGGAACGGGTGACGGCAAGCTGCAGATTGTAGCTACGTATTCAATCATTGCAGACATGACCCGGAATATCACTGGAGATAAGGCGGACGTCTACAGTATGGTGCCTATAGGAACAGACCCGCATATGTATGATCCGCTGCCCGCAGATACAGGCAAGGTTTCGAGTGCGGACCTTATTTTCTATAACGGATTGAATCTGGAGACCGGCAAGGGCTGGTTCCAGGATCTGCTCAAGGTGACCAAAAAGGAAGCGGCCGCGTTTGCTGTCTCCGAAGAGGTCACGCCGATGTACCTGACCGAGAAGGGGAAGGAAACCCAGGTTGACCCTCATGCCTGGCTGGATATACAGAACGCAGTCAAGTATGTGGATGTCATTACCGCTCGTGTGATTGAACGGGACCCGGACAACAAGCAGTATTACTTGGATAACCAGACCGCGTACGTGAAGGAGCTGACGGAGCTGGATCAGTATGCCAAGGAAGCTGTGAGCAAGGTCCCGCCGGAGAAGCGCGTGCTGGTGACCAGTGAAGGGGCCTTTAAATACTTTTCCCGGGCCTATGGCTTCGAGTCCGCCTTTATCTGGGAGATCAATACCGACAGCCAGGGAACACCAGAGCAGATGAACCGGATCATCGGCATCATCAAGGAGAAGCAGATTCCGGCGTTATTCCTGGAGACGAGTGTCAATCCCAAGACGATGGAGACGATTTCCCGCGAGACCGGGGTGCCGGTCCACTCCAAGATTTTCACAGATTCTCTGGCTAAGGAAGGCGAAGACGGAGACACCTACCTGAAGATGATTAAGTGGAATATCGATAAGGTGATTGAGGGCTTGTCGAAGGAATAGAAGGATATCTATATTTGAAAAAGAAGCTGCAACCCCAAATAACCCGCAGAGCCGGATAGCCTTGATGATCCTTGCCTGCGGGTTATTTGTTATTCGGTAACAATTCCAAGCACGAATCCGTCATAACCCTTGCTGCCTACCGTCTGCAGTGCAGTAGCGTCTATACGCGGCTCTGCGGAGAGCAGCTCCATGAACTGCCGGATGCCTTGAACCCGGTCATCCGCACTGCCCGGGTCAATCACCTCGCCGTCACGCACCACGTTATCCGCTACGATGACCGCGCCCGGCCGCGCCAGCTTCAGCGCCCACTTCAGGTAATGCGGATTGTTCGGCTTGTCGGCATCAATGAAGATGAAGTCAAACGGCTCACAGCCCCGGGCTTCCAGCAGCGCCAGCGAATCCAGAGCCGGACCTTCCAGCACTTCAATTTTGTCTGCTAACCCCGCCATTCTAAGGTTATCCTCAGCTACTACAACATGCTTGTGCTCGAATTCCAGTGAGACCAGTCTGCCCGTCTCCGGCAACGCCCGCGCCAGCCAGATGGTGCTATAACCGCCCAAAGTGCCGATCTCCAGAATGTTGGATACCCCTTTCATCTTGGCCAGCAGATACAGCAGCTTCCCCTGATTGGGAGCGACATCAATATTCGGTAAGCCGGCCCCTGCATTCGCATCCAGCACAGCGTCCAGGACCGGATCTTTCGTCAATAATCGGTCATTGAAATAAGTGTCTACGTTGCTCCATTTGTTCTGTTCTTCCATGTGAATCCCTCCGTTAGTTGTGTTTTTGTATTGTTGTATTGGATCTGCTTTAAATATAAGGTAAAATCATTCATAACACTAATATATGTTAATGGTTTACTCATAATAATAAGTTATGAATAAAAGCTATGAATAGGAGCGTAATTATGAACATTCACGCACTGCGGCTTTTTTATTATGTGGCCGAGACGGGAAGCGTCACCAAGGCAGCAGCCCGGCTGAGGATCAGCCAGCCTGCAGTTACCAGCCAAATCAAGAGGCTGGAGAAGGATTTGGGCCTAGCCCTGTGTAGTCCCAGCGGCCGGGGCATCTCGCTGACTCCCTTCGGGACAGAACTGGCGAAGCAGGCAGGCAATCTCTTCACCTATGAAGAACGGATAGAAGAGTTCGTAGAGGATTACCGCCAGGGGCGGAAGGGGAAGCTGCGTATTGCCGCCACCTATCTTCCGGCGAATTTCCTGGTCCCGGGCTGGGCCGCCCGGTTCAAGGCGGGGCACCCGGAGATGGAGATTGAGATTACCACCACCAACTCGGCGCAGGCCTTTGAACAATTGCAGCGTCATGAAGCAGATGTCGCCTTTTACGGGGGCGGAGCCAAGGAGAAGCCGGAGGATGTCGACTGGCTGGAGCTGTTTGAGGATGAGCTGTGGTTTGTAGTGGCACCCTCCCATCCTTTTGCCAATAGTACGGTATCACTGCCGGAGATGATGCAGGAGCCGTTCGTGATGCGTGAGGAAGGCAGCTCCACCCGGGAGCGTCTGGTCTCGCTTTGTACAACCTACGGTCTGAAGCCGCCGCGTGTGACCCTGCAGTTCAGCGGACTGGGTGAGGTGATCCGTTCGGTCATGGCGGGCTATGGCGCCAACTTCATCTCCTCGCTGGCGGTGCGGGACTATGTGGAGTGGAAGCAGTTATCCCGGGTACATGTGGAGGGCATTCAGCTTAGCAACCATATTGCTGTCTGTACACGCAAGAACGAGACCCTGTCAGCCGGGCTACAGCGGTTTATTGACATCTGCCGGAAATGATGAACAACAATAATATATTCTTTTTCGATTAACATATATTGATAAACAATAAATACTATGCTAAGTTATACTCACTCTAACAAGTGAGGTGTATGTGTGATGAACCGTAAGCCAGGCTCAACCACGTTTCTGAAGGCGGTACTTATTCTGTTCGCGCTGGCTGCGCTGGCCTTGTGTATCTTTGTGGTCCCTGCCATATCTGACTTCGCGGCGGAGCTGTATCCAGACCATTCTTACATCCAGGTGCTGGTGATGATAGATCTGTACGGGGCGGCTCTGCCGTTCTTCATTGCACTGTCCCAGGCCTACAGGCTGTTAGGCTTCATTGACCGTAATGAGGCTTTCGCTGAGGGTTCGGTGCGGGTGCTGAAGCATATCAAGCATGCGGCTGTATCGATTAGCGGAATGTTCACCTTGGGGCTGCCGCTGTTCTATCTGATGGCGGAGAAGGATGATGCCCCGGGCATTATTGTGATCGGGCTGATCCTTATTTTCGCCTCCATGGTGATTGCTGTATTCGCGGCGGTGCTCCAGAAGCTCCTGAATGAAGCGATAGCATTGAAATCTGAGAATGATCTGACAGTCTGAGGTGGCGACCATGGCGATTATAGTGAATATTGATGTGATGCTGGCTAAGCGGAAAATGAGTGTGACCGAGCTAACGGAGCGGGTGGGAATTACGATGGCGAACCTGTCCATCCTTAAAAACGGCAAGGCCAAGGCGATCCGCTTCTCAACACTTGAGGCAATATGTAAGGCACTGGACTGCCAGCCGGGGGATATTCTGGAATATACAGCGGATGCTACAGAATGATGGGTAACGGGAGCGGGGAGGGGACGTTATTGAGAGCCGTGATAAGGCTGCTGCACTTCGGGTATCATCAGGCGATGAGCTGTATCTTTCCGGTGGCGATCTTCGGGACTCTCATTCTTACGGACACGTTCCGGCTGCCGTTCATCCACCGCTATGATCTGATTCTGCTGATCCTGCTCACTGTGCAGTACCTGATGTACCGGAGCGGGCTGGAGACGCTGGATGAGATCAAGGTCATCTGTGTGTTTCATGTGATCGGTCTGGTACTGGAGCTCTATAAAATCCAAATGGGCTCCTGGGCGTACCCGGAGCCCGGCTATACGAAGCTGTTCGGCGTTCCGCTGTACAGCGGATTCATGTACGCCAGCGTGGCCAGCTTCATGTGCCAGATCTGGCGCAGGCTGCAGATGGAGCTGACCGGCTGGCCGGGCCTGGCTTCGGCGGGACTGCTGGGCGGCGCAATCTACCTGAACTTCTTCCCCCATCACTTCATTCCCGATTTCCGCTGGTGGCTGACAGCCCTGGTCGTAGTGGTATTCTGGAGAACCTGGATCATCTACCGGGTGCAGGGCAAGACGTACCGGATGCCGCTTGTGCTGGCTTTTGCCATTGTGGGGTTCTTCATCTGGCTGGCCGAGAATATTGCGACCTTCCTGGGGGCGTGGCAATACCCGGACCAGCATGAGAGCTGGCAGCTGGTAGGGTTCGGCAAGATCAGCTCATGGTTCCTGCTGGTGATTATCAGCGTAATTATTGTCGCCCAGCTTAAGCATGTGAAGGCCGGCCGGAGCGGGTCCAGATAGACATTCCCTCCAGCGGATAACGGAAGGACGGCCCGGTTCCGCCCGAGGCGGACGGAATTAGCGAGCATTGTTCCCCGTGTGAATCAAGGGAGAATAGCTGCTCAATGTGATAGACACCGGGAGATGGAGCTGACTCGTAGAGTCTTAGTGCAACTCCGGCCGCCGTTTGAGCTGTGATGGATGCTTCATGTACGCCTGTAATGCCGTATTCTCTGGAAGCGGCTCTGCCGTCCTTTCTGCCGTAAGCATCCACTTTGACCGCATAGCGCTCCGAGCCGAAGCGGAAGCGGGTGAACGCCTGGACCGCAAGGTTGCGTAGCGTCCGGTTACGCAGCAGACGGGACAGTCCGGTGCGGCGCAGCAGCGCTGCTGCTGAGGTCATGCTCCGGGAATCGAAGCAGAGCCGGGTCGAGACAGAAGGGACATTAAGGATCTGAGGCAGAGTCATCTGATCCGAAAAAGGAAAGCGGTAGGCGCGGTGCTGCCGCAAGTCAAAGCCGAAATCAGCAGCTGTGGCTTCTGTGAAGCTGGAGACGGTACGCGGTCTGCCGTGTTCGGTAATCTCGAAGTCGGCTCCGAGATTGTCCACCGTCCACTCCATTGCCGCCTGTCCATGGCTGTCGCCCAGCCCCAGCATGATCGAGATGCCGATCTGCTCCGTATGGTCCAGCTCCTGGACGGCACGTGCCGCAAGCAGGTTCGTTAACCCCGGAGCGAGGCCGACACTCAGCACTGCCGCTGCCTTGAGATTATGCTCCACAGGGTCTAGCCTTTGCAGCATGGTCAGGAAGTCTCCGCTTGCCGAGACATCTACATAATGGGTGCCGCTCTGCAGACAAGCTTCAGCCAGCCGCGTGTCCTGCTGATCAAGGCACATGATGACCAGCTTGACCTTCTCCAGCAGCTTGGGTTCCAACGGCAGGTCGGCGCTCAGCTGGAGCGGTTTCACTTTCCCTCCGGTGCTGCGGGAGAATTCCTCGGCCCGGTGCAGGTTTCTTCCTGCCGCGTAGACCTTGCCGGGGTGCACTTCTCCAAGAATATGGCTGATCTTTGACCCGACATGGCCGTAGCCGCCGATTACTACTATATCTGTTTTCATGATTATTCCCGTCCTTCGTGGTGGATTGCAGGTTCTGCGGTATAATTAACGTTACGTATCATTATCCTGCTAAGAGGGGCGGCAGACTATCCCACATTTGTGGGATTTCGGAGAGGGGAGGACAGAAGATGAACAAGGGAATACATACCCTATTACAGCTTGATCCTGCCCGGGGCGGGCCGGTGCTGGATTCGCAGCAGTACCGGGAAGCGGTGATTGCCAGACTCCGCCTGCTGGTGCCGTTCTCTGCGGCCTGTTGTACGACAGTAGACCCGCATACGCTTTTAACCACAGGGGCGGTCACGGAGCAGGGACTTAAAGAGGTTCATCCGCTATTGTTCGAATATGAATATCTGCATGAGGATTATATGAAGTATGAGCAGTTAGCGGCGGCGGATATTCCGGCAGCCTGCTTAAGCGGAGTGACCGGGGGAAGCCTGGGGATAAGCGCGCGTTACCGCAAGGTGCTGCAGCCCGCCGGATTCGGGGATGAGCTGCGCGTGGCACTGCGCACAGGCGGGGTCTGCTGGGGATTCTTGACCCTATTCCGTCCGCTGGGGCAGCCGCTGTTCCAGGAGCAGGATTGCACCTTGCTGGCTTCGGCAGCTCCGCTGATCGCTGAACGTCTGCGCGCATATGCCTCTGTCCTGCCGGTAACCGGAGCGGACCGGGCAGCGCCTGAGGATGACGGAATTCTGGTGCTGAGTGAACAGTTGGTCCCGGTCAGTGCGAATACAGCGGCCCGTTACTGGCTGAAGCAGATCTGGAACCTGGAGCAGCTCGAAGAAGGGCTGCTTCCCGGTCCGGTACGTGCTGTTTGCCTGCGGGTGCTCGGCGCGAAGAAGTCTGCCGGAACCGGGACTGCTCAGGCAAGAACAAGTCTTCCAATCGGAGACGGAGCGTATCTGACGGTTACCGCAAGCCTGCTTGGCGGTCCGCAGACACAACTCGCCGTATCCTTCGTCAGTGCCCGCTCCGGCGATGTCTTCCGGCTGCTGGCCGAAGCCTTCGCCCTGACTGCGCGGGAGAAGGAGCTGGCAGAGCTGCTGGCGCTGGGACTATCGACTAAGGAGCTGGCAGAATCGCTGCATATCTCCGCGTATACGGTGCAGGATCATTTGAAATCGATCTTCGCCAAGACTGGCGTGTCCAGCCGCAGAGAGCTGATCAGCCGGCTGCTTCCGCGATAAGGGCTGAGAATTACTAATATAGAACAAATAAGGGGAATCTCCATAGCCGTCTGGCTGGAGATTCCCCTTGCTTCATGTTCGGACTTGTATAGAGCTGGAACTGCTTCGAATGAGCTCTTACTGGCGCAGTGTCTTCAGCGCGCCGCTCCAGGCCAGAACCTGATCCAGCATAGCGTTGACGTTGGCAGCATGCAGGTCAGCCGGCTTGAACACCGAACCATTCTCGAAGTCGGTGAACAGCGAGAGCAGCGGGTGAACACGAACGTCGGCGACGGATAATTCGCCGAGGATTCCGCGCAGATGCTCAGCGGCGCGGGCGCCTCCGGCGGAGCCGTAGCTGACGATACCGGCAGCCTTGTTGTTCCATTCTTCACGAGCAGAATCCAGTGCGTTCTTAAGTGCCCCGGATAGACTGTGGTTATATTCCTGAACGATGAATACGAATCCGTCCAAGGTAGCCAGCTTAGCTGCCCAAGCCTGAGCTTCAGCATAGCTGTCGCTTTCCCCGAGCAGCGGCAGCTTGAAGTCGGCAATATCTACGATTTCGTAATTAGCATCTCCACGGGCGTCAGCGATCCCCTTCACCCATTCCCCTACCTGCGGGCTAACGCGGCCCTGGCGTGTGCTTCCAAGAATAATTCCGATATTAAGTGTTGTCATTGTAATTCCTCCCTGGTTTTTGTTTTCCGTAATTTGTTTTGCTTGTTATGTTTTTTATTATAGCTGATAACTTTAATAAAGCAAGTGAAATTTTGAAACCTAGTTAAATTTTTAGCTAAAATTAAAACGGCCCAATTACCGTACCGAATCTGGGTAGGTCATCGATATGTCATTTTGCATAACATTGTAAAGTTGTTTTTAGGCTCGAAACCAAAATTTTCAGCTGAATAATTGATTGTCATGATGAATTTAGCTTAAAATACACTCAACAAGTCAGTTATTATGACATATAATTAAGAAATCTTATGCATCTATACTATATGGAGAGGTGGGGCAGCCATGATAGAGGAAAAGAAACGGCAGGCAGAGCTTGAACTACCGCGTGATTGCACCTTCTCACCTGAAGACTGGCGCATTCTGGCCCAGTATTGGTATCCGGTGGCTACGGCAGCAGAGGTACAGGATCAGCCGGTGGCGGTCAAGCTGCTGGATATGAAGCTGGTGTGCTACCGCAGCGGAGGCAAGGTGGTTATTGCCCGGGATCTGTGTTTTCACCGGGGAGCCCCGCTGAGTAAGGGGTGGGTGGAGAACGGGGAGATTGTCTGCCCGTATCACGGGTTCCGCTATAACTGTGAAGGGAAATGTACTGCGGTACCGGCGCATCCCAGCGCCAAAATCTCGCCCAAATTGAAATTGATCGTCTATCCGGCCATCGAACGGTACGGTCTGATCTGGACCTGCCTTGCAGATGCGCCGGAGCAGATTCCCGCCTTCCCGGCCTGGGAGGACCCCGACTATATTAATATTCTGATCCCGAGCTTCGACATAGCCGGCTCTTCCGGGCGGCAGATGGAGGGGTTCCTGGATGTATCCCATTTCGCCTACGTGCATACGGCAACCTTCGGTGACCGCAATAACACAGAGGTCCCCCAGTACAAGGTATGGCGCGAAGGGGAGACGGAGCTGGTCGCCGAATACTGGAGCACGGTCAGCAACTATGGCAAAGGGCAGGAGAATCCTGCACCTGAAGGCTTCCAGTGGCTGCGGGAATTCCGTGTATTCGCCCCGTTCGCCGCATCGCTGACGGTTTATTTCCCGGATGAGGGCAGGCTGAAGATTCTGAACTGTGCTTCTCCGGTGTCGGCCCGTTATACCCGGCTGTTCTGCCCGATCTCACGCAACTTCGATAAGAACGCCCCAATCGAGGATACCGTCAAGTTCAATCTACAGGTGTTCCAGGAGGATGCGGAGATGGTAGAGTCGCAGACGCCGGAGGATCTGCCGCTGGATCTGCAGGCTGAAGCCCATATTCCGGCAGACCGGACATCCATTGCCTATAGACAGCTGCTAAGCAGCCTTGGGCTGGGGCAGAATTATACGTCCTGATGCATCCTTTCAATTACTCAGGCATTATTAACAGCACACGCCCGGCGGCAGAGATTAGAATCTCGGCAGCCGGGCGTGTGCTGTTGTGTTGATCGGGCCGCCTGCGTAACGCAGAGTTAGCGCAGCAGCTAGACCGTATAATTTTCCAGTGAAAGGCTCCATCTTCCATCTACATGCTCAATTCTGTGCAGGCTGGTATAGGAAGCCGGAAATTTACTGCCGCGGTTATTCCAGCCGATCCCTTTGATGAGGTGATAGATGATGTTTATGACACCGCCATGTGTAACAACCATCAGGTTATTATCAGGGCCGTTGTCCGCATGCTCTTCGCACAGCCGGGTGAAGGCTTCCTGAATCCGTGTGAAGAATTCGAGCGGACTCTCTCCGCCGGGGTAACGCTCGTCCATCCGCAGGCCTGAGAAGTATAAGCCGGGATACCGTTCATTCACGATTTCGTTCGGCATACCGGCGATCACGCCATTGTTCATCTCCCGCCAATCCGTACTGCGCTCCAAGGGTAACTCCAGTTCTCTTGCCAGCTCACCGGCTGTATCCAGCGCCCGCTGCAGATCGCTGCTGACTATACGTTGTATAGGGAATGAAGCCGAATTCTCTCTCAAAAAACGGCCAAGCTTCTCGGCTTGCCGGTAACCCTGGCTATTCAGCCCCCGCTGGCTCCATCCGCCGCGATATCCTTCGTCATCGTTGCCGTGTCTAACCAGATAAATCGCCAACTGCTCTTCGGCCTCCTGTTCTATGATGGGTTGATATCATTCCTTTGAAGATTCCTTCAAGTAGCGTACCCTGCTAAGTCTATCACTCACTTTCCAGAATGTTCAAGAACAGAAGTTACAATCGAAGCAACTCAGCTTGACGATACCCGGACATAGCTTGTACCGTCCTTTAAAAGGACGGCAAATCCGTTTCCGCTTGCGGCACGAAGACAATACGCTGCTGACTGGCCGGCGGAGTCTTCCATACCTGTTCAATCTGGGAGAGCGGATAAACGATAGGGTTCGCTGTAAGCTGACCTTCTGCAATCGCATGGATCAGCGCCGGAAATTCCGCCAGATAACCGGCTGGCGTGACGGACCCCTGGCCGCTGCCGATGATCTGGAAGTTGGCAGAACGGAGCGCAGCGGAAGGAATCGCGGCGTCCGCACCTGCCATGGAACCGATCTGAATCCAGGTTAACAGCCGGCTGCGGTCGGACCGGCGGGTTAATATCGGGAGCATGGCGAGTGCAGCAGGCTCACCCCACAGATAGTCGAGAACGATATCCACTTCGGCTGAGGCTTCGCCGAGATTCCGGGCCACTGTCCCGGGATCTCCGGTTAGCGGTATGAGTACATCCGCACCATGCTGTGTAAGCGAACGGAGACGTTCCGGGTTGCGCCCGGCAGCGATGATCTGACTGGCTCCCATAAGCTTGGCGATCTGAACGGCCATCTGCCCGGAGTTGCCGGTGGCGCCCAGAATGAGCACCTTGAACCCGGGCTTAGCCTGAATCCGGCGGCGGAGAGTCACCCATGAAGACATGGCTGGATTCATGGCGGCGGCGATGAGCACGGGATCAGCATCTGCGGGTAGCGGGACAGCGCGGCGGAGATCGATGAGGGTCTGGTCTGCGAACGATCCCAAGGCATTATCGGTGGCAACAAAATAGACCAGCTTACCATCCGGGAGCCGTCCGACGCCGTCAATACCGGGGATTAACGGTAGTTCATCCGTACTCGTGTAATGAGAACCGTTGGCCTGTGCCCGGACCCGGAGATGTAATCCGGCAGCCAGCACATCCACCAGAGCTTCGTGTTCTCTTGAGGGTGCCGGAGCTTCAATCTCTTCGTATTTCGGAGCTGAATTGAATGATCTTACAATAGCAGCGTACATAAATAGGCCTCCATTTACCCAGGTGGTATACCTGGATGAGTGATTTTTGTTTGTGAAACAAACTAATAAGTTTGTAATACGAACAATATAGTTTGTATTACGTACAAAGTCAACGGCTGCTGTGATACAATAGGAGCAAACAGGTCTGAAATATACAAAAGTGGAGTGAAATCAATGAGCAGTTATGATAATTCTTTTGATAAACTGGAAGATCTGTCGATGGTAGACAGCCTTGTGCAGCTATCCTTCCTGGTGCAGAATATCCTGGCCCGAATAGGAACGGAGCATGATCTGTCGATCATTCAGATCCGTCTGCTGGGGATATTGCGCGACCGGGAGCCGGGTATGCTGCAGCTGGCGAAGCATCTGGGCCTCGATAAATCCAGTATTACAGGGCTCGTCGACAGGGCGCAGCGCCGCGGGCTGGTAGAACGAACTGTATCAGAGAGTGACCGGCGGGCATTCAATGTACGGGCTACTCCGGCAGGCTGGAAGATTATTCATGAGGTCGGGGAGCAGATCGAGCGTCAGATTACGGCGGTAACCGAGGGTCTTACCGGGGAGGAGCGGGCGCAGATGATTGCCCTGGCCAGCAAGATTCTAGTCACTGCCCCAGGGGTGAGCCGCTGAACGAAACGATAGGGTTCGTGACAATAGAGAACAATCGTGACGATAGAGAACAATAGGAGGGATTTCCATGGATCAGGAATTGATGGATGAACTGGCGTCTCAATTCAAGAATTCGCTGAAGGTGCTGAACGCGGTCGGTGCCGAGACCCGGCAAGCCATCCTGCTGGCCTTGCTGCAAGGGCCGCAAGATCCGGGCATGCGTGTAGGCGAGATCAGAGGGATCACCCACTTTTCCCGTCCGGTCGTGTCCCATCATCTTAGAATCTTGATAGAAGCCGGAATTGTTAGCGTCCGCAAAGAAGGCACCCGCAACTATTACCGGCTGGACTCCGGAAGCAAGCTGATGGTGCTCAAAAGCTTGGTGAACGGGCTGGAGAAGGTGCTGGCACAATGCGGGCGTGAGGCAGGGATTTTCTGATATGGAGAATCCCTGCTTTGCGGTATGCGAAAAATCGAATACAATCGCTGCTGTGAGGGCGCGTGAGCCAAATGTATGCGAAAAATTTAAGCTACCATGTTCCAGCCAAGCGTGATATGCTATAATCACTTACCGACAGACAGTCGGTCGGTGATCGGAATTATTACAAATAAATCTACGGTTACACCCAAAGTTAGTATCATCCCAGCTTCACCATAAGGAGACATGACTATGAGAGTTGTCAAAGAAGCGGAAGCCCGCAGAAATGAGATTCTGGATGCAGCCGCGGAGCTGTTCGGACAGAAGGGCTTCGACGGTACGAGCACCGGCGATATTCTGGGCAAGGTCGGCATTGCGCGCGGGACACTGTATTATCACTTCAAGTCGAAGGAGGATATTATGGACGCGCTGATTGAGCGGACGAATGCCACTATCCTTCATGCCGCGCAGCAGGTTGCTGAAGACAAGAGCATACCCGTCATTGACCGGATTCTCCGTGTAGTCATGGCGCTGAACATCAGCAGCGGAGACAGCAGCACGGAGATTATGGAGCATATCCACAAGCCGCAGAATGCACTGATGCATCAAAAGGTTCAGAAGGCGGTCATCCGTAGCGTTCCGCCCATTCTGGCCTCCATCATCAGTGAGGGGATAGAGCAGGGGATATTCAATACTCCCTATCCGTATGAATGCATGGAGATGGTCGTTGTCTATGCCACCACAATTTTTGATAACGACATGGTTGACATGACGGAGGAGGAGCGTATGTCACGCGTTCTGGCCTTCATCGCCAATGTGGAACGGCTGCTTGGTGCCGGGAGTGGGAGTCTAATGAGCGTAATGCAGATGTTCGGCAGCGCCAATGAAGCGAAGGGAATTCATGGTGATGAGTAATTCCGGCATAGGATTCGGCAGATTCCTGTTTCTCTGGTCAGGACAACTGATCTCAGCCATCGGCAGCGGGCTTACCGCGTTCGGGCTGGGGATCTATACCTTACAGCAGACCGGGCAGACGTCGGCTATGGCGCTGGTGACCCTCCTGGCATTCATGCCGTCACTGCTGCTCAGTCCAGTCGCAGGCGTGCTGGCGGACCGTTATGACCGCAGGCTGCTAATGGTGGTAGGGGATACGCTCTCTGCTTTAGGTCTGATCTATATTCTGGTCTGCCTGCTGAATGGAGAAGCACAGCTGTGGCAGATCTGCTTAGGGGTAACCGTCAGCTCGGTATTCTCCTCGTTGCTTGATCCCGCCTATAAGGCTACGATCACCGATCTGCTTACAGAAGAGCAGTATACGAAGGCCAGCGGGTTTGTGCAGATTGCCGGCTCCGCCAAATATCTGATTTCGCCGCTCATTGCCGGGCTGCTGCTTACAGTCTCTGATGTGAAGCTGCTGCTGATTATCGACATCTGCACGTTTTTGGTAACCGTACCTACTACACTTGCGGTCCGCCGTGGTCTTGCCTCCAAGAAGGCGGAGCAGGCACCGGCCTTCCTCCGGGAGTTTCAAGAAGGCTGGCGGGCGGTCTCCGGGAACCGTGGGGTGCTGGTGCTGGTGATTATGACCTCGGTCATGACCTTCTTCATCGGGTTCATCGAGACCTTATGCATGCCGATGATTCTGGCGTTCTCCAGCAGTGCGGTCTTGGGGACGCTTGAGACGGTCATGGCATCGGGAATGCTGGTGTCGAGTGTCATTATAGGGATGCTGCGGATACAAAAGAATTTCGTGCGCATGCTGGCAGTGTCGCTTTTCTGCTCAGGGATCAGTATCGCCGTCTTCGGGCTGCGTGAGAACATCGTATTGATCGGCGCTGCGGGCTTTATGTTTTTTGCCATGCTGCCCTTTACAAATACTGCCCTGGATTATCTGGTCCGCACCAATATCGATAATTCCGTCCAGGGGAGAGCCTGGTCACTGATCGGACTGCTCTCGCAGCTTGGATTCGTGGCGGCCTATATGCTGGCAGGTGTGCTGGCAGACTACGTATTTACTCCCTTGCTGGTAAGCGGCGGAGTTCTGGCGGGTAGTGTGGGACGGATCATCGGCACTGGCAGCGGGCGGGGGATGGGACTCCTCATCATCATTGCCGGCCTGCTGTTAAGCGCCTCTTCGGTCATGATCTATCGGCTCAAATCCATTACAAGTCTTGAGAGCAGGGGGTAACTTATGTTTTACCGAATCATCCGCAGAGATATCCGCACAAGCAAGGGAATTACACTCACGACGATGCTGTTCGTAGCTGCTGCAGCCATGCTCGTCTCTCTGTCAGCCATTCTGGTTGTCAATCTGAGCGGGGCGATCGATCATCTGATGACGCAGGCGAAGACGCCGCATTTCCTGCAGATGCATTCCGGCCAGCTGGATCAAGCCCGGCTCAAAGCTTTTGCAGAGCAGAACAATAAGGTTGAAGAACACCAGGTGCTTGATTTCCTTAATGTAGAAGGCGCTAGGATTGTCATGGACGGGCATACGCTTGCGGACAGTGTGCAGGATAACGGCTTCAGCACACAGAGCGGGAAATTTGATTATCTGCTTGATCTGGACGGGAATGTGATTAATGTACGGGGCGGCGAGGTGTATGTCCCGATAAGTTACATGAAGGATGGCTCCGTCAAGGAGGGAGGGACGGTTACCGTGGGAGACACAAGTCTCACCGTAGCGGGGTTCCTGCGGGATTCACAGATGAACTCGCTGCTCGCTTCGTCGAAGCGGTTCCTCGTCAGCCCGGCGGATTATGCGGAGCTGGCACCGTACGGAACCACAGAATATCTGATTGAGTTCAGACTGAGGGACCTGTCGATGCTGGGAGCCTTTGAGACCGACTACACCGCAGCAGGACTGGAAGGGAACGGTCCGGTAATTACCTATCCTCTGTTCAGAGTGCTTAATGCAATCTCTGACGGGCTGATGATTGCGGTGATCCTGCTGGCGAGCGTGCTGGTCGTTATTATTGCTTTTCTATGTATACGGTTCACCCTTATGGCTACCATCGAGAGCGATTACCGGGAGATCGGCGTTATGAAGGCCATCGGTCTGCGTGTCTCGGATCTCAAAAGAATCTATCTCGCCAAATACGCAGCAATAGCGGCTATGGGAAGCATCCTCGGCTTTATATTAGCGTTCAGCTTCCGGGGTCTGCTGCTTGAGAATATCAGGCTGTATATGGGCGAAAGTGCGCATCCGGCCCTTGCTCTGGCGTGTGGCGTCTTTGGTGTACTGCTTGTATTCCTCACTATTATTGCCTATGTGAACCGGGTGCTGAAGCGTTTCCGCAGGATTTCGGCGGTCGAAGCCATCCGGTTCGGGACAGTTCAGGAGACCCGGAGAGGCTCCAGACGTTTGACCTTGAGCGGCAACCGGCTGTTCAGCACGAATGTCTACCTGGGCGTTAAGGATGTCTTGTCCAGAAAAAGTCTATACGCAACCATGCTTGCGGTGCTCGTCATCTCTTCCTTCCTTATGATTGTGCCCCAGAATCTCTATCATACGATCTCCTCTCCGAGCTTCATTACATACATGGGCATCGGTGACAGTGATCTGCGGCTGGATATCCAGCAGACGGACCATATTGCTGAGAAGGCCGCAGCTATTGCGCGGGTCATGGACCAGGATCAGTCGGTCTCCCGCTATGCGGTACTCACCACGCGGGCGCTTAACGTACAGCTGGAGCATGGAGCGGAGGAACGGTTGAAGGTTGAGCTGGGGGACCATTCTATATTCCCGGTGGCCTATTCGGAAGGGCGCAGACCGGAGACAGCGAAAGAAATCGCCCTGTCCGCCGTAAATGCGAAGGATCTGGGCAAAAAGCCCGGAGACTCCCTGATCCTGCTGATTGAAGGAGAACCCCGGATGCTTACGGTAAGCGGAATTTATTCCGATGTGACTAACGGCGGCAAAACGGCCAAGGCCGTATTCACCACCCCATCCGCAGAGGCGATGTGGTCTGTCATCTATGCAGAGCTGGCGGATAAGTCGCAAGCAGGCAGCGCGGTAAGCGAATATGCCCGGCAGTTCAGTTATGCGAAGGTGTCGGGGATTGACGAATATGTGACGCAGACCTTCGGCTCCACCATTCGCTCAGTCGGTAAGGCTGCATGGGCTGCTCTAGCTGTGATGCTGGTTCTGAATGTACTGATTACACTCTTGTTCATGCGGATGCTGGTAGCTAAGGACCGTTACCCTATTGCCGTCATGAAATCTCTGGGCTTCCGGAATTCCGATCTGACTGTACAGTATTATGTGCGTGCTGTATTTGTATTGGTGACCGGGATGGTTCTGGGCACCCTGCTCGCGAACACTCTGGGACAGATTCTTGCCGGGGCTGTGATCTCCTCCTTCGGAGCTTCGTCCTTCAAGTTCGTGGTCCATCCCCTCTCCGCGTATCTGCTGTGTCCGCTGATTATGACTGGTTCTGTACTGATAGGGGCAGTCTTCGGCACATCGGGCATCGGCCGAATTCAAATATCCGGCAATATTAAGGAGTAGATCAAGAAGATGAAGAAGATTATTTCGGGTGAAAATATAACCAAACAATACGGCACTGGCGGGGAGCGCCGCAAGGTGCTGGACGCAGTATCCGTTGATATTCACGAAGGTGAATTCGTCTCGGTGATGGGACCTTCAGGCTCAGGGAAATCCACGCTGCTGTTTGCACTGAGCGGTATGGAGCGGATCGACTGGGGGCTGGTTACTTTTGAGGGCAGCGATCTGGCGATACTGGAAGGCGATGAGCTTGCTGATCTCCGAAGAACAAGAATGGGCTTCGTGTTCCAGCAGCCGACGCTGATGAAGAATCTGAACATTCTGGATAATATCATTCTGCCGTCGATGCGCGGCAACCGGCGGAAGGTTGCGGCGATTACGGAAAAGGCGCAGCAGCTTATGCAGAAGGTGGGCATTGCAGACTTGGCGAAGCGTGATATTACGGAGGCTTCGGGCGGACAGCTGCAGCGGGCCGGCATCTGCCGGGCGCTGATGGGGAGTCCGCGGATTATTTTCGGGGATGAGCCGACCGGTGCGCTGAATCTGAAGGCCGCCGGGGAGATCATGGACCTGTTGTCCGGGATCAATGAGGAAGGGACGGCCATTATGCTGGTCACCCATGATGCCACTGTGGCGGCCAGAACGCAGCGGATTATGTTCATGTGTGACGGCCGGATCGTCGATGAAATACGCCTCCCGAAATACAGCGGCGGGACACTTGAGCCCCGCATGAACTTAATCACGGCAAAAATGCGGGAGATTGGGATTTAATAGAAATGAACGATCTGCCCGGATGGTTCGTATTATAGTTATTTGCTAACACCAAGGAAGAGGTGAGAGGAAATGCTGACCATCAAGAATTTTACGAAGAGTTATAAAGGCGGGGCTAAGGCGGTGGATAATCTTAGCCTTGAGGTTGAACGGGGCGACATCTACGGCTTCATCGGGCATAACGGCGCAGGCAAGACCACGACGATCCGCGCTGTGGTGGGCGTGCTTGATTTTGAACAAGGGGAGATTGAGATTGACGGTATCTCGATCCGCAGGAATCCGGTAGCCTGCAAGGCGAATATTGCCTACATCCCGGATAATCCGGACCTGTACGATCACCTGACGGGGATTCAGTACCTGAACTTCATCGGCGATCTCTTCAGTGTATCGGGGTCCACCCGGGAGCGGCTGATCAGGCAATACGGTGACGCCTTCCAGCTTACAGCGAGTCTGGGTGATCTGATCTCCGCGTATTCCCACGGCATGAAGCAGAAGCTGGCCATTATTTCTGCACTTATTCATGAGCCGAAGCTGTTAGTCCTGGATGAGCCTTTTGTGGGCCTTGATCCGAAGGCGGCGCATACGCTGAAGACGATCATGACGGATCTGTGCAGCAGGGGCAGCGCCATCTTTTTCTCCACACATGTTCTGGATACGGCAGAGAAACTCTGTAACAAGATTGCGATCATCAAGGGCGGACGGCTGATTGCCCACGGTTTAACGGAAACGGTAAGGGGCGAGAAAAGCCTGGAAGACGTATTCATGGAGCTGATCGATCATGATTAATGTCTGGAGATTAACAAAGC
Organism: Paenibacillus sp. FSL R7-0179; assembly: GCF_038002265.1. Taxonomy (NCBI): domain Bacteria; kingdom Bacillati; phylum Bacillota; class Bacilli; order Caryophanales; family Paenibacillaceae; genus Paenibacillus; species Paenibacillus sp. FSL R7-0179. The sequence goes on from NZ_JBBOCC010000002.1 coordinate 1,981,672, forward strand.
TGCAGCTGTTGTCCTCCTTCGGCCTCAATCAGGCGCTCCATACGAAAGACCCTGCACGCAGACGCAAGGCGCTGCTGATCAGCCTCTTGGTGATAACCGGTATACTCATGATCGGGGCTGTATCATTCAGCTACAGCTTCATGATGGCGAAGTCGTTCGAGCAGCTTGGGCGGATGGAGCTATTGCTGGCTGTGATGATGGCGGTCACTTCGCTGGTCGGCTTCTTCACTACGGTCTATAAAGCCAGCGGGGTATTATTCAGCTATAAGGATTACGATATGATTATGTCCCTCCCGGTGAAGACCAGCCATGTTGTGGCGAGCCGGGTGCTTCAGCTCTATGTGATGAATCTGTTCTTCACGCTGCTAATCATGCTTCCGGCGGGGGCGGTGTATGCGATACATGTGAAGCCGGGCGTGCTCTATTATTTGTTTTTTCTAATGACACTCTTCTTCATTACCTTACTGCCGATTATAGCGGCTACGCTTGTGGGCTCCCTTATTAGCTGGATCTCTTCCCGGTTCCGGGCGAGCAAAATTGTGAATATGATCCTCACCTTCGCCTTCATCATTGTACTGATGCTGGGCTCGTTCACGCTCAATCAAGGGCAGCAGGCGACTATAGATGTTGGAGCCGCTCTGGGTGATATGATCTTCAAGGTGTATCCCCCGGCTTCCGTGTATGTTGACGCGGTCTGCTCATACCGGGTTAGCGCCCTGATCTTCTTCATCGCGGTGTCTGTGCTGGCCTTCATGCTGTTCTCGGTCCTGCTGGCGACCCGGTACAAGGCGATTCATACAGGGCTTATGACCAGCCGCGCAAGCCGTGGATATAAGATGAAGCCGTTACAGGCTAATTCAGCATTCAAGGCCTTGTATCTTAAGGAGCTGCGCCGTTATTTCAGCTCGGTTAATTATGTCCTGAACACAGGGATTGGGATGGTGCTGCTCCTGATGATGTCTATTTCCTTATTATTCGTCAGCTCTGAGCAGCTGGGAACCATACTTGATATCCCGCAGTTGTCAGATGCCCTAAGTTCGCTGAGTCCGCTGGTTATCTCTCTGTTCGTTGTTCTGAGCTGTACGACAGCCAGCTCTATTTCGCTGGAAGGGAACCATCTGTGGATCTTGACCAGCTCACCTGTGCCCAAACCAGCGATTGTATTCAGCAAGGTGGCGGTGAATCTCACCATTACATTACCGGTGATTGCCGTAAGCTGGGGACTGCTGGCCTATACCCTGCATGCCGGATGGATGGAGAGTATACTCATGCTGACTGTTCCGGTCATCTATGCCTGCTATTCCGCGCTGCTGGGCGTTATGGTGAACCTGAAGCTGCCCAAGCTGGACTGGACCAGCGAAGTTGCGGCGATCAAGCAGAGTGCGTCGGTGCTGGTAACGATGCTAATCGGTGTCCTAACGCTGGCTGTTCCCGCCGTACTGTTCATGCTTCTTCCTGGGGTGGGCGGAAATCTCATCCTGCTGGGATATGGCGTGCTTCTGGTAGCGGTTTGCGCCGGCATGTACAGATTTATCCAGATTAACGGAGAGCGGTTGTTTCAGAAGCTGTAGTCATCCTGGTTGTTGTGAACGCATCAAGCAGTCCCAATTAAGTTAGGAGATGAAACTGTGCAGACCCTGCGTGAGAAACTGGAGGATTATACGAATCAGTACCTGAAGCTGTGGAGTTTTTACGGCGTGATTAAGGTCATCAGGAAGGGCGAGGTGCTCTTCGAGCGGGCCAGCGGGTATGCAAGCATGGAGTTTGGAATTGAAAATACGCTGGCGTCACGCTTTTCCCTCGCCTCCATGTCGAAGCAGTTTACGGCCTTCGCCGTCATGCTGCTGCATGACAAGGGCCTGCTGGATGTTGACCAGCCTGCACGCCAGTATCTCCCGGCAGAGCTGGCCATTGACGAGTCCATCACTGTCCATCATTTGCTGTCGCATACCTCCGGTTTATATAACTTTTATAATTTTGAGAATGATTTCTTCGGCGGAGACTACCGGCTGGACTATTCCCGGACAAGGTTCTTCCGGCAATACATTAACAAGAAGCCAACCAAGCCGGCAGGAGCAGCGTACGATTATAATAACTCCAACTACAATCTGCTGGCGTGGATCATAGAACATGTCTCGGGGGAGAGGTACGGGGAGTATCTGCATCAGCATATTTTCCTGCCTCTAGGGATGAACAACAGCACAGTGGATGACGGCTGCGCCGTGATTGAGAATAGATCCAGCAACTATATCACAGACTTCGCGGACACCGTCAAATGCCCGTATTATAACGAGAAGTTCAGTATCGGTGCAGGCGGTATGGTAACGGACTGTGCGAATTTGTACAAATGGTATGTCTGTCTGCGCGGCCGGCAGCTCCTGTCCTCTGCGGCTTATGAACGATTCTTTCAAGAGAACGAGAACAGCTACTGCTACGGCCTGGAGCATCACCTTCTATATGGGCAAGACAGGTATTCCCATGGGGGCGATCAGCTGGGGATTTGCACGTATATGCAGCATTTTTACGCGGAGGATCTGTGCATTATCATCCTCTCGAACAATGAAGGCATTAATCAGTACAGACTTGGAAATGCGCTCGCGGATATTCTTCATGATGTGGAGGTAGAGCCTCCGGCCCGGCATCCTGAGCTTCAGCTCAGTGAGGAGTGTTTAAGGGCGTACTGCGGAACCTATCTCGCAGACAAAATTCAGATCGAGCTGACCCACGGGAAGTTGTACTTCACCAGATTCACCGGCAACGTCCATATTGAGCTCTATCCGGTAGGTGATGGCGAGTTCGTCCAGCGTTACTATGACCAGCGCCAGCCCTATAGGATCACTGAGAATGCGCAGGGGGGGAAGGTTTTTTTCGGATATGCACGGTTAGCCCCTTAAAGTTGCCGCGGCGTCAAGTGATAGGATAAGGATGTGATCACAGGAAGGAGGGAGAAATGAACAGGACTGTTGTTACCATACAGCAATTGTCGGAGCAACTCGGGCTGACGAGCCGCACCTTGCGGCACTGGGAAGCGGAAGGATTGTTTCAGAGTAAGCGAGAGGTATCTTCCGGCTGGCGTACATATGATGAACATGCACTTAAGTGTATCAGGATCACAGCGCTGCTGCGGAGAATGGATATTCCGATCAGAGAAATACAGGCTGTCTTGGATAATAGTTCTGTGTCTGCGCTTAAACAGGTCATACAGAACAGGATAATGGCTCTACAGGTGCACCAGGAAGAGCTTGAACGGATGGGACAGCAATTACATCAGCTACTCGATTACCTGAATAATTCCAATAAGAGGACCTCCATTCAGGAGGAACTGCTTAGCGAAATGGAGAATGTTTTTATGAGTAATGTAACGGGGAGGTCCACATTCAAAGTGATTACCCTGCCGGCGATGAGAGTTGCTTATCATATCGTGGTAGACCCCTCTCCCGAAGAGAAAGCGATGGGTCCTATCATGGATTGGCTGGAATCTGCTAATCTTCTGGGCACGGCCCGGTTATTCGGCGGGAATATGAAGCCTATGCCAAGTAGTGCAGGTACACCCTATGGCTATGGAATGTGTGCGACAATTCCGGATGGAATCAGCGTCCCTGAGCCCTTCAAGGAAATGATCTTGCCCGGCGGGCTATATGCTAAGTTGGATAGCAGTGATGATATTGGCGGCTCCTGGAAGATACTGATGGACCAATTAGTCGATAGCCCAAAGTACCGCTCTGACCGCAGCAGACTCTGCCTGGAAGAGCATATACGCAATGACAGCCCTCCGTGCGGCGGGAATTTGTATGATTTGAGTCTGATGGAACCTGTAGTATTGAAAGGAAGGTAACTATACATTCCGGTAATAACGTCAGGAGGTACATACTATGAAAAAGTCAGAGGTTACACTAAGTAAAGCTACGTTGGAGGATGCGGCAGATATTCATGCTATGCAGCTTCAGGCCTTTTTGCCGCTCTTGGAGAAATATAAGGATCATGAGACAAGCCCAGCCAATGAGACACTGGAGAGAATCGTGGAACGGATGAATCAGGATTTTATTGATTACTATATCATCTATAACGCCGGGATTGCGGCAGGAAGCGTCAGAGTCAAGAAGAAGGACAAGCATGAGTACTGGCTCGGCCAGATATGTGTATTGCCGCAGTACCAAGGCCTGGGCATAGCACAGCAAGCCTTCGCCTTGATTGAAGAGGTCTATGCCGATGCGCAGAGCTGGGGGCTGGCGACCATTATGCAGGAGGAGCGAAACTGCTATTTGTATGAGAAGCTGGGCTATAAAAGGACGCCAGAAACTCAAGTAATCAACGACAAGCTGACCTTGTGCTTTTACGAGAAAACTCTAAATTGAAGTTGAAGTTAACGCCTACAGCTATGAAATGCTGCACAAATTGCAACTCCGATTTATTGATATAGTAGTTTTCGCGAGGATTGTTGTATGAAAAGCAGGAATAATCCGTTCAGCGGCTTAGCAGATGCAGGAAAACTGCCTTTTGTGCAACAATTTTGGTTTTCGGACTATATAAAGAGATGAAAGTTGCAATATGTGCAGGATTGTGACTGGTAATCTGGTATGTGCGGGGGATGAGAACCCTGCGCGTCAGCAACCTAGCACGAACCTCACGGACTACAAATCCGTTATTTCGGCGGATTACAGCAAATCCGCAGATTATGCGGACAGAGAATCCGTTAAGTAACCAGAATTGGCCTGATTTCAGCTCCAAAGGGTAGGATAAGGTCCACTCTGAGTCCGAAACGTGGAGAAAATCAGGCTTTTTCGGCGAATAAGGTCCTCTGTGTCCGCATAACAGACTATTATTGTCTACAGCCGCTCCGGCTTTGGCAGGCCGGGTACATCGAGCGCTTCGCCCAGCGCATAGGTGAAGCTCCGGATCAGCCACATTTATTTGCCTGCCAGATGGAATGGTGTGTAATTCAGACAATGGCTTCAACAAGTACTTGACAACTGTAACTATAGAAAGTAAAGTAAGGATATAAATTATCTTGACTTAAAGATAATATTTAACCAAATATCTTAATATAAAGATATAATCCGAATCAACAACTTAGGAGGCAATTCAAATGAACAAGCAAACCATGGGTATTCATCATATCACCGCTATTGTCGGGCATCCGCAGGAGAATATGGACTTTTATGCAGGGGTACTGGGGCTGAGGCTGGTGAAGCAAACGGTCAATTTCGATGATCCGGGAACGTATCACTTCTACTTCGGCAATGATGGCGGGAAGCCGGGAACGATTATTACCTTCTTCCCGTGGGCGGATGCGTATCAGGGTAAGATCGGCGGGGGCCAGGTCGGCGTTACTTCGTATGTGATTCCAGTTGGGGCGATGGCGTTCTGGAGAGAGCGGCTCACGGCATTCAAGGTGGCTTATACAGAGATGGAGCGGTTCGGGGAGCAGTACCTGGAATTCGATGATCCGCATGGCCTGCATCTGGAGCTGGTGGAACGGGAGGCGGGTGAGCGTAATGAATGGACCTTCAGCGGAGTAACACCGGAGGTGGCAATCAAGGGCTTCGGCGGCGCAACACTGCTGTCCACACATCCTGAACAAACGGCTGAGCTGCTCGAGAAGGTGATGGGACTTACATTCGTGGGGCAGGAAGGCGATGTCGCCCGCTACCGTTCGGCTGCGGATCTGGGCAATGTGGTTGAGCTGAAGGTAACGGCCGTACCGCGCGGTGAAATGGGGGTCGGAACTGTCCATCATATCGCCTGGAGAGCGAAGGATGACCAGGATCAGCTTGAATGGCAGGAAGTTGTGCATGATAATGGATATGGGGTAACGCCGGTGCAGGACCGGAATTATTTCAACGCCATCTACTTCAGAGAGCATGGGGAGATTCTGTTCGAGATCGCTACCGATCCTCCAGGCTTCGCTCATGATGAAACACCGGAGACGATGGGAGGCAGCCTGATGCTGCCTGCACAATACGAGCCGCACAGAGCACAGATTGAACAAGTTCTGCTGCCGGTTTCGGTAAGAGAGCTTAACTAATCTGCTTTGACATTAAAAAGGAGGCACGAGTATGATCCCTATTGATCCGCAGCAGGGCACCGAACGGGATAATTATAAGCTTCTGGTCGGGACGATTATTCCGCGTCCGATTGCTTTTGTAACCACCTTGTCGGAGGATGGGGTCTTGAACGGTGCGCCGTTCAGCTACTTCAATATCGTATCCTCCAACCCGCCGATGATCTCCGTCTCTATTCAGCATGCCGGGGGCCGGTCCAAGCATACTGCACATAACATCAAGCAAATGAAGGAGTTTGTGGTTCATATTGTGGATGATCAGAATGTCGGACAGGTGAATATGACGGCTGCGCCGTTGCCGCCTGATCAGAGTGAGGTCACCTTAGCGGGGATGACGCCTGTGGATAGCCTGCGCATTAAGGTTCCCGGCATTCAGGAAGCGAAGGTACGGATGGAATGTGTCCTTGAGCATAGTCTTGCATTGCCTAACAATGATCTGTTGATTGGCAGAATCGTGCAGTTTCATCTGGACGAGGCGATCTACGAGCAGGGGAGAATTAATCCGGTAGCCTTAGGGGCGGTCAGCCGTCTGGCCGGGAATAGCTATGCGGGGATTGGGGAGATTTTTGAGCTTGAGCGGCCGGTGTAACAGTGAGCTTTGGCATGGCCAGAACATTAGTTAGATAAACGCATCGATTATCATCCCTGAGCTAGTGTAGAAAATCCAACTGTTGCCCCGGCACATCCGTGAACAGCGCTAATAGGCAATTTAGGCCAAATAGATACTTTTGGCTCATACCACAAATAAAACCCTGGCGGAAGCGCCAGGGTTAGCTGTGTCATATAAAAGGATTGCATCGCATCAGGGAATATGTTAATGTTAATAAACTGTCGGCCATTTTATTTGTAAATGGTCAGAGTTAATGCATCTTATTTATATATTAAGTATAGCAAACGGACATCCAGTTTGTCAAGCCGCCAGTGTGGAACGATTTCAGCAAGAAAAAGGAGTGTTCAGAGGATGGAAGAGACAAAGGTCTGGAAGCAGGAGCAGGAGTGGCTGGAGCAGGTGAAGGAGCAGCTGATAGCGGGGATAGCGGAGCTGGAGCCTGAGGTCGGGCAGCTAAAGGAGCAGGCTACGGATATCCGCCGGGGATTCTGGGAAGAGGTCACGGTCGATACGAACTCGCAGGAGGATTTCGAGGAGAGCTTCTTCACCATCACCCAGCAGGAAGCGGTTTTGTCTGAACGGGAACGCAGTCATGCGCGGAAGCTGCGGCAATGGAAGAATATGCAGCGGCTGCTGCCGTCCCCTTATTTTGGGCGGATTGATTTTCAGGAGGAAGGGCAGAAGGGGGCTGAACAGGTCTATATCGGGGTCTCCTCCTTCGTGGCTGCGGATGGCCTGAGCTTCATCGTCTATGACTGGCGTACCCCGATAGCGAGCCTGTATTACGACTATCCGCCGGGACACGCGGCCTTCGACACACCGGGAGGACGGATCACCGGCTTGATGGAACTGAAGCGGCAGTACCAGATCCGCGGAGGTCAGCTCCAGCATCTGTTCGATTCGAGCGTGACAATCGGAGATGAGCTGCTGCAGCAGGTATTGGGTCAGGGCGCAGACTCCCAAATGAAGAGCATCGTAGCTACGATTCAGGCGGAGCAGAATGCCATTATCCGTAACGATACGAGCCGGATGCTGATTGTGCAGGGAGCGGCGGGCAGCGGCAAAACCTCGGCAGCGCTTCAGCGCGTAGCCTACCTGCTGTACAAACACCGTGAGCGGCTGACGGCCGATCAGATCGTACTCTTTTCGCCCAATCCGATGTTCAACAGCTATGTGTCTACCGTGCTCCCGGAGCTGGGGGAAGAGAATATGCAGCAGACGACCTTTCAGGAGTATCTGGACCGATGGCTGGGAGCCGCGTTCCGTCTTGAAGATCCGTTCGATCAGATGGAATATCTGCTCACCGCCCAGCAGGAGGAGGGTTATGCCGCCCGTCTTAAGGGCATGGAGTACAAAGCATCGGAAGCTTTCCTCCACGCACTTCAAGGGTATGCCTGCTTGCTGAAGCAGGAGGGCATGCTGTTCAACGATATTTGCTTCCGGGACCGTGTGCTCATACCTAGTGAACAGATCCGGGCCAAGCTGTATAGCTATGATCCTTCCATTCGTCTGCCGAACCGGGTGGAGCTGGTGCAGAAATGGCTGCTCACCGAGCTGGCGGCACTACAGAAGGAAGAGCAGGGGGCAGCCTGGGTAGAGGAGGAGATGAATTACCTCGATAATGAGCAATATGCCGAAGTCCACGGTAAGCTGCACAGAGATAAGGGCGTGTTCGACTTCGCGGAGAAATACCTCCGCTTGCAGGAGCTGCTGGTGCATAAGCGGGAGCAGGATGAAGGGGATTTCGATTACGCCGAGCGGGAGCAGGAGCTGCTGGGAGAGATGATCGTGAAGGAGCAGTTCAGACCGCTGAGACGGGGGATCAGGAAGTTCACCTTTATCGACATGGCCGGGCTCTACCGTCAATTATTCAGTGATGAAACGGCCTACAGGAAGATGACAGGTGAAGCGGAGGTACCGGAGCTATGGCCGGAGATCTGTGCGCAGACCCGGGAGATGCTGGACAGCGGAACACTCTTTTATGAAGATGCGACCCCGCACTTGTACATGCAGGAGCTGATCGAAGGCGTGCGGACGAATACGCAGGTGCGGCATATTTTCGTGGATGAAGGCCAGGATTATTCAATGTTCCAATACGAGTTCCTCCGCAAGCTGTTCCCCCGCGCCCGCATGACCGTTCTGGGAGACTTCAGCCAGGCGATCTTCACACAGGCCACGAATCTGTATGGGGACCATTCACCGCTGCTTCATCTGTACGGGGAAGAGGAGACTAGCCAGTTCCTGCTGGTCCGCAGCTACCGCTCGACCTTCGAGATTGTGGAGTTCACCAAGCAGCTGCTGCCCGGAAGCGAAGGAATTGTGGCTTTTGAGCGGAGGGGCAAGAAGCCTGTGCTGTCTAAGCTGGCGAGCAAAGAACTGAAGGCAGAGCGCATCCTGGAGGATCTTGCTGAGCTTCAGGCTGAAGGCTATAGCTCCATCGCTGTAATTACGAAGACGGCCGCCGGGAGCAGAGAAGCATATGAGAGTCTGACTGCCAGTGGCCGGGCGCATGAGCTGAAGCTGATTACGAAGAACACGCCAACTTTTGAAAAAGGAGTGCAGGTGATCCCCGCCTATCTCGCCAAAGGCGTCGAATTCGACGCGGTGCTAATCTACGATGCTTCTGCGCAGACGTATCATAGGGAGAGCGAGCGGAAGCTATTTTATACGGCATGTACCCGGGCTATGCACCGGCTGCAGTTGTATGCTGCGGGGGAGTGGACACCGTTTGTGGATGGGGTGGATCGGGAGTTATATATTGACATCCATTGATAGTTACACTAAACTGTAACCAACACAGTTAACTGTAACTATTGTTCCGCAAGGAAGGAGAGTCACATGAATACCTACACTGCGAAGCAAGTGGCTGAGGTATTACAGAATGAAGATCCGCAGATGAATCTGCGGACGGTCAGGTACTATACGCAGATTGGAATGCTGCCGCCGCTTGAGCTGGCCGGGAACAAAAGGGTGTACACCGACAATCATCTGCATTATCTGCGCGCTATCCTTGTATTGTCCAAGAGCGGCGAGACGCTGGCCTCGGCACAGGAGAAATTGGCGGGGCTGCCACTGGATGACGTGATCAAGCTCGGGGATAATCTGCGGCTGTACCAGTCGGATCAGATGCTCCACAGTGAGCTGCGTGTCATCAGTGAAGATGTAATTCTCTCCATTAGCCCGCGGATCTCACCTGTGCTGAAGGAGAAGATGGTTGAGGCCGTCACCCGTTTACTTCAAGAGGAGGGACAGGTATGATCAGAATCCGTTTTGCAAAATCTGCTATTGAGCATGAGGAAGGGATGAATCATCTCTGGCTTCAGATCATGCCGCCCGGCGCTGGACAGAACGTCTGCTTACAGTTAATACTTCCGGAAGGGCTAAACCGGTCCCCTGATCTGAGTGGTGCTGTTGAAGACGGCAGCGGGAGAATAAAGATTAAAGAGGTGCTGGCAGTAACGGACCTGTACATTGAAATTTTCACCCGGGAGCCGATTCCCTGCGGGGAGTACAGCCTGGCGGCTGAATTGTCTTACACAGACGGTAATGGCGTGTTTACTACTGTACGGGAGGACATTCCGCTGCTGGTGGTGTCCGAGGAAGAGGCGGCTGAGATCCGGACGGACGAAGAGGTTGTACGCAGAATTAAAGAGCTGCGGTTCCTGCCGGACAGCGGCGGAGCCAATTCGTCTACGTCTATCGAATATACTCCGGCAAAGCTGATTCGCTTGGACTCCAGCCATGTATCGGAATGGGAGAAGAAGTACCGCGTGGAAGGTGCTCTAGAATTGTAATTGATCTACTGGCAGGTGAACCTATGAACTATGAGAATGCCGGGGAGCTTTTGCCGGAGAAGCTGCTTAAGGAAGTGAAGAAATATGCGGCAGGCAAGCTGCTGTATATTCCGCAGGACGATGAGAAGAAGGCGTGGGGGGAGGCTTCGGGCTACCGCCAGGTTCTCGTCAGACGCAATCAGCTGATCTACAATAAGTATCTTCACGGAACCCCAATCGCTGAGCTGTCGAAGGAATATTATTTGTCCCAGGAGACCATTAAACGTATTGTATACTCCAAAAAGGACACCAACAAACTGGATTACGATCCCACAGCACCGTCCGCCGCAGCGTATGCAGAAGCAGGGATGCTGGAGGAGTGGGTGCATTCCTATGTGCTGTTCGGCCGCCGCAACAAGAATTTCTCGGAAGGCCTTGCGCTGATGAACAGAACGTATGAGGGGCCGCTGTGGATTCCGCTCTCCTTGCTGAGCAGAACGAGCGGCCCCGAGAGCGGGATGAAGTGGAGGGTGGACCGGGAGGATTTTGAGCACAAGGTGATGCACTGGACCCAACAGATTCAAGCGGGTGAAGCCGCTCCGCCCCTCATCGCGAAGGTTGCGCAAGGGAGAATGGAGCTGAACAGCGGTAATTCGTTACTGGAAGCGCTGCACCGCACTGGGGTAAGCCAATATCCTGTCATTGTCTGGATGACGGAATTAGCTGATAATGAGCAATATTTGAAACAGTATGCTATGTACAGACCGGACTGAGCAGATATGGCGGAAACAGCTTAAATTATTTTCGGTATAGGCTGCCTGCTGCGCTCACGGCTATGATGAAGATATCCCACAAGGAAAGGCAGACATTCAGGATGATATACGGGACAACTGGTTGTGCTATGGAATATGCCGGGCGGGGGGCTATCCACGAGTGGGTGCAGCTTTTTTTGCGGAATGACGGGAAGAATGTGGTGCTGGCAGACGGATTATTGCTGGAACCCAGAGTCTATACAGGGCCGGTGGTTGTAGATATTACGAGGTTCGGAATAGAGGAAGGTGCGCCCTCGTATCTGACTGCATTAGATGAACAAGCCCGTTTCTTCAGTATTGTAGAGACAATGACAACCTGTTACAGCAAGTGGGATATGCCTCCGTTAATTGTAAATTATGCTGACGGGACGTTCGCAATCAATGATGGACGCCACCGGAATGTGGCCTTGCGCCGGATGAACATTACACTTGCACCCGTGGTGTTCTGGACAAGCTCGGAGGCGGATCAGCGGTACATATCGGAATATTTGAGTGAAGAGAGGATGGAGGACCTATGACTGCCAAGTTGCCATTATTCATTATCACCGGAGCCAGCGGAGTAGGTAAAACCACGGTCATGCACGAGCTGAGGGAGCAGATGCCGGAATTTGTGCTGTTCAGTACGGATGATGATAATTTCGGAAGCACGGGAAAGAAGCTGGAGTACCAGGACCGGTATAATGTGCTGTTTCATTGTGCGCGTGCCGTTGCGTTGTCGGGGAGAGGAACGGTTATTTGCGGGACGATGATGCCTTGGGATGCCAAGAAATGCGATGTATATGATGCGTTCAGCGAAGTGCACTTTATTAACCTGCATTGTGACGATGCCACCCGGAATGCCCGCCTGCGGGGCCGGGAGGATGCAGCTACCTGGACTGAAGATATGCTCAGGCAGCACGAGGAATTCGCGCAGTGGCTGCTGGAACATGCCGATACGGACTATGATCCGCCGATGCCGACCTTTGAATCAACCTCTACACCTCCAGCCCGTGTGGCGGAGCAGATTAAGGAGTATATCGGGTCGAAATGGAGGCAGGGAACATTAAGTTAACTGCTGCTGTTGCGGATAAAAGGATAAAAGCCATCCCGCCGGATGGCTTTTCGCTTGCTGGTTAGGAGAAACCAAATACAACGGATGCTGCTGCGCTGAGGGATAGGCCCAATCTCCATAGCCAGTAGCAGGTATAGAGGAATCCTGCATGAAATACAACAATACTGCCCAATACAAACGGTATATGCTGAAATCCTGCACGAAAGGCAACAAATCCAGGGTTAATTGGCTCTGAATACCGAAAATTGTGCAATATTGCAACATTGTACTTCAGCCGGTAATAGGTTCAGAGGAATCCTGCAAGAAGTGCAACAACTCACTCTATAAGCGGCCAGTGAGTGTAAGCATCGGCATAGGCTTAAGGCTCCATGCTGCTCCACAGCGCCTTGAAGGCACCGGGTTCAACCTCGAAGAATACCGGAGCATTGCTGTAGCGCACGAGTCCCTGGCCGAACAGGGTCAGCTCCACCCGGGTTTTGTCCGCAAGCTGGAGATAGACCAGCTTGCGGTCGTCTTGGTCATAGATGCCTTGCTCCATGAGCGGATCGGCGGATAGGGGCTTGGCGGTCATGAGGGCGTTCAGGAACCCGTCAAGCGCTGCGCCTTCGGGCAGCGGCAGGTATTGCTGTTTGCCGTTATTCCAGCTGTCGAAGCTCTCCCACTGGGCGGAGGCAATGCGCCCGTCCAGGTTCAGCTTGCCAATGAGATCGGCACCGCTATGGACCGTAATCCCGTTCGTGTGTTCGAACAGCTCTGCGAACACCTGGCCGTCCACCTCTGTATAGGACATGACCAGGAAGCCGGAATCATATCCTTTGACGGCATAGATATCCGTCTCCCCAATGTTCGAGGCCAGCTCCGTATATGCATCCTTACCGCTCCATTCATCAATCCCGCTGGTCGTGCGGCCCAGCTTCTCTCCGCGCAGTGCAGCCGCATCGGCCGCTTCCATGCGGATCGCCGCCTGGGTATAGATATTGCCTTGGTAGACAACCAGGCCGATCATATCGGCCACAGCACCGGAGCTTTTATCCGGCAGCTCGATCTTGGGAATGACGACTCCTGCGGCATTGCCCGCAGCTGGTGTACCCGGATCGACCTGGGCCACTTGATTAGGTGAACCAGTTCCGCCCAGCTGCTTCATCACGCTTGGTCCGGCCAAGCCGATTCCGGCAGCAACCAGCACGCTTGCTGCAATATAGACCATTTTACGCGGACGGCGTCTTTGTTCCATTTTACCTTCTAAGCCTTGCTTCATTTCTCTGCTTGCACTCATAGTATCCACCGCTTTCTTATATTGGGTTCGAAACTGATCTTCCTTCATTCCGCTTCTGCTCCTTCCAGCTCCAGTCTTAACAGCTGGCGCCCGCGCTGAAGTCTCATCTTCACGGCCGACTCGCTGATCTGCAGAATTCTGCTGATCTCCTGGACGGGGTAATCCTCGTAATAGTACAGATGAATCACAGTCTTATACTTCACCGGCAGGGCCAGCACTAGCTGCAAGACCGCCAGCTCTTCGGGGTTATCGGCCGTAACCGGCTCCACCCCTTCGAGCTTGACCTCGCGCTTGCGCCAGCCTCTGCCCAGCAGATTCTTGCAATGATTGGTGATGACCCGGATCAGCCAGGCCTTCTGGTGTTCGTCATCCTTGAATACGGGAGCCTTCTCCAACAGCTTGATGAAGGTGTCCTGCGTAGCCTCTTCGGCATCCTGGCGGCTGCCCAGATGAACCAGGGCAATCCGGTATAGCATATCTGCATATTGTTCGTAGCTTTTCATCACAGGATGGCCCGGCCGGGTCATGGGTTGCTGCATGAGGTTATGCCCTCCTTTATCTATAACACCCTTTAGGACGGCATCCGGTCACATTTTGTTTCCGGGAATTTATTCTGCTTGCCGTAAGCTCACCCGGATACAGCAAAAAAGGGCCATGATTAATGGCCCTATCCCAATTCTTTAGATTCTTTAGATCCCTCAGATTCCGGCGAACATATCATTCAAGCGGTCCCAGTTAGCCGCGAGCCACTGATTCTCCTGACGGAAGCGGACGAGCGGCGGGAATTCATCCTGCCCGGGCACGGCAATCCATTCGGCTTCCTTCCACCAGGTTAATTTCAGCGAACGGATGAGGGTGCTTGCAGGCAAGGGGAGATGTTCACGGTAGCCCGTCACAAAAGCCCTTACCTGTTCCAGTCCGATCCCGCCTTCTGACAGCGCGCAGGAAAGGATCGGCCGGGCTACATCGAACTCCGGGTAGACGTAATGCAGCCTGTCGAAGTCCAGGATCGCCGCCACCTGATCTGTGCTGAAGAGGATATTATCCACGAACAAATCCCGGTGTCCCCAGCCCCGTCCGCAGTCCGCGAAGATGCCGGTGTCCATCCGGTCGATGATCCTCCGCTGCAGCTCAAGCGCCGATATCGTATCCTCGCTCTGCCGGGCGGTGGCCTGAATATAGCGTGTCTCCCAATTCCTCAACATAGACGCCTGACTGCGGACCTCCCAGTACAGCGGCAAAGAAGCAGGCAGCGCATTGAGCAGCTTGTGCATCTGGCCGACTACTCTGCCCAGCGTATACATCTGCTGCACTGTGGCCGAGCCGGGGGCAACACTGTGCCCGTCACATAGGGCCATCAGCACGTACCGTTCCTGTGAAGGCGTTCTCAAGACATAATTCCCCGCGTGTGAAAATAATTTCGGAACAGGAAGGCCTTCCAGGTATAGATGGTCCTGATGACTTAAGGAGACCTCAAGTCCGCGGGTGAGCGCTTCAGGGTAACGGATCTTGCTGTATTGCTTCACGAATAGACGGCCCTGATCACTGTCCAGTCTCCACTTCAGATTCAGGAAGCCCTGATCAATCTGGACCGCTTCAGTGACATGCATCCCGAATCGTTCTGTCATAGAATCCAGGATTTCATCCCGGATTCTTGCGGCTGTGTCTGACATACCTATTTCTCCTCATCTGACCGAATAAGAGACTGATTATGACTCCATTCTCGCCGGATTTCCGGGGATTATCAAGATAAACTTTCTTTAAAAAAGAGGGCAGTCCGGCCAGCCAATTTACGGCTTGCCGGACTGCCCTCTATACAGAAAATCTTATGCTTGCTTAGACAAGTGTCAGCTTGAACTTGAAGGTATACGGACGGTTAGCCGGCAGGGTGAACTGCTCATGGGTTGGCGCACCCCAGCTGTCGTCGCCGCCCACACCCATTTGCTTATAATTGACACGCAGCACGGTCTTGTCAGAGGCTGGCAGCTTGTAGCCGTGGTCGCTGGCTTCGAGCTCGGCCGGAGACCAAGGAAGCGCATTGACTTCGAGTGGGACTGCACCTTCCACAGACAAGCCGTGTCCTTCGCGTCCTGCAGTGACAGAAGCATACCGGACATCCGTCTTGTTGCCGCATTCCTGAGGGCGGAGGTAATCCGTGAACTGCTCACTGACCTTGCCTGAGTAGAGTCCCAGCGGAGCTCCGGCTTTACGGTCCCAATAGTTCTCATGCGGCCCGCGGCCATACCAGGAGACCGTGTCCAGGCTGCTGTCCAGCTCGAAGACCATTCCGAATTCCGGGATCTCCGGCAGGGTGCTGCTGCCCGGGTTAAGCTCCTGTACGATCTCGACTGAACCATCTGTACGAATCTCGTAATGAACACGCAGGGTAGACTGCGGCTGTGTACCCAGCAGATAATCGGCGGTGACGAAGCCGAGGCCCCCTTCTACACGGCAGCTGAACCGGGCCAGCTGACGCGCGTAGGACGCTTCCTTCCAGACCGCACAGCGCTCAGGATGCTTATTGCCCAGATCATTGTCTGTAACAGCTCTCCAGAAGTTAGGTCTGGCCGGTGCGAGCAGAACTTCCTTCCCGGAGGACTTCAGCGAGACAAGCGCGCCGGTTGCTGTCTCGAAGGCAAGCGCGAATCCGCTGCCCTCGAAGGACAGGAAGCCATCCTTCTCCTTCACTTGCAGGGTGCCGCCCGAAACCTCCGGGCTCCGGGACGGAATATACGGGGTTAACACGAACTGCTCCCAGGCAATTTCATGCGCGGCCTCAGACCAGGCGGTTGCGCCCTCTTGAACGAATGACACCGTAAGCACAGCTTCCTTATCGGATTCCAGCAGCGCTGGATCCAGCGGAACCGTGAAGCTGGCTGCTTCCCCAGGCGCTGCGGAGAGCGG
The DNA here is from genome assembly GCF_038002265.1 of Paenibacillus sp. FSL R7-0179. Classification (NCBI taxonomy): domain Bacteria; kingdom Bacillati; phylum Bacillota; class Bacilli; order Caryophanales; family Paenibacillaceae; genus Paenibacillus; species Paenibacillus sp. FSL R7-0179. Next base: position 1,998,159 of record NZ_JBBOCC010000002.1, read on the forward strand.
CAATTGTCCTTCCTGGGCCGTCTTGCCGTTCAGAGCCAGCGACCATCTCAGCTGATAGTCTGCCAGATCCGTGAACAGGAAGTGGTTGCGGGCTTCGAAGCTTCCGCTTTTCAGATCAAGGGCGGTGATGGTGATATTCTGGTAGCATTTCTTCACCTCGAAGAGCTTAGGCGTCACACTACGGTCCGCGAACAGCAGTCCGTTGCCGCTGAAGTTGCCGTCATGCGGCTGCTCCCCGAAATCCCCGCCGTAAGCCAGATAAGACACGCCTTCAGGAGTGGTTGTGCGGATTGCCTGATCCACCCAGTCCCAGATGAATCCGCCCTGAATGCTGTCATATTTGTCGAACAGCTCGGTGTACAGATGCAGGCCGCCGCAGGAGTTGCCCATGGCATGGCTATACTCGCATAGAATATAAGGCTTCTTCGGATTACTGAGTGCGTACTCCACGACTTCATCCGGCTTGATGTACATCGTTGATTCAATATCGCTTGCCGCGTCCGAAGGTCTGTAATGATAAGTACCTTCGTAATGCACCGGACGGGTCGGGTCAGCTTGCTTCAAGTGGTCATACATGGCCAGGAAGTTATCGCCGCCGAAGGATTCATTGCCAAGCGACCAGATGATGACGGACGTGTGGTTCTTGTCGCGCTGCATCATGGAGTTACAGCGGTCAATGACGTTCGCGCGCCATTCCGGGCGGCTGCCGGGAACGTTGCCCTCATGCAGTTCCTTTTGCCCGTATTGCCAGGAGCCATGTGTCTCCAGGTTCGTCTCATCGATCACATAGAGACCATATTCATCGCACAGCTCGTACCATACCGATTGGTTCGGATAGTGGGAGGTCCGCACGGCATTGATATTGTGCAGCTTCATCAGCTTGATGTCGGTGATCATATCTTCCTTGGAGAGCGCACGGCCGGTATCGCAGGAGAATTCATGGCGGTTCGTTCCCTTGAATACGATCCGTTTGCCGTTGATCTTCATCAGGCCGTCCTGGATCTCGAAGGTCCGGAAGCCCGTCTTGCAGCTGAGCGCCTCCAGCAGCTGTCCCTGATCGTCCTTCACCGAGATCAGCAGGGTGTAGAGGTTAGGCTTCTCCGCGCTCCATTTCAACGGGTTCTTCACGGCTGCAGACAGCTTAAGCAGCTGAGTTCCCTCCCCTTCAAAAGCAAACCCGGCTGACACCGGCGCTGCCCATACCGGCTGCTGCTTGCTATCGTAGAGCTGTACTTCTACGGAGTGTGCGGAGGTGACCCGGTTATAATAGTTCTCCAGCATCAGGTCGAGTTGCAGCTCCGCATCGGTGAAGCTCCTGTCCAGCACGGTGCGGACGAAGAAGTCGGCTACCCTTACCGGAGGTGCAGTGTAGAGATAGACATCGCGGAAAATTCCGCTCAGACGCCAGAAGTCCTGATCTTCGAGCCAGCTTGCATCACACCAGCGATAGACTTCAACCGCCAGCTTGTTCTCGCCGGGAAGCAAGTAGGCAGTGATATCGAATTCTGACGGTGTGAAGGTATCCTCACTGTATCCGGCGAGTTCTCCGTTCACCCATACATAGAAGGCCGATTCCACACCTTGGAAGCTGAGGAATACAGGTTGTCCGTCCCAATCCTGCGGAACGCTGAAAGAACGGATATAGGAGCCTACCGGATTGTATACCGTTGGAGCGAAGGGAGGCTTCAGATCCGGCTCGGACACTTCCCAAGGATAGCGGACATTGGTGTACTGGGGATAATCATATCCCTGGAACTGCCAGTGGGAAGGAACGACGATATCTGCCCAGCCGGCAGCGTCGTATCCGTTCTTATAGAAGTCCTTGATCCGTGCGTCCGGTGTTTCGGCAAAAGCGAATTTCCACGTTCCGTTCAGCGACTGGTAGCGGGAGGAGGAAGCTTTATCTCCTTGAAGGGCGTCTGCCGCTTCCGGGAAGGACATCATGGAGGCATGGGCATCTATACGGTTCAATTGAAAAATCTCAGGATTATTGTTCCATTCGGGATATCCGTTGGCAGGCTGCTGATATGAGAGTTTGTTGCGCAAGTTAACATCTCCTTATATTGTTATATTCATATTATAGGATGGGAAATGTTCTGGGTATATATAATGATTTTCTTCAGTTATAATAAAATATGAAACAACAGATCAAAGCGAGCTTGCAGCTGGAAGGAGAACGCTATGGATAGCACGATGATCTTTTGCGAGATGGAAGATATGCTTCTGCTGCCGCTGTATGCGACGACCATCGGGTATTGGGAGCATCAGGGGGAGATGGCCCGGCCTGCGGGCTTCCCGGATTATCAGCTGCACCAGGTCCTCGGCGGGAAAGGTGAAGTCAATATCAGGGGCAAGTCCTACCTTGCGGAGGCGGGCGACCTGTTCTGTCTCTACCCCGATGTTCCCCATTCCTATACCCCGCTTAGCCGGGAGTGGGAGCTGGCCTGGATCTCGTTCAACGGAAGAGAAGCAGCCCAGATGCTGCTCTACGCCGGAATCCGCGAGTCCGGGGTTGGACGCCTGCGGGCAGAGCCCATACTTGCTCCGCTGGAAGAGATGCTAACCCTCTCCTCCGGCAATGAGCTGCAGGACAATCTGGAGCGTTCCAAGCTGCTGTATGCCCTGCTGCTGGATCTGAAGCGCAGCCTGCTTCCGGCCTCGAATGAGGACAACGAGCTTGCACGGATGAAGCCGGTGCTGCAATATATCGAGCTTCACCTGCACCGTCCGCTGCTGCTGAAGGAGCTGGCCGAGGTGGCGTCTGTCTCGCCGCAGTATCTGTGCCGGCTGTTCCAGCGGACCGTCCGTGAACGGCCGGTGGCCTATATTAACAAGCAGCGGGTCAACCGGAGCAAGCAGCTGATGTTCAGCAGCCGGGGGCAGCGGATCTATGAAATCGCGCAGCGGGCAGGCTTCGAGAATGTCAGCTATTTCTGCGCCGTCTTCAAACGCATTACCGGCATGCAGCCGGAAGAGTGGAGAGGACTGCACGGATTGGACTAGAGGCTGCTATAATTAGAAAAAAAACAAAGAGAGGAGGGATGTTGTAGTGATCCTGGGACAAAGCAGAGGTTATCAGATCCGGTTAATGGATGAACCGGCGGCCAGAGAGATCGTCAACTGGAGATATGAGCCGCCATATGCCCTGTACAATATGCTGGATGCGGCTGATGCCGCAGAGGATATCGAGGAGCTGCTGGATGGCTCTTATTTCAGCGTAGCTGCTGCGGACGGAGCGTTGATCGGGTTCTTCTGTTACGGGCAGAACGCGCAGGTGGGGGAAGGGATAGAGAGCGGACTCTACCTCGATGGAACGGCCCTCGATATCGGCTTGGGGTTAAGACCGGATCTGACGGGGCAGGGCCATGGACTGGCTTTCCTGCAGGCGGGGATGAGGTTTGCAGAGCGGACGTATGACGCGGAGCGATTCAGATTGTCGGTGGCAGCCTTTAATCAGAGGGCAGTCCGCTTGTATAAGAAGGCAGGCTTCGTCTTTTTACATAGCTTCATGCATCAGCACGGAGAGAGCGAAATGGAGTTCCTGCTGATGGAGACCCCGGACCTGGCTGTCCGCCTATAGCGCGAGTGGAGAATACAGGGTGAAGTCTGTTAATATAGAATTATGGCATCATCCATATCAAAGGAGAATTCAATGTGAACGAGAACCTGAAGCAAGCGTATGTGCAGTTAGGCTTACCTGAAACCGTAACCAGAGAGGAACTGAACAAGCGGTTCGACTTGCTCCTGAAGCGAAGACGCTCCCTGACTACAGAGCAAGAGATCGCAGACTACGAAGCTGATTTCCGGGCGTACAAGCTGATTCTGGATACCTGGGACGAGCAGGAGATCCAGAAGGCCGAAGATGAGCGGCTTGCCAAGTACGGACGTTTCTCCGGTACAGCGAGCAAGTGGGAGACCTTCATGCGGCTATACAAAACACATGTGATCCTTGGCATTATCGGGCTGCTGGTGGTGATTTTTGGCGGGAAGGCTCTCTATGACAATTACCAGCATCGACAATATCTGGCTTCCCTGCCGCCTGTGGATGCGAAGATTATGTTCATCGGCAGCTTCGGTGTCACGGATACGAGCGGTAAGACCGAGGAGCTGGAGAAGGCGATCATCGCGGCTTACCCGCAGTGGAAGCGGGTGGAGACGGTGATGACTTATCTGCCCAGAACGGGCGACGGCTCTGACTCGCTGGATATGAACTATATGCAAAAGGCAGTTGTGGAGCTGGCGGCGAACCGGCCGGATATCCTCGTGCTGGATGAGGCCACCGTCAAGTGGATCGGCGGGCAGACCGGATTCCAGAATCTGGAGTCGATCACGGCGGACGGGAAGCTGGCTGCGGACGATGCCCGGATGCAGTGGGGAGTCAATGAGGACACGGGCAAGAATGAGCTGTATGGTGTAGATATTCTGAAATCCCCATTCATCTCAGAGCTGCCCATCAATTATAATGCGAAATCGATCATTATCGGTGTTCTGAATGACAAGGACAAGGATAAGATGCTGGCGTTCGTGAAGCATATTGCGGAGGAGCCGCCCGTTAAGTAAGCAGGATACACAGTAAAAAGAAGGGGTGTCCCAAGAGCCATGAAATGGCTGCTTGGGACACCCCTTTGGTGTGGAGAAAAATGTACGTGTTCACTTGGGTTGACGTTCCGCTGGGCTTTACTGCTCTAAGCGGTAGCCCCCGTGGAATACAGGACCGACATATTCATTGAACGCATATCCGTTACGGATGGCGGCGGATACGAAATCCTTCGCCTTCACCACAGCATCCTTCACCGGCAAGCCGTTAGCCAGTCCGCCGGTAATCGCTGCGGCGAAGGTGCAGCCGGCGCCATGGTTATGGGCAGGCTCGATCTTCGCAGTCTCCAGAACGAGGTATTCGCTGCCGTCGAAGAAGATATCAATCGCCTTGTCGCCGCCCAGCGCCTTGCCGCCCTTGACGACAACATTCTGGGTGCCGAGCTGATGGATCAGGCGGGCAGCTTCCTTCATCTGATCAAGCGTAGTCAGCTTGCCAAGACCGGATAGCACTCCGGCTTCGAACAGATTAGGAGTAGCCACCGTAGCCAGCGGCAGCAGCAGATCGCGGATGGCATCTGCACTCTCCGGGTTCAGTACTTCATCCTCGCCTTTGCATACCATAACCGGATCGATTACGACATTGGTCTGCTTGTTGTTCTTCAGGGCCTGTTCAGTAACCTTAACAATCTCTACACTGCCGAGCATACCGGTCTTCATGGCATCCACAGGACCGCCGGCGAAGATCGTCTTGAGCTGTTCGGCAACGATGGCAGCATCGACAGGGTATACATTATGATGCCAGCCCCGGTCAGGGTCCATCGTTACAATTGTAGTCAGGGCACTAAGGCCGTAGGTGCCGTATTCCTCAAAGGTTTTGAGGTCTGCCTGAATGCCTGCGCCTCCGCTGGAGTCACTGCCGGCAATGGTTAATGTCTTAATGATTTTTGACAAAGGTAACGTCCCCTTCTTGTATATGGATAGTATGCTGCTTATTATAACAAAAATCATCGGCTTAGTCCGCAAAAAAAGTATAAGCTCCAAAAACGCACCGCAGCCCTTGGGTGAGAGCAAGGGTTTGCCGGTTGCTGCACTGCATATCATGGTAGTCTAGTGGATTCTTTATTCAGGAGGCTGCCATGATTGAGATCAGTTTATGCATGATTGTCCGCAATGAGGAGAAGAGCCTGCCCCGCTGCCTGGCATCTGTGGAAGGGCTGGTCGATGAGATCGTCCTTGTCGATACGGGATCGGCAGACCGCACCAAGGAGATTGCCGGTGCCTTCGGAGCCGCAGTTTATGATTTTACCTGGACTCAGGATTTCTCCGCTGCCCGTAATTATGCCTTCAGCAAGGCGACCCGGGATTATATCTTCTGGCTGGATGCGGACGACTATCTGAGAGAAGAGGATCAGGCGCTGTTCAGGGAGCTGAAGTCTTCGCTGCCGGAACAAGTGGACAGTGTGAATATGCAGTATAATCTCGCTTTTGACGGGGAGGGGAGGGTGACGACCTCCTTGCGGCGCAACCGGCTGGTCCGCCGGGCGTGCGGGTTCCGCTGGATCGGTCCGGTGCATGAATATCTGGAGGTCTACGGCCCTTCGCTGGCAAGTGCCGTCTGTGTTACCCATGAGAAGGATAAAGCGTACACAGACCGTAATCTGCGGATCTACCGCAAAAGGGAAGCGGAAGGGGAGAGCTTCTCTGCACGCGATCAATATTATTTCGCCAATGAGCTGCGGGACCATGGAATTCACAGGGAGGCCTGCCGGTATTATGAGCAGTTCCTCAGCGGCGGGCAGGGCTGGATTGAAGACAATATTCAGGCCTGCCTGCGGCTGGCTGAATGCCTGGAAGCGCTGGGGGACAAGGAAGCGGCCTTCACTGCAGTCACCCGTGCGCTGCAATATGATGCTCCGCGTGCCGAGGGCTGCTGCCGGCTGGGGACCTGGCATCTGGAGAAGGGCCAGCTTCACCCGGCCATCTACTGGTTTGAGCTTGCGCTTCAGCTGCCAAGGCAGGCGGAATCCATGGCGATGAAGAATGAAGCCTTCTCCACCTGGATTCCGAATCTGCAGCTTGCGCTCTGCTATGACCGGCTGGGCCAGCATGAACGGGCTAACCGGTATAATGAGACTGCGCTGCTTCATTCCCCCGGCCATCCCAGCATGCTGTATAACCGGAATTACTTCCAGAAGCTTTTGGGCGACAAATATGTCTCCTTGCAGCAGCTCTGAACACCAATAAGCGCTCCCCCGCCGAGGCTGGGGGAGCGCTTATTGATTGTCTAAGGATGTCCAGGCATTGCCGCAGGCTCCAGCAGCAGCTGAGGTTCGCTCGTACGGATGAATTCCAGCACCTTGTCGTAGATAATCCGGTGGCCGTCCCGGTTAGGGTGGATGCCATCCCGGCAGATGAACTTGGTGTAATCCGGCTGCTGCAGGAAGGCGCCCCGGACATCGATAATCTTGGTCCTGGTACTCTCGGCGACCTTGAGGATAGCGGAGTTGTAACGCTCCTGCCACCAGTAGATCTTGGTGACGCTGCCGAGGAATTTCATAATGTTCACTTCGGAATCGGGATTGTTGCCGCTGACCCACTTGAAGTAGTTGTCCGCATTCAGCGGAGGCAGACTCATCAGGATTGGTGTGATCCCCTGGTTCTTCAGGAAATGAATCATATCCGTCAGCATCCGCTCGAAGGCCGGAAAATCCGTCTTGGGACTATGCTCTGCCTCAGGGTTGCTCGCAATCTCTCCCCAATGGTAGTCACAGTCATTGCCGCCGTATTCAATCAGCACCACATCCGGCTTCTCCTTCAATACATCCCGCTTCAGATTGCCGAAGCCCTTCATCAGCGTATTGCCGAATCTGGCCGTATTGCGCATCGCTCCCTTGAGCTTGCCCTGAAGCATAGATACATAATTATCCTCCAGAATGACATACTTGCTTCTTGTCTCGTCATACACAACGCCCTTGGAGATAGAATCCCCGCTGACCATATATTTGAACTGAGACCCGATGGACTCTTGCAGCTCCTCATCCTTGTTCATGCTCCCGCCTCCGATAACCCTAGTGTATATACAATCAGTGTAAACCATACATGCAGCCGTGCCTATGTATAGATGTCATGGTTTCTTAGTCCAGTCAGCAGCCTGAATTCCCCATAGAATAATGGAGAAGGAATTTGTTACCAGGAGGCCATATTGATGACGCAAATCATTGATTTCAGCAAAAGTGCAATTACCAGCTTCAGCCAATCAATCACTATCCCTGTTCCTCTGTCCCCCTCCAGCTATGCGCTGACCGAATTCGGGCTTGCCACCTTACAGGGCGGGAGTGTCCTGCTAAATGCCACGGTTGGTGTTCAGACTACGCTGGGCAATCCCAATCTGCTGCTTACCATCCTGCGTTCAGGAACACCCGTGTTTACCCTGCTGACAACGGCACCCGGCGGGAGCCAATATGCTCCGCTCAGTCTCTCTTATGTGGATCTTAACTTTCCGTCAGGATATTTCGCTTATACGTTGACGATTTCACAAGTGAATTCCTCTACACTGAATTCTGCTAATCTGATCGGTCCTGTTGATTTCTCGGGCCTCTCTCTGGTGTAAGCGATGGCGGCTATCATTGATTTCGGTAAAAGTGTCCCGTCCAGCTTCAGCCAATCTGCTTCACTCCCTGTAAGAAGGGTACCTAACAGCACGATTCTGGGACAGTTCGGGGTGTCTGTAGGGACGAACGGTCTGGTTCTGCTTGAGGCGACAATCGGCCTCCAGAACAACACGCCAAGCGCCTCCAATTTGATTTTTACCATTGTACGGAATGCGGTGCAGATCTTCACGGCAAGATCCAGTCCATGGACCGTGGATAGCTATGAAGCCGTTCATTTATCCTTTACAGACAGCGGCATTCCTGCCGGTTATTACGGCTATGCCCTCGTTGTGTCCGCCATCGGTACCGGGAATCCGCCGGTGATCATCGGCCCGCTGGTATTCTCGGGCATATCCGTATCCTAATCTGACGCCGGGGAGTAACACTCCCCGGTCTTTTGGCTGCAAACCTATAGAATTATTATTCTCTCATTGGACAAATATAGCGATACATATACATGGAATTGGAGTGAGTCTGCGGCTTGGAAGGGGGAGAAGACACCGGTTAAGTAGGAAAATGGAAGGAGCACGGAATGTATGCCCTATACCACAGGAGCGGTCTATAATCCGCCTGCCGGAACGTCACATATCGACCGGATTCAGATTTCCTGCCTGAATGATTCTATTGTCGTAGCGATTAATATCAATTTGCAGATTTTTCATTTCCTCGGCAGCAATTTCACACGGGTAGCCGTAGGCGAAGCTTTGTTTCAAGTGAACCCCCAGCAGCTGGTGGTCCAGACGTATTCGGTAAACGCTGCGAACTACTATGAAGTGCAGATTAACTATTACAGTGCGGTGAACACGATTGTAAATGTATTTCTGCTAGACGCCGCAGGCAACAGTATCGGGCGGATTGTTCAACCAGAACTTACATACATTGACCGCTTGACGATCATTAACACTTGAAACGGGGTGATGTCTGTTGGCGAACGTCAACGTTACAGCAGGATTGCCGGGGAATCATATTGAGCCATCGATTGCGGTCAATGAACTGGACCCCAATATTCTGTGTGCGGTAGCGGTAGATTCTAGTACCGGAACGGCTCTCACCGGCTTCTACCGGTCAGTGGACGGCGGGGCCACCTGGTCTTCCACGATTCTGCCGCAGGCACCGGGCTTTATGAGCGCGGAAGCGCCGACCATTGACTATACCTTTCCCAATACCTTTATCGTTGCTGTCCACTTTTTCAATGAATTTGAAGACGGGACAATTGCAACGTACACCACCTTTGACAACGGATTGACGTTCAATCCTCCTGTTATCGTTCAGCGTGGCTACGGCCTATACGTCCATAATGACGAACCCTTCCTTGCTGTAGACCGTTCACCGTCCAGCCCGTACCGGGGCAATGCATACGTTGGCTATACCCCGCTGTTCTATTTGGGAACGAATGCCGCGATCTTTTTCCAGCGTTCTGTGGATCAGGGGCTTAGCTGGGAGCCGCCGCAGCGTATCTCTGATCCCCGGGGAGATCTGGAGCGGGCGGCACTCATTGTCGGACTGGCGGGCGAGGTCTATGTGGGCTATATCCAGCTTGGCCCTGGCCCTAAGTATGCTTACATCCGTGTCTCCCAGGACGGGGGAGTCAGCTTCAGTCCCCCGGTCACCCGAGGAGCTACTTTTCTGGCCAGTACTGTTCCCGTGCCCAGCCCGCTGCCTGTTCCGAATTACAACTTCCGCGTACAGACGAATCTAGCGCTTGGAGCAGACATCTCGAACGGCCCCCTTGCGGGTTTTGTCTATGCGGTGTGGAACGATTTCCGGCTGGGTTATGCCGATATCTTCTTCTCACGTTCCCCGGACGGCTTGCTGTGGTCCCAGCCGGTAAGCATTACAGGGGCTCCGTCCGGATCGCAGAATTTCTCGCCTTCAATCACGGTATCGCCTTCCACGGGGACGGTGCGTGTAATCTACTATACGAACCGGCTGGACGGCTTCCTGCTGGATGTGTTTGTAGCGGAGTCTATCAACAGCGGCTTGTCCTTCACGAACCGGAGAGTCTCCGATGTATCCACGAATCCGAACGGCAATTCTCCGATTCCGACTGCGCTGATTGGGGACTATATTACGGCGGCTACTATTTTTCCGGATACGCTGGCAGCGGTATGGAATGATACTCGGCTGAACAAGCAGGATGTTATTTTCGGCAATTGAGCGGGGAGGGAGTGGTATCTTTTTGTAAAAAAAGGTCCGGCTGGTTCCTCCAAGCCGGGCCTGTTTTCCCTTGCTATTCTACTTGGTCTATCATCTTCGTTCTTCTTAACTGCCTATCCGTTCTCTGCAAAAGGGCGTCCAATACGCGCTTTCCCCGCACCGTTCCCGCTTAAAAAGGCGGCAGCCGTCCGCTCCAGGATTTTAACACTGTTCTCCCAGGTCCATGATTTTGAATCGGTCTCACCGCGCGCGGCGAGCCGATTGCGGAGCACAGAATCTTGAATAAGCCGCATCACATCCGCCGCAAGCCGGTTCTCATACCGGTAGGACAACAGGCAGTTCTCCTCATGGCGGGCATACTCCAGATTTCCTCCCGAATAGACCGAGACTAACGCCGCCCCGCAGCGCATCGCTTCAAGTCCTGGCAATGAACCGGTGTCGAAAATACTAGAGCTGACAAAAATATCAGCCCCGTTATAGTGATAGCATAGCTCCTCGTCATTGAGCGGGGTGAAGAAGCGGTATTTGCCGCTGTCCATCATTCTTCTCAGGGATTCGGAACTGAAGCATTCATCCGGCGGACTGATGAAATTGATATTGACCCACGGGAAGTGCTGCTTCACGATATCCAGCTGATTCACCAGATAATCCTGCTCGCGGTGCCAGGAGAACCCGTTCTCCACCTTGCGCAGGATCGCTGTTATGTTCAGCGGCTCCTGAAGCTCCTTGCGGATATTCATGTTTCGGAATGAAGCGCTGATCCCTACCGGCACAATGCTTCCGCTGATTCCGTGTCCCAGCTTAATCAACTCCTGCTGCCATTTGGAGAGGACAATGAGTTTGTCAGTAATATGGTAGGAGGGGAAGGATATCTCGCTCTGCGGCAAAAAAAGAGGTTCATAGCACAAGGAGAGGCGGATATGCATGCCTTTGCCGTTCAGACTGGCTGCCTGTGAGGCCGGAACCGTAGTGTAGAAGTTGGAGACGATGATATCGCTGACCGGAAAATCGGATTCACGGAGCAGCGTGTAGTCAGTAATCAGCAGAGTGGAACGGACGTCATAGGAAACATCCCCTCCCAGCGGCATAACAATCACAACCTGGTGGCCCCGGGCCGTAAGACCGTTCGTTAGCTCCACGAGCATGCGTTGCGCCCCGCCATGGCATAAGGTAAGAATGGGGAAAGTGAACCGCATCTGTGATCCCTTCCTTTCTGCACAATCGCCCTGCAACAATGCGATAGGTATACTATTTTATTCAGTGAAAAGCGAAAAGTACCGCTAAGCGGTACTTTTGGAGGAAATGGGGTTATGGCCTTAAAATCACGAATTGCGGAGGTTGCGCAGCAGGTTCACGCAGTTTTGGATCTCCAGGCTAGTGACATCCTCAAGCGAGACATCGATCATCGGCTTATGCGCCTCAAGCTTGTCCAGGAACTCAGCGGTGTGGAACAGCCCGGCCCCGGGAGCGCCGTGACGAATGCGTCCGCTGTCCTCGTAGATTCCTTTAAGATGGGCGAGGATAATCCGGTCGCCGAACAGACTGAAGGATTGATCGATGATCTCATCCTGAAGATGAACCTCTTCACCGATCAGGTTGCACGGATCGAATACGACACCGATGGAGCTGGAGGGCACCTCGTCGAGGATGCGCCGCATTTTGGCCGGAGAGGACAGGGTATGGGTACTGACGCCTTCAAGCCCTAAGAATACTCCCCACTTCTCCGCCTCCTCTGCCAGTTCCTCGACCGTTGCCTTAAGGGCATCCCAGCCGAGCTCCTCATAGCGGTAAGGGGCGAGCTCCTGGAAGGTCGTAAGTGCTCCCGTCTCCGTGGCGACCATAGGGGCACCGAACAGGCGGGCATAGCGCAGATGCTCCTTGAAGCGGTCAATCTCCGCCCGGCGGACCGCAGGATCGGGATGAATCGGATTGATGTAGCAGCCAAGCACGCCGATGCGGATACCGGCCCTGTCGAATTGCTCAGCGATATAGGAAGCAAGTCCGGGACTCAGCTTGCCCGGGGAGAGGTCGATATCCTGTATGGCTTTGGACAGAGCAAGCTGTACGAAATCAATATTGTAGGTCTGAAGAGCGGCAGTTAATTCCTTAAGCGGCAGGCAGCCGGCAGTATGCGCCAACGTTCCGTAACGAATAATAAACAACTCCTTTGGAATTCTATGAATTTATATCTATAATATTAATGACGCTTACATAGACATGCAAGGGTTAAAGAGTGCATGGAACACAGGAGGAATAGTGATGAATGCAATAGAAGTGCGTAAGCAAGAGCTGGAGAACTGCCGTCCGGAGCCGACAATGGACCGGGAGACGATTGATGAATTCTGGAATGATCTGCTCGCAGAAGATGAGGAGCAGCCGCTGGAGGTGACGATCACCCCTGAAGAGACCCCATATCCGGGCATGAAGGTGAGTAAGGTCAGCTATATGAGCTATGGGGAGACTACGATCAATGCCTGGTATATCCAGCCTGCCGGTGATACAGAGGGCACGGGAGACCGGCCGTGTATTGTGACCTTTCCAGGTTACACCGGAGACCGGGGATACCCTGAGCGTTATGCACATTTCTTGCTGCTTGGCTACACTGTCCTGGCCGTAGATGTACGCGGGCAGCTGGGCGAGACCGGCAATCTGCTGCCGCAGGAGCACGGTGTAGTCAAAGGCTGGATCAGCCAGGGGCTGCTGGAGAAGGAGCAATCCTATTATCTGGCGTTAGCTATAGATACAGTTCGGGCCATCGAGACGGCTGCACAGCTGCCAGGGGTTGACCCGGCGCGTATTGCGATTAATGGGGCCAGCCAGGGCGGAGGGATCGCGCTGTTGGCAGGGGCGCTCAGCCGCCGCGTGGCGGCGGTGGCCGCAGACATTCCTAATCTGTGCCGGCTGGATTTCGGAGTGCTGAACTCCACCAGCTCACTCACAGAGATTGCGGATTACCTGAAGCGCTATCCTGAGCATCTGGAGCGGGTGTTTGAGAATCTGGCCTTTTTCGACATTGTTAATCTGGCTCACCGCTTCACCGTTCCTGTTCAGATGTCCGTAGGCTGGAAGGATACAGTATGTATGCCGGAGACGATCTATGCCGCGTATAACCGGATAGAGTCGCCTAAAGAGATTAATGATTATCCGTTCTCCGGACATGAGGTGAGCGAATTCCAGCGCAGACAGACGGCATTGTTCTTCCAGAAGCATCTGGGTTCCTGAGTGAAGCTGTATAGGCCACAGTGATTAGCAGCAAGGGAATGGTGTGAAGATATAGTAAGGGTTGGTGCGAGGCCATGGATAGGCAGTCTAATCACCGGGAGGGAACTACGGATGGACAATCAGACGGGTAAGCTGCCGGCGGGAGTACTGGTGGAGAGCTTTGAGTATGACAAGAAGAATGAGGAGCTTGTGAAAAAGAGCTTCTGGAGCAAAACCAGGAAAGCCGCCGGTAAAATCCCCTTCACCAGAGAAGCGATCGCCATGTACTACTGTGCTATGGATGCCAAAACACCGCTATGGGCGAAAGGGATTGCCTTTGGAGCGCTGGCTTATTTCATTTCCCCGATCGATGCCATTCCCGATGCGCTGATCGGTCTGGGCTTCACAGACGATGCTGCCGTCATGGCGGCGGGCATCCGGGCCATTGCCGGACAGGTCAAGGAGGAGCATAAGCAGAAGGCTGAGGAGTTTTTCGAGGATTCATAATTGACTGGAAGACAGTGAAGGGATGCAGCGGGTGGCTGCATCCCTATTCTGCATACCCCGCTACACTCCGGTGTCTATAGCCGAACCCTCTGAAGTCTGCTGCTTCGCCTGATACTCCAGACCCCAATCTCTCATCAGCTTGATAATCGGAATCAGAGACCGGCCGAATTCGGTCAAGGAGTATTCGACCTTCGGCGGCACCTGATGATAGACCTCACGGTGAACGACGCCATCCTCCTCCAGCTCGCGGAGCTGCAGGGTCAGCATGCGCTGGGTGATGCCGGGGCAGATGCGGCGGAATTCATTGAACCGGACTGTGGAATCCATCATATGGTACAAGAGTACCCCCTTCCATTTACCGCCGATGACATCGAGGGTGAATTCTACAGGACAAGCATAAGCAGTGCCATCCGGGCAGGTGCCGAAACCGCCTTTACGGTCGCGCATCACTGAACACGCTCCTTAGTATCATTTTGTATACTACATCACAAAAATGTGCGTACTTCTAAATGTGTTGTCTATCCATTACTATAGGCATAGGAACAGGAAAACGTCAATTCCTTATCATGAACGGTACACAGAAAGGGAGTATGGAGGATGGAGAACACAAGCACAGCAACTGAAATGACGAAAGAGCAGATTTTGGCGGCCTATGAGTACAGACATGCGACCAAAGAATTCGACAGCAGCAGGAAGATCAGCGGAGAGGATTTCGGCTTCATTCTGGAGACTGGACGCCTGTCACCGAGTTCGTTCGGCTTCGAGCCCTGGAAGTTTGTAGTTGTCCAGAACCCGGAGCTCCGGCAGAAGCTGCTGCCCTACGCCTGGGGCGCCCAGAAGCAGCTGCCGACCGCAAGCCATTTCGTGCTTATTCTCGCAAGACAGCCGCGTGACCTGGCAGCCGACTCAGAATATATTCAGAGTATGATGTCGGAGGTACAGAAGCTGCCGGTTGAGATTGCAGAGGGCAAGCAGCGGGTGTATGGCGCATTTCTGAAAAACGATTTCGGCCTGGCTGGCAATGAGCGTGCGATCTTCGAGTGGGGTGCGCGCCAGACGTATCTGCCCCTTGGCAATATGATGACTGCAGCCGCGCTGATCGGCATCGATTCCTGTCCGATTGAAGGCTTTGATAAGCAGAAGATGGAACAGCTTCTGGCCGATGAGGGGATTATGGACCCTGAACATTTCGGGCTGGCCTGCATGGTAGCCTTCGGCTACCGTACCAGTGAGCCGCGTGTCAAGACCCGGCGGCCCGCTTCCCGGGTGATAGAGTGGATCTAAGGGCGGCGTCGTCAACGGACAGGAGAACCTGCTGAGAATCTAAAAAGAAACGGGTGCAGCCCTCAAGGCAGCACCCGTTTCTTTTTGCAATCTGGAGAACCTGCGGCAGTTCCTGCTTCCGCGTCTACCGTAATGAAAGTACATAGAAGAGTCGAAAACTTATTGAAAATTTACTGAAAATTCTGCTACTCTTAGGAGGTCAACCTGCTGCCCGTAAGCGGCCGCTTAAGATCGTCATTTCAAGATTGAAGGGATTCCTGCATTATGAAAATCATCCGCATTATCGCCGACGTCTGCTTGCTGTATGTGTTCTTCCTGGCCGGAGACTATTTGCAAGAGCTGCTTCATTTGCCGATTCCAGGCAGTATCGTGGGACTGTTGCTGCTGTTCGTTCTCCTGCTGCTGAAGATTGTGCCGGTGAAGCTGATCGAGAACGGCTCGTCCTTTATCCTGGCGTATCTGCCCATGTTCTTCATCCCGGCTACCGCAGGCATTATGAACCATCTGGATATTTTCAGCGGAAGAGGGCTGCTCCTGATCGGCATTCTTGTCATCAGCAGTGTGCTGACCATGGTGGTCACGGCACATTCCAGCCAGTGGATTGCCGCCCGCAGCGTCAAACGGTTAACACGCCGGACGTACCGTGCCCGTAATCTCCACGGGAAGGGGAAGGAAGCATGAGAATTCTGCTGGCTGCCGGCTTCGTGCTGATGAACGTAGTGATCTATCTGGTCATGTCCATGCTGTACAAACGCTACCGTCTTCCGGTTCTGCTGCCTGCACTGACCGCAACATTTACAGTGGTCGTGCTGCTGATGGGCTTCCATATCTCTTATGAGACTTATATGATTGGCGGCGACTGGATTAACCGCCTGCTGGGACCCGCGGTAGTATCGCTGGCCTATCCCTTATACAAGCAGCGGCATGTGCTGTGGAAGAATCTCCCCGCCATTCTCGGCGGAACGGTCACCGGACTTATGGTCGGAATGTTCAGCGGACTGCTGATGGCAGCCGGACTCGGCTTCTCCAAGCTGTATGTGCTGTCTATTCTGCCCAAGTCGATTACCACCGCTGTAGCAATCCAGATCTCCAGCAATCTCGGCGGAGATTCATCGCTGACCTCCGTCTTTGTGATGGTTGCCGGCTTTACCGGAGCAATCGGCGGCCCCTATATAATCAAGCTGTTCAGAATCCGCAGCGAGTCTGGGATCGGCATTGGCCTGGGCACAGCTTCCCATGCCCTCGGCACTGCCAAAGCGCTGGAATACGGCGAGGAGTCAGTCTCCATGAGCTCTGTAGCCATGACCGTATGCGCTATTGTCGGCTCCATTGCCGGACCGCTAGTCGCCTGGATCATGTACCATTAAGCTTAGAGACTTTCAGTAATCAGCCGTTCACGCGCAGCCGGATCACATTCCAGGAAGCGGCCGGAAGCATTGCACTCACCCGGCCGCCGTCTGCGGCTGCCGTTCCCCGGTTGTGCGGAAGCACATTCGACGGGTTGGAGCGGGTATTGGCCGCCTGAAGATCCTCATGCTCAAGAACCGTGTGCTGAATAACCTCTACAGCGCCGAAGCTCCGCAGATCAACCGCCAGCTCCATGCCTTCGCTCAGATGGCGGTTCACTGCAAACACAGTAACCTCGCTTAGCTCCTCATTATATACACTGACCGCTTCCAGATAAGGAACGTCGGTGAAATCCTTGGAGTCATATTTCGCACTTGTAATCAGCGGGTGAAGCACCGTCCCCCGGCCGTAGATGGAGGCATGCATGTAAGGATAATAAGTGGTCTGCAGCCACAGCGGACCTCCGTCCTCCGTCATAATCGGTGCAATGACATTAATGAGCTGTGCGATACAAGCCATTTTGACCCGGTCTGCATGCTTGAGCAGGCTAATCAGGCAGCAGCCCACCACCAGCGCATCCTCCAGGGTATAGACATCCTCGAATTCAGGCGGTGCAATCTGCCAGTGCTGCTCAGCACGGCTAGAGCCCTGCGACTTCCACACATTCCATTCATCGAGTGACAGGTAAATCTTTTTCTTGCTTTTCTTCTTAGCCTTGATATAATCACATACTGCTGCTACGCTGTCGATGAACTGATCCATATCGAGCGATTGAGCCAGGAAGTTCGCTGTATCTCCATCATTGTTATTGTAGTAGGTGTGCAGTGAGAGGAAATCAACATTATCGTAGGTGAGATCCAGAACTGTAGCTTCCCATTCGGCAAAAGTACTCATGTTGCTGCCTGAGCTGCCGCAGGCGACAAGCTCCAGGGAAGGGTCCACCCAGCGCATCGCTTTGGCGGTCTCATTAGCGAGCCTTCCGTATTCGACCGCAGTCTTGGCTCCGATCTGCCATGGACCGTCCATCTCATTACCCAGACACCAGGTGCGGAAATTGTGCGGAGCCTTGTAGCCATGGGAGATCCGCAGGTCACTCCAGTAAGAGCCGGAGGGATGGTTGCAGTACTCGACCAGATTCCTTGCAGCGTCGATTCCCCGGGTGCCGAGATTTACTGCCATCATTACTTCGGAACCGGCCAGCTTGGCCCAATCGGCGAATTCATTCGTGCCTACCTGGTTAGTCTCTGTAACCCACCAGGCAAGTTCAAGAGAGCGCTTCCGTTCCTCCTTGGGGCCGACGCCGTCTTCCCAGTTATAGCCGGATACGAAGTTGCCTCCCGGATAACGGATGATTGGTACGCGTAGTGCCTTAATGGCCTCCAGCGCATCACCGCGGAATCCGTTCGCATCAGCGGTAGGGTGTCCCGGCTCATAGATTCCGCCATACACGGCCCGGCCCAAATGTTCAATGAAGGAACCGTACAGCCTTGGATCTACCTCGGCCAGCTTGAAGTCTTTGTCGACAATCATCTTGGATTGAATGCTCATAGTTAGAAGCTCCTTTGTGTTAGATTAATGAAATGGTTAATCGTTCAAGCCTGTTTATGATTACATGATACGAATTACGGGGTATACTAAGCAATAACTAATTTCAGGATTAATATAATAACTAATTCAAAGAGCGCGGAGGGTCACCAATGTATTTAACCACAGATTCTGAATCGCTGAAGGTCTATGAAGCACTTGCCAGCGAAGTGCGGCTGCGGATCATCGATCTGCTCAGCAGTGAAGAGATGCATATTAAGGAGATTGCAGCCCGGTTGTATCTCAGCAGCGCCATTGTCAGCTCGCATGTAGCGAAGCTGCAGAAGGCGGGCATCGTCAGCTCCCAGATGAAGCGGATCGATGGGGGGACTTATAAATTCTGCTCACTTTCTGCGAATTTCTTGCAGATTAAATTATCCGGGGCCAAAGGAATCGCCCGCAAGGTGGTCGAGGTCTCTGTCCCTGTCGGGCATTACACCGACCTTGAAGCCTCACCGACCTGCGGCATTGCTACCACTGAGAAGCTGATCGGGTATTATGACGACCCGCGTTATTTCCTGGACCCGCAGCGGGTAGATGCCGGCATTCTCTGGTTCGCCAAAGGCTACGCGGAATATAAGGTTCCGAATTATCTGTTCATGGATCAGACGGTGCAGGAAATTGAGATATCCATGGAGATCGGCTCGGAGGCGCCGAGTGTGAACGAGAAGTGGCCTTCGGATATCTCTTTTATGATGAATGGCATTTCGCTTGGCAAATGGACCAGTCCCGGTGACTTCGGCGTAATGAGAGGCCGGCTGACCCCTGCCTGGTGGAAATCGGATGTGAACCAGTATGGGCTGCTGAAGGTACTTAGAATTAATGCAGGGGGAACTTATATAGACGGCCAGCAGATATCGGCAGTTACCATTGATCAGGTGGGCTGGCAGCAGGATCAGTGGAGCTTCAGGTTCACGGCGGAAGACACCACCCGAAGGCGGGGCGGCTTAACGTTATTCGGGCGCGGCTTCGGGAATTATGAGCAGGATATTGTGTTTCGTGTGTATTATGAGTAAGCGGGACCTGTCCGCCGAATGGCAAGTGAACGGCCAAGATAAGGAATACGCAGCTTTGTTCAAATGGGATGTTTGCAAAAGGGGTCCGCGGGTAACTATAACTACGTAGTTCAAATCGCGCACAGCTTGCATACAAGGAGGAATTCACATGTCAGATCATTCCG
Organism: Paenibacillus sp. FSL R7-0179; assembly: GCF_038002265.1. Lineage (NCBI taxonomy): Bacteria > Bacillati > Bacillota > Bacilli > Caryophanales > Paenibacillaceae > Paenibacillus > Paenibacillus sp. FSL R7-0179. Next base: position 2,017,608 of record NZ_JBBOCC010000002.1, read on the forward strand.
GTAATGAAGCAGACATCCGCAACAAAGAGAATAAAGACGGGGATTCACTCGCAGAACGCAAAAAGATGGAGAATGGTGTGGACATTGAACCGGAAGCCGATGATTGGGAAGCCAAACCGGCTGAAACCGCCCATCCTGACCCGCTGCCTAAGAATTAGGGGATGGGGGATTAGGGTGTAAGACTAAGGCATAAGGTATAAGACATGCTGCCCCGTCTTAAGGAAGAATAAGGTATAAGAAGCAAGGCATAAGGCAAATGCAAATAGCAGACTGTTCCTCACGGAGCAGTCTTTTTTCTGATTTAGGAATCACCAGCTTTCAACGGTTCCAGACCAACGGAGTAAATAAGGAGAGGAGGTCTGGAGTGTATGCGAAAAACCGAAGACAATCGAGCAATGAGCTGGCGCGTAGCTAATGATTCAAATGTATGCGAAAAACTGAACACATTGTATTGGTGAGAAGGTTAATCGGCAAATGTATGCGAAAAAACGAACACAATTGCTGGCGTGTAGGCGAAAGGGTCCAAATGTATGCCAAAAACCGAATACAATCGTTGGGGTTTAGGCGAAAGGTCCAAATGTATTCGAAAAACCGAATACAATTTGGATTTGCCGATGAGTAGAGAACCAACATTGTTCAAGCGTTTGGTCAATGTGTTCGAGGAAGCTAAAGGCCCGCAGCCATGTGCAGACCCGCCAGATATTCCCGTCATAATGTCCGGTGCTCGGAGACATACTAGCTCCAATTGGAAAATAATTGGGACCGGAGGCTCGAATAACTACGATGACACCGTTACTTTTACAGCAAAGTTACAGTATAGTGGCTGCGGTAAGCCCCTATCTGTTCTATTTCACTGTATATTCGTTCCTGGGATGGGTCCTTGAAGGCAGCTATAACCTCTATAGCACTGGGACTTTTCGGAAAGAAGGCTTCCTCAAAGGGCCATTCAAGCCCATGTATGGCTGCGCACCGTTGCTGCTACTGGCAGCACATGAAATTAGGCTTTCCTTTCCGTTATTCCTGCTGCTTGCGCTGATTATCCCTTCGGCGGTTGAATTTGTCAGCGGCTGGCTGCTTAAGGGGATCTTTCGTAGACAGTGGTGGGATTATTCAGGGATGCCGTTTCAGCTTCAAGGGCACATCTGCCTGAAATTCTCGCTGTATTGGTGGGGACTGTCACTACTTTGCTTCTATGGCCTGCAACCGCTGGTAAACTTCCTCTACCTGTATTTGGAACGGGTATGGATACTAGTGCTGCCCATCGCCCTGCTGCTATTCACGGCGGATCTGCTGTGGACGTTCCACACCCGCCGCCGCGGGCTGCAACTGATGCAATTGATGCAAGTGCTGGAGCCACCGGAGCTTGGTGAGGGCTAAGGAATCAGTGACGAATGTGAATACAAAAAAACAAAATAACCCGAATAGCCCAAAATATCTCCGCCTTATGGCTGGAGATATTTTACGTTATATAACCGTTTTGTTCAATAACAGATTTATTTATCGATCCTTTAATCCTTTTAGAGTTTGACCATATTCTTGTATAACATCGGAAAGACAATCCATGAAATCCTTATCAACATCGGCCGGAACTATGACTTTAGTGGGTTTTGTGATTATCATCTCTTTGCTGGAGTGGAGTATATCATCCATTGTGACCTCTCCTTATTATAATTTGCACTTATATAACAATTGTACGCCAGACAAGGAATATCATACAACCATGTCAAATATAGTGCTAACCCGGTTAATTCATAAACCGTGGAGCGGGAGGGCGCATGAAGAACTTTTTCAGCAAATACAGTCGGGTTATTATTATTCTTGAAACGCTACTTATTGCGGGACTCTCACTATTGCTGGTATGGGAATTCAACAAGCCGGTTCCTCTGGTCAGGGACCAGCGGGACTTGATTACGCATTTTGATCAGCTGGATTTGGACAGAATTACAGAAATGATACATAGATTTAAGGAAGGCAAGGGAGATAACCTCACTATGCTTCAATGGGGTGTTGACAGCGGGCCGTATATTCATGATTTCTACAACGATGGCAGGGTACTGCACTGGACGGTGGACAATAGCCGGGACTGGGCAGGAGACAGCGGGAAGATTGAATATGTGTGCAGGGAGATCCGGCTTGCTGAGACTGAAGAATACTATAGGGTAGAGCTGACGGATTGTGAGAATCAGCCGGATGATTTCGAGGTTTATCCGGTTTCTTTCCGCAAGGATGAGCTGTAGGCTGGAATTAAGAATGATATAGGGACTAATTGGATTCAAGTCAGGAGGAAGCTTCATGTCAATGTCTGAGTATTACCGGGAGCTGCGCGGGAAGGCCGGCAGCGGGCTGTTAATGATACCGTCTGTAGCGGCTGTGGTAAGAGATGAACAGGATCGGATTCTGCTGATCCGCAAAAAGGATGAAACGTTATGGGGTCTGCCTGCCGGAGCGGTTGAACCTGGAGAGACCCCGTCCAGGGCACTGCGCAGAGAGGTGTTCGAAGAGACCGGCTTAATGGTAACGCCTGAACAGATTATCGGCGTATTCGGCGGTGAGAAATTCAGATATGAATATAGTAATGGGGATCAGGTAGAGTACACGGTTATTGTATTTGAGTGTGTCATTGTTAAAGGACAGCTCAGGAGTCTGGACGGGGAGGCGGAGGAGCTGAGATTCTTCAAGGAAGACGAACTGCCCGGGCTAACAATCCCTTACCCCCCCAAGCTGTTCGTGCGGGATGGTGCTGCGCCCAGGAAGGTTATATGGGATTGAAGATTGTATTTCATTAATGAAGGAGTAGTTACGATTGCGGATTTTGAATTTACGATCAAGAATGATCTACTGCGGCGCAGTACTGCTAGCCATTGTACTGGGTCTTGGGACCAGGGCATACGGGAACTCGCTGCCGCACTTTGTCAGCGAGCACTTTGGGGATGCAATTTGGGCAGGAATGATCTACCTTGCTTCCCGGGTGTTGCTGGTCCGGCATCCGCTATGGATTTCGCTTGTCCTTAGCCTGTGCTTCAGCTTCGGAATTGAGTTCAGCCAGCTCTATCAGGCAGAGTGGATTCTGCATGTGCGTGCTACAACCCTTGGCAGCCTAATTCTCGGTCACGGCTTCCTGTGGATTGATCTGGTCCGGTATACTGCCGGAATCCTGTTCTGCTGGACGGTTGACCAAATCTTACAAAATTGATTCTGGATCATATAGGAAGAAGAATATATATTAAGTGAGGCGATCCGGTCTGTAATAATATGGAATACGAATGCCGGTCATCTGCCGAACGCTGCTTAATATGGAGATGAGTAACTGTAAATGACGAACAGTTTATTGGTGGTATGTCTGTTGACTCTGATTATTCATACGACGGAGACCTTGTCGTATTCGGTGCGTTTTGCCGGAGTGAAGCTGAACAAGATCGCTATCGCATTATCCCTGACCGGAATTATTGTACTGGTCTCCAGAACCGCAAATATGGTACAAGGCCCCTTAACAGCGAAGTTCGTAGATTATGCCAAAGCTGACGACAGCTTCCCGCTGCTCAACTATTTGCGGATTATTATGCTGGCATCTTCACTGGGGACATTGATCGCCATTGCGTTGTTTCCGACCTTCGTAGGACTGTTCACAAGAGTGATCTCCAAGCTGGAGATCGAAGGCTCCATCCCCAAGCTTCTGACGAGTGTAACGGTCAGCCAGCTCAAGAATACGCGCAAATATATCCGCAGACCGAAGGTCAGGCTCAGCAGCTTCCGTTATCTTGGCATTCCCAAACGCTTCATCGTGATGAATGTCTTCGTGACGGCCTTCTACACGGTAGGCGTATTATCCTCGATGTATGCGGCCAAGCTGTTGCCGGCGTTCAGCACCACTGCTTCCCAGGCATCGGGCCTGATTAACGGGATAGCAACGATACTGCTGACAGTGTTCATCGATCCGCAGCTGGGAATCATTACGCACAAGGCAACGGAGAATGCGGAGTACCGGGACCAGCTCGGGAAGATCTATGTACTTCTGATGGGCTCGCGCTTCCTGGGATCTCTGCTCGGCCAAGCCTTGCTGGTACCCGGTGCCTTCATCATCACCTGGCTGGTGAAGCTGCTCTGACCTTCATAAATAAGCTACTTCGGCAGCTTCAGCTCTGCGGCACGTAGCGCCGTGCTGATCTGTTGCTCCCAGCCATATAACTGTGCGGCCATAGTACGGATCTCCTTCATCCGGTTATAAGACAGCTTCATTGCAGCCGCAGCCTGGGTGGCGTCCCCCGCCTGGACAGCGGCTTTGTAGCGCTTGTCGGCCTCGGTTCTCTCTGATTGTGCGGCTGAGAATAGCTTGTTCTGGGCGGCGATCTGCTTCTTGAGCAGGGAGATCGGAGCAAGGGCATCCTTAACCGGTTTGTTCTTCGCTGCAGTTAACGCTTTGGCTTCTGCCAAGGCTGTGGTTGCCTTCTTCACTTCAGCCCGTGCTGCGGCAGCGGCAGCCTTCAGCTTATTGCGCTTCAGCTCTAGCACAGTGGCACTCTTCAGATTGCTTGCCTTACGGGCAGCGGTGATCTGTTTGTTGAGAGCAGCGTACTGGTCCAGGAGCGGAGCATACTTCTTCTGAACCGCTTCCGAGGCAGTCTTAAGCTTGGCGAGCTGTGCAGCATTAGTGGCTTGAAGCTGCTTGTTCACGGCGGCAAGGGCAGTGTTATTCTGCTTGCGCAATTCCTGATTCCGCTGAAGGTCAGACTTCAGCGATGCCTGTAGACCGGTATAGTCTGTGTACAGATTATGAATCTCGTCCAGCGCAGCATCCCACCCGGAATCCGCAGAGACACTAGACAAGGGATAGGCCCACAATGACAGGATGATCAACAGCACAGCCACTCTTCGTACAGTTCTCTGCGACAAAGGAGTAACAGCTCCCTCACCTTGCCAATTCGTGAAGTCCGTGAATTTAAACATTGCCTTCAGCTCCTCTGATTGTTCATTTTGGCAATAGACACAAAGAAGCACCTCCAAGAAAGGCATGAACTGCCTGTCCTGCGAGGTGCTTCTCCCGCTTAATGTGTGTTACCTGTGCATTTACTATAACCCCGGTGAAGCTGCATAGTCAAGTGTTTTTAGGAACGTAGGTTCGCGAAATGGGATATTTATCTTCTTTTTGTATATGACTCTGCCGGAAAATCTAGTAGAATATATCTGTAGTTTACAATAATATATAAAGTTCGACATCTTGGTACTCACACGAATAGGAGATGCATTATGCAACTTAGACATGTGAAAATAAAAGGAACAGGCAAATATTTGCCGGAGCGTGTAGTCAGTGATGCAGAGCTTGATAAGATCCTTGGCACAACACCGGGCTGGGTGAACAAAATCACCGGCGTCGGCACCCGTCATTATGTGGGAACCGATGAAACCGCCTCCTACATGGGAGCAAGAGCCGCTGAAGCAGCCCTCGCCGACGCAGGCCTCAGCTTCAGTGAGGTCGATTGTCTGGTGTGTACGAGCGGAACCAAGGAGCAGCCGCTGCCGAGTACCGCCGTGTTCATTCAGCAGGCCATGGGTCAGGCGGATTCCGGTGTGCCGGCTTTTGATATTGATGCGACTTGTCTCAGCTTTCTTGTAGGGCTTGATGTGATGTCCTATATGGTGGAAGCGGGGAGATATAAGAATGTGCTGCTGGTGGCTACTGAGATTGCATCGGTAGGGCTGAACTGGCAGGACAAGGAGAGCTCAGCCCTGTTCGGTGACGGAGCAGCGGCAGTGGTGATCGGGCCTGCGGAGACCGGGGATTTCTCGTGTATACTCCATGCTTCGCTCAAAACCTACAGCAGCGGTGCGCGTTATTCGGAGATTGCCGGGGGCGGGACAAGGTTGCATCCCCAGAATTATACAGCAGAGGATGCACTGCCCTATCTGTTCCATATGGATGGACAGGCTATATTCCGCAAGGCGTCCAAGCTGCTTCCCGATTTCATTGCTGACATGCTGGGCGCCACAGGCAATAAGATGGACGACTTCAAGCTGGTCATTCCCCATCAGGGCAGTGCAATGGCCATGCGTCTCCTGCGTAAAAAGCTGGGCATTGCCGAGGACCGCTTCCTCGACAATACCGAAGGCCATGGCAATACGATTGCAGCATCCATCCCGATGGGGCTGCATGAAGCGATCCGTAAGGGCCGGATATCGCGCGGAGACCGGATCATGCTGATCGGCACAGCGGCAGGGCTGTCTCTGGGAGGCATGATTATTGAGTACTGAGGCCCGGCGTATTCTGATTACCGGCGGACGCGCTCCGGTTGCCCTGGAGCTGGCAAGGCTATTCAAGGCGGCGGGCCACCGGGTATACGTGGCGGAAAGTGCTGAGTATCATTTGTGCCGGGTATCCTCTGCCGTCGAGGCCAGCTTCCAGGTGCCTGCTCCAAGATATCAGCCGCAGGCCTATATCCAGCGGCTGGCTGCGTTAACGCAAGAGCTAGGCATTCACTGTTTGATTCCGACCTGTGAGGAGATTTTCTATGTCTCTGCCGGTCTTGAGCATCTAACGGGGTGCCGCGTACTTACGTCAGACCGGAGGATTCTAGCCGGGCTGCACCATAAAGGGGAGTTCATGGTCCTGCTCCGTTCACTTGGATTCAAGGTCCCGGACACGGTGCTGATCAGCAGTGGGGAAGAATGGCGGAGAGCTGTGAAGCAGGCAGCAGAGAGCGGGGAACAGCGGGTCTATAAGCCTGCATATTCCCGCTTTGCCTCGAAGGTCATTCTCCCGGATAAAAGACCCGCTCCAACTAATCCGCGTAGCCGCGTTCCGCGAGAAATAGATCCACCAGCCGGACTATCGGCCGAGGCTCCCTGGGTGTCCCAGGAGTACATTCAGGGCAGAGCGGTTTGTACGTACAGCATACTTCACGAAGGCATAGTTGTGGCGCATGCTGCGTATGACAGCAGGTACAGGACGGGGCGCAGTGGGGCCAGCGTGTATTTTGAACCGCTGGAGCATCCTGCGGCTCTGGAATGGGTCCAGCGGTTCGCCGCAGCAACCGGCTTCAGCGGCCAGATCGGATTCGATTTCATCGAACCGGAGAACGACATGTTGTATCCGATTGAATGCAATCCGCGCGCAACAAGCGGTATTCATCTGTTCACGCCGGAGGAAGGGCTGACGGAGGCGCTGCTGAATCCCGGTCTGCTCGTGCAGAGCGGAACAATTATTGTTCCACGTTCAGCCCGCACAGCTATGCTGACACTGCCTATGCTGGGCTGCGTGCTGAAGCCGGGCCACGGAGGATTCCGCAGCTGGCGGCGGGCGCTGTTTGGAGCAGCAGATGTGGTCTACCGCAAGGATGACCGCCGCCCTGCCCGCGAGCAGTTCCGCATAGTATACGCCGCCTGGAAGACAGCCAGGCGTCACCGCATCTCGATCACAGAGGCGTTAACTGAAGATATAGAATGGAATGGTGAGGCATGACCAAAGCGCTGGTAACAGGTGCAACCGGATTTCTCGGACGGCATACCGTCCGGAGGCTGGCCCGGATGGGCTGGGAGGTCTACGCGCAGGGACGCAACCCGGAGCAGGGGAAGCAGCTGGAGCAGGAAGGGGCAGTGTTCCTGGCCGGGGATCTGCGTGACCCGGAAACTGCCTATAGCTTTTGCCGGAAAATGGATATTGTCTTCCATTGTGCAGCCTTGTCCTCACCTTGGGGGAAGTACAAGGAGTTCTATACATGCAATGTGGAGGCTACAAGCCATATAGTTGAGGGGTGCAAGCGGCATGGCGTAGGAAGGCTTGTTCATATCTCCACGCCCAGTGTATATTCCAGCCAGCGGCCCCGCTTCGGCATCCGGGAGAGTGATCCGCTTCCCGGGCGGCCGGCCAATGCTTATGCCGCAACGAAGCTGATTGCCGAGCAGGTAGTCCGGCAGGCTTCGGGTGAAGGACTTACTGCCTTCATGCTCCGGCCCAGAGCCATATTCGGCCCGATGGACAACGCCTTGTTTCCCCGGCTGCTGGCAGCGAATGAGAGCAAGGGGGTGCCGCTGATGAATGGCGGCGCGGCGCGGCTTGATCTCACATGCGTAGATAATGTAGTCGATGCCATGCTGCTCTGCTGTGAAGCCCCGGTCTCTGCTTCCGGCAGCGTCTACAACATCACCAATGGTGAGCCGCTAAGGTTCGAAGAGCTGGTCACCCGGCTATTCTCACTGCTGGGGCTTCCGCTGCGCACCCGGCGTCTGCCCTACCCGGTAGCTTATACCGCAGCGGCTCTAATGGAGGGGATTTACAAGGTGCTGCCTATCCCGGGGGAGCCGCTGCTGACCCGTTATTCTGCAGCCGCACTCGGTATCTCCCAGACACTGGATATTACACTGGCCCGCAAGCAACTGGGTTATCAACCGCGTATAACAACAGACGAGGGACTTCGTGCCTTTGCAGAATGGTGGAGGGAACAGCAATGATTACAGAAATTCCAGTTGGATTATCTATATTGTCTGCGGGCTATTGCCTGCATCCCGAGCGGCTGACGCTGCGCGGAGGCACACTGAAGCCGGTTGCCTTCCCGGCAGGTTATGCCCTGATCCGGCATCCGGAATACGGACCCATCCTGTTCGATACAGGCTACAGCGCGCGTTTCTTCCAAGAGACAGCGAGTCTGCCAGCCTCCCTATACCGCAAGATTACTCCGGTTGTCTACAAGGAGGAAGAGAGTGCAGTGCGGCAGTTGCAGGCAGGCGGGATCTCGCCGGAGGAGGTGCGGTATGTGGTGCTGTCGCATTTTCATGCCGACCATATCGGCGGGGTACGGGATTTTCCGCAGGCACAGTATATTTATTTGCAGAAATCTTACGATGCCGTATGCGGGCTGGGTCCTGTGCGGGCTACGAAGGCGGGATTCCTGCCTGGGCTGCTGCCGGAGGATTTCAGATTACGCTCTATCCCTGTGGACGAAACCTCGGCGAAGCGTGCGCTGCCGCAAGGCCTTCCGTTCTCGGAAGCCTATGATCTGCTTGGAGACGGCAGCCTGCTGGCGGTTGAGCTGTCGGGCCATGCCGCCGGAATGATCGGCGTATTCGTCTCTACCGGCGAGCATGATTATCTGTTCTGCGCAGATACGGTCTGGTCGAGCCGGGCGTTTCGGGAGAACCGTAAGCCGCACCCGGCAGCAGGCCTGATCATGTCCAGCCGGACAGAATACCACCGCAATTTCGAGCGGCTGCGTCAGCTGCATGAACAATTTCCCCTGCTGCGGATTGTGCCCAGCCATTGCCGCGAGGCGCTTGCGCACTGGGGAACAGAAAGTGTGACATGAAGCGCATTAGACTGGTGATCACCCATTATATTCTCACTAAGTGGGGCAGACACTGGAAGAACCGGGCAGCGCTCGAGCAGTGGCAGGAGAAGCGTATCCGGCTCCATGCAGATAAGGTGAGGCAGGGCTCGAAGTTCTACAGGGAGCTGTGGGCAGGCATTCCGTCCAAGGATTGGCGGAGCTTCCCCGTGATCGGGAAGCAGGAGATGATGGAGAATTTCGATCAGCTCAACACAGTTGGCATTACGAAGGAGCAGGCCTTTGCCGAGGCCTATGAAGCGGAGAACAGCAGGAACTTCAAGCCTACGCTGCAAGGCGTCACCGTCGGGTTATCCTCGGGAACCTCCGGCAACCGGGGTATTTTTCTTGTTGGAGAGGAAGAGCAGGCTGCCTGGACCGGTACGGTGCTCGCGAAGCTTTTGCCGGGTGGACTGTGGAAGCGGGCGAGAATTGCTTTTTTCCTGCGGGCAAACAGTAATTTGTATGAATCTGTGAAGCAAGGACGGCTGCAGTTCCGGTATTTCGATCTGCTGGAGCCGCTTCCCCGGCTCTTGAACCGAATGAAGGAGTACCAGCCGGATATCTGGATTGCACCGCCGTCCATGCTGCGACTGCTGGCTGAGGCACAGCAATCAGGTGAGATGAAGCTGCATCCCCGCCGGATCATTGCGGTTGCGGAAGTGCTGGACCCGCTTGACCGGCAGCAGATTGAGCAGACCTTCGGGCAGAAGGTCCATCAGGCCTATCAGTGTACCGAGGGCTTCCTCGGGGCTACCTGTAGTCACGGGACGCTGCACCTCAATGAAGATATTGTACATATCGGTAAAGAAATGCTGGATGAACAATCACGCCGGTTCGTGCCCATCGTGACCGATTTCTCCAGAAGTGTGCAGCCCATCGTCCGCTACCGGCTGAATGATATTCTGACCGAAGCGGCAGAGCCGTGTCCCTGTGGTTCGCTGTTCACGGCCATTGAGCGGATCGAAGGACGCTGTGACGATATTCTGTATCTGCCCCATGCGGCAGAGAGCACGCACGTTACGGTATTCCCTGATTTCGTTACCCGGGCCGTGTTGGCGGCTTCCGCAGACATTGAGCATTACAGGGTCATCCAGCACAGCCTCACTGAGCTGGAAATCTCCTATCGTACACGAACCGGCACCGATCATGGCACAGAGCAGCAGATTACAACAGAGCTGACGCGCTTGTTCGCGAGGCTGTCCTGTATCCCTCCGCAGCTGACTTTTACCGCCTACAATTTCGTGCCCGGAACTGTGAAGCTGCGCCGGGTGGAGAGGAGCTGGAAGCCGTGAAGAACCGGGTAACGCAGTATGACCGTGAATCTGCTCAGGAGTTGGACTGGCCGGATACGGAGTATGGGCGGTATGCCCGGGAGTATCTTACACCGCTGCTGGAGCGGGGAGCGCAACCTTTTATCGCCAATGTGAGTACAACTGTTAAGGTGCTGACCATCGATGGGCTGCCGGTTCCGATTACCGTCAATGAAGCAGACTATGACAATTCGTATGTATGCTCGCCCTATACCCACTATGTTAGCTATGCGCGTGAGGAGCTGGCCCTGCTCAATAACCGGATGCTAGAGGGCTTATTGTCGCTAATGCTCACAGGAGTGGGCTGGATGCTGCGGCAAGCACGGTTCAACCGGGTGGTTCAGGTGAATAACTGGCTGCTGTCCACCAATCTGTATCCTGCCTTAAGTGAGGAACAGATGACGGCGATACTTGATTATCTCCGCCAGATTTATCCCGGTTATACGTTAATCTATCGTTCGCTTAGCCGGGAGACCTCGGGAGAACTCATTGCCAGACTGCAGGGATATGGCTGCAAGCTGGTTCCAAGCCGGCAGATCTACCTGCTGCATCCGAATACCTCCGGCTCCAAGGCCAGATGGCTGGTCAAACGCGACAGGAATCTGCTGGCGAAGCATGGCTATACCGAGGTTGGCCCGGAGGAGATCACACAGGAAGACATTCCCCGGATCGTGGAGCTGTACAGACTGCTGTATATTGATAAATATTCGGCCTATAATCCGCAGTTCACCGAAGCCTATATTGCCCTAGCGCTGGAACGGCGGACCTTGCAGATCTACGGTCTGCGCAAGGAGGGAAGGCTGGATGCGGTGCTGGGCTTCTATGAGCGGGAGGGCGCGATGACTGCGCTATTGTTCGGTTATGACACAAGTCTGCCTCAGTCTTTAGGACTCTACCGTATGCTGTCCGCTGTGCTGATCGGGCTTGCGGGCAGCAGAGAATTATTACTGCATGAGAGCTCCGGCGTCGGCCAGTTCAAGCGCAACCGGGGAGCGGCTGGAGCCACTGAATATTCGGCGGTGCATGATCGGGGGACCTCGCTGCTGAACCGCTGCGGCTGGTCCATCCTGGAGCTGCTGCTCCGGCGGATCGGCATGCCGCTTATTCAGAAGCTGAAGCTGTAGGCCGGATTCTGTATACTTTACTTAATAATGAAAGAAGGTGCCCCATGAACACTAATGTAGGCCAGCCCCATGGGCATGAACCGGTGGCACTGATTACCGGAACCTCCAGCGGGTTCGGGCTGCTGACGGCAATTACGCTGGCCCGCAGAGGGTATCGGGTCATTGCCACCATGCGGGATATCGGCCGCAGCAAAGAGCTTGTTCAGCAGGCTGAGCAAGCAGGTGTGCGGGAGCGTATTCATCTGCTGGCACTGGATGTCACGGACGAAGCTTCGATTGCGTCGGCCGTTCAGGCTAGTCTTGAGCTTGCCGGGAGAATTGATGTGCTGGTGAACAACGCCGGCTTTGCCGTAGGCGGATTCGTGGAAGAGGTGAGTATGGAGGCATGGCGAGGGCAGCTGGAGACCAACTTTTTCGGCCTGATTGCCGTAACAAAGGCAGTGCTTCCCCTGATGCGGGTCCAGCGCAGCGGCCTGATTATTAACGTGAGCAGTGTCAGCGGCCTGAGCGGATTCCCGGGCTATGGTCCCTATGCCGCCTCCAAGTTTGCGGTGGAGGGATTCAGCGAGAGTCTGCGCCAGGAGATGCTCTCTTTTGGCGTCCGCGTTGTACTGGTTGAACCGGGCTCCTTCCGTACCCCCATCTGGGACAAAGGGATTACGGGCATGCACAGAAATGAAAGCTCCCCGTATCACACCAGGCTTGAGGAAGTACTGCGGTACTCCCGGCGGGCGTCCGAGACAGCTCCCGATCCGCAGGAGGTAGCTGACCTGATAGGACGGATCACTGCGAAACGTGCACCGAAGCTGCGCTATCCTGTAGGCCGGGGCTCGCGGGTGCTGATGATCGCCAAGGCCCTGCTTCCCTGGAAGGTGCTGGAGAGCATCATCTCCAAATCACTGCGGTCGATGAAGTGATAGTATGACAGAACAGAATTGGGGTGGATGCTTTTGCCGGGAACGGTTGGATTACATATATGCTTTGATGAGCAAGGCCGGGAGATTGAGGTGCTGGATGTGACCCGGGTCGACAAGGACACCTACCGGATTGAGGAGACACCGATTTTTAACCCGGGGATTGCGCTTGGCGATATTATCCGGGTCAGTGAGCGTGAGGGGATCGCGTATTACATTGAGACGGTGAAGAAGTCCGGACTTGTCCGGTATGCCTGGCTGCTCAGCAAAGAGGCGGCGGCTTCCGGCGAGATCCGCAGCTTCACGGAGCGGGTGACAGAGCACGGGGGCAGATGGGAGCAGATCTTCGGCGGATTGCTGGTGATTTATCTCCCTAAGCACTCTCTAGTAGACGCAGAGCTGGAAATGTCGCGGATTATCAAGCATTTTGAAGGTTAATTATACGAATCTGAGGTGAAGGAAGTTGAAGAAATTCTTGAAGCAGTGGGTGCCGAGTATTGCCATTGGCATTATTCTATCCTTATTTATCCGTACCTATGTAGCGGAAGCAATGCGTGTGCCTACCGGTTCGATGATTCCGACTATAGCGATTAACGACCGGCTTGTGGTGGACAAAATGCTCTGGAATACCTCGCTGAAGCATGGCGATATCGTGGTGTTCCATCCGCCGGTTGCCGAAGATGCGCAGAAAAGATATGTAAAACGGCTGATCGGACTGCCGGGCGATGTGATTGAGATCAGGGATGGAACCTTATACCGTAACCATGAGGCGGTCGATGAGCCATACCTGCAGGAGAAGATGACCTATACCTTCGGGCCGGTCACCGTTCCCGCAGACCATTATTTTTTCCTGGGCGACAACCGTAACGTCAGCTATGACGCTCACTTATGGGAGACTCCGTTCGTAGACAAGGATGCGCTGATCGGAAAAGTACTGTTTGATGTGAACCAGTTATTCTAAATCGGGTAGTCGACCACCACTACGTTATCCAGCATTCCCTCCAGCATCGACACGAACTTCTGATGGGCCGGGTGAGGCCCATACTCACGCAGGGCTTCCTGACTCTCAAAGGTCACGCGGAGCCCCAGCGTATAGCCGTGGACATTCTGCTGCTCCTCGGTCACATTAACGCCTGCTGTAAGGTCAATGATACCGGGGATTTGCTTTTTCAGCGCCAGAAGTGCTTGTAACAGGGCTTGCTCCTGACCTTTATCGAAATGCTCATTGAAGCGGAAGATGACGAGATGTTCATACATATTGGATAAATCCCCCTTGGACAAAGTGTTGGACTGCATTAGAGATTATACTACAAATTGGACAGATGGAGGTTGAATACGTTGACCGGAGATTTCCTGGCCATAACCGACCGGGTCAAGGCGCCTAACCCTGTTAGAGTCTTGATAGGTGTGCTGATTCCCATAATTATTCTGACACTGCCCCCTAACATCGACCCGGATAGACATTTCTATTTATACTACATCAGACTGGTATGGATTGGACTAAGCATCGCAGCCTGCCTCTTCATTATTATCAACGCGCTGCGGAAAGAAGGCCTTCTTCAGTGGGAGACGGATTCGCTTATTATTCGCAAAAACCGTATCTCTGCGTCAGGGATCAAGGTCATTTACATAGATGGTCCGATAGTAGGAATATTGCCTGCAGGCAAACGGATTGTCCCGGTTAATCTCTGCTTCAGGTTCACAGATGACACGGCAGCGGCAAGGAAGAGACTAATGAACTGGGCGGAAGAGAACGAAATTAGGCTAAAGTACAAGAGATTTGTCAGATGGCTCTGAACAGAATATGGAAAGGCGTCTAAAGACAGGGATTCTAGAGAACTAGATTGTTTGGAGTTTGTGACTTTCACCGGATTGTTACTTTACCGTCTGTTGACTATGATCAAGTGGAGCATAACGGAATATTCCTAATCATACAAAAGGGGTGCTGGTACTTGAAAGTACATGTCACGGATCTGAAGCACGGTGATTGTCTCATGGCAGACACTTTCAATGGTGTAGGGCTGCACGTTCTCCCCAAGGGGACGCGTGTGGAGCGGGAAGAGATTAGTATCCTGATCCGGCACAAAATTGATTATGTCGATATCGAGCCGCGCAGCGGGCTGCATACGGGTGAGGAAACTGCACCCAGCCACGGGCTGCATGATGATTTTGATCTCGCTATTTTGAATTATGAAGCGATTTTTCTGGAAGCCTTGACGAAGGGCAGCTTCTCGCAGTCTGTAGTCGATGATACACTGAAGCCGCTTCTGGAGACCTTGGAAGGTCAAAAGGATGTTGTCTCCCTGCTCCTTCTGCTTGACCGGGATGACATCGATACATATCACCACTCATTACAGGTGGGCTTATTATCCTATTATATTGCTGCGTGGATGGGTTACTCCAAGGAGGAGCGTTACCAGATCAGCCGTGCGGGCTATCTGCATGACATCGGCAAAAGCCAGGTGCCCCTGTCGATCCTGAACAAGCAGGGTCTGCTGACGGACTCCGAGAAGGAGGAGCTGGCACGCCATACCTTCTATGGTTATGATCTGATCCGCGGCTCCAAAATGGACGAGGTTACCGCGCTGGTAGCTCTCCAGCATCATGAGTACGAGGATGGCTCAGGCTATCCAAATCAGCTGCTCAAAAAAGAGATTCATCCGTACGCCCAGATTGTTTCGGTAGCCAACATCTATATGTCGCTGACCACTTCTACTGCGAACCGTCCCAAGCAGGGGCTGGTTACGGTGCTGCGCAAGGTGCATGAGATGGGCTTCGGCAAGCTGAACGAGACGGTAGTGCAGGCATTGACCGGACATTTACTGCCGAGCTTTGTGGGCAAGAATGTACAGCTCAGCAACGGCGAAGTGGGTATGATCGTCATGAATAATCCGCTGGACCTCTTTAAGCCGCTGGTAAAAGTGGGCGAGGGCTTCCGCGACCTGTCGCGTGAACGCAGCCTGTCCATCGATGAAGTGGTGAGCTGAATAACCGGATGAAGAGACACTGTCCGCAGCGTCCTCTTCTAATGAACGGCCGGACTGTCCTTCTGGACAGTTTGGCTTTTTTTCGTGTGCAGAGAGAGGAAAGGAGGTTGCGCGCAGGAACCCAGGTGACCGGAGGAAGGTTTGTATTCACGCCATAGATTGGCTATGATTAATGAGAGATGGAAGAGTTGCATAGTGATTCTAGTCATTGTACAGCAGCATAAAGGAGAAATGAAGATGCATATCGACAACCAGTTAGAGAAATTGAAGCAGCTCAAATACGAGCTTACCCGCTTTATGATGATTTACAAATTCGCTCTTGCCGAGATGGAGACCAAGATTGATATTCTGAAAGAGGAATTCCAGCTTCTTCACGACTATAGTCCGATTGAGCATACCAAGTCCCGGATCAAATCCCCGGAGAGCATTATGAAGAAAATGCTGCGCAAGAACAGTGAGCTGTCCCTCCCACAGATCAGAGCCAGTATCAAGGACATCGCCGGGCTGCGGATCACCTTTTCGTTCATTTCAGATATTTATCAGGTTAGCGCCATGCTGCAGAAGCAGGACGATCTCAAGGTGCTTGAGGTGAAGGATTATATTAAAAACCCGAAGCCGAACGGTTATCAGAGTCTGCATCTGCTGATCGAGGTTCCCGTATTCATGTCGGACTGTCAGGAGCATGTCTGTGTTGAGGTACAGATCCGCACGATAGCTATGGATTTCTGGGCCAGTCTGGAGCATAAAATTTTCTATAAATACAGCCAGGCGGTTCCAGAGAACTTGACCCGTGAACTTAAGAATGCGGCTGACAAGGCGTATGAACTCGATCTGCAGATGGAGCGGCTGCACCGTGAAATTAAGGAAATCAAGGATTCGCAGGAGGACGAAGATCCATTCTCCGAGTTGCGGGATATGATCCTTAACAATCAGCAGTTCAGTCTGCCTGATAACTTTGTTAAGCTGTTGAAGGAATAGAGGATGCTTTGACAGAAAGACATATACATACAGGAGTTATCAAGGGAGCGACTACAGGATGAGTGACAAGCGTCTTTGTACCATTGCAGTGAACCAGGCGGGTTATTCAAGCGGAGGAGATAAGCTGGCTCTGTTCTCCGGGAACACCCTGCGTTACCATATAATTGACACAGGAAGTGGGGATGTGGTATTCACCGGACAGACGGGGGCTAATATTAAGGATAAGCCCAGCGGCTGCCGTGTGCGCAGCGGAGATTTCTCGGCGCTTACCTTACCCGGGAAGTACCGGATCGAGGGGGCGGAGGGGGAACACTCCGCTGCATTTGTTGTTGCAGACAAGCCGTATCAGGAGCTGCAGCGGGGATTGCTGAAAGCCTTCTATTACTACCGCTGCGGCCTGGAACTTGAAGGAGAGTATGCGGGAGCCTGGGGGCATAAGGCCTGCCATCTGGCAGAAGGTACAGTCATCGGCCAGCCCGGGTTGAGACTGGACAGCAGCGGAGGATGGCATGATGCAGGAGACTATGGAAAATACTCCGGGCCTGGTGCGAAGGCCGTAGCGGATCTTCTTCTGGCCTGGGAGCTGTATCCTGCGGCGTTTGCTGGTGTACATACACTTCCAGAGAGTGACGGCAGCCTGCCGGATGTCCTGCTGGAATGCACTGTTGAGCTGGACTGGCTATTCAAAATGCAAGAGTCCGGCAGCGGCGGGGTCTACCACAAGCTGACCACAGCGCATTTCCCCGGCCTTGATGTGATGCCGGAGGAGGATACGGCGGAGCTGTATTTCTCGCCGGTCTCTGCGGCTGCTACCGGGGATTTCGCCGGTGTGATGGCTATGGCGGCGCGGATCTACAAGCCGTTCGATGAAGCATATGCGGCGCGGTGCCTGGAAGCCGCGCGGGCTGCCTGGAGCTGGCTGACTGTGCATCCGCATGTGCCGGGCTTCACCAATCCGCGCGGGATTACCACGGGGGAATATGGCGATAAGGTAGACAGTGACGAGCGCTTCTGGGCAGCGGCGGAGCTATTCCGCACGACGGGAGATGAACAGCTCCATAGTGCAGCTCTTGAGCTTGCCAAGCTGCCGTTCCCCAAATACAGCTTCGGCTGGGGGGATATGGGCGGCTATGGCACACTGGCTTATCTGCTCATAGGGGAAGCAGGCACGGAGCCATCTCTCTATGCAGAGCTTAGGGAGGGCTTGCTGGCAGAAGCAGACCGCCTGCTGCGGCAGAGCCGTCATGACGGCTACAGAATCTCGCTGCTGGAGCAGGATTATATCTGGGGCAGCAATATGCTGGTCATGAACCATGCCATGCTGCTGCTGGCAGCGGAACATTTCAGCGGGGTACAGGAATATGCAGCTTGTGCTCTAGATCACCTGCATTACTTGCTGGGCCGCAATGTGCTGGGGATCAGCTATGTGAGCGGCTTCGGCGAACATGCGGTCATGCATCCCCATCACCGCCCGTCTGTAGGCGATCATGTGCTTGAGCCGGTTCCGGGCCTGGTGGTTGGCGGTCCGGACCGGAGGCTGCATGATAAATATGTGAAGAAGCATTTGCGGCGCAAACCCGCAGCCCAGTGCTACGCAGATCACGAGGACAGTTATTCCACGAATGAGGTGACGATCTACTGGAATTCACCGGCATTGTTCGTGACGGCGAGATTCAATTGCTGATCAGTTAAGGAGACGGGCCCATGCAGTCATTCAAAGTGATTAGTCTGGATATGTTCCAGACCCTGGTGAATATTGAGAGCAGGCGGGCAGAAGTCTGGAGGCCGATTCTCCAGCAGAAGTTCAGTGAAGAAAAGGCACTGCAGCTCGGTAAGCAATTGCTGAGCCGTTATTATGCCGCAGCCTGCGAAGCCCGGGAGGCGGGTACTTTTATCAGCAGCAGGGAGATCTATTACAGAGGATTTCAGGACGTATTCCAGGAGTCCGGCTTGGATTACG
Source organism: Paenibacillus sp. FSL R7-0179 (assembly GCF_038002265.1). NCBI lineage: Bacteria > Bacillati > Bacillota > Bacilli > Caryophanales > Paenibacillaceae > Paenibacillus > Paenibacillus sp. FSL R7-0179. The sequence continues at coordinate 2,036,195 of NZ_JBBOCC010000002.1, forward strand.
ATTGCGAGCGGGCAGTGGATAACCTCTTTACCCAGCACAGGCTGTCGGAAATGTATGATGACACTGAGGCCTTCTTACACCGCATATGCCGGGATTATCAGGTATGTATTGTAAGTGATACAGATGATCTTATGCTCCCTGAGTTCTACCGGAATTATCCTATATCGCTGTTCACCTCGGAGACTTATCAGTCGTATAAGAATGACACGCATAACCGTATGTTCACTGAGGTGATAGCTCATTATGGGGTGGAGCCGGAGCAAATTATCCATATTGGAGACTCGGCGTCAGATATCCTCGGAGCAGCCAGAGCCGGAATCAAGTCCTGTTGGCTCAACCGGAACGGTCAGTCCTGGGAGCTTGAAGTCAAGCCTGATGTTACAGCGGGAACACTGGAAGAGGCCCATGGGCTGATATCCAATGAACAATAACAAAGGAGCTGTGAGCGAAATGAACGACAATGTGGAAGAGCAGGAACTGGAGTTGTTAAAATACCCGATTGGAAGATTCGCCGCTAAGGGGAACCGGACAGCAGAAGTGCGGGAAGCATCCGTTGCCGTCTTTAGGCAGTTGGCAGAGGAGCTGCGGGCAGCAGTAGAGCCGTTAACGGTTGAACAGCAGCAGACCCCTTACCGGCCGGGCGGCTGGACTGTGATTCAGGTCGTGCACCATCTCGCCGATACGGGGATGTATGCATACCTCCGCTTCAAGCGGGGGCTGACGGAGGAAGCGCCGCTCGTTCCAAGCTACAGACAGGATCTGTGGGCAGAACTGAGCGATTCTTCCAACGAGCCGGTGGAATCCTCACTCCAGCTCATCGGACTGCTTAACCGCAGATTCGCAGCCTTACTGGAATCCTTGCAGCCTGAGGATTATGACCGGACCTTCATAAGCGGTGGTCTTGGTGAGATGACACTGGATACTGCAGTGGAGAGGTACATCTGGCACAGCCGCCATCATATCGCGCAGATTACAGCATTGATCCGGCGAAGCGGCTGGTAAGTGATAACTTTGTTTTACCATGAACAGACGGAGAGGGTGTTTACCCGCCGTCTTTTTATTTTGTGCGGGAATGAAAAAGGGTGCGGAGGCGCGAAGAGTAAACGAGGAGTCTGGAATGTATGTGGAAAACAGCATACATTCGGGCGGAAGGGGGACTCCGGGCAGAATGTATGCGGAAAACAGCATACATTCGGGTGGATACGGGGCCTCTGGGCAGAATGTATGCGGAAAACAGCATACATTCGGGTGGATACGGGGCCTCTGGTTAAAATGTATGTGGAAAACAGTATACATTCAGGAGGAAGGGGGACTCCGGGCAAAATGTATGCTGAAAACCGCATACAATAGCATAGGGCGGCTGCGGGGGATGTGAGACGTTGCTCCTTTTACGTTTGCAGCCCCATCCAGCCCAGCTCGTCCGCCCGTCCGCCCGCCAATCCATTGTCTAATCGCCCATCCAGCTATTCATTTCCGCTTAAGCTGCAATTTTAGTGTGCGGCGGAGCTATTCATCGTCACCTGGGCATGGGCGGATACATATCCTGTAACCAGAACGATAAAAACGGCCCCGAGGAAAGGACGGATATGTGTGACCTCTTATATGGATTATACGTCGCCCAATACACAGTTTACGTTTGATATGAACGGCAACACCTTATTCAAGAAGGATGACTGCAATTATATCAACGTGCTGGGCATCAAAAATCTGAACACCCTGGAGAATACCTCGCTGCTCGATATCTATCTCAGCAGATCCAATGTGGTCGAGCCGCATTATCATCAAAATGCCGCTGAGCTGGTGTATTGTATCTCGGGCGCGGCTGTCGTGTCGCTGATTAACCCGTTTACCAATGAACTGCTGCATTTTCCGATTACTCCGGGCCAGGTTGCCAATGTGCCGCAGGGCTGGTGGCATTATGAAGTGGCCACGATGGACTGCACCCATCTGCTGGCGGTCTTCAATGCCCCTACACCGGAGGTTATCCTCTTCTCGGATCTTCTGAGCCTAACTCCGGCCAATGTGCTGGCACATACCTACTGCCTCAATGAAGCGTTGGTTAAAGAAGCACTCGCTCCGGTGAAGCCTCAGACCTTCATTGGTCCGCCTGCGGATTGCTGTCCTCCTGGGAAGGCGGCAGCCGAGAATATGAAGGGAACCCACATCGCTCCTGCCAATATGGCGCCGATGATGGCTAATGCGAACATGCCGCCTTACATGCACCAGCAGCAGGCTCCGCAATCCTTCGGCTACCAGCCGATGGCGGTGCACGGTTATTATGCTCAACCGTATGCCCAGTCCTACCGCCAGCAGCAATACGTCCAGGCTCCTCCGCAAGCTGTTCATGAGGCTGGAACCGAATAACAGAAATCCAAACAACACAAACGGCAGCGTATTCTGTGTATGCAGAATGACGCTGCCGTTTTTTGTAATCTAAGAAGGGATTGCTTGCCTTCAATGTTTCTGATCTGGAACCTTGAAGGAACGCAGATAATTCTGAATATCCTCCTGCGGGGTCTCGAGCAGACCGGCCAGCATGCTTTGAATAGCATACAGGGCGGCCACCTTTTCGTCGATTTCGGTGATTTTGTCGCGGACGAGTTCCTTCAGGGTGTCTTCATCCATCTTCGAGCCGAGGAGGGCAAGCGCCGCCTGGATTTCTTTCAGTGAATAGCCGAGGGATTGGGCATCCTTGATGAATTTCAGCTTCACCAGAACATCTGCAGAGTAGATCCGGTATCCCTTCGCGGTCCGCTCCGGGGCTGGCAGGATGCCGCTGTCCTCATAGTAACGGATGGTTGCTGCACTCAGCCCCGACTGCCGCGCCAGCTCGCCACGGGTCATTCTCTTCACCTGGTAATCCCTCCTGTATTCAATATCTATCTCTGCTATGGTCTCTTGTGCGTGTATGCCGGGTCAAAGATTACTTCCGGGTATTCGGCCGACGGACCGTTCAGCACTGTCTGCGGCTCATCTAGCAGATACTGATCGAAGAATGACCGGACATAGGTTCTGTTTATATCTATAATATGCACGGGATCGAGACCGTTGGCGAATAAGGAAGGCGACAGCAAGGCTATATCTGCAAAACTCTGGTGAATGAAACGATCCACCGTCAGATAATAGGTATCCCTGGTGCTGTAGCTCATGACTGACTTTAGATCCGGTATAAATTCTTCATAGATCAAGGGATCTGTGTTCGCATCGGGATGTGCAAGATGCTGCGCAGACGTTCCGGTCATCATGTACATAAAAGGCTGCGTCAGCCCTTCATGGGCAACTTGTCCCCAGAATCCGCCCTCCAGACTGACACCGGCCTTGAACCGCTTGTCCTGGGCCAAAGCTTCGGCGGTTGTCGCCCCGCCATAGGAATGGCCGAAGATCCCGGCACGGCTGAGATCAAGCCTGCCCTGGAACAATCCATTCGGGTCTTGGGTATTCCAAGCCGTCAGGGTGTCCAGCACAAAGCTGGCGTCCCCTGCACGGATGGCAATTCCGTTCACATTGTAGTTGTAGAGCTCTGCGGAAGTATCAAACTTCGGATCAGGCATGTAGTAGACCGAATTGCCGTCCGGGTAAGTAACCTTGGCTGAGGTATAAGGATGATCCAGCCCTACGACAATATAGCCGTGGCTGACCAATTCTTCGATAATCGTCATACTCTGAAATCTGGTGGAGCGAATACCCGGCGAGAACAGCAGGACCGGATAGCTGGCTTCTTGTGCTGAGAGCTGCACATCATCTGTAACATGTGTAGGAATATGGGTGACATGGCTGAATAGCTGCTTCGGCAATCCGAATACAAGACTAATGGCTTCGCCCAGTGCGGAGGGATAATGCTCCTTAGGCTTACCCTCAGTCTGGTCAGGATCGGCTGGATACCATACGTTAATCATCAGCTTCCGTTTGCCGTCTTCCTCTGCGTTCAGCGTCTCGTTACGCTGCTCATCGGTAAGCTCGCGTACGATCGTCCCGATAGCATATTGCCCAGTAGGCTCGGGTTGGGTGAACATCGGCAGCAGTCTGGATGCATAGACGGATACTCCTGAAAGAAGGAGGACAAGTATAAGCAACAGACTCTTCCATAGCTTCGCATACCGTTCAGGCTGACCCGTCCGGGCACGCTTAATAAGTCTGAATCCCAGTATGGTTAACAACCCGAGCGCTACGGCGTAGGCCGGAGCCATCTGGATACGGTAATTCTCCAGTACCCCATGCAGCAACACAGCCATAACGACAGCCAGCAGCATAAGGGTATCCAGCCTCCGGTTTTTCTTTGGGCCAATTACTCCTGCTGTAACAGCCAGGATCACCACAATGACTGCAATCTCAAATAATCTCATTTGACCTACCTCCAACTCTATTCATCTGGAACAATTAGAGTATAAAGGTTGAAGCACACTTCAAGGTCAAGGCTCAATTTCTAGGATAAGCGGACAAGTATGCGGCCCCGGGTGCCCGACTTGAGAATATCCTGAAGCGCCGCAGGCAGCTCAGTCAGAGAAATCTCCCGGTCCACCAGCGTATCCAGCACCTCCGGTTTCATGTCACTTGCCATGCGCTGCCAGAGCTTGTCCCGTTTCTCCATGGGGCAAGCAACGGAATCGATGCCGAGCAGACTGACTCCGCGCAGGATAAACGGCAGGACGGTGGTCGGGACGGCTGTGCCTGCGGTTAAGCCGCTTGCGGCCACTGCGCCGCCGTAAGCGATTTTGCTCAGGACAGCAGCCAGCGGAGCGCCCCCGACTGAATCTACGGCGGCCTGCCATAGCTGCTTGTCCAGCGGCTTCACCACAGTGCCCGCGACCTCTTCGCGGGAGATCACCTCAGCAGCACCCAGCGCCTGCAGATACCCGGCTTCATCCGTTCTGCCGGTACTGGCTGTGACCTGATAGCCCAGCTTCGCCAGGATGGCGGTTGCCGCACCTCCGACACCGCCGGTGGCACCGGTGACGAGTACTTTTCCCTGATCAGGGGCCATGCCTTGGGCTTCCAACGCCTGAACAGACAGCGCCGCCGTGAATCCGGCTGTGCCGTAGATCATCGCTTCCCGCAGTGTCAAGCCTTCCGGCAGTTCAATCACCCAATCCGCAGGGATGCGGGCGTATTCACTGAACCCGCCGAAATGGGATACGCCGATCCCATAGCTGGTCGCAATGACAGACTGGCCTTCGCGGAACCGGCTGTCCTTCGATGAGACTACCGTCCCTGACAGGTCAATTCCCGGAATGAACGGATAATTTCGCACAATATTCCCATTCGGGATGCTTGCCAGCCCGTCTTTATAGTTTACACTGGAATAAGCTACCTTAATTAACACTTCACCGGCGGGCAGTTCCTCCAGGGATACCGGTCTGATCTCAACCGAGAATGGTTCTGTCTTGTCCACTACCAATGCTTGAAAAGGGTTCGTCATATCTTTTCTCTCCTAATCCGTGCTGTATTTGTTCTTAAATAAGAATTTGATAGGCTTCACACCAATACTATTGTGCCCTGTTAATCTAGGAAACACAATGATATCCTACACTAAATGGTTTCAAAGGAGCGTTCATATGAGAGTCAAAATGCGCAAAACCTTGCTTACCGCAGCAATCTGTCTCGTTCTGGGCGGGGGAGCGCTATACGGATTCGCAGCATCCTATTCCGCCCCGGCGGCACACCACCGGCTGCGGCTAAGTGAGGACGAGCCTGCACGGTATCTGCAAGGGTTAGAGTCTGTAACTCTGGAGCAGCTGGAGCTGACGCTTGGCGATCAGAGCCGTCCGGGTAATTATATCAGCATTCCTAATCATACAGAATTGCTATGGAAGAAACCGGTGCCTACTCCGGCAGGTGAAGGGGAGCTGATCAAGTTCATACAGGAGGGGAGTGCGGTCTATCCAGCTCCTGAAGTTACTTATTATTGGCTGTGTTATCAGCGTCCCGGCAAGAGTGACAGCGATGATACCGTCACCTACTATATAGAAGCGAAAGTATTGGGGCAAGATGAAGAGGCTGCGGAAGCAGAACTGCTAAAGCTGGCTGAGAACTGGGAAATTCCCGGCTAACCCGGATTTAATTGTGAACAACAAGTGAACTGTAGTATATTGAGGATAGAATTCATCCGTCTGATGAGGGAGGCATACTCTATGTCCATTGCAACAACGATGATTATCCGGCTTGAAATCCGCAAGGCCGAAGCTTCTTTTGGCGATGTGGCGTCCAGGCTGGCAGCAGCCGGCGGCGATATCGTAGCGATTGACGTGATCCGTGGCGGCAAGGATGTGACGACCCGTGACCTGACCGTGAATGTGCAGGATGCGGCGAATGAAGAGATTATCAGCGTCCTGAAGAATATGCCTGGAATCAAAGTTATCAATGTCTCCGACCGCACCTTCCTGGCCCATCTCGGCGGCAAAATAGAGGTCATCCCGAAGATGCCGATCAAGAACCGGGAGGATCTGTCACTGGTGTATACCCCAGGCGTGGCCCGTGTCTGTACAGCTATTGCCGAAGATCCGTCCAAGGCGTATTCCCTGACGATGAAAAGAAATACGGTAGCAGTCGTCACCGACGGCACCGCTGTGCTGGGGCTTGGCGATATCGGACCGGAGGCGGCGATGCCGGTGATGGAGGGGAAGGCCATGCTGTTCAAGCAGCTGGCGGATATTGACGGGTTCCCGCTGTGTCTGGACACTAAGGACCCGGAAGAAATCATTCAGATCGTGAAAGCGGTTGCTCCCGGCTTCGGGGGGATTAATCTGGAGGACATCAGCTCTCCACGCTGCTTCGAGATTGAACGGCGGCTGTCGGCGGAGCTGGATATTCCAGTCTTCCATGATGACCAGCATGGAACGGCAGTAGTTGCGCTGGCCGGTCTGCTAAATGCGCTTCAGGTCGTGGAGAAGAAGATTGCAGACTCCAGGATTGTGGTTGTCGGCATCGGTGCCGCTGGCGTATCGATCTGCCGTCTGCTGCTGGCGGCGGGTGCGAAGCACCTCTATGCGGTAGATAAGGAAGGGATACTGAACCGGAACGAAGCCTATACCAATGCTGAATGGAGCTGGCTGGCCGAAGCCACGAATCCTGAGAATCTGAGCGGAGGACTGGACGAGGCGGTACGCGGGGCAGATGTCTTCATCGGCGTATCCAGAGGAGGAATTCTGCAGGTTAGCCATTTGCAGAGTATGGCCCGGGACAGCATCGTGTTCGCTATGGCCAATCCGTCCCCGGAGATTGAGCCGGATCTGGCCGAGCCTTACGTCCGGGTGCTGGCAACCGGCAGAAGCGATTACCCTAACCAGATTAATAACGTGCTGTGTTTTCCGGGGATTTTCCGCGGGGCGCTGGACTGCCGGGCCAAGACGGTGAATCTGGAGATGAAGCTGGCAGCGGCGCAGGCGATTGCAGCAGTGGTCCACCCGGATGAGCGGAATGAGCAATATATTATTCCGAGCATTTTTAACGAGAAGGTTGTGGAGCAGGTACGTCTGGCTGTAATTAAGGCCGCCATCGCGACCGGCATCGCCCGGCGCATCCCGCCGGATGTGAGCTGAGGAGCGGGCTGGGCATCTGGAGGGTGAAAGGCAAACAAGCTGTGGCCTGGGGCTGCGGCTTTGTTTGCGTCTGCGGGAATTAGATGGATTTTGTACACTTGCTGCTGGCCATTGGGGGCATGGCAGGGCATCAATTGGATAAACAACACTTAATTATCGTGATTCAAGGAAAGTCTTCAAAAGTAGAGTTAACAGTTGTACTTTTTCCACTTGTCTCCTGGGAATCCCCGAAATTCGAGAAATTAAAATACGCTTATCCACTTACTTCCTGCTGGGGTGGGCAGCGCGTCCTTCAGAGACAGGCTACGCTGTTTAAATATAAGGAGCAGCATGGTAATATATACAATTGGATACAATAATTCATCATTCAGGAGGGCTTATGTACCGCAGAATTCATATTATGGGAGCTTCCGGGGCCGGGACGAGTACCCTGGGGAAAGCTCTGGCAGCGAGGCTTCCGTATGTTCAATTGGACAGTGACGATTATTTCTGGGAGCAGAAGTACAGCAGGCCAAGTGATGTAACAGAGCGTCTAAGTAGATTGCGGGCTGACATGGCGCAGCATGAACCGTGGATTCTGTCCGGTGCGGTTTGCGGCTGGGGGGATTCGCTGCGGGACACCTTCGATCTGGTGATTTTCCTGTGGATTCCTGAGCAGGTCCGTCTGGATCGGCTGCGGGCGCGGGAGTATGAACGATACGGTGATGAGGGTCTGCCGGGCGGAGATAAATATGAGGATGTACAGGAGTTCATGGCTTGGGCGGCGCAGTACGATACGGCAGGACCTGAGGTCCGCAGCCGCACGCTGCATGAGGATTGGATGGCTGGGATAAACGGCGATCTGTTGCGGCTGGAAGGGGATTTTACAGTGGAGGAGCGGGTGGAGGCAGTACTGCAATACATATCCCGTTCACGCTAATTCAATCAATGGGAAAAGGGGGCTGACCATGAGGAAGATACTGCGTGTGCTGTTGCTTCCTGTAATTCTGCTACTGCTGCTGACGTCCTGCAATACAGAAACGACCTATTTCAACTATACGTTCAAGGGCGAGGGGGACATCTGGTCAGGTGTCTATAAGCAGGAGGCAAATGAGAAGCTGATTACCACAAAGAATAAAGTAACCAGTGAAAGCTCTAAGCGGTATAACTTAGTGCTGCGTTACAAAGGCGACCAGTCTGATCTCGAAACGATTAAACAGATGAAATATACATTTAAAGCTAAACATAGCAGCGGCAGCCAGACTATCGAGGGGCCTGTTGAAGTAGCAATGCTGAAAATGGGTGCATCTGGAAATGGATCTGCTGAGAAAGAGGACTCCGTCATTAAAGTCACTGTCGAGTGGGACGGGAAGAGTGAGGAGTTTGGGCTGAAGAATGAGAAGTAGGGGATTAGGAGATTGAAGCTGGGACTGATTAGGCATTTCAAAGTAGATCTTAAACCGCAGCGGACTTGGCTGACAGGGGAACAATTCAACCAGTGGGTCCAAGAGTATGAATTAGCACCTATTCAGGCTCCTGAACATGAGATAGGCGGGCAGCGCTGGACACTTTGTCTGTGTAGTGATCAGGAGAGGGCGGTACATACGGCAAGTTATTTTGAGGCTCGAAAATTTGTGTATACAGAGCTATTGAGGGAGATTAGTGTAACTGCACCGCGGCTCAAGACAATTAGACTTAGCGGACTGCGACTGCCGGTTAACCTATGGCTTGTGCTTGGACGTTTGTTCTGGTCGGTGGGTCATTCTTCTCAAGCGGAGAGCAAAGCAGCTGTTCTGCGGCGAGCGGATAAAGTAATTGACTCCCTGCTTATTGATGATGAGGCGTCTGCGCAAGAAGGCTGTGTACTAATTGTCAGTCATGGTGCGTTCATGAAAGTTCTAGACCGCAGGCTCCGGCGCAGGGGCTACGAGGCAGAACGGATGCGTTACCCACGTAATGGTCAAATATTTATGTATGAAATGAAGTAATTGCACCACAACAATATGAACGCGGAGGCGACCTGCCATGGTAACCATCGAACAAATCGAAATCGCATCGCTGGAAGCATTAAACACACTCTACGATGAATTAATGGGCGGACGGGCGGACCCGGTGAAGCTGGAAACTGCTTTTCGGAAGATCCGGGAGGATGAGCGGTATGTGCTGCTGGGTGCTTCTGTAGGCGGGGAATTGCTGGGCTCATTGATGGGGATCGTCTGCCAGGACTTAGTGGGGGATTGCCGTCCGTTCATGGTGATTGAGAATGTGGTCGTATCTTCGCGTGCACGGCGGCAGGGGCTTGGCAAGAAGCTGATGACTGCGATCGAAGCGGTTGCGCATGAACGGGACTGTTACTATATCATTTTCGTGTCCGGGGAGAAGCGGAAGGAAGCGCATATTTTCTATGAGGCGATGGGGTATAGGGAGGAGAAGGTTGAGGGGTACCGCAAGCATCTCAGCTCGCATTAGGGTCTACTACTTTTCCAATTCAGCCTTTGATTGTACTTTGTACAATCAAAAGCCAAGAAACCATCGTATTTTCACGTTCTGTTGTAGTTCATGCATTAGAATATTGGAATTTGGTCTGTTATGAGCACTTTTGAGGAAATCTGTTGCACCAAATACAGCAGAATGCATTCTGGAGGACATTTCGACCTTATCTGCTGTACAAAATGCAATCAGCCAAGTGTACCTTGATTCCTGCTAAAATCAGGTTAGTATGAGCCACGCTTATACGCTACAAGAGCCGGGAAAGCTTCCCTGCTCTTATTTTTAGTTTGACCATCTCGATGATAGCGCTTTATAATCCGTTCATAGCGGCTAGGGCCAGAGGTTAAGAATAGAGAAGGTAGGGGGAGAATCATGAATCCAATATGCAAGGTGTTGATTGTGGACGATGAAATCCTGGTCCGGCAAGGGATTAAATATGTGCTGGACTGGGAACAGGAAGGATTTCAGATTGTGGGTGAAGCGGCCAACGGGCGGGAAGCGCTGAATTCGCTGCAGACCCTGCAGCCGCATATCATCATTACGGATATTGTCATGCCGGTGATGGATGGCGAGGAGTTAACCCGGCTGGTGAAGCGCGATTATCCGGCTACCGAGGTGATTGTGCTAAGCAGCTTCAGCGAGTTCCATTATGTGCGTTCGACGTTCCAGCATGGGGTGGCGGATTATATTCTAAAGCCGAAGCTGGAGGCCGGGGCCTTATTGCAGGTGTTACAAAAAACCCGGGACCGCATTCCGGGACTGAGTACCGCCGGAGGACAAACGGAGGCAGAAGCGCAGCCGCTGGATACCCTGCTCAGCCGGATGCTGTCCGGTTACCGGCTGCCGCCGGAGAGCGAAGCGTATGTGAAGCAGCAGCTTCCGCATAACAGCTACACGCTGCTGGGCTGGGAGCCGGCCCAAACAGCACAGCCAGCAGCGGGCGGCAACGCTAGCGGCCATAGTGCTATACACTCTGCCAGCAGCAACAACGCCATTAACCGTAGCGGCGATTACGCTGCCGCAAGCAGCATCGCTCTTAGCGCCCATGACACCACCATCTTCAGCTCTATCACCGGTGAACTCAACCAGCATGTTCCGGGACTGAAGCAGTGCGTCATTCCAGGCAGAGAGCCTTCGGGCTCTACATTCATGATAATTAATCTGGAGGAAGCCCATTGGCCGCAGCTGCTGGAGGCTGTACACCAGTTAGCCGATACGCTGGCCGGGCAAGAAACGGAAATTCGGCTGACGCTCAGCCGGAGCTTCAGCTCGCTCAGCGAGCTGGCGGCCGTCCAGCAGGAGAGCGTTGCGAGACTACAGCAGTGCCGGTTTTTCCGGCCGGAGCAGACCCTGCTCATCCAGCCGGTACGTCCATATCAGGAGACGTCGCTGCCCAAGTTCAATCTGACGTCCTTCACAGCACAGCTGAAGCGGCAGCAGCTGGCGGAAGCGTTCGGTGACCTGCATCAGCATGTTGATGCGCTCAGCCGCCAGAATGACGGGGATGTGTATCAGTTCAAGTCCTTCCTGGGCAATATCATCTTCAATATTACGAATCAGTTCAGCCATCTGCAGGAGCTGGAGGAGGGGAAATACGGCCTGTTCCGGGCCATCGATGAAGCGGGCACAGCGGAGCAGGCCATGCAGATCCTGGATGATTACCTGAGCCGGATCATGGAGCTGACTACATCGGCAGTGCCTGCACCGGGCAGCAATGCCAATATGACGAAGCTGCTGCAGTACATTGAGGAGCATTATGCCGAGCCGCTGACCCTTACGGAGCTGGCCCGTCATTTTCATTTCAACCCCTCGTATCTGTCGAGCCTGTTCACGACCTACAATCACGAGGGCTTCAAGGAGCATCTCAACACGGTACGCACGGGCAAGGCGGCAGAGCTGCTGCGGGCCGGAGAGGCACCGATAGCGGAGATTAGCAGCATGGTCGGATATGGAGACCACAGCTATTTTTGCAAAGTGTTCAAGAAATATAGTGGGCTGTCCCCGAGCAGCTACCGGCGTCAGTATTACGGGCAGGAGTAGAGCGTATGCGCAGATACTGGGAACGGTTCAAATTCCACAGCCTGTTCATCAAAATCTTCATCGTCATGCTGATCAGCATCATCGCTGTAGCCATCGCTTCCTCCTGGACGACCGTCCGCATGTCGGAGAAGCTGTTCATGAATACGTTCAGCATTACGAATTCCAAGGTGATCAGCCAGATCAAGTCGAGCTTTGAAGCGTTTCATTATTCGGTTGTAACGGCTACCAATAATGCTCAGCTAAGCGGTACGATCCGCTCCTTCCTGTCTGAGGAGGACTCGGACTCCCTGCGGATGCTGCGGACCTATTACAATATGACCACGCAGATGAAGAAGATTCAGTCCACGCTTGATGCCTACCAGGTCGGGATCAAAATCATGGGCAAAAACGGCCGCAGCTACTCCACCAATACGAACAATCTGCTAATGAGTGACCGGGAGCTTCGGGAGCATGAACTGACACGGAATACGCTGGCAGAACCGAAACGGCTGATGTACCAGTTCTATGAGGAGACGGTACAGGATTCGCCGAAGAAGGAAGCAGTGATCGTGGGCAGCAAAGCGCTGATGGACCGGACGAGCGGCGATATTTACGGGACGCTGTATTTTACCATTCATGAAAAGGATTTCCGCTCCTTCTACGGGAGCTTTGTCAGTACCGGGAATGATGTGGTGATCCTGAATAAGCAGGGGATGATTGTGTCCAGCAACCGCAGTGATCTGATGGGCCAGCAGGCAGGGGATCTCTTGCAGGTGGCCAGCGAGATTGAGGAGCAGCAGCTTGCGTACCAGAACATTGATTTCCAGGGCACGGATTCGATTCTGATTGCGGATTACCTGCCGTCTTATGATTTCTATATTGTGAACCTGATCGATAAGCAGACGGCCCTCGGCCAGATGGTCAACGGTAAAATGGTCGTGCTGTTCTGCTCAGCCATCGTGGCCGTGGCCCTGATCGTGGTGTTTCTGATCTTCAGAAGGCTGACCCGGTCGCTTACGCTGCTTACCCGGCAGATGTCCAAGATTACCGAGCGTAACTTCCACAATTACATTACGGTTACGGGGAGCTTTGAATTTCAGGAGCTGGGCCATGCCTATAACTATATGCTTGACGAGCTGAATGAATATGTCGAGAAGCTGGTGGAGACGCAGAAGGAGCAGCGGAATGCCGAGCTTGCGGCCTTGCAGCATCAGATTAACCCGCATTTTCTGTACAATACGCTGGCTTCGGTCAATTTCCTGGTGCAGCAGGGCAGCCAAGAGAAGGCGGTGCATACGATTCATGCCCTGATCTCAATGCTGCAGAATGCGCTAAGCAATGTCAGTGAGAGCATTACGGTGACGCAGGAGCTGGAGAATCTGAAATCCTATGTGTTCATCAACCAGGTGCGGTACGGCGAACGGATCAGGGTGAATTTCTTCGTCTCCCCGGATTGTATGGACTGTCATCTGCCGAAGCTGATTATTCAGCCGTTTATTGAGAATGCCTTCTTCCATGCGTTTACGCGCAAAAGCGGCGGATTTATCCATATCCTCATCTCCCAGGATGCCGGATCTCTGCTCTGTGAGGTGGTGGATAACGGGGACGGAATGGATATGGGAGCGGCTGATCTGCCTATGTCCGGCCTTAAGGGGAAGCGCCAGCTGTTCACCGGAATCGGTATTAGGAATGTGCATGACCGGCTGGTGCTGATGTACGGCGAAGAGTATGGAGTCACGATTAAGAGTGCGCCGGGGGAGGGAACTGCCATCCGAATCCGCCTGCCGCTGATGAAGAAGTGAGATTATTACCATTTTCCAAAAAAAGAACAAACGTCAGTCAAGGTAACGCTTACAATCAGGCGATAAAATGACCAATCCCCATAAAGTAAGTTCTAACGGGTCCCCCGGAGCGGGTGATAAGATTACTTATGTAATAAATAAGCGCTTACATTCAAGCGGGATACAGTAAAGCGCATCAAAGGGGAGGCTTACCAATGAAAAAAGGCTTTGCGTTAGTCCTGATTTGCCTGCTGCTGCTTACGGCCTGCAGCTCGAACTCCGGTTCCAAGAATTCCGGCAATACGGCCGCGGACACGGGAAAGACAGAGAATACAACAGCTACAGAGCCTGCACAGGCAAAGGAAATTACGATTTGGGCTTGGGACCCTGCCTTCAACATCGCCGCACTGGAAGTGGCCAAAGCAGAATATGCCAAGACGAACCCTGACGTGAAAATTAACATTGTGGAATATGCGCAGGCGGATATCATCCAGAAGCTGAACACGGGGCTGAATTCCGGAACCACCAAGGGTCTGCCGAACATCGTGCTGATTGAGGATTACCGTTCCCAGAGCTTCCTGCAATCGTACAAGGATTCCTTCTACGATCTGAGCAGCTCGATCAAGGGCACCGACTTCGCGGATTACAAAAGCGGACCGACCAGCCTGGACGGCAAGCAGTACGGGATTCCTTTTGATTCCGGCGTTACCGGCCTCTATCTCAGAACCGACTATCTGGAGCAGGCAGGCTACAAGCTGGCCGATCTGCAGGATATCGATTGGAAGCAATATATTGAAATCGGCAAAGCGGTGAAAGAGAAAACCGGCAAAGCGCTGATTACACTCGATCCGAACGACCTCGGACTGATCCGGGTGATGATTCAATCCGCAGGCGAGTGGTACCTGAAGGAAGACGGCAAGACGCCGAATATCGCGGGAAATGCACCGCTTAAGGAAGCTTTTGAGATCTATAAGGAGCTGACTGAATCGAACGTGGCCAAGGTGCATGCAGACTGGAGCCAGTTCGTTGCCGCCCTGAACAGCGGCGATGTTGCCTCCGTGCCGACAGGCAACTGGATCACACCTTCGATTACGGCTGAAGCGTCACAATCTGGAAAGTGGGGCATTGCACCGCTTCCGAAGCTGACTGTGAACAAATCCGTTCATGCCTCGAACCTGGGCGGAAGCTCCTGGTATGTCATGAATGTGGACGGTAAGGAGACGGCCGCTGACTTCATGGCGAAGACCTTCGGCTCGAATGTGGAAATGTACCAGAAGCTGCTCACCGACATCGGTGTCATTGGAACCTTCAAAGCGGCTGCGGGCGGAGAGGCATACAGCCAGGCCAATGAATTCTTCAGCGGCCAGAAGATTGTCTCGGATTTCGCCGCCTGGACGGAGCAGATTCCAAGCGTCAATTACGGAATTAACACGTATGCGATTGAAGACATTCTGATTGTAGAGATGCAGAATTATCTGAACGGCAAGGATATTGACAGCGTGCTGAGCGATGCCCAGGCCCAGGCCGAGTCACAGATCAAATAATTAGGTTGTGCACACCGTGAACCTTGGGCGTGGCCTGCAGCTTCCGGGAGTTCAGGAGGCGGGCTGTGCCCGGGGTTTATTTTATAATATTTAATAATCAGGAAGGGACTGGGCAGCTGTGCATCAAACCAATTCCAAACTAAGATTCCGCACCAAAAGCGTGTTGACCGGATGGTCCTTCGTCCTGCTTGCGGTCATTCTGATTTTCGTCTTCTATTTCTACCCGATGCTTCAGGCACTTATTCTGTCGTTCCAGACGGGAACGGGCAGCAATCTTACCTTCACCGGCTTCGATAACTATTCACGGCTTCTGTCTGACAAGACATTTATTGTATCGGTTAAGAACACCTTCATCTATCTGCTGGTTCAAGTGCCGCTGATGATCATCCTCGCGTTGTTTATCTCGGTGCTGCTGAATGACAGCAAGCTGAGATTTAAGGGGTTTTTCCGGACGGCGATCTTCCTGCCCTGTGTCACTTCACTGGTTGCGTATTCTGTAGTATTCAAGTATTTGTTCTCCGGCAATGGCCTGGTGAATACGATGCTGCTGAAGCTCCACCTGGTCAGTGCCCCGATAGAATGGATCACAGATCCGTTCTGGGCCAAAATCACCATTATCATAGCGATCACCTGGCGCTGGACGGGGTACAATATGATTTTTTACCTGTCGGCCCTGCAAAATATTGATCACTCCATCTACGAGGCCGCCAAAATTGACGGAGCATCCTCTACCCGCCAGTTCTTCGGAATTACGGTCCCGCTGCTGAAGCCGATCATCCTGTTCACCTCGATTACCTCAACCATCGGAACGCTGCAATTGTTCGACGAGGTTATGAATATTACAAAGGGCGGCCCGGGCAATGCGACCCAGACGATCTCCCAGTACATCTACAATTTATCGTTCAAATATGCAGCAGACTTCGGCTATGCAGCCACCGTATCGTATTCGATTGTGATTATGATTGCGCTGCTGTCGGTCATCCAGTTCAAAGTGGCAGGTGATAAGAATGGCTAAAAGTAAACGCTTCTTCATGTATCTGTTCCTGAGCATCGCGGCCATTGTCTCCATCTTCCCATTCCTGTGGATGGTCGTCAGCTCGACGAACCAGTCGGTGGATGTCACCCGCGGGCGGCTGCTGCCGGGTACCCATCTGCTGGAGAATCTGCGCAAGCTGCTGGATACCACCGACCTGCAGGTATCTCTGATGAATTCAGCGAAAATCTCTATAACCACTACGCTGCTGGCGCTGCTGATTGCCTCGCTGGCCGGCTACGGCTTCGAGGTGTTCCGCAGCCGCTCGAAGGATATCGTCTTCAACATTCTGCTGCTGTCGATGATGATTCCGTTCGCCGCGCTGATGATCCCGCTGTACCGGATGTTCGGCCAGATCTCGAACGTATTTCCGTGGATGGGTATCGATACGATGACCTCGGTCATTCTGCCTACCGTGACTACTGCGTTCCTGATTTTCTTTTTCCGGCAGAGCACCAAAATGTTCCCGAAGGAGCTACTGGAGGCCGGCCGGATGGATGGGCTTAGCGAGCTGGGCATCTTCCTGCGCATCTACCTGCCGACCATGAAGACGACTTACGCCGCCGGAGCGATCATTACGTTCATGTCGAGCTGGAACAACTATCTCTGGCCGCTGATCGTATTGCAGACCCCGCAGACCAAGACCATGCCGCTGCTCATCTCCACTCTCGGCTCTGGATATGCCCCGGACTACGGGATGATTATGATCGCGATTGTAATCGGCACGATTCCTACTGCGCTGGTGTTCTTCGTGATGCAGAAGCAGTTTGTGGCTGGGATGATCGGGTCGGTGAAGTGAACTTAGACACTCTGAGAGTTTGGGAATAGTCGCGGCTCCGGGGATTGTTTGGACTTTCGGCCGCTGTTAGATTTGGATTTCCTGATCTAAGCCGCATAGTCTGCGGTAGAAATCCAAATCTAAAGGCGGACGCTAACGCTCCTACAGTTCCAAACATCCCCTGCGCCACTCCTCCCAAATAGGGGGAAGCTCAAGTTCACTAGCTGTGGGGGTAGGCAGGTGGGAAAGCCCTCTAATTTTATCGATGCGAGATAAATATAAGGAAAACCAATATGTCTTACGTATTGACATATCGAAAATCATCGATATAATAATGATTATGAATCCAATAAATGTATTTAAGGCTTTATCGAATGAATCCAGGTTACAGATCTTACAATGGCTCAAAGAGCCATACGTCCATTTTAAACCCCACGAAGGAGTGGATATGGAGGAGATTGGGGTTTGTGTAAGTCAAATAACCGACAAGCTGAACATGACTCAGTCAACGGCCTCTCAATATCTTACGATGTTGCAGCGGGCAGGGCTAATTACCACAAAACGTATAGGCAAATTTACGTATTACCAGAGAGACGAGGAAGCCATACGTCAGTTAGCGCAATACACAATGAGTGAGATGTAAGAGAGATGAAACTGAGTTCTTAACACAGAATTCAGCTTTATCTTGGCACTATGATTCGACAATTCGCGATATGTCTTTTTATATATCATATCGACAATTCACGAATTGTATATTCAAAATATTAAAAGGAGTTGTATTATTCAATGTCTGTAAGCTGGAAAGTGTATATTTTAGCTATTGTTAGTTTTTTGGTCGGGACGTCCGAGTATATTCTGTCAGGCATTCTAGATAAGGTATCCGTTTCGCTTGGTGTGTCAGTTGCTGCCGCCGGGCAATTAATTACGATTTTTTCGCTAGTCTACGCTATATTCACTCCAATTCTTATGGCTGTAACCGCAGGGATAGACAGACGGAAATTAATCATGATGGGTCTAGGTTTGTTTGTGATATCTAATGTTCTCGCTGTTCTTTTGCCCGGGTACGGATTGTTTGTCATTGCCCGCATCATTATGGCCATCGGCGCAGGGTTAGTGGTGGTTACCGCCTTAAACATTGCCGCGAAAATTGCCCCTGAGGGTAAACAAGCAAGCGCTATTGCAACGGTCGTAATGGGCTTTACAGCATCATTAATCATTGGCGTTCCTCTTGGGCGCATTGCAGCGGATACGCTTGGCTGGAAATCTGTGTTCGGGGGAATTGCCCTTCTGGGGATTATCGCAATGATTATACTTTCTTTCGCCATCCCGCGAGTTAAGGGAGATGAACCTATTCCATTACGGCAGCAATTACGTTTGCTGCAAAAGCCTAAGGTCGCATTGGGACTCGCGGTTACCTTCTTTTGGCTTGGCGGATATTCGGTAGCATATACGTATCTTTCACCGTATCTGCTTGAAGTATCAGGCATAAGTGATAAATATCTCAGCGGTGCTTTGCTTATATTTGGAATAGCGAGTATGATAGGCTCCAAAATCGGTGGCTTCAGCACGGACCGGTGGGGGGTTAACCGAACCTTATTCAGCGGATTGATACTCCATATTGTAATGATGATCCTATTGTCTTTAGTAACGAATACACTCATTGGTGTAATGGCCGTGTTATTATTGTGGTCGTTCTCCGCATGGTCCTCTGGTCCGACGCAGCAATATCATTTAACGACAATTGAACCCGAAGCCTCAGGTGTGATGCTTGGCCTTAATCAGTCTATGATGCAGCTGGCTATGGCAGCAGGTGCTGGTATTGGCGGGGTAGCTATAGAAGCAGTCTCGCTTGCATCTATTACATGGATTGGTGCTGCCGGGGTTGCGGTTGCTATGATCGCTATGCTCGTTTTATATAGAATGAATTCTAAATCAGAGATGAATGTTCAACATCTAGTTCAAAACCAGTGAATGTTGCTGCGTGAAGTATGTTAAAGTCACTCAAGGACGAATTAAATTCTTTAGGGTTACTTTGGGAGTAATCGTGGCTCCAGGGATCGTTTGGACTTTCGGCCGCTGTTGTCTCCAGATTTCTTGATTTAAGCCGCTTCTAGCGGGTGAAATCGGGAGACAAAGGCGGACGCTATCGCTCCTGAGTTCCAAACATCCCTTACGCCACTCCTCCCAAAAAGGGAGACTAAGTTCACTTGTGGAGAGGGCAGCAGAGATGTCTATCAACTAATGTTTTCCAATATTCTAAGCTTCTGGTGTTCCTTGATGGAACACCATTTGCCATTTCGAATGCTCATATTTCCATAGGGAACTACGCAGAGAATGCTGCTGTTTTTCTTCATTAAATAACTCTTTTCGCCATGAACGAACTTTCTTCTTCCCTTTGTATTAACACCCAATATGTACGTCCCCGCATTCGTAATTAATTCTATTTCCTATGTTCCACTTCATGAATAAATTAATATCCTCGATAGAATCTAGAATTCTCCATTCATATTCTTTATTCTCACGAAGCTCTCTCAGGACGAGGGGTTTAACGATGTGTTTCTCTAACTGTCCTTTCGTCCGGGCGATGTATGCAAATCCCAAAACGGCATTAGCACGAATAGCAGCAGACTCATGATCCGCAAGCTGGGCACAAGTATCTTGGGCGAACTTCCAGTTCGAATGGTATTCACCGACAGAAAGAGGGAGCGTCAGAAGATCAGCGGCGTCATTTCTTTTTAGACGGTCCTTTATCTCCTCGCTGGAGGGATCATTGAGCGGTGTGTAAATTCTGGACGACTTTAGCATAATTCTCCTTCATCCCCTTGCACTTTGGCATAGCTCATAATAATAATCTCCTTTGCATTAACTTCACTCTAATTATAAATAGATCAATTAAGTATTCAAATGGCTTCTACGTATTCAATCAGAGCAAGGGGAGGTCACGAAAATGACACTGTATCCCTGTGACAGTTGCTACATTTTAGTAGAGAGGCGCAACTGATGCGGGGATTTGGAGTAATAAGAAAGATGATAAAAATATATGAAATAGAGGAAAAGAGAGGATGTTTGGGATGAAGACAGGTAAAAAATTGCTGACAGCCTTATTTGCTGCGGGATTGAGCTTCGCTATGTTCACGGGGGGGAATCCGGGGAAAGTCGAGGCGGCGGCTAAGAAATATCCTGCGCTGCTGAAAATCAACGATTATTATGTGCTCTATACGGCACCGAAGGCGCCATATGTGGATGCCAACTACCGGACGATGATTCCGCTTCGCTCCATTAGCGAGCTGATGGGGGCGAAGGTCAGCTATGATGCCAAGGCTAGAACGGCTGCCATCGAAAAGGATAGTGTAACGGTTAAGTTCACTATTGGTTCCAAAGCTGTTTCGGTTAACGGGGTTGCCGGGTCGATGGATACGGTTCCGGTAATGGAACAAAATTCGATGTTCATTCCGGTCAGTGTGCTTGCCGGACGTCTGGGTATTGTGAACAAATGGGATCAGGCAAATCAGCTCTACACGCTGACTGGTGAAACCCTGATGCAGACGGATATGATCAAGCTATCTTTGGAGGACACTGAGAAGGGCCCCTTCACTTCCCCACCGGGGACGATCATTAGCGACGATGCGTTCCGGCCAGTGTCTTACACCTTTGACCCTGCAAAAGGCAGCTTCACGGTGAAGGCGAAGAATATTACAGGTAAGGATGTTCCTGAAGGGGCGGCGGATGTGGCGGCGTATATACTTTATGATGATCAATTGATTCAGTTGCCGGCGCAGAAGCGGGAAAGACCGGCTGTCCGTAAGGATGGAACGATTGAGGTTACCGTTAAAACCGAAACACCGAGTACGCCTGCTTATTTGCTTGTAAAAGGGCGCCTGCTCGATCCCTCCGGGAATTAGTTTGAATTTCGATTTTGAATCAGAGGTGAATCCGTTGAAGGACATGCTGGCGATCAAAAAGGCAGTAAGTACGCTCAGGGATGAGGAAGTAAAGCAGTACTTGACGCGGATTTTGGCGGGAATAAGCGAGTTGAAGGAGCAGTCTGGGCAACTGGAGAGACCTCTGGAGGAGCATATGGCGGATCCGGTTGCCGCATTGATTGAACAGTACTCATCATTGATGAGTCTTCCGGCACAGCGTGCCTTCTGGGACCCTGCTCCTGACAGTACCCATGTCCACATCCTCTGCGGTGACTCTTTCGGGGGTAGTGTGAAGCAGGTGCTTAAAGAATTTGGTTGGACGGATACCCATAAGCTAATTATTCTGCGGGAGAATTATGCTATAGGTCCGCTGGATCAGTTGGATACGCCAGCGGGAAGGAAATTGCGTGGCGACTGGTTCCGCCAGCATATCCAAGAATACTTTACGGTCTCTGATGAATGTGAAAGAGAGTATACGGAGCTGCTCGACAACCTGGAGCAGATTCCTGGGCAGGCCAAGATTATAATCTGGACCGGGAGTAATGCCTCCGAGCAGGCGGGGCTGCGTCTTGCGGTTCATCTGCTGGGGAACAGACAGAATGAGATCATCGTGCTTGACGCCGGAGCTATCTGTGAGCAGTTGTTCAACCGGCCGCATGCTTTTATAAACTATTGTCATTCCGGTGAGATTCCGTCAGACAAGCTTAGGGAAGCGCTTCTACGGATCGATGAGGGCAGCAGGCTGACTGCTGCGGATAATGCACGGTTGTCTCAGGATTGGCTGACGATTTCAGGGCAGTCCGGCGTACTGCGAATCTGGCAGGAGGATGCCCTGCTGGAAGTGCCCGCTGATTACTACGACAGCTATCTGCTGGAGAAGCTGGACTCGCTTCAGCCACCGACAGGGGATGAAGGATTCCTGAAATCAGCCCGGCTGGTCGGAGAAGCGATCGGATACTGTGACCAGTATGTCGGTGAGGCTTATTTCGAGCATAGGGTGAGAGAACTGATCTACAGCGGGGTGCTGGAAATCAAGGGCGTTCCCACAGCGATGAGATTTTATAGCATCCGGCGCAGAAAAGGGTAAGGTATAAAGGTATATAAGAGGCACTAGAGAATTTAACAAAAAGCAAAAAGAAGCGGAGGTGAAGGCCAACCATGCAAACCTTGTTTCGCTATAGCTGGCTGGTCCGCGAGGAATGGTATCAATGGTGCGGGCAGCTGCCGGAGGAAGAACTGGTGAAGACACGCATTGGCGGGGTGGGTGGAATCCTGCAGACACTGGTGCATATAGTGGATGTGGAATTAAGCTGGGTCCGGGAGATGGAAGGTAAGCCGGATATCCGTTTAGACTTCATGGAGTACAATACTTTGCAGAAAATCAGAGAGGTCGACGCGCGCTTCCGGCCGGAGGTAGAGTCCTTCGTAGTGGCCTGGAATGAGGGACTGGAGCAGAGGAAGCTAAGGGATGAGCGGCCGGATGGACAGGTTGCCCAGCATACCTGGGGCGAAGTAATACGCCATATTATCGCCCATGAGATCCATCATATCGGCCAGCTCTCCATCTGGTCAAGGGAGCTTGGCCGGAAGCCGGTCTCGCCTAATCTGATCGGCCGGGGGCTGGCGGAGTATCTGCCCGGCAGAGCGTAGGGTCTGTCCATCCGTATGTGCTGCCGGAAGTCTCCGCTTCCATGCAACGTATCTGATCCGCTCCCGTCCAGACCACGCTTACAGCTCCGGCGGAAACCACAGATGGCGCAGATCGACCCAGCCCTGGCTGTTGAAGGTCACTCCGCGCACGGAGGGCAGATAGGCGGTCTCGGCAGGCCGTTCGTATAGAATATGCAGCTGGTGGTCACGGGTTAGAGTCTCCTCAATCACCCGGAAGCCTTCCGCCCGGACGGCGGCGTCAGGCTCCAGCGAGATCTGGCGCAGCCTGCCCTCGATGCCCGCACGGGTGCGTGGTTCGATATGCTGCGAGAGGGTCAGGTACAGATCGTAGAGCCGGAGCTGTTCGTCCTGGTCGCGGAGAAGCGAGAAGACGATCAGGTCGGACTTCAGGCGTATCGGGCCTTTGAATTCCTCCGGCGACACGGATAACACCTTGCAGGAATATCCGTGCTGCCTTAGTCTTGCGGCGATGTATTCGGCATCCCCGGCATATTGCGGAATCGTGGCAATCTGCAAGGCTTCAGCCGGAGGCGCTGCGAAATGCCGGAAGGGCACTCTCGGAGCTTCATGCAGACAGGACAGCAGCTCGGCACGGAGAAGGGGATCGCTTAGCGGTCCCTTTTTCTTCGTGTTGCAGGTTACGAATTTACGGACATAGGACTCAGAGTGGATTCTGCTTAGAGAGTCTGCGCCCGCTGTGGACGGATTCGGAATGATATGGAAGGCAGAGCCGGTCTCTGAGGACTCCCGGTCCAGGCTCCACGGGACATAGATAATCTCCACACGGTCCAGATGGGCCCGCCCCTGGAAGTAATAAGGGAACACCTCCAGCACACAGGTGTCCTCGTTCATCTCCACGACCTTGAACGGACCGGTGCCCGCCGGCCGGCGTCCAAACAGATTCTCTCCAATGGACTCCAGATCGCGGGGCACAATCGCCGCCCGGCTGGTGCAGAGGAAGGGAAGGAAGAGTTCGTTCGGCTTCTTCAGCAGAATACGGACAGTTGAGGCATTCAAGGCCTGGACCTCCTGAATCTCCTTGACAATATAACTGTATAGCATGCGCTGCGAGGTAGACATCATCCGTTCGAACGAGTAGACAACATCCTCGGCGGTCAGTACCTTGCCATGATGGAATAAGACCTCCTTGCGCAGATGAAAAGTCCAGGCGCTCCGGCTCCCGTCTGTCTCCCAGGCATGGGCCAGGCCGGGGATCACCTTACCGCGTTCACCGCTGCGGCCGACCAGTCCGTCAAAAACATGGCTCGAGACAAACGACTCCGCCAGCAAATTCATATAGAGCGGATCGAAGGTATGGAGCTGCTGGGTGACCGGCAGCCGCAGCGTATCGATCCGCTTGTCGCTGTGCACCTCGGCATGATGCCCGAAGTAAGTCAGCAGCCAGCCTTGCAGTGTGTCCTGCAGCGATGAGGTGCGGGCATGTCCGCGGATGCCCTCCAGGGCGCTGCTGATATCCTTACTGCTTATCGCCTGCTTCATGGATTCCAGGGCAATGTCCTCGGCCGCCGCGAGGAACACCAGCTTGGAGCGCCGCCCCCGGCCCCGGCTGGGAGTCCAGGTGATCCAGCCGAGATCGGCCATTTTGCGGATCACATGCAATGCATTACGGTGGGTGCAGCCAAGGGTCAGGGCTAGCTCGTCCAGGGTGACAGAGATCTCAGACGGACCTCCATGCTGCGAATGCAGCTTCAGGAATTGACTATGCAGCTTCATGTGGGACATTCTCCTCCTGCCTCATCTATAAAATAAGAAATTAATCATAATATATTTCTCTTTTTCTTCTTATTTTATCAGCTAGAATCAGGGTATGACAGTAAAAAGATGGGGGAATTTACCATGGACGAACAAACGGTATCCAAACCGGGGCTTGGGCGTGTAGCCTTATTGGCCGCATTTCTGCTTGCAGTTGTGCATCAGTACCTCTTCTACGGCAAAATGCCGGGGATCTCATACCCGATTTTTGTGGTCTTATTTTATGCCTTTATGCTCTATTTTGCCAAGGAGCGGCTGCGCAAGCAGAACTGGTTCAGCTATGTTTGGATGGTGTCCATATTTCTGTTGTCCCTGACCTATATGCTGTTCGGTAACTGGTTTTTCTTTGCGCTTAACTTCGTTGTTATTCCGGCGCTCATTCTATTACATATGACGTATATGCTTAGTTACCGTAAGCCCGCCTGGAGCGGACTCGCACTGATCGGCGCGGCCCTTGAGCATCTGTTCCCGCAAAGTCTGCGCAACTGGGCTACGGCACTGAGGCTGCTGCGCCGGGGCAAAGGCGGGATGGCGAATGAACGCAAGCAGGTATTGATGCGGGTGCTGATCGGCCTGCTGATTTCGGTGCCGCTGCTGCTGATCGTGATCTCGCTGCTCTCTACGGCGGACGGAGTATTCAGTAAGCTGCTGGCCGCACTCCCGGGGATTTTTGACAATATATCGCTGGGGGACTGGGTCTTCCGGGGCCTGTGGGTTCTGCTGCTCGGGCTAGGCATGTTCTGCTTCGTCTGGGGGTTCGTGCAGAGTAAATCCTATATCCGCACTCCTCTGGCCAGTGAGTTTGATGCGATGGGGCAGAAGCTGGAAGCGGCTGAAGCAGTGGAGGAGGGGATCGGTCTTGATGATCCCGTCATTATCACTACCGTGCTGACCGCAATCAATGCGGTGTACATGCTGTTTGTGAGTGTCCAGTTCTCTTATCTGTTCGGGGCCTGGGACGGGATTCTGCCGGAGAACAGTACGTATGCGGACTATGCGCGGAGCGGTTTTCTGGAGCTGATCCTGGTCACATCCATTAACTTCGCAATCTTGCTGCTGTCCTTGCTGGCCGTGCGCAAAGCTGGAGGAATCCTGAAGCGGGTAATCCAGCTCCTGCTGTATATTCTGGTGTTGTGCTCCATGGTCATGCTGTATTCTGCCTACTCGCGGCTAACCTTATATGAAGAGGCATACGGTTACACCTACATCCGCTTCCTGGTGCATGCCTTCATGATCTTCCTCGGATTGCTGCTGGTGCTGGCGGCCGTTCGGATCAGCCGGGACCCCTTCCCGCTTCTAAAATGCTACATCGTACTTGGCCTGCTCTCCTATGTGCTGATGAACTATATAGGGATGGATCATATCATTGCGAAGCAGAATATCCAGCGTTATGCAGCAAGCGGCACACTGGATGCCGGTCACCTGGCCGGACTCTCCGCAGATGTGGTTCCAGAGCTGATCGAGTTCAGCAAGCAGGAGAAGGGGATTCTGGACGAGGCGCTGCGCAGCAGACTGTCTGACCGTACTCAGCCTAAGCAGAGCTGGCCATCGTTCAATCTGGCGAATCACCGGGAGCGTAAGGCGCTGGAGGATTATTTTGCGGGAGAGCTAATGCAGAAATAGCATCCTGCCTTTGACTTGTGATACAGTAATTTCAGCAGAAATGACACAAGGAGAGAATAAGCTCATGCAATCGATTATAAATCCGGAGGCGGTTCGGAGCCTTACCGGGCAGAATGGCCTTACAGCCATGTTCAGCAGTAGCGCCATTGCCCAGATGGAGCTTCGGCGTTACGGCGGAGGGGAGGCGGTCTGCTCAGTAGGAGACCGGCTGGAGCATATGTTTTTCCTGATGCAGGGCAAGCTGAAGATTCATACGCTGCTGCCTAACGGCAAGTCAATGCTGGTCCGGTTCGCCCGGCCGATGTCGGTGATCGGAGATGTGGAGCTGCTGCGCCAGTATCCGGTCAAGAATGAGGTCGTCTCTGTAGGGGACAGCCTGCTGCTTGTCGCCGGAAGGAAGCTGCTGCTCCGGGAGATTGAAGACAATACAGCGCTGCTGCGCTTCCTGGTAGGAGAGCTGAGCCACAAAATGTACACGCTCGGCCAGACCTCAGCTATGAATGTGCTTTATCCGGTAGAGAACCGGTTCGCCAGCTACCTGATGTCGCTCTTCGCAGACAACACCGGCGCTCAGCGTGTAGAAGAGATTCGCACCTCTACGCTGACAGAGACCGCCGATCTGCTAGGCACCAGTTACCGGCATCTGAACCGGGTGGTGCGCCGCCTGATTGAAGACGGAATTATTGAACGCAGGAACGGCCGCCTGATTGTGCGGGACGAGGAGCGGCTGGCAATGCTTGCGAACGGGAATTTGTACGATTGAACCGGATGATAGGAGTCATTGTGAGAACCTCCATTTCTGCCTTGGCAGGGATAGAGGTTTTTTTACCTTTGGCAGCGTATTTCAGATTTATTTAAGAATTGTGAAGTACGATACATAGAGAATACATAGTAGAGCTTACATATCGAGTGGAGGTAGTTATCATGTTGAACAGACTTAGAGGAATCCGGGCCAAAATCATGTTTGGTTTCGCCGCTGTTATTATCGTGTTCATTCTCGCAATTACCGGCAGTACTATATTTCAGGGTAAAGTGACTAGGCTTACAGAGCAGATCAACCGGAATTACAGCAAGCTCTCAATGGTACAGAAATTAACCGATGAGATCCGGACAGCGGACGGTCTGGCTGCAAGGTATGTGATGAGTAATACCACTGAGGAGAGAACAGCCAATCTGACGGCCTATGAAGCCAAAATCCCAGAGATTACAGCCGCTGTCGAGGAGCTTAAGGGAGCTGGCCTGAATGAAGCAGAGCTTGCGGGAATTCAGAAGCTGGAGGGGGAGTGGGACAATTATCTGACGGTGCTGAAGCAGGCTTTTGCCTTGGCTAAGGAAGGGAACTTCCCGCAAGCGCAAAAGTCGTTCACAAGCCTCTCCCTTACGACTATCATCGATTCACAGCTGGTGTTCGAGACGATGCTGCATGATGAAATTATGAAGGAACAGAGCCAGGCGGCAACCCACCGCAGTTCGGCTATGATTACCAGCATGGGGGTTACGGGCTTATCCGTGGTACTGGCTCTGTTGATTGCATTCGTATTGTCCGCACGGATTCTGAAGCCGGTCAAGGATGTGAACAGGCAGCTTCAGGAGATTGCAGACGGCGATGCCGATCTGACCCGTAAGCTTAGTGTGCAGACCAAGGATGAGATCGGTGAGCTGGCCCGGAATTTCAATACAATGACCGATAATCTAGGATCGATGATTACCCAGGTGAAGCTGTCTGCGAACGGTCTGGCGGCTTCTTCAGTGAAGCTGACCTCGGATAGCGGAATGACCGCCGAAACAACCGAGAAGATCGCCGGAATTATGGGTGAGGTCGCAAGCGGCGCGGGCATGCAGATGAATGACCTGCAGACGAACATGAACACCATTATTGAAATGTCGGACGGGATTCAGCAGATTGCTGCCAGTGTACAGGATATCTCGGAAGCTTCTATGCATTCTGCAGATTATGCGGTGGCCGGGGATCTGTCTCTGCAATCTGCCGTTAAGCAGATGGAATCGATTAATGAATCCATTCAGTCATTATCGCAAAAGGTTATGGGCTTCGTGAATCGTTCACAGGATATAAGCAGTATTGTAGGGGTGATCAAGGGGATTGCCTCGGAGACGAATATGCTGGCACTGAATGCAACCATTGAAGCGGCCCGGGCCGGAGAGCACGGCAGAGGATTTGCTGTCGTAGCCGATCAAGTGCGCAGACTGGCCGAACAGTCCGCAGATTCCGCCAATCAGATTGCCGAAATGGCGACTGGAATCCAGGCTGATGCTGATCATGCAGTGAAGGTGATGAAGAACAGCATGAACGAAGTAATGGGCGGAACCAAGATCATAGAAGAGGCAGGGCAGTCTTTCAATGCCATCCGCCATTCGATTGATTCACTGGCGGGACAGGTCCAGGAGGTATCCGGTGCGGTAGAAGAAATCACGGCAGCGACGGAGGAGATTGTAGATTCCATCCGCACCGTTACGCATATCTCGGAGACCACCGCGGCAAGTACACAGCAAGTATCCGCCGCATCTCAAGAGCAGATGGCTTCAGTGGAACAGATCGCCTCTTCTGCCAGTGCACTTAGCATGCTGGCGCAAGGGCTGCAAGGTTTGGTAGCACGTTTTAATGTATAATTAGACGAAGCCCCTACCCTGAACGAGAAGGAGGGGCTTCGTCTTGCTTTTTCGCTACTTTTTCATATATTCCCGGTACAGCTCTTCAAAAGTATCGTAACGCTGAAGCTGCCGTCCGGTCCGGTGATATTCCTCCAGATAGTCGTCCATTGCCAGGAGGAACCGGTCCTTGAACAGGTCCAGATAGTCCACATCAAAATACTGCATAAGATTGAACTTCCGCGTTCCCCGCGACTCGGTCATCTCATCAAGCAGACCCTGCGCTCCCATAGCGGCGTAAAAGGCGTAAGAGGCATCCTTACTTTCAACGCTGGAAATCACCTTGTTACGGTAGTTGCACCATAATTCCTCATAGGTGCCCTTCAGATTATCATAGGTGGGCACAGGCTGTTCCACATATTGCTGATGCAGCGCTTTGTGAAGCTCAAGGATGCTATTCAGCAGGAAACGGGAAGTGTTTCTGATCTCATCCACATTTTTTGCTCGGATCACATTCCAGTAGTTCGTCTCGAAATCCCCCGGAAGATGCCGGAAGGACTTCACCTCCTCCAGATAACGCTTCAGCCCTCTCTGAAAATACGTATTATTCATTTGAGACAAAGCGTTCACCAGATTATACACCATTTCGGCTGATGCCAGCCTGACTGCCCCGATCTCCTCATGAAGATATGCATTCGCATACTCCTGCTTCGCCAGATCAATCCACTTCTTGGCCCGCTCCAGGCATTCGCTTCCAATGGGCTTCGCCAGTGCATCCTGCGCCCGCTGCTGATAGGCTCTCAGCTTGTCCATATATTCCGGCTTCGCGCAGTAGAGCACCAGCAGATCGGTCAGACTGGAGATCATCGGACTCTCAAGCGCCGCCTGATCTTCAATCCGGGTCTCCCAAGGCGTGCAGTAGATATCATATCCGACATCCCCGAGAATGAAGCAGGATGAGATGTCCCACCCTTCATTGTTGTTATTGATGATGATCAGATCGAGATCGCTTTTGTCATGGAAATCCCCGGTTCTGAAAGAGCCTGTAAGTCCGATCACCGCAATATCCTCCGGAAAATCCCGTTTGGCCCGCTCGATCACCATGCTGATCAATTTTTCATTTTTGGATAATAGTTCTTGCCTGGTACTTTCGTTCATAGCTGATTCCTCCTGCGTTGTGGCTTGTTGTTGTATTCATTGTAAAAGGATCTGGAGTCCCCGGGTATACCGACTTCGGTTAGGATCATTCTCTCCCTGATGCAAAATCGACAAGCAATACAGGTTAGCGATACAATAGAAGCTAAATCATGAAGACCGAGGCAGAAATAAAGGAGGCATACCCATGACGAATCGGGTAGTAAGCAATATTACAGAGCTGATCGGCGGCACGCCGGTTGTGCGCTTGAACCGGGTAACGGGATCTGCGGATTCGGAGCTGTATGTGAAGCTGGAGATGTTCAATCCCAGCGGCAGCGTCAAGGACCGGGCGGCCTATAATCTGATTCTCCAGGCGGAGCTGGACGGGCGG
Source organism: Paenibacillus sp. FSL R7-0179 (assembly GCF_038002265.1). Lineage (NCBI taxonomy): Bacteria > Bacillati > Bacillota > Bacilli > Caryophanales > Paenibacillaceae > Paenibacillus > Paenibacillus sp. FSL R7-0179. Next base: position 2,066,479 of record NZ_JBBOCC010000002.1, read on the forward strand.
CTGCAGCCGGGCGGGACGATTATTGAGCCGACCAGCGGAAATACCGGAATTGGACTGGCGATGAACGCGGCAGCGAAGGGATATAAGGCTATCCTGATCATGCCGGATAATATGACGAAGGAACGGATCAATATCCTGAAGGCTTATGGGGCGGAAGTGGTGCTGACTCCGGCGGCGGAGCGGATGCCGGGCGCAATTGCTAAGGCGGTGGAGCTGGGACGGGAGATCCCCGGCAGCTTCATTCCGCAGCAGTTCGAGAATCAGGCGAACCCCGATATTCACCGCACCACCACCGCGCCGGAAATTCTGGAGCAGATGGAAGGGCGGCTGGATGTCTTCGTTGCCACTTCCGGGACGGGCGGCACTATTACCGGAACCGGAGAGGCGCTGCGCGCACGACTGCCGGAGCTGCGCGTGGTTGTCGTGGAGCCGCAGGGTTCGCCGGTGCTGTCCGGCGGCCAGCCCGGGCCGCATAAGCTGGTGGGGACCAGCCCCGGCTTCGTGCCGGCGATTCTGAATACCGGCATCTACGATGAGATTGTGCAGGTATCCGATGAGGATGCCTTGGAGATGGTAAGAGAACTGGCCCGTACTGAGGGGATTCTGATCGGACCTTCCGGCGGGGCCGCAGTCTGGACTGCCTTGCAGGAGGCACGGCGCCTGGGACGGGGCAAGCGGGTGTTATGTATCGCGCCGGATACCGGGGAACGTTACCTCAGCATGGGGATTTTCGACTAAATCATATTGGAGGACCGCTATGAATCAAGCGAAGGACAGTTTCCGGCATGGGGTAAGAGCGGCCGGAAGTCTTATTCTTACAGCAGCCATAGTCATTAGCCTGACCGGGTGTGCCCGGACGAACAGCAAGGACGCTGCCAGCAGTGCAGCAGCTTCGGCCGGGCCGTCTGCCGGCAGCCCATCGCCAGCCGCTCAGCCGACGGATAGCCCGCCAAGCGCGGTACCGTCAGCATCACCGTCAGCTACAGCCTCTCCGGCCCCGGCAGCCTTCCTCGACCCTGCCAAGCTGCAGCCGGTCTTCGGATTCGCGAGTGAGACCGGGAGTCATATTATCGTCACCAGGGAAGAGGAGGGGGCCGGGGAGCAGATGAAGTCCCTGAATACTGCCATCGGGAACGGGGGCCAGGTGCTGGCTGTGAAGCTGGAGAAATGGCAGACGGGCAACGAGAATAACAACGGCCGGGAGCTGGCGAATAATATCCCGAATATGTCCGGTTATCTGTTCAAGGTAGAGGGTGACGCAGCGAAGCGGGATGAGACCTATGTTCTGGTTGATTCTGCGGTCTTTCCGCAGGCAGCCTTGCTGGAGCTTCAGCCCGCTGATCCGGCAGGCCCGCAGCTTGCAGCGGATGATCCGCTTCGCAAGAGTATAGCAGCCGCCAAAGGACGGAAGATCCAATCCGCCTGGAAGCTGGCCGGGCTGGGCCCGGACAGACAGCTCTATCTGGTGCAGTTCGTAAGACAAGATAAGGATATGCTGTTTAGCCTTGTGTTGGAGGAGGACGGGAAGCTCAGCTTCAAGGACTATCCTGCTAAGATTACGGATAATGAATATTCAGTCTGGCGTGTCGATGACGGCGGTGAGGTGAACCCGCAGATGTTCTCTCTGCTGCTGGCAGCACATTCGGCAGACGGCCTGCTGCTTGGACTGAACTGGTGGGGAGCGGAAGGTGTGAACAGCTTTTTCCTGAAGCAGGAAGGCAATGGCTTCACAGAGCTTGCGATCGAATATGGCCGCTATACCTCTCCCTTGTAAGCAGAGGGAACGGACAGCAAGGCTCCCCGTCACTTTTGAGTGACGGAGGAGCCTTGTCTGCCTGTCATATAGATCGTCAGGATCGGACGGATCAGCAAATATCCCACCATCCCGCCGAATGTATTCAGAAGAAGGTCATCCACATCAAATGTTCCGATATAGAAGACGGCTTGCGAGCACTCCAGCACCGCGCTTAACGCGAAGGACCACAGCAGGACACCGGTGAAGGAGCCGCCGCCTTTTCCATTCGGGTTGAGCAGCACCAGGAAGATGCCATAAGGAATGAATAAGGCGATATTCCCCAGGAAATTAACGACGGTGCTTGTGCTGATATGGTGATAGGTATTGGTTAAGGTGGCCAGCGGGACCAAATTTCCTCTTTGCAGACTGGCGGCAATATGGCCCGGGCTGTTCTGGAGCTGCTGCCATAGAAACGGGAGATCGACCGAACCGAATTTGAACAAAATGATTTTGAACAGAGTATACACGTAGACGGTAAACAGTACCTGCAAACCGTACTTTGTCTGCTTGTGTGCCTTATTCATTTTTACATCACCGCTTTCTCTAGATTCTACTGTTATATGGGTTAGTCATTAAGGATAGACCGTCATAATCACACCGTTCATATTGTCCCCGGAGAACTCAATATGCTGAGCGGCAGGGGTGGGAACAGGAGTGTTTCCGGTAACTTCGATATAGGAAATTTGATATTCAATCCCGTTAACGGTAGTGGCAATCGACTTCTGCTCTTTCAGGAATTCAAGATATTCTTCCAGCGTGAAGTTCTTGTCGTGCATAATCACACTGTGCGGAAGCCCTACATACCGGAAATGCCAGGGCTCATACTTGATGCCTGTGATATCTGTTTTATTCTCAGGATAGCGCAGAATGAAGCCGTAATCCCATGCATGCTCCCGCAGCCATTGTCCTTCAGGGGCATGGCTCATGGCCATTTGGGAGGAGCCGATGTCAAGCGACAAGCCCAGGTTATGCTCGCTGTATCCGGGCGGAAGAGCGTAATCTGCTCCTTTTTCCTCATATAACTGCTTCTGCTTCTCATTGTCCCGGTAACCGCTGCTGATCATGAAGCTGTTGATGTCATCTCCGGCTGCGGCATGTACCATCTTGGTGAATTTCTCTGCCACTTGCTTAGAGAGCAGCGTTTTGTGATCCAGCAGCAGGTAGCCGGAGGTCAGATCCTCATAATCGTTTAGTCTTACAATATCCGCGCTGACCCCCGTGGGCTGAACGGGGTATTCCTTGTTGACCAGCAGCAGGTTCCCCTGATAGATCTGGCCCTTCGGGATCACGGTCAGAGTCTTCGAGCCATTATCATTATCTGCCGAGACTCGTATTGTCTTAATATTCAGGTCTGCCGTGGCATCCTCTTTGTCCCTGGACATCCACTCATAACCGATCAGCAGGGCAATCACAATTACCACTAACCATTTCTTCATGTTCTCGTCCTCCTTGTTTCAATGACTTAAGCATAGAGGAGCGTGTTTAAATAGAAGTGGGGGAAAGATAAAGTTTTTCTTAAAATGTAAATGCAAAAAACCGTCCTTCTAAAAGGACGGCCACACTGCTGTTATAGACGGAGCAGACTATTGGATTACTCCCGGCAAACGGACCTCGAAGAGCGTGCGGATGGTGTCGCTCTGCACGGAGATCGTCCCCTGATGCTGCTCGACGATATTTTTGGCAATGAACAGGCCCAGACCGGTGCTGCTCTCCTGATGGGTCCGCGCCCGGTCGCCCGTATAGAACATATCGAACAGAAAAGGCAGATCCTCCGCCGGGATCATATCCCCGTAATTCGTAACCTGGACAACGATCGTCTCTCCCTCCGGGTAGCAGCGGATATCGACATAACGGCCGTCTTTGCCGTAACGCACTGCATTGGTCAGCAGGTTCTCGAACACCCGGGCCAGCAGCTCCCCGTCTCCGGTGATTCTGAGCTGTGGAGTGACCTCTATGCGGGCTGTCAGCCCGTTGTTCTCCAGCAGAGGATACAATTCCTCGTTCAGCTGGACAAGCAGCTCGCTCAGATCCAGGGGGCGCTGCTCCACGGTAAGCATGCCGTAGTTCATCCGGGTAATCTCGAACAGCTCGTCGATCAGCTTTTCCAGCCGCTGTGATTTGGTGTAGGCAATCGTGGTGTAATGTCTGGCTTGTTCGGCCGTTAACTCCCCGTCCTTCAGCACCAGATCCAGATAGCCGAGTACAGAGGTCAGCGGAGTCCGCAGATCATGAGCCAGATTCAGCACCAGCTTGTCCTTGCTGTTCTCCGCGAAGTCCCCGCGCTCCACCGCTTCTTCGAGTTTGTCTTTGGCCTGGTTAAGGTCAGCGGCGATATCCTCGAACTCATCGTTAGAATGGATCTGAATCCGGCTTTTGAAATCCCCGTTAGCCAGCAGGCGGATATGATGCGAGATTTCTTTGAAATAGCGGGCATACGGCTTGGTGAACAGGAAGAAGAACAGCAGCGCCAGCGGGATGAAGAAGATCAGGAAGAAATTCAGGTCGCCGAAATCGGCAATCAGGTAACGGAAGCGGGTCAGCTTGTCTTCATACTTCACCTGAGAGGTATAATACATTTGCAGGCTTTTGTAGAGTACAAAGGTAATAACGCCGGAGCAGAGCATGCTGAGTACCAGCAGGGATATCATTTTGAAGCGGAAGCTGCGGACCAGATTAGCCATTGAACGTGTACCCAACTCCCCAGATCGTTTTGATCCATGTATTTTTACTCTGGTCATCGCCCAGCTTTTTGCGCAGGGTGCGGATATGGACCATCACGGTATTCCCGCCTTCATAATAAGCCTCACCCCAGATTTGCTGAAAAAGCTGCTCAGCGCTGAATACTTTCTTCGGGTAGCTGGCGAGTAAGTACAGGATATCGAATTCCTTCGGCGTCAGCTCCACGGGTTGTCCGTACAAGGTCACGGAACGGCGGTCCGGATCGACGATCAGCCCACCCGCTTCCACTACGGCCTTTTGCTCGGTAACCGGCTGGTTCAGCTTCATCGAACGTCTGAGCTGCGCATTCACTCTGGCGACCAGCTCCATGGGATTGAAGGGCTTGGTCATATAATCGTCGGCGCCGATGACAAGCCCGGTGATTTTATCCAGATCCGAAGTCTTCGCGCTCACAAAAATAATCGGCAGCCCATGCTGCTCCCGGATCTGCCGGGTCACCTCATACCCGTCCAGCCCGGGCATCATAATATCCAGAACCGCCAGGTCGATATGCCTGGACTGGATGACCTGTACCGCCGCCGGGCCGTTTGTAACCTTTATGGGATGATAGCCTTCTTTTTCCAAATGCAGTCCGATCAGATCGGCAATCTCGGGATCATCGTCGGCGATGAGAATCGTAATCCGTTTCATTTCATTATCTCTCCTATAGTGTCAGCATGATTGTTTACTTAATTGGATATCACTCCTAGTGTAACCTATCGGATTTGGTTTCGCTAACTGTTATGATAGGAAGATGGGAGCTATGGAGGGAAAGATTTAACTTTTAAATACTTAATTCTGTAACATATATGGACGGGCATAGCCCTAAAGAGTCATGCCGGGGATCACCCGCAGATGGTAAAATAACGAACAGAAATTAGGGAGGGAACCGTGACGTATACCCGAATTAAAGTGCTTATTCTGCTGATTCCCACGGTTATGGTCGGGATCTGGGAGTGGGTGAGACATCAGTTCCTGATGTCATACATCTCTATGGACACAGGCAACTTCTTAACACCTGTATTGGTATTTCTCTTCAGTATTATTCTGCTGCTGCCGCTCTTTCGCCTCATGGAGCGTAATCAGCGGGAGCTGGAGCAGGAGCGGGCGGCCACCGGAGCGATGGAAGCACGGGAGGCGCTGGCCAAAGAGCTGCATGACGGCATGGCCCAGTCCCTGTTCCTGCTCTCTGTACGGATCGACCGGCTGGAGCATAGCCGCAAGGACGGCGGAATCAGCGCGGACAGTGTGGATCAGATCAAGAAGACCGTTCACGAGGTTAACCGTTACGTACGTCAGGCTATTGCGAATCTGAAGGTGCCGGTGAGCGGTGCGGAGAGCTTCACGCTGGAGCGTTCTATCCATGAGCAGCTGGCGGCCATAGCCGGAGAAGTCATGATCGAGGTGTCGCTGGATTGGCATCTGGAAGAGCAGGCGCTGACACCGGCCGAACAGGCAGAGCTGTTGTCCTGCATTCGTGAAGCGATTATCAACGTGCGCAAGCACACACGCGCGGGCAAGGTATCCGTATCGGGGCAAGGCAATGAGCATGGCTGGCGTGTAACCGTTGCAGATGACGGCGCTGGGATTGAGCATGATGATCCTTTTGCGGTGAAAGGCAGCTATGGCCTGCAGATTATGAGGGAACGGTCCCGCAGCATGGGCTGGAGGTTGGACGTACAATCGGGGGCAGCCGGAACCACTGTAGAAATTGTGAAGGGGGCGGTGCAGGATGGAACGCTGCCGGGTACTTATCGTCGATGACCATGCACATGCCCGCGAGGCAATGAGCGAAATACTGGCGCTGGATGAAAGGTTTGAAGTGATCGGTGCGGTGGCCAGCGGAGCAGAAGCCATTGTCTGGACCGGGCAATGGATGCCCGACCTGATCCTGATCGACATCGAGATGCCGGGAATGGATGGTCTGGAGACGACGCGGCGCATTAAGCTGGAATATCCGTATGTCCGGATTGTCATCGTCACCGTGTCGGATGAGATCTCTTATCTGTTCGAAGCGCTTAAGCAGGGAGCACAGGGGTACCTCCTGAAGAACCTGGCCCCGTCCACCTGGATCGAATATCTGCTGGCGATTGTAAGCGAAGAGGTGCCGCTGAGCCGGGAGCTGGCGTTCCAGATTCTGAAGGAGTTCGCCGTTACCTCTGTCAAGGAGGAGCGGGAGGCATTAACGGCGCGGGAGAAGGAGATACTGGGCTGTGTATCCTCCGGTTCCACCAATAAGGAGATTGCCGCAACCCTCGGAATCTCCGAGCATACCGTTAAGAATCACCTGAAGAACATCCTGCAGAAGCTTCAGCTTCAGAACCGCACGCAGCTCACCAGGTATGCCCTGGAGCAGGGGCTGGCTTCGAGGGAGCGGGATTTTCCGGGGAAGAGATAGACCTACACAAGAGAGAAGGGGAGATTTCATTGAATAGAATGTTTCGCAAAATAGCAGCACTGGCCGCACCGGCAGCCGCCGCATTATTGTTGTTCGCAGCCGTGGCGAGCGCCCACGTAACCGTAAGTCCAGCGGAGTCCAGCACGGGGGCCTGGGAGACGTATACCCTGAAGGTGCCGTCTGAGAAAGAAAGCGCCACCGTCCAGGTGGATCTGCGGATTCCGGCAGGCGCGGAATTTAAGCAATACGAAGCCACTCCCGGCTGGGAGGTAACGGTGGAGGGGAATAAAGTGAGCTGGATCGCTAAGGACGGCGGCATACAGGCCGGACAGTTCCAGCGCTTCTACTTCACAGCCAAGAACCCGGACTCCGCAGGCGATATCGCCTGGGATGCCTATCAGCACTATGCCGACGGCAGCCTCGTGCAATGGTCCGGCGAACCCGGCTCCGACTCGCCGCATTCCATCACCGCCATCGCTGAAGCCTCCGGCAGCGCCGATGGCGGTCACGGCCACGGTGCCGCAGACATGTCGGGCAGCGGCACCATGACCATGGACGAGCACCAGGCCATTGTGGAGAAGGAAGGCGCCAGCACCGGCACCTCGCCGATGCTCTACATTACCCTCGGCATCTCCCTGGTCTCCTTCCTGCTGGCAGCGATAGCTTTGCTTCGGGGCAAGCAGGAGTAGGCTGGAGTGACTTGTATGGAGAGAACCCCGCAGCAGATGTGATTTCTGCTGCGGGGTTGTTTGTTTTTGGTATGTGGTGCGGTGCAGGTCCCGAGTCTTGTCTGCTGCAGAGGGGCTAACTATATACCAATTCCAGCAACTTTTATTATAATTACATATACTGGGGTCTAAGACTTAAGAAGAGAGGATATATTTCAAGTCAGTTATTTCGAAGGGAAATATACTCTTGATGTTGGTTGGTATAGAAATGAGTTCGCGGTATATGTAATTAGAGCCTTCGATTGGGAGAATCCATTGTTAGAAAAGCGTTGTACAGAAGTGGATATGCTACATGGGCTGGTTCAGGAATGCTCTGTGTACGTTGGGGATATTCTAAGCCGCTAAATCTGTTATGTTATTACTTACAATTCTTCAATAAAAGGAGGCCCCCAAAATGTCCCTATCCCGACAACAACTAATCGCTCTCGTAACCAAAATCGTGAACGCCGAAGGAACAGAGGCGGAGCTGGATGAGTGGCTGGAGATCGTAGCGGGCAATGTGCCTCATCCCGGTGTGAGTGACCTGATCTTCTGGAATGAGCCGGAGCTGACGCCGGAGGAGATTGTTGATGCTGCGCTCGGTTATCAGCCGATTGTGCTGCCGCCTCCAATAGAGAACTAGCCTGCTGCGTTGGAGAAGGTGTGTTGGACCAAATGCATGTGAAAAACAGCATACGTTGTGCTCGCAAGCAGGCACACGGCCTGAATGTATGTGGAAAACAGTATACATTATGCTCGCAAGCAAGCAACGGCCTGAATGTATGTGAAAAACAGCATACGTTGTACTCGCAAGCAGGCACACGGCCTGAATGTATGTGAAAAACAGTATACAATGTGCTCACAAGCAGGCACACGGCCTGAATGTATGTGAAAAACAGTATACAATGTGCTCACAAGCAGGCACACGGCCTGAATGTATGTGAAAAACAGTATACAATGTGCTCACAAGCAGGCACACGGCCTGAATGATGTGAAAAACAACATACATTGTGTTCGCGCAAGGTGATTTTTTTCATCCGTTAGTATAATTTTGTCCATTACACAGTATCCCAACCCCCAATTTCGTCAAGTGTGAAAATGGTGCGCTAATTGCTGACAAAATTCACGCAGAATCAACCATTTTCTCTCACGGCAGCGGCGGAATCTGCTCTATGATGGAAGCGTTACCAAAGTATGCTTGGGGAGGTAAGGATCATGAGTCGAAAACGTATCCGAAGACTAGGAATACTCGTCCTGCTGACAGCGATGTCAGGCTCTTTGTTTACCGTTGCTCCCGCAGTAACCGATGCCGCAGCCAGTGAAGACTATAGCTGGAACAGTGTGGCTACCGGTGCGGGCGGGGGTTTTGTGCCGGGGATTATTTTCAACCAGACGGAACCGAATCTGATCTATGCACGGACGGATATTGGCGGAGCTTACCGCTGGAATGAGGCGAACGGGAGCTGGATTCCGCTGACTGACTCGGTCGGCTGGGCGGACTGGAACAAGAACGGCGTAGACGCGCTGGCTACTGATCCGGTTGATCCGGACAAGGTGTATATGGCAACCGGGACGTACACGAATTCCTGGGACGGCAATGGTCAAATTATGCGTTCCAGCGACCGTGGGGATACCTGGCAATCTTCGCCGCTACCGTTCAAGGTTGGAGGCAATATGCCTGGACGTTCAGCCGGAGAGAGGCTGGTGATTGACCCGAATAAGAACAGCATTCTGTTCTTCGGGGCGCGGAGCGGGAATGGTCTGTGGAAGAGTGCGGACTCCGGCGTGACCTGGTCCAAGGTTACCTCCTTCACGAATGTAGGGACGTATGTTCAGAATCCGGCGAATGAGTATCAGAGTGATATCGTGGGCTTGTCCTGGATTACTTTTGATAAAAGCACGGGCTCTGCCGGACAAGCTACCCAGAGCATCTATGTCGGTGTGGCGGATACCGCTAAAAGTGTGTTCCGCAGCACAGATGGAGGTGCAACCTGGTCAGCGCTGCCGGGTCAGCCGGTAGGCCTGCTTCCGCATCATGGGGAGCTGTCGGCAACAGGCGATCTGTACATCACCTACAGTGACGGGGTCGGGCCGTATGACGGACGCAAGGGTGAGGTCTGGAAATATAACACAACCAGCGGCGTCTGGAAAAATATCAGCCCTACAACAGGGACCGACAACTTCTATGGCTTCGGCGGGCTTGCGCTGGATGCCCAGCATCCGAATACGCTGATGGTAGCCAGCCTCAATGCCTGGTGGCCGGACGAGGTGATTTTCCGCAGTAAGGACGGCGGAGAGACCTGGAGCCGGATCTGGGATTGGGGCTTCTATCCGGAGCGCAATTACAAGTTCGAGATGGATATTACTGCGGCTCCGTGGCTTAATCTTGGGCTGACCTCGAGCTCGCTTGATCCTGCACCGAAGATGGGCTGGATGATAGGGGACCTTGAGATCGATCCGTTCAACTCGGACAGGATGATGTATGGCACCGGCGCAACGATCTACGGTACGAATAACCTCGGGGACTGGGATACCGGCGGTAAGGTCAACATATCCGTGATGGCCAAAGGGGTGGAAGAGACCGCAGTGCTGGGGCTGATCAGCCCGCCTTCGGGCGCTCATCTGATTACCGCGCTGGGGGATGTGTCCGGCTTCCGGTATGACGATGTAACGGCTGTGCCGGTGAAGTTCCAGACGAGTCCCATCTGGGCGAGCACGAACAGCATAGATTATGCAGAGCTGGACCCGGCCTATGTCGTTCGTGTCGGCGGTGCGGACAAAGAGAAGTATCCGAACAGTAAGTCAATCGGGATCTCCAATGACAACGGTAAGAACTGGTATATGCCGAATGCGGAACCCTCCAAAGGCGGCAGCACCACGGTAGGCCAGGGCCAGATTGCTGTATCAGCGAACGGCAATGCGCTGCTGTGGAGCACCTCAGATATCGGGGTCTTTTATTCCAAGACCGGCGGCAATGCCTGGACCGCAAGCAGCGGCGTGCCTGCCGGAGCGAAGATTGCGTCAGACCGGGTGAATCCGAATAAATTCTATGGCTTCTATGAGGGCAAGCTCTATGTCAGTACGGATAGCGGAGCCACCTTCACGGCTACGGGGGCGACAGGCTTGCCTGCCAATAATGTGAACGGTCTGCAGCCTAACCAGGCTCAGGTCAGTCTGAAGGCTATGCCGGGAATCGAAGGCGATCTCTGGTTTGCCGGCGGACATCCGCTCGATAAGTATGGCATATGGCACTCAACCAATTCAGGTGCCAGCTTCACGAAGCTGAGCAATGTGGAAGAAGCAGACCTGATCGGGTTCGGTAAGGCCGCACCGGGTGAGAATTATATGGCACTCTATACTGTAGCCCAGATCGACGGGGTGAGAGGAGTGTTCCGTTCGGATGACGCCGGAGCCAGCTGGGTACGGATCAACGATGACGCCCACCAGTATGCCAGAATTAATATGGCGATTACAGGAGATCCGCGCATCTATGGCCGTGTCTATCTTGGAACCAATGGCCGCGGGACCTTATATGCAGATCCGGTGAACCCTCCGGCAGCAGGCTCCGTCATTACGCCGGTCACGGCCAGCTTTGATAAGAAGACGGCGAATCAGAGCGACATTGCAGTGACGATGACCTTGAACGGAAATACTCTGGATTCCATAACCAATGGAGCGGCTACACTTACTGCTGGCACGGATTATACATTGAGCGGTTCAACAGTGACGATTCATAAAGCTTATCTGGCAGCACAGGCTGTGGGAACTACCACCTTAAGCTTCCATTTCAGTGCCGGAGCAGCGAAGACCTTAACGGTTACGGTGGCAGATACGACAACAACGGCCAACGATTCTGCGATAACACCGGTCACTGCCAGCTTCGACAAGAAGACGGGTAATCAGAGCGACATCGAAGTAACGATGACCTTGAACGGGAATACTTTAGCTTCTATTAAAAACGGCCCGGCCGTATTAACCGCCGGAACGGATTATACAGTGAGCGGATCGGTTGTAACAATCCACAAGGCTTATCTGGCAGCACAGGCTGCGGGAACTACTACGCTGAGCTTCCAGTTCAGTGCCGGCGCACCGCAGAGCCTGGCGGTCACGGTGACTGATACAACAGCGCCGGTGGACGGCGGTCTGAAGGTCCAGATGTTCAATAGCAGCACGGCTAATGCTGTCAATGCCCTCAGCCCGCGGATCAAGCTGGTGAATACCGGCACGGCTGCGGTCTCCCTCGCTGATGTGAAGCTCAGATATTACTACACCAGTGACGGCGAACAGGCCCAGAATTTCTTCTGTGACTGGTCTCAGGTTGGTAGCGCCAATGTGACGGGGACGTTTGTGAAGCTGCCAGCAGCCTTGAGCGGCGCGGACCATTATCTGGAGCTGGGCTTCACCGCAGCAGCAGGCTCGCTTCCTCCGGGAGCCAGCATCGATATTCAGATGCGGGCCTCCAAGGTGGACTGGACCAATTATAACCAGTCCGATGACTATTCCTTCAATCCTGCGGGCACAGCTCCTGCGGATTGGGCCAAGCTTCCGGCTTACATCTCCGGCAGTCTGGTATGGGGGATTGAGCCTTTATAAATAAAAAGGCAGCCTATGCACAATTGCATGGGCTGCCGGTTTTTAGTATAGGCCACTAAACACATATAAACCTCTATTGTTGATCAGTACATCAACAATAGAGGTTTATATTGTTACCACTATACCCATGTTAGTCTCAGACTCCTTATCCTATCCTTTGTACTCAGCCGGGTAGAAATGGTCCGAGGCGGCAGTATATTTGCCTATCCTGCACATTCAAACTGCTCTCAACTGATCCGCTTACCACGATAGGATTGGGGTTATAAAGCCAGTGAGCTTTAAGAAGCTCATACCGTTTCGTGCAGGGACTCACTTAAGGCGGGAATGTCAGGATCAAAGATATAGTCTCAGTCACAAGGAGGAGCGCTGCTTAAGATTAGCTGCCGGAGATTCTGCCCTGGCTTACTTTCTTCCTGCAGTGTCTGTGTCCTTGAGCTGATACCTGAATTATACCGTCCGTGCGGAGAATAGTAAAAAGCCGAAATTTTTAAGTTTGCACTTCCTGTTTGGAAAAAGGTCTTGTAAGCGCTGTTATCCTGCGTTTTCCTTAGAATCTGCTGAATTCAAATCCCGCTGCCTTTACTGTATAATGAAAAGAATGGTTTCGATGCTGCGCAGTCTCCGGCAGCTTTGCCTGGAGGGAAAGGATACGGAAATGAGCTTGTATGTGGTGAAGCTTGAGGAACTTGGCAGCGGACTGCTGAAGTCCTTTTTGGAGGATAATTATATATGTGCGGGTTATTCCGGTACGGGTGATCTGGAGCAGCATAGCAGAGAAGAGATCAGCCGCAAGCTGGCTGCCGCCGGCTATCACGGGCAGGAGCTGGAGGGTGCAACCGATACCCTGGATATCTTCGTCAATGCGATGCAGGATGGAGATTATGTGCTGATTGCCGATGAAGAGTGGGTATATCTCGGGGATCTTGGCGATTACTTCTATGATACCCGGCACAGCGGTACTGAGGATAGTACAGCCCACCGGCGCGGTGTCACCTGGCTGAAGAGTCTGCCTCTCGCTGCGGTCAATCCGGCTGCAGCAGAGCTGCTTGCCTCTGACAGCAGAATAACTGCTTATTCAGGAGTGCTGCCCGCAGCCCGGATCGATCTCTGGCTGGGGAATCAGGCAGAGGATGGCGGGAGTACTGCCGGTGCCTGTCCGGTTAAGGTGGATGAAGCTACAGTAGCGCAGGCGCTGGCTGTCCTGAAGGCAGCCTTGAACAGCACGGATGTGGAGCGGCAGGAGCGTGCGGCTGTGGCGATTCTGCAGTATGCGCGGTGAGAATGGATTGATAATACGGCAGGATTATATATGAAAAGGGTCTTCCGGTGGTTTAACCGGAAGACCCTTTTTATTAAATAAATTCAACAAACTCATTAACCGGCTTGCGGTAGCCGCGCGGTCTGATCTTGTGCTGGTTATCCTTGCCGATCGTAATCAGCATCACCGGAACCATATGGTCTCCGAGACCAAGGGTAGCCTTCACAGCCTCCGGATCGAAGCCGATCATCGGGCAGGTATCCCAGCCCTTATCCTTGGCAATCAGCATGAACTGCATCGCCGACAGCGAGGCATTGCGGATCGCTTCATCCCGCTGGAACGCATCGTTCCCGGTATAAGCATCGTTGATGGATTGAATGGTCTGCTCGTAAGCATCCTCGCTCATCGCTCCCAGCAGCTTAAGCCCGCTATAGATTTCAGGAGCCTGCAGATAGGCATTCTTGTCACCCAGCACCACAATAACAGCAGAAGCAGTGTGGATCTTGTATTGGCCGTACGCATCCTTGCGGATGGCTTCCTTCACACTGTCATTGCTGATCACCTTGTAATGGGCGTGCTGAAGATTATAAGCCGAGGGTGCCAGCCGGGCCAGAGAAAACATTTCTTCAAGCTCACTCTGCGGGATGGTAACACCTTCCACGAAATTATTAGCTGATCTGCGGGATTGCACCAATTCGGAAAAAGTACTCATAAATCATTACCTCCATCTAATTATGTATGCTGCTTAGTTATAATCAATTGCTGTTATTAATTAATGAACTTACAATAAGTTACTTACTTAAGATATCACGACTATCCGTATACGTCAATGAGTATTAACATAATCATTTGTAAATTTAACCTTATTAATCAACCTGGCTTGATGAAATTGATGAGGAAGTGATAATAATCACAAAAATAGGTTGAAAAGGCAAAAAGATTGTGACAATAATAACAAATAGAGTGTTATAATAGTCACATAGTTTCATAGGAGTTCATTATGCAAGAATACGATATGTAAAAGGAGACTTCGAAATGTCAGAAACCGTTACCCAAAATCTTCCTGAACAAGAAATACCAGAAGCAGTCCTTCCCAAAGAGGATGTGCTGAAAGAGCTCCTGAAGCCGGAGGTTCAGCAATCTCTGATGGTACTGGTTGAGCAGCTGCCGCAGATCACACAAATGGTTAGTGTATTGTCCAAATCACTAGAATTTGTGCAGTCTGTTGCCACGGACGAAGTGCTTAAGAATGATACAGTTGGCGCGATTAAGGAAATGGCGGGTCCTGTGGTGGGCACGGCCAAGAATCTGGCGGCCACTGTCATTGAAGCGAAGGACCGCGCGGAGGCAAGCAGCGAAACCATCAGCCTGTTCGGCATGATGAAGATGATCAAGGACCCGCAGGTACAGAAGGCGCTCCGGTTCATGAATGCCTATCTACAGGTCAGCGGTGAGCGTCAATCGGGCAAATAAGCCCGTAATACTTAATGATGGAGGAATTATGATGTCAAAACATATAGTGATTCTAGGTGCAGGGTACGGCGGTCTGCTCAGTGCCTTAACCGTTCGTAAATATATGAGCAAAGAGGAAGCCAAAATTACGGTAGTCAATCAATATCCGACACATCAGATTATTACGGAATTGCACCGGCTTGCAGCGGGCAGCGCGTCTGAACAGGCGGTTGCCATGCCGCTGGCGAAGCTGTTCGCCGGTAAGGATATTGATCTGAAAATCGCCAAGGTCAACTCGTTCTCTGCAGAGAACAAACAGGTTATTCTCTCGGACGGCGTTATGCTGACTTATGATGCGCTAGTTGTCGGTCTGGGCAGCACGACTGCATACTTTGGTATTCCGGGACTTGAAGAGTACAGCATGGTGCTGAAATCAGCAGCAGATGCGCTGCGGATTCGCCGTCATATTGAAGACCGGATTCGTGACTATTCCAAAACCCGCAACGCAGCAGATGCTACGATTCTGATCGGCGGCGGCGGACTGACCGGCGTTGAGCTGGTAGGCGAAATTGCCGATATTCTGCCTAAGCTGACGAAGCAATATGGAGTGAATCCTGCTGAGATCAAGCTTCTGCTCGTTGAAGCGGGTCCGAAGATTCTCCCTGTCCTGCCGGATCATCTGATTGAGCGCGCTACGGCCAGCCTGGAGAAGCGCGGGGTGCAGTTCCTGACGGGTCTTCCGGTTACGAAGGTGGTTGACAATACGATTGATCTGAAGGATGGGCAGCAGATTGTGGCGAACACCTTCGTCTGGACCGGCGGGGTACAGGGCAATCCGCTGGTTGGCGAATCCGGTCTTGAAGTCAACCGCGGCCGGGCCACGGTAAATGAGTTCCTGCAGTCCACTTCACACCCAAATGTATTTGTAGCCGGAGACAGCGCTGTTGTCTTTGCACCGGATGGCCGTCCTTATCCGCCAACGGCACAGATCGCCTGGCAGATGGGTGAGCTGATTGGCTACAATCTGTTCGCTTATCTTATTGATAAGCCGCAGGAAGCCTTCAGCCCGGTCAATTCCGGCACACTTGCCAGCCTCGGACGCAAAGACGGGGTAGCGATTGTCGGCGGTAACTCCACTCCGCTGAAGGGGCTGCCGGCCACGCTGATGAAGGAAGCCAGCAATATCCGTTATTTGACTCATATCCATGGCTTGTTCAGCCTGGCCTATTAGTTTTTGATCCTAAGAGCCCCCTGAGGCTGTCAATATGGCAGTCTTAGGGGGTTTTCTTGTTTGGTATAAGGAATAATTTTCAATGAAAACGTGTCCGCAGGAAAGTCAATTTGCTATAATGATCATGTTTATATAATAGATCTTTTCATAGGAGGATTTCAGGCATGCCATTTCAAAAGAACGATATCATCCTGTTCCAGGGGGATAGTATCACAGATTGTGGACGCAATTACGCTGATGCCTCATCGCTGGGTGTAGGTTACGCGCTGATGGCGGGCGCCCGGCTTGGCCTTCAGTATGCGGAGCAGAAGCTTACATTCCTGAACCGCGGAATCAGCGGCAACCGGGCGGTAGACCTGCAGGAGCGCTGGGAGAGGGATTGTCTTGCGCTGAAGCCAACCTGGGTGTCTATTTATATTGGAATAAATGATACCTGGCGTTGGTATGATTCCGGGCAGGAGACTACAGCGGCAGAATTCGAGTCGTCCTACCGTGATCTGATTGAGCGGACCAAGCAGCATCTGGATGCCAAGCTGGTACTGGTGGAGCCGTTCGTATTGCCGGTGCCGGAAGACCGCAAGGGCTGGCGTCAGGACCTGGACCCCAAAATTCACATAGTCCGTGAGCTGGCCCGTGAATACGGCGCTGTACTCGTGCCGCTGGACGGTCTGTTCGCAGCGGCATCGGTCAAGGCTGAACCTGGCTACTGGGCGGCGGATGGCGTTCACCCTTCGCCTGCGGGACATGCCCTAATCGCCGATGCCTGGATGAAGGCTGTAGGTGCAATAAGCTAAGAGGTACGTTCATTTCACTCTGCGTAACAAGGCTGTTATACTTGTAGGATACATACTCAAGGTGAAGCTTTGATAACGAGAGGAATGTGAGCAGGGATGACGAGCGAGACGCTCCAGGATATGCAAGGACTGAAAGCGGCGGGTGCAGTGGTGGGCCATACCATCGCGGAGATGAAGAAAAGTGTCGTGCCCGGAATGACGACTGCAGAGCTGGATGAAGTGGGAGCGAAGATTCTGAACCATTTTGGCGCAAAATCTGCTCCAAAGGTAACCTACAACTTCCCCGGAACGACCTGTATTAGTGTGAATGAAGAGGTGGCGCACGGAATTCCGGGACAACGTGTCATTCAGCCGGGAGATCTGATCAATATTGATGTCTCTGCCGAGCTGAACGGTTATTTTGGCGATGCCGGGGTATCGTTTCAACTGCCTCCATATAATGAGAAGCTGATCCACCTCTGCCGGAGTACAGAAGAGACCATGATGAGCGTGATTAATCATCTCCGGGCGGGTATGAAGGTTAACGAAATCGGCCGGGTTATGGAGTCGGAAGCACGGAAGCGCGGCTATAAAGTCGTGCGTAACCTGTGCAGCCACGGCATCGGCAAAGCGTTGCATGAGAAGCCGTTTGAGATTCTGCCCTTTTATAATCCGCGTGTGACGACAGTGCTGAAAGAAGGCCAGGTCATTACCATCGAGCCGTTTCTGTCCACGGGCACTGATTTTGTAGAGCAGCAGTCAGATGGCTGGACACTCAGCGTTGCCGACAACAGCCGCGTGGCCCAGTTTGAGCATACCATTGTGGTCACCAAGGGCAAGCCGATTATTCTGACCAGTGCGTGAAGATATATAAGACGCAAACTAAAGCTATTAACAAAAAGCTAAAAGAAGCGGAGGGGAAATTTGGAACTGGAGGAGCGATAGCGTCCGCCTTTGTATTTGGATTTCTACCGCGAGGAGCAGTTTCTAATGAAGAAATCCAAATACAACAGCGGCCGGAGGGCCAAATGTTCACCGCAGCGACGACCCAGCTTTGAGTTCGAAACTTAAGTGCGACTTATATAGGAATATTTAACAGCTGTAATGTATGCATTACGCAAGAAACCCTCATACTAAAGATGATGTTATGATATGGAATGCAAGAATATGTTTCCAGAATCGGAGGGTTAATTAAAGTGGATAATGTACCGCAAGTCAGTCATGCCTTCATGACATTTATGAAGGAAGCGCCGGAGCAGCAGAAGGCCCTTGGCGAAATTGTGAAGAAGCTGGATGCCGCAAGCAGCCTGGATGCCAAAACCGAGGAGATTGCCTATATTTCCGTACTCGCGGCGGTTAGGCTGGAGAGCGGGCTTCCCTTTCACGTCAAGCATGCCAAAGCGCTCGGCGCAACCCGTGACGAGATCATCAGCGCAGTGCTGCTGCCCCTTCCAGCGGTGGGTAATGTGGTGATTCAAGCCCTGCCGGTGGCATTGCAGGCGTATGACAGTGAATAGTGTTCTATTGTCTGCAAACCCCCTGCGGGATTGACAATTGCTCTAAATGTAACTATTATAGTTGCATCTGGCGGAAGCTTTCCGGCCAGTGTGAAGGAGTGATTGACATGAACATCAGCACGCGGTTTGCGGTGGCTATTCATATTCTAACCTTAATTGACAGCAACAAAGACGGCAAAAGCACCTCCGAGTGGATCGCCGGCAGCGTGAATACGAACCCCGTAGTAATTCGCCGCCTTACGGGTATGCTCAATAAGGCGGGACTTGTGGAGGTTCGTCCCGGTGTCGCCGGAGCGAAGCTTGCCCGCAGTGCAGCTGATATTACGCTGCTGCAGATTTATAAGGCAGTGAATGCAGTGGAAGAGGACTCTCTGTTCTCTGTCCATGAGCATCCGAACCCGGAATGTCCGGTGGGCAAGAACATTGCAGGAGCTATTGTTCCTGTGTTCTCTCTTGCCCAGAAGGCGATGGAGAATGTGCTGCAGGAGGTCACCCTGGATCAGATCGTACATCAGATTCCTGTAGGATAAGCCAGGATTTGATGGAAGTGAATTTTAAGGAAACCTTCAGCCCCGCTTTATGTTTTTTTAAGGTTCGGGGAGTATAGTAGAGCCATGACCCCCTTACAATAGACTTTGGCCCTGCCGGTTACCGGCGGGGCCACTTTTTTTGATGCATAGCTGCCCTGGCGTTAACTTTACACTGCGATTT
This sequence comes from Paenibacillus sp. FSL R7-0179, assembly GCF_038002265.1. Classification (NCBI taxonomy): domain Bacteria; kingdom Bacillati; phylum Bacillota; class Bacilli; order Caryophanales; family Paenibacillaceae; genus Paenibacillus; species Paenibacillus sp. FSL R7-0179. The sequence goes on from NZ_JBBOCC010000002.1 coordinate 2,085,632, forward strand.
CTTTCGTTTAGACTGACACATATGGATCTAACATACATACAAGGAGATGCTGTAAATAAAGAATCAATATACCATTCTTGGAGCTGCTCTGATTCTGGCCTGTGTCTGGTTGCCGGCAGCTTCGTAATTGGCGACCGGCTTAGGGCGGGTTATGAGAAGCAGCTGCCGGCACCTGCCGGAGCGCAGGCGGTGAGCCAAGCAGAGGACCATCCGTTAATGACACTTGCAGAGACTGCGCAGTTCCTGCGGCTGAGTGAAGATCAGGTGAAGAACATTATGAAGGCGGAGAATGCAATGTTGCGCAATGACGGACCCTTCGAGGGGACGAAGCTCCCTTATCTCAGAATAGATAATGAGTTCCTGTTCAATAAGGAGCAGTTAACCGTCTGGGTTCTGGCCGCTTCGCAGGAGCATAGGGTATACGCGGGGGAGAAGCTGGCCGGGAATTAAGGATCGCAACAGAGTGGAGGGAACGGCAGGATGAAATTTTTCACTATACCCTGGTATGAAGAAATGCAGGTGCGCGGGTTCATGGTCTTCCCTGAGACGGAGCAGGATTGGGTGGAGGATGTGGCCTGGCATGTGGCGGAGGGGATCAGCTATGAGGAGCGGGCTAAGGATTATCTGGAGTATATGAAAAAAGATCTCCTAAAATATCTTCCAGGGTACTTCCACGCCTCGATACATGACGGAACCATAAATTCCACTCATCCTGCGCCTGAGTTTAAGGAACGGGCCTTGCAGTGGGGCAGGGAATATGATGAACGGATGCAGGTGCTTTTCAGGGGATACCGCAAAGGGTACGAATCGATTAAGCATGAACTCCCGGAGGGCGCGGTACAGCTAGTCGAGAAGAGTCTGCACGATGCCAGAGTCATCTCTTATACTATGCCTGCAGAAGACGTGCTGGAGATGATTCTGGACTGCGGCGGGGCGATGCATTACCAGTGTGAGGTGAAGCTAACGTTCAGCAGTGTGAGCGGACTGCGCTTGCCGGAGCCGCTTGAGAAGAAATATTGGCTGTATGACGAGATCTATGCCGTGGAGCAGGGGTTCGAGCTAAGGGTTCTGATGGATTCTCCACCGAGTGAACTAAAAATTACTGCGCAGGATGTATCGATAGAGATCCTTGGGGAACCTAAGTATATGGAATGACTGCTTCGAAGTCTGGCCTGTTGGCTGGGCTTTTTTATTATATTAGGAAACTATAGTTTCCTTTTGCTGTGTGGATATGCTTTAAACCGAATTGGTTTGTACAGCGGAATGTGGCCCGAATGTATGTGGAAAACAGCATACATTATGTTCGCAAGCAGGCACCCGGCCTAAATGTATGTGAAAAACAGCATACATTGTGATCGCAAGCAGGCACCTGGCCCGAATGTATGTGAAAAACAGCATACATTGTGATCGCAAGCGAGCACCCGGCCTGAATGTATGTGAAAAACAGCATACGTTGTGTTAGCGCAAAGGTAATCTTATTTATCCGATAGTATAAATTTGTTATTGGACAAGATACATTTTGCAAAAGTAATTGACAAACATATAGATCGCAACTATACTTAAGTAAGTTAGTATGTAATGGAAATCGAAATTACCTTTGCATGGACAGGATAGGAACAGTTAACACTAATCCTTATTATGCGTGGTTTGGCACCGGAGACATAATTTTAATGATTTAAGAAGTACTAAAGAAATAAACGAAAAGCAAAAAGAAGCGGAGGGGAAATTTGGAACTGTAGGAGCGATAGCGACCGCCTTTGTCACCGGATTTCTACCGCGAAGAGCGGTTAAAATCAAGAAATCTGGGGACAACAGCGGCCGGAAGTCCAAATGTTCACCGCAGTGACGACCAAGCTTTGAGTTCAAACCTTTAGCATATATTCATTTCAGGAGGGATTCTTATGACAGCAACAGCTATTTTACCGCAAGCACTGGAAATTGGACTTGTACAGATTCGGGTAAGTAATTTGGAGCGCTCGCTCAGCTTTTACCAGAATGTGATCGGACTGAAGATCCTGCGGCAGCAAGGGCGCAGCGCAGAGCTGACGGCGGACGGCCAGCAGGTGCTGCTGGTGCTGCGGGAGATTGAACAGGCTCAGGTGCTGCGCCGGAACTCGGTGGCCGGACTGTACCATTTTGCAATTCTGCTGCCGAACCGGCCTTCTCTGGGACTGGTGCTGCGCAATCTGATTGACTCCGGGATATCGGTGGGCCAGGGGGATCATCTGGTCAGCGAAGCCCTATACATTGAAGACCCTGATCACAACGGAATCGAGCTGTACCGCGACCGTCCCCGTGACACCTGGAAGTATGAGGCAACAGGCAATGTGGTCATGACTACAGATCCGGTGGATGTGGACGGTCTGCTGGCTGACTCGGAAGGACTGAGCTGGACCGGGCTGCCGGCCGGCACTGTAATGGGGCATGTTCACTTCCATGTCGGCGATCTGGCAGAGGCCAAGAAATTCTACGTGGATGCGCTTGGATTCACGGTGACCGCCCATTACGGAGATGCAGCCATGTTCATTTCGGCTGGAGGCTATCATCATCATATGGGGCTGAATACTTGGGCTGGCAAGGGTGCTCCGGCGGCTCCGGCGAATGCGGCGGGCATCGATTATTTTACTCTGCTGCTCCCGGACATTGAGGCTGTGCATGAAGTCGCTGATCGTGTGAAGCGTGCCGGGTACCGTGTGGAAGAAGAAGGCGGTATCGTCACTCTAAGGGACCCGTGGAATATAGGCATACAGCTGCTAGTGAAAAGATAAAATAACAAGGCGGGCAGCATCGCGTCAATATTTATGGCTAGACCAGCGGCGGAAGCCGTGAATGTTAAGGTAACGGAAGGTACGGACGGAGAATTTTAATTTCCGTGGTGCCTTCCGTTTGTTGACGTTAGCCGGATCACTGCAATATTATAATTGATTATCAGACGGGGAGATGATGGACTTGGAGACTTTTCTGGCTGTGCTGCTGATGCTTGGATTAATTGCTGTATCAAATATCTTGAACCGCTTCATTCCGTTTGTCCCGGTCCCCCTGATTCAGATAGGACTTGGAATCATTGCTGCACTCATTCCGACAGGAATACATATGCACTTCGAGCCTGAGCTGTTTTTTGTATTATTCATCGCTCCGCTGCTCTTCAATGACGGGCGGCGGACACCGCGCGGTGAGCTGTGGAATCTTAGGGCACCCATCCTGCTGCTGGCGCTTGGACTTGTGTTTGTCACGGTATTTGTGGCGGGCTATGCGATTAACTGGATGATTCCCTCGATTCCGCTGGCAGCCTCCTTCGCACTGGCGGCTATTCTGTCTCCTACCGATGCGGTAGCGGTGAGTGCGCTGGCTGGACGGGTTCATCTTCCCAAAAGTATCCACCGGATTCTCGAGGGAGAATCGCTGATGAACGATGCCTCCGGCCTGGTTGCCTTTAAATTTGCGATTGCAGCCATGGTTACCGGCGTGTTCTCTCTGCCTAAGGCCTCGCTCAGCTTTGTGCTGATTGCCGCAGGAGGACTGCTGCTTGGTGCAGTGCTGTCGTTCCTGCTGATCCGGCTCAGCGTGTTCATCCGCAGGTTCGGCATGGAGGATGTGACCATTCATGTCCTGCTGCAGATCCTTACCCCGTTCATTATTTATCTGATCAGCGAGGAGATCGGAGTCTCGGGTATCCTGGCCGTGGTGGCAGGGGGTGTCATGTACGCCATCGAGAAGGACCGGGCAGTTTCCCCGCAATATAAACTTCAGCTGGTATCCGCCAGTACCTGGTCAGTGCTGCTGCTGGTGCTGAACGGGCTGGTCTTCCTGATTCTCGGCGTGTCTGTTCCGGATGTGATCAAGGTTATTTATCAGGATCACACGCTGAATAACTTCATGGTTGCCGGCTATGTTCTGGCGATCACGGCGCTGCTGATTGTGCTGCGGTTTCTGTGGGTCTATGGTTACTCCTTGTGGGAGAGCAAGCGGTTGAAGGCAGAGAAGGCTCCGCTGAAGTCGCAGATTATTACATCAATCTCTGGGGTGCGGGGAGCTGTTACCCTTGCGGGTGCCTTCTCGATTCCGCTGGTGCTCGGGGACGGGGTGACACCTTTTCCAGAGCGGGATCTCATTATTGCGCTGGCGGCAGGTGTGATTCTGATGTCACTGGTCATCGCCAGCATCTTCCTTCCGCTGCTTGCGGACAGTGAAGAGACGGTAGTTCAGAACGCGGGAGTTGTACACGGGAATGCGGAGCTGACGGCCAGAAATGTGGTCATTGACGCCGGGATGTCGATGCTGCGCAGCCTGGTCTCCGAGAGCCCGGAACGCTCAACACAGCCTGTGCTGCTGGAATTCACCGATAAGGTTGACAGATTGTGTGCTGCAAGACCGGATCGTGACCCGGCCCATGAGCAGTTCCTTCGTCTTGGAGTCGAGGCACGCAAGAGTGCACTCGAAGCCGAACGCACAGAGCTGCGGCGGATTATGGAGAACGGGGCATTGCCGGAGCCTGTTGCCTTGAAGATGGAGGAGCTGCTGGACCATACGGAGTCTCTGCTGTGCAAACGGCTGAATACGCAGATTAAATTCTCTTTGACAGAAATTCAGAGGCTGTTCTCTGGTCTGTTCTCAGGTAAGCTCGGCGGGGAAGGTGGACAGCTCGCTCTGCAGAATGCCGAAAGTGCGCGGACGGCGAAGATTGCGATGTGCAAGGCGGCAGTATCCGCCGTTAGTGCAGGAATAAGTGACGAGAACCGGCTAGCCTCACAGAAGGTCATCGACAAGTACGAACGGCTGGAATCCAAGCTGGTGCAGGGCGAAGGCTGGAGTAATGACGGTGTACTGGACGATGACAAGCTGGAGCTGAAGCTGCAGGCGATTCAGGAGCAGCGGAATACCGTGCAGGAGATGTACCAGAACGGGGCGATTAATCTTAAGATTGCCGGCAGGCTGCGGCGGTTCGTCGATCAGCTCGAAACCTCAATCTGGGAGGATTAAGTTCAGATTCTTATATTTGTACAAAGCCCGCTTGCGCAGGGACCCGGAGTCCTTGCTGCAAGCGGGCTTGTCTGTGCTGCCTGAAGGCTCAGGCTGCTATCTGCGGAATGAAGCGTTACGGTTGTTTGGGCAATTTCCTGAGGCGCATAAAGACTTGGCCCAGCACCTCGCTCAGCACCAGCCCGGTAGCAATGGCTCCGGACAGCAGGAGCGCCTGAACCCCATACTGGATGCCGAGGTTATTATCATTCTCCACGAATCTGCGCATGGCATCATACGCAAGACCGCCCGGCACAAGCGGGATGATGCCGCCGACACTGAAGATAATGACCGGCATCTTGAAGGAACGCGCAAAAAACTGGCTGATCAGTCCAACCACAACGGTAGCACCAAAGGTTGCGACGACAGTATCGGAGCTGGAATCCAGCAGCAGGTACAGCATCCAGCCGATCATTCCGGCGAAGCCGCATTGCAGCAGCGCGCGCACCGGTGCATTGAATAGAATGCAGAAGGTTGAGGCAGCGATAAAGCTGGTGATCAATTGCAAAATCATGGCAGGAAGACCTCTTTCAAGTGGGTGTTAAAAAATCGACAGGACCAGCCCGATGCCGGTCCCGATGGCGAACGCAGTCAGAAAGGCGTCGGCTCCTTTGGAGATGCCGGATACCAGATGCCCGGCCATCAGGTCACGGACCGCATTGGTGATGAGCAGCCCTGGTACCAGCGGCATTACACAGCCAATAATAATCTTGTCCATCTCCCGTCCCACGCCGAGCTTCACGGAGAAGAAGGCCAGCAGGCCGATAATGAAGGAAGCAATGAATTCCGCGAAGAAGCGGATCTGTACCAGACGGTGTAGATAAGTGGCTGCTGCGAAGCCTGTACCGGAGATCAGCAGCGACGGCAGAGCATCCTGCAGGCTGCCCTTGAACATAACCGTGAAGCAGGCTCCCGTCAAGGCTGCCGCTGCGATCTGTACCCATACCGGGTAGGCATGGGCTGCGTCATCGACCACGCCAAGGCGTTCGCGGGCTTCAGCCGCTGTGAGCTGACGTTCGGTCAGCCGCCGGGAGATGTCATTCACCTCGGATACCTTTTGCAGGTCTGTTGTCCGTTCGGCGATCCGGAACAGCTTCACCGGCTCGGTCCGGCTGGTGGTGAACATAATGACTGTCGGCGTGACGTAGCTATGCGCTCCGGGGAAGCCGAGTGCCGCCGCCATCCGGCTCATGGTATCCTCCACACGGTAGGTCTCTGCACCGCTCTGCAGCATGATCTTGCCTGCCAGCAGGCACAGATCGATAATGTCATGTGTGGAAGTGTTGCTATTAGTGCTTGTACTATCCAACTTCGTTAATCCTCCCCGGGAATGTTATCTATTCGATTGTCGCCTGAAAGTCTGAAAATTTCAACCTTTATTCCATAGCATCCGGCAAATCCCGGGATTTTATCAGAAATAGTGCAGAAATCATGCTCCAGGCGGGATTATGTATACCGTCTATTCTTCCAATGTGCATAATCCTGTAGCCACCCCTCCTGCAATAATCGTCAGAATCGAATGGAAAAAGGTCTCCTTAGAGATCAGAATACCGCCTGCACCGATAATCAGGAAGTCCGTCAGGAAGATAATCAGGCCGACATTCAGCGGAAGATAGCGTTGGATGAATCTGGCGAGGAGGTCGGTTCCGCCTGTACTGGCTTTGAAGCGCAGCATCAGCCCTAGTCCCGTGCCCATTAGGAAGCCGCCGATAATGGCGCTTGAAATGGAGCCCAGCTCAATATAGTACAGGAAATAATACTGGAGCGGAAAAAGCAGCTCGATCAGCAGGGAGGAAGCCAGCAGACCCAGGATACTGTTGTAAAAGATTTCCCGTTGCCTGAACCAGGCCAGCAGGAAGATAGGCAGACTGCATAGCATAATGCACAGTCCGATTTTGGCGCCGGAGATATAATTAATAATGAGGGCAATGCCGATAATTCCTCCATCGAGGATTTTATAGGGGACCAGGAAGAAATTCGTTCCTGTTGCAATCAGCAGGCTGGCCAGCAGAATAATCACATAGCTTGGGAAGGATCGCATAGTCAACATCTCCGGAATTAAGGCATGTCTTAATCTTTATGCACCCATCTGGAAAAAAATAGCTAAAATCTCTGCGCTGCCCGAATCATTTGACAATAAAGCAGGTGAAGTCTGAAATGGGGTATTTCTATAAAATACTGGAGACCGATATGGAGCTGCTGGCTGCTGCGCTATCGGAGGTACCGGTGGCAGTGTTGCTGAAGAGCGGGACGGAGGAGCAGCTGGAGGCGGGCCCGATCAGAGCCTACACGCCGCAATCCGTGAGGATTCGCGGGTTATCCTACTGCCGTGAGCTGCATCAGTTCCGTGTCCATGCTCCGGGTTCCGCCTGTCCATGAACAAACAACCCGGCTGTACCGCCTTGGCGGACAACCGGGTTGTTATGCTTTTAAAATATAAAAAGTTATATGTTTCACACGATAACTTATTCTTCTATTTCTCGCTGAAACGGTACCGTCCTTTAAAAGGACGGCAAAGCCGTTTCCACTTGTAGGAGTAATAGATAATTAGCCGAGCGTGACTACAACCTGGTGAACAGCACCGTCGCCCACAGGAGCGATAATGTTGCCTTCCACGGCAGCGCCGTCGAGGGTCAGGCTGGCTACGCCTTTGGACACATGGTTCGGATTCTGGATCGAGATCACATAAGTATCACCACGGAATACGCGGGTAATCTCGAAGCCGTCCCACTCCGCAGGGATACAAGGGTCAACCTTGAGCCCGGCGAAGTCTGCCTGAATCCCCAGGATAGATTGCGTGATCGCAACATAGTTCCATGCGGCTGTACCTGTGAGCCAGGAGTTTTTTGCTTCCCCGTGACGTACGGCATCTTTACCGGCAATCATCTGGGAGTACACGTAAGGCTCCATCCGATGCACTTCGCTGATGTCCTCCAGGTAGGCCGGAGCGATTTTGCGGTAGATGTCAAAAGCTCTGTCGCCATGTCCAAGGACCGTCTCCGCAATCATGATCCACGGGTTGTTATGACAGAAGATCCCGGCATTCTCTTTGTAGCCCGGAGGGTACGTGGAGATTTCACCCAGGTTCAGATAATACTTGGAATACGGAGGCTGCTGCAAAACGATACCATAGTCCGTATCCAGACGTTCCTGCACGGAAGTCAGGGCGCGGGCTGCTTCCCCGTTCTCTACACCGATTCCGGCCATAACGCACATGCCTTGCGGCTCAATGAAGATCTGGCCTTCTTCGTTCTCCTTGCTGCCGATTTTGTCGCCATAGTGGTCATAAGCACGCAGGAACCAGTCGCCGTCGAAGCCGTGGGACAGGGTGATGGCACTCATGTTCTCGATCTTGGCAACAGCGTCAGCGGCTACATCATCCAGACCGCGCATCCGGCAGAGCTCGGCATAGTCCGGTCCTACGAAGACGAATAGACCTGCAATGAACACGGATTCGGCTACACCGCCTGCAATATTCTCTGTAGTCTGGAACGATTCGCCCGGCTCGGTGGAGAAGCAGTTCAGGTTCAGGCAGTCATTCCAGTCTGCGCGTCCGATCAGCGGCAGGCCGTGAGGCCCGAGGTTGTTCGTGACATGCTCGAAGCTTAGCTTCAGATGCTCAAACAGAGTAGCGGTGTGATCGGGATTGCTGTCAAAAGGAACCTGCTCATCAAGAATCGAATAATCGCCGGTCTCTTTAATATAGGCTGCTGTACCCGAGATCAGCCAGAGCGGATCATCGTTGAAGCCGGAGCCGACTTCATTGTTGCCCTTCTTGGTCAGCGGCTGGTACTGGTGATACGCGCTGCCGTCAGGGAACTGGGTAGCGGCGATATCGAGAATCCGTTCTCTGGCGCGCTCAGGAATCTGGTGGACGAAGCCGAGCAAGTCCTGATTGGAGTCGCGGAAGCCCATACCGCGGCCAATCCCGGATTCGAAGTACGAAGCGGAACGGGACATGTTGAAGGTTACCATACACTGGTACGGATTCCAGATGTTCACCATCCGGTTCAGCTTGTCGTCACCGCTCTTGATCTGGTATTTGGACAGCAGATTATCCCAGTGTGCAGCCAGAACCTCCAGAGCAGCATCCACTTGGGCATCTGTAGCGAACTGATCGATGACAGCCTGGGCCGGCTTTTTGTTGATTACGTTCAGGGCTTCCCATTTCTCATCCTCCGGGTTCTCGATGTAGCCGAGCACGAAGATGAAGCTCTGGGCTTCGCCCGGCTCCAGCGTGATGTCAAGGGCGTGGGAGCCGATTGGCGACCAGCCGCTGGCAACAGAGTTAGTAGCCTCACCGGCAGCAACTGCCTGCGGAGCATCCAGTCCATTGTACATGCCCACGAACGATTCGCGGTCGGTATCGAAGCCGGCAATTTCCTTATTTACAGAATAGAAGGCGTAGTGGTTTCTGCGCTCGCGGTATTCTGTTTTGTGATAAATAACGGAATCCTTCACTTCGACTTCGCCGGTGCTGAGGTTACGCTGGAAGTTGGTCATATCATCGTTGGCATTCCACAGACAGAACTCGGCAAAAGAGAAGAGCTTCACAGTCTTCTTTGCATCGCCTGTATTCTTAACGACCAGACGGTGGACTTCCGCATTGTGGCCCATCGGTACAAAAGCAAGCTGGTTCACGGAAATGCCGTTACGCTCACCTGTAATAGAAGTGTAGCCAAGACCATGGCGGCATTCGTAGAAATCGAGATCCCGCTTCACCGGCATCCAGCCCGGAGTCCAGAAGTCCCCGCCATCGTACAGGTAATAATAGCGGCCGCCGGTATCCAGCGGAATATTGTTATACCGGTAACGGGTAAGTCTTCTCATCCGTGCATCGCGGTAGAAGGTATAGCCCCCGGCAGTATTAGAGATGAGGCCGAAAAACTGCTCGTTGCCGAGGTAGTTAATCCATGGATAAGGTGTTTTGGGGGTGTTGATTACATACTCTTTGCGGGTGTCGTCAAAAGTTCCGAATTTCATGAGAGACAAGTCTCCTTTCGATTGTGAACGCGCGTTTACAAAGCGGAGAAAAAATTCCCTTGGAGCAAGGGATTTTTCTGTAACCGGATAAGTGCAATATGCTGTGAAACTTTACGACTTCTTCGGCGGCTGACAGGAATCGCGGGTAATCAGACGCGCCGGGAAACTGATAGTGCTAAAGGTCGGCGCTTGCGAATCACATAGCTCAATGACCTTCTCGACAGCGGCTTTGGACATTTCATAAATCGGCAGACGGACGGAGGTCAGCTTGGGATGAATCCGGGCAGCAAGCTGCACATCGTCGAACCCCGCAATGGAGATATCCTCCGGCACGGAAATGCCATGCTCCGAGAACGCTTCCATCGCCGAGATCGCCATATCATCGTTGGAGGAGAAGAAGGCGGTGGGCAGCGGGCCGCCGGAATGGAGCAGCTTCTTCACTTCCTGATATGCGGTCTCCTTGAGAAAATCACCCTGAAGGACGAAGTCCTGCTGCAGGGCAAGTCCATGGCGCTTCAGCGTATTCTCGTAAGCCATATAGCGCTCCCGCCCGGAATAAGTATTCATCCGTCCGCAGATCATGCCGATCTCCGTATGGCCGAGACCGATTAAGTACTCAATGGCTTCTACCGTGCCTTCATAATCCTTGGAATTCACAATGGCGAGATGATTGCGGTCCAGATGCTCTGACATAATCTCCGAAATGTCATAATCGATCAGCACAAGCGGGGAGCCGAGACCCACCATCTCCCGTACAATCTCGATATCCTTCTGGGTGCCGACAATGATGCCTCCGTCAATCCGTTTCTGGAGGAAGGCCTGCTTGACCTTCAGGAAGTCGTCGGGAGAATAGACGGTGTGAATCAGAACATAACAGCCGCGGGCATTCGACGTATCTACCACAGCATCGACGAACGGGGCAAAATAATTATTCTGATAAATCCGCGTCGTATTCTCCTTCTCGTTCATACTGATGGCAAACAGCCCGATCGTGTCGGTCTTCTTGCCGGCCAGAGCCCGGGCAAAGCTGTTCGGCTCATACTGGTGCTGTTCAATTACCTTCAGCACCTTGGCCCGGGTCTCTTCAGGGACATTGGAATAATTGTTGATCACACGGGATACGGTGCTTCGCGAAACCCCGGCTAGCTTGGCAATATCTTCGCTTCGCATATTGTACCCCCTCTATTGTAAACGCGCGTTTATGAGCTTATTGTAGAATAATCCGGCTCGGAGGTCAATCATTTGTGCGGATATATTTTAGACTTGATGTTACTTCATGACACAGGCTTATAAAGCAAAAACGATTGCCGGTCCATTACGGATCAGCAATCGTTTCAATTCGGTGCGAAGCTTATTCGATATCAATGCTCCATTGTCCGTCCGCTTCCACTGAAAAGACATAAATCCCGTCAGATTCGATTTTTTCGGCTGTGGAGCCGGAGTAGTTACCGATTTCATTCACCAGCAAGAGGCTATCATTCAACTTGACGGCAAAATTGGATTCTCCTGTATGCTTGGAGGTGAACCGGGTCAGCTTGCTTTGCAGTTTTGCAAATACAACATCGTTACCCTTACCGGATAACTTGATCGGTGCGCTCTTAATGTTGTCAGGGATGCTCTGCTTGATGTCCACCTTCCAAGAGCCATCCGACTCAACCTTCAGCATAAATTTTCCTTCTTCGGGTAGCACGACTAAAGACTTTCCTTTGTAAGGTCCAATTTCGTTCACAATCAATTTTTTGTAATCTCCTGTTTCATCGTACAAATAGATTACAAAATTAGAATCTCCGTTATCTGTTGCCTCCAATATAGCGATCCCGCTGTTAAGATGGAAGAACTCTGTGGCCTGGTCTTTTTTTCCTTTGAGATGGATGGATTCGTCTTTTGCTGGCGCTGGCGTAGCGGGTGCAGCCGTTTCATCGGGTGTAGGAGTGGGATCTGGATAGCGGGCGGCAACGGAAGCAGGCAGAACTCCACCAATTTTCGTGAAAAGTTTCTTTACATTTTGCACATCATTTTTCTCAATAGAGTCAGCAATCTCCAGATAAGTGAAGGTATTCTCTTTATCCTCTCTGGCCTTAATCCGGATGTTCTCGGCAATTTCTTTGGAAGACTCATCATTCCAAGCACTGGTGCCGAAGTTCTCCAGGTATTCCTGCGTCTTATCCTTCACAGAGAAGTTCTTCAGCTCCGGCGCTGGAGTAGGAGAAGCAGTCGGAGCAGCAGAAGGAGTCGTGGTTACAGCTTGCGTAACCTCAGCGGACCCGCCACATCCGCTTAATATCACCGGTGAAGCTAAAAGAGCAAAAGCTAAAGTCATTTTGGATAATTTTCCGTACATCAGTAATTTCCCCCAAATGTTTAATCATACTTAGCCAGTATATCAAAATTGGATTATTTCTACAGTGAAATTTAATAGAACTTTGCATTCCTGACACAAACATGCCAAACTAGATAGGATTAGGTTATCGACTTATATCATGATGAATTAGGGGGATATAAACTGTGTATATGACAGGTTTTGGGTCCTTGCTTGCCGGAGGATTCAGTATTTTTGCTCTTTTGCTCTGGTTATTTTGTCTGGGGATGGGGATTTATCTATTTGTGCTGGTGGTGAAGCTTGCCCGTAGGGGAATAATTGCACTGGACCTGTACAACCACTCCAAAAATCTGGAGATCCGTGAGCGTTATGAGGCGGCTCACCGGAGAGATGATTTCTGAATGATTGCATCTGATGGCAGGATTTATTATACTCCAAATATGGAATTTTCAAATTTGTCATATCTGGAGAGGAGTTTGAGCGAATGAAGAAGAAGATGACTGCTGCACTGACTGCATTTGCCGTACTTGGAGGAATGGGCACGGGCGTGTATGCCGGAGCCAACCTGCAGGAGATCAAGGCTTTTCTGAATCCAAGCATCAAATTCAAGATGAACGGCCAGCCTGTACAGCTTAAGAATGCCAGCGGTGCGGTGGTTGCCCCAATTTCCTATAAGGACACAACCTATCTGCCGGTTCGTTCCGTATCCGATCTGCTGGGAGTTACTGTTAAGTTCGATGCTGCAACTAACACTATTTCCTTGGGAGAGCAGACGGCAGGTGTACCGATTGCTACGGGCTTTGACAATATGTATCATACCAAAGACCCGGGCAAGACCGTGTACAAAGATAAGGATTACAAGGATGTATTCTTCGATGACGCCAGCAGTGACCGCGGCAGCTCCTTCATGCTGCAACCGGACAAAAAGTATCAAAAGCTCTATCTACAGATAGCCGCGATCGGCGGGGAGATCAAAGACCTCTCGATTCAAGACGCCGACACTAACACTGTACTGAAAAAGCAGACCATTGACCCGGCCAGCGGGCTTACTACCATCGAGGTGGATATTGCCGGAGTCAGCAGCTTGTATATCACTGGCGACGTGAAGAAGGGAACCTCGGTCTTCGTCCCGCTAACGACATCGTATTATAAATAATTTCTGAACTTATATATTATTCGATTCTCCCGGGAGCCTTGGTTTCCGGGCTTCTTTTTGTCTACATTTGTTGTTTGGAAGAAGAAGAAAATGGGTATTATCCGGTAAGCCGGTGAATCTGACTGGCGATGTTAAAGTTCAATGAATTCATGAGGAGTGAGAAGATGTCCACAAAAAAACTAATAATGGGCTTATCCTTGACGTTGTCCCTTCTGGTCCTGAGTGCGTGCAGCAATTCAGCGAACGCGCCATCCGCCGATCCGTCCCAGGAATCCACACCGGCAGCCGAAGCGGCGCAGACCCCTGCGGCCTCAACAGAGCCGGAGCAGACCCCAGCAGCAACGGATGAACCGGAGCAGACGCCTGAGCCAACAGCCGGAAGCAACGAGACGGCTTCCGGATCTGCGGATCTGCCGAAATTCCTGCCGGAGGATTTCCCGATGCCTAACAATGTAACAGAGACCATCCTTTCGAATGCGGAGGAGAATGAGGGCAAGAAGTCGGCATTGCTGGTTTTTAGAACAACAGACAGTATGGAATCGGTAACAAAGCTCTATGATGATTATCTGGCTTCGAAGCTGGGTGATCAGTCTGTGAAGACTATTGATCCCAAGAACCTGATCATTCAAGGGAAGACCAAGGATGGTAAGCAGAGCTGGTCAATCATTGGCGGTCCGCTTGCGTCCAAGGAGGGAACCGTTGAGCTTAACGTAATTTGGTCTGAAATATAAGACGTACAGCCAAGCTGCTTTACACAGAGGAACATCCGTTGAGCTCGATTTAGAGCAGCCAACGGATGTTTTTTTGTGATCGGACAAAAAGTGTCGAATTTTGTAATTAAAGAGTATACGCCAGGTGTGACGGGGATATATAATTAATTCTGTGAACGAAAATTAGTCAGGCGGTGTTATGGTTTGTCTTGGGAACCTGTAGGGTTTATGTTTTTCTCAACAATAGAGACGCTTGCGCTCTATTATCTGATTATGTCTCTCTATAGATTCAAATGGAGATGGTACATCTGGCAGGCTTTATTTGTCATCTTGCTTAACAATCTGCAAAGCTATCTGTTACGTAATGAACTGGGCATGTCGAATGTTGCACCACTTGTTTTAATTCTGATTTTCATCTTCTTTTTTGCTGCGGTGGTGAGGATGCCGCTGATTCTATCTATCATTGCAACGATATCAGGATTTGCTATTTTTGCAGGGATTCAGACGCTGATTCTTTGGATTGTCTTTGGCTCCGTTTCGGATATCGACAGTAAGGCCAACGGGTATTTCCTGCAGGTTGCGACGGCTGCTATTGTCTTTGGTGTATTCGGCTATCTATACCGCAAAGGCAAGGGCTTCACCTTCGATCTGGATAAACTCCGCTTCAAAATAGAGGATATCCTGCTGTCCATACTAATTTGTGCATTTGTAATCGTAGTATCTCTCCTGCTCTATTACAATGATATTTTATTGAATGCGCTGATTTTTCTGATCATGTCTGTATTCCTTCTATACTATTCCAACCGGAAGGAGCTGGAAGATGCTTGAGCATATGTCCGGCAAGCTTGCACTGCGCATCAAACGTATAGTTCCCGAGCATCCGGCAAATGTTTCAATCCTGAAGTTTGCTATTGCGGTCATCCTTAATGCGTTATTTATTATTGGGCTGACACTGGTGGTGTCCCTTCTGACGGGCAGGACAAATGAGATAATTCTGATTCTGATCTCCTTTGCCCTATTGCGTCAGGTATCCGGCGGGGTGCATCTGAAATCGGGAATGGCCTGTGTCTTGTTTACAGCGACTTTATTCACGTTCTTGTCCTTCATTGAAGTAGGCGATACAATGATTCTGCTTATGAATGGAATCAGTCTATTAATTGTACTCTGGCTGGCCCCTATCGGAATTGAACACCAGACCCGGATTCCCAGACAGCACTGGCCTAAGCTTAAAGTCATAGCAGTAATGCTTGTGGTAGCCAATGTGGTGGCAGGTTCACCGGTGATTGCGGCCTGCTTTTTGGCTCAATCGGTCAGTCTGCTCATAGCTAGAAGGGGGGTGAGAACTGAGCATGAAGGGGTTACAGGCTCTACGACGCGCAGTAGTGTATAAACTTGCATCCGGTTTGTCTGCCTTCGCTGCCCTTATCGTGTTGGTTACAGCAAGTGTATTTTACATTAACCAACCCGAGGTTCCTGAAGAGTTACTTAAATAACATTGGAGTTGATCCCTTTGAGCACGATATCTGTTACTAGAGACACAGAGGGAAACACTGGTGTATTCTCACTCGATATTGAAAAAATAACTTTTATGGAATTTGAACGGACTATCTATCGGATCATTGTCCATACGTACGATCAGACCTTTTATACAGTAGGTACGCTGAAATATTGGCTTAATACCCTGGCCAGTTCAGGATATAATTTCGTTCTAGCAGATAGAAACACGTTAATTCAGGTTTCTAATATTATCCAGTTGGATAAGACTTTTCATATTGCTTATTTTGGGGAAGACCATAGAGGAGTCGAGCAAAAGTGTTTTCTGTCAGAGAAGGGCTATAAAGAAATTCTCAAATACGTAAAGACATCCGCATCGGATATTCAATTAGTGGAGCTGCCCCAGTGGTAGCTTATTTTTTTAGGGAGGTTGGCGATTTTTCCAGACTGAGAAGCGAAGAGTAGATCGGAAGTGGTATATATAATAAGGCTGACCCTGCGCTATTCATTCTCAAGCGCCTAGGGACAGCCTTTGTTTAGATTATCCTAATCTGCAGCTAATTTAGAATACATACACAGATCAATGAAGGTTCCGTTGGAGCGCTCACTCTGTCTCAGTGTTCCTTCCAGCGAGAAGTTTAATTTCTGCAGCACCTTAATCGAATTGATATTAGCAGGCTGAGCCTTTGCTTCTATTCTATTGAAGCCCAGTGTATCAAAGGCATAATCTATTAGCGCGCGAAGGGCTTCAGACACATATCCTTTTCCCCAGAACTCGCGGCTAAGGTCATAACCGATCTCTGTCTTCGCATGATCATAGTCCAGCATATTATAACCGCATGAGCCGATAATCCGGCCGGATTCTGCTTCTATGATAGAATAGCGGATCGCTTGGTTCTCGCCCGCTAACTTACCAAGCAGCTCAATCATCTCTACGGCCTGACACTCATCCGTGAAATTGCTGATATTCATGAACCGGGTGACTTCAGGATCGGACCAGATCGCGAAGAGACTGGCTGAATCGGCGGTACTCATTTGTCTTAATACTAATCGCTCGGTACGTAATTCAGTAATCATCAAAGTGTTACCTCCATGAAGTTATATGGTATTGGTGAGGCACAACTATTGATATCTGCGCATAGTTCAGTCCTTTCCGAGTGTAAGCTGCCTCTATTATATAGAAAGCAAGAGAGAAAGTTAACAGCCATCCAGGATCGATTCAACAAATCTTCACAAAGAAGGGTACTTTGCTTGGTGGCGTCTCCTAATCTATCAACATATCCTATGTATTGTGAGGACGAAGGTAGCATAGCGATTTCGATCCTCTCAAATATATTTTAGGAGGTATAGTTTATGCCGCATAAACTATCATCTACCCATCTGATCAACCAGGGGGATACTTCAATTTACAATCCAGGTACCTCTACTCCGGCTTTTACAGATGCGAATTTTTTTAAGAATTGTGGAAAAACAGGAGCGACAGGGACTATTCAAAAATTTGGTTGCCCTATTTGTGATCTTGCCATGTTTATTTTATATAAAGGCGGGCTCTCTAATGCAACGAAATCCAATGTGTATTACGCCGTTTGGGAAGCAACTAAAAAGGGAACGGACAACGCTGCTGATTTCACAGCAAAGGGATTCACTGCAAAAATCGGAAGTCAGAGTATCACTGTAAGCATTACTCCGATTGCGGACGTATCCGTGGAAGCCGAAAAAGGGAACATCTGCATGATGAGACTTGAGGAAGGTTCCAACTCTCATTATGTCATTGTGGACGGGCATGACTCCTCCGCTTCCGGTTTTGATAAATACCTGGTATGTGATCCGGATGGCGGTGTTCAGAAGACCTTGACAAAGACCATGCAAAAAAGAGGGTTCACGGTAAGTGCATCTGTAATTACTGAGAGATATAAGCTTAGTTAAGGAAGTCATGGGAGCAGCTTGATCGCTGTAGATTCATACTGTCATTAATAGAGGCTGTGTGGGCATGTGCTCATGCAGTCTTTTTTTTGTTTCTTACTCCGCCTAACATGGTAAAGTTTAGGTAAAAAGCATCTGGGAGGGCATGATGAGAAAAACGATAATGGTAATGTTGTTCTTGTTCATATTGACAGCTTGTGCGGATTCCAAAGACGGGTTAACCACCAAAGATTTAGCCGTCCAAAAGGTGAACGATTCTAAAGCCATTGTTGGGTATGGAATGAGCCGTGCGGAAGGGGAAGAGGTACTTGGTGAAGGGGATGATAAGAGTATTGCGAATTCCGTCATGTACAGCTCTGGTGTAAGGGTTATGTACCGTGAGGATAAAGTGGCAGGTATTACTCTGTCAGAGGAATCGAAAGATACGTATGAAACCACTGGCGGTTTTAAAATTGGCATGTCCAAAGATGACTTCAAAAAAATATACGGCGATCAATATCTGATGGATATGGAGCGCAATCTGGATTATGCTTACGATTCCATCAACAAGCGTTACTTGCATGATAAAGAATGGGCAGCAAAGGCTGAAGATGATTCGAAAATATATGTAATTTCAGGTCTGTTCAACGGTAAAGGTGTAGCAGACGGCATTGCATTAGTGGATAAGCGAATGGCGATAACTTACAGGTAAATGGGAGGGCTGAAGATAAAAAATGGGCTTGCATGTTTCATAGATATTTAAGGGGACAGAATAGCAATATATGGGGCACAAAAGGCTGGCTTCGTTTACAATGAGTGGTTCTGCCATGATATAATCAATGTATATGATTGGAGTGATAATCGTGGAATTACTCGACGCACGGAATGACTTTATCTTCAAGAAAATCTTCGGCAGTGAGAATAACAAGGATGTTCTGCTGGCCTTCCTCAATAGTACCTTCATGGAAGCCGGCGAACCCCCGCTTACAGAAATTATATTAATGAATCCGTACACAGATAAGGATGCTCCAGCTGAGAAACAGTCAATCCTTGATATCAAGGCCAAGACGGCAGAGGGCAAACGGATTAACATCGAAATGCAGCTGTTCAATCCATACAATATGGAGAAGCGGACACTTTTCTACTGGAGCGAGATGTATTACCACCAAATTCAAAAAGGTGACGATTACAGCCAATTGAAGAAGTGTGTGACGATCAATATTCTGAACTATTCCTGCCTGCCGAATGACCGTCATCATAATGTGTTTCACCTTCGGGAAGACCACACTGGGATTCAGTTGAATAACGATCTGGAAATTCATGTAATGGAATTAACAAAGCTCGAGGAGCAGGCCGTCCCATTAACTGGTGGTCTGATCAACTGGTTATTATTCCTGAAGGGTGTTGAACAACCAAACTGGGAGGTGCTGACCATGAATGAACCGATGTTGAAAAAAGCAATGGATACGCTGGAGTTCCTGAGTCAGGATGCCGCTACAAGGATGGAGTATGAAGCGCGGATGAAGTATTTGCGGGATGAGGCGTCGCGGATGAATGGTGCTAGGGCTGAGGGGCGAGCTGAAGGACGAGCAGAGGGTGAACGAAAAAAGGCAGAGGCAATGGTGCGTGAACTTCTTGCACTTGGAGTAGAAACCTCCATTATTGTTAGAGCCTCAGGCCTCCCTGAGGAAGAAGTTTTAATCTTGAAATCATAAACGGGTAGACACTGACCATGAAGTAACCGATGCTGCAAAAGCAAATATAAAAATAGCTTGCCATTCCCTCACGTCCTGTGTTATTATAAATTTCGTTGCAGGACGGTAGCTCAGCGGGAGAGCACTATCTTGACAGGGTAGGGGTCATGGGTTCGAACCCCATCCGTCCTATATGCAGAAGGCCTTGATATTCAAGGCCTTCTTTCTTTTTAGAAACACGAAAAACAAACAGAGAAGCTATTGACGTTTGGCAGCAGATGACTTTATGTGTCTAATGCAATGTTATAGTTTCTTTTTTTATGGATATTTAAAGAGTGACAAAAACCCACGACACCCCATCCGTAGTATATTACAATAATAGCGCTTGTCTGGAAGTTCCTTAACCAACAACATAAAAGGTGAAATTCTATCATGATCGTAACGTTACATGAAGCGGAGCGCCCTGGGGTGAGTCTAAAATATGTGGTGATTTTTATGAAGCAAGGCGAAGATTGGGTGCTTGTGCGGCAGCGTGAGCGGTCCACCTGGGAATTTGCCGGGGGGCATATTGAGGCGGGGGAGAGCCCCGGGGAAGCTGCGGTAAGAGAGCTCTATGAAGAGACAGGCGCCGAAGATTATGAGCTGCATCCGCTATGCATCTATTCGGTCAGCAGTGATGAGCTGGGAGAGAGCTACGGAATGTTGTATTATGCAGATGTCAAAAGGTTCGGAGCTATGCCCCCGTTCGAAATGGCGGAGCTTCGAAGCTTCAGCGAGCTGCCGCAGGCGGTGACCTACCCGGGGATCTACCCCACGCTATATGCGAGAGTATGTGAATATGTGAAGCATCTGTGAATCAATCTTAATCGTATTTCTGGTAGAATAGACACACGATTGGCTGAAAGGAGGCCCAGCTCATGAGTAATGAGATTACGAGGTTTAAGCGTCTTGGCGACTACCTGAGATCACGGCGGGACCGTCTGCAGCCAGCAGCTGCAGGCATCAAGGAAACGAACAGTCAGCGCAGAACGCCAGGTCTGCGGCGGGAGGAGGTTGCGGTTCTGGCCGGCCTCAGCAGCACTTATTATACATGGCTGGAGCAGGGCAGGGAGGTTACCGCTTCCAGAGAGGTCATGGAGAGTCTCAGTCAGGCGCTGCGGTTGTCGGCAGATGAGCGCAAGCACCTGTTTGAGCTTTGGAATCCTGGCTTGCCGGATACACTTGCTTCTATAGATACGGTCAATCCGGAGCTGAACCCGCAGTGGCGGGATATTATCCGCCAATTGACTTATCCGTCTTTTATAACGAATGAGCGGTCTGAGGTGCTGGCCTGGAATGATAAAGCGAGTGAAGTGCTAAGTGATTTCGGAGGTCTGTCTGCTTCAGAGCGCATTATGATGCGTCTTCTGTTCCTGGATCTGGAGCTGCGCCGCCGGATGCTGAACTGGGAGGAGTTCGCCCTACATTCAGTAGGTGTGTACAGAACCTATTATGACTTGAACCTGCATGATCCCTGGCACAAGGAGATGGTCGATCAGCTCTTGGAGGACAGTGCAGATTTCGCCGGGATGTGGAAGCAGCACAATATTCAGGGCAAAAGGGTCAACCGTGTGGTCATAGAGAGCCTTGGTACAAGTCAGCCTGTCGTATACGATATCAATTCGATGGCAAATCTGGCGGATCACCCGGGCCTGCATATTTGTATCTATACCCCTGTTATGACGTAGCAGACGATTCTGTGAGGGACATACCCCATACGTTTTCCGCTGCTCCCTGGTAATGATCTTACTAGTATGAACGTACTGTGGCTGCTCCATGGCAGGACGGTTAGAATAAGACATGTTCGAAAGATCTATTACAGGGACAGAGGGAGGCAACCATATGCATACAAGAATACTCGGTAACGAAGGGCTGAGCGTATCAGCTCTGGGACTCGGAACGATGATGATGCCTGATAATGAAGAGTCTGTAAGAACCATTCATGGTGCGCTTGATCTGGGCGTAACTCTGCTGGACACAGCGGATATCTATGGAGCCTTCGAGCAGCAGCGCTTCGGCGGCAATGAACGGCTTCTCGGACGGGCGCTTAAGGGCCGGAGAGATCAGGCGGTGATTGCGACCAAATTCGGCATTACGCATACTCAGGGAACCAAGGGAGATCCGGCCTATATCAAAAAATCCGTAGATGCCAGCCTCTATCAACTCGGCACAGATTATATCGATCTGTACTATCAGCACCGTCCTGATCCGAACACCCCAATTGAGGAAACCGCCGGTACCCTGGCTGACCTCGTCAAGGAAGGGAAGATCCGCTTTATCGGCTTATCCGAGGCCTCGCCTGAATTGATCCGCCGGGCACACGCGGTGCATCCGTTGACCGCCCTGCAGACAGAGTATTCACTCTGGAGCAGGGAGGTGGAGGATGAGATTCTGCCGCTGGTCAAGGAGCTGGGCATCGGCTTCGTTCCTTATAGCCCGCTGGGCCGCGGTTTTCTGACTGGACAGATCAAGAGCTTCGATGATCTGCCGGAGGATGATTACCGCCGCCATTACCCGCGGTTCCAGGGAGAGAACTTCACCCGGAACCTGGAGGTCGTCTCGTTGATCGGGCAGATGGCAGCCGAGAAGGGCTGCGCCCCGGCACAGCTTGCTCTGGCCTGGCTTCTAGCACAAGGAGAGCGGATTGTACCGATCCCCGGCACGAAGCGGCTGGAGCGGTTACAAGAGAACCTCGGAGCGCTTCAGGTTACATTGACGGCAGAGGATCTCGCACGGATTGAGCGGATATCCCCGCAAGGAATTGCAGCCGGAGCACGTTACCCCGGCCAGAACTAAGCTATCACACAGAGCGGACAGCTGCTGTGCATCCATTCCTATTTTTTTCCCGGAGCGTTTTTGCCTGCGCCGCTTGCTTTAGTGAGCGGTATGCGGGAAGAACGCTTTTTTAATCCATCCCCATCCGCTCCAGCTCCTCTTCGATCCGCTGCACCTCTATCCGCTCAAACAGTAATTTAAGCTCCAATATAGGCTGCCCTGCAAGGATGGATACCGGGTGCCATACAGGCTGTTCTATGGATAGGAAGCCTCTAATCTTCTCGCAGGAGAAAGGAATGAACGGGTTCAGCAGGTTTGCCAGGTTGGCAATAATCTGAACACAGGTGTACAGCGTGTTGCCCCCGGCAGCAGGATCATGCTTGATTTGGAGCCAAGGCTGCTGTTCATCGAAATATTTGTTGGCCTGGCGGATATGCAAGAAGATGAATTCCAGAGCTTCCTTGAAATGTCCGGCCTCAATCAGACTTCCTGCTTCCTTATACAGCTGCTCCAGCCTGCCAACCCATACTTCGTCCAAATCTCCGTCTGGAACTCTGCCATTCCAGGACTTATTCAGGAACACGAGGCTGCGGTTGACGAAATTGCCGAACGCGCCCAGCAGCTCGCTGTTATGGCTATAGACGAACTCTCTCCAGGAGAAGTTGGCATCCCGCTTCTCGGGACCGTTCGCCGTCAGGAAATAACGGACCGAGTCCGGGTCATACCTGCTGAGAATATCCGGCACCCAGACCGCCCAATTGCGGCTGGTGGAGAATTTCTGCCCTTCCAGGGTCAGATATTCAGAAGAGAAGATCCGGTCCGGCAGATGCAGTTCCTCAGCTCCGAGCAGGAGAGCCGGCCAGATCAGGCTGTGAAAAGGAATATTGTCCTTCCCATGCACATAGTAAGCGGTTATTGGCGGCTGCCCATCGTTATTTTGTGCGGATGCTATAGACCAGAAATCCTCCCACCGGTTGCCTGTCTCCGCCGCCCACTGCTTGCTGGCGGACAGATAGCCGCTGACCGCTTCGATCCAGACATAGATTTTCTTGTCTGCGAAGCCGGGAGTGGGCACATCCACGCCCCAGTCCAGATCGCGTGTTGCTGCACGGTCCTGCAGACCTTCCTGCAGATATCTGCGGGTTAGCCGGACGGCATTATCTCTCCAGCCCTGCGCGGAATCAGCATATTCTGTGAGTGCTTGCTGGAAGCTGGACAGCGACAGATAGTAATGCTGAGTAGAGCGCAGCACAGGCGCAGTGCCGCAGAGGGCACATGTGCGTTCCAGCAGATCCACCGGATCGAGAATTGTTGAACAGTAATCGCATTGATCTCCCCGGGCATGCTGTCCGCAGACCGGGCAGAGGCCATGGACATAACGGTCCGGCAAGAAGCGCTGGTCCTGCTCACAATAGCACTGGAGACTGGATTTCTGGTACAGATACCCGTGATCCAGCAGCTTAAGAAACAGCTCCTGTACCGTGCTGTGGTGATGTGCCTGATCGGTCCGGGTATACAAGTCATAAGTGAAGCCTAAGGTGCGGAAGCAATCGGCGAACTCCTCATGATACCGGCTGGCGAATTCGCCCGGCGTTACACCCTCCTGCGCCGCCTGTACAGCAACGGGGGTGCCGTGACAGTCACTGCCGGATACATAGAGTACAGCGTCACCTTTGGCACGGTGGTAGCGGGCCAGAATATCTCCCGGAAGAATGCTGGCGAGTCTGCCCAGATGCAGGGAGCCGTTGGCATAAGGCCAAGCCCCTCCGATAAAAATGTTAGTCATATCTCTCTCTCCTCCTCAAATTCATTGGACGCAAAAAAGGCACTCATCCCCCAAAGGGACGAGAGCCTGTGCTCACGTGTTACCACCCAAATTCATCAATGCCTCGCGGCATTCACCTCTTCAGGTACGACCGCATAAAAATGCGGGTATACCCTAGCATGGTAACGGATGCGGGTTCCGGCGCAGCCTACGACCCGTTAATGCCAGGTTTCGGTGCGCAGCTCTGAGACCATATTCCCAAGGGTTTTCTTTGCTCCTTTTCACCGGCCGGAGCTCTCTGTGGAAGAATTGCCGAGGTACTCTTTCTCTTCGCAGCTATTGTGGTATCCTAATTACTGGATATCATATATGCAGCCCGGGAGATTTGTCAACATCATAAGTCTATTTGCAATCCACCGCACTCCTGTGCGACAGTAGAGAGTAAGAGAGATCAAAAGGAGATTGAGACTATTGCAGGAAAACAAACAGGAGAAAAAAAGCTCAGGCGCATGGGGATGGCTGGGCAGTGGGGCGGTATTGCTGCTGCTTAAGGGAAAAGCCATCATCTCTCTGCTCAAGCTGGGTAAAATCGCAGGTCCGCTAATCTCCATGATGGTATCGATCTGGGCCTATGCACTAATTTCGCCATGGCAATTCGCTGTGGGCTTCGTTGCGTTATTATTCGTTCATGAGATCGGCCATGTGATCGCTGCCAAGCGGATCGGACTGCCGGTAAGCGCTCCGTTGTTCATTCCTTTTATGGGCGCACTGATTACGATGAAGAAGCAGCCGCTGGATGCCAGGGAGGAAGCTTATGTCGCTTTTGGCGGTCCTATATTGGGGAGTATCGGTGCACTGATTGTGTTCGGAGCAGCCTATTATTATCATAGCCCCTTGTTATATTCACTGGCCTACATCGGCTTCTTCCTGAATTTGATTAATCTGCTGCCGATCCATCCGCTGGACGGGGGGAGAATTGCCACGGCAGTTACCCGCTGGTTATGGCTGGTAGGGCTCATTGGAGGCTTAGCTGTAATTATCTATTTGAAATCTATCCTGTTCGGCATCATCTGGGTAATGTTCGCCTATGATATGTATAAGAAGTACATCAGCCGGCGTACGAAGAATCAGATGCATACGGTGCTTAAAAGCTTCCTGATCCCCATAGAGGATCTGCAGGAGCAAGGGTACCTGATCCCCGGCCCCGAGCATAAACGGGAGCTGCCGTTCACCACCTACAGTGATTTGAACCGCCAGCAGTTCGTCGGGGTACGCTGGGATAACCTGGATTACTATGGAACGACGACCCTGCCGGTACAGTCGCTGATCGGAAAAGTCAAAGTCGTGCAGCTCGACCAGCTGTATGTGGACGCCAGCCTTCACTTGAAGATGACCTGTGAGATCAGCTTCACTGTTTATGACAATGATAAGTACTATGATGTGCCGGCTGCTTCCCGCTGGAGATATGGGGCGGCGTATTTTGTCCTTGCTGGAGTTCTCGGGGGTATGATGTATCTTGTCCATGTGGTTGGCAATGTAAATCTGTAGAGCTTCGTTTATGAACCTCCCGTTTCGTCAAAGCTGTAAAGAGCCGAGAAGGATAAGGGGGTAACAACAATGCGTATGGCAAGAGTATGTCTATTATGGATTGGAGCGTGTCTCCTTCTGGGAATCGCCGGATGTGCGTCAGGCAAGGAGATTCCTGAATATACGGATGTGCACAACATGACCGGACTAGACGGAAGTCTGAATTCACGGGATAGCCTGACCTCGCCGGTTCTGCGGGATGTGTATGACCGCCCGATTCCCGAGGAGGTCTATGACACTCCCTGAGTACAGTCTCCCTGCCCGCTGGCCTTGCCCCGAAACGCTCAGGCTCTATACAGAATATTAATAATTCTGTATAATGCTCCATATTGATTGGACCTACAGAGAGGAGCCAGGGGATGGCAGTGGAAATCGTACATGTTACTACAGAGGAGCAGCTTCAAATGGCGCTGGAGATCCGCAAGAAGGTATTTGTGGAAGAACAGAAGGTGCCGGTAGAAGAGGAAATCGACGAATATGATGCTATCAGTGAGCATGTGCATCATTTTCTGCTCATGGAGGGCGGGCAGCCGGCAGCAACCGGCCGGATGATCTATTATAAAGCGGACACCGCCAAGATGCAGCGGATTGCCGTTCACGGGGCCTTCCGTGCCAAGGGATGCGGACGTATCCTGCTGCTGGCTATGGAAGAACGCGCACGTGAGCTGGGGCTGCAGGCATCCATTCTGGATGCCCAGTGTCAAGCAGAACCCTTTTACCGCAAGCTTGGCTATGAAGTGATTTCCAAGGAACCCTTCTATGATGCCGGAATTCTGCATGTCAGAATGAGTAAGGCCCTATAAACTTCCTGGTACATACTCTTTCGCTGCGATGGACAAGCTAGAATCGGCCAGAGCAGCTGGCTAATTCTAGTGCGAAGGAGACGATCCTAAGTGATGAATCAAGAACGGGAACGCTTTATTGCCGCCAAACGTAACGGTGACGGGGACCTGACCGGGTTCCAGACCTCCTCCGGACGTGTGCTGGATTATCAGCAGGCACTTCAGGAGGTGCAGTCCGGCAGCATAGCTGGCGTTAATGTTTTTAAAGGTAAAGATGGCGAAATGTATATCCGCGGCGATGCAGACGGAGATCCTACGAATAATCTGGATCAGCTTCCGCAATTTTAGCCGGGCATAGATAACAGGAGGAACGGCCGGACAGGCGTCTTACAGGCGCTGAAGTCCGGCCGTTTCTATGTCCAGAGGAGACAGCAGCTTCTCCAATAATGCTGCGTTAACGTCTGCTGCACATGCCGAAACCGGTTGCTGAAGGGCTTGATTTTCTTTTCTTCTGCAAAAAGAAATAATTCCCTGAATTCTGCGCAACTTGTCGTTGGCTTAGCAGTATACATTAACAGCATGAATTATTTGGAGGGGCTTTACAATGAGATGGAGAAAAATTGCTCTTTGCACGGTTGTGTTTTTCATGATGGGAAGCTCCTATTTGTTCGCGGACGCTGTGAACCAGAGGATCAAAGTATGGAGCAATGGAAAGGAAATAGCCGATGGCGGCTATTTGATTGACGGCAAGACCTATATTCCCGCCAGAGAGGCCGGGGGGATCGTCAGCTGGGACGGCTCGGGCAGAGTGACGATCCTTAAGCCGAACGTTCATATCGTACTGTTCAAAGGCGATACGGTATTCGGCAATGTCAACACAGGCAAGCTGAAGATGAAGATTCTGACACAGGTGGACAGCCTGAAGGACAGCATTGCTGCCGTGAAGGTGGCGATTACCGATCCTGCCGGGAATGTGAAGGATATTCTGGAGGATGCTGCCGGCTCCAAGAATGAGGATTTTTGGTTCTCCACACCGGAATTCACCTATGATTTCAAGGAACCGGGCAAATATAGTGTTGGCTTCTTCATGAAGGCGTCCAAGAACGGAGAGTACATTCTTGTGTCCGAGAAGGTAGTTACGGCTTCATCCAAGAATTAAGTCCCTCCTGCAAATTGACCTGTCCTTATCTTACGTGTTACGATACCAAATGTAGGATAATTCAATTAAAGTGAGGTATTACAATGAGCGATCACAAACATGAGCATGGCCATGAACATGGTGAAGCATGCGGTTGCGGACATGATCACGACCATGAGCACGAGGAGTTTGTGCTGACCTTGACGAACGAGCAGGGCGAAGATGTAGAAATGGTACTGGTGGAAACGTTCGACGTAGGCGAGAAGTTGTACGCCCTGCTGCTTGAGCGCGAGAACCCGGAAGCAGACGGAATCATCCTTCGTATGGAAGAAGAAGACGAGGAAATGGTTCTGTACAACATTGAAGATGAAGCTGAATGGAAAGCTGTTGAAGAAGCTTATAACGAGCTGCTTGCCCAGCAAGAATAGATTTCAGGCATTCATGCAAAACCCCGATACTCTATACGTATCGGGGTTTTGCATGTCGCACTGCTATGGGAAAAGCCTTAGGAGATCGGCTCTGCTTCGACAATAACTTTTATATTGGTAATGCTGCGGTCCTCAGGTCCTTTGACAGGCAATCCGATTTCTACATGGTCGATGATATAGTCGATATTATCCTGGGTAATAACTTCTCCAGGGAGAAGAATAGGAATACCCGGCGGATAGACGTAGATGAACTCTGCAATGATGTAACCGGCAGACTCCCGGAAGGGAATCAGCTGTGTATCCGCGTAGAAGGCATCTCTCGGGATTAGGGCCAGCTGCGGGATATTCGGCACTTGTACCTTAAGCTCATAGATCTCACCCTTGCTGTAATGGATCGCTGAGAGCACCTGCAGCGCCGCAAGCAGCTTATCTACAGATTCTTTAGTATCTCCAGGGGTAATCAGGCAAAGAATATTATACATGTCGCTGAGTTCAACTTCGATGTTATACTTCTGCCGGAGCCAGTTCTCGGTCTCGTAACCGGTAATGCCCAGGTGGCGTACATGAATGTTCAGCTTCGTCGGATCATGATCGAAGGTGGCTTCTGTTCCGAGAATTTCTTTGCCGAAGCTGTACAGCCCCTCAATCTCATTAATTGAATTACGGGCATAGGTCGACAGGGCAATCGTTCTCGCCGCCATCTCATGTCCGTTCAGGGCAAGGTTGCGTCTACTGGTATCCAGAGAGGCAAGCAGAATATATGAGGTTGAAGTGGTGGTCAGCATGCTGAGAATGGTCTGTACCCGTTGTGGGTTGACAAGACCCGTCTTGGCATTGAGGTTCAGTACCGAGCTCTGTGTCATGGAGCCGCCCAGCTTATGCACGCTGGTTGCTGCCAGGTCTGCACCGGCCTGCATGGCCGATACCGGTAAGTCCTCATGAAAATGAATCAGTACTCCATGTGCCTCGTCCACAAGTACGGGAACCCCGTAACTATGGGCCAGGTCGACAATCGAACGGAGGTCGGCGCATACGCCGAAATACGTCGGATTGATAACGAGGACACCCTTGGCATCCGGATGGCGCCTTAAAGCCCGTTCCAGCGAGCTGGTGGTTATGCCGTGGTCTATCCCAAGATTCTCATCCTGTACAGGAGAGACGAAAATAGGCTTGGCTCCGGAGAAAATAATGGCCGACATCACCGATTTGTGAATATTGCGCGGCACAATAATTTTGTCTCCTTCTGAGCAGACAGAGAGGATCATAGTCATGATGGCATTGCTCGTGCCTTGTACACTGAAATACGTGTAATCGGCGCCGAAAGCCTCTGCAGCCAGCTTCTGAGCTTCAAGGATAACCCCGGTGGGCTGATGAAGATCATCAAGCGGTGCAATATTGATCAAATCTATGGATAGAGCGTTATCGCCGATAAACTCACGGAATTCGGCATCGGTCCCTAGCCCCTTCTTATGTCCCGGAATATGGAATTGAACTGGATTTCCGGCGGCATGCTTTTTGAGAGCAGTGAAGAGGGGAGTAGCTTGTTGATTCATTTAATGCTGTCACAACCTTTCGCGAAGAGTGGTTTTTTTGATTTCGCTGAAGCAAAAGGTGTCCCCGGAGGGACGGAATACCCATTTCTACTTGAGCAAGCATCAGTATAACAAATCAATCAACATAATACTAGGATGTGATGAAATGTCTGGCAAAGCAGCGGAACGTATGCATATCAGTTTAGCCTCACCGTTCATATTAGAAATGTGGATCATTATTTTCCTGGTCGAATTCGTCAAAGGCTCGCTGCTGGTAGCTCTGCTGCCAGTCTACATGGAGAATATTCTGGGTCTCTCCGTAACAGTGGTCGGATTCGCCTTCGCGCTGCAGTATCTCGGGGATAACCTGTTCCGCAGCCCGTTCGGCTGGGTGATGGAGCGGATCGGCTACCGCTGGACGATGACAGGAGCGCTGCTGCTGCTGGTCGTGGCTGTCGGGCTGATTATCTATGCCAAAGATGCCGTAAGCTTGTCCATCGCCTGTCTGATTCTGGGGATTGGTACCTCGCCGCTGTGGCCTTGCACGATGACAGGCATCACCGAGCTGGCGGGCTCAACCAAGAGCGGCAGCAGCGGCGCAGCTATGGGGGCGGTGGAGATGGCCTCCCTGGCCGGAACCGGAGTCGGGCCGATTATCGTCAACTTCATGATGGATCATGGCGGACAGGGCTACCGGACAGTCTTCCTGGTGCTGATGGGCTTCGCTGCCGCCGTTGTAGCCGTGGCGCTGTTCCTGCCTTCGAAGATCGGCGGGCATGCGCCGCGTGTGGTGCGTGAGATATCGGCAGAGGGACCGCCGGTACCGCGTAAGCCGGTAAGGCCCTTGGAGAGTCTGAAGCGGACCTGGCAGCAGGTCACCTCCTCACTGAAGGTAAGCCGTCTGCTGTTCCCGGCGCTGTTCCTGCAGGCTTTTGCGATTGGGCTTATGACCCCGGTGGTCACCTTGTTTGCACGCTCGGAGCTGCATGTCACCCCGAACCAGTTCAGCCTGCTGCTGATTGCCGGGGGAGGAATTACCGTACTGACACTTATACCCGCCGGGAAGCTGGTCGATAAGGTCGGTACTTCCATCTTCCTTAATATCGGTTTCCTGCTGGCAGCCTGCTCCATGGCCTTCTTCTCACAGGTCCGCTGGCTGCCGCTGGCCTTCGTGGCGGTGGCGCTGGTCGGGATCAGCTATGCGCTGATTCTTCCGGCGTGGAACGCTTTCCTGGCGAAGCAGGTGCCGGAAGGCGAACGCGGGACCGTCTGGGGGCTCTTCCTGACGCTGCAGGGCTCAGGGATGGTTGCCGGTCCGGTGGTGTCAGGCAAGCTGTGGGATACGGTCAGCCACGGCGCTCCTTTTCTGGCCAGCGCGGGAGTAATGGTTATATTATTCGGCCTGCATCTGCTGATCGTCCACCGGACGAAGCTGAAGCACGGCAGGGCGCACTGAGTCCAGCTGGCACAGGGAAGTGAACCCGGTGCAGAAATGCAATAAGCCGCAGACCGCCTGAAAAGGGGAGGAATGCGGCTTTATTGCTGTTTTTGCGTATAAAAGGGCTGGTCCATACCTCCTAAAGTGGGTACCAGCGTTTGGAAAAGGCCAAAAACGGGTAAAAATAGTCAATAAACCAAGTTACCGCTACATAATATGAAGTATAAAATAAGTGTAAGCTACGCAAAGATCCAAGGTGCAGGCGGAGGTCCGGCAGTCTGTTCTACTCTTAGGTTAGGCCATGAAGCTGACGATGCTTAAATCAAGCAGTTAGGGGGGAGTGCCGTGAACAAAAATGATGAAGTGGAGTACTGCAATCTGGAGCTGCGGTTCGACAGACAGCATATCCAGGATCTAATCAAGGACTTGATCAAGGAAGGTTATTCCCTGTACTGGAGTGAGAACGAGAGTGTTTTTCTTATTTCGGTGCGCACCGGCCGCAAGCTTGTGAAGCTGCGCTTCCAGCGGATTAAGGACGGCTTCAAGCTGGTGGGAGATTACATGATCCGTGATGCGCGCCTGTCAGAATGGATGGAGAAGCTGATTGGGGATATGAGAGGTCATGCCGTTGTCAAGCGCTTCCGTGACCGTCAGATCATTATAGAGAATATTTTATTCGGTGAAGTCATCCGCCTGGTGGAGATTTCCGGTTATCAACAGCGGGTGCTGTACCAGAAGGGGCCGCTTTTGTCCGATCAGGAGCTGACGAAGCTGTTCTACTCCATAGAGGGCGAAGAGCGAATCCGCGACCGCAGGCTTGCCGTGGATGAACAGCTCGACTTGCTGAATGAAGCTATGCGTGAACGCGATAAGGAAGCGGTAGCGGCCAGCACAGCGAGGCTTGAGCAATTGACCAGGGAGCTTGCAGCGCTGGAATGGTAGGGTGCGAAGTGAATACATGCAGTTAAGGGCATCCCATCGCGGGGTGTCCTTTTATTGAGCCTTTCTTGAGGACGGGGGTTCACTTCTGCGCACAAAACCGTTAAAATAGTCATTGTGAGCAATTTCCCTGATGGATCGAAGTTTGTCAATGAAATTGATCTCTCTTTCGCAGGCGGAACTTTGCTGTCTCTGACAAAGGGTGGTATTCTTATACTGCGAGAAATGGATTTCACAAAAATACAGGGTGCAAAGGGTGGAGAACCAGATGTCAAAACAACAAATCGGCGTTATTGGCTTGGCGGTAATGGGCAAGAATTTGGCTCTTAACATCGAGAGCAAAGGCTTCAGCGTATCCGTGTTTAACCGTTCCCCGGAGAAGACACATGATCTGGTCGCAGAAGCAGCGGGCAAGAACCTGGTGGGTACGTTCTCCGTTGAAGAGTTTGTACAATCACTCGAAGTACCGCGCAAGATTCTGATCATGGTTCAGGCAGGCCAGGCTACAGATGCCACCATTGAGCAGCTTCTGCCGTTCTTGGATCAAGGCGATATCATCATTGATGGCGGTAACGCTTATTTCCCTGACACGGTACGCCGCAGTAAATATCTTGAAGACAAAGGCTTCCGCTTCGTCGGCACCGGCGTGTCCGGCGGTGAAGAAGGCGCGCTCAAGGGTCCTTCCATTATGCCGGGCGGTCAGGAAAGCGCGTATAAGCTGGTTGAACCTATCCTTACGGCGATTTCAGCCCATGTGGGCGGAGAGCCTTGCTGTACATATATCGGGCCGGACGGTGCAGGACACTATGTGAAAATGGTGCATAACGGTATCGAGTACGGTGACATGCAGCTGATTGGCGAAGCCTACCACCTGCTCAAGGACGTCCTGGGTCTGGATGCCAAGGAGCTGCACAGCACCTTCGCAGAATGGAACAATGGCGAGCTGGACAGCTATCTGATTGAGATTACGAAGGATATCTTCGCTCAGTATGACGAAGAGACCGGCAAGCCGATGGTGGATGTTATCCTTGATGCTGCCGGACAAAAGGGTACCGGCAAGTGGACAAGCCAAAGCTCGCTGGATCTAGGCGTGCCGCTGTCCATGATTACCGAATCTGTCTTCTCCCGCTTCCTGTCGGCCATGAAGGAGGAACGCGTTGAAGCCAGCAAAGTGCTGAGCGGACCTGCTGTGGCTCCTTTCGACGGCGACAAGGCTGAATTCATCGAGAACGTGCGCAAAGCATTGTTCGCCAGCAAGATCGTATCGTATGCCCAGGGCTTTGCCCAGCTGCGTGTAGCTTCTGACGAATACGGCTGGAATCTGAAATACGGCGAGCTGGCCAAAATCTGGCGCGGCGGCTGCATCATCCGTTCCCGGTTCCTGCAGAACATCACAGATGCTTATGAGAACAATGCAGAGCTGAAGAACCTTCTGCTTGATCCGTTCTTCAAGGATGTTATGGACAACTACCAGTCGGCATGGCGCAAGGTTATCGCTTCGGCTGTAACTCTGGGCATTCCGGTTCCGGGATTCTCCAGCGCCCTTGCATACTACGACAGCTACCGTACAGAACGTCTTCCAGCGAACCTGCTGCAGGCACAGCGCGATTACTTCGGCGCTCACACCTTCAAGCGTGTGGACAAAGAAGGCGTGTTCCACCACAACTGGCTGGCAGAGTAACAGGCAGCGTTCAGCTTCATGCTTAGGAACCCGAGATGCTTTCCGCTTCACGCGGAGGGCTATCGGGTTTTTTGCATCCATGTGGCATAGCCATGGCAGGTACAGGCCGCTTCAAAATGAAGGCTGCCGGCATTGTGCAAACTTTTCACCCTGTGTTATGATATGACAAATGTCGCGGCTTGGAGGTTGTTATGGACGATCGAAATATCATTCTCGTCGGGATGATGGCTACGGGGAAGTCTACAGTAGGCGCCATTCTGGCTGAGGAGCTTGACTATGAACTGGTTGATCTGGATGCAGTAATTACCGGAAGAGAGGGCCGCAGTATTGCGGATATCTTCGCAGAAGGCGGAGAGCAGGCATTCCGGCGCATTGAATCAGCGGTGCTTCAGGAAATGCTGCAGGGAGAGCGCAAAGTGATCTCTACAGGCGGAGGGGCGGTTCTTGCGCCAGGGAATGCCGCAGTCATGCTGGAGCATGGATTTGTTGTGGCTCTTACAGCCACGGAGGATGCCATTATTGAACGGGTCAGCGGGGATGTGAACCGGCCGCTGCTCGCCGGCAATGCGGCAAACCGGGTCCGTTCCATTATGGAACAGCGCAGGGAAGCTTACCGTTTCGCGCATTGCACGGTCGATACAACGGAGCTGAATGTGGCTGAGGTCTCGCAATACATTTTACTGCGTTACCGCGCTTGAGCTTTTATGTGTGTTGGCGCTTAACATCAGGATGAAGTTCAATTACGCTTCGGTATCATCCCACTCGATCATGCCGCCGCTCAGGTTAGAGCCTTGAATGCCGAATTGCTGCAGATATTCACAGACCCGCTGGCTGCGGTTGCCGGAACGGCAGATGAAGATGATCTCAGTGTCTGACGGAAGACTCTCCGTCTGCTGCGGGATCTGGCCCATCGGGATATGCTGTGCACCGGGAATCATGCCGAAGGCAACCTCATCCTCTTCACGGACATCGATCAGTACAAGCTCTTCGCCGGCAGCGAGCCGCTTACGCAGCTCCTGCGGTGTAATTTGCGGAATTTCATTCATGATAGTACCCTCTTTTCTGCCTGAATGGGAATGGACTTTCTTCACGCAATGATAACACAACTGCGGATTACCCTGTCAAACAGGACCGTACATACTGACTATATATGATGAAGGAGCGCTTATACTATGGACGTTATTGTTAGGCCTACGCCGACGCTGCAAGGAGAATTCGGAGCTCTGTCCTCCAAAAACTACACCACGCGCTACCTGCTGGTAGCCGCTCTCTCTGAAGGAGTCAGCACGATCTACCATCCTGCCCACAGTGAGGACAGCGACGCGATCCGCAGATGTATTGCCGATCTTGGCGCAGTCCTGACTGAAGATGATGAGAAAATCGTAGTCCAGGGGTTCGGACGCCATCCCCGTGACGTCAAGGAGCTGAATGTCGGGAATGCCGGCGCTGTGCTGCGCTTCCTGATGGCGGTGGCTGCTCTTAGCCCGGAGGTTACCTTCGTGAATACGTATCCCGATTCTCTCGGCAAGCGGCCGCATGACGACCTCATTCTGGCACTGGGCCAGCTCGGCGTGAAGGTCGAGCATAATAACGGAAGGCTGCCCATTACGATCCGCGGCGGCAAGCCGCAGGGCGGACGGATTACCGTTTCTGGCGCTGTCAGCTCGCAGTATCTCAGCGCACTTTTATTCCTTACGCCACTGCTTGAAGAAGACAGTGAGATCATCGTGGTGGATGATCTGAAATCAAAGGTGGTCATCGGCCAGACGCTGGAGGTGCTGGAGCAGGCCGGGATTATCGTACATGCGGCTGACGATTATATGTCCTTCAAGGTGCCTGGACGCCAGAACTATGCAGCCAAGACCTATACGGTGCAAGGCGATTATCCGGGATCAGCCGCAGTGCTTGCGGCCGCAGCGGTGACGAAGTCGGATGTGACCATTCACCGGCTGGCTGAGAGAAGCAAGCAGGGAGAGCGGGCCATTGTCGATGTGCTGCGGATGATGGAGGTGCCGCTCACCCATGAGAACGGAACAGTGCATGTGCAGGGGAACGGCATTCTGAAGGCGGTAGAATTCGACGGCGATGCGGCAACCGATGCAGTGCTGGCAATGGTAGCTGCGGCGGTTTTTGCTGAAGGGACCTCGCGCTTCTATAATGTGGAGAATCTGCGCTACAAGGAATGCGACCGTATCACAGACTATCTGGCTGAGCTGACCCGGGCCGGTGCGAAGGTCGAGGAACGCCGGGACGAGATCATTGTGCATGGCACACCGGATGGCGTGGAAGGCGGCGTAACGATCAATGCCCACTATGACCACCGTGTAATTATGGCGCTTACTGTAGTTGGCCTGCGGGCCCGCCAGCCGCTGCTGATCAAGGATGCCCATCATGTGGCGAAGTCTTATCCGCAGTATTTCGATCATCTGCGCTTGCTGGGTGCGGATGTGGAATGGGTGAATTGAGCAATCTAGGTTCTTTAAGCATCACACCTCTTGCTCCGGAAGATATCCCTTCCGTATCGAAGCTGTTCAAGGTGACGATCGCCGACGCCTTCGAACGGGAAGGATTGGGGCACCTGCAGGAAGACATCCGGCAGGAGACCGCAGCCAAGATACAGATGGCCAATGCTGCGCTGAATCCGCAGGATACGGATGTGTATTTCTGGCTGGCCAGAAGCGGTGGAGTGGTTATCGGCACGGTTTCTTATGCGCCTTGCGGAGAGGACATACGGAACTGCACCGATAACCGCCTATCGGCTGTCGGTGAGCTGGGAAGCTTGTATGTCCTGCCTGAAATTCAGGGGCAGGGTGTAGGCTCAGCTTTAATTGAGGAGGTCACGGTCTTTCTCAGAAAGCGGGGGATTTCCGAATTCTGCCTGGACAGCGGTTATAAGCGAGCGCAGGACAGATGGCTGCGGAAATTCGGAACGCCCCATGCAGCAGTGCAGGATTATTGGGGGCCGGATTCCATTCATATGGTATGGCTGTGCAGCTTGGGGCACCCAGAGGATTCGTAGATCCAGATATAAATGAACAGTTACGTAAGGCTGATGGGAATTTGGAACTTCTGGTGCGGCGCTGTATGATATAGGTGTTGCTGAAAATGACAGAACCGTGGCTGAAGCGGCAAGCAGTGCTGCGGAGGGCATGGACGAAATCAGACGGAAGGGGAAATACACACATGAGCTTTGAGAACCCTAGCAGGGAAGAGATCGGCGAGATTCTGGCTGCGGCAGGCAATATCGCTGTTGTTGGCCTATCCGACAAAACTGACCGCACCTCATATATGGTTGCAGGGGCTATGCAGAGCCGGGGCTACCGGATCATTCCGGTCAACCCGTCAGTGGACGGGGAGATCCTGGGCGAGAAATGCTACCATACGCTGGCGGAGATTCCGGAGCCGGTGGATATTGTGAATGTATTCCGCCGCAGTGAATACTGCGCGGCTGTTGCGCAGGAGGCTGCTGATATCGGCGCACGTGTGCTTTGGCTGCAGCAAGGGATCATTAGTCAAGAGGCGGCGGACATTGCCGCTGCCAATCATATGATCGCGATCATGGACCGCTGCATTAAGGTGGAGGAAGCGATTACGATGAAGGGCCGGAGCCGGGGATAAGACGATTCGCATGTATGATCAGGTGTGCAGATACCGGATATACTTGTAGGTCAAAGCTATCCAGATTTAATTTTTTCAAATGTCCCTCAGACCTGGTTGCAGTATTCTTGATTAGTTCTCGCTAACAATTATTGAAATGATTTACACAGACGAAGAACGTCCTTTACTCCATTAACAAGGGGAGAAGGGCGTTTTTTTTGCATTTTCCGGGAGGGGGAAGGTAGATATGGAATTTGAAATGGCACACAGCAGCTTTATGGAGGCACATACGAATGAAAGAACGGGTGAACGGAGGGGGAGGCTGCTGCGCGGACATAACTATGCGGAGAAGCTGTTTCTGCAGAATGTATGGTGGCCGCTATTCGAGTCACTGGAGCATCTGCACCCTGAATATGAGGTGTACGACTGGAACCGGAAGTCGCAGTTTCTGGATTTTGCTTTTCTGCCGCAGAACGGAACCCGCTTTGGCATCGAATGTGACGGTTATCAGAGCCATATCAAGGATATGGACCGGGAAAAGTTCAACTATGCGCTGAACCGGGACACCTTCCTGACCGGGATGGGCTGGAAGATGCTGCACTTCTCGTTCGACGACATCCAGCAGCGTCCCGAAGTGTGCCGGATGCTGCTGCAGCTGGCGCTGGCACCGTTTTTGGCGCGGAGTAGAGTGGCCGGAGCACAACTGTTGTCTGGAGAAAAAGACGTATTACGTTTAGCCTGGCAGATTGGAAGACCCCTTCGTCCTAAGGATGTAACGGATTATTTCGAGATTAACTTTAGAACGGCACACAAACTGCTCAGCGCTCTGAGCGAGAAAGGACTGCTCCAGCCTGTCGCTGGCGGAAGAGGGATAAGATCCTATGAACTGAGGCCAATGCATCAGGATCAGAGTTGGTGAGAAGACGGAACATCATTGGTTAAAAGGCTTTGAATAGTCGCAGCCGCACCAGTGTGAATGTATTTTGTACATTAGAATTTAGTCAAAACCCGCGATTTCGAGCTTCTGTTGCATTTTATACAGTAGAATTTTGATTTATGGTTGGTTATGATGTAATTCTGAGAATTCTAATGTACGAAATACAATAGATCGTGGATATGAGCGGAATTTCGGCCAATCTGTTGTACAAAATACAATCACCGCTCTATTGGTAGGCTGTCTGTGCTCATGCTACACTTTAGCGGGTGCGAAGGGTGCGAAGGGTGCGAAGGGTGCGAAGGGTGCGAAGGGTGCGAAAGGCGCTGATGGCGCTGACGGTGCCGTCTTCGTAGCGCGCTTCACCTCCGGTTCACGCCCAGATTCTTTTGACAAAAACTGCTGTAACGCTTACCATTCAATATAGAAAGAAAGGAGAGGGTCGCCTTGAATTGGCTCGGATCTTTGCAGCAGTTGGGCAGAGCCATTATGCTTCCTACCATGGTGCTGCCGGCGGCGGCTATCCTGCTGAGTCTGGGCAGCTTACCGTGGTCTGCATGGGGACTTTCTTCGGTATCCGAAGTGACGACGTACGCGGGGCAAGGAATATTCTATTTCATGCCTTATTTGTTTGCTGTCGGTGTGGCGTGGGGGTTGTCCAATCAGGCCGGACCGGCCGGACTGGCCGCACTCGCAGGGATGTTCACTTATGACCGGATTGTGTCCAACATGGGAGACGGGGCTGTACAGCCTGCAACATTAATCGGGATTATCCTTGGGATTGTAGCCGGTGTAGCGCATAACCGGTTTAAGAATATCAAGCTGCCGGAGGCGATCCAGTTTTTTGGAGGGTCGCGTTTTGTTTTGCTGTTCATGGGCTTATTCTCGGCTCTGTTCGCCTGGGTCATGCTCGGGGTGTCTCCGCTCTTGCAGCAGCTGCTCAATGAGCTGTTCAGGGTAGTGCAGGTGACCGGCGGCTATGGAGTGTTTGTCTACGGGGTGCTATACAGGGTACTGACGGCCTTTGGCCTGCACCATATTCTGAATAATGTGTTCTGGTTCCAATTGGGCTCCTTTACGACGCCTGACGGCAGTACAGTCGTACAGGGGGATTTGCCGCGCTTTTTTGCCGGTGACCCTACGGCGGGGGTGTTCATGGCCGGGCTGTTCCCGATCATGATGTTCGCCCTGCCCGCAATTGCTTTTGCGATCATTCAGGAAGCGCGCGAGGATCTCAAGCCCAAGATCAAGAAGACTTTTTTGCGTGCAGCATTGGTGTGCTTTCTGACCGGCGTGTCGGAGCAGATTGAATTCGCCTTCCTGTTCGCGTCGCCGTATTTGTTTGCGCTGCATGTGGTCATGTCCGGGCTTGCGATGGTGTTGACCTACTCGCTCGGGATTCATCACGGCTTCTCCTATTCGGCGGGGACCATCGACTTCTTCCTCAATATGCATCTGTCCCAGCGGGCCTGGCTGCTGATTCCAATCGGGATCGGCTATGGCATTGTCTATTATAACGTGTTCCGCTGGGCGATCCGCCGGTTCCAGATTCCTACGCCGGGCCGCGAGGAGGGTTCTGAGCTGGGCGACTGGGCGGGCAATATCCCGTATCAGGCTCCGCTGATTCTGGAGGCGCTGGGCGGCAAGGAGAATATTGTGCAGGTTCAGGCCTGCATTACCCGGCTGAGATTAACGGTGCATAATGACCGCTTCATAGATACAGGGGCGCTTAAGGGACTGGGCTCCGCAGGCATTATCAAGCTGGGCGGGGGCAATGTGCAGGTCGTCTTCGGTACATATTCGGAGCTGATCCGTGAGGAGATTGACAAGCTGATGCTGCGCGATCTGCCGCAGGTGCTGTTCAGTGCGCCGATCCAGGGACGGATGATGCCGATTGAAGAGGTGCCGGATCATATTTTTGCCGCGAAGCTGGTCGGAGATGGAGTGGCCTTTGTCCCGGAAAAGGGAGAGCTGGTCTCGCCCGTATTCGGCAAAGTGATGCACGTATACCCTACGATGCACGCAGTGGGCATTGCTACGCCCGAAGGGCTCGAGGTGCTCATGCATATCGGAATCGATACTTCGCAGCTTAAGGGTCCGTTTGAGGCGCTTGTACAGGAAGGTGACAGTGTGGAGCCGGGGCAGCTGCTGGTCAAGTTTGATCTGGCCTACTTGAAGGAGCATGCCGCTTCGCTGGCGACACCGATGGTGATTACCAACCCGGACCGGGTCAAATCCTGGAGCTATGCGCCATTCAAAAACGTGAAAAAGGGGCAGTCTTCCGTCATGTCCGTGGTACTACATGAAAGCAATGTTGGAGGGATCGAAGCATGATACAAGGCATAGGCGCCGCAGCAGGTGTTGCCATCGGGAAGGCCTTTGTCCTGCCGAACTGGGAATGGAGTCTGCCGGACACCCAGGTGAATCCGGTGGATCTGGCGAAGGAGTTCGAACGGTTGTACGAAGGCATTCGGACCTCCAAGGACGAAATCGAGTTTATCAAAAAAGAATTCCGCGAGGTCGTCGGACCGGAGGAATCGAGTATTTTCGATGCCCATCTGGCGATCCTGGATGATCCGGTGTTCATGAGCGAAATCCGCGGCATTATCGAACGCCAATACAAGGCAGCCGAGGTGGCGGTCAAGGAAGCGATCGACCACTTCGTGGCGATGTTCGATTTGCTCGACGATGAATATATGAAGGAGCGTGCGGTGGATATCAAGGATGTCGGCAACCGCCTGCTGAAGCATCTCCTGGGTGCGCCTGAGGTTACACTGCCGTCGGATACCCAGCCGTACATCCTGGTAGCGAAGGAGCTGTCCCCCTCACAGCTGGCGCATTTGAATCCGGCGTATGTGCTGGGCATAGCGACGATGATGGGCGGCAAAACCTCGCATTCCTCCATCATGGCCCGTGCGCTCGGCATTCCGCTGGTGGCGGGCCTGGAGAACAAGATCCTGACTCCTATCCAGACAGGGGACATGCTGGTGCTCGATGGGGAGACCGGGGCGGTCATGATTCATCCGGATGAATCCACATTGCTTGATTTCAACACCAGACGCGCGAAGCAGCAGCGGAAGCGGGAGCAATTGGAGCTGCTGGCAACCGTGGAAGCGGTGACGAAGGACGGGGTGTCTCTGCGGCTGGCCGGCAATATCAGTTCCGTGAAGGAGCTGAATATGGCGCTGAAATACGGGGCCGAGGGAGTGGGGCTGTTCCGTACAGAGTTTC
This sequence comes from Paenibacillus sp. FSL R7-0179, assembly GCF_038002265.1. Lineage (NCBI taxonomy): Bacteria > Bacillati > Bacillota > Bacilli > Caryophanales > Paenibacillaceae > Paenibacillus > Paenibacillus sp. FSL R7-0179. The sequence goes on from NZ_JBBOCC010000002.1 coordinate 2,126,776, forward strand.
TGTACATGGACCGCAGCTCTTTTCCGACAGAGGAGGAGCAGTTCGAAGTCTATAAGCTGGTCGCGGAAAAAGTCGGCAAGGAGACCGTGGTTATCCGTACGCTTGATATCGGGGGAGACAAGCATCTGGATTACTTCCAGCTGCCGGAGGAGCAGAACCCGTTTCTTGGCTACCGGGCCATCCGGATCAGCCTGGACCGCAAGGATATGTTCAAAACCCAGATTACAGCCATTCTGCGGGCCAGTCATTACGGCAATGTGCGGATGATGTTCCCGATGATCTCTTCGGTCGAAGAGCTGCAGGCGGCCAAAGCGGTGCTGAACGAGGTGAAAAGCGAGCTGGACAGCCGGGGAGTACCGTATAACCGCGACATGAAAGTAGGTATAATGATCGAGGTTCCGGCCGCAGTGATGATTGCCGACCTGCTGGCAGAGGAAGTGGACTTCTTCAGTATCGGCACGAATGATCTGGTGCAGTATGTACTGGCTGTGGACCGGATGAATGAGCAGATCGCCCATATGTATCATCCGTACCATCCGGGAGTGCTGCGCATGATCCGCATGACGGTGGATGCGGCACGCAGCGCAGGCATTGATGTCAGTGTCTGCGGCGAGATGGCCGCAGACGAGCGCTCACTGCCGCTCTGGCTGGAGCTGGGGATCAGTGTGCTGAGCATGTCGCCGCAAGCCTTGCTGAAGGTGAAGCACCGTACGCTCAACACCCTGGCTTCTGAAGCCAGGGAGATTGCGAAGGTCTGCTTCCGCAACCGCACCAGCTCGGAGACAGAGGAGCAGCTTACTGCTTTTGTAGGTCGGAGCGGATTTCCGCTGGGCGCCGGCGGAGATTCCAAAGAGAAGACGTCATAGCCTTCTTGCGGCCGAATGTTAGCAGCGGAACAAAGACAAGGTGAACAGGAACATCGATATAAAGTCCGGTGAAGGTCAAGGGGCCATACACACCGGGCTTTTTGCTGTAAAGGGGTGCGAATCATCCACGGCTGTATTGCAGCTGAATTCATGTGCAACAGCATCATTCGCCCAAAAAGCAAAACCGTTTGGATTGCTGGACAGTCAGTATATACAGAAGTCAAAAAAAGAAGGGGGATACTAAGCCTCGATGGAACATACGTGGGAAGGCGAGCAGGTGCGCCGCTTGAATGAACAGGAGCAGCTGTTCATCAGCCGGGTACTGGAACAGAAGAAAATACTCTACAGCATTGCGTACAGTTACTTGCGCAGCGAGGCGGAGGCACTTGAAATGGTTCAGGAAACTACATACCGGGCCTGGGTCAAGCGCGGGAGCCTGAAGGATGAGGACCGGTTCGCACCCTGGCTGACCCGGATTCTGATCAACTGCTGCAAGGATGAACTGAAACGCAGGAAGCGGCTGGCCGCTCCTGTGCCGGAACAGGCAAGCGCTGGACTGCAGGAGATGACCAGTGACCGTAAGCTGGATATGGAGCGGGCTCTGGAAGCAGTGAAGCCGAAGTACCGTCAGGTGCTTGTCCTGAAGTACTACCGGGATATGACACTGACGGAAATTGCCGAGGTGCTGGGCAAGCCGGAAGGAACGGTCAAGACCTGGCTGAATAAGGGGCTTAAGCAATTGCGCGACAAGATGAAAATCAAAGGGGGACTATAGCATGGTCAAGACAGAAGAAGAGCTGCTGAAGGAGTACTACCACAGTCTGTCGGCGGAAGCCGAGGAGGTCCCGGAAATGAGGCTGAATACGGCAATCCGCAGAGGAATAACGCGTTCCAGAAGAAGCTCTATGTCACTTAGGAAGCGTTATGCTCTGGCCGCAGCGGCGGCAGTACTTGGACTAGTACTGTTGTTCTCTTTTCCCCGGGCAGGCGGGGTGTTGAAGACACAGGGAGCTGCTCCGGATCAGGCAGTATTACTTCCAAGCAATGGGGTGTTTGAAAAGTATAATCTGGCAGTAAGACATTCCACAGTATCTTCGGCAATCGAGGCTGGCCTTGTACAGCGCATCACTGGTGTTACCGCGGAGCAGAACGGATTTGTCCTGACTGTAGATGGAATTGCTGCGGATCAGAAGGGGATTATCATTTTATACTCATTGCAGAATAAGACTGGCGAGAATGCCGGAGTTGAACTTATGCAGCTTACTGGAGCTGCTGCAAACCCTTTGAATACAAGCAGGGGGCCGGGGAACTCAATTTCCCCAAATCGTATAACCTACGGTTATGAAGTAAGGCAGTGGGAGAGTGGTGCGGGAGCTCTTCCTGATCAAATTACGTTTGAGCTGGAGCTTGGGAAGTACAAGCAGTTCACTCCAGTTTCAGCAGATAGCCCTCTCTCTAAATTGTCTGTAGCTCTTCCGCTGGACCGGGAGCAGCTCGCCAAGGCAGGAGAAACCGTACATGTAGACAAAACACTGGAAATAGACGGTCAGAAAATTAAAATCAATGAGGTCTATCTGGCCGCCTCCGGCATTTATCTGGACTATACCTGCGGCCCGCTGAACTCCAAACAGATCTTCTCCATATACAAACCGGGTTTCTTAGCAGGTGGCAGCGGTGACTATACGTATCTGGATTTACGCGCCGCCGACTTTACGGACAGTGGGGGCACACTGATATTTGCGAACGACAGCCGCCTTGCACAATCACTCCAGCTGCAAATCAATGGAATTCTGGCGCTGGATAAGAAGGCAACCCAATTAGTAATTGATACGGATAAGCAACAAATTATCAAGGCTCCGGATCAGAATTTGCAAATGTCCATTCATAACACGGAGAAGGGCTCCACGATGGTGCTGGAATATGATTCTCAGGCAAAGAACAACAGTATCTACAATGACTTTAGGCTGGGGCAAACATTTACCGATGGAGCAGGTACAGTTCATTCAGCAGAAAAGTTTGATATCGATATTCCGCAGCGCACGGAGCCGGAGAATGCGAAGTCAATCCCTCACATGTATTACAAAGGTCTGGGAAGTAATAAATATCCGCAGCCGCTGACGTTCACCATTGAGGCGTATCCTGCCCTGATCAAAGAGAAGCTGTCCGTTTCTATCCGCTAATCCCCTTTAAAAGCGGCAAAAAGCCCTGAATCCTGCAGACGACAGGGCAGGGCTTGTGTTTATATCAGATATCATGCTGCCTGTTATTCACCGGCCAGCGCATCGCAGAACGCTTTGCCGTATGGCGGCAGGTCCGGCGGGAGGCGTGCGGAGATGATGTGGCCGTCCACAACGACAGGCTCATCCTTCCAGATAGCCCCGGCGTTCTCCATATCATCACGGATACCCGGTGTGGAGGTGACTGTTACACCTTCAAGAATTTTGGCGGAGATTAAGACCCAGCCGGCATGGCAGATCTGGCCAATCGGCTTCTTCGCAGTATTGAAATCCTGCACCAGCTTCAGCACTGCGCTGTACCGGCGGATTTTGTCGGGAGCCCAGCCTCCGGGAACAAGGATGCCGTCATAGTCGGCTGCCTTCAGCTCGTCCCAGCTGTATTCAGCAGTGGCCGGAACGCCGTATTTGCCGACATACGTCTTCCCCTTCTCAAGGCCGGCCAAATGAACCTCGGCCCCTTCCTCGCGGACGCGGTATACGGGATACCACAGCTCAAGATCTTCAAATTCATCGTCCACCAGCGCAATCACTTTTTTACCAGATAGTCTCATTCTGTACAGCTCCCTTCGGCTTAACTTCCTGATATCTATGTCATTCTATCAAAAGACACAGTTGAAGTCACATTTCGATATGGAAAATCCTAAAACTATTACCAATTAAAACATGATATGCTAACTAGCAGGGATTCAGGGGAATGAGGTAGAATACTAGAATAGGGAAAAGCCAATACTATGCGTTTTTAAAAGATCATTCTGAGGTGTGGGAGATGTATAAGGAACAATTAATGAAGAAGTCTTGCGGCTGCGGCGGGGTCATGACCATACATATGCATACGCTAATTTATAGTGCGAAGATCAAAATTACTCAGGTCCCTGTATATACCTGCGGGCAATGCGCCCGCTATGAGCCCTTGACGGCGATTAAGCGTGACCTGGGTCTGCTGATCCGGGAGCTTGGAGAGCGCCCTGCGGGCAAGCTGCATCTGTCCTTTGCGGACCGCAATGAGTGGGCCAGTGTGCTGAAGGATACGCTTTCTGCGGGCTTGTTTGCCGGCGGCTTGCCGGAACTGGAGGAGGCTATCCGCAAGGCTATGCAGAGCCGGATTGATCTGCTGCTGGATGTATACCGCACGGCGGCGGATCTGTCCGACAAGAAGTGGATGGAAGAGATCGGTCTGCGGCTCTCCCAGTTGACTGCCCAATCGGCAGAAAGTGCCAAATAAAGAGCATTTTTTGACATTTTGAAAAAAAGTCTGCAAAAACAATGAAAAACTTTCAGCGAATGTTGGATTTTTCACGCGCTTTTTGATACGATAGAGAAAGCATACGGAATTATTGAAATTTTAAGGGCTTTCAACTGGAAGCTATTGGAGAATCAGGAATTGGCGGAAGGCGTTAAAGCCGCGCCAGAACTGGCGTTTCAACCTTTGAAAGAAATTTTGAAAGGAAAATGAAGCGTTATCATTGCACAATTGTACAAAGTGTCGTATCATAATTTTAATTAGTCGAACGATAAAATTTATCGCAATGGAGAGAGTAATTTGACGGTAACCATTTACGATGTAGCTCGAGAAGCAGGCGTATCTATGGCTACGGTATCACGGGTTGTGAATAATAACCCCAACGTGAAACCGCAGACCCGGAAGAAGGTTTTTGAAGCGATTGAGCGTTTGGGCTATCGTCCGAATGCTGTGGCGAGAGGTCTCGCCAGCAAGAAAACGACAACCGTAGGGGTTGTTATCCCTGATATCTCAAACTCGATTTTTGCGGAAATTGCACGCGGGATTGAAGATATTGCCAATATGTATCATTACAACATTATTCTCTGCAACGCTGACAAGCGCAAAGAGAAAGAGATTCGTGTCATTAACACACTGCTTGAGAAGCAGGTGGACGGGCTGCTGTTCATGGGCGGAACCGTTACGGAAGAGCATATTCAGGCGTTCCAGACCTCTGCTGTGCCTATCGTGCTCTGTGCGACCCGCGATGAGAAGGGGACGTATCCATCCGTGGATATCGACCACGAGACGGCTGCATTTGATGCAGTGAATACGCTGATCCGCCATGGACACCGTGAGATCGCCATGATCAGCGGCACACTGCAGGACCCTGCGAACGGGTATGCCCGGTTCCACGGCTACAAGAAGGCGCTGGAGGCGGCAGGTATCGAGTATCAGGAGGATCTGGTACGCATCGGTAACTATCGTTACGAATCCGGTGTCGAAGCTATGAAGTACTTCCTGGGTCTGAAGAAGAAGCCGACGGCTATCTTTGCCGCTACTGATGAGATGGCGATTGGCGCCATTCACAGCATCCAGGATGAAGGCCTCAAGGTGCCGGATGACTTCTCGATTATCAGTGTAGACAACATCCGGATGGCTTCGATGGTTCGTCCGCTCCTCACTACTGTAGCACAGCCCATGTATGATCTCGGTGCTGTAGCGATGAGACTGCTGACGAAGCTGATGAAGAAGGAGACGGTTGAGAATCCGCGGGTTATTTTGCCGCATGAGACCATTCTTCGTCTATCTGTCAACCATGTCAACAAATAAAATTAGTATGTTTAGCTCGTGAATATAGGTTTCATAAGAAGCTCCTTCGGGAGCTTTTTATGTTTGCGGGCATAAAGTTCAAGGGGGATATGAAATGAGCGGTGTTCTGGGTCTGATTGGCGCAATGGATGAAGAAATCAAGCTGCTGCTGGAGGAGATGGAGAACCGCCAGACCACGGTGAAGGCTGGTATTACCTTTTATGCAGGGACAGTGTTCGGGAAGGCAGCCGTGGTCTGCAAATCAGGGGTAGGGAAGGTGAACGCCGCCGTAACTACCCAGATTCTGCTGGACAGCTTCGACGTTGAGCAGGTGCTGTTCACAGGAGTAGCAGGAGCGCTGCATCCTGAGCTGAACATCGGGGATATTGTTATTTCATCCTCCTGCATTCAGCATGATATGGATGTTACAGCGCTCGGTTATGCCAGAGGGGTGATTCCGTATCAGGAGATCTCTGTCTTCCAGGCAGATCCGCTACTGGTGAAGTTAGCAGAAGAGGCCTGTCAAGAGCTGGGGCAGAAGTCTGTAACAGGCATCGTGCTGTCCGGGGATCAATTCATTGCCAGCAGGGAGTCAGTAGCTAAGCTGCGTGAGCAGCTGGGCGGGGCCTGCGCAGAGATGGAGGGCGCGGCGGTCGCCCAGGTCTGCTATATGAACGGGGTCCCTTTTGTAATCGTACGTTCCATGTCAGACAAAGCAGACGGCTCAGCCCATATGAATTACAGTGAGTTCACCGTAACGGCCTCGCAGCATTCGCATGCCATTCTGGAGCATATGCTTAAGGTTATGTAACCTGCAGGCAGGCCGCCTGAATTAATACATAAACCGCTGTCTGAAGCGCACCCGGTCGAAGGTCTCGCGGGAGGACAGCGGCACATCCCGGCCCATACGCACCATAAGGCAATTGGCCGGATGCGAGCAGATCTCCGGGTCATCGGTGGCATACCACACCATATCTACCGTCTTCATCAGCTTCTCCATCATCTGGCGGTACTCCCATACACTAAGGCCGCTCCCCTTGAGGTCCCAGTGCCAATAATATTCGGTAGTGAATACAATGCAGTTCTCCAGCTGTCCCTCTTCAAAAGCGCTTGAAACCAGCAGCTTCGCAAGGCCGCTTCCGCGATACTCGTCAGCTACTTCGATGGCTCCCAGTTCAATCAGATCCTCCATCCCGCCCTGCGACCATAACTCCAGTTCATCCGGGTAATGAAAAGTAACATAGCCCACGATAACGTCTGAGACCACTGCTGCCACGATACGCCCTTCAGGTAAGCCGGATATCTCGATCAAGGCTTCAAACTGCTCCTGCGGCTTACGGAAGGCGTCCAGATCGCGGTGCATGCTTAAGGTCTGAAGCGTTTCGGGAGTTAAGGGTCCACGGACAGAAATCAGCCGGCCTTGATGCTCTATGGTATGGGATACAGGGATTTTATGGTGCTCCATGCTTGGGCTCCCTTCCGGTTCACTATAATATGGAATGTAACCGCTTCCTGTGATATACTGATTCCGACACGGAATATTCACATTTAGAGCATTGACGGAATTAATAGAATTAGAGGGTACCCTTAAAGCTTAAAGCAAACCAGTAGGGGAGGCAAGAGTAATGGGGCAAGTTCAAGGCGAAATTTTACCGGGCCGGGTGCAGCATTCGAATATGGAGGATTATTCCCGGGCAGTTGAGGAATTCCGGTGGGAGGATGTCGAGCGCAGCTTCTCCTGGCATGGGACCGGCAAGGTGAATATGGCACATGAAGCGATAGACCGTCATGTCGAGGAGGGGCGTGGGGCTGCTACAGCACTGATCTACAGCGATGCGGTGCGTGAGGAGCGGTACACCTTCGCCGACTTACGGGAACGGTCGAATAAGTTCGGTAATGTACTGCGCAAATACGGAATCGGCAAAGGAGACCGGGTGTTCATCTTCATGCCGCGTACCCCGGAGCTGTATTTTAGCCTGCTCGGCATTCTGAAGACGGGAGCAGTGGCAGGCCCGCTGTTCGAGGCGTTCATGGAGACGGCGGTCAAGGACCGTCTGGAGGATAGCGGAGCGGTGGCGCTAGTAACCACACCTGAGCTGCTGCAACGGGTGAAGCGGGAGCAGCTTCCTGGACTGCGCCATATCTTTGTGGTAGGAGCTTCTGCTGCTGAAGATTCAGGGCTACTGAACTATGAAGCGGAAATGGCTGAAGCGTCTGCCGAGCTGGAACCGGAATGGCTTAGCCTGGAGGATGGTCTGATTATGCATTATACCTCCGGTTCAACAGGAAAGCCCAAAGGCATCTACCATGTGCAGAGAGCCATGATCCAGCACTATTATACAGGCAAGGTAGTTCTGGATCTGCGGCCGGACGATGTATACTGGTGCACGGCCGATCCGGGTTGGGTGACCGGAACCTCTTATGGGATATTTGCCCCTTGGCTGAATGGAGTAGCCAATGTAGTCCGGGGAGGCCGATTCAGTCCGCTGGATTGGTATAAGACGATTGAGCGCTTCGGGGTGAGCGTATGGTATAGTGCGCCTACGGCGTTCCGCATGCTGATGGGAGCTGGCAAGGAGACTCTGGAGGGGATCGATCTAGGCAGTCTGCGTCATGTACTGTCTGTAGGCGAGCCGCTGAACCCGGAGGTTGTGCGGTGGGGCGACAAAATCTATCAGCAGCGGATTCATGATACGTGGTGGATGACCGAGACGGGAGCGCAGCTCATCTGCAACTATCCCGGAATGGACATCAAGCCTGGCTCCATGGGCCGGCCGCTGCCGGGGATTGAAGCAGCTATCCTTGATGACCGCGGCAACGTACTGCCGCCGTATTCCATGGGCAATCTGGCCATCCGCACCCCCTGGCCGTCCATGATGGCCAAGGTGTGGAATAACCAGGCTAAGTACGAGGAATACTTCCGGATTCCCGGATGGTATATCTCGGGGGATTCGGCTTACATGGATGAAGACGGCTATTTCTGGTTCCAGGGCCGGATTGATGATGTGATCAATTCCTCCGGGGAGCGGATCGGGCCCTTCGAGGTCGAGAGCAAGCTGGTGGAGCATCCGGCTGTGGCGGAGGCGGGAGTAATCGGCAAGCCGGATGTCATGCGCGGAGAGATTATCAAGGCTTTCATCTCGCTGCGGGATGGATACAGTCCAACCGCTGAACTGAAGGAAGAGATTGCGGCATTTGTCAAGGCAGGCCTGTCTGCCCATGCAGCACCGCGTGAAATCGAGTTCAAGGATAAGCTTCCCAAGACCCGTTCCGGTAAAATTATGCGCCGTGTACTGAAGGCCTGGGAGCTGCATCTGCCGGCAGGCGATTTATCTACCATTGAAGACTAGGCAGAATTACAAGTGGAAACGTCTTTGGCGTCCTATTAAAGGACGGTACCGTTTCGGCGAGAAATAGAAGGATAATGTACAGTGTGAAACATATACATTCTTATATTTAAAAAAAGCCCGTTCCCCTTATTCCGGGGAACGGGCTTTTGAAGCTTAAACTGAAGTCTGTCTGCCCAGCTTAACGTCCGGAGTTGCCTGTAGCGTTAGTGGCGGTACTGCCTCCGGCATTGCCGCTGGCATTGCCTGCAGGCTTCCCGCCGGTATTCCCGGCGGCATTCCCGCCGCTGGTTCCGCCCGCTGCGTTGGTACCGCCTAAAGGAGTTGAATCATCAACGGCAGGCGGCTGAATAATGATCATGCCAGGGTCCTCAGTACTGTCCGGAATGATTCCGGCGTCCGGTGTCGGTTCAGCGCCTGGGGTCTGTTCCGGAGTAGGCGTAGGCTCCGGTGTCGGCTTAATGCCGCCAGCCACACTGCCGGAAGCAGTCTCATGTCCGGCTACGTCAACAGCAGCCACATAGAAGGTAGCATTAGCGCCTGCCGGAGTCCCCGGCCTGAAGACGGTACTCTCTCCAGCCGCGAGAACGGCCTGCTTCTGGAAAGACCCGCCGTTCAGGGAACGGTAGAGGCGGTAGCCGACAACATCAGGCGAACCGCTTGGAGTGAACGTAACTACAGCCTTGCCTGTACTGTAGGAAACCATGACTTCACCTGGGGCACTTGGCCCGTTTCCGTCATCGACCCGCGGATCGACCTCGGTCGGATAGTCGGTCTTGGCATCCTGCGGCATGTAGTACGCCAGGGATTCATGTGATTTCATTGCCGGGAAGGCGGCCAGCAGCTCTTTGACCAGCTCCTGAATCGGCTTCTCGCGCTTGACTACGATCTTCTCCTTCAGGAAATCCTCAGGAGTTCCTTCCAGAGGGATGTAGTTCACCCCGTTATAAGTGATATATTTAGCATTGGAGATTCCGTCGTCGCTCTCCTTGGGAACAAACTTCGCGTTGAACAGGTCCGTTGTGAATCTGTCCGTCAGCTTGGAAGGCTTCTTGCCGCTGTATGCCGAGACTGTCGCCTTGACGATGCCCTCCGGCTGGGCGAATTCCTTCGTGGTGAACAGCTCGGGACGTTTATCAATCACTGTATTCATTACCTTGGTCCACAGAGTCTGCGCCTGGCGCTTCTGGGTATCCCCCTGAAGGGTATTGACCTGCTCTTTGTAGCCCACCCAAATTCCAAGGGTGACATCCGGGGAATAGCCCATGAACCAGACATCCCCATAGTTCTGGGTGGAACCGGTTTTGCCGACAATCGGAACTTCCTTGAAATGCTTGTAGTTCCTCTTCACTGTAGTTGCTGTTCCGTCAGTAATTACGGTGCGCAGCATATCCGTCATCAGATAAGCGGTCTGCTTGGAGAAGACCTGCTCCGGGTTAACTTTATGCTGGTAGACGATTTTACCCTGACTGTCTACGATCTTCTCGATCATATAAGCATCATTGAAGGCACCGCCGTTACCGATGGAGGAGTAAGCATTGGTCAGCTCTTCCACGGATACCCCGTACTTCAGACCCCCGATAACCCCGGTCTGAGCGCTATAGTCATTGTCTTGGATGGTGGTAATCCCCAGCTTCTTGGAGAAGGCCCAGGCCTTCTCAATGCCCACCTTGTCATTGAACAGCTTCAAGGCCGGAAGGTTCAGGGATTTGTTCAGGGCATATCGGGCGGTAACCAGACCCTGATAACGGTTGTTGGCATTCTTGGGAATGTGGTAGCCTTTGCCTCCGTCCTTCATGACAATCGGCGCATCATCCAGAATGCCGGCAGGCTGAATGAGCCCTGCATCCAGGGCAGGCAGGTACGCTGCAATCGGCTTCATGGTGGAGCCGGGCTGGCGGACCATCTGGGTAGCGTAGTTCATCTGCTCGATGTTGAAATCGCGCCCTTCAATCATGCCGAGAATCGCGCCCGTCTTATTGTTGATCATCATACCGGCCGTCTGTTCTTTGCCTCTGGCCTTGCTGTCCTTGGTGAAATTACTGCTGTCATCCGAGATGCTGTGCATCGCGCTGTACACTTTCTTGTCTATGGTGGTGTACACCCGGTAACCGCCGGTCATCAGCTGCTGGCGGGCTTCCTCCAGAAGCTGGGCGGAATCGGCCGCAGCGGCCGCCTTGTCTGCCGTACCCTGGTTCAGCTTCAGCAGGATCTCGGACGCTTTGCGTTCGGTCTCCATCATGAGATAAGGGAAGGTGGCATAGGCCTTCTTGGTATGCGGTGCAAGAGAGCTCTTGATGTCAAAGAGCAGCGCCTCGTCGTACTGGGAAGTGGTGATTTTGTTCTCCTCCAGCATCCGCCGTAGGACCAGCTTCTGGCGGTCCATCGCCCGGCCGAAGGCCGTCTCGTTGAATTCGCCTACGCCGTTGAACGCGGAATACTTGGAGGGGAGCTGCGGCAAGCCGGCGAGATACGCCGCCTGGGCCACGTTCAGCTTCTCCAGATCATCCAGGCCGAAGATGCCTTTGGCGGCAGCTTTGATACCGAATACATTATAGCCGTTGGAACCGTTCCCGAAAGGAACCTTATTTAAATAAGCCGTTAAAATCTCCTGTTTGGACAAGAAGCGTTCCAGCCGCAGGGACAGCAGGATTTCCTTCACCTTGCGGTCTTCTGTGCGGTCCAGGTTCAGGAACACGCGCCGTGCAAGCTGCTGGGTCAGGGTACTGCCCCCGGTCTGAACGGATTCGTTCAGTACCTTTTGCTTGACGGCCCGCAGGGTGCCGCTGAAATCCACCCCTTTATGATTGTAGAAATTATTGTCCTCTATAGCGAGAACGGCATCAATCACAAGCTGCGGAATATCGTTGAATTCAATAAGTCTGCGGTCTTCTTCTGTGCGGAGCTGGCCGATCGGCTGTCCGTCACTGAAATAGGCAAAGCCGGTAATGGCGTTCAGCCCAACCTGCTGCTGGATTAGTTCTTCGGGCCGGACCGGATCGTCCTTCACTATTGAAGTGACGTAGCCGGCTACAGCGCCGCCGGCGAACAGGCAGCCGAGTATACCGAGTATGAACATCCACTTCACAACTGAACCGAACCTGCGGAGCCAGGATCTGCGCGGTGGACGCTGTTTTGCGGTCTTCTTTTTCTTCTCCTCAACCATCGACGATAATCCTCCTTTTAACGGAACTATTATAGCACAATTTGGCGATTTTGAATGCGCTTCTGCCGGAGAGGATTTTTAAGATCCCCACAAAGTGGGGACTTCAGCTTCTTATCATAAAAAAAGCTCCCGGATAGAAATCCGGGAGCTTTGATCAGATTCCGCTGTAAGCGAATCTTAACGGTTGTAGAACTCGACGATTTGCTTCTCATCGATATCCTGGGACAGCTCAGCACGTTCTGGCAAACGGATATATTTGCCTTCGAACGATCCGTCAGCATATTCCAGGTAAGCCGGAAGATGGTTGCGGTTCTCGAGAGCTTCCTTGATCGAAGTCATAGCGCGGCTTCTTTCGCGGAGTCCGATAACGTCGCCAATGCTTACACGGAAAGAAGCGATGTCGACTTTTTTGCCGTTAACGGTTACGTGGCCATGGGATACCAACTGGCGTGCGCCTGCACGGGAGTTAGCGAATCCAAGACGGTAAACCAGGTTGTCCAGGCGGCTTTCGAGCAGGAACATGAAGTTTTCGCCCGCAATACCCTGAAGCTTTTGTGCCTTAGTGAAAAGAGTTTTAAACTGCTTTTCGCCCAGGCCGTACATGTGGCGCAGTTTTTGTTTTTCCAAAAGCTGCATTCCGTAGTTACTTACTTTTCTGCGTTGGTTAGCGCCGTGCTGTCCTGGTGGGAAAGGGCGTTTCAGGTCTTTGCCTGTACCGCTAAGGGAAATGCCCAGACGGCGGCTGAGTTTGAATTTAGGTCCGGTGTAACGTGCCATATTATAGTAGACTCCTTTTAATGAAAAAATGTATTGTAGGGCCTATTTGCGCCGCAATTCGTATCCGTGAAAGCGTTAAATGGTTTCACACTGCCGAGGGAAGTTCAGCCGCTGCCCTGACAGTAACGAAATGCGTAGAGGGTGACACAACGTTACGCCCAATAAGACTTGTTACAGTCTTGTTCAACAATAAATATTATATGAAAATGACAGGCAAAGTCAAGCGCAACTTAAAAGAGTTTTTGTCTATCTTTGTCGTTAGTTCTTTGGTCCTAAAAAAAATCCCGGTTTTGCGGAAAATATAATGCAATACCTCAAGAAAGGGAGTAAAATATAACTAATTGGATGTTATCGGAAAACTGTGATTTCAAAATATCCTGACTATAATTACGCTGAATTGGTAATGTCTCTACAATAGAATCAGGAGGCTGCTCCGGTCTGGCCTGATTGAAGATGCAAAGGAGGTCCTCTTTATGTCAGAGCAGGAGGCATACGGCCATAAGGATCGGGACGGCCGTATGCTGTTACAGGACATGAGGCAATCGGGCGGAGAGTATGAAGATCCCGCCGCCTGGCTGAAGGAGACGGATATCGTGTCTCACGATTTCCCCTACGCTGTCAGCTTGATTGCCGAGAGTTTCAGGGAATGGCAGGGACAGGGAGTCCCCTCCTTCGCGAAGACCTGGAACTGGTGTGTGCTGAATTATGAAGGTGATTGGATTGAGCCCGGCTCTGAATTCCGGCAGGGGCGCTGGAGAGCAGAATGGGAAGAAGCGGCGGCAATCTGCCTGCAGACAGGCGGGATGTATGCTGCCGAGGTCCAGGAGGAAGGACAGGCTTATTCACTTCTGGCTTTGCCGGTATTTACGCGCGGGCACCGGGAAGTATTTGCTGTGCTAGGCTGCAGAATGCCTGCGGAGCAGTATGAGTTAGGAGGGCAGCATACGGCTGAAGCTATGTCGATGCATTTCCAGACCTGCTTTTATCACCGGTTTGAGCATGTGTTTGTCTCGGATCTTGCGGGGATTCATCTGCATGCCGAGCGTGAGGGCAGCCGCCGTTCGCTGCTTTTTCAGATTGTCCAGCGCATGCATGACAACATTGATGTAGACGCCGTGCTGACGGAAGTCATTGACAGTATTGCTGCGATGTATCCGGGAGCGCGGCTTGATTTGTTCATGTCCCAGGACCATCGCAGTACGCATCCTCAGGTCAAGCCGCTTCCGCTGACATGGGCAAATAATGATGTCTGTGCCCGGGCCTTCAAGGATGGGCGGGTTACGCTTCATACCGGGAGAGAAGAGAACGGGACAGTGGAGGTAGGGCTTCCGCTCGGCGGCAAGCAGGGGGTATACGGTGTGTTTCATATGATTATGGACAAGGCGTCCTTCCATGAGCTGGATCTTAGCTTCCTGACCATGGTCGCGGATACCGCCGGTACAGCCTTTGAGAATGCGAAGCTGTACGAACGCTCCAATCAGCTGATCAGGGAGCTGCGCATGAGCAATGAGCTTACGCAGCGGCTGAATCAGAGCCTGAGGCTCGGCGATATTTTCCAGTTTGCTTTTGAAGAGCTGCTGGATATGTTCGAGGCGGATTATTGCTGTATTCTCCATATGAATGAAGAACGCGGCGGGCTTGAGGTAATAGCCTGCAATTATCTGCCGCTGCTGGGTGAAATATTGGATGGCAATCAGGGACTCGGCAGTAAGGTGTACGCTACGGGAGAGCCGCTGCTGCTCTCCGATTACAAGTATGCTGTAGGGCAGACTTCAACGCTGATGGATGCTACAGGCTCAGAGTCGCTGATCGCAACTCCGCTGAATGTGGGCGGGGAGGTACGGGGAGCCATTATGCTGGCGCATAAGCAGGCCCACTTCTTCTCCTATGACAGCTACAGGCTGCTGCAGGCGATGGCCGGTCATATCGGGCTGGCTGTCGGAAATGCGAGGCTTCATGCCGAGGTGCGCCGCCTGGCGAACCGGGATACGCTGACCGGACTCTTCGCCCGCCACTATCTGGATGAAGAGATCAAGCAGCGGCAGTCCAGTGATTTTTGCGGAACTCTGATTGTGGTGGACATTGACCAGTTCAAGATGGTGAACGATACCTATGGACACCAGAAGGGGGACAAAATCCTGAAGCAGGTCAGCGACATCGTGAAAACCTCGATCCGCCAGGGGGACGTCGCCGCCAGATGGGGCGGGGAAGAGCTTGCGGTCTATCTGCCTCAGCTTGGAGTGCAGCAGGCCGTATTCGTAGGGGAGCGTATCCGCAAGCGTGTGATGGGAGAGACAGAGCCGCGTGTGACCGTGTCCTGCGGGGTCGCCGAGTGGAGCTGGACCGATGACCGGGTCAGTGTCGAATCTCTTTTTTACCGGGCGGATATGGCGCTCTATGAAGCCAAGAACAACGGGCGCAACCAGGTAGTGATCGATAACAAAACCACAGAGAACAATTCGAAGAATCCTTGGGCTTAGGCCTTAAGGATTTTTCTTTTTATGAAAGCAACTGAATAGACATCGAAGCTAAAGCGTCACCTTGTGAGGGGGGTTTGCGTCATCCGGCGTATAAGCCCGGCATTCAGGGAGACCCTAGGTAGAATGCGGGTACACTCTACTTTTTGCGGAAAGGGCTTGATGGCCATGATGAACTTACGGCGCATCCGTACAGGATTTCTTGTACTTCTGATGCTCTCTGGTCTTGTATCCAGCGGGTGCACAGTGATGAAGGACAAGCCGGCTGCGGAGGACTTGAATCTGGTAATGGCGGGGATGGATGGCACTGACGGGGTGTCCTTTGAAGGAGCGGCTGCGCTGCTGATCGACGGGAAGACGGTACCGGAATCTTCACTCTACTATGGAGGGAAGGTGGCGGATCACAACCAGATCACTCTCTATTCGCTCTTGCCGGATGGGGGACAACCTGCACCTGCGGCAGAGTCCGGTCCGCATTCTCTTAGGCAGGGCTCGGGTGATGCACCAGTCTACTATACACGTATGGTGAAAGAAGACGGGAAATGGACGATGAAGCAGGCTTCTCCGGCTCTGGACGGCAGCAATCCGCTGGAGGCGCTGAATCCGCTGCGCCAGCTGGAGGAGCTGGAGAAGATGGGCAAGACGGTGACGGAGGAAGCGGGCAGTGCCAGAGGGACCCGTGTACTGCGGATTGAATTAACGGAAGCAGAGGCGCGCAGACAGCTATCGGCAGAGCTTGCGCAGAAGATGCAGGCAATCAAGCCGGCTGCCGGGGAAGACGCTGCTGTGCCTGCTGACACTCATGCTAAGGCACTTGCGGCTAAGAGCGCACTGTGGGAACAGAAGCAGACAGAGCTGCAGCAGAGGCTGAACCAGGCGGATATCCGCACGGTCTATTATCTTAAGGTCGACCCGAAGCGGAATCTGCCCACCCGGCTGACCTCGAACCGCACCCTCACCTATCCCGGCAAGGCCGGAGCGACCACGGAAGAGGCTTATATTACGCAGGTGGATTTCTACGGTTATAAGTGAGCGGTTTCCTTCCCGCAGGTGGCTTGCGCTCTATGACAGGCGTGCTACAATATAACGGTATGTTTATTTTCAGCAAGAGGAAGGAAGAGAGAGACAGATGAATGATCCCCGGATTCAAAAGCTTGCGGCGAACCTTGTAGGTTACTCCGTAAACGTACAGCCCGGCGAGAACGTGCTCGTCGAAATGATCGGCAGTGAACGAGATTTGATCAAAGCCGTTGTGGAGGAAGTGGGGAAAGCCGGAGGCCGTGCATTTGTGCAGCTGACCGACCGTACCGTTCTGCGCAGTATGCTCAAATATGCAACACCTGAAGGAATCAAGACCTGGGCGGAGATCGACTTGAACCGCATGAAGCAGATGGACTGCTATATCGGCATCCGTGCCGGTGAGAACGTCAATGATCTGTCCGATGTGCCGGAAGAGAACATGAAGCTCTATAATTCCCTGTATTCCCACCCGGTACATAGCGAGCAGCGCGTCAAGCACACCAAATGGGTGGTGCTGCGTTATCCTAACGCCAGTATGGCTCAGCTCGCCAACACGAGCACAGAGGCCTTTGAGGACTTTTACTTCGAAGTCTGCAACCTGGATTATGCCAAAATGGACAAGGCCCAGGATTCGCTGGCTGAGCTTATGCGCAGAACCGACAAGGTGCGTATATTAGGTCCCGGAACGGACCTTACGTTCTCCATCAAGGGAATCGGGGCGGAGAAATGCTCAGGCCAGAAAAATATCCCGGACGGAGAAGTGTACAGCGCACCTGTCCGCGATTCCGTGAATGGAACGATCAGCTATAATGCCGCATCGATCTATAACGGGGTGACCTTCGAGAATGTGAAGTTCACGTTCGAGAACGGGCGGATCGTAGAGGCTGCCAGCAATGATACCGCACGACTGAATGAAATTCTGGATTCCGACGACGGTGCGCGCCATATTGGTGAGTTCGCCATCGGCTTCAACCCTTATATTCTGCATCCGATGAAGGATATTCTGTTCGATGAGAAAATTGCCGGCAGTCTGCACTTCACACCCGGCCAGGCTTATGATGTAACGGATAACGGAAACCGTTCGTCCATTCACTGGGACCTCGTGCTGATTCAGCGACCTGATTACGGAGGCGGCGAAATTTACTTTGACGATGTGCTGATCCGTAAAGATGGAATTTTTGTGGTGCCGGAGCTGGAAGGTCTGAATCCGGAGAACCTGAAATAAAATGGTACAAGAGCGGTGATTCCAAAAGCACGCAATGCCTGTTTCCAAGAAACACCTTGCGTGAGTAAGCGGATTCAATGTATCATGGAATTGGTAACAAGTGAATATAAGTTTATAATCAAGTTGCGGAGGGATTCCTATGTCCAACAATGCGGCAATCGTGGATATTGCACAGACAGCAAGCCAATTTAATTCATCTATCGTTCTTCAAGCGGACAACAAGTACATTGATGTGAAGAGCATCCTGGGCTTGTTCACTACTCTGGTATCCAGCCAAAGCTACGAGCTGCATGTACATGGCACAGATGCCGAGGAAGCTAAGAAAGCCATGAGCGAAGTTTTTGCCAAACACAATCTGAATTTTACAGTAGTAGCAGAGTAATTCCATTTTCTTCTCGGACGTCCGGCCTTGCGGCTGGGCGTCTTTGCTGTGCAGCGGGGGGATTTTGCAGGAACTTTAGGAATAACCCAAACTGAAATCTTGTATTAGGTCCTAATTTCGACTAATATTAAGAATAATAAGCATTAGCAGCTGTAACTTTTGGACATGGGGGGGAAAATGCATGACTTCATCGGATTTGCAGGAACAGCTCAATATCAAAGCAATCAATCTTCTTCAAGAAGATGCCGATAAAATTCAGAAGCTCATTGAAGTACAGATGGAGAATTTGGCAACCCGTTACTGCCCTCTCTATGAGGAAGTGCTGGATACCCAGATGTACGGCTTCTCCAGAGAGGTCGATTTTGCGGTCAGAGCGGGGTTGGTGCCGGAGCTCACAGGCAAGCAGGTGCTGAGTAAGCTGGAACGCAATTTGGCTGTTCTGTATGAGGCACTGAATAAGAAGGCTGAGGAGCGGGAGATGTAAGTCCCGGTCATCAAGTGGAAGCGGCTATATTTTCAACAAAACGCACATGACAGACCCGGGGGTCAATCATGTGCGTTTTTTTATAATTATTTATAAGTTTCGGGGCCCCCGCAAAGTACCTGAGTAATCGTCGAAGCAAAAGCATCACTTTGTGGGGTTGTTTCAGACCAGATAAAACGATACGCCGAGAATCATGTAAACTGCTAGCAGCAGGAGACCTTCATACCAGTTGGTTGCGCCGTCCTGAATAATCGATTTGGCGATGAACACCGATACGGCTATAGCTACAATCTCAATCGTGGTGAAGACAATCGACATGGTGTTGCCCATGAAATAACTGGCGAAGATCAGCACAGGGGCAACGAACAGGGCGATCTGCAGACTGCTGCCTACGGCGATCTCGACTGCGGCTCCAATCTTGTTCTTCATGGCGAGCATAATGGCAGCGCTGTGTTCTGCGGCGTTACCGATAATCGCTACGAGGAATGCACCGACGAACAGCTCGCTGAAGCCGAAGCGTTCGGTGAGCGTCTCCAGCGTTCCGACCAGCCATTCACTGACGAAGGCGACCATCACGGTGGCAAGGACGAGGTAGAGGATTGAGCGGTTACGGGACCAGACTGGAGCATGCTCATTGGGCAGCTCTTCCGCCGTATCGTCCGTAACATCCGCCAGGTACTTCTTATGTGTGATCATGGAGAAAACCAGCCAGGCGAGGTAGGCTGCAATCAGCAGGCCGGCGACGACAAGGCTCAGTACATTGGTGTCTTTCTCGGTGATGGAATGGGTGTTGAAGAACATGGCCGGGACGAACAGGGCGATGACCGCAACGATCATCAGTGAGCCGTTTAGACCGGCGAGCGTGACATTGAAGTTCTGAACCTTGAACTTCATGCCCCCGGCAAAAATACTCAGTCCGAGGACAAGCAGCAGGTTGCCGATGATGGAGCCGGTCAGACTCGCTTTGACCATGTCAAACAGTCCTTCCTTGACCAGGAAGAAGGCGATGATCAGCTCGGCCGCATTGCCGAAGGTTGCGTTCAGAAACCCTCCAAGCCGCTGTCCGGCGTAGTGGGCTACACTCTCAGTGGCCCTGCCGAGGAAACCGGCCACGAAGATGACCGAAATGGCAGACAATATGAACTGAAGGGTATGATCCCAGTTCGCGTAATGCCCGGTGGCGCTGAGGATAAAGCTGATGACCAGCAGCGCCGGTGAGATCCATTTTTTCAAAGGTAAGCACTCTCCAGTCTCTTTATGTAGGTTGAATTCATAATCAATATACCCAAATTGTTCCTGGCTGTAAACGGGGGTGAGAGAAAGTCATTTGCTTTTTAGCCCGCTTTGGAATTACAATAATTGATAATGAGAGTAGGGGGGATATGGCATGGCAGAACAGCTTCAACTGGAATTGGGAAATATACGGATATCGAATGACGTTGTCTCAAAAATTGCCGGCCTGGCCGCGCTTGAGACTCCCGGAATTGCAGCCATGTCTGGCGGTTTGTCAGAAGGCTGGGCAAAGCGCCTGAGCGGCAAGAACGTGCAGAAGGGCGTTACTGTCGAAGTTGGCCAATTGGAAGCTGCGGTAGACTTACGCATCATCGTACTGTACGAAACGCCGATTCATGAAGTGTGCCGCATGCTTCAGCAGAATGTACGCGAGGCTGTGGAGAGTATGACCGGGCTTCACATCGTAGAGGTTAACGTTAAGGTCGAAGGCGTAGCCTTCAAGAACGACGAGATTTCTTAAGCACAATTATACTAGGCATCCATGCAAAAGGCAGTCCGGAATATATTCCGGACTGCCTTTCTACTTGTTGGCTCAACCCTCATCAGCATGCAGGTTGCCTCTTAGCGTGCGCGTGTACCTGCACTTCTGTTGTTGCGCACTTGTCTGACCGTAGTCACAGACTTCACGACTTCCTCCTTGGCAGGACGGTTGGTCTCCCGTGAGATGCTCAGCATAATCCCCATACAGAGCATGGTGACGAGCAGGGAGGAGCCGCCGTAGCTGATGAAGGGCAGCGTAACCCCTGTAAGCGGAATCGTATTGGTCACACCACCGATGTTGATGAAGGCTTGAATGGCGATCAGCCCCATGATTCCGATACCGACCAGTGTCCCGAAGGGATCGGTGCACCGCAGTGAAATCAGAATCCCTCTCCAGATGAAATACAGATAGAGCAGCAGGAACAAGGCGGTTCCGACAAAGCCGAGCTCCTCTCCAATAACCGCAAAGATAAAGTCGGTATAAGGGTACCGCAGATAATGCAGCTTCTGAATACTTTGCCCGAACCCGGAGCCTTGTGTTCCACCTTCACCGAGGGCGATCAGAGACTGCATAATATTATATCCACTGCCCTCGGAATTTCCCTGAGGGTCCAGGAAGGCTTCGATACGGCCCTGTCTGTAGTCCTTCTGAATCTCTGCCTTCTCGGTCGGCGGAGACAAGGAATCGATAGCGGCCTTCGCCCCGATGACGAGGGCTACTCCCAGAACAAGCAGAGCGATCGATCCCATGATGTGCTTCATGCTGGCGCCGCCGGCGTAGATGACAAGGCCGCTGGTCGCTACAAGAATGAGGCAGGAGCCCAAATCAGGCTGCATCATAATCAGTCCGGCGACAATTCCGACGATAATCATGACGGGGATATACCCTGTCCGCAAATCGCGCAGACGTTCGCCTTTTTTGGTGATCAGGGCAGCCAGGTAGAGAATGATAGAGATCTTGGCCAGCTCGGTAGGCTGAATCCCCAGGGTTCCGATACTCATCCAGCTCTTGGCGCCGTTAATCCCCTCGGTGGTTGCTACGAACAGCAGCAGGACGAGGGTAATCACGAAGATCGGTGCGTACCATTTCTTAAATTTGCTGTAGTGGATGTTCATGACCACAAACATGATGAAGCTTCCCAGCACGGCCCAAACCACTTGCTTTTTGACGAAGAAAAATGCATTATTGCTGTATTTCTCGCTCGCAAGGGTTAAGCTGGAACTGGAGCTGAACACCATAAGCAAGCCGAAGCCCACGAACAGCAGGGTGAGAATAAGCAACTGGAAATCGGGTGTTCCTCTTTTGGGCGGGCTGGCCTTGGCGGCCTTCTTTCCCTTCGCGGTGCTCAAGCTTCCAGCAGCGCTTTCAATTCACCGATATGCTTCCGGGCTACCTCAAGCACCGGCTGAGGCACCGGAGATTCATATTCCAGTCCGTGGGGGAATGTAGCCTTGCCTAGGTAGACAGCTTCAATAGCCAGTACCGCGTCCGCCTTCTCCAGCTTCCCTTCCACAGCACGGGTATTAATGCGCAGGAAGTATTCGCCGCCGTCCTTGCGGTCTTCTATCTTGCAGTCGTAGGTCGCCCGGTAGTATTCCCATTGCCATCTGATGAATCCTGCTCTTGCTGCACTTTCGTCGAGATAAAGAAGGTCGCTCTTCAATCCTTCGAGACCCGTGTTCTCAAATATCATAGCGCACAACTCCCCTTAATGAAGTATAATGATTCATTTGTAATTAAAATTTGTTATTGTTCTTCCTCATGATAGTCTGTTTCCCGGGGTTGTGCAAGGTAGAACGGGCTGATCGATACCCACTTTTTTGTGTTTCTGCTACAATAAAAGAAAGTTGGCAGTCTGCGGAGCGGGCAGAGCCTACGGGCTTGTCCTGACGGCTTGTCCGCAGGATGCTGCCAGAGAAGGGAATGGAGAGTTATGGAGAGGTTAGAGATCGGGGAGCTGCTCCCGGAAATGATCAAGTGGCGCCGCCATCTGCACCGTCATCCGGAGCTGTCCTATCAGGAGAAGGAGACCTCCGCTTATGTCGGGGCAAGGCTCGCGGAGCTGGGGATTGAGGTCCGGCGGAGTGCAGCAGGCTATGGATTGACAGGTATACTTAAGGGCCGGGAGTCCGGCAAAACGGTAGTCCTGCGTGCCGATATGGACGCGCTGAATATTACAGAGGAGAGCGGCCGGAAATATGCTTCCCAGCACCCCGGAGTGATGCATGCCTGCGGCCATGACGGCCATACCGCCATGCTGCTGGCTGCGGCGGCGTATTACAGCTCCCGCCGTGAGGAGCTGAAGGGGGAGATCCGCTTTCTGTTCCAGCCGGCGGAAGAGGTGTGTCCCGGCGGCGCAGTGGGCATGATTGCGGAAGGCGTGCTTGCGGGTGCGGATGCCGTCTACGGGCTGCATCTGTGGACACCGTTCCCTCTCGGGACGGTAGGCAGTGCGCCAGGGCCGCTTATGGCCTCAGCCGATGAGTTCTTCATTGATCTGATCGGCCGGGGAGGACACGGGGGAATGCCCCACCGCACGGCAGACAGCATTGTGGCCGGTGCGGCACTGGTTACCGGGCTGCAGACGATTGTCAGCCGGAATGTTGAGCCGTTGCGTCCGGCAGTAGTCAGCGTAGGAACGATTCAAGGCGGTTCGGCCCAGAATATCATAGCCGAGCGTTGCCGGATTACCGGGACGGTGAGGGCATTTGATGAAGAGACGCGTCATCTGATCCGCCGCCGCATTGAAGAGTTGGCGGCCTCTGTAGCCGCAGCCTATGGTACGGAGGCGAAGGTGGACTATCTGATGGGGTACCCGCCGCTGGTGAATGACGAGGCGGAATATGAACGTTTTGCCCGTGTTGCCCCGAAGGCGCTTGGGACAGATGCCGATGTAATGCTGATGGAGAAGATTATGCCTGCGGAGGACTTTTCCTATTATGTTCAGGAGATTCCCGGCTGCTTCATCTTCGTCGGTGCGGGCAATGCGGCCAAGGAGGCTGTCTATCCGCATCATCACAGCAAATTTGATTTCGATGAGGATGCCATGCTCTATGGCTTGAAGCTGCTTGTAGGTATGGCCGACTCCTGTCTGAATGAGTCAATTTCCGTATAAATGTTACCGTTACAGGAAAAACTACTCTCAAATGCCACGCTAACGTGGACGGGAGGGTTCATTCTTGAAGACAGTCAAAGAAGTAATGACCGCGCAGCCGGTGTCGGTTACTCTGCTGGACAATATCTATGAGGTTGCCGTTGCCATGAGAGATAGCGGGACGGGCTTTATTCCGGTGGTAGATTCGGCTGATGGAGCAACGCTGATTGGTGTGATTACAGACCGCGATCTGGTCATCCGCGGGTACGCGGCCAAGCATCCCGGCTCAACAGCCGTGGAGACTGTCATGAGCCGGGAGATCCTCTCCGTTGAGGAATCCGCCTCTGTGGAGGAGGCGGCTGAGCTGATGGCCTCCGCACAGATCCGGCGCATTCCGGTGACGCAGGGCAAGAAGCTGACCGGAGTAGTCTCCTTAGGTGATCTGGCAGACAAGAGAATGTTCGCAGATGAGGCTGCTGAGGCGCTCCATGAAATCTCGCAGCGCCAGCAGCTGCATTAATAGAATGACGAATGGCTCATATCCGTTAGGCGGAAATGGGCTTTTTCGTTGTAGGGAGAATGTGGATGCTGGCTAATGAGCCATTGAGTAACATTAACAGCTTAAACCGCTATCACACATAAGGAGGGAACAGGATGAGAGGAGTAGAGGCGGGGCCATGTATAATACGGAATGACCGGACAATTCTGCTGGAATGCGGACATCCGGGATTTGAGGAGGCGCGGGCGGTTCTAAGCGGCTTTGCCGAGCTTGTCAAAAGTCCTCCAGCCTATCACACTTACCGGATCACGCCTTTGTCCCTATGGAATGCCGCAGCCGGGGGGCAGTCTGCGGCAGAGGTCACTCAAGGACTCCGCAGGCTGTCCAGGTGGGGCATTCCTTCCGAGGTGGAGGGGGAGATGGAGCTGTTAATGTCCCGTTACGGAAGCTTGCACCTGCATGCAGATGAGAGTGATTCACAGCTTGTCAGGTTAACTGCTGACCGGGCGAGCCTGCTGGATGAACTGGATGATGCTCAGGAGCTGAAGGAGCTGGGCCTCTGCCGGGCCGGGGAGCTGCATAGCTATTGTCCGAAGATGAACCGGGGCTTGCTGAAGCAGGAGATGACCAGACTGGGTTATCCGGTTCTTGACTACGCCGGGTACCGGGACGGACAGAAGCTGAAGCTAGCCTGGCGGGAGTCTATTGGGAACAACGTCCGAGAGGGCAGCAGCAGTGGATTCGAGCTACGGGATTATCAACGGGAGGCTGTCCGAAAGTTCCAGGGGACTGGAGGACATGGAGGCAGCGGAGTGGTCGTGTTGCCCTGCGGGGCAGGCAAGACGGTTGTGGGCCTTGGGGTGCTGGAGCAGCTGCAGTGTGAGACGCTGATCCTTACTTCGAGCACGACTTCTGTAGAACAGTGGCGCGGGGAGCTGCTGCTGCGGACCTCGCTGAGCGAAGAGGAGGTTGGGGAATACACGGGAGAGCACCGGGAGGTGCGGCCTGTAACCGTTGCAACCTATCAGATGATGACCCATAGGCGCTCCAAGGGAGGAGCGTTCGTCCATATGAATCTGTTCCATGAACGGAATTGGGGGCTGATTATCTATGACGAGGTCCATCTGCTTCCGGCACCTGTCTTCCGGGCAACCGCAGATATTCAGGCTACGCGGCGGCTGGGGCTGACAGCAACGCTGGTCCGGGAGGACGGACGGGAGGGAGATGTGTTCTCCCTGATCGGCCCGAGATGCTATGACCTGCCCTGGAAGGTGCTGGAGCGGCAGGGATGGATTGCGGCTGTCGATTGCATCGAGGTCATCGTTCCGATGAGCCAGGAGCTGCGGCAGCAATATCTGTATGCCGGGGCGAAGGAGCAGTTCCGGCTGGCGGCCGGCAATCAGGCCAAGGCTCAGGCGGCAGCACAGCTTGCCAAGGCGCATCCCGCAGCGGCGATACTTGTGATCGGCCAGTATCTGGACCAGTTGGAGCAGCTGGCGGCGCTGCTTGCGGCCCCGCTGATCACAGGCAAGACTCCGCAGAAGGAGCGGAACGCGCTCTATGCTGCGTTCAATGAAGGCAAGCTGCCGGTGCTGATCGTCTCCAAGGTAGCGAATTTTGCTGTGAATCTGCCGGATGCCTCAGTGGCAATTGAGGTATCCGGCGCCTTCGGTTCCCGCCAGGAGGAGGCTCAGCGGCTGGGCCGCATCCTTCGTCCGAAGCCGGGGGATAACCGGGCGTATTTCTACACGCTGGTTACGGGAGACAGCCGGGAACAGGATTTCGCTCTGCGCCGCCGGATGTTTCTGACTGAGCAAGGCTACGAATACGGGGTCCGGATGCTGGACCCGGCGGAAGGAGCTGTTCTCTGATGGAACTGGAACCGGCAGATGATATTAGCAGACTATCTTCGGACGCCTGTGAAGTACTGCTGCGGATAGCGGCAGAGCATGCGGCCTCGCCGTGTACAGCAGATTCTATAGAGCGTCTGCGGCCTGAATTCCTGTGCAGGGCTGAACAGATACTGGCCCTGGAGGAACTGCTTCATACGGGGATGCTGGAGCTGCGTCAAAAGGTGTGGGGAGAGAGGCTGTATCAGGTACCGCAGCAGCAGTATCCCTTGATCCTGCGGAGCTTCTGGACGGGTTGCCCGCAGGTACAGGTGGAGGGGACAATACGGGTTGAGCATGCGGCGTGTTCAGAACTGGCAGGGGAGATATTTCAAAGCCTGTTGTTCATAGCCCGTGAAGGCCTGCCGCTGACATCTAAGGGAGTGTTACATAAGAAGCAGCTCAGCCGGTTAGCCGGAAGGTTGTCCATACCGGAGGGGGCTTTGGCCCTGCTGGAGTCCTCCGCCGGTCACCAGAGCTATCCGCTGCCGGTTACATTAATCATTGATCTGCTGAGCGCACTGGGGCTGATCACCCGCGACAATAGCGGGTATGCATTAGACAGACCGGTGCTGCAACGCTGGCTGACGCTTACTGCTCAGGAGATGACGGATACACTCTATACCTTGATCATCAGCCGTTACGGTGCTCCGCTGCCTGAAGAGCAGCATTTCAGACATTTGCTCTCGGCAGCGGAGTTTAAGGCGGACGAGTGGTTTGCGGTAGCGCCTGTACTAAGCTGGATGAGACAGAATGGTCTTGCCGGAGAGCAGGCTGTGCCGGGGACGGCAGGGACAGACTCAGGGCTTAAGCAGGCTGCACTTGCCTGGCTTCGCCTTCTGGCCGCCTTCGGATGGTGTGAGCTAGGATCTTCAGCAGAAGGGGAGGAGTGCTTTCGCTGGAAGGCAGTGAAGCCACAGCTAACGGGGCATAGTCTAGGAGCAACCCCGCAGAATCAAGAGGGGTACCTAGACAGCGCCTCCGAAGCTCAAGACACCGCCTTCAGCCCGCAGAGACCCGCAGCAACTGAAGCCGCACGCAGACCGCTGCCACAAGAATCGGATTCAGCTTTCCCCGGCTTCATTGTCCAGCCGGATTTCGAGGTGCTGGTTCCGCCGGAGGTCCCGTATACGGTCCGCTGGACCTTGGCCGGGTGTGCGGAGCTGCTGCACCACGAGGATATCTGGAGCTTCCGGCTAACGCGGGAGCGGCTGGAAGCGGCAGCGGACCAGGGCTTCGCTCCGGGTGAGGTGATCTCCTGGCTGAACGACCATGCCGCCGGAGGATTGCCGGAGCAGGCCATACTTGCGCTCCGGCAGTGGGCCAGAGCGATCGGGCGGACTGAATTGGCGGAGGTGCTTCTGCTCTCCTGTGCCGGAGAGCAGGAGGGCGGGGATATCGCTGCTCATCCCCGGCTGCAGGACATCGTTACCCGGATTGGCCCGCTCCACTTCATCGTCCGGCCGGAGGCAGCCGGGCAGCTGCGCAAGGAGCTTGCCGCCGCCGGTCTGGCGCCATCTGTAAGGGCAGGGAAGCTGAACGGGACTGCCCCTACCCAACTGTTTGAACTGTCCGGGACAGTACAGCGTTACGAGCTTCCTGCCGCAGCCGGGGAACGGGGCCTGCTGGGAACGGGACCCTCCCCGAAGCTCCTGCCGCCGGACAGGGGCACACCCCCGATGCTGGAGCTGCCGGGTGAAGAGGCAGTACCGCAGTTGTGGTTCAATCAGTGGAGGCAGTATCATGCCACCACAGCGCAAAAGGTAATGGAGCAGGCTCTAAGCTGGGGAATCAAGGTCCGGCTCTCCTACGGCGGCAAGGCGGCGGATTTCATTCCAGAGCGGATCAGCGGACGTCCATGGAGGGTGCGGGGCATTCTGCTGTTTCCGGGGATGGAGACGGCAGAGGAGACAGAGCTTGCAGCGGAAGACTGGCAGGAAATTCAGCTGCTGCATCCGCTAAAGGGCAGAAATTCTTCTTCTGCTGAGGCGGGCGGATATGTTATGATAAGGTAGTCTATCGCTGCGGTAGAACATTAAATGCAGAAAAGAGTTGAAGTTCATGAGCGTAGCGGAATTAAATACGGTCGATATGGCCGAAGTGCTGACATACGCCTATGAATTAGGCGATATGATTAATCAATCCGCAGAAGTGTCGGATTACCTATACTGGAAGGGGCAGGTGGATAACCATCCCGAAATCCAGGCCATGATCAAGCGGCTGCAAAGCAAGAAGGAGCTGTTTGAGGAGACACAGCGGTTTGGTCATTTTCACCCGAACTATCACTCGGCCAAGGATGAGGTTGAGGCTGTAGAACGGGAGCTGGAGCAGTTCGAAGCGGTAGTCCGCTTCAAGAATGCGGAGAAGACGCTGGATGATATTCTTCATTCCATGTCGGAGGCGATCGCATTCTCGGTCTCGGACAGCATCAAGGTTCCTAGTAACGACCCGTCCCCCAAGGGCGGATGCGGCAGCGGCGGCAAATGCTCTTGCGGATAAGCTGACCCGTGAGGAGACAGAGAAAGAGAGGCGGATAAGCTTATGTTTGCGGAACGGACAGGTTATATCGTATGGGTTAGCGACGTCAAGGCGGCACGCAACCTGGAGAAGTACGGCACACTGCACTACGTTTCCCGTAAAATGCATTACGCGGTAATGTACGTCAATGCGGAGCGCGCCGAGGAAGTCATGAAGAATGTCCGCAGACTTTCTTATGTGCGTAAGATTGAGCGTTCGTACCGCAATGAACTGAAGACGGAATATACCAGCAACGGACCGGACAAGTCCAAGTATTACGGTCTGTAGTTCAGGGATAAAGGGTAGTTAGACAGGCGCCGCTGGCGTCTGTTTTTTTAGGGAGGGGGACCCGCAATGAACAAAGAGGAACAGGTCTTAACCGCTTTCCGGGAACTATTTAATAAGATGAACTGGCTGAACAAGTCGAAGATGGAGATCAGTCTTAAGGGCAATAAACCCTCCGAGGTGCACTGTATTGAATACATCGGAACACATGCAGACGCCAACGTGACCAGGCTTGCAGAGGCCTTGTACATGACCAGGGGGGCAATCAGCAAGATAACACGGAAGCTCCTGCACAAGGGGCTTATCGAGAGCTACCAGAAGCCGGACAATCAGAAGGAAATCTATTTCAGGCTTACTGTTAAAGGGGGGGCTGTATATCAGATCCATGACGAACTGCACCGTGAGTTCCGGGAGCGGGACAGACCTGTGTTTGAGCTGGTGACCGACAGCCAGTATGCCGGGATGCTAAGCTTCATGGAGAAGTACAATAGGCATTTGGATGAAGAGATTAAGAAGCAGGAACTGGAGAACGGCACGGAAGAAGATTGATTTTCCCTATATACTTTAGGCATAATAGTTCAGGCAGAGCTACCTTCACCCGACAGGGTGTTTTTTTATGTCTATATTTTTGTTTCCGTGGAATCAAAAATGTGTTAGGATGATATTGTTTCTTAGGAAACAAAGCATAAACTCTAAGGAGGCAAGATACATGTCTACATCCAAACCTGCTCATCATCAAGATCAATCTTCAGAACCAAAGGTAGACAAGCACGCGCTTATATTCGGTCTAATCTCAGTATTTTTATGCGGAATAGGCTTCAGTATTATCGCTCCTGTGGTTCCGTTTCTCGTCCAGCCTTACATTAGCGATCCCGGAAAACAAGCGGTGATGGTTACCCTGCTGACTTCAGCGTATGCGGCCTGCCTGTTCTGTGCCGCGCCTGTGCTGGGTGCGCTGAGTGATAAATACGGGCGGCGTCCACTGCTTCTCCTATGCCTGCTGGGTTCTGCTGCCGGTTACTTCATATTTGGCCTTGGAGGGGCTTTGTGGGTGCTGTTCGCCGGGCGGATCATTGAAGGGATCACAGGCGGGAGCATCGGTACGATCTTCGCTTATTTTGCAGACATTCTTCCGCCGGAGCAACGGACTAAGTACTTCGGATGGGTGAGCGCGGTGGTAGGGGCGGGTACTATTATCGGTCCGTCTGTGGGCGGGCTGCTGGCCAAGTTCGGATACTCGGTGCCCATGTATGCTGGCGCAGCCGTGACACTACTCAATGTGGGTTATGGCTTCCTCTTCATGCCGGAGAGTCTGGAGAAAAGCAAGAGACTAAAGGTCATCCCCTTAGTCAGGCTGAATCCCTTTTCTCAGCTTGCCAGCCTGCTGTCCATGAAGAACCTTAACAGGCTGTTGGTCTCTGCGCTCCTGCTGTGGATACCGAATGGATCATTCCAGGCTATTTTTTCACAGTTCACGTTGGATAATTTCAGCTGGAAGCCGGTTATCATTGGAGTGATGTTCTCCATCATGGGCTTGCAGGATATCCTGTCCCAAGGGTTCATTATGCCGAAGCTCCTGAAAAGATACAGTGACAGGCAAATAGCGCTCCTCGGAATGGTCTCGGAAATTGTTGGCTACATCCTGTTTGCGTTGTCGGCTGTGCTCGCCTTTTATCCTCTTTTTATCGCAGGGATGTTTATCTTCGGCTTCGGCGATTCGGTCTTCGGGCCTTCGTTCAACGGAATGCTGTCCAAATCTGCCGCTGCGGGCGAACAGGGACGGGTTCAAGGAGGCAGCCAATCGATTCAGGCACTGGCGAGAATGATCGGGCCTCTGGTCGGAGGACAGCTCTACGTGTCCCTTGGACCGGCTGCACCGGCCTTCATGGGGGTGATCCTAATTGGAGCGGCAATCCCTGTGCTCTATACGATTAACCGGGCAGAAATACTGTCGAAATAAGTCGTTAATGTGAAAAATGTTTAGAAAGCCATGCCCCGTCCCGAAGTTTATCCCTGCTTAATAATTCCAATCTATGCTGAGGAGAGTGTTATTGAATTCACGAAGACAAGCAGACGGGGGATTAGATGAATAAGACAGGAGCCCTGTCCCGCAAGCTTGCGGCTTTGCCGCAATATCTGAGGTACATGAGCGGGAGATTCAGGGATGAGGTTCAGGAGCTGGGCAGATTAGCTGTGCTGCTGGAGATTATGGAGCATGAATTGCTGGATACGTATTTTCAGCCCATTCTGCATTTGCGGACCGGGGAGACACTGGGACATGAGGCGCTGAACCGCCCGCCCGCTTCGCCGCAGTTTCCGAGCACGGAGCACTTTTATGATTTTGCCGGACGGAGTGATCAGATGTTCCGCTTCGAGCAGTACTGCCGGAGAATGTCGCTGTCCCGGTATATGGAGCGGCTGCCGGAGGCAGAGGCCGGGAACAGGGAGCTTCTGTTCTTGAATGTGCAGCCCGGTGTGCTGTATGACCCCCGCCACAAGAGCGGAGAGACGCTGGGCTATCTGAAGGAGCTGGGGCTTTCGCCGGAGCGGATCGTCTTCGAGCTGACAGAGCGCCAGGCGGTGCAGGACTATGTCCGGTTTGAAAAGGTTCTGTCCCATTACCGCGAGCAGGGCTTCCGCATTGCTGTGGATGATGCCGGCTCCGGCTACAACAGTCTCAAGACGCTGGTCTATCTGAAGCCGGAATTCATCAAGCTGGACAAATCCCTCATCCGGGGTATTCATACCAGCCGGGAGCAGCAGGAGCTCCTGGGACTGGTCAGGGAATATGCCGACCGTTCTTCCACCCGGGTGATAGCCGAGGGGATTGAGACTGCGCCGGAGCTGCATTTTTTACAGATGGCGGGAGTGGAATATGGTCAGGGCTTTGCGCTCGGGAGGCCGGCTCACCGGCCTGAGCGTGGAGCGCTTCCGTCTCCGGTGCTTCCGTATCCAGTCAAGGGAGGGTGTAAGCATGTTTCTTCAGATCGGTGAAATCGCTGAACAAATCCCGGACATTTCGATTCATCACAAATGCGGGTTTGTCGACCAGATTTTTAAAAGCAATCCCCAGCTCCAAGGCGTAGCCGTCACACAAAACGGGCGGACTGCCGGATTGATTATGAGGATCAGCTTTTATCAGAAAATAGGTACGCTATACGGCTATACGCTCTATATGGGCAGACCTGTAGAGCTGGTGATGGACACAAATCCGTTGGTGGTGGACTATAACACGCCCATTATCGAGGTAAGCCGGCAGGCGATGTCCAGGCGGGAAGAGAATCTGTACGATTATGTGATCGTAACTCACGAGAAGGCTCTGTTCGGTGCGGTCAGCGTACGGGAGCTGCTGCTTAACTTCGCGGAGATTCAGGCAGTGGCCGCCAGCTTCCTGAATCCGTTAACGGGTCTGCCGGGGAATATCAGCATTACCGAGTGGATGGTGAAGACGCTGCTGCAGGATGAATTCAGTGTACTCTACATCGATCTTGACCATTTTAAGGCGTACAACGACACCTACGGTTTCAAGGAAGGCGACCGGATGATTCAAGCTACTGCGGAGCTGCTGAAGCACGAGGCGCTGCGGATGAACGGATTCCTGGGGCATATCGGCGGGGATGATTTTATTATTTTTATCAGCAATTATCACTATGAGGAATGTTGCAGAAGCATTATCGCGGCGTTCGATACGGCAGTTAAGGATTTCTATCATGCCGGGCATCTGGCCCAGAAATACGTGCTGACCGAGAGCCGTTCGGGACAACTGGAGGAGATTCCGCTGGTCTCGATCTCGATTGCCGTCGTTACGAACCGCAGCCGCCGGTTTGCTTCCATTGAAGAGCTGTCGGTAGAGGCGGCCCGCTTCAAAAAAAGCTGCAAAATGATCAGAGGCAGCAGCTACGTAGATGACACCGATATCAGTATACATAGGACGGGCAGCTGACGTTTCGCACTGCAACACTCCCGGGGAGGGCAGGATGCTTGAACAACGGCCCTAAGTGCGGTAAGATTGACAACAATAAGAGCATGCCAAGACCCTTTTTACGTGGAGTGTGATGACTATGCAGGGCAAGGGGCTGGATTGGTGGGGCGAGCACGAACCCTTCCATATCATGCTGAATAACTACGGGATTGCCGACATCGTGCTGACCCGGCATGCGGGGAGCCGTTATGCGGACCGGGTAGCTGCTGAGGACAGCGGGAATGTGGAGGTGACCGCCTGGATCTGGCAGGCTTTGAAGCAGAATCGGCTGAGACCTTACTCGAACAGTGATTATAATGCCTATCTGATCGATAATGATACGGTGATCGTGGTTAATTTCAGGCAGCTTGAGGGCGTCACCGCCCTCTCCGGAGAGCCGCTGTATGTCATGGTGATCGTGTCTTTTCTGGGCAAAATATCGGTGACTCCGCAGCTTCGGGATCTCAAGAGATACTATTCCTGGCTGCGTCATTCCCGGCGCATGAAGCTGTCCAAGAAACGCCGCAGGCGCAAGTAGGATACTTGAAACGAGGGAGGCATGCGGCTTAGGGCTGTGTGCCTTTTTTGCTCTACACTCTACAACTGTAATTAGCGAAGGAGTCAGTAACGTATGAATTTTCATCAGCTTCATATTTTCTATACCGTGTCCGAACGGGGCAGCTTCTCGGCGGCGGCACAGACTCTGCATATGACCCAGCCTGCGGTGACCATGCAGATTCAGGCGCTGGAGGATTATTTCGGAACCAAGCTGTTCGACCGCTCCACCAAAAAAATCATACTCACTGAGGCCGGCTTGACGCTGATGCCGTTCGCGGTGCGCAGCATGCAGCTGATGCGCGAGACGGATCAGGCGATGTCAGCCTTCACCCACATGCTGGAGGGCCGTCTGATGCTCGGAGCCAGCCTGACCATCGGCGAATATGTGCTCCCCCGCCTGCTGGGGCCTTTCGGCAAGGAATATCCGAATATCTCGATTATGATGAAGGTGATGAACACTTCACAGATTATGGATGAGATTCACAAGCATCAGCTCAATTTCGGGCTGATTGAAGCGCCGGTCTCCCACCCGGATATGGTGATTGAGCCGGTAATGGGCGATGAGCTGAAGCTCATCGTTCCCGGGGAGCATCCGCTGGCCGGCCAGGCGGAAGTGACGCTGGCGCAGGCGCTCGCCTACCCGTTCGTGCTGCGTGAACGCGGTTCCGGTACACGGCGGGTGATGGAGGAGCAGCTTGAGGCGAACGGACTTGATCCTGCGGCGATGCAGATTGTGATGGAGCTGGGCAGTACGGGAGCGGTGAAATCGGCGGTAGAGGCGGGATTGGGGATTACCATCATCTCGACCTCCTCGGTCAAGCATGAAGTGGCACTCGGCCTGCTCAAAATTGTTAATCTGACGGATGCCTCCTTCAAACGGCAATTCTACGCCATTCATCTGAAATCGACCCTGCTGCCGATCTCGGCGGTAACCTTCCTGAGCTTCCTGCGCGAGCATGCCGGCGGACAGTAACCTTAATTAAAAGAACAAATTAAAAGAACGGAGGAATTCTATGACAGACCATAAGCGTCATAGCGGTCCATCAGAGGCGGAGTTAGTTACAGCGGTTCTTGCTGATACTGCCGGAAGATGCGACCTGCACACCCATACCCAGGCCTCGGACGGCATGCAGCCGCCGGCTGAGAATGTGCGGCTTGGGTATGAGGCCGGCTTAGCAGCATTAGCCATTACTGACCATGATACGGTCAGCGGTGTAGCGGAAGCGGTGGAAGCAGGTAAGCGGTATGGGATTGCTGTAGTTCCCGGTGTTGAGATTAGCACACGGCAGGGCGGGAAGGAGATCCACGTCCTCGGATACTATATTGACATAGAGCAGGAGCTGCTGCTGTCCCGCCTGGAGGAGCAGCGGGGAATCCGGCTGGGGCGGAATGAAGCGATTCTGGAGAAGCTGCGCGGACTGGGTATAGCGATCACCCTGGAGCAGGTAGTGTCAGGGCTGGGCCGGGAGCTGAAGCCTGATGAGAGCATCGGCCGGCCGCACATTGCGGATGAGCTGGTACGGCTGGGTGCAGCCGTGGATATGCGGGATGCCTTCGACAAGTATCTGGGCGAAGGGGCGGCGGCTTATGTCTCGCCTCCGCGTATTACACCAGTGACAGCCTGCGAGTGGATTCGTGAAGCAGGCGGTGCGGCGGTGCTGGCCCATCCGGGAATCTACGGGGATGACGCTCTGGTCCGGAGCATTGTGGAGCAATGTGATCTGGACGGCATCGAGGTATATCATTCCGACCATGGCCCGGCAGAGCATGAGCGCTACCTTGCTCTTGCTGCGGAATTCGGCCTGCGGGTAACCGGCGGCTCCGATTTCCATGGTGCGCGGCAGGGCGTTGTTTTCCACGGGGATATCGGCAGTGTGAGTGTGCCTGCCGCTGTGCTGGAGCAGCTTAAGGCTGCCAGAGGCTGACGGCAGGACAGAAGACACAAGACACAAGACACAAGACACAAAAACCTCCGACCCTTAGCGCGCTACAGGACGGAGGTTTTTTAGTAAGAGCAGCACCTGCTATTGTGTTCGGTTTTCCGCATACATTGGGCCCACGCGCCTTCACGCGAGCCGAATGTATGCTGTTTTCCACATACATCTGGCCCATGCGCCTTCACGCGAGCCGAATGTATGCTGTTTTCCGCATACATTGGGCCCATGAGCCCTGAGCGAGCCGAATGTATACTGTTTTCCACATACATCTGGCCCACGCGCCTTCACGCGAGCCGAATGTATGCTGTTTTCCGCATACATTGGGCCCAGGCGCCTTCACACGAGCCGAATGTATGCTGTTTTTCCACATACATTCGGTGCGACCCCCTTATCCCGGAGTCCTCCGTATCAAATCGGTACTTGTCGTAGCTATGCTCTTTATTTCGCTTTTTCTCTCGGCCAGAAGAAGCGGGAGCGGTCTTCTAGAGTCAGGACCCACTCCGCAAAGGTAGCTGGCGGCATGTTCCGAAGGCTCGTATGCATTCTGCGATTGTTGTAAAAGTCCATGTACCGGTCCACGGCTTCATAGGCCTCTTCGAAGGTGTCGAAGGCCTCTTTTCGGAACAAATCCCGGTCGATATTGCTGTGGAACGATTCAATAAAAGCATTTAAATCTGGCGTTCGAGGCGGAATGCGTTCATGGGTCATTTCCCAGCTTTCACACATGTCGCCAAACAGGTGGCTGACGAACTGTGGGCCGTTGTCGGTGCGGATCACCGGGCGTGCGCTGCCAGGGGCGCAGTGTTGCTCCATGGCGCGTCCCAGCGTTTGGCAGGCGTGCTTGGCCTCACATGACGCTCCGCGGTGGTAGCCGACGATGACACGGGTAAACACATCGATAATGCTCAGGACAAAGAAATGCCGGTCCCGGCCCGCCACGTACCCATACTTAATGTCCATCTGCCAGAGCTGGCCTGCTCCGGTAATGACCCGGTTCTCCGGCAGCCTGCGGGGATGCTTAAA
This sequence comes from Paenibacillus sp. FSL R7-0179, assembly GCF_038002265.1. Taxonomy (NCBI): domain Bacteria; kingdom Bacillati; phylum Bacillota; class Bacilli; order Caryophanales; family Paenibacillaceae; genus Paenibacillus; species Paenibacillus sp. FSL R7-0179. Next base: position 2,162,824 of record NZ_JBBOCC010000002.1, read on the forward strand.
GCGTTTGTGGCGCTGCGGCTGCAGGATATCCAGCGCCTGGCACAGCCGGTAGCTTTTCTTGTGATTGAGCCTCAGCCCGCGCTGGTTCCACAAGCACTTGGCCAGCAGTTTGTATCCGTACACATGCTCTTCTCCAGCGATTAATTCCAGCAGCCATTCCTGGATTTCCTCGTCGCTAATCTTCTCTCCAGACTCGGTCAGGGAGTAGCCGGGTACGGGTCTTCCGCGTCCCTGAGGTACGGCCTGTGGCTCCTGTGACTTGCGTTTCTTACGGTCGTAATACGTAGACTCTGCGAGCCCCACGAGACGGAGTACCAACGCTGCGGTATTCCCCTGCTTAATGAACATCTCGGCTATCTCGATTTTTTCGGATAAGCAGGGGTTGGCTTTTTTAGCAGTTCACGCAGAATCTCGATCTCTAACTCCTTTTCACCGAGGATCTTGATCGCCTTCTCGTATTTCTGCTCCACATCCAGGAGGCGCTTCAATTCCTCCACCTGCTCCTGGGGATACGGATGCTCTTGTTCCCCATGGGCTTCGCGGTAATCTCTCACCCACTGATTCACCGTCGATGGGGTCACCCCATACTTTCGGGCAACCACCGCTGCCTTAATGCCAGACAACACCTCTTGCGCGGCTTTCTCTCTTGTTCCTGTTAAGTGTCCCATACCGTTCATCCTCCTCCTGTTTCTAGTCTACATTTTTGTGGGGGAGGACTCCAACTTCTTTAGGGGGCTGTGGAGCATTGGGCCCACGCGCCTTCACGCGAGCCGAATGTATGCTGTTTTCCACATACATCTGGCCCACGCGCCTTCACGCGAGCCGAATGTATGCTGTTTTCCGCATACATTGGGCCCAGGCGCCTTCACACGAGCCGAATGTATGCTGTTTTTCCACATACATTGGGCCCACGCGCCTTCAATGCGAGCCGATTGTATGCTTTTTTCCGCACACAATTGGCCCACGTGCCTTCACACGAGCCGAATGCAGAATGTATGCTGTTTTCCACATACATCTGGCCCATGCGCCTTCACGCGAGCCGAATGTATGCTGTTTTCCGCATACATTGGGCCCACGCGCCTTCAATGCTAGCCGAATGTATGCTGTTTTCCGCATACATTGGGCCCATGAGCCCTGAGCGAGCCGAATGTATGCTGTTTTCCACATACATCTGGCCCATGCGCCTTCACGCGAGCCGATTGCATGCTGTTTTCCGCATACATCTGACCCATGCGCCTTCACACGAGCCGAATGTATGCTGTTTTCCGCATACATTGGGCCCACGCGCCTTCACGCGAGCCGAATGTATGCTGTTTTCCACATACATTGGGCCCACGCGCCTTCACACGAGCCGAATGTATGCTGTTTTTCCACATACATCTGGCCCACGCGCCTTCATACGAGTCGATTGTATGCTGTTTTCGCACACAATTGGAACACGCGCCTTCACGCGAGCCGATTGCATGCTGTTTTCCGCATACATCTGCCCCATGCGCCTTCGTGCGAGCCCGATGTTTTGCAGACTACTGGTGTCCTAACTTCGCAGCACATTCGGCAGCTGTTTGATCCGCTCTTCATCCGGTGTGACGAAGAGTGTGCGCTGATGATCGTAGATGACGAAGCCCGGCTTGGCACCGCTTGGCTTGCGCACGTAACGGATGAGGGTGCAGTCCACCGGCACGCTGCTGGATTGCTTGGCCTGGCTGAAGTAGGCGGCGAGCTGGGCGGCTTCCTCCAGGGTGGCATCGCCGAACTCCTCGCTGCGGATCACCACATGTGAGCCGGGAATATCCTTGGTATGCAGCCAGGTATCGTTCGGCGCGGCGAGCCGGTTGGTGACATATTCGTTTTGCAGATTGTTTTTGCCGACATAGATGTCCACCCCTTCAGAGGAGGTGAAAACCTGCAGCGTGGGTCTGGCTGCCTTCTTTTTCTTCTTGCCTTTCTTGCTGCGGTCGCGCAGATAGCCCTGGCTGACCAGCTCCTCACGGATCTCCTCGATGTCATTCAGTGAGGCATGAGCCAATTGCTGGAGCAGCAGCTCCATATAGGCGATCTCTTCGTGCGTCTTCTTAACCTGCTCGCCGATCACCCGCAGGCTGTTCTTGTATTTGTTGTATTTCTTGAAATACCGCTGTGCATTGTCCGTAGGGCTGAGCAGCGGGTCAAGCGGAACGGTAATCTCCGCCTGATTCTCATCATAGTAGTTTACTAGTTTTGCTTGCTTGTCGCCTTTGTTCACGGTGTGCAGGGAAGCGAACAGCAGCTCGCCCCAGATGCGGAACTGGTCTGCATCCTCGGCTTCGTTCAGATCCTTTTGCAGGTTAGCCAGCTTCTTGATGTTCTTGCTGCGCTCGTTGCTGAGGAAGCGGATCAGGTCGCTGACCCGTTGCTTAACGGTATCCTTCTCCGCTTTGTCCCCGTAATAATCCTCCAGGCACAGGCTTATGGAGCTGTAATGCTTCACATTCCCGCTCATCAGCTTCAGCGGAATGGCTGAGAAGACCGGCTTGCCCTTGGCGTTCCAGCCAGTGACCGGAGCGAATTCCTGCTTGCTTACAGGTTCCATGACCGATTGGAAGGCTTCCCAGAGCTGTTCAGGCTTATCCATTCCGCTGCTGTAACCTTCAGCTTCACCGCTCAACTCTTTGTACCGGTATAGAATTTCCCCGGCGATCAGCGGACTCAGGCCGCTGAAGGCGTGAACCAGCCAGCCGGCCGGATCGGCTGAAGGGGCCGGGCCGCCCGAGCCGTCAGCCTGCGGGGCCTCAAGCGAGGCCAGCAATGCTGCGATCTCGCCCTCGATCAACTCCTCCTCCGGCTCCTGCGGATGCTCGGCGGCGTAACGGGCCGCTTCCTCTGCCGTTGCCAGGAGGGTCAGGAAGTCGGGCTGGCTGATCTGCAGGGGATTCAGCTTATGCTGCTGCGGCGGCTGGGTATAGGCCGCACCCGGCATAACGACCCGGTAGCTGCTGATCGACGGGGTAACATGATGAATGCCGTCGATAATCGTCCCCGTGGCCAGCTCAGTCAGAATGATATTGCTGTGGCGTCCCATCAGCTCGATGATGATTTTTTTGGCGGAGACATCCCCCAGCTCATCCCGGGTTCTGACGGTGATATGAATAATCCGTTCAAGCCCCACCTGGGTGATGCTCTCGATGGTGCCGCCTTCACAATGCTTGCGCATCAGCATGCAGAACATCGGCGCTTCCGCCGGATTGATGCTGCTTCTCTCGGTCAGGTGCAGCCGGGGGTAGGTCGGGTTTGCCGACAGCAACAGCTTGCCGCCGCCGCCCGCACCGCGCAGGGTGAAGATGAGGTCATGTGTGCTGGGTTGATATATTTTGCCGATGCGTGCACCGATGAAGGGCTGAAGCTCATGCACGATCGCTTGGGTAACAATGCCGTCTAATGCCATGATAAGGTTCTCCTGTCGCCTGATAATGAATTACTCCCTCTATGATGCCATACTTTTACCGGTTCGCGCAAAAGGATAAGCCTAGATGCAGTGATATTTTGGGACGACCATGAATACACTTGGACATGAACAGGTGGAAAAGCTGTGCGCCGCCGGAAGTCAAGAAACGACCGGGAGGGGAAAGATTAGTTATGGAACAAAAAAGCTGGCACCGGCTCGGTGCAGAGGAGCTGCAGGAGATGTTCGGCGTTCAGCCGGGAACGGGGTTAAGCGCCGAGGATGCCGCCGCAAGACGGAAAGAGAGCGGGTACAATGAGCTGTCTGAGGGCAAAAGGGTGTCACCTTTTACACTGCTGCTCAATCAGTTCAAGGATTTCATGGTACTGGTGCTGATGGGGGCGACACTGGTATCCGGCCTGCTCGGCGAATATTTAGACGCCATTACGATTATCGCGATTATTCTGCTTAACGGGGTACTCGGATTCGTGCAGGAGTTCCGCGCCGAGCGTTCGTTAAGAGCACTGAAGCAGCTCTCTGCGCCTACGGCCAAAGTAATGCGCGGCGGGAAGCAGGAGGTGCTGCCCGCCAGAATGCTGGTCCCCGGAGATATCGTCCTGCTGGAGAGCGGGGACCGGATACCGGCAGATGTCCGCTGGCTGCAGTGCAGCAGCATCTATGCCGAAGAGTCGGCGTTGACGGGGGAGTCGCTGCCGGTCTCCAAGCATGCCTCGGCGATCTATGCCGAAGACATCCCGCTGGGCGATCAGAAGAATATCGGCTTCATGGGTACGATGGTCACCCGGGGAACCGGGCGGGCCGTGGTCATCCGCACCGGTATGGCTACGGAGATGGGCAAGATCGCCGATCTGATCCAGAATACGGAATCCCAGGAGACTCCGCTGCAGCACCGTCTGGAGCAGCTCGGCAAGATCCTGATCTATGTCTCACTGGGGCTGACTATTGTCGTAGTCCTGGCAGGAATTATGCATGGCCAGCCGGCAACGGCGATGTTCCTGGCCGGGGTGAGCCTGGCGGTGGCAGCTATTCCTGAAGGGCTTCCGGCCATTGTGACGATTGCGCTCGCCCTGGGTGTCCAGCGGATGATCAAGCGCAAGGCGATTGTCCGCAAGCTGCCTTCGGTAGAGACGCTGGGCTGCGCCTCAGTCATCTGCTCGGATAAGACAGGAACCCTGACACAGAACAAAATGACGGTCACCCAGCTCTGGAACGCCGGACGGACTCTTGAGGTATCAGGGGAGGGTTATGCTCCGGTAGGGAGTGTACTGCGTAACGGCCGGCCTATTGATCTAAAAAATGACCAGAGTCTCCGGCGCATGCTTCAGGTAGGTGCATTATGCAGCAACGCAGAGATCTATGAGAGCATCTCCGATGCGCGCAGCAAAAAGAAAGGCAAAGGCGCAGAAGCGGATAAAGCGGCTAATGCCCAGCCGGTCTGGGAACTGAAGGGCGATCCTACGGAAGGTGCACTGGTCGCTTTGTCTGCCAAAATGGGACTAACTGCCCAGGCGCTTGCCGTAACCTATACGCGGGAGACGGAGTTTCCGTTCGATTCCGAACGTAAGCTGATGTCCGTAGTTGTAAATCACCCCGGCGGCCGGATGATCTGCACCAAAGGCGCACCTGATGTGCTTCTGAATTGCTGCACGTATATGCTATGGGAGGGTGGAGTCGTGCCCTGCACGCCGACCTTGCGCCAGAAGGTACTGGATGCCAATGAACAGATGGCTTCCGGTGCGCTGCGTGTGCTCGGGATGGCTTACCGCGATCTGCGGAGCGGAGAAACGGCCGGCAGCGAAAAGGAAGCGGAGAGCCAGCTTGTCTTCGTGGGTCTGGCCGGGATGATCGATCCGCCGCGCAAGGAAGTGCGCGATGCGATCAGTGTGACGCGCCGGGCAGGCATCAAGACAGTCATGATTACCGGCGACCATGGGACAACGGCAGAGGCTATTGCCCATCAGCTTGGCATTCTGCAGCGCGGCGGTACGGTTCTGACCGGCAGCCAGCTTAGCCGGATGGACGATGATGCACTGGATAAGGTCTCCGACAGCGTATTCGTCTACGCCCGGGTATCGCCGGAGCATAAGCTGCGGATCGTCAAATCGCTGCAGCGCCACGGCCATGTCGTAGCGATGACTGGCGATGGAGTGAACGATGCGCCTGCAATTAAGGCCGCCGATATCGGGATCTCGATGGGAATCACCGGTACGGATGTGACGAAGGAGGCCTCGGCCCTGGTCCTCGGGGACGACAACTTCTCGACCATCGTGGCCGCCATTGAAGAGGGACGGAATATCTACGAGAATATCCGCAAGTTCATCCGGTACCTGCTGGCCTCGAATGTCGGCGAGATTCTGACCATGTTCTTCGCCATGATGCTCGGGCTGCCGCTGCCGCTGGTTCCGATCCAGATTCTGTGGGTCAATCTGGTTACAGACGGCTTGCCTGCAATGGCGCTGGGCGTGGACCAGCCGGAGAAGGATCTGATGGAGCACAAGCCGCGCGGTGCGAAAGAAAACATCTTTGCCCGGCGGCTGGGCTGGAAGATTGTCAGCCGCGGGCTGCTGATCGGCCTCTGTACGCTGGCCGCCTTCTGGCTCACGCTGCGGATTGATCCAGGCAGCGCGCAGCAGTTGATCCGCGCGCAGTCGGTTGCTTTTGCCACCCTTGTGATGGCTCAGCTCATTCATGTGTTCGACTGCCGCAGCTCGCGTTCGGTCTTCTACCGGAATCCGTTCCAGAACAGATATCTGGTCCTGGCGGTCCTGTCCTCTGTCCTGTTAATGCTTGCTGTTATGTATCTCCCTCTGCTTCAGCCGGTGTTCAAGACCGTTCCGCTCAGCTTCCGTGAATGGTGCCTGGTGCTGGTGATGTCCGGAATCCCGACCTTCCTGATGGGAGCGGGCAGCGTCTGGGGCGGCAAGAAGAACCGCAGCCGCAGCGGCGGACGCCAGATGATAAAAAGTACAAAGTTTTCAGCATAAAATCAATAGCTTCACTCCACTCCTATAAGGTATGCTGGTTTCACTGAGAAGCTTGGTTTATGATGAATCAGGAATGTGAAAATAGCTGAGATTACTTATAGGAGTGGACCTGACAATGGAATTTACTAAAATGCACGGATTGGGCAATGATTTTATTATCGTATTCGGCGAGGAAGAGCTGCCGGGCAATGCCCCGGAGCTGGCAGTTACGCTGTGCAACCGGTTCTTCGGCATCGGCGCAGACGGACTGGTGTACATTCTCCCTTCGCAGCGCGGTGACTACATGATGCGTATCATGAATTCTGACGGCTCTGAGGCTGAGCAATGCGGTAATGCAATCCGCTGTGTATCCAAATATGTATATGAGCATGGTCTGGTGGAATCGGAGCAGATTGTCATTGAGACGATTGGCGCCGGAGAACAGAAGGTATCCCTGAAGGTGAAGGACGGGATCGTGGAGAGCGTGACGGTGGATATGGGCGAGCCGGTTCTGTCCGGACTGCAGATTCCTGTAGCGATTGACGCGGAGCCTGTGCTGGACCAGCCGATTGAAGCGGACGGCACAGCGTTCAGATTCACCGCAGTCTCCATGGGGAATCCGCATGCGGTCATTTATGTGGATGATGCCGTAACGTTCGATCTTGCTGTCTGGGGACCGAAGCTGGAGGTTCACCCGCTCTTCCCGCGCAAAGTGAATGTGGAATTCGCCACCGTGGTGAACCGCAGCCACGTGGATATGCGCGTCTGGGAACGCGGAGCCGGTCCTACCCTGGCCTGTGGAACAGGCGCCTGCGCGACTCTGGTCTCCTCCGTGCTGAACGGAGTGACGGACCGCTCGGCGGTCATCAGCCTGAAGGGCGGCGACTTGTTCATCGAATGGAACGAGGAAGACAATCATGTCTATATGACCGGCCCGGCCCAGGTGGTATACACCGGCTCAGTGAACATCTGATATCTGATTCCCATGGAACTATTTGCAATCCCCTGCATGTCAGATGCAGGGGATTTTTAATGTAATTCAGAGCCAGTATGAGCCTGAGCATGAAAGAAAAGCCGAATAATGGCAGGCATATCCGCGAATAATAGAACCCTGTATGGAATCAGGGAGGAGGAGCGGGTATGAAATCAGGGTCCAACCGAAAAACACAGAAGGCGGGAGCAGAGACTGCACCGGAATCGGTACGGCCGCAGAGCGGCGTTCCCTTGGGTCTTGCAGATACGGTCGCTCAAAGTCTGCTCCACATTCAGACGGAGCTTGGTGACAGCCCGGATCTTCAGATTCGCAGAATCCAGATCGGAGGAGAACGCCGGCTGGAAGCGGCCGCTGTTCATCTGAGCGGGCTGGCGGACTCTGCGGCTGTGAATGAATTCGTGCTGGGCTCGCTCTTGAATCATACGGAGGAGCTGTTCCCCGGCAGCACGGCTGGCGGCGCTGACAGTCCCCGGGAACAAGCTTCGCTCCCGCAGCAGATCCTTAGCCGCGCTATGGAGATAGGTAACGCGGAGCTGCAGGAGGATTGGAAGGAGATCATGCTTGCTATTCTCTCCGGGGACACAGTAATTTTGCTGGAGGGCTGCCGGGCAGCAATTCTGTGCGGGACCAGGGGCGGGGAGCAGCGGGCGGTCAGTGAGCCATCCTCCCAGCTCGTGGTCCGGGGGCCAAAGGACGGATTCGTCGAGTCGGTGGCCACGAACATCTCGCTGATCCGCCGCAGAATTAAATCCGCCAAGCTGCGCCTGGAAGTCATGAAAATCGGCTCTGAGACCCATACCCATGTAGCACTGATGTACATGGAAGGGATTGCGGGGGAGGATCTGATCCATGAAGCCAGAGACCGGCTGAACAAAATTGTCATGAATGAGATTCTGGAATCCGGGTACATTGAGGAATTAATCCAGGACAAGACATTCACACCTTTTCCGACAATCTACAACACGGAACGGCCGGATGTGGCTGCGGGTAATCTGCTCGAAGGCCGGGTGGTCATTATTGTGGACGGCACGCCGTTTGTGCTGATTCTTCCTGCGGTGTTTACACAATTTTTTCAATCTGCCGAGGATTATTCCCAGCGGTTCGATATTACCATATTGATGCGGCTGGTCCGTTATTTGAGCTTCCTCGTGCTGATTCTGGGGCCTTCGGTGTACCTTGCGCTGACTACCTATCATTATGAGATGATTCCGACCACGCTGCTGATCAACCTGCTCTCCCAGCGGGAGAATGTGCCGTTCCCGGCCTTTGTGGAGCTGCTCTTGATGGAGCTGGCCTTTGAAATCCTGCGCGAAGCCGGAGTACGTATGCCGCGCGCCATCGGGCAGACGGTCTCTGTGGTCGGTGCGCTTATCCTGGGAACGGCGGTGGTCGAGGCCGGGATTATTGCACCTATCATGGTCATCGTAGTGGCGTTGACCGGGATTGCCAGCTTTGCGCTTCCGGCGTACAACCTGGCGATTGCCGGGAGAATTATCCGGTTTGCTTTTCTGATCATGGCCAGTATATTCGGCTTCTATGGAATTACACTGGGCCTGATCCTGCTGGTGGCGCATATGAGCAGCCTGAGATCCTTCGGCGTTCCTTATCTCTTCCCCTTCGTGCCGCTCTCCATTAAAGGGCAGAAGGACACGCTGTTCAGAATGCCGCTCTGGCTGATCGGGCCGGACAAGCCGCCGGCACAGATGCGCGAAGAAATGCCGGATTATATGCTGTTAACGACCGGTCATGAGGAGCAGTTGCCCCCGTTAATCCGCAAGAATGCCAGGGCTAAGGAGGAGAACCGTGAAGAATAGAATTTTCCGTCTGGGGCTGATGCTTATCCTTCCAATGCTGCTGCTTACCGGCTGCTGGGACAGTGTTGAACTCAACCGGCGGGCGATTGTCTCGGGGGTAGCGATCGATAAAGGCGACTCTGAGGCTGAGCGGTACAAGCTGTCTTTTCAAGTGATAGTAGCGGAGGAAATCTCCGGAGAGAAAAGCAGAGGCATATCACCGGTTGCGCTGTACACAGGTGCAGGCCGTACGATGTTCGAGGCGCTCGCAGATGCTTCCCGCCAGACGGCACGCTTCCTCTCTCTGGGCCATGTGCGGGTGCTGGTGATCTCGGAGGTCTTCGCCCGCGAAGGCATCAAGGATCTTCTGGATGTGCTGGAGCGGGAGAGCGATACCCGGCTGAACAGCCTGATCTTCATCTCCAAGGGACAGCCTGCGCGTGAGATCATGTCCACAATGACTGTATTCAGCAAAATCCCGGCCAATGATCTGGTGGAAAAGCTGGAGACGACCTCCAAGCAGTTCGGGTATAACTTCCGCATGGCCGTAGACGATGTGATCCGGGGAATTGAGATCAGAGGAGGCGGTCCGGTGATCAACGGGGTATACACGAGAGGAGGGTGGACTCCGGCATCGGGCAGCAATGACAGCCTGAAGAATATCGAACCCGGGTCGATCCTGAGAGTCTCCTCCCTGGCGGCGTTCAAGGATGACAAGCTGAAGGGCTGGCTTACGGGTGACGCTGCACTGGGCACCGTTCTTTTGCATAATCGGATCAAAGAGTTCCCGGTTCTGCTCAAGCAGCAGGAGGGCAATTATCTCTCCTTCAATGTCTATCAGTCCCAGGTGTCGCTTGCAGTCGAGTCGTCTGACCCGGAGCATCCGGTCTTTACGGTCAAGATCACTCAGCAGGCAGCGCTCAAGGAGGCTCCGGGTCCGCTCGATCTTACCTCGCCTAAAGTGCTGAAAGAGCTGTCAGACCGGCTTATAAAAGAAAGCGTGAAGCATGTCCAGGCAGCTATAACCACCGCCAAAGAAATGGGCAGCGATTATCTCGGCTTCGGACGGGCATTGCAGCGGAAGGACCCGCGCGGCTGGAAGAAGGTCAGGGACCACTGGGAGAATGTATTCGCTGACTGTGAGATCCGGTTCGATGCGGATGTGGTCATCCGGCATACGGATATGCGCAGCAACTCTTTTCAGATTCATTAAGTCTGCCGGTAGGGTAACCGGGTGAGGAGGTCCACGAAATATGGGTAAGGTCAAAATCGGACTCGGCGAATTCTTCAGCCTGACGGTGCTGTTCGAGCTGGGCACGGCGCTGGTGGTTAATCTGGGAATGGGGGCAGGCCGTGATGCCTGGCTCTCCATCCTGATCGGCTGCGCGGCGGGGCTGATCATGTTCACGGGATACGCCTATCTGTACCGCAAGCACCCGGACCAGCCTTTTACAGCCTATACACGGCAAATTCTCGGAAAATATATCGGGGCACCGGTAGGCCTGCTCTACATTGTTCTCTACATAAACCTGGCCGCCCGGGATCTGCGCGATGGCAGCACTATGCTTGCAATGTCGACCATGCACAATACTCCGCTGTTCATCTTAAGCGCCCTGATGCTGCTCTCGGGAGCATATGTGCTGCATAAGGGGATAGAGGTACTGAGCAGAACGTCCATGGTATTCGCATTTGTCGTTCTGGGAATCGGCCTGTTCGGGACAGTGATGCTGATACTCTCCGGTACAATCAATCTGCACAGACTGTTGCCTGTACTGGAGAATGGCTTCCAGCCTGTGCTTAGCTCGGTGATTCATCAGAATTATATGTTTCCTTTCGGGGAGATGGTGTGCTTCACTATGCTGATGCCGTATCTGTCCAGTGTCAAAAAAGGGCCCTGGATCATCGCCGCCGCCATGGTATTCTCCGCGCTGCTGCTCAGCTTCACGATGGCTCTGAATGTTTCGGTTCTGGGTGCTGACATTGTAGAGCGCTCGCCGCTCCCGCTGATGCCGACGATCAGCAAGATTTCCATTTCGGATATCATCCAGCGGGTGGACATTTTCGTGGTTATGGTACTGATCATCGGGGTGTTTTTCAAAATGGCCGTCTTCTTCGCTGCCGCGCTGATCGGAATCTCGGACCTGTTCAAGCTGCCGTACCGGAGAATGCTCTATCCCTGCGGACTGATCATCCTCTTCACCTCCATGCTGGATGCACGCAGCTTCATTGAACATCTCGATGAGGGCGGGACCCTGCTGTACAGGGTGTATCCTTATTTAATGATAGTCATTCCGGTGCTGCTGGTCATTGTAACGGCGGTGCGTGATCATTTCTCCGCTCCCCGGCCGGGCTGACGGCCGCTCACCCAATAGATGGCATCCGGCACAATCAGCAGCAGCACCAGCACAGCGGCAGTCAGCTTCTCCGAGGTAGTATAGAGCAGATAATTCAGAATATAGCGGATATTCTCCGCGCCGTAGCCGAGCATCAAGTCCAGCAGGTACAGGTACAGCAGCGAAAGCGCCGACAGCAGGAGAATTACGGTATATTTGCGCAGCAGCAGTTTTCTTGTTTTTTTCTTCATTTATGCAGTCTCCTTCCGGCAAGATTAAGCGTAGTATGATTCATTTGCCGGACTGGCATACAAGAATAACGGACGCCTGCCTCTTTTGCTTGCTAAAGCTTATCATCCATCCCGATTTATGTTACATTAGTATGAAACTAATGTCAGTCAAGGGGAGGTTCTTGCGGTGAAGCCGGATTTGCGCTCTGCATGGGAGAACAGCGTGTTGGTCGGAGACGGAGCGATGGGAACTTTTTTGTATCAAAAGGGTTTCCCTGTCGGCATCTCCTACGAGGAATTGAATCTGACCTCACCGGAGGTCATTGAGGATGTGCACCGCAGCTACATCAATGCAGGTGCTGTACTGCTGGAGAGTAATACCTACTCCGCGAACTACGACAAGCTGTCGAAGTTCGGATTGGAAGCCAAGGTGGCGGATATCAACCGTGCGGGTGTCCGCATTGCCCGCCGGGCTGCCGGCGAGAACGGTTATGTGGTCGGAGCCATCGGCTCGATCCGTGCCGGCAAACGGGCGAATCTGTCTTCCTCTGAGCTGAAGAAATTCTTCTCGCAGCAGATTGCTGCACTTCTGGAGGAAGCGCCGGACGGAATCATGCTGGAGACCTTCTATGATGTCGAGGAGCTTCATCTGGCGCTGAAGGCTGTGCGCAAACTCAGCCCGCTGCCGGTAATCTGCCAGTTGGCGGTGGACGATTCGGCGCGGACGCTGGACGGGTTAACCCTTCCCGAAGCCTTCCATATTCTGCAGCAGGACGGAGCGGACGTAATCGGCTTCAACTGCAACACCGGACCAAACGGGATCAAGCGTGCGCTGGGTACCCTACAGGGCAAGCTGACGCTGCCGGTGTCGATCTATCCGAATGCGGGCGTAGCCGATTATGTAGACGGCCAGTACCGCTACGGGGCATCACCGGAGTATTTCGGCCAGATGGCACCGGTGTTCGCGGATATGGGCAGCCGGATTATCGGGGGCTGCTGCGGCACCACCCCTAAGCATATCGCTGAAATCTCCGCCGCCCTTAAGGGCTATGTGGTGGAGCCGCTGCCTGAGCCCGCTGCCTTCAGCGCGCCTGAGAGAATTGCGGTGCAGGAGCATTTGGCGGATGACGGGGGGCAGGGAGGCGGCGAGCCGACGCTGGTCGATCTGGTCAAGGAACGCCACACCGTCATCGTAGAGCTTGACCCTCCGCGCGATCTGGACATCGCGAAGTTCATGAAGGGCGCAGAAGCGCTGCGCCGGGCCGGAGCCGATGCCCTGACGCTGGCCGATAATTCGCTTGCTGTAACCCGTATGAGCAATATGGCGCTGGGGCATCTGGTGCAAGCCCGCACAGGCCTGCGGCCGCTGGTGCATATTGCCTGCCGCGACCGCAACCTGATTGGTACCCAGTCGCATCTGATGGGCTTCGACGCGCTGGGGATTGACCATGTGCTGGCCGTGACCGGAGACCCTGCCCGGTTCGGGGACCTGCCCGGCTCAAGCTCGATCTATGACCTGACTTCCTTTGAAATTATACGTATGATCAAGCAGCTCAATGACGGCGTGGCCTTCTCCGGTAAGCCGCTCAAGCAGAACGCGAAATTTGTCATCGGTGCAGCATTCAATCCCAATGTCAAGCATCTGGACAAAGCGGTTGAGCGCCTGGAGAAGAAGATTGCCTCGGGTGCAGATTATATTATGACCCAGCCCGTGTATGACCCTGAATTGATTGCCCGGATTGCTAAGGCTACAGAGCACCTTGATATTCCGATCTTCATCGGCATTATGCCGCTGGCCAGCGGACGCAATGCCGAGTATCTGCATAATGAGGTTCCCGGCATTCAGCTCTCCGCCGAGGTCCGCAGCCGGATGGCCGGACTCGAAGGCGAAGCGGGCCGGGCCGAAGGGGTGCTGATCGCCAAGGAGCTGCTGGATGCGGCGATTGCACATTTTAACGGAATCTATCTGATTACGCCGTTTATGTTCTATGATATGAGCGTGCAGCTGCTGGAGTATATTTGGAAGAAGCAAGGACGTAAGTTATCCCCCTTGTTTCGCTAGTAATAATCAATTACAATAGTGTAATGGATGTGATTCCGTTGTCATATAGTATGACCGGATACGGTCAGTCAGCCCTGCAATCCGGCGGACACAAGATAACATTCGAGGTCAAATCGGTGAATAACCGGTACTGCGAAGTTGTGCTGCGGTTGCCCAGGGAATGGACGGGGTATGAGGATAGACTGCGCAGAATGGTTCAGGCTCATATCAGACGGGGACGGGTAGATGTTATTATTAATAGAGAACTCACCGACGGGGCGGCTGACACGCCTGTGCTGGACCGCCGCAGGGTGAGCGCCTATCTTGATGCAGCGGAGGTGCTGGTCCGGGAGTATGGCTTCAAGGGTGAGTTGTCCCTGCGGGATATCCTTGCTATGCCCGGTGTGATGGAACCGAAGGAAGAGACAGCTGCTGCTGACGCTTCCGGAGAACTTGCAGAGCTTCTGGAGCAGGGTCTCCAGCTTAGTCTGGAGGCCCTGCTGGAGATGCGCGGACGCGAAGGCTCCTATCTGGCGGCTGATCTGACGCGCAGACTTGACCGTCTGGAAGAGCTGCATGCCGGAATCAGCAGATATGCGCCTCTGGTTGTGGAGGAGCAGCGCGAGAAGCTGCGGCAGCGGCTTAACCTGCTGAATGACGGGAGCTTTCCCTGGGATGAGCATAAATTTGGCATGGAGATGGCTATTTTTGCCGACCGCTGCAATATTGATGAGGAGTTGACCCGGCTTCACAGCCATTTCGGCCAATGCCGGGCCCTGCTGCTGGGCAGCGAGCCTGCCGGACGCAAGCTTGATTTTCTGATCCAGGAGATGAACAGGGAGACCAACACAATAGGGTCGAAGTGCACGCATCTGGCGGTTGTGAATCTGACGTTTGATATGAAGGCGGAGCTTGAGAAGATTCGCGAGCAGGCGGCGAATCTCGAATGACAAGAACCAGTGAGCAAGCTATGATGTTACTTATGGGGGGAACAACCGGAACATGGCAATCAAATTAATCAACATCGGCTTTGGGAATATCGTGTCAGCGAACCGCATTATTTCCATTGTCAGCCCGGAATCGGCACCGATTAAGAGAATTATCCAGGAGGCCAGAGACAGGCATATGCTGATCGATGCCACCTACGGAAGGCGGACGCGGGCTGTCATCATTACCGACAGCGACCATGTGATTCTCTCGGCTGTACAGCCTGAGACGGTAGCTCACCGCCTATCCAGCAAAGACGACGATAACGACGAATAACAACAAATGGAGTGTACTATGTCAAAAGGATTGCTGATTATACTATCCGGCCCTTCCGGTGTCGGCAAAGGTACGGTATGCACAGCGCTGCGGCCGAAGATGCCTGAACTCGTCTATTCTGTTTCTGCCACCACGCGCTTACCGCGTGCGGGTGAAGAGAACGGAGTCAATTATTTTTTCAAATCCAGAGAGCAGTTCGATGATATGATTGAAGGCGACATGCTGCTGGAATATGCGGAGTACGTGGGCAATTATTACGGTACTCCGCGTGACTTTGTAGAGAGAACCCTGGAGAGCGGAAGAGATATTATTCTGGAGATCGAGGTTCAGGGAGCGCTCAAGGTCAAGGAGAAATTCCCCGAAGGTATCTTTGTGTTCCTTCTTCCCCCGTCCATGGACGAGCTGAAGGACCGCATCCGCGGCCGGGGCACGGAGCATCCTGATGTGATCAGCCACCGGATGTCTGTGGCCGAGGATGAGATCGGTCTGATCCGGCATTATGATTATGCCGTGGTGAACGATGAGATTGATTTGGCTTGCAAGCGAATAGAAAGCATTATTATCGCCGAACATTGTAAGGTTAGATAACCGGTTCTGCAGATAAGTCCATTGCTACACAGTAAAAGATGAAGAGGTGCCTTACATGCTATATCCATCCATTGACGAAATGATGACTAAGGTCGACAGTAAATATTCCCTGGTCGTGGCTTCAGCCCGCCGGGCCAGAGCACTCCGCGAAGGCGGCAAGACCGATGTCAGCGCTCCGAAATCCCACAAATTCGTTGGGGTTGCACTTGAAGAAATCTATGAAGACCGCATTGTGGTCACACGCGGCGAGGAATAGGACCAGATTTATCGCCTAAGCTGGAGAAGCTTTGGTGCATAATCTGTCCGCACTTGTCTTGCTTGAAATGGTGCCGCCACAATAAGGGCGGCAGGACCATTTCTGCCGGGCAGGCTGCTCATAAACAAATAATAGCCCGTACCGGGCTGTTCCTGACAACCGGAAGGTTGTTATTTTTTTCTCTATCTATATGGAAAGGCTGAGGCTGTATATAGATTCAGTAGCGGGGGGAGAGCACAAATGAAGAGCCTACAAGGGAAGTCGATTATACTCGGAATCACCGGCGGTATTGCTGCGTATAAGGCGGCGGCGCTGACCAGCAAGCTTACCCAGAAGGGGGCCGAGGTGCATGTCATTATGACGTCATCGGCCAAGCAGTTCATTACAGAGCTGACGCTCCAGTCGTTGTCAAAGCAGCGGGTGTATAGTGATACGTTCCAGGAGCGAGACCCGTCTTCGATTTCGCATATTGATCTGGCAGATGCCGCCGACCTGGTTCTGATTGCTCCGGCTACGGCCAACATTATCGCCAAGATGGCCCACGGCCTGGCAGATGATATGCTGTCCACCACGCTTCTTGCTACAACAGCGCCTATTATGGTAGCTCCGGCAATGAATGTCCATATGTATCAGCATCCGGCAGTCCTTAGCAATATGGATACCCTGTATAACAGAGGCGTTCAGTTTATTGAACCCGGAGAAGGGCTGTTGGCCTGCGGGTATGTGGGCAAGGGACGGCTCGAGGAACCGGAAGAGATCGTGAAGGTGGTTGAGAACTTTTTTGTACTGCAGAAGGAGAAGACCTCCGGGCCGCTTGCCGGCAAAAAAGTGGTAATTACCGCAGGAGGAACAGTAGAACGCATAGATCCTGTCCGTTATATCTCCAACGATTCCTCGGGTAAAATGGGCTTCGCCCTCGCGCGCGCAGCGCGCGCCATGGGAGCCGCGGTGACGCTGATTGCCGCGCGTACCGATGAAGCGCCGCCCCGTGATGCCGGTATTGATCTGATCCGCGTCCAGTCGGCACAGGAGATGCACGATGCGGTCCTGGCCCGCTGGAGTAATTGCGATATTCTTGTAAAAGCAGCGGCGGTTGCCGATTACCGTCCACGCGAGAGCAGTGACTCGAAGATTAAGAAGAGCGGCAGCACTATGACGCTGGAGCTGGTGAAGACAACTGATATTCTGGAGAGTTTGGGCAGAAGCAAGGAGAAGCAGTTCCTGATCGGCTTTGCCGCCGAGACCGGCAACACCGAATTTTATGCCAAGGATAAGCTGGTCCGCAAGAACCTTGATCTGATCGTAGCCAATGATGTGGCCGTAGAAGGCGCGGGATTCGGCACGGATACCAACATTGTCAAGGTGTATGATGCCGAAGGTCTGGTGCTTGATCTTCCGCTGGCTTCCAAGGATGAGGTGGCGCGCCGGATTCTGCGGCTGGCAGCTGAGCGTGTTGCCGGAGCCTTACTATAATGGATATTGCCAAGGTCATTGTCGATGTTCCTGTACGCAGCACCGACCGGCCGTTTGACTATATTATCCCGGACGCTCTGAAGCTCTGGATTGAAGTGGGCAGCCGTGTGGCTGTTCCGTTCGGTCCCCGCACGGTCCAGGGGTTCGTAGTGTCCCTGGAATCGGGGGAGACCGGCGGTGTCTCGCGGATGAAGCCGATTGTAGAAGTACTGGATCTGCTTCCTCCACTGTCGCCGGAGCTCGTTGAGCTGGCCGACTGGATGAGCCAAAGATACGCCTGCAGACGGATCTCCGCACTGCAGGCGATGCTTCCGACTGCCCTGAAGGGCAAAGCCGAGCGCCTAATCTCGCTTGGGAGTACAGAGGAGGAGGCCAGCGCCCCCGCAGATGAGCTGTTTCCTCTCTTCCTGGAGGCGGATAACGAAGAACAGCAGATCATTGATTTCATTAGGCGACACAGTGAGGTATCCATGAAGCTGCTGACCCGCACCTTCCCTGAGGCTGCAGAGACGATTAAGTTTATGGTGCGGCGCGGCGTACTGGCAGAGAGCCAGTCGATTAAGGATAAAATGGGCAAAAAGAAGCTCAAGGCCGTCGACCTGGCTATTGGCCTGTCAGCAGCCCGGGAGTCGCTCTCCAGCTTCCCGGCGCGTTCGGCGCGCCAGAAGGAAGTGCTCTCCTACCTCATTGATATGGAAGCCATGCTGCCGATGCCGCTCAAGGATATTCTGGCGATCCTTCAGGTTACTGCGGGCACGGTCAAAGCACTTGCAGACAAGGGTTATATTGAAATCAGTGAAATTGAAGTCTACCGTGACCCTTACCAGGGACGGGACTTCAAGCCAAGTACCCCGCTACCGCTGACAGCGGAGCAGGAGATTGTATACAAGCGGATTGTGGGCACTGTAGAGCAGCAGACGCATGAAGTCTTCCTGCTGCACGGGGTGACCGGCAGCGGGAAGACGGAGATCTATCTCCAGACGATCCAGCGCTGCATCGAGCAGGGACGGCAGGCAGTGGTGCTGGTGCCTGAGATTGCGCTGACTCCGCAGATGGTGGAACGGTTCAAGGGCCGGTTCGGCAGCGGGGTGGCGGTGATGCACAGCAGGCTGTCTGTCGGCGAACGTTATGACGAGTGGCGCAAGATCCGCGAAGGCAAGGCGATGGTTGCGGTCGGAGCACGCTCAGCCGTGTTCGCTCCGTTCGCCAATCTGGGCCTTATTATTATGGATGAAGAGCACGAAGGCTCCTATAAGCAGGAGGAGAATCCGAAATATCATGCCCGTGATGTGGCTGTCCGCAGGGCAGAGCAGGGCGGGGCCGTGGTTATTCTGGGCTCTGCAACACCTTCACTGGAGAGCTATCATGCTGCCAGATCGCAGAGCGATATCCACTTCTCGCCGGTTCTGCTGGAGATGCCGAGCCGTGCGCTCGGCAACGAGCTGCCGAAGGTGGCAGTAGTTGATATGCGTGAGGAGCTTAAGGAAGGTAACCGTTCCATGTTCAGCCGCAGACTGCATGCCGCTCTGGTGAGCAGACTGGAGCGCGGTGAACAGACGGTGCTGCTGCTCAACCGCAGAGGCTTCTCGACCTTCGTCATGTGCCGGAGCTGCGGCTATGTTGCCGGCTGTCCGGAATGCGATATCTCGCTGACCTACCACAGCCGCAGCGATAATCTGCGCTGCCACTACTGTGGTCATGCCGAACCGGCGCCTAAGCTGTGTCCGGAATGCGGCAGTGAGCATATTCGTTTCTTCGGGACCGGGACACAACGGGTAGAGGAAGAGCTGGGCAAGCTGTTCCCCGGTATCCGGGTTATCCGTATGGATGTGGACACGACCACAGAGAAGGGCTCGCATGAGAAGCTGCTGAACCAGTTCAGGGACAAGAAGGCCGATGTGCTGCTGGGTACACAGATGGTCGCCAAAGGACTAGACTTCCCCGATGTAACTCTGGTTGGGGTCATTACTGCGGATTCTGCGCTCAATCTGCCTGATTTCCGGGCGGCTGAGAAGACCTTTCAGCTCTTGACGCAGGTTGCCGGCCGTGCGGGGCGGCATCAGCTCCCCGGCGAGGTGGTGGTGCAGTCGTATACACCGGAGCATTATTCGATTATCCATGCCAGCGGGCATGATTACCGTTCATTCGTCCGGGACGAGCTGAAGCACCGCAAGGAGCTGCATTACCCGCCTTATTGCCGTCTGATTCTGGTCACCCTGTCGCATGAGCAGCTTCCGCTGCTGCTGAAGCTGGCGGAGAACTATGCGCTCAGCATTCAGGGCAAAGCCAGACAGCTGCGCTGGTACGGCAGTCTGGACAAGCTCTCCTCGGATGCGCTGGATCTGCTGGGACCGGTGGCCTCGCCGCTGCCCCGGCTGAAGGGGCGGTACCGTTTCCAGTGCATCATCAAATGGCGCGGTGCGATTGACGCCATTGCGCTGGCACGCACGGTGGCGGAGGAGCTTGAGGATTCCGTCCGCGATAAAGGTCTGCAGATCAGCATTGATGTCGATCCGCAGATGTTGATGTAATCCTCCGGCGTGTTACAATAGTAAGGCGGTTTTGCCCTAAGGAATCGATAAAATTAATGATATGTATAGAACAAGGATGGTGTTAGTGTAAATGGCGATCAGGCTGATTGTGAAAGAACCGGATGAAGTATTGCACAAGAAAGCGAAGACGGTAACCACCGTTACCCCTAATGTACAAAAATTGCTTGATGATATGGCCGATACGATGTATGACGCGGAAGGCGTAGGTCTCGCAGCCCCGCAGGTAGGCATTCTGAAACGGCTGATTGTAATAGATGCCGATGAAGAGCATGGGTTGATCAAGTTAATCAATCCCGAGATCGTCAGCATGGAAGGTGAGCAGTTCGGACCCGAAGGCTGTCTGAGTATTCCGGGCCTGAACGGGGATGTCCGCCGTGCTGAGACAGTGACCGTACACGGCCTGAACCGCGAGGGCGAGGAAGTGACCATTACCGGAAGCGGCCTGCTGGCCCGGGCTTTTCAGCATGAGATTGACCACCTGAATGGCGTGCTGTTCACGGATATTGCTGAGAAGGTCTATGAATACACAGCAGAGCGCAGTGAAACTGAGGAGTGAATGAAATGAGAATAGTGTTCATGGGAACACCGGCCTTTGCAGTCCCCTCCTTGCGGATGCTGCTGGAAGAGGGCTATGAGGTAGTGGCCGTGGTGAGTCAGCCGGACCGGCCGCAAGGCCGCAAGAAGACGCTGGTGCCATCCCCGGTGAAGGCGGCTGCACTCGAGCTGGGCTTGCCGGTCCTTCAGCCTGAACGGCTGCGCCGTCCTGAATCGGTGGCTGAACTGGCTGCCTATGAGCCGGATCTGATTGTTACCGCCGCATATGGACAGATTCTACCCAAGAGCGTTCTTGAGCTGCCGGCGAACGGATGTGTGAATGTTCATGGCTCGCTTTTGCCCAAGTACCGGGGCGGTGCTCCGATACAGCGCTGTATCATGAACGGCGAGAAGGTGACTGGTGTGACACTGATGTATATGGCGGAAGGACTGGACACCGGAGATATGATCTCACGGGTGGAGGTAGCGATAGAGGATGACGATACCTCAGGCACGCTGTTTGAGAAGCTCAGCGTTGCCGGACGGGAGCTCCTCAAGGCAGAGATGCCGCGACTGGCAGCCGGCCGTGTGGAAGCTGCCGTGCAGGATGACAGTGAAGCAACCTATGCGCCGAATCTAAGCCGGGAAGATGAACGGATCGACTGGGGCCGGGGCTCGCTGGAGCTATACAACCAGATCCGCGGTCTGGTGCCGTTCTCGGGTGCGTTCACCCTGTGGAACGGCGAGACCTTCAAGGCATGGGCTGCGGTGAAGCCGCAGGCGGTGGGACAACCGGGCGGCAGTGTGGCTCCGGGCACCGTGCTGTCCGTGAGCGAACGCGGCATTGAGGTGAAGACCGGCGACGGGGCCATCCTTCTTACAACCGTTCAGCCTGCCGGTAAAAAGGCCATGAGCGCAGCCGACTTCAGCCGTGGTGCAACTCTTGCACCCGGCACGGTGCTCGGTTGAGCGCGGGCGGCAAGGGAGGCGGCGGACAACGTCCGCATCCTTCCGGCAACCAGCCAGCGGCCTCCGGCCGGAAGCCTGCCGCAGGCAGAACCGGCGGAGCGGGCCGGAACCGGCAGGGCGGCAAGCCCGCTGCGCCGGCTTCTGCACGTGAGGTTGCTCTTGATATTCTGGTGCGTGTAGAGCAGCAGGGCGCGTACAGCAACCTGCTGCTGGGAAGCAGTCTGCAGAAAGAGGGCCTCAGCCGTGAGGATACGGGACTTGCTACAGAACTTGTGTACGGAACCCTCTCGCGTATGATTACCCTCGATTATGTCCTCAGCAGCTTCGTCAGCAAAGGGATAGCCAAGCTGGAGCCTTGGGTAAGGAGTCTGCTGCGGTTAAGCCTGTACCAGATCATGTATCTGGACCGGGTGCCTTCGCATGCAGCCGTTAACGAGGCTGTGAATATCTCCAAGAGACGCGGCCATCAGGGCATCTCGGGTATGGTCAACGGCGTGCTGCGCAGTGTGCTGCGGGCCGGAGATCTGCCGGTATTGCCTGCGGGGCTGAGCCGGGAAGAGCGGATCTCCATCCTGCACTCCCATCCCCTATGGATGGTGAAGCGCTGGTCAGCGGAATATGGCCCGGATACAGCTGAAGCCATGTGTGCGGCGAACAATGAGCCGCCAGCAGTCAGTGTCCGTGTCAATACAACGATGATTAGCCGGGAGGCCATGCTGGCAGAACTGCTTGAAGCCGGTCTGGATGCCGCAGAATCGAAGGTGAGCCCTGCGGGGCTGGTTATCCGTGGCGGCGGCAATCTGGCACTGACCTCCTGGTACCGGGACGGCTATCTGTCTGTTCAGGATGAGAGCTCGATGCTGGTAGCCGAGGTTGTCGCTCCCGAAGCCGGAATGAAGGTGCTGGACTGCTGCGCTGCCCCCGGCGGTAAGAGCGCCCATATGGGTGAACTGATGAAGGACGAGGGCTCAATACTGGCCAATGACCTGCATGAGCATAAGGCTAAGCTCATTGCCGAGCAGGCAGTACGCCTAGGCTTGGAGTGCATCACCACTGCTAGCGGGGATGCACTGGAGCTGGGTGTTGCCCTCCAGCCGGAATCCTATGACCGGCTTCTGCTGGACGCTCCTTGCTCGGGGCTTGGGGTCATCCGCCGCAAGCCTGATTTGAAATGGCGCAAGCAGCCGGAGGATATTGCAAGCGTAGCTGCGCTGCAGCTTGAGCTGCTGCAATCGGTCTCCGGGCTGCTGAAGCCGGGAGGCGTGCTGGTCTACAGTACGTGTACTACCGAGCAGGCGGAGAACAGCCGGGTTATTGCTGCTTTTCTTGAGCGCAATCCCGGCTTTGCTCCGGTAAGCTTCAAGTCAGCCGTCTGGGAACGGCTGGAAGGAACCGCACTTGCTGCCGGTGACGGCATGCAGCTGCTCCCGCATCATTATGGCAGCGACGGCTTCTATATTGCCCGGCTGGAGCGACTCTTGTAATATAGCGATTGTGCTTCCGGACTACAGCTTCCCGCCCGCAGATTCATCCGCGCGGCGGGCTTTTCTTTTACCGGTTCTAAGTTTTGTGTTAAAATAGGAAGAATGAGAAACAATACGCATATAATTTATGAAAGCACAGGTGCAAAAATACAATGAAACCTTTAATATATGATTTTTCATTAGAAGAGTTACAGCAATGGGCTAAGGACAATGGAGAACCGGCTTTTCGCGGCGGGCAGATCTTTGACTGGCTGTATGTGAAGCGGGTTAATGACTTCGAATCTATGAGTAACCTCTCCAAGGCACTCAGAGCCAAGCTGGTTGACCAGTTCAGTATTTCGGCGCTCACCGAGATTACGAAGCTGGAGTCCAAGGACGGCACCGTGAAATTCCTGTTCGGTCTGCATGATGATCATGCGATTGAGACAGTTATTATGAAGCATAATTATGGTAACAGTGTGTGTGTGACCACCCAGGTAGGCTGCCGGATCGGATGTACCTTCTGTGCATCTACCCTGGGCGGTCTCAAGCGGGATCTGACTGCAGGAGAGATCGTTGCCCAGGTAGTCCGCTCCCAGCAGATTCTTGATGCGCGCGGCGAACGTGTCAGCAGCATTGTCATTATGGGGACAGGCGAACCCTTCGAGAATTATGATGCAACTATGAGATTCCTCCGTCTGATGATCCATGAAAAGGGCCTGAATATCGGCCAGCGCCATATCACTGTATCCACCAGCGGAATTGTGCCGAACATCTACAAATTCGCCGATGAAGATACTCAGATTAATCTGGCGATCTCAATTCATGCTCCTAACGATACGCTCCGTTCCAAGCTGATGCCGGTGAACCGCCGCTATCCGTTCGACGATGTAATCGAGTCCCTGCGCTATTATCAGGCCAAGACAGGCCGCCGGATCAGCTTCGAGTACGCCTTGATCGGCGGCGTGAATGATCAGAAGGAGCATGCAAAGGAGTTGGCTGGTGTGCTGAAGACCATGCTCTGCCATGTGAATCTGATCCCGGTCAATCATGTGCCTGAGCGCAAATATGTCCGGACTTCCCGCAATGATATCTTTGAATTTCAGCGTATACTGGCCGATCATGGCGTGAATGTTACCATCCGCCGTGAGCAGGGCCATGATATTGCGGCCGCATGCGGACAGCTGCGCGCCAAACATATGGAGTTGGGGTGAGGATATTTGATCAGAACAGTTCAAGCCAGCGACATTGGCCGGGTACGTACCGTCAATGAGGATTCAGTCTGGATCGGCGCCACGCGCCACGGTTATACCCTAGGCATTATTGCCGACGGAATGGGGGGACATCTGGCTGGCGATACCGCGAGCAGGCTTGCACTTGAGACGGTTAGGGGGATTCTGGACCAGCTGGAGCCTGATCTCCCGGAAGCAGAGCTGAAGGAAGCGCTGACTGCCGCCATCATGGAAGCCAATAACACAGTTCACAGAGAAGCTCAGAGCGATGAGAAGCTCCATAATATGGGGACGACCATCGTTGCTGCATTGCTGAAAGGGTCGGCAGGCTATATCGGCCATATCGGAGACAGCAGGGCTTATCTGATCCGTGACGGTGAGGCCAGGCAGCTAACCGAGGACCATACGCTGGTGAATGAGCTGTTCAGGAACGGCCAGATCAGTCTTGAGGAGCTGGATAATCATCCCCGCCGCAATGTGCTTACCAGGGCGCTGGGGACGGATACAGTGGTCTCTGCGGATCTGGCATATGTTACGCTTGCGATTGGTGAGCTGCTGCTGCTGTGCAGCGACGGGCTCAGCAATTATGTCAGTCTGGAGCATCTGGGCAAGGTAGCCGGAATTCATGAAATATCTCTGGAAGAAAGAGCTGAGCGATTACTTCAACTGGCATTGCTTGCGGGCGGCAGCGATAATATAAGCGTTGCTATGCTGGAACACCAAGGAGAGGCCGCAGTGCCCGAGACAAAGGAGTGGGAAAGATGATCGGTCACGAATTGGGCGGCCGTTACCAAGTCATCGAACGGATCGGCGGAGGAGGCATGGCGCTTGTCTATAGAGCCCATGATATTCTGCTTAACCGGAATGTTGCTATCAAAGTACTGCGCAATCAATTTGTGCATGATGAGGAATTCATCCGCCGGTTCCGGCGGGAGGCGCAATCAGCTGCATCGTTATCTCATCCCAACGTAGTCAGCATATACGATGTCGGCCAGGAAGATGAAATTCATTATATCGTTATGGAGTATATTGAAGGCAAGAACCTGAATGAAATTATTAAAGAGCGGGCACCGATGCAGGTGGATGAGTCCGTGCGGATTGCCTCGCAGATTTGTGATGCGCTGGATCATGCGCATATGAACCAGATTATTCACCGCGATATTAAACCGCATAATATTCTGATCGGACGTAACGGGCGGGTTAAGGTTACCGACTTCGGGATCGCCCGGGCAGTTACTTCTACTACGATTACCCAGACGGGATCTGTGGTCGGTTCCGTGCATTATTTCTCGCCGGAGCATGCCAAGGGCGTAACTACAGGCGAGAAGTCGGATCTTTACTCCTTAGGCATCGTACTGTATCAGATGCTTACGGGTGTATTGCCTTTCTTGGGGGAGAGTCCGATCAGCGTGGCACTGAAGCATCTGCAGGAGGAATTCGAGGAGCCGCGCCTGCTGAATCCGCTGATTCCGCAAAGCGTGGAGAATGTTATTCTCAAGTCGATGCGCAAGAACCCGGAGGAGCGCTACCAGTCTGCCAAGCAAATGCTGCAGGATCTGGAGACCTGTCT
Source organism: Paenibacillus sp. FSL R7-0179 (assembly GCF_038002265.1). Taxonomy (NCBI): domain Bacteria; kingdom Bacillati; phylum Bacillota; class Bacilli; order Caryophanales; family Paenibacillaceae; genus Paenibacillus; species Paenibacillus sp. FSL R7-0179. The sequence continues at coordinate 2,188,517 of NZ_JBBOCC010000002.1, forward strand.
GCTGCCTGAACGGCGCAGCGAAGCTAAGATGCTGTTCCAGGATGATGAGGATGAGGACAGAACACGTATCATTCCGGCGATCAAGCCGCTCCAGCGCGGGCTAAGCAGCCGTGGCGGCGGAGACGAGCGAATCCGCAGTATGGAGGAAGCTCCGCCGCCTGCTGCCGCGAAGCGTAAGAACCGCGCTGCACTGTGGATCAGCCTTACACTGGTCGTGTTAATCGCCATGACCGGAATTGTGTGGTATGTCAATTCCAAGCTGTCGGTCGATGAAGTCTCGGTGCCTGCAGTGACAGGGAAGACCTTCCAGGAGGCCAAGGCTGAGCTTGAGGCGGTGGGACTGTTTGCTGAAGAGCCTGCGCTGGTTGAGTATAATCCTAATTTCGAAGAGAATATTGTCTGGAAGCAGAACAAGACCAATACGATGGTCAAAGAAGGAACTCATATTATCCTGACGGTAAGTGCCGCCAAGGTTCTTCCTAAGCTTAAGGATATCTCTAACCTGAGTTATGATGATGCTGTCAAGGAGCTAATCGCCCTTGGTATTGCCCAGGATAGAATTGCAACACCGGATGAACGCTATAGTGAAGAGTTTGCCAAAGGTAAGGTCATTAGCTCTGAGCCTGCCGCAGGCGCAGAATATGATCCTGAGACGGTAACTGTCAAGCTGATCGTGAGCAAAGGCAAAGAAAGCACCCAGATGCCGGATCTCCTCGGGAAGACGGAGAAGGAAGCCAAGGCTGCGCTGGAGAGCGTAGGTCTGGTGCTGGATGCGGTCAAGGAAGAGCCGAGCTTCACTTACGAGAAGGGTAAGGTTACGAAGCAGTGGGCATATGAAGCAGGAGATTTGGTCCCTCCAGGCGAGAAGATCACTATCTACATTAGTACCGGGTATCCCGATGAGGCACTGGAATTCACCTTTAATGTTCCTGTAGCGCCGGCCGCAGAAGGCAAGAAAAGCAAGATCCGCATTGTCTTTGCAGATGCGCGCAACAATGGCGAGAATCAGGAATGGGGCACGCGCACAATTGGCAAAAGCCAGATCTTATCCGTAAACATGCTGCTTGCCCCTAATAAAGACGGCATGGTATCTGTCTACCGGGACGGAGAGTTCCTGGAGACTTATCCGATCACTTATGTCGATGTCAAGAATAACACGGTGCAACAGCCTGAACCGCCTCCGGAGGAGACACCGACGCCTGCACCGACGGTCGCTCCGACCGAGCCTGTTCAGCCTGTTGAGACTCCAGCTCCCGACCCGACAGCAGATCCGGCGATTATTCCGCCGGACACCGGCGAAGGAGAGGTGACGGGCGAGACGGACCAGACGGGTTATGTTCCGGGTAACGGACAGAATAACAATGAACTGGCATCCGCCCTCAGCAATGGCAACAGTAATGGTAAGGGGAAAAGTAATGGTAACGGTAAGGGCCCTGACAACAAGCCAGGCAAAGATAAAGGCCATAAATAATAGAACAGATAAGCTTCAGCCGGGCTGCCGGGAATACGGGCAGGGTTGAAGCAGCGAAATGACCCGGGGGACTTCACACTTGGGTCATTTGCGTAAATATACAGGAGAGGAAGGCTCAGCATGTATGCCTGAAGGAATCATAATTAAAGCGTTAAGCGGATATTACTATGTTAAGCCGCTCAAGGATGAACAGATTGTAACTGAGGAAGAGGCGGTACAGTGCCGGGGGCGCGGCATTCTGAAGAAGAAAGGAATTGCGCCGCTGGTCGGTGACCGGGTAATCTATATGCTGACCGAGAACGGAGAGGGTATGGTAGATGAACTGCTTCCCCGTGAATCGGAGCTGATCCGCCCGCAGGTGGCTAACGTGAAGCTGGCAGTGCTGCTGTTCTCCGTGCGGGAGCCGGATATGAATCTAAATCTGCTGGACAAGTTCCTGGTTCATATCGAGCATTCAGGCCTGGAGACGCTGATTGTGCTCACGAAGCAGGATCTGGCCGAGGATGAAGGGCAGGCTACGGAAGCCGTCAAAGCTCTATATGAGCAGATTGGTTACGAGGTTATGGTCACAAGCTCACTGAACGGATCTGGTGCGGATGAGCTGCGTCAGCGACTGGCCGGAATCATCAGCGTCTTCTCAGGACAGTCAGGCGTAGGGAAGTCCACATTGCTTAACCGGCTTGTGCCGGGTCTTGCGCTGGAGACAGGGGAGATAAGCCTCCGTCTCGGACGCGGGCGTCATACGACACGCCATGTAGAGCTGATGGATATAGGTAATGGCGGGTTTGTGGCCGACACTCCGGGCTTCAGCCAGCTGGATTTCCTGGAGCTGGGCGTAGAAGAATTGTCGGAGTGCTTCCGTGAGTTCGCTTCCTACGCGGAGAATTGCAAATTTCGCGGCTGCAGCCATCTGCACGAACCGGGCTGCAAGGTGATAGAGGCCTGGGAGTCCGGAGATATTGCAGATAGCCGTTATGAGCATTACAAGCTGTTCTTTAATGAAATGAAAGATAAAAAGCGGAGGTATTAAACTCATGGTAAAAATTGCTCCTTCCATATTGTCAGCAGATTTCGCAGCGCTTGGTGCAGAGGTAGCCGAAGCGGAAGCCAGCGGTGCGGACTGGATTCATGTAGATGTGATGGACGGACATTTTGTGCCGAATATTACGCTGGGTCCCGCAATTGTGTCAGCGGTGAGAGCCCATACTTCTTTGCCTCTGGATGTGCATTTAATGATAGAGAACCCGGAACGCTATATCGCTGATTTTGCCGCTGCGGGCGCTTCCGTGATTACGGTTCATGCCGAAGCCTGCGTACATCTGCACCGTGTAATTCATCAGATCAAGGAGCTTGGCCTGATGGCAGGGGTGGCCATTAATCCGGCTACACCCGCAGCGGCGGTGCGTGAGGTTCTGGAGGATGTGGATATGGTGCTTGTGATGACCGTCAATCCGGGCTTCGGCGGGCAGGCCTTCATTCCGCGCACACTGCATAAGATTACGCAGCTCCGGAAGTGGGCGGAAGAGATCCATCATAAGGGCCTGCATATCGAGGTAGACGGCGGAGTAGCCGAAGCTACGGCACCGCTTGTAGCTGAAGCAGGGGCCGATGTGCTTGTGGCAGGCAATGCGGTGTTCGGCCGCAGCGACCGCGCAGGAGCGATCAAGGCCATTCGTGAGGCGGCGGACAGTGCAGTGCAGTAATAGGAGCTGATGCCCATCTACTATTAAATGAATTGACCCTCAATCTGCTGCATTCGCATACGGAAGGTATAGGCCAAGTTGTGGTCGCATAAATATGGTTACATGAGCAGAAATCTCATGTAGCCTTTTTTGCGGAGGTCTGCAATCGATGGAACATTCTTCATCTAGACAGGATCGTCTCCTACTGCACGGCATGAATTGATGGGAGGGTTAATCATGAAATTTTACACGTTCAAGCTGCCAAGATTTTTGGGAGGTTTTGTTAAAGCGATTTTGAACACGTTTCAGAAGAGTTAGGTTTAAGAAGACAAGTAAATATGAAAAAAAGCACCTTACGAATGTAAAGGGTGCTTTTTGCTACAAATATAATATCTCTTCTATTCTCGCTGAAACGGATACCGTCTATGAAAGAACGGCATATCCGTTTCTACTTGGTATGAGATATCGCCAGGCCCGGGAATGATCGGAAACTAGACGCGTTCAACTTTACCGGATTTCAAAGCACGGGTGCTGACGTACACGCGTTTCGGTTTGCCGTTCACCAAGATACGAACCTTCTGAACGTTAACTCCCCAAGAGCGACGGTTGCGGTTGTTAGCGTGAGACACGTGGTTACCGCTACCCGGTTTCTTGCCTGTTACTGTACATGTGCGGGACATAGATTACACCTCCTTGTTACTTACACCTGCGTAAAACAATACTTGAATATCATATCACAGCAAAAATTGCTTCGTCAACCGATTCAAAAACATTTATTTCTGCAGACTCTTATAGTACAATATAAATTAGTGCATTATGTCCAGTTGATCATTGAATTGATTAGGCATGAAGTTAGGAAGGGGAATTCTCATTGAGTAAGCGTTCTATAAACGGGACAGATTTTACCGCAATGGTACTAGCCGGTGCGGAAATGCTGCAGCAGCATGCCGAGCATGTCAATTCATTGAATGTGTTTCCGGTGCCGGATGGCGATACGGGCACAAACATGAATCTGACGATGACCGCAGGCGCGAACGAATTGAAGAGAAACAACACAGCCTCTGTCGGTCAATGTGCGGGAGTGCTGTCGAAGGGACTATTGATGGGCGCGCGCGGGAACTCCGGCGTTATTTTATCACAGCTGTTCAGAGGTCTTGGACGTTATGCGGCCCAATATGATGAGCTTAACACACAGCAGTTCGCTGCAGCGCTGCAGACCGGGGTGGATACCGCCTATAAGGCAGTGGTGAAGCCGGTTGAAGGCACCATTCTTACGGTCGCCAAGGAAGCTGCCAGACATGCAGTGTATTATGCACGCCGCACAACGGATATTATCGAGCTGATGACTGAAGTCCTGGCCAAAGCTAAGGAAGCCTTGGCATATACGCCTGAGCAGCTCCCTGTGCTGAAGCAGGTGGGTGTGGTGGATTCGGGGGGCCAGGGTCTGGTCTACATCTATGAAGGCTTCCACCAGCATCTGACGAGCGGAGCAGTCTCAGCACCTGTACAGACTCCTGTGCAAGGACAAGCTGCGGCCCCTGTATCCGTGCCGTCGCCGGTGCTAACCAAACCTGAGCATGCGTTGTCTTCCGTACAGTCTTCCGCGCAATCGCAGCTCCATACGGAAGATATTGAATTTTTATATGATATGGAATTTTTCATTAACCGTCAGCTTGGCGCATCCGTGAAAGCAAATTTTGATGAGGAAGCTTTTCGGAAAGCGTTATCAGTTAACGGGGATTCGATCATCGTGATCTCGGATGATGAGACGATCAAGGTGCATGTGCATTCCAAGACTCCCGGAGAGGTGCTTAACCTGGCGCTCGTCCACGGAGAGATTACCCAGATTCACATCCTTAACATGCGTGAGCAGCACCGCGATCTGTTGACTGCCGGTATGGACATCGCACCGATGCCGGATGTTTTTGCTGATATCCCGGAAGAGAAGGCCAGCGTGCAGGCACCGGCGGTTCCTCCTGCGGACGATCTGGCGCCGTACGGCTTCATTGCGGTCTCCTCGGGAGACGGGATTTCGGATATCTTCCGCAGCCTGGGTGTCGATGCGATTCTGGCCGGCGGCCAGACGATGAATCCGAGTACAGAGGATTTCGTGAATGCGATCTCTTCCATTTCCGCGAAGCATATCTATATTCTGCCGAATAACTCCAATATCGTCCTGGCTGCACAGCAGGCCAAGGAGCTGCTGGAGGGCGAACGTGAGATTACAGTGATTCCGAGCAAGAGTATTCCTCAGGGAATCTCGGCAGCCTTTGCCTTCCAGGAAGAGGAGGCGGTAGATACCAACACCAGCAACATGCTGGAGGCGATTGCCCAGGTCAAATCCGGGCAGATTACCAATGCTGTACGGGATACTGTGATGGAGGATCTGGAGATCAAATCCGGTCAGTATATCGGCATCGAGAGCTCCAAGATCGTTGCAGCTGCCGATGACTTACTCACGGTCAGCAAGGAGCTATTGTCAAGCATGCTGGTGAATGGTGACGAGATCGTTACGGTGCTGACCGGTGCGGACACCGAGGCAGACATTACGGATGCCCTCGGCAGCTGGCTGGAAGAGACGTACCCGCAGGTTGAGGTTGAGATTCATGAAGGCGGCCAGCCGCTGTACTATTATCTTTTCTCAGTCGAGCCTTAGAATCTCTTAAATGTCTCAAGCAAGCAGAGTGGCGCAGCCAAATCATAGTATGGGGAGGAACATTATGAATCGTACCGTAATCGTTACCGACAGCACCTCCGATATCCCGCCTGCTCTGGCGGAGCAGTACGGCATTGAAGTCGTTCCGCTGACGCTGATGTTCGGCGAAGAGGCATTTCGGGATAATGTAGATATGACTCCGGAACAGTTCTACGAGCGTCTTCCCCGCTCGCCGCAAATGCCGACCACTTCGCAGCCGTCTCCTGTAGAATATATGAATGTATACCGCACTATACAGGAGAAGCATCCGGGCAGTTCAATTCTGTCCTTCCATATCTCCTCCGGCTTAAGCGGTACCTACCAGTCTGCTGTCATGGCCAAATCCATGCTGGAAGAGGAGGGAGACGCTATCACTGTGGTGGATAGCCTCTCCGCCTCCTACGGCTTCGGGTTCATGGTTGTGGAAGCCGCCCGGCTTGCAGAACAGGGGCATGCTCCTGCGGAGATTCTGGCGAAGGTGGAGAGTCTGCGTCAATCCCGCAAGCTGTATTTCCTCGTGGATACACTGGAATATCTGCAAAAGGGCGGAAGAATCGGCAAGGCATCGGCCATCCTGGGCACACTGCTCAATATCAAGCCGATCCTGTCCATTGATGCGGAAGGCATTATCTATGCGGTAGAAAAGGTCAGAGGGCGCAAGAAGGCAGTCGCCCGCATGATCGAGCTGTTCAAGGCAGATCTGCCGGGTGTGAATACAATACATGTGGCCGTGGGTCATACGGCTGAACCGGCTTCCGGCGAAGAGTTCCTGCGGGAATTAGCCGGACATTTCACCTTGAAAGAGAAGGTTCTGACCAATGTCGGCCCGGTTGTGGGCAGTCATGTCGGTAACGGAACCTTAGCCGTATTCATCTGGCCCGCTTAAGGTTAGGGGATGAACATGGTGCTTACTTTGGATTCAATTGAAGTGAAACAAATAACTGGCGTGAGCGCTCAAAAGCAAAGCGAGCTTCACGCCTTTGGCGTCTTTACAGTGAAGGATCTGCTGGAGTATTACCCTTTCCGGTATGAGGACTTCCGTCCGAAATCTCTTAGTGAGGTCAAGCACGGCGACAAGGCAACCGTGATAGCCAAGGTCATCGGCATTCCGGTGCTCAAGCGCTTCGGGGGCAAATCCCGTATGAGCTGCAAGATGGTGGCCGAGCCGTGGATGTTCACCGCTACGTGGTTTAACCAGCATTATGCGCGTGAACAACTGACGGTCGGCCGTGAAGTGGTGCTGACGGGGAAGTGGGATCAGAAGCGCAATCAGATTACGGTGACTAACTATGAATTCCCGGACCGGGGCGAAGGCAAGACAGGAACGCTGCAGCCGGTATACTCCGTCGGTGGCAAGATTACGCAGTCCTGGATTCGCCGGATTATTGGCCAGGCGTTGCAGCAGTACGGGGACCTGATCCCTGAGATTCTGCCGCACAGCATTATGAGCAAATATGACTTCATGTCACGCAAGCGGGCGATTGCCACGATTCATCAGCCGGAGGATACGCGCGAGGGCCAGCAGGGAAGACGCCGGATGGTGTATGAGGAGCTGTTCCTGTTCCAGCTGAAGGTACAAGCCTTCCGCGTGCTGAACCGTGGCCGGATGGATGGCGTAGTTCATACTGTGGACAATGCAACAGTGAGGCAATTCGTGCGCAGCCTGCCGTTTGAGCTGACCGATGCCCAGAAGCATGTGGAGCTGGAGATTCTGCAGGATATGCGTTCAGGGTATTGCATGAACCGGCTGCTTCAAGGCGATGTGGGCTCCGGCAAAACGGTACTCGCGGCCATAGCGCTCTACGCAACTGTAAAATCCGGATTTCAGGGTGCGCTGATGGTGCCGACTGAAATCCTGGCAGAGCAGCATATGCGCTCGCTCACGAGGATGTTCGAGCCCTTCGGTATTACCGTGGGCCTGCTGACCGGCAGCGTAACCGGCCGCAAACGGAAGGATCTGCTGGCCGATCTACAGATGGGTATGCTGGATGTGGTCGTCGGGACTCATGCGCTGATCCAGGAGGATGTCTTCTTCCGCAGCCTGGGGCTTGTGGTTACGGATGAGCAGCACCGCTTCGGGGTGAACCAGCGCAGTGTCCTGCGGCGCAAGGGGTATAACCCGGATGTGCTGACGATGACCGCCACTCCAATCCCGCGGACGCTGGCAATCACCGTCTTTGGGGATATGGATGTGTCTACGTTATCCGAACGGCCGAAGGGGCGTGTGCCGATTACCACCTACTGGGTGAAGCCGGATCTGCTGGAGCGGGTGATGAATCTGATCAGCCGGGAGATTGAGCAAGGGCGGCAAGCTTATCTGATCTGTCCGCTGATTGAGGAGTCAGAGAAGCTGGATGTACAGAATGCGATTGATCTGCATGTGCAGATGTCGCAGGCTTTTCCTAATTATAAGGTGGGCTTGCTTCACGGGAGAATGACACCGTCCGAGAAGGACGAGGTCATGCGGAACTTCTACAGCAACGAATTGCAGCTTCTGGTGTCTACAACGGTCGTAGAGGTCGGTGTCGATGTCCCGAATGCCACGCTGATGATTATCATGGACGCTGACCGCTTCGGGCTGTCTCAGCTGCATCAGCTGCGCGGCCGGGTCGGCAGAGGAGAGCATGCTTCCTACTGTGTGCTGATGGCTGATCCGAAGTCGGAGATCGGGCGCGAGCGGATGACTGCAATGACAGATACGGATGACGGGTTCGAGGTATCACGGCGGGATCTGGAGCTGCGCGGACCGGGGGATTTCTTCGGGACGAAGCAGAGCGGCCTGCCCGAATTCCGGCTGGCGGATATGACCGCTGACTTCGAGACGCTGGAGCTGGCGCGCGATGATGCTGCGGAGCTGCTGCGGGAGGCTTCCTTCTGGACCTCGGCGGATGTTGCGCCGCTGCGCGGGTATTTGCAGCAGGAACAAATTTTTCAGGGGGATTTAATTGACTGAACAGGCACATCCGGGCACCTGCCTTCATATACTGTGAATGATTGGATATGACAGGAGGTGCTGTACTTGGGTTATCAGCAATATGGAATCAGTCCCCAGCTGGTGGATCGCATCAAGCTGAAGATGAAGAATCCGGCGGTCAAGGAACGCGTCAAGAATATGATTACCGGCATCTCCAAGCAGGAGCTGCAGGATACAGCAGTTGTACGTAAGCTGGTGCGTAATGCCTCGTCGGTGATGCATGAGAAGCTGACGTCTGCACAGGAAGAACAAATTGTGAAATTCGTCATTGCCCAAAAGATTGATCCGAACAATACGTTTCACCTGATCCGCTTATGGGGAATGTTCCGCTGACAAATAGCGGGATGCAGGAGGCTCCGATAGGCGTGTAATCCAAAAAGCGTTCCCGTGTGTTACTTACGGGAACGCTTTTTACTTGCTTTGTGCCGCTATGGAAGGCCATAGGGCTTAGCCCGGCGGCTTATTACGGAAAAGCGCTGAGATCCGGTTGTTCCGCGCGGCATTAATCACAATCTTGCTGTCCTGATCACAGTCATGCACGATAGAGGCAAGCTGCTCTTCCTCCAGCCTGCTGGCCAGACAGAATACTGTCCCTGGCTCTCCCTGCGGTCCAGTGGATCGTACCAGCTTCACCTCGCGGTCCAGCGACTGCTGGAGCTTGCGCCGGATCTCCTCGCATTTGCTGCTGGTAATGAACACCGCCTGCGTGAGCGAGAGGTCCCTTAAGGAGAACCGCAGCGCTTCAAAGGCAAGCAGGTAGGCGATGATACTATACATCGCCTGATCCCAGCCGAATAATGATCCGCCGTAGAGCAGGATGAGCATGTTGAACAGCATAATCGGCATCTCAGCCGATTTGGGCGGTCCTCCGTTCAGCAGCCGTACGCTCTGCTTCTCGCTTCCTGCGGTCAGCCCGCCGAAGCGTACAGAGATGCCCAGGCCGAACCCGAGGCATAGCCCCCCGGCAATGGCCGCGGGCAGCGGCTCACTGATTGCCGCCGGGAAATGGTGCAGGGCCAGGGACCCTGCCGTCAGGCAGATCAGGCCAAGCATCGTATACAAGGCAAAACGGAGATTAATCTGCCTGCGCGACATCAGAATAAACGGAAGGTTGAACAGGAACAGGAATAATCCAAGCCGCATTTCAGTCACATGGGACAGCAGGGCGGATAACCCGGCAATGCCGCCCGGAAGCAGCTTATGCGGCATCAGGAACAGCTCCAGACCAACAGCTGCAAGTAGTCCTCCGCCTACAATGGACAGCAGACGCAAGGTCTTCGAATAACGTAAGGGTGAAGCATTTCTATATCTGACTTTCATAAGATTTCCTCCTTTCAGCAGGAAACCGGTATTTGTGTTGCGGATTACGGTGGTTGCACCTTCATTCAGCGTACAGCCGCACTCCTACGAAATGCGAATTATATTTGAGCGGAATCAGCAGCAGCCGCTTCAGCAGAATGTAAATGAAAGGGAGCAGAGAGACACAGAGCAGCAGCCCGGGAGGTCCGGACTCCAGTGTCAGAGGGTTCTCACGGGGAGCGAGCCGGATGGCCTGCGCATCATAAATCTGCGTATGATGCACGCGCACCGGTTGGGCCAGCTTATGCTCATAGCGGTCCGGCCTTACAGAATGCATCTCAGGCTCTTGTTCATGCAGCATCTGTAGAGCCATGATCAGAAAAGTCAGCAGCAGTACCGGAAGGAACACAGTCTTCAGCAGATCCTTCAGCGTCAGACGCGTCCAATCTCTCCTCATGAGAACACCTCCTTTTTTGTTCATTGTAGTTAAAGCATATCATAGGATCTTAGCAGGGCCAAATATAATACACTGTTATTTTCAGGTTTGCGTACGCGAAATAACGAAACCGGCGCTGCTACACTGCGTATTCTCTAGTAAATTGAACTTTTTGTGAAAAAATTATCGGAAGAAGGGGTTAATTTGCATAATGCAGGCGTATATAACGTTTTGTACCCGGCAGCGTCCAGCAGCCAGAGCGGATTTTTCACGGAAGGGCCGTTCTTGTTAAAGCTCATTCTGCTGCTGATCGCAGGCTTTGTTGCATACACGGTTTGGAGAGGGCTCAAGACCTGGATGACGAACCAAACCAGTCCTCTGCAATCAAGGGTCGTTACGGCAGTAGCCAAACGCACAGAGGTCTGGGGAGGAAGAGGGCATATGGGGACCCATACGAGTTATTATGTGACCTTTGAGTTCCATAATGGCAGCCGCAGAGAGCTTGAAGTGAAGCCGAAGGCGTATGCCATGATTGTGGAGGGGGACCGGGGGGAGCTGTCGTACCAGGGCAGCCGGTTCAAAGGATTCGTTCGGGCAGGGATGCAAAGGGACAGCGGGGTCAGCAGGTGATTATTGAAGTGATAATTTGCAGCAAAAAATGCAGGGAAGCGGCCCGGGCGCTAAGTAAGCGGGCCCGTACAGTCTTCCTTGCATTTATTGTGTCCGGGTCTAGAGCACGCGCTGCATGTGCAGAATTACGTTGCTCCAGTATCCGCTGTCCAGCTCGCTGATCTGCACGCCGGGGTCGCCCCAGGTGTGAATGAAATTACCGCCGCCGATGTAGATGCCTACATGACCGGGCACTGCGTCGCTCTCAAAACGTCCGGGTACGGTGAAGAAGATCAAATCGCCGGGCTCCAGCGAGCTGCGCGACACCCGTCTGCCGATATTGTCCTGATCTTTGGCCAGACGGGGCAGATCCACCCCGAATTTCTGAAAGACATGGCGTGTAAAGGACGAGCAGTCGAAGCGCTTGGTCTCTTCATAGGGGCCAGCGCCGAAATCGTAAGGTACACCGAGAAACTTTTTGGCATAGGAGACCAGCTCTCCCGTGTCCACGTTCGATACACTCTGAATCCGCAACGGCTTCGCAGCCTCCACCTTGCCGGAGCCCTCTGTACTCTCCCTGTCGGAAGGAGTCGCGATATTGATCTCGCCAGTAACAGGATTCCAGCCGACCTCGGTCTGCAGCAGCTTGGACAAGGCGGTGGGGGTGATATAGATTTGACCTTCACGGCGGACGGGGACATCGGGAAGGGTGATTTTCTGGCCCAATGAGAACACCTGGCTGGAATCCGGCCGCAGCATATACATGACATCACTATAGCCGAGCTTGGTATAGCCGCCGCTTGCCGTGTCATCCTTCATCCGGAAGCCGATGGAGGCGACAGCCGGTTTGAGCGGAATCCAGTACTTGCCTTCCTTGTCGGTAAAAGAATTCTTCTCATAATAGCTGCCCGCAAATGTTCCGGTTGGGGTCAGCGAGTTAACCTTGGGAGTGCTGTCCTTGCTGGTGTAGCTGCAGGCGGTTGTTCCCGTAATGGCAGTAACTAGGATAGCGGAGGACAATAAAATTTTGCTTGTACGCAGATTGATTATTGGCATAGGGCACGCTCCATCTTCAAACTTTAAGGTAAGTTTGTGCAGGACCGCTTTTTTTATGTGCTGCAGGCTTTAGCAAACAATGTCAAGATAAACCGCAGATTGTTGAAGCGAGGGGATACTCATTGTGCGTATTTTGTAAAATATGGACCCCACTTAAATGATTGACGGGAAATCAACCTACATATAATATATGTTTAATAGATTCGGGGAGCGGATGGGGACAGGGTGCGGGCGTTCGCTTTAATGCTTTTAAAGATGAAAGCGATAATGCTGGACCGCTAGCCCAGGTTCTCGCGCTGAACCCGTACAAGAAGAGGGGTTATCAGATGAAGACGAAGAAGATTTGGATGGGGCTTAGTATGGCCTTGATGCTCGTAGCTGCCGGTTGCGGGAACAATAATGCTGCAGTGAAGAATGACGCGGGCACCGGGAATACTCCGGCCGCAGCAACGGAAGCCCCAGCCTCGGGTGCAGGCTCCGGCGATGCCAAGTCCTATAAGATTGCCATCTCGCAATATGTGGAGCATCCGTCACTGGATGCCACCCGCGAAGGATTCCTGGCTGCGCTGAAGGATGCAGGGATTGTTGAAGGGGAGAACCTGAAGGTGGATCTTCAGAACGCCCAGGCCGATCAGGCCAACAACCTGTCCATTGCCCAGAAGATTGCCGGCGATAAGAATGATCTGGTGCTGGGAATTGCGACACCTTCAGCTCAGGCAGTTGTGCAGAAAGTCAAGGACACTCCGATTCTGTTCGCTGCGGTAACCGACCCTCTCGATGCCAAGATTGTTAGCGATCTGGAGCATCCCGGAGGGAATGTGTCCGGCGCATCGGATACCAATCCGGAGTCGATTACCCGCCTGATGAACTTCATTGCCACGCAATTTCCCAAGGTGAAGAAGCTGGGCCTGGTCATTAATGAAGGAGAGCCGAATGCGGTAGTTATGGCTGATATCGCCAAGGGTGAGCTGGACAAGCACGGGATCGAGCTGGTGAAGGCGGCGATTACCAATACTTCGGAAGTGAAGCAGGCTGCAGAATCGCTTGTAGGGCGTGTAGATGCGCTGTATATTACGCTTGATAACTCCGTTGTCAGCGGCGTGGATTCGATTATCCAGACGGCTAACGACAACAAGCTTCCGTTCTTCTCAGCTGACCGTGATACGGTGGAGAAGGGTGCTTTTGCAACAGTAGGCTTCAAATACTATGATCATGGCTATCAGGTAGGCCAAATGGCGGTAGAAGTGCTTAAGGATGGAAAAAGTCCCGGTGATATGAAGGTGACGATGCAGGAGAAGCTGGACTTGGTCCTTAATCTCAAAGCAGCGGCAGCACAGGGAATTGAAGTAACGGATGCCATGAAGGCTGAAGTGGCTGATCCGGGCAATAATATTATTCAATAACATACAGGGTTCATAAACAGGGTGCGTCCGGAATGGGCGCCCTTTGCCGCTTAAGGGAGGAAGTCAGCAATGTATAATTCATTAATAGGGGCTCTGGAAATGGGCCTGCTCTACGCATTCATGGCACTTGGGGTGTATATTACCTTCCGTATTCTGGATTTTCCTGATCTGACGGTGGATGGAAGCTTCACAACCGGCGGCGCGATTGCTGCTGTGATGATCAGTAGCGGTTACTCTCCATTACTGGCGACTCTGTGCGCAATGCTCGGCGGAATGGCGGCAGGGATGTGTACCGGTCTGCTTCATACCAAAGGTAAAATCAACGGGCTGTTGTCCGGGATTCTGATGATGATTGCCCTGTATTCGATCAATCTTCGGATTCTGGTGAAGCCGAATGTCTCGTTGATGGGAGATGACACATTGTTCAGCTCCATGAATCCGCTGCTGGTCATGCCTTTTATCGTAGTGCTGGTCAAAATCCTGATGGATCTGTTCCTGCGCACCGATCTGGGACTGGCCCTGCGGGCTACCGGCGACAACTCGCGGATGATCCGCAGCTTCGGAGTGAACACGGATACAACAACCATTCTGGGAATCAGCCTGTCGAACGGGCTGGTGGCGCTCTCGGGCGCACTGATCGCCCAGTATTCTTCCTTCGCTGATGCTTCAATGGGGATCGGGATGATTGTCATCGGGCTGGCGTCGGTAATTATCGGGGAAGCAATTTTCGGTGCGAAGAACGTCTTCCGGGCGACACTGGCTGTACTGCTCGGCTCCATCGTGTACCGGATCGTTGTCGCTCTGGCCCTCCGGGTATCTTGGCTCAAGGCTTCCGATCTGAAGCTGATCACTGCAATTATCGTCATTATTGCCCTAGTCTTCCCGTCGGTTCAGCGGTATGTGAAGCAGAAGAGCACGGCCCGCAGACGGACCGCAGAGCTTGCTGAGCTGGCTCAGCGCAGTAAGCAGAGAGGAGGGGCCGCTAATGTTGAAGCTTGATAATGTGTGTAAGCTGTTCAACGCCGGTTCGCCGGATGAGAAGGTTGCACTGCTGGGAATCGATCTTGAACTGAAAGCCGGGGATTTCGTAACGATTATCGGCAGTAATGGTGCCGGCAAATCTACGCTTATGAATATTATCTCAGGCGTGATGAAGCCCGATCTGGGAGAAGCACGTATTGAGGGGAGCTCGATCAGCCATCTGGCGGAATACCAGCGTGCACGCTGGATCGGCCGGGTCTTCCAGGACCCGATGGCCGGGACTGCGCCGCATATGACGATTGAGGAGAACCTGGCTATGGCCTACAAGCGGGGCAAGTCCCGCGGGCTGTCCTTGGGTGTTAATGCGCACAGACGCACACTGTTCCGCGAACAGCTCAGCCGCCTGGGCATCGGCCTGGAAGACCGGCTGCGGGCTAAGGTGGGACTGCTCTCCGGAGGCGAGCGGCAGGCGCTGAGCCTGTTGATGGCGACCTTTACCCAGCCGCAGATTCTGCTGCTGGATGAGCATACAGCTGCGCTTGACCCATCGCGCGCGGAGCTAATCACCACCCTTACGGAATCCATTGTCCGTGAGATGAAGCTGACTACGCTGATGGTTACCCATAATATGGATCAGGCGATCCGGCTGGGCAACCGGCTCATCATGATGGATAAAGGCTCGATCATCCTTGATTTCGATGAGACGCGCAAGAAGGATCTGACGGTAGAGCGTCTGCTTGGCGAATTCGAAGCGATCAGCGGCCATAAGCTGGCTGACGACCGGATGATGCTGGGCTGATTCGGGATCATCATTCTTTAGCATTACGGCTTGATCTGCTGCCGGTTTAACCGTCGCGGGTCAAGCTTTTTTGCTATTTCAGGCGCTATGTTCCGATTCACTTCCAGGTATGAGAGGTAAAGTTAAGGGAAAGAACATAACTTGAACATCAAACACCAATGGAGGCGACTGCACATATGACTGCGAAGAAACTGGAAGGCAAGGTTGCGATTGTTACAGGAGGCGGCTCGGGTATCGGCCGGGCATCTGTGCTGGAGTTCGCCAGAAGCGGGGCCAAGGTGGCACTTCTGGACCGGACGGTGGAGAATGCGGAGAAGGTGGCCGCTAGAATCAAGCAGGAGGGCGGAGAAGCCGAAGTGTTTGAATGTGATATTGCTGATCCGCAGCAGGTGGAGCATGCCGTGAACCAGGTAGTGGAGAAGTGGGGACAGCTGGATGTGGTCTTCGCCAATGCCGGGATCAACGGCGCCATGACCCCGATTGAGACGATGGACATCGAGTCCTGGGATCAGACAATTCAGATTAATCTGCGTGGCACCTTCGCCACCGTCAAATATGCGATTCCTCATCTCAAGGAGAAGGGCGGCAGCATTCTGATCAACAGCTCGATCAACGGCAACCGGGTATTCTCCAATGTCGGGTTCTCTGCCTATAGTACGACCAAGGCGGGTCAGGTAGCTTTTATGAAGATGGCTGCGCTTGAGCTGGCCCAGTACAAGATTCGTGTAAACGCTATCTGTCCGGGAGCTATTACCACGAATATAGATGATAATACCTATCCTTCGGACGATCTCAAGGAAGTGCAGATTGAAGTGGAGTTCCCCGATGGCGGACAGCCGCTGGAGAAAGGGCCTGGACGTCCGGATCAGGTGGCCAAGCTTGCGCTGTTCCTGGCTTCTGAGGATTCGGATCATATCACCGGTACGGAAATCTACTGTGACGGAGCAGAATCGCTTCTGCACGGCTAATCCTTCTATAAGTCACTCATCGCTCATATGATGGGATAAGTGAGGTCTTCTCTGAAGCGGACGATGTTCCTTGCCGGAGCCTCAGGCAGTATTGCCTGAAGCTCCCGGTTAGCGGGGATACGCGTCCGTTTCTTTTTTTGAACAGGGAGCAGAAAATTTCAGTAAAGATTGCAGCGCATTTCAGGTATACTGATTCTATGTGCCATGACGGGCGGGAAAGGAGGGAAATGAAATATGAATATGGACCTGCTGCATACGGAATCAATCATTAAGCTGCTGGTGGCCATGCTGTTCGGGCTGTTCATCGGCATTGACCGCCAATTGAAACAGAAACCGCTGGGAATCCGGACCAGTATGGTCATCAGTATCGCCAGCTGTCTGGTTACCCTGGTATCTATTCATGCGTATGACAAATTCGGCGGACCGGAGCATCCGAGCATGGACCCTATGCGTCTGGCGGCGCAGATCGTCAGCGGTATCGGTTTTTTGGGAGCGGGTGTTATTCTGCGCAGAGGCGGAGATGCCATCTCCGGGCTGACCTCGGCAGCGCTGATCTGGACGGCATCCGGTATCGGGATTGCGGTCGGCGCGGGCTTTTTTGTAGAGGCGGGTTATGCGGTTATACTGCTTATGTTCGCGGTTAACGCTGTGCCTCTGCTTATCAAAGCCATCGGACCTGAAGTGCTGAACAAGCACGAGATCTCCATCAAAATCATTATGGAACCGAACTATATCCTGACGGATGTGATCCAGAAGATTGAGCAGCGTAATGTTATTACCGACCAGCGCAAAACACGCAAAACCGGCCGGACCATCCGGCGGATGAAGATCAAGGATCTTGAGGATGGCAGGCAGATGATCGACATGGTCGTTTCTGCGCCGGACAAGGATTATGCTACAGAAATCTATTATGATGTCAAAAAAATCGAGCATGTCATGAGTGTCGAAGTAGAGCAGCTGTAAAAATGGCATGTTGCCATTCCGGCAGATGTGGTACTCTATCTATGAGAGAGTCATTTTGAACATATGGAAGGGGATTAATGTAATGACATCGATTTCAGCATTTGAAGGACACTATGAGGGCGAAGCTGCTGTCTGGTTGAAGGCTGGCCGTTATGAAGCGGCTATACTGCCAGGCATCGGCGGGAATCTGATCTGCTTCCGTGATACTGAGAGCGGTTACCGTTTCTTGCATGAGCCTGGCGCGGAGGAGATGGAAGCATTTAAGGCGAACCCGGGCATTCACGGCATTCCTGTGCTATTTCCGCCGAACCGCTATGAGGATGGAGAGTTCCCTTGGAACGGGCAGACCTACCATCTGCCAGTCAATGAAGCTAAGACCGGCAATCATCTGCACGGCTTCCTACATACAGCTGCATGGGAGGTAGAGGAATTCGGCACCGGCACAAGCGAAAGCTTCGTCACTGTAGCTATTAAGGTGGATGAGAAGCATCCGTCCTATCAGTATCTGCCATTTAAATACACGGTGAAGCTACGCTACACGCTCGGTGAAGGCGGCCTGTCCCAGCAGCTGCTGGTTCACAATGACGGCGATGTGCTGATGCCTTGCCTGCTGGCGTTCCATACCGCTATCAATGCTCCGTTCGCACCAGGCAGCAGCGCGCAGGATTACCGTGTTAAGCTGACGATTGGCGAACGTTGGGAGCTTAATGAGCGGATGCTGCCAACCGGCAAATTCCAGGAGCTTACAGCCGATGAAGTGGCTCTGCGCGGCGAAGGATTGTATCCGTTCTACGCTTCGATGGACAACCACTACACCGCAGCTGCCCAGAATGGCCGCAACCGGATGGAGCTTACCGACCGCAAAGCCGGAGTTACGCTGGTGTATGATGTGGGAACCTCGTATAAGCAATGGATGATCTGGAACAATGGCGCGACTGAGGGCTTCTTCTGCCCTGAACCGCAGATCAACCTGGTCAATGCCCCGAAGGTGGATCTGCCTGCCGATGACATCGGCTTGTTCGGGCTTGCGCCTGGGGAGTATTGGGAGGAGAGCAGCCGGATATACGTGAAGTAGGGGGAGACAAACTGAACTTCAGTTCGTAACCTTAGGCAAAGGCGTCATTCCGGAGAATATTTGGAGTTCCGTCCGCTGTTGTCCCCAGATTTCTTAATTTATACCGCCTAGCGCGGTAGAATTCCGGTGACAAAGGCGGACGCTACCGCTCCTACAGTTCCAAAATTCCCCTCCAATCCTTGGCCTAATTATTAATTATCCTTTCAGTCTATCCTCTGGGATGAGAATAGAAAAGATAAGAGAGCAGCGTCTGAAATTTGGATGCTGCTCTCTTTTTGCTGGGAGTAACTGGCTGTAGGCTCATTGCCTTATTGAGTGCTTTCAGAAGCGGAGACAGTTGGAAAAATCCACTTGCTGATGGGCGGAAGAAGGCTGGTCGAGAAGCAGTTGGAAAAATAGCATTTGTTGAACCAGATTTCCTTCAAAAGAGCCCTAATCCGCTTGTATAGATGTAGTTATTCCAATTGCTTCAGCAAAATCGGTAGAATCCGGAGTATTAAACTACGTTTTTCAACTTGTTATCCTTCAGCTACTTCGCCGATAGCTTTTTTTTGAAGAGGGGGGTATCCAGCAAGCGCACGTTTCCTCCCCAAATCCTAGTGGAACAGGAGAAAAATAGAGGGTGTACCCAATTGGATGCTGAATTTTAAGGCGGTTTTAAGCTAAAAGGCGTATACTACTCCTTTAACAGTTAGGAGTGAATGAACTTGTCACGGTTATTGCCATCGAAGCGTTTATTGTATTTGTTGATTATTTTACTGGCTGTAGGGTTTGGGCTGAATTTATTTTTGCAGGCCGCTTCTTTTCGGATGGATGTGCTTCATGCGCTTAAGTGGGTTGGAGCTTATCCTTGGCTGTATTGTACAGGAAGTCTGTTAATTTTCTTCATCCTGCTCTTAAGCTCAGTGATTGTGCCTAACGCATATGCGGGACCGGCGGTGGTCTCGGCGCTGTTCGTGCTGCTCGGGATTGCCAGTGATCAAAAGCTGGCTACGAGAGGCGAACCGTTATTTCCATGGGATCTGATGCTGCTGAAGAATGCCGGAGAGATGAGTAAAATCACCAGCGGTATGATCTCTCCGCTTGCTATAGGGGCCGCTTTTCTGCTGGTTGCCGGTCTCGTCCTTGTGATTATTAAGCTGCCGAAGAACCGGATCAGATTGTCCCTGCGCGTGACGCTGGCGGGGATCTCTGTAGGGCTCAGCGCATGGTTTCTTGTGCTGGTCACCAGCCAATCTCCCGTGATTGCAGCAATGAGCTATCAGAACATCTTCTGGAATCAGAAGGTGAATTATACGCAGAACGGGTTCGTGTATGCCTTCGCCGGAAATCTGCGGCAGAGCCTGATGGACAAGCCGGAAGGCTACAGCCGTGAAGCCGTTGAAGCGGTGGCTGCCAAGTATTCGGCATTGCCGGATGTGCAGGTGCAGGCCGCGCCGGAGGAACAGCCGAATATTATGTTTATGATGAATGAGGCGTTCTTCGACCCTACGCGCCTGCCTGGGTATACATTAAGCGAAGATCCGCTGAAGTTCATCCATGGGGTGGCGGGCCAGACGCCGTCCGGTTATTTGCTGTCCCCGGAATTCGGCGGCAATACGGCTAATGTGGAGTTCGAGGCCCTGACCGGGCTGTCGATGTATTTTCTGGGGGATGGAACCATTCCTTATCAACAGCGCCTCGTCAAAATGTCCTCTCTGCCGTCGATTGTCAGTATTCTGAAGGACAGAGGGTATGAGGCTCTTGCGCTGCATCCGTTCGATGAGACCTTCTATAACCGGAACCGTGTCTATCCGGTGCTGGGGTTCGACAGCTTCACGAGTGAGAAGGATCTGCCGGATGCTGACCGCCTGACTCCCGAGGGGTATGTCTCGGATAAGGCGGCCGTTCAGGAGGCTGTCCGGCAGCTTCAAGCGGCTTCGGGCCCGGCATTCCTGCATCTGGTGACGATGCAGAATCATTTTCCCTTCACCAAAGGCCTGAACGGACCGAACACGATCACCGTAGAGGGCGGCCTCCCGGATCAGAAGGATGAGCTGGAGACTTATGTACAGGACACCAAGCTGACAGATGAGGCCATGGCTTATCTCCAGCAGGAGCTGCTGAAGATCAAGCGGCCCACCATTGCGGTGTTCTGGGGAGATCATCTGCCTGCGCTCAGCGCCGGGATCTATACCGCAGCCGGCTGGGATCAGGAGCCAAGACTGAAGCATGAGACGAAGCTGTTGGTACTCGCTAACTTTGAGATCGGGAAGGAGCCGCTCGGGACGCTCAGCCCGGCTTTTCTCGGCCCTGCGGTCTTCCGGTTATCCGGACAGACTTTGCCGGCTTTTTACAAGCTGCTTGAGCAGGTACGGGCGGAAATTCCCGGACTCAGCAAGAAGGTGCTAATCGGTCCGGGAGATACGGGAATCCTGAAGGAGCTAACCCCGGAGCAGCAGGCGCTGCTGGCTGACTACCGTCTAGTTGAATATGACCTGCTGGAAGGGGAGAAATACGCGGAGTCTCTGATGTTCTGAGCACTCCGCCAGGGGTTAACGCAGCCCCACATCATGGAAGCGGTTCTCGATCGGCTCCCGCAGCAGCAGACGGATGGACTGGATCGCTGCGGTCTCGATCCGCTGAGCTTCCCGGAGGAGCGGGAGCAGGCCTTCAGCATCAATGGAGCAAGGAGTCTCAGGAGCTTGTACAGGCTTTTGGATTAGAGTGCCGGTAATTTCGTTATATACAGCAGCCAGAGCTGCATAATGTTCTGCAACACCTTCAACTTCAGGCCAGTACAGGCTCGCTTCCCTGGCGTAGGCTGCCGTATCCTGTTTCATTCTTGCATAGAAAATCAACGTCTCATAGGCTCCGGCAGCATCGTAGGTCTTGCCCGCCAAGGCTTCCAGCATGGCATCATAGGCCTTAAGGCCGCAGGCATATTGCGATTCCGGCAGCATCGGATCATGAACCTCTGCCTTGTACACCGCTTGGATGAAGGACTCTCTGATTACCTGAAGAGTATCTTTTTGGACCTGACCTTCATAGATCTGGCCGTACCAATATGGCGACTCATTTCTTCCGAGTTGATCATAAGGCAGCTCCAGCTCTGCGGCAGCATCGCTTTCCTTGTAATAGAAGAGCTGCCGCTCATCATCACAGCGGGTAATCACTACGAAACGGTCTTTCCAGCAGACCACGCCGGTGCCCTGCTCAAGGGATTGGCGGATTGCCGCAATAGCCTGCTTCTGATAGAGAGGGAAGGTGGGACTGAAGTTAAAGCCTGCACCCTGACTGGCGATAATGCCGATCAGATCAGCCGCTACGAAATGTTCAGCTGCCCAGTTATAAGCCGTAGCAGAATCCGGGTGAAGCTGCCTGTGCACGGACAGGCGGAAACATAAGGCCGTCATTCCGGCCAGCATGGGCTTCGAACGCGTGAACCAGCCTTTAGCCGACAGGACCTGATGCATGGCATCCGCAAAAGAAGATGCGAGCGGCACACGCGGCTGATCCGCAGTGGCTGAAACTTGCTTGTTATGATGGTCATTCATCGTGCGGTATGCGCCCCCCATCTTGGCAGAGTGGACCGCTTACGGTCCGGGTACTGTCCAGAGATTATTTTGACCCGCCCCATGGCCTGCTCCTCAAGCTCCAATGCCCTCTCCAAAGCAGCACAGAGGGACGGAAGCTGCTCCTCATTCAGCACCTTGCCGCTGTTATTCTCTGAGATTGCAGCCGCGAGCGGCCCCCTCAGCTCTTTCGCCAAGTCAGCATACAAGTGCTGAACCTCCTCCAGCCCGGGCAATGCGGACTGAACCTCCCGCAGATAAGCGGAGATTTCAATCCGTGATGTCTGGAAGGATTCCAGGATGTAGACAGCACCGTTACTGTCGAACCCGCCCTCCTGTAGCACCCGGATCAGGAAGCTGTAGGCCAGGCGGCCTGAAGCTATACTCAAGTCGGGTAGTGTTTTGTAAGGCGTATCCCAATCCTCCAGCGCAAGCCGCAGCGACTCCAGCACAGCATCTTTCAGCGGAATCTTCACTCCATCCCCCACATAGTGGCAAAACCAGAAGGGCGTGAAGTTAAGGCCGAAGTTGTCATACAGCACAACCTGTGTCTCGCCGGACCAGCCATCCTGCACATAGAACACCCGGTCATCCTCATCATAACCATGGATCACGCCGAATTCCGGTATCCAGTAGATGCAGGCCCGGCCACGGTCCAGACTCTGCTTGACACTGTCAATAGCGATCCGTTGATACTCCCCGAACGAAGCATGTCTGGTTCTCCCGCCGTCATATTGGAAGAAGATGCCGAGGTTATCGGCGGCCGCACTATGCTCTATGCCCCACTGCCCATAAGCCGTAACGGACAAGGGGAGGAGCTTCTTGTGCACGGTGAATTTGAAGGCCATGCCGCTTAGCCCGGAGAGCATGAATTTTGGA
The DNA here is from genome assembly GCF_038002265.1 of Paenibacillus sp. FSL R7-0179. Lineage (NCBI taxonomy): Bacteria > Bacillati > Bacillota > Bacilli > Caryophanales > Paenibacillaceae > Paenibacillus > Paenibacillus sp. FSL R7-0179. Next base: position 2,211,361 of record NZ_JBBOCC010000002.1, read on the forward strand.
CCCTCGAATAAACCGGCGGCAGTGGTTACGGCATAGAGCGCATCGGTAAAAGATTTCGATTCACGCTTCATCTGAACGTCAAGAATTACGCCTGATCGTTTGCTCACTGTTCATTCTCCTGTTCATCCAGCCGTCTCACTGCTGCTTCGCAGATGCTGCGGAGCTTGTCCTTCAGCCATTTGGGGGACAAGAGGGCATTCCACTCGGCCTGGAGCAACTGAGCAATAAACGCGCTGGTATCATAAAAATCAACCTCATAGACCTCATCAGCGGCGGCGCGGAGCTGATAACCGCCCCATGAGCTATCCTGAGGTATTCCGTTCATACGGATTCTCGCCGTGAATGGCTTCAAGGGTCTGGTCTGTTCTGCCGTTGCCGCCGGACCGTCTTCTCCGGCTGCAAAAACCCTGCCAGTCAACGTTAGCTGGCGGATGCCGGACAGGCTGAAATACTCACTCCGTCCGTCGCCCTCCACAGCTGCCACCAGATAATCTTCCTCTACCCGCCGGCTTAGCTGCTGGGGGCAGAGATACAACTCCTGCGGAGTGTCCTGCCCGTTCCGGTAGAGAACATGGACCACCCTGCGGGCCCGGATCGCCTGCTCCAGCATCTCTATCATCTGTATATGGTGGGCATTCACTTCAAAGACGGGCAGCTTAAGCTCCCTATCCGTAAGAGGCTGTTCGGTGAACCGCTCCAGCAGACTCCCGACCTTGCGGATACTCTGGGCATTCTCATAATCATAATGGCTATACCGGTAAGCCAGATATTTAAGCACCCGCTGCTCCTCGTCCGTAATGTACAGATGAGGCAGCACGAAGCTGTTGTCCTCATATATATATCCGCGCTGCTTCGCCACATACCGGAGCGGAGCCCGGAGGGATTCTGTCAGGTATTCAATATCCCGCTGCGCCTGGCGCCCTGAAATTTCGAACTGCTCCGCCAGCTTCCTGCTGTTCGGATAAGCAAGCTGGCGAATCTGCTGGTCAAACCACTGGATCCGGTGGATATGGCTCATACTGCGGCTCCGCTCCTTTCTGTAAGCCTCCAGTATAGCTGGTGGTGACGCATTAGACCAGAGGTGAGCATTCCCCGTCAAGAAACAAGGATGCTGCCCGGCATCCATGCGCGAAGCATGAAGCAGGGGGCATCCTTGCGTCAGTTTACCGGTTTGCTGCGTCCACTCTAACCTGCGTGGCTTTGTCACAGCGCTTGCAGACCTTCAGGGCGGTGCCGTCGGATTTTATTTTGGTGTAGAGCAGCTTGATTCGGGTGGACCCGCAGACAGGACAGGTGCCGCGTCCACGGGATGGAAGGGTCCAGAGTACCCGTCCGCGTTTGGTTTTTGACATTCTTGTAATCCTCGTTTCATTGAATTGATGGTACCTGTCCAGTATAAATCAGCTGGTACGACATAAAATGTCGCAGCAGATAATGATCTTTTAACTATAGGCCCTGTAACGTAATTGACGGAACGGCTGCCAAGCCAGTAGACTAGATTGGACTTAGATGGAAGAACCTGGGGTTTGCGGACCTTCGGCATTCATGAAAGGGGTTACATATGTGAAAAAGCTTGGGCTCGTCTACGTGCTGTTAATCGGCATCTTCGTGCTCTACGTGCTGAATTACAAGCAGCAGGGGAATGCGGCAGATCCGTGGGAGACTACCGGACTGCGCGGTAATATTGAAGACAAATACGTGATGGTTACGTTCCAGATCGGCATTGATTACTGGAAAAGCGTACTGAAGGGCTTCGAGGATGCAGCAGAGGAGCTTAATGTATCCGTCGAGTATCACGGCTCCACCCAGCACAACGCGAGTGAACAGATGACGGTGCTGGAACAGACCATCGCCAAGAAGCCGGCGGGAATTGCCATCTCGGCCGTGAATTCCAAGCTGCTTACAGCGACGATCAACAAGGCTGTGGAGAGCGGTATTCCGGTAGTGCTGTTTGATTCGGGCGCTGAGGGCAGCAAGGCGTATTCCTTCCTGGGAACAGACAATTACAATGCCGGAACGAACGCGGCGGATAAGATGGCCGAACTGACCGGGGGCAAGGGCGAGGTCGCCATTATCACCACACCGGAGCAGCATAATCATCAGCAGCGGACGGACGGCTTCACGAATACAATCCGCAGCAAATACCCGCAGATGAAGCTGGTGGCGGTCAAGGATGGGCGGGGAGATCAGGTGGCGTCCAGGGAGGCTGCCGAGCAGCTGCTGGTGCGGTATCCGCAGCTGGCCGGGATTTTTGCCACAGAAAGTAATGGCGGTATCGGGGTTGCGGAAGCCGTGGAAGCCGCCCCAGGCAGCGGACCGGTCCCGCAGATTATCAGCTTCGATACGGATAAGGGCACGCTCGATCTGGTGAAGGAGGGCAAGATTGCTGCAACCATGGCCCAAGGCACCTGGAATATGGGGTATTGGTCACTGACCGAGCTGTTCCATCTGCACCGTGATTTGGAGGCTGATCCTGAAGCCTATGCCAATAACAAGCCCCTGCCTGTCCCCGATTCTGTAGATACCGGAATTGATGTGGTCACGCGGCAGAATGTGGATAATTATTATGCCAAATAGGCTACAGAGGGGGAGCCAGAGATGCGCAAGACCGGCGTGACAATGGAGAAGCTGAAGCTGAATAATATGCCGATCCGCTATAAGCTGATTATTCACTTTTTGCTGATTAGCATTCTGCCTTCCATTGGACTGGGGCTGTTGATTGGCTGGACGGTGGACCGGATCGTGGAAGAGCAGAGCACCGAGAACACGATGCAGCTCATCCGCAAGGTGAATACGGCCATAGAGAGTGATGTAGAGAATCTGCAGAAAATCACATACCTGATCTCGTTCGATCCGGGCGTCCAGAAGTTCCTGAAGGGAGAGACGACGGTTCCGGCACAGCCGGACCCCGCCGCAGGCAACGGGGAATCGGCGGAATACAATATCCGCAAATTCCTGCAGGGCTTCACTACGCTGAGCTCCGAGATTGCCGGCATTATGCTGGTTAACCGTGAAGGCGGTTTCATCAGCAATGAGATGTATACCCGTTCCGGTACAAGGCTGACGGAGGAGACCTGGTACAAGCAGGCTGCTGAGAATAAGGGGATCTTCCTGATTGTCGGGCATCCGTATGGCCGTGCGGTCAGGTCCCATGTGGACTATAAAGAGAGCGAGGTGGTCTCGGCCGTTCGGGCCATTGTGAATCCTGAGACGCAGGTGGTGCAGGGCGTGGTGCTGGTGGATCTGAAGCTGCGGGTAATCGCGGAGACGGCCAGAGATGTCACGCTCGGCAAGACGGGATATCTGACGGTGGTGGATAATCGCGGAGAGATGATTTACGCGCCGCAGCACCCTTTGATGCGTACTATTCCGGCAGGTTTGTTCACCGAGTCCTCGGGCATTACCTCGGAGACGGTAGACGGGCGTAAGCTTCAGCTGATCTACCGGACCTCGCCGTTTACCGGCTGGACCACGATGGGCGTGTTCCCGATGGATGAGTCGGCTTATGGAATCCGCGAGATTACGTTCAATGTTGTCACCTTTGTCTTTGTGGTCTGTATGCTGGGCATGACCGCCTCGTTCTATCTGGCCTATTCGATCTCCCGTCCTATCGGGCAACTGGCCTCCTTCATGAGCAAGGCGCAGTCCGGCGATCTGACGATCCGCTACTGGGGCAGCCGTTCCGATGAGATCGGGCTGCTCGGCCGCAGCTTCAATACGATGCTGGCCCAGATTGGCCGGCTGCTATCCCTGACCGAGCTTCAGGCGCGGCAAAAGCGTGAGGCGGAGCTGCGCAGTCTTCAGGCGCATATCAAGCCGCATTTTCTGTACAATACCCTGGATACGATTCACTGGATGGCCCGCAGCAAGGGAGCGGAGGATATCGCCGAGGTGGTCCAGTCCCTCTCCAGGCTGTTCCGGCTGGGCTTAAGCAAAGGGAGCGATATCATACCGCTCTCCGATGAGCTGGAGCATATCGTCAGCTACCTGAAAATTCAGTATGTCCGTTACAGCACCAAGCTGACCTATTCCATTGAAGTGGAGCCGCACTTACAGGAGCTGTATGTGCTTAAGCTGCTGCTGCAGCCGATGGTGGAGAATGCGATCTATCACGGCATCAAGGAGCGCCGCGGCCCCGGACACCTCTCCATAGCTGTTGTGGAACGGGATAATGACCTGTACCTTACCGTACGCGATGACGGCGCTGGGATGTCTGAAGATAAGCTGAAGGAGCTCAGGCGGCGGCTTGAAGCGGTAGGTACGGAAGAATTAGAGCGTACAGAGGCGGAAATGGCTGGAACAGGCAGCGCAGGAAGCGGCTATGGCATATTGAATGTGCAGGCGCGGATCAGGCTGACCTACGGAGTGCCGTACGGCATCCAGATTGAGAGCGGGCAGGGGCAGGGGACACTTGTAACCGTACGTCACCCGGTTGTTCGTGAGAATTACCCGGAGAAGCATTAGGATAGAGGAGGATGATCTGTACATGATGGACAAATGGAAAGTAATCATTGCCGATGATGAGCGCATTATCCGGGAAGGCATCCGGCAATGCGTGGACTGGGATAGCCTCGGTATGGAGGTTGCCGCAGAGGCAGAAGACGGGGAGGAGGCGCTGGAGCTGGCCGTGGAGCACGCCATTCATATCGCCCTGGTCGATCTGAACATGCCGATTATGCATGGCATGGAGCTGATGAAGCGGCTGCGGGAAGCGCTGCCCGGCTGCAAGATTATTGTAATCACCGGCCACGATGAATTCGCGTATGCACAGGAGTCGATCCGGCTGCAGGTGAATGATTATATTCTCAAGCCCGCGGAGCCGAAACAATTGATGCAGGTGCTGCGGGGCGTCCGCGATGAGCTGGAGTCCGAGCGGCAGCAGAGCCAGCATCTGGAGCAGGCCTCCCGGCAGCTGATGAAGAACTTCCCGCTGCTGCGCGAGCGCTTCTGCCAGGAATGGCTGGACGGCAATCTCAGCCAGGCGGAGATCAGGGAGCAGCTGCAATTCCTCAAGCTCCCGCCGCAGCGGCCGGAGCTGATCGGCATCATCCGCTGGAGGTGGGAGGGCCGGCAGCCGGCGATGAAGGAGAAGGAGCGGCAGCTCTTCCTGTTCGCCATTGAGAATATCACTACCGAACTGCTGGACCCGTATCCCAAGGTGATGTTCCGGGACGCCGCCGGACTGATTGTTGTCCTGCTCTGGGATGCCGCCGGTGAGCGCATCCTGGCCGGAGTGGAGGCGGCTGTGCGCAGCCATCTCAAAATCGCCGTTGAAGTCGGCATCCGGCTGATCCTGGGAGAGATCACTGAGCTGGCTGCCGCCTACCGCAGCTGCCGGGTGGCGTTGGTCAAGGAGCAGCCGCTATCGCCGCTCGTCCGCAGGGCAAAGCAGCATATCCTGGAGCATTACAGCGAATACGGGCTTACCCTGGAGGCGACAGCAGGGCTGCTTCAAGCCTCCCCGGTCTATCTGAGCCGTCTGTTCAAGCAGGAGCTGGGCGAATCCTTCGGCACGTATCTGACCCAAACCCGTATCCGCAGGGCCGCCCAGCTTCTGCATTCAACCGACCTCAGTATTAACGAGGTGGCCGAGCAGTCGGGCTATGAGACCCAGCATTATTTCAGCGCCGCCTTCAAGAAGCAGACCGGTGTGGCTCCGCTGCAGTTTCGTAAAGGGGTGCAGGCTGAGGTACGCAAGTAATAGAAGATCAGATTAATAGTGGGGAATGCTTCCGCAGCTATCTATAAGCGAGGGGCATTCCTTTTTGCATATATAAAGTTATATTTTCACAAAAACAGTAGCCTCAGTGTAAATACGGTACGTGCTCCCTGTTGCTATACTCGATTTGTCACACGGGAACACCTGTGGAAGACATCAGAATAGTTCAGGGGGTAGTGCAGGAATGAAAAGATATTCAATGATCACGCTTCTGCTAACACTGGTACTCATCTTATCTGCATGCGGCAACAGCGGTAATTCATCCAGCAGTGCCGGCAGCTCTTCCGGCGGCGGGGATACATCCAAGGGCAAGGTGGGCATTGCGATGCCGACCAAATCTTCAGAGCGCTGGGTGAATGACGGCAACAACATGGTCAAGGAGTTCGAGAAGCTGGGCTACGGGACGGATCTGCAATATGCGGAAGATGTTGTCGAGAACCAGGTGTCGCAGATTGAGAATATGATCACCAAAGGCGTGAACGCCATTGTAATCGCTTCAATTGACGGCGAGGCGCTGACGGATGTGCTCCAGAAGGCACATGACGCCAACGTTAAGGTCATCGCCTATGACCGTCTAATCAAAAAAAGTGAATTCGTAGACTACTATGCGACCTTCGATAATTTCAAGGTGGGCGTGCTGCAGGGCTCCTACATTGAGGAGAAGCTTGGCCTGAAGGACGGCAAGGGCCCGTTCAACATCGAGCTGTTCGGAGGATCGCCGGATGACAACAATGCCTATTTCTTCTTCGATGGCGCCATGTCGATTCTGAAGCCGTACATCGATTCCGGCAAGCTGGTGGTCCGCAGCAAGCAGCTTACAATGGATAAGGTAGCTACGCTGCGCTGGGACGGTGCCGCCGCCCAGTCACGGATGGATAACCTGCTGAGTGCGAACTATGCAAGCGATAATCTGGACGCCGTCTTGTCTCCATACGATGGCATCAGCATCGGCATCCTGTCTTCACTCAAGGGTGTAGGCTACGGCTCCGGCGACAAGAAGCTTCCGGTAGTTACCGGACAGGACGCCGAGCTGGCTTCCGTGAAGTCCATTTTGGCCGGAGAACAGACGCAGTCGGTATTCAAGGATACCCGCGAGCTGGCTAAGAAGGCGGTGGAGATGACCGAGAGTGTACTCAAGGGAACCGAAGCCGAAGTCAACGATACCACTACCTACGACAATGGTGTCAAAATCGTCCCGTCCTACCTGCTGGAGCCGGTCTCTGTGGATGCAGGCAACGTGGATAAAGTGCTGGTAGACGGCGGCTACTATACCAAGGAACAGCTGGGACAATAGCCGTCATAGCGCAGGTCTAGCGGGTACCGGCGGCAGCCGTGAAGTGCAAGGAGCGCCGCCGGAGAACCGCTGCACAGTCACAAGGAAAGCTGGGTGAGAGGCACGTGAGTGAGATTATTTTGGAGATGAAGGGCATTACCAAGACATTCCCTGGCGTCAAAGCGCTCTCGGGCGTCAATCTTCAGGTGAAGGCAGGCGAGATCCATGCCCTTTGCGGAGAGAACGGGGCAGGCAAGTCCACGCTGATGAAGGTACTTAGCGGCGTGTATCCGCACGGGACGTATGAAGGGGATATTTTATACCAGGGACAGGTATGCCAGTTCAAGGATATCAAGGACAGCGAGGGCCTGGGGATCGTCATTATCCATCAGGAGCTGGCGCTGATTCCGTATTTGTCGATTTCGGAGAACATCTTCCTCGGCAATGAGCAGGCCAGACGCGGGGTGATCAACTGGAACGAAACGACGGTCAAGACGAAGGCGCTGCTGAACATCGTCGGCCTCAAAGAATCGCCGTTTACAGGAGTCTCAACGATAGGTGTCGGCAAGCAGCAGCTTGTAGAGATCGCAAAGGCGCTCTCCAAGGAAGTGAAGCTGCTCATTCTCGATGAACCGACAGCGGCGCTGAATGAGGATGATAGTGAGAATCTGCTGCTGCTCATTCTGGAGCTGAAGAAGCAGGGGATATCCTCGATTATCATTTCCCACAAATTGAACGAAATCGAGAAGATAGCGGATTCCGTCACGATTCTGCGGGATGGACAGACCATTAAAACCTTGGATATGAAGCAGGATGCCGTTACCGAGGATGTCATTATCAAAGGCATGGTCGGGCGCGATCTGACGAACCGTTACCCTGAGCGGACACCTAACCTAGGCGAGACGATCTTCGAGATCCGCGACTGGAATGTCTATCACGAGACACAGGCGGACCGCAAAATGCTGGATCAGATCAATCTCCACATCCGGCGCGGAGAGGTAGTCGGTATTGCCGGGCTCATGGGCGCAGGGCGTACGGAGCTGGCGATGAGTGTGTTCGGCAAGTCATATGGCAAGCGGATCAGCGGCCAGACTTTTATGCACGGCAAGGAAGTGCACCTGAATAACATCAGTCAGGCGATTGAGAACGGGTTAGCCTACGTGACCGAGGACCGCAAGCATTACGGCCTGATCCTGATCGATGATATCAAGCGGAACATCTCGCTCAGCAGCCTGAAGAAGCTTTCCCGTCACGGTGTCATTAATGAGAACGAGGAAGTGCTGGTCGCAGAGGAATACCGCAAGAAGCTGAACATCAAGACCCCCAGCATCCTGCAAAAAACCGTGAATCTCAGCGGCGGCAACCAGCAAAAGGTGGTGCTCAGCAAATGGATCTACGCCCAGCCGGATGTTCTGATCCTCGATGAGCCTACCCGGGGCATTGATGTTGGAGCGAAATATGAGATTTATTCCATTATCAACAGTCTGGCCGCAGAGGGGAAGGGTGTGCTGGTCATTTCTTCCGAGCTGCCGGAAATTATCGGGATGTGCGACCGGATCTACACCATGTGCGAAGGGCGGATCAGCGGGGAAGTGGAGCGGAAGGACGCCACGCAGGAGCTTTTGATGAAATTCATGACACGAAGCAGGGGGTAACACCGCATGGGAGCTATTAGTGAACTGTTCAAAAAAAATATCCGCCAATACGGCATGATCATTGCCTTGATCTTTATTTCGGTGTTCTTTCAAATTCTGACGGACGGCATTCTGCTGAAGCCGCTGAACGTGACCAACCTGATTCTGCAGAACAGCTACATCCTGGTGCTGGCTATCGGGATGGTGCTGGTAATCATCACTGGGCATATCGACCTCTCGGTCGGCTCGGTAGCTGCCTTCATCGGGGCCCTGTCGGCCATTATGATGGTGGATATGGAGCTGAATCCGGTACTGGCGGTAGTCATCTCGTTGCTGATGGGTGCGCTGGTCGGAGCCTGGCAGGGCTTCTGGGTCGCTTATGTCAAAATCCCGGCGTTCATCGTTACCTTGGCGGGCATGCTGCTGTTCCGTGGTCTGACGATGATTGTGCTGAACGGGCAGTCGATTGCACCGTTTCCTAAGGCTTTTCAGAAGATCAGCTCTGGCTTCATTCCCGATGTCGCAAGCGTGGGTTCGCTGAATATGCTGACTCTGATCATCGGCGTTCTGCTGTCGCTGCTGGTGATCTATCAGGAAATCCGCAGCCGCCGGATCACGGTGAAGTACGGCTTCGAGCAATCTCCGGTCTGGATGTCCGTTGCCAAGGCCGCAGCGCTGGTGATCGTCATCAACCTGTTCACCTATGTGCTGGCGCAATATAACGGGATTCCTAATATCCTTGTGATTCTGATGGTGCTGATCGTGATTTATTCCTTCGTCATGAACCATATGACCATGGGGCGGCATATCTATGCCCTGGGCGGCAATGAGAAGGCGGCAAGTCTCTCCGGCGTCAAAACCAAACGGGTGACCTTCTGGGTATTCGTCAACATGGGTGTACTCGCGGCCCTGTCCGGACTGGTCTTCGCGGCCCGCCTGAACTCGGCCACCCCTAAGGCCGGTACGAACTTCGAGCTGGACGCCATCGCCGCCTGCTTCATCGGCGGAGCATCAGCGTCCGGGGGGATTGGAACCGTGGTCGGCGCGATCATCGGCGGTCTGGTCATGGGCGTCATGAACAACGGCATGTCGCTTGTCGGCCTCGGCGTAGACTGGCAGCAGGGAATCAAGGGACTGGTGCTCCTGCTTGCCGTAGGCTTTGATATCTATAACAAGTCGAAGACAGCCTGAACTAAGGATAAAAACGGGCCGGGACTGCTCCAGATGGGGCGGCTCCGGCTTGTTCGCCAGAATTTATATGTTTTGGGGTCCCCGCAAAGTACCTGAGTCATCACCTACGCTAAAGCCCCACTTTGTGGGGTTATTTGGCGTTCAAGTCTTCCCGCGCAGCTTGCAGCAGGTGCCTCTAGCATGGATAATAGCACCTAAGGTGTTTTATATTTCATGAATAGTAACAGGAGGCTACAGATGCAGATTATTGCCATGCTGACCATGCTGATTGACCATGTTGGGCTGATCTTTTTCCCGGGGGAGCTTGCCTGGAGATATGTGGGGAGAATTGCCTTCCCGATCTACTGCTACGCGCTGGCGCAAGGCTATATTCATACCTCCTCCAGACCCCGCTATCTGCGGCGGCTGTTTGTGATCTCTGTGCTGGCGCAAATTCCGTACAATCTGGCGATTCATCCGGGAGGCTGGAACGTCGTCTTCACCCTGCTCCTCTCAGCGCTGGTCCTTGCCCTGCTTGATAAGCTGCCCAATCTGTGGGCGGGTATTCCAGTAGTGGTAGCCGCTGTGCTGCTGATGGATGCGCTGCCGCTTGACTACAATGCCTACGGACTGCTGCTGGTGCTGATTTTCCGGTATACCCGTTCTTATGTGCTCGTGCTGGCGCATTTGGCGCTGAATGTATTCTATCTGTTCTATTATAATTGGCTGGTGCAGATGGCCAGCATTATTCCGACCGTTCTGATTGCGCTGACCCCGGGTTTTTGGGTGCTGCTGGAGAAGAGACGTCTGCCGCGCTGGGTCTGGTGGAGCTTTTATCCGGCCCATTTAGCAATCCTTGCCATGGTAAAGTTTCTCTTTTTCAAAGAATGGGTATTTATAGAATGGCGGAGTTTATTTAGCGTATGAGGGTTCATCATTTCCAGGTGCTGTATTTACAAATTGATGCTCCTCTGAGATGATGGGTACGTTGCCAAATTATGAGCTAGAGGAGACATGCTATGAAGAAAATGAAAGCAAGAACCAAATGGCTGGTGCCGATTCTCGCCCTGCTGCTGATTCTGTCAGGCTGCCAGAGCGTTGGCGGCTTCGATGTCAATAAGGCACTGCTGGGGGATCTGGATGTTAAATCCTCTGAATCAAGCACTACGATGACCCTGAGCGCTGTTCCTGCCGCAGGCATCACCGCAGAGGACCGGGAAGTTGTTGATCTTATTAATTCCTTATCACTTACGCTCGGCCATGTGAAGGTTCAGGATAACGGCAATGTCTCGGCCACAGGAGTTGTGGGTTACAAGGAGTTCAAGATTCCTTTCTCCCTCTTCACCGACCAGAAGAACCTGGTCTTCACCGCTGAAGGTGCGAAGCAGCCGTTCTACATGCCGCTTCAGAGCAATGAAATGCTGCTTGGCCTGGAAGTAACTGATCCAGCCAAGACTTTGGAATTCACCAAGCTGGCCTCCCAGTTTGTGATCAAGAATCTTCCGAATCCGGGTGCGATCACAGTGACATCAGTAAATGAATCCGTATACGGCCAGCCAACCAGCTTGACGAAGCTACATACGGAAATTACAGGAGAAGAGCTTCCAGTATTGCTTAAGAGTTTCCTGAGATCTGTGTCTAAGGATACCGAAGGCTTCACTGCCCTGATCAGCGGTCTATATGATTATATGTATCCGCTCATCAAAGACAGAGCTGAAGATCTGAACAGCATTGGTCTGGGCGATATTCCGCTGGAGGACAAAGAAGGGGTAGTTACCGTAGTGCATGATGCAGCCAAGCTGGCTGTGGATGCTCTCCTGCTGGTCTATGACAAGCAATTGGAGAACCTCTATGAGAGCACTCCTGAACTTAAGACTGTTCTAGGCAAGGATACCAAGCTGAGCGCGGATATCTTCGTGGACAGCGGCTTCCATGTCCGCAAACAGAACATCGACTTCAATGTCGCTCTTCCGGCCGATGAATATCTGCCGCTGCAGAGCATCAACATGAAGCTGGTATCCGAAACTTGGAATGTGAACGGTCCTGTTACCGCTGATGCGATCAGCACAACAGGTGCAATTGATTACTCCATGGGAGATCTTACTCCAGGGGAGACCCTGAGAAGCTTCGAACCTAATTCACAGGTATATAAGCTGCTCAAAGAAGAGATGGGAATCACCGCTAAGAGCCTGATGATCGCACCGGACGACGATTATTATTATCCGGTTGTGAAGAATGGCACTACCTATGTTCCGCTGCGCTATGTCGCAGAGGATCTGGATGCTAAGGTAGAGTGGGATGGACCTAACAAGTCGATCAAGGTTACCGATGATGTATACGGCGATCAGCTCGTATTCAAAATCGGTTCCGCGCAGGCACTAATTGCCGGCAAGACCGTGAAGCTTCCGTTAGCGGTATTCGTAGATGAGTACGGAGATGCTAATGTGCCGCTGCGTGTATTGGCCGAAGGCCTGCATGCTACGGTTGAAGTAGATGATGACGGCTATATCTGGATCGAACGTCCGTAAGAAGTAAGGCAATAATCAAGAAGCCGGGACCCCTGAGCAATCAGGCGGTTCCGGCTTCTTTTGATAGATAAGAATTTATGTGTTTTGGGGTCCCCGCAAAGTACCTGATTTATCATCGAAGCTAAATCCCCGCTTTGTGGGGTTATTTTGTGCTGGAGGTAACGGGTGTATCCTTGACAATATAGGTTTACTGCAATAGACTTAACATCAGTAGGTCTACTGCAATAAACTTATAAGGAGTGAACAGGATGGAACCCTACAAATTATATGATGCCGAATATAAATTTGCTTGCCTGATCTGGGACCATGAACCGATTAATTCCACTGAGCTGGTGAAGCTGAGTCTAGCGGTACTGGGCTGGAAGAAGTCCACGACCTATACCGTGTTAAGAAAGCTATGTGAGCGGGGAATTCTCAGGAACGAAGGGGCTGTGGTCACCGCCATCATCCCGAAGTCGGAAGCACAGCGGCATGAGAGCCGGACGGTCGTGGACAAAGCCTTTGGCGGCTCGTTGCCGCAGTTTTTGACTGCTTTTCTCGGGGATAAGAAATTATCGGCCAAGGAAGCTGCGGAGCTGAAGAGGATTATCGAGGAGGCCTCTCAATGACGGACCTGTGGATCAGTATTCTGAACATGAGCATTACCGCCAGTTATGTGGCCGTCGCCGTGATGCTGGCGAGAGTCCTGCTGCGGCGCGCTCCCAAAATCTTCTCCTATATGCTGTGGTCAGCAGTAATGATCAGGCTGATCCTTCCGGTTAGCTTCACTTCAAGCTTCAGTATCCTGAAGCTGGCAGGGCCTGCGGGCCCGTCCGGCACAGGGCAGCTGCAATTCGTTCCGAAGAACATCGGGATGCAAGCACAGCCTGCGGTGGAGACCGGAACAGCTTCTCATGGAAGTCTGTTGAACAGCCTGCTTCCGCCGGCTTCACCTGCAGCAAGCGTGAATCCGGTGCAGATCATCCTGTGGGCCGGCAGTATGATCTGGCTGACAGGCGCTATAACACTGCTGCTGTACAGCGTGTTCTCTTATGTAAGAATCATGCGCAGAGTCCGTACGGCAACCCTGGTGAATGGGCATGTTTTTGAGACCGACCAGATTATGACTCCTTTCGTCTTCGGCTTCTTGAAGCCAAGGATCTACATTCCGGCCGGAGTGAGCGAACAGGAGCTGTCCCATATTCTGCTGCATGAGCAGACTCATATTGACCGGCGGGATTATCTGGTCAAGCCGCTGATGTTCCTGCTGGTCATTCTCCACTGGTTCAATCCGCTGATGTGGCTGTCTTTTGTGCTCATGAGCAAGGATATGGAGATGTCCTGCGATGAAGTGGTGATCCGGAAGCTGGGTCCGCAGGTTAAAAGCAGCTACTCAGGCTCCCTGCTTGGCTTCTCAGCCCGCCGGAGCGGTCTTATGACCGGCAGCCCGCTGGCTTTTGGCGAGAGCAGTGTGAAGGCCCGGATCAAGCATATTCTGGCGTACCGTAAACCGACTTCAAGGAGTATGGCCGCTTGTACCCTGCTTATTGTGATCTTGCTTATTGGATGTACAGCCAATCCGAAGACTGTGGAGCCCCCGGCGCAGGTGTTAGATTCCGGTTATGCGGTGGATCAGCTGCTGGAGAGCAAAACAAAGTATATTGGGGACGCCAGCAAAGTCACAGCGCTGCTTGGTGCAATGCCGCTGCCGGAAGGACTGGAGAGGGCAGGCATTGAGCTGACAACCGGCTCCCGCCCGTATGCATTAACCGTCAATTATACAGTGAATGATATTAAGGGAATGTGGAACGATGAGCTTCAGGCAGTAAGCCGTGACCCTCTCCTGAAGAATTCGGTCCTGCTGTTCACCCTCATCGATAATGCAGATATCATTCATTATTCGCTTGCGGATGAAGGGATAAGTTACAGCTTCACATTTACCAGAGAAGAGGTGGATAAGCTGCTGGGCGAGGATGTCCGTCCGTCTGGAGCGGATGAAGCTGGCCTTCGTAGGCTGATCGACCGGCTGGAGAGTGTCAAGCTTACACCTTAGCAGCCGCTTTTTACAGAACATTTACAGAACACTGCTCTACCTTTTATCTAATGCTTGAACTCGGATGATAGTCTGGAATGAGGTATACATTCTAGGGTCAAGGGAGCAATAGATATGCAAGCAGAGAAGCAGGCGGTGCCGGGAGACCATCGGAGGGGGAAGGCTGGGGTGTTACTTGAGATCCTGCTTGTATCCGCCAAACTGGGTCTTACCTCCTTCGGCGGACCGGTCGCCCATCTGGGTTATTTCCACAATGAGTATATCCGCCGCCGGAAATGGATGGATGAACGAAGCTATGCGGATCTGGTAGCGCTCTGTCAGTTCCTTCCCGGTCCGGCGAGCAGTCAGGTGGGGATTGGCATCGGGATGGTGCGGGCAGGCTGGCTGGGCGGGTTGGTCGCTTGGCTGGGCTTCACTTTGCCCTCTGTCCTGGTACTGGCCGCGTTTGCCTTCCTGCTTCAGGGCTATGATATTGCCGGTGCTGGCTGGATTCACGGACTGAAAATCGTAGCTGTCGCGATTGTTGCCCAAGCCATCCTTGGCATGGGGCAGAAGCTGACCCCGGACCGGGAAAGAGTGACCATCGCGGCTATTGCGGCAGCTGTTACATTATCGTGGCAGACCGGCTACAGTCAGATTCTATCGATTGCTGCAGCGGGCATAGCCGGGTTATGGCTGTACCGCCACAGTTCTGCGGAGAGTTTGACGAATGTTCCGGTCCCCATTCGCCGGTCCTCCGGCATCATTTGTTTAGCGTTGTTCGGCTTACTCCTGATTGTCCTCCCATTCCTAAGAGGGACGGCGGAGACTGGAGGAATAGCGATATTTGACAGCTTTTATCGTTCCGGTGCTTTGGTATTCGGCGGCGGACATGTCGTGCTTCCGCTGCTGGAACAAGAAGTAGTTCCTACAGGCTGGGTGAGCCCAGCCGATTTCTTGGCGGGATACGGGGCCACGCAGGCTGTACCGGGTCCGTTGTTCACTTTTGCAGCCTATCTTGGAGCAATGACCGACGGTGTTCCCGGGGCCACCCTGGCCACGCTCGCAATTTTCCTGCCAGCCTTTCTGCTGGTTGCAGGCGCACTGCCTTTTTGGAACAGCTTAAGAAGGAGCCCCCGGATTCAAGGAGCCTTAACCGGAATCAATGCCGCTGTGGTCGGTATCCTGCTTGCCGCCTGGTACGATCCCCTGTGGACGACAGCCATCCTCGCCCCGCTGGACTTTGCCTTGGCTATCATTCTGTTCATAATGCTGGTCTTCTGGAAGCTGCCGCCTTGGTTGGTTGTGTTAGCCGGTGCGGCGGGTGGAATGGTGATCGGGGGAATGTGATCGCTCTATATAGAACTGGCCGTTGCAACTTTGCAGGGTCAGTTTTTTGTTGTGGGTTTCTTTTTGCCACCAGAATCATCCAATCCTAACATTGTAAGCCCATTGATCGTATGATAAAATAGTAATATAGATATTGAAATAGGTAACCTAATTCAAAAAAAGAGGAGACAAGTCAAATTGAGTCAAAATGATTTGAAAATAGGTCTTTCCAATAAAGAAGGTCAATTAGGATTCATGTCTGCAAGAGGAGGTCCCCGGGAGGGAGCAGGCCGCAAGAACATAGGTGTAACGAAAAAAGTCTCGGTAACCTTAACTAATGAGCTTTGGGAGAAGGTCGAACAGCATTGCGCAGAGCATAAATTGTCCCGGTCGGAGCTGATCCGATCTCTGATTGAATCTACCGATTTGTAATGTAGTTTATGGAAGCGGGTGAAGCCAGTGCGGGTCAACGTCAGCAAGGATATTCTTCTCAAAGCTCTTCAGCAAGTGTTAAGGGCTGTGCCGGCAAACCATGTGATTTCCATACTGACAGGCGTTCATATACAAGCTCGAATGAATGAACTTATAGTTACCGCAAGCAATAGCAGTATGACTATCCAATATCGCATTCCTCAAGAGAATACAACCTTGACGCTTCAGAGCAATGGGGAGGTAGTTGTACCGGCAAAGTATTTCTGCGAAATTATACGTAAGTCTGACTCTGGTATGATTACTTTGGAAGTCGACAGTTCCTTAATGCTTACCATCTCCTCAGAACATACACGAATTCGGTTATGCGGAATAGATGCCGCAGATTATCCGGCGATACACCCTGCTGAGAACAATGCTGCAACTAAATTTGTAGTTACAAATCATACATTGAAGGCTTCCATCCTACAGGTGGCAGGGGCAGCTTCTTCATCAGAACATAGGCCTGTGTTGACAGGAGTGTCTTTTCAATATCGAAATCATCGTCTACAGTTAACGGCTACTAACGGTATACGTCTAGCTTCCCGGACTATAGATGTGGAACATGAAGCTGAGATGGAGAGGCATATTATTATTCCTGGCAGAAATTTAATTGAAGCGGTTAAAATTATGGACGGCGAGGCCAGAACAACAGAAGTTGAAGTAACCAATCGTCATGTTAGATTCACTGCTAACCATATTATGGTTCAATCTGCTTTAATTGAAGGGGAGTACCCGTCCCTGCACCATGTGATTCCGCACACTTTTATATCAGAGATTACAATTAGAATAGATCCTCTGTTAAAAGCGGTAGAACGGACGACGGTATTGGCCAGTGAAAGTATTGTAAGGTTAGAGACCACTGCCGACAGACTACGATTGTTATCCCAAACCGCAGAAATTGGAGATATTGAGGACGAGGTATCTATACTCGAGAAGAACGGGGAGGATTTCACGATCTCGCTAAATGGAAAGTATGTTGCAGACATCCTTCATGGTACGAGTAGCGAGTTCATACGGTTGAGATTCACCGGTAAAATGAGCCCGATAGTCATACATCCGTTGAATGATCTTTCTTCAACTTTTTTTCTAATTACTCCAGTGCGAACCGCAAAGTAAGCGTAAGGCATAGCCCTGTTATCCGTAAATATAAAGCAAAAATATGCATTCCTATTTTTTCCAAGACCTAATTCAACATAATAACAGAGCGCAAAGAAACAGTCTATATTTTTTTCCTGGAATGGAATAGAGTGAAGTAGCCGGCAATACAAGAAGAAGCGGAGTGTGGTTACTTGAAATTTCAATGTCATCTGGGGACTGCTGAGTTGCAGGAGTATGTGGAGAAGGTCTTAGGCACGAGTTATACAGTCGTAAAGGTCAGCAGGATGGAGGGCGGTGCCCAGAAGGTGGTCTATAAGCTCGACTGCAGCAATGGGTTCTCCTGTATTCTGTACGTGTGGGACCTGATCATGAATTATTTTCAGGAAGAAATCGTTAATCATAACCTGCATGCAGAGTCCTATGGGAGTGAATTATTTGAGAGTAATAACAGGTTCTTGATAGAGCATGCGATCCGCACACCAATACTCTATGATTTGAATAAGGACAGAGACCGGTACGATTTCGATTATGCGCTGGTTGAGTATGTAGCCGGACAAGAGGCCGGGGGATATTTCAAGCATCCGGACCGTAAGGTTCAGGATAAGGTCTTCCAGCAGGTGGGAGAGATGATTCATGCCATGCATAGGATTCAGAGCAGAACCTACGGTAAACCGGATCAGACTGCGCCTAACAACACACAATGTCATTTGCATCAATTATACAATGGGATCGAACAGCTAACTTACGCCGCAGAGCATGTGGAAGCCATCCGTAAGAATCAAGGGAAACTGCTCGACAAACTATATAGTCTGGAGTCCAAAATAGTACCCCGAAACAGCTACGGATTCATTCACGGGGAGCTTGGACCCAATCATGTGATCGTAACGGATCAGCTGGAGCCTTACCTGATTGATATTGAAGGAGCCGAATTCTATGATATTGAACACGAACACAGCTTCCTGGAGATGCGTTTTGGGAAGCACTACCGCTATCTGAAAGATGTTCAGCTCGATGAGAACCGGAAGCTGTTCTATAAGTTCCATCATCATCTCTCATTAATCTCAGGCGGGTTGAAGCTAGTTCACCGAGGCTTCCCTGACCAGCAGCTCGCACAAGGAATTGCCGATCATCATACAGAGTGTGCGCTCCAGTTCATAGAAGCATAAGCCTGGAACAAGCCTCGCTTTCGTACACCGGAAGGGAGGCTTTGCTGTCAGCTATTGTGTAGTCAGAACCATCTCCAGCGAGGTATTGCTCTCTTCTGCGTGCTCCGCCATACTGCGGATATATCCGGACATGAAGCCGCCCTCCATACTCTCCCACAGCTTGAATCCCGGCATCGCCCGAATCTCCTCCAGCGAATCAGCAGCATTCCCGGCAAAATACTTCACGTTCAGCTTCGACATCACCTCAGCCATCAACTGCTTCTGCGCTTCTGTGAAGCTGCTCTCCTTAAGCCGGCTCATCGCTTTGTCATACGAGTTCTCTGCGAAGATCTGCTCCGCATACGCTTTGAAGTTCAGCAGGTGCGGATCGGTCTTGTGGTTGGCCTTGGCCCAGCCGTCAACATCTACTTGAGTGGTATGGTAGGTCACGGCCCGTGATGCGGGATCGAAGGTCATTCTGCCGTACTGGTGCGGATTCACCGCCATGGCGCTTGTAGCAATATCATAGACAGGTAAGGCCGGATCTATAGAGGCTTCTGGAGGATCGCGGCGGATATCCTGCATATGAATATGCCCGGACAACACCAGATTTAGCCCGTTCCGGCGAAAAGCCTTCATCGTCTCCTGACTGTTATTAAGCTTGAACCCGGATACGGCCATGGAGGTGTGGCTCAGCAGATTATGATGCATCACGGTAATCACAGCTGCATGCTCCTGAGCGGCCAGCTTCACATTATCGTCAATCCAGGCAAGGGTGGAGGGCAGAAGGCGGCCGTCGGTCTGCGGAAAATTATATTCTTCGTTATGAGCATACTGCGCACTGTCAAGCATCAGCAGCCACAGGCCGGGTGCGGCCTTCACCGCATAGCTTAAGCTGTCCGCATCCCGCGAGACCGCCTCGTTATATCCGAAATCGTCATAGATGCGCAGGAAATCCTCTACGTTAATATGCTTGGCCACGACCTGCTTGTCACCGTCGAACGATCTGGCCCAGGGGTTGTTGATATCATGGTTGCCCGGAATGACGTAGACGCGGGTTCCCGCAGCTTCCATCCGGTGCAGCTTCGCAGCCAGCTCCTCATGACTACCTGCTTCCCCGTTATTCGTAAGGTCGCCGCTCAGAATGAGGAAGGCCGGCTTGTTCTGTTCCACATCCCGGACCAGGGCTTCGGTCAGCTCATCGCTGTAAGGAAGCATTTTGCCATCGCCGCCTGTGACATAAGTCTGGAAGGCCTGCCCACCGTCCTCCAGGGCTTTGTCCAGATAATGTGTATCGGTGGCGACCCAGAAGGATACTGGTTCTCCGGGTTCTGTAGCAGGGGTCACGGCCCCGGCGGCGGCTGGAACAGCGTTCAAGGCAGAAGAAGCGGAGTCTTCACACCCGCTGAGGATGAGGAGGGAAGAGAGGAGCATCATTAAGGTGAGCTTCACCATATGAGTTGTGCGGTTATGAAGCGGGACGCGCATAGCTTAACCTTCTTTCTGTATTTTAGCTGAATCATTGTAGCTTATTTATGACAGGGTTGTATATACGATATGTTAGCCGTTGTTTCTAAACCTCCAGAATAGCTTATAGAAAATAGTGGAAGGTGCATAATTGAACTCAATTCAGCGACACTAAGAGCGGATATACAAACAAAGAGCTGGTACAGGAAAAAGTTGTGAATGATGTGTTGTATTCAGACCGGAAAAGTGTTACAATTAAAAAAAGTAAGTTACTTAATTTAATGGAGGTAGTTATTTTATGTCTAAGACTTTTTTTGAAGCGGTAAAAGGCAGACGTTCCATATACGCCATCAGTAAAGAATCCCCAATCTCTGATGAACAAATTCAGAAGATTGTTGAAGAGGCCGTTCTACATAGCCCAACTTCCTTCAACTCGCAAAGCTCAAGAGCTGTCGTATTGCTGGGCGAACAACATGATAAGCTGTGGGATATTACAGCTGAGACCCTGCGCAAGATCGTTCCTACTGAACAATTCGAAGGCACGGCTCAGAAGCTGTCCTCCTTCAAAGCCGGCTACGGCTCCGTGCTATTCTTCGAAGATCAGGCAGTGGTGAAGCACCTGCAGGAGAATTTTGCCCTGTATGCTGAGAACTTCCCGATCTGGTCCAACCAGTCCTCCGGGATTCTGCAATTCGTAGTATGGACTGCCTTCGCAGAAGCAGGTCTGGGTGCATCCCTACAGCACTATAACCCGCTGATCGACGATGAAGTGAAGGAGACCTTCGGTATTGCTGCGGACTGGAAGCTGATTGCCCAGATGCCATTCGGCAACATCCTGACGCCTCCTGGCGAGAAGGAATTCCAACCGATTGAAGAACGCGTGAAGGTCATTAAGTAAGAAAACCCTGCGATAAGCAGTTTAGAACCTCCCTGATCCGGCTAAGTATGAATATAGCCAGATCAAGGAGGTTTTTGTCATGCCATGGAATAAGGAGAACTACCCGGATTCACTGAAGAACTTCACTGCGCCTGTTCGCAACAAAGCGGTGGAGATTGCCAATGCGCTGCTGGACGACGGATATGAGGAGGGGCGGGCCATCGCCATCGCCACTGCACAGGCCAAAGAGTGGGGCGAGAATCACGATAAGCAGATCCGAAAAAAAGGGCAATAGCAGCTCACTCTGCACGAACAATAATTGAGGCAGACATCTGAACACAAATAAAAAGGACAAGCGGATGAACGCTTGTCCTTTTTATTGTAGCCTTCTATATTGTTATAGCTTGTACCAATATCGCAATCTTTATTTCGCAGCAGGAGCTTCCGTTGCCGCAGCAGGAGCTTCACTGGCTGCCGGAGTAGCGGATGCATCCGGTTTGTCGGTCAACGTATTGGTGATCTTGGCATTCTTGTTCAGATCAGCCAGCCACGTAGCAGACATCTCGGATACCTTCTGCGACATCAGAGTTTTCTTGATTTCTTCCTTCTTCTCGGCAAGTGTATATTCTTTGGCTTCCTTGCGGTCAGTAACCTTGATGATGTGGTAGCCGTAATCGGATTTCACAGCGCCGCTGGTTTCGCCAACCTTCAGCTTGAAGGCTGCATCGGAGAATTCAGCAACCATGTCTCCGCGTTTGAAGAAGTCTAGATCGCCGCCCTTGTCCTTGGAGCCGGTGTCAGCGGATTTTTCTTTAGCCAATGCTGCGAAATCCCCGCCGTCTTTGAGCTGCTTCAGAATAGCGTCAGCTTCTTCCTTGGTCTTCACCAGGATGTGGGAAGCGCGAACTTCTTCCTCCTGGTTGTATTTCGCTTTGTTTTCTTCGAAGTATTTGGAGATCTCATCATCGGTAACGGTTACCTTCGGTTCTACCAGCTTGCGGATTTCAACCTGGAGCGGCATTTGCTTCTTCAGGTCTTCAATGGTCATTGAGCTCTGCTGCAGAGCGTTATTCAGAGCTTCCTCGCCGCCGAACTGGGTTTTGAGGTTCTCGATCTCTTCGTTGATGTCGGCATCGGTAACCTTAATGTTGGCTTTTTTGGCTTCCTGGCCCACCAGCGTGGTGGTAATCAGGTTTTGCAGGGTGGATTCCCCGCCGGCTTCAACCAATTTATCATACAGCTGCGCCTTGGTGATGTCTGTTCCGTTCACGGAAGCAACGGCAACTTTGCTGTCATCCTTCTTGAAAGGCTGTACAATCAGCACTACAATCAGTGCTGCTGCCAGTACGAGCGATGCAATCATCCAGCCTTTGCCGCCGCCGGATGGAGCAGGTGAGGATGGGGGAGTACCTCCGCCGCCGACTTTGTTCATTACGGGAACGCTTTCTTCAACTCTTGGAGCTGCTTGTACAGGTTCCTGCGGCACAGGGGCTGTTCCGGCAGGCTCAATTCCTTCTTCCGGAGTAATCACAGAAGTATCATTCTCTTCCGGCGTAATGCCGTTTTCTAGCTTTTCATTTTCATTGAAATCTTTTTTGTCCATTATAATTAATGACTCCCTTCAATATAGGTGGTGCCTGTCTTTCTACAACTTTACCAGAAAACAGAATTCCAAACCTTAAGAAAGTATAAAAAAGCACAATTACTTTTTAAGATTCCATTAAGAAACAGGTAAAACACAGGAAAAACCGGAGCAGCACGGGTGTCCCCATATGCGCTCCGGCCTGATGAGAGAGACTGTAATCATTCGAATAGAAGAGTACCGTACTGCAAGATGTGTGCGGATAACGTGTCCGGCTTAGGAACTCAGACCCTTAAGTAAATGGCGGATGTTCTCCTGCTTACGTCTTGGAACCCGTACAGACTTGGCATAGAGGCCCATCTCACCGAAGTAGATGCAGTCGTCCTCTATGGAGCTGATCTTGTTCAGGTTCACGTAGCAGCCTCCGTACACATGATAATAGCTGTTGCTCGACAATAAGCGGTTCAGTTGCTCGGCAGTCATTCTCTTTTTAATATTGTAGTTTCTGCCGTGAAAAATGACCAGGTCATGGTCCCCGACCTTAAAGAACAGAATGTCTGTCTCCACCTCGAAGTCCTCATATACATTTCTGGCTTCCAGCAGGCTGCTCATTCGTGTTCCCCCTTTATCTTGATTAATAACATTAATGTTAGCGCTTTCATTATATCATACTCTGAACGGCTTGAGAAGTCTTATTTTTGAAATGTTTTTTGTCACTTTTTCCGTTGCATTTGTCAACCCTCACGAAAAATTGTAAATTATATAGATGGCTGTTTAACTTGAGGAGGAATTCTAGATGAACGAAAAGACGAAGCTGCTGTTATTTACCGGTTCCTACGCCACCGCAGAAGAGAGCGGAATCCAGGTGTTTGCCTTTGACGGTGAAGCCGGAGGCACGCTGGAGCGGCTGGATACCGCAGGAGGCCTGACGAATCCTACGTTCGTCAATGTGGACCCTTCCGGTCGCAAGCTGTATGCCATAGGGGAGAAGCCGAACGGTACGGGCGGTAAGGAAGGGGAGGTTATAACCTTCGCTATCGATCCTGAGACAGGCAAGCTGACCGAATTGCAGCGGATTCAGACTATGCCTTCCGAAGGCAAAGGCCAGAGCACGACCTGTAACATTAACCGGGACGCCAAAAATCAACATCTGGTCGTGTGCAGCTATCACGGGGGATCGGTCGGACTCCTCACGCTGGACAAGGGCGGATTGCCTGTGGCATTGACGGATATCGCTCAGCACACAGGACATGGTGGGACTCCGGGCCAGGACCGTCCCCATCCGCATTCTGCCATCTTCAGCCCTGATGGACGTTACCTGTTTGTCTCGGATCTGGGACTGGATCTGATCCGCAGCTACCGGATAGATGCAGAGGCGGGAACGCTGGAAGCGATTGGAGACACTGCGCTGCATGCCGGTGCAGGACCGCGGCATTTCGTGTTCCATCCAGACGGGAAGTCCGCTTATGTCATTAATGAGCTGGACAGCACGGTGACATCATTCCTATATGATGCTGCGGCAGGAACCCTGAAGACGGCTGCTACTGTATCCACACTGCCTGAAGGCTATGAAGCCGGCCAGAACAGCTGTGCAGAGATCACCTTCTCCAAGGATGGCAAATATCTGTACGGCTCGAACCGCGGACATGACAGCATCGTACAGTATGCTGTGAATCCGCAGACGGCAGGGCTGACCCTAGTAGAGCATGTATCCACCAGAGGCGGACATCCCCGTCACTTCACAGTTACACCGGACGGTGCGTATCTGATTGTTGCCAACCGGGACGGCAATAATCTGGTTGTCTTCTCCCTGGACGAAGGCAGCGGCCGCCTGAGCTTCACCGGCAACACAGCTGAGCTGTCGAAGCCGGTGTGCGTGATGCCGGCGGTTTTCCCCGTGTAGGACAAGCTGGCTGACTCAAAGGAGACAACGGCAAAAGGAACACCGGGATGCTGCTCCGGTGTTCCTTTTGAGTTCCTGGAAGGTTCATTTGTAGTAGCTTAGGTTAAAATGTGCGCCGATCAGACAGCTTATTTGAGTGAGACGGGCTTCAGCGGCACCACGGTGGAGACTGCCGATTTGAAGAGTACGTTCTGTCTTCCGTCACCCTGACCCTGCAAGGTGATCGTATAAGCGTCATAAGAGGTTACCAGTCCCTGCATTTTGACTCCGTTAGTTGTAAAGATCGTCACAGGCATCTTTGTTGAGATGCACTGGTTCAACAAACGTTCCTGCAATTTTAGACTTTCCACTTGGCAGCACTCCATCTTTAATTAAAATAATTTCTCCAGGCCATTATAACACGGGAAAGACCTTCCCAGGAAATGTGTTCTTAAGGCCTGAGAAATAGACAAGGGGGTAGTTATGCTATATTATCATTACTGGTCCCGTGGATTCCGGCGGTTTATATGGTTTTTACTGGCTTTTATCCTGATCGCATTACTGGTTAAGCTGGGCGGAGCCCAGGGCTTCGACCATGCGGTGATCCGGTTCGTGCAATCGATGGAATCTCCGCCGCTTACCGCACTGGCCAAAGGCTTATCATTAGTCGGCTCCTCGAAGCTGGCAATAGGGATCTCCGTGCTGACCATGCTCATTTTGTTCTTCGCGCTAAAGCACCGGCTGGAGCTTGCCCTGTTTCTGTGGGTGGGCCTCGGCTCCCAATTGCTGAACACGCTCCTCAAGCTGTGGTTCCACCGGGAGCGTCCCACCATTCACAGGCTGATTGAGCAGGCAGGCTACAGCTTCCCCAGCGGACATTCAATGGCGGCTTTCTCGTTATACGGGGTCATTGCCTACCTGCTCTGGCGGCATATGCACAGCCGTAGCGAGCGGTTCTTGCTGATTCTGTTCACTGTGCTGATGACCGGAGGAATCGGCTGGAGCCGGATTTATCTGGGGGTGCATTATCCGAGTGATGTGATCGGCGGCTATGCCGCGAGCGGAGCCTGGCTGATGCTGTCGGCGGCCTGCTTCGAAGCTTACCGGAATTACAAAGCGAATCCGCATCACACAAAGAATGCCCGGAAGAAGTAACTCCGGGCATTTCAGTGCCTGTTCTCTTACATACGGTATCCATCCGTAAGGAGGACGGTCTCGCTAGCTTGTCTCCCCCGGGACGGTGCCGTACAGTTCAGGGGGCCTTCGTAGCAGCAGGCGGCGGTGACGGCTTGCCTTGGTGAAGCTGGGCTACGCGGCTGAGGCTGCGCTTGATCAGCGTCGGCAAGCCCGGCTTCAGCTTCGCCGCGTCTTCCTGCGTCAGCTTCCCTTCCTTGACGAATCCATCCAGCTTCAGGCTGGCGGCATCGCTCAGCTTCTGGACATACTGGTCTTCGCTCCAGCCCTTCTTCTCCTGGGCCAGACCTGTCAGGGTCTTACCCGATTTCAGGCTGGCAATCAGCTCCTCACGGCCCATTCCCAGGAGCTCAGCCGTTTCGCTGATAATGAAATGGCCTCCGGCCCTGAGATTCCGGTCCCCGCTGCGGTGAGGGGGATGTTCTCTGCCGGTATGCTCTCTGCCGGCATGCGGTGAGGCCGGAGGAGGGGTGGCTGTGCCTTTGGGAAGCTGCTCGCCGAAGGCGGCTGCTGGAGACAGGGCAAGCATCATGGCTGCTGCCCATGCGGATAGGGTTCGGGTCGTTTTTTTCATGAATACACCTCTTCTGATGGTTATAGTGACTACCCGGTATAACAGTATTCCCTGAAAGCTGAAAGAATCCTGAAGCCCGGCTTAAGACATACTAAAATTCGCCAGCGCAGTTCATGGGTAATAACAAGATATACATAAAGGATGAACATCCACAGTAA
The DNA here is from genome assembly GCF_038002265.1 of Paenibacillus sp. FSL R7-0179. Lineage (NCBI taxonomy): Bacteria > Bacillati > Bacillota > Bacilli > Caryophanales > Paenibacillaceae > Paenibacillus > Paenibacillus sp. FSL R7-0179. Next base: position 2,237,473 of record NZ_JBBOCC010000002.1, read on the forward strand.
TTATGATAAGCTTCAAGCTCTTGGGAGGGATGGATTTGGCTTTCGGTGCCCGCATACTCAAAACAGGAATGGCCGTAACGCTTGCGCTTTATCTGTCCGTTCTATTCAATTTCGCTTCTCCTGTCGGTGCGGCTATTGCGGCAATCTTTGCCATGCAGCCGTCCATATACAGATCATGGAGGTATTTCCTCGATCAGATCCAGACCAGCACGATGGGGGCCGTGATAGCGCTGCTTGGCGGAATGCTGCTCTCCAATGAACCGATTGCGGTTGGACTGGTATGCATCCTGGTGATTATGATCAGCATGAAAATGAACCGTGCCGACACCATCGGCCTGACGCTGGTCACAGTCATCTCTGTCATGGAGGCTTCCGGCCAGTGGCAGTTTGCCTTAACCCGGTTCCTGCTGACCCTGACCGGGATTTTGTCGGCTTTTATTATCAATATCTCTGTATTTCCGCCCCAGCCGCGCAAGCAGTACATCCGGCAGATCGAGAATGTGTTCACCAGCTTATCGCTGCTGCTGCGGACAGCGGTGTCGCATGAGATGAAGGAAAGTGTATTCCGGGATGAGAAGAACGGGCTGGAAGGCGCGATTAAAGCGCTGGCTGACAAATACGCGTTGTTCGAGGAGGAGCAGAAGCAGCTCCGCAAGGCTAAATACAGTCAGACGAGGCAGATGGTGGTCTACAAAAACCTGCTGGGTTCCCTGCAAAAGGGCTATCAGGTGCTTGAGGCGATTGACCGGCATTACTTCCAGGCTGACCGGACGGAGCAAACGGATGAGCTGTTCGACCGCCATCTGGAGCAGCTGATCAAGTACCATGAGTACATTTTGCTGAAATTCGAGGATAAGCTGAAGCCGGGAGCCAATGATTCCGAGCCGCTGGCGGAGGACAATGACCGCTTCCTGAAATCCGCCATCAACGGGTATGATCCGCAGAAATCCGGGCAGCTCCGGCTGTCGGTGGTGGCTGCGGCCATCTATGACTACGGCTATCAGCTGGAGCGTCTGGATAAAGTGGCTGACCAAATCCACCGCATGAACGCAGATGACAAGGACAGTACAGTGCTGAGTGAGAAAATTTAGAGCGCGAGATCTATATAGCAAAAACTTGTAAAACGACTAAAGAGTTGGTAACATTGTTAGTCAACCTTCCAAAGGGGATGAAATGAATTGGATAAACATGATCACGAGTGGCAAAAGGAGCAGGAGCGGGTAAACGGCATCACCAAGCTGCTGTCTGCCCATATCCGGCTGCTGTCAGAGGAGCTGGGACTCCACCGCACGGATGTCGTGGATATGCGCAAAGACTTCTGGGAAGAGGTCACAGTGAACTTCAGCAGCCCCGACGACCTGGGGGAGACTTCAACCAGTCTGCGGCAGCAGGCACAGATTCTGAACGAACGCGAACGCCATCATCTGCAATCCAGCAAGGCGCTTAAAAAATATAAAAAGCTGGTAGTATCGCCCTATTTTGGCCGGATTGATTTCTCGGAGGCGGGGGATGCTGCGGCTGATACCATCTATCTGGGCATCGGTTCGCTGATGGAGGATAACGGGACCTTCCTGATCTACGATTGGCGCGCGCCTATCTCCAGCTTGTATTATGACGGGGCGCCGGGACCTGCATCTTATGAGACACCTGGAGGACAGATTACAGGCACCATGGAGCTGAAGCGCCAATTCGTGATTGATAACGGTGAGATTGAAGTCATGTTCGACACGGGCGTCACCATCGGCGATGAGCTGCTTCAGCAGGTACTGAGCCATAGTGCCGATGACCGGATGAAGTCGATCGTAGCCACCATCCAGAAGGAGCAGAATGCGGTCATCCGTAATGACCGAAGCCGGATGCTGGTTGTGCAGGGAGCCGCCGGGAGCGGCAAGACATCAGCAGCGCTACAGCGGGTAGCCTATCTGCTCTACAAGTACCGCGAGGTGCTTCAGGCAGATCAGATGCTGCTCTTCTCGCCGAACCCCCTGTTCAACAGCTATGTATCCACTGTGCTGCCTGAGCTGGGGGAAGAGAATATGCAGCAGACCACCTTCCAGATGTACCTGGAGCACCGGCTGGGCCAGGAATTTCAGCTGGAGGATGTGTTCAGCCAGACGGAGAGTCTGCTGAATGCCCCCGACGGGGAGGAAGCCTATATCCGCCGGGAAGGCATTGCTTATAAATCATCAGTAGCCTTCCTTAGCGCCATCCGGCAATATGTGAATCTGCTGGAGCATGAAGGCATGCTGTTCAAGCCATTGATGTTCCAGGGGAAGGCCGTTGCCTCTAAGGAAGAGATGGAGCGCCAGTTCTACAGCTATGACCCGGGCATCAAGCTGGCGAACCGGATTGAACTGATGACGGGCTGGCTGCTCAAAAAAATTGCGGCCTTCGGCGCAGAAGAGCGGAGTGCAGCATGGGTAGACGAGCAGATTGAGCTGATGGACAACAGCGATTATCAGCGGGCCTATAACCAGATGCGCCGCAAGGGCGGAGGGCATAATGACAGCTTCGATGATTATGATGCGGAGCGAATCTTACTTGCCCGCTACGTAGTCAGCCAGCGTCTCAAGCCGCTGCGCGGCTGGACCAAGCGCGGGCGCTTCGTGGATGTGAAGGCGCTGTACAGCCGTTTATTCGAGGGCCGTGAGCTGATAGAACGCCTGGATACCCGCCAGCCGCTGCCTGAAGCGTGGGATGAGATCTGCGCGCAGACGCTTACTGCAATCAGGGGCAATGAGCTGGCCTATGAAGATGCGACACCGTTCCTGTACTTGAAGGAGCTTAGCCAGGGCTTCCGGACGAACACGCTGATCCGTCATGTCATTGTCGATGAGGTGCAGGATTACTCGCCGTTCCAGCTGGAATTCATGCGCCGCCTGTTTCCCCGGGCCAAAATGACCGTGCTGGGCGACCTGAATCAGGCGATCTATGCCCAAGGCGAGGTGCTGGGAGATCTGGCCGGGCTGGTGAGCATCTACGGCGAAGAGAACACCGAGGTGATCTCTTTGACCCGCAGCTACCGGTCTACGTATGAGATTGTTGAATTCACACGGGCGATGATTCCCGGCGGCGAGAAGATAGTACCCTTTAACCGGCGGGGGGAGGAGCCGCTTCTGACGCTGGTGGACAGTGAAGACGATCTGCTCTCCTCTGTGGAGCAGGATGTGCTTAAGCTTCATGCGGAGGGTTATCATTATGTGGCTGTGATCTGCAAGACCGCAGAAGAGAGCGCACAGGTGCACGGTGAACTGGAGAAACGGCTGCCGGTGCGGCTGGTCACGAAGGAAACGCCTAATTTTCAAAAAGGGACGCTGGTGCTTCCAGCCTACCTCGCCAAGGGCGTCGAGTTCGATGCTGTAATCATCTATGACGGTTCCGCTGAGAAATACGGGCGTGAACATGAACGTAAGCTGTTCTATACTGCCTGTACCCGGGCGATGCATCTGCTTCATATCTACAGTCTGGGACAGCCAAGCCCGTTCATGCCTGCTGCTGTGCGTGAAACGGTAACGGCTGGTACGCAAGAGAAGTGAGCAAATATAAAACCGCCTGCGCGTGTGACGCGAGGCGGTTTTGTTCTTATATTAGGAGACTATAGCTTCCTGCTGCTGTGTAGAAGGTGTGTGTTGGACCAAATGTATGTCAAAAACAACATACATTGTGCTCGCAAGCAGGCGCACGGCCTGGATGTATGCCAAAAACAGCATACATTGTGCTCACAAGCAGGCGCACGGCCTGGATGTATGCCAAAAACAGCATACGTTTGCTGGCGTGCAGGCGTGTGGCCTGGATGTATGCCAAAAACAGCATACATTGTGTTCGCGCGAAGGTAATCTTATTTTTCCGTTAGGGTGGTTTTCTCCATTTCACGTTAGCGTAAAGCTATCCCTCTAAGGCAGCTTTGCGCTTACTGTTCTGCCGGGTCATGAGTACCAGAAGATAGATAACGAGCAGCAGCACAGGTGCCAATATCGAGTACCGGTACATCACGGCATAGCTGGTGAACATGGCGACAGCGCCAAGCAGCATGGAGCCGATGGCGACACCGAGATCCAGGGAGTTCAGGAACATTCCGTTGGCTAATCCGCGCTGGCGCGGTTCGACAGACTGGATCATCCACGTCTGGAGCGCAGGCTGCATGGAGCCAAAGCCGAAGCCGTAGCATAGGGCGGCCGGGAACAAGCCCGCTGTTGTGGAGGCGAAGGATAGCAGCAAAAGCCCCGTGGCGATGAACAGGCTTCCCGGGATGAGCAGGGCAGGCGCACCATAGCGGTCGTAGATTCTGCCGGAGAGCGGCCGGATCACGACAATGGCTAAGGCATTGAACAGGAAGAAGTAAGCGATATGCTGGAGGTGCTTCTCTTGCCCGTAGAGCGCCAGGAAGCCGAGCAGCCCGCCGTAAGAGATGGATAAGAGAAAGTTAAGCAGGCAGGGAAGCAGCAGCCTGCGGTAAGGATTGCTTCCGGCAGCTGCTGCCGGAACTGCGGACGGCTCCAAATGACCGCCAGGCAGTGACTTCGCCAGGCGGAAGCCCATCGGCAGGATCAGAGCAAGCGCGACAGCCGTCCCCAGCAGCAGGGACCCGAAGCCTGGTCCTTGCAGCAGGCTGAGTCCGATTAGCGGGCCAGCCGACATGGCGAGGCTGGTGGATAATCCGAAATAGCCCATGCCCTCGCCCATGCGGCGGATGGGAATGACATCGGAGGCCATGGTCGGGAACGCCGTGCTGGCCATACCGAAGCCTATGCCGAACAGGATGCGGAACAGCAGCAGGGTGAGGATGCTGCCTGCGAAATAATAGCCCGCCACCGCAGAGAGGGCAATGGCAAGGCCGAGGAAGATCAGCAGGTTGCGCCCGCCTTTCTCCATGGCTTTGGCGGAGATGAGGCGGGAGGCAATCGCACTGAGGGCGAACAGGCTGGTCACAAGACTGACCTGCACGGGTGAAGCATGCAAAGCACTTTCCGCATAAGCAGGAAGGGTAGATAAGGTCATCTGCAGTCCTATGAACAGCAGAAGGTTGCAAAGGGTCAGTGTAATGAAGGATGTGGTCCATAGACGTTCAGAGGTTTGATTCAAGTGGGTTGACTCCTATTCCTGATGTATATTTCCGGTGTTGTGATAGATCTGCTCTAGCATATTGCGGAGATCTTCAAGCTGCTGCGGCTGCAAACCGGCTACAGCCATATCTATAGTCTGCTGCTCCAGAGCTATAGTGTTCTCAATTAACGCCCTTCCCTCTCCTGTGGCATAGAGCTGGAACGCCCTGCGGTCCTCCGGGTTGGCCGTTTTGGTAATGAAGCCTTTCTTAATCAGAAGCTCCACGATCCGGGCGGTGGTGGGCTGGTCTTTGGCGGAGGCAACGGCCACCTCCTTCTGGTTGACTCCGCTGCGGTCACAGATCATCAGCAGGGTGGACCATTGCTCGGGTGTAATGTCATACGGCTTCAACGCCCGGGCGAAGCTCACTGAGATTCTCCGGTGGGTCGAGCCCAGCAGGAAGCCGAGGAATTGCTGGGGAGAGGACAGGGTCATAAATGAATTGCTCCTTTATAATTACTTGTTGTAACAAGTATAAGCATAACAAGTAAATGAGTCAAGGAAAAATGGTAATCCGTCCCACCTAACAACACCAAAAAAGCCCCGCTCCGCAGAATGCGGAAGGGGGGCTTGAAGATTTGCTTTGTTTTTAAACCTGTGGAACCTTCTCCCAGTCCTTCAGGAAGCGTTCGATACCATTGTCGGTCAGCGGGTGCTTCCAGAGCGATGGCAGGAGTGATCCCGGGATGGTAGCGATGTGAGCACCGGCAATGGCTGCTTGCTCCACATGGGCAATGTTGCGGATACTGGCGGCGATGATCTCGGATTTCAGGTCGTAGTTGGTCAGAATCGTCTTCAGATCCTTGATCAGCTTCATGCCGTCTACACCGATATCATCCAGACGTCCGACGAACGGACTGATATAAGTTGCTCCTGCCTTGGCGGCCATGAGGCCTTGAGCAGCGGAGAATACGAGCGTTACGTTGGTTTTGATGCCTTTTTTGGTCAGTTCATAACAAGCTTCCAGACCATCTTCAGTCATAGGGAGCTTGATGACCACGTTCGGAGCCCATTCAGCGATCTCGTAAGCTTCCTTAAGCATCTCTTCAGCCGTAAGACCGATAACCTCAGCGCTTACAGGACCAGGGACAATAGCTACGATCTCTTTGATTACGTCCTTAAACAATCTGCCTTCCTTGGCGATCAGCGACGGGTTCGTCGTTACGCCATCCACTAATCCGAGGCGGGTAATACGTTTGATTTCCTCAATATTTCCGGTATCCAAGAAAAATTTCATTTCCAGGTATCCTCCCTTGATTTCGTATGGATTTGACAAAACAGCAGGCTCCACTTCATTATGAGACATGCCACGTGAAGTTTCAACTGTTAATTTGAATCTTTCAAAATAACTTTATGGAATCGGCGCAAAAAAATGTTTTTACACGGGTAGGACCATTCACGGACACTTCTGTCCATGATACTATAGAAACGGTATTGTTCATTACAGGCGATGGGCTGGTGACAGGAATGTATACTTTAATTGCGGGAGTGGTGCTGTTTCTGCTGGTCACAGCCGGAATTATTGCTTACCAGAACAGCAGAATCCTTGCGGAGCAAGAGTCGGATGCTTCCAGAGCGCATACCGGCAATCTGATGTACTCGGTATATAATCAGAGATTCTCTGCGGGTGAGGAGCTGCCGGAGGCGGTGCCGCTGTTTCAATTCACGGTGGTTGAGCCCGGGGAAGAAGACCTGCCGGACTCAGAAGCGGGAACAACCCGTGCTTTGTGCAGAGTTGCCGCCGGAACGGGCGAGCTCGTGTTATCGGATGCGCAGAATTATATGCTGGGCATTCTCCGCCAGGCCGCAGTGCAGGGAGGCCGGCTTACGCATGTTTCTTTTTCAGGGAAGGCTGCCCGCAGGGGCGAGAAGGAACTGATTCAGGCGCTGGAGACTGCGGCGAAGGAGGAGACCCGCTATGCAGATCAACGTTAAGGATGTAATCCTGTCGGTTCATGAAGGCGATATCACCTCCTGGCAGGGCGAGATGATCGTCAATGCCTCGAATTCCGGTCTGTATGGAGGCGGAGGAGTGGACGGGGCTATACACCGGGCCGGAGGCCCGGGAATTGCGGAGGAATGCGCGGGAATCCGTCAGAAGCAGGGCGGCATTCTTCCCGGCGAAGCTGCGCTCACCGGTGCGGGGCGGCTTCCTTTTCGCGGAGTGATACATACGGTGGGTCCGATCTGGAAGGGCGGTACGGCCGGTGAAGCGGCTGTGTTGGCGAGATGCTATAAGAGCAGCCTTGATCTGGCTTGCACTCATGGGGTGAAGAGTCTCGCTTTTCCGAATATCAGCACGGGCATTTACAACTTCCCGAAGGAGCTGGCCTGCAAGACGGCGCTGGAAACTGTAGTAGGGTATGTCCGCGCGAAGAGCCCGGCAGAGCTCCCGCTGCGGCAGATCGATTTCGTCTGCTTCGAGCATGAGAATGCCGGGCTGTACGAGGCCATGCTTGGGAACTATAGCTGAACAGCGGCTGGAGCGGCTAGAGAAGAGATGAAGGCCCGGAAGTTAGGCGTGATATTTGCCCGCGGGTGCGTTCAGCACCCATTCCAGCATTAGAATCAGATCTTCCAGCCTGGTCAGCTGGGCGTCAAGTGCTGCCCGCTGAGGGTCGCCGGGAGGCAGCGGGGCCAGCCGTGATTCCAGGGATCTGCGCTGGAGCGTCATTTCGTTGATTTTGGATTGGATTTGGTTCTCGGTTCTCATGCGGATGCCTCCTGATGGATAATTAGTGTCAGGCTGATGGGTTAGGATAAGAATTCCTTGTGGACAGGCACAGCCCATTCCACTTCGTTCATTATAACGGATAACATGGAGGGAATAAAATGAGTATCAATGTGAAACAGCTGGCAGCGGAGAAGGCAGTCGAATATGTGCAGGACGGTATGAAAGTAGGCCTGGGAACAGGCTCTACTGCTTACTGGGCCATCCGCAAGCTGGGTGAGCGGGTGAGCGAAGGCCTGCAAATTACGGCCGTAGCTACCTCACAGGCGTCTGAGGATCAGGCCCGCGAACTGGGCATTCCGCTGGTAGCGTTCAGTGATGTGGACAGCCTCGACCTGACGATTGACGGGGCGGATGAACTCGACGGGGCGCTGCAGCTGATTAAGGGCGGGGGCGGTGCGCTTTTGCGGGAAAAGATTGTCGCCATGGGCAGCGCACGCATGATCGTTGTGGCCGATGAGAGCAAGGCCGTGACCACGCTCGGGAAGTTCCCGTTGCCGGTGGAGATTGTGCCGTTCGCCTGGGAGTGGACGGTCGCCGCGCTCGCTAAGCTGGGCTGCAAGACGGAGCTGCGGCGTAGCGGAGAAGACCTGTACAAGACGGATAACGGCAATTATATTGCCGACTGCCGGTTTGAAGCCATTGAATCGGCGGCAGAGCTGGCGCTTGCCCTCCAGCGTATTCCCGGAGTCGTCGAGCATGGACTCTTCATCGGGATTGCCGATCTGGCGATTATCGGTAAGAGCGACGGCACGATTGAAATAGTTGAAGGTGGCCAGGATCGCTAAGCCGAATGCAGGCCGCCGGAAAGGGAAGACTTCAGCCAAGCAGGCGCTTCCGCCCGGACGCCGCTTCCTGGCCTGGCTGCTCCTGATCGCGTATAGCGGAATGCTGCTGTACTGGATGTTCCTTGGATTCGGACGGACGGTTCAGCTGGACGGACCGCTCCGTTACAATCTTGAACCGCTGCGGACAGTGCGTTTATACTTTGATATGACGAATGGATTATCGTATGCCAGCAGGCTGGTGAATCTCCTGGGGAATGTGGCAGTATTCGCGCCTTTTGGCATTCTGCTTCCGCTGGTGGTCACCGGTTACCGCTCTTTTATCCGGCTGACGCTGCTGTCTGCACTGGGCATCATTGTACTGGAGCTGCTTCAGATGCTGCTGCATGTCGGGAGCCTGGATATCGATGATCTGCTGCTTAACCTGCTCGGGGTGTGGACGGGTTATGCGCTGCTGCGGCTGGTGCGGGGATAGCGGGACGTCGGGTCAGGTATACTTTTAGGAGGATGAGACATATGTTGATTGATTTGAAGCCGCTTGTCGGCACACCGCAGGTGAATGAGCTGCTGGCTTATGCGGTTATAGATGACCCGGATGCGCTGATACGCACTTCGGAGGAATATAGTAAGCTTGCGGCCATGCAGCTGTGCGGCTGGGAGGAGGAAGGGCTGCTGGTCGGACTAACTGGATACGAAGAGACGGAAGACGGCTCGCTCGACATCCGCCATATTGCAGTGCTCCCGGAGAACCGGGGCAAAGGGTATGCGCGCGGCATGATTCTTGAGCTGGTCACCTCCCGTCAGCCGCGTTATCTGGTAGCGGAGACAGAGGACGAGATTGCTGCTGACTTTTACCGCAGTCTGGGCTTTATGGTGTACAGCCTGGGCGAGAACGCTGCCGGAATCGAAATGTTCCGCTGTGTCTATGAGGTGGAAGAGACGGAAGACGAGGAGTAAGCGGGACGGACGGTATCAGGGTATTCAATAGGTGAAATAGTTAATATTAGCCACTCTGCACTATGCGTGCGGGGTGGTTTTTTGCGTTCTTGAAGCTGTTTAATCGCCCTGCTGAAGAACAATGTAAAATTCATGAAAACCAGTTGACTTTTAATGAAAAGGACAATATAGTTTTACTGTGAAACTGTTCTACACGTGAACTATAAGGACAGAAGGAGGAACCGGCTTTGAGAAAAGATGCAGAGCAATGGATTAACCGCTACGTAGAGGCTTATATGGTCGTTACCAGGCAGATCAACTCGCGGCTCCGGGATATTTTTGGAGAAGGCCTGACCTCGGATCAATTCCGCATTCTCAGGCTGATTGGCGGGCAGGAGAAGTGCACCTCCACCTATCTGGCTGAGGCTGTTGCGGTCGGCAAAAGCTCGATTACGGCCATCATCAACCGGCTGGATGAAGCGGGCATGATTCAGCGGACCCGGGATGAGAATGACCGCAGGCAGGTGTACCTGACGATGACGGAGCGGGGGAAGGATGTGTATGAGACCTCTCAGAAGCAGATGAATGAGCTGATCTCCCCGTATCTGTTCCATTTCGATGATAAGGATATTGAGCATTTTGTTGTGATGTTTGAGAAGCTGGCATTTCTGATGCAGGATACAGGGGGGAAAAGCAATTGAGAACGATTTTGAAGGCAAGATGGGCAGTTATCGCGGTGTGGCTGGCGGTGGCGGCAGTGTTATTCCTCACGGCTCCCGGCATGTCGGATCTGGTGCGCGAGAAGGGTCAGATCGCTGTTCCGGCCGGCTATACCTCATCGCGGGCTGCGGAGATTATGAAGGAGGTCGCTGCGGCCAAGGACGGGGAGACGGTGCATCAAGTGGCCCTGGTGTTCCATAAGCCTGAGGGGCTGACGGCCGCAGACACCGAGAGTATTAAGCAGGGTGTGGAGAAGCTGGCCGGGAACAAGGATTCCCTGAAGCTTGGTGCGATTACTGATCCTTTCTCCCAACCTGAGCTGAAGGATACGTTAATTGCCGGGGACGGTAAGACGATTATGGTGGCATTGTCGGTGCAAGGCGGAGAAGCGGCGGTCAAGGAGCTGCCGGGTAAGGCTGCTGAACTGCTAAGTAACGTCACGGCGGAGCATTATATGACCAGCGAAGGGCTGATTACGGAGGATACGATTGCCAGCTCGGAAGCCGGTCTGAAAAAGTCGGAATACATCACAGTCGTGTTTATTCTGCTGATTCTGTTCGTGGTGTTCCGTTCGTTCGTGGCTCCGTTCGTACCGCTGCTGACAGTGGGACTGAGTTATATCGTGTCCCAGTCGGTTGTCGCGTTCCTGGTGGACCGCTTTGACTTTCCGCTCTCGACGTTCACCCAGATCTTCATGGTCGCTGTCATGTTCGGGATCGGGACCGATTACTGTATCCTGCTGATCAGCCGGTTCAAGGAGGAGCTTGCCCAGTCGGAGGATACGCAAAGCGCCATCATCGCCACTTACCGGAAGGCTGGTGGAACGGTGTTCTATTCAGGGCTGGCGGTCTTTGTCGGCTTCGTGGCCATCGGCTTGTCCAAGTTCATGCTCTACCGTTCGGCGGTGGCGGTGGCTGTCGGCATAGCAGTGATGCTGCTTGCACTGGTGACGGTCGTGCCGTTCTTCATGGCAGTTCTGGGTCCTAAGCTGTTCTGGCCCTCCCGCGGCAAGCTGGAGCACAGTGAGAGCCGGATCTGGGGAGCAGCCGGTTCGTTCTCTCTGAAGAGACCCTGGGCTGCGCTGCTGATTGTGGCTGCGGTTGTGGCACCATTCCTGCTTACCTACAGCGGGAAGCTGAGCTTCAACAGTATGGATGAGATCGGGCCTAACTACGCCTCGGTCAAAGGATTCAATATTATATCTGAGAGCTTCGGTCCGGGTGAATCCATGCCGGGCAAGATTGTCATCAAGAATGACGACCGGATGGACACTGCTGAATATATGGGACTTGCCGAGAAAATCAGCCGCGAGCTGGAAAAGGTGGATGGCGTTAAGGCTGTGCGCAGCATGTCCCGCCCTACCGGGGAGCAGATTAATGACTTCCTGATTCCTACTCAGGTGGCTACGCTGTCGGACGGTCTGGATCAGAGCAGTGAAGGGTTAACCAAGATCCAAAGCGGGCTGAGCGAAGCAAGCAAGCAGCTGAAGGACAATGAGCCTAAGCTTGCTGAAGCCGCCTCGGGCAGTGCGAAGCTTACAGAAGGAACGGCTGAGCTGAAAAAAGGCATTGACGCGCTGGGCGCTGGCTTATCACGAATCGAAGAAGGCATCCGCAGCGGCGGGGCCGGAGCGGGAGAGATCAAAGCGGGCCTGGCTCAGGCGGCAGGCAGTGCGAAGCAACTCGCACAGGCCAATGCCGCACTGCTTGAAGGCTACAAGAAGATCGGCAGCGGCCTGACGGCGCTGAACGGGGGCCTCACCGGTCTGCAGACACAGCTTCAAGGCGTGGCAGATGCGCTTAACGGTCTGGGAGCTTCATTCACGGGACTGGAAGCCTCCTATCCGGAGCTGCTCCAGGATGTGAATTACCAGACGATCAAAGGCACAGTCACACAGAGCGGTACGGGAGCAGCGGGACTGGCCGGAGGACTGGGCCAGATCTCGGCCCAGCTGAGCGGAGCGGCGGCCGGTTTGACAGAGGCCAATGCAGGGTATTCCAAAGCGGCAGCAGGCCAGGCTGCGCTGGCGAAAGGGCTGGATCAGCTGGTAGCCGGTATCGGCAAGCTGCAAACCGGGCTTGCGCAGGCGGCAGACGGCCAGGGGCAGATCGTCGGCAAGCTTCCGGCGATCAGCAGCGGGCTTACTCAGCTGCAAGGCGGGCAGAAGCAGCTTGCCGACGGGTTCGGCGAGCTTACGGGCCAGCTTGGACAGCTGACGGACGGACTGACGCAAAGTGCGGACGGTCTGGGACAAATCACCGGAGGCTTAAGCTCGGCGCAGGATTACCTCAAGCAGATTCAGGATGCCAAGGATGATGAGCTGAGCGGGTTCCTGGTTCCGGCAGAGGCGCTCAAGGCCAAGGGGATGCAGCAGGTATTCGATACCTATCTGTCCGGGGACCGCAAGGTCATGACCCTGGATGTGGTTTTCGCCGGGAATCCATACAGCGCGCAGGCCATTGACAGTGTCGGGCAGATTCAGGCAGCGGTGGACCGTGCCGTGGCCGGCACCAAGCTGGAGAATGCGGAGACGGCCATGAGCGGCGTGACCAGCACCTACAATGATTTGCAGACCATCTCCAATGAAGATTACACGCGTACGGTCATTCTGATGCTAAGCGGTATTTTCATCATCCTGGTGGTGCTGTTCCGCTCGATGATTATGCCGCTGTACATTATTGCCTCATTGTTAATCACTTACTTTACGGCGCTGGGCATCACGGAAGCGATCTTCGTGCATCTGCTGAACTATTCGGGGATCACCTGGACGACGCCGTTCTTCAGCTTCGTCATGCTGATTGCCCTCGGAGTAGACTACAGTATCTTCCTGATGGACCGCTTCAATGAGAATAAAACCTGGGATGTGCGTGAAGCCATCCTGCACGCCATGCGTAATATGGGGACAGTGATTCTGTCGGCTGTAGTGATTCTTGGCGGTACCTTCGCTTCGATGTATCCTTCCGGGGTCCTGTCGATGATGCAGATTGCGACGGTTGTATTGTCCGGTCTGGCGCTGTATGCACTGGTATTCCTGCCGTTCTTCGTGCCGGTGATGGTGCGGATGTTCGGCCGGGCCAACTGGTGGCCGTTCCGTCCGGCGGCCGGGGATGATCAGCCTAGATCGCTGGATATGTAACGTTCTTCACCACAAGAGATGAAACCTTAAAGAGCAGGCCTCCCGGTTATACGGGGCCTGCTCTTTGGCTGTTTACGCAGAAAAAAATAAAAAATACCATGCTAATGTAACCTTATCGGCTTGTACATCATCTAAAGAGTATATGAAAGAAAGCACTGAATGGGGATGCGGCAGCTTCCCGTTAGAAGGGGGCAATCATATTTGAACACCGGACAAGGAGATCTGGTCAGGCGTGCCCAGGCAGGTGACAGCGAGGTCTTCATCCAGCTGGTAAAGACTCAGGAGCGGCGGATGTACAGTATGGCCAAGTCCATGGTCAGGAGTGACGAGGATTGTGCAGATGCGATGCAAGAGACTGTACTGAAAGCTTTTAAAGCCATCTCAGGACTGAAAGAAGCGGCGTATTTCAACACATGGCTGTTTCGGATTCTGATCAACGAATGCAACTTGATTCTGCGCAAACGGGAGAGGGTAGTCGTCATGCCCAATCCGCCGGAGAGCGTACAAGCCATATCTTCGTCCGCAGAAGAGATAGATCTGCGCCAGGCCATTGGCAGGCTCGAAGAGATATCAGGGACCATTGTGAAGCTGCATTATTATCAGGGGCTGACTGTGCAAGAGATTGCCGGGCTGCTTGAGTTGTCAGAGAGTGCTGTCAAGACCAGGCTGCACCGCGCCCGCAAGACGTTACAGCAATCCCTGGAGCAACCTGTAGAAAGGAAGGTGAACGGATGAGCCAGCAGCGGTTGGAGAGCAGGCTCGCAGACCTTCAGGAAGAGACTCTTCCTGAACTGCCGGAGCTTGTGCATCTGCGTATGGAGGAGACGTACCGGATCATCAGTGAGAAGGATGAGGCTGGCTTGGAGGCGGCTTCAGAGCATCAGGGGACGCTTAGACGTAAAAGAATGCCCCGGTGGCTGTCCCGGGTGATGATCAGTGCAGCATCTGTGGCCGGAGGGCTGGTGCTCCTGATTAGCCTGGGATTCATCTCCCCGGCCATGGCAGAGACCTTGAAGCAGTTACCCTTCATGTCAAGTGTATTCCAGCTTGCCGGAGATTCCGGACTGCGGAAAGCCAATGAAGCAGGGTTAACCACAAATGTTGAGCAGACCGTTACTCTGGATGGAATGACTCTCAGGGTGTCTGAACAAATGTATGACGGAAGCCGCTTCTCGGTGGTGCTGACCCGTGTTGAGGCTAAGGAGGATCAAAAAAAGGAGGGCTGGTGGAATTTATTGACCCAAGGGGGACAGCCAGCGGGAGGAATAAATAATATCGAGTTTTACGTGAACGGGAAGATGGTCAATACCGGATTCGGTTTTGCCCAGGGAGGTGCCGGCGCACCTGACTCTATCATTGTTTCAGCACTGGATGGACCGAATTTACAAATCCCTGATCAATTTGATCTCACCATGCTGGTCCTTATTAATGGGATGGATGAGAGGTTTCGCTTTGAGTTTCCCGTTAGCAAGAATACTCTGGGCGACCTTGTTCTTGGACCGGGGGAGTTCAAGGTACATGATCATATCCATCTCCGTTATACACGGCTGGAGCTGAGCCAGACATCGACTCGTCTGCTGACAGAAATTAAGGGAGACCCCGGCGCGGATATCAAAGCTATTGAGGAAGCAATTCCAGATAAATATAAGAATGCGGGGACTTTTATGATCTGGTTTGAGCTATGGGATGATCATGGGCAAAAGGCTGTCGTGATTAGTGGCAGCGGCAACGGTAAAGGGGATACGTTCTCATACAGTATGGTCTTTGAACCTTTTGAGAATAGGCCGGAGAGTGTAATTATTAAGTCTTTCTTTACATCAAAGGATGGGGGGAAGCAGTATATTCCCGAGCTTGAGATGACCGTCCCTATACAATAAAACAAACAACCTCCAGGGTCTGCAAAGTGCAGTAGCCGGAGGTTGTTTGCTGTCAAAAGGCTATATGGCAATAATCTGCCGCTCACCGCAGCTTCGCGAAATAACTGCGCAGCGCCCAGCCGCGTTCCTGCCGTTTCTTATACTTAGGCAGAGAGCGGTAGACAGCCAGCGATTCGTTAAAAGCAAGCTTGGCGTCCTCAGTCCGCCCCAGCGTTTTGAACATCGAGCCAGCCAGATAATAGGCTTCGCTGGAGGAGGATTGAATCTCCTGGAATTGGCTTACATATTGCAGCGCTTTGTCCTGGTCCGCATGCCGGAAAATCTCGGCCAGACGCAGGTAAGGCTGCCCGTATTGCGCCCGGCGGTTGATGTCCAGCCCCTTAAGCATCTGCGCTTCGCCTTCGGAAAGCTGTCCCAGCTTGAGGTTGGCGTACCCAAGCTCCACCCAGTATTCAGCGGATGTCTCATAACGGTCAGCGATGGCGGTCAGCAGCTCCTTGGCCTCGCTGTAGCGTTTGCGTTCAATCAGCAGCCGGGCCAGATCGAATTTGGCGGTTACATCGTTCGGGTTCTGGGCGATAGTCAGCCGCAGCTTAGACATCTGACGGCTGCGGCGGAATGGCTTGGATAAGCTGGGCAGAATGCCGACATAACGGCGGTCCAGGAAATACAGGACGGCCAGCAGGATAATCAGGGCCAGAATCGGATTACCGAGCAGCCGGTAGAGGAGCAGGAAACCTAGAATTTTAATCATGGATATGAATTCCCTCCGTTACGTGTGTGGTTCGATTGCGCTTCCTGCAAGTTGGATATGAATAGGCAGGGTAATTATACCATATCATCCTTTTTTGAAGCCACGCTAAAAAGAGTCACGGTGCGCTTGTTCGTTAGACCGGTACGATCGGTGGGAGTCTTGCTTCCGCCCTGCACAGCTGTAATTGACAGCCTGCCTTAGAAGTCATAAGCTTTGTGTACAGTTAAATTGTTTCATGGCTATATTAGCTCTTACAGAAAGAAGGATGAAACATGGACACATTGGCAAGCAAGGTCCAGCTGCGTCCGCTGGGACGCTCTGAGCTGTCCGTATCACCACTTGGTCTGGGCTGCTGGCAGTTCAGCCGGGGCAGCGGAATCGTAGGCCGCTACTGGAGCAACATTACAGATGAGGATATTCTGGAGATTGTGCGGGTCAGCCTGGAAGGCGGCATGAACTGGGTGGATACGGCAGAAATCTATGGCGGCGGCAAATCTGAGCAGGCGCTGGCTCATGTGCTGGATCAGCTGCAGAAGGAGGGCAGTCCCCATGCGGCTCCGCTGATTGCGACCAAATGGTGGCCGATGCTGCGGACGGCAGGCTCCATTACCTCGACGATCGACCAGCGCATTGCCTGTCTGGGCGGTAGAGGAATTGATCTCTATCAAATCCATCAGCCGTTCTCGTTATCCTCCATTGCCAGTGAGATGAAAGCAATGGCAGGATTGGTGAAGGCCGGTAAAATCCGTTATGTCGGAGTGAGCAATTATTCCGCCAAGCAGATGACAGAAGCGCACCGGCTGCTGAAGACTTACGGTCTGTCGCTCGTATCCAATCAGGTCAAATACAATCTGCTGCACCGGAGTATCGACCAGAATGGTCTCATGGCGGCTGCCAAGGAGCTGGGGATCTCGATTATCGCGTATTCTCCGCTTCAGCAGGGCATCCTGACCGGCCGCTTCCATAATGATCCTTCACAGGTGGCTGCCGTCTCGCGTCCCCGGCGGATGATGTCCGGCCTGGACGACAAGAGCTTGGCCCGCAGTAAGCCGCTAATCACTTCGCTGACTGCACTGGCTGACAAATACGGGGTTACTCCCGGACAGATCGCGCTGAACTGGCTGATTCATTATCATGGCGACACTGTAGTTGCCATTCCGGGCGCATCCAAGGCCCGCCATGCCCGGGAGAATGTCGGCGCCATGAGCTTCAGGTTGGAGCCGGAGGAGCTGGAGCTGCTGAACGAGGCTTCCTGGGCAGCCCTGAAGTAGTAGCCTGGAAGAAATCCATAAGTCTGGTGGTGAACACAAATGAATGATAAGCATTGGCTCGTGGTACAGTATCCCTTGAAGAGCGCCAAGGGAAGCAAGCGTGATGAATGGCTTAGAGACAAAGTAACCGAATACTTGAATCTGTTCCTGGCGGATGCCGAACTTGGTTATGTGGATGGCTTTGATATGGGCAAGAGTATGGCTGACCCGGCCAAATATGTGCTTAATCTATTCTGCGTAGTGACAGATGAAGCCCGCGGAATTGCTCTGGTCAAGAGAGTCTTAAAAGATCACAGGCTGGACTATACCCGGATCACCATCGCCACGATGCCTTTTGAGGGCGGAGGAACGTATATGCTGAAGTATGCCGCCAAGAAAGGCGTGACTGATTTTTCGATATAAGTCTTTCTTAAAAATATAAGAAATTATATGTTTCACACGATAACTTGTCCTTCTATTTCTCGCTGAAACGGTACCGTCCTTACAAAGGACGGCAAAGCCGTTTCCACTTGTATCAATCAGGGGTTGTGTATCACGTAACGTGATACAGTACGATTGGTGTAAGAGGTGATAGAAATGAACAATATTATAAGAATGCTATCCGTGAAACAAGATTTCAGAATGGCTGTTGCGGATACCCGTCAGATAGCTGCAAAAGCATTAAATGCGTTTACCGGGACAGCTGGCATGCGCAGCCTTTTGCAGGAGATCATAACGAATGGTGTATTATTATCTTCCATTAATGATGCTCCTCCTAAAATAAGCTCTTCTTTTCGTCTTTCTCAAGGCGTCTCAATTTTTTGCCAGATCTCTGATGCGAAGTTTACTATGGAGTATAGTGCTGAAATGAATAAATTTGACGGGGTAGCCGCTGATCTATTTGACGATAAATCTGTGCTGTCGGTAACGACAGGGAATTGGGAGACGGGGATACACACTAGTACAGTTGAGGCGCATATGGATAGCGTTGTTATGCTGTTTTCTCACTTTACAGTACAGAGCGAGCAGCTTCCAAGTCATATTATACTCGGTGAGGACAATGCTTCCAGGGGGATTTTGATGCAGCCCTTACCCTTCGCAGATCACAAATTGATGGGAAAGGCTGCTTATGAAGTGGTATATCAAGCTAAGGAATTGGGAGAACTGCCTTGGGGGCAGGTTCCCGGGAAGTTGTCCTGTTTAGCAAAGGTAATTTCAGAAAATACTATAGAGTAGAGTGTATGACTATGGAAAAATACATTAAAACCAAAGAATTTGCAGAGCTGACTGGGGTCAGTGTGCGTACTTTGCAGTACTATGATGACATAAAAGTTCTCACTCCGGCCTATGTCAACGAGCAGGGGCACCGGTTTTATGACTCAGATTCCTTCTCTAGTATGTTTGTTATTCTTTCACTTAAAAATATGGGGATGACGCTCAGCGATATTCAGCAATATCTCAACAATGACAGCTTTGACGTCAGGCTCTTTATCCGTGAGGAAAAAGAAAGGACTCAGACAGCGCTATCGGATCTGCAGCTTCGATTCATGCGTCTATCCGCTCTTGAGGAGAAGGTTAGTAAGGAGCAGGACGTAACCCCGTATATTCTTCCGCTTTTTTCACCGCTGCCGGATACAGGCGATCTTCCAAAAGGCAAACCGGCTTCCTTTAACCTTAAGCTTTGGAATACCTTCATCAAGGAATTGGATTTCTGTGCGGAACACCGCTTGTCTGCAAAAGATGATAGAGCGGAAAAATGTGTTCAATACTGGAAAAAGAATATTCTTGAGGCAAATCAGGTGCCGGAGGATACGGTAAAGAAATCAGAGGAATATTACCAGCAGAATCCGGCGAATACTTTCGGGATCACGCAGGAAAATTACCGCTATTTAGTCCAGTTGATTGATGAGTGCCGGCTTGTAAGCCATAACAAAGAGCAACGATTCTCCATGAGGGGAGAACCGCTTGCTCTTTTTATTTGGATAAATGTATAGCATCATTACCAATAATTCAGATAAAACTGTTTAGGACTGGAAAGAGCGGTTTAAATAAGGGATAAGAAACTTCGCACTCACGCAAATTCAGGGTGAAGATTATGGAAGGAGGTTGAACTTCAATGAGTATGAGCGTACATAACCTTATGGCTTTTAATCATCAGTTTTTTAGACCTCAGCCCGTTCTAAGTCCGAAAGTGCAGAGACAGGAAGATAAGGTCCAGAGCTTTCAGGAAGTCCTGAATGAGAAGCTGCGCAGCCATGGCGATATGAAGAAATAAGCAATAGAGCCGCAGAACCATTTTTACACAGAAGACCTTGCAGCAAATCATAGAGCCTTCAGCAAAAACAGCAAAAAGGTGCCTCCCGGAACTCGGAAGGCACCTTTTTGCTGCGCACTGGATATGGGAGCACCAGCATCATCCTGCTGATTAACGTTTGCTTCGCACCCGCTTTGATTTGCGAAGCTTCGGTTCGGCGCCTGGCGCCTGCCGCATGATCCATTTCAGATAAGCGGCAATCTGCGGGTCGCTCCGCAGGCTGTCCAGTGTTGTAAGGCCAAGAACAACGAGATCGCTGTTGGTATACAGGGCATGAATCTGCCGGTGGCAAGCCTTGCACAGAAGGGCAGTCGGGAGCAGGCTGCCGCCTTTCTCACGGGGAATCAAATGATGAACGGTAGTTGCAAGAGGAGAACGGCCGCACAGCTCACACGTGTCCAAGGCCCGGGCAGTCATCCTTTAAGGCCGGACTCCGAAGAATTCACAGCGGCTGCGCGAATAATAGGTTAGATCACTGACCCGCGACTGGATCACAACATCCGAATCCGTGAACCGCACTATAGTTGCGCCGGAATTCACCAGATGGTCATCCTGGAAGACGCGGACGGGCAGCTTGCGGTCTATCGCTTCCTGCAGATCCTGGTCAGTGAGTAGTGGTCGGTTGATGGGCATGGAATAAATCTCCTTTAGATAGGGATAACTGCTGCTTCAGCAAATACGATCAGTATACCCGTCTGTCCGCCAGAAATCCACTTAACACTTACTTGGTCTGTTCCTTCACTTTATAAGTACAGGAGGACGGGGTTCCTTGAATGTCATATCGAAGGGTTAGAACGTCATCCTTCCTTTCGGCCTCGACAGAGAACGCAGGAGCTTCCGGGTTGGTCAACTGCACCTCAAGGGACTGATTTTTGCCGGTTGAATAATTTCCGTAAGACATCTGTACAACGTTCCCGTTAGTCTCTTCTATAGAGACAGCTCCTCCAGAAGTAGCAGGGGTTGCTACAAAACGGACTGTCGTATAACAGCCTGTGTCTCCGGAAGACAAGGCCCACTTGCCTTCGATGTCTGCTGCGATGCCTGAGCGTTTCGTGTAGCCATACCAGCCCAGCGCCGCAATCAGCACGATGAGCACGGGAACTATAATTGTCAATTTCTTCATCGCGGAAGCTCCTTTCCTGGTAACTAATACATTATTTACCCGCTGGAAATGGAAGTTAAGCTACTGCGCGGGGGGCAATCAGAATAATTTCCACCATAAATCAGCAATATGCCTCCTCAAAAAAAACAGTGGCCTACGGTACACTAAATCTTGTAAAAGAAACCTTTGAGAGGGGTACAGAGGAATGAAAAAAACAAAGAACCTGGCGCTGGCGCTGGTCTCCATCATGCTCATGAGTTCACTTGCGGCATGCGGAGGAAGTAACAACGGCGGGAACAAGTCTGCGGAAGGAAATACGGGTAACAACGCGTCAAGCACAGCAGCACCCGCAGGTGAAGGAGACAAGGCAGAGAAGGTGGAGCTGTCGTTCTGGACGCTGGGCAATGTGAACTACGAAGAGCTGGCGGCTGCCTACACCAAGGAACACCCTAACGTAACCATTAAAATTCAGAATACCGGTGACCAGACGGCCCACCACAACAATCTGACCACGGCACTCTCGGCGGGTTCAGGCGCACCTGACATTTTCCAGCTTGAGATCGGTTTCATGGAACGCTTCCTGGGAGCCCAGGACAAATTTTACAACCTGAATGACCTCGGAGCGAAAGACATCCAGGCCAACTATCTCGACTGGAAATGGAAGCAGGCTTCCTCCATCGACGGCAGCTTCCAGCTCGGACTTCCGACAGATATCGGCCCGACGGTAGTCTATTACCGTACTGACCTGGCTGAAGCAGCCGGACTGCCAAGCGATCCTGAAGGCTTCGGTGCAGCCATTGATACATGGGACAAATTCGCCACTGTAGCAAAAGCATTCAAAGACAAGACGGGCAAGTATTTCTCCGACCTGACCGATCTGACGTACAATGCGCTTCGTGACCAGTCGGCGGACGAGATCTATTTCAGCAAAGCAGACGGCAGCTTCATCGGCGATACCAATCCGCAAGTGAAGAAGGCATATGACTTTACCGTTAAGGGGATTCAAGAAGGCTGGATCAGCAATGTTATGCTCTGGTCGCCTGAATGGGGTCAAGGCATGAACGATGGATCGTTCGCCGTCGTGATGGGCCCGGCCTGGATGGCCGGTAATATCAAGAGCAACGCGCCGGACTCCTCCGGAAAATGGAAAATTGCCCAGCTTCCTGAGGGCGCCGGTAACTGGGGCGGTTCATTCATCACGCTGCCGAAGGAAGGCAAGCATTCCAAGGAAGCTTATGATTTCATCCAGTGGCTCGTGAACAAGGATAACCAGCTGGAATCCTTCAAGTCCAAAGGCCTGATGCCTTCTATTCCTGCCCTGTACGAAGATCCTGCGTTCGTAGATTTCAAGGATGACTTCTTCGGCGGACAGCAGACGGCGGTAGAATTCGGCAAAGCGGCTAACCGCGTGAAGCCGGTATACTACGGACCGCTGCATGACCAGACCGATACCTTCTTCAAGAATGCACTGAAGAACGTGCTGGAGAAGAAAGCCGATCCGGCCAAAGAGTGGGACGATGCTGTGAAGCAGGCAAAAACGCTTGCAGAACGCGGCTAACCTGTAATTCGCGGGGAACAGGCTTCCCCAAATGTCCGGATTCACGGAGTATTCCTCTGTGAATCCGGATTTAGATATGAATTCCCTGGAGGTGTGACATGGCTGAGCCCGTAATTACGAGTCCGCATGCCGAGAGCAAAAGACCCTTCTTCACTGAACAAAGACGGAGCCGCTTCACTGCGTATACTTTCATTTCACCGTTCTTTATTCTGTTCTCGATATTCGGACTATATCCAATCTTCTTCACATTCTATTTATCGTTCTTCAAGTGGGATGCCTTGGGTCCAATGAAATACGTGGGCTTCAAAAACTTCGAGCTGATCACCACGGACCCGACCTTCTGGATCTCCTTCAGTAACACGCTGATTATGGGGCTTATGGGTACTGTGCCGCAGGTCATGCTGGCGCTGCTTCTGGCGGTGCTGCTGCATTCGGGGATGACCCGGTTCAAGAAGACCTTCCGCATTCTCTACTTCATGCCGAATATCACTTCGATCGTGGCGGTTACGCTGGTCTTCAGTACGCTGTTCGGCAATAACGGGATGATCAACTGGCTGCTTAACGGAATCGGGTTAGAGAGCATGGCCTTTAACTCCGGCTGGTGGGGGGTCAAAATTGCCATCTCCACCATGGTTATGTGGCGCTGGACGGGCTACAATGCCATCCTGTTCCTCTCGGGACTGCAGAGTATTCCAATGGATCTTTACGAATCCGCCAAAATCGACGGGGCCAACCGCAGACAGCAGCTTTTCTTCATTACACTGCCGCTGCTTAAGCCGTTCATTATCTTCGTATCCCTGCAATCCACTATTGGTGCGCTGCAGCTCTTCACAGAGCCTTATGTCTTCCTCGGCCAATCCGGCACCGGATCTACCCGGCAGGAAGGGATTACGATGGTTACTTATTTGTACAGTGAGGCCTTCCGTAACGGCTTCTTCGGCACAGCGGCGGCTACAGCGGTTCTGCTGTTCCTCGTTACGATCCTGTTCTCTGTCCTCAATATGCTGATCTCCAGAGGCGGCGGCAGACAGACTGGAGGGAAAAAAGCGTGAGTACATTGCGTATGTTCAGAAAAAAGCCGGATGATCCCGGATTCTTCGGTAAGCTGGGCTTCTATTTTCTGCTGATTCTCGGGGCGCTGGTCTCCATCTTCCCGTTCTATTGGATGTTTGTGGTAGGGACCAATGACAAGGGAGCCGTGTTCCACGTACCGCCGCTGCTCACCATCGGAGACCAGTTCTTTGAGAACTTCAAGCGGGTGCTGGACAAATCGGACTTCTTCCAGGCGCTCGGCAACTCGCTGTTCGTCTCGTCCATGGTGACCATTTCGGTCGTGTTCTTCTGTACACTGGCCGGGTATGCTTTTGCCAAATATGAATTCCCTGGTAAAAACATGCTGTTCGTCTTCGTTATCGCCACCCTGATCGTTCCGCAGCAGCTCGGCGTATTGCCGACCTATGTCATTATGGCCAAGCTTCACTGGATCGACAGCTTCAAGGCGCTGATAGTTCCCGCTATGGTCAATGCCTTCGGGATCTTCTGGATGCGGCAGTACATCTCCTCGGCCGTGCCTACCGAACTGATCGAAGCCGGGCGTATTGACGGGGGAGGCCACTTCCGGATTTTCTGGAGGATTGCCGTTCCGGTCATTACACCGGCGATGGCTACCCTGGGTATTCTGAATTTCATGACGGTATGGAATGATTTCTTCTGGCCGCTGGTCGTCTTGAAGAACAAGGAGCATTTCACGATTCAAATTGCATTGCAGCAGCTGTTCACTACACGTGACGGTCTTGATTACGGGATGATTATGTCCGCTACCTTCACGGCCACGCTGCCGCTGCTGGTTGTCTTCCTCTTATTCAGCCGCTGGGTGATTGCCGGACTGACTTCAGGCGCCATCAAGAGTTAACCGTCTTTCTATCGGATAAGTAAGAGGATTTACAGAATGCTTTGAAGAATAATACATGGACATAGACCGCAGGAGGAAGGGACCCGTCATGAAGCTCCGCCGCAAAATCTTGTTCGCTATTATTCTTCTTGTATTCATTCCCGTGATTGTTATGGGGATTGTTACGTATGTGAATTATTCGAACGCCATGGAGAAGAAATCAAGCAATTTCTACTGGATCTCCCTGCTGGAGACGGACCGCAAGCTGAAGTTCGCCCTCAGTGAGATTTCATCGATCACCAATTCAGCAATCACACAGCCTGCGATTCAGCAGTCGCTGAAGCAGCAGAATTTCGTCCTCACCTATGACCGCAAGCAGGAAATCAACAACCTGCTGATTAACCATCCGATGATCACCTCGTTCAGCCTGTACGGCAAAGACCGGCTGCTGTACCAATACAATGCGCCGATGTCTTTTGCAGATATGCACAAGCAGGTCTGGTTCGGGGCCATGGAGGCTGCCGAAGGGCGTCCTGTCTGGTCCGGTCCCGGAGAGAATGGTTCGGCCAGCGGCGATAAGCCGGTGCTGGTCCATGCCAGAGTGATTAAGGACTATTATTCGCTGGAGGATATCGGCTATCTGGTTGTATATGTGAAGCCGGATCTGCTCGATCAGATTTTCTGGGAGGCTGCCACCCTGAAGAAAGGGGATATTCTGCTGGTCAACAAGCAGGGCAATATCGTCTTTAACAAGTCCGGGGAGCATATTGGGGAACGGACGGATTTTCCTTTTTTACAGGAGAATTATAACCAGGACCAGGATTATTACATTGACAATTATCAAGGGGAGCGGTCACTGATCACTTTCCTGCCTTCACATAACGCGGACTGGTATCTGGCGGCCATTACGCCGATGAACCTGATCTCCTCCGAATCGGACTCCATCCGCAATATTGCGATTATTCTCGGCATGGTATCGCTGCTGTCGGCCTTCCTGTTCGACCGTTATTTCATCCGCAGGCTGGTCCGCAGCATTAACAGTGCCGTGAACGGGATGAAGCGGGTCAAGCAGGGGATCTTCACCCCGATTCCGGTACCGCTGCGGGCCAATGATGAGAGCGATTCCCTGATTGACGGCTTCAACCGGATGAGCTCGCAGATCAATGAGCTGATTGACCAGGTCCAGACCGAACAGGGACGGAAAAAGGAAGCGGAGATGCAGGCGCTGATGGCCCAGATCAACCCGCATTTCATCTATAATTCACTGGAATCGATCAATTCCATGGCGGTGCTGGCAGGCAACAGGGATATCAGCAAGATGGTCATCTCACTCGGCCGGCTGCTGCGGATCAGCATCAGTCAGAATCAGGAGCTGATCCCGCTGCAGATGGAGTTCGAGCATGTCCGCCATTACCTGGATATCCAGAAATTCCGGTTCGAGGACAAATTCTCCTATGAGCTGGAGCTGCCAGAGCCGCTGAAATATGTGATGACCCAGAAGCTGATTGTTCAGCCGATTGTGGAGAATGCCTTGTATCATGCCATTGAGCAGATGGAGGAGCACGGGACAATTACGGTTACCGCCCAGGAGAACGGCAAGGATATAATCATTATTGTGAAGGATAACGGGCCCGGGTTCGATCTTGAGGTGCTGATGAGCCAGTGGGACAAGGAGCGGAGCAATCCCAAGAAATACAGCGACAGCGGAGTCGGGCTGAAAAATGTGCATGAGCGCCTGAACATCCGGTTCGGCAATCCCTATGGTATTCTGGTCTGTTCCTCACCGGGCTTCGGATCAGCCATCTGCATCCGGATTCCGAGGATACAGCCGACATGAGGGGGAGAAGCCAAATGAAGGATCAGCGGCATGTGCTTAGATGGTTGACCAACTGGGGATGGATTCTCCTTTATATTGTGCTGATGTCCGGCGCTGTATGGTTCATTATGCAGGAGGACCGGGAGCAGATTGAGGATACCTCGCCCGAGAAGATCACACTGACCTTCCGGCATTTCTGGATCAAGGAGCATGACCGGCCGCTTCTGGCGATCTTCGAGGAGGTTGTGCGAAGCTACCAGGAGAGCCATCCGAATGTGAAGGTGAACTTCGAGGGGCTGGATCAGAATATCCACCGCGAGCAGAAGCTGAAGAGTGAGATGGTAACCGGAACAGCGCCCGATATGTTCGTTCTGTTCGGCGGGGCGGAGATTGAGCCATATGTGCGTTCAGCCCGGCTGATGGATCTGACCGATTTCACAGCCGAGAACGGTCTCAGCAACCAGTTCAAGGATCTGCATCTCTGGACATTTAATAACCATATCTACGGACTGCCAATTGAGGGCAATGCAGAACCGCTCTACTACAATAAAAAAATCTTCACCAAGCTAGGTATTAATACTCCGACTACGTTGGCTGAGCTGGATACGGTGATGGCGAAGCTGAAGGCAGCGGGTTACATCCCGTTTGCGCTGGGGAACGAAGACCGCTGGCCTGCGGGGATATTCGCCCATTATCTGATGGACCGCTACGCCGGACCGGACTTGATTCAGAAGCTGGTTACAGGAGAGGACATGTCGAGCTTCCGCAGCAGCGGCTACCTGGAAGCGTTCCGGCACCTGAACAGATGGGTGGAGGCAGGCTATTTCAGTGAAGACTCTAACGATACCTCTACTGAGGGGGCGGTCCGTCTGTTCACTGAAGGCAGGGCAGCTATGTACCTGAACGGCAACTGGGATATCAATTTATTCTCGGGAGACAATGCACCGGACGATTTCCAGAGCCGGGTAGGAGTCATTCCCTTCCCGGCGCGGGAGGCCGGGACAGAGCCGTCCATTGCCGGAGGGTATACGATTGGCATCGGGCTGTCTTCAAGTCTCACCGGAGCGAAGCGGACAGCGGCCCTGGAATTAATGAAGGGCTTCTATACGAAAGAGATTCAGACGCGGATTGTCTATGAAGGGCTCCGGATTCCGTCGATGCGTATTGCATTTGACCCGGAGAAGACCGGACCGGTCTTCGCCCAGGTAATGGATATGATGGAGGAGCACCAGCAGAGCTTCGTCCCGTATGATAATCTGTTATCGCCTGAAGTGAAGAAGACCTTCCTCAGTGTCATTGAAGAGATGATTGATGGAGGGCTGCAGGCGGAGCAGGCCTTGCAGCAGCTGCAGGATGCATCCAAGCAGTATTGGAATCTGATCCGGAGTTCTTCGGGTCAATAAGCCTGGGGGTGTAGTAGATGAAGGAACAGCAGGAGAAATATAAGGTCCTGCTCGTTGATGATGAGCCGATTATACTTCGCAGCCTGAAGGTTGCAATTCCATGGGAGGAGCTGGGCCTGAGCATTGTGGGGGAAGCGAAGAACGGCGAGGCCGCATTGCAGCAGATTCAGCAGACCGCCCCGCATATCATAATCAGCGATATCCGCATGCCGGTAATTGACGGGATTACGCTAATGAAGGAGGTGCTGCCGCGCAGCGCCAAGCTGATCTTCATCTTCATCAGCGGCTACGGGGAGTTCGAATATGCCAGGGAAGCGCTGCGGCTGGGGGCTTTTGATTATTTGCTGAAGCCGATCGATCATGACGAGCTGGTAGAGATGCTTAAGCGGGCCAAGGAGCGCCTGGACCGCCAGAAGGAGAACGAGCAGCTGATGCTCTCGGTGCAGACCTTGTCGCTGCTGGCCCGCGAACGCATGCTGGCCGAATTCACGCTGGGCAATCCGCGGCCGCTCCAGCACCTCAAATGGCTGGAGAACAGTGAGCTGGAGGGCGAATACTTCATGGCGGTGGTCCGTCTGGATGACTACGCCGCGCTGACGGCGAAATGGAGCGCCGAGGAGAAGCGTCTGTGGCTGTTTGCCGTGCGCAATATCCTGGAGGAGTGGTCGCTTACGAACGGGGCATTGTCCATCTTCCCGTTCTATAACGGGGAATGGATTCTGCTCTTCCCGGCGAGCCTGAATGACAGCAAGCAGGAACTCGGAGAGCAGCTCATAGCCGGGATCAAGCGCTATTCCAAGCTGAACTGCTCTGTCGGCATCAGCAGAAGCACCAGCGGGATTGATCAGCTTAGCACGGTATACCCGTTAGCCTCCCAGGCGCTGTACCAGCGCTTCTATTCCGGCCAAGCCGGAGTCTTCCTGGAAGAGGAGACAGCAGCGGCGGGCAACCGCGAGGTGCAGTATCCGAAGGAGCTGGAGCTGTCGCTGATTGAGAGCATCCGCACGTTGAATCTTACGCGGATGCTGGCTCTTTTTGACGAGATGTCCCTCTTCATTGAAGCCCAGAGTCTGCCCCAGCCGCTGGCGGAGCGTCTGATGATTGAGATGAGTGTGGTGCTGTACCGGCAGTTCGCACATCTGAATACCCATAATGACTGGTCCATCGAAGGGCTGCTCAGCAAGCTGAACGGACTCGGCACACTGCCTGCCATGATGGATGTTCTGAAGACCACCTTTGGCGACTGGCTGGAGCAGAGTCATAAGACCGCAGCCCGGGAGGACGGCCGGAGCATCATTGAGAAGGTCCAGCGTTACATTGAATCCAATTACCACAAGGATCTCAGCATCGAGGAGGTATCCGAGGTGGCCGATCTCAGCATCAGCCATTTCTGCACCCTGTTCAAGCAAATCTCCGGCTACACGTTCCTCGAATTCGTTACCCACTGCCGGATGGAGAACGCCAAATACATTCTGCGCAGCAGCAATGTGAAGGTCTATCAGGTCGCGCCGCTGGTCGGCTATCAGGACCCGAGATACTTCACTCAGGTATTCAAAAAAGCGACCGGCAAGACCCCCACGGAGTACCGTGAGGAGCATGTGAAGCAGGCTTAGCACGGGTGAGGGTACAGATATATACATAGACAGAAGATACTTAACGTGTAAAGCGAAACCTGTGTAAGCACCTAAGGAGACTTAGGTGCTTTTTTGTCGTTTGCTGGAAGGGATAAATCCATTTGAATGCGCCGGAAACGGGCGATACGGGGGAAATGAAAGGGATAAATCCCTTTGAATACGCCGAAAGTAGGCGATAGGGAGAAATGAAAGTGATAAATCCCTTTGAGTACTCTGAAAGTAGGCGATAGGGAGAAATGAAAGGGACAAATCCCTTTGAGTACGCCGGAAGTAGCGGTATGGGGAAATGAAAGGGTTTGTCCCAAACGCTCTTGTCCCCAGATTTTATTTTTCTCTTTAGCGGTGAAAATCCAGAGACCAAGGCGACCTCCATCACTTTTACGCGGGGCGTTCCGTCCGATCCGCTGGTTCGCCGGTCTTGCCGCCGGACTGTCCAGCCGCTGGGCGTCTTCATCATTATGGAGAATCTGGGCAGAGACAAAAGCTTCCTGCAGTGGGTGATGATGGCGAATGGAGCGGCGATGCTGATGGGCGGAATGTTTATTATGAGTAAAGGCAAAACTATGAAGCCGCAGACAATGTTATCCCTAGGCCTGCTGATTAGTGCGGCCGCAACGGTAGGAATAGGCTGGTCGCATCATACAGTGCTGACGCTGGCGCTCCAGACAGTTAGCGGCTTCTTTTACCCTTGTATTCATATCGGTATCAATACTCTGTTGCTCCGTCATAAAGACACTGCTTATATGGGCAGGGTGGGCGGCATTATGGGGCCGATGTTCATGGCTTCATGGTGATCGGAATGTCTGTAGCTGGCTATGCAAAAGGTATACTCTCCTTATCCGCAGTCTTCACCGTTAGCGGCGTACTGTTCCTGATTGCGGTGCTGATTCTGCTGCCGCTGCTCGGAACGAAGGAGGGGGGCAGACAAGCCATTCAGAGCAGACTATGACATTTGTCATACATCAGAGTTGATATATATGACTTACGGGGATGACACTGTCTTCTTTATACTGGAAATATAAGAAGTGTCCTTGAATGGATGCATCCGAGGAGGAACTGATTCCGATGACCAACAACCAGATACCCCAGCTCTCTACATTGAAGAAAAGCGTAGCCCCTTACGAGAAAACAGACCGCAACACGAGTATAAAACAGCTCATGAATACGCTTGGGCCGCTGGTGCTGCTCTGGGCAGCCGCCTACTTCAGCTTATCCGTGTCCTACTGGCTGACGCTGCTGTTTGCGGTTCCGGCTGCCGGATTTGTCATCCGCACCTTTATTATTTTTCATGACTGCTGCCACGGGTCGTTCTTCAAGAACCGTAAGGCCAATGATATTGTCGGCACCATCACCGGTGTCCTTACCCTGGTCCCTTACCGCCAGTGGAAGCACAGTCATTCGATTCATCATGCCGGAAGCAGCAATCTTGACAAAAGAGGCATTGGGGATATCTGGATCATGACGGTGGAAGAATATATGGCTGCCAAGCCGCTCCAGCAGCTCTATTACCGGATCTACCGCAACCCGCTGGTAATGTTCGTCATCGGACCGATTGCTGTATTCCTTATCCAGTACCGGTTCAATGCTAAAGGGGCAAGACGCAAGGAGCGCATGAATACGTACCTGACCAATGTGTCCATTGCGGCTTTATATACTGGAATTATTCTGCTCATAGGCTGGCAGGCGTTCCTGCTGGTACAGCTGCCGATTGTGTTCGTGTCCGGTTTCCTCGGCATCTGGCTGTTCTATGTACAGCACCAGTTTGAACATACCTATTTCGAGCATGATGAAGAGTGGAGCTATGTGAACGCCGCTGTAGAAGGAAGCTCTTACTATAAGCTGCCGAAGGTACTGCAATGGATTACAGGAAATATCGGGTTCCACCATGTGCATCACTTGAGCCCGAAGGTGCCGAATTATAATCTGGAATTGGCTCACAATGCCAGCCCGCCTTTGCAAAAGGCAACCACCATTACACTCAGCACGAGTCTCGAAGCACTGAAATACCGTCTGTGGGATGAAGAGCATAAGGTCTTCGTCAGCTTCAAGCAGTTGAAGCAGCGCTTGCGGAAGAGTGAGCCTGCCGTGAAAGAAGGGCTGAAGGTAATCAAACCGGGATTCCAGAGCGAATAGAAGAGGGAACATGCAGAAAGACAGATCCGGGGAGCAAGAGGCCGGGTCTGGTCTTTCTTTTTAGAATATACACAGGTTGTTTAGAAGGAAGTTGCCGGTCGGATACTGGTTTATGTTAAAATGGGGGTATAAACTTGCTGGCAAAAAGGATGGCTAACATGCAGAAGTGGCATCATATTTTTCATAAAAGTACGGGACTAAGCCCTTATGTATGGGTTATTTTTTACATTCTTCCCTTCTATTTCATCTTCCGTTCCTCTACGGCGGACCGCTGGGTGTATGGCATCCTGATGATTATGGTCTTCTTCGCCTGCTATGTGCTGTCGTTCAAGTCGAGGGGGTGGGTGGTCTATTTCTGGACGAGTGTGCAGATGGTGGTCTCGATTACGATGACGCTGCTGTTCGGGTATATGTACTTTGCGCTGTTTCTGGCTTTTTTTATCGGGAATATCCAGAAAAGAGCAGCCTTTTTCACCCTCTATCCGATCCACTTGCTCACTACGATTGTAGCGATTAACTATGAGCTGATTATGCGCAATCCCGTCTTCCTCTCGCAGCTGCCGTTTGTACTGGTCAGTATCATTGCGGTGGTGCTGCTCCCGGTCACAACGTATAACCGCAACAGGCAGGATAAGCTGCAGGGGCAGCTGGAGGATGCCAACAAACGGATCTCCGAGCTGGGCATTATGGAGGAGCGTCAGCGGATCTCACGGGATCTGCATGATACGCTGGGGCAACGTCTGTCATTGATCGGACTGAAGAGCGACCTGGCCGGTAAACTGATCACCAAGAATCCCGCGCAGGCCATGATCGAAATTAACGATGTGCGCATGACGGCCCGCAGTGCACTGAAGGAAGTCCGGGAGATGATCACGCAGATGCGGGGCATCCGGCTGGAAGACGAGCTGGTGCGCATCCGCCAGCTTCTCCAGGCCGCTGAGATTGATTATGTGCTGGAAGGCAACACCGATTTGACCCAGACCTCGCTGATTACCGAGAACGTGCTGAGCATGTGTATGAAGGAGGCGGTAACCAATGTGGTCAAGCACAGCGGCGCCACACTATGCCGGATTCAGATCGAATCCTCGCGGACGGAACTGGTCATCAAAGTGAAGGACAACGGCGGAGGGATTGAGGGGACCAAGCTGTACCACAAGGGACATGGCCTGCAGGGAATGAGGGAGCGGCTTGAGTTCGTCAACGGTTCGATGGAAGTGATCCAGGATGAAGGAACTACGCTAGTGATTAAGGTGCCTAATGCGGCTCAGCAGCCGGATATGGAGGTGAACGCGCAATGATATCAATCGTGATAGCTGAAGACCAGCGCATGCTGCTGGGGGCGCTATCGGCTCTCCTGGATCTGGAGGAAGACATGCAGGTAGTCGGTAAAGCGGGCAACGGGGAAGAAGCGGTGAAGCTGGTGAAGCAGCTGCAGCCGGATATCTGTATTATGGATATTGAAATGCCGGCGATGACAGGCCTGGAGGCGGCAGAAGCGTTGAAGGGGGAAGGCTGCAAAATCATGATTCTGACCACCTTTGCCCGGGCAGGTTATTTCGAGCGTGCGGTCAAGGCGGGAGTGGACGCCTATCTGCTTAAGGACAGTCCGAGCGAAGAGCTTGCGCTGTCGATCCGCAGTGTCATGGACGGCAAGCGCATGTACGCGCCGGAGCTGATGGATGAGGCGTACGGGAAGGAAGCGAATCCGCTGACCGAGCGGGAGAAGGAAGTGCTGGGGCTGATCGCGGACGGCAAGAATACGAAGGAGATCGCCAGCCAGCTCTATATCACCACCGGAACGGTCCGCAACTACATCTCGGTCATTCTGGACAAGCTGGATGTGGGCAACCGGATCGAGGCGATTACACGCTTCAAGGAAAAAGGCTGGTTCAAATAAAATATCCCTATCGGGGAAGTATGAACGGCGGCTGTCTCTAGGAGGGCTGGCCGTTTTTTTTGTTCAAATATAAGGTTACATAAACCGCTTAGAACGAGGTTTGACAGGACTGGAATCTAGGACCTACCACCCATTTTTCATCTGAAAGCGGTTACTCTATTGGATCGGACGCCAAGATTTGCTAAAATAAATGCAAACATATGATCCTATTTGTAGTCGTTTCATGTGAAGTTGGGTAATAAATACTTGTGCCCTGTATGCACGTCTATTCATTCTGCTTACATCCTAATTCAGCCGGGAGGAATCTAATTTGCCAGAGCTAACATCCACGTATGTCGATTCACTTGCACCCAATGCTGCTGCGATCAAGAACGGCCAGGGACTGGTCCGCAAAAAGAGTTTTGTGGAGCTCCATCAGTCGGAGAACGGAGAGCTATTATTCGGAAAATGTGCCGGAAGCGGCAAAACGCCCTATGAGTGTTCAGTGGACTTCATCGTATCAGACAGCCCGGTTTTCCGCTGCAGCTGCCCCAGCCGCCAATTCCCCTGTAAGCATGCACTAGGTCTGCTGTATGCCTATACCGAAGGCCAGACGTTCACACCTGCTCCGGTTCCCGAAGACATCGCATCGAAGCGTGAGAAGGCCGAGAAGCGGGAAGAGAACAAGGCCAAGCAGGCGGCTGAAGGGACAGATCCCAAGCCGAAGAAGGTTAACAAATCCGCCCTGAAGAAAAAAATTAACGCACAGCTCGAAGGGCTTGAACTGCTGGAGAAGCTGGTGCTATCCTTTGTACGCAGCGGCCTGTCCACGATTGACAAGTCTGCGGCCAAGACGGTTCAGGGGCATGTGAAGCAGCTCGGGAACTATTATCTGTCCGGTGCGCAGATTGAGCTGCGCCGCTTCGCGAATCTGATGTTCAGCGGCAAGGATCAGGAGCAGAACTATACATATGCGGTGGAGCAGCTGACACGGCTACACGCATTTATCAAGAAGGGCCGGGCGTATCTGCAGGCCCGGAGCGAGGACCCGGAGCTGGCGCTCGATCACGAATCCACTATTGATGAATGGCTGGGCCATGCCTGGCAGCTTAGCGAGCTGAAGGAATACGGGCTGGTGAAGGAGGGGGCGGAGCTGCTGCAGTTATCCTTCTACAGCTACAACGATGCTGCCCGCCAGGAGTTCGTAGACCTTGGCTTTTGGCTGGATCTCACTGCGGAAGGCGGGGAGATCCGCCGGACCTTTAACTACCGCCCATACAAGGCGGCGAAGCTGATGCGTGAGGAAGACAGCTTCTTCGACATTGCTGTGGTTCCACAGCTATACACCTATCCTGGAGACATGAATGCCCGTATCCGCTACGAGTCCATGTCTTCAAGAACGGTACAAGGCTCAGATCTTGAGCGGGCGGCCGCCAAGGCTCACCGTTCATATTCAGAAGTCTTCAAGAAGGTGAAGAACCAGATTAAGAACCCGCTGAGCGACAAGCAGCCGGTCATGCTGCTGCATACCGCAGCTCTGGGCGTTACAGAGAACGGCCAGTATGTTATGACTGACGGGGAAGGTACAAGGCTGCTGCTGGAGGATCTTCCATCGATGCCGCAGGGCACGGTGGGCCTGCTGCCGTTCCTGCCAGCCGGCGCCCGCGAGGATTGTGCGGTTCTGGTCATGTTCGAGCATGACCTGGACCAGGGACGTCTGCGTGCCCAGCTGCTAAGTGTCATTAAGGACGAAGAGATCATTCGTCTGCTGTACTGACAGGAGGGGCGTCTATGAGCACAGCGTTGTTACAGGAGCTGCATCAGGAGTATAGGAGGTTGTATATTGCCGGAAGTGAGCTCGCAGCGGGAGATTTCCGCCTGAAACGGCTGCTTCAGCAGTTTCAGCAGTTCGGTGAGCGGTCGCCAGTCTTCAAGAGACTCGGTGAAGGAATTGCAGTGTTGCTTGAACCCGGCAGTCCTGACGGGCCTGCCCCCGGCGTTCTATTGCAGGAGCAGACTCTGCTGCTGGAATCCGTGCTGTACACCCAAGGGACAACAGCTGTGGAAGGAACCCCAGGCCCCATGCCTCTGAGGAGCTTCACGCTTCAGACTGCTCAGCCGTACCGGAATCTGGCTCCTGTGCTGGAAGCGCTCAGCACGACGGGCAGCGGCAGATATGAGATCGTGGCCGATGCCTTCCAGAAAGGCGTCTTCGGGGATCTGCGTCTGCTGCCGCTGGCGGTCTCAGCGCTGAATGACTCTTACTCGGAGCTTGCGGATTACGTGAAGGAACATATTCTACCTTCGTATGGGCCGGAGATTAGCGGCTACCTGCTGGAGAGCTTCAATCCGGCAGGCGGTCGGAGTGAGGCCCGTAAGCTGGAGGTCATCGCCAAGGCAGGTGCCGCCGGGCATCTGGAGACGGTCTTTCAGGCTGCTGAGAGCGGCAGCGATGAGGTCAGAGTTGCTGCGATCCCTTGCCTGGCAGAGGATGAGAAATATACACCAGCCTTGCTGGAGTGGTCCGCTGACAAGAAGAAGGCGATTCGTGAAGCGGCTTATAAGGCGCTGGCAGCCGGCGGGAGTGAACAGGGAGCAGAGCGGCTCTACGAAGCTTTCTGTGGCGCAAAGGACCGTGAGATGGTTGCCGAGGTACTCGCTAACCGGCCCGCTGCCCTGGCGGTGGAGAAGCTGGCAAAGTTGTTCATGGAGAAGCTCCGCCAGGCGCCGCAGGATAACAGAGACCCGCAGCAGACGGAGGCTGCCTGGACAGAGATTAAGCAGTTCATGAGAGCGCTGCTGATGGCCCGCAGCCGCAGGCTTGATGAAATCTACAGCTATGTAATCAGCGAATATGATTGCTTCCAGTTGCTGGGATGGAAGTATCTAATCATTCAGGCAGTGCGGTACAAGGAGAGGACAGTAACAGATTCCAGCCTTAGGGAGCTGCAGGAATTGGCGGAGCGTGACTACAACTATCTGCTGTATTATTTCCAGGCCGCCCGGAAAATGATGACTCAACAGGAGCTGTATAACCAGTTCGCCGGGGGCTTGAAGCAAAGGCTGCTCTCCTTCATGAAGAAGGATGCCGCGCAGCGGGAACAGGCACTGATTGACATTCTGGACCGGGTGATTATTAATCCACGGCCACGGTACTACTACAAGGCTGAGGATACCTTTGATCGAATGAGCGCTGAGGCGATTGAAGCCGCCTGGGACCCGCGCTGGCTCGACTGGTTCATCCAGCGGGATGCACTTAATCTGGTCTGCACTTTCGCCCGGCCGGGACATAAGGGGGTGCGGGAATATCTGCTGAAGAAGCTGAAGGTTCCCCCGCAACCCATAGATGACGAGGTTCTTCCTAACATTTTCATTGGACTTGAGCGTGCAGGAGTGCCCGAGGCGGAACGCCTGGAGCTGCTTATGTCTGCACTGGAGAGCGGCAGATTCGATCAGACGAAACAGTTTAGCAATTCGCTGACCCGCCTATTGGAGCGGTTGCCGGCCGTATACCGTTCCCGGCTGGAAGCTGCGGCGCCAAGGTACACGTTCGTGGCCAAGCGGCAACTGGAGCACCTGATCAGCATCATGAACTAATTATATTAACTTAGGGAGGACAATCCATGAGCACAGCGTTATTGCAGGAGCTGCATCAGGAATACAGAAGACTGTATATTGCCGGAAGTGAGCTGGCGGCCGGAGATTTCCGCCTGAAGCGGCTGCTTCCGCAATTTCAGCAGCTAGGCGAGCGGTCACCGGTCTTCAAGAAGCTAGGCGAGGGAATTACTGCACTGATTGAACCGGGTAGCCCGGAGGGTCTTGCCCCGGGTATTCAGTTGCAGGAGAATACCCTGCTGCTGGAGTCCGTGCTATACACCCAGGGAACGACAACCGTGGATGGAACTCCCGGACCCTTGCCGGTCCGGAAGTTCACCCTTCAGACGAATCAGACCTTCCGGAAGCTTGCGCCTGTGATTGAAGCACTCACCACTACCGGAAGCGGCAGATATGAGATTGTACTGGATGCCTATAAGGAAGGAGTCTTTCAGGATCTTCGTCTGCTGCCGCTGGCTGTCTCAGCACTGAACGACCCGTATTCGGAGCTGGCGGAATATGCGAAGAACCATATTCTCCCTTCCTATGGGCCGGAGATCGCCGGATATCTGCTGGAGACCTTTAACCCGGCCGGGGGTCGGAGCGAGGTCCGCAAGCTGGAGGTCATTGCCCAAGCAGGCGCTTCCAGTCACCTGGATGTTATTGTTCAAGCAGCCGAGAACGGCAGTGATGAGATCCGGGCAGCGGCCATCAAGTGTCTGGGAGAATATGAGGAATATACAGGACTCCTGCTGGAGTGGTCTGCCGACAAGAAGAAAATCATCCGTGAAGCCGCCTACACAGCGCTGGCAGCGGGTGGATCTGCACAGGGAGCAGAGCGGCTCATTGAGGTGTTCCTCCAGAAGAAGGACCGTGAGATGTTAGCCGCAGTGCTGGCGTATGGGGCTCCTGCAGCGGTCTATGCTAGGCTTACGGCATTATTCATGGATGAGCTTACAGCCGCACCGGAGACGAATGCCGATAAGAAAATCACTGAGAAGGCCTGGGATGAGCTGGCTCCCTTCATGGCTGCTCTCCACCAGGCAAAGAGTGCGGAACTGGATGCCATTTATAGCTATGTTCTTAAGGAGTATCAACGTTATACTTCCCTCGGGTGGATTCATCTGATTGACCAGGCAGCCCGATACAAGCAGGAATCAGCGGATAACGCCGCGCTGGAAGAGCTCGCGGAGCTGGCGCAGCGCAGCGTGCGGTATCTGCCGAACTATTTCCATGCCGCGAAAAGGAGGGTCAGCCCGCAGGAGATGTTCGACCGGTTCGCCGGACTCACGGAGACCAAGCTGGTAGGTCAGGCGGCCAAGCAGGCCGCTCAGCGCACACAATTGCTGATTCATACGATCGAGGAGCAGGCCGTGGACCTTTACTGGGACTATGAGGTACGTTGGGATGCCTCGGGCGTAAGACAGTACAACAGACGGATCATGTCGGCTGAAGAGGTTGCTGCGGAATGGGACCCGCGCTGGCTGGAATGGTCTATCAAGCAGGATGCCATGAATCTGGCCTGTGTCTTCGCCCGGCCCGGACATCAGGGAGTACAGAATTACCTGCGGGGCAAGCTGGAAGGAACGCTCAAGCGGTACACGTATGACCGTCTGGCCAATATTTTCAAAGGACTGGAGAGGGCAGAACTGCCTGAGACGGAGCGGCTGGAGCTGCTGATTTCTGCGCTTGAAGAGAACAACGTCCGCAATTTGTATACCTTTGACCACTACTTGTTCGAGATGATGGAGCGCTTCCCGGCCAGCTATGTGGACCGGGTGAAGGAGATCGCTCCCCGGTTCAAATATGAATCCAAGCGCCAGCTGGAATATATACTGGACCAGCTAGTGAGTAAGCAGTAAAGTCTGCAATATACTTACGAGTCAGTACGGAAGAGATAGTCCCGGATAGACGGGGATATACAAAGGAGAGGTGTACATGTCAACAGAACAAGGTCAGCTTCAGGATTATATGCGTCTGCCGGCTGAAATCCTGTACCGTGAGGAGCTGGAGGCTCTGCGCAAGGAGGACACCGGACGTATTCCTGCCGGCTGGCAGATGTCCCCGCGCTCAGTTCTCACCTTCATTACTGGCGGCAAGGCGGGCAAAACCGTGATTACCCCGAAATATATCGGGAACATCCGGCTGATTGAGATGGCCGTTGCCACGCTGGTCACTGACCGGGCACTGCTGCTGATCGGGGAGCCGGGCACCGCCAAATCCTGGCTGTCCGAGAATCTGGCAGCGGCGATCTACGGCAACTCAGGTATGGTAGTGCAGGGGACAGCGGGAACAAGCGAAGAGCATGTGCGTTATTCCTGGAACTACGCCATGCTCCTGGCGAACGGGCCGACGCCGGAGGCGCTGGTCAAGAGCCCGATTATGCGGGCGATGGAGGACGGCGGTATTGCCCGGTTTGAAGAAATCTCCCGTTGTGCCTCCGAGGTGCAGGACGCATTGATCTCCATTCTGTCGGAGAAGACAATCTCCGTGCCGGAGCTGGGCAAGGAGACCAGTGCCCGCAAGGGCTTCTCGATTATTGCCACTGCTAATACTCGGGACCGCGGAGTCAATGAAATGTCCGCTGCTCTGAAGCGGCGATTCAATATCATTGTGCTGCCTGCGCCATCTGACCTTGAGACGGAGCTGTCCATTGTGAAGAAGCGTGTCGGTGAGATCGCCTCCTCCTATGAGCTGCAGGCTGCTGTTCCGGCAGATGAAGCGCTGCTGAAGGTGGTTACCATCTTCCGCGAGCTGCGCAGCGGCATGACCCTCGACAAGAAGGAGAAGGTGAAGACTCCAGCCGGTGTAATCTCTACGGCAGAAGCCATCTCGCTGCTGACGAACAGCATGGCCCTGGCGGCAAGCTTCGGGAGCGGGGAACTGACCGACGAGGATCTGGCAGCGGGACTCCAAGGGGCGATCGTCAAGGATGACGATAAGGATAAGCTGGTCTGGAAGGAATATCTGGATAATGTAATGAAGAAAAAAGGAGCGGACTGGCGCGGACTCTATCAAGCCTGCAAGGAGATGAACGAGTGAGCAGGGCAGCGGTTGCCGGCGTTCATGTCTTCGGAGTCCGGCATCTGTCTCCGGGCGGTGCCAGGCATGTCCTGGAATACTTGAACGAGCTGCAGCCGACCGCCGTCTTGATTGAGGGGCCGAGTGATGCCAGCGGAGAGATCCGTCATTTAACCCATGCGGTAACGAAGCCGCCGGTAGCTATTCTGGCCTTCACCGAGGATTTGCCTGTGCGGACGGTGCTCTGGCCGTTCGCTGTGTATTCCCCGGAATATCAGGGGATGAAATGGGCGCAGGAGCATGGAGCACAGGCAGAGTTCATCGACCTGCCTTCCTCTGTAACACTGGGGCTGCAGGATGCGTTACGGCAGGATGCCGGTGGACGCCCAGAACTGAAGCCTGTGGCTGACGAACAGGGGGAACCGGCGGAAGAGGAAGTTCGTGAGCCGGAGTCAGTATACAGCCGGATTGCCCGGATTGCCGGTGAGCATGACTATGATATGTACTGGGAGCGTAATTACGAGCATAACGCCAGCAGCGGCGCATACCGCGCCGCGATCCTGGCCTTCTCTGCCCAGATGCGGGAGCTGTCGGAGTCCACGGAGCGCGCAGAGCAGCCGCGGGAATATGCATATAACGCATTGCGCGAGTCTTATATGCGGCGGCAGATTCAGCTCAAGATTGACGAAGGGCATGTGCCGGAGAAGATTGTTGTGATCTGCGGGGCATACCACGCCGCCGCGCTGGCCGATCTCTCGGAGGGAATGAGTGATGCGGAGCTGGCGTCACTGCCTTCACGCTCTACCAAGCTGACGCTGATGCCGTATTCCTACTATAAGCTCTCCACTATGTCGGGGTATGGTGCGGGCAACGCAGCTCCGCACTACTTCCAGATGATGTGGGAGCTGATGGCCTCCGGCCGCGCTGAGGAGCTGCCCCATCTCTATCTCTCCTCCGTGGCCCGGATGGTGCGCAGGGCAGGGACGCACCGCTCCACGGCTGAGGTCATTGAAGCGGTACGGCTGGCGGAGTCGCTGGCTGCGCTGCACGGCGGAAGCGCACCTACGCTGCGTGATCTGCGCGATGCCGCCCAGACCTTGCTCGGGCATGGGGATCTGGCTGTTATCGCTGATTCGCTGGCCCGGGTCGATGTCGGTACGAACATCGGAAGGCTGGCCGATGGCGTCAGCCAGACGCCGATTCAGGATGACCTGAACCGGCTGCTGAAGCGCTACAAGCTGGAGAAGTACAGATCGACCGTAGCCAGCGACCTGACGCTGGATCTGCGCGAGAACCGCCGGGTGTCAAGCAGCGAAGCGGCTTACCTCGATCTGCACCGCTCCGTGCTGTTCCACCGGCTGGAACTGCTCGGTATCCACTTCGCCCGGAATGTGCCAAGCGGCCAGTCCGGGGCGACCTGGGCGGAGCACTGGATACTCCAGTGGGCGCCGGAGGTGGAGATTGAGATTGTGGAGTCTACCCTGCTGGGGGAGACCATAGAAGTGGCGGCAGCCTATGTGCTGCGCGAGAAGCTGCTGGAATGCAGCTCCATCGCTGAGGCATCCGCGCTGATTGTCACCGCCTGCGAATGTGCCATGACCACACAGATGGAGGAGAGCAGTCGCGTGCTCCAGCGCCTTGCGGTAGACAGCCGGGATGTCGTCTCGATTGCCACGGCTGCCAGGGAGCTGGCCAAGATCATCGGCTATGGCGACATCCGCAAGGTGGATACGGCCCCGTTCATACCGCTGCTGGAGGAGCTGTTCCGCCGGGGCTGCCTGTTCCTGCTGGATGCCAGCGGCTGCAATGATGAAGCGGCGGCGCTGATGATCGGCGCAATGAATGATCTGAACAACATCTCGCAGGAGCATAGCGAGATTGCAGATACGGCTCTGTGGCTGCAGGAGCTGCTGCAGCTGGCGCAGCGGGATGACCGCAACCCGCGGCTGTCGGGCTTCGCCTGTGCAATTCTGATGGAGCGGGGAGCCATCCCTGCCGGAGAGGTTGCGGCAGAGGTGTCGCGCCGCTTGTCTCCAGGGATACCGGCAGACCTGGGGGCAGGCTGGTTCGAAGGGCTGTCCATGCGTAACCGCTATGGGCTGCTGTCGCGGATGAGCCTGTGGGAGCAGCTGAATGACTATATCAACGCCTTGGAGGATGAGGAATTCAAGCGTGCGCTGGTCTTCCTGCGCCGGGCGTTCAGTACCTTCTCCCCGCGTGAGAAGACGATGATCGCCGAGCTGCTGGGTGAGCTGTGGGGCGTGAACACAGAGCAGGCCGCCGAGATTCTGACAGGAGAACTGAAGGAGGAGGAAGCCAAAATGCTGGATGATCTGAATGATTTTGACTTCGGGGATTTGTAGATGAGTGAAGAAGAACTGAAGGAAGAACTGAAGGATGATAACCGGAACGGAGCGCTTACACGCTGGCGGCTGATTCTGGGGCAGGAAGCAGAAGAGGCCTTGCCCGGCTTCGGCCCGGGCAGCGGACGGATCTTAAGCGAGGAAGAGCTGATTATGGATGCCGCACTGGCGGCTATCTATAATGAGACAGGCGCAGGTAAGGCAGAAGGGAGTGCCGCTGCCGCATCGAAGGGCAGAGGTTCAGGCTCGGGAAAGTCAGCAATTAACCTGTCCAAGTGGCTCGGGGATGTGCGGAATTTCTTCCCGGAGGATGTGGTCTCGGTTATTCAGACCGATGCGATGGAGCGCAAGGGCTGGAAGCAGCTGCTCTTCGAGCCGGAGCTGCTGGCGGCAGTGAAGCCGGATATCCAGCTGGTCGGTACGCTGCTGGCACTTAAGGGTAAAATCCCGGAGAAAACCAAAGATACCGCAAGAATGCTCGTTCAGGCGCTCGTGGATGAGCTGGTCAAGCTGCTGGAGACTGATATCCGCCGTGCAGTTACCGGAGCACTCAATAAGCGGCAGCATTCCCCGCTGCCTTCGCTTAGCGGCCTGGACTGGAAACGGACAATTGAGCGCAACCTGAAGCACTACGATGCGGAGCGGCGGATGATTATCCCCGAACGCTTCTTCTATTTTGACCGGGCCCGCCGCAGCAAGGAATGGACGGTCATTGTAGATATTGACCAGAGCGGCTCGATGGCCAGCTCCGTGATCTGGGCTTCGGTGATCGGCTCGATCTTCGCCAGTATCCCGGCGCTGAACACGCGTGTCGTTGCTTTTGATACCGAGGTGGTTGACTTGACGGAGCAGTGTGCGAATGATCCTGTTGACATGCTCTTCGGCATCCAGCTCGGGGGCGGTACGGATATTCATAAGTCGGTGAAGTATTGTGAGCAGTTCATCGAGGAGCCGAAGAAGACACTGTTCATCATCGTATCGGACCTGTACGAGAACGGCAATCAGGCCGGGCTGGTCCGGCGGATGCGCGAGCTGCGGGAATCCGGGGTGCGGACGATGACGCTCCTGGCCCTCTCCGATGAAGGCAAGCCTTCCTATGATGAACGGCTGGCCGCCCAGCTCGCCCGTGATGGAACGCCTTGCTTCGCCTGTACTCCGGCACTGCTGCCTGTCCTGGTGGAGGGAGCACTCAAGGGCCAGGAGCTGGGTGAGCTGGCGAAGCGGCTGGGGATGACGCGGTGATTTTGTTTAAACAGGAAACACTTACTTTATAATCACATATTGTGTAACATGCCGCTATCATTTATAATCGGTTATTAAAAAGCACCTTTCGCTAGGCGCTGCTTGAAAGGAAATGAATTTCTTATGTCGAGGAAGCTCAGAGCGGGTATTGTTGGCGGTACCGGTATGGTCGGCCAGCGTTTCATTGCACTTTTGGAGAATCATCCATGGTTTCAGGTAACAGCGATTGCGGCGAGCGCGAATTCAGCCGGCAAGTCCTATGAGGAGTCTGTTCAAGGCAGATGGAAGCTGTCCACTCCTATGCCTGACGCAGTTAAAGGCATCATGGTTCAAGACGCCTCCAAGGTGGAGGAAGTGGCTGCGGATGTGGATCTGATCTTCTGCGCCGTAGATATGAAGAAGGATGAGATTAAGGCGCTGGAAGAAGCTTATGCGCGTACCGGAACTCCGGTGATCTCCAACAATTCGGCGCACCGCTGGACACCGGATGTTCCGATGGTGATTCCTGAGATCAATCCGGAGCATCTGGAGGTTATCGCCCAGCAGCGGAAGCGTCTGGGGACAGAGACCGGCTTCATCGCTGTGAAACCGAACTGTTCCATTCAGAGCTATATGCCCACCCTGAATGCACTTCATGAGTTCAAGCCTTCTAAGGTGGTTGTAACCACTTATCAGGCGATTTCAGGTGCGGGTAAGACCTTCGCGGACTGGCCGGATATGGTGGATAACGTGATTCCTTACATCGGCGGAGAAGAAGAGAAGAGCGAGCAGGAGCCGCTGCGGATCTGGGGTAAGGTAACCAGTGAGGGGATCGTCCCAAGCGAGCAGCCGGTAATCACTACCCAGTGTATCCGTGTGCCTGTTGCTGACGGCCATATGGCGGCTGTCTTTGCC
The DNA here is from genome assembly GCF_038002265.1 of Paenibacillus sp. FSL R7-0179. Taxonomy (NCBI): domain Bacteria; kingdom Bacillati; phylum Bacillota; class Bacilli; order Caryophanales; family Paenibacillaceae; genus Paenibacillus; species Paenibacillus sp. FSL R7-0179. The sequence continues at coordinate 2,281,606 of NZ_JBBOCC010000002.1, forward strand.
TCCTTTGAGCAGAAGCCTTCCCGCGAAGAGATTCTGGAACGCTGGAACAGCTTCCAGGGGCGTCCACAGCAGCTCGGTCTGCCGAGTGCTCCTAAGCAGTTCATCACGTATTTTGAGGAAGAGAACCGTCCGCAGACCCGTCTGGACCGTGACATTGAGAATGGCATGGGCATCTCCGCAGGACGGTTGCGCGAGGATTCACTGTACGATTACAAATTCGTCAGCCTGTCCCACAATACGGTAAGAGGCGCTGCCGGCGGTGCGGTACTGATCGCCGAATTGCTGAAGGCCGAAGGATATATTCAGCCCAAATAAGCATATCTATGCTCTTGGACGGATACCCGTTATGCAGCCTGCCGGAGGCTCTCCGCGCAGGCTGTTTGCAGTTTGACCTGACAATCCGCCCGAAATAATGGTAAGATAGAGTAATGTACGGCGAAAACTGAATATTGACGGAGTGATATTGTGGCAAAAAGTAAAGGCGGCGGCACAGGCAGAGGAACAGGCAGCAAGGGCTGGACCCGCTGGAACAAGACGGCAAAACCCGTGAAGCCGGCCCGAAGCGGCCCTCCCGGCAGCCCAGGTGCCAAAGGAACCAAGCAGGCTAAGACCAGCAGCGGCAGCAACAAAACCGGAGGCGCTAAATAAGCGGGCATCTGCCCCTTGAGGATGACTAATTATAAGGGTTATAGGTTGGAGGCAACATCTGATGGCTATGTGAATCAGATGTTCTTTCATATGTAGGACCTGAAAGCGGGAACTTCATGAGAATTAACAAATACATCAGTGAGACCGGCGTCTATCCGCGCAGAGAGACGGGCCGGCTGATTGCCGCCGGAAGGATCACGATTAACGGGAAGGTCTGTGCGCCTGGAGCAAGTGTTGAACCTGGAGATATGGTGGCTGTAGACGGAATTACTGTGACTCCAGACCGGGAGGAGCGGGTCTATCTGGTGCTGAACAAGCCGGTAGGCATCACCTGTACAGCCGCCCGGCACGTGGAAGGGAATATTGTAGATTATATCAATTATCCCTCCCGGATCTTTGCCGTCGGCAGACTGGACAAGCGCTCGGAAGGGCTGATTCTGCTGACCAATGACGGGTCGATTGTCAACCGGATGATGCGGTCCGAGCATAGTCATGAGAAGGAGTACCGGGTGAGCGTGGATAAGCCGGTCACAGAAGACTTTTTGACGGAGATGTCGGCAGGTGTAGATATTCTGGAGACCCGCACCAAGCCATGCCTCACCCGGCGGATCTCGGAGAAGGAGTTCATGATTATTCTGACCCAAGGGCTGAATCTGCAGATCCGCCGGATGTGCAAGGCGCTGGGCTATCGTGTGCTCCGGCTGGAGCGGATACGGATTATGCATATCACGCTCAGCGGTCTGCCGCAAGGGCAGTGGAGACGGCTGACGGAGGAAGAGCTCGCGGAGCTTCATGCCAGATTGGAAGGATAGCCGCAACTCACATACCAGTTTATGTTTCCGAAGCGGGCTCCGGATGGGTATACAGGAAGTCTTGCTACCACGACACGACATTTAGGAGGATCACATGCGGATTATAAGCTTATTGTTAGCCTTAGCAATCATAGCAGGTTGCTCACGAACAGGGGATGGCGGATCAGCAGATCCGTCTGCAGTGCCAGCCGCTTCCCCGGCAGCGGATCTCTCAGCAGCACCTGGAGGGCATCTTGAGGAAGACGCAGCTGCCGCAGCACTCGCAGAAGTGTCCCCTGAGATTGCAGATGAGTATTCGGGGTTCGTACATATGGATGCGGTTCAGTTGAACGGGCAGATTTTTCAGGTATATTACTGGAACAAGGGAGAATTCAGCTATACACAGTTCGCCATCGTCAAGGAGGGCAAGATGGTCTTTGACAGCAAAAAGGCCGGGCTTACCCTGGAAGGCGGGGACATTTGGAATGAGGAGGAGCAGCTCTGGGCTGAAGCGGTTGTGCAGAACAACCGGAATACCTTCTTGTTCAGTCTGATGGATAACCGTCCTAACTACGCGTCTATTGTGGTCGAAGAGATTGACGGAACGATGCAGGTCACCGTTAACGATCTGTTCAGCGTGAATTATGAGGACGTGGATCAGGACGGAAGCGAGGATCTGCTGGCCAGTCCTTATCCGGGTAAATCGCCCCTGGGTCCGGCGCTGACGGGCATCTACCAGCTGGAAGGGACGAACTATGTACCGGATAAGCTGCTTACCAAGCAATATGCGGACGATCAGCTTCAGCTCAGTGAGCAGGAGTATAAAAACAATCCGTCCGAGCAGACGTTAGAGCAGCTGCTGAACGCCTACCTGATTCTCGGGAAGCGCAGTATCGCACTGACACGGTTCGAAGAGTTCCATGAGTGGGCCGGACAGCTCGCCGGGGACGGCGGTTATGTGGACGAATATCAGCAGCTGCTGCGGAATACGGAGACGGCAGAACAAATCAGCGGCTGGATGGACAAGCTGAAGCCGCTGCGCAGTGCGCGGTAAGCCGGAGTAATCGCGGACAAGAAGAGAAGGGATTCCCAGGGCAGGCGATGCTGCTCCGGGAATCCCCTTTTCAAAATATAAGAATGTATATGTTTCACTCTATACATTATCCTTCTATTTCTCGCTGAAACGGTACCGTCCTTTTAAAGGACGGCAAAGCCGTTTCCTCTTGTATGCGAATATGCCTAATGGCTTATGAATCTTCCCGCTGAAACTGCTTGTTGTACAAATCCCGGTATACCCCATTCACTGCCAGCAGGGAGGCATGCTGCCCCGACTCTACAATCCTGCCGTCCTGAACAACCAGAATATTGTCGGCTGCCATGATGGTGGAGAGACGGTGGGCGATGACCATGCTGGTCTTGCCGCGCAGCAGTTCATGCATCGCTTGCTGGATGTAATATTCCGATACGGTGTCCAGCGACGAGGTGGCTTCGTCCATGATGATAATGGGCGGATTCTTGAGCAGCACGCGCGCGATGGACATCCGCTGCTTCTCACCACCGGACAGCTTAATGCCCCGGTTGCCGACGACGGTGTTGTAGCCCTCAGGCAGCTTCAGAATGAAATCATGAATATAAGCAGCTTCGCAGGCGGCCGTCAGCGCGGCTTCCGTGGCTTCAGCGTTAGCATAGAGCAGATTCTCACGGATCGTTCCGTTGAACAGGTACGTGTCCTGGGTGACGAGGCCAATCTGCGAGCGAAGCGAATGCAGTGTGAACTCGCGGATGTCCTTACCGCCAATACGTATTGCACCTGAATCCAGCTCATAGAGACGGGGGATCAGGTTGGTAATGGTGGTTTTGCCTGCTCCGCTGGGTCCGACCAGGGCAGTCAGTGATCCGGCGGCTGCCGTGAAGGAGATCCCGCTCAGAGCGGGCTTGTCCGGGGCATAGGCGAAATTTACTTGCTCGAAGACGATGTCTTGTCCCTCCACACGGCTTGGAAGAGCCAGCTTAGTGTCCACAATCAACGGATCCATATCGAAATAGTCAAAAATCCGTTCAAACAGCGCTACCGAACGGTTCACATCCACGTAGAGATTGGTCATTTGCATAACCGGAATATACAATCTGCTCAGCAGTGCCACAAAGGTGATAATTGCTCCGATGCTCAGCTCTCCCTGGATGAATAAATAACCTCCGTACAAATAAATCAGCATCGGCCCGATACTGGTGAAGGTGGTAAGGACCAGCATGAACCAGCGGCCAGCCATGGATTCGCGGATTTGCAGCCGTGTTGCCTGGGCATTTACGGTCCGGAAGCTGTCCAGCGCGGTGTCCTCTCTGGTGAACAGCTTCATTAGCATGTACCCGCTGAGGCTGAGCGTCTCCTCAATGATCTGATTCTGCTCCGAGATCTTCTCCTGCGTCTCTTTGGCCAGCTTCCAGCGCACATTGCCCATTTTGCGGGTGGGTATGATGAATAAGGGGATGACCAGGACACCTAGCAGTGCGAGCTTCCAGTTCATGATGAACAACGTTGCCGCTGTGGAGATCAGAATGAACAGATTGCTGGCACAATTGACGATGGTGCTGTTGAAGACGCCCTGAATTCCGGCAATATCACTGGTCATCCGTGTGATAACCTCGCCTTGCTTGACGCCTGAGTAGAACTGAAGCGGCATGCTCTGCAGATGGCGGTACATTTGGTTTTTCATATCATGGACAATATTCTGTGAGATAAAAGAGTTCAAATAATTCTGCAGCACGCCGAGCAGTCCTGACACTACCGTTGTAGCCAGCGAGGCAGCAACGAGCAGGAAGAGCAACTGCAGATTCTTGTCCGGGAGCGCCCGGTCAATGATCTGCTGAATCAGGATAGGAGGGAGCAGCCCCAGCACTGCGGATATGCACAGCACAGTCATCACCAGCAGCGTCTGCTTCCAGTATGGGACGAAATATTTCACTATGCGTAATAGCAGCGCTTTGGATATATCCGGCTTCGCCTCCTCCTCATCGAACTTTAATTTGCCATGCCCGAAGCCTCCTCCGGGTCCCATGGCTCTGAAGCCTCTCGACAATAGGGTCACCAGCTTTGCTTAAATTTTAGGGATGCGTTATATGTAAAAATAATCCTGCACAGGGTCTGACATGGGCATTATACGCCTGGATTATCCGGATGTAAATGCTAAACTGGATAGGCTGGAATGAACTGGAGAACTAAATTGCAGCCCCAAGATTGAAAGGAGAGGAACAGAATGATTATTAATGCACTGGGATATGAAAATAAAGGGCTCCACTATACGGTGAGATCCGCCGTGCCGCAGGATGCCCCGCAGTTGTCCGCGCTGAGATTGAAGGTTGACGGGGAGACGGAGAATTTAGACCGGGTTCAGGGGGAAGCCTTCATCGGCCCGGGGGACTTCCAGTCGCTCATAGCGTCGGATACGGCCAGTGGCACGAACCTGTTCCTGGTAGCCGAGGTTCAGGACAGGCTGGCAGGTTTCGCCAGATGTGAAGGAAGTCCGCTCCGCAGATTGGCCCATCAGGCCGAGTTCGGAGTCGGAGTGCTGCAGGAGTTCTGGGGATACGGAATCGGCCGTAGCCTGCTGGAGCAGTCTATCGGCTGGGCGGAAGCCATCGGTCTGGAAAAGCTGAGCTTGAAGGTTCTAGAACGAAATGACAAGGCGATCCTACTCTATGAGAGCCTGGGCTTCGAGGTCGAGGGTGTCCTGCGCAGAGACAAGCTGCTGGCCGACGGACAATTCTATTCCACTATTGTTATGGGCAGATTACGCGGGGACAGAGGGGGGAGCGCAAGCCAAATGTAATCGAAAAACCGAACATAATTGGACTGGGCGCGCCACGTAGGCCGAATGTGATCGAAAAACCGAACACGATGTGTGTGCGCCCTGGTTAATGTTATATGCCGCTACCATGAGGCGGGGGAAAAGTGGGGTACAACTTATGCGCGGCGTGAGTATCAATATCGTACCACCCGCAGTGTGCCTGGTCTAAAATTAAGGAGCGGTGACGAGCTGCGCGAATCTTCGCGTGGTCTCGTATATATCCTCAGCTCCGGCAATGGCCGAGATGATGGAGATCCCATCTGCACCTGCCCGGAAGACCGGCGGGGCATTCACCATGGTGATGCCGCCGATTCCGACTACAGGAATGCTCAGGCCGCTTCGTCTTAGCTCTTCAATGACAGTAGTTCCCCGGACGGCCTGGGCATCATCCTTGGACGAAGTAGGATAGACAGGGCCGACTCCGAGATAATCGGCTCCGTCCGCAATGGCCTGCCGGGCTTCCGTCAGACTATGCGCGGAGACTCCGATGATCTTATGCTCACCGAGCTGCTCCCGGATCAGCCGGGCAGGCAGGTCATCCTGGCCGACATGAATGCCATCGGCATCCAGCGCAGTTGCAAGCTCCAGGTCATCGTTTACGATGAACGGGATGTTATAGCTCCGGCATATCTGCAGGAGCTGTTGCCCCAGACGGAGCAGAGCGGCACCTTTAAGCGCAGCGGGACCCTTTTCCCGGAACTGGAACAGACTAATGCCCCCGTCAGCGGCAGCGGTTAATGTCTCCTCCGGCGAGAGGCGGCAGTTCACACTGCCCATAATGAAGTACAGCTTCAGCAGTCTGCGCATATCCTCGTTGTCAATCCGTGTCATAGCGTGATCCCCCTTGATCTCATCCGGTTCCCGTAAGCAAAATGATTCGTCGGCCCCTGCCCGGCCCCGATGTTCAGGCTATCCTCAATCGCCGCTTGAATGAAGACCTTGGCGGTCTGGACAGCTTCTGGCATGGAATGGCCCAACGCAAGACCTGCCGTCACCGCAGCTGAGAAGGTGCAGCCGGTTCCGTGAGTATGCTTCGTCGCAATCCGTGGACTGGACATGTAATGGAATTCCCTTCCATCATAGAGAAGATCCACCGCCTCGTCTCCCGAAGGGTCATGTCCGCCCTTCAAAATAATGTACTTGGGTCCCATCCGATGAAGCAGTCTTGCTGCCTGTTCCCGGTCTTCCCGGCCCTGAATCTTCATTCCCGTCAGCATCTCTGCTTCAGGAAGATTGGGCGTAATGGCGAGCGAAAGTGGAAGCAGGCTTGTAATCAGGGCCTGCACTGCCTCCTGGAGCAGCAGCTGTGAGCCGCCCTTGGCGACCATGACCGGATCGATCACCAGCTTTTGCTGCCAGCCGTACTGCTGCACTTTACCGGCAACCACGCGGATAATGTCACTGCTGAACAGCATCCCTGTCTTAATGGCATCCGGCGGCAGATCACTGCCGATCGAATCCAGCTGGGCCGCAACGGTTTCCGGCTCCATCGGATAGACTCCCTGAACACCAAGTGTGTTCTGGGCAGTGAGTGCAGTAAGTGCAGACATGCCGTACACTCCCAGCTCCTGAAAAGTCTTCAAATCCGCCTGGATCCCGGCCCCGCCGCCGCTGTCAGAGCCGGCAATGGTCAACGCTTTGCGTATGCTAGTCATCTTGTTCTCTCCTTTGGGGTGCACGTTTTAGGCTTCGAGCAGCTTCAGCCGTGAGCGGCTGCTGTATTGCTCCGGGGTCACCAGCGCCAATTGGTTCAGGAACCCAATTTGGAAGCTGCCCGGACCTTGGTCTTCAGCCGCCTCAGCAGCAAGCTCTGCTGCCACGCCGTAGAAGGAGAGGGCCTCGGCAGCCGCCTCAAGCACATCGCCTCCGCATACGGCAAGAAATGCACCCACCACAGCACTTAACAGGCAGCCGGTTCCGGTCACCCGGGTCAGGATGGAGTGCCCGTTGCTGGCGATATAAGTGCTCTTGCCGTCTGTGATGATGTCTTCCTTGCCGGTGATAATTACGACACAATTCAGCTTCTGCGCCGCCTTATTCGCTAGAGCGACTACATCGCCTTCGCCTGCTCCGGCATCCACGCCTTTGCTTGCCCAGCTCACCCCGGCTACATTGGCAACCTCGGCCACATTGCCGCGAAGCGCTGTAAGCTGAAGCTCACTGAGCAGCTTAGCCGTAACATCGGTGCGGTAGGCGGTAGCCCCGGCTCCAACGGGATCAAGCACGAGCGGCACATGGTGGCGGTTAGCAGCCTTGCCGGCTTCGATCATGGAAGCAATGGCGGCTTCATTCAGTGTGCCGATGTTCAGCACAACCGCCCCGGACATGGCGGCGACATCCGCTACTTCTTCAATGGCATCGGCCATGAATGGCGAAGCTCCCAGAGCCAGCAGCCCGTTCGCAGTGAAGTTAGCAACTACGATATTCGTGATATTATGCACCAGCGGGTTCGCCTGGCGTACTTTGGACAGATAAGACATATGAATTCCTCCTAAAGATGTAATTAAAAATTAATAAAAGCATTCTTAACATCCACTTCTCCAGCCAGCAGGCCGTTCTCGCTCAGCCACTGGTTCACCTTCTCCCATGAGGCGCTGTCCTGGTAGCCGAAGGGCTGGGAACCGGCATCCATCAGCGGCAGCAGGATCTCCAGACTGCGCTTCTCAATCTTTTCATCCAGCGGGGCGGTGTCCTCCTGATGGGCGAGCAGCAGCTTCAGCGCTTCATCCGGGTGACCGGCTACATACTGCTGGCCTTTTCTGATAGCATCCACGAATTTCTGATAAAAGCCCTGTGAATCCTGCAGTCCCTGCTCACTGGCGACCAGCACCAGCTCATAATAATCCGGGACCCCGTAATCCACGGGATTGAAGGAACGGACCGGATGGCCTTCCTGCTCCAGAATCAGCTGCTCATGATTGATGAACCCGCCCATAATTCCATCTACCCGTCCGGTGGAGAGAGCAGGAATCAGCTCAAAGCCAACATCGACCAGCTTGAGGGAGGAAGGGTCCCCGCCGTCGCTCTTGACCATCGTATTCAGCATCGCTTCATATAACGGAACGGAGGAATATCCGGCTTGTCTGCCTGACAGCTCTCCCGGGCGGGTAATGCCGCTGTCTGCGGCTACCATGAGATGATTCAGCGGGTGGCGCACCAGCGCAGCGATCGACTTGACCGGAATCTGCTCGCCACGTGCCATCAATACCTGCGGCTGATAGCTGAGTGCCAGATCCACCTTTCCCGCCGCCACCAGCTTCAGTGCATCATTGGTATCGGCCGGCATCTGAATCTCAACCTCCAGACCTTCCGCAGCGAAATAACCTTCAGCCTCTGCCGCGTACAAAAAAGAGTGAACAGCATTGGGGTACCAGTCGAGCATAATCGTAAGTTTATGGGCTCCATCTTTAGCCTCAGCCCCTGCCCCAGAGGTGGCGGTAGTAACAGCCGGAGAGCCGGAGGCCGCCGGACTATTCGTATTGGCGCAGCCTGCCAGGACAGGCAGCATACAGAGCAGCAGAGCGGACAGCAGCATGGCTGGCCTTGAGATTGCATGGTACAGATAACGGGTATAGCGGATAGTAGTCATGAATAACGTCCTCTTTTCTTCAGAATAAACTTCTCCAGCGCGGCGACTGCCAGAAACAGCAGGATACCGAGTATAGATAACAAGACAACAGCAGCGAACATCTTGGCGGTCTGGAGATTCCCGGCCATTCTGCGGCTGAAATAGCCCAGCCCTTCGCTGCCCCCAAGCCATTCCCCGATCGTTGCGCCAATCACACAGTACACTGCCGACAGCTTTAGCCCGGAGAAAAAAGAAGGCAAAGCCAGCGGAACGCCCACCTTCCTTAGAATCTGCCAGCGGTTCGCGCCGTACGTCAGCAGCAGCTCCCGGTAGGCGTCTGTATTCTTGGACAAGCCATCATAGGTGCCAATGACCACCGGAAAGAAAGCGGTCAGGAAGACAACGGCGACCTTGCTCCATAAGGTGTAGCCGAACCACATGATGAACAGGGGCGAGAGGGCGATCAGCGGAACCGTCTGGCTGATAATCAGCAGCGGATACAGCGCCTTGGCCAGCGGACTGAACAGGTGCATGGCGGTTCCCAGCAGGCTGCCGCAAATCACCGACAATGCGAAGCCTGTGAGTACCTCCAGCAGTGTAGCAGGCAGATGCACCCCGAATAACAAGCGGCGTTCCTCCAGTAAGGCCTTGCAGATGGCGGACGGAGCCGGAAGGATGAAGGGAGGAACCAGCCCCAGGCGGGCTACAGTCTCCCATACCGCAAGCGTCAGCAGAGCGAGAAGGACAGCCGGAGCGTAATGCTGGAGCAATCTTCTAGGGGCGGCGGTTCTCATATAGCTTCAGCTCCAATTCCTGGCGCAGGGCGGCGAACTGCGGTTCATAGTTCAGACTGTGATGGCGCGGACGGGGGAGGGCGGTTGAGAATTCCTGCATACCGCTGCCCTCCCGGCCAGTCATTAGATAGATTCTGTCACTAAGCAGGAGCGCCTCCTCCAGATCATGGGTGATGAACAGCACTGTCTTGTCCAGCTCCGCCCATAACTCCAGCAGCCAGCGCTGCAGCGAGCGCTTCGTAATGGCATCAAGCGCCCCGAACGGCTCATCCAGCAGCAGCAGGTCATTCCCGGCCGCCACGGTGCGGAGGACAGCCACACGTTGGCGCATTCCGCCGGACAACTCCTGCGGATAAGCTCCTTCGGTCCCGTCAAGGCCGAAGCGCTGCAGCAGGGTGCGGATCTCGGCCATAGCGGCTGCTTTGGGACGGCTGCGCTTGAGCTCCCAGGGCAGCAGACAATTGTCCATTACGGTCCGCCAGGGTAGGAGGAGATCCTGCTGCGGCATGTAGGCGACACTGCCCAGTCTCTTCGCTGCTGCAGCGGACTCGGCTCCGTTCAGCATAATCCTGCCGCTGCCGGGCTCCAGCAGACCGGCGATGATTTTGAACAAGGTGCTTTTGCCGCATCCGCTTCCGCCTACGACAGATATGAATTCGCCGCGCTGCACATTCATGGATAGCCCTGAGAAGACGGGGGTCCGGGATGAACCGGTCCCGAAGGCATAGGACAGATTGCTAATGTTGATCATAAGACTATGTATGAAGCCTCCTCGGATTGAAATATTTACTGCGCTGAACACCAAAAAGCCCCATTCATTCCCGGAGGCAATGAATGGGGCGGAAGGTACAGTCAGCTGCGGCCCTGTGACGGGAACCACTGATACATTCTGCTCCACTTCCCTCCGCTGGTATGATCCAGATCAGGTTCAAAGGGTCCGGAGCTTAAGCTCCGTCTCAGTCGGCCGACTCCCCTAGTGAATAATGCTGCTATTAAATTCGTAATTGCTACTTAATATACCACAAATTCCCCTCTTGTAAAGAGCAGGCGGTCAGCGTTTTGCCAGTCCGGTCACGAACAAAGCGACGATGCCCCTGGAGATGTCGAGCTTGGAGGAGTGGTGCCGCTTCTGCTCATACAGGTACAGATCGGGACTGAGGACAGAGATTAAGGCCGTAGCCGCAAAGGCCGGATCAATGTCAATAATCTCACCGCCCGCCGCAGCACGCTGCAGCAGCTCTGTTATCATCACCCCCAGCCGCTGGAAAAAAGGATGCTCAAACTGGGTCAGCTGCTTCTTGCCGGTGAACTCGGCTTTGATCATATTCAGCAGCTCGGCATATTGCTCAATGAAATCGGCAATCTGCTCAATGCTGCTCTGCAGCTGAGCTAGCGCCGGAGCTTCACCGGCACTGGCAGCGACCTGCTGCTCCAGACTGGACAGGAATTGATCTGCGCTGCCCTTCAGCAGGGCAGAACAGATCTCACCCTTGTCCGTGAAACGGCGGTACAGGGAGCCTTGCCCTATACCTGCCCGCTTGGCAATGCTGTACATGCTGACCGCCTCAAGTCCGCTCTCGGTGAATAACTGGCGGGCAGCTTCAAGAATCCGCTGTACATAAGGATCGGCGGACTCCGGCGGGGAGGATTCTATGGCTTGCGGAGCTGACGGAGGGAGCTGTGCAGCATCGGTGTCTGGCTTGTTCATGAGGACCCCTTTCAGAAATGAATCAGTGATTTACAGAAAAACAAATAAAAGAATTGACACAACGGACAATTGTCCGTAGACTATGAATTGCAATTACGGACAGTTGTCCGTTCACTCATTATATAGAACAATCTGCCCGCAGGTCAATGTAGAACGCGGACAGCTTTAGGAGGAGAAGAGACATGGATCAGACCTTGAAGCAGGAAGCCGATTTCCGGCTGTCCAGCATTCTGGTTCCGCTGCTGGCCATTATTGCAGGCGTATTTATGGTTGTGCTGGACAGTACGGCAATGAATGTAGCCTTGTCCAGGCTGGTAGTGGATTTCAAGACGGATCTGCATACGCTGCAGTGGGTAGTTACGGGTTATATGCTGGCTCAGGCTTCCGTTATCCCGTTGTCAGGCTGGCTGTCTGACCGGTTCGGAGCCAAGACAGTCTTCCTGACGGCGGTCATTGTGTTCACGGTAGGCTCGATTCTGTGCGCTACACCAAGCAGCGCCGAATGGCTGATTGTGTTCCGGGTCATTCAGGGACTTGGCGGCGGCTGTGTGCTCCCTGTCGGGATGGCCTATGTGTACAGACTTGCTCCCAAAAGTAAGGTTGGCGTAGTCATGGGCATTATGGGCATTCCCGTTCTGTTCGCACCGGCTATTGGTCCGGTATTGTCGGGCTGGCTGGTTGAATACCATTCCTGGCGCTGGATCTTTCTCATTAATATTCCAATTGGCATCATTGCGGTGCTGATTGGACTGCGCAAGCTGCCGAATGCGGCGAAGAACAGCGTGCCCGGCATGGATAAGTTCGGTATGGTTCTGGGTCCGCTGGCCTTTGCTTCGTTAACCTACGGGGTTAGCCAGGGCGCCCAGAGCTGGACCTCCGAGAAAACGCTGATCGGGCTGCTGCTGGGCGCTGTGGCGCTGATCGCTTTTGTCATCGCAGAGCTGCGCTCCAAGACACCGCTGCTGGAGCTGCGGATTCTGAAGTCCGTAGATTTCACGACAGGAATCATCGTGCAGTGGATCGCCCAGTTCGGCTTATACGGCGCGTTATTCCTGCTCCCGCAATTTCTGCAACAGGCCCGCGGCTTCGGTGCATTTGATACCGGTCTGACGCTGCTGCCGCAAGCGATCGCTTCCGGGCTGATGATGCCGATTGCCGGGATACTGTTCGACCGGATCGGTGTGCGCTGGCTCGTGGTCTGCGGCCTTAGTCTGGTCTCCGGGGCGTTATTCCAGTATTCGCATGTAGACCTTACCACGCAGAGCCGGGACCTGATCCTTCCGCTGATCATGTGCGGGGCGGGCATGGGGATGATGATGATGCCGATGAACACGCATCTGCTCAACAAGGCGCCTAGCCACCTGGTGAACCGGGTAACCTCGCTGACGAACTCGATGCAGCAGGTAATTACTTCGCTGGCCGTTTCGACGCTGGTTACCATTCTGACCGCAAGAACAACGGCGCGTGGCATAGAGATGCAGGAAGCGGCGGCGGCTGCCGGGAAAAGTTCCGCAGGCGCTTCACAGCAAGCGTTGCTGCTGGCTAAGCAAACCGTATTATCGCAGGGCTTCGCGGACACGTTCCACATTATGATGTTTGTCGCGCTTGGCGGTGCGGTCCTTGGACTGCTGCTGCGCCGGGGCCGCCATTCTGGAACAGAACGTTCTAAGGAGAAGGCAACGCCAGAAATCATGCACGTATAGTAATACCCATATAGAAGCAGAGCTTATGTTGTCCATAGAGCAGCGATTCTCCTTTTCCGGGAGGGTCGCTTTTTGTGTTGCAGGAGCAGAATTTGGGGCAAGCTAAGCTATGGGAAATCAATATACGGTGTCTATAAAGAAGATACGAGAGGGGATTCATCGAATGAAAAAACTTAGTCTGACTATTATGCTGCTCCTGACCATAGTCACGGCTGCGGCTTGCGGAAGCAACAATAATGACAAGACAGCAACGGGCGGCAATACCGGGGCTGAACCTACGGCAGCGGCTACAGAGGGCGCAGCTTCCGGGCAGCAGAATAGTCTGGAGGCCGTCAAAGCCAGCGGCAAGCTGCGCATCGGAACAGAAGGAACCTACGCACCGTTCACCTTCCATGATGCGGACGGCAAGCTGACGGGCTTCGATGTCGAGATTGCCGAGGAAGTGACCAAGCGTTTGGGTGTGAAGCCGGAGTTCATTGAGACACAGTGGGACGGAATTTTTGCCGGGATGGATGCGAAGCGCTTCGATGTGATCTTCAATGAAGTCTCCATTACCGATGAGCGTAAAGTGAAATATGATTTCTCCGATCCGTATATTGTCTCCAAGGCTGTGCTGATCGTTCCTGAAGATAATCAGGATATCAAGACCTTCGCTGATCTGAGGGGTAAAAAAGCCGGCCAGTCGCTCACCAGCAACCTCGGCAAAATCGCCACAGACAACGGTGCCGAGATCGTATCCACCGAGGGCTTCAATCAGGCGATTGATCTGCTGACCTCCGGCCGGATCGATGCTACCGTCAATGACGGCTTGTCCTACCTCGACCTGAAGAAGCAGAAGCCCGGTGTCAAGATCAAGAAGGTGGATGAGATTGCCGAAGGCTCGCATAGTGCTGCAGTTTTCCTGAAAGGGAACGACGAGCTGGTGCAGGCAGTGAATGAAGCGCTGACCGCTATGAAGAACGACGGAACCTACCTTAAAATCTCTGAAAAATACTTCGGCGCTGACGTATCGAAATGATGGATGACCGCCAAATACAAATATTTCTCGATTCACTGCTGCCTCTGTTCAAAGCCGGGGTGGCTTTTACCCTTCCACTTGCGGTAGCATCCTTTATTCTGGGTCTGCTGCTGGCGGTGGTTACTGCACTTGCCCGGCTGTCCTCCTGGAGGCTTCCGAGGCTGATCGCGCGTTTCTATGTCTGGGTGATCCGGGGAACGCCGCTGCTGGTACAGCTGTTTATTATTTTCTATGGACTGCCCGCCGCCGGGATTGTGCTTGATCCGTTTATCGCTGCTGTGATCGGGTTCACGCTCAGTGTCGGGGCTTATTCCTCGGAGATTGTCCGGGCTGCTATTCTGTCTATCCACAAAGGCCAATGGGAAGCCGCGTTCTCTGTGGGGATGAGCCGGAAGCAGGCTCTGCGCCGGGTGATCTTGCCTCAAGCTGCCCGCGTGTCGGTTCCGCCGTTATCGAATTCTTTTATTAGCCTGGTTAAGGATACCTCGCTTGCGGCCAGTATTACCTATGTTGAGATATTCAGAAAAGCCCAGCAGATTGTGGCGACATCTTATGAACCCCTGCTGTTGTATTGCGAAGCAGCGCTGTTCTATCTGCTGTTCTGTTCCGTATTGTCGGCGCTGCAGAATTACTTGGAGAAGCGGCTGGACCGGTATTCGGCCAGTTAAGGTTAAGGAGGCACACGCATGATTGAAATACGCGGTTTACATAAGTCCTTTGGCCCGCTTGCGGTGTTAAAAGGGGTAGATCTTACCGTTCCACACGGCCAGGTAATGGTCATTATCGGACCTTCCGGCTCCGGCAAAACCACACTGCTGCGCTGCTTCAACCTGCTGGAGACCCCCGACAAGGGCAGTCTTACGCTGAACATGATTAAGCTGGATTTCACCCCAGGCGCCATAATTCCACAGCGTACCGTACTCTCCCTGCGCCAGCAGACAGGAATGGTGTTCCAGTCGTATAATCTGTTCCCGCATATGACGGCGGTCGGCAATGTCATGGAGGGCCAGGTCACGGTGCAAAAGCGTTCCAAGGAAGAAGCGCGCAGCAAGGCACTGGCCCTGCTGGACAAGGTGGGTCTGGCAGACAAGGCAGATGCGTATCCGCATCAGCTGTCCGGGGGCCAGCAGCAGCGTGTAGCGATCGCCCGCGCCATGGCTGTGGAGCCGGAGGTGCTGTTATTCGATGAGCCGACCTCGGCGCTTGACCCTGAGCTGGTCGGCGAGGTGCTGAAGGTCATCAAGCAGCTGGCCCGGGAAGGAATGACGATGGTCATCGTCACCCATGAGATGAAATTCGCGGCCGATGTGGCCGACCAGATTATCCTGATGGATAACGGAATTATTCTGGAGCAGGGCACCCCCCGGGAGGTTCTGGAGCAGACGAAGAACCCGCGTGCCCTGCAATTCTTGAACCGCTTGAGCGGGGAAGAGTGACTTTGTTTCTGAACGTTGCTCAAGCTGAAGGTATGCATACAACCGGTTGCATTGGCTGATACAACGGTACATGAACCAATGTGTATTAAAAACAGCATACATTGTTCTCGCAAGCAGGCATATGGACCTAATGTATGTCAAAAACAGCATACATTGTGCCCGCAGCAGGCATTTGGTCTGAATGTATGTGGAAAACAGCACACATTGTACCCGCAGCAGCCATATGGACCAAATGTATGTGAAAAACAACATACATTGTGTTTACGCGAAGATGAGGTGGGTGGCGAACGTAACGAAGAAGTGCACTTGAATCTGTGTTTGTAACTCCCCCTCTTAAACAGCGGAGCGGGCGGAATGACCCGCGGAAAAGCGGAGCGATTGGAACAACATTCCGTTTGCGGAGCGTGCTCCTAAGCGCCGCCGTAATATATACTCAGCAATGCTTCATCTCATAATAAGCCTACGTATTTCCTGCCCAAAAAACAAGGCTGCCCCTAGCCGTAACGGCTTCCGGGACAGCCTTTTATCTATCATACGCGGGGGAAGCGTTATGAACAAACCTAACCTTCATTTACTTCTGTGTGCCGCCATCGCTTACGGACTTCAAGTAGTCCAGCGTGTTGTACAGCATAACTGCTGCTTCAGCGCGGGTAATGGTGCTCTTCGGATTGAACTTGCCGCTGGCATCAAGGGTAGTGATCTTGTATTTCAGCGCCCGCTGAATGCTGCCCTGGTAGGAAGGGTCCAGCGCGTCTGCATCTGCAAGCGTAGCCGGGACGAGATTGATCATCGGCAGGTTACCGGCCTTCTCCACAGCTTGAACCAGCATACTGGTATACAGCTCTTTGGAGATCGGCTTCGCCGGATCGATATTGGCCGGGATATTCACACCATTATAGTGCGCATTGATGAAGGCTTCCGCGTACCAGGCATTGTCCTTTACTTTGGAGAAAATAGCACTGGCCTGGGGGGCCTTATTGAAATCAATTGCGGCCAGGCTAAGCTGCAGACCACCGGAGATGAACTGAACACCTTGTGCAGTCGATACTATAGCTCCGGGTAGAAACTGTGTGTCTGATATTCCTTTGATCCGTCCTTGCTCCTTTAGTGTATCTATTTTATCCTTGCCGCTTATACTGCCGATATCCTTGAAGCTGCTGCCGGCTGCGAACATCTGCCCACTGAGCGAGAAGGAGAGTAGGGTGGCTGCGGTTATAGCTGCGATGGTGTATTTTCTCATTAACATTTGAATTCCACCTCTATTATAGGTTGGGCCGCTTGGCCTGTATCAACTCCCTTGACGGAATAAGGTTAGAAAAGGTTGCAGCGCTCTACATCATTTCCTGAAACAGCAAATTGCGGTAGGGGTACCGGCTGAAGCGGGTCTTGAACAGCAGCGCTATTCCGCTTTCTTCAATCGTTACGGATTTCAGTGTCGTTGTCTTCACATGGCTGCGCACCAGCGCCCTTACCGCCCGGTTGTCTTTACGCCGGATGGCAGCTGCCATAGCTTCCGCGAAGCTCCGGTTAACCGCAAGCTCACGGTACAGCGGGATAATGGAACGCGCTATGCAGCGGTGAGCGTCTGTATTGAAGGTGAACTGAACGGTTCCAGGCGGAATCGTCGTTCCATTGGTATAGAAGGCAACCGGCAGCGGAAAAGGGAAAGAGATAAAATATCCGATCCCGTTCGTTCCGTAATTCTCCACGCCAGCAAGTGCGGGAATGCTGTGAAGCAAGCTGCCCATCAGGTCCAGGTCGGCAGTGACAACTGCGGTTGTCCATTGCCTGGCATAACTCCGGTTTCCGGCAATTTTCCGGTAGAACGGCAGCATGGCCGCAGCTACGCTGCGCAGTACACGGGCTGTTACAAGCCGCTGCGTCTGCTTAGGTTGTACTTTCGCCATCCGGATCCTCCTCACTTTCTACAGATTTTTTCCAAGTATAAGCATGTATCGGTTACATGTGATCTTGATATAGAGTATGGGGATAGCGGGTACTTCGGAATGGGCGGACCCGGTTTCGGCAGAAAAATTATCTGTACGGGGAGTGGCGAAAGGGGGCTATTGCGGGCAAGTGATGTTATACTGGTGTCAGGACTTTTCTTTGACGGGCAAGTTTGTTATGCTTATATCGTAACGATTACTAATTATTCTGCGGGAATTGTTCTGCTTCCGGAAAGGTGGGAACCCGGGTGAACCGAGTAGCAAATATCAGCCAGCAGTTTGCGGCTCATAATTATAAGCTTACACCACAGCGTGAGGCTATAGTGAGGGTGCTGCTGGATAATGAGAAGGATCATCTAAGCGTGGAAGAGGTATATATGCTGGTCAAGCGCAGTTACCCGCATTTGGGGCTGGCGACGGTCTACCGTACCTTGGAGCTGCTGTGTGAACTTCATATTGTGCAAAAAATGAATTTCGGTGACGGCGTCGCTAGGTATGATCTGCGCGATGACGATCATGTGCATATGCATCATCACCTGATCTGCAATGTATGCGGGAAGCTGGAAGAGATCAAGGATGATTGGCTGGTGGAGCTGGAGGCGCGGGTAGCCCGTGAATATGGCTTCAGTGTGACTGATCACCGTCTCGATTTCAAAGGCACCTATAATAGCTGTCAAAAGAACGGCTGCAAGGGCGACAAGGACTGCCGCGCCGTCTCATAAGCACATTGGCAACGCACAGAAGGCGCAGGGCTGAAGTTCAGCCTGCGCCTTCTTATTTGTATGCCAGCAGGCCGGACTCGACTGCTACGAGCGGTTTGGCACAAAGGATTTGATCCAGGTTCCGAAGCTGCCGGGATTGCGGGTCTGAACCAGAATCACCCCTTCGCCGCGGAACCGGCAGACCAGGGCCTCGCCGCTAGTTAAGCTGTTCAGCCAGCCGGAGGCAGCTTTTTCTATCTTGTAATCCATATAATCCGGCCAAGCTACAAGATGTCCGTTATCGATGATCATCTCTTCGCCCGGTCCGAGGTTAATAGCGTGAATCGCTCCGAAGGAGGAGAGGAAGACGGTGCCCCTGCCGCTGATTTCGAGAATGAAGAAGCCTTCGCCGGAGAACAGGCCGCGGGTCAGATTCTGCATCTTGGTATTGACCTGAATGCCTTGGGTTCCCGCCAGGAAGCCGTCCTTCTGAACAATCAGCTTGTACGACCCGTCCAGCTCAATCGCCTGTACATCCCCGATTGCACCGGGTGAGAGCAGCACCTCACTCTGTCCGCGCGTGGCGGTCAGCTCCTGGAAGAAGAATTTCTCCCCGCTCAGCATGCGGCCGAGGCCGCGCATAATTCCGCCGTCTACGGTGCCCCGCAGCTCCACATTCGGTGACATGGCGACCATCGCCCCCATCTCCGCCTTGACGCTCTCGCCCGGCTCCAGCAGAACCTTCAGCATGGCGAAGGCGCCGTCATACAGCACATCGTATTTCATATAGTACTCCTCCTCATTCTTGCGGTTATTGGTTATGATCACAGGTATGTATCTTACTCTTCAAGCATACTTTACCAGATAGTCCAACTGCAAGCTGCGCAAGGATCAGAATAATGTGTTAGAATGAAAAAGACAGTGCAGCCGCACTGAATATATGAATGACGAAGGAGTGTCGCAGCTTATGGCACGGACAAGAACGCAGAAGGCGCTGCTTAAGGCAGAGCGCTCAGGCACATGGTGTGCAGAAAGAAACCGCAGACTCAATCAGGATTACGGGGCCATCTCCCAGCATGTCAGAGTTACACCCGGCAAACGCGAGCAACTGAATAAGGTCAAACACAAGGAGCGGATCTTCCATGATGGCGCTCCTTTTGCATGCCTGAGAGCAGCCTGGTAATACTTATACCTGTGCCCTGCTATGAATACGGTACTCCTTAGGCGACATGCCGAACCGGCTGCGGAAAATCCGGTGGAAATAGGTATAGTTCGCAAATCCGCAGGTCTCGGAGACATGCTCCAGCGGCATAGGGCTGAACGTAATCTTTTCCCGCGCCATATCCAGCCGTACGTCATTTACATATTTGACAATCGTGGTGCCGAACGCTTCCTTGAACAGATGAACCGCACGGGAGACCGAGATATCCACGTGACCGGCCACATCCTCAAGCCGGAAGGCGTAAGAGGCGTGCTCTTCAACGTACTGCTTCATCCGGTAGGCCAGATAAGCCTTCGGTGAGATCGCGGGCTGATCAATCATCAGCCGGTCAATCTCCATACATAGAATCTGCAGATAACAAGAAGAAATGTCCGGTGAGGAGTCCGACAAGCGGCGCTGCTCCAGCACAAGCTGGCGGAAGAGGCCGAGAATATGATCGCTCATCGGCAGGCGGAGTACCGCCGGACGCTGCTTGCGTCCCCACCATTCTTCAATCCACGGGCCGCTGCAAAAGATATGATAGTCGCCGCTCTCGATTCTCGGCTTGCCGACGGGATAGACTTCCTTATCGATACTCAGATAGTAGGGGTCATCCGGTGCGAAGAGCATAAGATCACCGCTCTCAACGGTCGTGATGACTCCGTTCTCCCTGGTGCGGCTGCGTCCTTCGGTCTGGAGCCGCAGCAAATAATACTGTACACCCTCGCTGCGTGACATATGGAATGGTTTGCGGTGGAAGGAGAATCCGGCGGAAAGAATGTGGCAAGCGGCAGATGTTGTCATGAGTCCCTCCTAGTCTGATAAATGATAAGCAGATTGTTCATGTTTTAATCATATTATTCATTTTATTATATACGCTTTCATATTACCATGTAGCTAAGCAAAAAACATACAAATGATGTGGAGAAGGCCGTATTGCGGCGCTAATCGCTACATTTACAAACTCTGGAAGCAGTGGATGAAACCAAGAGAACACATCGTTCTCCAATGTTTACAGCCCGTTTGTTCAGGTGATGCACTTCAGGGAAGGTAGCCGGGAGTGCGGCGGCAGCAAGAACAGGATAACTCCGGATCATATAAGGAGTGGAAAGAACAATGCTTAAGGTTGGATTGCAGCTGTACACACTTAGAGAAGAACTGGAACAGGATTTCGAGGGAACTATACGTAAGGTAGCCGAGCTGGGCTACAGCGGTGTGGAGTTCTTCCACTATTTCGGCCGCACGGCCGCGCAGGTGAAGGCGCTGCTTGAAGAGACAGGGCTTGTTGCTGTCGGAGCCCACCGCCCGTACGATGCGATGCTGAATGATACGGAGCAGGAGATCCGCTTCAATCTGGAGATCGGTAACCGCAATCTGATTGTGCCTTATCTGACAGAAGAACAACGGAACTGGGCGGAGGTAGCGGAGGGTCTGCGGACCATCGGCGAGAAATGCAAGGCTGCCGGTGCTGTTCTGTCTTATCATAATCATGATTTTGAATTCACGGAGAAGGTTGACGGCCAGCCGGCCTTTGATTATTTGTTCGAAGCGGTGCCTGCTGAGCAGCTTCAAGTAGAGATGGATACATGCTGGGTGTATTACGGCGGATATGATCCGGCAGAATATATCCGTAAGTACGCAGGACGCCTGCCGATCATCCACCTCAAGGATCTGAAGAAGAAAGAAGACGGCTCACCGGAGACTGTAGTACTCGGCGAAGGTGAAGTGAATCTGGCTGCGATTATTGAAGCGGCAGCTAGTGCTGGTGTGGAATGGGCAGTGGTGGAGCAGGACTTCTGCAGCCGCTCGCCGCTTGGTAGTGTGGCTGACAGCCTGAACTGGATCAAAACATACGAGAATCAAGGAGGAAGTATTCATGTCTAACAAACTCAAAATTGCTATTATCGGTTGCGGTGGTATCGCAAACGGGAAACATATGCCAAGCCTTGCCCGTCAGGAGGATGCCGAAATGGTGGCATTCTGTGATATCGTAGAAGAACGTGCCCAAGAGGCTGCCAAGACCTACGGTGCGGAAGGCGCTGCCGTATTTACCGATTTCCGTGAGCTGCTGGCAACGGGCGGATTCGATATCGTGCATGTCTGCACGCCGAATGACAGCCACTCCGAGATTACAGTTGCTGCACTGGAAGCCGGCAATCATGTGCTATGTGAGAAGCCAATGGCCAAGACCACTGCACAGGCTAAGGAAATGCTGGACGCCGCTAAGCGTACAGGCAAGAAATTGTCCATCGCCTATCAGAACCGTTTCCGCGCAGACAGCGAATATTTGAAGGGGCTGTGTGAAGAAGGGGAGCTTGGCGATATCTATTACGGTAAAGCTATTGCGCTTCGCCGTCGTGCGGTTCCAACCTGGGGCGTGTTCCTGGATGAAGAGAAGCAGGGCGGAGGACCGCTGATCGATATCGGTACCCATGCGCTGGATCTGACACTCTGGCTGATGAATAACTACAAGCCGCGTATGGTGGTAGGCTCTACCTTCCATAAGCTGGGCCAGAAGAAGAACGCCGCGAATGCCTTCGGTCCGTGGGACCCTGAGCAATTCAAGGTTGAAGATTCCGCGTTCGGCTTCATTACAATGGAGAACGGTGCTACAATTGTACTTGAATCCAGCTGGGCGCTGAACGTATCTGAATTCGGTGAAGCGAAGACGATGCTTGCCGGAACGGAAGGTGGAGCGGATATGAAGGACGGGCTGCGTCTGAACGGCGAACGTGCCGGTCGCCTGTATGAGACCAAGGTGGACCTGTCCTCCGGCGGTGTTGCCTTCTACAGCGGAGCAGCTGAGAATGAAGCAGACCGTGAAGCCCGTCTGTGGCTGGAAGCCGTAAGAGAAGACAAGGACCCGGTGGTTCTGCCGGAGCAGGCCTTCGTAGTTACCCAGATTCTTGAAGCAGTGTATGAATCAGCACGTACCGGACGCGCCGTATATTTCGACGGAAGTTCTGACAACTAAGAGCATCTCCGGGTCACGCGACTATTTAGAGAAACAGGAGTGGAATCCATGAGTTCAATCAAACATACTGTAGCCATCATTGGTTACGGCGGAATGGGAAGCTACCATACCCAATTAATCAAAGAGAGTGACCGGGTGGTAGTGACCGGTGCCTTCGATCTGCTGGAGAACCGGCGCGCCTTGGCTGAGGAAGCAGGCTATACCGCGTATGCCAGCTATGAAGACGTGCTGGCAGATCCGGCTGTGGACATTGTTCTGATTGCTACACCGAATGATGTCCACAAGGACATTGCCCTTCAGGCTTTTCAGGCGGGCAAGCATGTAGTCTGTGAGAAGCCGGTGGCCATGTCCTCGGCTGAATTCATCGAGATGCAGGCTGCTGCGGAGGCAGCCGGACGGGTGCTGATGGTGCACCAGAACAGACGCTGGGATGAGGACTTCCGCGTAATCAGGGAGATGTATGAGCAGGGGACGATTGGATCACTCTTTCAGATTGAATCCCGGGTGCACGGCGCCAACGGAATTCCCGGCGACTGGCGTCATGTGAAGGAGCAAGGCGGCGGGATGCTGCTGGACTGGGGCGTGCATCTGCTGGATCAGCTGTTGTTCATGATTGACAGCAAGGTGAGCAGTGTAAGCAGCAGCCTGAGCTTCATCCTCGGCAATAACGTGGATGACGGCTTCGATGCCGTGCTGCAGTTCGAGAATGGCATCAGAGCCATCGTGGAGGTAGGAACAACCAACTTCATCACGATGCCAAGATGGTATGTGAAGGGCACCGGGGGAACCGCAATTATTGAAGACTGGTCCCTGAGAGGCAGAATTGTAGCACCCAACCACGAATCGGAAAAGATTGAACCGACACCGATCCGCGCAGGTGTAGGCTTGACCAAGACAATGGCTCCGCCTTCAGAAGGCTCAACGGTCCTTGAAGATCTGCCTGCGGCTATGGAGATGCCCTCCAGCTTCTATGATAATCTGGCAGCTGTCATCGAAGGCACGGCGGAGCCGATTGTCAAGAATGCCGAGGTGCTTCGTGTGCTGAGACTCATTGAGGCGATCTTCGAAGCTGCGGAGCGTAATGAAACAGTTAAGCATTTCGATATCTACGGAGCTTAAGCAAGCTCCAATACGACTCTAGGAGAGGTGGAATCTGCAAATGAAACTTGGAGTATTTATGGTGTTGTTCGGCGGCCGTAAGCTGGAGGATGCACTGGATTATGTGGTCTCCAAAGGACTTAAGGCCGTTGAGATCGGTACCGGAGGGTATCCCGGGAACAGCCATTGCAATCCCAAGGAGCTGCTGGAGAATGAAGCGGCCCTTCAGGAATTCAAGCAGCAAATAGAATCCCGCGGCTTGATCATCAGCGCACTAAGCTGCCACGGCAACCCGCTGCACCCGCAGAAGGAGCTGGCAGACAAGGATCACGAGGTGTTCGTAGACACCGTGAAGCTTGCACAGAAGCTGGGCGTTAAGGTTGTGAATACCTTCTCCGGCTGTCCGGGCGATCATGAAGGCGCTAAGTATCCGAACTGGCCAGTTGCCCCGTGGCCGAATGATTACCAGGAGATTCTGGCCTGGCAGTGGGAGAACAAGGTCATTCCTTATTGGACTGAGCAGGCGGCCTTCGCTACTGCACATGATGTGAAGATTGGTCTTGAGCTGCACGGTGGCTTCTCGGTACACACTCCGGCTACCCTGCTGAGATTAAGAGAAGCTGCCGGGGATGCCATCGGGGCCAACCTTGACCCGAGCCATATGTGGTGGCAGGGAATTGATCCGGTACAAGCCATTCATATTCTCGGCCGTGAAGGTGCAATCCATCACTTCCATGCGAAGGATACCGTTATTGATCCGGTGAACGTCAACAAGTATGGCCTGACGGACATGCAGTCTTATGCGAATATGCTGGACCGCGCCTGGCAGTTCCGTTCCGTAGGCTACGGACACGATGTTAAGGTCTGGGCAGATATGATGAGCGCACTGCGTCTGGTGGGCTACGACTTTGTAGTCAGCATTGAGCATGAAGACGGCCTGATGTCCATTGAAGAGGGCTTCTCCAAAGCGGTAGACAATCTCAAGCAGGTGCTGATCGAAGAGCCGCTGTCTGAGATGTGGTGGGTCTAACCAAGTGGAGAGCTTCACAAAAGTCCAATTGAACGACTGGCAGCTAAGCCTCTTGACTGCCGCAGCCTTTGGGACAGGTGTGCAGATCCTCAGCAGCAGGGAGCTGACCGCTGGATTCTTTAATACGGCCTATGATCTAGAATTAAGCGATGGCCGATCGGTCATTCTTAAGGTGGCTCCGGACCCGGAGACAGAGACCCTGAGCTACGAGAAGGATATCATGCATGCTGAGGTGGAAGCTCTCCGGCTGGTACGTGCTGCTGGCGGTGTGCCTGTGCCGGAAGTGTACAGCTATGATGATAGCCTGCAGTTGATCTCCTGTCCGTATTTCTTCATGGAGAAGATTGAAGGGCAGCCGTATAACGAGGTGAAGGAGAGTCTTACCGAGGAACAACGGTATTCCATTGAATTCGAGCTGGGCCAGTACCAGCGGAGAATCAATGCAATTGAGGGATCAGCCTTCGGGCTGTTCGGCAAAGAGCCTGACGGGAGAGGACTCACCTGGAGGGAAACCTTCAAGTCGATGCTGCTGAATGTGCTTCAGGATGCGGTCAGGCTGGAGGCACGGCTACCGGCCAGCCAGCAGGAAATAGAGCAGGTGCTGGAGCTGTATCTGCCGGCCCTGGATGAAGTGACGCAGCCGCGATTGGTACACTGGGATCTATGGGGCGGCAACCTTTTTGTACAGGATGGGGTAATCGTATCGGTTATTGACTGGGAGCGGGCGATGTGGGGCGATGTGCTGCTGGAGTATTATTTCCGGCATTTCGAGAGCTCGGCGGCGTTCTATGAAGGGTATGGGGCAGCTTTTACCAGCCGCAATGAACTGCTGCGCAAGCAGCTATATGACCTGTATCTGGATCTGATCCTGGTGATTGAATGTTACTCGCGCCAGTATAAGAATGAGAATCATATTAACTGGGTGCATGATAACCTTGCGGAATCCTGGACACGGTTCACAACTTTGGTACTATAGCATACTTATGAGGCCGGGTCTCTTATTGAGATCCGGCTTTATGGCGGTTTGTTTTTTTGCCAACAAAGCGTTCTTCGTGTATATTTTGAGAGTGGCTGCGCAACCTGTGAGGAGCATAGCTGACATGAAATGATGGGTTACGGTGGCGTTTTCAGAAAAATCTTGACGTAAGCCCCCTAAGATAGATAAAATAATAGTATTGCGTGTTTTTTCGATATTAAGAATGAAGATCATACTTGAAAAGAAACAGAGAGGGTGACAGGATGGAGCGCCTTTTAGAGGTAAAAGACCTGGCTATATCATTCAGAACACGCGGAGGAGAAGTGCAAGCAATCCGTGGTGTCAGCTTTCATGTAAATAAAGGGGAGACTCTGGCGATTGTTGGCGAATCCGGTTCCGGTAAGAGCGTAACCTCGCAAGCCGTCATGAAGCTGGTTCCTCAGCCTGCGGGCGAATATAAGCGTGGACAGATTCTGTTCGATGGACAAGATCTGATCGGCAAGAATGAGAAGCAGATGCAAAAAATCCGCGGCAAAGAAATCGGAATGATCTTTCAGGATCCGATGACTTCACTTAACCCGATGATGAAGGTTGGCCGGCAGATTACGGAAGTGCTGTTCAAGCATGAGAATATCACGAAGGAAGCTGCCTACAAGCGTGGTGTTGAATTGCTTAATCTGGTAGGGATTCCGTCACCGGAACGCCGTTTCCAGCAGTATCCGCATGAATTCAGCGGCGGGATGCGCCAACGTGTTGTAATCGCTATGGCACTGGCGGCTAACCCTAAGCTTTTGATTGCCGATGAGCCTACAACCGCGCTTGATGTAACTATTCAGGCACAGATCCTTGATCTGATGAAGGACCTGCAGAAGAAGATTGATACAGCGATCATTTTCATCACCCATGACCTTGGGGTTGTGGCAAGAATGGCTGACCGTGTAGCTGTTATGTATGCCGGACAGATCGTCGAAATGGGTACCGCAGAAGAGATCTTCTACGATCCAAGACATCCGTACACTTGGGGCCTGCTGGCTTCCATGCCAAGTCTGGAGAGCAAGGGCTCGATGCTTACAGCGATCCCGGGTACGCCTCCCGACCTGATCAAGCCGCCTAAGGGAGATGCATTTGCCCTGCGCAGCACGTATGCAATGGCGATTGATATGGAGAAGGAACCGCCAATGTACAAGGTATCGGACTCCCATCTTGTGAAGTCCTGGCTGATGCATCCAATGGCACCGGCGGTGGAGCCGCCGGATGTTGTGAAGAAGCAGCGCCGCGTCTTGAGCAATGCCTACCCAGAGCCGGTACTTGTCGGCAATAGCGGCGATTACTAAGTTTAAATGATTAGATCAGCGTCAGGCCTTCATGGGCCTGGCGTTTTTTTTGTTATTTTGTTTTATGGGTGAATATATTTCATATAAATATAAAACAAAACTAATTAATATAAATAAAAGTATTGACTAAATCTCATTTTCCCAGCAAAATGTAAGGGTATACATAGGGAGGTTATGATGAGATGAGAAAAAGATCCTTAACGGCATTGATATCCTTATCCCTGCTGTCGGCATGCGGTGGAGGGAACCCGGAAGGGCCGCCGGAGTTCGGGAATGTATCTGTGCACGATCCCTCTGTGATTAAGGTGGAGGATACATATTACGTGTTCGGTTCGCATCTGGCCTCGGCCAAATCCAAGGACCTGATGTCGTGGACGCAGATTTCTTCCGGCGTGACGGATGATAACGTACTGATACCGAATGTAACGGAGGAGCTCAGCGAGACGCTTAGCTGGGCCCAGTCGGACACGCTGTGGGCACCGGATGTCATTCAATTGGCCGACGGTAAGTTCTACATGTATTACGATGCCTGTAAAGGCGATTCTCCGCTGTCAGCGCTAGGTATTGCCGTGGCTGATAAGATTGAAGGTCCCTACAAGAATAAAGGTATTATTCTAAAGTCGGGAATGTCCGGCATCGGGGATGATGGTGAGGTCTATGATTCTACGGAGAAGCCGAATGTGGTGGACCCTGATGTGTTTTGGGATAAGGACGGCAAGCTGTGGATGGTCTACGGCTCCTACTCCGGCGGAATCTTCATCCTGGAGCTTGACCCGTCTACGGGCTTCCCGCTGGAGGGCCAAGGCTACGGCAAGAAGCTGCTTGGAGGGAACCATGCGCGGATTGAAGGTCCGTATATGCTATATAGCCCGGAGACCGGCTATTACTACCTGTTCCTCTCCTACGGCGGGCTTGATGCAAGTGGCGGTTATAATATCCGTGTCGCCCGCTCCAAGCATCCGGCTGGCCCGTTCGAGGACTCGGAAGGTAAGGCTATGCTGAACGCCCAGGGTACGCCTGGGGTGTTGTTCGATGATCCGGCGTACGCACCTTACGGCGTGAAGCTGATGGGGAATCATGAATTTGTGAATACAGCTGAAGAAGCCGCCGGATCGGATACAGGCTATGTCTCCCCGGGACATAATTCGGCTTACTATGATGAGAAGAGCGGGAAGTATTATCTGATCTTCCACACCAGGTTCCCGGGTCTCGGAGAGCAGCATGAGGTTCGGGTTCACCAGATGTTCATGAATGAAGCGGGCTGGCCAGTTGTCGCACCCCACCGTTACGGAGGCGAGAAGATCGGCAAGTACACAGCCAAGGAGGTAGCGGGTGCCTACAAACTGGTGAACCACGGCAAGGAGATTACGGCTGAGCTGGCGGAGTCGCAGTTGGTGGAGTTGAACGCAGACGGCACGGTAAGCGGGGCAGTAACAGGTACATGGGCCTTGAGCGATGATCATAAGGCGAAGCTGACGCTAGAAGGTGCGGAGTATAGCGGGGTGTTCCTGCGGGAATGGAATGAAGCGGCCTCAAGCGAGGTAATGACATTCACGGCACTTTCAGCGGAAGGCGTTGCAATCTGGGGAAGCCATGTCTCACCGGAGACTAAGTAACCTGATCCTGTGAGCATTCTAGTCACAGCCGGCATCATACCCTTAACCATTACAAACAGCGGGTCTCCCATAGAATGGGCGATCCGCTGTTTGCTTTACATAGGAATTAGCTGCGATTACGCTTCATACTTGCGCAGAACGATTACAGCGTTGTGGCCGCCGAAGCCAAAGGAATTGGAGATCCCGATCTTCAGGTCTGCTTGGCGGGCTACGTTAGGGACATAATCCAGGTCGCAGGATTCGCCCGGCTGCTCCAGATTAATTGTCGGCGGGATCAGCCCTTCCTGCAGGCTTTTGAGCAGAGCAATGGCTTCCAGACCACCGGCTGCGCCAAGTGCATGTCCGGTCATCGATTTGTTAGCCGTGACCGGAATCCGGTAGGCCTGCTCTCCGAATAGCTTCTTAATCGCCAGGGTCTCCGAAAGGTCTCCGACCACCGTGCTGGTTGCGTGTGCGCTAATGACATCTACCTCCCCGGGACTGATGCCAGCCTCGCTAAGTGCCAGCTTCATCGCCTGGTAGGCTCCTATCCCCTCAGGATGAGTAGCCACCATATGATAAGCGTCGGAGCTTGCGCCATATCCGGTGACCTCGCCATAGATAACGGCATCTCTGCGCAGGGCATGGGAGAGGGACTCCAGGATCACAATAGCTCCGCCCTCCGCGATGACAAACCCGTCCCTGTTCCGGTCAAAAGGCCGGCTGGCCCCCTGCGGGTCCCCGTTCCGGGTAGACAAGGCGGTCGCATTGCCGAAGCTGGCCAGGGCAATCTCGGTCACCGCCGCTTCCGCACCTCCCGCAACAATCACATCGGCTCCGCCGTACCGGATCAGGCGGAAAGCTTCCCCAATGGCCGTGTTCCCAATGGAACAGGCGGTCACCGGGGAGAGTGTCGGCCCCTGTGCCCCGAGCCTGATGCTGATCATCGCTGCCGCCATATTGGAGATCAGCATCGGGATCAGGGTAGGGCTTACCCGCTCCGGTCCCCGGGACCGCAGCAGTTCGCCCTGGTCCATCAACGTCTGGATACCACCTACGCCGGAGCCCACATAGACGCCCAGCCGTTCCCGGTCCAGCTCCTCCAGCCGGAGACCGGAGTGCGTCCAGGCCTCCTCTGCGGCGGCAAGCGCGAACTGGTTGAACCGGTCCATCCGCCGGGCCTCCTTGCGGCCGAATCTGGCATCCGGGTCGAAGGCCTGCACCGAGCCGGCAATCTTGGTTTTGAAATGGGTGGTATCAAAAGAATCAATCGGCGTAATCCCCGATTCTCCTGCCGTAAGGCGGCTCCAAAACTGCTCCACAGTATTGCCAAGCGGGGAGATGACACCCATTCCTGTAATCACGACACGTTCCATCTGCTATTCCTCCTGTTATTCTGGATAAGCTTATTTTTTCATGTTGCTTATCCTATTACAAGTTGTAGTTTATACTAGTATAATTACTACTACACTAACAGGCAGACGAACAATATGGCAGGAGGAAGCAGGATGTCCAATCAGAACAGACTTCAAGCATTATCAGAATTCCTGAAAGCAAGACGTGCAGCCATTACCCCGGCAGCGGCGGGGCTCCCGGAGGGCACCCGCAGGCGGACACCCGGGCTCCGGCGCGAGGAAGTGGCTCAGCTCTCCGGAGTAAGCAGTACCTGGTATACCTGGCTGGAGCAGGGGCGGGATATTAAAGTGTCTCCATCCGTTCTTGATTGTATTGCCGCAGCACTCCAACTGACGAAGGATGAGCGGAGTTACTTGTTCGCTCTGGCGCTGGAGAACGGACCGGGAATCGCAGACTATACCCAGGAGGAGCCTTCGGTGATTCATCCTTCCCTGCAAAAGATTTTGCAGGAGCTGAAGACCTGCCCGACCATCATCTCGGACCGGCACTGCGGCATTGTCGGCTGGAATGAGGCTGCGGCGCATGTGTTTCTTGATTTCGCTAAGCTGGCTCCGCAGCAGCGCAATATGATCTCACTGCTGTTCGAACGCAAGGAGTTCAGGCGGCTGGCGGTGAATTGGGAGCAGTTCGTCCGGGGATACTTATCGATCTTCCGCGCCTATTACGGGCAATATCTGGAGGACCGCTGGTACGATGAATTCATCGCGGAGATGAAGGAACGGCATCCGGAATTCAATCATTTATGGGAAGAGAGCCGGGTCAGCTCCGCGCCGGATGTTGTACTGGAATTCCGGCATGCCAAAGCCGGCAAAATGCTGTTCCATCTCACCTCCCTACAAGTGCAGGGTGCAGCGGATCTGCGTTGCAGCATCTACACGCCAGCGGGTGAATCAGGTACAGAAGCCAAGCTGAAGCAGCTCATGGAGCTTAAGTAATGAAGGTGATAGATTTTCCTTATGGATTCATAAAAAACAATAAATATGCAATATAGATTTAGCAGTTTATACTCCTAATATGATGAATTTCTTCCTGCGGGGGACCGGAAAAGGGGTAAAGATATAATGGCTAAAGTAACGGGATTAGAAGGCGTAGTTGCCGGAGAGACAGCAATTGGATTGGTAGATGGAGAGAAAGGGTATTTGGTGTACCGCGGATATTGGGCAAAGGAGCTTGCGGTGAGCAAAAGCTATGAAGAAGTCGCTTATTTGCTCTGGAACGGACACCTGCCTGATGCGGAGGAGCTGGCGCAGCTCAAGGCGCAAATGGCAGCGGAGAGAAGGGTTCCTGAATATCTCTGCAAAATGCTTGATCTGTATCCGGCTTCTGTCCCGCTGATGCTGGTACTACAAAGTGCAGTGGCTGCCCTTGGGGATGAGGAGAACGCTACCTGGCCGCCCACGCTGAAGCAGGCCGTGCGGCTGACGGCAATGCTTCCGGCGATCATAGCTTACAGGTACCGTAGCCTTCAGGGCTTGCCGCCGCTGAAATCGCTTCCTGAGCTTGGCCATGCCGCGAATTATCTGTATCTGCTCACAGGCAAGCTGCCTGAAGAGGCTCATGTGAAGGCACTTAGCGCCTATATGATCCTTTGCATGGAGCATGGCATGAATGCCTCAACGTTCGCCGGGCGGGTGGTGCTGTCCACGGAATCGGATCTATGTGCGGCTGTAGCCGGATCAATCGGAGCGATGAAGGGTCCGCTGCATGGCGGTGCGCCATATGAAGTGATATCGATGCTGGAGGAGATCGGAACGAAGGAACGCGCAGAGCCTTGGCTGAGAGGGAAGCTTGAGGCTGGAGAGAAGCTGATGGGCTTCGGGCACCGGATCTACAAGACTAAGGACCCGCGGGCTGAAGCCCTGCAGATTGCGACACTTACGATGATCGGCAAGGACGCCTACTTTGATCTTGCGCTTCATGTGGAGGCTACTGCGGTTGCGCTGCTGAAGGAATACAAGCCGGGCCGCCGCCTGTTCACCAATGTTGAATTCTATGCTGCGGCTATACTGAAGGCGCTGAAGCTGGCGCCGGAGATCTTCACGCCTACATTCACAACGGGAAGAATTGTCGGCTGGACGGCCCATTTGCTGGAGCAGTCAGCCCATAACCGGATTTTCCGGCCACAATCTACTTATATCGGACCTATGCCTGAATCAGAGACAGTTTGATAGCAGCTGCTTCTCTATTGAACGTGCAAAAGCACCCCCGGCCGTCTACCAGCCGGAGATGCTTAACAAGGGAATGTTAATGAGAGAGTATGAGGGGGGATACTCTTACATTAGATTAGAAATCAGAGGTTGCCACTTCGATTGTGCCGAAGACTGCACCGGCAGCTGTGCTGAGAAGTCCTGCGACCAGCAGGGCATGCACGGATAGAGTGAGACTGTTAAATGCAGGGATAATATAAGTCACCACAGGTGCATTGACTCTGTAAATAACAAGATCCACGGGGAACCCGGAATTGTTGTTTACAGTCACTGCCGCGTTGATGCCACCTGCCAGATTTTCATAGAAAGATTTACCTACAGAAGCCGGCAGATTGAAGAATTGTTGCGGTAATAAGATAGCCATTGTAATGTCCTCCTTTTCCTTGTGATAGGATAGTATATTCGGCAAAGCTATGATTGCTGTAACGTATGTCATGGGAGATTCACACATTTCAATAGGATGCCGGCAGATTCATAGACAACCCGAATCTATGGTACACTGGATGTAATCTAGTGACAGGTAAGGGGAAATGACAACAATGAAGCTGGTGTCCTGGAATGTGAACGGTCTGAGAGCTTGTGTGAATAAAGGGTTTAACGAGTATTTCCGGGAGGTTGACGCAGATATCTTCTGTGTGCAGGAGACGAAGCTCCAGGAGGGGCAGGTTGTTCTGGATCATGGAGAGGAATATGCGGAGTACTGGAATTATGCACTCAAAAAAGGATATTCGGGTACGGCGGTATTCACCAGAATCAAGCCGCTATCCGTACGATATGGACTGGAGCAGGAGACGGAGGATGAGGGGCGGATTATCACCCTGGAATTCCCGGATTTCTATCTGGTGAATGTGTATACGCCGAATGCCAAACGCGATCTGTCGAGGCTGGACTACCGGATGGAGTGGGAGGACCGGTTCCGCGCCTACTTGCTGAAGCTGGATGAGCATAAGCCGGTTGTCGTGTGCGGGGATCTGAATGTGGCGCATCAGGAGATTGACCTGAAGAATGCGAGATCGAACCGGGGGAATTCAGGCTTCACTGACGAAGAACGCGGCAAAATGACCACGCTGCTCGCAGCCGGCTTCGTGGATACCTTCAGATGGTTCTATCCTGAACTGGAGGGTGCCTACAGCTGGTGGTCCTACATGCCTAAGGTCAGAGAGAAGAATGTGGGCTGGCGGATCGATTATTTTCTCGCTTCCGAGCGCTTGACCCCGCGTCTGCTGGACGCCGGAATTGAATGTAATGTGCTTGGCAGCGATCATTGCCCGGTAGTCCTCCATCTGGCGGATACGGCGGAAGTATAGACAGAGTGTATATCTATCATATAAAAAGAGGCTGTATCCCGGAGTTCGGGATACGGCCTCTTTCAGTTGTAACGCCGGTTGAGGGCGGCTTGCCCGGTTATTCTGACGAGCTGCCTGGCTCCAGTACCGGCGTCCGCCGGTGCTTCGTGGCCTGCTCGTAACTATAAGCAATCCCTAGCAGCATAGCTTCACTATGGGCTGAGGCACAGAAGGTGATGCCCTGCGGTCCCTTGGTAAGATAACCGCCTGGTGCAACAATACCCGAGCAGGTGTAGCCGGCAGGAATTGTAATCAGCGGATAACCCGCTCTGGCCGCTACTTCACATCCGTGATCTCCAGGGAACAGAAGCGCATCCAGAGCGTAATGCTCCAGGGCATAATCGATTCCCTGACTACCGGCCAGTGAACGGGAAGATTGCAGCTGCTCCAAATATTCCTGCTCTGTAATATCATCCCCCGAGGTGTTCAGCCATTCCAGTGTACCCTGGCCGTATTTGAGTGCCTGTTCGCAATGCTGCTGATTGAAATCTATCAGCCCCTGCAGTGAATGCACAGGAGCAGATTCCGGCAGGCTTCCCAGATAGCTGTTCAATCCACGCTTGAATTCATATTGTAGAATCGTAGCCTTCCATTCAGCATCCTGACAGGGAAGCACCACGGGGTCAACGATCTCTGCCCCCAGCTCTCTCAAGGCCGCTATGGCAGATTCCATCATCTTAAGAGCTTCACTATCCAGATCTTTATAATAGAATCGCGGAATTCCGATCCGCTTGCCTGCCAGTGCATGAAGCTCCAGACCTGCCGAATAATCCAGTACAGCTGAGGAAAAAGAGCCGGCGCTCCCGGCCAATACATTAAGCAGGAGTGCAGCGTCCTTGACCGTTCTGGCCATCGGACCGGCGCTGTCCTGGCTCCCGATTCCCGGTATAATGCCCTTGTTGTTGACCAGACCCCAGGTAGGCTTAAGGCCGACCAGGGAGTTATGGGCCGCCGGGCTGATGATGGAGCCGGAGGTCTCCGTGCCTACGGCGATGGTGACAAGGTTAGCGGCAACTGCCGCCGCGCTTCCCGAACTCGAGCCGCCAATGAACAGCTCGCCCGGGCCGTAAGGACTCAGTACAAGTCCGCCCCGCGAGCTGTAACCAGCCCACATCGCCGGCGACATGAGGTTGGCCCATTCGGTCATATTGGCTTTGCCGAGAATCACTGCCCCGGCTGTTCTTAGCCGGGTGATAAGCTCAGCATCTTCTGCTGCTATGCACTCTGCAAGCGCCAAGGCTCCTGCACTGGTGTGCAGCTTATCAGCTGTGCCGATGTTATCTTTGACCAGGACCGGAATACCGTGCAGCGGTCCCCGGCTGCCCTGATCTCTTCGTTCCTGATCGAGCTTCGCGGCAATCGCAAGAGCCTCTGGATTCACCTCCAGTACGGAGCGGAGCAGACCGTCCAACCGGTTGATCCGTTCCAAATACCAGCCTGCCAGCACTTCGGAGGTTAAGCTTCCTTGTGCCATTTGCTCCTGAATACTAGTGATGTCTGCTTCTATTAACCAATCAAGCTCATTTGGAGCAGAGGAGATACGGGTGGAATCGTTATTATTCATAAGGATACTATACCTCTATTCATTGATTACTGTCTTATTTAGGGTCTCGTTTACCGCTGCCTGATGCCGCTCCGGCCAGGTGATTCCATTGCGGGTTCTGCTAAGCTCTTCATAGATGAGCGGACGGTCACGCTTAATCAGCCGCAGCACCAGATGGATGAAGAAGGCCAAATCTGCCAATAGGATGACCATTTTCACTACAGCAGCCAGGGCTTTACCGATGTAGACGAAGAAGGAGGAGTCAGGCCCCAGGGAATTCATTCCGCCTAAGACGCCATAGAGTAATCCATATCGTGCCCATACCCTCCAGGGTCTGGCCGGGCCGCCGTCCTCACTCCTTAGCCGGATACGCACAACCCATTTGCCGAAGGTTCGTCCGCCTGTGAACAGAGGAATGCTCAGGAAATACACCATACTAACTGCCCACCACGAAATACGCAGCGAGAGCAAATTAAGGAGGATGGTTACCGCGAGCAGCAGGATCGAATCCAGCAGGAATGCAAGGGCGCGGCGGGTGTAGGTCACTTTTTTGGCGGAAAGGTCCTCTTGGCTGTCAAGCTTCTCAATCCTCGGCAGCAGGCCGGAGATCCATAGGGAGAGCTTGAAGCCGATCATGCCGCCCAGTGTGTTCGTAATCATGTCATCGACATCGAAGATCCGGTAGGGATGATCGAAGAACCCGTAAATGCCGGTAATCTGCGTAATCTCGAACAACAGCGACAGCGCAAAGGACAGGATAATGCATACTACCCAGCGCGTGCGGAAGTAGTAGCCAAGGAACATACCAAAGGGTACGGTCAGCAGAACATTGAAGGCCGCCAGCAGAAAATCCGCTCCGCTCAGCACATTAAGGTAGCTGGAAGGGTCGCTGCGCGTAATGGGCGTATTGTGCAGAATATCCTGAATGAACTGCAGCGGTACAAGCTGGATCATACTCCCGGAGGGGGCTGCATTGTGCCTGGAATCAGGCAAGGGAAGCAGAACCAGGAAGAACGCGTTAAGCAGGTACAGCAGCAACAGATACAGCACCAAGGCCCTGATTTTATTGATATAGCCGTGCCGGCGGTACTGCACAATTAGGAACGGTAACGTGAAGAATAGCGCCGCAACCGGAAAGGCCATGAATGCATAGGAAATGGGGAATAGATAAGTCTGGAACATGGGTTCACCTGCTGTCAGTTTTTTGAAATACAAGAAGTTATATGTTGCACGCGATAACTTATCCTTCTATTTCGCGCTGAAACGGTATCGTCCTTTAGTAGGACGGTGTAGCCGTTTCCACTTGTCACACAACGACTCCATTATAGAATTAAACATAAACCGTCTCAACAGAATTAATCATTCTAACTGTTCTTTCCTGCATAGACATGTTAGGAGAGGAGCGTGAGCACTGTATGGAAAAGAAGGTTCAACAGTATTACAAGCTCAAGGCGAAGCAGAAGGAGCTGGAAAAGGAGCTGGCCGGACTCCGGCAGGAGATCCTTGCCCACATTAATGAAGCGGGGCAGACAGAAGCGGTGTTCGGCAGCTACAAGGTCAAGCTGGTTACGCAGAACCGCAAGGAGTATGATGATGACAAGCTCTATCAGACCTTATCCGACCCCGAGCTGTGGAGGCTGCTCTCCCGGGCAGACCCGGCCAAGGTAGCCAGCCTGACGAAGCTGAAAGTGATTGCGGAAGAGAAAATCGCCCATACGTACGATGTGAAGACCATTCACCTGCTGCAGGTGGATAAGCAATAGCGGAAGCGCTGCCGGAAGCGGAGGAGTTACGATATGCTCAGCTTCCGGTTGTACATAGATCATAGATACGTGCCATCTCCCCGGTCTTCCGCTATAATTATACAGAGACAGTGAAGATATGGAGGAAGAGATGAAATGAAGGATTTTGAACAGATGCTGGAGAAATACGCAGAGCTGGTAGTGAAGGTCGGTGTGAATGTGCAGGCGGGACAAGTTCTGATGGTTCACGCGCCGCTGGAGACGGCGGAGCTTACCCGGCTGATTGTAGGCAAGGCCTATGAAGCCGGAGCGAAATACGTGCTTGTAGACTGGGACGATGAAGCGGTCACACGCATCCGTTACGAGAAGGCTCCTGAGGAATCATTCGGGTATTATCCGCAGTGGCATGCCGATATGCTGGAGGGATTCGCTGAAGAAGGCGGAGCTATATTACATATAAAGGTGCCAGACCCGGAATTATTCCGCGGGATCGATTCGGCCAAGGTCTCCACTGCCGTTAAGGCAGCTGCAGTTGCGCGCAAGAAGTACCAGGTCTACACCCGTAACAGCAGAATCAGCTGGTCGCTGATCAAGGCGCCGACACGTGCCTGGGCGGACAAGGTGTTCGCAGATCTGCCGGAGGACGAGCGGATCGATGCGATGTGGCAAGCGGTGTTCCAGATGAACCGGGTGAACAGCGAAGATCCGGTGGCCGCCTGGCGCAGTCATATCGGCGAGCTGAAGCAGAGTCAGGACCGTATGAATGCCAAGCGCTACAAAAGCCTGCATTACCGTGCTCCCGGCACGGATCTGCGTGTCGAGCTGCCGGAAGGCCATTTATGGCGTGGCGGCGGCGGGGAGAACGAGCGTGGCGTCTATTTTGTAGCGAATATGCCTACCGAAGAGATCTACACGATGCCTCGCCGCACCGGCGTGAACGGCACCGTCAAGAGTACGCTTCCGCTGAACCTGAACGGGCGGCTCGTCGACGGAATTACCGTTACTTTCACAGACGGCAAGGTTACTGCCTATGATGCTGAATCCGGCCGTGAGCACCTGACCTCCCTGCTGGAGACGGATGAAGGTGCCTCTTACCTCGGAGAAGTGGCCTTGGTGCCGCATGATTCGCCGATCTCCCGGCTGAACAGAGTGTTCTACAATACCGGAATTGACGAGAATGCTTCCTGTCATTTCGCGCTGGGCAGTGCCTATCCGGTGAATATTGAAGGGGGAACCTCCATGACCAGCGAGGAACTGCTATCTAGAGGGGCCAACGTCAGCCTCACACATGTCGATTTCATGGTAGGCTCCGATGCGCTAGATATTGACGGAGAACTGGCTGACGGCACGATTGAGCCGGTGTTCCGCAAGGGGAATTGGGTGCTCTAGGTGTATCCTATCTGGAAGTGAAATAATCTCCAGAACAAAATCATCCTAACCGGATGAATAAGATTGCCTTTGCGCGAGCATAACGTATGCTGTTTTTAGCATACAAATGAGACTGTGTGCCTGCATGATAGCACAATGTATGCTGTTTTTAGCATACAATTAGGCTGTGTGCCTGCATGATAGCACAATGTATGCTGTTTTTAGCATACAATTAGGCCGTGTGCCTGCTTGTGAGCAAATGTATGCTGTTTTTGACATACATTCAGTCCATATGCCTGCTTGCGAGCCCATGTATACTGTTTTTCACATACAATTAGACGTGCGCCTGCTTGCAAGCACAACGTATGCTGTTTTTGACATACATTTGGTCCAGCACCCTCTCCACAGCAGCAGGAAACTATAGTTTCATATATAACAAGAAAGGCCGCAACATTCCCAGCAGCGGGGATTGCGGTTTTTCTGTCGTTCATGAGGATTATAAAATAATTACCGCAGACTAAAACTGTTTGCATAACCTCTCCGTCTAATTCATGTAAAAGGGATGGAGAGGAGAGGGAGAGATGACGATGTCCGGGGCAGAGATGAAGCG
Source organism: Paenibacillus sp. FSL R7-0179 (assembly GCF_038002265.1). Lineage (NCBI taxonomy): Bacteria > Bacillati > Bacillota > Bacilli > Caryophanales > Paenibacillaceae > Paenibacillus > Paenibacillus sp. FSL R7-0179. Next base: position 2,320,204 of record NZ_JBBOCC010000002.1, read on the forward strand.
GGTAACTGCCGCTGTACCGCTTGAGGAGACGGACTTTGTCAAAGCGGTGATGGAGCATAGCGACCAGCTATACCATATTGCATACAGTTATCTGGGCAACCGCAATGACGCACTTGAAGCGCTCCAGGAGACCACCTGCCGGGCCTGGATGAAGCGGCGGACCCTGAAGGACCCCAGCGCGTTCAAAACCTGGCTGATCCGAATATTAATCTATGTCTGCATCGACGAGCAGCGCAGAAGAAAGAAGGCAGTCCCTACAGCGGCAGAGAATATGCAGGAGCCGGTCATTCAGAATAGTACGGATTCCATGGAAATGCAGTGGGCGCTTTCGCAGGTAAAGGTGAAATACCGCCATGTGCTGCTGCTCAAATATTATAATGATCTGACCCTGGCCGAGATCGCAGTCCTGCTGGGCAAGCCGGAGGGAACCGTCAAAACCTGGCAGCACAAGGGCCTGAAGCAGCTTAGGGAAATTATGAAGAACCGGGGTGAATGGAATGAACAATAGCAGAGAAGAACAGGCGATGTTGTTCGATGCGCTTCGTATCCGTGAAGAGGTACGGGTGGACTGCGGGGGCAATGAGGTCAGAGCGGCAGTTCAAGCAGGGATCGAGCGCGGACGCCGCAAAAGCTGGCAGGGCAGACTAACCAAAGGCTCCTTCATCGGATTCGCCGCAGCCGCGATTGCTGCAGTGATTCTGTTCTTCATCCCGGTCATTCATAATGCAGCACCCCGTGCTGCCGGACCTGCCGGAGAAGTGAATTGGGGCGGGCTGGAGATGTTCAAGCGGCTCTATGAATTCGATTTAGAGGCACCTACACTGGATTCAGCGATCCGGCACGGCTACATTCAGGAGATTAATCAGAGCGCAGCCAGCGGGGATTACCGGATTACCTTGAATGCGGTAACGGCGGATGAGAACAAAATCATCTTTTTGTATACAGCAAATGTTGCGGAAGGGCAGGAGATCTATGGTATTAGCAGTGCGAGAATCAAAAATTTGGCAACCGGATACGATTTGAACAGCGGCGGTCAGATTGGCGCTAATGCTAAGACAAGCGGGTACGACGATTATCGCATTTTCTATGGTCGGGGTGTTATCTATCTGGACCGCAGCAAGCCGTTCCCGGAGCAGGTGGAAGCCAATTTTCTGATTGCCTCGATGAATGAAGGGAAAATGAAAGATCTGGGGAAGAGCAAGGGTGTGAATTTAGCTGATGTGCATTATTCCCCGAGACTCAGGATCAGCTTCAAGCTGGACCCGAAATTCAAACAGCAGCAGACGGTCATTGTCAAGCCGCAGGAGGACTTCATGCTGGAGGGCATTCAAGTGACGCTGGAGCAGGTGGAGCTCTCCCCCTTGATGACCCGCACTATATTCAAAATTAAAAACGAGTCTGAGGTTACATGGCAGAACCGGCAAAAGATATTTGGCGCGGCATATGGGGAGAAAATTCAATCGATAACGAAGTACGGAACCACCGAGATAGGAATGTCATCAGGATCAGGCACTTATGAGGGCTTTGAATGGTACTCTGGCAGCAATCTGCTCGATAAACCTGAAACGATGAATATGATTATGAAGACAGGGACGGGCAAGAGTACTAGGGATATTAACTTGCCCATTCTGCCGTGAACACTTGTACACGAAAAAGGCTGACTACTGGTATATCCAGCGGGTCAGCCTTTTTGCGGTGAGGTCAGAGTAGTTCTAACCCCCCCGGTTATTGAACCTGAATGCAAGCTTCTGTCCGTCAAAAGTCTCCCCGCTCCGCTCCGAATATTGGCCCTGCGTGTAGCGGGAGACCGTCTTGCGCCAAAATTTCTGGCCGGTGATATTCTTCGCTGCCGGGTTGGTGAACAGCTCCCATTCGCCGCGAAACTGTTCAAACACCAGCACCGCCGCCTGTTCCGCGATTCCCGTCCCTCTGAAGGGCTGCAGCAGAAAGTAGTCGCTCACGAAATAATCGACGCCCTGCGCACAATATGGAGGGGTAGCAATCCGTGCGAAGCCTGCCGGCATCGAATGAGCTTGAATCAGAAAAGAGTACAGAATGCCCGGCTTGTCCCACCAAATATTCTGCACCTCATACTGATCTGCCAGCGTGCGGTATTCGTCCGTGTCCTCAAAGATGCCATGCCGGTTAGGCAGATGCCCCTCCACAAGTCCGTAATGACCTGAAAGATCATGCAGATAGAGCGGTAACATATTTTTGATAATATAGGCTTCATCCGGCCCGGTTAGCTTGATCGATATATTCATTGCCAGCCTGCTTTCTGTAATTATCTATAACACCTACTCCCACTGTATACCGGAAATCATGCCTGTTCATAGGCAAGTCTCTGTTATAAACTGAACTTTATCTATTCGCATTTCTAAAAAAAGCCGAAACTTCCGATATCGGAAATTCCGGCTTATTCTCTCTGTATATTACTTCGCGGAGACCAGCGCTATATAGCTAACCGGGCCAGTGGACAGCTTGTTTTTGGTTTTGCCGTCATTGCTGTACCGGTATAAACAATCGTTATCCAGACCGTTGATATAATACAAGCCGGGAATATTGTTTGTAATTACAGAGTAATCGGATTCTACTCCGCTCAATTTGATCAAGGATGAGTCGGCATTCAGCAAGTAAGCATCGGCTGCGGTAAACAACACGGTGGTAAGCGCCGCCCCGTTCTTAACCGTTCGGATATCTTGAACATTCGACAGCGGCAGCGTCTTGGAGGAGGTGACTTTGCCGTTAGCCAGCGTGCTGATGTAGGCTTTGCCTTTGGAGTCTGCATATACCAGTTTATTCGCAGCAATCTCGCTGATGCTGATCACACTGTTCTGGCTTAGCTGCAGGATCTTCCCGTTCTTATCCATCAGGAAGCCTGCGCCTGTACTGTAGTCGAAATCCTCTCCCTCGGCATCCAGCTTGATTCCCTTGTTGAACAAGAAATAATTATTGGACCAGGTCCCGGAGGAGACATCATTGGATTGAAGCGGATTCTTCGCATTGGCTGCTTTGGCAGCTCCGCCGCTTAGAGGCAGGGTGTAGAGCACCATGGAGTTCAGAGAATACTCGGTTTCAGCAGGTTTGTTGTCAATCATAAGGTTAATACTTGTAGCGTAAGGATGATAGAATTTGCTCTTCTGAATAGCTCCGCTGGCAATCCACTGAATGACCCCGCTCCCGTCGCGGGACCTCGAAGCAACCCAGGTTGTGTTGTTCTTCAGCGCATTATAGTAGATCCGCCCGCCCGAGACGTTGAAGGTCCGGAAATTCACATCGGCGTTATCTGCTATAAGGGTAAGGTGTGTATCATCGTCAGCGTCGGCTAAGGTGCGGTAGATGTGCCCTGTATCATCCAGGAAGTACAGATATGGACCCTCGAACAGGTAAAAGAGGATATTCCGGTCCCCGAGGAAGCTTGTAATTAAAGCATCGGGATCGCTAAGGGACAGCCGCTGAATTCCCATACCGTCATCATAGTAAAAATACAGATATTTGCCGGTCGAGTCTAATCCGTTGCCGTCATAGTTCTCTACGATCGTCTGTGTCTCACTTCCATCTGAGGTCACACGGTATAGAACATCGTCAGAGACATAGTACACATATGATTTCGCAGAAGCAGCCGCTGCCGCTGTGTGTGAGTATCTGCCGCCTCCAACTGTACCGAGTGACGCCAGTATCAGCACGAGCAGAAGGACACCTGTTTTTCTGGATAGTAAGTATAAAGCCTTCATAGTCATTCTCCTCTTCAGTAAGTGTAGATGTGTTGTACATCAATGCGATAAGCAATAGATCAGAATGGCCTGCTGAAGATAGATCAGGCTTTTCTTGAACCCGAATCCGGCAAAATAAGGCGAAGCAATAACCTCTTCACTGACCTCCTCATTGCGGAAGAAGGGAGGACAGGGGTTCAGCAGCGCCCCGGGTCTTGTCTGCTTCATCCGGTCCAGTGTAATCTGGTAGGCATGGATATACTCCGGGGTCAAGAAATCCTTGGGCAATGAATCGGTAAGAATCACATCACTCTCTGGTAACACGCTATCCAGACTCGTATGAAAAGTATAGCCGGGGTGATTGCCGCTGGCCATCTCATGACCTGGCGTGCATACATGATGGAACGAGAGATTCAGGGCTTGCGCCGCCTCCAGCCAAGTTCTTGATATATTGCCGGGCGGTCCAACGAAGGTGTAGGTCAGCTCCCGGTAGTTGTCCCGGAGACTTCGCAGAGCATACAGGTCAGCCAGAATTTCGCAAGGGTGATTATGAGCAGTCATCGCATTAATAACGGGAACAGAGGCGTAGGCGGACAGTTCCTTCAGTTTGCAGAGGTCAGGTGTTCTGACAATAATGCCATCCCCCCAGTTCTCCAGGTAGCGGACGATATCGCCCGGCGCTTCTTTCTTGTCGAGCGTCTCCGGCGGAAAGGGAATGCAGGCCCCGCCCAGGTCACGGATGCCTTTCTCGAAGCTGACCCTTGTCCGCAGACTGGTCTCAGGGAAGAAGAGAATCATCGTTTTACCTTCGAGCAGTGGTTCTGATTTTCGGAGACGCAGCCGGTCGGTTAATTCAAAGATATCCAGAATCTGCTCTGCAGTAAGCTGGTTGATATTCAAAAAATGCATCGGTGTATCCCCCGGTAGATGAGAAATCAGCAATAAATGCCGGTTGAATAAATATACAATAATCAGGAATAGTATACAACCCATTTTATGTTAAATTGTTTAGGGAGTTTCATTAATACTTAACCCTGATATTGTCATCCGGAACATTCTACCGGCAGTTGAATCAGAGGGGATGCAGCCATTCAACCAGCAATTGATAGGATTGCGTATGCTGAAATGCTATGCTGTTTCTGGCAGTGCGCACTGTACATATTATAATCTCGGAGGGATATCATGCTCGACTTACGCAGAATTGGGGCTTATATATCGCGGCTTCGCAAAGACCAGGACTGGACCCAGCTGGAGCTTGCCGATCAACTAAATGTAAGTCATCAGGCCGTATCGAAATGGGAGCGGGGCGACTCGCTGCCGGATATTGGAACACTTCCGCAGGTTGCGGGGTTATTCGGCTTAACCGTTGACGACATTTTGAATGCAGGAGACCACGCAGAGCATCGGGAACACCCGCATCTGGGACGGATCGTAGAGGAGATTGCAGAGAACAGGCCGGGCCAGGTTACAGAGATGGTTAATGCCGGTAGGCTGGAGATGGAAGAGCTTGTAGAGGTAGCGCCTTTTGTAAAAGCAAGTGCCCTTAATAAGGTCACAGAGGGTATAGACAGCAGCGTCCTTAGTTTAAATGTAATTATGCGTCTAGCCCCGTTTCTGGGAAGAGATACATTGGATGAACTGGTTCGTCAGGCTGAAAAGAAAGAAATGGCATGGGATGTTATTGCCGGACTTGCGCCGTTCGTCAGCAGCGGTACCTTAAGCGAACTGGTCGATCAAGCAGCAGACGGTTCTAGAGAGGTGAACAATCTTGTGGGCATCGCCCCGTTTCTGGAACGGGAGCAGCTGGACCGGTTGGTGCAACAAGCCAGTGGGGACTGCCCCAGCTGGCATTCCATTCAAGGACTGGCTCCCTTTATTAGCAGGGGGACGTTAGGCCTTCTGGTTGACCGCGTGGCAGACGGTACAGTCGATGGAAATCGGCTCCCAGGACTCGCTCCTTTTCTGGATAGGGGGAAGCTTGAGAAGTTGCTTGGTGAAGTCCAAGCGGAACAGCTTAGCCCGGATCTGCTGGCAAGCCTCGCCCCGTTCATCGATCAAGGGACGTTGAGCAGAATGGTGGCAGGCTTGTTGAATACAGGGAAGTAGACAGCAAAAAGAAAATAGACAGATAAAAACAGAGCACCGGCGTATCCGCCGTCATGCTCTGTTTTGCGTTAAATATGGGTAGCGTTGCTGCTACAGCCCGAGCGTATTTCCTTTTTCCAGCCGCTGAATCTGCTGTTCGCCGTTATCTGCCAGCTCCCGGAACTGGGTAATGGTCTCACGCATCTTGGGGAGCGCCTCCTGCTTGTAGGTGCTGATCGAATCCAGGGCGGAGAGGACGTCGGTGAAGGCCTGCTTCAGCGTATCGACCGAAATACTGGTTTCGAGCGATTGCTTGTGAATGGCTGCACCCTGCTCCTTAAGCATTCTGGAGGTGCCGCTGATCAGATTATCGGTGGTCTGGTTCAGCAACTCGATTTTTTGGAGAACGATCTTCTGGTTGTATAAGGCGCTGGCCACCGTAACCGAAATTTTAAGCGCAGATACCGTAACATTCCTGGCTCTGTCCACTCCACGGATCAGTTCCTTGTTGTTGCGGATGACAACCTCGATGGCCATAATTCCCTGTTGATTGACCACGAGCATCTGCTGCAGATCCATCACCCGCTGGCGCAGCGGGAACAGCACCTCCTCCGTAATGAACCGCACCTTATCCTCATCTTCACTGCGCTGCTTAGCAGCTTCAATCTGCTTCTCAATCTCCTCGTCCATCAGGATGCCGAGCTGAATCTCCTTCTTAAGGCGCTTGGTCAGCTCCCTCAGGGTCTGCTGTTCAATCTCCAGTGTCGTGTTGTCATTCTTCAGCACGGCTTTGCCTTTATCCAGGGATAGAATAATATCTGAGATGACAGCGTCGGCCTTTTGATATTTGGCGAAATAATTACGCAAGGGATGAAAAAACTTGCCGAGAAACCCGCTTTTGGCGAAATCTACCGCGCTGGGGTCCAGATCCTTAAGCTGCTGATGCAGCTCGGTTAATCCCTTGGCGACCTGGCCGCCTTCATCCCCGGTCTTGGACAGATTGCCCACCGATACCTGAAGCAGGGAGTTCTTCTCCGACGAGGAACGCATGGTGCCCATCCCGAAGCTGTCAATGGACTGCAGCACGGCCTTGCGTTTCTCCAGAGACTCGAAATCCAGCTCCAAAATACTGGAGACATTATTAATCGCCTGCTCCTTAAGCTGGGTGACTTCCTCCGGCTCCGGCTGGACCTGCTCCTCGATGACCGATTTCAGCTTCTCGGGGCTGGGAATTTCCATGGTGAATGACATATGAACCCTCCTTCAGAATATAAAGTCTACATTTGCACGTTGAGCAGATTACCGATTTTGTATACTACATCCTCTGTGTCGGCGTTGATATTGGCCGCCTCGTTGATGCTGGAAATGCTCTCCAGAGCCTTGATATTGGCGTTATATCCAATGGTGTATACCGGAATCTTGTACGTCTCGATCAAGCCCCGGATATCATCCAGGGAATGGCCTTCGTTCGTCTCCCCGTCGCTAAGCACGAAGATCAGGGGCTTCATATCCGGGTTCACCGCCAGCTCATCCTTCAGCATCTTCATCGCAACCACCAACCCGTCGAAGGTAGCCGTTCCGCCCACAGGCTGAAGGCTGTTAATCGCTCCTACGAACATGGATTGCTGATTGGTGTCATATTTGCCGATGGGCAGATTGATGGTCACATCGCTGGAATAAGAGACGAAGCCGATGCTGTTGTCCTTGCCGAGGAATTTCTGGCCCTTCAGCAGGGACTCCTTGAGCCGGTTCAGCGGCTCGCCGGCCATGCTGCCTGAGACATCGGCAACGAACACTGCCGCAATCGGTTTGCTGCCGTTCTTTTTCTCCTTCCAGAGCTTCTGGGCTGAGGAGAGAATGGAGCCGTCAACCGGTGCCAGTTCGGAGACATAGTCTGTCAGGCCGTTGAAGCCCTTGTCGGCAGCTGTCTTCTGATACTTCTCCTGCTGGACGAATTCGCCGAACTTCTTGATGATCGCCAGCTTCTCCGGCGGCAGTTGCCCGAGTGCATAGAGCGGGCTGTCATGTCTTACCCCGAACGGGGTGAATACATAGCCGCTGGTCAGGTCCTTCGCATTGACAAAGGTCTGATACTCAAGCACGAAGGCATCCAGCATGCCGGATTTGGCCGCTTCCCGCATTTGCAGGGTGGTGGAGGCGATGAAGGGCACGTTGGCCTGGAACTTCTCGAAGCCTTGAACCGCCTTGTCTCCCAGCAGATCCGTACTGTCGAAGGTGCTCAGAGCGGTGACCAGGAAATTCAGCCCCGTTGAGCTGGCAAAAGGATCGGTGTACCCCATCGCCAGCTCATTAGCCGCAATGGCATCGGTAATGGTCTTCACGTTGATCGAACCGTATTTGTCGACCAGCTGATCGTATTTCTGCTTGCTCATTACTACTCCGGCTACGTTGCCGGTCAGACGCTTCGTAACCAGCTCGGCCTGCACTCCGCCGGCCTTAACCATCTCGCCCCATAGCTCATTAGAGGGAGTGAAGGCATCAGGCACATATTTGCCGGACCGGATATAATCAGCGGCTGTGCCGGAAGCGATGTTGCGGATTTTGACGGAGGCCGGTTTGCCGTCTATTGTAATACCGGCAGCGTTGAAGTCTGTTGCGACTTCATTCAGCCAGCCGTCATTGCCTGTTCCGGACTTCTCCGTGGAGGAGAAAATCTCGACGTAGCTATCGGTTGTGCTCTCTACGGAGATGGGGAACTTGGAGATATCGGGCAACGAATCGCCGATGGACGCCGGATCAAGATCAATCTGCCCTTTTACAGGCTCAGCACTGGTCACGTTGATATCCTTATAGATGCGGTTCAGTCTTTTGTCGGCGTCTTCGGCAGAGATTTCTGTCTTGGATTTGCCCAGATTGGACGTTAAGGTAATTCCGAAATAGACAAGTGCGAAGACGGATGCGGCGATAATGCCGAGTATGAACAGTGTTTTGCCTTTCCTCATAGGTTCATCTCCCTTTCCTTACTGATAGAGTTTCGTCTGCCCGATCAAGGCGGTTAATTCCTGCATACATGGCATGTCTTCCACATTGGTATAATCTGTGCTGCCCAGCTCGGTGATCTCCAGCAGCAGCTGATCCAGCTTCAGCAGAATTTCCTCGTTGGCCCCGAGGCAGCCTTTGACATAGGAGAGATATTCGTTGTATAACGCGGTTTTCTTCTGAATCAGGGAGCTGGAAAACCGGGTAGACGCGTTATCTGCACTAAATCTGGCGAACTCTGAGGCATCGAATACGCTGAGCTTGCCCAGCAGCCCCCGGATATTCAGATAAAAGAGCTTCTCGACCTCCATAATGACGGAATGAAACTTGCGGAAGCTGAGCTCAGCCGGATCGAACCTGCGGCCCAGCACCTGGAGCAGTGCGGTCTTCTTCTTCTCAATCCGCTCCATCTGGTCCAGGGCGAGGGCGATATCATCCTTCAGCACCTTCACATTCCGGTGACGGCCGAGGCCGGCAATGTAATCCTCCCGCGTCTCTAATTGCACGCTAACGGGCTTGGCAGCCGGGGGGTTGAAGAGCAAGGTGTAACTGCCATATAGGACGACCAGCAGACTGATGATTAACAGGGTTACTGCCGATGCCGTTTCCAGCGGACTTCCGCCGATCTCGACACCGAGCAGGCCGGGAGAGAGAACGATGACATTTAAGATTACAACTCCGGCAATCATGCCGAGGAGCTTAACGGGCCCGGATCTGTTCAGGATCTACACCTCCTCCATAGTAGTATATTTGGGGATAGCAGCTTGAATCACATGAAAAGAGTTAGAATGAAGGCTATTACAGACTGCTACGTATCGAAACTTGTCAATGTTTCAAATTTTTACGATTGCGCCGGATTGAGGACGGGGCTTGACCATATGTAGGCTCCTTTCAAATGATCTGCTGAATTGAGTTATATTTTATCATAATTTGGGAGAGTAGGGTCTGTGTTTGTTATGTTCATTGGCTGGAGAATTAATTGAAAAGAGGTCTATGTACCCTGAATTTCAAATTTAAAAGAATTAAGGCTTGACGTCAGCTCACTTGGCGTGTAACATATGAACAGTCGTCATTCAGGTGTAACCAGGCAATAATTTCATAACTCTATATTGTTCTCGTATAACCTCGCAGCCATTCCGATGTCACAGGGCGAGGGTTTCTACAGGAAGCCTATTCTTCCTAACTACGATGATAAGGACCGTGAACCAAGCGGTCCCTGTCCCGGAGTTAGGATTTTTTGCGTCTCTGCGGTCCTTGACCTTGACGAGATGATTCAGATCAGAAGATTCAGGAGGCATAACAGACATGAAAGATATGAAATATTTAATCTCCGTACTTGTAGGCGCTATGAGCTACGGCATTTTATCAACAATTGTTGTATTGGCCTACGGGCAGGGTTACAAGCTGGGAGAGGTAGTCGGCACCCAGCTCTTAACCGGCTGTATTCTCGCCTGGCTGCTTGCGTTATATACCAAGCTTAGAGCGAACCGCAAACAGCGCAGCACAACGAACGTTACAGCAACTGCCAAGGCGGCCCCCGCAAGGCTGACCTGGAAGCATAGACTGCTCTTGATGATGGCCGGTGCGCCAACCGTGGTTACGGGCCTGCTCTACTACCAGTCGCTCCGGTATATTCCGGCTTCGCTGGCGATTATCCTGCTGTTCCAGTTCACCTGGATCAGTGTGCTCATTCAGGCCGTAAGCAAACGTCAACGCCCTGACAAAATCACGGTGCTGACGCTGATCCTGCTGTTCGGCGGAACCCTGCTTGCCGCAGGTATTCTGAATCAGGGAGCTGCCGAGTTTAACCTGCTGGGGCTGATGCTCGGATTATTATCGGCAGTAAGCTATTCGATGTTCATTATCTTCAGCGGCAAAGCCGTTCCATCGGCCCATCCGGCCTACCGGAGCGCCTGGATGGTCACTGGCGGCCTGGTGCTGTTGTGTATCCTGTTCCCGCCGACCTTCCTGTTTAACGGTATGCTATGGGGACCGCTGCTGCTGTTCGGCTTCCTGCTCGGCTTGTTCGGCGCCTTCATTCCGCCGCTGCTGTTCGCCATCGGAGTTCCGCATATCGGCGGCGGGATGGCCGGTATTCTGGGTGCCGTCGAACTGCCCGTTGCCGTCTTAATGTCCTCGTTCGTATTGCAGGAGCATGTAAGTCTTCTACAATGGATTGGGGTGGTGCTGGTGCTGCTGGGTGTGGTATTGCCGGAGCTGTATAAGCTGCGGTGGGGAAGTGGAAATGCCCAGGCCGTGAGTTCGTCATCGGTCTAAGGTAAGTGCAGATAGAAGAGGAGTGTTCCCTGTGAATAGGGGACATTCCTTTTTTTGACATAACCATACATTTGTAAGCGCAAACATTTTTGTTGCCAAAACTGAAATTCGGTGCTATTCTGAATTTGGGATTGTTACTGCAAAGGCAAAACCCAAAACATGGTCACGTGTTTTGGGTTTTGCCTTTCTTTATGTTAAGGGCCCTGCGGGACGCCGTAAGGAATCCTTGACCCGTCTAACATCCTGTAAGCAGTGCCAAATGAAATTCGGGGTAAAGGAGGGCAGCTGGGTTGATTATCGAGAAGATTTTCAATAACAATGCCATTATTGCCAAGGATTCAGGTAAGGATGAATTGGTTGTTATGGGACGCGGCATCGGCTTCAAGAAGAGCCCGGGTGATCCGGTGGATGTCTCTCTGATTGAGAAAACATTTGTGCTGAAGCGAAATGACGCGTCCGAGAAATTCAAAGCCTTGATGGCGGATGCCCCCGCCGAATATGTGGGCTTAAGCTATGACATTATCGAGTATGCCAAGCAGACGCTGAAGGCCCGGCTGAGCGATTATATCTATGTGACCTTGACGGATCATTTGACTCATGCGCTAAGGCTTCATGAGCAGGGCATCCGCAATGACAATCCGCTTCTCTGGGAGATTCAGCGCTGTTACCCGAAGGAGTATGCGATCGGGCATCATGCCATGGGGATGATTGAGCAGGTTACCCGTATCCGCCTGCCGGAGGATGAGGCCGGGAACATTGCACTCCATCTGATCAATGCACAAATGAACAGCTCGGGTAACAAGATTGCGGATCTTACCAGGCAGACTCAGCAGATTGATGACATCCTCAATATTGTTAAGTATTCCTATAACAACGAAATTGATGAGAGTACCGTCAGCTATGAGCGGTTCATCACCCATCTGCGGTATTTCTTCCAGCGTTCGCGTAAGCAGGAGTCTGAGGAGTCTGTGGACGATTTTCTGCTCAAGCAGGTGAAGATGAAATACAGGAAAGCCCATCATTGTGTACTCAAAATTGAGAAGTATCTGGACCAGAAGCTCCGGGATGAAGAAATCCTGTATCTGACAATTCACATTCAGCGGGTAACACAAAGACAAACTGAATAAAACCACTTGGATTGTTACTGGTCATGCAGGCGAAACCAAATCAGGCAGGAACCTGCCGGGATGGTTTCGCCTTTTGCTTATCATTCATCAGGAAACGGGAGGACTTACTATGAAATATGAGGCACTAGCCAAGGATATTATCAAGCATGTCGGCGGCAAGGAGAATATCAACGGACTTAGCCATTGCGTGACCCGTCTGCGCTTCAAGCTGAAGAATGAGGCGGTGGCGAATACAGATGTACTAAAAAATATGGACGGCATTGTAACGGTGATTCAGAGCGGCGGCCAGTACCAGGTCGTGATCGGCAATCATGTATCTGAGGTCTATGCGCAGGTGATGACCGCGGGCGGTTTACAGGAAGGCGGATCAGAGGCAGCCTCCGGTGAGAAAATGGGTCTGTTCAACAGCTTCATCGACATGATCTCCGGCGTATTCTCGCCGACTCTTGGCGTACTGGCCGCAACCGGGATGATCAAGGGCTTCACCGCCCTGTTCCTGACCGTAGGACTTCTCACCAAAGAGTCGGGGACCTACCAGATTCTGAATGCGCTCGGGGATTGCCTGTTCTACTTCTTCCCGATCTTCCTGGGGTATACCTCGGCCAAGAAATTCGGAGCCAACATCTTTATCGGGATGGCAATAGGCGCTACGCTGGTGTACCCGTCCTTTGGCACCATCACGGCGGCGGGCGAACCGTTGTACACGCTTTTTAGCGGAACGATCTTTGAATCGCCTGTGTACATTACCTTCCTGGGGATTCCGGTCATCCTGATGTCCTATACCTCCAGCGTCATTCCGATCATCATCTCGACTTATATTGGCTCCAAGCTGGAAGCCTTCTTCCGAAAAGTGACGCCGAGCGTGGTACGTACCTTCCTCGTCCCGTTCTTTACCCTGCTGGTCACCGTCCCGCTGGCGCTGATTGCCATCGGTCCGGTCTCCACCTGGGCCGGACAGCTGCTGGGGCAGGGAACCTTATTCCTCTACAACCTCAGTCCGGTTATTGAGGGGCTGCTGGTAGGCGCGTTCTGGCAGGTCTTCGTGATCTTCGGGCTGCACTGGGGTCTGGTGCCGATTGCCCTCAATAACATGGCTGTGCTGAAATCCGATCCGATTCTGGCGGCTTCCTTCGGCGCTTCGTTTGCCCAGACCGGTGCTGTGCTGGCAATCATGCTGCGGACCAAGAACGCCAAGCTGAAGTCATTGTCGATTCCGGCCATTATCTCAGGCATCTTCGGAGTTACGGAGCCTGCTATTTACGGAATTACACTGCCGCGCAAGAAGCCGTTCATCTTAAGCTGTGTTGCGGCGGCGGTCGGCGGCGGTATCGTCGGTCTAATGGGCACCAAAGGCTATATTCTCGGCGGTCTGGGAATCTTCGGTATCCCAAGCTACATTAGCCCGGACGGGATGGATAAAGGCTTCTATGGCGCGATTGCCGCCATTGTAATCAGCTTCATTCTCGGATTCATTCTTGTCTTCTTCTCCGGGTTCAAGGATGAGGAAGCGGCGGACAGCAAAAGCGGGGGGACTGCCCGGAGCGTTCTGGTGAAGCAGGAGACGGTGGGAAGTCCGCTGAAGGGTCAGATCAGAGCCTTGTCGGAGCTGACCGACGAAGCCTTCTCTACAGGCGCAATGGGCAAAGGCATAGCGATTGAACCGCTGGAAGGCAAGGTGTACTCTCCGGTTGACGGGGTACTGACTACCTTGTTCGCCTCCGGCCATGCAATCGGCATTACCAGTGATAACGGGGTCGATATTCTGATTCACGTCGGCAAGGACACGGTCAAATTGAAGGGCAAACACTTCACCCCCCGGGCCAAGCAAGGCGATACCGTCACCAAGGGCCAGCTGCTCATGGAATTCGACGTTGCCGCGATCAGAGAGGCGGGCTATACGCTGACCACGCCAGTGATTATCTCCAATTCCGGCGAGTATCTCGATGTGATTGAGACGGACCAGAAGAACGTCGATTACCGGGAGAATCTGCTGACCGTCATGATCTAACCGGTATTCTAATCTAATCTGAGGAGGAATTAATATGAATAAGAATGTGAATGTGATGGTGAGCAACAGTAGCTTTCCGGCAAATTTCCTGTGGGGCGGCGCAACGGCTGCGAATCAGCTCGAAGGCGGGTTCGATGCGGGTGGCAAGGGGTTAAGCACAGCGGATGTCATGACCGCCGGAACGCATACGGTCTCCCGGAGAATTACTCCGGTGCTGGAAGCGGGAGCTAATTATCCGAGCCATGAAGCGATTGATTTCTATCACCGGTATGAGGAGGATATCGCGCTGTTCGCCGAAATGGGCTTCAAGGTGTTCCGCATGTCCATCGCCTGGTCACGGATATTCCCGAACGGGGATGATGCCGTGCCAAGCGAAGAAGGGCTGCAGTTCTATGACCGGGTGTTTGCCGAGCTGGCCAAGCACGGGATCGAACCGCTGGTGACGATCTCCCATTATGAAGCGCCTTACCATCTGGCCGAAGCGTACAACGGATGGGCGGACCGCAGAACAATTGATTTCTATGTCCGTTACTGCGAGGTGATTTTTAACCGGTATAAGCATAAAGTGAAGTATTGGCTGACCTTCAATGAGATCAACATCCTTACGATGCCTTTCGGGACCTTCATGGCCGGGGCGATGAAGCCTGAGGGAAATGCCGAGCTGAGTGCATCCGCGCAAACTGAGAATGAGCAGCTAAGATACCAGGCACTCCATCATCAGTTCATCGCCAGTGCCAGAGCCGTGAAGCTGGGACATGAGATTCATAAGGATTTTCAGATCGGCTGTATGATTGCCTATATGTGCTCTTACCCACTGACCTGTAATCCCGAGGATGTGCTGCTGGCCCAGCAGAAGGATAATCTGAGTAATTTCCTCTGCTCCGATGTTCAGGTAAGAGGCGCTTATCCGGGCTTCGCGCTGCGATACTTCCGGGAGAAGCAGATTGAGCTGCAGATGGAGGAGGGTGACGGGCAGATTCTTAAGGAAGGCTGTGTAGACTTCTACACCTTCAGCTACTATTCATCCACCTGCGTAAGCGCAGCTCCGGATCAGGAGTCGATTGGCGGCAATATGTCGCTGGGTCTGAAGAACCCTTATCTGAAGGCAAGCGCATGGGAATGGCAGATTGACCCGCAAGGCCTGCGGTGGTCACTGAATAATATCTACAACCGGTATGGCCTGCCGATGATGGTGGTGGAGAACGGCCTTGGCGCAGTAGATACCGTAGAAGCAGACGGGTCAATCAAGGACGATTACCGGATCGAATATCTGCGGGAACATATCCGGGCGATGGGGGAGGCGCTGGCTGACGGCGTGAATTTAATCGGATACACCTCCTGGGGCTGCATCGATCTGGTCAGTGCAGGTACCGGAGAGATGAAGAAGCGTTACGGCTTCATCTATGTGGATAAGGATAACGAGGGCAAGGGGACGCTGGACCGGTCTCGCAAAGACAGCTTTTTCTGGTATCAAAGGGTAATCGCCAGTAACGGAGCTGAGCTGGAGTAATCCGCGACTGCCGGAAGCTCACGTTTTACAAATATTTGTCTGCTGTTTCAGTCCGCCATCCCTACGGTATATGATTATTAACAAACATTAAAGGGGATTTCCTATGGTCATAAAAGGGATCGAGAACATGGACGGCGGCAATATTATGAGCCAGATTCAGCAAGGCGGCAAATTCGTGATCTATACGTATTGCTTCTCCGTTGTCCTGATGACGTTCAGACGCAGCTCGGGTATCTATTTCATCAAGGCGGGCGAGGGCTCCGTCAAACAAGGCTTGAAGTACACCCTGCTGACTTTCTTTGTAGGCTGGTGGGGGATTCCTTGGGGACCGATCTATTCCATCGGGGCGTTCATTACTAACTTCAAGGGTGGCAAGGACATTACCGATGAAGTGTTAGCCGCTCTGTCGAATCAGAACGCTTCATAAACAGAAATACACATACGAGAAGCTGTCCCGCATGCCGTGAAATAGGGCTGGTTGGGACAGCTTCTTGTGTTAATCATTTTTGCTGCTGCATACTGCGATATAATTGAGATCCTTGCCTGTGGTGTTGAAAAAGGTATACATTTTTTTGAACTGCGCGCGGTTTTCCTTTTTGAGGGCATTCTTGAAAATACGCAGCGTACCGGCGACCCCTTCATCCCGGATCATCCCCGTAATGCTCATCAGCGACATCGATCCGGTTGCATGCTCAACCAGCTTGAAGCCGGTCGTGTTGAACAGGCCTTCCCAGTCTGCTACAGGCAGCGGTTCTACGTTCACATGAATGGTCTTCCGCAGCTCGGCCAGCTCCTCCGCCATATTCTCCTTTGCAAAAGTGATGTCATGCGTAAGCAGCACACCGCCCGGCTTGAGGACACGGAAGTATTCAGCTACCGCTTTTTGCTTCGCCGCCTGGTTCAGCATCGTCAGCATGGCTTCATTAATGACGACATCGAAGCTGTTATCCTCAAAAGGGAGCTTCATCGCATTCGCTTGTCTGACATTAATATATCTCTCCAGCTTCGCGTCTCTGATGTTCTGCTCCGCCTTCGCAAGCGCCCTGGGGTCCATGTCGATTCCGGTAATCTGGCAATGGTACTCCCGCGCAAGCTGGATAGAGGTAGTGCACATGTTACAGGCTACCTCCAGTACCCGGCTGTCCTTACTCAGCTTCGCTTGCCGGATTAACCAGTTCGTAGCAGCGACACCGCCGGGACGCAGCCGTTTTTTACCAAGCTTGGCAAGGAAATTATGACCGACTTCCTTTTTCAACATGTCTCAACCCTTTCTTCTCAGGCTTCACAACGATTAACAGCATTTGGAAGGCTTCTATTGCATATAACGCGTGGGGAATATTGGCAGGCAAAATAAGAGTCTCCCCAGCGCGCACTATATAGGGCTTATCGTCAATGGTAATCCGCGCTTCACCTGACAGAATATTGACCATGGCGTCGCCGGGAGAGGAGTGCCCGCCAATCGATGAACCTGTATCTACTGAGATCAGAGTCATGGCAAGGTTCTGCCGCTGGACCAGGGTCAGGCTGGACACTTGCTCCTGCTCAACGGTAATGATTTTGCGCAGATCCATAACCTCCGCATGCGGGAGTCTTTTAATAAATTGCTCTTGTTCTTGTTCCATACGATTACCTCCAGGTTAAATGCTGATTTGCAGGAATTTGCAGCTGCTCTGTGCGGTGAACTCATGCCAAGTGCCGGTCTGTACGACGACTGCTGCTCCGGCGGTTAATGCACAGGACTGGTCAGCGATAAGCATGTGCAGTTCCCCCTCCAGAACGTGGATGATCTTGGATCTGGGCGAGGTCTCTGAGCTGATGGATTCGCCGGTGTCCATGCCGTATAGCACCCAATCCGGGGCTTCCGCAGTGGCGGCAGCTCCTTCAGGGAAGTGAAGTGTTCTGCTGGAAATCTGATTAGGCCGTATACTGATCATGTGATTGAAGTGAACGATCGTTCCTTCTTTGATTTCACTCATAATGTCCTCCTGTATATTGCTTGATGCTTAACTTTTGCTATAATGAGAAGTAAAGTGAGAATCGTTCTCATTTATTGAATTGTAGCAGAGTTTCTAAAATGACTCTGTTGCCATGGCAACAGGAGGCGGATAAATTTGCAGCAATATATGAACAAAATTCAAAATACAGTCCTGTTCAAAGGATTTCAGGGCAGTGAGGTGCAGCAGGCGCTCGGTTGTCTTCAGGGGACGATTAAGGATTTCGGCAGGAGGGATTTCATCTTCAAGCAGGAGGAATACCTGGAGGCGGCGGGCATCATTCTGGAGGGGAATGTCCTGCTCTGCAAGGAGAACAGCTCTGGCACACGCTTCATCTTCTCAGAGCTTGCGGATGGGGAGATTATTGGGGAGACAGCGCTTCGTCAAGAGCAGGAGCCCAGCGGTTATGAGGCGATAGCCGGGTCGGCATGCCGGATTCTGTTCATCCGAATGAACAATATTATCCGTCCGGGGCAAACGACCTGCATTCTTCGCGGACGGATTATAGAGAATATGCTGGCCCTGCTGCTGGAGAATAACCGCTCGATGTATCAGAAGCTTGATCTGGTCTCCCACAAATCGCTGCGGGAGCGGATCATTCACTACCTGAGCATTCAGGCCCGTAAAAACAATTCGCCCGCCTTCGAAATCCCGTTCGGCAGAAGTGACCTGGCGGATTATCTGACGGTGGACAGAAGCGCCTTATCAAGGGAGCTGCAGCGGATGGCGCAGGACGGGCTGATCCGGTTCACGCGGAATCAATTTGAACTGCTTGCGGTAGACTATGAGCTAAGGTGGTGATCTGTGGTATCCAGGCTGAATTAACCGCTTAATTATCTATAGCACCTTATAATATGTTATAATGAATCTCTGATTTCATACTACTAAGCAGAATAGAGGTCGCCAAAGGATGAAAGTAAAAATTAACCGCAATGCAGCTAAAGTTCTAAAAGATATGCTGAACAGCCCGGAAGCGGAAGGCAAGAAAATCCGCGTGGTCATCACCCAGAATCATGGAGATCACGGACACTATGATGTAGCGCTGGATATCCCCACAGAGCACGATGAAGTAGTTGCTACAGACAAGGATATCGAGATTCTGCTGGATACCCGCGAACCGCTGCTTGACGGCGTATGGATTCAGTATTTCTATGTGCCGCAGGAAGGCTTCTTCATCACCAATCCGTCTACCGGGTTCCTTGAGAAATAAGCAGCGGATCACTATCATCTGTGTGGCCTTAGGGGCGGCACCGTCTGAATCAGCCTCACCCGGCTGGTCAGACGGTGCCGTCTTTTTGTGCAACATTACTGCCCAATAGAAGGTGGAGCTGCGCAAGCAGAACTGGCGGCAGTTCATCGATTCGGATAATGCAGTGGCTGCTGCGTTATTGGCGAAAATGGGGTATACTGGCACTGATTATGTCGGTAGCGGACCTGTACTTCAAGCCGGACCGGGCACAAGATGAGGAGATTTAAGAGAATTAATCGATGACTACCCGGAGGAGGGAGAAGTAATTATGGAAGAACTCATGCCAGCCTGGAAGCGTTGGGGTTATGAAGAGGGTATTGCGGAAGGTATGGAAAAAGGTATACAGAAAGGCAAAGCGGAAGGAAAAGAAGAAGGCAAAGAAGAAGGCCAGGCGGAGACGATTCGTAAGCTGCTGCTCCACGGATTTTCTCCCGAGGCAGTATCCAAGGCGGTTGAATTGCCACTGGAAGAGATTAAGAAGCTGATGTGAATACAGACCCGGGCGGATGTTGCCCGGGTCTTTTTATGATAGGCTCTTTTACAGGAATATTATGTTATCCCACCCTGAAAGTCGTTGCAAAAGTATGTATTATCGTTGAATGCCTATATTAGCGGGGCGCAGATTTTTTATTATACTGTTCTTGTAAGCGATTACACACATATAGCTGGGGGGAAATTCTAGTGAATAAGAAAAAAGCGATGACACTGATGTCCAGTATCCTGATGATCTCTCTGCTTAGCGCGTGCGGAGGCGGCAACGGGAATGCCGGTGGAAACGCAGCGGAGCCGAAGGCCTCAGCCGCAGCAACGGAAGCAACAGGAACAAACGCCCAGCCAGCCAAGGATGCCGGTGCAGTGGATACATCCCAGCCTGTTACCCTGAAGATGATCTTCGTAGGTCCGAAGCCGGTTGATTATGATCAGGTATTCGGAGAGATCAATAAGAAGCTGAAGGAGAAAATCAACGCCACACTGGAAGCTGAATTCCTGGACTGGTCCGACTGGGCGCAGAAATATCCGCTGAAGCTGGCGGCTAACGAGGACTTCGATCTGATCTATGCCGCCAACTGGGCAGGCTATAACGACCAGGCACTCAAAGGCGGGTTCCTGGAGCTGACGAACGAGATGCTGGAGAAATATGCACCGATGACCTGGAAGGCAATGCCTGAGGTAGCCTGGGGTCAGGCGAAGGTAAACGGAAAGCTGTATATGGTGCCTCAGAACCGTGGCGAAACCGTGGAGAAGCTGATTCTGTACCGCGAAGACCTGCGCAAAAAATATAATCTGCCGGAGATCAACAGTCCGGAGACATACGCCAACTATCTCAAGACTATATCCGGTAAAGAGAAGGGGGTTACCCCATTCGTACCGGAGACCGGTGACTGGAAGCTGCATAATCTGGACCGGATCCTGCTCAAGCAGCAGAACGAATGGAATCTGTTCGACCTCGATCTGCCGATGGGCTTCAAGCTGGATGATCCGGCGGGTAAAGTGTTCAACTTATATGAGACTCCTGAATTCAAGGAGCTTGTCTACTATTATAAAGATCTGGCCGAGAATAACGCCTGGTCGAAGAGCGCACTGAACAGCAAGCTGGATCATCAGCAGGAATTCAAGGCAGGCAAGGCAGCCTCCATCACCCACAATCTGGGTACGCTGGGCGCCTTGATGACCGATATGCGGGAGAAGAACTCCCCGTATGAGCTGGCTCTAGCCGATATTAACCCGGATAAGAAAAAATCCGTTGCCGTCTCCACGCAGAACGGCGTAGCGATTCACTCCACCTCCAAGCAGCCGGAACGGGCGCTGATGATGATCGATCTGCTCCAGAACGACAAAGAGCTGCATGATCTGATCATGAACGGCATCACGGCGGTGCATTATAATCCGGTCGGCGAAGATAAATTCACGAACGCCGAGAAGAATGCTAACTACACCGGCTTCTCCAACTGGGGCTTCAACTCGCCGCTCAACCGGGACAATGCTTCCTTCCCGGACGAAGCGAACGCCCTGACTGACAAATGGGAGAAGGAAGTCTATCATTACCCGCTGGAGACCTTCGTCTTCGATAACAGCAAGGTGAAGACAGAAGTGGCCAATGTCGGCAATGTGATGCTGCAATACGGCATTCCGCTGGAATACGGAACGGTGAAGGATGTAGATGCAGGTCTGGCCAAGCTCCAGCAGCAGGTTAAGGCAGCGGGTATCGATACCATCATCGCAGAGGTGCAGCGTCAGATTGATGAATTCCTGGCGAACTCAGCCCAATAAGCCAGGGCAACTCTGTTATACCCTACAATACGTACAATATGGCAGCGGTTCTCCCTTCGTGGACGAACCGCTGTTTCATGTTTTTTTTGGCCTGTTCATCTTCTGTTCATGTTGCCGTCACTTTGGGGACATTTTGGCAGGTTATGCTGTCTTTAGCGCCGAATCAGGCGGCTTACACTATTAACAACAAGATAGGAGTAGATGCAGCAATGAAGCTAAGAGAGAGAAGAACCACGAAGACAAGCCTACGCACAGCAAGCGCAAAATATTCTTTGGCAGCAGCAGCGCTCGTACTGACTATGCTTGCTCCCATGTCTGCTATGGCTGCACCGGCCGCCGGGGCGCTCGGGCCTGCCCAATACACTGCAGTCCAGAAGCTGGCGGAGGATAAGGCCACGCTGCTGACAGAAACATACGGTGTCCCAAGTGTACAGTATGCGTTAATCGATCATGGCAAGATTGTAGTGTCAGGCCAGGCAGGCAAAAACGATCTGAACGGCAAGCGTCCCCTTACGTCCAATACCATATACGGGGTAGGCTCCACGAGTAAAATGATGCTTACCGCTTCTGTGATGAAGCTTGTAGATGAAGGGAAAGTAGACCTGGATACTCCCGTAGTCAACTACATTCCGGATTTCAAGATGAAGGACAGCCGGTACACGCAGATCACCCCGCGTATGCTGCTCAATCATTCCTCCGGCCTGCTCGGCAAACCGGGTCCGAATGTGGCGCTCTATAACGATAATGATTCGTACGCACACGATCATTTGCTGGCTCAGCTGGCTACTCAGAACCTGAAAGCAGATCCGGGAGCCTTCTCCGTCTACTGCAACGATGGCTTCACCTTGGCTGAGATTCTGGTCGAACGGGTCAGCGGCATGAGCTACACGACATTTTTACACAAGTACATCACTAAGCCTCTGGATATGAATCATACCAGAACCCCGCGTGATCCTATGGATCTCAAAGCAATGGCCGGTATCTATTCTCCGACTTATGAGGGGCAGCTTCCCCAGGAGAATTACACTGTTATCGGTTCGGGCGGCGTCTTCTCTACAGCGGAGGATCTGGCCCGGTTCTCACAGATTTTCACAGCCCAGAACAAGGGGATTCTCTCGAAGGATTCCTTAACGGCCATGGCTCAGCCAGAGTACAGAAAAGGCATGTGGCCGCCAGCAAGCGACGGCTCCTTGGCTTATGGCTTAGGCTGGGACAGCGTAGAACTGTTTCCCTTCAACCAATACGGAATCCAGGCGCTGGTCAAGGGCGGAGACACCATGTCTTATCACTCCTCGCTAGTGGTGCTCCCGGAATTGAACCTGGCTGCGGCTGTGATCTCTTCAGACGGTTCAAGCTTGATCGATCAAATGATGGCAAGTGAACTGCTCCTCCGTGTGCTTCAGGACAAACAAATCATTAAGCAGTTGAAGCCGGAACAATCCTTCGGGACTCCAGTGCCCGCCGTTATGCCCAAGGAAGTCTCTCAATATGCCGGTCTCTATGGCAACTCTGCGTTGTTAAAGGCAGAGATTACTCCGGCAGGGGAACTGTCTGTAGCAGCGAGCGGCGTGCCGGACAGTGCTGTGCAGAAGTATACGTACACAGCCGACGGCTCTTTTGTAAATAAAGAAGGAACGGAAAAAATAAAATTCGTGGTGGAGAAAAATGGGCGTACCTATATGTGGTCCCGTTCTTATATAAGCGTACCAGGGCTTGGACAGGCGGCGACCTCTGAGTATAGTGCGGAGAAGCTTGATCCCAATCCCTTGTCTGCAGAGGTTGCAGACGCATGGGAGAAGCGGAACAACACCCGATATTATTCGATATCCGAGAAGTATTCATCGATGCTCTATCAATACGGGCTGGGGGTTATACCAGTGAGCTTGGACAAGAATGCACCGGGATATATTTACAATAATAAAATTCTGAGCGCCAATCAGGCACTGAATGAACAGCAGATTCCCGGGATGGCAGGCCGTGACAATATGCAGATCGATTTCTATACAGACAATGGAATAGAGTATATGACGGTAGCAGGCAGTTTGTACGTTAGTGAACAAGCGGTCACAGACCTCTATGCAGGCGCAAAGTCATCCGCAACGATCTCAGCAAGCGGCTATGCCAAGTGGTACAGTGTGCCGAAAGCAGCCCAAGGGAAGCTTATGACCGTCAAGTTACCTGCGAACAGCTCCTTTGCGGTATATGATCAAGCCGGAATCTGTGTGAACCACACCGTGGTCAGCGGGAAGAATCAGGTCCTGCTGCCAGAGCAGGGTAAGATTGTATTTGCAGGCGGGGCGGGTGCAAAGTTCCAGATTACACTTAAGAAGTAAATGGAGATACCAGGGTAGCGGTATATTTAGAATCAACGAGCAGGCGGGGGCGGCAACCCCCTCCTGCTTGTTTGCGCGGAATTAGCTTGTAGTGCGGGCTGGCGGGATGCTCTGCGGATTGTTGAAGACATTACCTGGATCATATTTCGCCTTAACTCTGCGTAATCTGGCATAGTTTGTTCCATAATAGACCGGGCCGGAGTGCTTGATGCCCTGGTCAGGCACATTGATGTAGCTTCCTACGATGAACGGCTGAAGCTTGCGGCGGGTGTTGCGGACGTAGAATATGTTTTTGGCGGCCTCTGCTTTCTTGATCCAGGAGCTGTTCCACTCCACGTAGAACTTAGCCTTGCGCCAGTAGAAGGCGGTAGCTTTAGGAGATTTACGGCTTACCGCTCCACCCCAATTGAGGAAAAAGAACCCGGCGTCCTTCCCCTCCACCTTCTCAAGGAACTCGCGCATCGGCTTGAATGCCTGCTGCGGGAATGGTTTCCGTCCGAAGCCGCTGGAGAACTGGTTGCTGAACCGCTGGGTCTGTACCGGATCGGGAGCGAGCAAGAAGCTGACTACCTGCGGATAAGGCAGAGAACGGATCGTTTGGATTGTAGGCGTTCCTACGCTTGTAATGGGCTTCAAGAGGCGGACCGCCTCGGCCTTAGATCCCAGGAAAAGTCCCAGCATGCTGACATTTCCGCCTTTTTTGGGACCGATGGATAATTCGCTGCCCAGTCTCGTATTCACTGCGGGGGCCCAGCGCTGCCAGGTCTTCAGGACCTGCTCGAACTGGCTCCAGGGCCAGGTGATGCGGAATACGGTCGCTGTGGCCGGAGCCGGACGTACTTTGAATTTGTAACGGGTGCATACGCCGAAGTTGCCTCCGCCGCCGCCGCGGGAAGCCCAGAGCAGATCGGCATTACTTTTCTTATTCGCAATAATAATTCTGCCCTTGGCATCGACCATTTCAAGCTCCACCAGATTATCGCTGACCAGCCCCAGGGTACGCTGAAGCGGGCCGATGCCGCCGCCCAGTGTAATGCCGCCGATTCCAACGGTTGGACTATCCCCGAAGGGCGACATATACCCTTTCCGGGCCAGCGTATGGGCGATTCTCCCGACTGTATTTCCGGCTCCAACGACGGCTGTCCCGGTTTTGCGGCTTAGCTTAATGCTGTTCATTTCACTGACATCAATGACGATGCCGCCGTTCACCTGGGACAGATTGACCTCCAGCGCATGTCTGCCGCCTCTGGGCCGGATGGGAATCCGGTGCTCGTTGGCCCATTTGATAGCGTTAGCTACATCCTGCGTCTTCTTAGCGAACACAAATACCTTTGGGAAGCGGTCGGTGTGCGGGTCCCAATTTTTGCGCGCTGCTTCATAACCCGGATCACCTTTGTAGACGACGCGTCCGGTAAGCTTTGTTGCTGAGTTCACTGGTTTCCAGCTCCTTTTGAGCTAATATTGGCATGCATGGAGATGAATTTGACTAGGTTATCGTATGCAGGGCGTTAGTCTATGGCGTGGGCTATAGTATGGGGTATGAATGAGAATAGTTATCAATTATAATGTGATTTACCGGCATAGGATACAACGGAATAAAGATAAGCGGGGAATAGAGATGAAGCTGAACGAACATATACAGTGGTGGAACCATGCATCGGTCAGGATTATGGATATCCGCAGAGGGAGACTTCCGGCAGGCTCGGCACTTCCGTATTACCAATTGCCTGCGAGTGCATTCCTGTATGCAGCGCAGGGACAGGCGCAAGTACAGCTGGATGAGCTGCGGACAACCTTGAGACGCCATCAGCTAGTGCATGGCGGGCGGGGAGCCGTTCTTGCGGTGCATGCGGAGGAGGCCTTCGAATACTTCCTGGTGCTGTACAAGGCAGTGCTGATGCTGCCCCAGTCGAGCAGAGTGATCAAGCTGCTGGAGCAGGAGAATCCGGCCAGGCATCAATACAGCTTCAGTCCTGCTTATGCGCATCCCCTGCTGGACCGGCTTGAACAGATGCACATAGAGTGGTTAACCGCAGATCCGCTGCAGCATCTCTATGTGAGATCGCTGTTTCTTCAGTTTGTGCATGAGGTGCTGGCTCAGATGAAGCAGCAGGGTCTTGTTCCGGTTCAGCCGGACCTGCTGGCCCAGGCTATGCGGTTCATGAAGGAGCATTACAGGGAGCAGATCACTCTGGATACTCTGGCTGATCAATTTGATTGCAGCGTCAGCTATCTGAGCAAGCTGTTCAAGAGCCGGATGCAGGCAGGGCCTATCCGTGTACTTACACAGATCCGCATGGAGAGGGCAGCGCGCGATCTGCTGCATAGCGGATATACCGTGCAGGAGATCGCGGAACGGACGGGCTATCCCGATGCCCATACCTTCAGCCGGAACTTCAAGAAGCAGTATGGTTGCCCGCCGGTACAATTCAGAATGAAAATGGACGCGGAACTGCATGTACAAGAATCGCCCGTCACCCATCCGATAACTGCCCTTGTAGCTCATAATTCCAAGTGCTATAGTATCCAAAGTAGTGAGAATTATTATCATTTACAGCGAAAAGGGGGATTACCGGTGATGCGGGGAACGAAGACGGCATCTATGGCTACAGCGGTTTTATTATTGTGTGTAACCTTGCTGCTAAGCGCATGTTCGGGGGCTGGTGCAGGAACATCGGCGAATAATGGTGCGGCAGGAAATAATGCGGCTCAATCCGTGAGTACGTCCAATCCGGGGAGCGAAGCGGCGGCTCCGGGCTCTATTACAGGCAATACGGCTGCAGCAACGAAGATCTATACTGACGGCAAAGGGGAGGTAACCATTCCAGTGAATCCGCAGCGGATTATTGATTTGACAGGCAGCGCAATCGGGAATCTGCTGGTGCTTGGCGTGAAGCCGGTTGCAGCTTCGGATGACTCCTTGAAGAATCCGTTCCATACGGGTCAGCTGGATGATATCGTGAATATCGGGGCGGAGCCCAACGCTGAGGCTATACTGAAGCTGGACCCGGATCTGATTCTGACTTTTGACTATATCGAAGAAGCCCAGTATGAGCAGCTTGTCCAGATTGCTCCGGTGGTCCGGCTGAAATACGGCGGGGGTACTCCGCAGGACTTGTTGCTGGAATTTGGCAAGATTACCGGCAAAGAGACGGAGGCGCAGCAGTGGATTGACGGGTGGAACGATAGAATCGCTGAAGTGAAGCCGAAAATTACCGAGGTTGTCGGTGACAAGACAGTATCGATTCTTCAGCCTTATGCGAAGGGAATTTATGCCTGGGGCAATAAGGGAGGAAGAGGCGGTGAGATTCTGTACGGAGACCTTGGCCTTAAGGCGCCGGAGATTATCCGGACCACATTGATTGACGGGGAAGGCTTCGGAGGTGATCTGTCGCTGGAGCTGCTGCCGGAGTATGCGGGAGACTATATTTTCACCAGCAACTGGGGCTGGGATGACGGGGATGCGAATGTTGTGTACGGCAGCAAGGTATGGAAATCGCTCCCGGCTGTGAAGAATAATCATGTCTATTTCATTGATGAGAAGGGCTCGTATTATAATGACCCGATCTCTCTGGAAGCGCAGCTGAAATTCATTGTGGAGAGCTTTCTGGGAACGGGCCAATAAGCTGGGCGGTGCGGCTGCGCAACTTGATGTTTACATTTCGTGTAATGTATATATACTTAACTTTTGAAGGATTCATATCTCCGGGTTAACCGGCAAGGGAGGATATTACAGACATGACATCAACCATTAGAGTAGGCATCGTCGGATACGGAAACTTGGGCAAAGGGGTGCAGCAGGCCATTGCGCAGAACGCCGATATGGAGCTGGTAGCCATATTTACCCGCAGAGACCCGCAGCAGCTGGCAGACATCACAGGAACGCTCACCGAGCATATCTCAGCCGCCGAGCAGTACATAGGCAAGATTGATGTAATGATTCTGTGCGGCGGCTCCGCGACAGATCTGCCGGAGCAGACTCCGCAGCTGGCCCGGTTGTTCAATACGGTGGACAGCTTTGACACTCATGCCAAAATCCCCGATTTCTTCGCTGCGGTGGACAAGTCCGCCCGCGAAGGCGGCAGCGTTAGTGTGATCTCTACCGGCTGGGACCCGGGCATGTTCTCCATGAACCGGCTGCTGATGCAGTCCATCCTGCCGGTAGGCGAGGATTATACGTTCTGGGGCACGGGAGTCAGCCAAGGGCACTCGGATGCGATCCGCCGTGTTCCTGGTGTCAAGGCAGGCGTGCAATATACCGTGCCGGTCCAGGAGGTTATTGACAGCATTCGCGGAGGCGAGACCCCGCAGCTGTCCACCCGCGAGAAACACCGCCGTGAATGTTATGTAGTGGCTGAAGCAGGAGCTGACCGTGATGCCATTACCCGGACGATTGTGGAGATGCCGAACTATTTCGCCGATTATGATACGACGGTTCAGTTCATCACGGAAGAGGAGCTTGCTGCTGAGCATTCCGGCATGCCGCATGGCGGCTTCGTCATCCGCAGCGGAGTGACCGGGGGCGGAAGCAAGCAGATTGCCGAATTCGGGCTGAAGCTGGATAGCAACCCGGAATTCACCGCCAGCGTCCTGGCCGCCTATGCCCGCGCTGCTGTGCGTCTGAAGCAGGAAGGCCAGACAGGGGCCAAGACGGTATTCGACATTCCGCTCGGCCACCTTTCCCCAAGATCTGCTGAGGAGCTGCGGCGTGAGCTGCTGTAGGCTTCAATGAGAGGGATAAATCCCCTTGGTGAGGTCAGAAGTTGACCGGAGGGCTGAATGAGAGGGATAAATCCCTTTGGTGAGGTCAGAAGTTGACCGGAGGGCTGAATGAGAGGGATATATCCCTTTGGTGAGGTCGAGTACCGCTGAGGGAGAGTAATGAGGAGCACAAGTGCACCTGAATTCGCCGGAAGTCAGCTAAATGAGTAAATGAAGAGCACAAGTGCACCTGAATTCACCGAATGTTGGCTAAATGAGCAAATGAAGAGCACAAGTGCACCTGAATTCTCCTGAATTCGCCGAATGCTGGCTATGTGAGCAAATAAGGAGCATTAGTGCTCCTTATCTCACCGTTGGTATCTGAATTGCCATTCGTACGTATACACCCTACTGGATGCATTCTGCCCAACCCTAGCGAGCAGATAGTATCAGTTGCCGATCTCTAACAACCCCTGAACCTAAAAATAGAGGTGTCCCCAGCCAAATGGCTCAGGGACACCTCTTCTTGTATCAACATAACAGTTATACGATACCTTGCGCCAGCATGGTATCAGCAACCTTCAGGAATCCGGCGATGTTGGCACCGGCAACCAGATTACCGGCAACCCCGTAATCCTCAGCCGCCTGAACGGTTCTGCTGTAGATATTTTTCATAATGAGTTGCAGCTTCTCGTCCACCTCTTCGAAGGTCCAGGACAGACGCATGCTGTTCTGGCTCATCTCAAGACCCGAGACCGCTACGCCGCCGGCATTGGCTGCCTTGGCTGGAGCAAACAACACCTGGTTCTCCAGGAACAGCTCCACCGCTTGGAGGGTGGTCGGCATATTGGCGCCTTCGCCAATGGCCTGAACCCCGTTCAGAATCAGCGTCCGGGCGGATTCCAAATCCAGCTCGTTCTGCGTGGCACACGGCAGGGCGATATCGCAAGGCAGGCTCCAGATTCCGCTACAGCCCTCAACATACTCGGCATGCGGATGCTCCTTCACATATTCGCTGATGCGCAGGCGTTCAGTTTCCTTCAATCTTTTGACGGTAGCCAGATTGATGCCCTGAGGATCATGGATGTAGCCGTTCGAATCACTGCAGGCAATGACGTGGGCGCCAAGCTGCTGAGCCTTCTCGATAGCATAGATGGAGACATTCCCGGAACCGGAGATGACCACCTTGCGGTCCTTGAAGCTTGCTCCGCGAGATGACAGCATCTCTTGCACGAAGTATACACAGCCATAGCCGGTAGCTTCCTTGCGCGCCAGACTGCCGCCGTAGAGCAGCCCTTTTCCGGTAAGAACCCCGGCAGCATGCCCGCCGTGAATCCGTTTATATTGGCCAAACATATATCCGATCTCTCGCGCGCCTACACCGATATCTCCTGCTGGAACATCTGTATCCTGTCCAATGTGACGGTACAATTCCGTCATGAAGCTCTGGGTGAAGCGCATAACCTCTTGATCCGATTTATCCTTGGGATCGAAGTCGCTGCCGCCCTTGCCGCCGCCCATGGGCAGGCCGGTCAGCGAGTTTTTGAAGATCTGCTCGAAGCCCAGGAACTTGATAATCCCGAGGTAGACGGAAGGATGGAAGCGCAGGCCGCCTTTGTAGGGACCGATGGCACTGTTGAATTGAATGCGGAAGCCGCGGTTAACCTGCGTATTACCGGCATCGTCCACCCAAGGGACACGGAAGGAGATGCTGCGTTCTGGCTCAACCAGCCGCTCGAGAATCCCGTGCTTCATATACTGCGGGTGGCGGGTCAGAACGGGGGTGATGCTCTCCAGGAATTCCTGGACAGCCTGGTGAAATTCCGGCTCATGCGGGTCGCGCTTCTGGACCTCTGCATAGATCCGCTGCACGTATTGCACAGCCTCATTTGATACTTCTGACGTTAGTGTAGGAACGATGGACACTTTGGCAAGCACTCCCTGTCTGATTGTAATTCGGGCTATCCCGTATTAATTAGAATTTAAAAGAATTCTATAAAACCTGACATCAATTTGCCAATCAATTATTTTTGGCATAGTCATTAAGAAATTCTATGAACCTTACATACTGTGCCAGCTATATGCGGCAGGATGTTAATAAACCTCTGGTCAATTCAGGATTGCAGTTCCCCTTGAATAGGGTATATATAGATAGCGGCAGTAGCACAAAGTATCGAAAGAGAGGCGGCAGAAAATGCACTTATTATCTGTAACAGAATTAGTAGATGTGGAGAACCATGCGTGGGAAGAGATCAGGGAGCTGCTGAGCCAAGGGCCGCGTACCTACAGGCTGGAGGGTGCAGAACCGGAGGCAGCAGCGCTGACGCTCGTCCGTCTGCAGGTAAGTACGAGATCTTATCTTGGAGCGATAGCCTACGAGACAGGAGGAATCGTGTTCGAGCATGGATGGCTTACCTTACTTGGCGCTGGAGCACAAGGCATCTTCGGCAGCCTGGCTTCCTGGAACGGTCTGAGTGCTGCAGAGGGCACGGCGCCGCTGCCGGGTATGCTGATTGTGGCCTACGATGCGGCCGGAGGCTTCTTCGGTCTGGATGCCGGGCGGTTCGGGCAGAGCGGGCATATCTATTATTATGCCCCCGATGCTCAAGAATGGGAGACGACAGAATTAACCTATTCTGGCTTCATCAGCTGGCTGGCGGAAGGGGACCTGGATCTGTTCTATGAAACGTTCCGCTGGGAAGGTTGGGAAGAGGCGACCGAGAAGCTTGCACCGGATCAGGTCTTCGGGTATTACCCGCCGCTCTGGACGAAGGAGGGGGGCGGCTCGGCCAGCAGCAAAGCGCCGGTCTCTATTCTAGAGGCATGGCGGGCAGCGAGAAGCGCAGGTGCTCAATGAAGCGGCGTAAGGCTGAACGAGGGCAGCTTAGAGTCTTAAGGGTAGCGGAAGAACCGCTGGAGGTGGTTCCCTTTGTCAGTGCGGCGCCCGGCAGCCAGGGAATAATATATGGCGGGCTTCCGATTTACCTGGGAGAGATGCTGGGACTGCCGGAAGAGGTGGAGGTGCTGATCGCAGCATCTGACCTTCAGGGAATCGCATTGTGTGACAATGGCGGTTACAGCGATTTATTGGTGGGTGAGAAGCTTGCCGCTACACTGGAAGATCTGCTTCACCGCCATATGCCGGATGTCCGCCCGGAACAGGTGCTGGTCTGTTTATGCGGTGATCTATACGGAGACACTGAAGTAAGAGGCTCCAGCGGCGATCCGCTGCCGGTATGGCGGGCCTTCCGCCGCCGATTCGGAACGGTATTCGGCGTGAACGGCAACCATGATCTTCTGACTCCGGAGGGGGAAGCAGAGCTTGCCTCCACACCGGGAATGCATCTGTTCTCCGAGCCCGCAGCCGTGCATCATCACGGGCTGCTTGTAGCAGGACTTGGAGGCGTCACGGGAAGAGCGGGCCGGCCGAACCGGACACCGGAGAAGGAGTATCTGGAGAGACTAGAAGGTCTGCTGCGCCAGAGCCCCGGTCTGCTGCTGCTGCACCAGAGCCCGGACCTTCCCGGAGCAGGGCTACCGGGACACGCAGGCATCCGTGAGCGGCTGGAAGCCGGGCCGGAGGTGCTGGTCTGCAGCGGGCATGTTCACTGGAGCCAGCCGCTGGCGGAGCTTGCGAACGGTGTCCAGCTTCTAAATACAGACGGAAGGGTGCTGGTATTCACCCCGGCTGGTTGAAACCAAACGCGAGCTTGTCCGTAAACTTTACAAACAGCATCGGAATAGATATAATTTAGGTATAACTTTCAGGGTTTGAAACAACAGAAAGGGGCCTAACGCCATTAGGCTCCTTTTGTATTTCCGGCCCATGTTAACAGGAGGGCGAAAGTCATTCACAAGGAAAAGATTATGGTATGTGTTCATTACGGCCCGCACGGCGAGCGTTTGATCCGGCGTGGAGTCCAGTTATCCGAGTTGATCGGAGCACCGCTATATGTGCTCAATGTGGATAGTTCAGACAGTGATGAATATAATCAAAGCAAAGAAATGTATATGGCAGTCTGGAAACGTCTGGCTGAAGAAGCCGGCGCTGAATTCATGGTGCGGGGGCGCCGCGGCCGCAAGACTACGGATGTGATCGTTGAAGCGGCTGAGGAGCATGAAGTCACTCAGATTATTATCGGGCAATCCGCCCAGACCCTATGGCAGGAGCTCACCAAGCGTAACTTCGTCAATGAGCTGATCAGCAAGATGAAGATGATGGATCTGCATGTCGTTGCAGTTCAGCGTATGCGAGCCGGTCTTGAAGAGACCCATGAAGAAGGGGTAACCGCTTATTTGGTGAAGAACGAGGGAATGTATCAGCTTAGCGATGAGCCGGAAGGTACAGACTTCATTAAAGGAAAATACTTCCACGAATTGCACACCGAGTTTGAGAATGGCTTGTTCAAAATTGAGCAAGATGGTAAAGCAAGATATTTGCATATCTGTGAAGGGAACTTGGCCGATCCGCTATAACCGGTCTTGTTTTCAGGAAGTAAGTACCAGTGTTCACAACCTATATCACTGAAGGGAAAAGGAGGCTTGCCTTTGCTGCATATAACCGTTCTTGTTCCGTTTCTTATGGCCCTGATGATAGCGCTTCTACGCGGGAGGGTACGCCAGCTCCATAGAGGATGGCTTGTACTGGCTGCACCGCTGATGTTATTTATCTACTTCTTTACCCGTATTCCGGTCATCAAGGGAGGGGATCTCGGATATGAGACCCTACCATGGATTCCTTCCCTTGGGATTGATCTGGTCTTCCATTTGGATGGATTAAGCCTGCTGTTTGCCTTGTTAATTACGGGAATGGGCACCCTGGTCTTTATCTATTCCATCTTCTATCTGGACAAACGTAAGGAAGAGCTGACTCCCTTTTATGTATACTTGCTGCTCTTCATGGGAGCTATGCTGGGAGTCGTCCTATCGGATAACCTGATGGTCTTATACGGATTCTGGGAGCTAACGAGTGTCTCATCCTTCCTTCTGATTGCCTACTGGCACCGGAGACAGAAATCACGCTACGGCGCGCAAAAGTCGATGCTGATCACTGTCTTCGGCGGTCTGGCGATGTTCGCAGGCTTCCTGATGCTGTATGTGATGACGGGTACCTTCAGCATCCGTGAGATCTGGAGCCAGGTGGGCGATATCAGCGGACAAACGCTGTTCATCCCCGCAATGCTGCTTATTCTGCTGGGTGCCTTCACCAAATCGGCCCAGTTTCCGTTCCACATCTGGCTGCCTGATGCGATGGAAGCGCCGACCCCGGTCAGTGCGTATCTGCATTCAGCAACCATGGTCAAAGCCGGTTTATATCTGGTAGCGCGGTTCAGCCCGGTGTTTGCGGGGCAACATGAGTGGTTTTGGATAGTGTCGGGCGTCGGCCTGATCACCTTGATCTATGGATCGATCCAGGCGATGAAGCAGACGGACCTGAAGGCTCTGTTAGCTTATTCTACAATCAGCCAGCTCGGTCTGATTATGGGATTACTCGGCATGGGATCGGCAGCTTCCTTCTATACAGGGGAGCAGGCTGTATTCTATACCGCCGCAACAACGGCAGCACTCTTTCATTTAATTAATCATGCCATATTCAAAGGTTCGCTCTTCATGGTAGTCGGAATCGTCGACCATGAGACGAATACCCGTGATCTGCGCAAGCTGGGGGGGCTGGTGTCTCTGATGCCGGTAACCTTCACGTTAGCGCTGATCGGCAGCTTCTCAATGGCGGGTCTTCCGCCGTTTGCCGGATTCCTGAGCAAGGAAATGTTCTTCACGGCTGTGCTGAATATCAGACAGCTGGATATCTTCAGCCCCGGGGCCTTCTTTACCATATTCCCGGTGCTGGCGTGGATTGCAAGCATATTTACCTTTGCATACAGCATGATTATGGTCTTCCACACCTTCTTCGGCAAATATCAGCCGGAGAAGCTGGACAAAAAACCGCATGAAGCGCCCTTCGGCCTTCTGCTTCCGCCAGTCATTCTGGCACTGCTGGCCATGATCACCGGCTTCTTCCCGAACATACTGTCGGGGACACTGATCGTGCCGGGGATGAATGCCATTCATCCAGAGATTGCAGCCAGCTCGCCTTTTTATGTGAATATCTATTTCTGGCACGGGTTCACCGCCGAGGTCTGGATGACGCTTGGCGTGATCCTTCTGGGGATTATTGTCTACCGCGTATATGGCCGGTTCAGTCTTGTTGAGAAGGAATGGCGCAGCGGCCTCACGCTTACACAGGTATATGACGGGAGCATCCGTCTCGTGGAGGGACTGTCCCGTGCAGTTACAGGGCTATACATGACCGGTTCGATGCGTAATTATCTGATGTATATTTTCACCCTGATAATTGCCGTAGTCGGCGGAACCATGCTGTATTCGGAGGGCATTACGTTCGGCCAGGGGAGCTACGCTCCGGTCACCTTCTTTGAAGTTGTTGCCGTGCTGGTTCTGCTGACAGGCGCCCTAGCCATTCCGTTCGCAAAGTCGAGAATCTCAGCGATTCTGCTGACGGGAATGGTCGGTTACATGGTGACGCTATTGTTCATCCTGTTCCGCGCACCTGATCTGGCCCTCACTCAGATGATCGTGGAGGTGGTCTCGGTCACGCTGTTCCTGCTCTGCTTCCGGCATCTGCCGAAGCTGAAGCGGGAGAAGGTGAAGCTGCGGGTCAAGGTCCCGAGGCTGATCATCGCCTTAGGCTTCGGGATCACGATGACGCTGGTGGCGCTCGCTGCGCTCGGCAGCAGTCCGTTCGAGTCGATCTCAAGCTACTATGTGGAGAATAGTTACAAGCTTGGCGGCGGCAAGAACATTGTCAACGTCCTGCTGGTGGACTTCCGCGGCTTCGATACCATGTTCGAAATTACGGTGCTGGGGCTGGCGTCGCTGGCCATCTACTCGATGATCAAGCTGCAGCTGGAGCAGGATCATACGCCTGTTCTGACCCGAAACAAACAGGAGTCCAGCACGCGCCGTTATACACGCAGCAATGATGTACTGCTGCAATCGGTGGCAAAAGTAGCCTTCGTCATCATAATCACGTTCTCCCTGTATCTGTTCTTCGCGGGTCATAATCAGCCGGGCGGCGGCTTTATCGGAGCCTTGATGGCTGCGGCGGCGCTGGTGCTGATCGCGATTGCCTTCGGTACGGAGTTTGTGGAGAAGGTGCTGCCGGTCGATTACCGCAAGTTAATCGCAGTCGGGATTATGATTGCTTTTCTCACCGGAATCGGTTCCTTTGTCTACGATGTTCCGTTCCTGACCCAGGCCTTCGGCTACTTTGAACTGCCGGTTATGGGCAAGACGGAGCTGACGACGGCGATGCTGTTCGATCTGGGAGTCTACCTCTCAGTAATCGGTGTCACGATGAATATTATCTTTACGATCGGGAGGGATAACTAATGGAGATCCTTATTGCCCTGGCGATCGGTGTCTTGTTTACCGTAGGTGTCTATCTGGTCCTGTCCAAAAGTCTGCTCCGTATCCTGCTCGGGACGACGCTGCTGACTCATGGCGTTCATCTGCTGCTGCTGACGATGGCTGGCCTGAAGACGGGCGCTTCACCTCTGCTTGGCGAGAAGGCGGATAGTTATGTCGATCCGCTGCCGCAGGCGCTTATCCTGACTTCCATTGTCATCAGCTTTGGGGTATCCGCGTTCTTCATCGTTCTGGCCTACCGGGCTTACCGCTCGGCGGGGACGGATGATGTGGAAGGAAGCAAGGGGGAGAGACCATGAATAACCTGCTGGTACTGCCTTTGCTGATTCCGGCCTTTACGGCGGTCATTCTGATTTTTCTGAAGGAACGAGTTAAGCTGCAGCGTATCCTCAGTGCCATCAGTGTGCTGGTGAACATCGCAGTAGCGCTTATCATAGTGTACCAGGTCCATACAGACGGGATTCAGACGCTCTATATGGGAGGGTGGATACCGCCTTACGGCATCGTCTTCGTAGCCGATATGTTCGCAGCGCTGCTCGTCTTGACGGCTGCGGTGGTGGGGGCAGCTTGCCTGTTCTTCTCCTTCGCAAGCATCGGTGAGGAGCGGGAGCGTTTCTACTATTACACGTTCTTCCATTTCCTGCTTACCGGCGTGTTCGGCTCGTTCCTGACGGGTGACCTGTTCAACCTGTTTGTCTGCTTCGAGGTGCTGCTGGTTGCTTCCTACGCTATGATTGTTTTGGGTGGAACCCGTATACAGCTGCGTGAGACGCTCAAGTATATCCTTGTCAACGTAATTTCCTCCACCTTGTTCGTAGCAGCGATTGCTTATCTGTACGCTGCGACAGGCACGCTTAATATGGCTCATCTGGCCATCCGTGTGGGAGAGGCCGGGCAGGGCGGAGTCATGAATGTGATTGCCGTGCTGCTGCTGCTGGTGTTCTCGCTCAAAGCAGGTCTGCTGTTATTCTTCTGGCTGCCGGATTCGTACAGTGCTCCTCCGCAGGCGGTAAGGGCCTTGTTCGGCGCACTGCTTACCAAGGTAGGGCTGTATGCGATCACCAGAACGTTCTCGCTGATTTTTGTACATGATATGGCCTTGACCCATTCGCTGATCGGCTGGATGGCAGGGGCCACTATGATCCTTGGAGCCATAGGGGCACTCGCCTATAATGATCTAAGCCGCATCTTCAATTATAATATTGTCATCAGTGTTGGTTTCATCGCCTTCGGCATCTCCTTAGCTACCCAGGATTCGCTGAGCGGGGTTGTGTTCTATCTGATGCACGATATGGTGGCCAAGGCGCTGCTGTTCTTCCTGGGCGGGCTGATTGTCGCGGCTTCGGGGACGGAGCAGCTGAGGCTGATGGGCGGTCTGATCCGCCGTTATCCGTGGACGGGCTGGATGTTCTTCGTCCTGACGCTGGCGCTGGTCGGCGTTCCTCCGCTTAGCGGTTTTGCCGGGAAGGTCATGATGGTCCGCAGCGGCTTCGGAGAGCAGCACACTGTGCTTGCGCTCATCGCCCTCGCTTCCAGCTTCGTTGTCTTGTATTCGCTGATCAAAGTGTTCCAGCAGGTATTCTGGGGGGGCGAGAAGAGCGATGAAGAAATCCGCCCTCTGCGCTACAAAGCGATGATGGTCCCTGCTGCTGTGCTGTTTGTTCTAGTCATCTTAATGGGTATCGGCGCTGAGCTGGTGAACGGCTATGTGGGGCAGGCCGGCGCAGTCCTCGCTGATCCGGCAGCGTACATTAATGCTGTCATGAAGGAGTAGATGAAGATGGCCTTTCAAATATTATTGAATCTCATGATCGCCTTCCTGTGGATGTTCCTGAATAATGACTGGACGGCCTCCGGATTCATCGTCGGCTATGTGCTGGGGGTGGCCGTGTTGGTGGTCATGCGGCGCTTCTTCGACGGACGGCTGTATCTGGGCAAAATATGGGCGATTCTGAAGCTGGGAGCCTTGCTGCTGCGCGAGCTTGTGGTATCCAGCTATGTAGTGGTGAAGGCGGTGCTTAGACCGAGTCTCAATATACGCCCTGCTATCCTGATGTACCATACCGAGCTGAAGTCGGACTGGGAAGTAGCCGTGCTGATCACGATGCTCTGCCTTACGCCGGGTTCCGTCGTGCTGGAGGTGTCCAAAGACAACCGGACCTTGTACATTCATGCCATGGACATTCAGGATGTGGAGCAGTTCGATGCGAATATCCGTAATACCTTTGAACGCGCAATTCTGGAGGTGAGCCGTTCATGATTCAATCGATTCTTATGCTGGCGTTGTCGATTATGGTCATCTCCATTGGAATCTGTGCCTGGAGGGTGGTTAAGGGGCCATCACTGCCTGACCGGGTTGCCGCACTCGATACCATCGGTATCAATCTGCTGGCGATGGTGGCCGTCCTCTCGGTTCTGTTCAAGACGCAAGCCTTTATAGAATATATTCTTCTGATCGGAATCCTCTCTTTTATCGGGACGATGGCTTTGGCCAGATATATCGAAAGGGGAGTGGTGTTTGAACATGGACATGATCAAGACGATTATTGAGTATGTGTTTGTCCTGCTGATTCTGACCGGGGCCTTGCTTAGCGCAGTCAGCTCTGTAGGGCTGATCCGTTTGCCCGATGTCTACTTAAGATCACATGCCGCTGCCAAAAGTGCTACGCTTGGTGTGCTCTGTGTACTCAGCGGCGCATTCCTGTATTTCGCCTTCTTCCTTGACTTCATCAGTGCCAAGCTGCTGCTCGGAATCGTGTTCGTCTTCATGACTTCGCCGCTCTCCGCTCATCTGACAGGCCGCGCGGCCTACCGTTCCGGTGTTCCGCTCTGGAGCCGCCGCGTTCAGGATGATCTCAAGGAGGCGCTGGAAAAGGAACAAGCAACGGAACAGGCAACGGAACGTGTGAAGACTGACGCATCACCATAAAAGAACAGGGATGTCCACAGCACTAGTGCTGCTGCGGACATCCCTGTTGTAATATTTGGCCGGGTTCATGTGCTCTGCGGAGCAGTCCGTCTGCGGTATAGATACAGTAGCAGATAAGAGGCAGCGAACGCTGCGGTTACCAGCCACAGTGGAATTCTCGGGTCGAGCTTGTACGCCCAGCCTCCGATAATGCCCGCAGGTGCGGTGAATAACAGAATCAGGACGGACAGCATGGAGAAGACCTTGGCCCGCTTATCATCGTCAATGGCGTTCTGCACGGCTGCTTCCAGATAAGGAGAGCTGATCATGAGGCCTACGGCTGCCAGAATGGTGCTCAGCCCGATCCAGATGAAGCTCGCTGACGGATAGAGAACCAGCATGGCATTCGACAGAGCAGATAAGCCGAAGCCTGCCATCATTGCGCGGTTAGCACTCTGATCCGGGATTCTGGGCATCAGCAGCCACAGAGTCA
Source organism: Paenibacillus sp. FSL R7-0179 (assembly GCF_038002265.1). NCBI lineage: Bacteria > Bacillati > Bacillota > Bacilli > Caryophanales > Paenibacillaceae > Paenibacillus > Paenibacillus sp. FSL R7-0179. The sequence goes on from NZ_JBBOCC010000002.1 coordinate 2,359,316, forward strand.
GCAGCATGATGACTGAGGTCACTGCGGGGAACAGTGAGAGGATGCCGCTGTCCAGATGGATGTAATCTGCCAGATACAGGTACAGGTAGGTGCTTTTCAGCGTAGCCTGGAAGTTGAACAGAATGTATACGCCGAAGATCAGCAGCAGATTGCGCTCAGCCCCCAGGTCACGGAAGGCGCCGCCGTATTCAATCATACTCTCCCTGAGGCCGAGCTCCCGGGTCTCCTGTCTTTTGCGGATGCCGGCCTCGGTCTCCCGGGTAGTCAGGTGACGGCCCACGAACTGGAAGGTCATGAAGAGGAAGGCCAGCACGTACATGATCCTCATGCCCGTGACCATGCCATACTGGTGGACAAGCAGACCGCCCAGCGGTGCGAACAGGCCTCCGATCACCCCGATAATTTGCAGCAGTGTGAATACATAGGTCCGGTCAGCGGGGCGGGTATCTTCAACAATCAGGCAATAAAAGGCGATATGCGGCACACGCTGGAAGCCGTTAATCACCGCAGCCGCCACGAAAAACCACAGGTTCTGTGAGAAGGCCCATAATAAGGTGGCGAGGCTCCAACTGAGCAGGTCAAAGTATAGTATAGCCCGCTTGCGTCCCAGCCGGTCCGTTAAATATCCGCTGAGCAAAGAGGAGAATACCTGTACTATGAGTCCGATGGTTGTTATCCAGCCGATGTTCAGCTCGGTGAGTCCAAGCTCATACATGTACAGGGTGGCATAGGTAGAGAACATGCTAAAGGGAATCAGGAAAAAAGGCTCAAAGGTCAAGCAGCCCCGGCTGTTTCCCTCCAGCCGCGGAAAAAAGGGTTTTGCCATAATGAAATCCTCCAGGTTGTCGATAGTCTGCACTATATTTATTTAACACAAATTGGAGCTGATTGCATGTTTATTATTCTCGGACTGGTATTTATTGCGATATATGCCCTGGTAGTCTTCTATATTGGCTGGAGCGGCTGGAGCTGGATCAAGCCGGTTTTCTCCGGACGGTTCCGGCTGTTCTACATCATCGTACTGATCTTTCTGGCCAGCTCGCTGATTCTCTCCAGAGTGGTGGCGGGGTCAGCGGTCTTAAGCGTCATAGGCAGCTACTGGCTGGCCGTATTCAGTCTGCTGCTCATGCTTCTTCCTCTCTTACACCTGATGGTCTGGCTCACGAAGCTGTCCAAGCTGCCGCGCCGCACGGTTCAGAAGTGGTCCGGTATCCTGACGCTGGTTATTCTGATCGCCCTGATTGGATGTGGAAGCTATAACGCGTACAGCCCGGTTGTGCGTTCCTATGAGGTGCAGATTGACAAGCCGGGTCCGGCCGGCGGGAAGCTTCACATTGTGATGGCTTCGGATATGCACTTCGGTTATTTATCCGGCAAACGCCATGCGGAGCGGATGGTGCAGGAGATTAACGCCTTGCGCCCCGATCTGATCCTGCTTCCGGGCGACATCGTGGATGATGACGTCAGGCCCTATAAGGACAAAGGCCTCGGCGCTGTGCTGGCGAAGCTTGAAGCTCCGCTTGGTGTGTATGCTTCCCTGGGGAACCACGACCGGTTCAAGGGCGGGACAGAGGAGATCATCGGCCTGCTGAAGGAGAGCGGGATGCAGGTGCTCTATGATGAAGACGTCGAGGTGGGCGGCTGGCTCACCCTGATTGGACGTAAGGATTACAGTGATAAGGAGCGGGCCAAGCTGGCCGATCTGACCAAGGATATCGATCATGCCAAGCCGGTGTTCATGCTGGAGCATCAGCCGGTGGAGTTCGGAATTGCAGAGGAGCAGGGCATCGACCTGATGGTCTCCGGCCATACACACCGCGGGCAGATCGCGCCGGCCAATCTAATCACTTCCAGGGTGTTCGAGAATGACTGGGGGTATTTGAAGAAGGGGAAACTGAATACCGTTGTCTCTTCAGGCTATGGCTTCTGGGGCCCGCCGATCCGCATCGGTTCACGCTCGGAGGTAGTGTCCATTCAGGTGCAGTTTTCGAATGCAGGTAAGTAAGTGACAGGGCTAACCCGTGAGGGGTTGGCTCTTTTTTTTGAAGGATAAGGATTTACAAATCCCCAAAGATCAGTTATATTGTACTGGTACAATAAGCACACTGTTCACGCAAGGAGGAAGCGTGTGGAGATTATCATCAGCAGTAACAGGAACAAGCCCATTTATGAGCAGATCACCTCGCAGATCAAAGGCAAAATCATGAGCGGAGAGCTCCAGGCAGGAGACCCCATTCCTTCGATGCGCGCCTTGGCTAAGTCCATTCAGGTCAGTGTCATCACCGTACAGAAGGCGTATGAGGACCTGCAACGTGACGGATTCATCGAAACGACGGTCGGGCGCGGAAGCTTCGTCTCGGCCGTGAACCAGGATGTCTTTCAGGAAGAGCAATTGAAGAAGGTGGATGAGCATCTAATGAAGGCGGCCGAAATCGCCCGTGCAAGCGGAATCAAACTGGATACGATGGTGGATATGCTGACTATCTTTTACAAGGAGGAGAATCATGAATCTTAGTTTGGAAATCACCGGACTGACCAAGTCCTATGCCGATTCCGGCTTTATGCTGGACAATGTATCATTCGCTATTCCCAGCGGATCGATTATGGGGTTCGTGGGGGAGAACGGGGCCGGGAAGACGACAACGATCAAGTCCATTCTGAACACAGTTCAGATTGACAGCGGAACGATCCGGCTGCTGGGCCGCGAGATGACGGATACAGACATGGCATTACGCGAAGACATCGGAGTGGTGCTGGATTCGGCCAATTTCCCGGCGGTGCTGACCCCGGCTAAGCTGGCTAAGGTCATGCGCGGCGTCTATAAGCAGTGGGACCAGGAAGTCTACGCCAAGCTTACAGGGAAGTTCGGCCTGCCTATGAACCAGAAGATCAGCGGGTTCTCACGGGGGATGACGATGAAGCTGGCGATTGCTGCCGCCTTGTCACACCATCCCAAGCTGCTGATTCTGGATGAGGCCACTTCAGGGCTGGACCCGGTGACCAGAGAGGAGATTCTGGAGGTGTTCCTGGAATTCGTAGAGGATGAGCGTCACGCTATACTGATGTCCTCCCATATCACAAGCGATCTGGAGAAAATCGCCGATTATATCACCTTCATCCATCAAGGGCAGATCATTCTGACAGCGATGAAGGATGAGTTGATCTACGACTACGGCGTGGCCCGCTGTACCAGCGGCCAGTTCCAGAGTATTGATGAAGGAGACAGGCTGGCTTACCGGGTGAGGGAGCATCAGACCGATGTGCTGGTGAGAGACAGAAGAATCTTTGAGCAGCAATATAGCGGGATCACCGTCGATCAGGTATCTATTGAAGAAATTCTACTGCTGCTGGTAAAGGGGGCGAAATAGGATGCGCGGACTGCTGCTTAATAACTACTACTCGCTGCAAAATACGATCAAGACTTCCCTGGGCATTGCGCTGATGCTGGCGCTGGTCCCATTGGCCGTAATTGATAACTCTATCCTGAATGCCATCATTGGTGCGCAGATTCTGGTCTTTGTGGTGAGCATCGGAGCCTCCCTGCAGGCAGATGAGGCATCGAAGTGGAACCGCTTTGAGCTCACATTGCCGATCAGAAGGAGAACGGTGATCTATGCCAAGTACTTAAGCTTTCTGCTGCTGATTCTGATGGGGACGGCTACGAGCCTGCTTACTATAGGGGTGATCTATGCCAAAGGCGTGGATACCTCGGGCTGGAGCCTGTCCACCGGGTTCACGTTCGGTTTATCGCTGGCCATCACAACGCTGGCGGTCTATTATCCGGTTGTGCTTAAATTCGGTGTGGACAAAAGCGAGCTGATGGTGATGGTAGCCGCTGGAATCGCTGTAGTCCTCCGGATTCTGGTTTGGCTGCTCCTGCGCCGGTATATGGACGGTGTCAACTTCAATGGACCAGAGACCGGGTATGCATCCCTGCTGTTGGCGGTTCTCTTTTTCGCCGTATCTTATGTGACGGCCGTGCGGATTCACCGGAATAAGGAATTCTGATGCTGCTGCAAGCCGGGCTATGACCCGGCTTTATCATTTCTTGCGGCTTCGCATAATCTCTTTATAGACTTCAATGGCCAGCGCCCGGGACCGCTTCAGGTCAACGATGGCATCATCGGCAGGCAAATGAATGTCTTTGTCAGACCAGTCTGCGCGTTCTGGCAGCCAGGTACGGATATAGCTGCCCCCCGGATCATGAGTCTGGGATTGGGTGACCGGATTCATCACCCGGAAATAGGGAGAGGCATCGAAGCCGAGCGAAGAGCTCCACAGCCAGCCGCCACGGTTCTGGGCATTGTCGTAATCGCTTAGCTTGAGCCGGAAATAACGTTCGCCGTAGATGAACGGACAGCCCAGATTCTTCGTCAGGAACATCGCCGTAATCATCCGCAGGCGGTTCGGCATCCAGCCGGTTGCATTCAACTGGCGCATGGCCGCATCGATGACCGGAACGCCGGTTCTGCCCTGGGACCACGCCTCGAAGTGCTGTGTTCCCAGAGCAGACAGATCATAGACCTTCTCATAATTGAAGAAATCCCCGTCCAGCCTCGCCTGATACAGATAGAAATCCCTCCAGGCCAATTGCCGCAGCCATTCCTCCCCCAGCCCATTTTCTTCAATCAGCCTGCTATAGACAGCGCGTGCTGAGATAGCCCCAACATTCAGATGGCTGCTCATCCGGCTTGTCCGGTCCTCCGCGTACTGGTCGCGGGTATCCGGATAATGCCGGAGTTCTTTCATAATGAAATCCTCCAGTGTGAGGCCTGGATTCATCACCTTGGCGTCGAGGTCCATTGGAGTGAACTGCTGTGTTATTTCCTCAGGAATCCTGAAGGCATCTCTCACCTCTGGATGAAGATCCGCCGTCTGCAAGCTCTCCACTCCCTCAGTGTACGGGGGCCGAAACCGCTGAGCGAGGTAGGTGCGCCAGCGGCGGTAGAAGGGGGTGAACACCTTGAACGGCTCACTCCGGCCGCACCAATCCATGAAATCTTCCAGATCATCACAGAGCATACGGTCATGCGGTGCCTGGAAGCGAAGTCCCAGCGCATGGGCAGTCTCTCGCAGCAACTGGTCCCGCTTAAGGGCATAGGGGGTATAGTCTGCATGTATGCTGACCTCCTGAATGGGATGCAGCTGTGCCAGCCGTCTGAGGATCTCCTCCGGCTCCCCGTACAGGAGATGGAGTTGCTTGCCTTGCTCCGCATATTCCTGCCGGAGGCGGGCAACATGCTGGAGGAAATTGCGGCCGCTATGCTCCAGATAACGCTTATTCCTTAGCAGAAACGGCTCCAGTATTAATACATGCAGTGAGCATACTCCGGCAGCAGCTATAGCGTCAAAGGCCGGCAGATCAGCAGTCCGCAGATCTTTGCGGTGAATGAAGAGGATCATAGGTGATAGAGTTCCTTTCAGCGATAAATATCATGTCTCTATACTATATACCCCGTTTAAACAATTACAAGAATATACGGCTGAAGTGTCAGGTTTTTGTTAGAATAGAAGAGCTACTAGAATTTGCTGGATTAGGGAGAGATCTTATTTTGCGGAGACGAGGAATGATAGTTCTATTCGCGGTATTACTGCTGTTGTGCGGAGGGGTTACAGCGAAGGCGGCAGAGCAAGGCAGTGGAACGGCACGTGGCGGGGGAGCTACCCCATCCGGTATCCCGCTGAACGGGCTGGAAGCTTTTGTAGACGAGTATGTTGAAGAGTACATAGGAACGCAGACCGTAGGCGCGTCGGTTGTGATGGTTAAGGATGGACAGATTGTGTTGTCCAAGGGGTACGGCTACGCCGATGTGGAGCAGCAGATCCCTGTCTCCCCGGATACGGTCATGGAATGGGGCTCGATCAGCAAGCTTGCAGTTTGGACTTCAGTCATGCAGCTGGCCGAGCAGGGGAAGCTGGATTTGAGCGAAGATATCCGTAAGCTTCTGCCGGAGAATTTCTTAACCAAGCTGAAGTATGACGAGCCGATCACGATGCTGCAGCTGATGAACCACAGTGCCGGATTCGAAGAGTATATGTTCGACATGGCATATCAGTCTCCTAAGGAAGTGCGGTCACTGGAAGAAGGGCTAAAGCTGGCCCAGCCGGCTCAGATCTACAGACCGGGTGAGGTGGTCGCTTATTCCAACTACGGCAACTCGCTGGCCGCCTACATTGTGGAGAGAATCAGCGGGCAACCGTATCATGAATACGTCCAGGAGCATATTTTTGAGCCGCTGGGTATGAAGCATTCTATCGCGTATTCTGTGGTGGAAGATCGTCCGGAGCTGCTGGAGCACAAGGCAAAAGGGTATTTCTTCGCCGGTAAAGGCTCCTTCAAACAGGGCTCATGGAATTATATGTCCATGTACCCTAACGGCGGCAATAACGGGACTGCGGAGGATCTGGCCAAGTTTGCCATGGCCTTCATTCCAGCAGCCGGAGAGCAATCCCCGTTGTTCCAGAAGTCGGGTACGCTGGATACGATGCTGACCCGGAGTCATTCCGCTGCGGAAGCTATGCCGGGCATCGCCCATGGATTCTGGGAGTATCCCGGGGCACACCGGACACTGGGACATGGCGGGAACACGATTGCTTTTGCCACCAATCTGATGCTTGTGCCGGAAGACCGGTTTGCGGTTATCGTCATGACGAATCAGGCGGGCGAATCTCATATTGTTCATGGTCTGACCAAAGCGGCAGTGGGACAGAGAGCGCAGACGGAGACAGCGGTTCTGCCGGACGTGTCAGAGGTGGAAGGCAGATTCGTGGCAGCGCGCCGTCCCGGACACGGCTTCATGAAGCTGTTCCCTTATCTCACGATGATGAAGCTTGAGCCTCAGGGCGAAGGTCAGCTTCAGGTGTCTCTTGTCGGGATGAGCGGGAGCTATCAGCAGGTTCAGCCCTACCTCTATGAGAAGACGGGCGGGGATTCAGGGCTGGATGCGTGGCCGATGCTGTATGCTAAAGTGAACGAGGGAAAGGTAGAGACTGTCTCGGTGTACACCACCGATTATCTGCCGCTGTCTCCGGGCCGGTCCATGCCGATGCTGCTCATCAGTGCAGCACTTGCTGCACTGGCGATTGCTTATTTTGTAATTGCTCCGTTTGTGTTGCTGGTACAGGCATTTCTGGGCAAAAGGAGAGCTCTCCGTAACCGTCCTGCCCCCCGTTCCGCTAACCGGAAGCTTACGGCCGGATTGACTTTAACCGGTACCGGTCTGGTCGTGAACAATCTGGTGCTGGCTTTGCGGATGCTAAGCAACAGTGAACGTGCGTATGCGGACGTATATCCTCAGATTATAGTGAATATTGCATTGACCGGCCTGGCGGCATTGCTTATCGCTGCGCTATTGCTAACCTTGATGAAGCGCCGGTCTCCGTCTGTCCCACCGGCACGTAACCATTGGCCGGCCATCGTGCCCATGGTGATGATGTCGATTCTGCTGGCCCAGCTTGTATTCTGGGAGTTCTACAGTTAAGTAGCAGGGAAAGGGCGGAGAAGCGGTTACTCGGACAAACTACAAACGGCTACGCCATCCTCTTAAGGACGGCGTAGCCGTTTCTGCTATATAAGGGCCCTATTAGTATTTCGGCTGCTTAATGAAGGGGGACAATAGCTTTTGTGCAATGGGACGAAGCCAAAAAGCTACGACGGTCGTTCCCGTCCATGAGCTGCGCTTATTCTGGAGATATTGATCATTAATGATATAAGTCCGGGTCGAAGCAGGGCTCCTCAGTCCCAGCCGTTCCCATTCAGCAGGATCATTGGACCCGCCGAGCCTGGCCAGCATAGCCTCTGCCGCATGGTCAAGCTTGTCCGGGATTTGATCGAACGCTGAGGTAATCTGCGTATGAAATTCATCGATCGGGCTGCGGCTGGCGATGCTCTCCAGGTGAATACCTTCGCGGAGATAGGAGACGAAGGCCAGATGGTCAGCCCAGCATTCATCGATATAGAACAGCCGAACCCGCTGCTCCGCAGGGCTCATCTGCTGCTCGCCCAGCAGGATGCGGAGCCGCTCAGCGTAGAGAATCCGCCGCTGGTCTTCGATCATATCTGAATAACGGTTCAGCTCGTTATGGATATCGAAGTTCTGGCTCATTACGATTTGCTGAATACTTGCGATCTTGCGGCTGAGCCCCCGTTCTTCAATAGCTTCCTCCTGTCTGAGCGTATGGGCTGGTGCAGGGGAACTGAAGCGGCGCATCAGGTCGTCTTCCAGACTGACATAGAATACAGAAGCTCCCGGGTCCCCCTGGCGGCCTGACCTTCCGCGAAGCTGGTTGTCAATCCGCACGCTTTCGTTCACATGGGTACCAAGGACATATAAGCCGCCCAGCCTGGCGACAGCCTCGGCCTGTGCCGGATCACCGCCGCCGAGCCTGATATCAACCCCGCGTCCCGCCATATTCGTAGAGACTGTTACGGCGCTGAGCTCGCCCGCTTTGGCAATGATTGCGGCTTCCTCAGTGTCGTTCTTTGCATTGAGGACCTGAGCGGGAACACCGGCAGCCGCAAGCGCTTCAGCCAGCATATCCGACTCCTCCACGCTTGCGGTTCCGATTAGCATAGGCCGTCCCTCCCGGTGGACAGAAGTGATCTCTTGTACGAGCGCCAGGTACTTGGCTTCCTTGTGCGTGTAGATCCGGTGAGGGTGGTCTACCCGGATGTTCGGCTGATTCGGCGGAATCTCCACCACCTGCAGAGCATAGATATCCTTGAATTCCATCGCTGAGGCGCAGGCTGTAGCTGTCATTCCGCAGATTTCCGGATATAGGCTAATGAAGTGCTGAATGGTGATGGTGCCGAGAATTTTCCCGCCCGCGGTCCATTTCAGTCCTTCTTTGGCAGTCAGTGCGGCTTGCAGCCCGTTCGGCAAATACCGGTTCTCGGCTACGCGTCCCGTATACTCTTCGATCAGCTCGATAGCGCCGTCACGAACGATGTAATCAATGTCCCTGGTTAGTAAAACCTCCACATGCAGCGCACAATTCAGTGAGGTTAACAGCTGACTGTTCCGGCTATCATAGAGATTACCGCAACCCAGCAGCTCCTCCACTTGGGCAGCACCTGCATCGTTCAGATACACGTTACGCTGAAATTCATCATAATCGTAATGCTCTCCAGCCAGCAGCTGCCGGGCCAGATCCGCGTATCGCACGCCGTCGCTATGGCTGACCTCGGATTCGCCGCTGATTACAAGCGGTACCCGCGCTTCATCAAGCAGCAGGGAATCGGCTTCGTCCACGATGACGTAGTGGAAAGGGCGGTGTACCGTAGCGGCTTCTGTGAGTGCAATAGTATCCCGCAAGTAGTCGAACCCTGCTTCTTTTGCCGTAACATAGGTGATATCGCTCCTGTAGGCCGCCCGTTTCTCGCTCAGGCTCATACCTGCTTGAACCGATTCCACCGATAGTCCCAGGAAACGGTAGATGGGACCCATCCACTGTGCATCCCGCCGGGCCAAATAATCATTGAAGGTCAGCACATGCACGCCTTTGCCGGTCAGCGCATTCAGATAGGCCGGCATTACGGCTGAGAGGGTTTTGCCTTCACCGGTGTGCTGCTCGATCAGCATTCGCTCGTGCAGGGCAATCCCGGCCATGATCTGGACATCATATGGCAGTAATCCGAGTGTTCTTGAGGCCGCCTCACAGACTAATGAATAAGCATCGACAAGCAGCTCGTCCAGAGCTATGCCGGATTGGACGGCGTGCCGGAGCCGGAGGGACTCCTCCTGAAGCTTGGTGTCATCCCATGTCTGCAAATTGCGTTTGCGGATTTGCTCCGTTTGGTCCCGGTAGACAGTAAGCATATTCCGGTTATCGTAATCTCTGAAACGTTGCATCAATTTAACAGCTATATTCATGTCATGTTTTCTCCCCGTTCTCCCGGCTCTTATATGAATGTCATCAGGCTACTTTACCTGTACATTATAATTCATTCCTGTTTCGATTTACCAATGTATGGATTATAAGCACCTGAGACAAGTATCGGCCGGACAGAAAAGGGGACGGTGATCATTCTTTAGGCACTCAGCCCTCCGTCCACCGGCAGGATGACCCCTGTTACGAAGGAAGCTTGATCACTAAGCAACCAGGCTGCAGCCTGTGCAATTTCTATGGGCTCAGCCGGACGCCGGAGGGGCGTCTGGGCACTGATTTGCTCAATAATCTCAGGATTAATGGAGACCCATTGCTGTATCATATCTGTCATCGTTGTGCCGGGGGCAATGGCATTAACCCGAATGCCCGCCGGTCCGTATTCGATGGCAGCCGTTTGCGTAAGACTGTTAACCCCGCGTTTGGAGGCACCGTAAGCACCCAAGCCCGGATTACCTTTTAAGCTGCCGACACTGCTGGTATTGACAATTGCGCCTGATCCGGAGGTGTTTAACATTGCTGTAATCTGGGCTTTCATGCACAGCCAAACCCCTTTATAGTTTACAGACTGGATCAGGTCGAAATCCTCTTCTTTCTCATCGACCAAAGAGGATACGGTGACCCCGATACCAGCGTTGTTGAAAGCGGCATTAAGCCGGCCATACCGCTTTACTGTAGCGATGACCGCTTCCTCAGCGCCGCCTGCTTCTGCCAGATCGGCTGTGAAATATTCCGCCTCTCCTCCGGCTGTCGCAATCTCATTTCTGAGTGCACGCAGCTCAGCTTCTGTCCGTGAGACGAGCATCACCGAGGCGCCCTGCACGGCAAACCACTTTGCTGCCGCAGCCCCGATCCCCCTTCCGGCACCCGTAATCATTATCACCTTGTCCTTCAATAATAGTTCAGAATGTTTTGTCATGTTATTTCTCCTTTTCGCCAGGTATATTGATATCCTTGATCACATTGAGTATACTTTGGCTATTGTTTTGGGAGGAGAGCCTTCTTTATGGTAGGCTTACGAGTGACAGGATAAGGGGGCTACCTAGTTGGATGATAATGAACGCCGTTTAGCCTTGGGGAATTTTTTGCGAAAAGCAAGATCTTCAATCTCGCCGCAAGATATCGGATTGTCTTCCGGGGGCCGCCGCCGGACACAAGGCTTACGCCGCGAAGAAGTTGCTCAACTCGCCAGTATAGGTCTTTCATGGTACACGCGGCTTGAGCAGGGGCGTGATATAAGCCCTTCAGTCGGTGTACTGGAGAGTCTTGCTTTGGCACTTAAGCTAACGCCCAATGAGCGCCGGCATCTTTTTCTGCTGTCAGGAGAGTCACTACCGCCTCAACTGGCCGCTGCTGAGGAGAAGATCAGCCCGTATGTTCAGAAGATGCTGGACGAATTCAATCCGAATCCTGCTTATGTCATCGGGAGGAGGTATGATTTTCTGGCCTGGAATACAGCGGCGGAAGCTGTATTTACGATTAGCCGGCCGTCACCGCCGCATGATTACAATTTGATGTGGCGCCAGTTCACTGACCCTGTCTGGAGAGAAGGTTCAGAGGATTGGGAAATGGTCTCCCGGAGAATTGTAGCTGAGTTCCAGACATCGAGAGCCCGTTATTTGGAGGATGCTTCATTTAGCCAATTAATTGCTGATCTTAAGAAGGTAAGCTCCGATTTCGCAAGGATGTGGCAGGGGCACGAGGCGCCGAGTAGTCTTGACGGCTACAAGAAACTGCTTCACCCTGCACTTGGAGTGATGGAGTTTGAACAAATTAACCTCCAGTTCCCCAATGACCCGGACCAGCGGATTATGCTATATTTGCCGGATACGGCAACGAAAGCCCGCTTGGAGCAGAATTTGATGGCGAGCACAAGCAATCAAGTGGAAACGGCTTTGCCGTCCTTTTAAAGGAAGGTACTGTTGCAGCAATTTTTAAAAAAAGCGACCCTTCTGAAGGCATACAGCCCCCGGAGGATCGCTTGTTTTGGCTTGCTATTTTTTTCGGCTAGACTTAGCCTTTGACCCCGCCGACAACCATCCCTTTGACGAAATACTTCTGCAGGAACGGATAGACGATGATAATCGGCACACTGGCCACAATGGTCATCGTAGCACGGATAGAGGTCGGTGTAACGGTCGATTTGTTGCCCTGCGCGTTCGCAAAGGCATCGGCTGCTGAGGAACTGGACATCGCGGTGTTGGATGTTGACAGCATCTTCATCAGCTCATATTGCAGTGTACTCAGGCTTGGCGTGGAGGAATTGTACAGGAAGACGTCAAACCAGGAATTCCACTGATAGACCGCCACGAACAGGGAGACGGTAGCCAGCGCCGGCACGGTCAGCGGAAGCACAATGCGCGAGAAGGTGATGAAGTCGCCTGCGCCGTCGATTTTGGCCGATTCCATCAGTCCCTCAGGCAGTGCCTCAATGAAGGAGCGGATGACGATCATATTAAATACGCCGATGATGCCCGGAATGATATAGACCCAGAAGCTGTTCAGCATGTTCAGCTCTTTGATCAGCAGGTAGCCTGGAATCAGACCGCCGCTGAAGTACATGGTGAAAATAAACGTGACGGACACAAACTTCTTCAGCTTATATTCCGGACGGCTTACCGTATAGGCCAGCATCGCTGTACAGAATACGGAGACCACAGTGCCGATTACCGTCCGTGCTGCAGAAACAAACGTTGAAAAGAAGATGTTGGATTCACTGAATACATACTCGAAGTTGCGCAGCGTCCATTCACGAGGCCAGATATAAATATCCCCGCGGACAGAGTCATTCGCTTCATTGAATGATAGAGCAAACATATTCAGGAACGGATAGAGGGTAACAATGACCAAAAGAATCATGAAGATCGTATTGCATATATCGAAGATTCGGTCACCAAGAGAAGAATTCCGGTATGAATTGGTTTTGGATTTAGCCATTACTTGTGTCCTCCTTTCTAGTACAATCTGCTTTCGCCCATACGCTTGGCGATATTATTGGCTGCGATCAAGAAGATGAAGCTGACCAGCGTTTTGAACATACCTGCTGCGGTGGCTAGCCCGAAGTTATTCATCTGCATCCCGTACTTCAGTACGAAGATATCCAGATTCTCCGAGTAGTCGAGGTTCATCCCGTTACCTAACAGGTACTGCGCCTCGAAGCCGGACTCCAGAATATGGCCCAGGTTCATGATCAGAATCAGAACGATAACCGGCTTTATACCCGGCAGGGTAATGTAGAACATTCTTTGCAGACGGGAAGCCCCGTCAATCTCAGCCGCTTCATATTGAGAAGGGTCGATGGAGGTGATGGCTGCCAGATAGATGATGGTATTCCAGCCGACATTCTTCCAGACTTCCGTAACCCCGAGTATTCCCCAGAAGTACTTGCCTTCGCCCAGCCACAGAATTGGATGATCAATAAGCTGCGCTTTGACCAGCAGCACATTGATGATCCCTTCCGGTGCCAGTGCCATTTGTACAATATTGGCCGCTACGACCCAGGAAATGAAGTAAGGCAGGTAACTGATCGTCTGCACGGTGCGTTTGAAGAACACATTGCGCAGCTCATTCAGCAGCAGGGCCAGTACGATGGCTGTTACAAATCCGAGAACCAGGTTAATGGAGCTCATAACCAGAGTATTACGAAGGACACGATAGAACTGCTGTTCCTGGAACAGGAATTTGAAATTGTCCCAGCCGACCCACTTCTGGTCGAACAGATCCTTGGCTGGCTTGAATTTCTGAAAAGCAATCGTCCATCCCCATAGCGGGAGGTATTTGAATATAATCACCCATAACAGAAAGGGCAATGACATCAGCATCAGCATTTTCTGTTTAGATAGCTCTTTAAAAAAGGTTTTGAAGCGCGAAGTACCGGTATTATTCGATTTTGCCAACTGCACAGCGGTTTTTCCCACCTGTACCGTCCCCTTTCCAAGCTCCATATTCTCTATTTGCTAACAAGTGTAGAAGGGAAAAGTGAAGGCAGGCTTCACTTTTCCCGGTTCATCATGCGGTATCTGGGAAGCTGACGCTTACCATTTGCCGTCGATGCGGTCCTTGATCTTGTTAGTCATGAATTCTTCGTAGCCCTTAGCATCGAGCTTGTTGTATTCGGCCAGGTATTCACTCCAGACCTTTTCAAATTGGCCAGGGGCAGCAAGCACCATACGAGGATAGTACTTCTGCTGCAAATCGCCGGCTCTCTGGCTGAAGAGCTGCTCAGGGGAGCCCGGTTCTTTCTCAATACTCCAGGCAGGGTACCATGGACGCTCAACCGGCTCGGCATAGAAGTCGGAGAAGGTCTTCAGGTTGTATTTCTCCAGCAGTGTTTTGTCGCCATCTGTGTAGTTGATCGCTGCAACTTCCGGCTGGTTGAACGGAACGTGGGCGTTGCCGTCATCATACACGGAATTGTCGCCATAACGCGGCCATTCATAATCGAAATATGCGAAGCCGAATTTACGTTTGAAATCATTGTCGTTGCGGTTTGTCAGCTGTTCTTCGCTCATCACCATACGGCCTTCAGCGTTCTTCGTGTAAGTTTCGCCTTCAATGCCCCACTCGACAAGCTTCTGGTTCTCATCGGTTAGCAGGTTGTCAAAATACTTGATGATGCGGACCGGATCTTTTGCGCTGACCGAGATACCCAGCCCGCGGTTGTTCACGAAGGAAGGAGGATCAACATAAGCATCTTTGATGCCTTCGTCAAATACGATCGGAAGGGCAACGTAACGCAGATCGTCATTACCGGCGGATCTCAGATTGTTCGTGGCGTCGTTGATCTGCCAGGAATAGTTGACATATCCGAGTACACGGCCGGAGGTCAGCTTAGCTAGATACTGGTCTTTGTTCGCTGTGAACGTCTCAGGGTCAACCAGACCCTTGCCGTTCATTTCGTTCAATTTAGCCAGCCAGCGCTTCTCATCTTCGGTTCCCTGATACAGCTTGGCTTCATGAGACTCCATGTCCACCAGGACGCCGCCTTCATTCGGATAACCGGCCAGATGCATCGGTTGGTTGGTGATGGTGAAGAATTCACCGGCTGTACCGGCGAAGGTAGCGAAGCCGATGGTGTCTTTACCATCCACCTTAGGGTATTTAGCTTGGTATTTCTCAATCAGGTCAAAGTACTGGTCAAGCGTTTTCACTTCCGGGTAACCGAATTCCTTAAGGACGCGTCTCTGCATCCAGAAGGTACTGCTTGGATCTGGCGGCGATAAGTATCCGTTTACATTTGCAGTGAAGGGAAGGATATAGATGTTGCCGTCTTCATTGGTGATCTTGTTCATATAATCGCCGTAGACACGCTTGATATTAGGGCCATACTTCTCAATCAGATCATTGAGCGGAATGTATGCACCGGCATCGAGCAGCTTGGCCAGCTCGCCGACTGGAGAGATGACATCCGGATAATCACCTCCGGCAATCATAACACCGGACTTGGTGCTTCCATCGCCAACTACATATTCCATTTTCCAGTCTACACCTGTCTGTTCCTGAAGCTTCTTACCGATGGTGGTATCACTGGCCATGGTATCCTTGTTGGCCCCGAAGCCGAAGTAAGTGAACGTTACCGGCTCAGTGCTTACCTCGCCGTCGTTGCCGCTGGCACTGTTCTTGTTCCCGTTGTTGCCGCCCGAGCAGCCGGCAATGAGGAGGGCTGAAGCCATAACAGCAGCCAGTCCGGTTTGCAACCATTTCTTTGTACGCATTTCATATCCCCTTTCTTTACTTTGTGCTATTGAACAACCTCATTATAAAAGAAAGCGTTTAACTTTGTTACAGGGCAAACCTTAGATCAGTCTTTGAATAATTAAGGTATACCCTATATTTATTTATTTGTTCTCCAGAGGCAGCCGCAGCAAAATGCGGGTTCCCGCTCCGGGCTCGCTCGTAATGGAGAAGGTGAACGATTCCCCGTAGGTGATCCTCAGCCGGGTGATTACATTCTTCATCCCGATTGAATCCCCCATGGCGGACTCATCGTCCAGATAATGCATAAGCTCACTGATTTTGGCCTGGTCCATGCCTACGCCGTTATCTGCAATGACGAAGACAATCTGCCCGTTCTCCTGGGCGATCTGAATGTTGATATACCCGATGCCGGCTATATTCTCAATCCCGTGAATACTGGCGTTCTCTACATAGGGAAGGAAGGCCATCTTCGGAATTTCAATATTCAGCAGTGACTGGTCCACCTCGATGTGATATTCAAGCTTGTTGTCGAAGCGGTATTTCTGAATCTCCAGGAAGCTCTCAATTAATTCAAGCTCCTCGCGGATCGTAACGAAGCTGCTCTTCCACATGATTGATTTGCGGAAAATCTTCGCCATGTTCTGAATTGTCCGGGCCGTCTGTGTCTCGCCCTTCATCATACTGCGCATTCGGATCGTCTCCAGTGCATTGAACAGGAAGTGAGGGTTGATCTGGCTGTGCAGCGCATGCAGCTGGGCCTGCCGTTGCCGCAGCTCAAGCTCCTTCTTCTGTATTTCTGCAACATATACATCATTGATCAGGTTCTCAATGCGCTTACTCATCCGGTTGAACTCGACGGTAAGCTCGCCAATCTCATCGCGCTCCAGGTGGTAGGGGATCAGTCCGAAGTTTTTGTCTTTTACAGACTTCATATGCTTCAGGATATTCTTGATACGCGTGTGGATCGAACGGGACATGATCATAATTACGATGGTAGGAACCAGGAAGTTAATACCGGCGAACCAGAGGATAAATTGCCCGGATTGTCTGACGTCAGACAAAATAAGGGTCTCATCCAGGACGCCATAAATCGACCAGCCGCTGAGATAACGGTTATTCTGGTAAGTCTTGTCGATCACAATGGCCTGCTTAGGCTTGGGAATCTCAGTTGGGGTCAGGGTATGCGCCGCAGTAATCAGCCCGCTGGGCTGACCGCTGGAGAGACGGCCGAAGCGGGCCTGGCCCGACGGGTCAAGTATATAGAAATCACCGCTGAAGCTGGATAAATCCAGAATCTGCCGGATATAGTTCATGTTCAGGTCGATTTTGAGCACATGCTCGTAGGTTTCCAGCCTGCGGTCGGTAAGGCGCTGGATCACGCTGATGCTATCGGGCGTTACATAGAGATGAGGGTGGGTGTTGCTGAACTTACTGATCTGCTTATACCAGTCCTGCTGGCGCATACTGTCCTCCAGCTTAATGATATGGGCTGAGGCCAGGACGGTTGGATTGTCGGTCATAATCACCGAGGAGCTCAGCACCTTGTTCTCCTTGTCGGTCCGGTTGAACAGATTCGATATGGCGTTCAGCGACTCCACATAGTAGTCCGATGAAGCATAGGTAGTATTCAGATGTTGAATCAGCTGCCGGTCAATAGAGTAGAGGTAGGATATGCCTGCCGCATCCTCAATGACAGTCCTCAGCTCAGCCTGCAGCAGATTCATCGCCTGCTCGGCATCCGCTGTCTTCTGATTCTTGATATTGGCGGTAGTAACCTGATAGAACATTACATTGGTCAAGACGATCGGGATGAACACGCATACAATGTAGATGACAATCAGCTTGCTTCTAAGCTTCATATGATTCAGACGGAAGTTGAACACGGCAGGGAGCCTCCTTATTTACTGCCCAATCATCATATTGCGATAATCGGTTGGCGTCATATTCTCAAGCTTTTCAAACTGGGTGGCAAAATAATCCGCATTCTGGAAGCCGACCAGCTCCGCGATTTCGTACATCCTTTTCTTGGTCTGCCGAAGCAGGCGCTTAGCCTCCTCAATCCGCAGGGTCAGCAGGTATTCATTGAAATACACTCCGTAGGTTTTGCGGAATAACTGTCCAAGATAGACCGGGTTCATATCGAAATCGGCGGCAATGCCCTTGAGGTAGATATTTTCACGGTAATGCCCGTCGATGTATTTTTTGATTTTTTCAATATTGCCTTCGCTCTTGCCGCCGCGCTTCTCTGCGATATATTCTGCGGCTTCGGCGATAAACTGCTGGAATATCTGCTTCAGCTGATTCAGATTGCGGTATTTCAGCGGCCAGTTAAGCAGCTCATGCATCCATTGCAGTGTATTCTCGTCACCTTCGAGCTGCCGGATAATATTGATGATGGCAATCATGCTGCGCCGGATCGTGTTCGTCACCGCCCCGGGGGCGAAGTTGCGCTCTTGGAACATGGTGAAGATAGCGTCGACAGTAGAGCTGTAACCCTTATTGTCATTGGCTTCAACCTCGTAAATCAGCTTGCTGTGCAACCCTTCATCGATGTCGAAATAGTATAAGGGCAGCTCCAGCAGCTTGTCCGCCATATAAATGCCTTCGAAGCCGGCGGCAAAACGGTACTGGAGGCATTGCTCGGCACTGGCCCCGGAGTCTGCAATCTGCTTGAGATGGCTTACCTTCCGGCCAACAAACAAAGCGATGCTTGCTCCAAGCTCCCGCTCCAGTGCATCCAGCATCGCACGGTAGCCTCCCCATGGGGATGGATTAGGATCATCGACCCAATGGCCGGGCACGATCACCCCGTATTGATTGTTCGTACGTACATGAAGGAGCAGAGTCTGAGCCTCTTGGCGGAAATAACGCAGCAGCGAGTCCTTCAGTGCAGGCAGGTAATCGACTTCTCCGGCGGGGAGCTGATCCTGCATTTCTACGATGAGATACGTATAGGAAGAGGTGAGAGGAAGCTCCAGCGCGTAGGCGATCCGCCCCATGACCTGATCATCGGGTTCGGTCTGCAGCAGGCTTTCGATGACCGTCTCGACCAGAGGCTTTTCACGGGTGATGGAGAGGAGCTGCTTCTTGTTCAGCATATGGGCGATTTTGCTGAGCGCAACCGTAAGCTCCTGTTCGTCAACGGGCTTGAGGATATAATCGGACACATTGTACCGGAAGGCTTGCTGGGCATACGAGAAGTCGGCATATCCGCTCAAAATAATAAAAATAGGCTCCTGCACAAGCTCCGTCTTTACTTTCTTGATCAGTCCCAGCCCGTCCAGCACAGGCATACGGATATCGGCAATTACCAGCTCCGGGTTCAATTGTTCAATCAGGGTAAGCGCTTGCTCCCCGTTCTCGGCTTCACCGCAAATTTCGAATTGCGGCGAGCATTCACTCAGAATCCGGATCAAGCCCTTCCGCACAAAAACTTCATCATCTACAATCAGCACCTTATACAATGGACTTCCTCCTTGGGGTTATTCTGGATTGCTTGGTCCTGTTCCATCCTCGGTCAAGTCGCAGTGTGATCATTATAAGCTAATTCCCTGACAGAATTCGAGTGGAAACGACTTTTTATTCTAGCACCTGCTGGAAAATCTCTTCAACACGAAGAGCCTGCATCGTTAGACACAGGCTCTTCGGTATTGTATTTTTCGCTATACTCTTTGTTTATTTGTCATTCTGCTGGAGATGCGGGGGCAGCGGCTGCTGATGCTGTACCAGCTCTGCAGCCCTGGTCTGAACTTTCGCCAGTTCAGCTGAATATTCATCCGTCCACAGGTCTCCTCTGGCCAAGCGGTCCTTCAATTCCTGCGTCAGGGCGCCTACAACCAGATTAATAAGCTTCGAACTGGTTCCATTGGCGCCAGCGAGATCTGCCAGCGACTTTCCGTCTGCCAGGCTTGCAGTAAGTTCACTTGTGCTTAAGCCAAGAAGCTCTGCAAGCTCTGAACGGTCCAGGTCCTTCAGCCCCGGACCGAGTGGTGGCAGCTCAGCCGCCCCTGTTCCTGGAGCCGGCGGCTGCGGCCGGGTCTGGCTTACCCAGGCCGCTGCACGGCTTGAGATTTCGCTCAGACGGGCCTTATAGACGCTCTCGGTAATGCGGCTGTCTGCATACTCCTGCCTGAGCTGGGCCTGTAGTCCGCTTGCCGCAAGCTGGACCAGCTTCTGCGGGTCTACCTGCTGCGCTTCGGCTATACTGGAGAGGGAGCTCCCGGCTTCAAGGGCAGTCCGCAGTTCCGCTTCCGACAGGCCCAACGTGCTGAGCAGCTCAGTAGGGTCTATGCCGCCAAGCCCGGGACCGGGTCCGCCAGGAAGACCGGGCGGCGGGGTGTGCGGCTCCGCACCTGCCAGAGGGGGCTGTCCTGCTTCAGGAACTGGAAGCAGCGAAGCCGGACTGCTGCTGTAGGTTGCAGATTGGACACTCGTAACGCTAGTGGCCGCAGTGGAAGAGGCAGCGAAGGCGCTTAGCCCGCCAGTGCCTAGGGCGAGTGCTGCCGCCATGGTGCCGGCAATCAGCTTGCCTGCTTTTGGAGTGAACGGATTACGTGTTGCTTTCATAGGTAAATCATCCTTTCCCGTTTTCAGGTATTGTATGGCTTGCCATTTACTCTAGCCTTCCAGGGTGAAAAGATGGAGAAAGGGCAAACGCATTGTTTTCACCTGATTTTCACCGGAATGTGGTATCTTGATATATTGAGGAAGGAGAGGACCACATGAAGATCCTGCTCGCGGAAGACGATATCCGGCTGGGTGAACTTATTGTACATATGATTAAGAAGAAAACGGGATATACCGTTGAATGGGTCACTTCCGGGGATGAGGCCTATGATCTCGCCAGTGTCTCCGGCTATGATGTGCTGGTGCTGGACTGGATGCTGCCGGAGCGGGATGGCCGGGAGGTGTGCCGTCAGCTGCGGCAGGATGGCTACCCCGGGGCAATCCTGATGCTGACGGCAAGAGATTCGCTGGAGGACAGGATTCGCGGTCTTGATGCGGGCGCGGATGATTATCTGGTGAAGCCGTTCGAAATAGACGAATTGCTGGCGCGGCTCCGGGCCTTGGGGCGGCGGACCTTCCTCCCGCTGGAGAATGATACGTGCAAGATCGGTGAGCTGGTGCTGGACCGCAGCAGCCACCGGATTGCAGCAGCGGAGCAAGAGGTACAGCTTACGCCCAGAGAATATCAGCTCCTGGATCTGCTCCTGAAGAATCAGGGTACGGTGCTTACCCGCGAGGTGATCCTGGACCGGATCTGGGGGATGGAATCCGAGGTTACGCTGAAGACCATCGATGCTACGGTCAAGCTTCTCCGTAAGAAGCTGGCTCTTCTGGACGGGGTACAGCAGCATATACAGAGCATCCGGGGAGTGGGGTATAGCTTTGAAAAATAATATTCCTCGTTCCGGAGGGGGCCGCTCTGGTAATGACTTGTTCGCGCGCACCCGGAAGCGGCTTACCTGGCGGTACAGTGCGCTGATGAGTGTTTTTCTGCTATTGTCCTTCCTGATCATCTATCTGCTTCTGCATCTCCTGATCTGGAATAACCAGAAGGAACGCCTTAACCTGCTGCTGGATGCCGAAGTCAAGCAACTGCAAGGGCCAATGTACGAAGAACTGCTGCAGGGGCAGTATCAGGGACCGGGTAACCAGGCTTTTACGCTCAGTGCGGATCAGTCGTTCTATGTGATCCTGAATTCGGAAGGCAATCTGCTGGGCAGCGGCGAGATTCAGCCGGGACTGAAGGAGCAGGTGCTGAAGCTTGCAGACTCCGGTACGGCGGGGACAACAGGGAAGGGACTAGAGATTGTGGAGCTGGAGCAAGGGCCAGGCCCGCTGCATAAGGGCAATGACCCCAAGGACAGCCCACAGACTGCTTATCTGTTCGGCAGCCGGACCTTCGAGCATAAGGGGCAGCCTGCTGGTATCCTGTATGCAGGCAAAGACGTTACCTTCCAGCAGCAGTTATTCCGCTGGCTGCTTGGCGTATTGGCCGCCATTGCCGCGGCATTCATCCTGCTGGCAGCCGTCTTCAGCCGGGTAATGTCGCGGCAGGCGATGGTGCCGGTCCGCCGGGCGTATGACCGGCAGAAGCACTTCGCGGCGGATGCCTCGCATGAGCTCCGCACGCCGCTGAGCGTGCTGCTGTCCTCCATCGAGACGCTGAAGCTGGAGGACAGCATCAATGAACAGCCGTTCACCCGTCATGTGGTGGACGGGATGTATTCCGAGGTCCAGCGGATGACCGCGCTGACCCGGGACCTGCTCCTGCTGGCCCGCAGTGATGCCGGGCTGCTGGAGCAGGACCTCCGGCGCTTCGACCTCGCGCCGGCTCTGGCCCGTATGCTCTCCGGCCTGAGCGTGCTGGCCGAAGCGAAGCAGATCCTGCTAGAGCTTGAAGCTCCGGCGGAGCTTCCGGTGAAACAGGATCAGGAGAAGCTGGTGCAGCTTATGATCATTCTGCTGGAGAATGCCATTAAGTTCACACCCGCAGGCGGTCAAGTCATTCTGCGGGCTGCGCCTATTCAGAAGAATGGCAGCCCTTGGCTGAAGCTGGAGGTGGAGGATACAGGCGTGGGTATTCCTGCGGAAGATCTGAACCGGATCTTCGAGCGGTTCTACCGCCCTGACCAGTCCCGTTCGCGGGAAGCCGGGGGCCACGGACTGGGCCTTGCCATTGCCAAGGAGCTGGTAGACACGCTTGGCGGCAGCATTGGGGCTGAGAACTGCCCCGGTGGAGGCAGCGTATTTCGTGTGGAGCTGCGGGGCTGAAGCGGCAGTATGGACACGAACAGGATGCATGTGAAAATACAATCTGCCAGAGCGAGGTGTGCGGGCCGACTGTAATCGGAAAACCGATTACGATGGCCCGGGCGAGAGGTGTGGATGGGAATGTAATCGGAAAACCGATTACGATGGCCCGGGCGAGAGGTGTGGACGGGAATGTAATCGGAAAACCGATTACGATGGCCCGGGCGAGAGGTGTGGACGGGAATGTAATCGGAAAACCGATTACGATGGCCCGGGCGAGAGGTGTGGACGGGAATGTAATCGGAAACCGATTACGATGGCCCGGGCGAGAGGCGTGAACGGAAATGTAATCGGAAAACCGATTACAATGGCCTGGGCGAGAGGCGTGAACGGAAATGTAATCGGAAAACCGATTACAATGGCCCGGGCGAGAGGCGTTAACGGAAATGTAATCGGAAAACCGATTACAATGGACCGTGCCGGAGGTGCGGGCCGACTGAGCAAGGTGTGCGTGATGCTATTCTACTCCTATCCTGCGTATATGGGAGCATCTATCCGCATGTTTACGAACCCTGCCTGCTGAGTTGGTCTCTTCTAAGCTCAGTGCGGCTCACCCTGTGTAAGCCCTGCTGCACCGCATTGGGTGAGCCGGGTCTTTCCCGTATAATAGTAGACGTTACGCCGGAAGTCACATTTGAGCTTACCCGGCGTATGAACTCTAAGCATAGGGAAGGGAATGAAGAAACGTTGACTTATACGAAACTGTTGGAACGAAAAGGCGAAATTCTCAAGCGAACCGTGGAAACCTGGATCATGAAAGAGAATCGTGACGGGCTGGACCGTCAAGAAGCCCATATCTACAGGAATATGGTCAAGGAGCTTCATCAGAATGAGCAGGAACTGAATGTGGCGCGTGTGGAGGAGATGGACAACGGTCCAGAATCGGACACAGAGGGAGCAGCCCCCGCTAAGCGTGAGCTTATATCGCAAGGGGTATAAAACTAACTAACATAATGAAAAAAAGCCGTCCGGGATTCGCGTTAGCGAAGCGGGCGGCTTTTCGCTGAGTACAAACTTCAGGTCAGTCCAGCTTGATCCGGTAACAGCGGGCGGCAGCCACTTCAGTGCCTTTGGTTGTAGCGAAGCTGTAGTGGTCGCTGAAGGCGAAGCGAATTCCGCCGCGCGTCATCCAATTCCCGCTCACAGCAGCGATTTTGCCGTGGGAGATGGCATGTTCAATCGTAAGTAAAGTGAGCTCCGGAACAGAAGCTTCTCCCTGGAGAACGGCAGACAACGGATAACGTTCGCTGCCAACAAGCTCCACAGAAGCATCGCCAGATAGCAGATGGGTTAATGTTTTGGTATCTCCAGTAATAAGAGCGACGGCTAAATCTTCAGCCAGCTTGTTCTTCGGTGAATTGCCGCACATGCCGCTTAATTGGATTTCCATTGCTTGTATGCCTCCTCTTACAGTGTCTGAATGGTTGGTCTACAGTCTCACTACCCGCCGGTACACGAGGCAATCCAGCAGATCCTCCCATTCCAGCTCGCTCTCATAAGGATCACGGAAAGCGGTCGCGGTTGGGAGATATCCCAGATCAACGCCCTGGCCGCCGTGCAGATTGCTGCCGCCGTCGCCGCCTTTACCAGTGATGCCGCCCTCAGTGAGCACCAGCTCCTTCTTATAGGGATCGCCAGGGAAGCACAGGCCGAACGCATTTGGCAGCTCCAGCGGATACGGGTCCTCAGCATTAGCCTCACTTGAACCGGACACATGTCTCAGGCGCATGGACGTATCAATCTCGTCGCCCCACGGGAACAGCGTCCGGACGCCTGCGCCGTACAGATACTCCCATTCATCCTCAGTCGGCAGGGTGAAGCCCTCCGGCAGCTCCGTTTCGCGCCATTCCCCGAACGATTCGCTATCGTCGAACAGGAACACGACGACCTGATCACCGTCCCGTTCCAGCCGGAAAGACTGCGAGTACTCATAGCTGGTGTGCGGTCCCTGACGGAACTCCTCGATCGCTTCGAATACATCCTCGTCTTCCTCCGCGTCGAGCCGGTCCAGCGGACATTCATACCAGCCTGCCGATACAGGCTGGCGCTGGACAAGCAACGGCCCGATCACAGCCTCGCGGACAGGAGACATCTTCGCATACATATGTACTTCTGAACGGCCCAGGGTCACCGAGTCGCCCGGCACGAACACATATTCACTGCCCTCATACAAGAAGACCCCTGTTTCCAGAGACTGGCCGTAACGTTCGAACCTTTCTAAGCGCAGCCACTTGAAACCAGCGGGCAGCTGCTTAAGTACTTCCTGCATCGTGTGCATTTTCTCCTCAACCGTTAATTGCCCCCATCGGGGACGGTTCCATGCTTCCATGTCATACTCTCCTCCCGGGAATCGGCATTGTCAGCCTGTGTACTGTCATTGTAATGGACAGCCCGGGTACTGGCAAACCAGCCGGGAAAAGCTGCTGCACACTGAGGAGCAACTTTCCCGGCTGGTTTATCATTCGCTCTAGACTCATGCAGAATCTATTTCATTCCCAGCAAGCTGTCTACCACAAATTGGAGCTGGGCATCCAGGGAGATCGGGTCGCTGAACACGAAGCCGCGGCTATTCTCGCGGTAGACATGATTATTCTTAACAGCGGGGAGGCTGTCCCAGATGTTGCCCTCGAAGATCCATGCGGCATTCTCTTCACTTGTCCATCCGCTGATAAAAATATAATCCCCGGCATATTGCGGCAATAGCTCAAGGGATAGCTTGGCCCAGCCCTGGCCACTGTCAATAGCTTCCTTCTGAATAATCGGCGGTGCATTCAGTCCGAACTCGCCATAGATAATGTCGCCGCCCCGCCCAAAGCTGCCGTAAGCATAGAACTCCTTGGCACTTCCTGCATCAAAAATCGATACCGTGCGCTCACCTACAGCCTGCTTCACAAGTGGTTTGTATTTGGCGATTTGGGCATCCCACGCTTCAATCCAGGCTTTGGCTTGCTTTTCCCGGCCGGTCATTGTCCCGAATTCCATTAATTGCTCCCGGAAAGGAACTCCGTATTCTACAGCGACGGTCGGCGCAATCCGGGACAGCTTCTCGATTGCAGCCGGATCATTCCACACCACAATTAAATCAGGCTGCAGCTCAACAATCTGCTCGTAAGGGATGTCATTGCCTAGATTGACAACATTGTCCAGTTTACCTTCTGTGTAGCTGTTAAAAGACTCATCCCCGGTTGCAATCGGCTTTAATCCCAGTGCCAGCAGATGGCCGGTGAAGGCTCCTGCGACCATTACGATTTTTTGCGGATTCTTGGGGATTTGTATTTCACCGTTCACTGCTTTGAAGGTGATAGTCTCGGCACTGACATTTGTCTTCCCGGTCTCGGCATTGCCGGTATTGCTGCCGGTGCTTAAAGTTGTGCCAGCTCCAGTATTATTGCTTGCTCCGCCATTCGAATTCGCTGGTCTTGCGCAGGCGCTTAGCAGGAGTGCCAGGCACAGTAATACAGTCACTCCTACAGGTAATTTGCTCTTGTACATCGGTAAATCTCCTTTTCCACTGTATTGATAATGATTATCATCTCTCTTACCAATATAGTAACGAAGCCTGCGCGGAGCAATGGACGATTGAAGCCTTATAATAGGACGATAGGAACTGTTCACCTGGCGCAGCGAAGCATTTCTGAACTCACCGGGGGTAACGCCGGCCGTTTTTTTGAACAACCTGATGAAATAGGATACATCGGTGTACCCGATGCTGCGTGCAATTTCCTGCATAGACAAGTCGGTCTGTTGCAGCAAGTCTCCCGCCTGATTGATTCGGATGCGGATCAAGTAATCAATGATGCTTGTCCCGGTCACGCGCCGGAAATGCTTGGACAGGTAAGGTACACTGTAGTTGAAAACACGTGCCAGCGAATCCCGCGTGACCGGTTCGGCATAATGCTGCTCTATGTAATGGATGATCTGGGAGATCAGATCCGGCCTTACGGGGCTGACCTGCTGCTCATCCATCTGTTGAAGCAGCTCGTAGACAAACTGGTAGAACAAAGTTTTGGCATGCAGCTGTTCCAGCCGTTCCTGCACAAGCCATTCGTCCAGCATCCGTTCAGCCAACTGATAGAGAATTGCCGGATGGAGCGGAATGAATCCGTACTGCAAGGAGAAGGGGAGCGCTGGCTCCGTCCGCCCCGGTGAATATCGCCTCCCGGACAGCGGCAGGCTGGCTTTATAGAGAATAAGATAGTACTCAAAAGAATGGTCAGTAAGACGGATATCGAGATAAGCGCCCTTGCCCCCATGAAGCAGATAGTAAGGCTTGGCAGCATGCTCTGCACCGTCTAAGGTGACAGATGCATGACCTTGTGTAACGTAAAAATAGGCGCTGGAGGGAAGCAGATACGGTCTGACGTTATCACCGGTCTGCAGTTGTATATGTCTGATATCCATAATTTGAAATATTGCATGATTCCAGATCAGGATGTGCTCCTGTATATTTATAGTCTCGTCCAATGAAGATTCCCTTCTTTCCACAGTCTGCTGATTTTAGCCTTACAGGTATTACAGCTACGCCTGTTAGAAGGCAATCCATTTATTAACCTGTCCATATTGTCAGCGTGATCCTATAATAGATCAGACTGGAACATTAATACATAGCAAAAGAGGGATAATAGTATGTTACCAAAACGATTCAAGTTTCTCACCACGGCATTTGCGCTGGCATTGGCTGCACAGGTGTTGTTGCCCGGGCGTACATCCGCTGCCGGGAAGGTCATTGAACAGTTGCCTGCGCCGGAATGGAGCTATACGCTGCCGGATGGACTTAGTTTCTGGGGCACTATAGACACCCAGCAGAGCATGAAGCGGATGTTCATTCCTCTAGTCAAGACCGTAACCGTATCCCCTTCCAAGAAGAAGTCTTCGGGCATGTTGTACGCATCCGTTGACCGCATTAACGGTTCGGCCAACTGGGTATCTGATTATTCGGACATGGCTAACGACCAGCCGTTTACTGCTCATGGTTTTCATTCTGCCAGTAACGGTTACTCCTACTTCTACAAAATGAAAGGCGGCATCCCCTACGATCTCACCGCTGTCGATCCGAACGGCAAACGGAAGTGGACCAAAACAATAACCGATTCTTACACGCCGGTATTTCTGGATAACGGAAATGTTAGTATCCGGTCCGGACTAAGTGCCAACAGAAAAACTATTGCTTTTACTGAATATAATCAGGAAGGGAAGCAGGTAAGCGGGCTGAAGCTGACCGGCAAATGGACCACAGGGATACTTGAGTTACTCCCGAACGGGTACGTTATGCATCAGTTGATAGATAAACAAGACCATATTTATAGTATCAGCGTATACCGCAGTCTGACTGCACTGACAACACCGCTGGCTACCTACACTGTTCCCAAAACGGTGAAAGACTCCTATTTCCAGGTGCATCCGCTTCGCGGCGGGTCGTTCCTGATTCAGATGAGCAGTAAGGATGCCCGGCTGTTACTCGGCTATGACGCAAGCGGCGCCAAGAAGTGGGTGCGTCCTCTGAACAAGGCGGACCGGATTGATACGACAGGCAATAACTATCTGATCAAGAGCGACAACATCTACAAATTGTACAGCAAAGACAATCAGTTGCTTGGTAAGCAGCAGATCGGTGAAGCCGGGGACCGCGAATGGTACAGCAGGATAACGCCATCGGGTGAGATTACAGTCGAGAAGCAGTACCAATGGCAGGAGCGTCCGGCTGTGATTGATCCTGAGACCTTTGAGGGAGATATAGCTAAGGAAGATTTCTATGTGCTGGACCCGGCAAACCTGCAGATTAAATATCATCTCTCCACAAGCTGGCACGACTACGAAACCGGGCATAATTACATTTATGCGGGAGGCGGGGAGCTGTATATTACAAAGAGCTATGCGCCTAAGACCATAAGCAAATATATGTTAAAATAGCACCGAACCGAGCATATGCCTCCGAATGATAAAAACAACGCCAAGCGGGACATCCACTTGGCGTTGTTTTGGCATATTCCGCTATTCCAGCTTGAACTGCCGCAGCTCCTCCTCCAGCTTCTTAGAGATTTCGCTCAGCTCTCTGGACAGTTCAGCTACCTGCTCAATACTGCCGAGCTGCTCCTGTGTATTGGCACTGACCTCTTCAGTGGAGGCAGAATTCTCCTCAGTCGTCGAAGAGATGACCTCGATTGCCTGCAGAATCTCATCCTTATGCTTGTGGACAATCGAAGTGTTATTGCTGATCTGCAGCATCCTGATCTTCAGCTCCTCCAGGTCACTGTTCAGGCTGAAGAAGAGCTGCTTCGCATCCTCTACGGATTTGGCGTTCTCTTCTGCAATCGTAAGGTTCAGCGTAGTGTGTTCTACGGATAGACTTGTTTTTTCCTCAATGGCGCTGACCTTCTTGTATATTTCCTCGGTAGCCCGGGCTGTCTGCTCGGCAAGCTTACGCACCTCACCGGCCACCACGGCAAAGCCCCGGCCGTGTTCACCTGCGCGGGCAGCTTCAATGGAAGCATTAAGGGCGAGCAAATTGGTCTGGGTGGCAATTTGATTCACTGTGCCTACGATTCCTGAAATCTCATGACGGCTCAGATCAATATCCTCAATGAGCGACGACATTGCCTGTGTGGATGCGTGATTGTCTTCGGCGGCTTTGGAGAGCTGCTCGACCAAATCCAGACCCGAACTGCTGAGCTGGGCTGAGTTCTGCACCATGGTGCCTACAGCCTGAGCGTCACTGGTGATTTCGTCTATTTGATCTGATAATGCACCCGTTTTGTGGAGGATGCTCTCGGATTCAGCAGACTGGTAGTTGGTTGCATTCGCAATTTCATTGATGGCCGTGGCCGTTTCGTTCATGGTTATCGCGGTTTTGGTTGAGACAGCTTGCAGGTTGTGAGAAGACTGAGTAAGCACCTGAGTCGTATTATGGATCACCTGAATCATGCCTTGAATTTTCTGAACCATGCCCGCGATGCCATGAGCAATCTGCCCGATCTCGTTGCGGGAGGCGTCACTAAGCTGAACGGTTAGGTCGCCGTCTGCAATCTGTTTGATAGCGGCCAGCAGCTTGGGAATAGAACGTAAGAGGTAACGCAGCATGAGATAACAGATGACCAGCAGCAGAAGCGCGGCCACGGCAAAACCGGTAATGGTAATCCGGGTGAAGGACGTTAGCTCGCTAAGCGCCTCATTCCGGGTAATGGTTAAGCCTACAGACCATCCGGTATCCTTACTGGTGGCATAACCGATATAACGGGGGTCACCATTATCATCGATGAGCGATACGGCGGATTCGCCGTTAATCATTTTTTTGCCGATGGCCCCGAGATCGCCCGGACTGTCTGTAATTTTCTCCTTCAGCACTTTAGCCTTATCCGGGTGGTAGAGAATATCGCCTGAGCGTGTAGCCAGAATGGAGAAGCCGGTGCTTCCCAAGGAATAGCTCTGCATAATCTCCGGGATGTCATCGAAGGCAATATCTGCGGCAATGAAGCCGATCATTTGGCTGCTGTCATTCAGAATCGGATAGAAAATGCCCATCAGCATTTTGCCATTATTGACATCGGCGTAAGGCTCAGAATAATAGAGACCCTTGGATTCAGATACGGGCTTGAAGTAGGGGCGGGCGCGGATATCGAAGTCTGATTTAGAGGCCAGACCGTCATTTTGGAGGAAATATCCCTTACCGGATAACCCGGCCACCCAGGCATCGGCGAAGGAGGGCTCTGACTTTACAATGTCCGCCAGTGTAGCAAGTGCTTCTGCGGCGTAAGGGGAGGTGGTGATTTGATCTGGTGTAGTGCTCTCAATATATTTTTGGAAAATCGAGTTGGTGGACATTTGTTTGACCAGTGAGCCCTTCTCTTTAAACAGAGCATCGAACTGGCTGACAATTCCCTGCGTCTTGGTCATCAGCATCGATTCTTGCTGGCTGACCAGAATGCTGCGGGTGCTGGAATAGAAGAAGGTACCCAGAATCGAGAAGACGACAAGAATAATGACTAGCAGTACAATGGCCAATGTGTTGGCAATGCTGGTGGAACGGACTGGCCGTTTTTGAATTAGCTGTGACATAGGTCATCTCCCGGATATGTATTAGAGCAAAAGCTCTTAAATAATATGTCGGAATATGGCGGATATTCTTGTAGAGTGAAGTATGTTATTTTACAGAAAAAACCGGCTGGGAAAAGGTACCAAGCCGATAAATAGTCTATTAGGCTGTGCTGATTAACGGATAGGACATCCCCCGCAATAGCCATGATCCGCTCTGAGCTTATAGGCCAGGCAGCAGGTAGCTTTCACAGATATCGTATCATGCGGAGGATCGGGGTCCGTACGGAACTTGGGGGTGATACGGAACGGATTGCTGCGAAGTCCGAATACCTCGGGTGTCAGCTCCCACATGGCAGCATGGAATTGTCCGTGGATCAGGTTGCGGCGGCACTCACTGAGAGCGTCATGAGCATCCTCTTCGATAAAAGTATACAACTGATTATAGACATGCCTCCACAGCATCACCTCTTTGGTCTGCGAAGCTTCGGCAAGCGCCGTAACAATGGGTCTGACCTCGTTCGTGTAGAACAACTCCAGTTCGTCTATGAGCTCCTTTCTATTCCCGTTCTGGTCATGGATACTCTCCCGGTAATTATGGATAGGGAAGGCGAATTCGGGATACCCCTCCGTGCGGATGAGCTGGACAGACAGGTTATTCAGCCGCAAGGCATGAGCCAGCGGGTCTGCGGCTGTGAGCAGTGCGTATTTGGCTCCGCAGATCCCGGCAACCCATGTGCAGAAGATGGCTGCAGCGATACGCTTATCCTCTGTCCCAAGCATGGAAGCATAAGTGGTAAGCAGATATTCAGCTTGTGCAGGGCTGCATAATTCGGTCAGCGGTACAGTAGCCACTGCATTCTCAACAGCATTGGGGCAGATGTAGTAACGTTCAACCCCTTGGAGTCTGCCAGCGTCGCCCATCTGAAGTCCCCCTTTATTTGGAGTTGCCTTCAAAGGCCTGAAGCACCGCATCCACCGCATAACGGTTAGCCAGAGGAGACATCCCCAGATTGAACCAGTCCTTGCCGGCCATGGTGTAGACCTGGTTCTTTTTGACCGCCGTCATGTTCTTCCATAATGGACTCTTCAGCAGATCCTCATAGGTTTTCTTCACTCCGGCGTCGTCCTCGTTATTCAACTGAAGGAAGATGTGATCAGGATTATACTCCGGCAGCTTCTCGAGCGAGATGGATAAGGAAGGATCTTTAGCCGGGAAATTCGGAATCATCTCCAGCCCAAGCGTAGTATGAAGGAATTTCCCGCGGTCAATCTGATCTCCGTAAAGCACGAAGCTGCCCGGCATCACCATCATGTACATCACCGTTTCATTACCCACCAGGTCATCCAGCTTCTGCTTGGCTTCTGCTTCCTGATCCTCCAGATCCTTGATTACCTTCTCTGCAAGCTCCGTCTTGCCGAGCACTCCGGCGATATCCTTCAGCTCATCGCGCCAGTCATCGCGCTGCGGCAGCAGAACCGTCGGAGCGATCCCCGACAACTGGTCGTAATCCTTAGCCGACCACCATGTAGGAGCGAGGATCAGATCGGGATTGGCAGAGAGGATCATTTCGAAATTCGGGGTCTGGGCAATGCCCATCTTCAGCGTATCCTTGAACGGCTCCTGCAGATAGGTCGGGAACTCCTCCTGGTAGTTCTGCACAGCAACGGGAGTAACGCCTAAGGCCTGCAGGAATTCCGGGTAGACCACAGATAATCCAATCACTCTGGCCGGGTGGGCGGGGATTGTAATCTCGCCTTTCTCACTATTGACCACCTTGAAATCTTCTTTGGCGTCTGCGGCCACCTTGGCCTGTCCACTGTTGCTGGAGCAAGCCGTCATTAGCAGTGTCAATACTATCGCCATGCAGAACACCATTTTTTGTCTCATCTGTCGCATATCTTCAATAACCTCCTGAGTTTCAATACCTGTCATCCCACCTGAGAGTGAGAATCAATATCACTGTTAGGAGTATAAAACAATCCGCGCGATTCGACTATTGACTATCACGCCAATATTTCATGTCCGATTACGCCAAAGTGTCAAGGCGGAGTCAAGAACCAGCTCCTGGGTGAACGAGTTATACTCCGTCCAGGGATAGGGAGGGAGGTGCGCGACACGTGACAATCCTGCGGGATCGGGGGGCAGCAAGGACTCTCTGTCCCGGAACGCAGACCAGGCTGCCTGCGAAGCTGCATCCTCATCCACGATGAACAGCAGCTTGTCCGCATCTGATGACCATAGCTCCTCCGGGGTTAATGTCTGATTGCTCAGCCTAAGGTCCACAACGGAGGCCGGGATAAAATGCAGATCATCGTAGAATACCTCAGCTAAGCTTCGGGTAGACAACACGGTGATGGCCTGCCCGGATATGCGGGCAAGGAGCAGCTTGCCCATGGCGGGTCCTTGAGCTAATTTTGCCCGGATGCTCTTGGCCTTACGCTTATAGTTCCTGAGCCAGGATGCTGCTTCCGGCGCCCTGCCCACGCATTCTCCAATGAATTGTAATTGCGTGCGCCAATCCTTCTGGAGCGGAGATACCAGGAACGCGGGGGCAATTGCCTGAAGCTGCGGCAGCATCCTCCGGCTTACCGCCGGCTCCAGTCCGAGGATATAATCAGCTCGAAGAACGGTAAGCTGCTGCAACTGGAGAGATTCCTCCCTGGCAAGCGGCAGCACCGCATCCGTCTCATATTTACGCCGGTAATATTCAGCCCAGGGATGGTCCGCAGGAGCCGCGCACGGAATAATATTCAGACTAAGCAGCGCTCCGATAAGGCTGCCGTGGCAAACTGCGATTTTGAGCTTGGCATTGCGCATGAAGGTGGCCGGCGCGACTCCGGTAATCTGCTTGAATTTGCGCCGGAAATAAGGAACATCCTTGTAACCGACGTAAGCTGCAATATCCTTCAGCTCATAATTCGTCTGCGGCAGCATCAGCCTCCTGGCTTGTCTGATCCTGTATTCGGTCAGGTACTCAATCGCGCTGAGACCATAGGTTTGCTTGAACAGGCGGATGAAGTGCCTAATGCTGGTGCCTGCTTCAGCAGCGAGCAGACTTATGGATAAGTCTTCACGGTAGTGTTGCTCGATATAGAGCATGGCCCGCTCCATGGAAGTTCCCGTATCGGTGGGTTGCATTTGACGGGCACTGCTTAGCAGACTGTACAGCAGTTCATAGAACCGGCTCTGGGCAAGCAGGCGCTGCAAAGGGTTGAGGCTTCCCATGTATCCGGTGATGGACTCACAAAGTTTGCTGTATGTAATCGTTGACTGAATGGGTATGGCTCCTTCTACAGGGAAGGGGAGATGAGTCTCCGCCGGGCGGGACGGTTGCTGTTCCTCCAGCATACTATGTTGGCTATACACATCGAACCGCAGAATGTATACACTCTGTTCGCCTGTACCCGTAAGTAGGGCCTCGATCAATTGCCCCGGCTGACAGACGAACACAGATCCCGCCTTGAGCTCGCAGTATTTGCCGTCTACCGTGATGGAGCCTTGGCCCATAATGGGAATCAGCAGCATATACGATTCCAGAAATTGCAGCCGTAACGGCCACTCTCCCCCTGAACGGCTGCCATGTGTGATACTCCGAAGCCTGAACCACATCTGATCTAGCTCTCCAAAGGCTTCCGAAGGCGGGAGGCTATCTTTATCATTCATTCGTTGCACCGCCTTTCTGCTATGTGCAGCTTAATTTCATGGAATTTATTATATCTCACTTGGCAGACAGATCCTATTTGCAGAGCTACAGTGTTGTAACTGATAATGGTTATCAATTATAATAATAGAAATTTACAGTGGACGGCAGCCAGGGGGAAGTACTTGTGAGATTCGAGATGACAGAGAGCATTCGGGCATGGAACCATGTACCGGTTAGAATCATGGATATCCGTCATGTGATCATGAGGCCGGGAGAGCAGCAGCGGTATGTTTTTCCGTCAAGCAGCTTTGTATTCACGAATCAGGGAGAGGCTGAGGTTCGGCTCAATGGGGCCGGGCGCACTTCGGGTTATGCGCATGTTATTCATGGCGGGAAGGGGACCCTTCTTGAAATTTCGTGTCTGGAGCGAACATT
The DNA here is from genome assembly GCF_038002265.1 of Paenibacillus sp. FSL R7-0179. Lineage (NCBI taxonomy): Bacteria > Bacillati > Bacillota > Bacilli > Caryophanales > Paenibacillaceae > Paenibacillus > Paenibacillus sp. FSL R7-0179. The sequence continues at coordinate 2,393,824 of NZ_JBBOCC010000002.1, forward strand.
TGATTATTACCTCATTCTATACAAACCGTGGATGGGCAGCTCCTTCACAGAAGCGGTCGTGGACAAGCCTAACCCTTTTCAGCGGAAATATGCCTTCCCCGGGAGTGACCCATGGGTGATTCTGTCCCTGCTGAAGCGTATGCATCAGTTATGGAGGAGCGGCGGGGAGCTGGAACGGGTGCAGGTGCTGGGACTGTTCTACCAGTTTGTATCTGAGCAATTCCGTCAGCTTGAGCTGGCGGGGGAGCAGGAGCCGGAGACAGATCTGGCGGAGCAGATCGCCCGTTATATCGGGGAATTCTATCACCAGCCCCTGTCCATGAGCGAAATGGCGGAGTTGTTTCATTATAGTACACATCACTTAGTGAGGGTATTCAAACGCAAGTATCAGTGCAGTCCGATGGAGTACGTGAGCCGTACCCGGATGCAGCACGCCAGAAGCCTGCTGGCCGGGACAGATGCACCGATACGCGATGTGGCTGAACGTGTGGGGTATACGGATTTTTATTATTTTAGCAGATTGTTCAAAAAGGTGTTCAGAGAGACTCCGGCACAGTTCAAAATGCACGCCCCGCTCCTGAAAGGTTCAAATCCTACCAAAGAGATGCTGGAATCGTTCATTGCTCCCCGTAAGGAAGCACGCTATATTGATATCGATGATAATCATTATCAATACAGAAGACGGAGTGTGAATGATTTGAAAGTTAGCCATAAGCCCATGTTTGCGATATCCCTCTTGATCAGCTTATCTGTGATGCTTGCAGGCTGCGGGGGCGGAGATATGAAGGCTGCTGAAGACAAGCCCAATAAGGTATTTACTGATGGCTTCGGCAGAAAGGTGGAGATTCCGGCGGAGCCCGCGCAGGTAGTGGCGCTCGCATACGGCGGGTATATGCTTCCGCTTGGCCTGAAGCCGGCAGGTGTCAACCAGGAGACACTCGATCAATACAAGGAAGAGATGGCGGATGTGGAGAATGTCGGAGCAGGCGTAGGCAGTGTGGAAGCGATCTCCGCATTGATGCCCGATCTGATAATCATACCGGATTATCTGGGGCAGGATGTCATTGAGACCTATGAGAAGATCGCTCCGACCATAGCAGTAGCCTGGGGCGGTGACCCGGATGTGGTGAACACCTTACGGACCATGGGCGAGATTATGGACAAGCATGATGAGGCAGAGAAATGGATTGCATCGTTCGATAAGAAGCTGCAAGGAATCCGGGATACCATCAATGTGAAGCTTGATGAAGGTACTACCGCCATCTCCTTCGTTATCCATAAAGGGGAAGTGCTGCTTGGAGGCGAGGGTGGTACCTTAGGCAAGCTGATCTATCAGGATTTCGGCTTTATCATGCCTGAGCAATTCAAGCAGTATGCTGACGGGGGAACGGTGCTGTCGATGGAGATGCTGGTGGACAAGCCGGCGGATTACTTTTTCACGCAAATGACTGATGAAGAGCTGGCTGCCATGCACGAGCTGTTCAAGGAGCCTGTCTACCAGAGCATTCCTGCGGTGAAGAACAACCGGATCATCAATGTCTCGCGCGCGAACTGGAACAATGGGCCTTACACAGTGGATCGTGGTGTGGATGCGCTGATTGAGCAGGTATCGAAGCTGCAGGAGTAGGCGATATGATGGCATTACCTGAATAAGCAGCCGAAGACTTCGGCTGCTTATTCTCATGGTGCTATAGTATTCTTATGCGTGCCAAGTTTAACAGAGAACTGATGCAAGGCCCTTGGCAGTCCGCTAAACTCTAAAACTCCTTGGTTAACTAAACTCCATATCCTATTGGTAATAAATGAATACCCTACGAATTGGTGCGAAGTATCAAATATTTTAGTTACCACATTTGCTGCGTTGATAAAGCCATTCTCATCTTGTTCTTGCTCTAATTCAATGACGGATCTAATGATCATTTCGTCCAGTGCAGATTCCTCAGCGCCTTTTACAGAACGCTCCTTCCACAAACGGAGTACATGATTTTCACTTGAGAGCATTAGCCATTCTGATTCATACCGTCTTCTTTGACTAGGATCAAGAGCAACACCTTGGTAGTATTTTTTAACGATGATCTGAAAATGTTCTCTATCCATTAAGCTACTCCAATAAGGTTTGGATTCTTCTTTGTGATGATTACCTATAGTATTAAAGAGCTCTGTCACATTAACAACATTGACCGGCTGTTTCCGGCCTCTCAGCAAATGCAATGCGAAACGTAAGCCTGTTTGGTCATGTGCGTTATCCGCACACCAAATGACAATTTTACTTAGCGTTACTTTTAATGAACCTGCGTCAGAGAGACTGAAAACAAGATAAACATATTGTTGGAGTTCATCTATTTGCCGTTTATGGTTGTGAACCGCCTCAATATGATTTTGGACGAGATTAAGGAGTCCCTCTGCTAACTTTTTTTCTTCAATACTGCCGTTCGTTTGATAATGATCTGCTGTGTTTAATAAGTTGTAAAAGAAAAACCGCAGGTCATTTCCATCTAATTGATGTAGGCAATCGTAGATCTTCTCCATTGATTTCCTCCTCACAAGGAATATTCTACCAATCATTTTAAAGAAGCGGTGCTACTCATGCTCTACAAACAGCGCCACGCTTCAAGTCTTCCCTCACTGATATACAGGAATAGATCGGCTTGCCTATGATACAAGTCTGGTTGAACCGGTAATTCATGGATCTGCGGCTGCAGATCCGGCAGGCTCCAGCAATATAGGGGCAGGCCGGTTCCCCAGGCGAATAGTCTGCCGGAAGATGATGCGGCCAACTGTGCTTGTGCATGTATAAATACATCACTTGTACCAGAGCACATTGTATAAGCAGGCAGGTCTGTCAGAACAAGCTCTCTGCTCTTAGTGGCCGCATTGTAGATCAGAATGGCTGGACAAATTCCTTCTTCCTGCCAATCTTCTTCATCTACCATCTCCCTATCAATCTGCCCCCATACCGCCAGGCGTTCGTTATCCAGCCATACCATTGGCAGATCCCAATCGATCAGCGGGGTCCAAATCGCGTTCAGCTGCCCGCCTCGCCCCGTTGCCGGCTTGTTCTGAGCCCCATTCGAGAGATTCCATACCCGGGTGATGCCGGTCGGCGACCATACCCATCCTGTTTCCGCTATGTAGGTATGATCTGGAGAGACATGAAGCTGCCCGTGAAAATAGTCCAAATCGTCTTCCTGCAAATCGGAGCTTGCTTTGGTAAGGCTTATATCAGCAGCAACCGGCCCGGCCTCGGGCAGAACAACAGTAAGCTCCAGCCGGTTCCAATCCACACCGTGAATAAGAACCAATTCCTGTCCGTATTCAGCAAAAGCCAGCGGATAGGTGGATACGCTGAAATGATAGGTTCCCCGGCTTAGTTCCAGCAGGGTATGGCCGGTTCGCAGAGAGACCACGGCGGCATGACGCCCGAACCGGTTGCTCACGGCGGCTGCTTGTCCGCAGGGACTAATGACGAGCTGTACCGGATGCTCCGGATGAAAATCTGGCAAATGAAGATCCGCTAAAGCGAGGGTACGGCCGGATATGAGATCAATCTGCCATAGCTGCAAATGCTCGTTCAGAGCAATTAACTGAGTCTGTGAGTTCTCCCGGATTCTTGGCGGCAGCGGCAGTTCGCGGATCACAAGCAGCTTGCCGGGATCGGGTTGAAGCGGAGGATAGGTACAGCGCTGAAGCTCCATCGTCTAACTCCTTTACATACCATAGTTCACTGCATAGGCAGAGCCTGCCGCCCAGGTTCAGCAATTTGAGATGCCCTGGGCAGTAGGCTCCAAGCCTTAGGTTTCTGGTGCCGTAGCTACCGGATTTTCCTCATAACTAATCCAGTCACTCCATCTGTCGTGGAACGCAATAGTGCATTATACATAGTATAAAACGTTTACTGTATGACACATAGTCTTGTTGTTCATTTTGGAGGAGAGAAAACAGTAAACAATGTTGTTAACGTCATTATAAGAAATGACATTAGCACAGATGCCAGTTATATGAACTCTTCACCTATATTATCCCAGCACAAAGAGCCCGCGCAAATGCGGGCTCTTTACTTTTACTATTCTTTAATCTATCGTAGTAACACGCTTCAATTCACGGCAAACCTTTTTGGGACGGACTCCAGTATTAATTCACAAGCATCCTCGAGTGATGGATAATTTCAGTAATATTCTGATAGAAAAGGTGAAACTCGATATGAATCCATTTAATAGAAAAGTCAATGTTCCGTACGTCAAATTCCGTAAAGCCAACATCCTCCGAAACGACTCTACCCAGCATGACTGGCAGCACTGGGGCGGCTACCGTGATCAGATCCGGCAAGTTTTGGAACAAACTCTGGAGCATAACCGCTGCGGGCGCGGGCATATTTTATTACTCGGAGCCGGGAACGGAAACGATGTGCCCATCTCGTACATCGAGTCTATATTTGAACGGATCACGATCGTCGATATCGATGAAAAAGCATTGGACCGCTTTCTGGCCAAGTCGGCACACCCGGAAAAATACGAACGGGCAATCATTGATCTGACCGGCGTAGGAAGAGAAGTGTCTTCTCCGGATGACTTGAAAGAAAAGGTCGACGATTTGCTGCCAAAGGTGGACTTCTCGCCGCTGCATCCTCCTTTTGACGTGGTCATGAATTTATGCTTCACGACGCAGCTCATCTCCGCCTTTTTTTACAGGAAGAAAAATAGGGTTGTCCATACGCCAGAATACAGCGCTCAGCTGGATCAGTTGCTTGAGCGGATTCATATCAACATCTTTGAATCATTGCGGGGCCTCTTGGCATCGGACGGGGTGATTGTTCATTTAACCGATACCCTGCTGCTGCAGCACATGAAAACAACCGGCTATACCAGCCCGGCTACTTTTAAGACTCTGGAGCTGACGGGAGGGAATATCCGGGAAAACTTGGACTTGATTTATGAGCATCTGCCGGAGCTGGCAAAACAAGGCTTATGCCTGCCGGGAGCATTTGTCCACGTTCATCCGCAAATTATGCGGCTCTATAAAGTTGAATTAAGGTTTTCGTTGCTGTGGGAGTTCGTCCATGACGAATATGAAGACAGGAATTACTTTGTGAGCGCGCATGTGCTGACCAAACTGTAGTAGAAGGTAGCCGGACCGGTCTTAGGTAGAACTGACAAAGGGGAGTGGGGGCTGCTAACCCGGATCTATTGTAAGTTGTTAACAGGAAAGCCCCCAAACCCGCATCCGATGCGGCTTTCCGGTTCTTATCGGTCGCTTAGCTTTCGATGATAATGCTGTCCAGCTTGAGATTAACCGGATATGCGAGGGTATCTCCAACTGGGCATTTGCTTTCCAGGAATCGTACAAATTCTTCAACCTGTTCTTTGGGCGAATCTGTTTTGATTCGGAATGTATACCGAATGTCAGAATAGCCCGGACGTACCTCCGACCTGTTGAAAAAGCCATCCAGGTCAAGATCGCCTTCTACATCCACGAAGAAATCCTTGAGGTTCACGCCGAATTTAGGCGCATACACTCTGGCCACGATAGACTGACATGCTCCCAGTGAGGCCAGCAAAGCTTCGACCGGATTCATTCCGGTATCGGTTCCGCCCAAGCTTTTGGGCTCGTCGATAATAAACTCAAAGCTTCGGGATGCTACTTTCACCTGGACTCCGTCTTGCAAATGCGCAGATGCTTTAAAAGTTTGGAGAGCGGCCATTTTATAAGTCTCCTTTTTTAGTTAAGTTTATAGTAAATTAAATCACACTAATCCGCTGTGATTATTTTAAATTTAACGGGCTATATTGTCAATACCTGTGGATGTGATCCAGCCTTTAAGAACAGATTGACAGGTGGAGTAACCATGAAGAGTAAGCCCGGTATCATCGTTTCATCATTGGTAATTGCGAATTTTCTTGGTCAGTTGATGCAAACCATGCTGAATACGGCGTTGCCGAGAATGATGCAGGATTAAGGGATTAATGAAGGGAAGGCACAATGGCTGATTACAATATATTATCTGATTGCAGGCATAACCGTGCCTATTGCCGGATTTTTGATCGGAAGATTCACTACGAGAGGGTTATTCTTTACTTCGGCAGGCGCCTTTGCCGCTGGAACCCTTCTTGCTGGAGGCTCTTCTAACTTCGCGTTCATCCTGATAGGACGAATGATTCAAGGGATCGGTGCTGGGTTATTAATGCCGCTGTTTCAGACCACGATTTTAAGAGTCTACCCTAAGGAAAAAATAGGTTCAGCAATGGGTTTAATAGGACTCGTTATGGGGCTCGCTCCGGCATTAGGCCCGACACTGTCGGGCTTAGTTGTTCAGGAGCACTCGTGGCGGATCCTCTTTTATGGAATCCTGCCCATTGGTATTGCCAATTTACTGTTAGCTGCTTTCTGTTTAAAGAATGTGGGGGAGAGCCATAAGGAAAAGCTGGACCTGAGATCCATTTTGTACTCAACAATAGGGTTTGCTAGTCTGTTATATGGTGTGAATCTGGCTGGAGAGCAGGGAGCCTCCCTTATAATGGCAGGGATGTTTACGTTAATTGGCATTTTGTTCACAACTCTATTCATTAGGCTGCAAATACAGTTGACGATCCCGCTGCTTGATTTCAACCTGTTCCGCAACCGTAGGTTTACAAGCGCTTCAATAATAGGAGTGCTGATGTTCATAGTCATGGTCGGTAGTGAGCTGCTGCTTCCGTTGTATGTACAGAATGTCAGGGGACTTACGCCAAGAGAGTCGGGTCTGATGCTGCTGCCGGGAGCACTGCTCATGGGACTGACTAGTGTATTTGCCGGCAGGTTATATGACCGCTATGGAATTCAGCTGATTCTCCGCGGTGGTTATATCCTCATAGTATGATTACCCATGCTTCTCCAATGACCATTTCGATCCGCTCGTTAGCCAGTTCCCTCGGAGGCGTTTTTCTGATTGCAATCATGACTCTATCGAGGAATAACACTTCATTAGCCGGTATGGAGAACATACTGCTTGGCTTTTACATGGCATTTTGGAGCTTGACTGTAATTGCCGCCGCAGGTTTAATCCTTTCTTTCAATTTAAAGGGACAAAAATCATAACTCCAGCACTAAAAGCCCGCGTCCAACGCGGGCTCTTAAACGTTACTCTTCCTCAGTGGCAATAGGATTTGCCGGAAAGGATATCCAGTCACTCCAGCTCCCCGCATACAGCCTCACATTCTTATACCCGGCTTTCTCCAGTGCCAGTATATTTGGACAGGCGGTAACGCCGGAGCCGCAGTAGACGATGATCTCCGCATCCTTGTCCAACCGGGCGAAATGCTCCTGAAGCTCCTCAGCGCTCTTGAAGCTGCCGTCTGTATTCTGCGTATCTTTCCAGAAAAAGTTGAGCGCGCCAGGAATATGGCCTGCCTTCTTGTCCAAGGTCTCGTTCAGCCCGCGATAGCGGTCATTCGCGCGGGAGTCGATCAGCACGGGAAGAGTAGGTACAGCATCCGCATCGTTGACGTCACTCCCAGACTCAGCGCCAGCATTATTAACTGTTTTCTCCGAAACCTCCCGCACCTCATCAACACCTGCCAGCATCTGCGGTTGAACATTTGCCACGAACGAGCTGGGTACGCGAATCGGCTGATGATCCGTTACCGGGTATTTGTCTGCTTTCCAGGCGCTGAAGCCGCCCTCCAGAATGAAGACCTGCTCATGACCGAGGTAGCGCAGCAGCCACCACAGCCGGGCGGCATTCATGCCGTTCTCATCATCGTAGGCCACAATACGTGAGTGGTTGCCGATGCCGAGCTTGGACAGCCGGGATGCCAGCACTTGCGTATCGGGAAGGGGATGTCGTCCGCCATGCCCGCCTACAGGAGCAGACAGGTCGTGCTCCAAATCGAGGTGGACTGCGCCTGGAATATGCTCTTTATTATAACGTTCTTTGCCCTCCTGAGGCTTGCCCAAGGTGAACCGGCAGTCTACGATGATTTGTTCCGGCTCATAGAGTCTGGCGAGAAGCCAGCGTTTGCTTACAGTAGAGTCCATAGGTAATACCATCCTTTGCTAGTGTTATATGGTGTCTATTATAGCGGATAATTCGTTGACCGTATAACGGTAGGGCTGGCTGATCATTTGACACGGTCCTGATCTGATTCTACAATGGCTGGATACATAACCTATTGTCGAAAGGGGCATAAGCCTATGGAGGCCATCGTGAGTCAGGTCTGGCCTGAATGGAAGGGAACATTACACAAACGGAGCGGGGGATGGAATAACACCACTTATTTCGTGGAGAGCGGGGAGCGCCGCGCGGTGCTGCGGATCTACGACACACATAAGGACAGAAACAAAATAGAATTCGAACATTCGGTTCTCCTGAAACTGGCCGGGGCCGGTCTGCCGTTCAGTACACCACTTCCGATCCGTACTGCCAGTGGAGAGACCTTGGTTCAACTCGAAGACAGCGGAAAATTCGCCTGCTTGTTCGCTTATATTGAAGGGGAGTCCCCGTCCGGACAAGCTTCAGATTACTATGAATCTTTTGGAGAAGCGTCAGGCATCTTGTCCGCTGCACTGGCTGAGATCGATACGGGCATCCCGTCCGTATACCGTCCATACTATGAGCTTCGGACCTCGTATCCGCTGTGCACCCGTGAAGCGCTGCATGGTCTGGTGACGGACCCGCCCGAGTCTCTGAAGGAGCTGCTCCCGGAGCTGACCCTATTGGTGGAGGCTTACGATAATGCGGCTGATTCGCTGGAACAACTTCAGAGCCTGCCGCATCAGCTGGTACACGGCGATCTGAATGCTTCCAACCTGCTGGTGGATGGAGCGGATACCGCCCGGGTAACGGCGCTGCTGGATTTTGAATTTTGCACAAGGGATGTACGGGTTATGGATGCGGCTGTAATCCTGTCGGCACTGCTTAGTCATGAGGACTCGGAGCGGATCATTCGTGATTTCTGGAGGGGGTATAATCGCCGGATCACGTTGACTCCCGAAGAACTGGCAGCTATTCCGGTGCTTATGCTCCTGCGTAAGATCGATGTATTCCTGCATTTTGTCACCCGCTACTGGGAAGGGACCGATGAGGTAAATGTCTTGCAGCAGCAGGTGAGGGAGCTCGCGGCAGAGGTAGCTGCGATGTAGGCGGGAAGCTAAGCGTCAAGGTGTTTATTTAGCGATAACCCGGTGTCTGCGGAAGGTAGCTGGAATAGTTTCCTTTTCTCCACTTACTAATGAATATACGTTGTTTTATGAATAAATAGTTGGAAAAACAACACCTAATTGAGCTGCGTTCACCCCATATTGGCGAAACCGTCCTCAGTATTTGCTGTTTTTCCACTTGCTTGAGCTTCATCGGCGCAAATTAAGAAATTAAGATACGTTTGTCCACTTGCTGCTGCCACGGATGAGGCTTGCGCTTCCTTCAAGCTTCCTCATCCATGCTTCCTTACAGGAAAAGCTGCTGATTATGTATTCTTGTCATAAGCTCTCTGCCAGAGCGGACGACCTCAGGTTGATGATGGTGAGTACCCCAGCAGATATCGCCGAGGGCCATTTTGATGCAGCATAATTGTATTTCGGCAGACTGGTCCTTAAGCACTTCAGGTCCATATCCTGCAAAATAGGCATCTCTGGCAGACGGATGATCTATGAAATATCTGGCGAACAGAATGGAGAAGTTGTCCACAGCCAGCCCCCACAACATATTCTCGAAGTCGATCATTCCCGTCAAAATCCCCTGGTCATCCACCAGCCAGTTGCCTGGCGTAGAGTCCCAGCTAATAGGCACAGGTGAGCTATGCCGGAAGATATGAACATTCTGAAGTGCCCATTCGGTTAACCTTAATTCATCGGCTTGCAGCAGCCCTTCATCAACACACTGTGAAGTTAAGTCCTGAATGGCATCAGCAACATACTGCACCGGGTCAGCATTGTGACTTAGCTCTATCGGGTTTCCGTATTGATCGGGGCGGCCGAACCAGGGGCCTGTCTGTGATAGATGCAGAATCTTGGTTAATTCGCCTGCCTTGTAAAAAGCGGTTTCAACAGCGCTCGGGCTTAGTGCCGTCTCTCTCATAATGGACCCATCGATTGCAGTAATTAGTATGGCCTGCCAACCCTCCCCCTCGTAAGCAGCGATTAACTCAGGCACATATGGCTTCAAAGGCCCCACGCAATGACGGTATGCATAGACTTCCGGGTGCCGTCTCTGTTTGCGGCTGTATGTTTTCAAGTAATAATTTTTAGAGTCCTGACCGGCTTGCAGCTTCCAGACCCCGGTTCTTACACTATTCTGCCTGTAATTCGCCAAGACCTGAAATTGACTAAACCATAGACACAACAAACAGGGCACTCTCCGGCTGGGCGATACCAGAGAGTGCCCTGTTTCAGCGAGCGTATTCTTTTAGATTAACCGGTAGCCCGCAGGAAGATCTCCGCTGCTGCGGATACGGCGGATCTGATCCAGCGTCAGTCTCTGGTTAGTGGAGATGATCGATTCTACGTCGTTGCCGGAGATGTAGTCATCCAGATCGCGGATGCTGTGATTGCCGCGAAGCACACGGAAGCTGCCTCTGAACCGGGTTCTGCTGAACAGAACGAGTGTAGCATTGCTGCTGGTCGAGAAGAAGCGTAGGCTTTCGATGCCATCCAGAATATTGTCCGTATTGCGGATGCCGAGGTTGCCCCTGTAGATTCTGCTTCTTCCCCGGAAGTTTTCTTCGCTGTACACGGTCAGTCTTGGATAAGTCTGCGAGATATGAACCTCTTTATTCATGTGTATTCCTCCTTGGAGCGTTTTGGCAAAAGCAGCAAAATATCGCCAGCTGCAATACTATTATATGTATGCTGATAGAGACCGGTATGGTTAGAATCCCTGCACGGATAGCCTGTTTACATATAGCTTCAGGAAATTTTTCACAAACCCGCTTTACAAAATGAAAACCCTAGTGTACTATTTAACTAACACACCAATACAACATTGAAAATACACATGTTCCAGCACAGCAACAACCCGTGGAATGAATACTCCACCGATACCGATCCGCACAAGGAGGCTGTCATGAATACAACTGCTCATTATGCTCAGGGACCGTCTGGTCCAGCGCAAGAACAAACCGTACTGGAAATGCAAGGTGTCAGTAAAGTGATTAAGGGTAAGGCAATTGTGGATAGTCTAAGCTTCAAGATTCAGAAAGGAGAGATTGTAGGGCTGCTGGGACCGAACGGTGCCGGCAAAACGACCACCATCCGGATGATGACCGGACTGATCCGTATGAGCGGAGGGGATGTTCTGATTCATGGGCACAGCATCCGGAAGGATTTCAAGCAGGCGATCTCACAGATCGGGGCAATTATTGAAAATCCTGAGTTCTACCCTCATATGACCGGGTACGACAACCTGCTGCAATATCTACGTATGAGTGATGGAGCAGGGGAACCGCGAATTAAGGAGGTCGTCGAGCTGGTGGGGCTGCAGGAGGCGATGAACAAGAAGGTTCGGGCTTACTCGCTTGGGATGCGCCAGCGTCTGGGAATCGCTCAGGCCTTGCTGCACTCGCCGAAGCTGCTCATTCTGGATGAACCGACCAACGGGCTGGACCCTGCCGGCATCCGGGAGATGCGCGACTATATGCGGAGAATAGCAGAGGTAGAGGGCATTGCCATTCTAATCTCCAGTCATATGCTGGCTGAGATTGAACAGATCTGCCACCGGGCGGTGGTCATTCAGAACGGCAAGCTTGTAACGGTGACACAGCTTACGGAAGCGCCGGAGGCACGGAGTGAGGTAGCGCTTGCGATCCGGGTAGATAAGCTTGAAGCTGCACGGACTGTGGCCGGAGCCTTGCAGGGCGTCAAGGTTACTGGAACGGATGAAGCTCATTCCGAGCTGCATGTACAGCTGGCAGACGGAGACGTGCCGAAGGTTGTGGCGGCGCTCAGTGAAGCCAAGGTAGGGATTTACCGGATCACTGAGAACAGGCAAAGTCTGGAAGAGGATTTCCTGAAATGGACAGGGGGCAACCGCATTGCGTAAATTTAATCTGCTTGTGTTGAATGAATGGCTCAAAATAACTAAGAAACGCAGTAATATCATTCCTTATGTCCTCCTGCTGGTGTTCTCGCTGGCCGCGGGCTATATGACACGTACTTTTGCTACGGATATGTATGCTTCAGGGGCGGACTTTACGGCGGATTCTCTTCAGCCTAGAGGCATTGGCCAGATTCTGGCCATTCTGGTCATCGTCGGGACAGCAGGGATTGTATCCAGAGAATACAGCCAGGGCACGATCAAATTTCTGCTGATCCGTGCCCGCAGCCGCACGGCAATTCTGGCCTCCAAATATGTAACTGTACTGCTGTATACACTTAGCATGCAAGTAGTTGCAGCGGTGGCGCTGTTCCTCTCAGGCGCGGTCTTCTTCGGACTCAGCGGAGGGGAAGCGGGAGTAGGAGCGATTCTTGCTTCGCTGCTGTATTCAACTGTGTACTGTACCGTCTACGCCACGATCGGCTTCATGCTGGGGATTCTGACGAAATCAACGGGCGTAACCATTGGGGCGACCATCTTCGCCACCACCATCGACAAGCTGGTCATTTCCCGTGAGTTCTACAAATATGTGCTGTTCCCAAATCTTAATCTCGCAGCCTACCAGGATGGCGGTGCGCCGATGCAGGGAATGAGTCTGACCTTTTCCATTATCCTGCTGTGCATCTACATGACGCTGTTTCTGCTTGCAGGCTTCGCCGTCTTCAGACGCAGGGATGTTGCTTGATGGGAATCGAATTCGATAATAACCAGCCGATTTATCTCCAGATCATGAATTACATCAAGGGAGAGATTATCACCGGTAAGCTGAAGCCTGGAGATAAGATTCCCTCTGTCCGTGAATTGGCCGCTGAACTGCAGATTAACCCGAATACCGTACAAAGAACATTTCAGGAACTGGAGCGTGAGACCATCGTGGAGACCCGCCGCGGCATGGGCAGATATGTGACCGGAAGTGAGGAGACAATTATGACCGTCAAGAAGGAGATGGCACAGGATGTGCTGGACCGTTTTATCCGCGGCATGCAGGAGCTCGGCTTCCAGAGCGAAGATATTCTGGCAGCAGTAGCGGAGAACATTCATCAGCGTAACCAGGAACAGGGGGAGTAAGAAGAGTGGATGATATACTTGACATTCAGAATGTGAGCAAACAGTTCGGGCACAGACAGGCGATGAACCAGGTCTCCTTCAAGCTGGGCAGCGGCACCATTACCGGTCTTCTGGGAAGCAACGGCAGCGGCAAAAGCACACTCATGAAGCTGATTTCAGGACTCGCCTGGCCCGGCTCGGGCCGGATCTCAATTCTTGGCGTACCCGTGGGCGTCGAGAGCAAGAAGCTCGTCTCCTTCATGCCGGATGTGCCGGTCACGGAGTCATGGATGAATATTGGGGATGCGCTGAGATTTCAACAGGATTTCTACCCGGATTTCGATCAGGCCAAGGCGCTGCGGATGCTGGATTTCATGAAGCTGCGCACAGCGGATAAGGTGCGGACGTTATCCAAAGGGATGAATGAACGCCTGCAGCTGACCTTAGCCCTCTCCCGCCGGGCCAGATTATATCTGCTGGATGAGCCGATTGGCGGCGTTGATCCGGTGGCACGGACCAAGATTCTGAATGCGCTGATGGAGTTCTATGAGGAGGACAGCAGTATTCTGCTCTCCACCCATCTGGTAACGGATATTGAACGGATCTTTGATGAGGTGATTTTCCTGAAGGATGGGGAGATTGTACTGCATCGTCCGGTGGAGGAGCTTAGACAAGAGCACGGGAAAAGTGTAGATGAGCTGTTCAGAGAGGTGTTTGCCGAATGCTGAAGCTATTAAAATACGATCTTAAACGCCGAAAAGAACGCATTCTCGTCTTCATCGTCATTGCGTTGCTGGCTCAGGCCGGGCTGTGGATCTCCAGTGCACAGATAGACGTGAACTTGGCCTCGCTCAATCTGGTTATTTACTGTATACTGGCCATCGCGATGATATTTATCGCGGTTACCGGATATTTCCGTAATCTTAAATCCTATCAGCGGCGGCTTTTGCCGGTTACAGCACTGCAGACGGTCCTGTCCCCCATGCTGCTGGCGCTGCTGCTGATGGGTGTGGTCATCCTCATCGGCCTGGCCCATCTGGGAATCTTCAAGCTGCTGTACACCACAGCAAATTTCATACCCGGCAACCTGCAGACGGTTGGCTTCAGGGCATTGCTTCAATCCGTCTGGTCCAGCGGATTTCTAATGGTGATGGTGATGTTCTCCTTTACCGTAGCCTACAGTCTGCGCATGAAATGGAGAGTCTGGGTTGGCATCGCCCTTTTGGTCCTGCTGCAGAACGGGATTGGTTATCTGGAGAAGTTGCTCTTTAACACCTACTTCATTGGTCTGGATAATGCCTTTAAATTCGAGATTTACAATGGAGAACCCCAAACTGGCAGTGAATTTACTATTCCATACCTTCCAATTAATCCAGGGGCGCTGCTGTTTGAAGTGGCGGTGGTGTGCCTGATGATCTATGGAATGGTTATGCTGGTGAGGAGAAGAATCGAAGTATAAAAGGTACGTTCCTATTTCACGCAAGCAAGGTGTCTATCAGCCTTGCTTGCGTTTGTGTGCATCATTAAGGAGAGGAATAGCTATAAGCCTTGAGCGCTTCTTCCGCTGGTCCAGAGCTCCAGCTCCCGCAGGAGCTGTTCTTCCTCGTCTTCCTGCAGGTCCAGCCTTACCCCGTACTGGTATTGTCCCAGACCGAACATCCAGCCCCAGCGGACATTGCCTTCGTACTGTAGCTTCTCTTCCGCCAGCTGAAAATGAATAATCAGCTTCGTATCCCCTGCGGTGAAGCGGAGGTTCAGCGAGGTACGGACCTTACAGCCGGAGCGGCTAAGGTCAAGCAGGATACCCTCAGTCAATTTTCCCGCTCCCGGTCCCGAATTACTGGCGGGAATCTCAAGCCAGCAATCGATGGGCTGGTTCATTACATATCGGAATGGTTCTTTTCTGCTGGAGTCATCCATCATTTACCTCCGCGATTTTATTTGCTATTATATCGAAACGGCTACACTTGGACAATCTCCTAAAGTAGTATATTTAAAGAATAATATAGTATATGTTATACCATATCTTTGGTCCAATACCCAGATCAAGAGGTGCTTAAGCCATGTATCAATATTATAATGAAACGTTTAATGAGCATAATTTCGATTACGCGGCGTTGCAGGATGGAGAAATTAACGGCTGTACCTTTGAGCGCTGCTCCTTCCGGGGGGCTTCGATGGAAGAGATGACCTCCAGCGGCTGCCGGTTTGTCGATTGCGATTTCACCGGTGCCCTGCTGAATGCTTCGCTGCACACGAATGGTGCGTTCACCAACTGCAAGTTCACCGGAGCGAATCTGTTCGTGGCGAAGTTCGAGAACTGCAAGATGGTCGGATCGGATTTCGCCAACGCCCATATGGACGGAATCACATTGAGCGGAGGGGACTGGGCCTATACGAATCTGCGCCATCTGAATCTCAGCAGGCAGGATCTGCGTGGCATCCGGTTCACCGAGGCCGATATGCAGGGCTGTGATTTGCAAAAGGCGGATCTGCGCGGGGCGGATTTAAGCCGGGTTCAGCTTGCCCAGTGTAAGCTTGCAGGGGCGGATCTGCGTGACGCCAAGCTGGAAGGGATCGACCTGAAGAGCCTGGATCTCAAAAACGTGCGGCTGGATGTGGAGCAGGCTGTGCTGCTGGCCCGCTCTATGGGAGCGAAGGTAGGGTAACGGCTCAAGAAAAAACGGCAGTGTGCCGGGTGCTGTATTATATTTCTGCTGGACTTTTCCGATAAAGAAATATCGACCCTTTTCGACATGTTGCTGCAAGAGTTCTTCAGTGGTCGGAATCATGAACAAGGTCATCGGAAGAGGAGAGTGTACATGTCATTAAGTCTTCGCACTTTATTTTCAACAGCATTTGCGGTCACTATCATCCTGCTCACGGCTATACTCAGCTATGTGATCGGCAACCGTTCCACCACTTCCGTAGAAGTCGGTATCGGCAGCTCCCTGGCCGCAGAGGCCAATCAAATGTCCGAGAAGCTGGATCAGTTCATGTGGTCACGTTCCGGTGAAATAGAAGTTTTGAGTAAGCTTGATGCTTTTCAGGAGCCTGTGGAACCGGCAGAAGCCGGCGGATTGCTGGATCAGTTGAAGAAAAGTCTGCCGGTATTCACCTGGGTGGGCTTTCTGGATAAGACAGGAAATGTAGTTGCTTCTACTGATCGGATTCTGCAAGGAACAAATATCAGCCAGAGGCCGGTCTTCCAGCAGGCGCTTAAGGGAACCTTCGTCGGGGATGTCCACGATGCGGTGTTGCTCTCTAAGCTGCTGCAGAGTCCGACGGGCGAAGCGCTGCAGTTCGTTGATGTGAGCGTGCCGGTTATGGACAAGCAAGGACAGACAAGCGGCGTGCTGGCGGCACATCTTAGCTGGGAGTGGTCACGCGAGGTCGAGGCCTCCATTGTGAATCCGCTCAAAGAACGGCTTAAAGGCGTGGAGGTGTTCGTGGTCAGCAAGAAGGATGACACCATTCTGCTGGGACCTGAAGCGCTCACCGGCAAAAGAATGTCGGATGCGGTTCTGCAGCAGGCCCGCAGCGGCAAGAGCTCCTACGTGATTGAACAGGAGCGGGGCCGTGACTCCTATCTGACGGGATACGCCTACGGCGATGGTTACTTGAACTACCCTGGCCTTGGCTGGACGGTCATTATCCGTCAGCCTGCAGACATTGCTTTTGCCTCAGTCCATCAGCTTGAACGCTTCATATTGATCAGCGGTCTGCTGACCGCAGCAGTCTTCGCACTAATCGGCTGGCTGCTGGCCACATGGATCAGTCGTCCGCTGAGGGATATCACCCGTACAGCCGACCAGCTCAGCTCCGGTGCCGATGTGGAGATCCCCACGTCTACCCGGTTCAAGGATGTGGCGATTCTGTCGGCCTCTCTGCGGGGCCTGGTGAACAACCTGACCAAGACAGAGACCAAGCTAAGCTATATGTCGGATATGGCGCTGCATGATAAGCTTACCGGCTTGCCCAACCGGGCAGCGCTGGATGAGTTTTTGGCCCATGCAGTCAGTAAGGCCAAGCAGAAGCGGACAACGCTAAGCTTTTTGTACATGGATCTGGACGGCTTCAAAAAAGTGAACGACAGCTTCGGCCATGCGGTTGGAGATGCTCTGCTGCAGGAGGTTGCCTTCCGGCTGATGGACTGTACGCGGGACAATGAGATCGTTGCCCGGCTGGGCGGGGATGAATTCGTGATTATTCTCAATACCTCGGCGGGCAAACCGATGAAGGAAGCGGAGGTAGTGGCTTCGCGGATTATCAGCAAGATCAACCAGCCGATTCTGATCAAAGGCGAGGAGCTGCGTGTGGGCTGCAGCGTAGGTGCTGCTGTATGGACTCCGGACGGCGGAGATACCACCCTGACCCTGCGGCTCGCAGACGAAGCGCTGTATATCTCCAAGCGGAGCGGGAAGAACCGGATTACCTTCGAGGCGGCATCTTAGGATCAGGAGTCTGAAGCAGACAGATACAACAAACAACCTTTTATCAGCAGGACGGGGGTGCTCCTCTTGTGCCGGATAAAAGGTTGTTTGACGTGTTCTCACTACATTCAGCGCAGCCGCTTACGTGGATTAGACCATCTCTTTATCCATAGAAATCCTTCATCGTCCCGGAAAAACTTAATGCCTATCCAGCTCAGCGGTGTCCAAATTTCCTTGAAATAATATGAAGGCATAGTAAATTAGTCCCTCCGATATAGTTAATTATTACTAGTCTAAGCCAGGATGGAAGATTTAACAATACTTTTTATTACATATATATCCCATATTGTGCGTTCGCCCAGTTTTTTTGGGACTACAGGCATATGATGTAGAGGAATCAAAACTGGGCATATGCGTAAGAAAGGAGGGCTCTAGATGAGTGGAGGTCTGAGAACGTCAACCGCGACCATACTGGTATTGTTTATTTTGCTGATTATTATCCTTAGCGTATTTTAGCGGAAGGGAAAATAGGGGGTTATTGAAACAGCGCCTGGGTGTAAGCTCCGGGCGCTGTTTGCATGCGTATAAGCTTCAGTCCGCTTCCATATACATCATAACAGGGATAAGCACAGGCAGTTTGGCAGAGCGGTGCATTTATTACAGTAGGAAAGGAAGTGATGCAATGGCAAGCTCCGAATTTATCACCCGGATTGCTTCCTTCGCGGTTGCCGATATGCAGCGCAGCCGTATCGCAGCTTCGCTGACGATTGCCCAGGCGGCGCTGGAATCCGGCTGGGGAACGAGCGGCTTGACGCAGAAGGCCAATAATCTGTTCGGGATCAAGGGCAGCGGGCCTGCGGGCAGTCTGGTGCTTCCGACAACGGAATACAGGAATGGCCAAGCTGTACAGGTGACTGCCCAGTTCCGTTCCTATAATAACTGGGGAGAATCTATAGCGGACCATTCCGCACTGATTACCGGGGGAGTCTCCTGGAACCCCAAGCTGTACAGCAAGGCCATTGGAGTGGATGGCAAAACAGCCGCCCGCGAGATTGCTGCTGCTGGCTATGCAACGGACCCGGATTATGCAGCCAAGCTGATTCAGATTATGGATTCATATAACCTGTATCAATATGACAAGCTGAAGGAGGATGAAGAGATGTCGGCTGAAGATAAACAAAGAATTGCGGCGCTGGAAAACGAGCTGCGGGGGTTGAAGGAGCTGCTGGCAGGACTGTCTGTCAGCAGAGATACACTGAAGGCCGGCATTCAAGAGCAAGGCCAGTCCATTAAAGGTGTGGCGGAGCGACTGGCTGTCATTGAGGGCCGTGCAGTAATGAATGTGCCGGCCTGGGCTGAGCCCGCAGTCCAGGCGGCGGCAGCCGCCGGTCTGCTGGATACGCCGTCCGGCGGCAGCTATGATTTTTACCGGATGCTGACGGTATTGAACCGCGCCGGTCTGCTGGTTACCAGTGAGGGGGCGTAGCCGGTATGTACAATGATGCACTTAACAGTGTACTCGCTTTTGCATCCGTATTGGCGGTATTCGTCATGGCGCTGGTGCAGCTCGTCAAGAACAGCGTGAACCTTCCGCGCAACGTGGTTCCTGCGGTGGGGCTGGCCATCGGCCTGCTGGTAGGAGCGGCTGCGTATCCTTTTACAGATATGAATCTGATTCTACGTCTATGGGCCGGAGGCTTGGCCGGATTATCGGCAACGGGATTGTTTGAACTGGCGTTCAATAAGCGGAGCGGGACGACCAAAGATGAGTAGGATAGTACCGGCTGCTTGAGCGTAAATAAAATAAGGTGCAGGGAATGGTAGTTCTATCCAATCGTTTTGGTAGGAACACAAATATACTAGTGAAGAAGAGAGGAGGTGCTTGATATGGGAACTTATGTTGATGGAAGAACCTCACAGAATGCCAGTACTGCCAATTCTATTGCGATTCCAATTCTAGTAATTAATACTCCACAGCTGTTTGGGTAAATCGGCCTGATCACAGCTGGAGTAGGCACGAATCCACGTGTACTTCTGAAAGGAACCGTTTCGGTTTCGCTACCTCTTGCACTGGTTGGCATCACTGTAACCATCGTTCGAGGAACACTGGCTACGGACCCTGTTGTGTATTCTGCCACTTCCACTTTCAGCCTTAGTGTTTTGGCTCCGCAGGTTATCGCCTTTTCTGCAGATGATTTCCTCCCGACGATTACTCCGCAGTTAACCTATACTGCGTTTATCAGCTCGAATCTTTTGGGTACGGTCCGTGTAGGTCCGGAGAGCTTCGACGGCATTCTGGTGTCTGATTAATCTATGGACCCCTGGGACATCCTGCTCCGCTCTAACATTCGGGCGGGCAGGGTGCCCTTGTACATACGCCCCAAATTATGTCCGTTTCGCCCAATCTGATCAGGCTACTTACTCATATGATGTTTTGTAGTCAACATTATGAAGGAGGTAATCTCATGGGTGCAGATTGCGGATACGGTGGCAATGTAGGCGGCGTGAATACGTGTGGAGTAAGCCCTTGGACATCGACAGGCGCGATTCTGGTTCTTTATATCCTGCTCGTTATTATTCTGAGTGCCTGCTTCTACTAGGAGATCCAGTTAGTCAGCGCGGTCACGGTAATCCGGGACTGCGCTTTTTTGCGGGTGCAGGGTGGACAATCCTTGCTGCTGCGACAGCCTGTAAAGGTTATCCACGGGAATCGGTTGTAAAAATCTTTTGGTAGTCCATCGCTGATGAAAGGTATCACCAACATTGCTGATAGTCAATCAATACTGGAGGTCCCATGCGGGTGACATAAGAAGTTTTACTTGGTTGTAATCTCTGACAACGCCTTATCCATCTGCGTTTCATTTGATTGTACGGCTTCGCTGTCCACAGCATCATTTCCGCGGAAGACATTCTTAGTATTCTGATAAAAGTCAAAGGCAAACTCCTTAATGGCCTCACCGTCAGGGTGATTGCGCTCCACAACGGTAGCCTTGAACAGGTTCGTCAGCATGTATCCGGCATCCCCGCTATGTGCGAGATAATTCCCGGCGGTGTACTCTTCCACGATCTGGGATTCAAAATCTTTAAGCTCCACAGCCGACGGAGTGTACGATCTCGCCAAAACTTCTGCGGCATCTGCTTTTTGTGTGGCCTCCGTATCCGTAGCCGCGATTTGCTGGATCGCCGATTCCCAGTTCACTGCCCCCTTCCCGGTGGAGGGTTCAGTGACAGGTCCGGGGGTTGATTGGGCTGCTGTCGGGCTCGTTGCCACGGTAGGAGTTGGGGCGGCCTGATTAGCTGGGGTGCTGCAGCCTGCGGTCAGTCCGATGGCACCGCCGAATACGATCATTAGGGCAAGGGACGACATCTTTTTATACAAGGGCTTCTTCATAGCGGTTCCTCCTGAATCTATCTGTTATCCATATACTATATATGTAACCTTGTCGGGCCGGATTGAATTTATTCACGGATGTGACTAATAGATATGAATATTTTGTGAGTCTATAGAACTAAGTCATTTGACCTGATATAATTGGTAAAAAATAGAATGGTGAAGAGGTGCTATTTTAAAATGAAGCGGAAACTGGCAACGCTTTTTTTTGTGATGATATTTGCGCTATCCTTAAGTGTGCAGCCAATATCGGCAGCAGGCAAGACTCAGAAGGTTAAGGTTACGTTTGTAAGTGCTGAACTGGTAGAGAATGATCATGTAGGCAATGAGTGGTGGTGGGGCGGATTCGTCAATGGAGAGGAGCTTGAGGAAGGGGATTCAGTCACGCTGGATCTGACTTCTACAGCAAGCATCAAGCTTCGTGCTGAAGCTCAGGAACAGGATAAGATCCCAGATGAAGGCTCGGCTAACGCCTCAATTAAGGTCTCTACCCTTAAGGATACCCAGAACAAATCGCTGACAGTGAAGGTAGTCGAAAACCGCGGGCGGTATTCCGGAAATTCAGCCTCCTGGAAGTTTGTGTTCAAGATCGATAAGGTCAAATGACAAGCAGAAATGAAGTAGAATAATACATTTGCTTCTGGTACAATCTATATATTAAGTTTGAAGGAGCGGAGCACATGAATGATGATCTGGTACAATTATTGCGGTCCGTTATTCGGGAAGAGTTAGTTTCAGTAAAGGAGGACGTGTCCTCACTTAAGGATGACATGTCCTCAGTTAAGGAGGAATTAGTCACCGTCAACGAGCGTTTGGATCGAATAGAGACAGAGCAGCAGAACATGAAACAAGATCAGGAACAAATTAAACGTGCTGTGCTGGAAACAAACGAACGGCTCATCAACGTGGAGTCTCTTTTGGAGAATCAGCACAGAATTATCGAACTTCTCTCAGCACGCTCCATTGAGCAGGAAGCCAAGCTGAAGCGGATTATATAAGTATACACAGCATGCCCCCGCATCTTGATTTCAAGGCGGGGGCTTTTTGGCGTGAAATAAAAATCGAGGCTCCCTTTCGGGAGCCTCTTTCATGGGAGAGGAGAAACCGGACGAAGAGCTTATGGGGAAACGTAAGCCTGCTTCGCGGTTGTCTACGACATTTTGTGATGTCGATAGTTACAGGATGTCCCGGTTACAGGAGTTTTATACATTTGCATGTGAATATTCTTCTGCTCCTCATTGTGACAAAGTCGGACAATCTTTTTATTTCATGGAATAATTGTGGTACTATAGGCTTGGACTTATGCCCTGTAATGGCATAGTAATGTAGAGACATAAAGCTAAAAAGCAGGTGGATGATCGGTGAGAGTCATATCGGGAAGTGCAAAAGGCAGGCCGCTTAAAAGTGTTCCAGGCAATGGCACACGGCCTACTACCGATAAAGTGAAGGAAGCGTTATTCAGTATGATCGGGCCTTATTTTGAAGGAGGTACGGTGCTTGATCTGTATGCAGGTACCGGAGGCCTGGGGATCGAAGCTCTGAGCAGAGGGATGGAAGCTGCGGTATTTGTGGACATGGAGCAGAAGGCGATTGACACGGTGCGCGCTAATCTGAAGGCGTCTCGGCTGGAGGCGCAGGCTGAGGTCTACCGCAATGATGCGGGAAGAGCACTTGGGGCACTTCAAAAGCGCGGGAGAATCTTTGATCTTGTTTTTCTGGACCCGCCTTACCGGATGAAGCATGGAGACGAGCTGATGGTTACGCTGGCGGACAAGCTGCTGCTGAACCCTGATGCAGTGATCGTGCTGGAGCATGAATCGGGATATGCCTATCCGGAGGAGATACCCGGGTTCGTGAGAACGAAGCAATCCGTCTATGGAGAGGTTACGATCTCTATCTACCGGTATGAAGCTGCTGTTCCAGAGGCTGCCGCAAGCGGCAAGGAGGTTAATGATGAGTCTGCAAATTAGAAAAGAACGTGTCGCCATCTATCCTGGAACCTTCGATCCGGTTACGCTGGGACACATGGATATTATTCACCGGGCCGCCAAGCAGTTCGATAGGCTGATCGTTGCGGTGCTGAATAATCTGAGCAAGAATCCGTTATTCTCGGTCGAGGAACGGACAGAGCTTCTGCGTCAGGCGACAGCGGATATTCCGAATGTTGAGGTGGACAGCTTCCGTGATCTCCTGGTTAACTATGTGAGGCAAAAGGACGCCCAGGTCATTGTCCGGGGAATCCGGACTGTTACCGATTTCGAATATGAGCTTCAGAATGCTTCCATTAATCATAACCTTGACCCTGAAGCAGAAACTATATTTATGATGACCAATCCGAGATACTCCTATCTTAGCTCCAGTGTGGTCAAGGAGATTGCCCACTTCGGCGGGAAGGTCTCGGATTTTGTAACTCCTGAGGTGGAGCAGGCGATGAAGCTGAAGTTCAGCCGGATGGACGGCGGTTTGAAGTAAACAGCTTTACGGCAGCAGACAGCAGTAGCAGCAGCGTAACAACCAGGATCTGAAGTCCCAGAATCTGTGGGGTCAGAGTCCATATGTTCAGCGAAAGGCCCGCTTGCGGCAGAGCAGCTGGGGGAGAACCGGCAAGAACCGGCAGCACTGCAGACTGAATATGGAGCATCGGTGTCCACAGCAGGATTGTGAACGCAAAGGCAAATAGTCCATGCAGCAGCCTGACTGCGGTGAACGGGAGGAAGCGGACATTGGCTGCCTTCAGCACTGTCAGTGCCTGGAGCTGGGCGCAGATGCCGCTCCAGGCCAGTCCGGCGGACAGCAGTGCCGGGCCAAGAAGACCGCCTACGACGAAGCCTTCGGGACCTGCTGTGGCTGAAGTCATTGCCCGGGCTCCGAGATGAATCTCAAGCATGCTTCCTGTAACCATAACCGGCAGCTGAGGGAATAACCGGGTAACAATACTTATGACAACCGCGAACATGATCATATAGCCGCCTACAATCATTAGGCTCTGTACGGCGGAGGATACGGATTCACCTAGCACCTTACCGAAGCCCCGTCCGTCCCTTGAACGGGCATCTGCTGCTGCCTGATGGATACGCCCGGGTAAGGATGCTTTTTTGGCGCTGGAGCGGCTTCCGGTATGGCTGGGACCACTTTCTTGCGAAATAGGTGACGTCATCTTGCGGGGGCCATTGAAGCAAGCGGACAGAATTCCTGCGGCTACCCCTGACAGCCAGTGAATGGCAAGCAGGGCATATCCGGCTGCTGGACTGTGCAGGAAGGCTGTTCCTACTACAATAAGCAGAGTGACCGGGCTGGCATAATGTACAACAGCCGCCAGTCTTCCAGCCTCCTTGTCTGTAATGTCCCCTTGCTTGTGCAGTTGCATCACTCCTCCGGCTCCTGCCGGGAAGCCTGCGGTTAGACCGAGCACCAGCGTCCAGCCGACCGCCCCGGGAAGTCTGAAGCACCGCTTCATCAGCGGTTCAAGCAGAACGCCGATACCATGCACGAAGCCGGATGCGCTTAGCATCTCTGAGAGGATCAGGAAGGGCAGCAGCGCAGGAAAAACCAGGGTCCACCAGAGCTTAAGGCCCGTAAGTGAAGCCTTGAACGAGGCTTCAGGTGCAATAATAATCGCTGCAGCGAGCAGAATGGCTGAAGCCCCGGGTATAAATGGAGCTGAATCCGACAGAAAGCGTCTGGATCTAAAGTTTATCATTAGAGTTATCCCCTCTTCATAGCTTAGGACATGGGCAGATCTTGTTACCAATTTATGCAGGGGAGACAACCATCATGCCACACAGCCGGAGTGAAGCTCAAGGCTAAGGTACGACATTCTAAGTGCCGGGGCATCATCCGCAGGAAAGAAGGGGAAGAGACTTGAGGCAGTATAAACGCCGGGTAGGCATTCGCGCTTCAGCCTATCTATTTTCATTCGTGGTCATTCTCTATGTTGTCGTCTTCATGAACACGCCTTATATTGTATATCAGCCGGGAAGCGCCTCGGAGGTGGCACCGATGATCAAGGTGGAGAATGCCGATCCGCAGGAGCAGGGAACCTTCATGATGACCACGGTTTCGGCAAGCTATGCGAATGTGGCTCTTCTAATCGCCTCTGTGTTCAACTCGAATGCCGAGGTAGTATTGAAGGAAACACGCCTGCAAGATAAGACTGAGCAGGAATATGCTGCGGAACAGGTGTTCTATATGAATAGTTCACAATCCTATGCTGTGCAGGCAGCTTATCATGCGGCAGGTGTACCCTATGAGGATGTCGTGGATTATCTGTACGTGTTCTCTGTACCCGAAGCTGCCAATCAGGACCGGTTCCAGCCGGGGGACAAAATCATCAGTGTAGGCGGGCAAAAGGCCGCCGATCCGGCCGCGCTGTCCAAATTGCTGTCGGTTCACCAGATCGGGGATACCGTGGATGTATTGCTCCAGCGTGACGGCAAAGAGATTAAAGAGCAGGTCAAGCTGGTGGGGGTCAAGGATAAAGAAGCTGCGGCTGCCCGGCCGGGCTTCGGAGTCGTTATTGGTGCGGTTCAAAAGGTGGAGCCTAAGGAGAAAGGTAAAGCCGTCAGTTTCGTGGATACTAACGTAGGCGGGCCCTCTGCCGGACTGATGTTCACCATGGAAATCTACAACCGGCTTACGCCGGGGGATCTCACCAAGGGCCGGAAGGTAGCAGGCACGGGTACGATAGATGCGGAGGGGAACGTGGGGCCGATCGGCGGTGTGAAGCATAAGATTGTAGCGGCCGACCGTAAGGGCGCGGAGATTTTCTTCGTTCCGCTTAAAAACTATGATGAGGCCAAGGCAAAGGCGGAGCAAATCGGCACGGACATGAAGCTGGTTCCTGTCTCAACACTATCCGATGCTCTGAAATACATGGAGGAGCTGCCGGTCATCAAATCCTGACCGGCGGCTCAAGATAATCACTGTACAGATCGCTGCGCATCGGGTCGGCATAAGCCCCGGCGAACACAGCCGCCGCCTGGAGGTCCCGCTCCAGCATGGGATGGGTGTAGCGGGCAGGGCTTGTAATCACCGGAAGCACCGCTGTCAGCTTCATCTGCTTCAGCAGCTCCCGGCCGCTCTCGCGGAAGCCGAGAACCCTTATGTAGCCGGGACCCTGAGAAAGAACGGAGGGGGACATCTCTGCTTTGCTGTGATTCAGCAAGGTGTGAAGCAGCAGACGCTGAAGCCTGGTGAGTGTATACCGTCTGCTCTTAAGCTCCTGCAGCAGTCCGCCGACGGTGAACTTGTCCAGCTGGTGCAGGCTGCTGA
The DNA here is from genome assembly GCF_038002265.1 of Paenibacillus sp. FSL R7-0179. Lineage (NCBI taxonomy): Bacteria > Bacillati > Bacillota > Bacilli > Caryophanales > Paenibacillaceae > Paenibacillus > Paenibacillus sp. FSL R7-0179. The sequence goes on from NZ_JBBOCC010000002.1 coordinate 2,420,027, forward strand.
GCAGCCGGTTCTCCAGGCCCTCGTTCATATCCTGCAGCGTGTGCAGCTCCGCAGCAGAGCGGGTAGAGAGTACATGGCGCAGCGGGCCCGCGAAGTCTTCCAGCCGTACCGGTCCCCGGCCTGCGGCACGCTCACGCTCCAGGATGGACAGGGCATACTCCGGCATGTAAGCTGCCGGTGATCCGCCCTCCTGCAGCAGCCTGCGGATGGCTGTTGCACTGGCAATGGCCGACCCGCTCTCCAGCGGGTCGTGGAAGCCCGCGCCGGTACGCGGCACGGTTAAGGGCTTGATCGCGCTGCCCAGCCGCCTTAGCGCGATCAGGTAGTGCAGGCCGAGGCTGTTGTTGGGCTGCCGTAATATATCTTCGGCATCTTCCGGTTTCTCCTCTCCCATGAAAGAGGCCCCCCAGGCCGCCGCCGCAGCAGCGCTGTAGGCGGCCGGGAATCCCGCGCCCCCGGAGAGGCGGGCGCGGATCTCCTCCTTAAGCGCACTGCTCTCTTCGGCCAGGAAGCCGGCCAGAGGCAGCAGTACGCCCAAAGAGCCTGCTTCGGAGCCGAAGCACAGGCTGCCGACGACACCGGTCGCCTCCAGCAGCGAGACCGCTCCGAAGGCGAACCATTCCGCCGGCTGGACGGCGTACGCCACCGGCAGTTCAATAACCAGATCGGCGCCCATATGCAGCGCCATCTCAGTGCGGGCGCGCTTGCTGACCGCCGCCGGCTCGCCGCGCTGGGTGAACGGTCCGCTCATAATGACAATGGAGCGGTCCGCTCCCGAGATTCTTTTTGCCTCGGTGAAATGATGGACATGCCCGTTATGTAAAGGGTTATATTCGGCTATAATACCTACAGCTGCCACAGTTGCTTCACGCCCCATTCTGGAATCTATATTGTATATCATAAATTGTCACGCTCCCTGAAACAATATAAAGGGAAAGTGGTTGACAAAGCCAGGGAATAATAGGTATAATAAATTTTGTTTGTTTGGAGTGATAACGATGAACATTCACTTTCGCAAATTAGCGAATGCCGACGAGCCTCTGGTCCTCCACGAAGTTGTGGATGTCAGCGGGATTGTCACAGGGCGCAAGGATATACTTGCTGTTGCACCACTCTCAGTAGACCTTAAAGCGCTGCCCGCGGGAACCGATAGTGTGAACGTGGTGGGAACACTGAACGGAGAAGTGGACATGTTATGTTCACGTTGTCTCGGTGAGGTCAAGAGTAAGCTGAACATTCCTTTCGCTGAGACCTTCAAGTGGCTTAAGCAGCCAATTCTTCCGGAAGATGAAGATGAGGAACTCATTTACATCACAGATGAGATTGTGGATCTTATCCCGTATGTGGAAGAAAATTTCGTACTGCACTTACCGGATTCGGTATTGTGCAAGGCAGACTGTCTTGGTCTTTGTCAGAAATGCGGACAGAACTTGAACGAAGGCACCTGCAGTTGCGACAACACAGTGATCGATCCTAGACTCGCTGCGTTGAAAGGATTCTTTACCAAGCAAGACGACTAAGAACAAATCCCAAGTGAATTGGGTTACAACAAAATCAGGAGGTGTCTAACAATGGCAGTACCACAACGCAGAACGTCCAAGACTCGCCGTGACAAGCGTCGTACTCACTTTAAACTGGTTGTTCCAGGTATGGTGAAATGCGAACAATGCGGAGAGCTGAAACTTGCTCACCACGTATGTAAAGTTTGCGGAACATACAAAGCAAGAGAAATCATCAAACAATAGTTTGAATATAAGAGTAGCACTTCATCTGCCGGTGAAGTGCTATTTTTATGTGAAAATAAGAGTTTATGAATGCAATCGGCTGGTTACAGCGGGCATATGCTCCGAATATATGTGAAAAACAGCATACATTGTGCCCGCACCCAGGCATACGGCCCGATTGTATGCGAAAAACAGCATACATTCTGCCCGAACCCAGGCGCATGGCCCGAATGTATGTGAAAAACAACATACATTGTGCCCGCACCCAGGCATATGGCCCGAATGTATGCGAAAAACAGCATACATTGTGTCCGCACGCAGTGAATCTTAGTCATCTGTTAGGATGACTTGTTGAGTAGAAGCTGGTACTGAGCTGCCGTGCCTTGCACTGCACGGGTTTTCAGGCGCTTTTCAAGCCAAAGCTTTATTTTTGCGCCGGCATGCTTTATACTACATATTAGTACCTGGTTCTAAATGGTAAGGAATAACAGTGAATCATAAATACAGCGGCCACTCTTGCGGGCCGGTGAGCTGCACATCAGTCCTGTACCGGGAGGTGAGCCGCTATCGAGCGGATGTCCAAGAAGGAACGTCAGCAGCAGCTGCTGGCTATAATTGAAGGGAACCCGTTTGTAACTGACCGGGAATTAACCCGCCAGCTGAAGGTGAGTATCCAGACGATCCGGCTGGACCGGCTGGAGCTGGGGATTCCGGAGCTGCGTGAGCGGATGAAGCAGATGGCGGAGCATTCCTATGATCAGGTGCGTTCCCTGCCGGCCGATGAAGTGGTCGGTGATATTGTGGATCTGCAGCTGGACAAGAGCGGGATATCGATCTTCGAGATCCGCGATGAGCATGTGTTCTCCCGTAACGGGATTGCCCGGGGCCATTACGTGTTCGGACAGGCGAATTCGCTGGCAGTAGCTATAATTAATGATGAGATTGCCTTAACGGCTTCGGCCGACCTCCGGTTTGTGCGCATGGTCCGGCTGGGCGAGAAATGCATTGCCAAGGCGCAGGTGCGCTCACTTGCGGGCCGGAACGGCAAGGCTGAAGTGGATGTATTTACATATGTCGGAGAAGAGCTGGTATTTCAAGGCCATTTTATAGTGTATCGTTCAGCAACTGAAGAGTACAGCGAAGGGGGAAACCGGAGTGCGGATCGCCATTGATGCCATGGGCGGGGATAATGCTCCTGAATGTAATGTGGAAGGCGCGCTGGCAGCGGCTGCAGAATGGAGTGACATAGAGATCGTACTTGTCGGTGATGAAGCGCGGCTTGAACCGCTGCTGAAGAGTAAGCCTTCCAATGTTACGGTTCGTCATGCGGGGGATGTGATCGGTTCGGATGAAGAGCCGGTGAAGGCGGTCCGCCGTAAAAAAGACTCATCCATGGTCGTAGCCGGACGGATGGTCCGCGAGGGAGAAGCCGATGCCATGATCTCCTCCGGCAATACCGGAGCGCTCATGACTACAGGACTTCTGGTAGTCGGAAGAATGGAAGGAATCGAACGGCCGGCGCTGGCTCCGATGATTCCAACGCTGGATGATGTCGGTGTGCTGGCCCTGGATCTTGGCGCGAATATGGATGCCAAACCGCAGCATCTGGCACAGTATGCCCAGATCGGCAGCATTTACCGCAATAAAGTGCATGGCATTGCGAAGCCCCGGGTAGGCCTGCTCAACGTCGGGACTGAGCCGGGCAAGGGAAACGAATTGACCAAGGAAGCCTATCCGCTCCTGGAGGCGCTGCCGGGCATTCATTTTGTCGGCAATGTGGAAGCGCGGGATGTGCTCACCGGAAGCTGCGATGTGCTGGTCTGTGACGGCTTCGCCGGTAATATACTTCTGAAGACGCTGGAGGGAACGGCCGGTGCGATGTTCTCCCTGCTGAAGGAGCAATTCAGCAAATCGCTGAAGACTAAGCTGGGGGCGGCGATCCTGATGCCTGAGCTTAGAGGGCTGAAGGGCAAGATGGATTATAAGGAACACGGCGGGGCGCCGCTGCTCGGTCTTAGCGGCCTGGTAGTCAAGGGGCATGGTTCGTCAGACGGCAATGCGGTGAAGAATGCGGTAAGACAGGCACGGATTGCCCTGAAGGCTGAGCTGGTGCCTAGTATATCGAAGGAAATTAGCGGGAAGTGAGTGAAGACATGAGACAATTACGTCCGGTTGGAATTATTGGGACTGGTAAATATGTACCTGAGAGAGTATTAACCAACAGCGATCTGGAGAAGATCGTTGAAACGAATGATGAATGGATCGTCAGCCGCACAGGAATCCGGGAACGGCATATTGCAGCCCCGGAACAGGCTACCTCCGATCTGGCCTATGAAGCGGCCCTGAAGGCACTCGAATCCGCAGGCATGAAGGCCGAGGAGCTGGATCTGATCATTGTCGCTACAGTTACACCTGACAGTGCCTTCCCTTCCACAGCCTGCATTCTTCAGGACAAGCTGGGGGCCAAGAACGCAGCCGCCTTTGACCTGTCGGCAGCCTGCTCAGGGTTCGTCTACAGCCTGGCTACAGCTACTGGCTTTATCCAGAATGGAATGTATAACAATGCGCTGGTGATTGGCGCAGATACGCTGTCGCGTATTACAGACTATACTGACCGCAACACCTGCGTGCTGTTTGGTGACGGCGCAGGTGCGGTAATCGTCGGCGAGGTTCCGGAAGGACGCGGTTTCAAGTCCTTCGATCTTGGGGCGGAAGGCTCTGGCGGCAGCCTGCTTAATCTTGAAGCCGGCGGCTCGCGTCTCCCGGCTTCCCAGCAGACCGTAGAAGACAAGAAGCACTTCATCTATATGAATGGCCGCGAGGTTTTCAAGTTCGCAGTACGAGTTATGGGATCGGCTACGGAGCGTGTGCTTACCAAGGCGGGATTGTCTAAGGAGAATATCGACTTGTTCGTGCCGCATCAGGCCAACATCCGGATTATTCAATCCGCTATGCAGCGTTTGGATCTGCCGCCGGAGAAGGTTGTAGTCAACGTTGATAAATACGCGAATACCTCCGCAGCCTCCATTCCGCTGGCTCTTGTAGAAGCAGCCGAGGAAGGCCGGATGAAGGCAGGCGATGCTGTGCTTATGGTCGGCTTCGGCGGCGGACTTACTTGGGGTGCTTCTGTGCTGATCTGGTAAGTATCGGGGCATTAATAATAGCAACGCGCAGCAGCTTGATCCGGAGAATATCCGGGTTGGCTGCAGTTAAAGGGAAGGAGCTGTATACCTCATGAGCAAAATCGCATTTGTCTTTCCCGGTCAGGGTGCACAGGCAGTCGGTATGGGTAAGGATGTATATGAAGCATTGCCTCAGAGCCGTGCGGTCTTTGAAAAGGGTGACGAGGTGCTTGGGTTTCCGCTGAGCGGGCTTGTATTTGAAGGGCCGGACAGCGAGCTTAAGCAGACGGTGAACACGCAGCCGGCACTGGTTACAGCCAGTGTGGCTTATCTGGAAGCATTAAGCGGTCTTAAGGTTATGCCGGATTATGTGGCAGGTCACAGTCTGGGTGAATATAGCGCTCTTGTGGCAGCCGGCGTGCTGTCTTATGAAGATGCTGTACGGCTGGTCCGCCTGCGCGGACAATTCATGGAAGAAGCCGTTCCTGGAGGACAGGGGGCCATGGCAGCGGTGCTTGGAGCAGACCGTGAGGCGCTTACGGAATTATGCCGCAGTATTACAGCGGCGGGTACTCCCGTTGAACTGGCGAATGTCAATTGTCCGGGACAGATTGTGGTCTCCGGTACCGTAGCCGGTGTCGGTGAGGTGGTCCGGCGTGTGAAGGAAGCCGGGGGCAAACGGGCAATTCCGCTGGAGGTTAGCGGGCCGTTCCACTCCTCATTAATGAAGGGTGCGGCTGAGCGGCTGGCCGCTGAGCTCGACAAGGTAACCTTTAAGGCTCCCGCTATGCCGGTAGTGGTCAATGTGACTGCTGCTCCGGTGACAGACCCGGAAGAAATCCGCAAGCTGCTGGTAGAACAGGTATATTCTCCGGTACTCTGGCAGGATAGCGTGGAATGGCTTATCGGCGCAGGAGTAGATACTTTTGTAGAGATCGGCTCCGGTAGTGTGCTGGCTGGCCTGATCCGCAAAATTGACAGGAATGTCAAGGTTGTAAATATCAACAGTCTGGAGAGCGTGCAGGCTGGCTGGTAAGCAGCTTGGGCCTGGCCGCAGCCGCATGATTATCGAAGGGGGACAACATAGCATGTTTGCAGCACTAAAAGGTCAGACCGCCCTTGTAACCGGAGGGTCCCGGGGGATCGGCCGCAGCATAGCCTTGGCACTCGCTGCTCATGGCGTGAAGGTCGCGGTGAACTATTCCGGCAGTCTTCAGGCAGCCGAAGAGACCGTGGCCCGTATTCATGAGCTGGGCTCGGAAGGAATCGCTCTGCAGGGGAATGTCGGCCGCAGCAGTGACGCCGAGAACCTGGTCAAGGAGGTTATCCTGGCCTGGGGCAAAATCGATATCCTGGTGAACAATGCGGGCATTACCCGGGATAATCTGATCATGCGTATGAAAGAGGAAGAATTCGATCAGGTCATCGAGACGAATCTGAAGGGCGTCTTCAACTGCCTGAAGGCAGTAACCCGCCCGATGATGAAGCAGCGTTATGGCCGGATCATCAATATTTCCTCGGTCGTAGGTGTGACGGGAAATCCCGGACAGGTGAACTATACCGCTGCTAAGGCGGGTGTAATCGGCATGACGAAGTCTGCGGCCCGCGAGCTGTCATCACGTGGAATCACCGTGAACTGCATCGCGCCCGGCTTCATTGATACCGACATGACCCGCGAGTTGTCCGATGAGGTTCGCAGCGAGCTGATCAAGGGGATTCCCTTGGGAGAGCTTGGGCGGGCGGAGGACATTGCGAATGCGGCGGTATTCCTGGCTTCGGAAGGGGCAGCCTATATGACAGGCCAGACGCTTCATGTGGATGGCGGAATGTACATGTAAGGCTTCGCAGGGCATCAGATCATTACGGGGGAAGATGGACAGAGGCGGCCAGGGCAGCGTTTTTTATGCTCTATGGTATTTTGACTTCATATCTCGTATAATACCAAAAGAGGAGGTGAACCGGATGTCCGATGTATTGGAGCGTGTAACACGCATTGTCATCGACCGCTTAGGTGCCGATGAAGCAGAGGTAACATTAGAAGCGTCTTTCAAAGATGATTTAGGTGCTGATTCTCTTGATGTAGTAGAATTGGTAATGGAATTGGAAGATGAATTCGACATGGAAATCTCTGATGAAGATGCAGAGAGAATTACGACCGTGGGTGAAGTTGTGAAGTACATACAATCTCATACCTAGAGTCATATGATTGAGGGTCCCGTTCCTGCCAGGGCGGGACTTCTCCTCATTTTACGGTTCTTTAAGCCAAGCGTCCGCGAAGTGGTGCATGAGCATCTTGATGAAGATAATAACAGAACCGCAGATTAATTAATCTTGCGGCGACTGCAGTTTATATAGACATCTGGCATGTTTGCGTTTACTAATTGTAGAGGTACACAGCCTATAGACGGGGTGATTATGTTTGAATCATAGAGTAGTTGTAACTGGCATGGGTGTAATGACTTCGCTGGGTAAGGATCTTGAGACGTTCTGGGATAGCCTCATGAGCGGCAAGTCCGGTGTATCCCTGGTTGAAGCTTTTGATGTTAGCGAATATCCAACACGAATCGCTTCCTCGGTCAAGGATTTCGATGCGGAAGCACGCTTCGGCCGCAAGGAAGCCCGCAAGATGGACCGGTTCGTACAATTCGCGGTTGCTGCCGGTGAAGATGCGCTGAAGGACAGCGGACTTACAATCGGTGAAGATATCGATGCAGAACGGATCGGCGTATCTGTCGGCTCTGGAATCGGCGGCCTGGGCACATGGGAAGATAACCACAACCTGCTGCTCGAAAAAGGCCCGAAGCGGGTCAGTCCTTTCTTCATTCCGATGATGATTGCCAACATGGGCTCCGGCCAGCTGTCGATCAATCTCGGGGCCAAGGGGCCGAATACAACGACAGTGACCGCTTGTGCGACAGGCAGCCACTCCATCGGTGAATCCTTCCGTCTGATCCAGCGCGGTGATGCGGATGCGATGATCTGCGGCGGTGCGGAAGCGACCATCCGTCCTACAGGAATGGCAGGCTTTTGTGCAATGAGAGCCATGTCCACCCGCAATGACGAGCCGGAGAAGGCCAGCCGTCCGTTTGATGTGGACCGTGACGGTTTTGTCATGGGTGAGGGTGCGGGAATCCTGATTCTCGAATCCCTGGAGCACGCTGAGAAGCGCGGAGCCAAGATCTATGCCGAAGTTATCGGATACGGTCTCAGCGCCGATGCCCACCACATGACGGAGCCTGATCCTGACGGTGCAGCACGCTGCATGAAGATGGCGATCCGTGATGCCGGCATTAATCCTGAGGATATCGACTATATCAATGCGCATGGTACATCTACACCGGTAGGCGATAAATCAGAGACAGCCGCTGTGAAAAAGGCGCTCGGAGAGCATGCGTACAAAGTTGCGATCAGCTCGACCAAATCGATGACAGGCCACTTGCTTGGTGCTGCCGGCGGGGTGGAAGCGATTATCTGCGGGCTGTCTCTGCAGAAGGGTATGATTGCCCCTACCATCAATTTGGACAACCCTGATCCGGAATGCGATTTGGACTATGTCCCGAATGTGCCCCGTCAAGCGGAGCTGAATATCGCGATGTCGAATTCCTTCGGATTCGGGGGACACAACGCAACCGTTATTCTCAAAAAATATAATAAGTAAGGGGAGACAGTGCAGTGAAAGGAGACCTGAAGCAGTTACAAAGCCAACTTCAAATCCAATTTCACGATCCTGTACTTCTGAAGCAGGCTTTCACCCATGCATCTTATGTGAACGAACACCGGTTCAATCAGCATCAGGACAACGAGCGCCTGGAGTTCCTGGGTGATGCGGTGCTTGAGCTGACGGTGTCCGAATATCTGTATAATCTGCTCCCGGACAGACCCGAGGGAGAATTGACCAAGCTGCGTGCTGCGATTGTCTGTGAGCCGTCGCTGGTCCGGTTCGCCGAGACCTTGGGCTTCGGGCGGTATGTATTGCTGGGAAAAGGGGAAGAGCTTACGGGCGGGCGTACCCGCCCGGCTCTGCTGGCTGATGTGTTCGAAGCCTTTGTGGGAGCGCTCTATCTCGATCAGGGTCTGGAAACGGCCCGGAGATTCCTGGATAATCACGTATTCCCGCTGGTTGAAACCGACGGTAAGCTGCAAATGCAGATGAGCGACTTCAAGACAGAGCTTCAGGAACTGATACAGCATCATGGGATGGGTACGCTGGAATATCGGATTATTGAAGAACGCGGACCGGCGCATGAGCGTGAGTTCGTCTCAGAAGTATATATGGCCAGCCGTTCACTCGGCAGCGGCAGCGGCCGCTCCAAGAAGGAAGCCGAGCAGCAGGCAGCCGCAGCGGCGTTATTGCTTCTAAAGGAAGACGGTGCCTGAAGGCAGATTTGAACATCTGAAATGCGGAGTAGAGCAGCAATGGTCTGAATGCCGGCGGTTCGGCGGAAGTCAGACTTTTGCTGCTCTTTTTCGAAAGGTCAGTGGGGTTGTTTTGGCAAGGAAACACTATGGTATAATGGGTCAGAGGTGAGTGGCGAGTTATGTTTCTGAAACGGATTGAATTAGCAGGCTTCAAATCATTTGCCGACAAAACAGAGATGGAATTTGTACGCGGAATTACGGCCGTAGTCGGCCCGAACGGTAGCGGAAAAAGTAACATATCCGACGGCATCCGCTGGGTGCTTGGCGAGCAGAGTGCCAAATCCCTGCGCGGCGGCAAGATGGAGGATATTATATTTGCCGGAAGTGATGCCCGCAAGGCGGTCAACTACGGCGAGGTCTCGCTGACGCTGGATAATGAGGATCATGTGCTGCCGCTGGATTTCAGCGAGGTGACCGTGACCCGGCGTGTCCACCGCAGCGGCGACAGTGAATATCTGATCAATAAGCAGGCCTGCAGGCTGAAGGATATTACAGAGCTGTTCATGGATACCGGTATCGGCCGTGAAGCCTATTCGATTATCGGACAAGGCCGGATTGAAGAGATTCTCAGTACCCGTTCGGAAGACCGGAGGGGGATTTTTGAAGAGGCTTCAGGTATTGTAAAATATAAGTCGCGCAAAAAGGACGCCGGCCGCAAGCTCGATGAGACCGAGCAGAATTTGCTGCGTATTCATGACCTGATCAGTGAACTGGAGGATCAGGTGGGACCGCTGAAGGACCAGTCCGAGAAGGCGATAAGATACAAGGAGCTGCGGGAGCAGCTGAAGCATCTGGAGATTTCGGTATATGTGCATCAGATCGAAGGCATACATACTTCCTGGCAGGAGGGCAATGCCCGCCTGGAGGTGCTTAAGACGGAGCAGTTGGAGCTGTCCACTGTGGTCTCTGCCCATGATGCTAAGCTGGAGAGCGGCCGGGCGGAGCTGCGGAGTCTGGAGCAGGAAGTGGAGAAGCTGCAGGAACAGCTTCTGCGCAGCAGCGAAGCCAACGAGAAGAGCGAAGGCTACGGAGAGCTGCTGAAGGAGCGCCGCAGGAATCTGGAGCAGAACCGGGAACAGCTCATGCAGACTCTGGGCTCTGTAGGCGAACGTTCAGAGGGGCGGCAGCGCGAGCTGGCGGAGCTTGAGCATAAGCTGAAGCAGACCCGGCAAGCGCTGGAAGAGCTGCGGGCGCAGCTTGCGGATGAGGAATCGAAGCTGCAGGGTGTGGCCGGAGGCATCAGCCAGAGCAAGGAAGAGAAGCTCAAGAGCGCTCTGCTTGAGCTGATGAACCTGATGGCCCAGGCGCGCAACGAGATCCGCTATGCGGATCAGCAGAAGGAGAGCCTGGAGCGGCGGATGAGCCGCAGCCAGGAGGAGAGCGGTAAGTGGACAGCCCGGCTGCAGGAACTGGTCACCGCACAGAGCGGGCTGAAGGATAAGATTGCCGCGCTCGGCAAGGAAATCGGACTGCTGCGCGGCGCGTACATTACGGAGAGCGAGCAGACCGGCAAACGGCAGAAGCTGCTTGAAGAGACGCAGAGCGGCCTGCGCAAATGGGAGCAGAAGCGCGAAGCCCAGGTGTCCCGGCATGAGACGATGAAGGAAATGCAGGATGATTTTGACGGCTTCATGCTTGGGGTCAAAGAGGTGCTGAAGGGCGCGCGGAAAGGACAGCTAAATGGCGTACACGGGGCAGTGGCCGAGTTGATCTCTGTTCCCGAGAAGCTGGAAATGGCGATTGAGACCGCTATGGGCGCTTCCTTGCAGCATGTGGTTATGGAGAATGAAGCGGTGTCCCGGCAGGCGATTGCTTTCCTGAAGCAGCGTCAGCTCGGGCGTGCGACCTTCCTCCCGCTGGATGTTATCCGGCCCCGGCAGATTACCGGCAGTGACCGCAGTATGGTTCAAGGTGCTGAAGGGTTCGTCGGTATCGGTTCAGAGCTGGTTGGCTATGAAGACAAGTACGGCAGTATTATCGGAAGCCTGCTAGGCAATGTCGTGATCGCTGAGAGTCTGGAGCAGGCGAACCGTATTGCGGCCAAGTGCCAATACCGCTACAGAGTGGTTACGCTGGAAGGCGATGTGGTCAATGCAGGCGGTTCGATGACGGGCGGCAGCCAGCACAAGAAGAACAACAGCCTGCTTAGCCGTAAGCGTCAGCTTGACCAGCTCTCCGGTGAGATTGAAGAGAGCGAGCAGCAGATTGCCAAGCTGAAGCAGGGCATTAGCCGCTTGCGCGCTGAACAGGATAAAGGCTCCGAGAAGCTGGAGCAGCTGCGGCATGACGGTGACGAGAAGCGGCTGGAGGAACAGCGCGTATCCGGCGATCTGAAGCAGCTGGAGCAGGAACTGCGGCATGTGCAGGAGCAGGTCGAAGGCGCAGGCGCGGAGCGGAGCGGCTTCGAGCAGGAGGTCCGCGGGCTGGACGAGGCCCGTAAGCAAGCTGAAGCTGAGCTGGCCCGGCTGGAGAAGGAAGAGCAGGAGGCGCATGCAGCGATCCGCAGTGCCGAATCGGACCGTAAGGCGAATGAGTCGGCCAAGGAAGAGCTGCAGGGCAAGCTGACCGGGATGAAGGTCACGGAGGGCAAGCTGGATCAGGAGATCTTTTCGCTGGAGGAGCAGCTGCGCCGGATGAGGCAGGACGCCGGCTCCCAGGAGAAGGAGTTGCGCCAGAGCCGTAGCCTGCTTATGACTATCGAGCAGGATCTGGAAGAGAATGCACGGGAGACTGTGAAGCAGAAGGAAGAGGTCAACAGTCTGCGGCTGAGCAAGGAAGATACGTCTGCGAGGCTTGACCTGGCCCGTGCCGACCGTGCGGCGATCTCGCGCAAGCTGGAGCTGGCCGAAGGTGAGACCAAAGACCAGCGTCAGGCGCTCCGGGCAGTCGAAGACAAGCTTCGTTCCACGGAGGTTGCCGTTGGCCGGCTCGATGTGGAGCTGGACAATATCCTCCGCAAGCTGAGCGATGACTACGAGCTAAGCTACGAGCTGGCGAAGCAGCGTTATCCGGTGCCGGAGGATGTGCCTGCGGCACAGCTGGAGGTGCAGCGACTGAAGCGCAGCATCTCCGGTTTGGGCGAGGTGAACCTTGGCGCGATTGAGGAGTATCAGCGGGTGCATGAACGCTATACCTTCCTCAGCGGGCAAAAGGATGATCTGGTGGAAGCCAAAACGACGCTGTATCATGTCATCCGTGAGATGGAAGAGGAGATGTCCAAGCGCTTCAAGCAGACCTTCGATGCCATCCGCCGCGAGTTCGGCACGGTGTTCACGAAGCTGTTCGGCGGCGGCCGGGCAGATCTGCAGCTGCTGGACCCTGAGCATATGCTCGATACAGGGATTGATATCGTTGCCCAGCCGCCGGGCAAGAAGCTGCAGAACCTCCAGCTTCTCTCTGGCGGAGAACGCGCCTTGACCGCGATGGCTCTGCTGTTCGCTATTCTGCAGGTCAAGCCGGTGCCGTTCTGCGTCCTGGATGAGGTGGAAGCGGCGCTGGATGAAGCTAATGTGGTGCGCTTCGCCCAGTACCTGCGCGAATTCTCGGAGCAGACGCAGTTCATCGTAGTGACCCACCGCAAGGGAACGATGGAGGAAGCTGACGTACTCTATGGCGTGACGATGGAGGAAGGCGGCGTATCCAAGCTCGTATCCGTGCGGCTGGAGGATGAAGAGGCTGAGATAGCTTAACGATATAGAATGAACGGAAAATTTAAGTTAAAGGAAAAGTGGCGGAGGGTTTGGAACTGGAGGAGCGGTAGCGACCGCCTTTGTCTACGGATTTCAACCGTTAAAAACGGTATAAAATCATGAAATCTGTAGACAACAGCGGCCGGAAGTCCAAAACTTCTCTGGAGTCACGGATAATCCTAAAACAGAAAAACAATAGTTCAATTTATATAGACGCAGGATTCAAAAAGTGATCCCTATAACCCTTTAGGAGGAAGCATAAGCATATGAGTTTTTTCAAAAAACTGAAAGACAGCATCTCCGGTAAAACGGAAAGTGTAACGAAACAGTTTCGCGACGGTCTGGAGAAAACACGCAAGGGCTTCGTTGAGAAGGTCTCTGATCTGATTATCCGCCGCAAAAAGATAGATGAAGAGTTCTACGAGGAGCTGGAAGAGATTCTGATCGGCGCTGATGTAGGCGTGAATACGGTCATGAATCTGGTGGAGGAGCTGCGCGCCGAAGTGAAGCAGAAGCGGATCGAGGACGCGGCGGAGCTTCAGCCGATTCTCTCCCGCAAGCTGATGGAGCTGCTGCGCGGCGATGACGACAACAGTCTGAACGAGAATCCGGACGGCATTACCGTGATCCTGTTCGTTGGTGTGAACGGAGTCGGGAAGACGACGACCATCGGCAAGCTGGCGCATCGCTACAAGCAGGAAGGCAAAAAGGTTCTGCTGGCAGCTGGCGACACCTTCCGTGCCGGAGCGATTGAGCAGCTTGAGGTGTGGGGCAAGCGTGCCGGAGTGGATGTTATCAAGCAGCAGTCGGGCTCGGACCCGGCTGCCGTGATGTATGATGCGGTTCAGGCGGCTAAGCAGCGCAGTGTGGATGTGCTGATCTGCGATACGGCAGGCCGGCTGCAGAACAAGAGCAATCTGATGGAAGAGCTGAACAAGATCTTCCGTGTCATCCAGCGCGAGATTCCAAGCGCACCGCATGAGGTGCTGATGGTGCTGGATGCGACTACCGGACAGAATGCGCTGACCCAGGCTAAGCTGTTCGGCGAGAAGAGCGGTGTGACCGGTCTCGTACTGACGAAGCTTGACGGAACGGCGAAGGGCGGTATTGTGGTAGCAATCCGCCAGGAAATGAACCTGCCGGTGAAGCTGGTCGGCCTCGGCGAGAAAATGGAAGATCTCCAGCCGTTCGACTCCGACCAGTTCGTGCACGCCCTGTTCGCAGGCATGATCTCGGAGGAAGAAGCTGACTCCGGGGAATAACCGTTTAACTATGAATGGATAAGATAGTCAGAACCTATATACAACAGGCTGCAAACTCCCCGGGAAAGGATAAATTTCCGGGGAGTTTTTTGTGTTGAAATCGTGCTGTCAAACCAGCAGTTGAAAAAACTACACTTAATTAAGTGTAGTTCAGCTAATGGACCGGAGAGATCTTATCCCCGCGGAAACGCCACTTTTTGCAGCTTATCGGACTCAGGCGACCTTATCGTCTTTCTGCGAGACGTTTTGGAGCTGAATTGCAGGGGATAAGGTCCACGCGGTCCGTTAATCGCCCAAGTGGCGACTTTCTTCCCGGATAAGAGCACCTCAGTCCTTTACGCTAAACCAAACGCTCCTAAAGAACAATGATCGCTTGGGGAAAAATGTAATTTGAAGGGGGATTGCATCTGCTCCACTATTTTTAATCTGATAAGATACTTACTATAAAAATACATTATATGAAAAATTCATAATAGTACTGCTTGTCAGCACTCCGGCATACAATGGGATGTGGAATGAACGCAACTCGCCAACAAAAGCAAGTTTAAGAGAAAGGAAGCGATCCCAATTCGGCAAGATGGTTCAGAAACTCCATTTTGCTGTTATATATATTGACATGAATAATATTATTTACGTATTATGAAGGTAGTAAATCATATTTTCGTGGCAAATTTCTAAATTCTGAATTTAATTGTCAAGAAACTTAACACATTATACTGATCCGAGAGGAGTCGGGCTCATGTCCAAACTAGATCCTTTGCCCGGTCTGTCTCCGTATCCGCTCCTGCATTTCTATGATGAGATGTATGCGGATGAACGGAACGTCCGGCCTCATTACAAGCATGTGAACCGCATGTTTTCCGGGATGAGCCCCGAAGAGCTGCAAGGCAAGCAGAAGCTGATGCAGCGTCGGATGATGGAAGAAGGCATTACCTTTACGCTGTATAATCCGGCACAGGATCAGCCGATGGAGCGGACGATTCCGTTCGACATGATTCCGCGCATTATCCCCAAGGGTGAATGGGAACGGCTGGAGGCGGGCATCGTGCAGCGGATTACCGCACTGAATCTGTTCATTCATGATATTTACCATGAGCAATACATCGTGAAGGACGGTATAGTACCGCGGCGGATGATCATTTCGAACTGTTATTTCCGGCCGGAAATGTCCGGACTCCGCGTACCCGGCGGTGCGTACATCACCACTTCAGGAATCGATCTGATCCGGCATCATGACGGCGAGTATTATGTGCTTGAGGATAATCTGCGCACACCCTCCGGCTTCTCGTATCTGTTCAAGGGCAGATCGCTCATGAACCAGCTGTTTCCTGAGTTGTCGTTTGCCAGCTCCATCCGCGATGTGGACCACAGCCTGAACCGTTTCCTCTCTGTGCTGCGCAGTCTGTCCCCGTCCCGGACCAAAGATCCGGTCATTGCTCTGCTGACACCGGGGGAATACAATTCGGCATATTATGAACATGCTTTTCTGGCGCAGCAGATGGGCATTCATCTCGTTGAAGGCCGCGATCTGGTCGCGCAGGACCACAAAATCTACCTGAAGGTGATGAACGGGCTGCGCAGGGTCGATGTGCTGTACCGCCGGCTGGATGATGATTTCATTGATCCGTTGGCTTTTCAGCCGAGCTCGCTGCTTGGGGTTGCAGGTCTGATGAATGCTTACCGGGCAGGAAATATAGCGATTGCCAATGCGCCGGGAACCGGGGTAGCAGATGACAAGGCCATGTATGTGTATGTACCGGACATGATCCGCTATTACCTTAATGAAGAGCCGATTCTGAGCAATGTGCCGACCTATCTGCTGTCACGGCCGCAAGAGCGCCAGTATGTGCTGGATCATCTGTCTGAAATGGTGGTGAAGGAGACATCTCTTTCCGGGGGCTACGGCATGCTGATCGGAAGTGAGGCCACGAAGGAGGAACTTATAGACTTCCGGCTCAAAATACTGGCCGAACCGGAGCGTTATATCGCTCAGCCGATTATGTCGCTGTCCCGTGCGCCAGTCTTGGCAGAAGGCAGTATGGCTCCGCGGCATATCGATCTGAGAGCATTTGTGCTGATGGGGGCTGACCGCAAGCCGCATGTCATACCAGGAGGGCTGACCCGGGTGGCGATGCGTGAAGGCTCGCTGGTCGTGAATTCCTCTCAAGGGGGCGGAGTAAAGGATACCTGGGTAATGGCCTAGAGACTATCTATGGTAAAGGGGTGGCTAGAATGCTGAACCGCAATGCAGAGGCTTTATTCTGGATCGGCCGGTATATTGAACGGGCTGAGAATCACGCCCGGCTGATCGACGTACATTACCATATCCAGCAGGAAGAGGATTTCCAGGAAGAGGGCCACAAGTGGTCGCGTCTTATTGATGCACTTGGAGTGCGAAGCGAATATCTGCGCCAGTTTGAGAGCTTCAACGAGCAGGATGTATTGTCCTTCATCACACTAGATATGGGGAATACCAACTCTCTATTCTCCTGTGTGCATCAGGCAAGGAACAATCTGCGCACCCTGCGCCAGCATCTGCCGAGTGAGCTGTGGGATATTGTCAACGGCTTCAACCTGTGGCTCGGGGAGCAGTCGGTAGCGGATATCATGCGCGGTCCCCATCCATTCTATCAGCAGGTCAAGGAACGGGCGGCGATGTTCCTCGGTGCGGAGCAATCGGTGATGCTGCGGGGCAATGAATGGCATTTCATCGAGAGCGGCCGGTTTCTGGAGCGGGCAGAGAACACAACGCGTATTCTGCAGACTGTCACGGTATCCTGCAGATCAAAGGATATCAGCTCTATCTATACCCAGCTTCAGGCTGTGTTGAAATCGGTGAGCGGCTACCAGTCCTTCCGCCGGTATTATGCCGATGATATGTCGCCGGAGTGCATTCTGGAATTCCTGATCGTCAACCCGCTGTTCCCCCGTTCGATCCGCTTCTCGTTCCACAAGCTGGAGGAGCATCTGGCCAAGCTGGAGCTGGACACAGCAGAGAAGGGCTCGGGGCATGAGAAGGTGATCCGGCAGGCGGGTAAGATCAAGGCGGAGCTGGATTATATGGAGAAGGATGAGATGTCCGGGGACCTGGCCCTGGATGTGCTGGATGCACTCATGATATCCTGTCAGAGGCTCGGCAGAACGATGGACGGTGCTTTTTTTCGCCGTGAAGGAGTCTCGGTATGAAAATACAAATTCATCACACAACCACCTACAACTATCCCGAGCCGGTGACGGACAGTGTCAATGAGATCCGGCTGACGCCGCGCACAAACTACCGGCAATCCTGTTATCATCATGAAGTAGAGGTGCATCCGGCGGCCAACCTGCTGACCTATGAGGATTTCTTCGGCAACCGGGTCCATGCCTATTCGGTCAATAAGCCGCACACGGAGATGGTGATTCACACCAAAGCGACCGTGGTCACGCTCGACAAGGCGCAGGGCACGGATCTGCCGCATATTCCGCTGGAGGAGCAGGTGAAGCTGCTGAATGACGAGAAGTTTCAGAACCGGTATATAGAGTTTATTCTGCCTACCCGGTACACCGAGGTGACGCCGGAGCTGGTGGAATTCGCGTCGCAGCATCCTTTTGAGGACGCCGAGGATATGTATGAATGGACCCGGAAGCTGTCGTCCACGATCTATGAGCAGTTTACGTACGATCCTGAGGCGACCAGCGTCAATACAACGGTAAAAAGAGCGCTGATGCTCAAACGCGGAGTCTGCCAGGACTATGCGCATCTGATGATTGCGGTCTGCCGCAGCGTCGGCTTGCCCTCGCGTTATGTGAGCGGGTACCATTTTGTCGGGGATCTGCAGGGGGGCAATGCGAACTTCGAACAGGCCTCCCATGCCTGGGTGGAGACACATATTCCGGGTACAGGCTGGCTGGGCTTCGATCCGACCAATAATGTTGAAGTGAACTGGCGTTACATCAAGCTGGGGCATGGACGTGATTATAAGGATATTGTTCCGGTCAAAGGTGTATACCGCGGAGCAGCAGGCACGCTTACCGTTAAGGTGGATGTACGGCAGCTGGAGAATTGAATGCGTAGAGGAGACCCCGCAGATGTGGGGTCTTTGCTGTTGCAGGTAAGCTGCAATCTATGCCCGGTTAGCAGATGTGCTGTGCATGTTGCACAAGGTTTGTGCAATTTTTTGCATAATATGATTATAATCAAGCGCCAATTGGGTAATCTTGAAACAGAGCCATTACAAGCTGAATGGTATTCACGGAAGGAGAGTGTACATATGAGCCCCAATATAGCTAAGAAGCAGCGTTTTCAGGGGAAAACAGCCATCATTACAGGTGCGGGCTCGGGAATCGGCAGAGCGGCAGCGATCCAGCTGGCACGTGAAGGCGCGAATGTAGCCTTGTTCGATTTGGTGAACGAACGTACCTCTGTCCTGGAACAGAAGCTGAACAAGCTGCGCAAGGACTGTGCTTTAGCCATTGATGTGGATACTTCGGATGCCGGCCGGATGGAGGAAGCGGTACGCAGAACCGTGGAGCATTTCGGAGGTCTGGATATTGTGTTCGCCAATGCAGGCATTAACGGAGTGGTCGGGCCGATTGAGGAGCTGAGCGTAGATGATTGGGAGAAAACCCTGTCGGTCAACCTCACAGGTACCTTCCTGACGCTGAAATACAGCATTCCCCACCTGAAGGAGAAGGGTAAAGGAAGCATTATTATTACCAGCTCGATTAACGGCAACAGCAGATTTACCAGCTTTGGCTGGTCACCATATAGTACCACTAAGGCCGGTCAGGTCGCTTTTGCCAAGATGGCTGCACTGGAGCTGGCCAAGTTCAAAATCCGCGTGAATGTCATTTGCCCGGGAGCGATTGCCACGAATATCGACGAGAGCACGGAGTGGAACGATGATGTGGAATCGATTGTCATTCCAATTGAATTCCCTGAAGGAGCACAGCCGCTTGCAGACGGACCGGGCAAGCCGGAGAATGTCGCCGATCTGGTCGCCTTCCTGGCCTCGGATGAATCCATTCATATTACCGGCTCGCAGATTGTGATTGACGGTGCGGAGTCGCTGCTGTCTTAGGCATTTTCTGCCGACCGTTTCTGCTATGAGACACTGCCAACATTGGCGGTGTCTTTATTTTGCCGTAAATAATCTAATTAGATACTTGTTAAATAACAAACGAAATGTTAACATGTCTATATTAAAGTAAACGAAAGGCGTGATGGTCCAGTTGATTAAGGAGAATGAGGTGGTGCGGATATCGGAGAAATTCTGGAATGCATCGATTGCAGAATTGAAGCAGGGCTATAATGCGGAGACGGAAGAGCGGACGGAAAAATATTATTGTCTGGTCTGCGGTGCTGCCTTCGAGAAGGGCTTGATCTATAAGGATGGCGTGCAGTATTACGAAGCGGAGAAGTTCGCAGCTCAGCACGTAGACAGGGTTCATGGCGGGATGTTCAACTGGCTGCTGACACTGGACAAGAAGCTGAGCGGGTTGACCGAATTGCAAAAGGGGCTGCTGCAGGCCTTCCGCCAAAGTCTTAGCGATGCAGAAGCAGCCAGGGAGCTGGGAATCGGCAGCACCTCTACGGTGCGTAACCACCGGTTCACGCTTCGCGAGAAGGTGAAGCAGGCCAAGCTGTTTTTGGCGGTTATGGAGCTGGCGGAGGAGAAGCCGGGAGCATCATCGCCTTTTGTGAGTATTCCGCGTACGGCTGTGATGGTCGATGAACGGTTCGCGATTACCGAGCAGGAGAACGCCGAGATTCTGGGCAACTATTTCAAACAAGGGCCGGACGGCCCGTTGTCAGAGTTCCCTAAGCGGCAGAAGCGGAAAGCGGCTATTCTGCGCCATTTGCTGCAGCGTTTTGAGACCGGGCGCAGGTACAGTGAGAAGGAAATCAATGCGGTGCTTGAAGCGGCTTACCCCGATTACGTGACGCTCCGGCGGTATCTGATTGATTACGGGCTGCTGTCCCGTGAAGAAGACGGAAGCAGCTACTGGGTGAATTTATAACGGAGAGAAGAAAGGGAGAGAAGAAATGACAGATAAAACCAGACGCAAGGAACTGGGATATAATTATGCACACTCGCACAGGCCGATGGGGGTATACCGGATTGTGAACACCGGCAATGACAAAATGTATGTGGGAAGCAGCCTGAATCTGGACGGTGTCTGGAATAAGCATAAGTTCATGCTGGATATCAAAGGCCATGACAACAAGGCGCTGCAGGAAGACTGGAATGAACGTGGTGAAGCGGGCTTCCGCTTCGAGGTGCTGGAGCAGATTAAGCCGGAGGAGGATTTCGTGGCGGATGTGCAGGAGCTGAAGAAATACCGCAAGATGCTGCCGGAGATGGAGAGTAAATGGCTGGAGCAGCTGTCTCCTTACGGGGAGCGCGGCTATCATAAGCAGAAGTAGAGAATAGGTGGAGATGGAAGGAATTTCATAAGCGGCTGTGGTAAAATGAGGGCAAAGCGGCGGTAAATAAGCCGGATGTAATTAGAAGAGGTGCTCAGCTGCTGATGAAAGGTGCGGTGTGTATGGCTATATTGTCTTGGCTTGCAGAACAGAGAATTCAGGAAGCAATGCGCAGCGGAGAGTTCGCCAATCTGCCGGGGCACGGCAAGCCGCTTGCGTTGGAGGATCTCTCCGGCGTACCGGAGGAATTGCGGATGTCCTACAAGATTATGAAGAATGCCGGGCTGCTGCCGGAGGAAGTGACACTGCGGGCAGAGTGCGTAACGCTCGAAGAGCTGCTGGTGGCTTGCCACCGCAGCGGCAACAGTACTGCTGAGGAACGCAAGGAGCTGGAGGGCAAGCTCTCCCTGAAGCGGCTGCGTCTTCAGATGCTTTTGCAGCAGCGGGGTCTGGAAGGCAATGCTGCATATGCGGATTATGGGGACGCGATCGGGCAGCGGCTGGCCGGGGTGGAACGGGATGGCAGGGAGTAGTTATTGATATGGCAGGGCGACTGGGCGGATGGAAGATAGATGAATAGTGAAAAGATAAGTTAAATAGTTGAATGGATAGATAGGCGAGTTAGTGAATAGGCGAACAGATGGGTAGACGAGTATTGAAGTAAGTATGAGGCCTCCGGTTCATGGAACCGGGGGTTTTTGTGCAAATAGAAGAATTTGTATGTTGCACACGATAACTTATATCCTTCTATTTCTCGCTGAAACGGTACCGTCCTTTAACAGGACGGCAAAACCGTTTCCACTTGGAAGATTAGTTGGGAGGGGGGAATAGGTGGATTTCCTCCACTTGCTGATGAGCGGATTGGCGTTTCGGGAACAGTAATTGGAAAAAGGGAACTTAAATTATCACAGGTTTCTTTTAATGGTCAACCTAACAGCAATAGTTGTCCTTTTTCCACTTGTTTGCCTCTAACTCATACGAAATCAACAAACTAAACTACATTTTTCCACTTATTGTTGAAGACTAAATCCTCGCACAGCAGTAACGAACCGCTTGATATCTGGAAAGAATTCGCCGATGATAGGGAGATGGAGATTTAATTTAACTTTTAGCAGATGATGGAGAGATGAAATGAAGCAGCTTCCGATTATACAGGTGCTCCCTGACCTGAAAAGAATTCTGACAGACCGTGCAGCGGCGGTTCTGATTGCTGAGCCTGGAGCGGGGAAGACAACGGCGGTGCCGCCTGCTTTTTTGGAGGAGCGCTGGCTGGCCGGTAAAACTATCCTGATGCTGGAGCCCAGACGCCTGGCCGCCCGTTCGGCCGCAGCTTATATGGCTGCTTGTCTGGGAGAGAGTGTGGGTCAGACCGTAGGCTACCGTATGCGGATGGATACCAAGGTGGGGCGGAATACCCGCATTGTTGTAGTTACGGAAGGTGTGCTGACGAGAATGCTCCAGAGCGATCCTTCGCTGGGGGATGTGGGGCTTGTGATCTTCGATGAGTTCCATGAGCGCAGTCTGCATGCAGATCTTGGACTGGCACTCGCGCTTGAAGCGCAGAGTGTGCTGCGCGAGGATCTGCGCATTCTGGTGATGTCGGCGACGCTGGACGGAGACCGCGTAGCTTCTCTGCTGGGTGAAGCGCCAGTTGTACGCTGCCCTGGCCGCACCTATCCTGTGGATACAATCTATATGCCGGAGGCAAGTAATGCGGGTCCTGAGAAATCGGCAGCCGCCGCTGTCCGCCGGGCGCTCGCTGAGCAGCCGGGGGATGTGCTTGTTTTTCTGCCTGGTGAGCGGGAGATCCGCCGGACGGAGCAGGAGCTGGCGTCAGGAGGTCTGCCGCCAGGAACGGTAGTGCGGCCGCTCTATGGCCAGTTGCTGCAGCCGCAGCAGGATGCCGCGGTGGCTCCTGCGGTGGATGGTGAGCGAAAGGTCGTGCTGGCGACTTCGATTGCCGAGACGAGTCTGACAATCGAAGGGGTACGCACGGTGATTGACACAGGGCTTCGCCGGACGCAGGTGTTCTCTGCGCGTACTGGCATGCCGCGTTTGACGACGGTGCCGGTCTCGAAGGCATCGGCCGATCAGCGGCGCGGCCGGGCAGGCCGCACAGCACCGGGCGTCTGCTACAGGCTGTGGAGCCGGGAGGCTCATGATCAGCTGCCGGACGATAGCGTTCCGGAGATCATGGAGACCGACCTGGCGCAGCTCGCCCTGGAGCTGGCGCTATGGGGCGTGCGCGATCCGGGAGCGCTCGCCTGGCTGGACGCGCCGCCTGCCGCGCCTTACGCGCAGGCCACGGCGCTCTTGCGCCAGCTCGGCGCGCTGGACGCCGGCGGCGCCATTACGTCGCACGGCCGCAGCATGGCCGTGCTTGGCGCGCACCCGCGCATCGCGCATATGCTGCTGCGCGCGGCAGACCTTGCAGCCGCGCCGCTCGCCGCCAGGCTCGCTGCGCTGCTGCAGGAGCGGGACCTCTTCCGGGGTCCCGCGGCTCTAGATAGCGACCTCACGCTGCGCGTGGAGGCGCTGCTCGGGTTCGAGCGCTCCGCCGGTAACGGCGGAGCGGACCTGGCGGCCTTGCGCGCGGTGCAGCGCGAGAGCCGCAGCTTCCTGGCGCAGCTGCAGGCAGCGCCGGGCGAAGGGCCAGGCGACATCAGCCGCAGCGGCCTGCTGCTGTCGTTCGCCTATCCCGACCGGATCGGGCAGGGACGCGGCAATGGCGTGTTCCTGCTGTCCGGCGGCCGGGGGGCGGCCATGCGCGAGGGGCAGCCGCTGGCGCGCTCGCCCTACATCGTGGCACCCGGCGTGGATGACCGTGCCGGGCAGAGCCGGATTATGCTTGCCGCAGCGCTCTCCGAGCAGGACCTGCTGAAGCATCATGCGGACAGCCTTCTGGAGGAGCGCGAAGTCTACTGGGACAGTGAGAGCGGAAGCGTGAAGGCGCGAAGAGTGACCCGGCTGGGGGCGCTCATTCTGAAGCAGACGACCCATGAGCGCGCTACTCCCGAGGAGACAGAGAGCGTATTGCTGAAGGTGATCGCGGCGGAAGGGCTACAGCTGCTGCCATGGGAAAAAAGCACCACTCAGCTGCGGCAGCGGATGGAATTCATGCACTCGCTGCGGGCCGATTGGCCCGATATGTCGGATGAAGCGCTCACGGATACATTGGAGGAGTGGCTGGCACCCTTTATACAAGGGATGCGGAATCTCCGTGATTTGCAGCGGGTGAAACTGGCGCAGGCGCTGGAGGGGATGCTGGATTGGAACAGCCGCCAGCAGCTGAACAAGGAGGCGCCAACACATATTACGGTACCGAGCGGTTCGCGGGTTCCCTTGGATTACAGCAATCCGGGAGCGCCGGTACTGGCAGTCAGACTGCAGGAGATGTTCGGGCAGACGGATACTCCGAGGATCGGTGGAGGGAAGGTGCCGGTGCTGCTTCACCTGCTGTCTCCGGCGAGAAGGCCGATGCAGATTACCTCAGATCTGGCGAGCTTCTGGCAGAACACCTATTTCGAGGTGAAAAAAGATCTGAAAGGCCGTTATCCCAAGCACTACTGGCCGGATAATCCGCTGGAGGCAGTACCCACCAACCGTACGCGTCCTACCAGATAGAATAAGTAGGTTATCAGATATAAATTCATCCGGTGAAGCTTTTCCTGTTTGGGCACTGCGTGAACGGGTAATAGAGTAGCGAACAACAATTACGAAGGAGGGCTTCAAGTGACAGAGAAAATTATTGGTGTATTCGATACGGAACAAGAAGCAACCAGAGCAATTGAAAGTTTGCAGAGTCAAGGGTTCACAAACGATGAGATTTCAGTAATAACGAAGGATCGAGATGACCTGAAACACATCTCCGAAGATACAGGAACAATGGCGCCGGAAGGCGTTGCCACAGGTGCGGCCACCGGCGGCGTAGTGGGCGGAATTACCGGACTGTTGGCCGGGATCGGTGCGCTGGCTATTCCGGGAATTGGTCCAATCCTTGCCGCAGGCCCAATCGCAGCTACATTAACAGGGGCTGCCATCGGAGTAGGGGCAGGCGGTCTGGTGGGAGGATTAATCGGACTCGGCATTCCCGAGGATGAGGCCAGAGATTATGAAGGCTACATCGACAGCGGCAAAATCCTCGTCCTCGTCGATGACAACGGCCGCGGAAGAGATATCCATACCGTGTTCCGGGGTAACCGTTCACTCAACTCGGGCCGGTACGACAGCCTGTACCCGGAGGATACGCTGGCAGACCGCGGAGCAACGAATCCGGATCTGGTCCCTAGAGACACCACGGTTGGCAATACCTTGGGCAACAGGGGCGCGATGAATGCAGACCGTGACCCGGACCTCTACAACCGTGACAAAATCTAATGATATAGCGGAGTAGTATCCCGCTAATATAGCAACCTCTAAGAACTGCCTGCGGGACAACCCCCAGGCAGTTCTTTTTGCGGCTTGGATCGTGTTCCTACATTATAATATGACATAAGGGAATGGACACATACAGCCGCTTATTATTTAAATTCAACATATGAAAAATTCACAATACTCCCCACCCCCCCAACCCTACCCCTAAGCCACCCGACCTGCCCAGATCCTGCATAGATCTAGCATACATCCATAAAGCGAGACAGAGGACAGCCTGGAGGCTACGAACCGTTATAGTGCGGGGAATAGTTGGATTTTCAACACTTACTGATGAGCTTTACTAATTATCATCAGCAATAATTGGAAAAAAGACACTTAAAAAACCGCAATACCCCAACTTATAGGCAAACGGGCAAATTAGCTACCTTTTTTCCACTTGCTGCCGTTTAATGCTCGAAGTTTGATGAAATTAGATACGTTTTTCCATTAAAAATATTATTTCATCATATGAAAAATTCATAATAGAAGTTCAAAATCAAAACAGCTACACCTATCCACGCCGCCTAATCCCATACCAACCAATTACTTATCTACTTCAAAACAGAAAAAGTGAAAGATCAGCCATTATCGACAAATAGGCAACTTGCTATAGGCAACTCGCTAAATGACAAATGTCTCATTTCCTTGATCGGCGACAGTACTCCCCCAGTATCCTCCCCAATTTTAAATAACTTGTTGTGAAAGCTGGGAAATAGAGTTTATACTAGAGTAATAGTGGAAATTGCCAAGCGGCAACAGTTTTTTTCTGCTATATGATGTCAAACAAAAAAACACCCCGGGAGGTGTCTTATGGCGTTTATGATTGCCCAGCGGGCGTTTATAAAGGTATACCTGATTACCATGGTGGAGCAGCACAAGGGGTATGGTTATCAGATGCTTGAGGATTTACGCAGAGATTTCAAAGCTCATGGCTATTCGCCTCCCCAAAGTGAAATTTACCGCGCCCTGCATGAGCTGGTACAGCAAGGGATATTGTACCGCACCAAGCAGCTCAAGGGGAGCGATCCGAAGGTCGATTTTCAGGAAATTGTCCTGTATCATTTCACTTCGGACGGGGAGGAGAAAGCCAAGCTGTATAAGAAGCAAGTGAAGGCTGACCTGGACCGGTGTCTTGGAATTCTCAATAAGGCAGTAGCAGACAATTACTGATAGGAGATCCGCGAGCTGCTCGCTCATGCCTATCGATCTGGCCAAGATCCGGCGGACTCAACTAAATCAGTCTATCCACGAGCCTCGTAAGCTATGAACTGCCGGATCAGGTATCCTCATCTTCAGAATCCTGGCCCGGCGGGGTCACAGGCGAGCTTGCGCTGCCATAATCCTCCACGGCTTCCCAGGCACCGGCGTCGTCGAACCGTCCGCTATTCTGCTGGCGTCCTTCGCCTGCACCGGAGGGCGGGGGAGTCATGACCTCTTCTTCCACAGGACGTGCGTCAGTGTCACTGCTGGTTGGGGCATGCTCCACGGTATAACGGGTGTAGGGGATGGCCTCAAGCCGTTCATAAGGAATCTCTTGCTTGCTGGCCTCGCAAATGCCGTACGTTCCGTTATCCATCCGCGCAAGAGCAGTCTCGACCTCCGTTAATTCTTCGGATAGCGAGGTGTTGATGGACAGATCGCGGCTGCGTTCAAATGTCTCCGTGCCTGTATCGGCGGGATGATTATCGACAGAAGAGAGCTCGCCCGTAGAGAGAATAAGGGAATCACCAAGCAGGCTGTCTTCAGCACCGTTGCCGGAGAAATGCTGCTCCAGCTCTGCCTTGCGTCCCTCAAGGGCGGCCCGAAGTGTAATTAATTGGTCTTTGGTTAAGTGGCTCATGTGTCATCTTCCTTTCAGCTTGATTAGTAGTTACACTGTTGTAATCTTTCCTTACCCTAATGTGTTATAGGGCAATCAGCGACATCTCTATGCTGAATTGTAACTTTAGTGATATTTTCAGGCTGCTTTCACCCTGTTATAATAATTACTGCCGGATGAAAGCAGCATACACTTGGAGGTTATGAAATGGACGAACATATGAAACGGCGGCTGGATAAGCAGAGAAAGCTGTTCAGCCAGCTCGGTATTACCCTTGATGCACTTACCATTCATGAGAAGGAATTCAGTATGAAGCTTCGCGGCTATGATGCCGAGGAGGTAGATACGTTCCTTGACAGCGTAATTAAGGATTATGAACGGTTCTATGCCACCATAGCCGATCTGATGGATAAGTGGCAGGAGCAGCAGATTGAGATGAAAGAGCTGAAGGCAGAAGTGAGAACCTCAGCCACTCCGGCCCCAGTGCCGATTATTAAGGGGATCGATCCTCAGGATCTGGAGGATATCATCATCAAGCTGGAAGCCAATGTGCGTCAGCTCAAGGACAGATTGCCTATGCCCCGCACGGAGGGGTATTTGTAAGCCCTGTGCAGCCACAGCATGAGAGACAACAATATGCAGCATAAGTATAACTCTGGACGGGGGTTGGACCATTGCCGGAGAAGCATGCGTGGAGCTTGAAGATCCGCGGCAAAATCGCAATAGGATATGTCATCATACTATTAATGCTAGGGCTATTTCTGATTATAGTCTCTGGCCGGATTAACAGCCTGGAGAAAGAAACCGTGTTCTTGAGCGATCATGATATAGAAGTTCATGAACTTACATATCAAATTGAGAAAAATGTACTCGATATGGAGACCGGACAGCGGGGATACGTGCTTACTGATGATGAGTCTTACCTGGCACCGTATAATGACGGTCTGGTGCAGTGGAGGATTAATGCAGCGAAGCTGAATAATCTCATTGCTGATAACCCGAATCAGGTGCGGAATCTGGACACGATTACGGATAATATCGAGAAGTGGGTCGATGTCGCCGGGCAGCATGTGGTTGAACTGAAGAAGAATGGCCATACGGAGGCGGTTAACGCTTTTTTCCGTAACGATACGGGGAAAAGTCTGGTCGACACGATTCGCTCCCAGTCTGACTACTTTCGTGATATTGAACGAACTCTCACGAATGACCGGATCAGCAATCTGAAGGACAGTAACCATAAACTGCTGATTACTATGTATATATTATGGGGATTGGTAGTTGTACTGGCGCTGCTCATTACTTATCTGCTCTCAGCCAGTATCGTGAATCCTCTGCACAGCGTTATACAGGCCATTAACAGTATTGCCTCCGGCGGTAACCGCTCAGAGCGTATTAAGGTGAAGACGCTGGATGAAATCTATGATTTGGGTGAAGCGACCAACGGGCTGCTGGATAATGTGCAGCGGGAGCAGTGGATGAGCGAACAGCTTACCTCGATGTCGATTGCCCTGCAAGAGACCGTTGATATGCCTTCGCTGTGCAGAATTTTTGTCAGCCGCTTGTCAGTTATGCTGGAAATGCAGTATGCCACTATATACGTCGTGAATGATGAAGAACTGTTCGAGCGCATCTATTCCTACGCAGGATCAGAGAATAAGGAAGAGAGCATCGGGCCGGAGGTTATTCAGCCGGGAGTAGGCTTGGCGGGCCAGTGTGCGCTGGATCAGCGGATGAATGTGATCGAGCAATTGCCTGATGACTATATTTACATTAACTCTGCGCTGGGCAGAACGCCGCCGAAGTTTGCGGTCATTGCTCCGATTATTTTTGAGAATAAGACTGTTGCTGTACTGGAGATTGCTGCACTGACGCGTTGGGCGCCATATCATTTCGGACTGCTGAAGGAATTGCTGGACATGATGGGGGTTACCGTGAATTCGGTGAAGACCCGGATGGAGATCCAGAGGCTGCTGCATGAATCGCAGGTGATGAACGAAGAGCTTCAGGTTCAATCGGAGGAGCTTCAGACCCAGTCCGAGGAGATGCAGATGCAGACGGAGGAGCTTCAGAGTCAGACCAGCGAGCTGCTCACCGTGAACAAGGAGCTTGAGAATCAGAAACATGTAGCCGAGAATGCAGCGATCGAGCTGGAGCGGTACAATGAACAGCTGGAGCAGAGCTCGCGCTACAAGTCTGAGTTCCTGGCCAATATGTCACATGAGCTGCGTACACCGCTGAACAGTATGCTGATTCTCTCGCAGCTCCTGACGGAGAACCGCAATCATACCTTAAATGAGGAAGAACTGGGTTATGCCTCGGTCATCTACAATTCAGGCAGTGATTTGCTCAATATGATTAACGATATTCTGGATCTCTCCAAGGTGGAAGCCGGCAAAATGCTGGTGGAAATGGATGCCGTTAATCTCACCGAGCTGCCCTCACTGCTGCAGGGTTATTTCGGCAAGCTTGCCGAAGCGCAGAATGTAGAGTTTAACGTGACCTTGAACCCGGAGGTTCCGGATCTGTTCTTCACCGATGAGATGCGTCTGCATCAGATTCTGCGGAATCTGCTGTCTAATGCCTTCAAATTCACTGAGCAGGGCTCTGTTAACGTGGAGATTGCCAAGCTGGCGGCGTATTCGGATCAGCATTACATAACAGAGGGGCCGGTGCTGGCCTTCGCTGTGCAGGATACTGGAATCGGAATCTCTAAGGAGAACCGTGAGCTGATCTTCGAAGCCTTCCGTCAAGTGGACGGAACGACAGCCCGTAAATTCGGGGGAACCGGTCTGGGCTTATCCATCTCCCAGCAATTGGCTCAGCTTCTGGGCGGACACATCAGCCTGGAGAGCGAAGAGGGCAAGGGCAGTACATTCACCTTGTATCTCCCTTGCCGTGAACTGGTCAGTGAAGAAGAACTGTTCCATCCGGTGGAGCTGGCTCAGACTGCAGCCGGGGAGGAGCATTCCTGGCCCCCTCCTGATGAAGGGCAGCCGGGTAATACCCAGGACTCCCTGTTCGAGAAGGAATATGCCATGCTTCAAGGCAAAACTGTCCTGATTGTCGATGATGATATGCGCAATATTTATGCCTTGCAGAAGGGTCTGGAGCCTTACGGAATGATCATCATGACCGCTCAGACGGGATATGAATGTCTTCAAGTAGTTAGAGAGCAGCCGGAGGTGGATATCGTACTCCTGGATATTATGATGCCGATTCTGGATGGTTATGACACGCTGTCTATTATCCGCGAGGAGATGCATCTCACCGACCTCCCGATCATTGCGGTCTCTGCCAAGACAATGAAGGAAGACCGTGAGCGCTGCCTGGCCGCCGGAGCCACTGATTTCATCAGCAAGCCGGTACTGATGCAGGACGTCATTACACGAATGTGCCGGTACATTTGACTTTTCCAAAAACCCATTGACGGGAATACAAGGTATGCTTTATGATGGGTTCATAATTGATCATTTATATGCAGTGGCGTGTTACCTTAACAGGGCATGAGCCAAGATTCGTACTCAACACTTTGAGTCCAGTCTTGGCTCTTTTTTGTGCAAAAAATCAGGCAATGGGCGGAAAGGAGGGGGAACTTGGCGAGGGACACTGAACAATTTCAGGTGCTGCGGGTGATTGGAAATAATGTCGTAATGGTAGAGGGCGGCAAGAAGAGCAAGGAATATGTAATCATTGGCAAGGGCATCGGGTTTGCGCTTAAGGATACAGGTGTTATTGATTCGGATGATCCCCGGATTGAGAAGCTGTTTCGGCTGGAGGACCGGGAGGAATGGAGTCAGTATCAGATTCTGCTGGAGGACATTGATCCCAAGGTCATGAAGATCACAGATGAGATTATCTCTGATATCGCCCGTGAGTTTCCCGGCAAGTTAAACGACAAGATCTATTTGGCGCTCCCCAGCCATATCCAATTCACCATCTTCCGCTTGCGCAGCGGGATGGACATTGTGAATCCATTCCTGGAGGAGACCCGGATGACGTTCCCCAAGGAATTTGAGATCGCTTCCAAGGCGGCTGAGAAGATCAGCGAAGGCTTTGAAGTACAGATTCCTGAAGACGAGGTCGGTTTCCTTACTTACCACGTCTACTCTGCGGTCAGCAATGTGCCGGTGGGCCAGCTTGTGAAGGCCTCCAATCTTGTCAGCGAGCTGATGGAGATGATCCGCAGTGAACGCAAGATCCGCTTTGAGCAGGGGAGTATGAATCATGTCCGGCTGATGGTCCACTTGAGATTCTCGATTGAACGGATTCTGCAGGGTTCGCTCATCGACAATCCTTTTGTAAAGCATATCAAGAAGGAATTCAAGGATGAATACAAGCTAGCTCACAGGATGGGCACATTCATGCAGGTCAAGCTTAGTGTAGACGTACCCGAAGAAGAAATCTGCTTCCTGGCTATGCATCTGCACCGGCTGTTCCAGACCCTAGAGAAGAATAAATAGCAGCGGCAAGGAGTGAATTTTATGTTTTCGAGATGGAAAGCTAAAAAAGAAGAGAAACCTACTGAGACGGTAACCCGCCTAGAGATATACGCTCCGGTCAGCGGACAGTCCGTACCGTTAACGGAAGTGCCGGATGAGACCTTTGCTGGTGGGCATATGGGCCAAGGCATTGCCATAGAACCTATAGAGGGACGTTTAACGGCCCCTTTTGACGGGAAAATTGCGCATGTGGTCAAAACTAATCACGCTCTAATCCTGGAGCATGCCTCCGGGTTACAGCTGCTGATGCACATCGGAATTGATACGGTCAGCTTGCGGGGCGAAGGCTTCATCAGCCATATTGCCACCGGAGATGAAGTGCAGGCAGGGCAGACGCTGATCGAATTCGATCTGGAGGCGATCCGGGCTGCGGGATACCGTACCATTACTCCAGTGATAGTAACTGGTAACGGGGAGGAAACCCCGGAGGTGAATTGTCATTACGGCCAGGTTACGGCAGGAACGAGCAGTATTCTTACAACAACAGCTTCACAGCCTTAGAACATACACGTAATAATATGAAACCAGGGGGATGATTTCATTATGTTGGCTTTTCTACAGAAGTTAGGGAAATCTCTGATGCTTCCAGTGGCAACTTTACCGGCGGCAGCGATTCTGCAAGGGTTCGGACTGATTAATTATGAGAAGGATTTCCATCTGGGCAGTACCGTGGGCGGATTTCTCAACCAGTATGTGGCTCCTTTTCTGAATGCGGGTGCGGGCGCGATATTCGGTAATCTGGCGCTGATTTTTGCAATTGGGGTAGCGATCGGGTTCGCAGGCGATGCGGTTGCCGCGCTGTCTGCCCTCATTGCTTATCAGGTGCTGGACAGTATTCTCAAGGTGCTCCCAGCTCAAATGCCGTTCATCGCCGATGATGTGAAGCTGAATATGGGCGTGCTGGGCGGGATTTTTGCCGGAGCCTGGGCCGCTTACCTCTACAAGAAATATCATAATATTAAAATGCCGGACTGGCTCGGCTTCTTCGCAGGCAAACGCTTCGTACCCATTATCACAGCTATCACTACCATGATTCTCGCAGTGCTGATAGGTATGATCTGGAGCCCGATTCAGGATGTCATCAGTGACTTCGGTACCTGGGTTGTCGGTCTCGGCGGGGCAGGTGCATTTGTATTCGGGACGGCTAACCGTCTGCTGCTCCCGTTCGGCCTGCATCATGTCATCAACGCCATCGCCTGGTTCCAGCTCGGTGATTTCACGAACGCTGCCGGGGATATTGTTCACGGAGATCTGACACGCTTCTTCGCCGGAGATAAAACTGCGGGAATGTTCATGACAGGCTTCTTCCCGATTATGATGTTCGCTATGCCGGGTGCAGCCCTGGCGTTCATTCACACAGCCAAACCGGAGAAACGCAAAATGGTCGCGTCCATCTTCATCGGATCGGCAATTGCTTCCTTCCTGACAGGGATCACGGAGCCGCTGGAATTCTCCTTCATGTTCCTTGCACCGCTGCTGTATCTGGTACACGCCTTACTGACCGGTTTTGCCGGATTCCTGATGTATGTGCTGGATGTGAAGCTCGGGTTCGGATTCTCTGCCGGGCTCATTGACTATCTGCTTAACATGAAGCAGTCCACCAATGCGTGGGTGCTGATTCCGGTCGGGCTTGGCTTCTTCGTCCTCTACTATCTGTTGTTCCGGTTCATTATCGTCAAGTTCAACCTCAAAACCCCTGGACGCGAGGATGAGATGGAAGAGGACCTGATTGATCTGTCCAAGAGCGCAGCAACGGTGCCGTCCTCTTCCAGAGCCGCCAAGATTCTGGAGAACATCGGTGGTCCTGGGAACATCCGCAGCATCGATGCCTGTATCACCCGCTTGCGCCTTAATGTAAATGATGACAAGGCGGTTAAAGACTCCGCGCTTAAGCAGCTCGGTGCTTCCGGTGTGATGCGGCTTGGACAGGGTGCGGTACAGATTGTGTTCGGACCGCAATCAGAGCAGCTCAAGGATGATATCAAGAAGCTGATGTAGCTTGAAGAATATCAGCAGAGCAGAATAGCGTTTCCAGACAGGCATCCTTGACGGGTGTCTGTTTTTTGCAGCAGGCTATTGCAATATATACAATACCGAGTATAATACTTGGTATAAAGAAAAAGGAGTCGGTACCTTTGTCAATAGATGATTATCTGGATTTGCTGAATTATGCCAAGGCAATTAACGATGAACAGTGGCAGGCTGATCTCCTGGAGAAATTGAAGAACTATGAGAAGCTTGCCGAAGAAAAGAAACAAGTGGATAGTGTGAGAGCGCTATGGACGCGGTTCGATGATATTAACGTATTGCTGATGCAATTATTCGATAAGCTGAGAGAGCAAGAGGATACACCGGATAGCAGTCTGTGGAAAGAGCAGATTTGGGAGCTGAAGATGGAGCGGATTCACGTGGCCAAGCAGCTTCAAGCGCGGTATATCAAGAGTAGATAAAGAAGAAATAATCGGAGATATGATTAGGTAGAGATAGAGATAATATAATGAAAGAAAATGGCATGCAGTTAGTCTGCTCAGCCACGAAATGCACATTGAAGAGTGAATTTCGCAGATTCACTTTCAGGCTTGTCGTCGTGTGCTTGGACTTTACTTGGACATTTCCATTCCATTACGCATCATAGTCATACACATAGTCATCATTTCGTCGCACTGCTGCATTTGAGTCATCATCTTATCCATATCCATGTTCATCATGCCCATTTCGGTCATGGTTTCCATGCACATCTTCATGTTCTTCATCTTGCACATCATGTCTTCCATACACATGTTCATCATCATTTCCATACATTTCTGTTCCATCACTAGCTCCACCTTTCAATTTATAATAGCTTACACCTAATAAACTACTATATTTTGTTGGTGAGTTCAACCTTTTTATGGATATTCAGCAGCTATCAGCCCTACCGCTTGCGGTAGGGCTATTTCTGTGAAGTCTAGAAGTCATAGGATTGACATTTGATTGAAAAATTCTGTTTGAACGGGGGCCATACCGGTTATAAACTTAAAAATCTGTTTGTTCTGGGGAAAGGGTGGGTATGGGTGAGAAAAAGGCGAATGACCGGACCTGTGATCTGGCGCGTGTGGACGGCAGTCTTATGGCTGGGAGTAGCCGTGGCACTGGGTATAGTGGACCACGCGGAAGCTTCGCCGGCAGCGGGCAAAACGATCGAGGTCAATCTGGACGATAAACCGTTGTCTTTTGAGAAGCCTCCATTGCTGGATAAAGGGACAACAATGGTTCCGTTCCGTCCGCTGTTCGAGGCGATGGGTCTTAAGGTAGGCTGGAATCCCGCACAGCAGACGGTAACCGGTACGAAAGAAGGCCTGACCATAGTAATGAAGATAGGCAGCAAGACGGCTACTGTCAATGGCACCAGTGTTCAACTTTTGCAAGCGCCAACAATCCTAGACAGCTACACCATGGTCCCGCTCCGCTTCGTCGGGGAGTCCACTCAGGCACTGGTGGCATGGAACCCGTATAAGCCGCAGATTCTCGTCTACACCGACCCTTATCTGGCGGCGAACGGCCTGACCAAAGCAACGGCGAAGGCGGCAGTTGACAAGCAAATTGCCGAATTCAAAAAAGTATATGACGAGCAGATCGCCAGCCAGCCGCCACAGCCTAAGCCGCCGGCTCCAGGGACTGTCCCGAATGCTCCGGCCGGAGACGGTTCCTACAAGCCAGCTGCTTCGGACCAGGTAAATCTGAGCAATCTGCAGGGAATGTACTACGGCTTCAGCCCGGACTACGACGGGTTTGAATGCGGCGGGATGTGCTGGAATATCATCAGCTTCCTGCCGGGTAATAAAGTGGTTGTGGATGCTCCAAAGCAAGGCGGACCGGAGACAATCCACTGCTCGCGTGACGGCTGCCAGACTTACACGATACAAAGCGGTAAGCTGAAGCTAAGTAACGGGGACAGCTATGATATTGCGGTCAAATCCGGCAAGCTGCATATTGACGATATTGAGCTCAGCCGGGTCAAGACGGCCAAGAACGGGCTGACCTTAAGCGGCACTTATGTTCACCGCGGCTTCCAAGGGCTGGCCGGGATATCAGCCGGATCGACCTCCTGGACACGGACGCTAGTGCTGAATAGCAATGGTACCTTCACCAGCGATAACCTGATGCTTGGTACCGTCCAGGGCGGGGCACCTACAACAGGCGGGGCAGGAGGCTCAGACAGCGGTTCCTACAAGATAAGCGGCAATACCATCGTATTCGCTTTTGGCAACGGCAAAGTATCCAGCTCTCTATTCTTCCAGCATGATGACGGCAGCATCCAGGTTGGCGACGAGAATTATGACAAGGAATAGTCAGGAATGGAATAGCAAGACGCAAACGGTCCCCGGGATTTAACCGGAGGACCATTTTTTGTGGATGAGGCTTAGAGCAGCGCCCGGAGTGGATGTATGCGGGCCAACCGGCCTGCCGTATAATTAGAAGATCAGCATTGCTGGAGAGAAATCTTGAGGCAAGGTGATACAAATCCGCCGTAGCCTCCGTCTTACTTATAGCTGCAGCGGATAAGGAGGATTTACCTAATGAATATTCCGGAATCAGACCCATACAAAATAATCTTTTATGAGCATTACCCGAGTGTGCGGCGCAAGCTGGCGGCACTGGTGCGGGACGAGAGTGCTGCCGATGATCTGGCGCAGGAGGTTTTTATCAGACTCTACAGAAATCCGCCGGATGATCCGGCGGCTCTGGGGGCGTGGCTGCATAGAGTGCTTACGCGGATCGGATATGATTATCTGAACCAGCGGGT
Source organism: Paenibacillus sp. FSL R7-0179 (assembly GCF_038002265.1). Lineage (NCBI taxonomy): Bacteria > Bacillati > Bacillota > Bacilli > Caryophanales > Paenibacillaceae > Paenibacillus > Paenibacillus sp. FSL R7-0179. The sequence continues at coordinate 2,456,169 of NZ_JBBOCC010000002.1, forward strand.
GAGAGAGCGGCGTCTGATCGACAAGCAGGAGCTGTTATATGATGCGGGGGCTTCTGCTCCTACAGGGGAAGAAGTGGTCCTCAGCAAGCTGGATCAGGAGGATGTACGGAGCTGGCTCGAGGATCTTCCTCAGCGGGACCGGCAGGCCTTACTGCTTAAGTATTCGGGCTACAGCTACGCAGAGATCGCAGTGGAACTGGGCGTGAGGCCGCCGGTGGTCGGAACCCTGTTAAGCCGGGCGACAGCCAAACTGAAACATCATGCCGTGAAGTCCATTCCGCAAGAATAATGAGATCCGGGAGGAAAGAAACCATGAATAGAGTAAACGGGCAGGTACAGCCCCAGAGCACAGATGAAGCCTGGGCTAAATTACAGAAGAAGCTGGGAGATGAGCCGGTCAATCCGGTGTGGGCTACATGGGGCAAACAAGAGACCCTTTTAGAGGAACAGACGGCCAAGACTGATAGATCAGATAGAACAGAATTGACAGCAGAGGAAGTGCTTCCGGCAGCAACGGCGGATAACCTTGCAGCAGCGGAGCCAGTACAGAATACAGGGCGGAAGTTACGCCGGCCTATGATGAGCCGTAGCCGCAAGTGGGCCGCAGCGGCAGCAGGCGTAGCGATTTTTGCAGCAATTCTGGCTACTCCGGTAGGGAATACAGCCATGGCAGCCCTGCTGAACCAGTTCAAGATGCAGGAGGCTACAGTTGTTGAAGAAGGTGATCTGCGGGATATGTTCTATCAGATCACAGAGAATGGCACTGGCAATATTGAGCAATCCCTTGAGGTCTTCGGTGATGTCTCCATCACTAATGGTGAGATGAAGGAGAATGTTCCGCTCAAGGATATCCAAGGCCTGCTGGGCTACGGGCCGCTGAAGGGCTCCGTTATGGATTCAGTCAAGTTTGTCCGGGTAAGCGGCTCCCATGATATCACACTGAACCTGAAGGTGGAGGAAGTGAACAAGGCACTGAAACGCCTGGGCTCGGACAATCTGCTGCCTGCATCTGTAGACGGCAAGCCGATTACGCTTCATATCCCTGAGCAGGTGAATTACGATCTGGGCAGCGATCAGCACTGGGGAGCCTTATCGCAGATGAACACACCTGTCGTTACTGTGGATCCTTCTGTGGATCTGGACGAAGCGGTTGATGCCGTTGTGAACTTCCCGCTGATTCCCGACAATCTGCGAAGCAGTCTGCAGAAGAGCCGGATCTTGTCCGGAGATCTGCCGATGCCGCTGGTTAAGGGCAGTCATGATGAACAGATTACGGTGGCCGGTACGCCGGTGATACTTACTGAAAATAAGTACAGTAACACTAACAATTATACGGCTGTCTGGGTGCAAAAGGGGCAGTTTCTGCAGTTTTACGGCGGAGATATCTATCCTGAGCGCGAGCAGTTCATTCAGAAGGTACAGGAGTTGATCACACAATGAGCAGTATCCCTGCGATTGATGCGAACGCCTTGACCAAAGCTTATCCGAACGGGCGCGGTTGCCGGGATGTTACTCTGACTGTGGGGAAAGGGGAAGCCTTCGGCTTCCTCGGCCCCAATGGTGCCGGCAAGAGTACTTTTGTCAAAATGCTGGTTGGACTCATCTCGCCAACAGGCGGCCATGCCTCCATCCTGGGACATCCGCTGGGCTCTATGGAAGCCAAAATGAAGATTGGCTACCTGCCGGAGCTGTACCGCTATCAGGACTGGCTGACCGGTGAAGAGGTGGTCAGGCTTCATGCCAAGCTGTGCCGGATTCCGAAGTCCGTCATAGATCAGAGAATTCCGCAGCTCCTGCAGGAGGTAGGCATCGGGCTGCGCGGGAGAGACCGGGTCAAGCATTATTCCAAGGGAATGCAGCAGCGGCTGGGTCTTGCATGTGCATTGGTGAATGACCCGGAGATTCTGTTCCTGGATGAACCCTCCTCAGCCCTTGATCCTATCGGGAGAATGGAAGTGCGGAAGATTCTGCAGAAGCTGAAGGAACGGGGAATAACTATTTTTCTCAACTCTCATTTACTTGAGGATGTTGAAGTGCTGTGCGACCGGATGGCTCTGCTGAGTAACGGAGCGGTCCTGCGGCACGGCAAAGTAGCGGAGATGCTGAACCAAAAGACAAGCTGGCATTTCAAAGTGGGCGGATATACGCCTTTTTTGCTGTCCTGGCTAAATGAGCATACAGGGTTATCCATCCGGCAATCAGTGCCTGCTGCGGGTAAATCTGGCTATGATCCGGCACAAGAGGAGTCAGATTCAAGTGTCGTGTGGCTGGAGGCGGAGCTGGAGCATGAGGAACAGGCTGGCTGGCTGAACGGGCTGATGGTGGAGCAGGGGATGACGCTGTACCAGGTGAACCGCCAGTCTGAACGGCTGGAGGACTGGTTCATGGATGCGGTAGCCGGGCTCAGTCATAGGGGGGAGAAGGAATGAGAACCATACTGGCAATGACCTGGAAAGAAATGCTGCGCAAAAAAGTGATGCTGCTAACCCTGCTGCTGACCCTGGTGTTCCTGATTGCCTTCTGGTTCGTGGCGGATACCGTGGGAACAAACGATCCGGGGGCCGGAACTCTGGGGAATGGCAGCGGGTTATTCATGCAGTTCATGAACGGCGCTTTTATTCTGAGTCTGGGCTTCTTCTTCGGCGCGTTCGTTATAGCCTTTCTGGCGATCTTCAGCTCCTTCTCGGTGATTGCCGGTGAAGCAGAGCAGGGGGTCATGCAGGCTCTGTTGCCCCGGCCGCTGCCTCGCTGGAAATGGTATCTTGGCCGCTGGCTGGGCTTCGTCACGCTGGGAACGATCTATGCCCTCATTCTGTTCACTGCCATTCTGCTGATTACAAGTGCCCACGCGAACGTTCCCAGAGATACGGTCGTGCTTGCGAAGTCATTTCTGTTGTTCGCCTCTGTAGTTCCCTTGTTAATCTCTGTATCCATGCTGGGTTCAGGACTATTCTCCGCGCTTGGCAACGGTGTGTTCATGACGATGCTCTACGGGGCAGGATTTCTTGGGGGGATGGTGGATAAGCTTAGCGGGTCGCTGAGACTTGCGGAGGATGGACTGAAGGTGCTGAATAATCTGACGGGAATGATCTCGATGATTATGCCCGCAGATACCCTGCAGCGCCGAATGACTGTTGAGCTGTTCAGCTTGAAGGATATGAATGGCCTGGTATCGATGGATAGCGGGGCGCTTACTCTGCTGAATTTCAATTCGTTCCCGTCTAATAGCTTTGTCGTATACGCTGTAATCTACACTGTGGTTATCTTTGGGCTGGGACTGCTGTGCTTTCAGCGTAAGGATCTGTAGGAATCAGCCATGCTTACTATTTTTAAAAAACAAACAAAGCAGCGCCCCGAAGGTTCCTGTTCAGGAGCTTCAAGGGCGCTGCTTCGCGTGCCGTGCGGGAATCATTTGGTCACGCCGATCTCGATCCAATCCGTAGACCAGTTACCGATCTCTCCAAGAATGGGGGCAAGGGCCGTACCTTTATCGGTTAACGAATACTCAATTCGTACGGGCATCTCAGGATATACAGTACGCTGTATGATCCCTTCCGTCTCCATTTCCTTCAACCGGTCAGACAAGACCTTGCCGCTAAGGTTGGACAAGCAATGCTCAATTTCTCCGAACCGCCGCGGACCATCCATCAGGACGAATACGATCAGGGCGACCCACCGCTTACTCAGTACATCCACGGCTTTCTCAAACCGGGGGCACATCTCAAAATCATTCATAAGGATCACCTCAGCATTCATTATATCATAAACTTACAATAAGTAATTATAAATATTTAAATATATATTATAACTTGACGAAGTTATATTACAATGATAAACTAACTTACAAATAGTTACTATGAAGAAAGTTAAATATCAAAATTTAAAACGAAGTGTATTCTTTTCGCAGTAAGTTTGCGAATTGGAGTCGAGAAAGCTTATACTATCAAACTTTTAGGACGGTGCTCTAATGATCAACCCAAATATCCTTTCTATACTACAGAACAAAATCAGCCGGATTCCTATGGAAAACTCCACGAATATATTGGTCGGACCTATAACTCTGCCTGTTAATCTGGATGGGGAGACCATCACCTTCAAATGGTACAGCTGGCTGAACGTGACGGACGAAGAGCTTCAGCGCGCTGAAGGCAAGGAGGCTACCGAGCTGCTCATCAGCCGTTTATCCTCAATGAAGCTTGCGGATGGACAGCAGTCCAGTGTTCTGGTCTACGGAGATTTCGAGCATTCCGAGGAAGCGCTGATCCGGATGCACAGCATTTGCCACACCGGGGACATCTTTGGCAGCAAGCGCTGCGATTGCGGGTTCCAGCTGCACCAGTCGATGAAGATGATTGCCCAGCATGGCGCCGGAGCACTCTTTTATCTGGCGAATCATGAAGGAAGAGGGATTGGCCTGTTCAGCAAAGCAATGGCATATCTGCTCCAGGAAGAAGGGTATGATACTGTGGAGGCCAATCTGGAGCTTGGATTCGCCGATGATTCCAGAGATTACACCGATGCGATCAGCGTGCTTCAACACCTGCGCAGCCATCCGGTGACATTGATTACCAACAATCCGAAGAAGCTGGAAGCGCTGCGGGCTGCCGGAATGAACACGGTGAAGCGGGTGCCGCTATGGGGTGACGTATCGGTCTTCAATGAGAAGTATCTGCGGACCAAGGTGGCCCGTTCCGGACATCTGGAGGCTGTGCCGGGTGCGGAGTTTTTTGAGGGAAGAGTAGCTAAATAAGCAAGCTGGACGGATATGCATCCATTCCATTATAATGGGGTACTGAACCCAATCCTAGCTTAGTGAGGTAACCTATGAATGCAATTCAAGTGCAGGACTTGCGCAAGACCTTCAAAGTCCAAAAAAACCGCGAGGGCCTCAAAGGGGCCTTCGCTGATTTGTTTAAAAGGCAGTATTCCGAAGTGACAGCAGTCAAGGATATCTCGTTCAGCATTCCCGAAGGTGAAATCTGCGGATATATCGGAGAGAACGGTGCTGGGAAATCGACGACGATCAAGATGCTCACTGGAATTCTTGTCCCTACCGCCGGCAGTCTGACTGTTGGCGGCTTCGTGCCGTATGAGGAGCGCGAGAAGTTCGTGCAAAACATCGGCGTCGTTTTCGGCCAGCGGAGCCAGCTCTGGTGGGATATCGGCGTGATTGAATCCTTTCAGCTGCTGCGCAAGGTATACCGGGTGCCCGAGCAAGAATTCAAGAAACGGCTCGATGAGCTCGTGGAACGCCTGGAGCTTCAGGATCTGCTGAACCGTCCGGTCCGTAAGCTCAGTCTGGGCCAGCGGATGCGCTGCGAGCTGGTAGCCGCACTGCTGCACAATCCGTCCATTCTGTTCCTGGATGAGCCGACGATTGGACTGGATATTGTCGTGAAGTCGGAGATCCGTGAATTCCTGAAGGATATGAACCGGGAGCATGGCACAACTATCCTGCTGACAACACATGATCTGCAGGACATCGAAGCGCTCTGTTCGCGGGTCATCATGCTTGATGACGGGCGGATTATCTATGACGGAGGTCTGGAGGATCTGAAGCAGCGCTGGGGAACCGGGCGTGAGGTGCAGTTCCAGTTCGGAGCGGCTACGAAGCTGCAGCAGCTGATCCACTGGACGGACGGCATGCCGGTTACCTGGACCGCGGAGAATGAGCTGGCGGCCAAGGTCTGGATTCCGCTGGAGCTGAATGTATCGGATGTGCTGGGCCGTGTCGTCGGCCAGGCCGATATAACAGACATCAAAATCATCGAAACGAACACGGATGACATCGTCCGCAGTATTTACCAGTCAGGCTCAGCTGAGAAGCCGGAGGAGCGGATTGCCGCCCTCAGCGATGAGAAAGAGGTTATCCATGTCTGAGAAGCTGGCAACGGCAGTGCCCTCCTCCGGCGGTTCTCCGGGCGGTTCCCGGGAGAATGGGCGGAGGCTGCTGCTTGGCGCTTATTTTGATTTTATCCGTATCCGGTTCCTGACCATGCTTGCTTACCGGGTGAATTACTATTCGGGGATTCTGATCTACACGCTTAATATCGGGGTGAACTATTTCACCTGGAGAGCGATCTATGGCGATGGTGAATCGCTTGGCGGCTTTACCGGGGCGCAGATGACCACCTATGTGGCGGTGTCCTGGATGGCGCGGGCCTTCTACTTCAACAATCTGGACCGGGAGATCTCTACGGATATCCGTGATGGAAGCATCGCGATCCAGTTCATCCGTCCTTATAATTATGTGCTGGTCAAAATGATGCAGGGTCTCGGCGAAGGCCTGTTCCGCTTCATGATGCTGATGATTCCGGGCATGCTGATTGCCATTCTGCTGTTTCCGGTACAGCTCCCGACGGAGCCTTCGGCTTGGGCCGGGTTCCTGGTCATGCTGTTCTTCAGCTTCCTGATCAGCTCGCAGATTAATATTATCACAGGCCTGTCAGCCTTCTTCGTGGAGAACAATGAGGGGATGATGCGCATGAAGCGTGTGGTCGTGGATCTGTTCTCAGGGCTGATTGTGCCGATTACCTTATTCCCGGACTGGTTGTCCTCCGTGCTTAAGGTGCTTCCCTTCCAAGCGATTACCTATCTGCCGGGCTCTGTATTTACAGGCCGCGTGCAGGGGGTAGGCATCTGGAATGTGCTGGGTATCCAGGTCATCTGGTTCCTGATTCTGCTCATTCCGATTGTCTGGCTAAATCACGCAGCGCGTCAGCGGCTGTTCGTGCAGGGGGGTTAAGCTGAGCTATGTACTACCTGGGCTTATTGATTGAATATCTGAAGAATTATATGAAAACACGTTTAACCTACCGCGCGGATTTCTGGGTGGAGGTCATCTCCGACCTGCTGTTCCAGGCGACGAACTTTATCTTCATCCTGGTCATCTTCATGCACACCGACAGCCTGGGCGGCTGGAATCAGAACGAAGTGGTGTTCGTCTACGGCTTCTTCATGGTGCCGTTCGGCGTGTTCAGCTGCTTCGTCAATATGTGGGGCTTCAGTGAACGGTATATTGTCAAAGGCGAAATGGACCGCATCCTGACCCGTCCAGCGCATAACCTGTTCCAGATCTTCCTGGAGAATGTGGACCCGCCGTCCCTGTTCGGCTCTATCATCGGGCTGATTATCATGGCGATCAGCGGCAGCAATCTGGGCCTGCCGTTTGAATGGTGGACTCTGCCGATGCTGATTCTTCTGACCCTCAGCGCAGTAGCCATTTATACGGGGATCTATACGACACTGACCTCGTTGTCGTTCTATTCGGATGCCCCGACAGGCATTCTGCCGCTGATGTATAACATCCAGACGTACGGACGTTATCCGGTAACGATCTACAACCGGGCGATTCAGGTGCTGCTGACCTGGATTATCCCGTTTGCTTTTGTCGGGATATATCCGGCAGCCTTGTTCCTGCACCGCGATGAGATGCGGACGATGGCGCTGCTGACCCCTCTGGTCGGTGTGGTCTTCCTCAGCATCGGCCTGATGGCCTGGAGCTTCGGAGTGAAGCGGTATAAGGGCGCCGGTTCTTAAGGTTCTTAAGACGGTGGAATGAAATAGCTATAGAGTGAGGGGTGCCCCGCAGCATGAGTATTGGCTGCCGGGGCACCCCTCTTTGTCAATAATATAACAGCAATCGCTATCCGCAGGATGTTTGTTTTCAAGTGAAACGTACTATCCATATGCTCGGAAAATGCTACTTAACTAAAAGTTGAAAGCGCATAATAAGAGGAGAGAATTACAGCATTCTAATGAGAGAAAGAAGGATGGAGCTGGATGGACAACAAATACATAGTCGGCATTGATCTGGGCGGAACTAATATTAAGGCAGGCTTATTCGATGAGCACTTCACAGCGTTAGAGGAGCTATCAATACCCACAGAAGCGCAGCTGGGTCCGGCCCATGTGCTGGAGCGGATCAGGCTTGCCGTTACTCAGCTGTGTGCGGGAAGCGGAATTTACGAGTCGCAGATTGCCTGTATGGGTATGGGAATCCCAGGGCTCCTCGACCCGGAGGAGGGCCTGTCGGTCTTCTCACCGAATTTTCCCGGCTGGGAGCAGGTCCATGTGGTCAACGAAATGAAGCCATACTACAACTTCAATGTATACATAGACAATGATGTGCGCGTTAATCTCTACGGGGAATGGCAACGGGGTGCCGGACAAGGGCACAGGCATCTGATTCTGCTCACACTTGGGACGGGGCTCGGTTCAGGGATGGTCCATGACGGCAAGGTGCTCTACGGGACAACCTTCAGTGCTGGTGAAATCGGACATATGAATATGTTCCGGCAGGGGCGGCCCTGCCGCTGCGGAAGCTCTGGATGCCTGGGGAGGTATGTATCTGCAGTGGGGATGGTGAATACCTTCAAGGAGAAGCTGGAGGCAGGGAGGGGCAGCCTGATTCAGACCTGGACTAAGCAGGATCAGGAGCAAATCACGGCACAGATGATCTCGGAGGCGTATGATCTGGGAGACCCCCTGGCCATTGAAGTCATGCATGAGACGGGGGAGCTGCTGGGGTTCGGGCTGGCGAATGTGATCAATCTGCTGAACCCGGAGCTGATTATTATCGGGGGCGGCATGGCCGCAGCAGGAGACCGTCTCCTGAATAGTGTCCGCGATACCGTAAATGCCCATGCGCTGAAGCTGTCTGCAGGCCGGTGCCGGATTGTTCAGGCGGAGCTGGGCAGCAGGGCGGGTACGTTGGGTGCGGCTGTGTATGCTTATCGGAAACAGAGCAGGCACAACTATATAGATTGAACTAAAAAATGGAGCTAGAATCAGATTAAAAAGAATGGACAAGCTTGTTAAACCCTATCAACCCAAAATCTAATGGACCGGAGAGATCTTATCCCCGCGAAAACGCCACTTTTTGCAGCGTAACGGACTCAGAAGACCTTGTAGTCTCGCTATGAGACGTTTCGGAGCTAACGTGCAAAGGATAAGGCCTGTGGAGTCCGTTACTCGCCCAATTGGAGACTTTCTTCCCAAATAAGTGCAGCTCAGTCCGTTACGCTAAGCCAAACGCCCCTGAAGAACAACGCCCGCTTGGTAAAAAGATGTAATTTGAAGGGGAACCTGCGTCTGCTCCACTATTTTGAATCTGATAAGGAATAGTTCAATTTATATAGACTATTCTAATTGAGCAGAAATGCGCTGATGCAAAACTATTGAATTCAAATAATTCACCATATGTCCATATATAAGCCCCGAATCGACATGAATCGTCAAATTAACCCAATGAATATAGTAACTGACAGGCGATATACTGATAACAGTGCAGATAATTGGAATATATATCCTCCTTTTCTTAGGAAGCAGGTTGGATGATCCGGTTCTTCCACGCTGCGAATTATAATCACGGACAGATTGAATGAACCGTTAGCAGGTTGCTGAAGGTATTCATGCGTTCGATAAGGAGCCGTTCATGTTATGAATCTCGTAATTGGGGGCAATGGCGGTCTGGGCCATTCGATCACACAAGAATTACTGTCACGGGGCAAGCTGGTGACAGCTACATACCACCGTTCCAATCAGGCTCTGCGCAGACTGAAGGGACCGCTGCTGACCATTGCGGCAGTAGATGTAATGAATGTGAAGGTGCTTGCTGAAGCGCTGAATGGAGTAACAACCGTCTATTTCTGTCTTAATGTGCCGTATAAGGATTGGTACTCTGTCATGCCAGCGGCGCTGGAGAGGGTAACCTGCCAGCTTAAGTCCGGCCAGACCCTGGTATTTCCGGGCAATATCTACGGTTACGGCAAGCTCCAATATCTTCCGGCGGATGAACGCCATCCGAAGGAGGCACGGACCCGTAAGGGGAGGTTGCGGAATCAGCTGGAGGAGCTGCTTAAGGCAGAGTCTGAACGGCGGGGCTTCCGTTATGTAATTCCGCGGTACCCGGATTATTACGGTCCCAATGTCACGAACCGGTTATTCGGACCGATCTTCAGCGGAGCGCTTCAGGCCAGAACGATTAAGTGGCCTGTGAAGCTGGATGTCCCGCATGATCTGGTCTATATCCGCGATGCAGCCAGGGCGGCTGTGCTGCTGGCGGAGAGCGGAGAGCAGGGGGAGTGGCATGTGTCCGGCTCCGGTGCTATTGAGGGGCGTCAATTCCTGATGAATATCCAGCATGCGGCTGGCAGTAAGGGCAAGTACTGTGCGCTACCGGCATGGACAGTCGGATTAGCCGGTGTGTTCAATAAAGAAGCGAATGAATTTCATGAGCTTCTATATGAATTCGAGTATCCGCTTCTGCTGAATGATAATAAATTCATGAAGCGGTTCCCCGAATACAATCCGACATCGTATAAGCGGGCCATTAGGGAGACCATAGAATGGTTCCGCGAAGAGCTGGGTTAGCGGAAGAAGCCAAGGAAATGAGCAGCAGTGCTTGTATTACAGGCTTGCAGAATTGTACGCCGTCCCGGGTAGCATGATATGCTATAGGCAGTAATACACGGGAGGTAATATGATGACACGCGACATACAGCATATGCCTTATGGCTATGAACCGCCAGCCAATGAACGTAAGGGAACGCTCATCTTCTATGATTCGTTCGAGCATATATCGGATATGGAGCTGCTTAAGGCGGCGGAGACGGCAGTGGAGCGCAGGTTCATGAAGCTGGTACTCTACCCGCTGCACGAAGAAACGGTCCGGCGGATGACGAAGGAGCCGGTGAAGGCCTGGTATAAGCGGGATGACCGGCTGCATGAGTGGAAAAAAGAGCAGGGACAGTCCTTCATCACCGTAGAGAGCCTCGAAGGTAAGCGGAAGAAGTATACCCCGCTTGATTCGGCACTGCGTCATATCAGCGATATCTATCCCGCGCCGTATTTTCTCTATCTGACTCCAGCTATGGCGAATCTGTTCGCCTCCTTCGCCTCCTTCGAGGAGTGGATCGTGAAGCTGCGTCTGCTGCTCTCCGAAGCGCCGGCACAGGTCCATCCGCGCCTGGAGAAGTTCCGTCACCGCTGGGATGTGGCAGAGAGTGAACGCTGAACGGGTTACACCTGAGATTTGAAGCATAATTCCGTGAGGAGGATAAGCATGGGAGAGTCTTATCAACTGAATGTCGAATTGCAGCCGGATGAGGTAATGATGCGGATCAAAGAGGGGATGACACAGCGGTCGGAGCTTCTGTATGAGGAGCTTAACGAGGTCAGGAATGGCCGGATGATCGGGACACTGATTTATGAACGCTTTTACTTCCGGTCCAGAAATCAGGCGGCGCTGGTAATTATCGTGGATAATCTGCTGCAGGGAACCGTGAGTAATGTCCGTCTCATTCCGGCAGGCGCCTCCCAAGGCTTGATTCTTAAGATGGATTGGGGCGCAGGCCAGAGCTTCGCATCTACAGTAGAAGAGATCCTTGAAGATTACGTTGTGAAGTAAGTATGTTGTGAGTAAGCCGTTTAGAAGAAGAGGCAATTCAGGCCATCCAGGCCTTGACAGTAGTATTAGACTGCTGCAAGGACTGGCTGGCCTGTTCTGTGTAAATTACTTATGAAGCTCAGCCTGCTTGCGTCTGTAGGTGTACATTCTCCACTGATAATGAATGAAGCAGCCGATGCAAAAGCCGAGAATAGCAACCGTTGCTGCGGCTCCGACCATGATGGTGAAGATATATCCGGCAATTGTCCAGCCTGTGAGAAAGCTGACCAGTCCGCCCGCCAGACAGAAGACGGCAATCTTCTGGTTAAACTGCTGCTGCTCCGGGTCTTCCAGTACATAGGCGGAGCGTGGCTTCGTCAGCAGCGGACTGCACAGCCTGATGACGGGATTATATCCGAAGATTAGACCTGATATTCCGGCGGCAAGCGGGAAGGCGAGAATCCAGTGGAGGCCTGTGAGTAAGGCCAGTAATACAGATATGACAATGAAGGCCTGATTGAGCTTCACTAACGGCCGGGGAATTCCCTGCATTGCAGGCTTTTGACTCATTATAATCGTACCTTTCACATTGGAATTATTAAGTTTAATTTGATTATAGCGGCAGAACGGGGTTGAAGCAATCCTTAAGTCTTATGATCCCAAGGTGAAAATTAAAATTTGAAATTATTATCCATTGACAGGAGGAGTTTCTTTGTGGTTTTATTATGTAGACCAATTGTTATAATTGTTGGATCGTCAAGATAAGGAAGTGTAGAGCTTGTCGAACAAGCCTAATGCACGCGAAGCCATTGTGGATACGGCTTCCAGGTTGTTTTTTACACAGGGGTACCATGCTACCGGACTGAATCAGATCATCAAGGACAGCGAATCGCCCAAGGGTTCCTTGTATTATTATTTCCCCCACGGCAAAGAAGAGCTGGCCCTGACCTGCATTAACCGGACTAGTGAAGAGGTAGCCCATTTATTGCGCCATTATATGGAGGGTGAAGCGGCACCGGCTTTGGCTGTGCAGAATTTCATCATGTCTATGGCAAATGAGGCGGAGCAATCCTCTTTTGAAGGACTGGTTCCGTTCAGCTTCTGGGTAGCCGTGGAGACTTCCTGTGTCAGCCATGAGCTGCGCACTGCATGCCAGTGTGTCTTCAAGGATTGGCAGGATATTATTGCAAAGCGTCTGATCCGGGAGGGGGTACAGGAGGAAGCGGCAGAGCGCAAAGCTTCGGTTGTGGTCTCCTTGTTCGAGGGAGCGCTGCTGCAGGCGTTGACCTGCAGAAATATTCAACCGCTGGAAGCGGCAGCAGAGTGCATTCCGGCGATACTGGCTTAACCGTACTACGTAAGACTATAGAGAGATACACACAGATACCAGGAGGATACGAGAGTGAACGCAACTATGACTGATAAGGGGTCAAGCAACCCCCGGCAATTCAAGACTTTACCCATTCTGATCTCCCTGCTGATTGCCGGCTTCATCGGCATGTTCAGTGAGACCGCCTTAAATGTAGCTTTAAGCGATCTTATGAATGTCCTGCAAATTACACCATCGACGGCGCAGTGGCTGACTACCGCCTATCTGCTGACGCTGGGCATCCTGGTTCCGATCTCGGGGATGCTGCTGCAGTGGTTTACCACAAGACAGCTATTCGTAGCGGCTCTAAGCTTCTCCATTCTGGGTACGTTCCTTGCAGCGATGTCGCCGAATTTCGAATTTCTGCTCACTGCTAGAGTGGTGCAGGCGATGGGAACCGCGCTGCTGCTGCCGCTGATGTTCAATACGATTCTAATCATCATTCCCGCTGAGAAAAGAGGGGCGGCGATGGGACTTATCGGCTTGGTAATCATGGTTGCTCCAGCGATTGGACCTACGATTGCCGGTCTGCTGATTGAGAGCCTCAGCTGGCACTGGATCTTCTGGCTATCGCTGCCGTTCCTGGTGATCGCCCTGATTAGCGGAATTCTTTTCATGCAGAATGTAACGGAAGTGACAAAACCTAAGATTGATGTCCTGTCCATTATTCTGTCCTCCTTCGGCTTCGGCGGCATTGTCTACGGCTTCAGCAGTGCTGGTGAAGCAGAAGGCTGGGGAAGTCCGAAGGTTATTATCGCCATCGTCATCGGTGCGATTGCCCTTATTCTGTTCTGTATCCGCCAGTTGACGATGAAGCAGCCGATGATTGATCTGCGCGCCTTCAAGTTCCCGATGTTCGTGGTTGGGGTGCTGATGGTCTTCATCTGTATGATGGTCATTCTCTCCTCGATGCTGATTCTTCCTATGTATCTTCAGCAGGGACAAGGGTATTCAGCCTTCAAGGCAGGATTACTGCTGCTGCCGGGCGGAATCATCAACGGTCTGATGTCGCCGGTCATGGGACGTCTGTTCGACAAATACGGTCCGAAATGGCTGGTTATCCCAGGGCTGGCGCTCGTCGCTGTCTCCTTGTGGTTCTTCTCAGGGATTACAGCTACTTCAACCGTTGTCTTCGTGATCGTGCTTCACAGTGTGCTGATGATCGGAATCTCTATGATTATGATGCCTGCACAGACAAATGGGATCAATCAGCTTCCGCTAGAATACTACCCGCATGGTACAGCTATTATGAATACACTCCAGCAGGTGGCGGGTGCGATTGGTACAGCGCTGGCGGTAAGCATCATGACTTCCGGCTCCAAAAGCTACATGCAGACCGTTACTAACCCGGCTGATCCGCTGAATATCGGCGCTGCCTTCACTCATGGAGTACAGAATGCCTTTATTTTCGGAATGGTCATGGCTATTATAGGTCTGGTGATTGCGTTCTTCCTGAAGCGTGTCATCGTTTCGCATAAGACTCAGGCTTCGATGCATTAATTAATCTGCAATTGAGTAAGAACCTCTCCTTGCTAAAATGGGCAATCATTTTGGCGGGAGAGTTTTTTTTGTGTTTGTTATTGTGAAGAAAGCGAGAATGGGGACAATTGGATTATATACACTTGTTGACGAAAGATTGAACCCTTTTGGGATGGGAGTTGGAAAAACAACACTCAATTTATCTGAATTCGGCCAAAGTTGAGAATTCACAAAAATTAGTTGCTGTTTTTCCACTTGCTCCCGGGAAATATGGCGATGGAGAGGAATTAAGATACGTTTTTCCCATTGTTTCTCCGGCGAGGGGCTTGATGGTTGCGGAGTTGGCGGATTTTAAGTTTCCAAATGTTGATGAAGGCTGGTTGATGTGCGGGTAGCTTGATCTTGTGGACAATGATGATTTACATACTGGACTTCGTTTGGTTAATACTGTATATTAAGCATAGATTAACGATGTATATATAAGCAGCTATGCTAATGATTAGAACGGACAGTATGAGTCTCTAACCGAACCAAATGAACAAACAGGAGGGAATGCCGATGAAGGTAAGCAAAGAATTGCTGAAGGGGAGCACAGGTACGATGATCCTCACTCTGCTGCTGGACAGGCCGCTGTATGGGTACGAGCTGATTAAGGAGCTGGAGCAGCGCTCGCAGGGAGTTTTTGCCCTGAAGGAAGGTACGCTCTATCCGATTCTGCATGCGATGGAGAGTGAACGCTGGGTGGAAGCGTATTGGATGGAGGTAGACGGACGCAGACGCAAATATTACCGGCTACGGGATGAAGGCAAGCATAAGCTGCAGGAGAAGAAGGCGGAATGGGCGCTGTTCAAGGGTGCCATGGATACCGTTCTGGGGGAGGGCAGCGGATGATAGAGCAGAGTAAGAAGGATTTGGAGCGTTATCTGGATACAGTATGCGCAGAAGTTAGAGCCAAAGGGATGCACAGAGAAATCCGCGATGAGCTCAGCGGACACTTCACAGATCTGGTGACGGAGCGGCTGGAGCTTGCTGCTGACGAAGAAGAGGCTCAGCGGTATGCGATCGCGCAACTGGGAGACCCGCAGGCCGTAGGCAAAGAGCTGCACCGGATTCATAAACCGCGCATTCCCTGGGGTCTGCTGGCGGGTGTACTGTTGTTGTCGGCGGTGAGTCTGCTGGGGATGGCAGCTGTGGAGGCGGGGTTTGGGGATTATTACAAAATTCCTGATGCTCTTATGCTGCGCCAATCTGTGTATATCGTTCTTGGGATCGCGGTCATGGCTATCATGTATTTTATCAATTTCAAACACTTGCAGCGGAGTTCAGGGTGGATTTATGGCGCAGCATTAATGGCGATCGGCGTCAGTATGTTGCTGGGTCTTGAGGTGACGAATGGTGTTAGGCGTTATGTGGGTATCCTAGGACTCTTCTTCGACGTGGTCGGATATAGTCCTTATGTATTTGTAGTTGCTCTGGCAGGGATATGGAACAGGCAGGGCTTCATGAAGTCATGGAGCGGACGAACAAGAGACTTGGCGGAATTGTCGTTACTGCTGCTGCCGGCCGTGATTTATGCGGTTATCCCCGCTTTTCCTGAACTGATTATATATATGGCTGTATCCCTGACACTCTATGTCCGGATGACCCGCCGCTGGATTAGAGGTTCGGTGATTGCTGTCACATTTCTAACGGGCGTGGCAATCTATGTTTGGAATCACCTGCATCTCCGGGAGCGGATCATCGCGGCCTTTCAAGCGGATCAGAGGGATACCGGCGCTGGGTGGTACTTAAATAGTGTAATTCACAACACGTTAACCTCCGCAGGCTGGAGGGGACAGGGAATGGGCTACAGAATTGCGGAAGAACGATTGTTGTTTCCGTACACGGACCTTTTTCCCGTGTATTTGATCCAAACCTTCGGCTGGGCCGGGGGGCTGCTGCTCCTCATGTTAACCTGTTGGTTTGTGCTGAAAATGGTCTTCTACGCCCGCGCGGTAAGCGACACTTACGGCCGGATGCTGATCCTGGCACTGGCTCTGATGCTCTCCATTCGTCTAATCTATGGGCTGACTATACTCACCGGCAGAATGCCGCTGATCTCCATACCGTTCCCGTTCCTGAGCTACGGCCAACATGTCTTCATTGAATTCGCGGCTCTGGGGCTGCTGATGGGGGTCTACCGGCGGAAGGATATGCTCCCTGCGGGACAAGCTCCATCTTCACTATAGACGCTCCTTGGGGCTGCAACATATACTGGAAGGGTAAATATGGGATAAGGAAGGTGAGGAGTAAGCATTGTGAACAAGCTGCGAGATACAGGCACAAGACTCGGATTACTGCTAGGAGTTATGATTGTAAGCGGGGCTGTGTTTCTGGGTGTCAAGACAACAGCTACATCAGCGCCCGTGACTCCTGAGACACCGTTTACATCAAGTACAGTTGTGAAGAAAAATAATCTTCCCGGCGGTTTTGTCTATCTGGATGAGGTACTTCCCTCGGCGCAATATGAGATCCGTTATTATAGTGAGAATAATTTTACCGGCACCAGGGTGGACGGATATAAAGCACCGCTCGCGATCTTCTCGAAGACTGCCGCCGCTGCGCTGAAGAAGGTTAGCGAAAATCTGGAGCAGAAGGGTTATATCCTGCGGATCTATGATGCTTACCGTCCGCAGCAAGCCGTCAATCACTTCGTGCGCTGGTCACAGGATGCCGCCGATCTGAAGATGAAGCCGCAGTATTATCCGAAGCTGGACAAGCGGAATCTGTTCAAGCTGGGCTTCATCGCCAAGAAATCCGGGCACTCCCGGGGCAGCACGATCGACCTGACCCTGGCCCACAAAGATACAGGCAAGCTGGTGGATATGGGCAGCCCTTATGATTTTTTCGGCGAAATCTCTTACTATAATACGACGCTCATCAGCAGCACCCAGCATGTGAACCGGAAGCTGCTGAAGGATGCGATGGTGAAGCAGGGCTTCAAGCCCTACGCCAAGGAATGGTGGCATTTCACACTGATTAAGGAGCCATACCCGAAGCAATATTTTAACTTCAAAGTGGAGTAGGGCTGTTCCAAAGCTGTACTGGAGGGTTAATGGATAATGTAAGGTTAATCTCTGAAGCATGCGCGCATAATATTGTAATACAGGAGAGGTGGGATCGATTTGTTCAAAAGAATCGCAGCCGTATTCCTTAGTGTAATGTTATTTGCAGCAGGAGCAGGTGTATTGACCAGTCATAATGTTAGTGCCGCCGGCAGCTTGAGGATTATCGTGAACGGACAGGAATTGCAGACGGCTGGGGCATCGGCTTATACAGACGGACCGGATGCTATGCTTCCACTACGGGAGACGGTAGAAGCTCTCAAGTATAAGGTCACCTTTAGTGGAGCTACCGGGACGTTCCTGCTGGAACGGTTCCAGGAGAGCATTCAGTTCAGACTCTCCGGTAAGGAGCTTGTGATGGATGGCAAGAACAAAGTCCCGTTTACAGGCGGCTTTGAGTTAAAACAAAAAAAGGCGTACGCGCCGCTGACTTTTTTTGCAGCAATCGGGTTAGTCACTTCCTATAATCCGGAAACAGGCCAGGTTGAAGTATATACACCAGAGGTAATGGCAGGTGCCGTAGCAGGACTGCTTGTAACCGGTAACTATCCGGCGCTGAAGGAGCGGTATTACGCCAAGGATGCAGAGCCCGCTGCTCTTCCGGTGCTCCAGCAAAGCTGGGAAGGAATCAGCACGCCGGCGGGCAGTTTCCTGGGAGTGAAATCGACCACAAGCACACAGCAGGATGGAGTAATGACGATTGTAAGCGTATTGTCATTCACCAAAGCGGAGGCTGTACTGACTCTGGAACTAGGTGCTTCCGGCAAGCTCAGCGAGCTGACTCTAACGCCGGTTCAGGCAGCCAGTGAAGTATGGGCCAGCCCGGCCCAACCCTAGCTTCACATAAGACATCACTTTACCCCCAAGGGAGAATTCCACAGCTTAAGTATAGCTGCAGGAATTCTCCCTTTATATTTCTGTTGACAGAATGCAGGAAAGAGAGTAATTTTAAATTCGAATTAAACAATGTTTAAATCGATGATTAGATCAAGGATTAAGATTCTGTGACAGAGGAGGGCGGCAATCTTCATTATGGCCAAACCGGACGGTAAGACGGATTCAACGGATAAAGATACGAAGCAGAATATTCTGGATGCCACCGTGGACTTAATCCGTGAGGAGGGATTCCGCTGCATCACCCTGCGCAGTATCGCAGCGCGGGCAGAGACCAATCTGGCGCTGGTGAACTACTACTACGGCTCCAAGGAGAAGCTGTTCGGCGATGCGGTCAAGCAGCTTATGGCGACTTTTGACGATGCCTTTAAGGTCCTGGAGGATACATCTTTGCCGCCAAAAGAGCGCTTGAAGCTGTTCTTCAAGCGGTACATTGTCAATCTGGGCCGCTATCCCGGCATGGCCCGGCAGATGCTTGACCAGCGGCATCATATCATGGGCTCTCATGATGAATATGCGAAATATTCCAAGCTGATGCGGATTGAACGGATTCTGGACGCACTTGGGGAGATTACCGGAGAACAGGACCGCGATAAGCTCATGATGATGAATATGCAGATCTACGGGGCGATTGTCTTCCTGGTAATTATGGTGAGCAGCTTGCCGAAGGAGCGTGAGGATCTTCAGCAGATTTTCAGGCTGGCCCCGCTGGAGGAACAGATTGACGGGTTGTTTGAGCTGTATTTTCACAAATATCATTAATTTCTAACAGAGAGAAGAGTGGACAAGAGAATGTCAAAACCTATGAATCCAAGTAACACCGCAGCAGCAGAGGCGCCGTTCTCGCTGAGAGCTATACTGCCACCATTGCTGGCGATTATTGTCGGCATGATTATGGTTATTCTGGATAGCACCGCGGTCAATGTGGCCGTTCCGAATCTGGTGCAATATTTCGATACGGATCTGAAAACCGTTCAATGGGCGATTACCGGCTACACGCTTGCCCTTGCTGCTGTAATTCCGCTGGCCGGCTATATGACGGACCGGTTCGGGTCCAAGCAGGTATTCCTGACGACCATTGCCATGTTCGTTCTTGGCTCTGTGTTATGCTCTGTAGCTCAGACCTCGGGGCAGCTCGTCTTGTTCCGCGTCATTCAAGGCCTTGGCGGCGGCATGGTTGCTCCAATCGGTATGGCGATGGTCTTCAGACTCGCTCCGCCAGAGCGCAGAGGCTCTATCATGGGGATGCTCGGGATTCCTATGCTGCTGGCTCCGGCCCTGGGGCCGATTCTTTCGGGATGGCTGGTGGAGTATGTGAGCTGGCACTGGATTTTCCTGATTAACCTGCCAATTGGTATTGTAGGTATTATTCTGGGTCTTAAATATTTGCCGGTGACTGAGAAAAAGGGAAGAGCCCACCTCGATATCTTCGGAATCATTCTGGCTCCGCTCGCCTTCTCGATGCTGGCTTATGGCGTCAATCAAGGCGGCGGAGAGAGCTGGACTTCAACCGGGGCTATCGTAGGCTTGTCGGTTGGCGGAGCCGCATTGATCGTATTTGTCATTGTTGAACTGCTGCAAAAGCATCCGCTGCTGGAGCTGCGCGTCTTCCGTTCCTCAGACTTCACGCGCGGAATTATTTTGTCTTGGGTCACTCAGGCGGCATTGTTCGGCTCCATGCTGTTCGTTCCGCTGTATCTTCAGCAAATCCGCAATTACACGCCGCTTGAGACTGGGCTGATCCTGCTTCCCCAGGCACTGGCTTCCGGAGTAGGGATGCCGCTGGGCGGCCGCTTGTTTGACCGGATCGGTGCGCGTCCACTGGTATTTGTAGGTCTCAGTATTATATCGACGGCCCTGTTCTTGCTCTCAGGAGTTACAGTAGACACTAGCCTTCCTATTATTATGCTGTGTCTGGTCATGATGGGCCTTGGTATGGGCCTGTCGATGATGCCGGTCAATACCCATGTTCTAAACTCTGCGCCGCGTGAATGGGTGAACCGGGTTACCCCGCTTACCGCCGCTGCCCAGCAGGTTGTAGTATCGTTCGCCGTTGCCGGCATGACCGGTTACCTGACCAGCCAGATTACCGTGCATATGGGTAAAATGGCGGCCGGAAGCAATCCGCTTGCCGCTGCCGTGCAAGGCTTCGGGGATGTCTTCTTCCTCTCGGGCTGCATCGCCGTAGCTGGTGTGGTGCTCAGTCTGATTCTGCGCCGTCCGAAAGCAGCAGGCGCTGCACCTTCTCCTGAAGAACAGCAGACGGATGCCGCGATGATGATGGGGCATTAATCTGCCACAACTGTTAAAGCATAGTATAGGTACATGTAGATACAAGTTATATACGCATGTTATATGCACATCAATAACGTCCCTTACTGCCGGTTGGCAAGGGGGCGTTTTTTGTTCTTCGCAATGAATGTGATGAGGGGCGAATGTAATCGAAAAAACGATTACAATTGGACCGGGAGCGGCGCGAGGGAGTAGCTTTAGCCTGAAGGGAGGAGTAGATGAACGCCTAAGGTAATTGTTCCGCATCTACTCGATCTGCCAGAAGAAGCTATAAGTGCGCCCGCCGCTTCCTCAGCAGCCTTGCCGGAGGAACCATATGCAGCTTGCCCAGCAGCTCTGAGGCCAGAATGCCAAGCAGCACAAGGGCGGCACCGGTATAGCCCTGGAGCGAGAGCTGTTCGTGTACGAACAAGTAACCGAAGAAGGCGGCGAATACCGGCTCCAGTGCGAAGATCAGACCGGTGCGGGTCGGTGTAGTGTACTTCTGGGCAACCGGCTGCAGGATGAACCCGCAGGCGCTGCAAAAGATCCCCAGAGCCAGAATCGCGATCCAGCCCGGAAGGGTGGACGGCAGCGAAGGGGTCTCGAAGATAGCGGATAGAATCAGGGCATAGCCCCCGGCGAAGCCGAGCTGCAGAATGCCGATATTTAGTGAGTCGCAGGTCTTGACCGCCCGGCCCGTCACTAGAATCTGCACCGCGTAGAATACTGCGGACAGAATACAGAGGAGATCACCAGGCCGGATTTGCAGCGATCCGTTCAGCGTAAGCAGCCCGATGCCGCTGATGGCGAGAACGGCGCCGAAGATCTGCGGGGGTGCGACTTTTTTGCGGAAGACCAGAACCTCCAGCACCGGAACGAACACAACAGTCAGAGCGACCAGGAAACCGGCATTAGAGGTCGTTGTGGTCTTCAGCCCGAAGGTGATGCAGGTGAATACGCCAAGCAGCAGAAAGCCGAGCAAGGCTCCGTATTTCAAGGTTCTGGCATTCACACTGCGCAGCCTTTTGCGGAACAGCAGCCCCGCAAGAATGAAAGCCAGCCCGAAGCGCAGTGCGATCAGATTGAATTCTCCCAGTGTACCCAGTCCCAGCTTCATGAACAGGTAGGAGGAGCCCCAGAACAGTGTTACTACAATGAGCATTAGCTCGGCCTTCAGCGGCTTCATTCAGTCATCATCCTTCTTTATTTCAAGTGAATATAGTATAATACGCTCGAATACATAAGGTAACTGAATGTTTATCATAAGATACATGAGTAATTCTCATGTTGGGCGAGGAGACTGGACATGAGTCTGATTAAGTACGAGGTGTTCCTGAAAGTGGTGGAGCTGGGCAGTCTGACGCGGGCCGCAGAGGTGCTGGGCTTCACCCAATCCGGCATCAGCCACACACTGAGCAGCCTGGAGCACGAGTTCGGCTTCCCGCTGCTCGTGCGCAGCCGTTCGGGCGTGAAGCTGACGGTGAACGGGGAGCAGGTGCTTCAGCCGATCCGGGAGATTCTGAACTGGAATGAGCAGCTGAAGCAGCAGGTAGCGGATATTCACGGGCTGGAGACAGGGACGATTACGATCGGTACCTTTACCAGTGTCTCTGTCCATTGGCTGCCGGATATCATCAAGCAGTTCCGTGAGGAATATCCGTACATTGAGTTCAAGCTGATGGAGGGCGGGTATCTGGAGATTGAGCAGTGGATCGAGGCCGGGGTGGTTGATTGCGGCTTTCTATCCTTGCCGACCCGCGAGAAATTCGAGGTGTTCCCGCTGAAGCAGGACCGGATGCTGGCTATCCTCTCTATGGACCATCCGCTGAGCAAAGCGCCTTATATGCCGCTGGCTCAGATCGCCTACGAGGACTTCATCATTCCGAAGCCAGGTTCGGATTATGATGTGCAGCGGGTGCTGGAGAAGGCGGGCATCAAGCCGAACGTCAAGTTCTCGGCCGGGGACGATTATGCCATTATTGCCATGGTGGAAAAAGGCCTGGGCATCAGCATCCTCCCGGAGCTGGTCACCGGGTTCCAGCATGAGCGTGTTGCCATGCTTGAGCTGGAGGAGCGGAGCTTCCGTTCGCTTGGCATCGCGGTCAACTCGATGAAATATGCTTCACCGGCCACGCGGCGGTTTTTGCAGCATGTGCAGCACTGGTCGTCCAGCCAAGAAGCCGTTTAACTTGGTAAAAAGCGCAAAAAAGGCATGTTTTCTATTTTGAAAACATACCTTTTTGCCAAATGAATCCGTGTATCATCCGCTTAATTTGCGCCCATCACTGCTGAGAAACAACAGCTCATAGTATTTTTTGGGCCGCCCCTTACTGTTGTCCCTTTTTTCAAATACCGTTTGTACTTGTTTGCTTTCCTCAATTTTGTTAAGAATTCGGTTGGCACCTTTGACGGTCATGGACAGGCACTGTGCAACATCCTCAGAGGATAGCTTATTGGTCCTCATGATTTCTGCGTAGGATATGATTTTCTGCAAATTGATGTTGTTGATTCCGATCCTCTTGGCTAAGTCGATGATTTCCGGGTCCCCCTGTTCAGAGAACTGGATGACATTCATGCTCCGCATGGGGCCGGCAACCTTCTGATTCTCGTCTATGAAAAAGCTGGAACTGCCCGTATAGGCTTCCGCCTGTCTGTGAGCCTTGGTGGCGTTAACGTTCGCTTGAAAATATTCATGCCCCGAGCCCCACCCGATCTTCACCTTGCCCTGTATGCGCTCCTCCAGATACTCCAGCAGGGAACAGTTATGAGCGTTAGAGGTAATTCTCATGAAATTGCCGTAGGTGGTATACAATCTGACATAGCCTTCTGAGATTTGGGCCGTGTCTGCCAGATTCACGCTGCGCAGAAAATTGCCGACCAGGACGTTCAGCTCATGAAGCTCCTCTTCGGACGACTGCTGCTCATGTTGGACCGATAGACATGCGACCACTGCCCTCTGGTTCTTAAGCTTGAGAATGGTAATTTCGTTAATGATCTCGCTGATGGTCTCTTTAACGCTCTCCAGTGTAGGCCGGATTAAGATATATTTGACGCCGTGCTTTTGGAGTTCTGGAACAAAGTGACCGAAGGCCGTGATGGACAGGTCTATTTTCTTATCTTCCCACAGCGTGATATGGTTCTCCAGCATGGTCTCCACCCGCTCCAGCAGATTTCCGCTGTTAACGGGCTTTCCTTCATGAGTCAGATATTGCTGGAATTCGCTGAAGGACTCAATAACATACGCATAATCCACATAGACCCGGGAGATATCAAGTTCAGGTTCGGTAACCAGCAGCCGGAAAAGCTCTCTGTACAGCAGATTCTCATCATCATGCAAAATGTGAACAGGTACCTTGTCATCCAGGCATTCCTTGTCGATGGCCTCGTAAAGCATCCTCCCGCTGATCACAAATCCATCGACCGAATCCAGGTTTTTGAAATAAATGTCCGTTGTTTCCCGGAAGTTGCTGATGGTAAGGAAGCGGAATTGGCATAGGGGCCGCATTTCTTCTTCAATGGCGCGGAAATAATCCATATGGGACTCTGGCGTGATAATACCCAGCTTGATTTTCATAATAGATTCCTTTCATAAACAGTTCAATCAAAAGAGTTATATCACAATAAATGTGATATTACAATGTTCCGGCAGTCCCTGAAATAATGTTCCTAAAAAGTCTAAAAATATCTTGACAGTGAATGAAAATGCCAGTACGATGAAACTGTTCTTAAAAAGTCCTAAAATATAAAGGGGGTAAGCTTCATTCTAACTAAACGTTCATTTAATTTATGTTGCGGGAGATGTTCATTGTGAGTGAAGAAGCTGAAGACTTAATGAGTATGGCTCATCAGCTGCAGGACAAAATGGTCATGTACAGGCATCATCTTCATACGGTTCCGGAGCTTGATCTAAGTTTACCTAAGACTACTGCATACGTAAAAGAGGCATTGGAGTCGATGGGCCTTAAGCCTGCTCCCGTAGGAGAATCAGGGCTGACAGTGACCATTGGCGGACAGCATCAAGGGAAGGTGGTTCTGATCCGTGCGGATATGGACGCTTTGCCTATTCATGAAGAAACGGAGTTGTCTTACGCTTCGTTGAGCGGAAACATGCATGCTTGCGGTCACGACATGCACACTTCCATGCTGCTCGGAGCTGCAGAGATCCTGAAGGCGGGCGAAGCGCAGCTTCGCGGGACAGTTAAGCTTATGTTCCAGCCGGGGGAAGAGACGCTGCACGGGGCACAGATGATGCTGGAGCATGGGATTCTGGACAATCCCAAGGTGGATGCAGCCATGATGCTCCATGTGTTGACCGGAATGCCGCTTCCTCTCGGACAATTTGTAGTGCCTGAAGAAGGTGGAGCGATCTCTGCTTCTTCGGATTGGTTCGAAATCATCATCCGGGGGAGGGGCTCACATGGAGCGATGCCCGAGGCCGCAGTGGACCCCTTAAATGTGGCTGCTCATCTACATCTGGCACTGCAGGGCATCCTCAGCCGGGAAATATCGCCGATTGACAATGCAGTCCTTACCATCGGGGTGATGGAAGGCGGAACTACGAACAACGTAATTCCCGATACGGCCAGATTGAAAGGCAGTGTACGTACATTTAACACCGCATTGCGGGATAAAATGGAGACCCGTATCCGTGAAATTACCGCAGGGATCGGAGAAACTTTCCAGGCAAAGATGGAAGTGATCTATACACGTGGTTGTCCTGAGGTGAAAACGGATGGCGGACTTAATGAGCAAATGAGGGCTTCGATTGCCAACACTTTTGGCGAGAATTCCTACATCGGTATCACTGAGCTGGTACCCGGCGGCAAATTAATGGGCTCGGAAGACTTCGCCTTTGTCTCACAGGCGGTGCCAAGTACCACAGTGTTTCTTAACGCAGGCAATATTGAAGATGGTTATAGTTACCCTGTACACCATCCTAAGACAATGTTCTCGGATGAGGTGCTTCATAGAGGGGCTGCGGCTTATGCAGCTTTTGCCAGAGACTGGCTTGAACGAAACAGTTAAGCTCTAAACCAAACTTAGGAGGAATTACAATGACAGAGAGACGTATGATTGGACCCACCAAATTCGAAGAGTACTCGGAGAAATACAAGGAATTCCTGTTAATGACCCGCCGTGACGGAATCCTTGAAGTGCGTCTGCACACGGATGGAGGTTCGTACACGCACAATTGGGAAGCTCATACCGCATGGTCTCATGCCTGGTCAGATATTGGCCGTGACCCTGAGAACGAAGTCATGATTATTACAGGAACCGGGGATAAATGGCTGATTGGCGACCCAGAGGTCTGGAATACGAAATTCATGGACTGGCCGAAGCAAAAGAAGCTCGAACAGTATCATGAATCGCTGAGACTGCTTGAAAATCTGATCTTCTGCATTGATATTCCGACGATCGGGGCGGTTAACGGGCCGGGAACGCACTGCGAACTCGCAACGCTCTGCGATATTACCATTTGTACGGAAGACGCGGACTTTTTCGATCCGCATTATCTGGGAGGCACGCCTCCGGGAGATGGAATGCTGCTCACCCTGCAGAGCATGATCGGGTTCAAAAAAGCAGCCTATTACGCCTACACCGGCAAGAATATCAATGGACAGACCGCCTTGGACCTGGGTATCGTCAGTGAAGTGCTGCCCCGCGAAAAGCTTCTTCCACGCGCTTGGGAGCTGGCGGAGATGATCATGCAGGCACCGCGTTCAACAAGACATCTGTCTCACTCCATTATCTCCCGGCCATGGAAGCAGGCTCTGGTCGCCGATCAGGGATTCCAGCTTGCCCACCAGATGTACGACATGGCCATTGATGAAGAAGGAGCGCTGGAGCGGCTGAAGAAAATGCAAGGACGCCTGAGGGGCGACGATGTTCAATAGAAAGATGACGGGACCTACCCGGCTCGAAGAATACTCGGAGAAATATAAGGACTTATTCCTCATGACCCGCCGTGACGGGATACTCGAAGTGCGTATGCACACTGACGGGGGATCGTCACAATTCGACTGGCCGGTCCAAGCCGCATATGGTCATGTTTGGTCAGATATTGGCCGTGATCCTGAGAATGAGGTCATGATTCTTACAGGGACAGGAGAGCTGTGGCAGACCGGCAATCCTGAAGTCTGGAATATGAAATTCATGGATTGGCCGAATCGCCGGAAGCAGGAGATGTACCATGAATCACTCAGAATGATTGAAAATATGGTTCATTGCCTTGATATCCCCACGATTGGGGCGGTCAATGGCACTGGCGCACACTGGCAGCTGGGAACACTCTGTGATACTACCCTTTGTACAGAAAACACAGCGTTTTTCGATGCTCATTATCTGGGCGGTGTTCCGCCTGGAGATGGGATCGTCCTGGCCCTTCAAAGGATACTGGGGACCAAGAAAGCGGCATACTATGCATACACGGGGATGAACATTACTGCAGAGGAGGCACTAGACCTCGGTCTGGTCAGTGAGGTATTGCCTCGTGAACAGCTTCTTCCACGGGCCTGGGAGCTGGCAGAGCAGATCATGCAGGCCCCCCGCTCTACGAGGCATCTTACGCATTCGATTGTGGCGCACCCGTGGAAACAAGCTTTGGCAGAGAATCAGGGTCTTCAGCTTACCCACCAATTGGTTGATATGGCGATTGATGAAGAGGGGATTCAAGAGCGGCTGATCAAGCTCAAGGAACGTTTTCAGAGGAAAGACAACTGAGAAGGGATAAGGGTGCTATGAGATCGTTGACTGAGCTATTCAAGATTGGCAGCGGACCGTCCAGCTCCCATACCATGGGGCCGGAGAAAGCGGCCAGCATCTTCAAGTCGGAAAATGAAGACGCAGACCAGTTCAAGGCACTGATCTATGGTTCTCTTGCCAAAACAGGCAAAGGCCATATGACGGATAAGGCTATTATTCGGGCACTCTCACCCGTCCGGACGGAGGTTCAATTTGTTCCGCAGCCTGACTTTGATCTGTCCCATCCCAATACGATGGACTTGTTCGCTTACAAGGGCGGTCAGCAAATCAATTCCATGCGTGTTGTCAGTATCGGCGGCGGAGATATCGTGATTGAGGGGAGGGAGGAGAAGCGTGGGCCTGATGTTTACCCGGAGAACAGCTTTGCAGAGATCAGCGCCTTTTGTAAAGCGAATCATATCCGCCTAAGCGATTACATTGAGCAGCATGAAGGCATACAGATTTGGGATTTCCTTCAGGGAATCTGGGAAGCGATGAAGCGTTCGATCGACGAAGGGCTGTCTGTCACAGGCATTCTGGAGGGCGGGCTTAATGTTGAGCGCAAGGCGCAATATCTGTATCATCAGGGGACTGTGGATGAGAGCCCGGAGACGCGGGAGAACCGGATCGTCAGCGCGTACGCTTTTGCCGTGAATGAACAGAATGCGGCTGCCGGTACAGTGGTAACGGCTCCAACCTGCGGGGCCTGCGGTGTTGTGCCCGCCTCGCTCCGTTATATGCAGGAGAAGCTGCAGGTCCCGGATGAACGGATTCTCCGGGCGCTGGCCGTCGGGGGGCTCATTGGCAATCTGGTGAAGCATAACGCCTCCATCAGCGGCGCTCAGTGCGGCTGTCAGGCGGAGGTAGGCACGGCTTGCTCTATGGCAGCGGCTGCATTGGCTGAATTGTCCGGTATGGAGATCGATCAGATCGAGTATGCTGCTGAGGTTGCCATGGAGCACCACTTGGGGTTAACCTGTGATCCGATTAACGGACTGGTGCAGATCCCTTGCATTGAACGGAATGCGGTCGGTGCGATGCGGGCGATCAATGCGCTGAGTCTGGCCAAGTTCTTGTCGGGTAGCCGTAAAATATCCTTTGATCTGGTTGTACAGACGATGTATGAGACAGGCCTCGATATGAACAGCAGGTACCGTGAAACTTCAGAGGGCGGACTCGCTAAGTTCTACAACATGGGCAGTTAACTGATAATGAACGGACACAGACGAAGAACGTCCCTTTACTGCCGGTTGGCAGAAGGGGCGTTTTTTGTTTTTTTAAAATATAAGAAATTATATGTTTCACACGATAAATTATCCTTCTATTTCTCGCTGAAACGGTACCGTCCTTTAAGAGGACGGCAAAGCCGTTTCCACTTGGGAAATTATGATTTTCATCTAATGTGCTCCGCAGCACGTAACATTGTAGATAAATCCTGCAAGAAGCCATTTGACTAAAGCGCAGCCTGAATGAGAAAATGTATGCGTGTACACCGAGTAGTCTATTCAGTGAGGAGGCACCAAATGAAACAGCTACGCATTGGAATGATAGGTTATAAATTCATGGGCAAGGCCCACAGCAACGCTTACCGCAGTCTGCCAATGTTCTTCCCCAAGGCAGTTAAGCCGCAAATGTCGGTCATCTGCGGACGTAATGAGGAAGCGGTTACAGAGGCGGCAGCACAGCTTGGCTGGTCGGAGAGTGTGACCGACTGGAAGGAGCTGATCGCCCGCAGCGATATTGATCTGGTCGATATTAATGCGCCAAGCAATGCCCATAAAGAGATTGCCCTGGCGGCTGCCGCCGCAGGCAAGCATATCTTCTGCGAGAAGCCGCTGGCCCTGAATCTGGAGGATTCTCGTGAGATGCTTGCGGCTGCCGAAAAGGCGGGAATTGCGCATATGATTGGCTTCAACTACCGTTTCTCCCCGGCGGTCCGGCTGGCGAAGCGGCTGATTGAGAGCGGCCGGCTGGGCACAATCTATCATTTCCGCGCGTGGTTCCTGCAAGACTGGATTCTCGATCCGGAATTCCCGCTGGTCTGGCGTCTCCAGAAGGAGGTTGCAGGCTCAGGCTCGCATGGTGATCTGGGGGCGCATCTGATTGATCTGGCTCATTTCCTGGTCGGAGATGTAGAGGAGGTTATCGGCATGAGCGAGACCTTCGTCAAGGAGCGCCCGCTGGCAACGGAGATGACTGGACTGAGTGCCAAGGCGGGCAAGGATGCGCCGCGCGGTCCGGTAACCGTGGACGATGCCACACTGTTCCTGGCCCGCTTCAGCAGCGGTGCGCTGGGCAGCTTCGAGGCGACACGCTTCGCAGCCGGACACCGTTCGACCAATTCCTTCGAGATTAACGGCAGCCTAGGCAGTGTGAAGTTTGATTTTGAACGGATGAATGAGCTTGAGGTCTACCTGACCTCGGATGACGAGGATGTGCAGGGCTTCCGCCGGGTGCTGGCCACCGATCCGTCCCATGACTATGCGGAAGCGTGGTGGCCGCCGGGCCATACGATCGGGTTCGAGCATACCTTCATTCATGAGATGCTGGAGCTGTCGAATGCCATTGAGGAAGGGCGGCAGCCGGTGCCGAACTTCAACGACGGCGTGAAATGCCAGGCGGTGCTGGAAGCGGTCGAGCGTTCAATTGAGCAGCGGCGTTGGGTACAGATATCTGAGATGTAAGCTGAAGACAGGGAAACACCGCCGGCTGCTTGATGGCCTGCGGTGTTTTTTTGGCTGCCAGGGGGGATGGGCCTGTTAGCTGGTTGTAGTCGAAAAACCGACCACAATTGGACCGGGAGCGGCGCGCGGGCCAAATGTAGTCGGAAAACCGATCACAATTGGACCGGGAGTGGCGCACGGACGAAATGTAGTCGAAAAACCGATCACAATTGGACCGGGAGTGGCGCACGGACGGAATGTAGTCGGAAAACCGATCACAATTGGACCGGGAGCGGCGTGCGAGCCACGTAAGCCTGATGGTTGGCCGGAGCTCGCAACTTGGATTTACTCCTGCTTCCGCGCCTGGGAAGGGGTTAAGCCTTTGTACTGCTTGTAAAGCTTAGTGAAGTAATTCGGATTGTCACAGCCGACCCGGCCTGAGATCTCGGTAATCGTCAGGTCCGTCTCCAGCAGCAGCCGCTGCGCCTCATCCATTCTGCAGAAATTCACATAATCGATGAACGTCCGGCCGGTGAGCTTCTTGAAGGTTTTGCAGAAATGAAAAGGGTTCAAATTCACGAAACGGGCAGCGGCCTCAATCGACATCTTCTGATCGGCGTGGTTCTCCAGGTGCTCCAGCAGCGGCTTGAAGCGCTCCCGGTGGATCGAATGGCGTTCGCTGTGCTCCCGCTCGCTGCGTTGCCGGGCCGGGAAGGCCCGGGACATCAGGGTAAAGAACAGGTGCAGCTGATTCTTCACCACGAGCTGAAAAGCCGGCTGCTTGGCCTCCACTTCGGCAATCACACGCTCCAGCAAATGATAATACGCGGCGCATTCCGGCTGCTGGGCGGCAGGCATGACCGGGAATTGATTCAGATTATTAAGGTATGGAGCTACGAATTGCTCATGCTGGGAATCCTGGTTCCGGTCCTTGAACAGCGAGGCATGGAACACAATCGAGACATACGACAGGTCACCGCTGCACTGGCTATAGCCGACATGAAGTCCGCCGGAGGGCACCATCAGGACATCCCCCGGCCCGGCTTCATAAGGCTTGCTGTCCACATGAAAAATGGCCTGACCCTCGCGCATAATGATGATTTCGAAATGCTCATGCCAGTGCAGAAACAGGATGTTCTGCTCAGGAGATACCTCCCGGCAGTTGTTGAAGAAGAGACGGAACGGATACGTTTTCTCTTCCAGCCTTGGATATTCCTTAAGTTCCTTCGGATAGTTCATCTTTATTCAACTCCCGCAAGATTCAGCTAGTTTAGCACAAGATAAGTAGAGATTTTACGTGAAATGACAGATATACTTGGGTTGTTGATCTAACTATAAACCAATATTGGAGTGGTATACAAGATGCAAGACACCATGAGAATCGGAACGCTGGTTGGCGGCGGGGATGCGGTCAGAGTCATTCCGCAGATTATTGGACATGGATTCGAATCCTTCAGCTTAACCTTTTGGCAGACTACAGGAACTACTGATTTGGCGGAAACAGCGGCACGGGTGCGTGAACTGGCTGCGGAGCATGATTTCACGATTTCTTCAGTCGGCATATTCGGGAATCCGCTTACAGGGACAGGTGACAATTCGGATACGGTTGCCAGCTGGGAACGGCTGATCGATCATGCCCATTTGTTCGGGACGGATCTGGTCTCCGGCTTCACCGGACGTCTGCCAGGTGTATCTATAGATGAGTCGATTCCGAAGTTCGCGGAGGTGTTCGGTGAGCTGTCGAAGCGGGCGGCGGAGCGCGGGGTCAAGATCGCTTTTGAGAATTGCTCGATGGATGGGAACTGGCAGAAGGGGGACTGGAATATTGCGCATAACCCTACGGCCTGGGAGAAAATGTTCAATGCGGTGAATGCCGATAATCTCGGCCTGGAATGGGAGCCCTGCCACCAGATGGTGCAGCTGATTGACCCGATCCCGCAGCTGCGCAAATGGACGGATAAGATCTTCCATGTCCACGGTAAGGACGCCACCATCGCCTGGGATATTATCAAGGAATACGGAATCCACGGACCTCAGCCGTATGTGTGGCACCGTACGCCGGGCTTCGGGGATACGAACTGGACAGATGTGATCTCAATTCTCCGCCAAGCCGGATACAAGGGCACGATTGATATTGAAGGCTGGCATGACCCTGTATACCGTGACGATCTGGAGATGACCGGTCAGGTCCATGCACTGAATTATCTCAAAACCTGCCGGGGCGGCAGCTTCATCCCGAACCCGGTGTAATTGGAGGAAAGAGTGATGACAGCAGGATATCGTGTGGTTGTGGCGGGCTGCGGGGCTATGGCTAATGAGTGGATCAGCTATGCTCTGAAGCACGCTGATAGAATAGAGATTGTAGCGCTCGTGGATATCCGGCGGGAGTCCGCTCTGGCCATGGCAGAGAAGCACGGGCTTACTTGCCCGGTATTTACTGATGTGGAACAGGCGATTTCGGGTACGGCGGCTAATCTGGTATTTGATGTGACGGTACCCGCCAGCCATTACAGTATTGCCAGCAGTGCGCTTGAGGCCGGGTGCCATGTATTCGCAGAAAAGCCGCTGGCAGAGACGATGGAGCAGTGCAATTCAATCGTTAATATCGCTGAACGTACCGGCAGAAGCCATGCGGTGATGCAGAACCGCCGGTATGATCCGCGCATCCGCTCATTGCGGGAGCTGATAACGTCAGGGGTGATAGGGCGGACAGGCTCTATCAGCGCGAATTTCTTCCTGGCTCCGCATTTCGGCGGTTTCCGGGATGCGATGGACAGCCCGCTGCTGCTGGATATGGCGATCCACACTTTCGATCAGGCCCGCTATATCAGCGGCGCTGATCCGGTAAGCGTGTATTGCCAGGAGTTCAATCCGCCGGGATCGTGGTATGCGGGGAATGCGGCGGCGGTCTGTATTTTTGAAATGTCGGACGGCTCCGTGTTCTGCTATCAAGGCTCCTGGTGTGCGGAAGGCGCGCCTACCTCCTGGGAAGCTTCATGGCGGGTGCAGGGTGAAAAGGGAGCTGCGATCTGGGATGGACGGGATCTGCCGTATGCCGAGGTGATTAGTGCCGGGAGTGAACACTCCGGCCAGTTCCTCCATGAATATGGGCGGCTGGAAGCGCCGGAGGTACAGATGGAGGAGACCTTTCACCAGGGCTGCCTCGATGAAATGTTCCGTTCGCTGGCCGAAGGCCGTCCGGCCGAGACGGATTGCCGCGATAACCGCTACAGCATGGCCATGGTGCTGGGCGCTCTGGAGAGTGCGCGGACAGGCCGCAAGCTGAGTATTGCCGAGTTCATAGACGGCGCTGAGTTGGCGGGCGGGGAGTAAGGCGTAGGGGATTTTAGGAAGCGAAATGGAATGCGAAAAGGGGTGTCTCAAAAGCCATAAACTGGCTGCATGAGACACCCCTTGTTTTTGAGTTAGAGATACGTCAGCTCATGGTGAGGACGCTCCGCGAACGGACCGTTGTTTAAGCGGGATGCGAAGATACAATTTTTTTAACACAACTGCTTGTTGGTCTAATTATTTATCCGTCCCCAGTAACAAGTTCACAACCGTATCCAGCTGCTGCTCCAAAGAATAGGGGTCCTCCATGACAAATTCATCATGATAATTATCCCCGTATAAAAATACTTTCCCCTTCTTCACGGCAGGCACACTTTTCCATATATCACTTTCCATTGCTTGGCTCGTAATCTCAGCATCGCCATTATATACAAAGAT
Source organism: Paenibacillus sp. FSL R7-0179 (assembly GCF_038002265.1). Classification (NCBI taxonomy): domain Bacteria; kingdom Bacillati; phylum Bacillota; class Bacilli; order Caryophanales; family Paenibacillaceae; genus Paenibacillus; species Paenibacillus sp. FSL R7-0179. The sequence goes on from NZ_JBBOCC010000002.1 coordinate 2,489,811, forward strand.
ATAATCACCTAAATATTCAGGAAGCACCTCAAGTGAGATCGATTCGAACCCCTCTTTCATATGTAAGGCACTTTCTGTTGGAGGCAGCTGCAGCATTTCGTAGATAGTGGAGGAACCATAATTTCCGCCCGTGGCTGCTAACACATATACTGTTTTTTCGGCAAACTGAACGATCGATACCGTCTCCCCTTCCTTAATGACGTTAGATACCTTTGACTTTGCTTCAACAACCTTCTGTTCGTATTCCGCAATCCAATCCTCTGCCTGCTGCTCTTTTCCGAATATCGCGGCTACGCTTCTGAATTTATCAAGTGGTCCGGCGGTTGACAACTCTTCCCAGTATGGTAGAAAAACAGTTGTGCCGATCTTCTCATATTGGTCAACGTAATCTTCGATGGAACCGATAATGAGGTCTGGCTCCAGCATGGTTAATTTCTCCAGATTCATCGGGAATTCCCCCAGATCTTCGATTCTTTCGAGTGTTTCTTGGGGAATCTCCGCCTTGTCCATCCAGCCTTCGTCGAGCATGAACGTTCTTGCCCCGACAGGGACAATGCCCAGTTTCAATAAATGGCCCATATATTGGTCTGCCGCGACTTTTACCGGCTCTGCGGGCACTTCAATGTCTCCTCTTGGAGTGGTTACGATCCGCGTCTTCGGACTTTCTTGTGTGGCAGCCGGAGTTGCCTGATTTACGTTATTGTTCCCGCTGCTTGAATCCTTCGCCGCTGTGTTCGTCCCGTTGGAGCAAGCACTGATCAGCATGGAGCCGCACAGCAGGATTGCAGCCATGGCCACAGATCTGCTTGGTTTTGATTTAAACATATGTATATCCCCTTTGTCCGTATTATGATAATGATTATCATTATTAATATACAGATCAGCACCCGTATCAGAAATAGAGGATGTGGGGATGTTTAATGGACTTTCAGCAACTTTATGCTGCTTCAGCTCCCTATTTCTATGATGAGCAGGGGATACACCCTTTCGTTTTTTATAAATCCTGCTGAAATAGTACATGTCTTTATACCCGACGCTCGACGCAATTTCCCCGACAGAAGCATTTGTTGTCATTAGAAGCTCTGATGCAAGGTCAAGCCGGTAGCGGATTAAGTAATCAATCGGACTGATGCCTGTATGCTCTTTAAATAAGGAAGACAGGTGATAAGCACTGAAATTGAACACTTCCGCAAGTGAATCTAAGGTAATAGGTTCCGCATAATGCTCCTGGATATAAGTGATTACCTGCACAGCAACAGAAGTGGTTCTGCCCTCAGTCTCATGCTCTTGCAGGCGCAATTCCTTTAATGTCAGATGAACGAACTGGTAAAAAAGTGCTTTTACATGAAGACGCTCTTCCGGCAGATCCCATTTCTGATGTATCTGCTGAATTTTATTATACAGTGAGAGAGGAGCCTTAGGGCTGAAACAATACTGCTCTTGAAAAGGATTCGCTTCATGGAGCAAGGCTTTGTAGTAAATGATATAGTAAATAAATATATCGTTCACCGGAACGATGCTTAAGGTTGCCCCTTCGCCGCAATGCAAAAGTTGAAATCCTGTACAAGCAAATTCAGCCTGGTCTGCCTGAACTTGTGCGCTTCCATGTACCGATAGCAAAAAGAGATTGGCAGGTATGATAAAAGGAGCAAGAACTTCGCCTCGCGCTAACTCCTTCTGCCGGATATCGAGCAGCTTAATTGCAGCCTGATCCCAAAGTAATAATTGATTGCTGATGTGCATGATGCGTTATTCCCCTCTATTATCTGTCTACAACTCATTTTAAATGATAACCATTATCAATGACAGTCTGAATAATATTTGCTAAATTGAAAGTCACATAACTCCATATCCTCCTCACATCGCTGCATTCCAGATCTGCGTAATGAAGCTTAGAATAAATACCAGATAGTGGATGTAACGAACAAGGAGTGATCTTGATGGATGAACAGTTAAAAGTGGTGATTGGGAGCGGCGGAAGCCGGCATAACCAGGGGTGGCTGCATACTGAGGAGAGGGAGCTTAATCTTTTGCAAGAAGAAGAGTGGACTGTCAGGTTCAAGAAAAGCTCTATACTAGCCATCCTTGCGGAGCATGTCTGGGAGCATCTGACGTATGAGGAGGGGATACAGGCGGCACGAACCTGCTATTCGTATCTGGCACCTGGCGGGTATATCCGCTGTGCAGTGCCGGATGGGTATTTCCCGGATGAAACTTATCAAAGAATAGTACAGATCGGGGGACCGGGTCCCCTGGACCATCCGGCGGCGTCCCACCGTATCGTACATAATTACAATACTCTGCGAGGCATGTTCACGGCGGCTGGCTTTGAGGTCAGACTGCTGGAATATTGCGATGAATCGGGGCATTTTCATTATAACCACTGGGATGAGGAGGGAGGATTTATCTACCGTTCCAGACGCTTTGACCACCGCAATACAGAGGAAAGATTAGGTTTTGTCTCGCTGATTGTGGATGCCGTTAAGCGATAACACATAACATCTCCTCCTGACAAAAAGGCTGATCCCCGCAGCACAATTCGCTACGCTAAGATCAGCCTGTTCTTCATTTAGCCCGCCCGGGCTAGAAGCCCCGGTACTGCGGCTCTTCCTTTTCCAGCTCAGTTACGCGTCCTTCCACCTGCTGGACAATCTGCTGAGTCTGCTCGGCGGCATTGGTAAACAGGGTCTTGGCTTCTTCATTTTGCGTTTCCATGGCGAATTGCTCCAGACTGGCCTGGGCGCTTTTCAGCGAAGCTACGCAGGTCTTGACTTGTGAGGCGACAGTCATCAGGTGTTCCCTCCTCCATAACATAGAAATGGATCATCATCCACGGATTCTAGTATCTGCATTCCCGCAGCTCATATTCTGGAAAAACACTCCAGCCTCATCAAAGCATAATCAACCGGCACAAAAACTTTTGGTTAATTCACCCCTGGTTTGACAAATACTGAAGCAGAATGCCTGAGCACACAGAGCATGAAATATCACAATACAGGGGGTTATTCGAATGCCTGAAGCGCTGGAGGTTGTCTTGCGGACCTTGTTTTCTGTGGTCGTAATGTTTTTTCTAACCAAGATACTCGGTAAACGGCAGGTTTCGCAGCTGTCATTTTTTGAATATATTACGGGAATTACGGTGGGGAGCCTCGCGGCGTATATCTCGCTGGATACGGATAAGACCTGGCATCTGGGCCTGATTGCCTTAGGCGTCTGGGTTGCCTGCTCGCTGGGAATCGAATATCTGCAGATCAAGAGTAAGAAGGCCCGGGATTTCATTGACTTCAAATCGACGGTGCTGATTAAGGACGGCAAGATTCTGGAGAATAATATGAAAAAAGAGCGACTGAGCGTCGACGAGCTGCTGGAGGAATTGCGCAAAAAGGATGTCTTCAAGGTGGCCGATGTGGAGTTTGCGATTATGGAATCGGATGGTGCGATTAATGTGCTTTTGACCAAGGAGAATCAGCCCTTCACTCCTAAGGACCTGGGGATAAAGGTCGCTCCGGAGAAGGAGACGCTCGCAGTAATTATGGATGGTGAGATTCTGGATGAGCCGCTGGATACGCTGAATCTGTCCCGGAAGTGGCTGCAGACCGAGCTGGAAAAGCTGAATCTGACTGTAAAGGATGTCTTCCTCGGGCAGGTAGACTCTTACGGTGAGCTTACCGTGGATCTCTATGCCGACAATGTGAAGGTGCCACAGCCGCAGGATAAGCCTCAGCTGTATGCGCTGCTGAAGAAATGCGAAGCCGATCTGGAGCTGTTCGGTCTGTCCACCAAGAACAAAGCGGCGAAGCAGATGTACGGAAATTGTTCAGAGCAATTGCAGGAGCTGCTGCAGAAGCTGAAGCCTTTTATCCAGAATTGACAGCAGTTGTGACCAAGCGGACAACAGGGGGAGATTTTCCATTCGGGCGCTGTAGAGGTATACTATAATCGATTTCATAGGATCTATTTCACGTATAGGGAGGATGCTGCCGATTATGGACTATGTGAAGCTGGGGACGACCGGACTGGATGTATCACGGATCTGCCTGGGGTGTATGAGCTATGGTGTGCCGGAGCGCGGAACCCATCCCTGGTCGCTGAATGAGCAGGAGAGCCGGCCGTTTATCCGCAAAGCGCTGGAGGTGGGCATTAATTTCTTCGACACAGCTAATATCTATTCGGATGGGACCAGTGAAGAGATTGTCGGACGGGCCCTCAAGGAGTTCGCCTCCCGTGACGAGATTGTGCTAGCCACCAAGGTGCATGGACGCATGCGTCCCGGCCCTAATGGCGGCGGCCTGTCGCGTAAAGCCATCCTGAGCGAAATCGATCACAGCCTGAAGCGGCTGGGCACAGATTATGTGGACCTGTATCAGATTCACCGCTGGGACCCGGCCACTCCGGTTGAGGAGACGATGGAAGCCCTGCATGATGTGGTAAAAGCAGGCAAAGCCCGCTATATCGGTGCTTCTTCCATGCCTGCGTGGCAATTCCTTAAGGCACTGCATACCGCAGAGCGCCATGGCTGGACCCGGTTCGTATCGATGCAGAACTACGTAAATCTGCTGTACCGGGAGGAGGAACGGGAGATGCTGCCGCTATGTGAAGCGGAAGGGATCGGCGTAATTCCGTGGAGCCCGCTGGCCCGTGGCCGGCTGACCCGGGACTGGCAGGAGACGAGCACCCGTTCAGAGAGTGATCAGTTCGGCAAGCTGTTGTATGCACAGACGGAGGAAGCGGACCGGCTGGTGGCCCTGCGGCTGAAGGAGATTGCGGAGCAGCGGGAGATTCCCCGTGCACAGGTGGCACTAGCTTGGGTGCTGCAGAAGAAGCCCGTCACAGCGCCGATAGTCGGAGCAACCCGGATGAGCCATCTGGAGGATGCTGCCGCAGCGGTATCGGTTACCCTCACTGATGAGGAGATCCGCCGGCTTGAGGAGCCTTACGTGCCTCATCCGGTGATGGGCTTTTAGCACTGGTATTATATGATAATTTGAGTTGTTGAGTTGAACAGGAGCCGGAGGACGGCTCCTTATTTGTGCGTTCTATATAAGGTGAACTAAAAAAATTAACAAAAAAGCAAAAGAAGCGGAGGGGAAATTTGGAACTGGAAGAGCGGTAGCGTCCGCCTTTGTCAACCGATTTCAACCGCGAAGAGCGGATAAAATCAAAGAAATCGGGTGACAACAGCGGCTGGAAGTCCAAATGTTCACCGCAGTGACGACCATGCTTCAGGTTCAAAGCCTCAGTGAGTCTTATATAGCTATTATATAATGTAGACGCTTTCTGGTATGATTAGCTTATATGTACATACCTTTTTTTGGAATAGGATGGTGTTATTATTCATGAAACTTCAAGAAGCAACCGCTCTAATTGAATCGATTCGAAGTAATCTGGCACAAGTGATTGTCGGCAAAGAGGGCGGCGTGAACCTGCTGCTGACCGCCTTGCTGGCGAATGGTCATGTGCTGCTGGAGGATGTGCCCGGCACTGGAAAGACGCTGCTCGCCAAAACATTGGCCCGTTCCCTGGACTGCACGTTCAAGCGGATTCAGTTCACGCCCGACCTGCTGCCGTCCGACTTAAGCGGCATCAATTACTATAATCAGAAGACCGGCGAATTTCAGTTCCGCCCCGGGCCGGTATTTGCCAGTATTCTGCTTGCGGATGAGATCAACCGGGCTACGCCGCGCACCCAGTCGAGTCTGCTGGAGTGTATGGAGGAGCGGCAGATTACGATTGACGGCGTGACGCATGAGCTGGAGCGGCCGTTCCTGGTTATTGCTACGCAGAATCCGGTGGACAGCCAGGGGACCTTTCCGCTGCCGGAAGCGCAGCTGGACCGGTTCCTCATGCGGATTACCAGCGGGTATCCGACATTTGAGGAAGGGGTACATATCCTCCAGAGATTCCGTCAAAATAACCCGCTGGAGGATACCGCTGCGGTGGCCACGGCCCGGCAGATTCAGGACATTCAACGTCTGGCTGCGGAGGTTGCTGTCAGTGACGAGCTGCTCGCTTACATGATGCGCGTAGTCGAGGCTACCCGTACCTCCCCGGCGGTCCGGCTGGGAGCGAGTCCCCGGGCAGCCTTCGCCCTGCTGCGCGCCTCGCAGGGATATGCACTGATCCAGGGCAGAAGCTACTGTATCCCGGATGATATCAAAGAGGTTGCGGTTCCTGTTCTGGCACACCGGCTGATTCTTCAGCGCGGTCCCGGAGTCCGTGAAGGCCAGTCGGCAGAGGTAGTGCTTCAGGTGCTGCGTGAAATCGAGGTGCCTGCTGAGCCTGCGGTCCTGTCCAGAGGCGGAAGGGTGGAGTGATCCATGTCACTGCCGTGGTTCATTGCAAGCACGTTCATTCTGTTGGTCCTGATCTCGCTGATCTATGACCGGAATGCGCTGAAGAAGGTCAGCTATACCCGTTACTTCTCTGCCAAAGCGGTGTACGCCGGAGAACAGGTAGAGATGGTTGAGGAGATTATGAACAAGAAGCTGCTGCCGCTGCCATGGCTGCGGCTGGAATCCAGCATAGCCAAGGGGCTTGAATTCGGTAACCAGGAGAATCTGGGCATCAGCAGCGGAGAGATTTCACAGAATCATGTCAGTCTGTTCTTCCTGAGGTCATTCCGCCATATCAAGCGTCGCCATAATATCACTTGCAGGGAGCGGGGCCTTTTCGTCCTGGAGACGGCAACCATGACTACCGGCGATCTGTTCGGACTGAGCCGCAGCGCCAAGACCTTCCCGCTTCATCTGGAGCTGCTGGTCTACCCCGGACTGCTGCGTTTCCATGACCTTCCGCTGCCGGTCCACAGCTGGCTTGGAGAGCTGCTGGTCAAGCGCTGGATTGTCGAAGATCCGTTCCTGACCGCCGGTACAAGAGAATACAGCGCCGGGGATTCCCTGGCCAGCATTAACTGGAAGGCGACAGCCCGGACGGGAAGTATGCAGGTGCATAAGAAGGATTACACCGCCGATTCCCGGCTGGTCATCTGCCTGAATGTGGAGACCAGTGAGTCCATGTGGAGAACGGTTACCGATGTGCAGCGCATAGAGCTGGGTATCCGCTATGCGGCAACTGTAGCCGAGTATGCAATCAGCCACGGAATTGAGGTCCGGCTGCTCAGCAATGGAAGACTGGACGGAAGCGGGGCGAGAGATTCGGTGGACACTTGGTCCATAGCCCATACCGAGGAGTTCCTTGGTCTGCTGGCCAGACTGAATCTGGACCGGACCGTGCCGATGAGCAGGCTGATGGAGATTGAAGGGGACAAGGGGGAGGGAGATATGGATTATCTGATCATTACCTGCCACCGGGGGGCAGAGCTGCAGCTGGCAGCCTCAGGGTTAAGCTTCCTCGGGAACGGTGTAGAGTGGCTGGATATTCCGGCAGAAGGGGGCGGTGAATGATGACTTCCCGAATCCCGGATGCTGTCAAAGAAAACTTCGCCATATGGATGTCAGCCCTCATCGAATGGCTGCTGCTGCTCCCGGTATGGCTGGTGCTCCAGACTTATTTCCAGCCGGAGGCCGAGGCGCTGCGCTGGATCTATCTGCTGCCGGTCCTGGCCGCAGCTGGTGTACTGCTGCGGAAGCTATGCAACCGCCGCTGGAAGCAGCTGCTGGCTGCACTGGTTCTCGGAGTTATAGCAGCTGCACTAACCGGTACGCTGACACTTATAGGTCTGCCGCTGGCAGCCGGAGCGGCAGTATCCGCCTTCCTTGGCATGACAGCAGCTACAAGGGCGAACCGGCTGTGGCTGTATATCAGCGGGATTATACTTTATTTTGTTGCTTCTATTGTCTTCTCGCGTGTACCCGGTCTCCAGCCGAGTGCAGCGGTGCTCACCTGGAGCGGCAGCTTGTGTCTGATCCTGGCACTGCTGGCTACGAATAGCACCCACCTGCGTTATAGCTCCTTGAACGGAGGTGCAGGAAATCTGCCTCAAGGCCTGCGGCGGCATAACAGGATGTTCGTGGGCGGTTTCATTATACTGGCAGCACTGCTTGCAGCGGGGGGCGGCAAGGCGGCAGGAATGCTGCTATGGAATATGACACGGGCATTCTTCGCCTGGCTCAGCCGGTTATCCTCCGGTTCTGAGGAGACACCGCCAGCAGAAGCACCGCCTGAGACCATCCCTTCCATGCCTGCTGCGGAGCCGGGTGAACCGGGCCTGCTGTCGATGATTCTAAATATAGGCTTCTATATTCTGGGAGCGGCAGCCATTCTTGCGGTACTGTATTTTATCCTGCGTTGGTTATACAGAAATACAGGCGGTATCCTGCGCAGAGCGATGGACAGGCTGTTGTCCCTGCTGCGCAGGGAGACGCCAGCAGTTTCGGGGTATCAGGATGAGGAGACCAGCCTCTTCAACTGGGAGCAGACTGTTCAGGACTTCCGGCAGTACGTGCGTTCCAAGCTGACACCAGCCAGCCGCCGGGACCGCTGGGAGGGGATGGACGGAAGCCGCGAACGCATCCGTTGGCTCTACCGGCACTGGCTGCGGGCCAGACATGCGGAAGGGTATGAGGTGAAGCCCTACCTGACTCCGCAGGAGACAGCTGCGGATGTAGCTGCCTGGTCGCAAGGCCAGAAGCGTACGAACAAGCACCCTCGCAGCGGTCAACCCATTCAAGACCGGCTGCTCGGTCTATATAATAAGGCCCGTTACACCGAGGAGGAGCTGCCTGAACTAACTGCCGCTGAGGTGGCAGCGCTTAAGGAGCAGTTGAAGCTGTAGCTGAATCATCTCATTCAGCGAATATGGGAGAGGAGCGGCAAGGATGACCCCTTATCTGCGCAGTGAGCTGGCAAAAGAGGCTCAGCTTAATATGGAGACGCTCAGGTTCTATGAGAAAAAGGGGCTGATCCCGCTGCCGCAGCGTTCAGCAGGCGGGTATCGGCTGTATCCGGAGGAGACGCTTCTCCGGATTGCTTTTATCCGTAATGCCAATACTCTGCGGAGATTCCATCGGAGCCACGCTTGCGCTGATGACCTTAATTACGCTGCGGGAGCAGGGGGATAGGCTCCCTGCTGCTGCCTGCCTTCTATCTCCCCATGCCGATCTTGTTCATTTGGACGGGGAGTCTTATGACAGCTGTGCGGGAACGGACCCGACAGGAAGCCGGGAAGCGAATCAGAAGATTATTCTGGAATATATGGGGGACTTTGGCGGTGCGTGGCCTGCGATATTGTCACCGCTAAGAATGGATCTCCGGGGCTTGCCACCCTTGCTCATACAGGCGGGGAATCATGAGGTGCTGCTGAGTGATGCAGAGCGCTTGGCTGAACAAGGAAGGGCGGCGGGCATCACTGTAGAGCTTCAAGTCTGGGAGAACATGTGGTGCGCCTTTCAGCTGATGGCTGCCATGCTTCCTGAAGCGCAGCAGGCCATCGGAAATATAGGCAGCTTCATTAAGAGAATAGCGTATCAGTCAACAGAGTCAGAACAGCAGACGCAGTAGCATCAGCGTCACAATACCGGTTATTACAGTGGCCAGCAGACTGCGGGTCTTGACGGCTACCCAGAAGGTGGGGAGGGCGGCGATTAGCTCCACATTGGTGGACAGGACTGCGAACCTGCCGCCGGTTACGAGCAGCTCTTGGGCAACCAAAGCAGCCATGACTGCAATCGGCACATAGCTCAGCCAGCGCATGCCCCATTCCGGGATCGTGATCCGGCTTAGCAGCATCAGCGGAAGGACACGCGGAATGAAGGTAACGAACGCGGCTCCGAGAATGATCATAGCAATATCAAGTCTTATTTCCATTGTTCCATCACTACTCCAATCGTTGAGGCTACCAGCGCGGCAGCTATGACACCCATACTGGGTGACCACAGCACAGAGACGAGCACGGCCACCGCAGCAGCTGCTATTCCGACAGTGATATCCCGTCTATACTTGCGCCGTCCCATAATGGTCAGGACCAGCAGTCCGATGAACATAGCCGGAAGGGCGAAATCCAGTCCCCACTTCTCGGGGCTGGATATCCATTGACCGAGAATAGCGCCGGCGATATTGGCCAGGAACCAGTTCAGATAGGCGGTAATATTCAAGCCGTGCATCCATCTCTCGCTGATTTGCTTCCTTGCGGCACTCTTCTGAATGGCTACGCCGAAGGTCTCATCTGTGAGCAATGAGCCGATCAGCAGGTTGCGCAGCGGGGGCAGATGCCGGAAGTAAGGCGACAATGCTGCGCTTAACAGCAGATGACGCAGGTTAACCAGCAGAATCGTAATGACAATCCCGGAGGCGCTGCTCCCGGAGGCAATCATACCAGCGGCAATAAACTGGGCCGAACCGGCATACAGGATAATTGAGATCATGGCGATTTCGGCAAGGGTCAGCCCCGCTGTTTTCTCCACAACTCCTGCGGCGAACCCGATACTGAGATAACCGAGCAGAGTGGGGAGGCAGTCCTTGACCCCTTGCCAGAACGTATCGCTGCTCTCCGGCACACTTGGGCTCTCTGTAACCAGGCTGCCGCCGGATAGCGGCTCCTGATGAATGGATTCTGGCTTCACAGGCATGCTCCTTCCGGGTAATGGAATAATGACTAGAACAGAGTTAGCTTGAAAACTGTAAAAAATGAACCTCAGGGGTGTTAAAGTCTGAGAATGAACAATGAGCTGCTATTAGGACGATCCTGCCCCGTCTGCCGTCTGCTACTCTTACATATAAATAGGTGATTGTATTTCATGCAATAGAAAATGCATAGCTGACCGTGAAATGAGAATCTATTGTATTTCATACAGTAGAATGTTGTGTTTTGGATGAAAAATAGCCCTTTCTCAACATTCAATTGTACAGAATACAGTAGATTCTATTTCAAAGTCTTTTTTACAGTATTCTAATGTACAAAATGCAGTTGCTATCACTCCAGCGCCAACATACAGCATACGAATGACTGCTGCGGGATTAGCACTGGCTCATTAAGGTCCGGTAATGATCATATTCACACGTTTAAATCTATGGATTAGGCGCCGGTAATAAATACATTGTATTAATATCTAATAATTCATAGCGAATTGCAAGGGAATATTAGCTGTAACTGTAAAAACTGTGAAAAGGGTTCCGCCGTCCGCAGAGCGATCTGCGGCAGCGGAACCCTTTTGGAGTTCACGGTTATTTCAACACCAGTACGCCGAATCCTTCCATCGTATAGCTCCCCGACAGGGTCTGGCCGCTTAAGAGATCCGTCTTGGCTGTCTTAAGCACAATCTGTGCCGGTTCTTCGCTGTAGTTGAGCAGGAACGCAACACCGGAAGAGACGTCTTCCCCTGTGGAGCGAATCTGCAATTCAACCTCAGGCGGCAGCTCCGCCCAATCTGCGGCTGGCGAGACCAGACCCAGGCTGCCAAGCATCTGCAGCACAGCAGGCTCATTGAACACAGCCCCGTAATACCACACCTCGCCTTGGCCCCGGGTGTTACGGGTTACTGCCGGTTTGCCGGCATAGTAATCGGTCGCATAGGTTGCCATAATCTCGACACTATCCTCTTCCACCTGCAAAATGTCATTGAAGGCATCTGCACCCGTCAGCGCTTCAGGGTCATGGTTCCACCGGATGGAGGTCGGCTTGCGCGTTCCTTTGACCAGCGTGAATTCTTCAACCGTAACCCCGCACATCTCCTGCGCCGCTCCGGGAAAAGGCCGCATGTAGCATTGTCCGGTAATATCCTTATAGCCTGTGCGGCAGCCGAAGACCAGCTTCCCGCCTTGCTGTACATACTGGTCCAGCAGGGCTGCCGTATCATCGGTCATAATCGCCGGATGCGGGTAGACCAGCACCTCATAGCGGGCAAGCTCTGCAAGGGTGGTATGGCTGCGCAGGTACAGCACGTCATTCGGAATATGCTTCCGCTGCAGAGCCTTGAACCATTCCTTGTTGCTCTGCCACATGAACGGGCCGTGCCAGACATCATATTCCCCGTCCCACTCATTGTCATAATCACGCACGATGGCAATGCTCGCCTGAGTCCGGCTGCCGATGAACTGCGGACCGATGCTCGCCAGCTCGCGGCCGATCTGCTCCGCCTCTCTAACTCTCCGGTTAGGCTGGTTATGGTAGTCGTTCAAGCCATGCCAATAGATCTCATTGCCCATCGTGGCGGTCCGCCAGCGGAAATAGAGCAGCATGTCTGCGCCGTGGGCGATGGACTGGTACGTCCAGAGCCGCATTTGTCCAGGCTTTGGTGAAGGCATGTCCAGCCGGTTAACCCAGCCTCCCGGACCGGATTGCTGCTCCATGACACAGAAGTTGCTGCTGACCGAACGTACAGCCGACAGGGACAATCCCCAGCCGCGGTCAAGCATCGGGTTCACCTCAGCCGGATCGAAGCCGATGGTGGAGAACTGCGGGTACGAGTCATAGCTGAAGAAATCCAGCAGCTGATCATTCAGCTCATGGCTGTCCAGGTGTCCGAACAGACCGTTCGTGGTCACCCACTGATTAGGGGCCAGTTCCCGGAGGATATCAGCCTGGATTGTGGCGAAATGGATGGTGTTATCTGAGATGAAGCGCTTCTCATCCAGAGCCTGGTGAGGGTTCGGCTGGTTCGGTGAAGGGGTAGGCCGGGTGAGGCAGACCTGTGACCAGCTCGTATACGTCTGATTCCAGAACACCGTGCCCCAAGCCTGATTAAGCTTGTCCAGGGTGACATACTTGTCCTGAAGCCAAAGGCGGAAGGCCTGATGATCACTCTCCGAGTAGAACACATTGATCTCACAGTTCAGCTCGTTGTCAATCTGCCAGCCGACAACACCCGGATGATTGCCGTAATGTTCAGCGAGCTTCGTTACGATTCGGGCACAGAGCTCGCGGTATTTGGGACTGCTGTAATTGTAATGGCGGCGCATGCCGTGCTGTAGCGTCACACCTTCATAAGTAACATTCAGAGCCTCTGGGTACTTCTCGGTAAGCCAGGCAGGCGGAGTGGCCGTAGGCGTTCCCAGAATGACCTTCAGCCCGTGGCTGTGCGCCATGTCGACCGCGCGGTCAAACAGATCATATTGAAACACGCCTTCTTCCGGTTCAAAAATGGACCAGGCGAACTCAGCCAGACGTACAATGGTGAATCCGGTTTCAATCATACGGCGGTAATCGTCAGCCCACATGGATTCAGGCCAGTGCTCGGGATAATAGCAGACGCCCAGTTCAAATCGTTCTGCTGCAACAGGTTTCTTCATCATAACCTCCAAGTGTAAAAATATGCTTTATTTAAGCTACCAATCTATTGTATTATCAGCAGTGTATCCACTTATATAACAGAATATTGCTATTATATGATTATATTGCGTGCTTGAGTCAGCGCATGGCAGGAGGAGATTCACATGAGAAAGCACTGGGTTCTGCCGCAGCCCGCTTATGCCCACTATGTATGTTATCCTGAGATGCTGGGGCATTACAGCGACTTCCCGGAGCATGCAGAACGCAGAAGCGAGGGGTTCCTGAACAGCTACAATCTCCACATGGTTTTCGGCGGAGAAGGGTACGTATTTCAGGGAGGGGAGCGGATATCCATGAGGCGGGGCAGCGGGTTTCTTTTCCCCAGGGGAGCTTATCAGCAGTATGGTTCTGATCCCGGAGACGCCTGGGATGTGCGCTGGATGCACTTCACCACGGCGATGCCTCTGACTATGCTGGAGGAGGCGGATCAGACACGCGGCTACTTCTTCACCTTCGATCCCGCCACCGGCTATGAAGCGCTCTTCGAGGAAATGTACCGGCTCAGCGCAGGCTATGAGACCCGGAGTGAACCGCGCCTCTCTACACTGCTCTATGAGATTCTGGTTACGCTGATGCAGAACTCCGAGCCGCTCCACGGCTCCGTTCCGCTGGAGATCCGGCATTCCATCCGGCTTACCGCCGACAGAATCTACAGTGAGTGTGAGCGGTCCTGGACGCTGGAGTCCATGGCCAGCCTTGCCGGTTACAGCAGCTACCATTTTCTCCGTCTGTTCCGCAGCATTATGGGCAAGACGCCGAACCGGTATTTAAGCGATTGCCGGATGGCCCGGGCCAAGCTGCTGCTGGCTTCCACCAAGCTGTCCGTTGCGCAAATTGCGCTGCAGAGCGGTTTTCAACAATCCAGTTATTTCATCAAGGTGTTCAGACAGCTCGAAGGGATGCCGCCGAACCAATACAGACGTTCCTTCAACTCATAGAATCAAGCTTTTTTAGGACCAAGTATCAAGAAAGTTTGTTACATTTATGGCAGTTTTCACACCGTGGCAGCCTTGGTTGAGTAAGAGAAGGTTACAAATGGAAACAAAGGGTTACAAAGTGGATACAAATTCCACGCGCTGAGCAACTATACTATTGCTAGTAAATACATCTGGAGGGAAATAAATGAGAAAGTATAGAGTTACATATGCTGCATTGCTGGTGAGTTCACTCGTTGCCGGCCAGGTGGCTGGAAGTATCACTGCGCCTGCTGCACATGCAGCCCCGGCGGCGAAGCCCCCCGCAGTATCCGCTCCGGCGGCATTCAAGTTCAATTCCGTTCCCATGGGTGCCGGAGTGACCGCAGTACTGGAGAATATCAACATATGGAGCCAGCCTGGCGGGAGCATTTTGTCATACACACTTAAATATACGAATTCAGGCAATTCAAGCGCCAGCTTAATGCACTATTTCTCACGTGTGGTCACTCCGGGAGGTTCAGTGCTTCCGGGTAATCCCTTAGGTGCGGATGCCCTGAAGAAGAAAGTCGGTGCCAAAGAAAGCCTTAGCGTGACCTATTATGTAAATGTGGGACAAACCTCCTCTTTGCAGGGGATTAAAATCTCGATGCTGGTCTGGGATGCCAAGACGAAAGGGTATCTGAAGCAGGCGGGATCTTTTGGAGTGCCCGCTAATTATTCAACTACGGCTGCAGTTGGAACAAGCCTAGGTACAGTCATGAACGACATTCCCGTCGCAGCCAGTGCAGACTCTCTCCAGCTCTATAAATACAGCGGAAAGGTCTATGCCAAAGTAGGAGTCAGTCTAACCAACAAGGGCAATAAGGTCCTCAGTGATCCGGGTTATTCGGCGTATCTGGTATCTGCCAGCGGCACTTCCTTCGAGCTGGCGCTGAGCGGCACACAGGCGGATTACAAAATTCAGCCGCAGGAGAAGCGGAGCATTTATTACATTACCGAAATCCCGGCCTATCTCAAAACAGATAATATGAAGCTGCAATTCACGAAGAAGGATGAAACCGCGAAGCTGGAGCTGGCCAAGTCCTCTTATAAGCTGCCTGCAGCAAGCTCGCCTAATCTGGTTGTCGGCAGCGGGGTAGTCAAAAAGATTGTAGTCAATAACAACACAGTAGACACGCTGCTCCGCAATGCCAATGTGTACGCACAGGATGCAGATGCGGTATGGACGTTCCAGATGCAGCTTAAGAATACCGGCAACAGGGCGGTAACCCTGCCTAGCTACGACCTGGCGGTCAAATCGGTCAAGGGCAAGGTCTTTCCGGTGAGCTCCAAAGGTGTAAGCGGAGTAACCCTCAAGCCGCTAGAGACCAAAATTGTACCGCTTACGGTCAAGGTGCCGCTTGAAGTCGATCAATCCGGGTTGCAGCTTATGATGATAGAGTCGGTAGGTGCTGAGAGCATTAATGTACCTGAATCAAACGGGACCGGCGAGTCAACCGGAAATACCGGTAATACCGGTAATACTGGGACTCCATCCGCTGCGGCTCCTGCAACACCGACTGCCAAAATGATTTTTCCGGTAGCCTACTTTGTCATTCCATATGCACTGCGTACGGAAGTCACGACTGGCCAGGAGTATATGACCACGAATTCATACGGCTCCTTCTCGTACAGTATAGAGTCTCTGCAGCGTTATCCTTGGAGAGATGATGATATGCTGGCTGCCAGACTGAGAATCACCAATACCCAGAACGTATCTCTTACGCTGCCTGAGCTGAAGGGAACCATTAAGCTGGATAAAGAAAGCCTGCCCGTGACTACAGAGCTGTATATGGACAATAAGGATACTTCTGTCCTTGCGCCAGGGAAGTCGGCAGAGCTGTATGTACTTGGCAAAATCGCCTATACGTCAGAGTTCCAGGATATGCGGATTGTCCTGAACGGCACACAGAATTCAGAGACCGCTGCGTTCCTGGATGTCAGTGTCAGCAACTCGATTAACAGTATTCCGACCATCGAGCAGGGCAAGAGCTACACCATTAGCGGCAAAGGCAAAACGGCCAGCGTACAGGAGAACCGGACAACGGTCTACCAGGGAGAAAGCCACAATCTGGTATACACAGAGCTCTATTTGAGCAGTGAAGAGAAAAGACAGAGCAAAATGGCCCGTCTCCAGGCTTACTTTAAGACCAAGGACGGACAGTATTTCGAGGCAGGCACCAGCCAGTCGGAGAACAGCGCGTCTCCGGGCGCCAAGCAGCTCGTGGTCTTATGGGCTAAGGTGCCTAAGGCTACGGACCTCGCGGATGTCTCGCTCTACCTGGGTGCCGGTATCAAAGAAGGCAAGCTGATTGAGGCCAAGGAAGAAGCTACCGGATTCGTCAATGTGGCTGCGCTTCAGCTGAATCCGCAGGCGAATGTACCGAAGAATACACTGGAATCCACGGTATTATATCCTTATACGATTTCTGTTCTGACCTCTGAAGGCAAGCGGATGAAATCATCAGACACTATAGATATTACAATGAATTACAGCCTGAGGAAGGATAATATCTACGATGCAGGGGTTCTGGAGCATAAGCTGATTCTGCAGATTACCGATCCGTTAGGCATCGCTACCGAGAAGGTTCTTACACTGGGCACAGACCTGATCGAAGGGACGAACAACCAGTATTCCTTCTCCCTCAGCAGACCCTTGTACAAGACGATGGACGGCGGCGCTTATAAGTTAGCTTTCTATGATGAATTCCAGGGTGAACGTCTGATGCTGGGCAGCCAGTCCTTTATAGTCACTAACGTGGTTCCGAACAAGACACAGGAATAACCGTCATCCGCTCAACTAAATATACCGCCAAAAAAGGAGCAGCTTCCATGTTGCGTGTTGAAGATATTACGCATTCGTACAAAAGCGGTAATGAATGGACCTCCGTTCTTCATAAAATCAATTTCGCCGTCAAAAAGGGAGAAATGGTTGCCCTGCTGGGCAGTTCAGGCTCCGGTAAGTCAACGCTACTCAACCTGATGGCCGGCTTGATGAAGCCCACCGAAGGTCATATCTACATTGCTGATCAGGACATTGTGAAGATGGGCGAGAATAAGCTTGCCGAGTTCCGCCGCAAGAACATCGGATTTATCTTTCAGGCGTATGAGCTGATTACCAGCCTGACGGTCCGCGAGAACGTGGAGCTGCCGCTCGTCTTCCAGTCAGTCTCTCCCAGGGCCCGTAAGGCCAAGGCGCTTGCGCTGCTGGAACAGGTGGGGATTCCTGACAAGGCAGATCTCTTCCCCTCGCAGCTCTCCGGGGGACAGCAGCAGCGTGTCAGTATCGCCCGGTCACTGATCACAGAGCCGTCGGTCATCTTCGCAGATGAACCTACAGGAAATCTGGATTCCAAGACTGAGGAAGAGATTATCGGCATTCTGCTGAACCTGAACCGTACGATGAAGACGACATTTATTGTCGTTACGCATGAATATAAGGTGGCTGAACAAATGCAGCGGATTTTCACGCTGAAGGACGGCTTCCTGGTCACCGAATCGCAGACAGAACCGCACTCAGTAACAGAGCCGCAGAGCGAACCGCAGCTTGAGCTGCAGACAGAAGTACAGATGGAAGAGCAAATTGCTGAGGAAGCTGAACCGCAGACCATGGTAGAGGTCGAAGAACAATTAGCTGCAGGAGCTGAACAGGAAGCTGTAGAGCCGCAGACAGCAGCAGCGGATGAAGATCCGCCGGCTGAGGAACCTGAACACCAGACCGCTGCGGAAGCTGATCCTCCAGAGGGAGGGAAACCGTGAAGATCAGAGACATTTCACGGATGGCCTGGGAACAGGTCAAACGGCGAAAGGTAGTTACAGGTCTGTGTATGACCGGGATATCCATCGGCTGCGCAGCCATTATCGTAGCCTTGAGTGTGGGCCAGTCGGCACAGGTCTATGTGACTGAACAGGTGAATGCCAACTTCAAAATGGATGAGATTATGGTCTCGCCTGGCGGAGGAATTCCGTCGAACGGTGGCCAGAGCGCAGGCGGCGGATCGGGAGGTGGGGCCGAGAACCTTGATCAGGGCAAGCTGACTGACCAGAAGCTGGAGATTATCCGCGGACTGAACCATGTGAAGGCGGCTTCGCCTTTTCAGGAGGCCGGATATCTCCAGATACTAACGGTAGACAACAAGATCTCGGATGTGAAGATTGTGGTGACTGATCTCCAGAAGCTGACAGCCTATGATCACAAATTCAAACAGGGCGGGGCGAACGACCAGGTTGGAACGGTAGTGCTTAATCACGGGGCTACCCTGGGCCTGATTGATCTGGAGACCCGGGAGAAGCTGTTCGAGCAGATGAGCAGCGGGCCGTATAACCCCGAGCTGTATCAGCAGTATGAGAAATTGTCCACAGTACCGTCCGAGTTGTACCGTAAGCAAGTCCAGATTCAGGCTCAGGATTACAGTTCTACTTCACAGACAATCAAGCTTAGCTCGCCGCTTCAGGTCGGCGGCATTCTGGCGCTTCCCAAGGGAATGGATGATCAGCGGGCCTCTTACGACAAGATTATGTATATGTCGCCGGAGACCGCCCAGCAGCTCGCCAAGGAGCTGACCTTCGATAATTCTACTTCCAGTTCACTCAGTCTCCCGCCGGAAGGAAGCTACAACTCGGTTACGGTCAAAGTAGACGATGTGGCGAACATCAAGCCGGTGGAGCAGATGATTCAGAAGCTGACCCTGAACGCTCAAGATAATCTGTACCAGCAGGAGATGCTGAAGGAGCAATTTGATATGATCAAAATGGCGGCGCTCGGCATCGGGGTATTCATCCTGATCATCGCCTCCATCTCGATCATAGTGGCCATGACCATGTCCACTCATCAGCGGCGGCGCCAGATTGGTATTATGAAGGTCCTCGGGGCTAACATGGGGCAGATCCGCAACATGTTCATTACCGAAGCTGCACTTCTGGGACTGCTCGGGGGTATGCTGGGTGTCGCTTTCTCCTATTTAATTGTCATGGCACTTAACAAGCTGGTAGGCAGCGCAGGGGAGGGGATGAATTTCTTCATTCCGGTGATGAATCTGCCGGTCGGAATGTCCTTTGCCATTATGACCGGTGTGCTGTCGGGGATCTATCCGGCGATCAGCGCCTCCAGAACCGATGCATTAACCGCTATTAAACGTGACTAACCCTAAGCTAGAAAGGAAGCCGAAACGATGAAGAGGACTCTAAAGAAGAGCCTGAAATGGATTATAATCTTAGGTATTATCGGAACTGCGGGTTATTTCGGATATACCAAATTCTTCAAGGCTGATGAGACTGCGGATCTCCCGCCTGAACCGATGCAGGTAATTAGCTTCCCGGTAACAGAAGAGACGTTGACCAGCTCAGTGCAGATCAAGGGCAGATCGCAATACCAGCAGGAGACGCTGGTGTATGCCCCCTTTGCTTCCAAGGTCACTTCCTGGAAGGTGGAGAACGGGGCACAGGTGAAGAAGGGCCAGGTGCTCTTCACTCTGGATCAGAGCACACTCCGTAATGAGATTGCTACAGCGGAAGCGACTGCCCGTAAGGCGAAGCTGGAGGGGGAGCTGAACGCTTTTGTCAGCCAGCAGGAGGATGATTCCTCGGCCCCGGCCGGAACAGAAGCAGAACGGCTAAAAGCCTTGGCTGCCCAGGAAACCGCCCGTCTGAGCGATGAGCTGAACCAGGTGAATGCCGAGATTCAAGCCAAAGAGCTTGCGGAGAAGAAGGCGAAGCTGAACACTGCGGTATACCATGCACCGGAGAACGGGATCTTCCTCTTCGACAGCAGCACGGAGCGGCCGCAGACCGTCACCGACAATCAGTACATTGGTAAGATTGTGGACACGAACAAGGTAGAGTTCATTGCGCAGGTCGGGGAGCAGGACATCTTCCGCATCAAAAAGGGTATGAAGGTAAAGGTGAAGATGACCGCCGTAAAAGATCTGGTCCTGAACGGAGAGGTAACCGGAGTGGCCAAGTTCGCCACAACGACTACCGGACAGAACACAACCGGCCAGCTTCCGCAATTTGAGGTAGTCATCTCCATGCAGCCGGACGAGCATTTGATTGGCGGCCTTAGCCTGAGCGGAGACGTGGAGACCTCGCGCAAAGAGAAGGCGGTGGTTGTATCCAATATCGCCGTCATCCGCGAAGGGGATCTGGCCTTCGTGATGGTGGACAAAGGAAACGGCCAGTACGAACGCAAAGAGATCAAGACCGGAATGGAAACGACTGATAAAACTGAGGTGTTATCGGGACTGAAGGCAGGAGACACCGTGGTTCTGCAATAGTTAGAAGCAGTTGATAGCAGTTGAAAGCAGTTGAAAGCAGTTGAAAGCCCCAAGCCCGGGTGATTTCCGGGTTTGGGGCTTTTCTGCGGATTGTAGCCTGTGTGGAGGACAGTAGCAGGCTGGCCCCACTTATTGCTGAAAGCTTGGAGTATTTTTACTTTCGCATGAACGGCTTGCGCCAAGCCTGGATGTCACTGTTCAAGCCAGCAAGATCAGGCAAGGGCACCGCTTCGTCCGTTAACTGATACTTGTCCTTCAGCGCCAGAATACGATAGACACTCTCGTCAATCCGTGCTTCGGAGATGCTGCCGTTCTTGACACTGTCCAGCAGTGCGGCACGCACGGCTTGCTCGTTCTTGTATTCATGGGCGACCAGCAAGATATCGCTGCCGGCCAATACGGATTCTATTGCTGCAGCAGGGAGGCTGTAATTCTTAATGATCGCACCCATGGTCATGTCATCCGTAATGACTACTCCTTCGTATCCCATCTGTCCGCGCAGCTGCTGGCCGATAATCACTTGAGACAGCGACGCTGGCTTGTCCGGGTCGAGCTTCGGATATAGAATATGGGCCACCATTACAGCATCGGCCTTCTCCCGGATCGCTGCCTGGAATGGCTGCCATTCCAGTTCTGCCAGCTGGGTCTCTGTCTTGTTGATCACAGGCAGCTCCAGATGTGAATCCACCGAGGTATCGCCATGGCCTGGATAATGCTTGACCACGGGAATGACGCCTGCGTGCTCAAGCCCCTTCATCTCGGCAATGCCTAGCCGGGTGACCAGCTCTGCGCTGTGGCCGAAGGAACGGTCACCAATTACCGGATTATCCGGGTTGCTGTTGATATCGAGCACCGGCGCGAAGTCCATATTGAAGCCGGAGGATTTCACCGCCCGTCCGAGCAGCTCGCCCATCTTTCCGGCAGCGTCGGCATCGTCTCCTCTGCCGACAGCTGCGTTCGAAGGGAAAGCGGCATAGTCATCAGGAAGACGGCTGACCTTGCCGCCTTCCTGATCGACACTCATGAACAGCGGCGCGGGATTCCCCGCATTGCTCTGCTTCAAGGCGTTGGTCAGCTGCACCAGCTCCTTCAGGCTGCCGACATTACCCGAATACAGAATGATTCCGCCCACCTTGTCTTCGGCAATCATCTTCCGCGCTTCAGCACCTGCTGATTTGCCTTGGACGCCGACCAGCAGCATCTGCCCGATCTTCTCCTCCAGGGTCATCCCGGCGAGCTTCCGGGAGACGGGGTCAGGAGTGGCCGAAGCCTCAGGTGACGGTGTCGCTTCTGCTTCGGTTGCCGCAGGTGTCTGTGCAGCAGCCGGAGAGGCAGACGCCGCTGCCGGGGCGGAGCCGGTACCGGTGCTGACCTGTGCGGAATTTCCATTCCCCTCACAGCCGCTTGCCAGAAGCAGGCAGGCGGAGGCGGCGAGCGGGAGGAGAGAGCGGCGGAGGGGACTATTGTTTATCTTTTGAAGGCTGAGCCATTTCATCAGGGGAATCTTCCTTTCGATTGCGGTTTGGCGGATAAGGATGATAGAATGAACAAGACATTACATATGAACTGCAGAACTGCTTCAAGCATTATCAATACTATAGGATGAGGTGACCTGTCAATGAAAGAGCAATTAATGAACACGCTTAATGAACAAATGAATTTCGAATTCTATTCTGCGCATGTCTATCTTGCGATGGCTGCGTATTGTTCCGGTGAGAGCCTGGACGGATTCGCCAATTTCTTTTTGGTGCAGGCTGAAGAAGAACGGTTCCATGCCATGAAGATCTACAAATTCCTGAATGACCGTGATTACCGGGCGACCCTTGCGGCGATGCCTGAACCGAACAATGAGTATAGCTCCATGCTGGATGCGTTCGAGCATGCCTTCGCGCATGAGCAGCAGAATACGAAGAAATTCTATCATCTGGCGGATCTCGCCCTGGATGAACGGGAGCATGCGACGATCTATTTCCTGAAATGGTTCATTGATGAGCAGGTGGAAGAAGAGGCGCTCTTCAGCAACATTATCGCCAAGCTCAAACGGATCGAAACTGACAGCAATGCCTTCTATATGCTGGATGCAGAATTTGCAGCACGTTCGTTCACTCCTCCAGCGGAGTAGTAGACAGCCAGTGTAACCAATCATGCGCAAGCTCAGCGGCATTCTCCTTTAAGAGGGGGAGCCGCTTTTTTTGTGCAAATAGATGAATTTATACGGTACCGTCCTTCAAAGGACGGCAATGCCGCTTCCACTTAGCCGGCTTAGGGTCACCGTATAGTTAGACTTCGTTTTGCGGGAAAAGTTACACGGCCTGTCAGCAGCAGAACAGCAGCGAAGTTGAACAAGGGCAAAGAATGTTGGGGGCCGCAACTTACTTCCGGGCTCCCAACTCTATTTAGCGGGGTTAACTCTTACGCTGTCCGGCAACACTGTTTCTCTAGACCCACCTGTAACTCAGCGTGTAGTATGGAACAATACTAATCTTTGGAGGTCCTTTTTCTTGGATAATTACAGCGATATCAAACAAAGTGAAAAAGGAGCATGGCTAAGTCTATTAGCATACATACTCTTATCTGCCGTCAAATTATTCATAGGAACGGTGTCAGGCTCTCAGGCTCTTCTTGCGGACGGGCTGAATAACAGCACCGACATTATTGCTTCTCTGGCCATTCTGACCGGGCTTAGGATTTCCCGCAGACCCCCGGATTCCAACCATAGCTATGGTCATTTCAGAGCAGAGACAGTTGCCGCACTGGTCGCCTCTTTTATCATGATTGCTGTAGGCTTCCAAGTGCTCTATCAGGGTGTGAACAAATTCATTCAGCCTGTGCTGGAGACCCCTGATCTGATTGCCGCGTGGACGGCAGCTGCCTGTGCTGTGGTTATGATTGCAGTCTACCGCTACAACATCAGACTTGCCCGCAGCCTGAACAGCAATGCAATGCATGCAGTGGCGCAGGACAACCGTTCGGATGCGCTGGTCAGCTTGGGAGCCTTCGTTGGCATTATCGGCTCACAGTTCGGAATTCCCTGGTTAGATCCGCTTACTGCCACGATTGTCGGATTGCTGATCTGCAAGACGGCCTGGGATATTTTCCGCAAAGCTACACATGACCTCACCGACGGCTTCGATGCCGGTAAGCTGGAGATGATGAAGCAGACGGTAGCTGAGATTGAGGGTGTGGAGTCGATTAAGGATATCAAAGCCCGTATTCACGGCAATAATGTGCTGGTCGATACTACAGTGCTGGTGGATTCCAACCTGAATGTGGTGCAGAGTCACGATATTACGGAGGAGATCGAAGATCAGCTAAAGGACCGTCATCAGGTCTCTACCGTGCTCGTCCATATCGAACCGATGTGACCAACAAGTGCGCAATAAGAATAGGTTACATGAATTGCCTTGCTTTCGGGTGGGGCAATTTTTTTTATATGGGCAAAATAGTGCTTCTTCCCGGCAGACTTGCCCGCACTCCAGCAACATGTATATAATATCAATATGTTATTAACAACCGTAACTTATTAATTGATTCAAGACAAGGAGAATATCCATGCCAAATCAACCAGTCACCGACCCTAACGGCTTAAACGAGGAGCAATTCCTGAAAAATTATAATGCCGGCAACTACGAACGTCCGTCTGTCACCGTCGATATGCTGATCTTCACGGTAATGGAGCAGGAGCAGGATAACTACCGCAAGCTGGCGGAGAAGTCCTTACAGCTGCTGCTGATTCAGCGCGGGGAGCATCCTTTTCTGGGACAATGGGCTTTGCCCGGAGGGTTCGTAGGGATCAGTGAGAGCGTAGAGGAAGCAGCCCGCCGGGAGCTCTACAGCGAGACTAATATTGATAACATTTACATGGAGCAGCTATACACCTGGGGCGATGTGGATCGTGATCCGCGGATGAGGGTGATCAGCTGCTCCTACATGGCGCTCGTGGACCGAATGGCTCTGGACGTACAGGCAGGGGATGATGCAGCCGCAGCCGCCTGGTTCAACGTCTCGTACCACATATTGGAGACCCGCCGCGAGGTGCTGGAGCAGGACATCCGTCAGGAGACACTGGTGGAGATTATACTGGAGAATGAGCAGGAGAAGCTAAGCGGGGTGGTCAAGCTTACGGAGACTATTCAGGGGCATGTCCGCCAGGTCAGCCGTGAGATCGTGCGCAGCGCGGGGTTTTCTTTTGACCATCTGCTCATGGTGCAGTATGCCATTGAACGTCTGCGCGGCAAGGCGGAATATACGGATATTATCTTCAATCTCATGCCGCCGCTCTTCACCCTGTCCGAGCTGCAGCGGGTATATGAGATCATCCTTGGCAAGGAGCTGCTCGCTGCCGCCTTCCGCCGAAAAATCGCAGAGCGGGTCATTGAGACGGATCAGAGCACCCGGGATGCCGGACACCGTCCCTCGAAGCTGTACCGGTATAACCGGGAGTGGAATTTATTCTGAGACTGCCCTCCTGTCCGGTAATGCCGCCCTGTGATGTTCTTAATAGAACTTTCATAGGGAAAAGCAGACAATTAGTTATATTTTTACTATTGTGTTTATGGCAAAGGACAGGGTGAGCCTATGATTAGCTGGAAAGATTCGTATGATATCGGTGTAGAGAAGATTGACTGCCAGCACAGGCAGCTGCTTGTGAAGCTGAATGATTTTTTTGAAGCTTGCAGCAACCAGCAGGGCAAAGAAAAGATCGAAGAAACGCTGAAGTTCCTCAAGGACTATACCGTGGAGCATTTCGGCAGTGAAGAGCAGCTGATGAAGGATATCGACTTCCCGGAGCTGACGGAGCATCAGAAGACGCACGCAGAGTTCGTGCAGACAGTGTTGGAGCTGGAGGAGACGGTTAAGAGCAAAGGGGTATCCGTATTATCCACAATCAAGCTGAACCGCACGCTCACAGACTGGCTGATCAATCATATTCACAAATGCGACAAGCTAATCGGTGAATGCATCGCTGCCAAGGGGAACCGGGCGGTCTAAAGGGGAGAAGACCAAAGTGGATTGCCTCGGATGTAGAATTGCAAATGGAATAGAACCCGGCCTTAATATCGTCTATGCGAATGAATATATCACCTGTGTACTCGATATCGATCCCTTCAATGAAGGCCATACTCTGATTCTGCCGAAAAAGCACTATTGGGACGTCGATGAGATGGATGCGGAAACTGCTCATGCCGTTATGGACGCTTCACAGAAGCTCTCCGCGCTGTTCAAACGTCTATATCAGCCGGACGGGATTAGAATCATTGCCGATGGCGGTAAATTCAACGATCTGACCCACTACCACATGCATGTGCTTCCCAGATACGAGGGGGATGGCCTACTGTGGGGAGAACCGCTGCATCCGGACGGAGCCGGGGGACGGCTGGGCGAAACCAGACTGAGAATGGTAGAAGCGCTGATAGAGAAAGAGCCGATGCTGAAAAAAGCCATGGACACGCTGGAGTTCCTGAGCCAGGACGCTGCAAGTAATGAGGCTAGTTCAACAAGCAGTAAGGTTTGAAACTGCGTTCGATGTGAATATTCAGGGATTAGTGTATTTGATACAACTAAAAACAGTGAAACGGAAGGCAATTCCCTTCTAACTGTAGTCTGTACAACTAAATCTGCCCGGATGGGTGAAGCTCCTGATAAATAGGCATTTTAATTGCACGAAATACAGCTAAACAGAGATTTGGTGGCAAATCGGGCGATATAGTTGTACAAATTGCAGTTATGCATTCCTGATTTAAGTATTCATCAACGGCAGCCGCAGGGCTGTCTTTCTTTTTTCCAAGGGGAAGCACTCAGGTTTATCACAGGTCGGCGGCACAGTTTATACCTGGTGAATACTTTGTGTTATGATTTGAAGTGGATAAGATAGAAACTTACTTTAAGGGAGTGGGATGAATTGAAAAACATGCGGATGCTGGCCGGGGCTGCGGTCATGGTGCTGGTGCTTGGACTGGTGAATGTCTACATTGGATGGCATCTGTCCGTATTGCTCCAGGCATGGCTGCCGGGGATAAATACTGCTGCGTATTGGACTGTCTTTCTTGTCATTTCCTTCTCTTATATGATTGGACGGGTGCCGCTGCCGCAGGCGCTCAGACCGGTAGGCAGGTTGTTCAAGGTGATCGGCTCATATTATCTGGCTTGTATGGAGTTCGCCGTGATCATGCTGCCGCTGACCGATCTGCTCTATGGTGTGCTGGCGCTCGCAGGCGCGAATCTGTCCGCATTCGTGACTGAAGCCGGGACTACAGTGCTGGTATTGCTCGCCGTCTTCCTGATCTGGGGATCGCGCAATGCCTGGAGTACTGTGGTGCGGACCCACCGGCTTAAGGTGGACAAATCCATCGGAACCAGCGTTCCACTGACGGTAGCTGTAGCCTCCGACCTCCATCTGGGCAACATTGTCGGCAACCGCCATCTGCGCAGAATGGTCAGGGAGATGAACGCGATGAACCCGGATATCATTCTGCTGGCCGGAGATGTGCTGGATGACAGCATTGAGCCTTTTCTCCGCAATGGAATGGAGCAGCAGCTGAAGCAGCTGAAGGCACGTTATGGGGTCTACGCTGTGCTGGGCAATCACGAATACTACGGCGGATCGATTGCGCAGTATACGGAGGTTATGCGGAGTGTCGGCATTCAGGTGCTACAGGATGAAGTGGTAGAGACTTCGGGAGTCTACGTGGCCGGGCGCAAAGACAAGACTGCTGAAGCTATGGAGACAGGTGGACGGCTAAGCGTGGAAGACCTACTTACGGGACTTGACCGCAGCAAGCCGATCCTGATGATGGATCATCAGCCGACAGGCTTCGGCATCGCTTCTGAGGCTGGAGTGGATGTGCTGCTGTCGGGTCATACCCACCGGGGGCAGATTGCACCGAATCACTGGATTACCCGGCGCCTGTTCGAACTGGATTGGGGTTATCTGCTCAAAAACAAGCTGCATGTCATCGTCTCGTCCGGCTACGGAACCTGGGGACCGCCGATCCGGCTGGCCAGCCGCTCGGAGCTGATTAAGCTGGAGCTAGTGCTGGATGGCAGCATGAGCTATGGTGAAGACAAGGTCTCTCCTACGGCTAAGCCTATTTTAATTTAACGGAAACCCGCATGCGGCGTATCGAACCCTCTGCCTTCCTTAAGAAGGATAGGGGGTTTTGTTTCGTTACGGAGGAGCTGTGCGTTTTCTTTTGACAATCCTGACAGGATCAGATAATCTATCTGTAAATATAGTTAAGCCATTAACTAAATGGAGCTGAAATTAACAAATGGATGATTTACAAAAGGTTGTGCTTGAGCTGCCGCTGGAAAATAGGGTCTTCTTCGCCTTGGTGGGAGCGACAGCCGGCACGGTGGCCGTCTCCGAGAAATACTGGCAGGCGCAGGGGCTGAACGGGGCAAGAATTCGCGTTCTGGTTGAGATTGCGAAGCACGGGGGATCGATCCTTCCCTCACTGCTTGCTGAGCGAATCGCGGTAACCAAAGCCAATATCAGCCTGCTGCTGACTCCGCTGGAGAAGGATGGCTATATTACGCGGGCGGCTCATGCACAGGATGGCCGTAAGACCGTCATTTCGCTGACCGAAGCAGGTAAGCGACTGCTGATGGAACAGCTGCCGGGGAACCGGGAAGCGGTTGCGGCGGTAATGAAGCGGCTAGATGAGCCGGAGCTGCACCTGCTGCTGGAGCTGCTGAATAAGCTGGGCCGGGAACAAGGCTAGCAGAACTGGCAATTATTCGTTACCCGAACCCGATAAGATTGAGGAGGAATTACTTATGAAAATCATGATTACAGGGGCCACTGGTCAGCTGGGACGTCTGATTATTGAACAGTTAAGTCAGCGCCTGCCGGCCCGGCAGATCGTTGCCGGGGTCCGCAGGATGGAGCAAGCGCCTCTTTTCTTGGAGCCGGAAATAGAAGTCCGCAAGGTGGATTACGACCTGCCGGAAACACTGGATGAAGCCTTCCACGGAATTTCCCGGCTGCTGCTGATTTCCAGTTCGCATACAGACGACGATGTACGTCTCGCCCAGCATAAGCGTGTTATTGATGCAGCGAAGCGAGGCGGGGTCCGGCATCTGCTTTATACGGGTTTTGCTTTTCCGCAGCACAGTACGGATCGGAGTACGCCAGGGAATGTGCATACTCTGACGGAGCAGGCAATCATAGAGTCCGGTATGGGCTATACTTTTTTGCGTAACGGATTGTATATGGATTTCGTAGGAGTACTTGGCCTGAAGGAGGCTATCTCCACTGGACAGCTGGCAACAGCGCCGGGAGACTGGAGGTTCAATTCGGTAACACGCGCAGACCTGGCTCTGGCTACGGCTGCTGTGCTTGGCAGTGGAGAGTCCGGCAATCAGGTGTATGAGCTGGCTGCTTCCCGAACCTGGGATTTCGCAGTTCTGGCTGAAGTGTTGACTGCGGTTGCCGGGAAGCCTGTTGTACATGTTCAGGACGCGAGTGTACAGCACTGGATCTATACTTGGCTCCGCAAGCTGGATACGGCTTCCACCTCCGGGGATTTGGAGCGGCTTATGGGCAGACCGGCCACCCCGCTGAGGGACAGTATTTTGTATTTTATAGTGTAGAACGTAGTGGGCTAACACAGCATCAGATTAAAAAGGATGGATAAGCTTGTTAAACCCTATCCACCCCAAATCTAACGGACCAGCGAGATCTTATCCCCGCGAAAACGCCACTTTTTGCAGCGTAACGGACTCAGTGGACCTTAGAGTCTCTCTATGAGACGTTTCGGAGCTGAAGTGCAAAGGATAAAGCCTGTGGAGTCCGTTACTCGCCCAATTGGCGACGTTCTTCCCAAAGAAGAGCACCTCAGTCCGTTACGCCAAGCCAAACGCCCCTGAAGAACAACGCCCACTAACGAGCCAGCGCCTCATTCCCGCAGCAGTTATACAGATGCTGTAGGCGCTGGAACGATAGCAACTGTAGTTTGTACAATAGAATACGTAAAAAAAGGCTTCGAATTACAATCTATTGTATTCCGTACAATGGAATGTTGAAAAAAGGCCATTTTTCACCCAAAACACAACATTAGACTGTATGAAATACAATAGAATCTCATTTTTCGGTCAGTAATGCGTTTTCTATTGCAGGAAATACAATTACCTACTTAAAGTCGGTAAAGGGTGCGGTATCAGCCAAATATTAACTCGATGTTCATTCTTACCGTTTTAAAGCTGATTATGTACTAGTAGAGCTCGTTGGGGTGGAGTCCTATTGTCTTAAGTAACGTTTGTTGCTAGTATGATGACATTAATCAGGCAAGCCGGAGGGAGCGTATGTAAGTTGAAAAAGATACTGGTAGCCGACGACGATGTTCATATCCGAACGCTGCTGCGGCATGTTCTTACGAGAGAGGGATACCAAGCAATCGAAGCCGGAGACGGGCTGGAAGCGGCGGCACGGATGAAGGAGCAGACGGTCGATCTGGCGGTGGTGGATGTGATGATGCCGCATATGGACGGATTGGAGCTGTGTGCATACATAAGGGAGAACTATGATATTCCCGTCATTCTGCTGACGGCCCGTCAGCAGCTTAGCGATAAGGAGCAGGGGTATCTGCACGGCACGGATGATTATGTGACCAAGCCTTTTGAGCCGGAGGAGCTGCTCTTTCGCATTAAGGCCTTGTTCCGCCGTTATTCCATCGCCTCAGATGACCGGATTCGCCTGAATTCGCTTGTGATAGACCGTAAGAATTACGAGATCAGTGACGGAAATGAGGTGCTGCTGCTGCCGGTAAAGGAGTTCGAGCTGCTGGCCCAGCTGGCCCAATATCCTGGACGCCTGTTCACGCGCGGTGAGCTGATTGAGCTGGTCTGGGGGGCAGACTATGAAGGGGACGAGAGGACGGTGGATGTGCATATCAAGCGTCTGCGGCAGCGGTTCAGCGAATATCAGAATGATTTTACCATCCGCACGGTTCGGGGAATTGGCTACAAAGTGGACATGGTGAACTCATGAGATCGCTCTATGTAAGGATGAGTATCATCTTCTGCTCGGTGATTATGATCAGCAGCGTGCTGGGGTTTCTGGTCTCTAACCTGTATTACCAGTCCCAAGTCAAGCCGAAAAATGATGCTAAGCTGACCCGTATGGCCATAGGTTTGCAGCAGTTCATCGAGGATCACCCGGATGCGGTGGAAGAATATCTCCTGAGTACAGCATCCCTGGGGTATAAGATGTATCTGGTCAACGCTGACGGGGAAGAACGCTTCTACGGCCTGCCTTTCCGCAAAAATGACCTCAAGGAGGAGGCGCTGCGCAGTGTGCTGGCCGGCGAGATCTACCATGGGGTGGGGAATTTCCCCGGCCAGCTGTTCGTGACCGGCTTTTTCGATAACCAGCTCAGCAATTCCATTGGGGTGCCGGTCCATATTAACGGGGAGACCTATGCCTTGTTCATGCGTCCGGATGCCCAGGTGCAGTTCGGGGAGCTGCGGATCTTTTTTGTCGTGATTATCGGGGTCATTATTCTGCTAAGCCTGTGGTTCATGCTGATTACTGTATTTCATGTGGTGCGACCGATCACCCGGCTGACCGAGGCCACGCTTCTAATCTCCAAGGGGCGCTACGACATCAAGCTCTACACCGCACGCCGCGACGAGATTGGCCAGCTGGCTTCCCACTTCATGACGATGAGCCGCGAGCTGGAGCGCACGAACCGGGCAAGACAGGAGTTTGTCGCTAATGTCTCGCATGAGATCGAGTCGCCGCTAACCTCTATTCAGGGCTTCGCCCATGCGCTCCAGGACGGTACTCTGCCGGAAGCCCAGCGTCTGGAGTATCTGTCCATTATCGGGGATGAGAGCCGGCGGTTGTCCATGCTCAGCACGCAGCTGCTCACCTTGTCCTCACTGGATTATGACGAGCATGCTCTGCAGAAAAGAAGCTTCGATCTGCGCGCCCAGCTGCGGCAGGTGATTCAGATAATGGAGTGGCATCTTACGGAGAAGGAGCTGGCGGTACGGCTGCATGCAGAAGACATCACGCTTACGGGCGATTCCAATCTGCTCTATCAGGTGTGGATGAATCTGGTGACGAATGCGATCAAATACACTCCTACAGGCGGGACCCTCAGCATTGCAGCACAAGTGGAGGGCCAGCAATGTATTGTAACAGTGACCGACAACGGTGCGGGCATTCCGGCAGAGCAGCTGCCGATGATCTTCGACCGGTTCTACAAGGTGGATCAGTCGCGATCCCGTGAGCCGGGTAGCAGCGGGCTGGGGCTGGCCATTGCCCAAAAGATCGTCCAGGCGCATGGCGGAACCATCGAGGTGACGAGCACAGTAGGGGAAGGAACTACGTTCACTGTTTCTCTGCCCCGCTACCCTAACGATATAGATTGATTAGTCATTCATAAAATAGATGAAAGCAACGGAGGGGAATTTGGAACTGTAGGAGCTAAGCGTACGCCTTTGTTACCGGATTTCTACCGCGAAGAGCGGTAGAAATCAAGAAATCTGGGAACAACAGCGGCCGGAAGTCCAATATTCACCGCAGTTGCGCCTGCCATCTGTTTTGGAAGCGGCTATGTTCAATCTATATAGTGTAATTCTTTATTCATACTCCGTTCATCTTCACTCTCTAAACTGTGATTATACAGATTAGAAGGAGTGGTACTATGTTCTTGGCAATTCGGGAGATGAGGCACTCCAAAGCGCGTTACGGCCTCATTATGGTAATTATGCTGCTGGTTTCGTTCCTGGTGCTGTTCGTCACCGGACTGGCCAGAGGTCTGGCTTATGCCAACATTTCAGCGCTGAAAAATATGCCCGCTAATTATTTTGCCGTGCAGAGCGACGCGGATCATACCTTCAGGCGTTCACAGTTAACAGATACGGAGCTTGCGGCTACCCGGTCGTTAGCCGGAGAGGCGAACGCGACTCCGCTGGGGGTACAGACCAGTACAATTACAGCGGCCGGTGCGGATGTGAAGGCAGATATTACGTTTTTTGCCGTAGATATGACGGGGATGCTGGCTCCTGATGTAACGGAAGGTGCCGGATTCACCAATGAGGTTCAAGGGAGCGCGGTTGCAGACTCCAAGCTGGAACAGTCCGGCGTTACCATTGGCAGTACGATCCGTGATCAGGCCTCCGGCATGAGCTGGACGGTTACCGGCTTCGTGAAGGACAGCTCCTACAGCCATACGCCGGTGGTGTATATCAATCAGCTGGACTGGCAGGCGATGAAGCAAGGAGCGGTTAAGGAAGGCGACAGCTCAGGCAATACCAATGCCCCGTACAATGTGATCGCGCTGGATGTAACGGTGGCTCAAGCTGCGCAGCTTGCAGATCAGCAGCAGTCTATAGAGGTAATTACGCAAAAACAGGCAATCTCCAGTGTTCCCGGTTACTCCGCCGAACAGAATTCGCTGCTGATGATGATTGTGTTCCTGTTCGTGATTGCTGCAGTAGTTCTTGCTGTATTCTTCTATGTCATTACGATCCAGAAGACCAGCCAATTCGGTATCCTGAAGGCAATGGGGACCAAGATGTCCTATCTGGCCTGGAGTGTAGTCGGTCAAGTCATGCTGCTGTCTGTCATCAGTCTGGCGCTGGGCATTCTGCTTACGCTTGGGATGAATATGGGCCTGCCCGACACGATGCCGTTTGAGCTGGACGGACAGACGATGGCAATGACCAGTCTGCTGTTCGTAGGGATGTCCCTGCTGGGCTCGTTAATTTCGGTAGCAAGAGTAGCCAAAGTGGATGCTTTGGAAGCGATAGGGAGGACTGGAGCATGAGTGCGAAATTAGTGATGAAGCAGGTAAGCAAGACTTACGGGGATGGGGAGGGGGCGATGACTGTTCTGAACCATCTGGACCTTACGGTGAACGAGGGCGAATTCATAGCAGTACTGGGGCCATCCGGCTCCGGGAAAAGCACATTTCTCTCCGCAGCCGGTGCGCTGCTCACGCCTACCAGCGGAGAGATTCTGCTCGACGGCGAATCGCTTCGTGACAAGGACAAGGGGGCACTAACGGAGCTGAGGCTGAAAAAAATCGGCTTCATGTTCCAAAATGCGCAGCTGCTGCCGTTCCTGAAGGTAGAGGAGCAGCTGCTCTATGTCGCGAAGCTGGCTAAGCTCAGCCAGAAGGAAGCGAAGGTGCGCGCCGCCTATCTGCTGAAGCGTCTGGAGATCTGGGAACGCCGCAACCATTACCCCGAACAGCTGTCGGGGGGCGAGAAGCAGCGGGTGGCGATTGCCCGGGCATGGATGAACAAGCCGGCCATTCTGTTCGCGGATGAACCTACAGCCAGCCTGGATTACAGCCGCGGCCGGGAAGTGGTACGAATGATCGCCGAGGAGGTGCGGAGCGAAGGCAAGGCCGCCGTAATGGTGACTCATGACGAACGGATGCTGGACTGGTGCGACCGGGTGCTGCATCTGGCGGATGGAGTGCTGGTTGAAGCTTAGGGGACGGGATGATCCTGCCTTGCGGGTGAAGGATGTTTAGCATCCTAAGCCCCACAAGCCTGGCATAATCACCTTCGTGGTACTAATTGTATTCGTTTCCACATACATCCGGTCTATATGGCTGCTTGCGAGCACAATGTACTTGGTCCGCAAGGCACCATCCGGCGCAATGTAATCGGTTTTTCGATTACATTTGTTCCGCACACCACCATCCGGCGTAATGTAATCGGTTTTTCGATTACATTTGGTCCGCACACCACCATCCGGCGTAATGTAATCGGTTTTTCGATTACATTTGGTCCGCACACCACCATCCGGCGCAATGTAATCGGTTTTTCGATTACATTTGGTCCGCACACCACCATCCGGCGTAATATAATCGGTTTTTCGATTACATTTGTTCCACACGCCGCCGCCACGCCCAATGTATTCGGTTTTCCACATACATTCGGCTCATATTGCTTCTCGGTACCTATTCTATTCGATTTTCCACATACATCCGCCTTGTCACTTCGCAGCTGAACAAAAACCTGGACCTGTTTTCTGAGGTCCAGGTTTTTTATTATTGATATCTCAGGCTCACACGCCCGAGTAGGCCATAAACCCGCCGTCTACGGGGATGGTCACCCCGGTCACGAACCCGGACATGCACTCATCGGCCAGCCAGAGCAGGGTGCCGAGCAGATCCTCCGGTGTGCCGAAGCGGCGCATCGGGGTCTGGGAGATGATTTTGAGCGAACGGTCGGTTAATTCACCCTTCGGGTCCTTCAGCAGCTGTTCATTCTGGGCAGTGACGAAGAAGCCGGGAGCGATGGCGTTCACCCGTATGCCAGATTCTGCCAGATGAACCGCAAGCCACTGCGTGAAGTTGTTGATGCCTGCCTTAGCCGCGCTGTAAGCCGGAACCTTGGTGAGTGGTGAAGCGGCGCTCATGGAGGAGATATTAATCACCGCAGCTCCGGGGCGTCCGAGCATCTGCTTGGCGAAGATTTGGGTTGGAATTAATGTTCCGGTCAGATTGAGGTCGAGGACCGTGCGGAAGCCGTTCACGGACAGATCGAAGAAGGAGACAATATCGGGGTTCTCTAAATCTCCCGGCTCCAAGGTCTCCTTGGTGGTAATCGCCGAAGGCTGATTCCCCCCGGCTCCATTGATCAACAAGTCGCAGGGACCCCACTGCTTGCAGATCTCATCCGCTGCCTGCCGGACACTGCCGGCATCCATAACATCGCAGGCCAAGGCCAGGGACTGGCCGCCGCCGGAAGTGATCTGTGCAGCCAGAGCCGCTCCCTTGGCCTCGGTACGGTTCAGGATGGCGACCTTCATGCCTTGGCGGGCTAGCTCCAGCGCCATGGCGCTGCAGAGCGCTCCCGCTCCTCCGGTAATTACGGCGGTCTTGCCTGCCAGCGCAGGCTGTAATGCCAACTCGGTCATAGTGATCCAACCCTTCTTGGTGAAAGTATGATTAGTGTCAGGTTCTGTCAGTCTGCGGATCTTTGCTTATAATACTGCGGATATTTCTCCATCAGCATCTCCTGGTCGGCGATTGTCAAGGCCATATGCTCCTGCATAATCTGATCCCCTTGCTGAATATTATGCAGCTCAATAGCTTCATATAGACTATAATGCTGCCGGTACAGATGCTCCCAGTTGTGATCTGCCGTGAGCTTGAGCATCCGGCTGCGGTTCAGGTGAACCTTGATCTGCTGGATGACCTCCCAGGTGTTCTTTTTATTGCAGCCCGTGAAAATCACATGATGGAACTCTTCGTCCAGCATGAACATTTCTTTATAGTCCTGGTCCTCTATGCAGAGCTTCTGCTTGTCCAGATTGGCCTTCAGATCAATAAGATTCCTGGCCTGGAAGGTGCTGCACGCTTCCCGGATGACCGCCCGCTCCAGATGCTCGCGCATGAAGCGGGCTTCTTCCACGAGTTCGGAATCAATCAGGGAGACCACCGTCCCCCGCTGGGGATATACGGCAAGCAGGCCCTCCTGGGCCAGACGGACGAAGGCCTCCCGGACCGGGGTGCGGCTGACGTTGAATTTCAGCGAAATCTCTTTCTCCGAAATGCCGGTTCCGGGCGGCAGCTCCAGCAGCAGAATCTGATGCTTCAGTGAACGATACACGATGTCCCTTGTGGAGAGCGCTTGTGTACCTATAGTGTATTCCATCGTGTAACCCTCCTGCTATAGTTATTGTAAGCACTACCATACTACCATACAAGTATGGTAGTATGGTAGTGCTTACGGGCAGAAACGTCTGCCGTTCGTTTCAAGACGGTATCCGTAGCCCGCCAATATCATAGACGAGAGGCAGGAGAACAATATGAGTACCTCATCTTTTATTCATGACGACTGGCTGCTGTTAAGTTCAAGTGCACAGAGACTGTATCACGATTATGCCGCCGCAATGCCGATTTACGATTTCCACAGTCATCTGAATCCGCAGGAGATCAGCAGTAACCGCAGGTTCCGCAATATCGCTGATCTCGCCTTATCCGGGGACCATTACAAGTGGCGGGCGCTTCGCTGGCTGGGTGTCGACGAACAGCTAATTACCGGGAATGCGCCGGACAAAGACAAATTCATGGTCTGGGCGCGCTCCCTGCCGGAGATGGTGGGCAATCCGCTCTACCACTGGACTCATCTGGAGTTGAAGCGCTACTTCGGGATCGACGAGCTGCTCTCCGGGGAGACAGCAGAGAGTGTGTGGGAACGCTGCAATGAGCAGCTCCAGGGAGATGATCTGACTACGCAGGGCATTCTCAAAAAGCTCAATGTCAATGTGGTCTGCACAACGGATGATCCAATTGATTCACTGGAGCATCACATTCAGCTTAAGAAGGATAGCGCACTTCAGACGGTAGTTGCCCCCACCTTCAGACCGGACCGGGTGCTGAACATCCGTGATGAAGGCTTCACCGGATATGTGGGCCTGCTTGGTGAAGCGAGCGGTCTTGAAATCCACGATTACGCCGGGTTCCTCCAAGCTGTGACGGCGCGGATCGATTATTTCCATGAGCATGGCTGCCGGCTGTCGGATCAGGCCTTCGGCGAGCTGCCACATGCCCAGTCCACAGAGCATGAAGCGGCCTACATATTCTCCCGGGCCTTCAAGGGGGAAGAGATCAGCCCGCAGGAGGAACAGAAGTTCCAGAGCCATACGCTGATCAAATTAGGCAGACTCTATCATGAGCGGGGCTGGAGCATGCAGCTGCATATCGGAGCGCTGCGCAACAACAACGCACGGATGTTCAGTACCCTCGGCAAGGACAGCGGCTTCGATTCAATTCTGGATTTCAATATGGCACGAAGCCTCAACGCGCTGTTGAATGAGCTGGATGCCAGCGGACAGCTGCCGAAGACCATCGTCTACACGCTGAACCCTTCGCAATATGAGATGATCGCCACCGCGATCGGCAACTTTCAGGGGGCCGGCATCAAGGGCAAGGTGCAGATGGGCTCCGGCTGGTGGTTCCATGATCAGAAGGAGGGGATGCTGCAGCAGTTGAAGGCGCTCGCAAGCATCGGCCTGATCAGTCCTTTTGTCGGCATGCTGACGGACTCCCGAAGCTTCCTCTCCTTCACGCGTCATGAATACTTCCGGCGCATTCTCTGCAACCTGTTCGGAACGTGGATGGAAGAGGGAGACCTGCCGAGAGATTATGCCTTGATCGGCCGGACAATTGAGAATATATGCTACAACAATGCGGATGCGTATTTCGGGATCAAATAGAGATCGGGAGTGCACCATAGCATCCGTTGTTTGAAAAAGCATAAAAAAATCAGCAGGTCTCCTAGAGAGGCGTGCTGATTTTTTTATTGTTCAGAAACTATGTCTTTCAAGGCACAACACCAGCATAAAAATGAGCAGCGTACCTAAAAAAGAACGTCGTCTGTCCATTTGATTAACATATTATTACAGAGAGCAAACGCGATTAGACCGGGTGGGTAGCGTAGTCCAAATGTAATCGAAAAACCGATCACAATTGGACTGGGGGCGCTGCGTAAGCCAAATGTAATCGAAAAACTGATTACAATTGGACTGGGAACGCTGCGTAAGCCAAATGTAATCGAAAAACCGATCACAATTGGACTGGGAACGCTGCGTAAGCCAAATGTAATCGAAAAACCGATTACAATTGGCCGTTACAGCGAATATGGACCAATGTATGTGAAAAAGAACATACATTGTGTTCGCGTGAAGGTAAGCTTTTTCACTCGCAGGGTGATTACGTTCTGATACTTCCGGTACATTCTACCTCGTGCTGCTCCGGTAAGCAGAAGGGGAGACGCCGGTCGACTTCTTGAACACCTTGGAAAAATGGGCCAGCTCCATGCCGACCTGCTCGGCAATACTTGAGATGCTGAAATCGCTATAGGAGAGCTGTCTCTTAGCCAGCTCCATCCGTTTCAGCTGGACATACTGCATCGGCGGAACACCGATGAATTTCTTGAAGTAGGGAATGAAATAGTTCGGATGCAGATGGACCCGTTCTGCCAGCTCCTCCACCGTCAGCGCCCGCATGAGCCGTTGATCGATGTAGCCCAGCACATTTGCCAGCTTCCCCTGGTCGCTTGTATGCGTCAGATCGTCAAGGAAATTACTGTATCCTCCAGATTCCAGACAGAGCGACAGCAGCGTAAGCAGTGCAGCCTGCGTCCGCAGGGTGGCGAGGAAGCCGGTATCCTGGAACCATTCTATCATCTCCGCGAACATCGTCCGGGTGGCCTCCGGGTCAGGCACATCACAGATGTAGAGCTTATTCGCAGAATGAAACAGCGGCCATTCTCCGATCTGTGCATCGAAGTGGCAATAGTAGCGCGTATAAGGATCATCACGTGAAGTATCTGTAGTCTGGGTGGAACCGGCAGGCATAATCATCAGCTGTCCGGGTCTCGGGTAGTAGTCCACTCCATTGATAATCACCTTGCCTTCGCCGGAATCAATATAATAGAGCCGGTTGAAGGCAGGGGTCTCATTCGTCCGGTTCCATCCCGGATATCTGCTGGTTAATTGGGCATGGGTAACGGTAACCGTCAGGTTGTGCAGCAGACGCCCGGTCAAATTGCCATTTCCAATCATATTCATCTCTGAGCTCCTCCATTAAGGACATAAATCTATTATAACGCTTTCATTTATCTATTACATCTTATTTATATACAAATAAACCTTAATTACAGTCATGTTCACCGTCGGCAAATAGGGTTATCCTCATATCATAAACTGTTTCAGGAAGGGACTGGGAGATGGATAAGGTACGATATGGAATTATCGGAGTAGGCAATATGGGACGCGCTCATGCCCAAAGTCTGCTGAGTGATATTAAAGGGGCTGAGCTTACAGCGGTATGCGACAGCAGCCCTGAGCGGCTGGATTGGGCAGAGGAGCATTTGCCGGACAGCGTGCAGCGCTTTTTGTCGCCGGAGGAGCTGTTCAAGTCTGGTGCTATTGATGCTGTATTGATCGCTACCCCCCATTATGATCATCCGCCGCTGGCGATTGAAGCGCTGGGCTACGGGCTGCATGTTCTGATTGAGAAGCCTGCCGGTGTCTATACCAAAGCCGTCCAGGAGATGAATGACGCCGCAGCGAAATCTGACCGCAAGTTCGGCATTATGTATAACCAGCGGACGAACCCGCTTTATCAGAAGCTGAGAGACTTGATCCGCTCCGGGGAGCTGGGAGAGATCCGGCGCACGAACTGGATTATCACCAATTGGTACCGCTCTCAGAGTTACTATGATTCTGGCGGCTGGCGGGCGACCTGGGGCGGGGAAGGCGGCGGGGTGCTGCTGAACCAGGACCCGCATCAGCTTGACCTCTGGCAGTGGACTACCGGGATGATGCCTAAGCGGGTACGCGCTTTTTGCCAGTTCGGGAAATACCGGAATATTGAGGTTGAGGATGATGTGACTGCCTATGTGGAATATGAGAACGGCGCAACCGGGCTGTTCATCACCACTACAGGGGAAGCGCCGGGGACGAACCGGTTCGAGATTACAGGCGACAACGGTAAAATCGTCATTGAAGACGGCAAGCTCACCTTCTTCCGCCTTCGCACCCCGGAGCCGAAGTTCAATGCGGAATTCACCGGAGGCTTCGGTGCACCGGAGTGCTGGAAATGCGAGATTCCGGTGGCACCCGGAGACGGGGATCAGCACAAGGGCATCATGCGTAACTTCACCAATGCGATTCTGCACGATGAGCCGCTGCTGGCCCCGGGGGAAGAGGGCATTCATGGCCTTACCCTGTCCAATGCCATGTATCTGTCCGCGTGGACCGATAACTGGGTAGACCTGCCGATCAACAGTGAGCTGTTCTATGAGAAGCTGATGGAGCAGGTTGAGAAGTCTACTTTTCACAAAGCGCCTGTCAGCCAGAAAGCCCTGGATGTATCGGGCACCCACTAGGCCAACCTTACTCTCTTACGCAACTCAAACTTAACTAGGAGTGGATGAATACAATGAATCGTTCAACGATTGCCGCCCAAATGTATACTCTGCGTGAATATACCCAGACGCCGGAGGCCTTGCGGGAGAGCCTGCGGAAGGTGAGCAGCATCGGGTACCAGGCTGTCCAGATCTCCGGCATCGGTCCGATGGACCCTAAGCTGGTGAAGGAATATGCAGATGAATTCAATCTGAAAATATGTGCGACACACGTTCCCTGGGACAGGCTGGTGAATGATTTGGATGCACTCGCCGCCGAACATAAGCTATGGGGCTGCAAATACATCGGTCTTGGCTCACTGCCTGCGGAATATCAGACCAGCCAGGAGGGCTACCGCACCTTCGCCAAGCTGGCCTCCGGCATTGCACGTACGCTTAAGGAAGAGCATGGCCTGCAATTTGTGTATCATAATCATGATTTTGAATTTGAACGTTTTGACGGTCTGACGGGCATGGATGTGCTGCTGCAGGACAGTGATCCGGAGGTCTTCGGCTTCGAGCTGGATCTGTACTGGGTGCAGGCCGGGGGCGGAGATCCCGTAGAGTGGATTCACAAGGTGAAAGGCAGAATGCAGGCTGTACACTTCAAGGATATGACTATTCTGAACCGCAAGGCAGTGTTCGCTGAGATCGGTGAAGGCAACATGAACTATGGAGCGATTATTGAGGCCTGCCGTAAGACGGGTGTGGAATGGCATATCGTGGAGCAGGATGTGTGCCAGCGTGATCCGTTTGAGAGCCTGGAGATCAGCCTCCGGCATCTGCATTCCAGATTGGAGGTGCAGGCATGAGCCGCAAGGATGGAATGATGTATGCTCCGGTACATGAGGCGAAGCCTGTGGTGGGACCGGGTGAATTCGTGATTGCCGCGCTGGCGCTGGATCATGGGCATATCTATGGGATGTGCAACGGGCTGGTAGAAGCGGGAGCCGAGCTGAAGTGGGTATACGATTCTGACCCCGAGAAGGTAAAAGCGTTCCAGAACAAGTATCCCGGCGTCAGAGCCGCACGCTCTGCTGAAGAGATTCTTGAAGATCCTGAGGTCCGGCTCGTTGCAGCGGCGGCCGTTCCTTCGGAGCGAGGTCCGCTCGGTCTGCGGGTGATGGCACACGGGAAGGATTATTTCACGGACAAATCTCCGTTCACTTCGCTGGACCAGCTTGCGGCGGCACGCCTTCAGGTAGAGAAGACGGGGCGGAAATACATGACGTACTACAGTGAGAGACTGCATGTAGAGAGCGCTGTCTATGCCGGTCAGCTGGTGCAGCAGGGGGCGATTGGCCGTGTGCTTCAGGTGATGGGGCTGGGGCCGCACCGGTTAAATGCACCAAGCCGGCCGGAATGGTTCTTCCAGCGTGACAAATACGGCGGCATTCTCTGTGACATCGGCAGCCATCAGATTGAACAATTCCTCTTCTATGCGGGCTGCCGGGATGCCAAGGTGCTGCACAGTAAGGTCGCCAACTATAACAATCCGTCTTATCCTGAGCTGGAGGATTACGGGGATGCTACACTGGTTGGAGACAACGGGGCTACGCAGTATTTTCGCGTTGACTGGTTCACTCCGTCAGGACTCGCAACCTGGGGCGACGGCCGGACGATCATTCTCGGTACGGAAGGCTATATTGAACTGCGCAAATACAGCGATATCGGCCGCTCCAGCACACCGGACCATGTCTACTGGGTAGACGGCGAGGGAGAGCATTATGAGCATGTGGCCGGGAAGATCGGCTTCCCGTTCTTCGGTGAGCTGATTCTGGACTGCCTGGAACGGACGGAGAAGGCGATGACCCAGGAGCATGCGTTCAAGGCGGCTGAGCTGTGTCTGGAAGCGCAGCGGCAAGCGGTGAATCTGACCCCGGATACGCTTAAATAGGTGCAGGACAGCTAGCAGAAGATCGGAAGGTGGTTAAGATGAATACTAATGGAGCAGCGATTATCGGCTGCGGGGCGATTGCCCCGCTGCACGCCAGAGCCATTGCTTCCATCGACAATGCGCGGCTGGTAGCCGTGGTGGACAGTGACCCTGTTCAGGCAGCACAGTCTGCTCAGGATTACGAATGTGAAGGCCTGACTGATTACAGGGAGCTGCTGGAGCGAGCAGATATCAGCATCGTCCATCTGTGCACGCCGCATCATCTGCATGCCGGAATGGCGGTGGAGCTGCTGAAGGCCGGCAAGCATGTGTTAACTGAGAAGCCCATGGCGCTGGATGTGCCTTCAGCCCGCATGATGCAGGAAGCGGCGGAGCATTCTGCGGGACAACTGGGTGTAGTATTCCAGAACCGCTATAATGAACCTTCGGTGAGGATCAGACAAGTGATTGATTCCGGCAGCCTGGGCAATCTCCTCTGCATGAAGGGCCTGGTGACCTGGACCCGGACTGAGGAGTACTACACGAACAGTCCCTGGAGAGGCCGTTGGACTACGGAAGGCGGAGGGGTATTGATCAATCAGGCTATCCATACCCTGGATCTGCTGCAATGGTTCGGCGGTGACATTGATTCCGTGAAAGGCAGTGTCAGTACTGATGTACTGAACGATGTCATTGAGGTCGAAGACAGCGCGCATGCGTGTATCGGCTTCAAGAACAAAGTGCGCGGACTCTTCTACGGAACCAATGCGTATCAGGCTAATTCACCGGTGGAGCTGGAGCTTGTCTTCGAGCAAGGGACTTTGCAGCAGCGCCGGGACAGCCTCTATCTGTGGAAAAATGGTCAGGAGACGCTGCTCTATGAGCCGCAGAGCATCAGCAGCGGAGGGAAATCCTACTGGGGCAGCGGGCATTCCAGGTTAATTCATGACTTCTACGCCCATATCCGTGAAGGCCGCAGGTTCTGGATTGACGGTGCTGAAGGCATCAAAGCGCTCACGCTGATTGCAGAGATCTACAAGTCCTCGGGGAGCCGGAATCTGGTCCCGCAGGTCTAGTATTCATCAACCGGCCGGTGCCGGAATAGAGGCTGTCTCTTAGGCAAAGCTTTGCTTAAGGGATAGCCCTATTTGAAATATAGAAGTTATATGTTTCACATGATAGCTTACCCTTCTATTTCTCGCTGAAACGGTACCGTCCTTTAAAAGGACGGCAAAGCCGCTTCCACTTGTGTTAGCTGCTACAGCTTAATCGCAAGCCAGCATGCTTCAATGGTCTGCTGAATCTGTTGCTCGTTAAGCGGGTACTTTCCGTCCAGATAGCCTTTGATCACAGCAATTAATATTCCGTAGATCAGCTGATAGCACAGGCAAACATTCATTTCCCGGATAATTCCCTGCCGCTGGCCTTCATCAATGATGGAGAAAATCTCTAAGGT
Organism: Paenibacillus sp. FSL R7-0179; assembly: GCF_038002265.1. NCBI lineage: Bacteria > Bacillati > Bacillota > Bacilli > Caryophanales > Paenibacillaceae > Paenibacillus > Paenibacillus sp. FSL R7-0179. The sequence goes on from NZ_JBBOCC010000002.1 coordinate 2,533,483, forward strand.
GGAGGGAGCAGGTGTGTTCCGCAAATCCTCGGCAATATAGGGCGAAGAGCCATAGTTCTCTGTGAAATCAACCTCTTTGGGGTAGTGAAGCGAGTAGATGGCTGTATTCTTCAGAAGACTTTTTACACGCTCATAGATCGTTAGTCCAGGATCATAGCCGTTCATGACGAACTCATTTTTATGTATGCGGACCTTTTGGTACAGCTCATTGACCAATTGCTCTTTGTTCTCAAAATAATGGTAGAATGTGCTGGAGCCGACATTGGCTCTCTTAAATATTTTGGCAAAAGTAACAGATTGTAAGCCCTCTTCAGTAATCAAATCAAGGGTTGCCTGAAGAATATCATCGCGTTTACCCATCATTACACCTCGCTAGCGGAAAAATCATTCTATGAAATAGTACATCCCCTGCAAGGAATTGTCAATTAACAGAATATGTATTCCTCTATAAAGTATCAAAAAGATAGATTTCATGGTGAATTTGGCCATAAAAAAACTGGTTTCATGACAAAAATATGAAAAATAGAATTTTTATTCTGAATTAATTTGAGATTTAATTCTCTTTGTTTTGGAATATAAATAGAATAAATATTCTATTTCTTAAGTTTATGGATGAATGGTTAAGTAAGCGATCAAATTGACTTTCAGACCATTAGGCATTATCTTCAAGTACAGGGTTTAAGGAGAGCCAGCAGATGAGAAACAGGGAGTGAAAAGATGGCTATGGAACAGGCAATGTTTGCCGGAGGCTGCTTCTGGTGTATGGTTACACCATTCGAAGAGCTGCCCGGCATTCACGGAATTGTATCAGGATACGCCGGAGGAACGGTAGATAACCCTACCTATGAGCAGGTGAAGACAGGGACAACCGGCCATTATGAGGTGGTACAGATCACTTATGACCCGGAATTATTTCCTTATGAGCGGCTGCTTGAGCTATTCTGGCCGCAGATTGACCCGACGGATGACGGCGGACAGTTTCAGGACCGGGGAACACAGTACCGCACGGCGGTATTCTATTATACGGAAGAGCAGCGTCTGGCTGCGCTGGCTTCCCGGGAGCAGGTGGCGGTTAGCGGCCGGTTCGAACAGCCGGTAGTGACGGAGATTCTGGCTGCGCCGGTATTCTATCCGGCAGAAGACTATCATCAGGACTATCACAAGAAGAATCCGAAGCACTATAAAGAGGACCGCGAGCAGTCCGGGCGGGATACCTTTATTTCGCAGCATTGGGAGTAGCGAATAAGAAGTTGAAGCGTAAAAAAGCCTTTAATGACCAGGCATCTGGGAATTAAGGGCTTTATGCTATTTATGCAGCACCAAACCAAAATATGGGAACCGAAATCCGAAATTCTGTGCCTACTAAATAGTTACCAGAGCTACTATAATCAGATTTGTAAACGGATACAGAAATGCCAATATCATTCAGGAGGAATGTTAGGATGTCCAAAAAATGGCTAATGACGATGCTTGCGTTCGTGCTTTTGCTCTCATGCCTGCCCTTGTTCAATTCCAAAGCAGCCGCTGCAGACTTTACCCAAGGGGTAGACCTGTCAGGAACCTCGGCAACAATCTGGTTCAAATCTTCAGTAAATACCAGTTGGGTGGACGTCCATTACAAGGTGAATTCGGGGACTCAAAGCAATTTCCGCTCAACGTATAACAACAGCAAAGCGCGTTATGAACAAGTGGTTACAGGAATCGCCAGCGGCACAGTACTCACTTACTTCTTCACCTACAACAACGGCACTCCGGCATATGACACCGGCTGGTTCAGCTACACGGCAGGAACCGCACCGACAACCGGGCCGACAACTCCGCCGTCCGGCTCCTCAGGCTCCATCTATTCCATTGCTGCTTCTTCGATTCCGGCACCGCCCGCAGGCTCAGTCTCCGTCAAAGTCATGAACGGAACAGGCGGCGCTTATCCTGATAGCCAGATTTACTGGGGGGTGCTAGGCATCAACCCGGCCAATGGCAAATGGAGTTATCTGGACCTCAGCGGCAACCTGGTTCCGATCTCGAATGCACTGAACAATGCTTCCGGCCATCTGACCAAGAGCGGTGTGAATTATGCCAACATCTATCACACGATTAATCAGGCTTCGTGGGTAACGCTGCCCAAAATCACCTCTGGCCGCATGTTCCTCAGTGTAGGCACGCCGCTGTATATCAAGACTTATGACGATGGCTTTGCCGGACCGGATATTGATAATCCGACCGATCCTAACCGTAATCTTTATTTCGACTTCGTAGAATTCACGGTGGATGCTACAGGCTATCATGGCAATACCACCCGTGTCGATGCCTTCGGCTTCCCGATCCAGCACCGGCTGGTCGGCTTGTCCGGCGGCTATGACAAGACGGTAGGCGAGCTGGAATCGGAGACACGGGCAGGCCTGTTCACCAAATACCAGAATGAAGTTCCGTCTGCGTTCAAATCGCTGGCAACCGATCAGGCACCTTACCGGATTATTGCTCCAGTCCATGGATCGTTCAAAGCTGGCGGAGCCAACGCGAATTACTTCGCAGGCTATTCCAGCTACAGCACCCAGGATATTCTGCGCAATGACGGTTCGCTAATCGATGCCGCCACTTCTGCTGCGATCAACCGCCATGTCTACACCACCAGTAACTGGAACAACGTAGCGAACTATTACAATGCGGCTCCTGCGAACTTTTATGCGAAATTCTGGCATGATCACAGCATCAGCGGACTGGCTTACGGCTTCCCGTATGACGATGTGAACGGCCAGGCAGCCTATCTGGAAGTCGGTGACCCTAAGGGCCTGATTATCCGCGTGGCCTGGTAAGCATAGAGCCGATGGTCTCCAGCAGCGCAGCTTCCTCAATCATCAGCAAATGAGGGATTTCGTGTAGAGAGCCGGTCCTGAATATAAGCAGGCTGCCGACTCTCTCACACGATTGAAGCTGGGAGTACAGGGAAGGATCATCATCCAGTGAAGGGAAAACTACACTCGCAGGCACAGGCTCATATCCGGTAAAAGCCCACTCACCAATCCGCTCCATCGTTCCGGGATCAAACAGAAAGAAGCGTTCGTTCGTATTTTGTGTGATGACTTGACCGTTCTGAAGATAGAGCATGCCATACCCCGGATAATGGTCTTCTTCCTCACACTCGTCTTCGTAGTCCCCATCGTGCGGGCCCTGTTCCTGAAGCAGCTCCAAGGCTGGATAGGAGAACCGGGCATACACCTGCGCATCATTCTCCAGGGTGAACAGCTGACTGCCGTCAGGATGCCAAGCCGGCGCAATATAACATCCCTGCGGGAACATCTCCCTGCTATGTAACCCGTCCTGCTGAATAGATAATTCGTACACAGATATACCATCCTGACCAGCAGCAAGCTCCAGTGTTACAGCCTCCGCCCCTGGAATATCCATCAGCCGCAGCACACTGTCACCGAACGGATCTTCCAAATCTAGTGAATGTGCCAACGTTCCGTCCCCGCTATGGAACACCGAAATCCGCAGATGCTCCCCGTCCAGCCTGGCTACAGACCAGATTAAACCCCCATCACGCGAGAAAAGAACACATTCATACGCCCCGGCTTTGCTCCACAGCAAGCGGCCCGTAAAGTCCCCTGCGCCGATTGCCGCATCCTCCATAATGAAAGCCGCCAGCTCCCGCTCAGGATGAAACGAAAGGGAGTCCAGGTTAAGCGGTTGCAAGTTATAGAGCTGTCCGACTGCAAGAGGCGTGAAGTCTTCGTCCAGTTGATACACTCTGCCTTCCTTGTCATATACAACAACTTCAGGTCCGGCATTGTTTCTTGGGGCGAATCGGTAGTCGCCTACAAGTATTGTGGCGGGATTCAGTAGTATCATCTTTTTCCTCCTGCTCCTCGAATTGCCCTGAATTATAGCATCCTTAGGATGGAAAATAAACAGGAAGAAAGGTATGATAAAATAGCAATTGCACACGAAGGGAGCATCCGGGAGAGATGAAGAACGGCTTGAAGCACATCTTGTTTGATCTGGACGGCACATTGACCGACCCCAAGGAAGGCATTACCAAAAGCGTAGAGTATGCGCTTAACCAATTCGACATAGAGGTGGAGCATCCTGACCTGCTGATTCCATACATAGGTCCGCCGCTATATGATTCTTTTGTCGAGATTCAGGGCTTCTCTGCGGAGGCAGCGGCACAGGCGGTGGAATTCTACCGGGAGCGTTACCGGACACTGGGGATGTTCGAGAACCATGTGATTCCGGGCATACCTGAGCTGCTGGAGAGCTTGAGAGCCATGGGGTTCGAGCTGTATGTCGCTACCTCCAAGCCTATTGTATTCGCTGAGCAGATCCTCCGGCATTATGAGCTGGACAGGTTCTTCAAGTATGCAGCCGGCAGCAATCTGGACGGAACACGCTCGAAGAAGCGAGAGGTGATTCAGCACGTGCTGGATGAGAATAATCTGCTTGCTTCGCAGTCGCTGATGATCGGGGACCGGGAGCATGACATTATTGGGGCCAAAGCCTGCGGTGTAGCCTCAGTGGGCGTGTTGTTCGGCTATGGTTCCGAGGAGGAGCTATCGGCAGCCGGAGCAGACTATATTGCGCATACGGTGGAAGAAGCGGGGGATATAATTCTGCGGTTGCAGCGGAATGATTAAAGATTTAAGCGGTCAAGCGGAAAGCGGATTTTAAGTTTTTTGCTGCGCAGTATTGACTTCCGGCGAAGACCGTGCGTATTATGTAACCAGCAACACCATAACCAAGGCAATGACCAGAGACAGGATATCCCGTGAGGACTGACCAGAGAGAGAAGTGCAAGGTGAGAGCTTCTTACAGAGACCAGCCGGATGTTACCCCTCTATAGCTGTGACACTGAACCCTCCTGCTGTTAGCGAGGCTGTAAATGTCACCGCCCCATCCCCGTTAACGGATGCCATGAGGATTGTACTGCTCACATTTCCGCCGAACAGCCGGGGGTGAAGTGACGTATAGTCGAATTAGGGTGGAACCACGAGCTTAAGACGCACTCGTCCCTTTCCGGGATGAGATGCGTTTTTTTGTGTTTTTATATACGAATATACACTCAAGAAATGGAGGCCATAATCATGGAAATTCAAGTGCAGTTGCCGGATGGAGCAAATAGGAGGTATTCGCGTAACACCACAATTGCGCAGATTGCGGAGTCGATTAGCGTAAGTCTGAAGAAGAAGGCGGTCGCCGGCAAAATCGACGGCAATCTCGTTGACCTTGATTGTCCGGTTGAAGGGGACAGCCTCGTGGAGATCGTCCTGGAGGACAGCAGTGACGGGCTGATGATTCACAGACACAGCACAGCCCATGTGATGGCCCAGGCGGTCAAACGGATCTATGGAGAACGGAACGTGAAGCTGGGCATTGGTCCGGTGATCGAGGACGGCTTCTATTACGATATAGATATTGCCCAGCCTCTGTCCAGCGAGGATCTTGCTGCGATTGAGCGGGAGATGGGGAAGATCATCAAGGAGAACCTGCCGATCCGGCGCCGGGTGGTTAGCCGGGAGGAAGCAGTGCAGTTCTTTGAACAGCTGGAAGAGCCGCTGAAGCTGGAGCTGATCCGGGATCTTCCGGAGGACGCAGTCATCAGCCTGTATGAGCAAGGCGAATTCACGGACCTGTGCCGGGGGCCGCATCTGCTCTCCACTGGCCGGATTAAGGCGTTCAAGCTGCTTAGTGTAGCAGGTGCATACTGGCGCGGAGATGCTGACAATCAGGTGCTTCAGCGGATATACGGCACAGCCTTCCTGAGTGCTGCGGCACTTGAAGAGCATCTGCACCTGCTGGAGGAAGCGAAGAAACGGGATCACCGCAAGCTGGGCAAGGAGCTGGGCTTGTTCATGTTCTCTGAGGAAGCGCCTGGCATGCCGTTCTACCTGGCCAAAGGGATGCTGATCCGCACAGCGCTGGAGGATTTCTCCCGCAAGCTGCAGCGTGCCGACGGGTACGAAGAGGTCCGCTCGCCGCTGATGATGAACCGCCGTCTGTGGGAGCAGTCCGGACATTGGGATCATTACAAGGATGAGATGTATTTCACGAAGGTGGATGAGACAGATTTTGCGCTGAAGCCGATGAACTGTCCGGGACACATGCTGATCTACAAGAACAGCCTCCGTTCCTACCGGGATCTGCCGATCCGCATTGCGGAATACGGCCAGGTGCACCGCCATGAATCCTCCGGCGCGCTGAACGGGATGATGCGGGTCCGTACCTTTTGCCAGGATGACGCCCACTTGTTCGTGCTGCCGGAGCAGATTGAATCCGAGATATCGCGGGTGCTGGAGCTAATCGATCAGTTCTATTCTATCTTCGGATTCGAGTACAAGGTCGAGCTGTCCACACGCCCGGAGGACTATATGGGTTCTGAAGAGCTCTGGGATCAGGCAGAAGAGTCGCTTGCGCGGGTGCTGAAGAAGAATGGAATCGAATACCGGGTCAATGATGGAGATGGCGCTTTTTACGGACCGAAGATCGATTTCCATGTCCTCGATGCCCTGAAGCGGAGCTGGCAATGCGGTACCATTCAACTGGATTTCCAGATGCCCGAGAAGTTCGACCTGACTTATATTGGCGAAGATAACAACAAGCATCGTCCGGTTGTCATCCATCGTGCGGTATTCGGCTCCATTGACCGGTTCATGGGTATTCTAACTGAGCACTATAGTGGAGCGTTCCCGCTGTGGCTGTCTCCGGTGCAGGTCAGGCTGCTGCCAGTCTCTGCGGTTCATGACGAGTATGCCGAGCGGGTCAGAAGACAGCTGGCAACAGCCGGACTGCGGGTGGAGGTGGATTCCCGGAATGAGAAGCTGGGCTACAGAATCCGTGAAGCTCAGCTGGAGAAAATCCCTTATATGCTGGTGCTGGGAGATCAGGAGCAGAATGACGGTACAATTTCGGTACGAAGCCGTGCGGAGAACACATTTTTCACACTGGGCGCCTGGGAGTTCATCCAGCAGCTGACTGCTAAGATTGACGGATGGGAATAAAACGCTTCATATTTAATAGGTGAGAAGGATAACCGACAAAAAGATATAGGGGGAAATCAGTTGACAGCAATAGAAGCAGGCCAGCTTACAGGCAACGTAATCCGGCTTGTGCCTTTAACGGCGGAGCATAAACCTGAGCTTACCAAGGTGCTGCACAATCCGCAGATCTGGGAGTACACCTGGAGACGGATCAGCTCAGAGGAAGAGGCAGGACAGCTGGTGAATACGGCCCTTTCGAATCAGGCAGCAGGCAAGGATATGCCCTATGTAATGGTGGAGCAGGCATCCGGCCGGATCGTAGGGACTACGCGGTTAATGCATCTGGACCTTACGCATCGTAATGCAGAGATCGGCTGCACCTGGATCTCCCCGGATTACTGGAGAACAGCAGTGAATACGGAGTCGAAGCTGCTTTTGCTGCAATATGCCTTCGAGGTGCTGGGGCTGATCCGGGTAGACTTCTCCATTGTCAATGACAATCTGCGCTCACGGCGGGCCATTGAGCGGATTGGAGCGGCCTTGGAGGGCATCCTGCGCAAGCACCGGATCACCGCTGACGGTACTGTTATGGACAATGTGCTGTACAGTATTATCGATGAGGAATGGCCTGCGGTGAAGCAGAATCTGCTATATCTAGTGAATGAGAAATACAAATAGTAGAGCATCAGATTAAAAAGGATGGATAAGGTTGTAAAGTCCTATTAACACAAAATTTAACGGACCAGAGAGATCTTATCCCTACGAAAACGCCACTCTTTGCAGAGTAACGGACTCAGGCGACTTTATAGTCTCTCTATGAGACGTTTCGGAGCTGAAGTGCAAAGGATAAGGCCTGTGGAGTCCGTTACTCGCCCCAATGGCGACTTTCTTCCCGAATAAGTGCACTTCAGTCCGTTACGCTAAGCCAAACGCCCTGAAGAACAACGCCAGTTTGGAAAAAAGATGTAATTTGAAGGGGTGTTTCGTCTGATCCACTATTTTAAATCTGATAAGATACTAGCGCCATGCTGTGAATTCGTGCCATAACATAGAGGGGTCCTGACATGGGCTCCTCTATTCATTTTGTAAATAGCCATATCTATGAAACATTGTTATAATAGAAAGACATGAGAATAGAAACATACATTCCCATTATTTCTGGGGCCTGAGCATTTATACAACGTCTATATCTCTGTAGGTTCTGGCCCATATTTCACCCTGCGGTGCGGATTTGGGTTTATGTTATGTTGTGAGGGTGATGGGATGAAACAGCGGATTCAGGAAGTTATTGAGTGCAAGTTCAGGAAATCTCACCGGGCCAGAAGACGATTTAAGCTGGCGGAGCTTGAAAAAGCGATAATTGAATCCTTCGAGTATCCGGGAGATTATAACGAAGCAGATGGTCGATCAGCGCTTAAATACGGAATTGAAGCATTGGTGGCAGACGGATACCTGATACCTATAATCAAAAAAGTAAAATTTTCATCCACAGATTTGGAAGAAGCCTATTGGCTGACTGTACCTGCTTCCTCTCAGGCTAAATGGAGCGAGACGGCCATGATGCGGGTCATCGGCGCGAAAGGGCTGAATCTGGATTATTACAGGAATCATCCCGAAGCGCAGACGGCACACACATGGGATTACATAGAACGGATTTATGAATTTTTGCTTACAGCAGAAGACAGGAAGCTAATTACGCGTGAGGAACGCTCGCTGGAGCTTTTTGATCAGGAGAAATATTTGGCTGGGCCAGAAGGCAAGCAATTGCTATCCAGAATGGGCATGAATCTGGAGCTGCTCCGAGCCGAGATTGTACGTGAAGATTTCGGGTCATTCCGTATGCCGGGCAGGCCTGTAGACCGTATTCTCATCTCAGAGAACCTCTCTTTCTACCACTCCGCCAAAAACCTGATACAAAATGGGCTTACGGTATGTGGAATGCACCCCGATATGCTGATCTATGGTAAAGGCTGGAAGGTCGTCAGCAGCCTGCATTTTTTGGAGGAACAGGGCATTGATCCCCTTGAACCAGCGCTGTTCTATGTGGGCGATATGGACAAGAAGGGCTGGGAGATCTACGGCAAACTGAAGCTGGACTACCCGGAGCTGAACATGAAACTGGCATTGCCAGTGTACCTTTCCATGCATAGCAACGCCAATCGGCGGTACGATTATGTCAAAGAACAAACAGACTGTCCTCTGCCTTATCTGGAGCGGGTGCGTCAGGAGTTCTCAGCTATTCCCGAACTGCTGCTGTGTATGAATACCCTGCTGACTGAGAACAAGAGGATTCCGCAGGAAGTCTTAAATTATGAAGTGATGGCGAGGTTGGCAAGAGCATGAACTGGAATGATTTCGGAGAACGGAACAAGCGGCTGAACCCCTTATGGAGTCTGGGTGCAGGCATGAATCTGGGTGAGCTGCAGCCGTATAAGGAAATGATTGCCCTTAGTGTGCTGCTGCAGGTCTATTATCTGGAGCTGGAATCCAATGAACAGCGGGCCAGGGAGGATCTCGTGGATCTGGCCTGGAGCTCGCTGGAGCGCTTCGGCATAGCGAAGTCAGGCAGCCCGGAATCGGTCGAACGGCTGATAGACGGACTTCTGTGGAGCGGCAGCGGCGGGGATTTCGAGGCCCATTATTACGATGACAACTCCCGGCAGATCGGGGTCCAGAAATACAAGTATTTCACCGTGGATGAGGATGCCACACGTATCAGCTGGCAAGAGAACGGGACGACCATCTACCGGCTCTCCGAGTATGCGATGGAGCTGATCTTCATGAGCCACGAGATTATCGACGAGTTCCAGGTCAGCATCAAGCTGCTGGAGATTCAGATGCATATCAAGCATGGTCGGGTTACCCGGGCGATGCAGGATGTGAATGAGCTGATCTCCCGCGTGCGCAAAATGACCCAGCAGCAGCAGGAGTACCGCAACGCGCTGCGCCGTAATCCGAAGCATATCTTCAGCGAATACGGTAACCAGCGGCATGAGCGGCTGGAGGAGATCCACCGGCAATTTGACGAGGAACGCAAGCATTTCGATAATATCCACCGCTCGCTGGCCCGGCTGGCCAATGATGAGAAGGATGTCATTGATTTCAATGAGCTGCGTCAGCTCTCCGAACGGGTCGAGCTGTCCCGGCGGGTGCATGATGAGCTGGCCGAGGTCGTGCTGAGCATCTTCGAAGCGGAGACGAATCTGCGGCTGAACTTCCCGGAGCTATTCTGGGGAGCAGCGGGCTTCAACTTCCGCACTCATGTATGGGAGGAATGGGTGAAGCCGGAAGGGCTGCGGGATGGGGATAGCCTGGAGACGCTGATCAGCGGGCTGTTCTCGCCCAGCCAGGATTTCATCTATCCGCTGGCCTGGGCCTGGGAAGAGCAGGAGGTCGGCTTCCTGCCGGAGGATACCCAGGATGCGCCGGAGGAAGCCGGAGAAGAAGAGGATATCCATTATGTGCCCAGAGATATTCCCTGGACCGAGGTATGTGAGCTGTGGCTGCCCGTCATAGCCGGAGTGGCTGCGCAAGGCAGCTTCACCTTCACTGCGGAAGCGTTCACGGAGCAGGAGCAGCGGCGCTGGGCGGATTGTCCGGATGCCGTGGATTTGTGGGTGCAATTTTTCCATACCGTAATTACTGTCGAGGAGCAGGAAGCGGAGGGCCACGGCGTGGCAGACGAATGCCAGAAACTACTGCAGCGGCTGATGCTGGAACACCCGGAGCTTGCGGTGCTGCGCGGCACAAGGCTGCGGACCACCATCTCTGCACAGCAGCAGGGCAGCATACGTATCCCCGGCCTTGAGATCAGCCCTTATACCATTAATATAGTAGAGAAGTGAGATGATTCGGATATGAGTTATTCCCTAGAGCAAGTTCAGCAGGCTTCCCGGCTGTTCTTCGACCTGCTTCGCCGCAAGGTGATTCCGCTGGATGATCCCGCTGCCGCCGAATGTCTGCAGGATACCGCTGCTTATGATGCCCTGCAATATGTAGCCAAAGAAGCCGGCTGCCGGATTATGAATTCCGGTCACCGCCTGCACCTGCTCGTGAGTCCGATCGGCTCCGGGTTCGCCAGCAACTTCACTCAGCTGCGCAATAAATATTCACGGATAGAGCGCAAGACGCATCTACATATCATTAACGTTATAATCCTCGTCTTCCTGGCGGAGATGGATCAGGATGAGCAGCACTTCAAGCCGGGACAGCACAGCATGTCCTATATTCAGTTGTCGGATCAGGTATCCGAGCTGTTCCAGGGCTGGATCGGCATGGATGAAGACGGCAGCTTCAGCAAGCAGTGGCGGCTGGATATCCAGGCGATGCACAGAGTATGGACCAGTCTCTATATGCAGACCCGCAGCCAGGAGGAGGGCGATTCGCTGACCCGCGGCGCAGGCTCCCGGATTGGCCTCATTCACGAAGGAATGAAGCTGCTGGAGGAGGAGCATCTGGTGTTCATTTCCGAGAATGAGAAGCGCATTTTCCCAAGAGAAGAGCTGTATGAGCGGATGCGTTATCTCTACCATGATGTGGACCGGTACAAAGAACTGAAGGCTCTGGTGGGCCGGACGCTTAGCGAACAGGAGGGTGAAGCCCATGCCGCGCATTGAGCGAATCCGCATCGCCGGACTCAAATACGAGAAGATGCTGAAGAAATATGAGGATATGATCCTCGATCTGTGTAATGAAGAAGGCCCGGCCAATACCCTGATTACGCTGATGAACGGCGGGGGAAAGGGCGTGCTGCTGCAGTCGATTTTCCAGTTGCTGATGCCCAGAGCCGCCTGGGGTAAGGATAATGAGAACCAGGTCGAAGCCTTCTTCCATAATCACAAAAAACAGCTGAAGCCCTACACCTTCCATGTGGCCATCGAATGGAGGCTTGACGATAAAGAGCGGACGGAGTATATCACCACCGGGATCGCGATGACGGCCCAGCATTCCATGGACCAGCTTGAGATCAAAGTGGATTATCTGCTGTACGCCTTGCTGAAATATGAGGAGACGGCTGAGCTTACACTCTCCACCCTGCCCTTATATGATCATGAGCTGAACACGCCCGCGAGCTTCGAAGCGGTTCAGCAGTTTGTGCGGGAACGGCGGGGTGAGATTAATGTCTATGGCAGCAGCAGCTCCGATCTGAAGAAATACTATGCCTACCTGGCTGACCATGATATCCATATCGATGAATGGCGCAATATGCGCAGAATCAACGGGGAAGAGGGCGGCATCAAGGGCTATTTCCAGAAAAATGACGCCTTCACTAATCATAATCTTTTCGAGCGGCTGATTATTCCAGAGATCGGTTCCAGTCTGGGAGGGAGCCTGCGCGAGGATGAAGGCTCGCTTCAGCGGATGTTCGTGGATACCGCTACGGTTGCCCAGCGGCTGCCGATGCTGGAGCAGCGCGAGCGGGCTTTTGCCGAGTTCACCTCTCTTGCGGCTCCTCTGTATGAAGCGGTGAAACTTGGAACGGAGGCGGACCTCAGCTTCCGGGAGACTGAACGGCTAGGCGCGCAGCTCTATACTGTTATTCATGATGAACTGAAGCAGGCGGAAGACAAGCGCCGCAAAGCGGCGGATGAGCTGGCCGGACATTATATGGAAGCGAAGATGCTAAGATTCGAGAGTGATAATCTGAAGTACCTGCGGCTGAAGGAAGAGCATGACGGCAAGCAGGAGCACTTCAGAGCGGTCTCGGACAATCAGACACGGGCCAAGCAGCGTCTGGAAGAGTCGAAGCAGAGAGAGAAGTCGCTGGAGGTCGCCCACTATCTGGCCCGGCGCAAGCTGCAGCTCCGTCAGATGGAGCAGTGGCAGAAGGAGATTGAAGCCATCGAGGGTTCGCTTGCGATGAAGGAGCGACAAGAGGTCATTCAGGGAGCCAAGCAGGAACTGCGGGTACAGTGGGAGCAGGTATACCGGCTATGGCAGAAGAAGAGTCTCTTCTACAGCGCGCAGCAGCAGTCCCATGCAGCGGAAGAGCAGATTCTGCGCAAGGGCCGGGAGGAATTACTGCTGGAGCTTGGCAGACTGGATGGAAAGCTGCAGGAATTAACAGCCATGATCCGTCAGTACACAGAGGATCTGGGTGTGTTCGCTTCCCGCCACGGACAGGAAGCCGCCCACTCACCGGCCGCCGCTCTTCAGCGCGCGCTGATTGCGGCCAGAGGACTCAGTGAGCAGATGGATGCTTTGAACGAACAGCGCAAGACCGCTGAGGACCAGAAGCTGCTTCTGCATACGCAGCATACCCGGCTGGCCGAGAAGCTGCTGGGGGCCGAGGTTCAGGCAGAGGAGCTAACCGGGCGAATCGAAGCCCAGATGAACAAGGAGTCGCAGCTCTGGTCACAGCTCGTAGTGCTGCTGGAGATGTATGAGGAGCATCAGCTCTTAGGCGCGACAGCTCTATTTGAAGCGAAGCCTCTAATCCAGGAGCGGTTCATCCGCAGGCTGGAGGACACCGAGCAGCAGACGAAACGGCTGCGGCGGGATTATTATCAGCAGCTGCTGGATGTCGAGCTGCAGCACGAAGCCTACTGGCTGCCTAACCATGATATCGTAACGGTGAAGGATACGCTGGATGCCCTCAAGATTAGCTCCATGACCGGTACCATGTATCTGAACGATCAGCCGTATCTGGTCCGTGAGGAGGAGCTGGAACGACATCCGCTGCTTCCATACGGCCTGATTGTCACGAAGCGTGAAGCGGCTAAGCTGAAGCCGGAGCTGCTTAAGGAGCTTTTGCTTAAGGCTCCGGTCCCGATCTTCGTGCGCGAGGAGATGGCGGAGGGCGGTACAGACGCCTTCCTGCTGCTGGCGCATCAAGGGCCGCAAATGGTCTTGCAGCCGGATCATTTCCAGGATTGGAAGCGGGGGATGGCCTCCAGACTCCGTGAGCAGGAGGAGGAGCTTCAGGCGCAGGAAGCGTATCTTGCCAAGCTGAGATCCGCCCGGCAGGAATATGAACGTCTCCATCAGGGCGAGCATACCGCAAGTCTGCGGGCCAGACAGAAGAGTGCGGAAGCTCTGCTGCAGGAGCTTCGCAGCCAGCTGAATGAAATGAATGCAGAACAGGCACGCTATGAGGAGGTTCTGGCTGGAATTTCCAGAGACCTGTCAGCCTGCGAAGCGGATAAGTCCGAGCAGGAGGCCCGGGCGGCGGCGCTGCGGGAGTGGAATGAGCGGAGCCGGAAGCACGAGCAGAACTATACAGACAAGCACAAGTCTGTGGAACAGAAGAATAATCTCAGCAAAGACATTGCAGTGAAGGACCAGCAGCTCGCCCGGCTGAAGGCGGAGATGGACAGCCTCGCCTTGCAGCGCGAGAAATGGATCGGGGATGCCCGTTATTCCGTATTCCCGCGGCTGCAAAACTGGTTCCCGGACATCGAGTTCCCCGGTGAATCTGCGGGTGCCAAGGTTCAGGGATCTGCTGCGGAGGCGGATGCTAAGGCAGAAGAAGCTGCTGCCGATGAAGTGCTAAATGAGACGGTACAGGACAAGCTGCTGCAGCTGCTCAGTACGGCCGAGAGTCTTCAGCAGTCACTAAGCCAGAATGAGCTGGAGATCCGCACAAGAACAGCCCAGATCAAGGCGGCCAGAGAACAGCTGGCAGAGCTGGAAGCTGCTGTGCAGCAGGTAGATGCCGGATGGCCGTCTTCCCCTGAGCCGCAGGATTCGCCGGACATGATTCAGTCCGCCAGAGTCCGCCAGAAGAGCGACACGATGATTCTGGACGAGGATTATCAACAGCTCCGTGACTCCTTCATCCGCTGTCAGACCGAGCTTGACAGCCTGCACAAAGAGCTGGGCAAGTCCGAGAAGGCGATTAAGGAGAAGCATGAGCGGACGGTAGAGCTATGGCATGATCCGCTGGAACAGAAGGAGGAAGAGATCAGTCTGCGGGTCCGGGAGAATGAGCATCTGCTGAATAACAGTAAGCAGGCGCTGGCTTCCTTGGATCAATGGCTGCTCATTCTCGGCAATCAGAGCCGGATCATGGATACCCATGTCGAGCACCGTGCGCCACTCCGGGAGGTGCCGGAAGAATTGCAGCTGAGTGTGCGGGAGAGCTGCGAGACGCTGGTGGAGGATTGGCTGCAGCGCAGCAAGGAGAGCCGCAGCCAGCGGGCAGAGGTCTCCCGCAAGGTCAAGGAAGAGAAGACTGGGCTGAGCGGCAAGGTAGCCAAGTCCGGCTGGAATGCGGAGCTTGAGACGAAGATTCAGGAACGCCTGAACAATGTTCACTGGGATGATTTCGCTATCGCCTTACAGGTGCTGGATTCTATGCTTCAGAGCTCGCGTGATCAGATGGAGAGCATCCGCAGCGATAAAGAGGATATGGAGCTGTCCCGCAAGCTGTGGGTAGGCCGGGCAGCCAAGCGTGTGGTGCAGATCGTTGATATTCTGAAGCGGATGGAACGCCGGATGATCATTCACAATGAGAACGGCCATGCCTTCCCGCTGGTTAAGCTGAATTACAAGAATATTAATGTTCCACGGACGACTGACGACATCGAACCGCTGGTCAGCGAATACTTCAACCGCTGCATCAGCAGCCTGCTGGAGCGGTTCCCGAAGATGGAGCAGGTTCCTGCTTCAGCCGTCAGAGAGCTGATTAACGATGGACGCATGGTATACGCGGCGCTGCAGAACCGCTTCCCGGTATTGCAGGTGTATAAGCCGGTGACGGAGAATTACTTCCTGTATGCCGCTCCCGAGGACTATCACTATTCCGATTGGGAGGTTATCAACCGCGGCGCACTGGATGAGGCGGTGGGCAGCGGCGGACAGCGCCAGTCTGTTCAACTGCTGGTGGCGATGATGATTATGACCCATAAGCGTGTTAACCGGGAAAATAAAGGCTGGACGGTCTTCCTGTACGATAACCCGTTCGGAGAGATGGTCTCGAATAACGTGCTTGATCCGGTCTTCGAGATCTCGAAGGCGCTGAAGTTCCAGTGGCTGATCGTCACGCCGCCGGAGCTGGTCAAGAATGATGTCAGCATCCGCTTCGGCGTGTACTGGCAGCTGTATTTTGGCGGAGATAAAGGGGATGCCCTGGATTCGACCCTGGTCAAAGGCGGGCGCAAGCTAATCCCTGCTTCATTATTCTAGTTAATCCAACAAATCCATTAGACAGGTGGTAGTGTGAATATGATGAACTTAAAATCGGCAACGAAATTAGCTAACGGTGTAGAAATGCCATGGTTCGGGCTGGGTGTGTTCAAGGTACAAGAGGGCCAGGAGGTTATTGATTCGGTCAAAGCAGCCATCAAGGCGGGTTACCGGAGTATCGATACTGCATCCGTATACGGAAATGAAGAAGGGGTCGGGCAGGCTATCCGTGAATCGGGAGTAGCGCGTGAGGAGCTGTTCATCACCACCAAGGTATGGAATACCGAGCAGGGCTATGATTCTACGCTGGCCGCATTTGACCAGGGCTTAAGCAAGCTGGGACTGGATTATGCCGATCTGTATCTGGTGCATTGGCCGATCCGGGCCAAATACAAAGACACCTGGCGGGCCATTGAGAAGCTGTATGCGGACGGCAAAGTCCGTGCCATCGGGGTATCCAACTTCCAGATCGATCATCTGAAGGATCTGCTTACTGTGGCCAAGGTGAAGCCGATGGTCAATCAGGTAGAGCTGCATCCGCTGCTTAACCAGCAAGAGCTCCGTGAGTATTGCAAGGCGCAGGGCATTCAGATTGAAGCCTGGGCCCCGATGGCTCAAGGGCATCTGCTGGACAATGAAGTGCTGGCCGAGATTGCAGCCCATCATAACAAAACGCTGCCGCAGGTCATCCTGCGCTGGGATCTGCAGAACGGAATCGTGACGATTCCGAAGTCGGTCAAGGAGGAGCGGATTATTGCGAATGCTGATATTTTTGACTTCGAGCTGTCTGAAGAGGAGATCAGCCGGATCAACGGCCTGAACCGCGATCAGCGCTTCGGCTCCCATCCAGACCGGTTCAATAACGAGTAAGCCCCGGCAGACTCTTTTGAATAATTACTAGATTCGGACATACACATAAGAGAGATGGAACTATACGTCCATCCTGTACGTAACCGATATAGTAATAGAAGAGATACGAGAAGCCGGAGGGGATTTAATGAAGCGTGCAAGAATACTGCAAACAGTGCTGGCCGGTATGCTGTTAATGCTGCTGCTGCCGTTCATTCCGGGGAAGGCGGAGGCGGCAGTGCCGGCTCATTCGGAAGCCTTTTATGTGAATGACTTTGCGAACGTGATTGATGAGAAGACCGAGAATTACATGGTCAACTATGGGGTGAAGCTCTATCAGGAGACCGGGGCGCAGGTAGTGCTGGTTACGGTGAATTCGACGAACGGCGTATCTATGGAGAAATATGCGACCTCGCTGTTCAATTCATGGGGGGTCGGCTCGGCAGACAAGAATAATGGGCTTCTGCTGCTGCTCTCCATTAAGGACGATGATTACTGGGCCGTTCCCGGCAAGGGACTGGAGACTGAGCTGAACAGTGGCGTTATCTCGAAGATTCTCTCGGCATCATTGGAGCCGGACTTCGCAGCCAAGAAGTACAGCGCAGGTGCTAATAAAACCTATGGCGCTTTCATTCAGAAGCTCGGCGGAAGCTACTCGGAAACACTAGGCACCCGCAATTATGTCTCGGACAATGCCGGAATCCTCCCGCAAGTTACCAAGGATTATCTGAACCAGTCCAGCAACCGTTACGCGGCTACCACCGGGAGCGGAATCTATGTGGTAACTGTTAAGAATACTGGAGGCAAGAGCCTGCAGGATTACACCTATGCGAAGTTCGCCGGGGTTGCTGCCGGGCCCAGAGATGTGATGCTCGTACTGGATATCGGCGGGGATAACTATCATGTGCTACAGGGTAAATCGATCGACGGAGTGCTGACGAATAATCGGATCAGCGGGATTCTGGATACGGTGCTGGAGCCCAAATTTGCGGCAAAAGATTACGCAGGCGGCGTGGTGGGGACGGCGAATGCCTTCTACGGCTTCTTCCTGGCCCGGGTGGATGCTGCATCGGGGAAAGCCGCAGGCAGCTCCACATCTGCAACAGCCTCTACCGTCAGCAAAGCACCTGTGGCAGCGAAAGAACCTGTGGAGCTGGTGCCTGTCTCCAGATCGAAGGGGATGCTGATTCTCGGGATTTTCCTGGTTCTTGTCGCACTAATCAGTCTCGCCGCCAGCGCGCGCAACCGCTATGTTGCCCGTTACGGGATACGGATCAATCCGCATAACCCGCGCAATATCCGGCGCTATGGCGCCTGGACCGGCCAGCCCGGCTATGGCTACAGCCAGAGAAGAAGATATCGGCGGCCGCACCATCACAACCATTCCTCTGCGGGGAGCAGCTCCTCATCCAGCTCCAGCAGCTTCTGGGGCAGTAACTCCGGGGGCGGCGGTTCTTCGAGCGGAGGGGGAGCGGAGCGGTATTCCTCTCATGACGACGATGATGATGACGACCGGAATCACGGCGGTGGCGGATACTCGGGCGGCGGCGGAGCTGGCCGGTATTCCTCCCGTGATGATGACGATGATGATAGCAATTCCGGAGGTGGCGGCAGTGCAAGCAGCGGCGGCGGTGTGGGGAGACATGGGTGAGATGAAGTACCGAAGTATGCGTATCAGCAAGTTTTTGGAGGATGAACACGCAGAAGGCTGTACTGCATCATAACAGACATAGGAAATGCAAAGCTTACACCGGTGTGGTTGGTCTTCTGCAGATTTATGGGTGCTGCCAGATAAAGAAAGCACCTATGTAGGAGAGGGACATTCTTGGCTAATTTATCAATAAGATATCAAATGAAGTGGAAGTACTTCTTTTTATTGCTTGGATTACTATTAGCTGTTCTATCTGGTTCGCGCTTATTGTGGATGGAGGTGTTTGGTAATCTGCAACAGGATTCTATCCACAACGGCGAACTCGATTTACGTGATTGGAATGCAGAAGACGGGAAGATCATTTTGCTGGACGGGGAATGGGAGTTCTATCCTTCACAATGGATCTCAGAGGGAAGTAAGCAGCTGGAGCTGGCCGGGAGTGAGCCAAGAATGACTCAAGTACCGGGGGGATGGAATACAGCTGTGCAGACGGGCACCTCAACTCCATACGGATTTGGCTCTTACCGTTTGCGATTACATGTGAATCAGGAGCAGGGTTTGAATTATAGTATTCATGTACCAAGTATCCGCACTTCATCCAAAGTGTATGTCAACGGTCGTCTGCTGGCTCAATCCGGGCGGGTGGGGGAGTCGGAAAAGGTCTCTATCGCTAACAATCTTCCGTATTCGGCGACCTTTACGGCAGACAAAGACGGCGTAATCGAGCTGATGGTTCAAGCGTCTAATTATGTGGATAGCCGTAGTGGTGGCATTGTCCGGTCTATTAAATTCGGTTCAGAACAAGCGATAATCCAAGAAATGAAAATTTCGGTTTCTATGCAGGTTCTGACAACGGTTATTTTTCTGATTCATTCTGCCTATGCGCTTATTTTATTTATACTGGGCAATAAGGAGAAAAAGCTGCTATATTTCTCGCTGCTTACCTTCTGCTTCACACTAAGCAGCGGTTTAAGCAATGATGAAAAGCTGCTCCACCAAATTTTTTACATCGGCAATGCTTGGGATTTTCGGTTATCCAATGCAGTTTTTTTGCTTGGAGCCTATGCCCTTTTGGAATGTACTAATCATCGTGAACTCGCTTTGTGGTACAGGATCTATCCTGTATTCAGGGTTATCATTTTGGGGAGCGCAGGAATTACACTGTTCTTAAATACATATCAGATAACCAGGATCTTTCCCTTGTACTATCTGCTAGGCGGTATGGTCGGCGTCATTTCGATCATCGCAATCTTTAGAACCCTGGTCAAGGATATGAGAGGAAACCTATTGTTTTTCTTTTCCGTTCTTGCGTTAATCCATCATTTCATTTGGACACTTCTCTGGCGGGAGGGCGGCTATAGCGTTGTCTATTATCCTTTTGATCTGATTATTTCAATGGGGTGCTTGGCCTCAGTATGGTTTAGAAATTATTTCAGCATGTACCAAAATACGAATGAACTTGCAACTGCCTTGCAAAGAATGAATGACCATAAGGATCAATTTTTGGCGAATACTTCTCATGAATTCAAAAACCCGCTTCACAGCATACTTAATCTTTCGCAATCCGTTCTAAAACGGGAACAGCATTTGATGCAGGATAGAAGCATTAAGGAACTCGAAACTATTTTCTCGGTAGGGCGCCGGTTGACCTTGATCTTAAACGATTTGATTGATGTAATGAGTTTGCGTGAGGGGACCCCCCGTATCTTTCCGAAAGTTATATCGATTCAGCCGATTGTGACAGGCGTACTGGATATGCTGCAATTCAATGCAGAGGTGAAATCTGTAGAAATAATAAACCGGATTCCTGAAAAATTCCCTTTGGTCTACGCAGATGAGAACCGGATGATTCAAATAGTCTTCAATTTGCTTCATAATGCTGTGAAATACACCAATAACGGCGTCATTTCGATTTCGGCTTATGATCAGAACGGGCGCGCTTATATCGCCGTTGCTGACACTGGAATTGGAATGGATGAGGAAATGCTTAAACGCCTGTTCCGGCCTTATGAGCAAGCTCAGACAAGTGACACCATGATTGAAGGCGGCTTTGGGTTAGGCTTGAGTATTAGCAAACAACTGGTTGAGCTTCATGGGGGCAGCTTAGAGGTGACTTCTACCAAGGGAGAAGGCTCGCAATTCATTTTCTCTGTAGAGCTGTCTGGCTTGGGAGCGGAAGCGGAAAGTGCAGGGACGCACGCTGTTCAGCCAGTACCGGCATCTTCTGCGGCAACTCAAGCATCTGTTCTTGGGAACATGGACGATGCGATTATCCAAAGTGCTGAGACAGCGGCGGCATTCGTCAGCATGGATTCCGTCCGTCCGGTACTCTTAATCATCGATGATGATCCCGTGAACCTTCAAGTGCTGGAAGCCATCCTCCCTCCAGATGAATATGACATTACACTGGTAACCAGTGCCAAACAAGCTTTGGCCATTCTGGATACTAAGGACTGGGATCTGGTGATCTCCGATATCATGATGCCGGTCATGTCCGGCTATGAGTTAACCCGAAGAATCCGTGAGCGCTATACCTTCACAGAGCTTCCGGTGCTGCTGCTTACAGCAAGAAGTCAGCCGCAGGATATTCAGAGCGGTTACCTGGCAGGAGCGAACGATTATGTAACCAAACCAGTCGAGGCATTAGAGCTTACACTTCGAATCAAAGCGTTAACGACGATTAAGCAATCCATCCGGGAACAACTTCGTTTAGAAGCTGTATGGCTGCAAGCGCAAATTCAGCCTCATTTTTTGTTCAATGCATTAAATTCTATATCCGCCTTAAGTGATATTAATTTGGAGAAGATGCGTGATCTGCTTGATGAGTTCACTAATTATTTGAGGAACAAATTCAAATTTCAGAATATGGACAGTCTTGTGCCCATTGAAGAAGAGCTGAGTCTAGTGCGCTCTTACGTGTATATTGAACAGGTCCGGTTCGAGGACAGGCTGCAGGTGATTTGGGAAATTGATGAGACAAAATACATCAGGGTTCCTTTTTTGTCAATTCAGCCTCTCGTGGAGAATGCGATCAGGCACGGAGTCATGAAGCGCAAACGTGGAGGCCGCATTGTAATACGAATTTCTGTTGTGGAGACCCTTGCAGAGATAACCGTCCTTGATGATGGGGTAGGAATGGAAGAGGCTCAATTGCAACGAGTGCTGGATAGGAATTCAGCCAACCGATCCGGTGTTGGATTAATTAATACAGATCAGCGATTGAAACGACAGTTCGGTACGGGTCTTGATATCAAGAGCTCGTCGGATACAGGGACAACGGTCACTTTTCACGTTCCGCTCAGCGTAGAGAACGCCCGTGAATAGACTGTAATTACTTTGGAACGGAAAGGAAAAAAACGACCTTATGAGTCAATCAATTCATATCCGCCGGATGAAGTCCGAGGACACGGCATGGATACATGAGGGGCTGGCCCCGCACGATGTCAACAAACCGTTAGCTTATATTGAACAGTGTTGGAAGGAGAACGAAGGGGAGAAGCGGCTTACGCTCGTAGCCCTTCGTGAGAATGAGTTTACTGGCTGGGGACATATCGTCTATAGCTCTCACTATCCTTATTTTGCCGAGAATCACATTCCTGAGATCCAGAATCTTGATGTAATTCCCACCCTGCGGAAAAGCGGTATCGGCAGTATGCTGATGGACGCTCTCGAAGCAGAAGCCTTCGCCAGATTTGACACGGTTGGGATTGGGTTCGGACTATATGACAGCTATGGCACAGCCCAAAGGCTGTACATTAAACGGGGCTATGTCCCGGATGGCCGGGGACTCATGTATGACAATCTGCCCGCAGTTCCTGGAAGCCAGGTTCGGGTGGATGATGAGCTCACGCTATACTTAACAAAATCAAGGTAGCGCAGGAATTGTCATTACTATAGCGGCAGTCAGGGAGGTTAATTCCCGGGCTGCCGCTGTTTGGTTTCTTTAGCTCTCTGCATCATAACGTGTTAAAAACGCTGGAACCAATACAGGATTTGTCATCAGTGCCACCGATTCATTCTCTAATTCCTCAGCCAGCTCATCGTCGGTCATTGATATAAAGAAGGTAATGTCTTCTTTGGTTTGATTATATTTTGTGAAGATATCGCCCTTGGTTTCATTAACCACCTTGGCAATGATTTTGACCATTTCATCTTTATATTGGTATACATTATCCTGTGCATATAAAAAACGGCTGATATGATTGAAATGCGAATGCTCGCCATATTGGAACTCGGAAATTCCCCATCTGTAATAAAGCTCGGTTTCAGCATCATCACATAACCCTTCACTTCTCATATCGGAAATATGTCTGGCAAGGGATTGCTCTGTATTGACAGCAAGGAACAGAGTGACAAAGTCGCTATCCGTCCCGACTGCGCAGGCATATACCTTCTCATGTGCTGCTTCCTCTAAAA
Source organism: Paenibacillus sp. FSL R7-0179 (assembly GCF_038002265.1). Classification (NCBI taxonomy): domain Bacteria; kingdom Bacillati; phylum Bacillota; class Bacilli; order Caryophanales; family Paenibacillaceae; genus Paenibacillus; species Paenibacillus sp. FSL R7-0179. The sequence continues at coordinate 2,556,499 of NZ_JBBOCC010000002.1, forward strand.
TACCTTCAAGGTCCGCCACAAACCCCTCACGTATCTGTTGTTCAAATTCAGTCAGAAATGCGTTCATGATAACCCTCCTTATATTATGTTTAGTATGACTTCACTCTACCATAATTTAGCTGCAACATAAGCAGTTTACAGTTTATGGACAGAGAATTAAACAAACTGAAACTTTTAAATCCGGAATTTCGTCTATCATGGAAGTTGTGAGTTTGTAGATTTAACCATTATCAGTTTGTTAGGGAGGATTTCAGAAGTGAGCTCTTTACCACAACGTTCTACTGTCCGCAAGAAGAAGAAGCCGGCGCCGAAGCGCAAGAAAAGAGGTTTCTTCCGCACACTATTCAGGGTGTTCATGGTCTGTTTCATTCTGGTTATAGCAGCCGGAGGCTGGCTCTATTTCGCACCGTCGGCCAAGAATACGCGCTTCCTGATTGCAGATACGCTGATTACGACTCAACACCGGCACTGGGCCAAATATATTATCGGCGAAGAGGAGCTGAAGCACCGCGTCAGCGATTATACCAAGCGCTTCGAGGAGATGGGCGACGAGGTAGATACCCATGAGATCAAGCCTGAGCCTGTAAAGGAAGCTGAGCATACACCGCTGGTCCAGGTTAAAGAGGTATCGGGCAGCGGCTATAGCGGCTATGTCATGATTGTGAACGATCCCAAGAAGGTGCGCCTGGGTGTGCCGAGCAAAATCGGCTCCGGGGAAAAGGTATCCAGTATGGTGCAACGCACGGGGGCAATCGCCGGGGTGAACGGCGGCGGCTTTGCCGATCCGAACTGGAAGGGCAATGGCTTCAAGCCGATCGGGCTGGTGATCTCGCAAGGGAAGCTGTTCTATAATGGGCTGGGCGGCAAGAAATCCACACAGATTGTCGGCATTGATAAGGAAGGCAAGATGATTGCCGGGAATTATACCCTGGACCAGCTCAGCAAGATGGGCGTGCAGGAGGCAGTGACTTTTCAGCCACGGATTATTGTGAACGGTAAAGGCCAGATTAAGAATGCCGCCGAAGGCTGGGGCATCGCGCCAAGAACAGCTATGGGCCAACGGGCAGACGGTGCGCTCATCTTTGTAGTGATTGACGGACGGCAGCCGGGCTACAGCATCGGGGCGAACCTGTATGATGTGCAGCAGATTATGCTGAAGCATGGGGCGGTCATCGCAGCCAATCTGGACGGGGGATCTTCGACGGTGCTGGTGAAAGACAATGAGATTGTCAACAAGCCCTCTTCGCAGTATGGGGAGCGTTACTTGCCGACGGCATTCCTGGTATTCGATGACCCTGAGAACGCGAAGATCAAGAATATCTGGGAAGGGCTGGACCCGGCCAAAATCGACGCAGGCAAGAAGCGCACCCAGTAACATCCGCCAGGCCACCTTCTTCAATAATCTATAGTAGATCAGACGCGGCAGGTGTGCTAGGATAACAAGTAAATTCTTATTTTGATGAACCTGCCAGATGAAGTCCTTGATCGGAGGGGGAGAAGGTTTGACTTTGCAGCAGCTCCGCTACGCGATTGAGATTGCGAACAGCGGCTCTATGAATGAAGCGGCCAAACGGCTATTTGTGTCGCAGCCCAGCCTCTCGAATGCTATCAAGGAGCTGGAGAACGAGCTTGGCATCACGATTTTTGAACGGAATAACCGGGGGATCAGCATCTCGGCGGAAGGCATGGAATTCCTGGGCTACGCCCGGCAGATTATTGAGCAGACCGAATTCATGGAGAACCGCTATACCGGCAAGAAGCGCAGCCCGATCTATTTCTCGGTATCTACACAGCATTATGCGTTTGTTACGGATGCTTTTGTGAAGCTGATGAAGGAGAGTAAGGTGCAGGAGTACAACTTCAGCCTGAGAGAGACGCAGACCTATGAGATCATCGAGGATGTGCGTACCCTGCGCAGCGACATCGGGATTCTGTATATCAACGAGAGCAACTACAAGATCATGAACAAGCTGTTCAGTGACGGGAACCTGAAGTTCACTCCGCTGTTCAATACGAATCCGCATGTCTATGTGCGGGCAGGGCATGTTTTGGCTGCAAAAGAGAGAATTACGGCGGAGGACATTCATCCGTATCCTTACATTACTTTTGAGCAAGGGGATAATAATTCGCTGCATTTCTCGGAGGAGATGCTTAGCTTTACGCAGATCGAGAAGAATATTAAGGTGACTGACCGGGCCACGTTGACTCATTTGCTGCTCGGAAGCGATTCGTATACTGTGGGGACCGGGATTATGGCCTCTGAGCTGGATGATGCAGGGCTGATCACGATTCCTTTTGACAGCAAGGAAGTGTTCTCTGTCGGCTGGATCGCCCACAAGGACCGCAAGCCTAGTGAGATTATGTCTATATATATTGATTTTCTGAATGATTTGGTGTCGGGTAATGTGTTTAAGTTTGAATCTTTCTTATTATAAGAGCAGGAGGGACGTATGAGCAGTCCAGTGATCGGATCGACAAGAAACGCACCGCCCTTCCGTTACGACATTGTCGGGAGCTTCCTGCGTACAGAGGAGATCAAGAATGCGCGCAGCTTGTATGCCCAAGGCGAATTAACAGCCGGACAGTTGGCGGAGATTGAGAATATGGAGATTGGCAAGCTGCTTCAGCAGGAGAAGGCGCTTGGGCTGAAGGCTGTAACTGACGGCGAATTCCGCCGTTCCTGGTGGCATCTGGATTTCTTCCTGGGGATGGAAGGGACAGGCAAGATTACGCTTGGCCCTCCAGGCGCTTCCAAGGAGCAGACGAACCGGGCGGAGAGCTTCAGAATTACCGGTAAAATCGCCTTCGGAGACCATCCCATGGTCAGGGAGTTCCGCACCTTGCAGCAGATGGCCGGAGAGACTATGGCCAAAATGACGATTCCTTCACCGTCTTTGTTCCATTTCGTGCAGGAGTATAACGGGAACGAGATTTATTCCGATACCGAAACGCTGTACGGCGACATCATTCAGGTGTACCGGACGGGGATTCAGGCCTTCTATGATGCCGGTTGCCGTTATCTGCAGCTGGATGATACTACCTGGGGGACGCTTTGCAGCGGCAGACATCGTGCCCATCTGCGCAGCAGAGGTGTTGACCCGGATCAGCTGGCCAAAGACTACGTCCGGCTGATCAACGAGAGCATTGCCGGCCGCCCGGCGGACATGACCATTGCCCTGCATGTGTGCCGGGGCAACCTGCGCTCGACCTGGTTCGCTGCGGGCGGGTACGGGCCGGTTGCCGAGGAGCTGTTCTCGAATACGAACGTGGACGCGTTCTTCCTCGAATACGACAATGAACGCTCCGGCGACTTCGAGCCGCTGCGCTTTATCCGGGACCAGTTCGTGGTGCTGGGACTGGTGACCACCAAGCATGGCGGTCTGGAGAGCAAGGAGCAGCTCATCGCGCGTATCGAAGAAGCAGCGCAATATGTAGATATCAACAAGCTATGTCTAAGCACACAATGCGGCTTCGCCTCTTCGGAGGAAGGCAACATTTTGACGGAGGAAGAGCAGTGGGATAAGCTTCGGCTGGTGATTGAGACGGCGAATGAGGTATGGGTGTAGCGCTCAGTGGATCGGGATGAATTGGTGTGAATTGGGGAGGATTGCCCAGTGTGGCGATCCTCCTTTTTGGCGAGGGGCGCTAGGCAGCGGGCTGTGGCGGATCATAGGTGGATTTCCTCCACTTGCTGATGAAGGAATGGACTTTGCCGGGACAACAGTTGGATAAACGACACTTAAGTTCTTCTATATTACGCCGAAGCGGCATATATCGATGCAGAAGTTGCTGTTTTTCCACTTGCTTTCCTGAAAAGATTAGAAACCGGGAAATTAAGATACGTTATTCCATTTATTTCAGTCCTGCGGAGGCTCAAGTGTTCGTGTGCTTCTTGTGATAGCCTTTTTCTTTAACCATTCTATACCAACCGTAGAGATTCCCTCCACAGTATAATGTTGAAGAAGTTTAAATGCTGAAACTGGATCTTTGGAGGGAATATTATGGTTATTGAACTACGACCTGTAACGGCCGAGAACTGGTATGATTGCACATTGCTGAAGGTGAAGCCAGAACAACAAAGCGTTTTTCCTGCTCCGGTGGTTAATTGGATTGCTGAGGCAAAATTTGTGCAGGAGTTTGAACTTCTGGCTATTTATTCAGGAACTGTGGTGATAGGATTTATTGTTTTTTGTACTACTCCCGATGAGGACGGTAACTGCTGGATACCAGCCCTTATGATTGATGAACATCATCAAGGACAGGGTTATGCCAAACAAGCCTTGGGGAAGTTAATCGAGTATATGCGAAATGAAGGGTGTACCCGATTAATGATCGGACATAGACCCGATAATCGGATTGCCGGAATGTTGTATGAATCGCTTGGATTCCAAAAGGTCAGTGAAGAGTTATACGACGGTGAGGTTGTACGTTGTCTGGAGCTTAATCAATGCATTTGACCACAAATAGCCCTCCTGCAAAGAGGGCTGATCGTTTGGCCATAGGAGCCGGGACATTCGATTCTATTACTCGCATAGACCTAAATCGTGATTTCTTACTGTTACATACTGTTGAGAGCTTTTTCTATTTTCACTCCGAACTCTGTTTCGTTTAGCTTGGGTGTTTGAGTCTTTGAATCAGCGAGGGAGTAATACAGAACTAAATAATCTCCTGATTGGTAGATAATTGGCGCGTGGGAACTAAGCAGCTGAATACTTTCTTCAAAGTGTTTTGTTCCACTTTCTCGTTCCTCCTCCGATCCGAAAACGTAAACTTTTATAATTTCCTCATTACTCAGTTTATAGCTAACAGGTTTAATACCCTCAAGCAATTGGTCGTCAGGTGATTCAATTTGTGTAATGTTTTTTTCAAGGGAATTTATGGCTTCATTCAGGTTAGGATATTTCTCTTGAGAAGAACAAGCGATAAGGAATAGTAAGCTAAATAAAATGGCAAGTTGATTTTTTTTCATGATGGTCCTCCTGTTCACCAAAGATAATGAAACCAAGCCAAAAATGTTTCCAGTAGGTGGATTTCCTGCGGTTGCTGGGGAAGGAGCTGTAGTCTTCTTTTTTAACCGTTCTCTACCAATCACAGGGAATGGACTCCTTCAACTCCATGGTACGAAAGTTAACCGCTATAAGAATTTCAAATCTGACAAATTAATATAATACAATTTAGGTACAAGTTCTTCTCCAGTATTAGGGTCTTTATACCTCATTGTTAGTAAGAGCTTATCATTATATCTGGAAATATTAATTATAAAATATCTTTTGTCATCAGCATAAAACGTAGTTTTTTTAAATGTACCGTCTTTGTAATTCAATAGATACAAGTCATTTGTTTGGCTAAATGATTGATAAAATAATCCTGAGCGATTGCTCTTTACAGCTTCCGAAGACATCTCAAATTCCGGGTTAACAGTTTTAACAGAGCGGAGAGATCCATCCTCAATTTTCCCCAAAAATCTTGTAATACTAAAATTCGCATAGTAGAGATAATCGTTACTAACAACAAAACTGGATACGCCCTGACTTAATTCATTCTGACTCCCGTCTGAAGAATTAGATGAAACTGTTGAAACATCTGCGCTGCGCAGGAATTTCATATCGTGATTATATACATCCGCAAACAAGCGTGATTTACCACCTGATTCTATCTTTAACCGCAATAATGAAATTGTATTGTCGTCTGATGTAATTTGCCGGATGGCTTCGCCTACATTTTTTTTGTCATCAAAATCAAATTTTTGCAGAATCCTTCTTTTCTTCGTTTCTGTATTATATTCCTCTAACTCAGAGCCGCCTTTAATTACTCTAACCATTAGTAGTCTATTATCTACAGCGGTCATACTATTATAAGGAAATCCACCTTTTTCTGAAAAAACCACGGACATAGTATTGTTAATTAAATCTACTTTATAAAGATGAAGTGTTCTGTTTGCAATATCCGCTATTTCACCGGTTGTGACTAACATGTATAAAGAGTTTCCGATGATGGTTGTATCATATTTAGCTTCATAAGACCAATTTTTGACTGTTCCCAATTTAATATTTTCTTTAGTCTTAAAATTGTAACGATAATAATCCATTTCAGATATCGAGGCATCAGACACCGTTGGAATCTTAGTATAGATTATACTGTCACCGATGAGCACCAATGCTTCATAACGCTCAATTGTTCCGATTACTGAGTTGTTGATGTCATAAATCGAAATAGTTTCATTAGAAATCGAAGGTTTTGCAGTGAATGTTTGTTTTGGATTCTGGAGTTTTTCATCTTTGGAGTGGTTGGGTTGGTTATCACAACTACACAGAATCAATATAACAATCAAGCCAAGTAGTCTTATTATTTTTTTCAAACTAACCCTTCCTTTTCGCAAAAGCCATCTAATAGAATTAGAGAGGTGCTTGAATAACAAACACCTCTAGAATAATGAAACTTACCAGATTCACCACCAAATTATGACCACTTGTTGCATAATGCCAGTTTGCTCCAGATGAATTAGAAATCCCTACAGAAGAAGGAGATTTCATGGTTACGACATCATAATATAAATTGTTGAGCAAAGTTGTTTGAGTTGGATTTGCATTATAAATATAATGAACTTTACTTTGCTTGCTATTCAAATATGGTGCAATAGTTGTAGGATCTGTGCCGATAATTGAGGTTCCTAATGCACTTGCTATAGCACCTTGGCTATCAGATGATCCCGTAAGATATTGCACAATACTTTTTGTAGCGGCTGGAGAGCAGTAGTAACTTTGTGTCTGCTGGTAAATGTAGAATGTTCCCGGTATAGAAATTTTTGTTGCTGTTGCTGCCCGAGCCTGACTCCCGAGCTCTTCTGCAACGTTTTCTGCACTCTGGATTTTTTCCTTTATTTTTTCTTGTTCATCTTGGTTTAAGCTATTAAAATATTCATCGTTTTCAGCAGGACTTAAAACTTTTAAGCCAGAAGGGGCAGTTTCTGTTGAATTTTCTTCTGCATAGGCAACAGCAACAAAAGAAGACATCATACCCAAAATCAAGAGTAAACCTAGAAATCGTTTAGTTTTTTTCAAAATAAACATCCTTTCATGATTTTTATATTGAAAGCTGGCCAGCTATACAATCTTTTAGTGTTTACAATCATTTGAATCTTTGAAATGAAAATGAAGGTGCCTAACAAAGATAGACTATACTCTCTCAACCATATATTTACAATTATTTTTGGTGCAGAACCATGCCTCTGTTTAGGGAGCGGATGCTGAATTTGCTGGATTTGTGAAGGAGCGTGGACGGCCCTTTACGGGATCGATTGAAGAGAGGTATAATATACAAGACTGTTTTTAATTAAATGTTGGAAAGTGAGCGGTAACCATATGGGTCGTAAATGGAATAATATTAAGGAAAAGAAAGCATCCAAGGATGCTAATACAAGTAAGGTCTACGCCAAGTTCGGGGTAGAAATCTATGTTGCAGCGAAGAAGGGCGAGCCTGATCCGGAATCCAACCGGGCGCTGAAGGTCGTTCTGGAACGGGCCAAGACCTACAATGTACCGAAGGCGATTATTGACCGTGCCCTGGAGAAAGCCAAGGGCAGCGGCGATGAGACCTACGTTGAGCTGCGGTATGAAGGCTTCGGTCCAAGCGGCTCGATGATTGTAGTTGATGCGCTGACGAATAACGTCAACCGCACGGCTCCGCTGGTCCGTTCCACGTTCAGCAAGAACGGCGGCAACATGGGCGTCAGCGGATCGGTTACGTATATGTTCGATCCGACAGCGGTAATCGGGGTGGAAGGCAAATCAGCAGATGAGGTTATGGAGCTGCTGATTGAAGCAGATCTGGATGTTCGTGATGTGCTGGAAGAGGACGAGGCAGTCATCGTGTATGCTGAGCCGGACCAGTTCCATGCAGTACAGGAAGCCTTCCGCAGCGCGGGAATCACGGAATTCACTGTAGCCGAGCTGACACTGCTCCCGCAGAACTATGTAGCTATTCCTGAAGATGCGCAGGCCCAGTTCGAGAAGCTGATCGATGCGCTTGAAGAATTGGACGATGTGCAGCAGGTCTACCACAACGTGGATTCGGAAGAATAGAATAGCGGTCACATCAGTAAGCGGGCAAGCCGATTTCCAGGCTTGTCCGTTTATTCTTTCGTGTGCGGGAATGGGGAGGAAGAGCTGGAATGGAAGTCTTTCGATTCGTGAGTGTGGTTCATGTATTTCTGATCAAGGACGGGCAAGTCCTGCTATTGCGGCGCGCAAATACGGGACATCATGACGGGGAGTATGGGCTGCCTGCCGGGAAGCTGGATGGCGGCGAGCCGCTTCATACCGCTGCCATCCGCGAGGTCCGGGAAGAATGCGGTGCTGTTATAGCTCCCGCCGGGCTTACCCTGATCGGAACGATGCACCTGCGTACCTCCGGGGATGAGCGGGTGGATTTCTTTTTCAAGGCGGAGCAGTGGACTGGAGAGATCTGCAATATGGAGCCGGACAAATGCGCTGACCTAAGCTGGTTCCCGGTAGATGCGCTGCCGGAGAATATCATCCCGTTCGTACAGGAGGCGTGGAATACATTCAGGAATGGCGTCTGGTATGCTGCTCACGGATGGAATTAGAGGGGGAATGGCGCAGTAATGGAAGACTGGACGCTCAGTATGGTACTTATATTGGTGATATGCGGATTTCTGGCCGGGTTAATTGACTCTGTAGTGGGCGGCGGCGGTCTGATCGCGATTCCGGCCTTGCTGTCGGTGGGGATTCCGCTCCACCTGCTGCTCGGCAGCAGCAAATTGGCGGGATCGATGTGCTCGCTGACCAGCACCGCCTCGTTCGTGCGTTCCGGCAAAATCAATTTCAAGCTGGTTCGCACCCTCATCCCGTTATCCGTCATTGGAGCGATGGCCGGAACGCTGACTGTCCGTCAGGTGCCTTCCGAGTTCCTGAAGCCGCTGGTGATCGTGATGCTGATCGTAATTACCCTCTATACCTTGTTCAAAAAATCCTGGGGAGATATCTCCACCTTCTCCGCGAAAAACGGCAGGCTGCGCCTGGTCGGAAGCATGGCGGCACTGGTTATCGGCTTCTATGACGGGTTCTTCGGTCCGGGAACGGGGTCGTTTCTGATTTTCGCTTTTCTGATGATGGGGTTTGAATTTGTAACCGCCGCAGGAAACGCCAAAATCCTGAACTTCGCCAGCAATATCACCAGCCTGCTTACGTTCATTGCCCTGGGCTCTGTCAGCTACACCCATGGCCTGATTCTAGGGATTCCGATGGTGATCGGAGCCGTTGTCGGCTCCCGGATGGCTATCCGCAAAGGGGCAGCGTATATCCGGCCGTTATTCATTACAGTCACTGTGATATTGATCGGCAAGCAAATATGGGATACGATGCATTAAGCACAACTAATGGAGTGGATGAGATGGAGGTCAAGCTTATACATAAGGAAGAAGTCTGGAAGCTGAGGCATGAAGTCATGTGGCCTGAGCGGGAGCCGGATTATATTAAGCTGGCTGATGACGATCAGGGCAAGCATTACGGGCTGTATGTGGGAGATCGTCTGGTATCGGTGTTATCCTTGTTCGTCAACGGCACAGAAGCACAGTTCCGCAAGTTCGCGACCCTGGAGCTGGAACAGGGCCAGGGCTACGGCAGCAAGCTGCTGAAGACGGTCCTTGCGGAAGCGGAGCAGGCGGGGGTGCAGCGGATTTTCTGTAATGCCAGAACCTATAAGGCAGGCTTTTATAAGAAATTCGGCATGCAGAGAACGGATGAAGTATTCAGCAAAGGCGGCAAGGATTATGTGGTCATGGAGATGTTCTTCGGGCCTGCAACGGATGCGAATGGGGGAGCTTAAGGGATGACCAAGAAGCTATATTATGATTCAGCATATATTCAAGAATGGAGTACCGTAATCTCTTCTACGATGGAACGTGAAGACGGAATCTATGTGACGCTTGCAGAAACGGCCTTCTACCCGCACGGCGGCGGACAGCCCTGTGATACGGGAACCATCGGCGGAATTGCTGTACTGGATGTGGTGCTGGAGGATCAGGAGGTGCTGCATAAGGTAGCGGAGCTGCCCGGGCAGACTGATGTGTATTGCGCCATCGACTGGAACCGGAGATTCGACCATATGCAGCAGCACAGCGGCCAGCATCTGCTGTCGGCGGTATTCCGCGAACGGCATCAGGCACTGACACTGAGCTTCCACCTGGGCAGCGATTATGCCACAATAGATCTTGATCTGCCGGAACTATCTGCGGCGCAGCTGGCGGAGGCTGAACAAGAGGTGAACCGCAAGATCTACCGGAATCTGGCGATTACGAGCTACTTCGTGACTGCAGAGGAAATGGCCAAGCTGCCGCTGGTGAAGCTTCCTAAGGTAACGGAGGATATCCGGATTGTCGAGATTGAAGGTGTCGAGCATAACGCCTGCGGCGGCACCCATGTCGCTTCGACCGGGGCGATTGGGATGATCAAGCTGCTGCGGTCCGAAAAGCAGAAGGGTAATATTAGAATTACCTTCAAATGCGGAGACCGGGCGCTTGCGGAATTTAACGATCATATGCAAATCATGAGTCAGCTGTCCGCCCGATTCAATACAGGCAAGGACGAAATTATGGACCGGATCGGAAAGTGGGAGCAGGAGCAGAAGCTGTTGCAGGCGGAACTGGCTGCTGTGAAAGAGCAGAATGACTGCTATCTGGCCCGGGACCTGTTAGCGTCTATGGAAGAGGGCAGCGGGGTGCTCACCCATATTTCAGACGATAGACCGCTTAAGGATCTGCAGAGTCTGGCTGCGAAGCTGACGGCGCTGACCGACCTGCCGGTGCTGCTGCTGAGTGCGGCGGAGTATAAGGCGGTACTCGCGCATAGCGGATCTGCGGATTTCTCATGTGGCGCCTTCTTCAAGGCTCACCTGGGCGGCTACCAGGGCAAGGGCGGGGGCAGCGACAAGCTGGCACAGGCCGGATTCCCGTCATGGGAAGACGCACTCGCATTTTACAATTTTGCCAAAGCACAATTCTGAGGTAGGGCAAGTAAGGAGCTATGGAGCGTTTATGCCGTAGCTCTTTTTGCTGTTTTCATAGGGTGAGCAAGGATTGGACCGATTTAAGGATTATTTAACAATTGCCTGCTTATAATCAGGACAGAGCTTGACGAAGGGAGAAAATCAACGTGTTCCTGACTATTCTAAAAAAAGATTTGCGGCGCAAAAAGGTGATGAATACCGTTCTGCTGATCCTCATCATCCTGGCCTCCACACTAGCCGCAAGCAGCTCCAGCCTGATGTATTCTACCTCCAGCGCCCTGGGCAGCTTCATTGAAGCCAGCAAGGTTGCAGACCTTAATATCACGCTGGCCAATGCCCCCGGCTATAACTCGGCAGTAGAAGGCTGGGTGAAGCAGGAGAAGAAGGTAGAGACAGCTTATACCGAACGGCAGCTCAATCTCTTCCTGAATCAGATTACGATGCCTGAAGGCCGCAAGAGCTTCTCGGGAAATGTAAGCTTCGTGCTGTCTGCCATTCCTGAGCAGGTGAACCTGGTCTTCGGTGAGGACAATGAGCGATATTCACTTCGCCCGGGGGAGATCGGTCTTCCAGCCAGCCTGATGCTGGGCAGCGGCATCGTGCCGGGAGAACAGCTGAAGCTCAAGTTCGGTGAGACTACGAGAACGTTCACGGTGAACAGTTACTTCAAGGATGCATTCATGGGGGCAGATCTGCTGGGATTGAAGCGCCTCATGCTGTCGACAGAGGATTTCAAGGAAATAGAGAGGCTGGTGCCCGAAGATAAACAGATGAATCTATGGAGCTTCGTGGCGGCACCGGGTGTAGCATCTATGGAGATATCGGCTTCTTTTGCGAACAGTGATCTGCCCATCAGCTTCGAGGTGGATAAGGCGCTGGTCAAGATGACATATATGACGGACCGGATCATCTCAGCCATGATGTTTGCAATCAGCATGTTCCTGATCTTCATTGCGTTTCTGACCCTGCGCTTCACCATTGTCTCCACCCTGCAGGATGAATACAAGGAGATTGGTGCTATGAAGGCCATCGGGTTCAGGAACCGGGCGATCAAGCAGCTCTACCTGACAAAATATACTGGGCTGGCCTGTCTCGGCGGCATTCTCGGACTCGGCATCAGTCTCCCGCTGACTGCGCTGATGTCCCGCAAAACCTCGCAATATATGATTCTGCCCGCAAGCAGCATCAATATAATGATCTCGGCGCTTAGCACGCTGGTCATGATCGCATTCATTCTGCTGTTCTGCTTAGTCTGCATGCGCAAGATTAACAAGGCATCGGCCATCGATGCCATCCGGCAAGGCCAGACCGGCGAACGCTTCAAGGCATCCCGGCGCATTCATTTACATACAAGCCGTTTCCTCCGGCCCCCGTTCTTTCTCGCACTGAGCGATGTACTGAACCGGCTCAAGAGCTATACGTCGCTCATCCTGACGCTGATCTTAAGCTCGGCGATCATCCTGATCCCGGTCAATCTGACCAATACCATCGTGACACCTAAGTTTCTGGAATATTTCGGGACGATTGGTGCGGATTTTTATGGCCCAACCGTTGTGGCAGAGAAATCCGTAGAGCAGATCCAACAGGAGAAGGCGCTCCTGTCCAAGCAGCTGAAGGATCAGGGCTTCCAGGTCACGCTTACAGCGAATTATACGGTAAATACCAAATATATCTCCGATAACGGGGAGGCCAACCGGCGGATTAACGGCCAGAAGAATGATCAGAACGGGTCTGTTGAGATTCTGGAGGGAACGGCCCCGCTGCTGAAGAATGAAATTGCGATTACGGCCATCATGTCCGGGAAATACGGGAAGCGGGTGGGCGATAATATTACTTTTGAAATCGGCGGGATTAAGGGGACCTTCATGATCAGCGGACTGTTCCAAAGTATCTCCAACGAGGGGTACGCGGTCTGGATTGCACGGGACTATGAGCTGAAGACAGTACCCGCTTACATGTTCTCCGGTGAACTCCATGTCCCAGAGCAAGCAAAGGCAGGAATAATGAAGCAGATTCAACAGCAGTTCCCGGAACAAGGCATCAAAACCTCGCTTGAACTGCTGGGAGAGATCACCGGCGGCTTCATGGGCCAGCTTCACAGCATCAATGGGCTGCTTACGGCTATCATCTGCCTCATTTCGTTCTTCATCACCTGTCTATTCGTCAGACTGATGATTGCGAAGGATGTCTACGGCATTGCTGTCATGAAAAGCATTGGCTTCACGAATGCCGCGATCCGGCGGTGGCAGGCGCTGCGTATTCTGATCATTATGTCCGTCTCGCTGGTGCTGGGCGTAATCGCTGCGAATACCCTTGGCGGCAGCCTGCTCGGTCTCATCTTCCGGATCTTCGGACTGACCAGTCTCCGGCTGAATATTCTTCCGCTTCAGGTCTATCTGCTGTATCCGCTGCTAATCCTGGCTGTGGTTATGCTGGCGGTATACACAAGCTGCGGCCAGATCAAGCGTGTGCAGATATGGAACATGAATAAAGAATAGGCTTAAATTTTAAAAGAAAAGAAGGAGTGGCGAAATGGCAGCAGTACTTGAAGTAACCAACCTATGCAAAACCTATATCGTCAATAAAAGTCAGAATAATGTTCTGCGGAATATCAATTTCACGCTTCATGCAGGAGAGTTCGTGTCTGTCATGGGGCCGTCCGGTTCGGGCAAGTCTACGCTGCTCTATACCGTCAGCGGGATGGACCGGCTTACTGCGGGCGAGGTGGTTTTTGACGGAGAGAGTCTTTCGCGGCTCTCGGAGAAGGGCATGGCTGAACTGCGGCTGCACAAAATGGGCTTCATCTTCCAGCAGATGCATATGCTGAGCAATCTCTCCGTTTATGATAATATTATTCTATCAGGCTATCAGTCGCTGAGCGGCAAGGGAAACGGGCAAAGACGCAGCCGCAGCGAGGTGAATCAATACGCTGATGAGCTGATGCGCAAGCTGAACATTATGGAGACGGCGGGCCATGATATTACAGAGGTGTCCGGCGGACAGCTGCAGCGGGCCTGCATCTGCCGGGCGCTCATCAACAAGCCGGCAATGCTGTTCGCCGATGAGCCGACAGGTGCGCTCAATTCCAAAGCTGCACAGGAAGTCATGTCCGAGCTCTGCCGGATCAACCGGGAAGGAACAACGCTGATGGTGGTTACACATGATGTGAAGGTAGCCGCGCAGAGTGATAAGGTGCTGTATATGGTGGATGGCAATATTCAGGGCGAGCATGTGCTGGGCAAATATATGCCGGAACAAGGCTCGAGGGAACGCGAACGCAGCTTGACCGGCTGGCTGATGGAGATGGGCTGGTAGGAAGCTGCAAGCAGCAGGAGGAGAGAGGCGTGGCGGACATTCTGATCATTGAGGATAATGCGGAGCTGGCAGAGGTGATGAAGGATTTTTTGCAGGTGGAAGGATATTCTGTATGCAGTAGGGCCTCTGCGGAAGAGGGCTTGGCTTACTTGGAGACGAGTGCTGTCAAGCTGCTGCTGCTTGATATTATGCTGCCGGGGCTGGACGGCTTCGCCGTATGCAGAATCGCCAGGGAGAAGTACAATTTGCCGATTCTGATCATGAGCGCACGCCATGGGGATGAGAGCAAGATTATCGGGCTTGAGCTGGGAGCGGACGACTACCTGGAGAAGCCCTTCTCGGCTCCGCTGCTGACGGCCAAGGTCAAGGCGCATCTGCGGCGGAGCTATGAGATGAACGAGAACAAGCTGCTGCTGACCGATGGCGAACTTACGGTGAACCAGACCGCAAGAGCAGTGTATAGAAGCGGCCAGCCGCTCGGGATGACGGCCAAAGAGTACGAGCTTCTGGTGCTGCTGATGAGCAACAAAGGCAAGGCGCTGCGCAAAGAGTGGTTGTTCCAGCAGGTGTGGGGCGCAGACAGCTTCAGTGAGCCGTCCACGCTGACCGTACATATGAACAAGCTGCGGGACAAAATCGAGCAGAACCCCAAAGAGCCAAGACGCATCGTCACCGTCTGGGGAGTGGGATATAAATATGAAGGCATTTAACAGGCTGATGCTCTGGACATTACTTCTCGGTCTGACGTTCGTAGCGGCTCTGAATGGATATGTATCCTACAGGGAGACAGGGGCAGGGACACCCGGGAAGGCTTATAGGATAGAGATCAACCGGATCTATGACCAGGTGCAGCGAGGTATTCCTATGGAGGAACTGCTGCCGGATGTGAACCGGTACACCTACGTGAACGGCTTAAGCTGGACCGGAAAGGAAGCGGGACCGGATGAGGTTCAGCGCTTTTTTGCCGGTAACGGGGTGGAGGACGCAAGTGAATTCATGGTCAAGCCCTTGTATGCGGACCAGCAAAGTACAGGATACTTAAGGTTCTCTTACCGGATGCCCGGGCAGGATGTGCATACGCTTCTGGTGTTGAATCTGTTCCTGCTGGCGGCGCTTGGCGCGGTTATGGTGCTGCTGTTCTACATCCGCAAGCAGATTCTGCGGCCGTTCCATACGCTGCAGGAGCTTCCCTACGAGTTATCCCGGGGGCAGCTGAACATAGGCATGAAGGAGCACCGGAGCCGGTTCTTCGGCCGGTTCGTCTGGGGGCTGGACCTGCTGCGGCAGACACTCGATGCCCAGAGAGAGACGAATCTCCGCCTGGAAAAAGACCGCCAGACGCTGGTCGCGTCCCTCTCGCATGAGCTCAAAACCCCAGTCGCCACGATCAGGCTCTACGCCAGCGCCCTTGCGGACAGCCTCTATGACAGTGAAGTCAAGCGGCAATCGGCCGCCCGGATGATTGGTCAGCAAGCAGAGCAAATGGAGCAGCTGATCGGCGGGATTATCACCGCTTCCGTCTCTTCTTTGCAGAATATAGAGGTGGATGCGGGAGAGTTCTATCTCAGCGGGCTGGTCGGCAAGGTCCTCCGTAACCATAAGGAGCGGCTGGAGCTGCTGAAGGTGGAGCTTGAAGTAGGTGCTTATCAGGACAAGCTGCTGCTTGGGGACGAAGAACGGCTGCATGAGGTGCTGAATAATCTCATCGAGAATGCCATTAAGTATGGAGATGGCAAGTCTATCTCTATTACCTTCCGTGAGGAGGATTACCGCCAGCTGATTGTGATAGAGAATTCTGGAGAGCCGCTGCTCCTGAGCGAGCTGCCCCACATCTTCACCAGCTTCTGGCGCGGGTCCAATGCGGACGGCAAGCCGGGCAACGGTCTAGGTCTCTTCATCTGCAAGCAGCTGCTACGAAAGATGGGCGGCGATATTTACGCGGAGCCGCTGGAGCGGGGGATGCGGTTTGTGCTGGTGTTGCGGTATTAAAGTGAGATACATACATGGAGGGAAGCGTAGTGAATGAGTTGAATAAGCTTTTGGAGCTGCAAATTGAGAATTATGCTGCAGTTTATGATTTTTATGCCGGTAAAAAGCAACACCTTCCTGCCTTATCCGTCCTGCTGGAGAATTATCCCGGGCGGGTATTTGCTGATCATATGGAAGCGCCGACACTGGCTGTGGTATGGGCTACGGGGAGATGGATGTATGCTGCCGGAGATATTAGCAGTGAGATTAACCGGCTGAAGCTGATGAGCTTTTTGCAGACGGTAGTCGTACCTGATTGCCAGCAGAGGCACGAGAAAGGGTTCGAGATCTATACAGAAGATAGTGATTCCTGGACGGAACTGCTTACGCTTGAGATTGCCGGGCTGAGCGTAGACAGACATATGGAGTCGGTCTATGAGTTCAATAGCGAACGATTTTGTGAGCTGAAGAACAAGCGTGCTGCTATCCCCTTGGAGGGAGATCTATCTGTCACCTATGAGGAATTTCCTGTTCTCGCCTTACCGGAGCATTATAGGTCTGCAAGAGAGGGCGGGTTCGTTGGGCTGACAACCACTGGTACTGTAGTGAAGGTTAGGGATAAGGCAGTCTCCATTTGCAAAAATAACGGCTTCAGCGTGAATAAAAGGTACTTCATTGATGTAGATACTTATGCAGAATCGGAGCGCGGGAAGGGCTATGCTACGCTCGCCGCTGCATCGTTAATCAGTTACTATCTCGATCAGGGAATGCTTCCCCTATGGGAAACAACGCATGAGAATATGGCTTCACATAAGCTCGCGCTAAGGCTCGGCTTCGAGCCGGTGGAGAGCTATCCGGTGTTTGCTTTTGCAATGGAAGGATAGTCGTGCCCGCAGAGAGAGCTCAATAAAGGTTCATTCACCTTAGTGAGATTTGCAGGTGGGAAATAGCTGGATTTACTACACTTGCTGAGGAGCTAGTGGCTTCTGGTGGGGCAACAGTTGGAGAAACAACACTTAATTAATCATAATTCGGACCTAAGGGCAAAAATGGACAGGATTAGATGCTGTTTTTCCACTTGCTTCCGAAAGATTTATAGATATGGATAAATTAAGATACATTATTCCACCTAAAGGTATTTTATCAAAGAATAAAAGAGACGGAAGAAGAATCTTAAGCTACAAGCGGAGAATTAGGAAGTGCAGGTGTGTGCAGGGCCGGATTGCCCGAATGCTCACCGGAGTGACGATCAAGCTTCGAGTGAAATCCAGCCGCCAACTGGACCTTACCGGTCAAACCCTTCATAATAAGAAGAGTTGAGAACGCTTCACACAAATCACACAAACTCATAAACGGAGGTTCATAGCATGAAATACCGCGAGCTGGGAAATACGGGGCTGTCTGTCAGCGAAGTCAGCTTTGGCACTTGGGCGATTGGCGGGGACTGGGGTAACAGCAAGGATGAGGACGGGCTAAGAGGCTTGCAGGCAGCGATGGAGCAGGGCGTGAATTTCTTCGATACGGCAGACGTCTATGGCGGCGGTCATGCGGAGGAGCTGCTTGCCAAGGCGACCCGGGGGAAGCAGGATGAGATCCATATTGCCACGAAGTTCTGCCGCGCCGGAGATATCCATGACCCGGAGAATTATTCCGCGCGCCGGATCAGCGAATACTGTGAGCAGAGCCTGCGGCGTCTGGAGCGGGAAGCGATTGATCTGTATCAGATCCACTGTCCGCCGATGGAGATTCTGCGTGATGGGAGTGTGTTCGCGGCGCTGGATCAATTGAAGGCCGAGGGTAAAATCCGTCACTACGGCGTCAGCGTTGAGACTATCGAGGAAGGCCTGCTCTGCCTGGAGTATCCTGGCGTTGCGGCGCTTCAGGTGATCTTCAATCTGTTCCGGCAGCAGCCAGCACTGGAGTTATTGCCGCAGGCTGCGTCCAAGGGTGCAGGAATTCTGGTTCGCCTGCCGCTGGCCAGCGGTCTGCTGACCGGTAAATTCACGGCGTCCAGTACCTTCCAGGAGAATGATCACCGGAAATTCAATGCGAACGGGGAGCAGTTCAATGTGGGCGAGACCTTTGCCGGCCTGCCTTTTAGTAAAGGTGTAGAGCTGGCACAGAAGCTGGATTGGATCGCTGATGGACGCGGTAATATGGCACGGGCCTCCATGCGCTGGATTCTGGACCATCCGGCCGTCAGCTGTGTGATTCCGGGCTTCAAGAATGAGGCTCAGGTGAACGATAATCTGGCTACACTGGATGTACCCTCCTTCAGCCCAGGGGATATGGAGCGCCTGGCTGCCTTTTACCAGTCAGAGGTGGTTCCGCATATCCGTGGAGAGGTGTAGTGGCACTCTATGAATATAACTGTCGGACTGCTCGCCCATGTAGATGCCGGGAAGACGACCTTCGCCGAGCAGCTGCTCTACCATACCGAAGCCATCCGCAGCAGGGGGCGTGTGGACCATCAGGATACGTTCCTGGATACCCATGAGATTGAAAAAGCACGCGGGATCACCGTCTTCGCCGATCAGGCGGAGTTCACCTATAAGGATGCCCGCTATTTCCTGCTGGATACGCCGGGCCATGTCGATTTCTCCCCGGAGATGGAGCGCTGTCTGCAAGTGCTGGACTATGCGGTGGTGATTCTCAGCGCGGTGGAGGGTGTAGAGAGCCACACCGAAACGCTCTGGCAGCTGCTGCGCCAGCACCGGATTCCGACCCTGTTCTTCATTAACAAAACCGATCGCGCAGGCAGCGACCCTGAGCGGGTCCTGGAAGAGATCCGGCAGCTGCTTAGCGGCGATGCCATGCTGTTGCCGGAGCAGCCGGAAGCTGAGTGGACCGAGGAGATGAAATCGTTCCTTGCCGAACGCGAAGAGACGCTGCTGGAACCCTATCTTGAAGGCATGCTGACAGACAGCGGTTGCCGCATTGCACTGAGGTCTATGGTAAAGCGCGGAGAGATTTTCCCATGTATGCACGGCTCTGCGCTGCTGGACCGCGGGGTGAGTGAATTTCTGGAGATGCTGGATGCGCTCACGTTCACGGAGTACGATCATACGCTGCCTTTTGCCGGGAGGGTCTACAAGATCCGCCACGATGCCAGAGGTACGCGTATCACCTACATCAAAGCGCTGCAGGGCGTGCTGAAGAACCGCGAGAGCTTGGCTTATGGCGCAGAAGCGGAACAAACCTCCGAACGGATTACCGGAATCCGCAAATATAACGGTACTGCTTATAGCGCTGCTGACTGGGCTGCCGCCGGGGAGCTGTTCGCCGTTGTCGGCCTAAGCTCCGTGCTGCCGGGTGCGGGAGTAGGCGAACTTCAGGACGCGCAGAGCAGCGGACTGATTCCCACCTTGAAATCCAAGGTGCTCTTCAAGCCGCCCGTGCACCTGAAGGAGCTGATGCATGCCTTCGGACAGCTTGGCGCGGAAGATCCGTCACTGAATGTAAGCTGGGATGAAGATCTCCAGGAGCTGCATATTCATGTGATGGGCGGGATACAGCTTGAGATTCTGGAGCAGATCGCGGCGGAGCGGTTCCAGCTTAAAATCTCGTTTGGCCCGCCGGAGATTCTCTATAAGGAGACTATTGCGGGTACAGTCTATGGTTGCGGGCATTTTGAGCCGCTGGGCCACTACGCCGAGGTGCATCTCATGCTTGAGGGCGGGGAACGCGGGAGCGGGATCACGTTCATGAACCGCTGCCACCCGGATGATCTCACATTAGGCTACCAGCATCAGATTGAGCAGCATCTGCTGGAGAGCGGCCATCACGGCCTGCTGACCGGTTCCCCGCTGACGGATCTGAAGATCACCTTGCTGACGGGAAAGGCACATAATAAGCACACGAGCGGCGGTGATTTCCGGGAAGCAGCTTACCGCGCCTTGCGACAGGGGCTGGAGCAGGCAGATAATCTGCTGCTGGAGCCGGTCTACGACCTGAAGATCCGGATAGATCCGGACGATGTGGGAAAGGTTATGAGTGATATTCAGCAAGCCGGCGGCCGCTTCAATCCCCCGGATATTTCACCGTCCAAGGCGGTAATTACGGGCATAGTTCCGGCGGCAAGCTTCATGAATTATGGGGTGAGACTGGCGGCGATGACGCAGGGCAAGGGATCGATGTCGCTCAGAGTAGCCGGATATGAGCCTTGCCACCAGACCGGGGCGGTGGTGGAGCAGCGGAATTATAATAAAAATGCAGACCCGGCCTACTCCTCGGCGTCTATTTTTTGCGCTAAAGGTGAGGGATATGCTGTACCCTGGGAAGAGGCCGGACAGCATATGCATATTCAAGCAGCAAGCAGGAACGGGTACACTGTTCTTAAACGGGCAGTTCCGTTTCAGCGTGACGCAGAAGGAAAGGTGCAGACTAACAATGAGTAATGTAATAGATAAGGTAGCTTGGATCTATGTTGTGGACGGCAAGGTACTGGGCGCGCGTTCCACAGGCAAGGACACCTATTATTTCCCCGGCGGTAAGCGGGAGCCCGGCGAGAGTGATGCCGAGACTCTCATCCGCGAGATTGAGGAGGAGCTGTCCGTTCAGATCCTGCCGGAGACGATTGCAGCGTTCGGAAGCTTCGAGGCTCCCGCCCATGGCAAAGCGGAAGGCGTGCTCGTGCGGATGACCTGCCTGACCGCAGATTTCACAGGCGAGCTTGCCCCGGCTTCGGAGATTGAAGAACTGGCATGGTTATCCTATAAGGACAAAGACCGTGTGTCGGCGGTCAGCGTCATCATCATGGACAAGCTGCGGGAGATGGGTCTCATCTCCTAAGAGTCAGGCGTGCACCCAGCTTGTCCGAAAAGTCTATGCAAGCCCGTTTTGAGCCGGAATCCGGCCTGAAACGGGCTTGTTCTCTCTTTAGCAGGGCGATGCAGGCGGCACGGCTAGCAGACTTTAACGGAATAGGACATATGTCCTTTTCCAATCCGGCGAACTGGCTTTTAATAAGTAGAGAGAAGCAAAAAGAGGAGAGAGACAGATGAAAGGAATACTATTCGCATTTATGGCCGGGGCCTGCATTACACTTCAGGGGGTAGCCAATGCCAGAATCAGCCAGGATATCGGCACGTGGCAGGCGGCAACCATTACCCAGCTTACCGGATTCATTATGGCGTTAGCGATAGCGCTGGTGGTACGGGACGGCAAAAAGCACGGCTTCCGCAAGGTACATCCGCTATACATCAGCGGCGGCGGTCTGGCCGCCTTCGTGATTTTCAGTGAGGTGACGGCGATTCAGAACATAGGGGTTACACTTACGATCTCGGCGCTGCTGATTGCGCAGCTCTGCCTGACGTTCATCATTGATATCCGGGGCTGGTTCGGTGTCGTCCGGCAAAAGATGAAGCTGCCGCAGTTTATCGGCATCGGGATGATGATTCTCGGGGTAGTTGTACTAAAGTTCTAAACGAAGGGGGCAAAAGATATGTTAGCAGGATTAGTACTTGCACTGATCGCGGGCGCGCTGGTCAGTTTACAGAATATTTTCAACGCCAAGGTTAATGAACACACAGGCTCTTGGTCGACTACAACACTGGTACTAGGTATGGGTTTCGCCGCATCCCTCGTCATGGGGCTGATTATGGAAGGGAAAAATATGTTCACGCTGCAGCACATGCAGCCCTGGTACTGGTTAAGCGGAATGATCGGCGTGGGGGTCGTGATCTGCCTGGTCCAGGCCACCAGAATCCTTGGCGCAACTTATGCCATCTCGATTGTACTAACTGCCCAGCTCGGCTTCGCCTTGCTGTGGGATTCACTGGGCTGGCTGGGCCTGGCGAAGGTTCCGTTCTCGTTAAACCAGCTAATCGGCGTGCTGATCATTGTCGGCGGCATCCTGGTCTTCAAGCTGGGCGGCACAAGCGATGCTAAAGAGCCCGCCGGGAGCCAGGGTTCCGGCAAGCCGCAGGGGGCACTGCATACGGATTAACGACGAAGCATTTGCAGTAACGGACAAGAGCGTGCACCGCAGGAATGCGGATGGCACGCTTTTTAGTGTGTGTGGAACACCGATCTCCCACTCTCATCTCTGTCCGAGTGGAGCAACTCTGCTGCCCGTCATTGCGCGATGCCAGCGCTGATACGTCTCCCAGGCCTGGCCGTTGTCCAGCAGAGGCTTGCAGGTATAGACGCCTTCTTCAATCGAGTTCACACGCCCGGCGGCATGCAGTCTGGCGGCGGCGTTAAGCAGCGTCTGATTGTAGTAAGCCATATGCCCGCCGCCTTGCAGGACTTCTTCGGCCGTACGGAGCTGCCGCAGAGCCGTCCATTCCTGCTCGACAGGTACGGGAACCTCCAAACCAAGCGAATCGGGGTCGATGATATCCAGCTCTGCCGCTCCGTCCTGAATCCGGTATACGCGGTTCGGCCGGTCAATGTACAGGTCCTCCGAGCCTTCCACGCCCTGCACCACCAGTCCCCGCTGATAGCCGAGCTTCACAATGAGCCGGGAGCTCCGGTCGAATACCGTATTATGGAATATCCCGAATACAATAAACGGCGAGCAGGAATAGTCGATCAGCTTCTCCGCCGTATTGAAAATCGTCCGCATCCCAATGTCCTCACGGAGTCCGCGAAGCTCACCCAGCGGCGGGCACCACTGCTCCGACTTCACGAACAGCACCCCGCCGGCTTCGGCGGCATGAACCGCGTCCTTGCGGCTCAGTCCGGCTACATCCACTCCCCCGGCCTGGATGATATCCTGTAGCGTAATGCCCCATTTGGGCGGCAAGCCCGCTGAACCATGCAGGGTAACCGGCAGACCTGCGGCCGACAGCAGAAAGGCCGTGGGGAAGGTTGCAATGAAGGAATGTACCCTGCCGTCATACGGACCGGCGCAGTCAATTCCCTGGTGAACAGGCTCACGGAAGGCATATTTACGGCAGACTGCCACAAAAGCCTCCAGCTCCTCCAGGCTCTCCAGCTTCATGCGCTCTGCGATCAGGAACGCGCCAATCTGCACCGGCGAAGCGGACCGGGTGAGTATGGCCTCGGCCGCATATTCAGCTTCCCCGTAGCTTAAATCCTTCGCACCGCGTTTGCCGCGGGCAACTTCCTTCAGAATATTAATCATATGGCGTTCTCCTTAAGTTTGATCCTGCAGCATCTGGTAGACCTTGACGATGGAGGTTGCTACATCCACGATCCGTTTGCGTTCATTCATTGCCTGCTTGCGCAGCAGGTCATAGGCTTCCGATTCACTGATATTCTTGGCCTTGGACAGAATGCCCTTGGCCATGTCGATCCATTTGCGTTCTTCAATCCGGGAGAGCAGCTGCTCCCGTTCCTTCAACCATTGCTTGCGCTCGAAGCATTGCCTGGCACTGAAATGCAGCGTCCAGTGAATCTCCGGCGGCTTCATAGCAGGGGATAGAATGCCGTCCACCATAATATCGTCGCCGCAGGCAGAGACGGAGAGGTTAGCGGTATGCGGGGTACACCACCAGATTACTGGCGCAAGCTTATGCTGCACCAGCAGGGTTCTCCAATGGCTGATATCCGTCACCGGAAGATTGAGGATGAAGGCATCGGCATCGCCGATGAACGGGGCAGCCTGCTCCGGTGACGCTGCGCTTCCTACTACATAGCCGCAAGAGCTTAGGATGTGGTCAGGTCCTTCAGAGGAGCGCGCTTCTGCGGGATTCTCTGTTCCAGCAGGTTCTATTACGAGCAGGGAATGCATGGGGACGACGCTCCTTTTACCTAAGAATAGAGACATCTTGTATAATTGCTCACAATCTAATTTACAGGATAGTTAATGTTATATTATATAACACAAAATCAACGTTCTTGTCGATAAATTAAATTAATTAAATTTTATATGTCATAATTATTGACGTATCGTAGACGGCTGTAGTATAGTCGTTTTAACAAATTCAACAATTCACGAATACAACGATGTATTCGGCTGAAGCGGCAATGGCGCCTGCTCTCACTTATAACGCTTACGGGAAAAGTATCTTTTCCGGGCGGAGTGAAGCGGGCTATTTCTGTTGTGCACCTGGAGAGGAGAGAGATACAGATGACAGTGAAGCGTAAAAAATTGATATTAGTCGGCAATGGGATGGCGGGGGTCAGAGCCATTGAGCATCTGCTCAAATTGGCGCCGGAGGCGTACGAGATTACGATTTTTGGCACAGAGCCTTATCCCAATTATAACCGCATCATGCTGTCTTCCGTGCTGGCAGGCGGGGCAAGCCTGGATGAAATCGTCATTAATGATCTCGAATGGTACCGCAGCTTCAATATTACCTTATACACAGGGCACACAGTGACTTCTATTAACACTGCTGCACGTACAGTCAATACGGATAAAGGAGTTACGGCTGCGTATGATGAGCTGATTCTGGCGACCGGCTCCAATCCCTTTATGCTGCCGATCCCCGGAACAGAGAAGGAGGGCGTTATTGCCTTCCGTGACATCAAGGATACTCAAATTATGCAGGACGTATCGCAAAAATATAACAAAGCGATAGTCATCGGCGGTGGTCTTCTCGGACTTGAAGCGGCCAGAGGGCTGCTGCACCTGGGGATGGACGTCTCGGTGGTTCACATCCACGAGTATATTATGGAGCGTCAGTTAGACGAGACCGCTTCCCGGATGCTGCGGGGAGAGCTCGAAGCTCAGGGCATGAAGTTCCTGCTGAAGAAGCAGTCGGAAGCCATTCTCGGCAAAAAAAGAGTCAAAGGCCTGCTGTTCGCAGACGGCGAGATGGCGGAGGCTGATCTGATTGTGATGGCAGTCGGCATCAAGCCGAATGTGGAGCTTGCCCGCAGCAGCGGGATTGAGGTGAACCGGGGCATCGTGGTGAACGATTATATGGAGACCAGCCTGCCCGGCATTTACGCCGTCGGGGAATGTGCAGAGCATCGCGGCATTGCCTACGGCCTGGTAGCCCCGCTGTATGAGCAAGGCGCTGTGCTGGCCAAAAGACTGGCAGGCGCTCCCACAGAGGGCTACGCCGGTTCGGTGACCTCGACGAAGCTGAAGGTGTCCGGCGTCGATGTTTTCTCGGCGGGACAGTATATTGAACAGCCCTTCACTAAGGCTCTACGCTTCCAGGATGAGACGGAGGGAATCTACAAGAAGCTGGTCATTCAGGATGATAAGCTAATCGGTGCCGTGCTGTTCGGGGATACCAATGACGGCGCGCAGCTCTTCTCAATGATTAAGAAGGGCGAGAATATCAAGGGGCGCGAGAAGGAGCTGCTGCTCGGCCTTCCGGCCGATGCGCTGGCTTCGCCCAAGGGCAACCGGCTGGAAGGGATGCCGGATGACGAGATCATCTGCGGGTGCAATGGTGTAACGAAGGGAACCATTGCCGAAGCGATTACCGCCGGCGGCTGCACCAGTGTCGGCCAGATCAAGGCCTGCACCAAAGCATCCGCCTCCTGCGGGGGCTGCAAGCCATTGGTAGAGGGACTGCTCCAGCTCTATGCCGGAGAGGCGGCCGTTACGGTCAAGGAGGGAATCTGCGGCTGCACGACGCTTGGACGGGATGAGATTGTCGCCGAGATCAAGCGGATGAAGCTGACCACGGTGAAGGAAGTCATGCATGTATTGTCCTGGAGCAATGAGGAAGGCTGCCCGAAATGCCGCCCTTCGCTGAATTATTACCTGGGTATGCTCTGGCCGGAGGAATACGTGGATGAGAATGAATCCAGATATACGAATGAGCGCTACCATGCCAATATCCAGAAGGACGGGACGTATTCAGTAGTGCCGAGAATCTACGGCGGGGTCACTTCTCCCGCAGAGCTGATCAAGATAGCGGAGGTGGCGGTGAAATACGATGTGCCGCTGGTCAAGTTCACCGGCGGGCAGCGCCTGGATTTGCTGGGCGTGAAAAAGGAGGATCTGCCGAAGATGTGGGAGGAGCTGGATATGCCCTCCGGCCATGCTTACGGCAAAACGCTGCGCACCGTAAAGACCTGCGTAGGCTCCACCTTCTGCCGGTTCGGGACCCAGGATGCGCTGGGGATGGGGATTCGGCTGGAAAAGGCTTTTGAACGGCTGAATGCTCCGGGTAAGGTGAAGCTGGCCGTATCCGGGTGTCCGCGCAACTGTGCGGAAGCGACAATCAAGGACTTCGGGGTGGTGGCGATAGACGGCGGCTGGGAGCTGCATGTCGGCGGCAACGGCGGCGTCCATGTCCGGGCGACCGATCTGCTCTGCGTGGTGAAGACCGATGATGAGGTCCTGGAATGGGCAAGTGCGTTCCTGCAGTATTACCGCGAGCAAGCCGGATGGAATGAACGGACTGCACAGTGGATCGAGCGCGTGGGTCTGGACAGCATCAAGCAGGCGCTGGAATCCCCGGAGGAACGGGCGGCGCTGGTGGAGAGAATTCAGAAGACGCTCAGCCTCACTACCGATCCATGGAAGCAGATTGTGAATACGCCGGAGCTGCGCAAGAATTTCGAAGCGATCTCGTTACCCGAGACGGTCTAAGGAGGAACCCGAAATGACAATGACCAAACTGCTAATCGGCAACCTGAATGAGGTAGATATCAAAGGATCACGTAAATTGCGGGTAGGCGATACCGAGATTGCCTTGTTCCGGCTAAGCAGCGGAGAGGTGCTGGCGGTGGAGAACCGTTGTCCGCACAAGGGCGGGCTGCTCTCGGAGGGCATGGTCTGCGGCTCCAAGGTGCACTGCCCGCTCCATGACTGGCGGATCGAGCTGCATACGGGTGAGGTGCAGGCCCCCGATACGGGACATGTGACTACCTATGAGGTGGAAGTCGATCACGCCACAGGCAGCTTGTACTTAACGATCTGATTCATTCATACAGGGACACGTATAAAGGGGGATTCATCAATGGACTATGTCAAACCAGGCGAAGTGCTGGGCTCCATGATTGAAGCGGGAAAAACCAAAGCAGAACTGGGCATCATGCAGCTCATTGTCCGCGGCAGTCTCGGCGGTGCCATTCTGGCATGCGCGACCACACTGGCCTTCACCGCTGCGGCACAGACCAAGATCCCTATGGCGGGCGCGATTCTTTTTCCGGTAGGCTTCGTGATGATTATTCTCCTCGGGCTGGAGCTGGTTACCGGCAGCTTCGCCTTGATTCCGCTGGCTGTACTGGAGAAGAAGACTACCGTCAGGCGCATGCTGGGGAACTATTTCTGGGTGATTCTCGGGCATTTGATCGGGTGTGCCGTCTATGCCGCATTATACGGGCTGACAATTACGAAGATGGGCACTGATCTGTCGAACCCCATGGTGCAGACGCTCATTACGGCAAGTGAAGGGAAGACGAAGGCTTATCAGAGTCTGGGGGCAGAGGGACTGGGGCTGGCCTTCATCAAGGCAATGCTCTGTAACTGGATGGTTACGCTGGGTGCAGTGATGGCGATGACCTCGAAATCCACCTCCGGCAAAATCCTCGCCATGTGGCTCCCCATCCTGACCTTCTTCGGACAGGGCTTCGAGCACACGGTTGTCAATTTCTTCGTCATTCCGGCGGGGATGATGCTTGGAGCGAATGTGACGATGGCGGACTGGTGGATCTGGAACGGCATTCCGGTGCTGCTCGGCAACTTCGCCGGAGGACTGTTGTTCACGGGCCTTCTATTCTACTTATCGCAAAAAAGCAGCAGACCTGGTGCTTCTGCGGCAGCGGAGCTTCCGGGACGCGGAGAAGCGGGGCTCCCGGGCACACCTGCCCTGGAGAAAAGCCTATGAAGCAGGGCAGCATATCCATTGTTGGTGCGGGTCCAGGCGATCCCGAGCTGATTACATTGAAGGCGCTGCGGCGCATTCAACGTGCCGACGTAATTCTGTACGACCGGCTGGTGAATGAGGAGCTGCTGGACTATGCCAGAGGCGATGCCCTGCGCATCTACTGCGGCAAAGCGCCGGGTCTGCATTCGATGCCTCAGGAGGCAACGGAGCGGCTGATGATCCGCCATGCGGCAGCCGGAAGCCATGTAGTCCGGCTGAAAGGCGGCGACCCGTTCGTGTTCGGCAGGGGCGGGGAAGAAGCGTTATCCGCAGCCGCAGCCGGTATTCCCTATGAGGTGATTCCGGGAATCACCTCGGCAGTAGGCGCAGCCGCTTCTGCGGGCATTCCGCTGACCCATCGCGGTGTGGCGGCTTCCTTCGCCATCGTGACCGGCAGCCGCTGCCAGAGCCAGGATTCGCCGCTGCGCTGGGATGCACTGGCCCATAGTGTAGATACGCTTGTGATTTATATGGGTGTAAGCAAGCTGGGGGAGATCTGCAAGGAACTGCTGGCCCACGGCAAAGATCCGCAGACTCCGGTTGCATTAATTGAGAACGGAACAACGGTGCACGAACGGATCGTGACCGGCACGCTTGGCCATATCGGCAAGGTCGCCGCTGCGATGAAGATCAGCAATCCGGCCATGATCATTATCGGTGAGGTGGTCCAGGTCAGAGCAGAGCTGCTAAGCCTGGAGGAAGCCGTACGTTCGCAGATCGGGTGAAGCAGAATAGAGCAGGCGTTGGCATTTCCAGGCTGCGGGCCGGGTTATGGCAGCGCCTGTTTCTGTGTTATATTCAGGAAGGAGATTTTATCGATGACTTGGCATGCTGCGCTGAGAGTCATATTTTCACATTCATAGTGACTGCTGTCACACGGGTCTGCGGAGATTAGGGACTATACTTGTCGCCTACAGATACAGCATACCGGGCAGAATGTCCTGAGAGGAGTAATTGCAGATGCAAATTGAGCTTAATAGCATGACCCGCGAACGGCTGGAGCAGAGTTTGGCCGGGAAGCCTGGGCAATTCAAAATGTTCTATGATACGGAGGACTGCGGCTGTAACGGCATGCTGGTCATCCGCGTAGTCAGCGAGCCTTCGCCGACCGATATTGTGTTTCAGACTGAGCCGTTCACCTTCCTGTGTGACCGCCAGCAGGAATTGCTGTTCGATGACGTGATGCGGCTCGAAGCAGAGGCCGGGTATCCGGCCTATAAGCTGACAAGTGATTCCACCTTGTTCGGGAGCAATATCAGGGTGCAGGATGCTCGGAGCTGAAGGAGATTTGTAAAAGGCCATCTACTCGAAGAGGGGAGATGGCCTTTTTTTAAGAGAAAGCCGAACATATTGGGGATGCCGAAGACTCGTGAGCTGATTGTAATCGAAAAACCGATTACAATTGGACTGGGCACGCCGCGTAGGCCAAATGTAATCGAAAAACCGATTACAATTGGACAGGGCACGCCGCAGCGTTTGGTCATCTGGCCCTGATGCGGCCCAAAGGTTGCAAATGAGGGTGCTATTTCGCAATAGTGCCCTTCATTTCGTTTGAGGCCCTCAGCTTAATAAGCCGTCCACCCGCCGTCTGCGGTAATGACTGCTCCATTCACAAAGCCTGCTTCCTCTGAAGCCAGGAACAAGGCGAGTTGTGCGATTTCAGCGGGCTGGCCCATCCGTGGATTAAGTGCCATGCCAGGCTGTGTACGTTCCATGCCAAAAGGATTAATATGAGTCATGGTAGAACCAATATTGGTCTCCACACCGCCCGGCGCAATCGCATTGCAGCGGATTCCTTTGGCAGCATACATGAATCCGGTATTCTTGGTAAAGCCGATAACCGCATGCTTCGAGGCTGTATAAGCCGCACCTGCCCGGGCACCGAACAGACCGCCTACAGAGGCAACGTTAATAATAACACCCTGTTGTTTTGCCAGAAAAATAGGCAGTACCTTGCGCGTTGCACGCATCACCGAAGTTGTATTAACGGCGAGCACACGCTCCCAGCTCTCATCCTCAATCTCACCCGCCGGTTCGAAGTTATCCATGATCCCCGCATTATTCACCAGAATATCTACAGTGCCATAGGTGTTGACAGTACTGTCGATCAGATTTTGGATGTCAGATTCGTCTGCAACATTCGCTTGTACTGCTATGGCTTCCCCGCCGTCAGCTTTGATGTCACCGGCTACCGTCTCTGCAGCCTCCAGATGAATATCCGCTACTACCACCTTGGCCCCTTCCTTCGCATACAGGACGGCAATAGCCTTCCCCATCCCGGATGCCGCCCCGGTAACTACTGCCACTTTGTTGTGAAGTCTCATTTATGTACCTCCGTTTATAGTTATACTTTCTCTGTTCTAGTATCTTTTGCTTCTTAGTGTTTTATGCGCCTGGTTGACGCTGTCCTTCGCGAAGGCTTAACATATGGCTATACAACAGGGAAGAGGATGGAGCCTATGATTACGGCCGGACTAGATATCGGAACTACATCCATCTCCGGGCTGCTATACGATCTGGAGAAGCGGACGATTCTGCATAGCCTTACGGAAGCGCATGCGAGCCTGCCCTTCAGTCTGAATCAGGAATGGGAGCGGCTGCAGGACCCGGAATTGATTGTGAAGCAGGTAGAACATATACTCGAACGTCTGCTGGCGCACCAGCCGGAAGTAGCGGGCATTGGCTTAACCGGGCAGATGCATGGGATTGTCTATTTGGATAAAAGCGGAAGGGCACTAGGTCCGCTGTATACCTGGCAGGACGGACGGGCGGGACAGCTCACCGGAGGGACTGGCAGTCCTACCTATGCGCAGCAGTTCAGTGACCTTACCGGTTACACTGTAGCTCCCGGCTACGGACTCGCCACCCATTACTTTAATATTTGCAGGCAGCTTGTCCCGGAAGATGCAGTCAGCTTCTGCACGATTGCTGACTACATTGCGATGAGGCTGGCAAACTGTGATGTGCCGCGGATCGATGCAACGCAGGCAGCGGGAATCGGGGGCTTCAGTCCAAGGATAGGGGATTTCGATAGAACAGCGATTAGTCTTGCCGGTATCGATCCTTCGTTATTGCCGCAGGTCGTACCCTCCGGTACGGCAATCGGTAGCACATCACAAGGCATTCCCGTGTATACCGCGCTCGGGGATAATCAGGCCAGCTTCCTGGGGAGTGTGCCGCAGCCCGGAGCATCTCTGCTGCTGAACATTGGCACAGGGAGCCAGCTCTCGGCTTGGGTACCTGAGTGTGATAACCCTCCTTCCGCGATGGAAGTACGCCCGTTCCCTGGGGGTGGGGTGCTGATGGTCGGTGCAGCCCTGAGCGGCGGCAAGTCTTATGCTCTGCTGGAGGGATTCTTCCGGCAGCTGATTACCGCATACACTGGAGAAGCGCCGACAGATATCTATTCCCTGATGTCCAGGCTGCTCAGTGAAGAGGTACCGGGAAGCGGCAGCACAGGACTTACGGTGAACACACAGTTCCTGGGGACAAGGACAGATCCGGGGAAGCGCGGCAGTGTGGAAGGAATCACGCTGGAGAATTTTACTCCCGGCGGGCTGGTCCATGCTTTTCTGCGAGGAATGGTAGATGAACTGCACGGCTTCCTGGCAGTTCTGGAACAGCAGGGCGCAGGCACATTCAGCCGCCTTATAGGCTCCGGCAATGCGCTGCGGACGAATCCGGTGCTGTGCGCCAAGGCAGAAGCTGCCTTCGGGCTACCGCTTGAGCTTGGTGAACACGCTGAGGAAGCGGCTGTAGGGGCAGCGCTCTGTGCTGCTGTCGGCGGCGGGGAGATTCCCAGCTTCAGTGAAGCGGGTGCTTATCTTAGAGCAGAGTCTAGCTGAGTTATCTTAACTAGCGGAGCGTCCACCCAAGTGCTAACGTAGATTCTTCCCATTCTCCCGATCTTCCCTGACACCGTCTGTCAGGGGAGTTTTACTATAATAGGCTATATCAAATAGTGATGGGAGAGTTGCAATATGCAAAACAGACAAGCTTATCTATATGTATTCAATACGATGTCAGACTGGGAATACGGGTATTTGGCCGCAGAACTGAACACAGGAAGGTACTTCAAAAAGGGGACAGCACCCTTAAAAGTCATCACAGTATCCGCCACCAATGAATCGGTTACAACTATGGGCGGACTGACGGTACAGCCGGATCTCACCCTGGATGAGTGCAGTTTGGCAAGCGGCGATCTTTTGATTTTACCTGGAGGCAATACGTGGGGAGAGGCGGAGAATCAGCCGGTCTTGGATAGGGCTCACGAAGCGCTCAAGCTCGGTGTGGCTGTTGCTGCGATCTGCGGGGCGACCATGGCGCTGGCGGATAAGGGGTATCTGGATGCTGTGCCGCATACAAGCAACAATCTGGATTACCTGAAAATGGTCAGCCCCGGCTATAAAGGGGAAGCTTATCATGAGGATGGGTCTGTAGCTGTCAGCGGGAAGCTGGTCACGGCATCAGGCATCGCTCCGCTGGAGTTCGCGAGGGAAGTGCTAAGGGTCTTAGAGGTATTTGCTCCAGCGACCTTGGATGCATGGTACAGTCTTAACAAGACACAGGAGACCGAATACTTTTTCCAGCTTATGGGCTCGTTAGATCAGGGGTAAACAGGAAATATTGTAACATCTATCATTGACAAAAAATATTTTATATGCTATAATTTACATATTAATATTTTCTGTATATAATAAGGTTCTCCTGGCCAGGGGGAATCTTATTTTTTATGGAGGAACCACCAATGAAGCAGAACAAGTCCAGCATAACTGCCTTAGTGTCCGCATTTGGCCGCGCATATCACAGTCAATTTGACAGTCCGAAGATCATCGATGATTATGTCGCACAGAAGCTGATATCACCGCAGGAGTTCGCGGACATCCGCAGGAATATGGTGCAAGGGATTACGTTCTTCAATCCTGAGATTGCGGAGAAATACCCTGATGATCCTGAAGCCATCTTGAGATGGATTGTCCAGGTTCAGTTATCCCCCACACCGCTGGCACGTGCTGCCTACTGTGAGAGCATAGTGCTGCATGAGATGAGTCTTGGGCTGAAGCAGTATGTAATTCTTGGTGCGGGGCTGGACAGCTTTGCCTACCGTTATCCTGAACTAGGGGAGCAGCTGGAGATCTTTGAAGTGGACGCTCCTGCTACCCAGGCATCCAAACAGCAGAGGCTTAAGGAAGCACAGCTTGCGGTTCCCGGCAATCTTCATCTTGTTCCCATGGACTTTACGGGCGGATTCGCTTATCCCAGTCTGCTCGCACAGGGGTTCGATCCTGATGCCTTAACCCTATTCAGCCTCCTGGGGGTATCCTACTACCTCACCAAGGAGGAGAACGCCCGCTTGATCAGCGCATTGTTCGCGAATCTGCCTGCCGGAAGCTCCATCGTGCTGGATTATGCAGATGAGCGGCTATGGGAGGAGCAGGGCTTGTCTGGCCGGGTTGGCAAAATGGTTCAGCTGGCTGCCGCCGGCGGCGAACCCATGCAATCCTGTTTTTCTTACGCGGAGATGGAGCAGTTGCTGACTGAGGCCGGTCTGCTGGTCTACGAGCACCTGTCCCCGGAAGCCATCCAGGACCGGTTCTTCGGTAACCGTTCGGATGACCTTGCTGCTTTTGAGACAATTCATTATATTCATGCGGTTAAGAAGTAGCTTCTTCTTCATAAATAAAAGCTTCCACCGCCGCTACCGCGACATTCCGGTCAGGGTGGGAATTGTCGATCTGCGCCACCTGTGCAGGCGGGAGCGGCCAGGCTACGGTGCGGTGGCCTAGCGAAGCGCTGAAGTTCTCCCAGTGGGCGAACTTCCAGGCGTCGAGCGCGGAATGTCTGCCTTCAAGCCGTTCACGGAACATGGCCGCATCCGCAAGTCCTACCATGACGACTTTGACCTCAACCTCCTTCAGTGTGCGCCCGATGCGCGCCAGCTCGCGGCCGATCCCCTCCGGATCGGCCGCTTCTTTGGTGAAGGGACCCACCACATAGATATCGCTGGACAGGCCGATATTATCGAGCGCGGCATCCATGGTGATGCGGTAGCCGAGATCGCGGCATAATCTTTTATACTCATCGGAATCTCTGTCGTCAGGGTCAAGCCCGTGCATAGTCATGATCGCGGTTGCTGCCGGACGCAGCAGAATGTCCATATCGAACACCGCCGCCGTACGCCGGGCTGCAACAGCCTTGGCTAAGGTGGTTTTGCCCGCCCCTCCGGGGCCAAGAAAAAATACCAGTCGGTTCATCTGTTTCACTCCTTATTTTGCTTGCAAATTCCAGTATAGCAGGCGCAACGTTCAGCGGGAAATGATATGATAGATTAGCTGTACATGAAGCAGGAAACGAAGCAGATAGAGGATAAAAGGAGGACAAAGATATGATTACCATCCGCCCCATTGAGCGCAGGGATAATGCGGCCATTGAGGGGATTATCCGGGAATGCCTGATTGAATTCGGCGGCAACCGCGAAGGCTTGGCCTGGGCAGATGACAGTCTGCATGATTTATATACCTATTATAATAGCGCGGAGAACCGGGCGTACTGGATTGTAGAAGTGGATGGAGAGGTGCTTGGCGGCTGCGGGATTGCAGCTTTTGACGAAACGCAGCAGATCTGTGAATTACAGAAAATGTACCTGTCCGCAGCTGTCCGCGGCCAAGGCGTTGCAGCAGAGCTGCTGGATAAAGCTCTTGCCTTCGCTAAGCAGCATTACCGCAAGTGTTACCTGGAGACGCTGCTGACGATGCAGGCGGCTGGCCGCTTCTATGTCAAGCACGGGTTCAGCCCGCTGGATGGTCCGCTTGCCGGTTCCGAGCACTATGCCTGCGATGCATGGTATATCCGGGACTTACATATCTGATTTCCTGTGGGAATATGGACACTTCTCAGGGGACCAGCAATATTTCGTATCCAAGCTTGTATTTTACTCAGAGCGGGTTTGGGATGTTGATGTTGATTCAGTAAAAGAAAAGCGGAAGGAGCCAGAAGCAGATTGCTGCTTGTGGCTTCTTGGGCATGCCAGGATTCTATTTTGCCATAATGAGCCCATACCTGTACATCTTCACCATTCGTTCAAAATCAAGCTGTGTCCATACAGACAATAACGCATATCTATGTTAATATACTTTATGAATGAATTATAAAATATTCATTCACAATAAGCGCATAGATGAATTAGAGCCACTATTTTGAATTCTAATCTGGAGGGACAATCATGAAGAAGGTTATCGCAATCATCGGCAATCAGCAAAAGAACAATACGTACAGAGCGGTCTGCGAATTCGAGGCTCAGCTCCGCACCTTTGGGGAGATAGAGGTTGAGTATATTTTCCTGAAGGATTACAGGCTTGAATTCTGCCGGGGCTGCAAGGTGTGCTTCAATAAAGGTGAAGAGTATTGTCCGCTGAGGGATGACCGGGATGTGCTGATCGAGAAGCTGGAGCATGCGGACGGTGTGATTATGGCGGCTCCCAATTATGCGTTCCATGTTCCGGCAGCGATGAAGAATCTGCTCGACCGGCTGGCGTATGTATTCCATCGGCCGCAGTTCTTCGGCAAGACCTATACGCCGATCGTCAATCAGGGAATTCACGGCGGGAATGCGATCCGCAAATATCTAAGCAGTATGGGAGAGAACTTCGGGTTCCAGGTGACCCGGGGCTGTGTGCTGCAGACGATGGAGCCAGTTCCCACGGCAGCCGCACAGAAGAATGCTGTGAGAATCCGCAAGGCTGCGGCCCGCTTCTACAAAGGTCTGATGCGTCCGGCACCGCCGGCTCCCACATTGTTCCGCTTGCTGATGTTCCGGCTGTCCCGGACCAGCATTCAGCATATGCTGGATGAGCGGTCGAAGGATTTCCGGCATTACCAGGCTAATGGCTGGTTTGAAGCGGCGTATTATTATCCGGTCTCGCTGGGTCCTGTCAAGAGCTTGGCCGGACATCTGTTTGACCGAATCGGTAAAAGAATGGCTAAACGCGCTTGAAAATGAATGAACACAATTATATTCATTCACAGCGAGGGGGATAAACATGAAAAAGAAGGGGAAACGCAACCTGCTGCTGTTGTTTTTTACCGTGGTTCTCTTGAGTCTAATCGGTTCAGGCGCGGCCTTGCTCTATACAGAGAAAGAGCGCCGGGAAGCGAGGACCGTAGAGATTGATAGAGTGAACTTCAACAAGCTGCATGCGGGTGAGTATACAGGTGAATATGCCGGCGGAATGTATAAATGGAGGGCGAATA
Organism: Paenibacillus sp. FSL R7-0179; assembly: GCF_038002265.1. Taxonomy (NCBI): domain Bacteria; kingdom Bacillati; phylum Bacillota; class Bacilli; order Caryophanales; family Paenibacillaceae; genus Paenibacillus; species Paenibacillus sp. FSL R7-0179. The sequence continues at coordinate 2,592,804 of NZ_JBBOCC010000002.1, forward strand.
AGGTTATCGTAACCGTCACGGCTCACAAAGTTACAGCAATCAAGCTCCTGGAGCATGCTGAGAATCAGTCGACAGCATCTGTAGATGAATTGTTCGGCAGAGTGATTCAGGCTCAATCGCTTCAGGTAGACAGCATCAGCGGTGCCACGCTTACAAGTAAAGCCTACCTCAAGGCTATTGAGAATGCCCTTCACAAGGGCGTTGAAAGGTAACGAGTATTTTGTAATACTATATAGATTGAACTAAAAATTTAAGTTAAAGGAAAAGTGGCGGAGGGGAATTTTGGAACTGGAGGAGCGGTAGCGACCGCCTGAAAGCTTTCCGCAGGAAAGCTCGCATCGTAAGCACCAGCAGTCTACGGATTTCAACCATTAAAAATGGTAACAAATCATGAAATCTGTAGAAGGGCAGCGGCCGGAAGTCCAAAACTTCTCTGGAGTCACGGCTAATTCCAAAACATAAAACATTAGTTCAATTTATATAGCTATATCATTACGAGATCCTTATACAAAAAAAGAAACCAAAGGAGCAATCCAAATGCATATCCACCCATTATCCGACATCGCGGCGGGACACCGCCATTCCGTTGTACTTTTGCCGGATGGATCAGTATGGGCTTGCGGCGAAAATACATACGGGCAATGCGAGGTAAGCGGCTGGAAGGATATTGTTGCCGTTGCAGCAGGCAATGCTCATACAGGGAATTCGCATACAGTAGGGCTAAGATCGGACGGAACGGTGATCGCGGCCGGCTGGAATAAGCATGATCAATGTAACGTGGGCGATTGGCACGATATCGTTGCGGTTGCGGCAGGCTGGCGGCGTACGGTCGGGCTGAAGGCCGATGGAACGCTGGTTGCGGCGGGAAGAAACAACGAAGGCCAATGTGAGGTAAGCGGCTGGGCGGATATCATTGCGGTCACTGCAGGAGACTGGCACACGGCTGGACTCAAGGCCGATGGTACAGCTATTACGGCGGGTAACAACCGCTATGGACAGCGGAACGTGAATGGCTGGCAGGAGCTGACGATGATCGCGGCGGGTTATCTTCATACCATTGGACTCAGAGCAGATGGTACTGTAGTCAATACAGGGCTGAACAAGCGCGGACAAGGTGAGGTAGGCAGCTGGTGCAACATTAAGGCCATCTCAGCTGGCAGTCATCATACAGTAGGCTTACAATCCGACGGAACTGTGATAGCTACAGGCTGGAATGATTACGGACAATGCGAGGTAAGCGGCTGGACAGATATTGTGGACATTGCCGCAGGCTGCACCCACACGCTCGGTCTTCAGCAGGATGGCACCGTAGTTGCGGCGGGAAGTAATGAGTACGGGCAATGTGATACATCCCTGCTGCATGGACTATCATCTTAATACAATCTTAATGCCACAGCCGAATCCATAATACTATGCTCATTATGCACATGCTATACTAACGCTACAGTGTATAATGGCTGGTCTAAAGATGGGCTTAGCGGGAAGGAAACCTTCAGATGATAGGGGAAAATACAGCGAAGAAGCGGCGCGGAAGGCTGAGGATATTCTTCAGCTATGTACCGGGAGCAGGGAAGACCCGGGCGATGCTGGAGGCTGCCCATGCGGAACAGAAGAACGGCCTGCAGGTGCTGGCGGGCTACATTGCAGCCCATGACAGAGCAGATACAGCGGAGCTTATTAACGGTCTCGAGCTGCTGCCGCCGCTGGACATTCCTGTAAACGGGACCACCCTGCGGGAATTCGACCTGGACCAGGCGATCTGCAGGAGGCCGGACCTGATTCTGCTGGATGAACTAGCCCACATCAATGCTCCGGGAGTGCGCCACAAGCGGCGGTATCAGGATGTGGAGGAGCTGCTGCGCGCGGGAATAGATGTCTACACTACGGTTAGTATAGAGCAACTGGAAAGTATGACCGATGTGGTAGCATCCATGACCGGAATGGCTGAACCCGCGCATATTCCCGACAGTGTGTTCGATCGTGCGGACCAGGTCGAGTTCATTGATATCAGTCCGGACGTTTGGCTGGAGCGTCTGCATGAGGGGCGAATCTTTTCCACGGAACCGCTCCGGCAGGAGGCTGGTGAACTGTACACATCGCAGAAGCTGAGTGCTTTGCGGGAAATGGCTTTAAGGTACAGGGCGGATCAATTCAAACGTTATGAGGGCAGACTGGGGGAACGGGCAGTCGAAGCCAGCTTGTACAGCAGAGAACATATCCTGGTCTGTCTGTCGTCGGCAATATCCAATAAGAAGGTCATCCGCACAGCGGCGAGAATGGCCGAAGCTCTGCAGGGGGAATTCACTGCTCTCTACGTGGAGACCTCTCGAACGAAAGAGTTAACGGCAAGGAACAAGTCGGAGCTGCGGGAGAATCTGCGGCTGGCCGAACAGCTTGATGCACAGGTTGCCACTGTGTACGGAGAAGATGTGCCGGGACAGATCGCCGAATATGCCAAAACCAGCCGGGTCTCCAAAATTATCCTGGGCCGGTCGCAGAATCGCAGCCGCTGGTCAGTCGGGTCCAATTTCGTAGACAAACTGACGGCTGCTGCCCCGAATATCGACATCTATATCATCCCGGATCAAGAGTCTGCCTTGCAATCCAAAATCCCGCAATATGCCAGACCTCCGCTTCTCACCCTGGCTGATACGGGCAAGACCCTGGGGATTCTGCTGGTCTGCACGATCATCGGGTTATGGTTCAAGGTTCTCGGCTTCAGTGAAGCGAACATTATTACAGTCTATATTCTGGGTGTTTTGCTCGATGCGATGGTTACAAAAGGACGGTTGTACAGCGCGGTGACATCGATTTTGAGCGTGCTGGTCTTTAACTATTTTTTCACCGAGCCTTATTTCTCGCTTCAGGCCTATGATTCCGGGTATCCGGTGACCTTCCTCGTGATGCTGGCCGCCTCGTTCATCACCAGTACGTTGACACTGCGGGTGAAGGAGCAGGCCAGGGAATCAGCGCAAAAAGCGTACCGAACCGAGGTGCTTCTGGAGACCAGCCGTAAGCTCCAGCAAGCCAAAGACACGCCCGCCATCCTGAGCGAGACCGCGCTGCAAATGCTCAAGCTGCTGGACCGTAGCATCATCATCTACGAGGTTACAGGGGATGGGCTCTCGGAGCCGCTCGTGTACAGCAAGGATGGGAGCGCGGCGAACGGCCAAAAGGATATGCTGGAAACAGAGCGTGAGGTAGCGGAATGGGTGCTGCAGAACAATAAACGGGCCGGAGCATCTACCGATACCTTCTCTGCCGCCCAATGCCTGTACCATGCGGTGCGAAGCGGCGATACAGTGTTTGCGGTGGCGGGAATTGTGATGCAGCAGGAAGAGCCGCTGGAGGTATTCGAGTCGAGTCTGATGATTGCCATGCTAGGCGAATGCGCCCTCGCGCTGGAGAAAGACAAGCTGAACGAGCTGCAAAAGGAAAGCTCCCTGCAAATCCGGCAGGAGCAGCTGCGCGCCAATCTGCTGCGCGGCATCTCGCATGATTTGCGCACGCCGCTTACGAGTATATCCGGTAACGCGGGCATCCTGATCGGCAACTCGGCGGTGCTGAGCGAGGAGCAGAAGCAGGAGCTGTACAGCGATATCTATGACGATTCGATCTGGCTGATCAATCTGGTGGAGAATCTGCTGTCGATCACCCGGATTGACAATGGGGCGCTTCATTTGAATTTTCAGGCGGAGCTGCTGGAGGAAGTGATCGCGGAAGCGCTGCTGCATGTGAACCGCAACAAGGAGGATCATGTAATCCGGGTGGTGCTCGAAGAGGAGCTGCTAATGGCCAGGATGGATTCACGGCTGATCATTCAGGTGATCATCAACCTGGTGGATAATGCGATTAAGTACAGCGGGGCGGGTTCACATATTACCCTATCCGCCAGACAGGAGAATGGGCTGGTTGTGGTCGAGGTCGCTGACGACGGGCCGGGAATATCCCCGGAAGCGAAGGCCAAGGTGTTCGAAATGTTCTATACGGCGGACAATGTGCGGGGAGATGGCAGGCGCGGTCTGGGTCTGGGCCTTGCGCTCTGCAAATCAATTATTCATGCCCATGGCGGGCATATTGAAGTACAAGATTATGCACCGCAGGGAACGGTCTTCCGCTTCACCCTGCTGGCAGAGGAGGTGAATGTCCATGAATAAACCCATGATTCTGGTCGTCGAAGATGACAAGCCGATCCGCAAGCTGATTACCACAACTCTGGAGACGCAGGGCTATAAATACCATACCGCAGAGACGGGGGAGGCATCCATCCTGGAGGCGGTATCCAGTCAGCCGGATCTGATGATCCTGGACCTTGGTCTGCCCGATATGGACGGTGTGGATATTATCCGGAAAATCCGGGCGTGGTCGAACCTTCCGATCATCGTGGTCAGTGCCCGCAGCGAGGACCGCGACAAGATCGAAGCGCTGGACGCCGGAGCCGATGATTATCTGACCAAGCCCTTCAGCGTGGAGGAGCTGCTCGCCCGGCTGCGGGTCAGTCTGCGGCGAATCCGTGGGGACAGCGAGAAGCTGATGAAGGATTCGGCCTTTTTTGCGAACGGAAATTTGCGGATTGACTATGCGGCGGGCTGTGTCTGGCTGGAGGGTGACGAGATCCACCTGACGCCGATTGAGTATAAGCTGCTGTGTCTGCTGGCGAAGAATGTCGGCAAGGTCCTGACCCATAATTATATCCTGCATGAAATCTGGGGCAGTCCTACCTACGATATTCCGGCGCTTCGTGTGTTCATGGCTACGCTCCGCAAGAAGATTGAGCGCAGCCCTTCCCAGCCTAAGGTGATCCAGACCCATATCGGTGTGGGCTACCGGATGCTGCAAGCGGGAGATGATAGCAGAGTGATTTGAACCGGCTTACGGAAGCCGCATAGCGCGTTTCATAGTGCGTTTCATAGTGTTCCTAACCATGCCTGAGCAGGCATGGTTTTTTTGCCGTTCCGGGGGATGCTGCAAGAGCGGCTGGAGCAGCGTGCCGGCGGTATTTTAACGTAATCTTAATCTGCTGAAGTAAACCCTAATCCTGAACTAATGGCCGGAGTGGTACGCTGAATTCTGAAGTTAACCTACTGGAGAGAAGGCTTGGAGATGGATGTGTGGGTGAGAAATATCGGATGGGTGAGCATGCTGACGGCGCTGCTGGTGCTGATCAAGCGGCATTATGACCGGATCTGTCTGCTGCAAGAGTGCACCTATGAGAATAGCGGGGTGTACGCTGCGGCATACCAGTTTGCCTGCGGGGCTCCGGCCCGTGAGGTCAGTGAGCTGCTTGTGGTAAGCTTCGAGTTCGATCGTCAGGAAACGGAAGTGATCCTTGCCTGGGCGCTCCCGCACCGGATGGAGGCGGACGGGGGTTATGTTGCTTTTATCGGGGCGGTCAACAGGGTGCTGGGTGAAGAGATTTACCGTTCACAAAAGAAGGCTTAGTCCGATCTTAATACAATCTTAATGCGCCTGAGGAAACCCTTACCCTGAACTAATGGGAGAAATGATACGCTAGACCGGAAGTTACAAGAGAGAGATTACCCTAAGGTGAGGAGTGGCAAAAACGATGATGGATGTGTATATGACGGCAATGCTGGCAGCAATATTCACCGTGTTCTATGCGTTTGTACAATGGTGCAGCCGTGTGACCGATGAGCAGGGGGGGACGGAGTAATGGCGGTTGTCCTCACGGCTACTGTGCTGCTGTTTCTATATTTGGGCTATGCTTTGATTCATCCCGAGAAATTCTAACTACTAAGGAGGGCCATCCGTGGGGATTGTGCAGATTGTAGTCGTCATCTTAATACTAGTACTGCTGGTGAAGCCGGTGGGCACTTATCTATATCATGTATTCTCAAATGAACCGAACCGGACAGACCGGGTGTTCGGCGCAGCGGAGAAAGGGATTTACCGTCTGATCGGGCTGAAGCGGCGTGGCGGGATGTCCTGGAAGAAATATGCGCTCAGCTTCATCGTAACGAACCTTGTACTGGTGGTATTTAGTTATCTCTTTCTGCGGCTGCAAAAGGGGCTTCCGCTCAATCCGGGCGGGATTGGCAATATGGAAGAGACGCTGACCTTCAACACAGTGATCAGCTTCATCACGAATACGAATCTGCAGCATTACAGCGGGGAGACGGGCGTATCCTACTTCTCTCAGATGGCGGTCATGACGATGCTGATGTTCACGTCGGCTGCCAGCGGCTTCTCGGTTGCGGTTGCTTTTGTCAGAGGGATTACAGGCCGCCAGTCGGTGGGGAACTTCTTCGAGGACTTTGTCAAGGCGCATATCCGTATCTTCATTCCGCTGGCACTGCTTGTAACAATGGCGCTTGTAGCGCTGCATGTGCCGCAGACGCTGAAGCCTACACTTGATGTGACCACGCTGGAAGGGCAAACTCAACAGATTGCCATCGGTCCGGTGGCCTCCCTGGAGTCCATTAAGCACATTGGCACGAACGGCGGGGGCTTTTTCGGAGCCAACTCTGCGCATCCATTTGAGAATCCGGGTCCGCTGAGCAATGTGCTGGAGATCCTCTCCATGTGGCTGCTGCCCGCATCCCTGCCGTATATGTACGGGAAGTTTGCCGGGAACAAGCGGCAGGGCTGGATGATTTTTGGCGCGATGATGACGCTGTTCGTGGTATTGCTTGGAGTAAATTACGCTGCGGAAAGTGCGGGCAACCCGGCGGTTAACGCCATGGGCATAGACGCTTCACAGGGCAGTATGGAGGGAAAAGAGGTCCGGTTCGGCATCGCTCAGTCGGCGCTGTTCACCACCGTTACAACGGCGGCCACTACCGGCAGTGTGAACAATATGCACGATACGCTGACGCCGCTCGGCAGTATTACCCCGCTGACCCTCATGATGCTGAATAACGTGTTCGGCGGCAAAGGTGTCGGGCTGATCAATATGCTCATGTATGCGATCCTCGGCGTGTTCCTCTGCGGGCTGATGGTGGGCCGGACGCCGGAGTTCCTGGGCCGCAAGATTGAAGCGCGGGAGATGAAGCTGATCGCCATCGCGATTCTGATTCATCCGCTGATTATACTGATGCCGACAGCGGCTGCTTTTCTGACAGAACTCAGTAAAGGCAGTATCAGTAACCCCGGCTTCCACGGAATGACCCAGGTGCTGTATGAATACGTATCGGCTGCGGCCAATAACGGCTCAGGCTTCGAAGGGCTGGCGGATAATACCTCCTTCTGGAATATCACCACCGGGGTTGTCATGCTGCTGGGCCGGTACGTCTCGATGATCGCCATGCTGGCGGTTGCCGGTTCCCTGCTGCGCAAGAAGCCGGTGCCGGAGACCATTGGGACCTTCCGCACAGATAACGGCCTGTTCACTGGCATCCTGATTGGTACGGTGCTGATTATCGGCGCGCTGACCTTCCTGCCGGTGATTGTCCTCGGTCCGGTTGCAGAATATTTGACTTTACGGTAGGGAGAGGGAGAGAAGAGAATGAGTACTGTACACAGAAAGAAGCTGCTGACGGGTCCCATCCTGCTAAGTGCTGCCAAGGATAGTCTGGTGAAGCTGAACCCGGTGACACTAATGAAGAATCCGGTCATGTTCGTCGTGGAGGTGGGGACGGTTATCGTCTTGCTCATGGTGCTGGCACCCGTTTATTTCCATGCGGAGCATGCGGTAGGCTTCAATATCACCGTGTTCTTCATCCTGCTGTTTACCGTGCTGTTTGCTAACTTCGCGGAAGCGCTGGCGGAGGGCCGGGGCAAGGCGCAAGCCGATTCGCTCAAAAAAACCAAGCAGGACATCACCGCTAATAAGCTGGCGGGATCAGGGGTCAAGCAAGTACCGGCCTCTGAGCTGCGCAAAGGCGATATTGTAGTCGTCAGCCAGGGCGAACTGATTCCTGGAGACGGGGAAGTGACCGAGGGGCTGGCTTCTGTGGACGAATCGGCTATCACCGGGGAGTCGGCACCGGTCATTAAGGAAGCCGGGGGTGACTTCGGCTCCGTGACCGGCGGTACCCGCGTAGTCAGCGACCAGATCAAGGTGCGGATCACGAGTGATCCGGGGGAATCGTTCCTGGACCGGATGATCTCGCTGGTCGAAGGGGCGAAGCGCCAGAAGACACCGAATGAGATTGCCCTGAACACGCTGCTGATCAGCCTCACGATTATTTTCCTGATTGTCGTCGTCACCCTGCGTCCCATCGCGGATTATATCGGGGTGAAGCTGGAGATTCCGGTCATGATCGCACTGCTCGTCTGCCTGATTCCGACCACCATCGGCGGGCTGCTGTCGGCCATCGGGATTGCGGGCATGGACCGGGTGACGCAGTTCAACGTCCTGGCAATGTCCGGGAAGGCGGTGGAAGCCGCCGGGGATATCAACACGATGATTCTGGATAAGACGGGGACGATTACCTTCGGGAACCGGATGGCCAGTGAGTTCGTTGCGGTAGGCGAAGCAACTGTAGCCGAGCTTGCCGCCTGGGCGGCGGTCAGCTCGCTGAAGGATGAGACGCCGGAAGGGCGCTCGGTCCTGGAGCTGGCGAAGAAGCTGGAACTCCAATATGACAGCAGCCTCGCGGACGGCGGGGAGTTCATTACCTTCAAGGCAGAGAGCCGGATGAGCGGGATGGATCTGCAGGACGGGCGCTCAGTGCGTAAGGGAGCGGTCGATTCCGTGAAGAAGTGGGTGCTGTCCCGGGGCGGCAGCGTGCCGTCCGATCTGGATACCCACTCGGATGCCATTGCACGGCTGGGCGGCACTCCGCTCGCGGTTGCCGTAGACAACCGGATCTATGGGCTGATCTATCTGAAGGATACGGTGAAGCCCGGGATGAAGGAGCGCTTCGACGAGCTGCGCAGCATGGGGATCAAGACGATTATGTGCACAGGGGACAATCCGCTGACCGCCGCTACGATTGCCCGTGAAGCCGGGGTCGATGATTTTATAGCCGAGAGTACTCCGGAGGATAAGATTGCGGTGATCCGCCGGGAGCAAAGCGAGGGCAAGCTGGTCGCCATGACAGGAGATGGAACGAATGACGCTCCCGCTCTGGCCCAGGCCGATGTGGGGCTGGCGATGAACAGCGGTACAACCGCTGCCAAGGAAGCGGCCAATATGGTCGATCTGGATTCTGATCCGTCCAAGATCATCGAGGTTGTAGCCATCGGGAAACAGCTCCTAATGACACGCGGGGCGCTGACCACGTTCAGCATCGCTAACGATATTGCCAAGTATTTTGCAATCATTCCGGCGATGTTCACGCTCGCTATTCCTGAGATGGAAGCTCTGAACATTATGGGGCTGAGTTCCCCAAGCTCGGCGATTATCTCGGCGCTGATCTTCAACGCGATCATCATCCCGCTGCTGATTCCGCTCGCTATGCGCGGGGTCTCCTATAAGCCGATGAGCTCCTCCAGACTGCTGACGCGCAACATTGTCATCTATGGTCTGGGCGGAGTCGCCGTTCCCTTCGCCGGGATCAAGCTGATTGATATGCTCGTCAGTATATGGATCTAGAAGGTGCGGCAGACGATTGACTATACAAGGAGGGCGTATTCATCATGGCACAATCTATTCACGAGACAGACGGAGAGCAGGTCTCCGCTTCAAAAGCTGCTTTTTTCTTCACTACAGTAAGGTTAAGCATTGTATTCATTATTCTCTGCGGAATGATCTATCCGCTGGCTTCCACCGCGCTTGCCCAGGTGCTGCTGCCTGCCCAGGCGAACGGCAGCCTGCTGAAGGATGCGTCCGGGAAGGTGGTCGGTTCTGCGCTGATCGGGCAGAGCTTCACGAACCAGGCTCTGTTCCAGAGCCGTGTATCGAGCATCGGGTACAAGGCCGAAGCTTCGGGCTCGAATAACTATGGTCCATCGAATCCTGATATGCTACAACGCACCAAGGACTCCATTGCCCAGTGGAAGCTGGATAATCCCGGCGTCCCTGTAAGTCAGCTCCCTGTGGATTTGATTACGAATTCCGGCTCGGGTCTTGATCCGCATATTTCACCGGCTGCGGCGCTCGTGCAGGTTCCCCGGATCAGCAAGCTGACCGGCATTCCGGCAGCTACCCTTGAAGCGCTGGTGAAGGAGCATACCGAAGGGCGCGACCTGGGACTTTTCGGAGAGAAACGGGTGAATGTGCTGAAGCTGAATCTGGCGCTGACGGAGGTGGCGAAATAAGCAGGAGCGGACTGTCCCTCATATGTGAGCTATGTTGCAGTTCCTTAGCCTTTAGCAGTAAGTGTTATTTTGGGAGAGAGGAATATTTAGATGCAAACAAGCCCGGAGCATCACGAGGACACTGCCGGGCTTCCCACATTCTTTTTGGGGAAATGTGCTAGCGGATTTTTTTCCAGGTCAAGCCGTTCTCCGAAAGGGAAATTCCGCCCTGATAGCCAATGCCGATAAACCATTGGCCCGCCTGAATGACATTCATGTTATTAGGTACGGTTAAGCCAAGGTCCGTCATCGTCCATTTTACCCGGTCTGACGAAATTCCAGCTTTGATGCGAATCACACCGGGGCTGTACCAGTACTTAACAAAGGTATAGTATTTGCTGCCCTTCTTATAGATCGGGCTTCGGCCAAACGGATTCACGATAGCGGAGGGAGCCTTCTGAATGGCAAACAGAATTCCGTTCTTGGAGGTATAGGTATTTCTCTCATCAAACAAGGTGATTACGCCATCCGGCGTATACCCTTCTTCCAACTTGAAATTGTAGCTCGTTTGGGGAACGTCATTCACACTAAACTTGTAGTTGAGGTCCTTTTTGACTGTTCCCGATTGCTGGGTCCAGCTTGTCAAATTGGTCGACGTATACAGAACAAGCTCCGCATAGCGATTGTCACTGGCATCCGTCAGGAACTGGTTGCGGGACAACGTCATGGCCTGTCTTGATAAGAACTCATACTCCCCACAGTAGGCAGAGTATATGTTGCCGTTCCAGGTCAAGTAGTGCACTTCGACGGGCAACAGGCCGGCTTCCTTCCAATTCACTCCATTAGAGGACATATATATGGGACTGATATCATCCGCTTGGCTGCCGATCAGCACATATTGCCCATTTAAAAACTGAACATTGCCGATGGTTGTCGCTTTCCCGTTGCTTGATTCCAGGGTGAAGGGAGTCCATTTGTCGCCATTCGCAGACGTGTAGTTGCCAATCGCGGAATTGTATGAATTCACATGAATGACAGATAAGAAGAAACGTCCCTTGGCATAAAAAACGTTGTACATGTCACTGGAAGGCAGTTTTCGGGAGACCCATTTGTTCCCGTTGTTGTGTGTGACATTCAGGTAGGACGAGTTGGACACGGCGATGATGGTACCTTGTCCATCCGCTGCGATGGTGTTAATTCCATCGCCTGTTGCCCGGTCAAAGGCTAACGGAAACTCCACTTCTTTGGCGGCTGCTTCCGGAGAGGGACTTGTTCCCTCTGCAAATGAAGCCGGGGCCAGCGACACCAGTAAACAAAGAACAAAAAGCCACTTTTTCACATTGCGCATAATTTTCCTCCTATGGTGGGTACAGCATTAAGAAGAAAATTATAGCATATATGGAGGATGTGCAGAGACTATTTAAAGAAGGTGAGCCGGTGCCACCCTATAAACGCAAGTCTCCTGAGGAGATTCTATATTCTATCTACCGGCTCCAGCGGGGACGGCTGAAGATCATCATCGGCTCGGTCAGCGGCTCCGGCAAAACCTATCATATGCTGGAGGAAGGCAAGCTGCTGAAGCAGCAGGGGATCGATGTGGTGATCAGTGCGGTCTCGACGATGGGCCGGGCGGAGACGGTTCAGCAGCTTGGCGATCTGGAGCGTGTGCCCAGTATTCACTGGCTGAAGGACGGCAAGGAGGAGAAGGACCTCCCGCTTGATGCTCTGGTGGAGCGCAACCCCGAGGTGCTGCTGGTCGATGGTCTGGCCCACCGCAACCGTGCGGAGGCCCGCTTCCCGACCAGGCTTGCAGACATCCGTTATCTGATGGATCACGGAATCAGCGTAATCACTACTATTAATGTCTATGAGCTGGCCGGTGTGGGGGAGCAAATCTATGAAATGACCGGCATCCGTGCGGAGTGCACCGTGCCGCTCAATACACTGGAACTCGCCGATGAGGTACGGCTGATCGATGTGTCCCCGGAGACTATTCTCAAGCGGCTGGAGGAGGGAGTGCTTGGAGAGGGCGCGCATCCGGCTCTATCCCTCAGGGGCAATCTTGGCGTACTCCGTGAGGTGTCGCTGCGGCTGATGGCGGAAGGGGTCAATGATTCCCTGGAAAAGCACCGCGAGGCCGAGGGACTGATCGGCCCATCCGGCGCGACAGAGCGTATCCTGGTATCCGCGCAGTATCACTGGAATGGTTCCCTCTATATTAGAAGAGGACAGCAGATTGCCAAACGGCTGAACGGAGACCTGCTTATCGTTACCTTCCTCCTGCGCGGCCGCCCGCTGACCAAGGATCAGCAGGTATTCAAGCGCTCCATCCGCAAGCTGACTGAACGGATTCAGGCCCGGTTCGAGGAGCTGGAGCTGCTGCGTCTGCGGATGCTGCCCACCATGCTTGTGCGCTATGCCATTCAGAACAATGTCACCCGAATTGTGATGGGGCATTCGCAGAAAAGCCGCTGGCAGGAGAAGTGGCAGGGCTCCATAGCCAGCCGTGTCCTGCGGCGGACGCGGAATATCGATGTGTTCCTGATGGCTGACCGTGCCGAGCAGGAAGGAGAACGGGTGCTGCCGATCCGTCCCGCCGTGAAGATGGCGGCAGAACCGTTCCACCGGCTGACCGGCCGGGAGCTGGAGCGGCGGATCGAGGACATCCGCCGGGGTACCTTCAAGGTGTATATCGGTGCAGCCCCCGGCGTGGGCAAAACCTACAAGATGCTCCAGGAAGGCAATCTGCTGCTGGGCAGGGGCATCGATGTGGTCATCGGACTGCTGGAGACCCATGGGAGAGAGGAAACCGGCAAGCAGGTAGGCAAGTTAACGATGATTCCAAGAGCGCGGATTGCCTACCAGTCCACTGAGCTTACAGAGATGGACACAGCGGCCATTATCGCCCGCCGTCCCGAGGTGGTGCTGGTGGATGAGCTGGCCCACACCAATGTTCCCGGAAGCGTGACCCGGAAGCGATATGAGGATGTCATCCAGCTGCTGGAGAACGGAATCTCAGTGATTACAACGGTTAATGTGCAGCATCTGGAGAGCCTGAACGATGCGGTGGAGCAATTAACCGGTGTGCGTGTGCGCGAGACGGTGCCGGATGCCATCCTGCGGATGGCGAGTGAGGTGGAGCTGATTGATGTCACTCCGCAGATGCTGCAGCAGCGGATGCGGGAAGGGAAGATCTATGCGCGGGAGAAGGTCAATCAGGCGCTGGAGTCTTTTTTCAAAATAGGCAATCTAATCGCCCTGCGTGAGCTGGCCCTGCGCGAGATTGCCGATGATGTGGATGAGCGGCTGGAGGCCTGGGAACGGGAGCCTGCCTTGCGTGGACCTTGGAGCAGACGGGAGGTCATCTTCGTCTGTGTAGACACAGGGCCGCAGGCTGAACGGCTGGTCCGCCGCGGCTTCCGCATTGCACACCGCCTGAAGGCGGAGTGGCATGTACACTACGTACACTGTGCCCGCATGAAGACAGCGGAGGAGCAGAAACGGCTGGATACGCTGAAGGCTTTGACCGAACGGCTGGGCGGGGTTATGGATATTACGGAGGCGGGAAGCCGCAAGCATCTCTACAAGCATCTGCTGAAGCGGATGAATGATATGCAGACTACGCAGGTAATCATCGGGCAGTCCCGCAGACCCTTCCTGCGCAGCTTGTTCAGAGTGAGCTTTGTTCAATATCTGCTGCGGCATGCCCGGCATATGGATATGCTGATCGTGGCCCTTCATACGCAGATGATGGAATGAGGCGGCTTAGCGTCGTAGGAGCGGTACGGTAATGTACAATTTACACGGGTTTGTTCAGTAATTGACATCCCCGGCACCATTGGCAATTGCGTGATTGAGTCCCCGCCGCTAACATAATGAACAGATGTTCATTTAAATACAACTGTTTGAAGCGGAGAGGGGATTCGAAATGCGAATATTAGTGATCGGTGCAGGGGTAATAGGCAGTTATTTGGCACATGTGCTGGTACGGGGCGGGAATGAGGTCACCCTACTGGCCAGAACGAAGCGGGCGGGCCAATTGCAGAAGGACGGACTGGTCCTTCGGCATTATTTTCAGCGTAAAACGACTGTGGATCAGGTGAAGGTTATATCCGAACTGCGGAGGGACGATGTCTATGATCTGATCTTCGTAGTGATGAAATACAATGACTTCCCGGCCGTGCTGCCGGCGCTGGCGGACAACGGTAGTAAGAATATTGTGCTTGTAGGCAATAACGGGGATACCCGCGGGATGCAGCATTTCTTCCAGGAGAACAGCCGGATTCCGCAGAATATTGCGTTTGGCTTCCAGATAAACGGGGGGACCCGCGAGGAAGATGGGCGTGTTATCGTTGTAAGCGGTGGCGGCAGGATGGTGCTGGGCAGTCTGGAGGGGGAGATTCCGTTCAAGACGGAGCTTGCGGAGGCCTTCCGGCAGACGAAGTATAAGCTGGATTATTCGCAGGATATTAACGCCTGGCTCCTCAGTCATGCGGTTTCAATTATTCCGGTGATGTCAGTCATTTATCTCTATGATTTTGATCTGGCAAAAGCAAGCAAAGACTCTGCCCGCTGGAAACAGGCAGTTGCCCTAATGGATGAAGGGTTCCGCGTGCTCTCCGCGCTGGGCTTACCCGTTAACCCCGCCACCCTGGTTAACGGGGCGAAGAAGCACCCGGCACTGCTCGCCCAAGGGTTGAGATTGTTACAAAAGCTGCCCTTCATGAAGCTGATCGATGGCTCATTCAGCGAGATTGCAGCGCTCTATCAGGCCTTTGAACCTCTAATGCAGCAAGCTCGCCTGTCCACACCGGCGTGGGATGACTTCAAGCAGCAGACGATGAGGAAATATGCGCTGGAGCAGGCTTAGGATGAACGGATGCACCGAGAACAATTGAACTGATGAACAGAGCAACTCCTCCAACGAACAGCTCAGAAAGCTCCGCTTAGGCGGAGTTTGCTGGGCTGTTTTCGCTCTTGTGAGTAGGTGGGGGCACAATGTAATCGGAAAACCGATTACATTGTGCTCGCGAGAGGCCAGATGACTGGATGTAATCGGAAAACCGATTACAATGCGCTCGCGAGAGGCCAGATGACTGGATGTAATCGGAAAACCGATTACAATGTGCTCGTGAGAGGCCAGATGGCCAAATGTAATCGGAAAACCGATTACATTGTGCTCGCGAGAGGACAGATGGGTAAGGCTGTTTTTGCCCAGGAGCCCATTCACTTTCAGCATAAAAAAATCATTAACACCATATACATAATGTTCCAATTAACTTATGAAGTCTTGTGATTTAACCCTCAGTTGACAGAATTCTCCCATCTTCTTTAAGTGGGGGATGAATGGAAACGGTCTAATCTACATGGATTCTAACCGTCTAAGATGCTATAATAAAAGTATTCAGTCGTATCTTGGAAAGGTCAGTGAATCAATGAAATTAGACTCGAATAACCATTCAGTGTTCTCCCTTCACTTCCACCTTATTCTAGTCATCAAGTATCGTAGGAAAGTCATTACAGATCCAATATCCGAACGTCTGAAAGAGATATTTGCATACATTCAGCCTACTTACAATGTGACTTTGCAGGAATGGAATCATGACAGGGATCACGTTCATGTCCTAATGAAAACGCATCCTAATACCGACATTTCTAAATTTCTCAACGCTTATAAGAGTGCATCATCCAGGCTGATCAAGAAGGAGTTTCCTACCCTCCGAAAATCACTTTGGAAAGAGGCTTTTTGGTCACGCTCCTATTGCTTGCTTACAACGGGTGAAGCGCCAATAGACGTCATTCAAAAATACATCGAAAATCAAGGTGTGAAAGGGTGATCGCCATTGCTGAAAGCCTACAAATACCGTATCTATCCAAGCCATGGGCAACAACACTACTTCGCTAAAGTGTTCGGATGCGTTCGCTTCATCTACAACAGAATGCTTGCAGATAAAATGGAACATTACAAGCAAACGAAAACGATGCTGAGGAATACACCTGCACAATACAAAAAGGAATTCGACTGGCTGAAAGAAATCGATAGCCTTGCCTTAGCGAATACACAAGTGAACTTAGACAAGGCTTATAAGAATTTTTTACGGGATAAGAAAACGGGATTTCCTAAATTCAAGAGCAAGAAGACGAATAATCATAGCTTCACAACGAATAACCAAAATGGAACAGTGGCTATAGAAGATGGATATCTCAAGATTCCAAAGCTAAAAACGGGCATCAAAATTAAGCTGCATCGCCCATTCGTGGGGCTGATCAAGTCATGCACGATTTCAAAAACACCAACGGGAAAGTATTATGCTTCCGTATTGGTTGAAACGGATATCGTGCAGTTGCCCAAAATACATACGAAGATTGGCGTTGATCTTGGGCTGAAAGACTTTGCGATTACTTCAAATGGCGAAATCATATCCAATCCTAAATACTTGCGTACGTCTGAAAAGCGATTAGCGAAGCTGCAAAAGGATGTATCGCGGAAGAAGAAGGGAAGCCATAACCGTCATAAGGCTAGGCTGAAAGTGGCCAAACTGCATGAAAAAATAGCGAATCAGCGTAAAGACTTCTTGCATAAAACGTCTGCCAAAATGATAAACGAAAACCAAGTCATCGTGATGGAAGACTTACGTGTAAAGAATATGATGCAGAATCACAAACTTGCAAAAGCGATTAGCGAGGTATCTTGGCGTATGTTCCGTTCCATGCTTGAATATAAGGCTCAATGGTATGGCAGAGAACTGATTATTGCCCCTAAGCACTATGCAAGCAGTCAGCTTTGCTCCTGTTGCGGTTATAAGAACGCAGAGGTGAAGAATCTCGCCTTGCGAGAGTGGACTTGTCCAGAATGTAACGTGCATCATGATCGGGATGTAAACGCTGCTCAAAACCTACTGAAACTAGCCATGTGATATTGCAAGGATTGGGCTAGGGACTAGCCTTTGAGCTTGGGGAAACTTGGAGCAGTAGCTTCATTGACCAAGAAGCCGCCACCTCTTAGGTGGATGGTAGTTCACCGTGTTAAAGAGATATGCTTATTATCATGTGGATACAAATACAACTGAGGGAGTGGACTAACTATGACTATTATCGATACTATTCAAACGCGAAGAACGATTAAGGCCTTCCGGCCGGACCCGATTAAGGAGGAGGAGCTGAATACTTGGCTGGAAGCCGCCAGCTATGCTCCGAACCACCGGATGAATGAGCCGTGGGAGCTGCTGTTCATTGGGCCGCAGACCCGGGCAGCGCTGAACCATAAGACTGATTTCGGCGGTGCTCCGTTACTGATTGGAGTCTTATCCAAGTCTGCTGCTTCGACAGTGGAGCGTGAAGAGAACATCATGGCTGTGTCCTGCTATATCCAGAATTTCATGCTGGCGGCCCATGCGGCAGGAGCAGGTGTGTTCTGGTCATCACTCGGCGGTACAGCCAAGGGCCGTGAGGTGCTGGGCGTTCCTGAAGAACAAGATGTTATTGCGGTGCTTGCCGTAGGCTATCCTTCGGAAATGCCCGCTGCCAAGCAGAGAACGCCAATGACCGATAAAATCACATATTTACCCTAAAGGGACGAACGGATGCAACAACTGATGAGATGAAGGTGAACTGAATGTGGAAGCTCAGGGGCTTCATGAAGCCGTACGCGCTCTGGAGCGTGCTTGCCCCGCTGTTAATGGTAGTTGAAGTAGTGATGGACCTGCTGCAGCCTGCACTTATGGCCAGCATTGTGGATAAGGGCCTGATGAAGAATGATTTATCACATATCCTTTCAACAGGCGGAATAATGATTGGAATCGCTATCATCGGGATGACCGGCGGTGTGGGTTGTGCGATTTGTGCAAGCATTGCTTCACAGAATTTCGGCAATGATCTGCGTCTCAAGCTGTTTGAGCATATCCAGACCTTCTCGAACCGCAATCTGGACCGGCTGAAGACTGGCTCGCTGATCACCCGGCTGACGAACGATGTAGTGCAGCTTCAGACCTTCGTGCAGATGATTCTGCGGAGCTTCGTGCGGTCGCCACTGCTGCTGATCGGCAGTCTCGTTATGGCGGTTCGGATCAGTCCGTCTCTGGCGATGATCCTGCTGGCTGCGGTGCCGCTGCTGTTCATTCTGCTGTTTGTACTGATCCGGCTTTCTTTTCCGTTATTTGCCCGGATGCAGGAGAAGCTGGATGGGGTGAGCAATGTGCTGCAGGAGAATCTCACCGGCATTCGTGTAATCAAGGCCTTCGTCCGTGGAGACCATGAGCAGAAGCGCTTCGATACCGCCAATACCGGCTATACGGATACCGGAATCCGGGCGATCCGCCTGATGGCGCTGAATATGCCGCTAATGATGCTGATTCTGAATGCCAGCATTATTGCCGTACTCTGGTTCGGGGGACTACAGAACTGGAACGGGACACTGCCCGTTGGTGAACTAATTGCCTTCATTAACTATGTTACTCAATTGCTTATGTCGATGATGATGCTGAGCACGATGCTAGCCTTCGTATCAAGGGCCAAGGTGTCGGGAGACCGTGTAAATGAAGTATTCGCCGCCACAAGTGAAATTACCGAAGCGCCTGCGGCGGATCAAGCAGCCATTACGCTAGGACGGATTGAATTCAGAAAGGTCTCCTTCGCGTATAACCGCGGGGATGATAATCTTGTACTTGAGGATATCAGCTTTGCAGCCAGTCCCGGGGAGACGATCGCTATTCTGGGGGCTACCGGAGCAGGAAAGTCTACCCTGGTTAGTCTGATTCCAAGATTCTATGAGGTCTTGTCCGGTGCCGTTCTGATCGACGGAACGGACATCCGGGAGATTGGCATAGAGCATTTGCGGAGCAGAATCGGCTTCGTAATGCAGCAGTCTTTGCTGTTCAGCGGCAGCATTAGGGACAATATCCGTTACGGACGGCCGGAAGCAACAGATGAAGAAGTGGAGCAGGCGGCTGTGGCCGCAGAGGCGCATGGATTCATCACAGCTATGCCGCAAGGCTACGACACGCAGCTCGGGCAACGCGGGGTGAACCTGTCTGGCGGACAAAAGCAGCGTCTGTCCATTGCACGCGCACTGCTGATCAAGCCGTCTATTCTGATCCTGGATGACAGCACCAGTGCTCTGGATGCGGTTACAGAAGCAAGCATCCGCCTGCTGCTGAAGATAGAGCTTCAGAATTGTACGGTCGTTATGATTGCTCAGCGGGTATCTTCTATTATAGATGCCGACCGGATCTTGATTCTGGAGAATGGCCGAATCGCCGCGCAGGGTACGCATAACGAGCTGATGGCAGGCAGCGAGATCTACCGGGACATCCGTCACTCCCAGCTGAAGGAAGAGGAGGAGCCTTATGTCCAATCCACGTAAAAGGGAGCAGGCTCCCGGCGGACCTGGAGCATTAGTCGGCGGGCCTCCGGGCCGGGCTGGTGTTACACCCAAGGTACGCCCGAAGAACAGCAAGGCAACGATCATCCGCATCTGGTCCTATCTGAACCGTCAGCGGACAGGGCTGATTATGGTCTATGTATTCACGATTCTGAATGCTGTGCTTGCCCTGATCGGACCCTACCTGCTAGGAAAAGCCATTGATACCGCGATCCTCCCGCAGGATTACAGTCTGCTGGTCCGGTTCTGTCTCCTTCTGGGCGGCATTTATCTGCTGGGCAGTGCCGTCTCTTGGGTGCAGGCTTACGTGATGACCTCCGTCTCTCAGCGCACGGTGTATGAGCTGCGGCGGGACCTGTTCGCCAAATACCAGGAGCTGCCGGTCAGCTTCTTCGATATCCATGCTAACGGTGAGTTGATGAGCCGCGCGACCAATGACATAGACAATGTCTCGAACTCACTGAATCAGAGTGTAACCCAGCTGTTGAACAGTCTGATTACACTAAGCGGCTCTCTGGTCATTATGCTGATGCTGAATGTTCCCCTCACGGGAGTTGCTATGGTAACCATTCCACTGGTCGTGCTGGCGAGCCGCCGGATTACCGGCTTAAGCCGGATCTACTTCAAGGATCAGCAGCAGCATCTGGGTGAGCTGAACGGCTTCATTGAAGAAGCGGTCAGCGGCCAAAAGGTGATTAAGCAATACCGCAGAGAACAGGCGGAGGTTACCAGATTCCGCGGAATAAGCGGGGAGCTTAATAAAGCGAGCATCAAGGCGCAGATTGTATCCGGCCTGGTAGGCCCGGTAATGAACCTGATTAACAATCTGAACTTCGCGCTGATTGCCGGAATTGGCGGCTGGATGGCTTATCGGGAGTTGCTTACCGTGGGGGTCATCGTCAGTATGCTGAACTATGCCAAGCAGTTCGGCAGGCCCGTCTCCGACCTTGCGAACCAGTATAACCTGATCCAATCGGCAATCGCCGGAGCGGAGCGCGTATTTGAATTGATGGATATGCCCTCCGAATACAGCGGGGAGCAGCCTCAGGAGCTGGAGCGGATACGCGGGGAAGTTATTTTCCGGGATGTAGTGTTCGGATACAAGGCGGGCGAGCCTATTCTGAACGGGGTAAGCTTCACTGCGCAGCCGGGCGAGACGATCGCCCTGGTCGGGCCGACCGGTGCAGGGAAGACGACCATTGTCAACCTGCTGACGCGCTTCTATGAAGTGAGCGGCGGTGAGGTGCTGATCGACGGCAGGGATATCAGGGAGTTCAATAAAAACGGGCTGCGCCGTCAGCTCGGAATGGTGCTGCAGGATGCCCATGTTTTCTCGGGAACCATTCGCGAGAATATCCGGTTCGGCCGTCTGGAGGCCACGGACCGTGAAGTGGAAGAAGCGGCCAATCTGGCCAACGTCAGTGGCTTCATTGCGCGGATGCCTCAGGGGTACGACACACTGCTGGGTACAGACGGGACCACCTTGAGCCACGGCCAGCGCCAGCTCTTGACCATTGCCCGCGCCATTCTGGCCGATCCGGCTATCCTCATTCTGGATGAGGCAACGAGTAGCGTGGATACCCGGACAGAGATGCATATCCAGCAGGCCATGCGGACACTGATGAAGGGCCGCACCAGCTTCGTGATCGCCCACCGGCTTAGCACTATTCAGGATGCTGACCGGATTCTGGTCATCCAGGGCGGCCAGATCGCCGAGCAGGGAAGCCACAGCCAGCTTCTTGCGCTGCAAGGGATCTATTCCGAGCTGTATAACAGCCAGTTCAAGCAAGCCTTTGAAGCCGGGTAAGCAAGGCGCATAAGATATGAAAGTCGAACAGCGATCCTCCGGTTAGTTGAGAATCGCTGTTTTGCGTTATGGCTTGAGGGAAATCCTGCACAGTATACAACAATGCGCATGATCCAGCACCATGCTGAGGGAATTCCTGCACAAAGGAGTCAATTTCATAATTCAGTTTACTGAAAAGCAAGATTGGTCCAAAATCTAAGGTCATATTTTTTAAAAAAATCAGGCCACTTGCTGGGAGTCTCTCAACTGCTGATTCAATTTGTCTAATGCAAACTTACTCAAATTGTACGCGAGCGTACTGAGCTGGAAATCGACACTTGCCCGGACACCCCGGTGACGTGTGCGTTTCATCCCGAAATACTCTTTGAGATAGGCAAACACACGCTCCACGGCCGTCCGCTTGTTGTACAGGGTGGTAAAACTTTCGCTACCTCTGGCGGGATAAGTGTGCAACCGCAAATCCGTTTGCATGCGAATTTTAAACACTTTTTGGCAATCGGAACCGGAAAGCTCACAGCCTTTGCATTCGCTAGGCCGGGTGTACTTCAGGGTCTCATACTTGGCATCAAAACTGTCGTAACGGTACGTATGTCCTTGAGCGCACACCGGCGTGTAATCCAGATTCATTCCTGCAGGCGGGTCTTTATGGTGAATCAGGGAAATCGCAGGATAGGCGCCGAGCGTATGAATCAACTGGTAGATTGCCGCGCAGTCGTAGCCTTTGTCGCCCAAGATATGCTTGACCTTTAGCATCGGAAACTTTAGGAGCAGGCCTTTGAGAAGGACGACCGCCATACGCTGGTCATTCGGATTGGCCGAACTAAAGAGCCCACTGAGGATATACTGGCTGTCCGTGTCGACTAGCAGATTCGCCTTGAACCCGTAATAGCTGGTCATTCGGCCCTTCGTATTTTTCTTATCACAACGCGCAGCATGCCGGGGCAACTCGGTCAGCAGTTCATCGTACGTGTACGGCAACATCGCTTCAATGGTTTTCTGGAACGGTCCGAGACTTTGTTCATAGGCTTCCATTTCCTCGCGCCGACGTTCCTTTTCGGCCTGGGATGGACGACCTGGCTTGCTGTACCTGGGTTTCTTCAGCGGCGCGTTCACCGCCTTCGGCTCAGGCTCTTGATGTTCGAGCTGAAGCTGTTCGGCCACCGGAGCTTCGCCTTTCTTTTGCTCCCGGCGAGCCGCACGACGCTTGGAGGCTGATTCGCTAAATTGGCAATCCCATGCCTCAACCATCGAGGAATCCACAGCCAGATGGGTGCCGCTCACAAAACCTTCTTCTAGGGCAGAGGTGACTAGGCGATCCTGAAGTTGTTCCAGCATTCCCGTTTGCGCTAGGGCATGAATCAAACGAGAATAGGAGGCCTGACTGGGAATATTGTCCGAGCCCGTAAACCGGCACTGGACTCGAAATTCGTGGCTATGATTCAATCGCCGGACCAAGGCAGAGACAAACTCGATGTTCTCCATTTTGGCAATCAGCAGCGAGTAGATCATGGCAGGTACGTTTAGTTTTTCAGGCCGTCCACGGTGGCTCTTTTTCCGCAGTGCGAACAGAACTGGAGCTAAATGTAAGTGTTCAAAGATTTGGCTATATTTATCTTCCGGAGCCATCTGGAGCAATTCCTCAAAGGAAAACAGTTCTTCTTGTCGAATAGAATAGATAGGGATTACCTCTTTTCTTCTCGGGTGTTGGTTTCGTCACCTATAACTTCGAGAATTTGGGGAGGTACTCCTTTTTCTATGCTCAAAAAAACCAGGTATAGCAAGGGTTTTGAATTATGAAATTGTCTCCAAAGTACAACAATATGTGTTTCCCAACAGTTAATCTCACCGAATTCCTGCAATAAGTGCAACAATGTGCATGATATGAGCTTAAAAGGATGGATTTCCTGCAAATAGTACAACATTTGTATTCAGTGAGGTGTTCAGTCAGGTGTTCAGTCAGGTGTTCAGTGAGTTGTTTGGTGGGGCGTTCCGTGAGGCAACATCCCTTTCAGAATTGCGTTTCGTGAGACTGCTTTCTATTTCAGATTTGTGTTAAGTAGGACAGCCTACGCTCAAACAGCGGAGCGGGCGGAACGATTGTGTAAAAGCGGAGCGTTCGCCTTTGTGTCCGGATTTTCACCGATTAGGTAAAAATAACATAAATCTGGACACAACAGCGATTGTAACAACGTTCCGTTTGCGCAGCGTCCACCTAAGCTAAGAAGTATATCGGACTCAAACCTAGGGTTTCCCAAGTAACTCCACCATAGTTTTTAGCTAATAATAAGCCAATTTCACCCCAGGACACATAAAGGACATAACACTCGACTATGCTGATAGGTATAAACGGGTTGAAAGCAGGGAGTACATTGAAGAAAAAGTTACTGCTTGTCGAAGACGAGCTGCGTATCCGTGAGCTGGTGTCGGATTACTTCATACAGGACGGCTGGGAGGTGCGCGAAGCCGATAATGGGCAGGACGCGCTCCTATGGTTCGATTCGCTGATGCCGGATCTGCTGATTCTGGATATTATGATGCCCAAAATGGACGGATTTCAGGTATGCCGGGAGATCCGCAAGAAATCGGCGACCCCGATCATTCTGTTGACTGCCAAATCCGCCGATGACGACAAAATACACGGCTTCGAGCTGGGAGCCGATGATTATGTGACCAAGCCGTTCAGTCCCAAGGTGCTGGTGGCCCGGGCCGCGGCTCTGATGAAACGGGTGGAAGGCGCGCACCAGCCAGAATCCGGTGTGGTGAGATTCGGCTCGGCCATCTTCAATACTATGGCGCACCGTCTTGAGGTAGAAGGCGCCGACGTCGAGCTGACCCCGAAGGAATATGATCTCCTGTGGCTGCTGGTCCGCAACAAGGGCCATGTAATCTCGCGGGACACCATCCTCAGCCGGGTCTGGGGAATTGAATTCGAGGGGGACTCCCGGGTCGTGGACAGCCATATCAAGAAACTGCGCAGCAAGCTGGGGTATGAATCCCGCCACATCCGCACGGTCATTGGAACCGGCTACAGATTTGAGGACGAAGAATGAAACGATGGGGAATTACCTTCAAGCTGTTCGTAATGACTGTCATCTTCTTCGTCTGCTTCTACGGGATGGTAATTCTGAGCCAGTTCCTGCTGTTCGACCGCTTCTACCAGGTACAGAAGGAGTCCCGTGTGGAGAAGCATCTGAAGAGCTTCGGGACAAGCTACACCAAAGAAGCCTGGGGCAGAACCCGCACCTCCCGCGAGCTGGTCCGGTTCATGCTGCGCAACAAGACACAGATGGTCATTATGAAGCCGGATGGCCGGATGAAGTCGGAAGATCCGTTCCGCATGAAGCTGATCGATGAGAAGGGCCAGACTCAGGTGATTCCCATGTCCCTGTTCATGAATCAGTTCGGCGACATGCTGAGATCGGCCCATCTGAAGGAGAATGACCGGGTGACTATACAGGGAGAGCATGTCGTCAGCGCAAGCGAGCTCGGGCATCTGTTCTATCCGGTTAATATTACTAAACAAGGCGGAACGCCGGTAGGCGAGGAGGCGGATTCGGACAATACCAGCATTACCGGAACCATTACGGAGCTGGTGCTGCCGGATATGAAAATATGGAGTCCGCGCCAGGGCATCCTGTTCGAGGCCATAGAGGACTGGTTTCCTTTAAATCCGGGTCAGCTGGAGAGCCTGAATAATCTGAACATGGTCAAGGAAGAGTGGACGGCTCCCTGGAGCGGTATCCGCAATTCCGTAATGATTCTGCCCGTGAAGCAGGCCGGCGGAGAGATTGAGCTGTTGTTCTCAGTGACCTCGCTGCAGGATGTTAAGGATTCCAATGAAGCGCTGCGCTGGTTCTTTTTATACCTGGGGCTTGGCGGGTTCGTGCTGATTCTGGTTCTGTCGCTGTTCTATTCCAAGATGGTGACCCGGCCCTTAATCAAGCTCAATAATACGGCCAAACGGATGGTGGCGCTCGATTTCACCGGTCATAACTCCATTCGCCAGAAGGATGAGCTGGGTAACCTGTCCAGAAGCATGTTCACCTTGTCCCAAAGTCTGGACACTGCACTGGGCGAGCTTCGGGAGACGAATCAACAGCTGGTGGAGGAAATGGAGCAGAAGAAGAAGCTGGAGCAGATGCAGCAGGACTTTTTTGCCAGTGCCTCCCATGAGCTGAAGACGCCGCTTAGCATTATCAAGGGCTTCGCCGAGGGGCTGGAGGACGGGGTGAGCGCCGGCAAGCAGGATCATTACATCAAGGTGATTATCGAAGAGGCCGACAAGATGGAGTTCCTGGTAAAAGATATGCTGGACCTGGCCCGCCTGGAGTCCGGCACAATCAAGCTGCGCAAAAGCTCCTTTATGCTAAGCGAAATGACGGAGAAGGTGACCGATAAACTGGTGCATTCCCTTCAAAATAAGCAGCTGGATGTGGTCATTATTCCGGCGAATGAATTGCCCGTGTATGCGGATGCTACATGGATTGAACAGGTGCTCAGCAATCTGCTGACCAACGCAATCCGTCATGCCGAAGAGGGCAGTACCATAACCGTTAGACTGGAGAGTCAGCCTAAGAAGCTTCTGTTCACCATCCACAACAAAGGGGAGCGAATCCCCGAGGATCAACTGGCGCATATCTGGGAGCGGTTCTACCGGATCGAGGCTTCGCGCAGCCGTCTGACGGGCGGAACCGGACTCGGATTGTCCATTGCGAAGCAGATTTTAGATATGCATGGCTGCCAGTATGCAGTGATGAACACCACGGACGGCGTCTGTTTTAGTGTAACCTTTGGAGGCTGAGCCGTCCCCTTACTAACTTGTCAGGAAAGGAGTGAACAGCATGAAATGGAGCTGGCTGCCTTCAATGTGCACACTGGGAAACCTGGGCTTCGGATCAATATCCCTGCTATTCACGATTGAAGAACGTTATGATCTTGCTTTATTAATGATACTTCTGGCTGCGATATGCGATGTTATGGACGGACTGCTCGCCCGGATGCTGCATTGCACCAGTGATTTTGGCAAACAACTGGACTCTTTGGCGGATATTATTTCTTTTGGCATCGCTCCCGCCTTTCTTATTCTGCTATACCGGCTGGAAAATGTGCAGTGGGTCGGACCTGTGGCTGCGGTTGCATTCCTGATCTGCGGGGCGCTGCGGCTGGCCAGATTCAATATCTCGGCTCCTTCTAAGGGCTTTGTGGGCATGCCGATTACGGCAGCCGGATTGCTTCTGTCGATGACCACACTTATAGGTGAGCGGCTGAAGCCGGAAATGCTCATTTTAATTATGGGACTATTGTCCATACTGATGATAAGCAGGTTTCCATTCCCTTCATTTAAAAAATTCGGTAACAGGAAGTGATTGTTCATGCCATGGGTCATCGAGATGATCTCACAATACGGTTATATAGCTATATTCGCGCTGCTGGCGCTCGGGCTTCTCGGACTTCCCGTTCCCGATGAGCTGCTGACGCTGTTCGTTGGCTATCTATCCTCTACCATGGTGCTGGATTTCTCGCTTTCGGTTCTGGTCTGCTTCATAGGCTCGATTACAGGCATGCTGATCAGCTATACCATCGGTCTCAGAGTGGGGCAGCCTGTCGTAGACCGGTATGGAAAATGGGTAGGCCTGACGCCCAAAAGGTTCGCCTATGTCAAACGCTGGTTTTTCCGGTTCGGCAACTGGACGATATTCATCGCTTATTTCGTTCCGGGTATCCGGCATGTGACGAGCTACATCTCGGGCATCAGCGCCATGTCCTTCCGAAAATATTTAATGGTCACCCTGGCCGGTGCCTTTATCTGGTCACTCCTGTTTGTCTCAATTGGCTATCTGATCGGTTCGAGGCTAACCTTTGCCTAAATAAGTAATAATCTTTTATAATCAAACAGGAACTTACAGCGGCTTAACGTTCTGTTATATACTGCAAGTAGTATTTATTGCTATGAAGCTAGGAATTATAGCGATCTTAGGAGGTATGACTGTAATGCCCGAATTACAAGAGATAGTGATTGAAGAATATGTGCCGGCTAAGCATGCCGCTTCCATTGCCGAGATGTGGAACAGAAGCGCAGAGAGCTGGGGCGGAGACGGAGCGTACCGGACCGAGGAAAGCGTGCTGCGTGAACACGAGAACAGCCCGATGCTCAAGTTGTTCCTGGCGGTAAGCGGCTCAGAGGTCATCGGATATTGCAGCTTCTCCCACTATAAAGAGGATACCGGGGCGCTCTATATCGCTCTGCTCAACGTGAGACCGGACTACCATGGACGCAAGGTGGGCAAGGCGCTGGTAAGGCGTTCGATTGAAGAGACAATTAAGCTCGGCTGGCCGCGGCTGGATCTCTATACGTGGCCTGGTAATGTCAAGGCCGTGCCTACGTATAAGAAAAGCGGGTTCTTCTGGGAGAACCGGGATGACACCACTCACCTGATGAACTTCATTCCCTCGGTGCTTCAGACCGGAGCGGTGAAGTCTTATTTCGAGAAGATAGACTGGTATAACGACAGCATTCGTGAAATCAAGGTGGAGCCTGACGGTCATGGGGAAAACGGCTTTGACTATTTTACATATGAATGGCTGAAGGCTGGTCTATCGCTGAAAATGGAATATGAGCGGACCGGCCGTGGCCTGCGCCTGATCGAGACGGAGGATTACCGGATACAGGTAACGATTCCTGCTCAGCATGAGCTGCCGTTTGGTGCGGAATACCCTGTCATTTACGAAGCCGTGAACAAAAGCGGTAAGCCCCTGTCGCTTCAGATTAGCGGTAAAAGCAATGCGCAAATCCGCATGGAGCTGGACGCTGCCCAGGAAATTGAATCCGAGGCGCGGATCGAAGGCCGCTTCTTCATCCATCCGGTGGAGGAGGAGCAGGATCTCTATCAGACCCACCCTGTGGTGGAGGCAGAACTGCTCATTAACGGCCTGCCGGCTGTATTCAAGCTGGGCATTAAGCCCAAATTCCCGGTTAAGGTCAAGCTCCAGGTACCTGACAGAACGCTTTTCGCGGGCGAAGAGGTAGAACTGGATGTAACGGTGGAGAATGAGTACAGCACAGACACCGTGTTCAGCTTTGAGCTGCCGGAGGACGAGATTCTGTCGTTCAGTCAAAAGCGATACACGTTAGAGGTTCCGGCGAAGAGCCGGAGAACCGTCACCGCAGCAGCCCGGCTGCTCGGGTACGGCATTTGGCACCATACGGTGAGCATCCGCAGTGCAGAAGAAGGAGCGGGTTCCGCCATTCTGGAGCAGGAGCTGAGCCTCGTTTTCACTGGAGCAGAGACGGCTTTTGGCGGCAAAACCGACAAGGATTGGATTATCAGCAATGGACGTTATTCGGCCGTACTGAACAAAACGAATCATTGGCTTACTTTTTTCCAGAACCGTAAATATCTGATGAACCTGCCTTATCCGAAGCTTGGCCTGCCTTATACGAATGAGTTCAACAAATTCTCGGCGCTGGATGTGAAGATCTCCAGAGATCAAGAGGCTATCGTACTTGAAGCTACTTATGAGGCCGGCATCAGGGAAGGCCTGCTGCTGACGATGATTGTGAAGCTGTTCAGCAACGGGATAGTCTCCCGTAATTTCAGAATCGACAACCCGCAGGATTCCGGTCAGGAGGAAGAGCTGTTCCTGAAGGACTGCTTCCGCTTCGGTCTGCATGGTGGAGTCATCCCTTACCGCGGCAAATATATAGATCTGAGCGCAGGGGTTGAAGCCTCCAGCCCGGATTACTGGGAAGCGCAGGAATTCACGGAGAACTGGATGTTCGCTAAGGATGAAGGCTTCTCCAGAGGGATTAGCTGGCCGTCAGAGCTCAAGCTGATCCAAGAGTCATGGATGCATGCTGTGGAGCATTCCCTGGGACGGATTCCTGCTGGCGGACAGAAGGAGACGCTGCCGCTGCGGATCGCGCTTGGTACCTGGGACCATTGGCAGGACTTCCGGGCCTTTGCACTGCAAAGCGGCAACAAGAATGCTGAAGAAGTGACCACAACAGAGCAGCTGGAGCTGAGCTTGAATAACGGGAATCCGTTCATTAGCAGAGAGGCTAAGCTTCTCCTTAAGGACCTGAAGAAGAGCTATCTGGCGGGTGAGATTCGGCTCTCTTCCGATGCAGGCAGCATAGAAGAAGCCCGGATCACGGTATTAGAGGAAGAGAAGCTCAGAGAAGCTGCTCTGCCGCTGACAGTTCCAGCAGGAGCAGCCCCGGATGTGCTGACCCTGCATTTGGATATGGAGAGTTATGTGCAGGATCAATCCTTCCTGGTCTTGCCGGTCGCGGATGTACGTGTCAGGCAGGAAAGGCTCACAGCTGAAGGGGCACAGGTACTGGCTGTGGACAATGGGATTCTGCGGATACAGGCCAGCCCTGACTTCGCGCCGGGATTGTTCTCGCTTGCCCATCAGGGCGAGGAATGGCTTGAATCTTCTTTTCCGCAGCCGGTCGCGAAATCCTGGTGGAATCCTTGGGTGGGTGGTATCTTAACCAGTGTGGAAGAAATCGCCTTACGCAGCTTCATGGAGGAGCCGCTAACGGCTGATTTCGCGGAATTGACTGATAATAAGGGGAACCGCTGGTCGGGGATACGGATGAGCGTAACCATTCAGAAGAATGACAAATACAAAGGGCTTGTATTGCATCAGTATTTCATGCTGCTGCCGGGCGTTCCGTTACTTGCCTCTACGGTACATGTGGAGCAGAATACAGGCGGGCCGCTGCACCCATTGCAGCTTGAGACTTCAACCTTCTATCAGGCCGCTTCTTCCATCAAGGGGGGGAGAGGATACCTCAAGAACAGCAGAGGTGAACAACTGGTATATAAGGCTGGCAAAGTGCAGGCAGGAGCTAAAAGTTCAAACGGACTTCTGCAACTGGGCTCTGAGGAGCGGAAGCAACGCTTGACGTTAATTGCAGCACCTGAGCATTCCTCTCCCTCGCTTATGGTTAATGCAGAGGCAATGTTGTCTTATACGGAGGAGTACCTGCATCTGCAGGATGGCAAAGAGCAATTCAGCAAGCCGCAATTCTATCTGATCTCGGATCTTCAGGTACCTGAACAGGCTTATGGCGATCTGCTATCGATCCGGTTCAAGAAGTGAGTCAGGGAAAGGAAGCTTCTATGAAAATCATTGACGCACATGTGCATTATTCCAATATTGCAGCCTTCCACGAAACGGCGCAGACCTTGGCGCATATCGATTATACCGGCAAGGGACTTCAGGAGGAGTTCCGCCGCAGCGGTGTCATTGCCGGAGTCGGCATGGGCGTGACCGAGACGGTTGCCGGAGCTTTTCCCGATTCCGCTGCCCTGAATCCTATGCTGCTTGATCTGAGCGGGACACTGCCGGACAATCTGTTCACCTGTGTGGGCATTAACCCGCTGACCCTTCATCTGGAGGGACAGCTTGAAGCCCTGGAGCAATCATTGCAGCGGACGGATGTCGTTGGCATTAAGCTGTACGCCGGGTATTACCACTTCAATGTGGGGGACGAAATATATGATCCGGTCTATAAGCTGGCTGCCGCTTACGGCCTCCCGGTGGTCATTCATGGCGGATTGACTTACGCGGACCAGGGATTGCTGAAGTATTCCCATCCGCTGTCCATGGAGGAGACCTTCCTGAAGCACCGGGACATTACCTTCATGCTCTGCCACCTGGGCGATCCTTGGGTCATGGACACCGCGGCCCTGCTGGAGAAGAACCCTAATCTCTACACGGATCTGTCGGGTTGGATTGTCGGCGATAAGGCCAAGGTGGACCGGCTGCTGACCGAGCAGACCTATACCGATCATTTCCGCCGGGCGCTGGTGTTCGCTGAGAAATACGACCGGCTGGTCTTCGGCACCGACTGGCCGCTCGTCCCGCTGGACGCCTATATTACCTTCGTGAAGCACCTGGTGCCTGAAGCCTGTCATGAGGATGTCTTTTATAATAATGCACTCAGAGTGTTCCCTAAGCTTGCGGAGCGGATCAGAGAACTGAATTTGTAATGATGGTTTTTAATGCATGCCCCCGGAATGGTATTCCGGGGGTTTTCGGTTTGTTGCGCCGGGCAGCGGGGCGGGCTACTTCTTCTGACGAACGACCTGTGGTAAGCTGAGATTAATACAGCCTCAGCTTTAAACTGTAATAATGAACCTTAGGGTGTTAAAGTCTGAGTATGAACATCGAGCTGATCCTGGATTGATCCTGGGCTGATATTGAACTGATCCTGAGCTGATCCTGAGTTAATCCTGAGTTAATCCTGAGTTAATCCTGAGTTAATCCTGAGTTAATCCTGCACCCTTTACCGACTTCTGCTCTTAAACTCAACTAGCTGATTGTATTTTCTGCAATAGAAAATGCAAAGCTGACCGTAAAATGAGATTCTATTGTATTTCATACAGTAGAATGTTGTGTTTTGAGTGAAAAATGGCCTTTTTTCAATATTCTATTGCACTGAATACAATAGATGCTATTTTGAAGTCTTTTTTAAAGCATTCTAATGTATAAAATGCAGTTACTATCATTCAAGTGCCTACAGCATCCGAATGACTAATGTGCAAATAAGAAGCTTACTCGTAAAGGTCCGGTAATGGTCTATTCACATTCACAGAGGGAGAGCTATCATGCCATACATACAGGTACACGATCTTGAAATGTTCTATGAACAGATGGGCACCGGAGAACCGGTGATCTTCCTGCACAGTCATTATTCCCGCAGCATGCTGGCCTTCAGCAGCCAGGTTCTGGATTTCCAGAACCAATACAGTTGTTACTTCCCGGATCTGAGGGGGCATGGCAGGACCCGCTGCACGGATCTGGACTGGTCTACTCCACGAATAGCTGAGGATGTCGCCGGATTCATGGATCGGATGAACATTGAACGGGCACATCTTATTGGATACAGTATGGGCGCGGGCGCAGGGCTGTACCTGGCGGTGAATCATCCTGGACGGATTGCTACGCTGACTACGATTGGAACCAGCGGCTTCTGTGAACCGGCTGGGGCCGGAGAGTACGAGCCTGAACAGCTGCTGGCGAATCAGCAGCAAGCCTTCATTAATCAGATGATCGAGAGGCATCAGGAGGCCCATCAGGGGAATTGGCAACATTATCTGCGGCAAACGGTGCAAGACTGGATCAGATACCCGGATCTCACGGAGGAGCAACTGGGCAGTATAACCTGCCCGGCACTGCTAATTTCAGGGGAACATGATCCGTTCGCGGGAGAGGATAGAACTGCAAAGCTCGCTTCCCTCCTCACGAATGCAAGGACACTGATCGTTCAGGGAGCGGGTCACCGCCCGCATATGCTAAGGGAACAGCCCATCCTGGTGAACGATACGATTCTAGTATTCCTTGCACAGAATCCTATCCACTAACACACAAGGGGATTTACACATCCAGAAAGGACGTACAGATGAAGAAAGTCATCGTGATCGGAGCAGGGATTCTCGGGGCATCGGCAGCCTATCAGGTGGCAATGATGGGGGCAGAGGTGCTGATTATAGACCGTCAAGACCCTGGACAAGCTACGGATGCAGCGGCAGGGATTATCTGTCCCTGGCTGTCACAGCGGCGCAATCAGGCCTGGTACCGGCTGGCCAAGGCCGGAGCGGCGTTCTATCCCGAGCTGATTAGCCAGCTTGAGGAAGGCGGCGAAGTGCATACCGGTTATGCCCGGGTTGGAGCGCTTAGTATACATATGGATGAGAGCAAGCTCGACAAAATAGAAGAGCGGGCTCGGATGCGGCTGGCAGATGCCCCGGAGATCGGAGTCGTCACACGGCTTAGCGCACAGGAGACCCGTGAACGCTTCCCGTTGCTGGCGGAAGGATACGCCTCGGTTCATATCAGCGGTGCTGCCCGGGTGGATGGCCGCGCCTTGCGGGACGCTCTGCTTCATTCAGCGAAGCAGCAGGGTGCGGTCATGGTTACCGGTGACGCTGCGCTTGTCTTTGAACCGGGCCGGGTCACCGGAGTCCACGCAGGGGGACACTATTATCCGGCGGATGAAGTGATTATCTGTGCAGGCGCATGGGCGAACCCGCTGCTCCGGCCGCTGGGCATTGACTTCAAGGTGAGCTATCAGAAGGGGCAAATCATGCATTTGCAGGTATCTGACCACAAGGATACGGAAGTCTGGCCGGTGGTGATCCCGCCTAGTGATCAATACCTGCTCGCTTTTGCCCGGCAGCAGATTGTTATCGGAGCTACTCATGAGAATGACGTTGAAGGATATAATACCAGAGTGACCGCCGGCGGGATGCAGGAGATTCTGGCTAAAGGGCTGGAAGCAGCGCCTGGACTGGCGGGCGGTACTTATAGTGAAGTGAGGGTCGGCTTCCGTCCGTTCACTCCGGGATTTTTGCCGGTCATAGGGGCTGTTCCCGGGTGGAGCGGAATCCTTGCGGCTAATGGTCTGGGAGCTTCAGGACTTACGATGGGTCCGTATATCGGTTATCAGCTGGCGAAGCTGGCACTTGGGAGAGAGCCTGATCTGGAGCTGGACGATTATAGCCTTCAGAGAGCCATAGCAGGCGGATGATTACGAATACATTTCCTTCATTGGAACATTATGATTCAATTCGGCTGACCTCATGAATTTTTGTTTGACAGAAGTGAAGGTCTGATCCATAATACAATCCATACTAAACGTATATGATTTATAGGAAGGGTGGATCACACGTGATAAATTTAAAAGCTTCTATGAGAAAAACAGCAGGGCTGGGCACACTCGCGGTACTATTCGTATCGCTGCTTGCCGGCTGCTCCGGATCTGCCAATCCTGCAGATTCCAGTAATGGGGCTAAGGCCAGTACGGCTCCAGCGGCAACGGAAAGTGCAAGCACCGCAGAGCCTGCAACTGGAGGCACCTTCGTGTATGGCCGTCCGGCTTCCGTAACGTCGTTTGATCTGCATAACCAGATTACATCGAATAATGCATTTGCGATTGATAAAGTGTTTGAATCGCTGGTTGCTTTTGACAGCAAGGGTGAAATTACCGATCAGCTCGCAGCCTCGCATAAGATCAGCGAAGATGGCTTAACATACACCTTCGTCCTGCGTGACGGCTTGAAGTTCTCGAATGGTACGCCGGTAACGGCCGCGGATGCGGTGTTCTCTCTGGAGCGGCATCTGAAGGTTGGCGGTCCGCTGGCGATCTCGGCCAAGGTGGATACAGTGAAGGCACAGGATGAGAAGACACTTATCATCACGCTAAAAGAACCCTACACCCCGTTCATCTCGGAGCTGTCCAACTTCTCGAACGGAATCATCCCGAATAACTTCGGCGGCGTGACCGAAGAGGAATTCTTCAAGAAGCCGGTAGGCACCGGGCCGTTCGTGATCGAGACTTGGGACCCGGCAGGTGATGTGACCTTTACCAAGAATACTAACTACTGGAAGGAAGGTAAGCCTTATATCGACAAGCTTGTCTATAAGCTAATTCAGGACGACAGCCAAGCCATCAACCAGTTGAAAGCCGGAGAGGTGAATGCAGTTGAAGCCCTGTCGTTACAGAATGCAGGCGAGATCAAGGACGGTGCAGACACAACGGTGGTTACGAACGGCAGCTGGGTGACTGAGCAGCTCTTCTTCAACACCCTGGACAAGCATTTCTCCGATGTGCATGTCCGCCGGGCGCTGGCGCTGGCGCTTGACCGTGACGGACTGACCAAGGCCTTGACTTTCGGCTATGCACAGACTGCGAAATCCCTGCTGCCGCCAACGATTCCTTACAACGCCAATGATACGCTGAAGACGCTGGATTTCGATGCGGCGGCTGCCAAGGCAGAGCTGGCCAAATCGGCCTTCCCTGACGGCTTCTCCACGAAGCTGCTGGTTGCTTCCGGCAACAGCACCCGGGCCCAGGAAGCCCAGATTATCCAGGCCGCCGGCCAGGCGATCGGGATCAAGATTGAGATTGAATCGGTGGAGCTGGCCACCTTCCGTGAACGCTTCTTCGCTTATGATTTCGCAGCGATGCTGAACAGCGGTCAGGCGGATTCCCCGGAAGCGAACTCGATTCTGGCGTTCCAGACCGACCCGGAAGGCTTCAGCAAATCGTACTGGACGCATTACACGAATGAGAAGGTAACCAAGCTGCTGTATGAAGGCCAGAAGACTGCTGATGGTGAAGGACGGGCTGCCATCTACACCGAGCTTTTACAGACGCTTGCCGATGAAGTTCCTTACATTCCGCTGTACTATCCGGATATTCTGATCGGCGCGCGGTCTTCTGTGGACGGACTTGTGGTTCTGCCTAACGGCAGCATCCGTCTGGAAGATGTCCGGCTAACTAAATGATGAAATCCAAGCTGACCCTGAGCGGTGCAGCTGGAAACAACGGTTCTTACAAGTGGCTGGCCTTAGCCCTTGTAAGAGCCTTACTTGTTATCCTCTGCGTAATGACGGCGGTCTTTTTCCTGATCCGAATTGTACCCGGCGACCCCGCCAAAATGATTCTCGGTGAATACAGCACACCTGAAGCGCTTAAGAATATGCACCACACACTGGGACTGGATCTCTCCTTGTGGGATCAGTTCACCCGGTTCGTGAAGCTGCTGTTCACTCAGGGAGATACCGGGAACTCCATTATTGCCGGCACCTCAACCAGAGAGCTCATTGCAGAGCGTGCTCCGGTCACCCTGCTGCTGATTGTAATAGCTTCGGTGCTTGCGATAATTATAGCTCTGCTGCTGGCAACGGTTGCTGCCACCCACAAGGACAAGCTGCTCGACCATCTGATCCGCATTATTCCAGCGGTTACCCTGGGGATGCCGGTCTTCTGGGTTGGGATTCTGTTCATTCTGTTCTTCAGCGTGCGGCTGGGCTGGTTCCCGGTAGGGGGAATCGGCGAAGGCTGGCCGGGTACGCTCCATAGTCTGGTGCTTCCGGCGGTCACGATTGCTTTTTCACAGATTCCTACGCTGGTCCGCTCGCTGCGTGCACAAATGCTGGAGGTACTGGAATCCGAATTCGTTGTTACTCTCCGTGCAGCTGGAATTCCGTCCAGGGTAATCCTGTTCAAGCATGTGCTGCGCAATTCGGCGTTGCCGACTCTGATGCTGCTGGGAGTGAATGTGTCCTACCTGATCGGGGGAACACTCGTTGTGGAGCAGGTCTTCGGGATCAAGGGCATCGGCAGCCTGCTGTTCACCTCCATCTCGAACAGAGATTTTCCGGTGATTCAGGGGATAGCACTCTATTGTGCACTGGCTGTTGTAATTATCAGTCTGCTGATCGAAATCATCTCCGGGTGGCTTGATCCCAGAACGAAGGGGAAATCATGAATACTACACAGATCGACACAACCCTGCCGGACCTCGGGAAGCCCGCAAGCGGACTCCGAAGAGTACTGAATACCCCGTCACTGCTGATCGGGATCATTATGTTCGCAATACTTATACTGCTCGCTATATTTATCCCTTACTTAAGTCCCTACAACCCGACGGAGCAGAATCTGAGCGCCTTCCTGCAGCCGCCTTCCGCAGCTCACTGGCTCGGTACCGACCAGCTTGGCCGTGATTTGTTCACCAGGCTGATCTATGCCGCCCGGACGGATCTGACGATCATGGTGCTGGCTGAGATTATTCCGTTCTGCACGGGCGTCATGCTGGGCATGATCTCGGGATACTATGGCAAATGGACCGATAGAATCATATCGCTGATCACGGATACTTTTATTGCCTTCCCGTTCTATCTGATCGTCATTATCGTGGCCTTCGCCAGCGGGGCAGGGGAGCGCGGAATCTATATCACCTTCATTCTCGTAGGCTGGATAGTATTCGCCCGTGTGGTCAGAGGACTTAGCGCATCCTTCCGGAAGCAGGAATGGATCGCCTCGGCGCAGACACTTGGTCTGCCCGGACACCGCATCCTTTTGCGTCATCTTCTGCCGAATGTATTGCCGCAAGCCGTTGTCGTGCTGATGACGGATATGATCGGACTCCTGGTAGCCATCGTTACACTGGGGTATCTGGGGATAGGGATTGCCCCGCCTACGCCGGATTGGGGAACAATGATCGCTGACGGACAGCCCTTCATTACCACAGCCTGGTGGCTGTCGGCGGTTCCCGGGTTCGCAGTCGTGTATACGGGAATTGCGCTATCTCTCCTGGGGGACGGACTAGCCGATATTTGGAGGAGAAAAGGATGACAACACAACCTGTGCTTGAACTCGAAGAACTGACACTCGCTGCCTCTTCCACAGAAATCCTGGTTAACAGTGTCAGCTTCTCCCTGGAACGCGGCGAAAGCCTCGGACTGGTGGGCGAATCCGGCTCCGGCAAATCGCTGACACTGCGGGCCATTCTCGGCCTGCTTCCGCGCGGGGTGGAGCAGACTGGGGGAGCGGTCCGCAGCAAGGTGAGCAGTGCCATGGTGTTCCAGGACCCCAGAGGGGCGCTGGACCCGCTATGCCCGGTAGTGAAGCAGCTGACCGAGGTTGTCTATTACAGACAAAGAACCAGCCTTAAGGCTGCACGGCGCATTGCCCTGGAGCTGCTTGAAAGACTCGGCCTTCCAGCTTCGCTGAAGACACAAGACCGCTATCCGGGGCAGCTCTCCGGCGGCCAGTGCCAACGTGTCGTCATTGCGCTGGCGCTGGCCTGCAAGCCGGGCATTCTGCTCTGCGATGAGCCGACCACCGCGCTGGATGTGACGGTTCAGCGCCAGATTATAGATACGATTACGAGTCTTCAGGAGGAGCTGGGCTTCGCTATGGTTTTTGTAACCCACAACCTGGCGATTGCCGCCAATCTCTGCTCCAGACTGGTTGTAATGAAGCAGGGCCGGATCATGGAGCAAGGTGAGACGCACAGTCTGCTGCGGCATCCGGCTGAGGCTTATACACAGATGTTAATGGATTCGGTACTCGCTCTGCCTGAGCTGGAAGGAGGCGGGGGCTCATGGAAGTAGCACTACAGGTGCAGGATGTAACTGTCCGTTATGGCGGGTTCACCGCCCTCGATCAGATCCGGCTGGAGCTTGAGCGGCATACCACGCTGGGGCTTGTCGGTGAGTCCGGCTCCGGGAAGTCTACGCTGGCCCGGGTCATCGCCGGACTGATCACCCCGGATGCAGGACAGCTTCTGCTGGGCGCGGAGCCGTTAGGCAGGAAGCGGAGCAAGACACAGCATAAGCAGATTCAGATGATTTTTCAGAATCCGGATTCTTCCCTCAATCCCAGGCATTCCGTCCGGCAGATTCTGGCGGAAGCCTTGCTGTTCCACCGGATTGTAGAGCGTTCGCAGGTTGAGCGCAGAAGTAAGGAGCTGCTGAGCCGGGTGGAGCTGGATGCCAGATCCCTGGACAGATATCCGCATGAATTCTCCGGCGGCCAGCGCCAGCGGATTGCCATTGCCCGCGCACTAAGTGTAGAGCCTAGCCTGCTGATTGCCGATGAGCCCACAAGCGCACTGGATGTCTCAGTGCAACGCAGTGTACTGGAGCTGTTCCATACGCTGCAAGCCGAGCTTAATCTGACGATGCTGTTCATCTCCCATGATCTGGGAGTCATTCATGCCGTCAGCGATACTGTCGCTGTTATGCGTCAGGGGCAGCTGGTCGAGGTGAATTCGAAGGATGAGTTCTTCGTCCGGCCCCAGCATGAATACAGCCGTGAGCTATTGTCTGCGGTGCCCAAGATGCCGCAATATTGAACATTCAACACATCAGGAGGACTATATGAACCGTCAAACTACAGGATTCGTACCATTGACGTTATCTGAGCTGGACACATTAACACAGCAGCTGTCCCGGTTATTTGGGACACAGCATCCTCCGGCAATTATTCCGGGAGAGGCGATTCTAGGCATTGAGGCGGTAGCAGCAGGAATTGCAGCGCCGGGACGTACGATTCTGAACATAGTAACCGGACCTTACGGAAGCTTGTTCGGAGAGTGGCTTA
Source organism: Paenibacillus sp. FSL R7-0179 (assembly GCF_038002265.1). Lineage (NCBI taxonomy): Bacteria > Bacillati > Bacillota > Bacilli > Caryophanales > Paenibacillaceae > Paenibacillus > Paenibacillus sp. FSL R7-0179. The sequence continues at coordinate 2,632,041 of NZ_JBBOCC010000002.1, forward strand.
CGCGCGGCGGGGCCACCGTTAAGGAAGTGAAGGTTCCGTTCGACCAGGTGGTTACAGTAGAGGAGGTCGCCGCAGCGATTGAGCTGCATCAGCCGGTTGCGATTTCTTTGGTGCAGGCAGAGGTGGTTACAGGCGGCTCGAACCCGGCGGAGGAGATCTTCAAGCTGGCCCGCAGGCACGACCTGATTACGATAACGGATTCCGTGTCTGCTGTCGGGGGAGAGGCGCTGTCTGTGGATGAGTGGGCAGTAGATTTCGCTGTAATGGGTGCGCAAAAAGCGCTCGCCGGTCCTAACGGAATCAGCGCGGTCAGTATTTCTCCCCGCGGTTGGGCCTTCCTGGAGTCGAACGAACGGGCTCCGCGCAATTCCATTCTGTCCTTGCTGGATCTGCAGCCGTCACAGGATGGCGCTGCGCCGCTCCGCGTCCCGCCGAATATCCCGGTCCTGGAAGCCAGAGCCCTGATCGAAGCCCTGGAAGCTGTTGCCGAGGAGGGACTGTCACAAGTAATCAAGAGGCATGAACGTGCAGCTGCTTCTGCTGTCGCCGGGATCATGGAGCTTGGGCTTGCACCTTGGCAGAAGGACAGCAGGCATTATTCTACGCTGACTACGACTGTCCGGATTGACGAGCAGCCGCTTCTGCTGATCAAGCAGCCTATCGGTATCATAGCTCCAGGGGACGGGGAGTTATTCGGTCAACTGCTGCGGATGAACCATTTCGGAACGAATGCAAGCCGCGAAAGTGTGGAAGCAGCGGTACAGACGCTGGCCAGACTGCTGAAGCTGGATGCTGAACCGGCCGTGCAGGCCGTCCGCCAGGTCTGGGGGGAAGCGGAATGATCCTCAAGCAGCCGCAATTTCAGGCATACACCGGAATCCATATTGCAGGTATCCAGGGAAAACGCTTCGATATCGAGATTACGAACGGGCGGTTCACCGCAGTGGCTGATGCGGCGCCGCAGCCGGAACAGGCGGAAGATGGCTCCCGGCAGCAGCAGCTATGGATCAGTCCAGGCATTCTGGATCTGCACACCCATCTGGCCTGGACTGACTTCGACCATGACGACCAGCTCCGCCGGGACCCAAGAGAGATTGAGGTGATGCAGGCGGAGGCCTTCGCCGCTACCTTGCGGACGGGGGTAACTACAGCCCGCGACGCCGGCGGTATTCTGCCTGCCACAATCCGGCATCTCGTGAAGTATTACCAGCAGCCGCTGCGGGTTGAGACCAGCAGTGAAATGCTGGGAGCTGCCGATGCCAAGGGGATCAAGCATTTGGAGAACCGCCTGACGGAGATCTACGCAACCGGGGCAGGCTGGGTCAAAATCATGGCAACCGGCGGTCTCGGCGCACCGACTGAGAAGGTTACGGAGCCGAACTTCTCCGGGGAGGAATTCGCCTTCATCGTCCGTCATGCCCATGCAAACGGGAAGAAGGTATTGGTGCATACCTGGGGCGGCGTGACGATCGACTGGTCCATCGGGGCCGGTGTGGAATCTATTGAGCACGGGATGTTCATGACCTGGGATCAGGCCGGGAGACTGGCGGAATCCGGCGTGGCTTATGTGCCTACCACTTCCATCTACCGGATTGCCGCCGATCCAAAGGGTGTGCTGGGGCTGCCGCCGGTTATCTGTGAACGTGCAGCCCGTGCAGCCGATGCTCATGCCATCGCGCTCGGATATGCCAGAGAGGCAGGGGTGCGGCTGGGCTTCGGCACCGATTACGCGACGCCTGCGCTGCATGGCTACAACCTGCAGGAATTCGACACCCTGCTGGACTATGGCTTGAGCCGCGCTGAGGCGTGGCGGTCAGCTACAGAAGACGCGGCCGGAATTCTCGGAAGCGGCCATGAGCTGGGCCGGATTGCGGAAGGCTATATTGCCGATGCCGTCATCTACGCCGCCGATCCGTATCAGGCCAAGAATGCGGATCAGCTGCGCACGAGCATTGTTACGGTCATTACCGGCGCGCAGGAGGAGGATTTGCTGTAACAGATGCTTGAAAAGGCTGTCCTTTCTGATGAAGGACAGCCTTCTTGCGGTCTGATGGCCCGCTGGCCAATGTAATCGAAAAACCGATTACATTCGGGCGCTTCGCTGGCGCGTGAGCCAATGTAATCGAAAAACCGATTACATTCGGGCGCTACGCTGGCGAGTGAGCCAATGTAATCGAAAAACCGATTACATTCGGGCGCTACGCTGGCGAGTGAGCCAATGTAATCGAAAAACCGATCACATTGGGCAGCGTCTAGGCATGCACCTCGAAACTAACTTCATTCCCCAGTCAGGGTCAATATTGTTCCAATCGTACCATTCACAGCTCCGTATACTGCTTAACCACTTGATCCAGGTAAGCCTCTACCTCAGGCGTCTTCTTATTCCCGGCAGCATCGAGCAGCGGCATCAGCTTGGCCAGAATGTTCAGCACTTTATTATCACCAGCGCCTTCCGTCAGGACATGGTCGCAGGCTCTTCGCAGCTCAGGGTCTAGCTCATTAGTGTCATAGTCATACGCAGGTGTATTATCAGAGCCGAGCAGTATTAAGGGAACCGTATAGGACATTTCATTGCGGATGGCCGCTGTCCGGTTCGACTTCGAATATTTCTGGACGTAATCGCTCATGATGGCCGCTCTGCCGATCAGCTCATCCCATGTGATCACAACAGCCGCATCGAAAGTGGACGGCTTGTTGCTCTCAGTAGCCATGATATCAATATATGCGGCAATATCCTTGCTGATATAGGGCTTGAACACCTTGAAGCCTTCATAGTGCATAACTGCATAATACATGCCTTCGCTGGTCTCCAGCTTGTAGCCTTTATCCCAGACCTCTTCAATGAGTTTGCGGATCGCAGGCTGTTTCACCTGCTTCAGAATCTCCGTATAGGTCATGTCGTTGTTAATCTGGGCATCCATTAGTGCCTTTTGCACAGATTCTGTATATAGTTTCTCAGAGAAGCGCTCCAGCCCCGCCCTCTGGGCATTCTCCAATTGAAGGGTCATTACTGTGCCATACCCGGAGCCAACTTTGGAGATATGGTTCATCAGATATTTGCGTGCCTGCGCCAGGCTTGCGGGATTGCTGGTGTATTTACGGAACTGGTTGTAGACGGCCTGGGCATCGGATGCGGATGCTGCAGCTACCGGCTGTGCACCTGTAAATACTGTACCACCTGCCAGAGTCAGCGCTGTACCGAGCAGCACCGCTCTTACTGTTTTTGTTATGGTTTTTGGTAATTTTTTCATTATGTACCTCCTACGGAATAAGATAAGATGCTTGCTATAACACACTAAAGAAATTAACGAAAAGCAAAAAGAAACGGAGGGGAAATTTGGAACTGGAGGAGCGATAGCGACCGCCTTTGTCAACGGATTTCCACCGCGAAATGCGGGTAAATTCAAGAAATCTGTTGACGGGCAGCGGCCGGAAGTCCAAATGTTCACAGCAGTGACGACCATGCTTCGAGTTCAATCCTAAAGTGTGTTTTTATCTATCCTATTTATTTGTACAAATTTAGGATAAGTGAATCGCACGGCCGCTTCCGAAATAACGCTTGACTTGGAACGCATTTCATAACCTATAGTTCAGTTGAAGACTAGACGAAGGGGAGAAGAGGACATGCATCAGAGCAGCAGAAAGATTATTTTCATCGATATTGACGGAACGCTTCTCATGGAGAATGGATTGGTCCCGGAATCGGCGGTGCAGGCATGCCAGCAGGCACGGAAGAACGGGCATTTGCTATATCTGTGCACCGGACGCTCCAAGGCAGAAATCTATGATTATATCTGGGAGATCGGGTTCGACGGGTTGATTGGAGCCGCAGGCGGTTATGTGGAGAGCGGTGGCGAACTGCTTTATCATAAAAAAGTGACCCCGGAGGATGCCAAGCATCTGATCGATTATTTTAACGCGAACGGGGTCGACTTCATTCTGGAATCCAATACGGCGCTTCACGGCAGCCGCCATTTACAGCCTCACCTGGAACGCAGAATCTATGGTGACTTGCTGAATGACCCGGAGGCGCAGGAGAGAAAACGGCAGTCGCCCCATCCCTATATTGCAACACTCACTTATGGGAACGAGGAGTTATATCTGGATGATGTCAACAAAATATGCTTCTTGGAGAGCAGCCTGCCCTTTGATCAGATTCAGGAGGAATTACAGGACCGGTTCACTGCGATTCAGTGCTCCATCCCGATCTTCGGGGAGAACAGCGGGGAGCTGATGATGCCAGGCGTTCATAAAGCTGCGGCTATTGCTGATGTTCTGAATCATCTGAATATCCCGCTTGAGAACAGTATGGCGATTGGAGACGGGCTTAACGATCTGGAGATGCTGAGTTATGTCCAGGTGGGGGTTGCCATGGGCAATGCCCGCGAGCCGCTCAAAGCCATTGCCGATGATATTACCGATTCGATTGAGAACGATGGACTCTATAACGCCTTCCTGAAGCACGGACTGATCTGACTAACGGGTTGATCTCCAGGAAGAGCTGTGTTAAAATGCACTTAATTAAGCGACAGGAGTTGAAGAGTATCGTGCGGACATTTCTTGCGTAATGTGACCAATAAACAAGCGTTCTTTGTGGCGCGCAATTTATGGTTGATATGCAGGAAGGGTCTGCCTCTTTTCACTCTGGTCCAAATATCCTTGTTCAAGTCCGCCTGGAGATAATTACCTAGGGAACGGATTTGCTGTGTTTATTTGAGCTGCGGGAGGAGAACCTTCTTGCAGCTTTTATTTTTGTGAATACAGGAGGATATGTGTATGTCTTTAATCAATGTGAGCAATTTAACGTTTGCCTATCAGGGCACCTATGATAATATTTTTGAGAATGTGAGCTTTCAGCTGGATACAGATTGGAGGCTGGGCTTCACCGGACGCAACGGGCGCGGCAAGACTACCTTCCTGAACCTGCTGCTCGGCAAATATGAATACAGCGGGACGATCTCCGCACAGGTGGGCTTCGAGTATTTCCCGTATGAGATTGCTGACCGGAAGGTACAGACCCTGGAGATTCTCGATGAGATCGACCCGGAGCTGGAAAACTGGAAGTTCATGCGCGAGCTGTCCCTGCTGAAGGTGAGCGAGGATGCGCTGTACCGGCCGTTTGAATCGCTGTCGAACGGAGAACAGACGAAGGTGCTGTTGGCGGCTCTGTTCGCGCGCGAGAACCAGTTCCTGCTCATTGATGAGCCGACGAACCATCTGGATGCGAAAGGCCGGAAGCTGGTCAGTGACTATCTCCGCACCAAGAACGGGTACATTCTGGTGTCGCATGACCGGGCTTTTCTCGATAACTGTGTGGACCATATCTTATCGATTAACAAGACCAATATTGAGATCCAGAAGGGCAACTTCAGCAGCTGGTGGCAAAATAAGTCCAGACAGGACCAGTTCGAGCTGGCAGAGGATGAGAAGCTGCGGAAGGACATTAAGCGCTTATCGGACTCTGCCAAAAGAACGGGCGGCTGGGCGCATGAAGTGGAGAAATCCAAAAATGGCACCCGGAGCTCCGGCAACAAATTGGATAAAGGCTATGTCGGCCATAAGGCCGCCAAGATGATGAAGCGCTCCAAGTCGATTCAGCAGCGCCAGGAATCCGCGATTGCCGAGAAGTCGAAGCTGCTGCGGAATCTGGAAAGCGCGGACAGCCTGAAAATTGCACAGCTTCCTTATCATAAAGAGCAACTAGTGGAGCTGGAGGAGGTTGCGGTCCATTACGGGGACACTACCGTATGTTCAGGAGTGACCTTCACCATCGAACAGGGGGACAGAATTGCTCTCTCCGGCAGCAACGGCTCAGGCAAATCTAGCCTTCTGAAGCTGATCTGCGGCGGGGACATTAGCTATACCGGCCGCTTCACAAGAGACAGCCAAATGGCTATTTCTTATGTGTCCCAGGACACCTCGCACCTCCAGGGCAGCCTGAACGATTATGCCAGAGAACGGGGAATCGATGAGAGCCTGTTCAAGGCCATTCTGCGGAAGCTTGATTTCTCGCGGCTGCAATTCGAGAAGGAAATGTCAACGTACAGCGGCGGGCAGAAGAAAAAGGTGCTGATTGCCGCCAGCCTCAGCGAGCAGGTGCATCTGCACATCTGGGATGAGCCGCTCAACTTCATCGATGTGATCTCCCGGATGCAGATCGAGGAGCTGCTGCTGGAATATGCTCCAACCATCCTGTTTGTAGAGCACGACCAGGAATTCTGTACGAATATTGCAACGAAGCAGGTGCTGCTCGACTAAGCAGGTCAGCAGACAACGGAATCAGCTTCATCCATTATGCGCATGCCGGTATGATCCGGCATGTGCTTTTTGCTGCACCGGCACATCTGCCTGCCACATCTGCCATCCCCGTCATCCCTTAATCCCGCCTCTGCCTGTAAGCGCTTCACAAGATCAAATCAGAACGATAGATATCCAACCGCTGTTATATAGGCGCGGGCGGCAGTTCCTTTTATGATAGAAGTATCAAGGGGGGAGACGATTGTACAACAAATTCTACAAATACCGCTGGCAATATCTGATGATCTTACCCGGAGTAGTCCTGCTGTTTCTGTTCAGCTATATTCCAATGGCCGGGATTCAGGTCGCCTTCAAGGATTTTCAGATTGGGACCTCGATCTGGGACAGCACATGGGCAGGCCTGGATAACTTCACGTTCCTGGAAGACCCGCAGTTCCTGACCGTGGTCCAGAATACGCTGTACATTTCGGTGCTGAAGTTCATCTGCGGCTTCCCGGCCCCGATTCTGCTGGCGCTCCTGATCAATGAAGTGACCCGGCCGGCGTTCAAGCGCTTCGTCCAATCCGTCAGCTATCTGCCGCATTTCTTCTCCTGGATCGTGGTTGCTTATATTCTGCAATCCTTCCTCACGCTGGACGGCGGGCTGGTCAATCAGTTCATTGGGCAGGCGGGGGGAGAACCGGTGTTTTTCCTGGGCTCGACAGAGTGGTTCCGTCCAATCGTTGTCTTCAGCGGCTTATGGAAAGAAACCGGCTGGAACACCATTCTCTATCTGGCCGCCATTACCACCATTGATCCGCAGCTGTACGAATCGGCGAAGGTGGAAGGTGCAGGCAAGCTGGCACAGATCCGCCATATCACCCTTCCCGGAATCATGCCGACCATCTCCATAGTGCTGATTCTCAGTATTCCAAGCTTAATTACAGTTGGGATGGATCAGATTTATCCGCTCATGAACTCTGCCAATCATAGTGTTGCCGATGTACTGGACACTTATATTCTCCGCAACGGGCTGCAGCAGGGGTACTTCGGGATGGCGACGGCAGTAGGGCTATTGTCTTCGTTAATCAGCCTAACCCTGGTCGTCTCAACCAATCAGCTGTCCAGAAAACTAAACGGGGAAGGACTGTGGTGAAGGCACATGAAAGCAAGCCGAGGTGAGAAAATAGCAGAATACATCATTATTGTGCTGCTATCCCTGTTATGTGTATCGGTGCTGTATCCGTTCCTCTACATGCTGGCGATTTCGCTGAATGACGGTGCGGATGCGGCCAAAGGCGGGGTCTATCTCTGGCCGCGCCGCTTCACACTGATCAATTACGAGATTGTGCTCGGCAATGAGACCATCAGGCATTCCTACCTGATTACAGTGGGCAGAACGATAATTGGCACGGTTGGCGGGCTGCTGGTCACGCTGCTGGTGGCCTTCGGCCTCTCCTACCGGGGCCTGCCGCTGCGCAGCACGATTCTAAGCTACATTCTGCTGACTATGCTGTTCAGCGGCGGACTCGTTCCCTTTTACATTCAGCTCAATAATCTTGGCCTGATTAATACGTTCTGGGTGTATATTCTGCCGGGACTCTTCTCCGTCTGGAACATGTTCGTCATGCTGAAGTTCATTCAGGGCATTCCGGAAGCGCTCGTCGAGTCGGCGGAGCTGGATGGGGCAGGACCGGTCCGTATTCTATGGCAAATCATTGTCCCGTTATCGAAGCCTATGCTCGCTGCGCTGGGGCTGTTCACCGCAGTGGGCCACTGGAATGACTGGTTCGCCGGAGCCTTCTTCGTCACGAAGCAGAATTTGATTCCTGTGCAGACCTTCCTCCAGCAGCTGCTGTCGGCACAGGATCTGTCGGCCGTGCTGGGCTCCAACAACAATCAGGAGGCGCTGGCCCGCAGCTCGCAGCTCCAGAATATTACGCTGATGTCGATCAAAATGTCTGTGGTGATGGTCAGTGCGCTTCCGATTCTCTGTGTGTATCCGTTCCTGCAGAAATATTTCGTCAAAGGCGTTCTTCTGGGGTCCGTGAAGGGCTGATCTCTTAGCTTAATGGCCTAATGGCCGTAGAAGCATTATGCAGTACAATAACATAATAGGGGGAGTATTCTAGTGAAAATCAAACAAGCCCGGCTTACAGCTCTGGCCATGACGGCGCTGCTGACTATCGTCAGCGGATGTTCCGGCTCCAATTCCGGCGGCGGAAATACGAAGGCAAGCAACAGCGGTACAGGAAATAAGACGGCTGCTACCCAAGGGGCAAGCGGTTCTGCCAGCTTCAACCTCTGGCTTGGCTGGACGGCAACCATCAATAATGACAGTCTGGTACAGAAGTATTGGCGGGAAGAGGAGCCGGGGGTCGATGTCAAGCTGGAGGCTACACAGGGCGATGCGATGACAGCGCTTAACCTGAAGATCAATACCGGCGGGTTTGAGGATGCGGCGATCTTCAGCCGGAACGAGACGGTGAAAAGCGCCATGCGGCGCTCCAAGCAGGTGCTGCCGGTGGAGCAGTATTTCGATATGCCAGATAAATATCCGGGACTTGCGACGATCCCCAAGCCATATCTGGAGCTAATGAAGGACGAGGACGGCCATATCTGGTCGATTCCGACCTGGTTTGACCAGAACCCGGAGGCGCCTTGGCCGGGCTGGGCATCGCAGGGCTGGTTTGTCAGAACGGATGTGTTGGAGAAGGCAGGCATGACTACAGCCGATCTGTCCACACTGGATGGGGTTGAGACCTTCCTGAAGAAGGCCGCACAGCAGAAAGACGCCTCCGGCAAAACGCTGCTCCCCCTGTCCTTCCTTATGGACACTAATGATTCGCTCGGCTGGAGTGATGAGAATGCAGTGCTGACTGCGTTTGGCGTCAGTACCGGCGGCAATGGTATTCAGAAGCAGGGGGATCAATTTCTTTTTGCTTATGATAATCCCAATTATAAAGCGGCTTATCAATGGATGAATAAGCTGTACCGGGAGAAGCTGATTGATCCGGAGGTAGTAACCAATAAGGGAGAGCAGTATATTGAGAAGAACAAGTCCGGCCGGGTTGCGCTGAATGTAGGCAGCTTCTGGAACATCAACGCTACAGCCTGGGAGACACTGGATGGCCCTACGGAGCCGGGCTGGTTCTATGAAGTCATTCCTTTTCCGAAGGTTGCAGGGGTAGAGAAGCTTGGCATCAACCAGGTCACGAACCCGAATCCGGGGTATGATGTCTATATCAGCCAGAAGACCAAGAACCTTGAGGCCATTCTGAAGTTCCTGGATTACAGCCTGCAGCCGAAGGCAGAACAGCAGCAGGTAATGAGCGAGGGGCCGGCAGGCAAGTACTGGGACTGGGTGGACCAGCCGCTGGGCAAGTGGAAATTTATAGATGAAACGTACAAGACCGCACGCAATTCCGGCGATGCCGCCCAGAAATCAAAAGTTACACCGGAGCTCTACATGACCTCTTCCTATAGCAATGAGTGGTACCCGTGGTGGAACACAGAAGATGGCGGTAAGGCAGGCGCAGCCAAGACGATTCAGTTCACCGAAGCCATCGGGAAGATGGGGACCATCCGTGTAGCAGAGCCTTATGATCTGATCGAGGTTAAGCAGGGCGGGGTATGGGAGAAATACTCCCTGGAGCTGGAGAATATCCGCAAGGAATACCGGGCTAAGCTGCTGATGGCGGGGGATGATGCCAAGTTCGAGGCGGAGTGGAACGGGTTCCAGGAAGCGCTGGAGAAACGCGGACATTGGAGTGAGGTCAAGGCCGAGTGGCTTGGCAGATATGAGGAAAAAATGAACGCAGGCAGCTAGAAACAAGTGGAAACGGCTTTGCCGTCCTTTTAAAGGACGGTACCGTTTCAGCGAGAAATAGAAGGATAATGTATAACGTGAAACATATTAATTCTTAAATTTTAAAATACGCCGGAGCGCCCTTCACCTGTGAGGGGGGCTCCCTTTATAGTTCTTGGGAGGGCCATATGATCAAGCAGAGCATAGAGAAAGGTATTATTCGTATGACCCGGTCCATGAATCTGAGAGGCAAAATTGTCCTGTTCTACGGCCTGATAGTATTCCTTCCGACGGTGCTGCTTGCTGCGGGGGCAGGCTACCTGATGCTGCAGACCGTCCGGGCCAATTATATTCTGACCATCAGGGAAGCTGTCCGCCAAAGTGCGCAGAGCATTGAGTTCCGCAAGCAGAGCTATGACCTTCTGGCCACACGGACAGCGACAGATGGTGAATTGATCTCAAGATTAACGCGGGATTATGCGGATATCACAGAACAGCTTGGTACCGTCAATTACGTGGACAGATCCTTCCTGTTTACAAGCAAATACCTTCCGGGTATTGAGAATTTCCGCATCTACCATACCAATGATACGCTGGTGCAGGATGGCGGCTTGTTGTGGAAGCCCGAGGGGCGGATGCTGTCCGGACAGCGGGAGCAGGACTGGTATGCGCAGCGGCTTTTTTCTCCGGATAATCTGATGTGGACCAATGCCAAGGATGACAGGAACAAGCTTGTCGTATCCCACAAAATCCTTGACAGCAACGGGGATGTACACGGGCTGGTTTATCTGCTGCTGGATTATAAAAGCGTGTTCGCGGAATCCTTCGACCATCCCTTTGACGGCGCCGGGGAAATGTATATCGTTGACGGCAGTGAACGGATCATCGCCTCCTCGGAACCGTCCGAGATCGCTGCTTCGTTATCCTCCTCTTCGTTAAGTGAGTACTGGGGCAGCGCTGACGGAACTACCCGGACGAACAACGGAACGGTGCTGATTACACAGGAGATCAAATCCGGCTGGCGGGTCGGCGCACTGGTGCATCTGGACCGCCTGGAGGAACAGTCCAGACGGATTCTGTATTATATCGCAGCGGGAATTGCGTTCTTCCTGCTGCTGTCGATTTTCCTGATCATGACTGTCCTGAAGAATACCATCTGGCGGATACGCAAGCTGGGGAGCCGGATGACAGATATATCGGAAGGATACTTCGAAGTAAAGGTGAAGAACCGGGACAAGGATGAGCTGGGTGAGCTGGAGGTGCTGTTTAACTCCATGTCCGGGCGGCTCGGGAAGCTGGTTAAAGAGCATACGGAAGCGCTGCTTAAGGAGCGTGAGCAATCCTTCCGGGCGCTTCAGGCACAGATTAATCCGCATTTCATCTATAATTCGCTCAGCCTGATCCGCTGGCGGGCGCTGGATCTGCAGGATGAGCTGCAAGTCCGCACGATAGATGCGCTGACGACCTTTTACCGGCTGGCACTGGGCAATCAGGTCAATGTAACCCGGCTGCGCGATGAGCTGGAGCATGTGAAGGCGTATATCGATATTCAGCAGCTCCGTTATCCAGGGCAGGTCTCGGTGGAATGGGAGGTGAAGCCGGAGATCCTTGATCTCTATACCATCAAGCTGATCCTGCAGCCGATTGTAGAGAACTGTTATCTGCATGGCGACATTACGGCCAGGGAGCATGCTTTTATTCAGATCACGGCTGAACGCAGTGGGGATGAGGTGCGCATCCAGGTGTTTGACAACGGGCAAGGGATCGGACAGGATAAGCTTGAAGAGATACGTGCCGGTACTTACAGCGGCAGCAGGAACGGGTTCGGCATGAACAATATCAGGGACCGTCTGGCGCTATATTTCGGTCCCGATGGCCGCCTAGAAATCGACAGCGCAGAAGACGAATGGACGGCGGTAACCATCCATATTCCGGTCTGCTTAGAACGTCCCGAGCTGAAGAGGAAGGAGGGGTAACATGCGTGCATTGATTGTTGATGATGAGCCCATGCAAATTCAAGGTCTGCTACGGCATATCCGCTGGGAGGCACTTGGCTACAGAACGCCGCTAACTGCCCATTCCGGGATGGAAGCGCTTGCGATTTTGAAGGAGAATCCTGTGGATGTGCTGATTACCGATGTGTCGATGCCCGGGATGACCGGAATTGAGCTGCTCGCCAGAATCCAGGCTGATTATCCGCAGCAGCAGGCTATGCAATCGGTAATGATCAGCGGCTTCGATGAATTTGAATTTGTGCAGGAGGCGATCCAGCTTGGGGCTAAGGCCTACGTGCTGAAGCCGGTCAAGACGGAGGAGCTGGAACAGAAGCTGGAGGCTCTCCGCGCAGCCGCTGAGAAGAAAAAACAGCTGGAGCAGGAAACAGCCCTGCTCAGGGAGAAGGTTACAGAGAGCCGGGAAGTGCTGCTGGAGCGCTTCATTAAGGATTTGACCGGCGGCTGGGTTCACAGTGCTGAACTGCTGGATTCATGGCGCCGTCTGCTTGATCTTCCGGCAGGAGAGTGGCAGGCTACACTGTTCCTGTTCGACTGTGACAGTCTTCACCTGCATCATAACCAGGATGCCAAGGAGCAGATTCTGCTGGGTGAAGCACTGCAGAATGCGGTGAAGCTGGGGCTGGAGGGCTTTTCCGGCGCTTATATCGGGAAAGCGGGAGCGGGTGAGACCGCTGTGCTGGTGCTGGAAGCGGTTCCGCAGGTGCGGGCCAGGCTGGAGAAGCAGTTAAGCTTCATTCAGGAAGTGCTGCGGGAGCAATATGCTGCTTCCGTTACGGTCGGCGTCAGCAGAGAGGCATGCAGCTGGACAGAAATTCCGCTCCTGTATAAAGAGGTCCGGCATATGATTGCCGATGCACGGCTTGCCGGATACGGACAGATTGTCTATTGTGACCGGCATCTGATGAATGAATACCAAGACTTCCGGCTGCGTGAGGAGTATATTCCAGAGATCGTAGGGCTGCTGGAGCTTGGGGAAAATAGCAAAGCGTCGGCTTATGCAAGCCATGCTTTTGAGATGATGCTGGCCGGAGAGCCGATCTCCTTCTCCTATGTACAGGCGTTCGGCATGGGACTGCTCAGCGAATTGGCACGCAAGCTTAAGCGGGATCAGGATACGGATACCGAAACGAACATTCTGATGTGGCAGCGTCTCATTGACTGCACCGGAGTGGAGGAAGTGCGGAAGGCCGTTCTGGAATATCTCGCCCATTACACACAGCGTAAGGAGAAGGAGCAGACTGCACAGCAGCATCATCTGATCCAGCAGGTCCGGCGGCATCTGGCTGAACATCTGCAGGAGAATCTGACGGTGAAGCAGCTGGCGGGGCTGTATCATCTGAATTCAAGTTATTTAAGCGTATTGTTCAAAAAAGAAACCGGCCAGACGATCTCCGAATATGTCCAGGAAACGCGCATGAATAAGGCAAAGGAGCTGCTCCGTGATCCTGGCATCAAGGTGTATGAGGTGGCGGAACAGGTAGGCTTTCAGACGGCGGCCTATTTCACCTTTCTTTTCAAGAAGACCACGGGTACCACCCCGCAGGAGTATAGAGATTACTATTACTAGGAGTGATAATTGTGCTGTCAAAGATCAGCCTTGAAGGCGAATGGAAGCTGCAACTGGAAGAGAAGGGGAAGGGACTGGTATTTCCTTTTACCGATGCAATCAGGCTGCCGGGAACTACGTCCCATGCCCTTAAAGGGCCGAAGAACAGCAAGATTCTCGTTGGCGCACTGACGGATGAATATCTGTTCGAAGGACCGGTCTGGTACTCCAGAGAGGTTGTGATTCCGGAAGAGCTGGCGGGTAAGCAATGCTGCTTATATCTGGAACGTACAAGGCTTACCACCCTATGGGTGGATGATGTGGAGATCGGCAGCCGTGACAGCCTGAACACTGCGCATGTATATGAGCTGCCGCAGCTGCAGCCCGGGAATCATACGCTTACGGTCCGGGTCGACAACACCGGCTATCCGACCAAAGGCGGGCATATGACCTCGCCGGATACCCAGACTAACTGGAACGGGATTACCGGCCGGATGGAGCTGCAGTTCTATGGGGAAGCCCGGATTAGCGGTCTCCGGCTGAAGCCTGATCTGCCTGCACGTTCGGTACGGATCACCGCCACGCTGGACAGCAAGCAGAGTGCTACACTCGCGGTATCTGCCAGTAGCTTCAATAGTGAGCTCACACATGCCGTAGAGGAACAGGAATATGTCATCGTACCGGGTCCGTTCACTATAGACTATACACTGGGTCCGGGTGCGCTGCTGTGGAGTGAATTCGCTCCCAATCTGTATACTCTCAGCCTTGTTCTCAAGGGCAGTGATGGTATTCCCGTTGACCGGCAGGAGGTGATCTTTGGGCTTAAGTCCTTCCGGGCTGAGGGAGATAAGTTCACCATTAACGGTGAGCAGACCTTCCTGCGCGGCAAGCATGACGGCCTGATCTTCCCGCTCACCGGCTATGCTCCGACAGACGTGGAAGAGTGGGTACGGATTCTGGGGATTGCGAAGTCTCACGGCATTAACCATTACCGCTTCCATACCTGCTGCCCGCCGGAAGCAGCCTTCACCGCAGCCGATCTGCTCGGAATCTACATGCAGCCGGAGCTGCCGTTCTGGGGAACGATTACCGCAGAGACGGACGAAGGCCACAACCAGGCGGAGCAGGATTACCTGATCAGCGAAGGATATGCCATCCTGCGGGAATTCGGCAATCATCCATCGTTCGTGATGATGTCGCTGGGTAATGAGCTGTGGGGCAGCAAGGAGCGGATTGATTCGTTCCTTGCAGATTATAAAGCGTTCGATGACCGTCCGCTCTACACTCAAGGCTCCAATAACCATCAGTGGGTCCCGGAGGTGCTGGAGCATGACGATTTCTTCAGCGGTGTACGCTTCACACGCGATCGGCTGTTCAGAGGCTCCTATGCCATGTGCGATGCTCCGCTGGGACATGTCCAGACCTCGCTGCCAGGTACAATGAAGGATTACGACGACCAGATTGTTCCGCCGGGCTTTGGGAGCGGTGAAGCCGTGTCCGCTGAGGCAGGCGGCGAGATCCTGATCCAGTACGGTACTGAAGCCAAGGCTGTGCAGGGTGGCAGTGAATCCAGAGAATGGATTCCCCGGGTACCCGTGGTCTCGCATGAGATTGGACAATATGCGACGTTTCCGAATTTCGCGGAAATTGAGAAATATACCGGCCCGCTCAAAGCGGAGAATTTCATCATCTTCCGCGAACGGCTGGAGAGCAAGGGGCTTGGCCATCTGGCCGATGCTTACTTCAAAAGCTCAGGCCAGCTCGCTGTCGCTTGCTACAAGGAAGAGCTTGAGGCTGCCTTCCGTTCCCGCCGGCTGGCAGGGTTCCAGCTTCTGGATCTCCAGGACTTCAGCGGCCAGGGTACAGCACTCGTAGGTGTTCTGGATGCCTTCATGGATTCCAAGGGTCTGATCAGCCCGGAAGAGTGGCGGACCTTTTGTAATGATGCCGTGCTGCTGGCAAGATTCCCTAAGTACAACTACGGCGCCGGGGAGACCTTCGCAGCCCATGTGGAGCTGAGCTGCTTCCGCAGTGGAATGCCGGAATCCATCGAGCTTCACTGGGAGCTGGCGGTTGAAGGGGGAGCTCGGACAACAGGCTCAGCCGGAGCCTTTATTCCTGCCGGAATCCATTACATTGACATTTGCGATCTAGCGGTTGAGCTTCCGGTGGTGGACCGGATGAGCCGTGCGGAGCTGGCGCTCAGGGTTCAGGGAACCGATATCCGCAAGAGCTATGACCTGTGGATATATCCGGAGCAAAGCGATAACCCGCTTGAAGCTGAAGGCATTCATGTGTTCACAGAGCTGTCTGAGGAGGCAGTCTCCCTGCTGGAGCAAGGGGGTAATGTGCTGCTGATGCCGGAACCACAGTCGGTTCAGAACGGAATCGAAGGCTATTATTGCACGGATTTCTGGTGCTACCCGATGTTCCGCTCGATCTCGGAGAGCATGAACCGGCCGGTGCCAATTGGTACCATGGGTCTGCTGATCGATAACGGCCATCCGGTGCTGCGCGATTTCCCGAGCGAGGCACACTCCACCTATCCGTGGTGGACTATCGTGGAGCATTCCAAATCGCTTATCATGGATGAGGCGGACCGCAGCTGGAATCCGATTGTACAGACGATCGATAATTTCGAACGTAATCACAAGCTGAGTTTCCTCACAGAGTGTCGCGTAGGTAATGGTAACCTGCTGCTGTGTGCACTGGATGCTGCTAAGGTAAGCGGAGCTCTTGAAGGCAGACAATTCTTGACCAGCATAGCTCGTTATATGAACTCTGCTGATTTCCAGCCGCAATACCAGGCAACGATTGAGGAGCTTCGGGCATTAATTTGTTAAAATGATCTAATAGAGCTGTCCCCAAGCCGTAAATCGGCTATTGGGGCAGCTCTTTATTTAGGTATAACGCCAGAATCCATAGGCTTCGCGCTATAAACTGTAGGTGCCGGAACGGTGGTAACTGCATTTTATACAATGGAATGCTGTAAAAAAGGCTTCTAAATAGAATCTATTGTATTCGGTACAATAGAATATTGAAAAAAGGCCCTTTTTCGCCCAAAACCCAACATTCTAATGTATGAAATACAATAGAATCTCATTTTAAGGTCAGCTATGCGTTTTCTATTGCAGAAAATACAATTAGCTACTTGAATTTAAGAGGAAAAGTCGGTAAAGGGGCAGGATAAGACTACTATTAGTTCGATGTTCATTCTCACAGGTTTAAAACAGGTACATGACTACTCTGCTGAACATACTCCAGGAACCTTCTGGAGGCGGGGGACAGATAATGGTCCTTGCGCCATTGCAGGCCAACCTCCCATTCCCAACCAGGTTCCTGGATGGGAATCCAGACCAGACCGTCAAGCATCAGTCCCAGCGTCTGCGGAAGCACGGAGACGCCGAGCCCGGCTTTGATGAAGCCGGCCACAGTAATCAGATCCTCAGCATAATAGGTTGAGGACAGCTCAAAATTAGTATTTTGGAAGAGGGAGGTGATGGTGTGCTTGAGTCCGCAATTCGTCTTCAGTCCTACAAACGGCTCACCCGACAGCTCGAACAGACTCAGCGAGGAACGCGCTGCGAACCGGTGGGAACTGGAGACCACAATATAAATCGGCAATCTGCGAAACACCATCCATTCCTTATTCTCCGCCGTAGTCTCTTTGGACGTAATCAGCATATCTGAGGTCCCGTTATCCAGCGCTTCGTCAATGTCCCCGTGATTCCCCTGATACAGATCGAACCGCACCTTCGGATGGTCTGCCTGATAGTCTCTGATGAGCGATGGGATCAGGTCCACGCCAAGAATATTCAGATAAGACAGATGAACGGTTCCGCTCTCCGCATTGGACGACTCCTCAATCTCCCGCACCCCATTCCTGATATTGCGCAGCGCTTCTTCGACCCGTGAACTGAACATAACCCCATAGCGGTTCAACTGGACATTGCGGCCCTTACGCTCAAATAAAGGAACCCCCAGCTCACTTTCCAGTTTGGAAATTGCATGGCTCAGGGCAGGCTGCGTAATTCGCAGCGCTTTGGATGCAGAGGTCATATGCTCAAGCCGGGCTACGGTCAGAAAATACTCCAATTGTGTGAGCTCCATGCAGACAGCCTCCTTATATATTACTATTATTAATGAATTTAATGAAAATAATAAATTAGACGCTCATATTAATCAAGTCTAATATATACATATAGACCTCAGGACGGCTCGACTTCCAGCCTAACCTGAGGAATCCTTAATGAAAAGAGGCTGTAACGATGGCTATAACTTATGCAAGTCCGCTGACAGAATACGAAGGTAAAAGAATCCTGGTAACAGGCAGTACCAAGGGAATGGGACAGGCAATCGCTGCCCGGTTCACAGCGGCAGGAGCTGAAGTTATGACTACTGCCCGGACACTTCCGAAGGAAGGGCCCGCTTCGGATTTGTTCGTCCAGGCCGATCTGTCCACGCCTGAAGGCGTGGAGCGAGTCATTGCAGCAGTCAAGGCCCGGTTCGGGCGGCTCGACATTCTGGTGAATAACGCTGGCGGCAGCTCAACACCAGCTGGAGGATTTCTCGCAGCATCCGATGAACACTGGATGGATGCGCTGAATCTGAACCTGCTGGCAGCTGTGCGGCTGGACCGGGGACTGATCCCGCTCATGCTGGAGCAGGGCAAGGGAGTCATCATCCATATCTCTTCCATTCAAAGAGTGTTGCCGCTGATCGAATCGACCATCCCCTATGCAGCCGCCAAAGCTGCGTTAAGCAGTTACAGCAAGAGCTTATCCAAAGAATTCTCTCCGAAGGGCATCCGGGTGAACCGGGTTGCGCCGGGCTTCATTCAAACCGAAGCAACCGGGGACTTCTTGAAGAGTATTGCGGAGGTGACCGGCAGTGTGGAAAGTGCGCTGCAGTCGGTAATGGACGCACTGGGCGGCATACCCATCGGACGCCCCGGCTTCCCTGAGGAGGTGGGCGAGCTGGTGGCCTTCCTCGCTTCTGACCGCGCAGCATCCATAACGGGTGCTGAGTACGTGATTGACGGCGGAACCGTACCTACGGTGTAAGGTGAAGCTAACCCTCACCTGCAAGCTCTGACTAAGCAATCCCCTACTTGATAGAACAGTCGGTTCAGCTATTTATTGGCTGTACAGCTGTTCTTTTTTTGTATTATTCAGTCTATTATTTTCTTGAAATTGTTGAGGATTATTGGAACTGTAAGAGGTTTTACAAACGAAAAGCAAAAAGAAGCGGAGGGGAAATTTGGAACTGGAGGAGCGGTAGCGTCCGCCTAAAAGCTTTCCGAAGGAAAGCTCGCATCGGAAGCATAAGCTTGTGTTTGGATTTCAACCGCCGAAGTGCGGTTCGAATCAAGAAATCTGGGGACGGGCAGCGGCCGGAAGTCCAAATGTTCACTGCAGCGACGACCTAGCTTTAAGTTGTAATAATTCTTTATCTTTTCTTTAGATTTGGTTTAGACTGGATTAAGAATGGCAGGCTATAGTTACAAAGAGCGCGGCTTGCATGACAAGATAGAGGGGGATTCACCATGTATACCATTCTCATAGCCGATGACGAATCGGAGATTGTTGAGCTTCTGCAGCTGTATCTGGAGAAGGAATATACGATTTTGACCGCAGAGAACGGAATTGAAGCGCTCCAGCGGATGCAGAATAATAAGATTGATCTGGCGATCCTGGATATTATGATGCCGGGGATGGACGGGCTGCAGCTGCTGAAACGGATTCGGGAGCATGAGCATTTCCCTGTGCTGTTCCTGTCCGCCAAGAGCCAGTATCATGATAAAATCCTGGGGCTGGAGCTTGGAGCGGACGACTATATCGCTAAGCCTTTTAATCCGCTGGAGATTGTGGCGCGTGCCGGGGCCATGCTGCGGCGGGTGCATCAGTTCGATGCTAAGGCACCGGAGGAGGAGAAGCGCAGTGAGCAGATTGTTCTTGGAAGGCTGACGCTGGACCGGAGCACCTGTCAGGTTGAGGTGGCCGGGGAGGCCGTCGCTCTGACTTCGACCGAATACAAGATCCTGGAGCTGCTGATGCAGCAGCCGGGACGTGTTTTTACACGCAAGAAGATATATGAGACTGTCTGGGAAGATTTCTACGTCTACGAAGACAACAGCATAATGGTGCATATCAGCAACATCCGCGACAAGATCGAACGAGATTCCAAGAGACCGGAATACCTGAAGACGATCAGGGGATTGGGGTACAAAATTGAAGCACCCGTGGAAAAGTAGAGATAACCGTCCGCTGCAGACGTCGCTGACCATCGACTTCCTGCTGTTCAACTGTATGCTGCTTATGCTGGTGTTAGTGGTCTATCTATTTGTCCAAAAGGATATTGCCCAGGTCATCCGGGAGCAAATGAAGCCAGACCCCAATCTCTCTGTGGAGGCCGGAGCGTACCAGGAGGAGCTGGGCCAAGGGCCGGAGAGTGAGCGTCTGCTGAAGAGCGGTGGCTGGCTGGAGCTGCTGGATTCCGGCAAGAGGGTGATTCAGGTCATTGGTGAGAAGCAGGATGAGATTCAAGCTTATGACGAGGACATGCTGTATCTGGGATTGGAGAACCGCAGCGACCAGCCTTTTTACTATTCTATTACGAGTGTTACGGAGCAGGACAGCGGGGCAGCCTGGATGTTGCTTAAGATTCCCCGCGATGTAATCAATATCTCCATTAACAACGAGTTTCTGGTCTCCTATCTGAATCATTCGGTGTTCTTTTATGTATTCCTGGTCAGCGGTTTGATTCTGCTGCTGATTTTTGTGTACAGCTATTGGGTCTCCAGACGGATCAAGAAGCCGCTGCGGGTGCTGAATCTGGGCTTGAACCGTATGATGGAAGGGCATTACAACACACGCATCGCCCTGTATGCAGAGACCGAGTTCCTGCGGATCGGCCACAGTTTTAACTATATGGCTGATGTGATTGAGAAGACCACCGAGGAGAAGCGTCTGGCGGAGAAAAGCAAGCAGCGGCTGATGGTTGATCTGTCGCATGACCTGAAGACCCCTATTACCAGCATCCAGGGGTATGCGCAGGCGCTTGTCGAAGGACGCGTTACTGACCCGGAGCGGCAGACGAAATATTTGAATTACATCTACACCAAGTCCGTGCAGGTCACGAAGCTCATTACGCATATGCTGGATCTGCTTAAGCTGGACTCACCGGATTTCATCCTGCGGATAGAGCGGCTAGAGCTGGGCGATCATCTGCGGGAGATGATTGCCGACACCTACGGCGAGTTTGAGCAAAAAGACTTCGAGCTTCACCTGCAGGTGCCCGAAGAAGAGGTCTATGCCCGTTATGATCCCGAGCTGTTCGCCAGTGTCATTAATAATCTGATCGGCAATGCGCTGGCCTATAATCCCGAAGGGACGCGCATCCGGGTATCCGTGATTCCCGAGGATACGCAGATCAGGATCGAGATTGCAGACAATGGCGTCGGCATTCCGAGGGAGCTGTGGGACACGATTTTTGATCCGTTTGTGCGGGGAGATGAGGCGCGGACGACGGCCAGCGGAGGAACCGGACTGGGCTTGTCCATCGCCAAGAAGAACGTGGAGAAGATGGAGGGTTCACTGCTGCTGGAGAGCAGGGAAGGGGAGCCGACGGTGTTTGTGATCCGTATCCCGAAATAGAGGAAATAATTAACTTCTTGTCGAATGTACTGATCTGGAAGATTCCGGCACCTTGCCGGGACACCTAACTTACATCGGGGGAAGGAATTAGAACATCTATGAAAAAACTAGCATTACTGCTCACCACTCTGCTGCTTGCGCTCGGAATGGTCTATCCGGGAGGCGCCGGACAGGCAGCGGCCGCAACCGCACCGGCGTACACGGAGATTGCTACGTTTGTCGAAGGCAACCTGCTTATTTCGCCAGTCAAATCTGTGCTTGTAAATGGCTCTGCCTATGTACCGGTTAAGCTGGCCGGACAGATTCCGGGTTTCACTGTGGTGGCGGATACCACTGGCGTAACGCTCACAGGCAGCAAAGGAAGCACCAAGCTGAACAAGGATAACTCCATTTTGTACAAAAGCTCCAATTACGTAGCCTTCAAAACCCTGCTGAAGCTCGGCGCGATCGACGGCAAATACGCCTCCAGCGCCATAGCGTTGTTCGTCTGGAGTACAGAGGATGGCAAGAATAAGAGCAACAGTATGCTCTACGCGATCAGCAAGCTGCCTGGAACGATGGGGACTGCGCTAGGTAAAAAGGTATACTTATATGGACATCCGGGCAGCCACTGGGTGAAAAGTGTACAGTACGTTGATGACAACAACCAGAACTTTGTGATGCAAAATGAGGCCGGAACCGAATGGGTCCTGGATTTGAATGATTTTGTGGACAATACCATGTATTATAGTGAGAATATCGATTATCTGAAGTATTACTATAATGGACAAACGGTGTGGACCCGGAACGCCAAGATTAGCGATAGTCCGTTCAAAAACTTTGAAAAAGCGACTATCGCTAACTTCCGCTCCAATCCTGTAAACGGGAATTTAGAGATGATCATCCGCCGGGCCAACGGACAGGAGATTCCGGTGGAGATTGATCCAACTGCGGGTGATTATGGTGATTACGTCGAAGACATCTTATATTTCAAGAATCCGCAAACGACCTTCAAGATCAGCGATAAAATGTGGTCAGCCATCCGTGAAGAGCGGGCGGTCAGCGGCATGACGATCACAGAGCTCCTGCTCTCCTGGGGAGATCCGGACAAGGTTTATGATGGGTATGTAGTGTACGGCGACCAATACGTCTATTTCATCAATGATAAGGTCTTCTCTATAGTTAATCTGTAATTAAGCGTGGACGAGGGGCTTCCCGTCAGCGGGCTTGCTTAAGGAATTCACAGAATTCCTTGGGCAGGCTCTTTTTCTTTGGGTTAGCGGTTTAGCTGGTGCAACTCTTCCAGGTTTTGAGCTTCGGGGATTTCATGTATAATGAATGCACTGGAACCAGCTATTCTTTTACACTATAGGAGGACATTATGCAACTCATTCAACCCCAGGCGATTCAGACCCGCATCGACCAATTCGTCGGCGAGGATCTATATATCCATCTTGAGCTCACAACAGGAGCTTATGCCAGTCATATCGACAGCACACGTCCCCCGGGCTCGGCGTTCATCAGCAATGCAGTGATCCGTTACACGAACGGCTCTATCTCAGGCACAGGACCTTACCGGGTTGGCCTGAAGACAGAGCAAGGCTGGATTTACGCCGAAGGACTTACCCATGTAGATGAGCACGATAAGGAGCGGCTGATTCTGGCCGGCCATGACAGTCAGGGCAAGCTGATTGTGGCGTTGCAGCTTAGCCGGACCCCTTTTTAAACAAAATGGAGGAACAACTAGCGTGAATAATAAATCTATGAACCATACAAGAATTCTGGTTGTGCTTCCCCATCCCGACGATGAGGCTTACTTCGTATCCGGGACACTGGCGATGTATATCGCAGCAGGTGCAGAGGTGACCTATGCCTGTCTGACACTGGGAGAGATGGGCCGGAACATGGGCGTTCCGCTCCTTGCAAACCGCACGACCCTGCCGGCTATCCGCCAAGCGGAGCTCGAAGCTTCCTGTAAGGCCATTGGGATTCAAGACCTGAGGATGCTGGGCTTCCATGACAAAATGATTGAGTTCGAAGACCCGGCACTCCTGGATCACCGGATTGCATCGCTCGTGAAGGAGCTTACCCCGTCGCTGGTTATTACGTTCTACCCTGGTTATAGCGTGCACCCGGATCACGATGCTACTGGTGCTGCGGTGATCCGTACCATTGCCCGGCTGCCCGCTGCGGAACGTCCGGTTGTACATAGTGTCGCCTTCTCGAACGGCCATCAGCAGCGGATTGGAGCAGCCGATGTAGTCACCGATGTGACTCCTTTTATCACGGTCAAAATCAACTCCATTCTGGCGCACCGCACCCAGTTCCAGCCGGAGAAAGTGCTTGGCGGCCTTAAACCCACCGATCCGGTAATCTGCGGCAAGTACGGTACGGAACGCTTTTGGACCTACCGGTTCCCGGAATGCAAGGAACAGCCGGAGGAAGCGGTACTGTGCAGCAATTAAGAATGGAGGGGTAGAAATGACAGAAGAGCGGGTATATATCCGCTTCCCCGGGCCTGAAGATGCCGCTGAGCTGTTGGGGATGTATTTGCGTAACCGTGAGTTTTTTGAAGAGCATTCGCCGGAGATCTGCGGGGATTTCTATACAGAGGAGTACCAGCGGGACAAGCTTACGCAGTATGAAGAGTTCAGGGCAGCAGATGAGAGATACGACTTCCTGGTCATTCACAAGGCTGACCGCCGGATCATCGGCAGTGTCAGTCTGTCTTTTGTGGTGAGGGGACCGCTGCAGAGCTGTATGATCGGGTACAGTCTGGACAAGGAATATAATGGTAAAGGCTATATGACGGAGGCGGTGAAACAGGTCGTGCGCTATGCCTTCGAGGAGCTGAAGTTCCACCGGATTACAGGGGAAGCTTCACCGGATAATCCCGGTTCTATCCGTGTACTGGAGAATGCAGGCTTCCATAAGGAAGGCATTGCCCGGCTGAATGTGAAGATCCGCGGCGTGTGGAAGGACCACCAGATTCTTGCAATCATCAACCCGGCGGATATTAGTTAATGGATTTAACGCACGGATTAGCTTAAATATTAACATTGTGGAGGATCACCGATGAGCCAGCGTTTACGAATTACCCGTTCCATGCAGGAAGAGAATGCAGAGCAGGCACTAACCCTGGAGGAATGCAAGCAATATTTTGCCGGTAAATCCGGCTTCAGTTATTCACAGGTCTACACTGTGCAAGGTGCAGAGAGCACGATGTCGATCGAAGGGGATTTTTTCATGTGGAGTCATGAGGGTGCGGAGTACCCGTTCCGGCTGTACATGGGCGAGCTGTACGTGGCCTTGTCCATGGAGGCGATTGTGCCTGTAATTCTTGAGATTGCCACGGACCTGCGGGCCGATGTGGTTGAGGGGTAGGGAGGAATGAACCTATGAACAATACACAGACTACAGAACATAAGCGCATACTGGTGGTGTTTCCGCATCCTGACGATGAGGCTTTTGGAGCGGCTGGCACTATTGCGAAGTATATTCAGCAAGGCGCCGAAGTAACCTATGCCTGCCTGACGCTAGGCGAAATGGGACGCAATATGGGGATTCCGCCGTTTGCCAACCGGGTGACGCTGCCGGAGATCCGCAAGGAAGAGCTGCGGGCGTCCTGCCGGGCTATCGGCATACAAGACTTAAGAATGCTGGGCTTCCACGATAAAATGATTGAATTCGAGGATCAGCAGCTGCTGGATCAGACACTGCTGGCGCTGATCCATGAGCTGGCTCCTACGCTTGTGATTACCTTCTATCCCGGCTACAGCGTACACCCGGATCACGATGCTACAGGAGCAGCCGTTATCCGGGCAGTCCGGCAGCTGCCGCCTGCAGAGCGGCCGGTGGTTCACTGTGGCGCATTCGCCATCGGCCATGAGAAGCACATCGGCCTCCCGGATGTGCATGTCGATGTCACCGCATTCCTGGACAAGAAGATGGCCGCTATCCAGGCACACCGTTCGCAATTCCAGGCGGCGGAGCTTGTCGGCAATCAGGTGCTGACGGCCGAGGAGATTCAGCTCCGCTTCGGACGGGAAGTCTTCTGGACCTACCCCATGAACACACAACACTAAGAGAAGGCAGGAATACCTTATGAATCCTATGAATCAGAAAGACAGAATGCTCGCAGGATTGCCCTATAAAGCATGGCTGGACGGATTAACCGAAGAACGGACAGCCGCGAGGCTACTGGTTCACCAACTGAATTCACTCTCTCCCGACGCACACGAGGAGAGAGACGGGCTGATCCGCAAGCTTTTGGGCAAGACAGGGGAGCTTGTGCATATTGAGACTCCCTTCCGCTGCGATTATGGATCGAATATCACTGTAGGGAATAATTTCTATGCTAATTTCAACTGTACGATTCTCGATGTAGGCAAGGTGGTCATTGGCGAGAATGTCATGTGCGCTCCGAATGTATCACTCTATACAGCAGGCCATCCCGTCCATCCCGATTCCAGGAATTCAGGCTATGAATACGGAATTGCCATCACCATCGGCAACAATGTGTGGATCGGCGGCAATGTTATTGTGAATCCAGGTGTAACTATCGGGAATAACGTGGTCATCGGTGCGGGCAGTGTAGTGACTAAGGATATCCCTGATAATGTCATCGCCGTAGGCAGTCCGTGCCGGATTATCCGCGAGATCACGGAAGAAGACCGGAAATATTACTATAAGGATCGGGAATTTGACGTTACGGACTATTTGTAGAACGGGTTAGGCCGTCCTTAAGGGACAGGCTTCATTTCAAATCAGCACATAAGCGGCCCTCAGCGGCCCGTGTACCCCGACCACCAGCTTCATTTCAATATCCGCGGAATTAGAGGGACCGGAGATGAAATTAATCGATGAGCCCATCGGTTCCCCGGCCTGGATTCTCCGGTTAAATGCTGCGGCCGCATCCGTAGAGCGAAGCACCAGCTTCTCGCGTTCAATCACCGCAATATAATGCGCAGGCAGGAAATGGAGCGAACGTCCCTGATCGGGGCGGCTCTCCACCACAACCGTTCCCGATTCCGCAAGTGCATAGTCGGCGAAGACAATAGCTGTATTCGCCGATTCGGCACGCCTGGTATTCTCCGCCCGTCCCGCCGCTTCTTCCCATACGGCAGCCTCCGGGAAGACCAGCCCGTACTCCTTGAACCGGGAATCACCGGAAGTCATCACGTTCCCGCCGCCATTAGCCTCTATCAGATCATCTAACGTTCTCTGCAAAAGCTCCCGCGTCGTTTCAATCACCTGCGTGTGAATGAAGAAGCATTGCTCTTTAAGCATCTCTACAAGATCCTCTTGGGTAAGAGGGCCATAGCTGTCAGGAATCAATTCCCGGATCGCAGGACGCTGAACCTCTGACTTCCGTGCCCGTCCCAGCTTGGCGGCAATGGTATTCAGAAAAACCTCCTTATTCATGTTCATATTACTCTGAACCTCCTTTGCGCTTCTCCAGCCATGCCCGGAAGCTGTCCTGCGGCTTGACGGGCTGGTTCAGGTCGCGTGAACCAATCCACCCCTGAATGATGGCCGGTCCCCGTACAATACGTCCATGCTTGCTCATGATCCGGCTGGCCGAATGGGCGAGTCTGAGAGTTTTGCCGAATAGGGCAGGGGAGGAGAGCAGCTTAGCGGCGGCCTTCATCTGGAATCGGTCGGCAGCGCCGGTTCGCTTCTGCTTCACAATATTCTGGCGGTGCATCACAAGCTGCTCATGCAGCGGGATTTTTACTGGACATACATCTGTACACGCCCCGCAGAGACTGGAGGCATACGGCAGCTCCTTATAGTCGTCATAACCGCCAAGCAGCGGCGTAATGACCGCACCAATCGGACCCGGGTAGATGGAACCGTAAGCATGGCCGCCGATATGACGGTAGACCGGACAGACATTCAAGCAGGCGCCGCAGCGGATACATTGCAAGGCTTCGCCAAATTCACTCCCCAGAATATCGGAACGGCCGTTATCGACGACCACCAGATGGAATTCCTCTGGTCCGTCGGTCTCTCCCGCCGCTGAGGGACCCATGACCGTGATATAGCTGGTCAGCTTCTGGCCGACCGCACTGCGGCAGAGCAGATTATCCAGGATTTCCATTTCCTCAATCGACGGTACAATCCGTTCCATGCCCATCACTGCGATATGCGTTTTGGGAATCGCGGCGGTGAGGTCGCCGTTCCCCTCATTCGTGACGAGATTTATTGCGCCCAGGTTGGCAATGGCGAAATTACAGCCCGTAATCCCAACCTCCGCATCCAGGAACTTCTGGCGCAGGACGCTGCGGGCGAACCCGGCCAACATCTCCGGCGTCTCATCGCCGGTGTATCCGAGCTTCTCCGCGAAGACGCGCCTGATCTGCTCCCGGTCTTTATGCAGAGCGGGGGCTACGATATGGGAGGGAGGGTCCCAGTCATCCATCTGCAGAATGTATTCTCCGAGATCCGTCTCAATCAGCTCACAGCCGGCTTCGAGCAGCACATGGTTCAGTTCAATCTCCTCAGTAACCATGGACTTGGATTTGACGACCCGGGTCGCCTGCTTGCGTTCAATGACATCCCGTATATAACTGCTGGCCTCTTCCTTGGTTGCGGCAAAATAGATATGTCCACCCTGCCGCTCAACATTATCCGCAAGCTGCTCCAGATAAAAGTCCAGGTTTGCCAGCGTATGCTGACGGATCAGCTGGCCCACCGTCCGCCACTTCTCCCAATCTCCAAGTGCGGTAGCAGCGGTCAGCCGCCGGGTCTTAAGGCTGTCTTGTGCGGACCCCACGGCACTGCGCATAAAGGAATCCCCAAGGCCCTCCGCGGTCCGTTCGCTGAAGCTGCGTGAATCCGTTTGCAGGCTCAAGTCAGTTTCCCCCTTTCTGATTGGCAGGCGTATGCTGGTTGAGCACCTCTGCAATATGCATGACGCGTACCGGCTCACCCTTGCGGGACAGGCGCCCCCCGATGTTCATCAGGCAGCCCATATCTGCACTGATCAGGATATCCGCTCCGGTATCCAGTACACAGCCGCATTTCTCATCGGCCATCTGCCCGGAGATTTCAGGCATCTTCACCGCAAAAGTGCCGCCGAACCCGCAGCAGTTGTCGCTGTTTTTAAGCGGCTCAAGCTTAAGTCCCTTCACCTGCTCCAGCAGCTGGAAGGGCGTTTCCTTCTCGCCCAGCAGCCTTGTCATGTGGCAGGAGCGGTGGTAGGTTGCCGTTCCTTCGAGCGTGGCACCTATATCGGTGACCCCCAGCACTTTTACAATGAACTGGGTGAGTTCATATGATTTTGCTTTTAACGCAACCGCTTTCAATTCCCAGTCCGGGTCCCCGCTGAAGATCTTCGGATACTCATGAAACATAGCGATACAGGAGCCGGAGGGCCCTACGACATAATCCGAAGCCTCGAAGGCCAGCATCATGTTCTGCATAGCAAGCTTAGATTCCTGAAGATAACCGCTGTTATATGTGGGCTGTCCGCAGCAGACCTGTGAAGCCGGGTAATCAATCTCGCAGCCAAGCCGCTCCAGGACCTCTACCATGGCAATACCAGCAGCCGGAGCCATAAGATCTACAAGACAAGTGGAAAAAATACTGACACGCACTCCCATCCCTCCCATCAATGAAAACCTATACTCACAGCTTAACTCAACAAGTCAATGAAAAACAACACAAAAACAAATAAAAAATGTGAAACTTATTGACAATAAATATTGATAGCGTTTACACTATGGATGGGTTAATGGAATAATCTACCTTGAGGGGGAGAAACAGTGACCAAGCATTTGATGTATATCAACGGCCAATTTACGGAATCCGAAGGCAAAGAGTGGATGGAAGTGACCAATCCGGCAACCGATGAAGTCATCTCACAGGTTCCCAAGGCAACCAGGAATGATGTTATACGCGCCATTGATGCAGCGGAGCAAGCACAGGCTGAGTGGGAGGAGACTCCTGCGGTAGAGCGCGGCAAGTATTTGCATGCAATTGCTGACGGCATCCGGGCAGAGGCGGACAGCATCGCCAGGCTGATCTCGGAGGAAGTCGGCAAGACACTGGAATTATCGACCGTAGAGGTTCATTTTACTGCGGATTATTTGGATTATATGGCGGAATGGGCACGGCGTTATGAGGGGGAGATCGTGCAGAGTGACCGTGATAATGAGCATATTTTTGTATTCAAAAGAGCGATCGGCGTCACCACGGGCATTCTGCCCTGGAACTTCCCGTTCTTCCTGATCGCCAGAAAAATGGCCCCGGCGCTCATCACCGGCAACACGATTGTCGTGAAGCCCAGC
Source organism: Paenibacillus sp. FSL R7-0179 (assembly GCF_038002265.1). Taxonomy (NCBI): domain Bacteria; kingdom Bacillati; phylum Bacillota; class Bacilli; order Caryophanales; family Paenibacillaceae; genus Paenibacillus; species Paenibacillus sp. FSL R7-0179. Next base: position 2,661,575 of record NZ_JBBOCC010000002.1, read on the forward strand.
GCGGAATCTCCGAACAATGCCATGGCGTTCAGCCGGATTGTGGATCAGGCCGGATTGCCTAAGGGGGTATTTAACCTTATTACAGGCAGAGGTGCGGAAGTGGGCAACGAGCTGTCCAGTAATGCCAAGGTAGGCATGGTTAGTCTTACAGGCAGCGTACCGGCAGGGCAGAAGGTGATGGAGGCGGCAGCTGAGAATATCATCAAGGTCAGCCTGGAGCTGGGCGGCAAAGCGCCTGCTATCGTCATGAAGGATGCCGATCTGGAGCTGGCGGTTCAGGCGATTGTCGCTTCCCGGGTCATTAATACAGGCCAGGTCTGTAACTGTGCGGAGCGTGTCTATGTCCATGAAGACATCAAGGAGGAGTTCACCACGCGGCTGGTTGAAGCGATGAAGGCCGTGAAGTATGGAGACCCGCTCAAGGACACGGACATCCAGATGGGACCGCTCATCAACAAGGCCGCGCAGGAATCGGTACAGCAGAAGGTGGACCGTGCCGTTCAGGAAGGGGCTAAGATCGCTCTGGGCGGTAAAAAAGTTGAAGGAACCGGCAGCTTCTTCGAGCCGACAGTGATCATAGACGCTACGAATGAGATGGAGATTGTGCAGGAGGAGATTTTCGGTCCGGTCATTCCCGTCATTTCGTTCTCAACCCTGGACGAGGCGATTGCCCTCGCCAATGACAGTGAGTTCGGCTTAACCTCATCGCTATATACGCAGAATCTCAATGTCGCCATGAAAGTCATCAAGCGGCTGAAATACGGGGAGACGTACATCAACCGCGAGAATTTCGAGGCGATGCAGGGCTTCCATGCAGGCTGGAGAAAATCCGGCATCGGCGGCGCTGACGGCAAGCACGGCTTGAACGAGTACCTCCAGACGCAGGTCATCTACCTGCAATATGATAAATTGGTGAACTGAATACGCAGTGATTGTTTGCTGCTTTGGTGAGGCGGCCCTTGTTTGGGGCCGTTTTTTCTGTTGTTTCTCGGAGAGGCAGGTGCGAGGGGCGGGGGCAGATGTAGGCGGAAAACCGATTACATTCGGCGCGGTGGAGGCGTGTAGGCGAAATGTAATCGAAAAACCGATTACATTCGGCGTGGCGAAGGCGTGTAGGCGAAATGTAATCGAAAAACCGATTACATTCGGTGTGGCGAAGGCGTGTAGGCAAAATGTAATCGAAAAACCGATTACATTCGGTGTGGTGGAGGCGTGTGGACCAAATGTAATCGAAAAACCGACTATATTAGACAGGCGCGGAGGTTAGAGGAGGAGCTGTAGCGGAAAACCGAACACATTAAGCAGAATTATACCCGGGCAATATTGCATTTATATTTTTACCCGGGTATAATTAGGCCAAATAGAAGGGAGGTCAACATATAACATGAGTACGATTAATGAACAGACGAATACTTACTGCACAGCATTTTTGGGAGTGGAGATCGCTGCCAGCGGTGCCTTACAGCACGTGGTTACGGTGGTGAAGAGTAAGCTGAGTGACAGCGAGCTGGCCCGGGTGCTTATCTTTGACGATTCCACGGGGAAGCCGATAGATGTAGATTATCACGGGGAAATAGATGAGGTGCTTACGCGGTTAGCTGAGCCTTCAGAAGAGTCAGCCGTTACAGAAGTGAATCCCCAGAACACGCGCCGGGCCGGACGGCCCAAGCTGGGGGTCGTATCCGGTGAGGTTACTTTATTGCCAAGGCAGTGGGAATGGCTCAAAGCCCAGCCTGGAGGGGCATCCGTAACCCTGCGCAAGCTGGTTGATGACGCCCGGCGCAGCGGAGAACAGCAGGGCACCATCCGCAAGTCACAAGAAGCAGCGTATGCCTTTATGACAGCTATGGCCGGGGATTTCAACCATTACGAAGAAGCTCTGCGTGCGCTGTATGCCGGTGATTCGGAGCGTTTTGACCAATACACTCAGGACTGGGCACCTGACATCCGCAGCCATGTGAAGCAGTTAGCTGCAGATGCATTACAGAAGAATTGAAGGAGAACAAACCCCTTATGAACATTATACAAACGAACAACATTGAGCTGGCGTATGACAGCTTTGGCAATGAGAATGACGAGGCCATCATCTTGATTGCCGGACTTGGAACCCAGATGATCCGCTGGACAGTTCCATTCTGTGAACAACTGGCAGCGCGGGGCTTCCGGGTGGTCCGTTTTGACAATCGGGACACGGGCTGCTCGACACATTACAGCCATTACCCGGCAATGGATTTCAGCGCTTTGGCGGCTGCGCTCATGTCGGGCCAAAGGCCGGACATGCCTTACACGCTCGATGACATGGCCGGTGACGTGATCGGACTGCTCGACGCCCTGGGAATTGACAAGGCACATGTCGTTGGCCGGTCCATGGGCGGAATGATCGCCCAGCTTGTTGCCAGTAAGTACCCTGAGCGGGTCCTGTCGCTCACCTCTATCATGTCTACGTCCGGGAATCCTTCCCTTTCACAGGCTTCTCCGGAGGTGATGGGGATGATGACAACTCCGGGGCCGAATCCGTTTGAGAATGAGGCAGGATTTGTGGCGCACAGCATGGCTTTTGCCAAGCGCATTGCCGGCACCGGCTATCCATTTGAAGAAGCAGCTTACCGGGCACTCATTGCGGAGGAAGTCCGGCGGGCCTACGATCCAGGCAGCGTGGGACGGCAGATTGCCGCGATTGCGGTCTCCGGTGACCGCCGTCCGCTACTGGCAGCCATACAAGTCCCTGCCCTTGTCATTCATGGCATGGACGATCCCCTGTTCGTTCCGGCGTGCGGGGAGGACACTGCTTCCTCTATCCCGGGCGCTAAGCTGATGCTCGTTGAAGGCATGGGACATGACCTGCCGCACCAGTTGTATCAGCAGATTATAGATGCTATTGAGCGGGCAGCTCATCGCAGTTGACTAATCACTACATTCTGTAGTAGATTATAACTACTACGTAGTGTAGTAATAATGTTATGGACGCATAACAGACATACGAGGTGTTCACGGTGAACAAGATTCAAAAGCTATCGGATACAGAATTAGAGTTAATGGAAGCCATTTGGGCGAGTACGCCGCCAGTTACTTCAACGGAGCTGCTGAACCAGTTCGCGCATAAGGGTAGGGATTGGAAGGCGCAGACGATATCTACCTTTTTGTCACGGTTAGTGGATAAGGGGTTTCTGACGGCTACCCGGCATGGGCGGCTCAACAAATATGTGCCCGGCATTTCGCCTGAGGACTATAAGCTGGTGGAGACTCAGCATGTCCTGGATGGGCTGTATCAGGGTTCGGTCAAGAATCTGATCTCTGCCATGTATGATGGCGACAAGCTGTCGGACCAGGATATTGATGAGCTGAAGCAATGGTTCTCGGAAAAATAGGTGATGATGATGAACACTCTTCTGAATCTTCTGATTTCACTAACCGTTGCCGGAAGTGTAGTAACTATCAGTATATACGCACTGAAGAGGTTATCGACCGGACATTTCCCGGCCCGATGGCGTTACGGACTCATTAAGCTGGCCTTAATCTTTTATTTGTTCCCTATAGCTCTTATAATGCCGTGGCTATCAGAGCACTTCATCGCGCCGGGTGCAGCCACAAGTGTACAGAATCTCCAGAGTTGGAAGCCCGAAAATATAACAGATTCACCCCAGCCTGCAACATTAACTTTAACAACAAGTACCGCCTATGTCCTGTTAGGAATTTGGATAGGGGGTGCCATCACTTTTGCCGCCTGGCAAGGGTATGCTTACCGCAGGTTTACCAGAGTACTTAAGCGTAACCGGACCATGGTACCGGAGAATAGTGAGACAGCCATGATGCTGAGGAGCATCAAGGAGGAGCTTGGCCTCACCTGTAGCGTGAAGCTCGCCTACAGTCCTGTCACACGCAGTCCTTTTCTGGCAGGACTATGGAGACCGGCGGTCTATCTGCCTGTAGACAGCCATGCCAATCTTGATATGGAGATGGTGCTGCGCCATGAGCTGGTTCATCTGAAGCGGAAGGATCTGTGGATCAAGGCTGCATTGCTATTCGTCCGTACCTTGCATTGGTATAATCCGCTGGTTCATAAGGTACGTCATGAGCTTCATACCTGGAGCGAGCTGACCTGTGACCAGGAGGTGGTGCAGGAGATGTCTCATGCCGACCGTAAGCGTTACGGCGGGACGATACTGAATGTCATGGCAGGGCCAGCCAGTCAACCCGGAGCGTTCTACGCCTCATTATCCGGTGACGGTAAACAATTACAAAGGAGATTAACCCATATGCTTAACGTCAAAAAACTAAACAGACAAACCCTCTTCCTATCGGTTACCGCAGTACTGTTAATTGCAGGGATCGGTACCTCTACGGCGGCATTGGCCTCTAAGATGACACCACAAGTGGTCGCCGACACGGAGTATACTTCTTCCGATAATGCCGCCTCCGAACTTGCAGCTTCTAAAGTGCCCGAAGGTAAAATAACCGAGCCTGCCAAAGTATCTGGCACCCGGTCAGCCGAGAGCAGCACTATCCCCGTCCAGGAATATAAAGCAGGACAACTCGTTGCCGGGCCTGCTGAATCTGCTGATTCTGTAACAGTTCCCGCTGAAGTGGCTCCCGGAGCTGCTCAAGCAGACATCACTGCACAGCCGCTGCCTGAGCTTGTACCAGCCCCTGCTGAAAGTGCTCCCGTAACTGTGCCAAAAGCAAACGCCACCCAATCTGATTCCGGGCTTGCCCCGGCACCAGTCCCTGACCAGAAAGAGGCTATTGCAGAGGCGCCTCCCGAGCTGGTGCCGGCTCCTGCATCCGTTGAGGATATTCCAGCACCTTCTAAGTAACATAAGATATCTTGTGTAGAATATTATCAATGACAAGAGCGGCTTCCATGTGGGGCGGCTCTTGTTCTTTGCGTTGCGATTGGACACTGACTATATTTATAGAGATATTCCCCTTCTCTCGGCCGCGCCCAAATGAATATGATATTATCGTAGCTGTATCTTCATTGGAGCATGTGGGCTCGGCACAGGTACTTGAGCAGAAATTGAGTGAAATGAATGCCGGGACAAGAGCAGGCGGGGCAATTCGTATTATTATTGCGTCCAATATCCGGGAAATACTACTAGAGAATAAGCAAGAGCTCGACCCCATGTTTGAAGTGAATCTGTCTACTGAGAAAATGATCGAATTATTAAATCAGCAGTTTGCCGGGTGGGAGATAGAGAAGCTGATCGTAAAATCCTTAGCTTTTGAGATCAACAGAAACGGGCAGCCCGTCAAGCTGACCTCTGATTGTATAACCTTTGTTTCCAAGAAAAGCTGATCTTATAGAGATCGGCTTTTTTTAAAGTGATGAAGGTAACGTATCTGAGGTAAGACGTATCAAAGAACTTTGGATTTCTTCCGCTAAGAGCGGTTCAAATCAGGAAATATAAATACAACAGCGGCCAAGCTTTGAGTTTTTATCTGAAGCAAGCAGTTGCTCCAATCCACTTAAATTAGACTTTTCCTCCCCGCCTGTGACCACACGCACCACATCTTCCGTGAAGTAGGCTACATTTAGAGTATGCCAAATGAAAGGTTTCACAAACTTCCGAAATTTGATTTGAATCCTCCTTTTTAAGCGGCTGGCGTAATAGAATGAGGTTGCTGATAAGGATTATCAATCAAATATTGGAGGCTACCACTAATGAGTACACAAACCAGACAAATCGCCGAGGACATCCACTGGGTAGGCAAAATAGACAACCGTGAAGTTCCGTTCCACCGCCTGATTCTCGCCAAGGGCACCACCTATAACTCCTATCTTCTCAAAACCGGCAAGCCGACCGTAATCGATACCGTGGATATGGAATTCGGCCGCGAATATGCCGAGTGTCTCGCCGGAATGATTGATCTTATGGATATTCATTACATTGTCATTAACCATACCGAGCCTGACCACTCCGGAGGACTGGCGGCACTGGCAGCGCAGGCCTTGAATGCTACGATTGTCTGCACCGAGATCGCAGTGCCGGAGCTGCAGGAGATGTATAAGCTGCATAGCCGCAACTTCCTGGTGGTGAAGGACGGGGACACACTGGATATCGGCGGCAAAACCCTGCTGTTCAAAGAAACGCCGTACCTCCACACCGCAGAGACGATGATTACGTACTGTGTGGAAGACCAGATCCTGTTCCCTTGCGATATTTTCAGTACGCATGTGGCTGCCGAGCATCTGTTCAGCGATGAAGCAGGCTTCGATATCACGGAAGATTACAAAGGCTATTATGCAGCGATTATCCACCCGCACAGAAGATATGTAAGAACGCTGCTGGAAGCGGTGAAGGATCTGCAGATCCGCATGATTGCGCCCTCCCACGGGTTCCTGATCCGCGAGGACATTCCTAAGTTCATCGGGCTGTACGCCACCATGAGCCGGGAGACCACCCAGGGCAAGAAGGCTGTCATTGTCTATACCACCATCAAGAACAGCACGAAGAAGATGGCCGCGATCATTGAGAATTGCCTGAAGGAGAACAATATTGAGACAGAAGTCTGGAACGCAGATAAAAGCAGCACCGCAGACATCCTGCGCAGCATCGAATCGGCAGACGCCGTCTTCATCGGCAGCTCCACGAAGTATGCGGACATGATCGGGAACCTGGAGGAAGTGCTGAAGGGCATGCAGGAGATGAACCTGGAAGGCAAGCTTGCTACGGCATTTGGCTCTTACGGCTGGAGCGGAGAAGCCATCGAGGTCATTCAGGATTACCTGAACGGAACGAACATGACTGTACAGAGCACCTCCGATGTGATCAAAACCACCGGTATGACCCATGTAGAATTCCCTGTCCGGGTGAGATTCTCCCCAAGAGAGCCTGAGAAGGTCCAGAAGATTAAGCATGCAACCGAATTTGTCTCGGATCTGCTGCTCAGTTCAATCTAGGGAGGAGGAAGCGAACATGTCGAAGCATTACGTAATCGTTGGGGGCGGTGTAACCGCCGTCCATGCTGCCAAAGCGATCCGCGATCAGGACGCGGACTCGGAAATCTCGATTATCGGGGAAGAGAGCGGCCTGCCGTATAACCGGATCAAGCTGACCAAAGGCCTGTTCACCGACCTGCACAGCGAGAAGGTTCTGATCAAGAAGGAGAAATGGTACCGTGATAACCGCATCACCGTGCAGTCGTCCACCCGCATCGTGTCTATCCATCCGGAGCGCCAGACGGTAGAGACAGAGAGCGGCCAGTGTGTGGAATACCATAAGCTGCTGCTCTGCATGGGGGCGAAGAACCGCGCATTAACCATCCAGGGTGCCGGACTTGCCAACGTACACACCATCCGGGAGCTGGCTGACGCAGACCGGCTGAAGGACAGTCTTAAGGAAGGCAGCCGCGTAACCGTCATTGGCGGAGGGGTGCAGGGGATTGAGACCGCCTGGGCGCTTCACGAGGCAGGGTATAAGGTGACCGTGGTTGAATATGCACCTGCCCTGATGGGCAGACAGCTCGACAGCTACTCTTCCAAGCATCTGCAAGAAACCCTTGAACATTCAGGGGTGAAGGTGATTCTTCAAGCGGGTGTGGCTTCCATCGAGGGGACAGAGGTTGTCACCGGGGTTACGCTGAATGACGGCACGAGCTTCCCGTGTGACCATGTGGTCTACTCGATTGGGATTGTTCCGAATACTGCTCTGGTTGACGGCTCGGTGATTGAGGTCCGCAGCGGCATCATTGTGGATGAACATCTGCAGACGAGTGCTCCGAATATCTATGCAGCCGGGGACGTTGCAGAGTTCGGCGGGCTGGTGGAAGGCCTGTGGGGCGGAGCAATGGAACAGGGCAAGATCGCAGGAAGCAATATGGCTGAAGCCCTGAGTGTGTACCGCAGAGCGGTTCCGGTAACCTTGTTCAATGCGTTCGGGGTGTCCTTATTCTCCATTGGCAACACCGATGAGCGGAATTGCGATGAGTCGGTATGCGGTGAAGAGAATGGAGCGTACACACGGATTTTTGTGAAGGATCATGTCATTGTCGGGGCGTTGTCCTGGCAGGGTGCTGCAGCTTCGCTGGCTTACAAGGCGGCTGTTGAGCAAGGCGTCCGGCTGAGCGGAAGTGCTGACGGCAAGAGCATCGAAGAGATTATAACTGAGGCGCAGGCTGTATTGAATTAATTCACTAACCATAAAAACAGGAGCTGATTACGATGAAAAAATATATCTGTACCCCTTGCGGCTACATCTACAACCCGGCGGTAGGCGATCCCGATGAGGATGTAGCCGCCGGCACAGCATTCGAGGATCTGCCGGAGGATTGGGTCTGCCCGGTCTGCGGAGAGGATACCAGCCACTTCGTACCTGTCGAAGAGAAGAATACAATTACCCAATAGAGGATTAAAGCTAAGGCTTCACATTTCACATTACAGGGGGAATCGGTATGAAAGAGCATTCCTGCCAGCACGCCGCAGAACCTTGTACACGCAAGGTACCGATTTTTGCCGCGCTGACCGACGAGGATCTTACCCGGATCAGCGCGATGATTAAGCACCGCAAATTCACCAAGGGCCAGCCGCTAATTCTCGAAGGCGCGCCGTCCGATACGCTGTACATTATTCAGCAGGGACATGTGAAATTATCCAAGCTCACGCCCGAAGGGAAGGAGCAGATTTTACATATCCTGACGAACGGGGATTTCTTCGGAGAGCTCAGTATTTTCAACAGTGACGAGCTTAGCAACTTCAGTGCGTATGCGCTGAAAGACACCAATATCTGCCTGCTGACCCGCAGCGATATGGAGCAGCTAATGACCGAGAATCCCGACATCTCCCTGCGCCTGCTCTCAAGCGTAACCAAACGCCTCGCCCACACCGAGAATCTGGCGCAGAGTCTGGCCACCAAGGACCCGGAAATCCGGATCGCTTATATGATTATGGAGCTGAGTGAGAAATACGGCAAGCCGCGCGGCGGACGCGTTCATATCGACCTGCCGCTGTCCCGCGAAGAGCTGGCCAGTTATGTCGGAGTGACCCGGGAGACGATCAGCAGGAAGTTCTCCCGCTTCGAGGACTCCGGCCTGATCAAGCTGATCGGCAACAAGCAGATGGTCGTCATGGACCCGTCGGGTGTGGAGAAATATATGGGCCTTTAATCGATATAGAAGAGCGGCATTCCTGTCATTTCATGATGGGGATGCCGTTTTCATTGTGAGGGAATGTTAATTCCCGCAGAGCTGATTCCCAAAAATCCTTCTCCTCAGACAACAGATCGTTGCCTGCCACATGTAATGAAAGGGTTAGCCGGTCCTCAAAGGTACAGATGCCAACGATCCGCCTTGCATTTGGGACAAGAGGGGGTACGAAGCTGACTGCGGTCAAGCTATATTTGCCTTGTGATTTGTGTATATCTAGTGTAGTCAGGTTGGTGATGCTGATGCTCTTGGGCTTTACTCCATAGCCGAACAGGTTCGAAACGGTGTGAGCCGCTTTGTTCACGTAGCCACCATAGGCAGAGAAATAGGCAGCATCAATCAGTGTCGGTGATACTTCATTCATGAACTGAAGCAAGAAGAACTTCGCTTTATGATTATTTAATTTCTTATAAATTCGTTTATGTACCTTATGGGCGTTCGCCCCAAAATCGTGAGTCTTGTTATAACGGTACCGGATTGAAATTCCTGTGGCGTAATTACCCATTCCCCGATAGTTTTTTGGACGAACACTAACCGCCAGGCCGATGTCAGAGTGACCTTGAGCCGATTTAGCGAAGGCTGTCGTAAGCAAACTGTTAATGGTAATTCCCTGGCGTTTGGCGGTTTCTTTCAAAGCGGATAACTGCGATTCATTAAGCTCCTTACAATAAATTTTAGTTGTTCGGCTACTCCAATAGCTCTGATACATCTCCTGATATTCTGTATAATTAAATGCCTTTCCAGTTGAATTCCATTTACGGTTAAGCCCGTGAAGAATGATGCGCATCCACGGGGGTAGTTTGGAACGAGGAGGAACCGTCTTTGGATCAAAAAGCTGCAGCCGCTTATAAATCAGCTCATCTCCATTTAACGCGTGTAGAACGTCATTCAGTAAATAGGAGACTGCCAGGCCATCGCCTGTCAGATGGTGAGCGAGAATCAGCAATTGGAAGCTGTCCTGTTGCCGCTTAACAAAGAAACGGATCAGTTCGCCGTTAACCCAATCAAAAGCAATCGTTTCCTGATCCTGCACAACTGCCTTCCAATCACGGTCAAACGGCTCGATATGAATCCGCGGCTGCTCTATTTTTTCATAAAAGGCTTCTCCTTGCTCGTCGAATGTTATTTTACAGCTTAAAATTTCATGATTGGATACTGCTGCGGCAATGGCCGCACCTAGATCATGATCGGAGACATCCCCCTGAATGATTCCTAACATCGCAATGGTAATGCTGGGTGAGAATATGTGAGTACGTTCCTTTTGTATGCGTAAGGGTGTGTAAGTGTTCATCGGTAACCTCCTCCCCAATTTATTGATCACTTCTCTTAAAAGAATCGTACGCCTTCACAATCATTCCTTTAACGGTATCCCATGGCAATGGAAGTGTATTGTAGGCCATCATCATAACAATGCCGTGAGCATAAATGATCATGTTCAAGTCGATTCCGCTCTCCTTGGGCATAAACGGCTGATCAGCTTCTCTGTTCCCCCCGCCGGAGGCGAAAATAAGCTGGAACAGATATTTTTCCGTATTGGCAAATTGGACATATCCCAGGATACGTGACAACTCAGCAGGTAAATCCGCATCCCCGTTCATGGAAATAAACTTCATCATCCACTCTTGGGCTTTGTGGGTGAGAGCAAGCTTAAGGCCATTCATGTCGGTGAAGGACTGATAGATCGGTTGTGTGGAACAGTTGAGCGCTTGGGCAAGCTTCCTAGCGGTAATGGATTCATAGCCCTCTTGACGTACCATTTCAAAGGCTTTTTCTACAATCTGAATAGCTGTGATTTGCTTTTTTGGCGGCATCGTACACCTCATATTTTCAATAACATCGTTATATAACAACGTTATTTTACAACTCAAGGAATAAAATGTCAATGGGGCAGGTGAGTTTTGACCGAACCTCTATAAACTGCTTAGACAGCCGCTTCGTATGATAAATCTTAAGGCAATGTTAAGGTAACCCGTGTTTAACTGAAAGGTAGAGCCAACATAATGGACTTACAGCCCTGCGGGATGGGCAGGAGGAGAGGTGAAATGATGAACCAAACAATTCTGATAGTGGATGATGAGAAGGAGATCCGGGAGCTCCTGCGCCTGTATGTTGAAAAGGATGGATATACCGTGATTCAGGCCGGTAACGGCCGGGAAGCATTGAAGCAGGCGGCCGCTGCACGGATTGATCTGGCTGTCATCGACATCATGATGCCGGAGCTTGATGGCTATCAGTTAATTAAGGGCCTGAGAGAGTACAGCAATCTGCCTATTATCGTCGTTAGTGCCAAGACGGAGAATCACGAGAAAATTCTGGGGCTTGACCTTGGCGCGGATGATTATGTGACTAAGCCGTTTGACCCTTTGGAGGTGCTTGCGCGGATTAAAGCCCAATTACGCCGCAGTAGCGGAGTTGAAGCGGATTCCGCAGCGGATAAGCTGATGGCAGGGGAGCTCTGCCTGGATATATCTGTTTGCAGTCTAAGCTGGGGGAGCACCGCGATCCACCTTACCGCAACAGAATTTAACATCTTGAAGCTGTTTATGCAAAGCCCAGGGCGCGTATATACCAAACAGCAGTTGTATGAAGCGGCCTGGCAGGAGACGGCTATCGTGGATGATAATACGGTGATGGTGGCCATCAGCAAGCTGCGCGCCAAGCTTCCCGGCGGCTGCGGGGTGTCCATTGGAACCGTTCGGGGATTAGGGTACCGGCTGGAGGTTCAGCCGTGAAGAACAAGCGCAGCTTCAGAGGAGTCATCATGCGCAGCTTCATAGGCTACACCTTCGGCATTGCGCTGACGCTGCTGGTCCTGGAGTTATTGTTCGGTCTGTTGACATGGAAGAACGGGATGAACTTCGCGGAGCTGGCCTCTTCCCCGCTGGCTAAGGGAACGGAGTCGCTTCAGGTCACGCTGTCCGTAATCTGGATTCTTATTACAGCCGCCGTTTATGTTATCGGGATTGCCTTGTTCGGGCGCGGGATCAACAGGAAGCTTATGGAGCCCGTAAGGAAGATGGAAGAAGGGTTCAAGGCGGTGACCTCGGGCGATATGGAGATCAAGCTGGATTTTGAGACGGAAACAGAATTTGGAGAAATGCGGGATGCGTTCAACTATATGGCCCGGAGGCTGAAGGATGCAGAAGAACAGAGGAAGAGGATAGAGAGCGAGCGGATGCAGCTGTTCTCGCACATTGCCCATGATCTGCGGACTCCTATGACAACGATCTCCGGCTATGCAGGGGCTTTGGCAGGAGGGTTGGTTGAGGAACCGGACAAACAGCGGGAATACCATCTGGCGATCCAAGCGAAATCGGGGCAGATGAACCAATTGATAGACCAGCTGCTGGCCTATTCCAAGCTGGGTGCACCTGAATACAAGCTGAAGCTGGCGAAGGTTGACCTTGTGGAGTTGCTTCGTGTATCTTGCGCTGCTCTGTTTGGTGAAATCGAAAGTAAGCAGTTGAGCTTAGAGCTGCAATTACCGGACCAGCCCGTGTTTTACATGTCAGACCCGCTGGAAATAAGCCGGGCCATCAACAATCTGCTGACCAATGCAATCCGCCATAACCCGTCAGGCAGCCTGCTATATGTGGGATTAACGGATGAATCTGGCCGGATTGCAATCCATATTGCCGATAATGGAGCAGTGATTCCGGAGTCTATCGCCGGCAATCTGTTCGAGCCGTTTGTATCCGGCAGCGCTTCAAGAAGTGCGAGCAGCGGAACCGGGCTCGGGCTGGCTATTGTGCACAAGGTGATGGAACGGCATTCCGGCGGGGTTAGTGTATTGAACGCAGCTTCACCTTATACGAAGGAGTTTGTCCTCGATTTTCCCAAAAAATAAATCTGTAAGGACACAAATAGACGGAGGAGTGACATGTATCTTCAAATGATCAAAAACGATCTGCGCAAAAGCAAGCTGATTACCGCCACGATTATGGCATTCATCCTCGTTGCCGCCATGCTGACCTCGCTCGCCGCATCGCTGACCGTGAATCTGTCTGGCGCAATTGATAACATGCTTCGATCTTCGAAGGCGCTCCACTTCATGCAAATGCATACTGGCAAGGTTGATATGAATCAATTGCGGCACTTCGCGGAGACGAATGGAAGTGTTGAGGAATATCAGGTGCTGGAGTTCCTCAATATCGAGGGTGCAGAGATTGTGATCGGGGATGATACGCTTGCCGGAAGCATACAGGACAACGGCCTTTCCGTACAGGGTGAGAAATTCGACTACCTGCTGGACTTAAACGGTAAGGTGATTCATCCGGCTGACGGTGAAATCTATGTCCCTGTCTATTACAGGCAGGAAGGGAAGGCAGTACTTGGAGATACAGTGAAGATCCATGGTATTTCCTTCCATGTTGCGGGGTTTTTGCGGGATTCGACCATGAATCCGGCGCTTGTAAGCTCCAAAAGGTTCCTTGTGAGCCCGGCGGATTTCGAGCGGGTCCGTGAGTTCGGACAGTTGGAGCACCTGATTGAATTCCGGCTACTGGATGGGGTTAACTATCCGGCATTTGAGGCTGCTTATCTGGATGCTGGACTCCCGGCCAACGGTCCGCCTGCGATCACGTACAATCAGGTGAAGATGATCAACGGCATTACGGATGGCATTATGATTGCTGTGCTGGTACTGATTGGCATACTGGTCATCATCGTGGCGTTCTTGTGCATTCGCTTTACGCTACTGGCAACGATTGAAGAGGATTATAAGGAAATAGGCGTAATGAAGGCCATCGGGATACGGGTATCACAGATTAAGAAGCTGTACCTTGCGAAATATGGTGCGATTACGGGTGCAGCTTGTGTGCTGGGCTTTCTGGCCTCTTTGCCGCTCCAAATGCCTTTTATGCAAAATATACGTCTGTACATGGGCGATAGCGGGAGCCGGTTCCCCGGATTACTCTGCGGGCTTGCAGGCGCAGTGCTCATCTGCGTGGTGGTCATGCTATATGTGAATGGTGTGCTGCAGCGCTTCCGTAACATCTCCCCGGCGCAGGCGGTGAGGTTCGGTACTTCGCGCGAATCCTCGGCACCGGCCAGAGGCTTCCGGCTGAGTCACAACAGACTGTTCACCCGAAATATCTTTATAGGCGTCAAGGATGTGCTATCCCGCAAGAAGCTGTATGTCACCATGACGATAGTGCTGGTGATCTCTTCATTCATTATGATTGTGCCGTATAATATCAGCCGTACAATCTCTGCCCCAAGCTTCATCACCAATATGGGGATGGGCATCAGCGATGTGAATATCGGAGTGCTGCGGACACGGGTGGAGGATGTTCAGGGGAAGGCACAGGAGGTTGCAGCCCGGCTGGATGAAGATCAGAACGTTGAGAAATATGCATTATTCACCAGCCGGATGCTAGAGAGAAGAACAGATGAAGGGACGCTGGAGAAGCTGCGAGTGACCATTGGAGACTATGCCGCTTTTCCTATTACGTATTCCAAAGGCCGTGCGCCGCAAGCGGAAGCAGAGATCGCCCTCTCGGTACTGAATGCGGAAGACCTCGAACAGAATATTGGGGATGAGCTCATCGTAAGGGTTGACGGCATGGAAAAGCACCTGAAGGTGTGCGGGATTTACTCCGATGTCACGAACGGCGGGCGTACAGCACAGGCTAATTTCAACATGAATAACGGGGAGATTCTAAGTGTGGGGCTTGCGGTTACGTTCCGGGACCGTCAGAGTGTCCAGGCGGCCATATCACAGTACCGGGAACAATTCCCCTCAGCCAAAATCACCGGGATCGACGAAACCATCGGGCAGATGCTCGGTCCTATGCGCAAAGCTGTACAAAAGGCATCCATTGTCGCTACTGTGGCAACTGTCCTGCTCACACTTCTGGTAACAACGTTATTCATGAAGATGTTGGTGACGAAGGATCGTTATCCCATTGCGATATTGAAAGCTATCGGCTTCGCTAGCAGGGATATTCGCAGGCAGTATCTTTCGCGTTCCATCACCGTGCTGGTGCCTGGTGTCATCACGGGTACGCTTTTGGCAAATACGCTGGGAGAGCTTGTGGGGGTGGCCATCGTGTCTTCCTTCGGCGCAGCAGCCTTTCAGTTCGCGGTAGACCCGTGGTTTGTCTATTTCATTTCGCCTCTGCTAATTGCAGGCTGTGTCGTTGCCGCTGCCAGGTTAGGGATTTCGGGCATCCAGGCCTTACCAATTGCCGGGCATATCAGGGAGGATTAACAGATGAGCAGCATTATTACAGGTACCCATATCGTGAAAACGTACGGCAAGGGTATAGAAAAGGCGACAGTGTTGAATGGAGTAGACGCAGATATAACAGAAGGTGAATTTGTTGCTGTAATGGGACCGTCAGGCTCAGGCAAAACGACATTGATGTTCGCGCTCAGCGGCATGGATGAGATTACAGAGGGAACGGTCAAATTTGGCGATACAGAATTATCCGGTCTCGGGGAAAGTAGGCTTGCGGATCTTCGCCGCACCCGGATGGGGTTTA
Organism: Paenibacillus sp. FSL R7-0179; assembly: GCF_038002265.1. NCBI lineage: Bacteria > Bacillati > Bacillota > Bacilli > Caryophanales > Paenibacillaceae > Paenibacillus > Paenibacillus sp. FSL R7-0179. The sequence goes on from NZ_JBBOCC010000002.1 coordinate 2,677,201, forward strand.
TCTTTCAGCAGCCTACAATGCTGAGGAACCTGAATCTGATGGATAATATCATGCTTCCCGCCGTGCAGGACGGCAAGAGGAATACAGCGGAACTCGTTGAAAAAGCGGCACACCTGATGATCCAGACAGGCATTGCCGGTCTGGAAAACAGGCGTACCACGGAGGTATCCGGTGGCCAGCTCCAGCGGGCCGGAATCTGCCGCGCGCTGATCAACACCCCGGAGATCCTATTTGCCGATGAGCCAACCGGTGCGCTGAACTCGAAGACCGCAGAGGAAATCATGGAATTGCTGGTGGCCATCAATCAAGCGGGCACAGCCATAATGCTTGTGACCCATGACACGAGAGTCGCCGCCAGGGCGGAGCGGGTACTGTTCATGAGGGACGGGAGCATCGTCTCCGAACTGGTGCTGCCAAAGTTCAGCGGCGGGGATCTGGTGGTCAGAGGGGAGAAGGTGCTTGCCCGGATGGTGGCTATGGGCATTTAGTTGGACGGAAATCTCATCGCTGCCCGAACCTTACAAATACCTGACGCATATTGTATGGTTATAAGCCTATAAGGCGACAACAGGAAAGGAAGTGGATGTATGGCTGCGGGAATTTTAAGATATTTTGCCGACGGAAATACGGCTCTTGGCTTCTACAGTTTGTTCGAATCGAATCTTCAAGGACTCCGGAGGATATTCATCTTGATGGGCGGGCCCGGTTCCGGCAAATCCTCGCTGATGAAAGCAATCGGCACAGAATGGGCAGAGCGGGGTTATCAAATTGAGCTGATCCATTGTTCATCCGATAAGGATTCTATTGACGGGGTCATTATTCCCGCGCTTGGCGTGGGCATTGTTGACGGGACTGCGCCCCATGTGATCGAGCCTAAGGCTCCCGGAGTAATTGAGGAATACGTGAACCTGGGGGAAGCACGGGACTCGGCAGCGCTTATCGGCCAAAGGGGGATCATTGAGGAGCTGAACCGGAAGACCGCGGATGCCTATGCGGCAGCGTACAGCAGATTTGCGGAGGCCCTGAACATTCATGACGAATGGGAAAAGATCTACTTTGAGCATATGGACTTCGGCCAGGCGGATCAACTAACGGCCTTAATGCTGGAACAGTTGTTTGGCGAAGCGAATCTTCAGAAGAGTGCTGAAGTGAAGCACCGGTTTCTGGGCGCAGCAACGCCGGCAGGATCGGTTGACTTTGTGCCTAATTTGACCGAAGGGCTGTCCAGACGCTTCTTCCTCAAAGGCCGGGCCGGAACCGGCAAATCAACCATCCTCCGCAAAATCGCCGCTGAGGCGGAGAAGAGGGGCTTTGATACGGAAATCTATCATTGCGGATTTGATCCCCACAGTCTGGATATGGTTATTGTGCGTGAGCTTGATTTTGCGATATTTGACAGCACCAGCCCGCATGAATATTACCCGGAGCGGGCAGGAGACGTAATCATCGATACCTATGAAGCTGTTGTTGCACCTGGAACGGATGAGCGCCTCGCCGGTCCGCTAGAGGAAATAAGCGCACAATATAAGGCCACAATGAAAACAGCAATAGCTGCGTTGGCAAAGGCCAAGTTGCACCGGGATGAATTAAAGGGAATATATATCGCAGCAATGGATTTTAGCGTGGCGGATGCGGCCAGAAACCGGATTTCTGCTGAACTGGCAAGTATGCTGGCTTAGCAGGTACTATGCTCTGAACCAGCCTTGGGGCTTACTCAGCGGAGGTATTCGCCTTCCGTAGAGTAAGCTCCAAGGCTTATAAAAGATGCGGTGTCTCCTGCCCGGAATACCGGTTGCGCTGCGTTCGGAAGAATTATAGACTTCAAGATGTGACAGTGTGAGAATTATAACCACTACAAGTATGGAGGAGAGAACAGCGATGAGTACTTACGAAATGGCTTCCTTTAATATCCGCCTGGACACTACGGCAGATGGAGAGAACAGCTGGGAGTTCCGCAAGGAGCATATGCTGCGCATGATCCGGCATTACCGCTGGGACGTCTTCGGACTGCAGGAGGCGCGGGGCAATCAGCTGAGGGATTTGGCAGCACTTGAGGATTATGAGGTGGAGGGCATCAGCCGTGATCATGATCCTGAAGGCGAACACTGCCCGGTCTTTTATAACAAGTCCGTATTCACCAAGGAAGACGGAGGCACCTTCTGGCTATCGGAGACGCCGGAGGTTCCGTCCAAGTCCTGGGGTGCTGACTACAACCGGATCTGCACCTGGGTGAGACTGCAGGATACAAGAAACGGGAATCGGATTCACTTTGTGAATACCCATCTGGACCATATCAGTGAGGAAGCCAGATACCGCGGTGCGCGGATGATTCTGGACTGGATTCGTAATCAAAGCGGGAATCTCCCGGTTGTATTGACAGGGGATTTCAATGCCATACCGGACGAACGTTGCTACCGGGAGATTATAGCGCAGCTGACCGATACCCGCAGAGCAGTTGATGCACACTATGGTCCCTGGGGTACATTCACCGTTTTCCGCTACGATATTCCGTGGGATGAGCTTCAGGAGATCGATTATATTTTTACGGACAAGCAGGTGAAGGTGCTGAAGACCCGGACGGTAACCGACAGCTTCGACCGGAAATACCCTTCGGATCATTATCCTGTTACAGCAACTCTGGTAATCTAACGGGGCGAAACTCAGCGAATTGGCTTGGGCTCTGGCAGAGCCTATTCCCGTAACACAAAGAAACCGGACCTCAAGGGGGCTGGTTTCTTTGCGCTGCATGGAGATATGGAGACAGTGGATTGTTTAGGCGATAAATGTCTGATACGATAGATAAGCTTCAAGATGGAAGTCCAAACACTCTCAGGAGTCACGGTTATCCCATTCTGAATAGAGTATCTTATTATCACACAAATGGGGACAACAGCATGATGAAGATGTTCAGACATAAGGGTTATTTTATCGGAGTCCATATTGTATTGTGTATTTCCTTGTTCTCCACCCTGTACGCGTATTCTCCGCTCATCCGGGTGAAAGTGAAGGAGATCATTGAGCCGGCAGACAAAGTCTATACGATTGCCCACCGCGGCGCGTCCGGTTATGCTCCTGAGAACACGCTTGCCGCCTTCGAGCTGGCGCGTGAGATGAATGCCGACTCGATTGAGCTCGATATCCATCTGACCAAGGACCTGATTCCGGTCGTGATTCATGACGAGACGGTTAACCGTACCACCAGCGGCAAAGGCTATGTGAAGAATATGACCCTGGAGCAGATCAAGCAGCTCGATGCAGGCTCATGGTTCAATCAGGCTTACCCGATGTTCGCCAGAGATCTCTATATTGGACTTACCGTCCCTACTCTTGAGGAAGTATTCGAGATGTTCGGCAAGGACATGAGCTATGTGATCGAGATCAAGGAGCCTGCCCCGAAGTTCGGGATCGAAGCGATCCTGAATGAAACGATTCTGAAATATGATCTCGCCAAAAGGGTATCCGTACACTCCTTCAGCGCAGCCAGTCTGCGGAAGCTTCATGCGATCAACCCGGATATCCCGCTATATCAGCTGGTATGGAATGATTATGCGGCTACAAGGGTGACTCAGTCCTATCTGGATACCGTGAAGACTTATGCCGTAGGCATCAGTCCCAATTTCCAGGGAATTAGTGCTGCTTATGTAGCGCAGGTGAAGAGGGCCGGGCTGAAGATCATCCCGTACACGGTGAACTACCAGCTCAATATGGATAAAGCCTACTCCTGGGGACTAGACGGAGTGCACACCAATTATCCCGACCGCTTCCTTGAAGTGATTGCTGCCAACAGGGCGAAAGGCAAATGGTAGGGGTGGAGTGGGAACACAGAGCCGCTCATTTACTATAAAAAGTCCAGAAAAAGAGTCCAGTTCTTGTCCGGGTAGCCGGACAAAGACTGGACCCTTATCGTTGTGCCTATAATGCGCTTAATACGATATTCCGCAGCTTACGTGTAATGGGCAGGGTACCGGAGTCCTTTCTCTGGATCATGAACAGGAGGGTCAGGCGTTCCAGCGGACAATTGGCAAAATAAGCTCCCAGCCAGCCGTCCCAGCCGTATTCTCCCAGGCTGCCGAGTCCTCCGGCTTGACCCGGATTGGTCAGGACGCGCATCTGATTGCCGTAGCTGTAGCCTTGCAGCGAATGCCAGGGGTTGAAGCCTTGCTGCTGCCAGCTGGTCAAGCTGGCCGAGGTCATAAACTGAACGGTGCGGGGCTTCAGCAGCTGCACCCCGTTCAAGCTGCCCTGATTCATCAGCATAGTGGTGAATTTGGCAGCATCCTCAATGGTCGAGACCAGTCCGGCTCCGCCTGCTTCATAAGCTGCCTCCCGGTCCATATGATGGTTAACGCCCAGGGGACTCTCCGAGAACGGTGTCAATCCGCCCTCGCCATCATCCTGGTAGACAGTGGCCAGCCGCTCTCGCTTGTCTTCGGGCAGCCAAAAGCCGGTATCGTTCATTTGCAGCGGACCGAAGATCTCCTGTTGCAGGAATTCTCCGTACCGCATGCCGCTGACAACTTCAACCAATGCACCTAGTACATCCGCAGAGGTTCCATACTGCCAGGAGGATCCCGGCTCTAAGGCCAGCGGACCCTCACCCAGCCGGTTAGCGAATTCCAGGGTGCTCATCGGGTTCGTGCCAAGCAGGCGGCTGTTCAGCTCCTGGTACAACAACTCCGTATACTGACCTGCCAAGCCTTCTCCGCCGTAGACCAGGCCGGAGGTCATGTTCAGCAAGTCATTAATATCAACCTCACGAGTTACGGGCACAAGCTCGCCGTTCTTTTCCGCCTTCTGATTCTTGAATCCGGGTATGTACTGGCTGACCGGATCGAACAGGTCGATCTCCCCACGCTCCAGGAGCAGCATAACGGCTGCGGCAGTAACCGGCTTCGTCATCGAGTAGAGGCGGAAGATCGAATCCCTGGACATTTTACGGCCAGCTTCAATATCGGCAAAACCGTCTTCGTGATACCAGCTTTCATGTCCGTCCTGAATCACCATGAAGTTCGCACCGGCAATTTCCTTATTGGCAATGCTTGCGCTTATCGCTTTGGTGATTAGACGGGTAGTGTTTAAATCCAGCATCTCTAGGTCTCCTTTGGTTATATTTCACATAGAAAATATTATACGTCTTTCAGAGTGAAATGTAAGCGCATTTCAGCGAAAAAATTGAATAAGTATAGGTTTTCGTTGCTTTGCTTAATTCAATGTTACCTTTCTGGTCATCTATACTTACAGGGAGACTATCACAGGGAGGTAATAATTTGAAACAGAGAACAAGATGGCTTGCAGCGGTTCTTACGTTTACAATGCTAATCATGTCGCTGACTGCACTTGGATTACCGGCACAAGCCGGAGCGGCTCCGATTCCGCAATCCTTCGCCAAGGGCGCAGATGTCAGCTGGCTGCCGCAAATGGAAGCTCAGGGTTACAAATTCTATAACGATCAGGGAGACGAAGCGGACCTGCTCCAGATTCTGAAGGATCACGGCATTGATTCCATACGACTCCGGGCCTTCGTCAATCCCTCCGATGATCCGATTAACGGGCATAACAGCACCGGAGAGCTGGTTCAGCTGGCCTCCCGTGTAAGCGCTCTCGGCTTCCGGGTGATGGTTGATCTGCACTATAGTGATTCCTGGGCCGATCCCGGGAAGCAGGTTACTCCGGCAGCATGGGAGAGTGATAACCTGGAGCAGCTCAAAGCACATGTCTCGGAGTACACCACAGAGGTAATGCAGGCGCTGAAGACTGCGGGGGTAACCCCCGAGTGGGTGCAGATTGGCAATGAGATTAATAACGGGATGATGCATCCGCTGGGCAGCTATAGCAATACGGCGAATCTGGTGGAATTGATCCAGTCGGGATCACATGCGGCCAAGGCTGTTTTTCCTGAGACCAAAATCATAATTCACAGAGCCAACGGAGCAGATAGCGGTGTAGATCCTTTCTATGCCGGGCTGGTCGAAGCAGGGCTTAAGGACAGCGATTATGACATCATCGGGTTATCCTATTATCCGGATTCTATCTATACTTCTTCCATTAATGAACTATCCTCCAACATGAATCTTCTGGCTGCAAAATACGGCAAGGAGGTTATGGTCGTCGAGGTTGGCGGCGATGTCAGCAAGAATGTAGATAATGTATATAACATGCTGGTTGCTGTGCAGAACGGCGTGAAGGCCGTACCTTGCGGCCAGGGAACAGGCGTGTTCTATTGGGCACCCGAGGGAGTCTATTTCGGCTATGGGCTGTCTGCCTGGAACCCGGACGGAAAGCCTTCCTTCGCGATGGATGCTTTTATTGAAGGTGCTTCTGCAATCAACCGGGTACCCGTTCAGTCGGTAAAAGTAGAGAAACAGACCGCTATCCTTGAAGTAGGCGGAACCGGCAGCGTCAAGGCAACGATCAGCCCGGGAAATGCAACCTATAAGGGGCTGACCTTCACCAGCTCTGATGAAACCATCGTTAAGGTAGACAAGTATAAAGGAACGATCTCCGGGCTTGCTGCCGGGACCTCCACCGTAACAGCGGTTACTTATGACGGCGGATTTACAGATTCAACTGAGATTACAGTCTCGCCAAGCACCAGCTTCATTCAGAATCCAGGCTTCGAGGACGGGCTGAATGGCTGGACCGTAAGCGGCGACAGCACGGCGGTCAATGTGGAGTCAGATGCCCACTCCGGTTCGGCTGCACTGCACTACTGGAGCTCAGGGGCTGCGGAATTCCAGATCTCCCAGACGGTCACCGGACTTGAGAATGGTACCTATCAGTTATCTGCTTGGGTCTCGGGTAACGGCGGGGAAGAGACGGCAGAGATCTTTGCAGGTAATCAGAAGCAGCCGTTCGTCAATACAGGCTGGCAGCAGTGGAGTAATCCAACCATTGATACCGTTGAGGTTACAGATGGAACGCTGACACTAGGCGCTAATCTGAAATACGCGGGAGACAAGTGGGGGAATATTGATGACTTCAAGCTGGTCAAAAAAGCCGGAGCCGTCAGCACTAATAATCTCACGGTGAACGGCGCGAAGTCCGACTGGTATCTGAGCGGCACCAAGCCCGCTACCTTCGGAGACAGCAATGCTTCAGGCGGCTTCGATTACGGGGATGACAAGCCCATTAACTTCAGCCTTACTCATGAAATTACCGGACTGGAGCCGGGAACCTATACCCTCCAGGCCAAAATCTTCGGGGACAAGGGAGAGCCTTCTCCCGGTTCGGTGATGTATGTGATCTCCGAGGGACAGACGTATTCGGTGCCGGTTACCTATTCAGGCAGCGCCTGGCTGAAGCCCCGGACTCTGACGCTAAAGCATGTGCACATAGGGGAAGACGGCAGCGCATCGCTGGGCTTCAAAGTCATGACGGACTCAGATAATCATTACGGTTATCTGCAAGAGGTGACCTTCGTGCGTAATAGCACAACTGCACCTGAAGTTCCAAGTGAACCAAGCGAACCCAGTGAACCAAGCGAACCTGTAACACCTCCAACAACAGAGCCAGTAACACCTCCGGTTACAGAACCGGTAACACCTCCTGAAGAGAATCCTGCGCCAAGTGCGGAAGCCAGTCCGGCACCAAGTCCGGCTGTGGCACCGGGAAAGGGCTCCGGTTCAGGCTGGACAGCTCCGCTGGCAACAGCACAAGCGTCAGCTGCACCGCAGCCGGAGATTCTGACGGTAACGGAGCCGAAGGTGAATGCCCAGAACCAGATTGTGATTCCAGTGGCCGAGGGGCAGAAGGAAATAAGAATTCCGGCAGACGCTGCGGCGCTTAAGGGAATCGCTGCGCTGAAGGTGGAGGGCCAGACCGTGGCTATAGAAATTCCAGGTAAGGTTGTTCAGCAGCTTCAAGCGTTGGCAGGACAGCAGCTGAAGGGCTCGATGATGTCTATCGTGCTTGAGCCATCGTCCCCAGAGCAGAAGACAGCCTGGATTCTTCAAGCGGGTAAGAAGAATAAGGCTGAACTGAGAACAGCCGGAGAAATGTTCAATCTCAGTCTGTCTGTACTGAATCAGCAAGGGGTTAAGACTCCGCTGGCCTCCTTCACCGAGCCTGTCATGCTTCGTCTGAAGCTTCAGGAGAACGGGAATCGGAAGCTGGCTGGTGTGTACGCGGTAGCAGATGACGGGACGATTGAATATGTGGGGGGAACCAGCGAACAGAGCTTGATGATTGTACAGGTTCCGCAATCCGGCAAGTATGCTGTGCTTGAGTATGACAAGACCTTTGCCGATGTGGGGCAGGGGCACTGGGCCTATCAGGCGGTTCAGGAACTGGCAGCAAAGCATATCATTGCCGGCAACGGCGGGGACAGCTTCGCGCCGAAGCGGGAAGTGACCCGTGCCGAATTTGTTACGATGCTTGTACGCGCGCTTGGGCTAAAGGCGGAGGGCATGAGTTCGTTCGCTGACATAACCAGCAGCAAGTGGTATTCGGCCGATGTGGCAGCCGCTTATGAAGCGGGAATCGTGAAGGGAGATGCGGCCGGCCGGTTCGCAGCAGAAGCGCCGGTCACGCGCCAAGAGATGGCCGCGCTGCTTGTGCGAGCTTACGAGCTGCGCTCGGGAAGCCCGGCTCCGGCAGGAACACCAGCCGCTTATACCGATGCCGGAACCATCGGCGGCTGGGCGAAGGAGGCCGTGGGTGCTGCAAGTTCGCTTGGCTTCCTTGCGGGCAGCCCGGACGGGGCTTTCAAGCCCCAGGCTTATGCAACGCGCGCAGAGAGTGCGAAAGTGTTGGCCTTGCTGCTAAATCAGTAAGCCGAAGACTAAAAGCATAAGTAACAGTAGAGTAGAGCAGCGATCCTCCTGTAAAGGGGGCGCTGCTCTTTTTACTGGCATGGGATCGTGCGGTTGCGAAGGAGCAGGGCGGATATATGCGAAAAACCTACTACATTGGATCGCGGGATGGCAAACGGGCCGAATGCATGCGAAAAACAGGCATGACAAGACAGAGACCTTGTCACCCCCAGGAATGAAAATAAGTGGGTGGCATCCGTCGCATCCATTCTAAAAGAGGCTGTAGTCGTCAACACTACATATACAAATCAAAGGGCGGAAACGGTTACTGGGATACACCCCGTGCGAAAAACTGTTCTATTGCGCTTTTCGAGCATCGCCTATTGTAGCCCCCAAAAGTACGTGTATTAAATTACACTCACTCGAGCGCATGATTTGTAAGCTGACGATGGAGGATGATTGGAATGGATGCTGTACGTATGTGTTGCGCCGGTCTGGACGTGCACCAGGAAACCGTTGTGGCCTGCGTGTTGAAAGGACCGATCGAACAGAAACCCCAATGTCACCTGAAAACCTTTGGGACGACAACCAAAGAATTGCTAGGCCTGCAAGATTGGCTGAGTGAACAAGGCTGTCGGGAGGTGGTGATGGAGAGTACGGGCGTGTTATGGAAACCGGTATGGAACATCTTAGAGGGCAGTTGTGATCTGGTCTTGGCCAACGCCCAGCGGGTAAAGAATACGCCGGGTCGAAAAAGTGACATGCAAGATGCGCGCTGGTTAGCGCAATTGCACCGTTGCGGGCTCATTGAAGGCAGTATGGTGCCCGAACAAGACATCCGGGATTTGCGAGACTTGACCCGTTACCGGAGTAAGATGGTGCAGGCGGTGACGGCGGAGAAAAACCGCATTCACAAAATCCTGCAGGATGCCAACATTAAGCTAACCACCTTTATGTCCGATCTATATGGGGTTTCGGGACGGGGCCTGCTCCAGAAGATCATGGACGGCGAGGTCATCGACGAAGGGACCGTTAAAAACCTGGTCAAAACCCGTTTGAAAAAGAAAGTTCCGCAGTTGCTAGACGCGCTCAATGGCAAGTTGCGCCGTCATCACCGCGAGATGATTCGAGACCACTGGGACCACTTGGTCTATTTGGAGAAAAGGATCACGGAGCTGGAAGCTCGAATCGAGGCGAAGGCAGAACCGTACCTGGAGGTGATTGAACAAATTGACTCCATTCCAGGAATTGAGCGGACGTCTGCCGTGACCATCTTTGCCGAAGTGGGGCCGCATGTCGCGGAAATGTTCCCGAGTGATGCGCAGTTTGCATCATGGGCGGGGGTGTGTCCAGGGAACAACGAAAGCGCGGGAAAGCGAAGAAAGTCAAAAACGATGCAAGGGAACAAGCATCTGAAAGGGGCCTTGTGTCAGGCGGCTTGGGCGAACTCTCGCTCCTCGAACCGGATCGGCCAATTTTTTCGACGAATACGTAAGAGAAGAGGCGATAAAAAAGCAAACGTCGCCACCGCGCATTTGCTGATTCGAATCCTCCATGCCCTGATGCGGGAGAAGAGGTCATACCAAGAAATAGACGTCTCACTAGGCGATGAGACGTCCAAGAAAAACACGTTAGATAGGTACGTGAACTATATCCAGCAGTTAGGATATAGCGTGCAATTAAATCCTATCCAATAGTCTTCCCTTTTTCAAAAAAAACGAAACGTTTTTTTGGGGCGGTGGGTCTTTTTTTGTCAAAACCCGTTCTGCTGCGCATTTTCCGGTACTTTTATTTTCGTATTAAACCGATCACATTGGACAGCGGGAAGGCGAACGGCCGCAATGTAGTTGAAAAACCGATCACATTGGACAGCGGGATGGCAAACGGGCCGAATGTAGTCGGAAAACAGAACACATTGGATCGCGGCGAACGCAACAGTAGGCGGGCCGCACACTCCCTAAGTCTGAAACAAATCTACCCTCGCTTGCAGCTCCGCCCGTACTTCCTCCGGGATTTCCTTCATCTTAAGATCATCGCCCAGGAACAACAGCCAGTTTGTGATCTCCTTCAGCTCCTCCATCCGATTGACCTCGACATCCATCTTCAGGATAGCGGTAGTCTGATAGGGATTGGTGTAGGACAGCGCAACCCGGAACGGGTGATATTTGCGGTATTGGGCAATGGCCCGGGGACCGAGCTCCAGGACAAGGTTGTTTTTTACCTGCTGCTTGCTTAGCTTCTCCTGAATTTTTTTGGTGCTCAGCCTCTTGGGTTCGGGGGAGGGGATCACATCCGTAAGCTGATCAACCGGGATGATCCGTTTTCTGGAGGCGTCCAGGTCGAAGGACTCGATGAGCCACAGGCTTTTCTCCTGATAGAGACGTAAAAGATACACAGCATATGTGATATCCTGTTGCTCTTCCCGGCAGGTGAGTAGCAGATAGCGGTCCGCCAGCAGGAGCCGGATCAGCTTGTCCAGCATAGGGTGGGGGAGATCAGACAGATCCAGCAGATCAGGATTGCCCGGATGGGTGCCCTCGAACAGCAGGATCTGATTGAGAAGAACAAGCTCCTCCTGCTGATTCTCCGAGATGAGCCCCAGTAATTTCTCCGTCAGCGACTGGCGGCTTTTGAGATAAGGAAGTTGGCCGTTTCTTGTCGCCATGAAGGCAATGAACAGCGCTTTGACCTCGTTATCCGTGAACCGGACCACCGGAAGGATAGAGTTACGCATGACGGAATACCCGCCATCCCGGCCCACCTCAGCAACCAGCGGCATACCCAGAGCCTCGATTTCCCGGATATCCCGCTGGGCGGTCGAACGTGAAATGTTGAATTCCCGCATGATTTCCGTCAGGGTAAAATGGGCACGATTGTTAATGTACCGCATGATGATGTTGATCCGTTCTACTTTTTTCATCGCGGCTCCTAAACAGGTTCATTTTTTGACATGATTTAAGGTTATCATATACATAGCAGGTGAGGAACACAAATATGAATAAAGGCGGGATATGACAATGGCAGGGTACACTATTGAAGAGAAAGACAGCTTTACGGTGATTGGTCTGGGCGTTGATCTTAAGAGTGATTATACGGACTATGCGGGGATCTATAAGGAGAAGATGGATTTTTGGCAGGCAGTCAGTGATGATGGCAGGCTCGACTTATTAAAAGGGATTGCGGCGAATGAATATGTGTTTGTAGTAAACGAAGCAGTGAACGGCAAAATGATGCATTACGCCGGGGTAATGGCTGATGCAGCCGCGCAGATTCCGCAAGAGGCCCGGGTGATCCAGTTCCCGAAAGGGGAATACCTCGTAGTGGCAGGAGAAGGAGCGACGACTGAGGAATTAAGCAATACCGTGACGGGCATAGCCTTCGGACAAGCCTTGCCGCAAGCAGAAGGGTACGCCTACGTGGGCGGGCCCAATACGGCTGTGGAGATGGGACGGCGTGACGGCTCGCTGTATGGTGAAATGTGGATTCCGGTCGTCAGAAACTAAAGTAATGTAATGGAGGATAACTAACTATGGCGTATACAGTTGATTTCAAAGAAGTATCTGTGCAAGGTCTGGAGTCGTCGCCCGTTGCTGAGGCGCTGGCGGGTCTGCGTGCGAATGAGGCGCGATATTTCATGAACAAGTATAAGCATGAATTCACAGTCGTTCCGGCCAGTGAAAGCCAGGAGACGCTGGATTACGTGAACGGGATTCTGAGCAAGGAGCGGGGTCTTGAATTTGCAGCCAAGCCACTCCAAACATCGCGCTTCCAGGTGGAGAATATCAGGTTCGCCTACGTTTTCTATGAGGATGGTCTTGCCCTTAACGTGATGTATACGGTGGATGATCCCAAGAAGCGGGCAGTTGGCTTCAAGCTCTCAGAGGGGATGGAGATTCCGAAGGAGCTGGCGGACAAGTTCAAGTTCGCGCGGCAGAAGTCGAAGCTGGCCGGTACGATCCGGGGATCGTTTTTTGTGATTAAAGGGGAGTACTAATTTCCATCCCCACAAAGTGGAGCTTAAGCTTCGAAGTATATTCAGATACTTTGCGGGGGCCCCAAAACAAATAAATTCGTAAAGAGGGGCTGCCAACCGGCAGCCCCTTTCGAGCGTTCAAATCTCCTCCGCTGTATACGTCTTCTGGGTACGGAGGACCGGGAAGAACCGGTACATCCAGAGCACGGTAATAATCAGGGTGCCCACTCCGCCGATCACGGTTGCAGGCACGGCCCCGACGAGCCCGGCCATGGTGCCGGACTCGAATTCGCCAAGCTGGTTCGAGGTACCGATGAATAACGAATTCACTGCGTTCACCCGGCCCTGCATCTCCTGCGGTGTGTTGACCTGCACCAGTGTCGAGCGGATAACGACACTCACGACATCCGAGCCGCCGATCAGAACCAGTGCGAACAGGGACAGCCAGAAGCTGTGGGAGATGCCGAACAGCATCGTTGCCAGGGCGAAGACGACCAGCGAGGCGAACAGCATCCGGCCGATGGCCCGTTCCACCGAATAGCGGGTCAGGATGAGCGAGACGATAATCGCACCTACCGCCGGGGCGGAGCGCAGCAAACCAAGACCGAGCGAGCCGGTCTTCAGGATATCCTCGGCGAAGATTGGCAGCAGTGCCGTGGCCCCGCCAAGCAGTACAGCGAACAGGTCCAGCGAGATTGTACCCAGGATAATCTTGCGGGCGAAGACAAACCGCAAGCCGCTGAGAAAGGTGTCCATGCTGACCGCGTCCAGCTTCTTGACGAAATGGACGGTCTTGACGAAGAAGATTAGCACCGTAGATACCAGCAGCGCGGCAAGCGAGGCGAGATAGGCGGCAGCCGTACCCCAGACGACGAGGACACCTCCGAGCGACGGGCCGACGATCATCGCCGTCTGCATAGCAGACGCGGACCATGCCGCTGCCTTCGGAAGCTGCTCCCGATCCACAATGTCCGGCACCAGCGCTGCCGAGGCCGGACTCTCGAAGGTACGGCATGCACCAAGCACTGCTGCGGCTGCCAGCAGTTGGACCGCGCTGAGCCAGCCTTCGATGCTGCCGAGGACAAGCATCAGCACGATGAGGCACTCTGTAAGCTGGCACAGGAACACAATGGTTCGGCGGTCATAGCGGTCAGCCGTCTGTCCGGCAGGCAATGTCAGCAGCAGCATGGGCAGGAATTGGGCCAGCCCGACCAGTCCAAGCTGGTAGGCGCTGCCGGTCAGCGCATACATCTGCCAGCCAATCGCCACCGACAGCATCTGGAAGGCACTGGTGGAGAAGATCCGCGCGATCCATAGGCGCAGGAACGAGCGGTTATGCAGTACAGATGAGTGTGAAGTAGTCATATCCGGTGTATTCAATCTATTCAATGGGAGTCATCCTCCAAGCAATCTGGATTAGGTTCCGATTCGGGGGCTGGCTTCCGCCCGCGCATTTCTGGGTGTTCCTGGAATATTAAGGAGTAATTCTTGCCATAACGCGCCTCCAGCTCCAGGGCGAAATCCTGCTCAATGCGCATCATCACGACATCGTGATAATAAGACGTCTGAAGGACATCCAGCACAGCCGGATGGTTGCTCTCCAATGCAGAAGCCTGCCCGTGGCGGGTGAAGCTGCCCAGCAGAGAGGTCTCCTTATCCAGCAGGAGAGAGAAGTTCCGGGAGGTCTTCGGCCCGCCTGCCGGAACACTATGCACAATGACACGCGACAGCGCTGTAGGTATGTCGCCTATCACCATCAGGTGGACGGCAATGCCCCGTTCTTCGGCGGCAAGCAGTGTGTCTTCTATCCGGTGCAGATCCTCCGCCCAGATATCTGCCAGAATCTCCTCGCTGGCATTGGCAGCAAGACGCTTTACTGCCAGACCGACCTGTGCATCTCCCTTCCAGTTGCTGAAGAATGGCGGTGCGGCAGGCAGGTGGGTCAGCTCGTTCTCCAGCAGGCGGGCGGTGCGCTCAAACTCTGCCTGAAGCAGCTTGACGACCTGACGGACTGGAATTGCAGCAAAGGTAACCGGCTCGCCTTCGATTGTCCGGCAGACTCCTTTATCTACCAGACTGCGTAGTGCGGCGTATACATTGGAGCGGGACACGGACACCTGCTTGGCGACCTCATAACCCGAGGAGGGCGGCTGCCCGTGCAGCGCCAGATAACAGCGGGCTTCCAGGTCGGATAAGCCGAGCTTGCGTAATGCTTCAATCATAGGTGAACCGCCTTTCTGTGAGAGTAAATAATGCTTCGTTGTATGTAGAAGTATTTCAAAATACTACTCCGATCCCAAAGTGCTGTCAAGCAGTAATATTCGGCCGTCCGCGCTTCCAAGCGTTTCAAAAAATGATTACACCCGGGTGAAATCAGGTAATAACTCTCAAGACGGCTTATGAACAGCCGGTATACAATAGAGTCTCAACTATAAACCAATGACAGGATGAGGACTTATGCGAAAAGCAATTCTGACTACCATGCTCATCTCCAGTCTCTTACTGGCTGGCTGCGGCAATAACGAGGCGGCAAATGGCGGTGCGGCGGCTACGGCAGAGACCGGACAAGCAGCGACGGCAAGCCCGGAGGTTACACCAGAGGTCACGCCGGAACCGGCATCTGAGGCTACCGTAGAGCCCGCACCGGAAGCTACGGCACAGGCTCCTGCGCAGACAGCCGCGCCTGAAGCCACTCCGCAGGCCAGTGCAGCGGCGGGGGAATCCCAGCGGCAGACTTATTTTGACAAGCTGGATAAGATTGAAGAAGGACTAAGCGATCTGAAGGCGATGTCAGCCAGCGGTGTAACGGCAGACATGAAGGAGGCCGCCTCCAAGGAGCATGAACGCTGGGACAAGGCGCTAAATGAAATCTACCAGGAGCTTAAAGCGCAGCTTACCGAAGCCGATATGGCGAAACTGAAAGAGGAGCAGCTAAGCTGGATCAAGGAACGCGATAAAGCAGCAGAGGAAGCAGCTGCCAAATATAAAGGCGGAACGATGGAGGGGCTGGAGTACGCGGCGACCTTGGCTTCAGTAACGAAGGAGCGTTGTTATAAGCTGGTGGAATTGTATATGAAGTAATCAAATAGCGCAGCGATTTTCTCATAAGGAGGGCCGCTGCGCTATTTTTTTGACCACTTGAATGGCTGAAGAATTATTAACTCTAACACGCGGATGAAGACACCCCCTGCACTAACAAATCCCTTTCTGCCCTGATTGCGCTCTTGCTCCACTTTCAGTTCAGTAACGGACCTCAGAATTACCTCATCCAGCGCGCTTTCACGGTCTGTGCCATATGGACAAGCTGATTCTCTTGGTTATGGTGCTGGCTAAGGCTGTAATTCTCATCTCGTTCCATTATCCAAAGATGCCTGTTCTGCATTCCGGTTATGGTGTCCAACCCTGATAAAGGCCCAATTGAGAATAATTCATTAAAAGCCAGAACTTGGCTTGTCTCACGTTTACCGAGGGCACTAAGCGCTACTTTTAAAGAACCCGCATCCGACATGCCGAAAAGAATATGTACATATTCCTGTTCCATTCCTTCAATTGAAGCTCCGTGTGCCTCTGCCATAAACACTCCCCTAACCAAACATATCCTTTATGATACCACATATTGGAACCTGGCTTAGCCGTTATAATAGTCGATTCTAGGCTGAAAGTGCTTTTTTTTGAGCAGAATGAATCCCTATTATTTGTTACGCTCCATATGAATGTTACCAGGAAAGGAGGCGGGAGTGCTCAAGCTCAAGCCGGAAGACAACTATGAGAGCATCTGCACAAGTGTCCCCTGATTTCTAAATTGATTTTAGAATAATAGGAGGAGTGAAGTACATGGGTAGAAAAAAGAGGTCTGTTCAGAAATCCTTGCTCACATTCATATTATCCTGTCTGCTTGTCTTACCGCTTGCCCTCCCGCCTGCTCCGGCACACGCAGCAACTACAGGGAATCTTCCTGCCCGTCAGGCAGAATATCTGGACCGTGGCTTGGTGGCTGTTCTGACGGATGGCGGTGTTTTTGTGAGCTGGAGGTACTTGAATACGGATTCGGATGAAATCGCTTACAATGTCTACAAGAACGGGATGAAGGTGAACCCGGCACCCATCACGGATTCTACCAACTATCTGGACACCACAGGTGCAGACAGCTCACAATATCAGATTTCTACAATTGTTGCCGGGAAGGAAGAGATGCAGCCCGATCGGGCAGCGGTGTGGCATAACTCTTATCTGCCGATTCCGCTGGATAAGCCTGAGGGTGGCCGGACCAAGGACGGGGGGACGTATTCCTATTATGCCGGGGATGCGACCGTTGGCGATCTGGACGGGGACGGGGAGTATGAGATCGTTTTTTTGTGGAGTCCGAGCAATTCCAAGGATAATTCACAAGCCGGGTATACAGGGAACGTCTACATCGATGCGGTCAAAATGGACGGCACCAAGCTCTGGCGCATTGATCTTGGCGTGAACATCCGGGCCGGGGCGCACTATACGCAGCTGATGGTGTATGACCTGGACGGCAACGGCAAAGCCGAGGTGGTGGTCAAAACGGCAGACGGCACCAAGGACGGACAAGGTACTGTCATTGGAGACGGCACCAAGGATTACCGTAATGACGGAGGTTACATCCTCAGCGGACCGGAATATCTGACGCTGTTCGACGGACAGACCGGCGCAGCGGTGTCCACCGTTGACTATGATCCGCCAAGAGGCAATGTGAGCGCGTGGGGAGACGGATACGGCAACCGCGTCGACCGGTTCCTGGCCGGGATTGCTTACTTGGACGGCGTGAAGCCAAGCGTTGTGATGGCCCGTGGCTATTATACAAGAACAACGCTTACCGCATACGACTACACGAATGGCGCATTGGTGAAGCGCTGGAACTTCGACACGAACCAAGCTGGCTCACAGTACGAAGCACAAGGCAATCATAACCTTAGTGTGCTGGACGCAGACGGGGACGGCAGAGACGAGATCATGTACGGTGCGCTGGCAATTGATGATGACGGCACGCTGCTGTACAGCACAGGGCTCGGCCATGGAGATGCGATGCACGCCGGGAAGCTCGATCCGAACCGGGAAGGATATCAGGTCGTCAGTGTGCATGAGCATAAGGATGCTGCTTACGGGCTGGAGATGCGCGATGCGGCTACAGGCGAGATCCTCTGGGGCCAATTCACCGGAAAAGACACCGGGCGGGGAATGTCCGCCGATATCGATCCGGAGCATCCCGGCTACGAGTCTTGGGCGTCCACGATTGTAAACGGGCAGATGGACCCGTTATCCCGAGGCTATTCGGCAGACGGACAGGTGATCTATGAACAGAATGAAGTGCCGCGAAGCGCGAATTTTGCGATCTGGTGGGATGGGGATCTTCAGCGGGAGCTGTTCGACCACGACTGGAATAACACTACCGCGCAAGGCATTCCGCTCATTTATAAGTGGGATTACCGGAATAAGCAGCTGAAGGAGATTTTTCGGGCGGCGGGTACACTGACTAATAATCATACCAAAGGCAACCCGGCCCTTCAGGCGGACCTTCTGGGCGATTGGCGCGAGGAGCTGTTGCTGCGCAGCGAAGACAGTACGGAGTACAGACTCTATACCACCACGATTCCTACAACCTACAGAATTCCAACACTCATGCAAGATCCGGTGTACCGGCTGGGCATTGCCTGGCAGAATGTGGCGTACAACCAGCCGCCGCACACCGGCTTCTATCTGGGGACGGAGTCCACGGCATTCCCCAAAGCCAATCTGACATTGACCGGCGCGCCGCAACCGCTGGAGCAGCTATTCCACTTCGGGTTCGGTACGGAGATTCCAGCCGGAACAACATCTGTGCAGGCTACGCCTTACACGGAGGGAACGGGATATGGTTTCGAGAGCATAAGTGGAATCACCTTAGGCACGGGCCACGCTTCTCTGCCGGAGAACACCAAGTTTGCGGTAGACCTGCCAAATGCCAACTACAAGGTGACGCTCAAGCTGGGCAGCGGAGACAGAGACTCGAACGTAGGGGTGAAATCCGAATTTGTGCAAAAGCTGGCACTCACTGGGGTACCTGCCGGAACACCACTACACTATTCCTATGATATTGCGGTGGTTGACGGACAGTTAGAGTTTATTTTCTCCGGCAAGGCAGCCGATGTGCAGGAGATTAAGATTGAGAAGTACCCGCAGAAGACGACGGGAACCGGAACAACCATCTATATGGGCGGGGATTCGACGATGCAGTCTTATAGCGGGATGCAGGCTCCGCAGGAAGGCTGGGGCCAGCAATTCGGTAACTACTTCAGCAGCGGAGTCACGATCCAGAATGATGCCATCGGCGGCCGGAGCAGCAAATCGTTCATGGTGGATGGCCGTCTGGATAGTATTCTGCAGCAGATCAGGCCGGGCGATTATTTCTTCATCTCCTTCGGTCATAACGATGCAAGTGTCGGCATCCCTGACCGTTATGCCTCTCCGGCAGATTATGCAGCGTACTTGACCCGCTACGTGAACGGAGCCAAGCAGCGCGGAGCCACTCCGGTTCTGTTAACGCCGGTAGGACACAGAGACTTCAATACGATCACTCAGGAATTTAACGTAAGCTTTCCGGAATACGTGAAGGCGGCAAAAGAAACTGCGGCTGCGCTGAACGTTCCGCTGATCGATCTGAGCCAGTTAAGCATTGCAGAGTATAACCGTGTCGGCCTGGCGGCTACGGAGAAGCTTTTCCTGTATGCCAATCCCGGGGAGTATCCGAAGTACCCGAACGGGGTCAGCGATAATACCCACTTCAGCACCTACGGCGCACAGGTCATTGCCGGTCTGGTAGCTGGCGCAGTGAAGGACATGGGCCTAAGTATATCCCCGTTCGTAACTAATCCCGGAGTCACGGAACCGGAGCCAGAGCCGGAGGTGCAGCAATATGCGGAGGACTTCGAGGGTGATCCGGCCGCAGCACAATATTCGATGGTGAATGCTACGGGCACTGCCGGAACTATGGCAGGCACGGTTACCGAAGAGAACGGGAACAAGGTATTGTCTGTGACGGGTTCCGGCTCCGGCAACCGCGCTAAGGTATTCCGCCTGTTTGATGCAGTGAACGGTGACATTGTGAATGTCGATTTCAACTGGCATTCCGGCAATGTGGGCGCTGCTCCGTCGGAGGGGCATCTGAGTCTGCAGGATGCGAATGAGAATTTGATTTTCACCCTGTTCAGCAAGACCGGAGCGGCAAGCCCGAATACGAACATTCATTATTTCACCGGCCCGTATACACCTGATTATGGTACCGGCACTACTGCCATTCCAGGGGGCGGGACCGCTACGGATATTCCCAAGAACCAGTGGGTGAATGTTAAGCTGAAGATTGATTTTGCCGGAAAAACCCTTGACCTCACATTAACAAGTCTCGCTAATCCAAATGTCACCCAGACGATCCGTGATATTCCGCTGAGTCCTGGCGTCTATGCGAATAACGTTAGGGGCTTGCGGTTCCTGGGTACGCGAAAAGGAGGAGGAGGCACGCTGAATTGGACTACCCAGATCGACAATGTAAAAATTGAAGGCACGAAGCTGCCGGTGGCAGCAGGCGACATGGCTGCGTTGATTGTGCTGCACAAAGATGTTAAGGCTATCGACCTGTCATCCTACACGGAAGCGTCTATAGCTGTGGTGCAAAGAGCCTTGAACGCTGCCGAAGCCCTGATCGGAACAACAGCCTCGCAGGCGCAGATTAACCATGCGGTGAATATGCTGAACGTTGCACGCGACTCACTGACCAGCGAGGTTGCCGGGGATGTTAGTACGTATTCCTTTGATTTTGGCTCCGGCAGTGCAGCAGACAGCTATACGAAGGTGGATGCCAAACGGGCCTACGTAGAAGGGAACGGCTACGGGTTCGCCGACACTGCGCTGGTCCAGGATGAGAACCGGGGAACCGGCAATCCGCTGACCGAGGACTTTACCCGTGTGAACGGCACTTCGTTTCTGGTGGAGATGAAGCCGGCGAATTACCGGGTGACGATGACTATCGGGGATGCGCAGGAAGTGACCCAATCCGGGGTTACGGTGGAACAAATGAACAAGCTGCCAGCCACCACCATCCCCTCCGGCCAATTCAAGGAAGTGACCTATGATGTCGCCCTGATCGATGGCATATTTAACTTCAGCTTCTCCGGCAGTACACCGAAGATCAACGCGCTGAAGATTGAACGCCTGCCGGAGAAGGTAGCGGCTGATAAGCCAACTCTCTATCTGGCGAGCGATTCCACCGTGGCCAATTATGCGGAGAGCTACCGTCCGCAGGCCGGATGGGGCGAGACGCTGGGCCGTTATTTTGACACTGACAAGATTGCCATTGATAACCGGGCAGTCGGTGGACTAAGCAGCAAAACCTTCCTGAACGGCGGATATCTAAACGATATTCTGCTCGGTATTCATGAAGGGGATTATCTGTTCATGCAGTGGTCGCATAATGATTCCACGCCTTCCCGGCCGGAACGTTATCTTACCCCGGAGCAGTTCAAGGAGTATCTGAAGGATTATATTAACGGCGCAGTGCAGAGAGGTGCGGTTCCTGTACTGGTTACACCAGTGAACCGGCGGGATTTCAGCGGTGAGGTGCTGAATAAGAGCTTCCCGGCATACGTGCAGGCGATGAAGGAAACGGCGCAGGAGACGGGAACGCTGCTGGTTGACCTGAATGAAGCAAGCTGGGAGTATTTTCAGGAGCTGGGTACAGAGGGCACCAAGTCCATCTTCATGTGGACGGGAAGCACAGAAGACAATACCCATCTACAGATGAACGGTGCGATTAAGGTATCTGAGCTGGTAGCGGGGCTTGTGAAGAAGCTGAATATTCCGCTGTCCGCCTGGGTTACCCTAGGCGAACCGCTCGCGGACGGCGCTCCGGGCCAGCCGGTGCTGTCTGATAATAACGGCCATGATACGGGGCTGCGGGACGGCGATTATACTGTTACGATGAATCTCTGGTGGGGCAATAATGGGACCCGCTTCAAGCTCTTCGAGAACGGCGAAATGATTGAGGAGGGCGCTCTGACAGACCAGTCACCGTCCGCCCAGTCAGTGCAGATTGATATTACCGGCAGATCGAATGGAACTTACGTTTATACGCTGGAATTGAGCAATGGGTATGGAGCGGTGACCAGCGAACCTTTGACAGTAATAGTCGCTGATGCTGCCCCGGGGCAGGCGGAGTTATCCAACGATAACTGGGACGGGGACGGCAGCTATGCGGTCACAATGAATCTGTGGTGGGGGACGAATGCGGCGGAATACCAGTTGTATGAGAATGGTATTTTGGTTGATACCCAGACTCTACAGGCGCATACCCCGGATGCCCAGTCCGCAGTCACTGCAATCTCCGGCAAAGCTCCCGGAACCTATGAATACGAAGCCGTCCTGCGCAACGCGGCAGGCGAGTCGAGATCTGAGAAGATGACGGTAACGGTGGGAAGTGAGCGGCGGGCTAAGACTGAATGATGCGCGTGCTGGTGTGAAAATTACTGGAAAAGCCCGGGGAACCGGGCTTTTTGTGCATATATTAGAAACTATTACAGTATCGGACCGAAGAGACCTTATCCCCACAAGAACACCACCTTTTGTAGCGTAACGGACTCAGGCGACCTTATCGTCTTTCTGCGAGACGTTTCGGAGCTGAAATGCAGGGGATAAGGTCCTTGCGGTCCGTTAATCGCTCAAGTGACGACTTTCTTCCCGGATAAGAGCACCTTAGTCCGTTACGCTAAGCCAAACGGTCCTAAAGAAAAACCTCATAATGACTGTGAAAAACAGCATACATTCAGGCCGCGTATTGGTGCCTCTCCCTACGCCGGATGCCGTCAATAGTAGCAGTAGAGTGAAAGAGAGTCGAAATTCATGCAGCGACGTGCAGCTATTGCGATAAAAGACCCCAGCTACAGCAATCTTGCAATAGTACAGTAACAATCCTTTAAGCAGCATGCTATTCTTGGGCCAGCAACCAGCAGCACCAAGAACACTAATACCTGGATAGTTGTTGAAAGGGGAGGCGGGGCTGGAGAGGAATGTATGCGTTTACATTTAAATTCAGTATGTCTTTGTGTAAGTCGATGAGATAAAGGAGGCGTAAATAGTTGAAGCAGATCAGTAAGTTACAAAAGAACCGAAACCCGAAACAGATCAAGCATTGGATGCTTGCTCTAGTGATGATGCTGCTGACGGTAGTACCTGCGGGGACGGGGAGCGCGGCGGCTGTGCTGGAGGAGGTGCCTTTTCCGATGGATTCCAGTAATCAGGCCGGTTGGTGGTCTCCACTTGCCACTTATGGGCTGGGCTATGAGTATGCTTATATGGCCTATAATGCTCCGGGGGCGATCCCCGGCAAGCATACGGTAGCTATTGCAAGAAGAGACAACGACGGTCTATGGAGCAAGCTTCCGCTCATGGATGGGACAACCCCGACGGAATATCTGGACGATCTCGGGCATAACCAGCCTTCTATGGCGAGAGACGGGAGCGGGCGGTTCCACGTTTTTGCTTCGATGCACAGCAATCCCTGGCGCTATTACCGCTCAGATACGGTGGGCGGGATTCCGCAGAACCACTCGGACGAGCTGCCCGCAGGCATGACGGTAACCTATCCGGTAGTGACGACTGCTCCGAATGGAGATCTGTATTTACTGGTGCGTGTTGATAAAGACCTGGCTGGCAAAAGAGAGGCTGTTCTGCTGCGCTGGAACAATGCCGACTCCGTATGGACTCAGGTAAAAACCATTGCGGCGCATCTGAACCGGTCTGTCTATCCGGATGACCTGGTCTTTGATGCGAACGGCGATCTGCATATCTTGTTCGAGTGGGCGTATTTTGCCGCCAGCCCGCTGCGCCATCAGTTGTCCTATCTGAAGTACAGCCCGTCCACGGGCGTATTCAGCAAAGCAGACGGAACTCCGGTTACAGCGCCGGTCTCGCTGACTACGGCAGATATAGTGCAGCCTATGGCGCCAAGCGAAGCCTATGTGCAGAGCGGCAGCGATCCCGGTGGTCCGGGAGTACAGAGTGCCAAGATGACGCTTGACTCTGCGGGGCATCCGGTCATTGCTTACCGTTACCGTGAGGAGGGCAGCACCAGCTTTGCTGTGAAGCAGGCGACTTACGGTACAGGAGGCTGGAACTTGCAGACCGTCTATAACGCAGCTCCAACCAACGCGGCGATCGATGTGACCTGGTCCGGTACAGCAGCCAGAATCTATTATGTCAAAAGCAGCGGTACAGACCGTGCGTTCATGGCAGTGAATAGCGGCGGAGGCTGGACCGAGAGCTCGCTTGCACCGGGTATCCCGGTTGAACGGCTGGCGGTAGACCGAAGTCCGAAGGGCATTGACATCTTGTATCTGGTAGATGTAACGAACCTGAAGCTCTACTACGGACGAAATAACTAGGCTGGGCAAGGGTGGTTCCACCACATAGCTATTCTACCAAGTGGAAAAGGCATTGCCATCCTACTAAAGGACAGTACCGTTTCAGCGAGAAATAGAATTCAAAAAAAGAACCCGGACATGCGCCCGGGTTCTTTCGTATTGCATCTATACATACACGATGATATAATCAACTGCGACTATTTAAAACTAATTGAGAACATAAAAAAGTCATCTTATATTTTTATCATAACATGCCGACATGAGGATGTCAAATTTTTTCTCGCCCGATATGTTTCCGCTTCACAAGTTCTAATTCACAAGTTAGGGGAGATTGGAATGGAATCACTCGTTCTCGGATTAAAAGAAATGGACCATGAACCACTGCTGCTGGTTGGCGGAAAGGGGCTGAACCTGGGCAAGCTGTCCCGGATGGAAGGCATCCATGTACCAGAGGGGTTCTGTGTAACAACCGAGGGGTATCAGCAAGCTACCCGGCATAATGAAGCGTATCATGCTTTGCTGGAACGGTTAATTGTGTTGCAAGCCAAAGACCAAGACCCGGCACAGATCAAGGACATCAGCAGAGCGATCCGCGAGACGATTGAAGAATCCGAGATTCCGCCCGAAGTTGCAGCAGCTGTGAAGCAGCGGCTATCCCGGCTTGGAGACGATCAGGCGTATGCCGTTCGCTCCAGTGCAACGGCAGAGGATCTGCCGCATGCGTCTTTTGCCGGTCTACAGGATACGTTCTTGAATATTGTCGGACTGGACGCCATTCTGGAGCACATCCGCAAATGCTGGGCATCGCTGTTCACGGATCGTGCGGTGATCTACCGCATGCAGCAGGGCTACGATCACAGACAGGTCTATTTATCTGTCATTGTGCAGCAGATGGTCGTCCCGCAGGTCTCAGGTATTATGTTCACTGCCGATCCTGTCACGAATAACCGCAAGCTGCTGTCGATTGAAGCCGGGTACGGTCTGGGGGAAGCGCTCGTCTCGGGCATGGTATCTGCGGATGTCTATAAGGTGCGGGGGGAGAACATCGTAGAGCAGCGGATTACCTCTAAAAAGCTGGCGGTCTACGCGTTACCGGAAGGCGGGACGGAAATCCGGCAGCTTGACCCGGAGCAGCAGGAAGCGCAGACGCTTACGGAACCGCAGATTGTGCAGCTCGCCCGGATCGGGAGACAGATTGAGGCCAATTTCGGAGCTCCGCAGGATATCGAATGGTGCCTGGCCGATGATATCTTCTTTATCGTCCAGAGCCGGCCGGTCACAACGCTATATCCCATCCCTGATTCCGGGGACTCGGAGAACCGTGCTTACATCTCGGTCGGCCATGGGCAAATGATGACAGACGCAATGAAGCCGCTGGGCTTGTCTTTTCACCTGATGGTTACTCCTGCCCCTATGCGGGTAGCCGGTTCCAGACTGTTCGTTGATGTCACCGCTTATTTGGCCTCACCAGCCAGACAGTCGATTATTGATACGCTCGGGAAGTCCGATCCCTTAGTCAAAGACGCGCTGCTGACGATCCTTGAACGCGAGGATTTCATACCCGTATCGCCAGAGCTTCAACCCGCCGCCAGTCCCGGTACAAGCAAACCAGGCATACCCGCTCCCCAGGAGCAAGACCCGCTCAAGTCTGATCCGGCCATCGTTACAGAGCTGATTAAGAATAACGAAGCCTCGGTTGGCGAATTGAAGCAGGCCATTCAGGGAAAATCCGGCGCGGAAATGTTTGATTTTATCCGTGGGGATATGAAGGAACTCAAGCGGCTGTTGTTCGATCCGCACAGTACAGCAGTGTTCATGGCTGCTATGGATGCTTCGGCCTGGCTGAACGAGCACTTGAAGGAATGGCTCGGCGAAATCAACGCAGCAGATACCTTATCGCAATCGGTGGACAACAACATTACCTCATCCATGGGGCTTGCGTTGCTTGATGTGGCCGATGTCATCCGTCCTTTTCCTCAGGTGACCGATTATTTGCAGCAGCACGTTCAAGACGGGGATTTCCTGACCGGACTCCTTGCGATAGAAGGCGGGCAAGCTGCCTATGCAGCGCTGACAGAGTATCTCGGCAAATACGGGATGCGCTGCACCGGGGAAATTGACATTACCCGAACGCGCTGGAGCGAGAACCCGGCGATTCTAATTCCGATGCTTCTCAGCAATATCCGGCAGTTCGCGCCGGGGGCCGGCAGACAGAAGTTCCAGCAGGGACTTAAGGAAGCCCGGGAGAAGGAGCGGGAGATCATAGAACGCTTGCAGCTGCTGCAGGATGGGGACGACAAGGTGCTGGCAACCAGACAACGGATTGAGCTGGTCCGGCATTACATCGGATACCGCGAATATCCGAAATACGGGATGGTCAGCCGCTATCTGGTATACAAACAAGCCATTATGAAGGAAGCGGACCAGCTCGTTCAAGCAGGCCTTGTTCATGACAGCGAAGATATTTTCTATCTACAATTCGAGGAACTATATGAGGCCGTTCGCACCGGTGTATTCGATGCCGAGCTGATTAAGAGACGCAAGGACGAGTTCAAATTCGCCGACAAGCTTACGCCGCCGCGTGTCATCACCTCAGAGGGGGAAATCCTGTCCGGCCGGTACAGACGGAAGGATCTTCCGCCCGGCGCCCTGGCAGGCCTACCTGTCTCTACAGGTGTAATCGAAGGACGGGCTAGAGTAATCCTTAATATGGAGGAGGCAGAACTGGAAGAAGGAGATATCCTGGTCACCTCATTTACAGACCCCAGCTGGACGCCGCTGTTCGTGTCGATTAAGGGCCTGGTCACCGAGGTCGGCGGGCTGATGACACACGGTGCCGTAATCGCTCGCGAGTATGGCTTGCCGGCAGTGGTAGGTGTTGAAAATGCTACCCGGCGGATTCAGGACGGGCAACGCATTCGTGTAGATGGAAGCGCAGGGTTCGTTGAGCTGCTATAATATTTCATTAAAGACTACTATGAGGGCAGGGGGGAACACCAAGAACATGATTATATCGCTAGAAAAGGTATCCTGGCGGCGTGAGCAGACAATTATTCTGCACGATATGAATTGGCAGGTACATGAGGGACAGCACTGGTGCATAGTCGGTCTGAACGGCTCAGGCAAGACGACCATGCTGAACGTTGTGAACGGCTACATCTGGCCGACAGAGGGACAGGTAGAGGTGCTGGGCCACCGCTTCGGCGATGTGGACCTGAGAGAGCTGCGCAAGCGGATCGGCTGGGTCAGCACCTCTTTGCAGCAGAAGCTGTACGGCCATCAGACGGCACTGAACATCATTCTGAGCGGCAAATTTGCCACGATCGGGCTATACGACAAGACAGAAGAACAGGACCTGAAGCAGGCAGAGGAGCTGCTGGAATTCCTGGATTGTTCGGCTTTGGCATCGCGCACATATGATACCTTATCACAGGGACAACGCCAGAAAATTCTTATCGCCAGGGCGCTCATTGCAAATCCTGATCTGCTCATCCTGGACGAGCCTTGTACGGGACTGGATATTTTTGCGCGGGAGCAGCTGCTGCAGATGATCGAGAAGATCACCAAGCAGGAAGGGGGCCCTACCTTGCTGTATGTGACCCATCATATCGAGGAGATTACTGCCTGCTTCACGCATACCCTGCTGGTTAAGAAAGGGGAAATCTACAAAGCGGACAAGACGACGGAGTGTCTGAAATCCGGGGTGCTCAGTGATTTCTTCGATACCCCGGTTGAGGTGCAGGAGCATCATAGCCGGAGATGGCTCACATTGGGGTGAAAATACATTGCAGAGAAGGCATAAACGCAGTAAGGTCGCCTGAGTCCGTTACGCTGCAAAAGGTCGCGTTTTCGCGGGGATAAGATCTCTCCGGTCCGATAAATAGTGTTTTGTACCCGGGAGACATGCCGTGTCCATTCCATCAAGTCCGCAATATTGTGTAGGGCAGGACCATAAAAACCACAATATTAGGAGGAATGGCTTATGGCAGATGAAGGATGCAATCAGACCGCTTCCGGATCTTGCTCACATGCAGAGGGGAACTCCACTACCGCCAGCGGCTTTGCTTCTCATGCCGAGGGGTTTGAGACCACGGCCAGTGCTTCTGCGGCTCATGCGGAAGGGTACCAGACCATTGCATTTTTGGATACGGCCCATGCCGAAGGAAATGGAACACTTGCCACAGCACCGGCCGCACATGCGGAAGGCTACAAGACCTATGCAATCAGTGACGCTGCCCACGCTGAAGGAGGTTTAACTGTTGCTTCCGCACCTCAAGCTCACGCTGAGGGTGCGCAGACGACAGCTTCGGGTGTGGCTTCACATGCGGAAGGTAATCAGAGCACTGCAAGTGGTGATTACGCCCATTCCGAAGGCTACCTGACTGTAGCTTCTGATGGTGCTGCTCATGCAGAAGGCTTCTTCACTCAGGCCAATGGGCTTTCTGCTCATGCAGAAGGTTCGTTCACTGAGGCGAATGCAAACTTTTCTCATGCAGAAGGTTCTTCTACAATTGCAGGTGCTCAGAACTCTCATGCTGAAGGTAATTCTACAGTTGTTCTTGAAGAACACTTTGAAGCTCACATTATGGGTTCCTTTGGTCAGACGTTATACCCCGGTTCCTGGCACTTAGCCAATGGTACTCCAGGCAATCCTGACCTGGCTGCTGTTCTTCAGGGTTCTACCGGAAATTTATACCTTCAAGGCACCGTAATAAATCCTGGGGCGGATTATGCCGAAATGTTTGAAACGGTGGATGGATTGCCGATGGAGCCGGGTTATTTTGTGACCACGGATGGGGAGCGGGTAAGAAGAGCAACGCCGGCAGACAAATATATCTTGGGCGTGGTCAGTGCAAAGCCCTCTGTCCTTGGCGATGCAAGCCCCTTGAACTGGAAAGGCAAATATGAAAGAGATGAATGGGGCAGGGTTAGATATGAAGATCGGGAAGTAGAGGCCGTGACAGACAGCGAGGGCAATGTTCTCGCACCTGCACATTCTGTGAAGGCGGCTGCGGTCAATCCCCAATTCAACCCTTCTCAAAAATATGTGCCGAGGATTGATCGTCCAGAGTGGGTAGCAGTAGGAACCATGGGCAAGCTGCTGGTCCGTGATGATGGAACTTGTCAGGTGAACGGATATTGTCTGGCTGGTGAGAACGGAGTGGCAACCGCTTCTGCAGAAGGCTACCGCGTTCTTGCGAGAACGGCACCTAATCAAATTAAAATTTATGTGAAATAAATGGTTCTGCAAACGAGCGCAGTTCAAAAATATAAGGCAGCAATTCCCCTGTTACGGAGGATTGCTGCCTTTGCTATGGAGGTACCCCTAAAATATAGGCTGGAAATTATTGATACTTCGGCAGCCAGTCACCATGAGCCGCTATCAGATCATCGCACATGCTGACAATGTCGTCCATCGACAGCTCGGCGGCGGTATGCGGGTCCAGCATGGCGGCGTGGTAGATATGGTCCTTTTTGCGGGTCATAGCGGCTTCGATAGTCAGGAGTTGGGTGTTGATATTGGTCCGGTTCAGCGCTGCGCACTGCGGAGGCAGATCGCCCACGAAGGTTGGCGTTACGCCGCTTCTGTCCACGAGGCAAGGCACCTCGACACAGGCTTCGCGCGGCAGATTGGTGATCAGGCCCGTGTTCATCACATTCCCGCCGATCTTGAACGGCACATCCGTCTCCATGGCTTCCAGGATGTAGGAGGCATACTCATGGGAACGCTCATGTGTCAGATCCTGATTATTTACCAGATCTCCGCGCATCTGCTCCCAGTCCTTAATCTGTTCCACACAGCGGCGCGGATATTCGTCCAGCGGAATCTGGAAGCGTTCGATCAGCTCCGGGTAGTTCCGCTTGATGAAGTACGGATGATACTCTGCGTTATGCTCGGAGGACTCGGTAATGTAGTAGCCGAATTTCAGCATCATCTCATAGCGGACCATGTCGTAGTGAGGCTCAAGCTGCTTCGCGGCCGCACGCCGTTTGATCTCCGGGTACAGGTCCTCGCCGTCTTTGGTGACTTCAAGCAGCCAGGCCATGTGGTTGATGCCGGCGATTTTGGCTTGAACCCCTGTCTTGTCAATGCCGAGGTGGTCGAATAATCCAGGGATACACTGCTGCACGCTGTGACAGAGTCCAATAGTATTCACGCCGCCGTAGGTGTTCATGACATTCGTCAGTACGGCCATCGGGTTCGTATAGTTCAGGAACAGCGCATCCGGGCACACCTCACGGATATCCGCTGCAAAATCCAGCATAACCGGAATGGTGCGCAGATTGCGGAAGATGCCGCCAATGCCTACAGTATCTGCAATCGTCTGGCGCAAGCCGTATTTCTTGGGAATCTCAAAATCCGTAATCGTACAAGGATCGTACCCGCCGACCTGAATGGCATTCACTACATATTTGGCACCGCGCAGCGCCTCCTTGCGGTCGGTATACATACTGACGGTACACGTGCTGCCGCTGCTTTTCTTCAGATTCTGGAGCATGCTGGCAGAGTCATTCAGTCGCTGCAGATCGATATCATATAGGGCAAGCTCGAAGCCCTGCAGAGCGGGCGTAGCCATGATATCTCCGAGGACGTTTTTGGCGAATACTGTACTTCCGGCACCGATAAATGTAACTTTAGACATAAGAGTCTAACCTCCTGTTGGTTGTGGGATATTAGGTTTCAGAAGCTTTTTTCGCTTGTTTCATCTATAATCACTATAGAATAGAACCGAAGTTCCGCCTATGGAGAAAGACAAGATAGATATGGAGGAATGTTGCATGAATCCGGATCATTACGAGTTCACTCTGGCCATTAACCTGACGCCTGAGGAGCAGGATATGTCCGTGCTGTTCAGCGGCGAGGGGAGACCGCTTCCCGGACATACCATTGGACCGTCCGTACATGATTTCTACTTAATACATACCGTTCTGGAGGGCGGAGGCCTCTTCGAGTGCGGGATGTTCACGGCCGAGTGCCGGGCGGGAGATACCTTCGTGATTATGCCCGGGTCCTTATTCAGCTATAAGGCTGACCCGGATATTCCGTGGCATTATGCGTGGGTAGCCTTGCAGGGGATCGGTGTTCTGGATCTGCTTAGAGCTGTGGGCATTACCAGGGAGCAGCCCTTTCTGTCTTCCGGCAACGTACCTGAATTGCACAGCTTATATGAACGTATCCGCTTGTCATTCAAGCAATCCGCATATCCGCGGCTGGAGAG
Organism: Paenibacillus sp. FSL R7-0179; assembly: GCF_038002265.1. NCBI lineage: Bacteria > Bacillati > Bacillota > Bacilli > Caryophanales > Paenibacillaceae > Paenibacillus > Paenibacillus sp. FSL R7-0179. The sequence goes on from NZ_JBBOCC010000002.1 coordinate 2,708,555, forward strand.
TCTGGAGGCGTCAGGCTGGGCACGGCTGCTGCTGCATCAGTTCGGACGGGATAATTTAAGCGCCTTGCCGCCGAATCCGTCCGGGATGCCGGAGATGATCGACCGGCAGATCGACCAGGCGATCCGCTGGATCTCGCTGCAATACCATCAGCAGATCAGCATCGATCATCTCGCGTCCTCGCTCGGCTATCACCGGGTGCATTTATCCAAGGCGTTCAAGCAGCGGACCGGCCTGTCGCCCAAGCAGTTTTTGCTAAAAATCAGAATGGACAAGGCCCGGGAGCTGCTGGGCAGCATGCTGACGATTGAACAAGTGGCCTCTTCCGTCGGCTTCAATGATGCCTTGTATTTCTCCAAGCAATTCCGCAAAGCTGCCGGTATGCCGCCGAGCGAATACCGGGCCGGACTGAGGAACGGGAACGACAAAGATACAGGAGGATCAAACCTATGAAACCGCAAGTTCAGCGAATCCGGGATCTGACTATAGTGCGGAGAGGGGGAGGCCGCTTGCTGGTCATCGGCTGCGATTCCAGCGCGGGCATCGGGAATAAGCCGATGGATGCCGTGCAGACCCCGCCTGCTGTTGCAGGCTATTACGCGGCCAGAGTTGCAGTGATGGAGGTATTGTCTGCGGGGGCGGAGATCTTAACGGTCATCGATACCCTGGCGGTAGAGAAGGAGCCTACAGGAAATGAGATTATCCGGGGCATCTGCAAGCTGCTTGAGGAAGCCGGACTAACTGCTGCACATGTGAACGGCAGCACCGAGGATAATTTCGTGACCTGCCAGACCGGTATCGGAATCACTGTGATCGGGGAGGCGGATGAGACGCAGTTGAAGGTGGGGTGTTCACGTATTGGGGATTGTATCATGATGCTGGGCGAACCGCTGGTCGGAAGCGCTGTTCTGGAGCGGGAAGCAAGCCAGTGTACCATCCGGCAGCTTCAGCTTCTGGCAGCTGCGCCGGAGGTCCATGACATTCACCCGGTCGGCTCTAAGGGAGCAGGATACGAAGCGGAGCTGCTCGCAGAGCTGAACGGCTGCGGCTTCCGGCCGGTGCCTGGAATAGCAGATAAGCTACAGGCATCCGGGGGGCCGGCGACAGCGGTAATTTTTGCGGCAGAGGAATGTAAGATTAGAGAACTTCAGTCCAGAATAGGCGGCAAGATGGAGATTATCGGTTATTTGCAGGCATAACCGGCCTGCGGAAGGTGAATACCGGTGCGAACAAGGCGGATGTGATTAAGCCACCTCTGCCTTGCCGGCAAATGAATGGATATACGTATCTTAATTTCCCGCTTTCTGAGGAATGTCCTGAAACAAGTGGAAAAACAGCAACTGCTGCTCACGGATTGGGCCGTTTCGGGTAAAGTGTAAGTATTTAAGTGCCGTTTTTCCAATTGCTTCTCCAGCGTGGACCATACGTTCCTCAGCAAGTGGAGAAAATCCAACTAAATGCATTCCAGCAAACCTACATATCCCAGTTTCATCCTCTATCCAAGCGCAAAGTTCACTGTCAGCCCCTTGCAGACTGCGGGGTGGTGTGAGCTGGATGTGTACAATCCTTCTATTAATTGTTCAATCAGCAAAAGCCAAGAATCACTGCAATTGACATCATTTAAATTCGAAGTTATTATAGACACACATAGTCTTTAATTGAAGTGATGCAGATGTGTATTACAGATAGGTGATGTAGAGTGGACCATGTAGATTGGCCGGCGCAGATGTTCATTACAGATTGGTAGATACAGCTGTGCAATACAGATTGGCGACACATGTGGACGATGGAGATGCGGGGTCTATTTTTTTGCAATAATCGCAGACTACAGAAGTCTCTAATATCTGCGATAATTGCCCGCCGTCACCCACCCGCACACCACCTAACACCCACCACACACAAGGAGGAATTGCAAAATGAAGAACCTGGAAAACGCTGATGCAGCAGCAAATGTAAATGTATCAGATACAGCGAACGCTGATGTAGTCATTATCGGAGGAGGGCCTGCGGGGCTTAATGCTGCGCTGATGCTGGGCAGGGCACGCAAACAGACTATTGTTATAGATGCGGGACAGCCGCGCAATGCAGTCACCCGGGAAGCGCATGGCTTCCTGACCCGGGACGGGATTGGTCCGTTTGAACTCCGGCGGATTGCCATCGAGCAGCTTCGGGCTTATCCGTCCGTCTCTCATATTGAAGATACCATAACGTCTGTTACTGGCGAGGATGGAGCCTTCCTGCTGGAGACAGCTTCAGGGCTTAAGATTACCAGCAAGAAGCTGCTGTTCGCCGCAGGCATGAAGGATCGCAGGCTGGACATTCCGGGACTTGCCGAGGTGTACGGGAAAAGCGCCTTTGTCTGTCCGTACTGCGATGGCTGGGAATTAAGAGATCAGCCGCTGGTGGTCATCAGCAGAGGGGCTGCACTCATGCATCTGGCACCTTTGTTATACGGTTGGACGAAGCAGTTCGCGGTCTGCACGAATGGACCCGATGAGCTCACAGAAGCGGAACGCGAGGAATTGCGAGCTCACGATATCCCATTATACGATGCCCCGATTCGTGAGATTTCATCCATTGAGGGCATGGTTAACCATGTGAAGCTTATGGATGGAACAGAGATTCCTTGTACAGGCATCTTCTTCCGGCCCGAGCTTGCTCCGGGAACGGATCTGCCGCAAACCCTTGGCTGCCGGATATCCGAGCAGGGTATCCTGGAGGTTGGCGAGTCCGGTCAGACCAGCGTACCCGGAATATACGCTGCCGGGGATGCCGCCACAATGATGCATCAGTCCATAGCTGCTGCCGCATCGGGCGCGCTGGCTGCTGCTGCGGTGAATGGCGAATTGAACCGGGAAGCCTGGAAGGCCGGGCTTGCATAATTTCCCCCCCGATAGTACAGGATAACATTACTATGAATATGAAATTCAAAGGGTAGAGCAGGGAGGAAGTATAGATGAATACTGCAACAGAAGCAGAACCGGAGACCCGGCTGATCCCGCTGCTGGCAGAGAATGAACTGTTTTTGCGCGGAGTTTTTGATGGCTGTGAGGATGTCGTGTTCCATTCGTTCCAGACAATTCATCGTACTTCCGCGCTCTGTGTATACTGTACAGGATTATGTGATACGGAGCGGTTAGAGCAGCAATTGCTGGTACCGCTGGAGCAGACCGGCCTTGCAGTTGAACCGGCAGTGGAATGGTCTGCAGAGGTTCCGGTCGCCTCGATTCACCGGATTAGAACCGTAGAACAAGCCGTTACAGCGATTCTGGACGGTGAAGCTGTGCTGTTGCTGGACGGCCAGGCTTCGGGTAAAGGCTATCCGTTATACAAGGTCCCCACCCGGACCCCCGAAGAACCGGCGGCTGAATCCACTGTGCGCGGTGCCCGTGACGGCTTCACAGAAGCTCTGGCTACGAATCAGTCTCTATTGCGTATGCGGCTTAAGACGCCAGCACTGAAGCTGCACTCTTGCACTATTGGAGAGTACAGTAATACGAAGGTCACCCTCGTGTATGTGGAAGGCATTATCCAGCCGGGACTGGTCACTGAAGTCAACAAACGGCTAAGCCGGCTGAATATTAAGGATGTGCTGGAGAGCCAGTATATTGAACAGGGCATCATTGACCAGCCTTTTTCGCCGTTTCCGCAGATGATTGCCACGGAGCGCCCGGATGTGGTGGTCTCCAATTTGCTGGAGGGCCGGTTTGCACTGCTGATTGACGGGACGCCCTTCAGTCTGATTGCCCCGGTCAACATGTTCTCCATGCTCCAATCCCCGGAGGATTACTACGAGAATATTTACATGAGTATTTTTGTCCGCTGGCTCCGGTATATCTTCTATGCCTTGTCGCTCCTGCTCCCCTCAGCTTACGTAGCTATCACCACCTTCCATCAGGAGATGATCCCGACCGTGCTGCTGCTGAGCATCGCGCGGGCGAGAGAGGAGATTCCTTTTCCGGCTCTGGTGGAAGCGCTCATTATGGAAATCGCATTCGAGGCGCTGCGGGAGGCCGGCGTCCGGCTGCCAAAGCAGATAGGTTCCGCCGTAAGTATCGTGGGTGCATTAATTATAGGCCAGGCTGCGACCACTGCGGGAATTGTCTCTGCTCCGATGATCATTATTGTAGCGATCACGGGTATTGCTTCCTTCATGGTTCCGCGTTATTCAGCCAGTATCGCAACCCGGCTGCTGCGCTTCCCTATGATGATTCTGGCAGGCACGCTGGGGCTGATCGGCGTTATGCTCGGCATCATCCTGGTGGTGATTCATCTCAGCAGTCTGCGTTCGTTCGGCAGGCCCTATCTGTCACCGGCAGCTCCGACGTTCAGCAAGGCCTTGAAGGATGTGTTGTGGATCTCCCAGCCACGGAGCAAATGACGGCAGCCGGATTTCACCAGAGAAGGGGATTCTTATGTTGACTGACAAAGGGAAAATATCGGTTACCCAGCTGGCCTTTCTGGTCTTTCCCTCCATTCTCGCTACAGCTATTCTGTCTGTCCCCGGGATCACCATGCATTATGCGGGGCATGATATGTGGTTATCGCCCATCCTGGGCTCACTGATTGGAGTAACGGTCATAGGGATCTCGCTTGGCTTGAACCGGCTGTATCCCGGAAAGACCATTATGCAGTCCAGCCTGTTGATCGCGGGGTGGCTGCCGGGCAAGCTGATCGGACTGGGCTTTCTGCTTTTTTTGCCCCATTTGAACGGACTGGTTATTCTGGAATACGGCGAGTTCATTGTGAATAATGCACTTCCCAAGACGCCGCTGCTTGTCACTATGGGGACGATGGTTGCAGTCTGTGCGATTAATGTGAGGCGGGGCATTGAGATAGTCAGCCGGACCGCGCAGGTGTTCGTCACACTGGTGGTGGTGATGCTCTGCCTGATCTTTGTGCTCCTGATCCGTGAGCTTCATCCCCCCGAGCTGCTTCCGTTCATGGAGAACGGGCTGGTTCCCGTCATCAAAGGCTCGGTAGCCCCGTCGGCATGGTTCAGCGAATATATTGTGCTGGCCTTCCTGTTGCCATACGTCAACAATAAGAAACATCTGGGCCGGACGATGTTCGCCTCGCTGGCCGCAACGACACTGGCGATGACCGCGACGAATCTGTTCTGCCTGCTGCTGATGGGCGATTTAACAGACAGCTTTACTTTTCCGGTGATGATTGCTGCACGTTACATTACGATCGCCGATTTCCTGCAGCATATAGAGGCGCTAATTATTGCCATCTGGATCTTCGGGATCTTTGTCAAAATCTCTGTCTTTCTCTATATCTTCGCCGCCTCTGCAGCCGAATGGTTCGGGCTGGACGATTATAAGCCGCTGGTCATTCCGCTCGCCTTCGTAAGCATGGTGTTCTCTTACTGGGTAGTAACCGGCGCTGCGGGGGCGGCTGCGCTTGTCAGTGCTTCGGCTAACATATATACAATGATGTTCCTGGTGGCGCTTCCTGCCGCAATTTATGGACTGGCTCTGCTGAAGAAGGGCTTGAAGCTTCTAAGTAAAGGCTGAAGATAAGGAGGGAGGACAATGCGGGGCTTCAGAGCCATGGTTATGCTTCTGCTAAGCAGCATGCTGCTTAGCGGATGCTGGGACCGGACGGAGATCAATGACTTGGCGATCGTGCTGGCTACCGGCGTGGATTACAAGGACGGCCAGGCGCAATTGACGGCCCAGATCTTCATTCCGCGAAAAGGAAGCGGCGGCTCGGAGAGCGGCGGGGCAGGCGAGAGCGCAAGCGGAGTCACCATGACCCGCACTGCTGAAGGCGTGAACATTGCGGAAGCCTTGAACCGGCTGCAGCGGAAGGTCGCACGCCATATGTTCTGGGGCCACTGTGAGGTCATTGTGATCAGTGAAGAGGCAGGGAAAAAGGGATTACGTGAATATGTTGATTTCTTCCTCCGTTATCCGCAGTTCCGAGAACACGCGTATATCTTCTCCAGCCTGGATTCCGCCAAGGATATTCTTGCCCTGCTGGACCCGCTGGAGCGGAGCTCCTCCGAATCTCTCAGGGAAATGGCGAATATGAACCTTGGCACGCGTGTGACTCTGCTGGAATTGGCCCAAGACATTCAAGGAGCCAGCGGTTCGGCCGTCCTAACCCGTATTCTGATTGCTCCCCCGGAACCGAATGATGGCCCGAATGCGACAACACCCTCACTTAAAGGGTTAAGCTTGTATAAGCACGGACGTTATTCCCTCACGGTAAAAGAGCCGGTTAGCCTGGGAGTATTGCTCATGCTTAACGAGCTGGATAATATTATTATCCCTGTATCTCTGGAGGGTGAGGGAGGCTCCTTCTCAATTCTGTCTAAACAAATCACCACCATGCTGAAGCCAAGCATCGTCAATGGGGAATGGAAGATGAAGGTCCGGATTGTCGCGAGCGGAGAGGTCGTTCTGAATACAACGGATGCCAATCTGACTGATCCGGCGAAGGTGAAGGCGCTGAAGCAGGCATGGCTGGAGAAGCTGAAGGAGTTCGCCGGTCAAGCCCTCCATATGTCGCAAAAAGAGCAGCAGACCGACTTTTACAGATTCGCCGATTCCTTCCGCAAGCAATACCCGCAGGAGTGGAAGGCAAAGAAGGACCAGTGGGAGGCTATGTATCCCGGGTTGAAGGTTGAGGTATCTGTCAAGACGAGCATTACCGGCAACGGAAGATCAACCGGGCCTCAAGGCATACCGGAGCAATCGTCTGACTGACAGAGGCTGCGCCTGAATTCCAGCAACCATACAAGGATGTGGGAAGCATGAAAATGGCAATAATTATAGCGATTCTGCTGCTGGCATGCGGGATCATTATTTTTGAATTCCGGGGCAGTAAGGACAAGAAGGCAAGAAAGGTTATTGCAGGCATTACTTTTGGGGCGGCGGGCCTTACCATTCTGCTGCTTTTTCAACCAGGATTACCGGGTCCCACTGAGCTGGTGAAGCTGTTGTTCGGCAGAATCGATCTGATTATGAAATGAAGCCTAAGGCAGCTCCTTCACGGGGCTGTCTTTTAAGTTTTTACCAAATTCATTTAAGCGATTACATTTTTTAATTCCCCCGGGTGACTATAATGAAAAACAAGAGAGCTCCTTAATACAGCCGGAGGGATGGGAGAAATGAAAGCGGTTTTAAACAATCAGCAAGATCAAATCGGACTCACGCGACAACACACCTTTTGGCTCAGGATCAGGAGAGATGCCTTACTCTACATCCTTTTGCTGCTGCCACTCCTGTACATTGCCATTTTTAAATATGCCCCGATTTACGGCTTGATTATGGCGTTTCAGGATTACAATATTTTTCAGGGGACGAGTGGAAGCGAATGGGTGGGACTGGATGTGTTCCGGTTTATTTTTCAGCAGGACAGCTTCTACCGTGCCCTCAAAAATACGCTGGTTCTGAATGTGCTGGATTTAGTGGCAGGCTTCCCGGCCCCGATTATCCTGGCGATTCTGCTTAACGAGGTCCGCTTGCCCCGGTTCAAGAAATTAACGCAGACGATTCTCTATCTGCCTCACTTCATGTCCTGGGTGATTATCGGCGGGATTGTCTACCTGATGTTCTCGAACAGCGGGATGGTTAATCTTTTTCTGGATAGCCTGGGCCTGTCAAAAATTGAATTCCTGTCGCAGAAGACCCCTTGGCTGGTCACGTATATTACGGTGGGGGTATGGCAGAACATCGGGTGGGGGACGATTATTTATCTCGCGGCGATTACCGGCATCAACAAGGAGCTGTATGAAGCGTCCGATATGGACGGCTGCAGCAGACTCCGCAAAATGTGGCATATTACACTGCCCGGCATTAAATCTACGATTAACATTCTGCTGATTCTTCAGATTGGCCGAATGGTATCGATCGGGTTCGACCGCCCGTTTGTAATGGGGAATTCACTGGTCAGCGAATATTCCGATGTCATCAGCACCTTCGTGTACAGAGTCGGTATCAGCTCGGGAGACTTCTCCCAGGCAACGGCCGTCGGGCTGTTCCAGTCTGTGGTAGGTCTGACCCTGCTGATCGGTGCCAACTATATTGCGAAGAAATTGGGTGAGGATGGGATATGGTGAGAGCGGCAAGCACGATACGAACCAGAAGGATTGGCCGGAAAAAAAGTGTAGCAGATATTGCGATTATAGTCTTTATTGTGGCTTTGTCGTTCACCTGCATTGTCCCGTTCTTATACATGATAGCGCTATCATTCAGCTCCAACGAAGCGATTGTCTCGCAAAAGGTAAGCTTATGGCCGGTAGACTTCACTGTAGATACGTACAAGACGATTCTGAGCGATGCCGATATGCTGTATACGCTGGGCTATAGTATTGTCCTGACGATTTTTTACACCGTGGTGTGCATGTTCCTGACCATCTGTGCGGCGTATCCATTGACGAAAAAGCGGCTATGGGGGAGAAACTTCCTGCTGTCCGCGCTGGTCTTCACAATGTATTTCAGCGGCGGTCTGATTCCTTCCTATATCCTGATCAAGAACCTGGGGATGATGGACACGATATGGAGTCTGGTGCTTCCAGGTGCGATGAGTGTATTTAATCTGATTATCCTGAAAACCTTCTTCAGCTCTCTTCCCGAGAGTCTGGAGGAATCAGCGTCCATTGACGGGTGCTCGGATCTGGGGATTCTTCTGCGGATTGTGCTGCCTCTCTCGCTGCCATCGATTGCCACCTTAAGCCTCTTCTATGCTGTGGACCGGTGGAACGGATTCCAGGATGCCTTATTCTATATTACCAAAAAAGAGCTCTATCCCATGCAGCTCAAGCTCTACCAGATCATCTCAGCCAACCAGCAGCTCGACAGCCAGCAGGGCGGCGAGGGGAGTGTCGGCTCGTTCATTGTGCCGGAGTCGCTGAAGGCCGCAAGCGTCATGTTCACCACCATTCCGATTCTGCTGATCTATCCCAAGCTGCAGAAGTATTTCGTAGACGGTGTAATGACAGGCGCGATCAAGGGCTGATGCAGTACACTCCAGGGAAGGGGGAATGCTTGGCTGGCGGAAGTTGAAGCTGCCTGGGCAAGGAAGCTATAATCTGGATTACTATCATGATAAGAGATGAAAGGGTGGTATACCGTGAAGACAGGCATCAAGAAAATATCGGCCGTTCTGTGCAGCACCGTGCTGCTGGCCGGCGTTGCAGCGGGCTGCGGGGAAAGTGACAAAGAGAGCAAAGAGACAGCCGCGCCGGAGTCGTCGAGTGCAGCAAAGTCCCCTTCTGATCCTCCTGCAAAGCTTACAGTGGAGGTATTCGACAGAGGGGTTCAGGGCCAGCCGGATCTGAATAATAATTTCTGGACGAAATATGTGAATGAGCATTTCGGCAAGGCGAATAACGCCATTGTTGAATATGTACCGGTTCCCCGGTCCCAGGAGGTAGATAAGCTGAACGTATTAATGGCTGCAGGCCAGGCTCCGGACATCTCCTTCACCTATGACGGGACGCTGGTCACCCGCTTTGCCAAAAGCGACGGCCTCTACACGCTCGACGAGCTGCTGGAGAGCCACGGCCAGCAATTGAAGGCTTATCTTGGGGAGAATGTTCTCGCTTACGGCAAATATAACGACAAGCAGGTATCCATTCCGGGTAAGCGTACCCTGCTGGCCTGGAACGGGATGTTCATCCGTAAGGATTGGCTCGACAAGCTCGGGATGCCGCTTCCGACCAATAGAGATGAGTTATACAATACACTGGTAGCCTTCCGCGACAAGAATCCGGGCAATGTGAACGGCGTCATTCCTTGGGCAACGGCGGCAGCGGGCATGAACTACACCTTCGGCAACCTGGTTCAATCCTTCTGGGGACAGATGTCAGAGGAGGAATTCGTCACCACGCCAAACTGGCTGAAGCAGGGCAACAAGGATGCGTATAAATGGCTGAATAAGCTGTATAATGAGAAGCTGATCAGCCCCGATTTTGCCCTGGACAAAACCACCAAGCAGGCGGATGCCGATGTGACCAACGGCAAGGTCGGCTTCTATGCCGCCAACTGGGATTATCCGATGACCCAGAAAATCCGTGTTCCGCTGAAGCAAAACTCGCCGGATGCCCACTATGTTCCGGTGGATACCTTCAAGAATGCCGAAGGCAAATACCTCAAAGAGGTATATAATGAGAACGGGATCTTCTCCTTCATTCCCAAAAGCAGCAAAAATGCGGAGCTGGCGGTCAAATATCTGAACTGGATGGCGGACCCGGAGGTGATGTTCTTCCTGCAGTTTGGTGAAGAAGGCGTTCACCATACGCTGAAAGACGGCATCCCGCAAGGGATTGCACAGACCGGCGAGAAAATGCAGATGAGTAATTTGAACATGGACTATACGATGATTGTTAACGGCGCTGAGCTGGGCGACACCGAAAAGAACGTCAAAACCTATGCCGCAGCTCTGGCCTCCGGGGATACGCAGTATGAGGAGCTCGCGATGGAATCGTATAAAATTAATACTACAGACGGCTATTCCTCCTTCTATTACGGGGTGCCGAACGAAGCCAATATTAAGTACGGCAAGACGCTGGGCGATATGAACAAGCAGATGATTGACCGGCTGATCGTTGCCAAGGCGGCCGAGTTCGATGCCTTGTACGAAAAGCTCGTGAAGGAGTATATGGACGCCGGCGGTAAGGCGGTTCAGGATGAGAATGTGAAGAACTACAGGGAAGTCAAAGCAAATACCAAATAAATCTTGAAATACGGATAAACCACGACGATGATAAGAAGTGGTTTATCCGCATTTCGTTTGCCGGGTAAGCTCAGATGAATTCACAGGTTCAGGAGGACATCCATGTACAAGGTCATTATTGTAGATGATGAGTCGTGGGCGATTAGAGGGATCAGCAATGCCTTTGACTGGGAGCAGTATGGCTTTGAAATCTCGGGACAATTCACAAGTGCCTCCCAGGCGTGGGAAGCCATCGCCTTGCAGGAGCCGGATCTGGTAGTTACAGATATCCGGATGCCGGAGATTTCCGGGCTCGATCTGATGAAGCGTGCCAAAGCGCAGGGCATAGACACGGAATTCGTCATTATAAGCGGGTATGCGGAATTTGAATATGCCCAGGAAGCACTGCGCTTCGGGGCCTTGGATTATTTCCTGAAGCCGCTGGATGTGGATATGACCGATTCGTTCCTGGCGAAGCTCGCCCTGCACTTCTCCCGGCGAAGTGCGGCGCGCAATCACCTTCTGTTGGATGCGCTTACCTCGGCAGATGAAGAGGAGATCAAGCGCTGCCTTCCTGCCGGCATGAGTGCAGGCTGCTGTCAGGTGCTTGCTGTCCATTATGAGGCAGAGCGGCCGAAGCCGGCTGAACTGCTGAGACTGGACGGGCGGCCGGTTCATGTGCTGGTGGTAGAGAACGGAGCAAGCACCCTGCTGGCGGTTCTGATCACAGAGCAGGAGAGTGAGCTGAAAGGAATTACGGATGAATGGCCTGCGGCCGCGGGCAGCCCGGATCTTCCTGTTGTAGGGATCAGCAGCATCGGCAGCGGGCTTAAGCAGATCGGCAAGCTGATCAAGGAAGCCGAGCTGGCGGCCTCCCGGGTATTCGTGGATGAAGCTTCCGGCACGGTTCACTATAATCCCAAGCTGCCCTTGGTGAAGCCCTGTATAGATGAGCTGCATTCTATAGTTCATGGTAATCAATACGACAGCATTGAGACATACACCCTGGGCTTACAGGAATACTTCAGGCTTCATCAGCTGGGCATGAGCGAGGTTGTCTACCTATGGAATCAGGCTGTCGGACTTCTGACGAACGCTTATTCAGAGGAGCTCAGGGACATGGAGCTTGAATTCCTGAATTATGCCGAGCTGAAGGAGCGGTTCGAGGACCTGGAGTCGCTGTGCAGCTTCCTGCATGACGTTCTTACCGTAATCCGGCAGGGGAACAGCCGTGCTTTGCAGGAAGGGGATATCCTCTCCTGCTTCAACCGGATGGTGGCCTATATCGACCGGAATTATGAGCAGAAGCTGTATCTGAAGGAGCTGTCGGTCCAATTTTTCATCAATCAGGTGTATTGCTGCCAATTGTTCAAGAAGAATCTGGGCAAAACCTTCTCTGAATATGTGGCTGACCTGAGGATCAGGAAAGCGCGCGGGCTTTTGCAGCAGACAGACCTGTCCATTGAGAGCATTGCCATCCAGTCCGGTTATTTAGATTACTATTACTTCAATAAGGTGTTCAAGAAGCACTGCGGGATGACGCCCGCCAAATTCAGGAAAAGGGAAGCCGAACGGAGCCGCAGGCCATGAAGACCCGCAAGGTGAAATTGAAGCATCAGCTATGGCTGTTCTTTTGCTGCTCCATTGTTATATTCACTGTGATGGAATTTTACTTCTTCTATAATTTCTCAGCGCTTACTCAAAAGAGGGCGGTCACGTATAGCAACCAGATGATAGAGCAGACCCGCCGCAAAATTGATTCTGTATTCAATGATATCCGGATCAGTACCGGCTTCGCGGTCAACAGCAAGCTGATTCAGGAATTCACTATAGCCGATGATGATTACAAAAGGGCGTTCGACAGCGCTCCCTATGCTCTGGATCTGATGGAATATATGCGGTCCTTCAATTCCTATGTGAACGGCATCATGATCAATGACCTCCAGGGAAGACGGCTCTCCAGCGAGGATTCTGCAAGCGGCGATATTTTTTATATCAACCTGTATGACAGCTTTATCCGCCCGTACAAGAACGATCCTGCGCTTCGGCAGAAGGGGAAGTTCACTGCTATTCTGAAGGATGACCGGACAGGAACGGAACAATTCTTCTATATTGCTCCGATTGTGGAGTCCATCGGCGGTGTTCATTTCTCACAGATTACGGGCTACTGCATGGTGATGGTCAATATGGATAAAATGCAGGGGCTGGTCGCAAATACGGAATTAACGGAGAACTCCACCTTGTCCATCCTGAATAACCGGGACGAGGTGGTGGCCTCCACCAATTCCTATGCGCGGGGCAATGTGATCAAAGATGTGCTGTCTATGGATAAGAACCATTTGCTTAACGGGGTAAAGGCAACGATTGACGGCAAGGAGGTCCTCATTCAGGTGAAGGGGCTGGAGCAGGCTGACGGGTGGCGGGTGGTCAGTATGATCCCGGTGCAGGAACTCACTGCTGATATGATCCCCATGCGCAGGGTCAGCATTATTGTGGGGATTGGCATCATTGTCAGCATGATCCTAACCGGCAGCTTCTTCATGAGCAATCTGATGCGTCCCCTGATGGGGCTGGTCATGGATATGAAGAAGGTGGCCGGGCGGGACAGAGGCTTCCGGATCAAAGTCAGGTTCACTAACGAGGTAGGCCTGCTGGCCCAGGATATTAACCGGATGATGGATGAGATGGACGAAATGACGCGGGAGATGTTCAATACCCAGGCCAGATTGTACGAATCCGAGCTGAGCCAGAAGCAGGCGGAGTTCTCTGCCCTGCAGAGCCAGATTAACCCCCATTTCCTCTATAACACGCTGAATTGTATCAGCAGCATCGGACTGGAGTACGGAAGCCGGGAGATTGCGCAAATTACGTACTGCATGTCCAAGATCTTCCGCTACAGCATCAAGAAGGATGATCTTGTGCAGATTCGTGAAGAGGTGGACTGCATCCAAGCTTACATGAAGATTATCCTGATCCGCTACGAGAATAAATTCTCGCTGGCGCTTGATGTGGAGGAGAGCTTGCTGGGGCTGCAGACCCCTAAGATGATTCTCCAGCCCATCGTGGAGAATTCGGTCTATCACGGGCTGGAGCGGATGGATCAGGGCGGAAGCCTTCAGATTACCGGGAGCGTGGATGAGCGCGGGGATGTGTGCTTCCGCATCACGGATACCGGCAGGGGGATGGAGCCGGAGGAGCTGGCCGCCCTTCAGTCCAAGCTTGGCCTGGAGCAGAACGGGCTGGCTCTGACCGGCCAATCGGCACAGGGCATCGGGCTGCTGAATATCCATAACCGGCTGCGCCATCTGTTCGGAGAAGGCTACGGACTTACCGTTGACAGCCGGTTAGGCTATGGGACAACCGTGAACGTGAAGATTCCGAAGCTTCCGGGCAGCAGCAGCACGCTTCCGGACAAGTAGATTAATAGTAAGTGCGTGCGGATCAGATCAGGGTGCCTCCGTTAAACGGGAGGTGCCCTGTTTGGCTGTGTGGAGAGGGCTTAGCCTCATACCGCCTCTGTACCGGAGGAAGGCCTCTGGATGATTCAGGCGGGAAGGGGAAAATAGTTCGATTTAGTCCACCTTCTGATAGAGTTACAGCCCACCCGGACGCATTAGTTGGATAAACAGCACTTACTCAAGCGCTATTTACTTAAAGTGCCTGAATCCGTGAGCAGCAGTTGCTCTTTTTCCACTTGTTCCCCTGCAATCGCCAGAAGTCGAGAAATTAAGCTGCATTTATCTAAGCCTGTTGATTACCTATATTTTGGTGATAATGTCAGTGGAATGGGCTAAGTAAATCCTCCACTCCACAGGTAGCTTTTGCAGCGTAAATAACCGATCAAACTCGGCGAACGTTAATCTAGCGCTAACATGCACAGTACTATTTCCCTGCTCAAACAGAAACTTTAGCAACACATAAACCAATAAAGCCACATATAGCTGTCCATATACTGCATTTTCTGTGGTTCCAAACAGTTTGGGAATGTTTAAATGCTGCTTGATCCAACGAAAGAAAACTTCAATCTGCCAACGTTTTTTATAGATGTTTGCTATGGCTTCTGGGGAGTGCCAATGCAAATTTGTTGCAAGAATGACGGGATTCCCTTTGGGATCTTTAAGAATCACCACCCGAAACCGATTCTTGGTGAGTGCCTTAACCTTTCCTAATTGACACGTCAAATCTTGCTCGATACTTCCCTCAAATGGGCGATTTCGTAAACGCGGGATCGGATGTACGAGTGTGGTATTATCCTTGAGGCGAATCACAAAATATTGCCGCTCTTTCTTCTCTTGATAGCTGTCAAACAGCCCGTGCTTCCCGTAAGCGCGGTCTGCTACCAAAATATATAGGCTGTCCAGCAGGAATGCACAGCTGTTTAAATCATGCTCTAACCCCGTGGTCTCCGTCACTTTGTGCAATTCATTCGAGTCCCCAAGTAATCCGACATGCAGCTTAACGCCTGCTTTTTGGCCTTTGATGGGAGCCCAAGGCAGTCGGCCGAGACCGACCGAAATGGTGGTAGAATCCACGATTAACAGCTCTTTTGGGATACCGAGTACGCGCTTCGTTTTCCGATTACACAGCCCTATCATGAGATTCAATAGACGCTTAAATAATTGAAAGTGAACCCCTTTGGCCTTTTTAGAAAGCGTTGAGTAATTCACCGCACGTTGCCCATACAGGGACATCCGTTCTGCGCCGTCCCGGTATCCGTCCCACTGCTGGAACGCAGCTTCAGCTAAAAACAAAAACAAATCATAAACGGTAAACTTACGCGCAACGTCAACATACTTTATTTCTTTTAAGATCGGTTTTAATTGTTCCTCGGGAATCAATAATTGCAGAATATTTGAAATTGAAGTAGACTTTTTCATGAGGTCGCCTCGTTTCGGATGTTTGTAGGGGTACAAACACTTTAACGAATCAGCGGCCTTTTTGCTACCTTTTTTTGGGTAATCAACAGGCTTAGCATTTATCCAATTATTTGATTACAAAAACAATTTAAGATCTTCCATTTTTTTAATCTGCCCTGGAGGGTATTATGAGTACGCCAGACGGAATCATCATTCCTGCTAGAAGGAGATGAAAAAATGAAAGCGGTTAATTTTGCCCGAAAAGAACAGAAGTGGTCCAGAACAAGTGTCAAAGCTCTGCTGCTCAGCCTCGTGGTCCTGTTCATGCTGCCTCAGTGGGGAGGGGGCGCTGCGGCGGAAGAATCGGGGCCGGTTACGCCGGAGACGGTGATGGCAGCACAAGGGGGAACGAACGTGACGGATTTCTACAATGTCATCATGCAGACCGGGGCCGATCCCTGGGTATACAAGCACACGGACGGCTATTATTACAACACCTTTGTCAATGCCAGCGGCGTCATGGTCCGCAGGTCAAAGAGCATTACCGGCATTGAAGCAGGCGAGCGGAGTCTGGCTTGGTCGCCCGTTAAAGGAACCATGTACAGCTCCAATGTGTGGGCGCCAGAGATGCATTATCTCAAGGATACGGACGGTCAGTACAAATGGTATATCTACTTCGCAGCCGATAACGGAACCAACGCCAACCACCGCATGTATGTGCTGGAGAATGCCAGTGCCGATCCGATGAGCGGAAGCTGGACCTTCAAAGGCAAGATTACCGATGCCACGGACCGCTGGGCGATTGACGGCACTGTGCTGACGATCGGTGACCAGCACTACTTCATCTGGTCCGGCTGGGAGGACACCGATGGCAGCTTTCAGAATCTGTACATTGCCAGAATGAGCAATCCATGGACGATCAGCTCGCAGCGCGTGCTCCTGTCCACACCGGAATATGACTGGGAGACCTCCCCCGGCCGGATTAATGAAGGACCGCAGATTACGATCAAGGGGAACAAGATCAATCTGGTGTACTCCGCCAACGGAAGCTGGACAGACAGCTATAGCCTCGGATTAATCACAGCCGGCACCAGCGCCGATCTGATGAATCCCGCTTCCTGGACCAAGCGTAACCAGCCGATCTTCGCAAGCGCGAACGGTGTCTATGGCCCGGGCCATCACAGTATCGTGACTTCACCGGACGGTACCGAGGACTGGATCATCTACCATTCCGCCCGCTGGCCGGGCTCAGGCTGGACCCGCAATGTCCGCACGCAGAAGTTCTCCTGGAATACAGACAACACGCCGAACCTGGGAGAGCCTGTTAATCCGAACAATCCGATAGCAGTCCCATCAGGCGAGCCGGCCCGAATTCGTTATGAAGCCGAACAAGCTCTGCTTGTAAAAGATCCGGCTGGCGCTTCATCCCCGGCGGTCCGGCGCGAAAGCTCCGCCTCCGGCGGGATGAAGATTACCAGCCTCGCGAACACCTTCGACTATGCCCAGTTCAATGTCAATGTGCCGGAAGCGGGCTTCTACGTGCTGTCCGTGCGTAACAGCAACGGCTCAGCGAATGCGGGGGATGCCTCTCATATCCTGTCGGTTAACGGCGGCTCCGGAGCGTCGATGAATATCGTCTATTCCGGCGCGAACCGCTGGGGAGCCTCTACGGCGAAAATCTATCTTCAGCAGGGAGACAATGTTCTCCGCTTCTTCAAGGGGAACAATCTGGCGGACATCGACAGCCTGGATTTATCCCGGCTGAATACCTCGGAGCTGCTGTTGGGGGCTCCCGGATATACGCTGGGACTTAACGAGACCCGCAGCCTGCCCCTCTATACAGTAACAGGAACTACCTATTCTGCTGTCACGGCAGGCGTGGTCCTGACCTCGTCTGATACGAACGTAGCCGTTATTCAAGCTGGGAATCAAGTGAAGGCCGCCGGAGCAGGAAATGCAACCATTACCGCCTCCTATAACGGCAAAACCGCAACCGCAGCAGTTAACGTCAAAGCTGATCCGAAAACAGTGCAGTCCTTGGTGCTCACCGGGCCGGAGCCTGTGCTGATCAGCGGCCAGACCAGCTCACCGCTGCGGGCAAAAGCACTTTACAACAATTATGAAGTTCAGGATGTAACTGCGAGTGCGCAGTACACCAGCAGCAATCCAGGCGTGGCGGCCATTGACCCGGCAACCCATACAGTAAGTGCTGTTCAACCAGGCACGGCGCTAATTACAGCCGTAAACGGCGGCAAGCAAGCCACTTACCCAATAACAGTTATTAACGCTTCAAATGCCGTTCAGGTCACTACAACAGTTAAGACACCTTCCGGCATGGTTCCTGCGGTTCCAGGCGTGGTGAATGCTGTCTACCACAACCAGCCGGTTCAGGCACAGGTAACCGGCAGCGAGACGGCAGGTCTGGACTTCAGTACCATTGGCACGGTTCAGATGCCTGTGACCCTCAAGATAGACGGGCAGGAGTTCTCTTCCACGATTTCTGTAGAGGTTGTGCCGGGCTATGGCCTGGATGAGATCGTAAATCAGCTTCGCAGCAAGCTGGCTAATAACTCCTATCCGCTTGGGAACGGGGCAGGCAATTATAGCGGAGCCAAGTACGCTGACTTCGTTGCCGCCGTGGATCATGCGGAGGCGTTGGCCGGTAATGCGGAATTGACGCAGGCGCAGTTCAATGCAGAGCTGAATGCACTTGCTGAAGCGGAAGCCGCCTTGCTGGCTTCACTGAATACCACACAGAACGGGATAACCTATAAGGCTTACCGGGATTTCTCCGGCGATACAACCGGCAAATATCCCTATGGCATTACAACGCAGGATCTGACGAATGGCGCCGCCGCTGTGGTTCAGGAGGAAGCAGGCAATAAATTCCTGCGGTTAACCACAACCTCAGTAGCAGGCAAAGCCAACCTCTTCTTGCCTTATGCGGGCGATGTAAACGCTGAGGGGAATCAGCGGATTGTTAT
This sequence comes from Paenibacillus sp. FSL R7-0179, assembly GCF_038002265.1. NCBI lineage: Bacteria > Bacillati > Bacillota > Bacilli > Caryophanales > Paenibacillaceae > Paenibacillus > Paenibacillus sp. FSL R7-0179. Next base: position 2,727,061 of record NZ_JBBOCC010000002.1, read on the forward strand.
CGAGTACCGCGTCCGGTTAAACAGCAACTTCCAGTATGCCAACGGCGCTATGGTAAGAAATGATAGCGGGACCGGCAACTATTCGATGGTGACAGCGTTTGATTCCGGTAAAATCCTGGTGCAGAATGGCGGCTCCAACAAGGTCAAGGTGAGAGACTTCTCGCTGGGCACATGGTATAGCATCAAAATGGTCGCGAACTGGGATGCCAAGACGTACAGCGTCTATATCAACAATGAAACTGTTCCGGCTGCTACAGATTTCGCCTTTCGTCATACGGGCGGCAGCACATTGACCGGACAACTGTTCGGCGTTGACGGCTATGCGAATGCGTCTATCGACTTCGACGACTTCAAGGTCAGTGTTACCGGAGATTAAGCAGCGGAGGGATAGACAACATGGCAAGTCAAACTTACGAAAAGTTCACGCCGTTACTGAGTGCCAAGCTCGTTCTGGGGTATCTGACCTCTATGGTGGATGCGCAGGAAGATAATCTGCCCTATTGGCTTGTACTGCCGCATAAGAAGCCAGCTGAGGCTGCCCACTGCCGGGTGGACGATGCGGAGCTGGTCGGCTCCTGGTATGAGGCTATAGATGCGGTGCGCAAAATGCTGAAGACGGGGGAAGGCGCTGCGGTGCAGCAATCCTTTTACCGTCATCTGATGAAGTCCTGGGGGGAGCACGGCCTGCGCTTTCATGAGCCTTATCCGTGGACACATACGAATCATAGCTCTTTTCACGAGATGGGCTATATTCTTCCCGCGCTGAACCGGATGCTGGAGAATGATCCCGGGGATGAGGAGGCGGAGAGCAGAGCGGCCGGGCTGGTCAGGGGAATGCGCTCCCTGGTGATCGAGCGGTCGGTCCGAACCTTCTGGTCGGGGGATTATGAGGAACAGGAGCCGCTCTACGAATTCCCGAATGATGTGTATTTGAAGGACGGCGGCTTCGATCTGTCCAGGCATACCGGGCGGGGGGAGCAGGCGATCCGCAATGCCATTGTTCTTCATTCTCTGGTGCGCAGATATGAGCTTGCCGGAGATGAGGCGGCACTTGATCTCGCAACGGGTCTCGCTAATTACCTGCTCGGACCTTCACGCTATTTCAATTATAAGATGGAATTCTTCGGACATGTCCATTCTGCAGGCTGGGTAGCTTCCGGTCTGGTACGTCTGGGCCGGGTAACGGGCAAGGAGCGGTATATTACCGCAGGCAAAGGAATCTATGATTATATCCGCAGCCTGTCCTCCTCCTTCGGTTGGGTGCCTGAGTATGCCCAGTGGCACCCGCCGCATGAGGAGCATTGCGAGACCTGCTGCATCAAGGACATGATCGAATGTGCAAATGAGCTGATTTTGGCCGGGTACGAGGAATATTGGGAGGATATGACCCTGTATGCGCGGAACCAGCTGGTGGAGAATCAGCTAAAGGTATCTGCCTACGTGGTCACAGACAACACCCGGCCTGACGAAGCAGGCATAACCTACAGGGAGATTGATACAAGAATGATCGGGGGCTTCACCGGAGGCTCACTCGTGAATTCCATGTCGTTATCCAGGTTCCGCTCTATTGCGGGCTGCTGCGTCGGCATGGCTCCGGTAGCCCTGGAGATCATATGGAATCGGGCGGTGGAATTCCAGAATGGCACAGTAATCGTCAATATGCCGGTGGATAAGGAGACGGACGAGGCTACCGTCACCATGAGCTATCCCGATCAGGGATATATGTCCATGACAGCCAAGCAGCCGTGTAATGTTGCGGTACGGGTCTATGATTGGATGGGGACGGACCTCACCGTTAGGTTAAATGGAGCCGTATGTGCAGCCGCACGGGAAGGCAATCTGCTTGTGATCCGCAGTGTTGGAGAAGGGGATACGGTAGAGCTTGCGCATCCGCTGGAGACGGTGGTGGTGAAGGAGACGGTGCGCGGCGAGGAATACAAGGTCTCCTGGAGAGGCTGTGATGTCGTGGATATCGCTCCCCGGGGAGAGCATTTGCGGCTGTATCAACGGGATCTGCGCATCCCGAAGGTGTATCCCGCGCCGGAAGATGTTAACTTCACCGGAGCGGCCAATTACGGTCCCACCCAGCAAGCGCAGGGGAGTAAATAACTTCAGCACTGAAGCAAGCCACAACTAAGCCGTAATTGAAAAACCGCACCCCGCAGGCGTCGCTTGCGGGGTGCGGTTTGTTTGCTTGTTCATACACTTCTACTCCTTTGCTTTTTTAATATCGCGCTAACCAGCTCGGAATATTTATGATCTTCAAGCAGACCATGACCCATAAAGTCAGTAAAGTATTTGCTAAGCTATGCTGCATCTATTTTCTGGCATCAATCAATTCACGCGTCAAATATCCGGGCCGAAACAACGGCATTAAAAAACCACAACCCGCAAATAACGCTTGGGAATTGTGGTTTGAGGCGTTAGAGCAGAATACGAACCTCGCCGCTCGACAGATATTCCTCTTCGCCATTCGGATACCGGACCTTCAGGCGGCAGTCATTGTCGATATCAACGGCGGTTGCCGGTTGCTCTTGATGCTCCTTAACAACCATAATTGTCTCGCCCAAGGACATCATGCGCTGGCGGTAATCGGGCAGGAACAGCCGTTCCTTAAGCTGCTCATAATAGGCCATGAAGCGGTTCAGCACTTCGGCTGTAAGCCGGTTCCGCAAATCCCCTTCGGGATTGCCTGCCTGATAGATAGAGGTCGCAACCTCAGACAGCTCTGCGGGAAAGCCGCCGGAGGGCAGTGTCACATTGATCCCGATCCCGAGCACAGCATAATCCAGCCACTCGCTCTCCAGAGACAGGGAAGCCTCGGTGAGGATTCCGCACACCTTTTTACCGTTCATGAATACGTCATTCACCCATTTGATCTGTGTGCTGAGGTCGGATACACTCTCGATAGCCAGAGCGACCGCAACGGCAGCAGAGGTAGTCAGTAGCGTAGCATCCGCCGCCGACAGCCGGGGACGCAGCAGAATGCTCATATAGATGCCTGTCCCCGCAGGGGAAAAGAAAGGCCGGCCTTTCCGGCCACGCCCGGCGGTCTGCTCCTCCGAGAGAATGACTTTGCCTTCCGATTCTCCGCCGGAAGCGAGCGCCTTCACCAGCTCGTTCGTGGAAGCCACGCTCTTGAAGACTTCAAGCCGCAGCTTCTGCCCCCTGGCATCCAGGTATTTGGACACCGCTGCGGCGGACAGAATGTCCGTCTGCGGGGACAGGGAGTATCCCTTATTGGTGACGGCCTGAATGGAGTAGCCATCGCTTTGCAGTGCTTTGATGGCCTTCCAGACTGCGCTGCGCGTCACGGATAACCGCCCGGCGATATCCTCGCCGGAGAAGTACTCACCCTTATTGCTGTCCAGTAAGGCCAGGATATGTTCTTTGACTGTCATGCCTATAACCCTCCACAAGTCTAACGTTCCGAACTCATCTCTTTAAGTATATTAACATGCTTAGGATCATTAGAAAAATCAAGACTTTTCGTTATTTCTTTAGGGCATCTTATATGATTCAATTGTGAACCTAAAATTAAATAATGGTTTACAATAGAACCATCCTCCACTATAATTCAGCTTGTTGGCTGGACTCCCTAACCGGAAGGCCGTCCAGTTCCTATATCTTATCTCGTGGAGGTTATTGAATTGAGAATTAAAGAGTTGGTCTATGCAGCCTTATTTGCTGCGCTAATCGCGGTGCTGGGCTTGATTCCGCCCGTATCCCTAGGCATTATTCCTGTACCTGTCACTGCCCAGACGCTTGGCGTCATGCTGGCCGGCTGTTTCCTGGGCTGGCGGACGGGTGCGCTCAGCCTGATCGTTTTCCTTATCCTCATTGCGCTAGGCTTGCCGGTCTTACCAGGCGGACGCGGCGGGCTGGCTATCCTGGTTGGACCGACAGCAGGCTATTTGTTCAGCTGGCCGCTGGCAGCCGGGCTGATCGGCTGGTTCGCTGAAGCGGTCTGGCCGAAGCTCCGGGCCTGGAAGCTGTTCGCTGTTAATCTGATCTTTGGCGTTCTGCTCGTTAATCTGATCGGCGCTTCGGCCATGGCCTGGATCACACATACTCCGCTCTGGACCGGACTTGCCGGGTCTGCGGCTTTTCTGCCCGGAGATCTGATCAAGGCTCTGCTGGCCGCCGTCATCACCATGCAGCTCCGGGCGCTCAGTCCGCTTGAAGACAAGAGAAGGGGATAGACAGCGATGAATCTGGCAGAGCTTATTCTGGAGCGTGCACAGCAGGTCCCGCACCGCATCGCGATATCGGACGGACAGGAGATTATGCGGCTATGGATGGGGAGGGGCAACTGCGCCTGGCCGGACGCGCAGGCAGTATGATCAAGAGCGGAGGACTGAAGGTGTTCCCCGAGGAAGTCGAGGCCGTACTGCTCCGCCATCCCGCGGTCCGGGAGGTGATGGTGTGCGGCTTCCCGGATGACCGGTGGGGAGAGCAGGTCACAGCGCTCATTGCGTGGAGCGGTCCTGGTCCTGGCCAAGCGGATGCCAGTCGGCAGAATCGGCGGACAGCTCTGTACGCTGGAACCGGAGCAGCTGCTGGCTCCGCTGATTCAGCGGTTAATCCATGAGGCCCGTCTGCCTCCCGAATGGATTGACGATGGGGCTGGCTGTACTTGTCGAAGGGATACCCCGCAGATGAGCGGGTATGAAAGTGAAGGATAGAACAGAAAGGAGCAGCGCCAATGCTGATTTTTGACCGGGTGAATTATGATTACCGGCAGAGGGAGCCTGTGCTCCGCCAGCTTAGCTTCGGGATTCATCCCGGTGAATTCGTAGCCGTCACCGGAGCGAACGGCAGCGGCAAATCCACAGCCGCCAAGCTAATGAACGGGCTGCTGCGGCCTAGAAGGGGAGAGGTAAGATTGGGGGCACTTAGTACCCTGAACCGGGATGATCTTGTGAGCATCCGTGAGCGGGCCGGACTTGTCTTCCAGAACCCGGACGATCAGTTCATCACGGCGTCGGTGCTGGATGAAGTGGTGTTCGGACTGGAGAATCTGCGGGTGCCGGGAGCAGAGATGAGGCAGCGTGCAGAGGCTGCCCTGCGGGCTGTGCAGATGGAAGCCTACGCAGACGCCTCTCCGCATCAGCTATCCGGCGGACAGAAGCAGCGGGCCGCCGTGGCTGCTGTTATCGCCATGCAGCCGGAGATTCTGATCCTGGATGAAGCAACCTCCATGCTCGACCCGCAAGGGAGACAAGAGCTTCTTCAGCTTCTGCATGGCCTGCACCGGCAAGGCCTGACGATCATCCACATCACGCATCATATGGATGAGGTGCTGGCCGCTGACCGCGTTCTGCTGCTAAACAACGGGGAACTGGCCTATGACGGGCCGCCTTCCCGCTTGTTCAGCAATAACTCTATCGCCGGGCAGGCGCTGGAGCTACCTTTTACAGCCAGATTGTATCAGGCTCTTGGACTAGATGTATCCGTAAGCGCGGACTGGAAGGAGGGGATCAGGCAATTATGGGCTATGCGTTAAGGGATATAAGTGTAAGGCTGGACGGCCGGGATATCCTGCGTTCGGTAAGCTGCCATCTTCAGGAGGGGAAGTGGATCTCGCTGATCGGCCGGACCGGGGCCGGGAAGTCTACTTTTGCCAAGGTGGTTAAAGGGCTGATTCCCTTCTATAGAGGCGAATACACACAGCATGGACAGCCTATGCCAAAAGACCGCCACGGACGGCTGAAGGTGGTTCCGCAGATCGGCTATGTTTTTCAGTATCCGGAGCACCAGCTCTTTGCGGCGACGGTGGAGCAGGAGCTGGCGTTTGCGCTCACTGTGCAGGGGGTATCCAGAACAAGCGTGGACCAAGCTATTCATGCGGTTATGGAAAAGGTGGGGATACCCGCTGTGCTTCTTCCGCAGAATCCGTTCCAGCTCAGCGGGGGGCTGAAGCGGCGGGTGGCGATAGCTTCTGTGCTGATTGCGGACCCGGAGCTGCTGATTCTGGATGAGCCGGCGGCAGGGCTTGATCCAGGCAGCAGAAGGTCACTGCTCTCCCGGCTCCGAAGCTGGCAGAAGGAGAACAGGCGGACGGTGCTGTTCATTTCCCATCAACTGGAGGACGTAGCCGAATATTCGGATGAGGTGATTCTTTTCCATGAAGGGCGCAGCTTGGGTCACTACGGGGTGAATGAATTATTCCTGAAGCGCCCGGAGCAGATGGAACAGGCTGGCCTGCCTCTGCCGGAGCCGGTGCAGCTCTTAAGACTCATGGAGCAGTTATCCGGGCAGAGGCTGGAGCCGGCAAGCTGCCGGGAAGCCGATATTATGGAACGGGTCAGAGCAGTCTGGCACGGCAAAGGCAAGCTGGCATGAGCACTGCGACCGCTTGGGGGCAGTATGTCCATTCCAATTCTGTCATTCACCAGCTTGATCCGCGGACCAAGCTGTTGAGCGTCGTTGTGTTCACCCTGTGCTGTATGCAGCTAAGATCACCCTGCGGATATTTGGCAGCTGTTGTACTTGCAGGGAGTTCCATGCGGTTATCCCGTCTCCCGCTTCGTCTGTACCTCGGCGGCTTACGGCCGGTGCTCTTGTTCCTGCTGCTGCCGCTATGCTATCATCTTCTGTTCAACCGGAGCCAGGCCGGTATCATGACGGAAATATTCAACCTCTGGCGCATTCTGCTTCCGGTCGCGTTTGCCCTGGTCCTGACACGGACCACAAAGCCGCTGGATCTGGCCAAAGGCCTGGAAGTCATGTGCAAGCCGCTCGCCCGTCTGGGGATTCCTGTGGAAGCCTTCGCACTGATGGTCATGCTGGCGGTCCGCTTCATTCCGACCATCAGCCAGGAGCTGGACCGCATTCTTATGGCGCAGAAGGCACGGGGCTGCGAAATTGGGAGCCTCCGAGGCCGCCAGCGGCTTCAAGCCTGCCTGCGTTTAATCATTCCGCTGCTGGTTACTACAATCGGCCGGGCCGAGCAGCTCGCTATGACCATTGAGGCCAGAGCTTACGGAGACGGGAGGGGCCGGACCTCGTTCAGAGTGCTGCACTTCTCGCGAATGGATGCTGCGGCAGGGGGAATCATGCTTGTGTATACTCTGCTGATTCTATCAGGCTGGCGGCCATGGTAAGATGGACAAGAAGTGAACAATGTTAGAGAGAAGGGATGACACTTGAACCGGCCTGCTATTCTGGAACGGCTCCAGACACAGCTTCGAGAAGGCAACCATATTATCGGTGTCTCAACAGGCACGGGAATTACAGCCAAGGTTGCCGCTGACAGCGGAGCAGACTTCATTCTCATGCTGAATTCGGGCAAGTTCAGGCAGATGGGGAGAAGCTCGCTGGCTGGGTTCCTGCCCTTCTGCAACAGCAATGAGATGGTGATGGATTTTGCCTCGAAGGAGATAGTGCCGCTGGTGAGAGACACTCCGGTGCTGTTCGGGCTGAATGCGAATGATCCAACGAGAGAAATGTCCCTTTATATAGAAGAGATCAAGGCCAGAGGCTTCGCGGGAATGAACAATTATCCGACGGTCGGCCTGATCGACGGGGTGTTCAGAGAGGCGCTGGAGGAAGCCGGGATCAGCTATGACAGAGAGGTTGAGGCTATATGTGTGGCTCATCAGCAGGGGTTGTTCACCGTGGCCTTCGTCTTCGACGAATCCCAGGCGGTCCAAATGGCCGAAGCGGGGGCAGATGTGATCTGTGTGCATCTCGGCCTGACCGTAGGCGGATTGCTGGGGGCGCGGAAGGTCGTCTCCCTGGAAGCTGCCAAGGCGAAGGCCCTGCGCATTCTCACTGCCTGCGGGGAGGTTAAGCCTGAAGTCATTAAGATGATTTACGGCGGGCCGGTCAAGACTCCGGTTGATGTTCAGTACATGTACAGCAGCAACACGCAGATAATGGGCTACATTGGCGGCTCAGCCTTTGAACGGATTCCCTCCGAGATGTCGATTACATCCATAACCCGCGATTTCAAGCGCCTGGGCAAGCTGGATGAGGATGATCTCATGGTCAAAATGCTCAGCGGCATCACCCGGCATTACGATTACGTAGAATTCGTCAAAGAATATGTCGCCCAGAATTACAGCGAGGAAGTTGTGTTCGCAGATCTGGCCAAGGTGGCGCATGTGTCACGCAGTTATTTGAGCAGCTTATTTAAAAAAGAAGTCGGGTGCAGCTTCCAGAGCTATCTGGTCGGTTTCCGTATGCAAAAGGCTGCCATCCTGCTCCAGGCCCCGCACCTGCCATTATCCGAGGTGTCCGCAATGGTCGGCTACCCCGACTATGCCCAGTTCAGCAGAATGTTCAAAAAGCTTATGGGCTGCTCGCCCAAGCAGTACAAATCTAACCTAAACACAAAAACATAGGACATAAAAGCGTTTTCATATATAAAAATGCCCGGTATGATGAATCTATGATACGCATACGAGGAGGCAGCAGAATGAAGACGATCGCTATAGCTGGAACGTTTGATACGAAGGGTGAGGAGTACCTGTACATCAAGCAGCTTGCAGAGGAGCTGGGCCTCAAAGCCCTGATGATCCATACCGGTGTTTTCGAGACGGCCTTCCTTCCCGAGGTGTCTAACCGGGAGGTCGCTTCCGCCGCAGGGGTGGAGCTGGACGAGCTTGTTGCTAAGAAAGACCGGGCGTTAGCTACAGAGGTGTTGTCAAAAGGACTGGAGCAGCTCGTTCCCCGGTTATACCAGGAGGGCAAGTTTGACGGCATTATTTCCTTCGGGGGCACCGGCGGAACATCACTGGTTGCTCCTGCTATGAGGGCCCTGCCGATTGGCGTACCGAAGGTGCTGGTATCGACGGTGGCCTCCGGAAATACCGCCCCCTATGTCGGGACCAGCGATATTATGATGATTCCGTCTGTCGTGGATGTCTCAGGCCTCAATTCGATCTCGACAAGAATATTCAGCAATGCGATGTTTGCCATCGCAGGCATGCTCCTGTTCGAAGCAGACTATGAACCGGAGAAAAAGCCGCTGGTAGCAGCCACCATGTTCGGAGTGACCACGCCTTGTGTGACCGAAGCGCGCAAATACCTGGAGGAGCGCGGCTACGAGGTGCTGGTATTCCATGCAACCGGAATTGGCGGACAATCGATGGAGGCGCTGATCGAAGCGGGTTTCATTGAAGGAGTGCTGGATTTAACCACTACCGAATGGGCGGATGAGCTGATCGGCGGCGTCTTGAATGCAGGGCCGCACCGCCTGGAGGCCGCAGGCCGCAACCGTATTCCGCAGGTCGTCTCGGTGGGCGCTCTGGATATGTGCAACTTCGGACCGGCGGATACCGTACCGGAGAAGTTCAAGGACCATAGGTTCTATCAGCATAATCCCACCGTCACCCTGATGCGGACGACCGTGGAGGAGAATGAGCAGATCGGCAGAAAACTGGCCGAGAAGCTCAATATGGCGACAGAGAGCACGGTGCTGATGCTGCCGCTTGGCGGCATTTCAGCCATTGATGTGGAGGGGCAGCCTTTCTACGGCCCTGAAGAGGACCGGATGCTGTTCGATACCCTGCGCCGGCAGGTGGACCGCTCAAGGGTTGAGCTGATCGAAATGGACTGTGCGATTAATGATCCGGCTTTTGCCGAGGCGGCAGCCCGGAAGCTGGTTGATCTCATGCAGGCTGCGAAGGCCTGAACCACACATTAAGGAGGAGCTACTAATGAATAAACTGACCAGAGCCGAGATTATGGATAGATTCAAGCAAGAGGTGAAGGCGGGCAAAATTCTTCTTGGTGTCGGGGCAGGCACGGGGATTACCGCCAAGAGCAGTGAGGCAGGCGGAGCGGATATGCTGATTGTGTATAATTCAGGCCGTTACAGAATGGCAGGACGCGGTTCACTGGCAGGCTTGCTGTCGTATGGGGACGCCAATCAGATCGTGGTGGAGATGGGCTCGGAGGTGTTGCCTGTCGTCAAGGATACGCCCGTTCTGGCAGGGGTATGCGGCACCGACCCGTTCCGGGTGATGGAGGTCTTCCTGAAGCAGTTGAAGGAGCAGGGCTTCAGCGGTGTGCAGAATTTCCCGACAGTGGGTCTGATCGATGGCGTATTCCGGCAGAATCTGGAGGAGACCGGGATGGGCTACGGGCTGGAGGTCGAAATGATTCGTATCGCCCATGAGCTGGATATGCTGACCACCCCGTATGTATTTGATCCTGAACAAGCGCGGGCCATGGCAGAAGCAGGCGCAGATATTCTGGTTGCCCACATGGGTCTCACCACCAAGGGCACCATCGGTGCAGTTACCGCGCTGACGCTGGACGATTGTGTAGAGCGTATTGAAGCGATTATCGAAGCCGGACGGGCGGTCAATCCGGAGATTATGATTATCTGCCACGGCGGCCCGATTGCTGAGCCGGAGGATGCGGCTTATGTCATTCAGCGGACGAAGGGCATCCATGGATTCTTCGGCGCATCGAGCATTGAGCGCTTCGCCGCGGAGCAGGGAATCACCCGCCAGACCGAGTCGTTCAAAGCGATTGGGCAATAAGCAAGAAGATAAGATCAAAAATTAAAGACCACAGCCCGGCTTCCGCCGATTGTGGTCTTTTTTTGTTATTATAAGCTGCGATGAGGGATGGGGCCCCATACCCGTAACATTTTAGAGAAATCCTGCAAAAAGTGCAACAATGCTGCCCAATAGAAGCGCCAGATACTGAAATCCTGCATGAAATGCAACAAAGCCAGCGATAACTTGATTTAATCACCGGAATTCCTGCAAATGATGCAACAATGTACCATAGTCAGTAACATTTTTTAGAGAAATCCTGCAAAATGTGCAACAATGCGATCCATACAAACGGTCCGAGAGAGGAAACGCTCAGAATTGGTGAGAGATAGGCGGAGCACCACCATGAAAAGAAAAAGCACTTCAGAACGTATGCGAAAACCAACTATAATACGTGGACAAAAAGGAATATGGGACTGGATGCACGGGCTGTACAATGCCAACGGCCGTAGCACAGTGAAGGGGATTGACGGCGAAAGCTTCCGTATGCTGAATTCATTCTGGGGCAAGGATGATCATGAAGTGTTCTTGCTTCAAGACTGGAGGCGTGCAGAAGACGCCCGGTTCATCTATACAGTTACAGATAACAATACGATTAATCACATTTTAGACACATTTTTTTGTCAAGGATAGCTAAAATGGGCTATGGTCAGCGGAGCTCCTATTACCTACAATGGGAGCGTTATCATTGCACAGCTGTAAGGCTGGAATTGGGAACATTACTACGTCACTATGTCGAGGGAGTGAACAATGCTAATCTCACAAGGCTTTCGTCCATCCCGTTACACCAAAGTAAGGGCTGTACTGTTGGCAGGCTTGTTCATTATATGCCTGTTCTGCTGCCGTGAGGTCAATGCAGGGAGCAGTACAGAAGCGGCTCTTCCGCTTCAGCCCATCATTGATTCAGCCAGTGAGGGAGATCTCATCACCCTGGCTCCGGGAACCTATTCCGGTCCGGTCCGGCTGAATAAGCGGGTGACGATTAACGGTAACGGCAAGGCAATTCTGCTGCATACGGCTAAAGATGAACAGGCGGCGGTGCTGATCGCAGCAGACGGTGTAAGGCTTGAGAATCTGAAGATACAGCAGAATAACGACGGGGAAGCGGCAGCTGTACGCGTTGAAGCGGACAGGGTCACCTTGAAGGGACTGGTGATTCATTCGGCAGGGTACGGAATACTGCTGCGTGAAGCCGATGGCGGAGTGATCTCGGATAATAAAATAAGCTGGTTCATCCCCAAAGGAGAAGCACCGGGAACGAGAGGCAACGGGATCGATCTCTATAACTCTCACGGTGCTGTGATCCGGGGCAACGACATCGTTTATCTGCGAGATGGCATCTATCTGGAGAACAGCCGCAATACGGTGGTGGATCAGAACAAGCTTGCTTATCTGCGTTACGGGGTCCATTGCATGTATATCAATGGCTCGAAGGTCACTAACAACACCGGGGAATACAACATTACCGGCGCGATGGTGATGGGCGTAACGGATGTGGTGGTGTCCGGGAACTCCTTCCGCAAGCAGAGCCGGAATGTACATTCACAGGGAATTCTGCTCTACGATGTGCAGAATTCAGAGATTATGAACAACCGGGTCGAAGGCAACCGGGTGGGGATCTACATGCAGCAGTCCTCAGATAACAAGCTGCAGCAGAATCTGGTGCTCCGCAACTATATCGGTGTACAGTTCGAGAATGCAGAGGGCAACCGCTTTGAGCGTAACGGGTTTATTGCGAATGTCATTGAGGCCCAGGCCACAGGCAGCAGGAACAATGATATGAACGGGAATTACTGGGACGCCTTTGGCGGACTGGATCTCACGGGGGACGGGGTTAGCGACCTGAAGTATGCGATCAACCCCTTCTATCAACAGTTGGTAGCCGGGAATGCAGCGTATCAGCTGTTTTTCCAGTCACCGGGGATGACCTTCCTGAGTGATATGTACACCGGCGGTTCGGCAGGGTGGTCCACAGATTCAGCGCCGCTGATGCAGCTTGAGACAGGTACAGTTAGCCCGGATCAGGCGGCAGGCGGACAAGGCACGGTCATGGTAGTAGGCTGGCTGCTGCTGTTCCTGTCTGTCATTACAATCATATACTTGGGGGTATTGCGGTTATGAAACGATGGAGTCTGGTATTGATGGTAGCAATGAGTCTGGTGATCCTCGCGGCCTGCGGGCAGAAGAAGTACGAGCCGGTAGCGGTTAATGAAGACGTCGATATCTGCGTGGTCTGCAATATGCAGGTGAAGGATGATGCCTTCGCCACTCAGCTAACGACCAAGGACGGCAAGAATTATAAGTTCGATGATATCGGCTGTATGAATGAGTGGAAGAAGAGTAACGGCACGGAGCAGATCGGCATGGATTATGTCCGCGACTATAACGACAAGAGCTGGGTTGAATTCAGCAAGGCGAGCTATGTATATGACGCTTCTCTGCGTACACCTATGGCTTATGGAGTGATTAGCTTCAAGGACAAGGCGGCAGCAGAAGCGTTCGTGAAGGAGCAGGGGGTAGGCGCTGTGCTGACCGCCGGAGAGCTGGCCTCCCATGAATGGAAGCAGAACAAGGATATGATGAACATGGGCATGCAGAGCGGGGAAGGTCATATGGAGGAGCATAGCTCAGAGGAAGGCACGCATTCCGATGAGACGGATATGTGAGTATGGCTGACATCCTGCACATTGCCCGCAGAGAGCTTAAGATGGGCTTCCGCAACCCGTGGGCCTATTCTTTCCTGGTCTTATTCTGCACCTTCAGTCTCGGGCTGCTGCTGATCCATGCGAATAATGCGGTGGAAGGCTATACTGCCGTTACGGGCTCCATGCTGAGCCTGATTCTGTATCTTTTGCCGCTGATGACATTATTTCTGGGCTCCTTCTCACTGACCTCGGAACGGGAAGACGGAAGCTGGCAGCTCTTATCCACCTATCCCATTGGAACCATGTCCTTCGTTCTGGGAAAATACACCGGTCTGGCCGCTGTCCTGCTGACGATTGTAGTGTTTGGTTACGGGCTGATGGGGCTGGTCAGCGGCCTGCTCGGGATGGCTTTTGCGGCGGATACTTACTTCCTGTTCCTGGCCTTCTCGGCAGGTCTGGTCTTACTGTTCCTGACTCTCGCCCTCTTCATTGGCTCGTTATCCCGCAACCGCTGGCAGGCCTTGACGATCTCTGTAGCGGTCTGGTTCTTCGCTGTAATCGGCTGGCCGACGTTCCTGATCGCAGGCCTCGGGCTGCTCCCGTATCTCTGGATCAAGCCTGCGCTGATCGTGCTGACGATTCTTAATCCGGCTGAACTGGTGCGTCTGTTCGTGGTGGTAAAGCTGGGCGGAGGGTCGGTCCTGGGACCGGAATATTATCAGTGGGTGGAATGGATTAGCCGTCCGGGCGGCAGTCTGCTGTTCCTCGGGGTCTGCACGGCCTGGGTACTGCTGTCTGTCTTAGCGGTATATTGGATCTGGGAGAGGGGGCGTTCCCGTGGATAACCCGTTGGTGCAGGTGAAAGAGATTACCAAGGTCATAGGGCGGCAAGCACTGGTTGAAGAGATCAGCTTCCAGGTTCCCGGCGGCAGTATACTTGCCTTGTGCGGCGGGAATGGAGCCGGCAAAAGCACGGTGCTGCGGATGGTAGCCGGGATAGTGCAGCCGACTTCCGGTGAAATTACAGTAAACGGGCTGAAGTGGAAGCAATCCCGCAAGCGCTTTTCCATGCAAATCGGCTATATGCCGGATGATTATCAATTCAGCCACGGACTGTCTGCGGAAGAGCTGCTGAATTTCTGGGCGGCATTGCGCCGGATTCCCAGACGCAAAGAGCGGGTAGAGGAGGTGCTGGCTTTAGTCGGGCTTGCGGATAAACGCAACACCCTGGTGACTACCTTCTCCAAGGGGATGCGCCAGCGCGTCCTGTTCGCGCAAGCGCTGCTGGCGAAGCCGCCGCTCCTGATTATGGATGAGCCGACTAACGGGCTGGACCCGTTCTGGATGAACGAATTCGTGAAGCTGCTGCAGGACATCCGGGAAGAGGGGCATACCGTCCTCTTTTCCACCCATCAGCTGGAGATTGCGGATCGGGTGGCTGATCAGATTGTCTTCTTGAATCAGGGCAAGCATGTGGGGTCAGGTACGACGGCAGAGATCCGGGCAGAATTCGGTTCGCTGTACGCCGCCTTTCACCACAGTCTGGGGCTGGAATGAAGCTGCGCCGGATCGTTACTCTGCTGATTATTGCCGCTGCCTCCGCTGCCGGAATCTGGGTGTACCTTCAGCAGTCCAGCCAGCCTCCTGCCGGGAGAATGACTATAGGGGCTTCAGCTCCGGCGTTCGAAGCGGTAACCTTGCAGGGGGAGAAAGTGAGTCTCAGTGAATACAAGGGCCGGGTCGTGCTGCTTAACTTCTGGGCTACCTGGTGCAAGCCCTGTATGCGGGAAATGCCGCTCTTAAATGAACTAAGCCAATCCGCAGAGCTTCCAGTCGAGACCTTGTTCGTGAACGCTGGGGAATCTAAGGGGACGGTATCGGAGTATATGGCGGAGCAGCGATTTTCATTTCCCGTAATTATCGATGTTACCGGAAGGATATCTGCCTCGTATAGCGTCAATGCACTGCCGACAACTTATATCATCAATAAGGCGGGCGGGATAAGCAAAATCGTGGCCGGAGAGATCGGGGATCTCGATAACCTAAAGCAATGGCTGGTTGAGGCCGGAGCTGAATAATTATATTCTATACAAAGTATAAAAACGGTAAGCTCTCCCAAAGTCATGAAATACAGATAATTATTATCTTTCAAAAAAAGCGAAACAGACGATTTAACTGTTTCGCTTTTTTATCTTAGAAGAAAATTTCCAGAAGGGATTTTTTAATTTTCAGCAATTCTGCATAAGTAATTACATCTTTTTTCCAAGCGGGCGGTGTTCTTCAGGGGCGTTTGGCTTAGCGTTTTGGACTGAGGTGCTCTTATCAGGGAAGAAAGTGGTCACATGGGTGATTAACGGACCCTCCATTCGTTTAAATCTGATTTTAGAACTCAAAAAAGAAAAATTATTTCTTTATTTATTTTATTTTAGGAAAAATATTTTATTTAAATCCGAATTCTGCTATACTCATTGCAAAGAGGGAGCAATAAGTCAGGAATCCTGACGCGGGAAGGGCGCTCGCCTTACACTTAATCTGAGGGGGAATGTGGTGTGGGAACTAACAGAAAGAGCTTCACAGTATCGCTGCTGCTGACCATGTCTATGCTGCTTGCGGCTTGCGGAGGAAATGGCAACACCAAGGGGACAACGGATGCCGGAAGCACCGGAGCACCAGGCACGGGCGCTGAAGCTACGGCTGCGGCAGAGCCGGTGAAGCTTGAATTCTGGACGATTGCACTTCAGCCTACGTTCAATGATTACTTCAATAATCTGATCACCCAGTATGAGAGCAGTCACCCCGGGGTGACGGTGGAGTGGAAGGACTATCCCTATGATGCGATCTCGCAGCGGCTGTTGACTAGTACAGCAAGCGGCAAGAGTCCCGATGTCGTGAATCTCAACACCGAGTTCGCCAGCCAGTTAGGCAGTAAGGGAGCGCTGCTGAATCTGAACGAGTACCTGACGGATGAGCAAGCGAAGAGTTATTTTGAGGGGATTTATAATTCTACGGTATTGGGCGGCCAGGCTTACGCGCTTCCCTGGTACACAGGCACAGAGGTGCTGTTCATGAACAAAAAGCTGGTAGAGAAGGCCGGCCTCGACCCTGCCAGTCCGCCGCAGACCCGTGAGGAGCTGGTGGAGTGGGCCCGCCAGGTTCATGAGAAGACCGGGGCTGCGGGATATGCGCAGCAGCTGGTCTCCAAGCTGTTCCCGATTGACGGCATCCCGATTCTGAACGAGGACAAGACGGCCGCAGCCTTCAATACGCCGGAAGCCGAGGCCATGATCACCCAGATGCGCGATTTGATGAAGGAAGGCGTGGTACTCAAGGAGGATGCGGACTTCAGCAAGCAAATCCAGTATTTCTCAGGTGAGCAGGTGGCCTTCCAGCTATCCGGCCCGACGTTCATTAACTTCATTAAGACCTCCGCGCCGGATGTCTACAAGAACACCATCGCTGTCCCGCTGCCGACAGGCAAGGCAAATCTGCGTCTCTCCAACTCCATGAACCTGGTGGTGCCGCAGAAGTCGAAGAACCCGCAGCAGGCAGTCGAATTCGCCGCCTTCCTTACGAACGCCGAGAACCAGACTGCCTTCTCCAGGGTCGCCAACACACTGCCGTCAAGCAAGGCATCGATTCAAGATCCGTTCTTCACCGACTCTGACGGTTCACTCGAAGCTGAAGCGAAGGTGGCTTCCTCGCAAAGTCTCGACAAGGCTACCGACTATATGGTCGGCGTCCCAAGCGCCGCAGATATCAACTCTGCGTTGGCGCGGGGCTTGCAGGAGATTCTGATGAACGGCGCAGATATCAAGGAGACGCTAGACAAGGTAGAGAAAGAAGTCAATAAAATTATCAGTCAGGGCTCCTAAGCTGCTGAAGCATAGCTGATAAGGGGGAGTTTCTCCCCCGATTCAATTGAGGGTACTTGAAGGAGTGGGAGGTGTAGCGGGTGTACAAGGGGTTTCGGTCTGAATCTTTTACTGCATGGGCGTTTATGGCGCCGGGGCTGCTGTTTCTGGCGGTGTTTACCTTTTGGCCGATTATATACGGAGTACCGCTCTCATTAACAGATTATTCGGTCATTGCCGAGACGAATTATGTGGGTCTGGATAACTTCACCCGGGCCTTCCAGGATCATAATTTCCTGATTTCACTGTGGAATTCACTGGTGTATGTGCTGATTGTGCCGGTGATCCAGATCATTTCGATCTTAATGGCGATTCTGGTCAACAGCCGGATTCCTGGAGTCAAAATGTTCCGGGCCGCCTACTATATACCGGTCGTGACCTCAATGGTTGCGGTGGCGCTGATCTGGAGCTGGCTGCTCGGCAATAACGGAGTTGTCAATTACCTGCTGCTGAAGGCAGGGATGATCAGTGAACAGGTCTCCTGGTTGTCCACGAGCAGCACGGCGCTGTATGTTCTAATGTTCATTACAATGTGGAAGGGTCTCGGCTATTACATGATGCTCTATCTGGCCGGGCTTCAGGGCATTCCGGCAGATCTGTATGAGGCTGCCAGGGTGGATGGTGCAGGGCCGCTGCGGCTGATTGTACATGTAACGCTGCCGCTGCTGCGACCGCATATTCTGTTCTGCACACTGATTTCGGTCATGGGCGCGATCCGGGTGTTCGATGAGGTCTACATTCTGACCAAGGGCGGGCCGGGAACGTCCACATTAACTTCAAGCGTTTATATTTTTCAAAAAGGGCTGGAGCAGTTCAACTTCGGCTATGCCTCGGCGCTCGGGCTGATCGTCAGTGTGATGGTGGGAGCGCTTAGTGTACTTGTATTCAGATTGAACCGGAAAGGCGGGGTGAATTCCTATTGATGCCGCGTAGCTTACGTGTTCTGATTACTTATCTTCTGCTGATCCTGCTCGCCCTGTTCATGATGGGTCCGTTCCTGTGGCTGCTCAGCGTCTCGCTGATGCCGGGGCGCAACGTGTTTGCGAACCCGCCGGCGATTCTGCCCACCTTCATTGCATTCGACAACTATGTGCAGGTATGGAACTTCATGAATTTCCCGCGTTACATTCTGAATACGGTCATCATCACGCTGCTGGGAGTCGTGTTCAACATTATACTGTCCTGTCTGACGGCGTATCCGCTGGCTGCCTTCCGGTTCAAGGGCCGGAATCTGGTCTTCACACTGCTGATCTCGACCATGATTATTCCGTCGGCAACCGCCATGATTGTGCATTATCTGACGATTCAGGCTTTTCAGCTGGGCAATACGTTCTTCGGCGTTGTTCTTCCGGCTGCGGTGTCCGTGTTCAATATCTTCCTGATGCGGCAGACGTTCCTGGGTATTCCGGCAGACATCCGGGATTCGGGTAAAATGGACGGGGCCTCCGAGCTGCGGATCTTCATCCAACTGGTCATGCCGCTCGTCAAGCCGGGGATTGCGGTGATTGGATTACTGGAGGTCATGGCGTTCTGGAATAACTTCCTGTGGCCGATTGTCGTACTGGACGACCCGGAGAAGTATCCGCTCGCTGCGGCGCTGACGTATCTGAACGGGCAATTCTCCTATAACTTCGGCTGGATTGCCGCCGGAACCATGATCTCGGTGCTGCCGATCATCCTCGTGTTCCTGTTCACGCAGAAGTATTATATGGAAGGGATTGCCGGCGCGATAAAAGGCTAACTAAGGAGGCATAACTCAATGGGAATTTCGTTACGGGACTGCCAGTATTTGTTCCGCGACTTTTATTCGCAAGGGAAAGAGCTGACCGTGGAGGGGCCGCAGCTGCGCTGTGAATTGGCCTCGCGGTATGCCATGAATCAGGATGTCCACGGTCTGATGGAAGAAGGCGGAGACATCGCAATTCTGGAACCGGCCGGTCCGGGCGTAGCCACCGCCGATAAAGGCAATGCGCAGCTGATGCTGGAGTATGACGGCGGGATTGCTGCGGACGGCTATCGGCTTGTGATTGGAGAGGACGCGAAGCTGGTCATTGCTGCGTCTAACCGGCGGGGGCTAAAATACGGGCTGGATGCGCTGACAATGCTCCTTACCGCGGAGGAGGATTGCTGCCGCCTGCCGGTGGTTACGGTGGAGGATGAGCCTTCTTTTGCGGTGCGGGGCATTATTGAAGGGTTCTATGGCGTACCCTGGAGCTTCGCGGACCGGATGGATTCGGTGAGATATATGAGTGAGCACCGGATGAACGCGTTCATGTACGCGCCGAAGGATGATCCGTATCACCGGAAGCTGTGGCGTGAGCCGTACCCGGATGAAGTGTTTGCCAAGATTCATGACTTGAAGCGGGAATGCGACAAGCATCTGGTGGATTTCTACTATTGTATCAGCCCGGGCAATGATCTGGAATTCCGCAGCAGTGCGGATTTCTTGAAGCTGGAGGAGAAGCTTGCGGCCATGATTGCGATTGGAGTGCGGCATTTCGCACTATTAATGGATGACATAGATTATGTGCTCCAAGGTGACAACAAGCAGTTCCTGGAGCGCTCCGGGACCGCCCATGCTTATGTGACGAACCGGGTCTATGATTACTTAGCCGAATGTCTGCCGCACTTCACCCTGGCGATGTGTCCTTCGGAATACTGGTCGTATTGGAACACGGAGTACAAGAAGGATATCCTTGAGCAGCTTCATCCCGCTGTCAAGGTGTTCTGGACCGGATATTTCGTCTTCGCCCCGGAGATCGGCCGGCGGCATGCGGAGGATAACTTCAATTATTACGGGCATGAGCTGTGGCTGTGGGACAATATTCCGGTGAATGACTGTGACAAGGACCGGCTGTTCCTCGATCCGGTGCGCGGGCGCAGCTCCCGGCTCGGCAGGTACGGGCATACAGCGGTCGTCGCCAATCCGATGAATCAGTGGGAATGCTCCAAGATCACGCTGGGCACGATGGCCCACTATATGTGGAACAGCGAGCGTTACATGCCGGAGCTGTCCTGGGAGCTGTCCGTGCGTGAATTCGCCGGAGAGCTTGCGGAGGACATGATGTTCTTCTGCCGCCAAAATCTGAACAGCCGCCTGTATTCCGGCGACTACCGGGACCTGGACGATGCGCTGGCGGAGCGCGATCTGGAGCGGCTGGACGCCTATTTCAGCCGGCTGGAGCAGACTGCCGTGCGGCTTGGCGGATTAGACAATGACAAGTTCATAGAAGAAGCTGGACCTTGGCTGTGCCGGGCCATCGGGGATGCTATGCTGTGGCGGGCTGTGCGCAGACAGCTCACGGACCCGCTGAACCCGCAGGCACAGGCGGAAGTTTACCAGCGCCTGGAGACCTGCCGCAGCTACGGTGTACGCCTCGGCATTGATGCGGCCGTGCGTGCGGCTGAGGCACTGGGGATCGGGCTGCCGGAGATGGAAGAAGAGATTAAGGAGGATTTGAAGGAAGCGACAAAGGAGGAGGACAGACATGACTAAGCTTCATAAGCTGATTCTGGTTCCGCTCGATGAGCGGCCCTGCAATTATGAATTCCCGTATCTGCTGGCTCAGGGAACAGATTATACGGTAGAGCGTCCGCCCGCCGGGATTATGGGCCTGAAGAAACGTCCGGGTGATGTTGAGCAGCTGTGGTCCTGGTTCGAGGCTGCCTGTGAAGGTGCGGAAGGTGCGGTGGTCGCGCTGGATACACTGCTCTACGGCGGTATCATTCCCTCGCGGCTGCACCAGCTGGAGCTTGAAGTGCTGGAGGCACGCCTGGAGCGGCTGCGGGAGATCCGGCGGCGTTATCCGCAGCTGAAGCTGTATGCGTTCCAGCTCATTATGCGTTGTCCGCAGTACTCCCTCTCGGATGAGGAGCCCGATTATTATGCCGACTGGGGCCGGGATATCTTCCGCAAGGGCTTTACCGGCCACCGGCTGGAGCTGGGCATTGCCACGGATGAAGAGATTCGCGAGCTGGCTGATATCGATCTCCGGCTCCCGGCAGAGGTGCTGCAGGATTATCTTGGCCGCCGGGCGATTAATATAGAAGCCAACAAGCAGGCGCTGGAGCTGGTGAGTGACGGAGTAATCGACTTCATGATTGTGCCGCAGGATGATTCGGCCCCGTACGGGCATACCGCCAAGGATCAGGAGAAGGTACGGGCACGGATTACGGCGCTTGATCTGGAGCTTAAGGTCTATATGTATCCTGGAGCAGACGAGGTGGGCTGCACACTGCTCGCCCGAATGCTGAACATGGCCGAAGGGCGGAGGCCGCTGGTGTACCCGCGCTTGTCCGCTGTGCAGGGGGCGTTTGTGACGCCGCTGTTCGAGGACCGCTTTTTCTATGAGACATTGAAGTATCAGATTCTGGCGGCTGGGGGGCTGATTGCATCCAGTGCTGCGGAGGCAGATCTGGTTCTGCTGGTCAGTACACCGGGGGAGACGATGGCGGAGGCGGTGTCGCAGCATCATGCTTACTTCAGCTATGATATCTACCGGAATCTGATGGAGCTGGTGGAGTACGGGGAGCATCTGCTTCGTGAACGGAAGATAACGGTGGCTGTAGCAGATGTCGGGTATGCCAATGGCGGTGACCAGAAGCTGGTTAAGATGCTGCGGCAAAAGAACCTGCTGTTCGACCTGGCCGGATACGCCGCCTGGAATACCAGCTCCAACTCGCTGGGAACCGTAATCTCGCAGGCGATGCTCTATCTGATCTACGGACGTACAACTGGCCATCTGGATTTCCTGGCGCTCCGCTATGCCGAAGATGTATGCTATTGTTCGGTAGTGCGCGGAGAGCTTAGTGATGGCCCTGTGCAGGAGATGGGCTATGGCAAATATGAGCTGGACGGACCGCGCGGGCGCGTGGCTGCCCGAGTACAGGAACGGCTGAGTGAGGAGCTGGCTGGCCGGATTGACAGTCCATCGGGGAGCGTGAAGATTACCGATTGCTATATGCCTTGGAACCGGATGTTCGAGGTGGGCTTAACTGTAGAGTATGTGCCCTTGTGAGGGCGAGTTGACTCTATCCATTTTCAATTGAAGCAAACATTCAGAGATAGGTGTATTCTGTGCAATTAAAAACAAGGAAATGGATAGATTTACTCCTCTAAATGTAGTCTGTACAACTAAATTTCCCAAATGGGCCAAAACACAGGCACTGCAGGCATTTTAAATGTACAAAATACAACTAAACGAATCGTAAGCGGAACATCAGATGATTTAATTGTACAGAATGCACTTAAGCATATCGCGTATACCTTAAACGGGGCATCGCAAGCCCTTGGCATGCGGCTGGGTACAGTAATTCTTACTGTTAAATTCTGATGTTGTACTTGTTCAATGGATGTAGAATACGAGAGAGAGGGTGGGGACCCTGAGCAAAAATATACTGGAAAGCCTGCACCACGGGCTGATTGTCTCCTGCCAGGCACTGCCGGATGAGCCGCTGCACGGGCCGGAGATCATGGCCCGGATGGCCGTGGCGGCTGCGGAGGGCGGAGCCATCGCCATCCGGGCGAACGGGGCAGCAGATGTGCGGGCGATCAAGCAGGCGGTTGCGCTGCCGGTGATCGGCATCGTGAAGCGCAATTACCCGGATTCGGACGTCTATATTACCCCTACGCTTAGAGAGATTGAGGAACTCCTGGAAGCGGGGGCGGATATTATAGCTTTTGACGGGACCCGGCAGACCCGGCCGGAGCATTCTACGCTGGAGCAGATCATAGACCTGCTGAAGGCAAGCCCGGCAGCGTCCATGGCGGATATCTCCACTCTGGAGGAAGCGCTATACGCCGAGTCGCTTGGGGTCAGCTGTGTCTCGACCACTTTGTCGGGATATACATTGTATTCCCGCCAGCAGGAAGGGCCGAATCTGGAGCTGCTGGAGCAAGCTGCACGGCGGCTTGAGATTCCGGTCATTGCCGAAGGCCGGATCAGCCACCCCGCCCAAGTGGAGGCAGCGCTGAATCTGGGGGCCTATGCGGTGGTGGTAGGCTCCGCAATTACCCGGCCGCAGATGATCACCCGGCCGTTCGCAGCAGCGGCGAGAAAAGTGAGGATGAACCTTAATGGAAATGAATGACCGGATCAACACGTATTACCCGTCCATGACCAAAGCTGAGCAAAAGGTAGCCCGGTGTGTGCTTGAGCATCCGGATAATCTGATCTATTTGTCTGTGACTGAGCTGGCCGATTTTGCCGGAACGGGCGAGACTACCGTTATGCGCTTCTGCCGCAAAATCGGCTTCAAGGGCTATCAGGATTTTAAGCTGATGCTCGCACAGGGGCTGCCGAAGCGGCAGACTCTGACGGACGGCGAGCAGGGGGCAGGCGAAGGGGATTACGCCGACCATCTGTATTCCCTGATGGTCGGTGTACTGCAATCCAGTCTGGGCATGCTGGACCGGGAGCAGCTGCAGCAGGCAATAGAGGCTCTGGATCAGGCCCGGCATATCCAGTTCTTCGGCGTAGGTTCTTCAGGGATCACGGCACTGGATGCCAAGAACCGCTTCCTGCGGATCGGGCGTCGGGTCGAAGCCAGCTCCGACAGCCACATCCAGGCGATGATGGCGGTGACGATGGGACCGGGTGATGTCGCTTTTGGCATCAGTGTATCGGGCAGCACGCTGGATACGAATGATATGCTGATGAAGGCCAAGCACAATGGGGCCAAAGTCATTGCCATGACTAATTACGCCAAGTCCCCGATTGCTTCAATTGCCGACATTGTGCTGCTGACAGCCGGGAAGGAATCGCCGCTGGAAGGCGGCTCCGTAGGGGCCAAGGTCTCCCAGCTGTTCATTATCGACCTGCTCTGCCAGGGGCTGGAGCAGCTCCATGGCGAAGAGACCAAGCGGATGAAGGAGCTGACCGCCCGGGCGGTTATTGACCGGATTTATTAGGGTGCGGGGGAAATGAAACGGTAGGGAGAAATGAAACGACTGGGAGAAATGAATTATATATTACATGCCGGTTAAGGGAACAGCGTTGGTGATATAGCGGACGTTGAGTTCGTCTGTTGAGTTAGGGTGTGAGAAAGAGGCGTGTAGGCGGAAAACCGAACACATTAGGGTCGGGGACAGCGCGTTGGCCAGATGTAATCGAAAAAACGATTACAATGCGCTGGCGAGAGGACAGATGGCCAGATGTAATCGGAAAACCGATTACATTGCGCTCACGAGAGGGCAGATGGCTGGATGTAATCGGAAAACCGATTACAAGGCGCTCGCGAGAGGACAGATGGCCAGATGTAATCGAAAAAACGATTACAATGCGCTGGCGAGAGGACAGATGGCCAGATGTAATCGAAAAAACGATTACAATGCGCTCGCGAGTGGGCGGATGGCCAGATGTAATCGGAAAACCGATTACAATGCGCTGGCGAGAGGACAGATGGCCAGATGTAATCGGAAAACCGATTACAATGCGCTGGCGAGTGGGCGGATGGCTGGATGTAATCGGAAAAACGATTACAATGCGCTCACGAGAGGGCGGACGGCTGGATGTAATCGGAAAACCGATTACAGGTGTATTGTTACTCAGGGATCATGCTCTATGCCGCCAGAAAGTTACCTTTCCTACAAGGATGGCAGCGCCGTTTCTGTGTGGTACAGACGCAGTAGTGGAGGTGGTGCGAATGCGGCAAGTCATTGGTTTAGATATCGGGGGGACAGGCATCAAGGGGCTTGTGACCGATGAAGCGGGGGTGGTTCTGGCGGAAGCCGGGCGCGACACGGAGGCCCGGCTGGGCCGGGAGGTTATTCTCGGCCAGCTCCATAGTCTGGTGGAGGAGCTGCTGGCGGAGCATCCTGCCGTGGAGGCGCTGGGGATTGGTTCGGCGGGCAGGGTGAATGCGAATACGGGCGAGGTGGTCTACGCCACCGACAATCTGCCCGGCTGGGAGGGCATGCAGCTTACGCAGTGGGCAGAAGCTGCTTTCGGGCGGCCTGCGGCGGCCGATAACGATGCCAACGCGGCGCTGCTGGGCGAGGCCTGGCTGGGCGCGGGACGCGGCAGGGCGAGCCTGGTCATGCTGACCCTGGGCACCGGGGTCGGCGGGGCGAATCTGGCGGAAGGCCGGCTGCTGCGCGGAGCCGCCTGGAGCGGTGGCGACTGGGGGCACAGCGTGCTGGTGCCGGGAGGCCGCCCCTGTAATTGCGGCAAGCGCGGCTGCGCGGAGCAATATGTGTCCGGCCAGGCGCTGCTGCGGCTGGCACTGGAGGAGACCGGCCGTGCGCATGCGCACGGGCGGGAGATTATGGCGGCGGCGGAGCAGGGCGACGCGGCAGCGCTGGCAGTGCTTGCGCGCTTCACAGCGGACCTGGCGCTGGTGGCAGCTAACATCGGGGCGGCGGTAGACCCCGAGCTGATTATAATCGGCGGCGGGGTCATTCAGAGCCGCGCGGTCTGGTGGCCGCTGCTGGCCGGGCAGGCGGACGGCAGTCTGGCCGCCCGGATCGTGCCAGCGGAGCTGGGCAACCGGGCAGGCTGCTTCGGCGCGGCCCGGCTGGCTCTGGAACGGCTGCGCCGCGCCGAAGGCGCAAGGCAGATCTAACTGCTGCGGCGGGGAGGAGATGGAGAGATGACTGGCGAACAGGAGAAGTGTTCGGATGTTGTGATTATCGGCGGCGGCCTTGGAGGAACGGCGGCAGCACTGGCCGCAGCCAAGGCAGGGCTGCGCGTACTTGTGACAGAGGAGACGGACTGGCTGGGCGGGCAATTGACCTCCCAGGCCGTGCCGCCGGATGAGCACCGCTGGATTGAGCAATCGGGCAGTACCGCAGCTTACCGGGAGTTCCGCAGCAGAGTCAGGGAGTATTACAGGCGGAATTATCCGCTTACGGAAGCTGCCAGGAGCAACCCTATACTGAATCCCGGCAACGGCTGGGTCAGCCGATTGGCACATGAACCGAAGGTGGCACTGGCTGTTCTGCAGGAGATGCTGGCTCCGTATGTGAACACCGGACGGATTGAGGTGCTCTATCATACGGTGCCGGTTACGGCCGATACTGAAGGGAATTACGTTACTGGAGTGACTGTACGGCAGGGATCGGGCGGTGACCTGATCAAACTGAGGGGAGCCTACTATCTGGATGCCACGGAGTGCGGCGATCTGCTGCCGCTGGCCGGAGTGGAGCATGTCAGCGGCGCAGAAGCCCGCAGCGAGACAGGGGAGCCGCACGCATTAGAACTCGCGGACCCGCTCGACATGCAATCGATCACCCATGTGGCGGCGGTGGACTATGTGCCGGGCGGAGACTTTATAATCCCGCGTCCAAGAGGTTATGATTACTGGCGCGAATATGTCCCCTCGTTCTCGCAATATCCGATCTTAAGCTGGTACGCTTCAGATGCTGACGATACGACCAAGCTGAAGCAGTTCACGATGTTCCCGAATGAGCAGGGGATTGTCTCCCTGTGGGATTACCGGCGGATCGTAGACCCGGCAATTTGGACGGAGCCGCTGAATGACGGAGAAGTCACTCTGCTAAACTGGGCTCTGAACGATTACTATGCCGGGCCAATTATCGGCGTATCGCCGGAGGAGCGGAAGCGGCATCTGGAGGGAGCACGGCAGCTCACCCTCGCACTTGTGTACTGGCTTCAGACCGAAGCGCCCCGCCTGGACGGAGGGAAGGGCTACCCGGGTGTACGGCTGCGCGGGGATGTGCTCGGCACGGAGGACGGGCTGGCCAAGGCCCCGTATATCCGGGAATCCCGGCGTATTCGCGGGCTGTACACGATAGCGGAGCAGGATGTAAGCAAGGAGCTGCGCGGACCGGCCGGGCCTAAGCGCTATGAGGACAGCGTCGGGGTAGGCAGCTATCATCTGGATCTTCATCCCACGACAGTGAGCCAGCGTACCTTTTATATCCCGAATCATCCTTATGAGATTCCTCTTGGAGCATTGATCCCGGTAAGGGTCAAGAACCTGCTCCCGGCCTGCAAGAACATATCCATGACCCAGATTGCGAATGGCTGCTACCGCCTGCACCCCACGGAATGGAACATCGGCGAAGCGGCGGGAGCCCTTGCGGCTTATGCCATCAGGCAACAGGTCGAACCATCGACGGTCAGGGGAAATACGGAGCATCTGGAGGCCTATCAGCAGCAATTGATTGCACTCGGCGTCCAGCTGCACTGGACCACAGAGGAGTTGGAGGCCTAAGCGCACATGCTCCTGCAATCCACCCTAACTTAACCGGCTATAATCACTTATCCAAGATAAGGTGCCCCGTCAGCGGGGTGCCTTTTTGGCATGGTCTACCTAGTTGTCGAAGTTACTTGGCAGCAAGTAGGTGGATAAACGTATCTTCTTTTATTGATTTTAGCAGAAACGGAGGAAGCAAGTGGAAATTGTACAACTAAATAGCTTCAGTCTCGCTCCTTAGCAGCAAATATGCAAAATTAAGTGCCTTTTTCCAACTCCTATCCTACTATGGCCTAATCGTCCATCTGCAAGTGTAGAAAATCCAACTATTTCCTCTTGCAAAAAATACTTTGCAGAGTACTCCCTTATGCTCCTTTAAAGGAAAAGGTAGATAAATGTCGAATCTAGTCACTATGACATTTCAAGGAGTGAATTTATTTTGTGTAAGACGATCAAACTTGCATCCACCGCTGTACTTGCTTTTCTGCTATGCTTCGTTTCTATTCCATCCGTATTTGCAGAAGCCGCTCTCATCTCAGACAAGAATCTGGAACAGGCAATTCGTATCGAGCTGAAGAAGCCGGCCGCGCCCCTTACCACAGAAGATCTGCAGAGCCTAACCTCCCTCTATCCTAAAGATCCTGAGCAGAAAATTAACAGTCTAAGCGGACTAGAGCTCGCTGTTAATATGAAAAGCTTAATGCTCCCTGGGCTGGGCATTACCAACATTGAGCCCCTTCAAAAGCTGCATAAAGTCACCTTCCTGGCTCTGAATGACAATCGGATCACTGCGCTTGAGCCTTTGCAGGAGTTGTCCCGGCTGGAGCAGCTTAATCTTGATTCGAACAACATAGAGAAGCTTGATGCACTAGCAGGATTAACGCAATTAACCGATCTGTTAATCGGCAATAATCAGCTTAAAGATCTGACGCCAATTCAACCATTAGTCAATCTGAACTGGTTAATCATCAGCGATAACCACATCCAGTCTCTTGAACCGCTAAGAAATCACCCGGAGCTGGAGCATGTCTACTTTGAGAATAATCTGGTCGAGGATATTAGCGTCTTAACTACTCTTCCGAAGCTTAAGGAGGTTGCCATCAGCCATAATCCTCTGAATGCAGGTGCACAGAAAATCCTGACCGCGCTCGCTGCCAAAGGCGTCGAAGTGCTTGATGAAGATACTACAGAACCTGCACCGCCTTCAAATCCCGACGAAATCATGGTGCATTTGAATGGTGAGCGTATGACATTCCAAGCTCCGCCCATCCGGCAAAATGGATCGGTCATGGTTCCGTTCCGTGCTATTTTTGAAGCATTGGGACTGAAGGTTGAGTGGGATTCCACAACGCAAACGATTAAAGGAAGCAAACCGGGTACGCTGATCAAGCTTAAACTGGGTTCAACAACTGCTGAGATTAATGGCAATCAGAAGAAACTGACAGTAGCCCCTGCTAACATCAAGGGAAGTACTTACGTGCCATTACGTTTCATCGGCGAGGCCG
Source organism: Paenibacillus sp. FSL R7-0179 (assembly GCF_038002265.1). Taxonomy (NCBI): domain Bacteria; kingdom Bacillati; phylum Bacillota; class Bacilli; order Caryophanales; family Paenibacillaceae; genus Paenibacillus; species Paenibacillus sp. FSL R7-0179. Next base: position 2,755,794 of record NZ_JBBOCC010000002.1, read on the forward strand.
TGGACGCGAAGGTGAGCTGGCTCGCGGAGATTCAGACCGCCACAATATCTACGAAGCAGCCTTTTACAACCAAGGATAAAAAAATAAAGGTCACAGGCTACAGTGATTGGAGTGATGTAACTTCTTCTGTAGAGAATGCAGCAGATCGCGAGTTGTTCTTGATCTCACCCGAGAAGAGCATGCTGATTATTAGTCATTATAGTAAGACTGAATTAGGTATGAACCTTGAAGAATATATTAGCTTGGTCAAAAAAGATATAACGGACAAGAATGCCTCGAAAATCACAGAACAGTCCGTAAAAGCAGGGAAAATTAATGCGAAACAGTTGACCTATACTTTGAGCGATACAGATGAAAAGCTGACTTATCAAATGGTTTTATTCGAAAAAGATAATGAAATCTATACCCTGGTGTCAGCTTTTCCAGCGAAGATTAGCCAACAAGCCAAGGCAGAATTCAATGAAATTTTAAAAAGTATACAAGTGAACTAACTTAACCGAGATAACGGATAGGATATTGTGATGTTGTTCTTGAATTCTTTAGTCAAACATACTGTTTGTAATGAGGGAAGAGGGATAACATGCAATTACTTATTGATTGGCTAAACCGCAATCGGATATGTAAATGTGAAGCCTGTAAAACTGAGCTTAATGTTTATGCATACGTCTCTGATAAATCGCTGATTTTGTACTGTGTTGCATGTAATGAGTATTTTTTTAGAGCAGATCCTAACTCACCTGTAAATAAGTATGATGTTCCTGAAGGACTTTTAAAGCTCTGGGCAATGGACCCTTATAATATTTATTATAAAGGGCTTCCAATTAGCCAAGCATACGAGCCCAAGTGGATTAGATTTCTCCGGAAATTTTTAAAATAACGCTATACGTTAGTCAAATAACAGCGGCAGTCTGAGACTTTTTGTCAAGTCTTATTCTGCCGCTGTTTTATATTAAAATTTAAATATAAATTTATATATTAAATCTCATGTGTGTTATATACTCATTCTAGCCTTCCCGATGCATTTGACACCACTAGATGAGGAGAAATGAAATTATATGTCTATTCTGAACAAATTCAAAGGAATCACACCCGCAGGTGCGCCGCCCCAAACAGACCCTCAGCTGATCGGCCTATTAAGAAACTATGTGGAGCGGGCTGAACGAAATGAAGAGCAAGCCGATACATATTCTGCCGCAGTTCCTGATGAACTGCAGGCAATGTTAACGCGACTAACGTCCATGATACATAAACGCGAGGACTATTACAAGGTTCGGTTGGAGATGATCACTGAAGCGATTGAGATCTCCCTATGGGAAATGGATGTGTACGAGGGTGATCCGGTGAATCCGAATAATGAGTTCAGGTGGACCGATGAGCTGCGCCGGATGATCGGCTATACGGATGAGCATGACTTCCCCAATGTGCTGGAGAGCTGGTCCAACTGCCTTCATCCCGAGGATAAAGAGGGCGTACTGCAGCTGTTCGCGGATCATATGCTGGACCGGACGGGCACGATCAAGTACGATATCGAATACCGGCTCAAGACGAAAGCGGGCGAGTACAAATGGTTCCAGGCGACGGGCACAACCATACGTGCCGCTGACGGATCACCTATTATGGTAGCTGGAGCTTTGCTGGATATTCATGACAAAAAAATCAAGCAGGACGAGCTGAGTGCCCTGGTAGTCCGCTACGATCTGGTGAACCGCGCCTTGGTTGAAGCCCCTTGGGATATGGTGGTTATAGCAGGCGATCCGGTCAACCCGGATAATGAGTTCTGGTGGTCAGAGCAGTTCCGCAGAACAATTGGTTTTGAAGGCGAGCATGATTTCCCGAACCTGTTAAGCAGCTGGAGCAACCAGCTACACCCCGAGGATCTTCAGCCCACGCTGGATGCCTTCGCCAATCATCTGAATGATTACACCGGGCAAACGGATTATAAAGTGAACTACCGGCTGCGCTCCAAAAATGGCGAGTACCGCTGGTACCATGCAGGCGGCGAAACCGTTCGCGATGAGCAGGGCATCCCACTGAGAGTTGCCGGTACGATCCGGGATGTTACCCACGAAGTCACCAAAGAGGAAATTGTACGGCAGGTCAATGTACAGATGGAGGGCTTGCTGGCAGCGATTAATGAGATCGTCCGCGGCATTGTGTCGGTTACCGAGCAGGCTCAGGACATGGCCGAGGTCCAGGAACAATCGCACAAGGCAGCCATGGAAGTCAAGGTCAAGACAGGGGAGACCAAGGAGATCACCCAATTCATCAGCGAGATCTCGAACCAGACAGGCCTGCTAGGGCTGAATGCTGCGATTGAAGCTGCCCATGCGGGCGAATACGGCCGGGGATTCTCCATAGTGGCTGGTGAAGTGAGGAAGCTCGCGGAGCACAGCAAGACGGCATCGGGCAACATTGAAACCACCATGCAGCAGATGAATGATAAGGTTGACGACATCATTACACGGATTAACAGCATGTCCAGCCTCACCGAAGCCCAGGCCGCTCTGACTGAGGAGGTCAATGCGTCGATTGAAGATGTGAGCCGGATGTCGGAGGAATTGTTAAATATTCTGCGTACTTTATAATGGCTAACCGGAATGGAACACTATAGTTAAGATCAAAGAGCGAAACGAAGCTTCAAGCGTTTCGCTTTTTTGTGCTGCAAATTTCGGAACGCGATTGGACCTTCAGGGACATTACTATCAGATGTTTAAGATACAGGCGGATGCTTATTGACAAAGTGTTAGAATCCGGATATATTGAATTTCGGTAAATTATATTACGCACAATTAATAGGAGGAGCATACTGATGTCCGAATCCAATCATGCTTTTGGACAAGCACTGGTGAAATCTCTGGTAGGGGAACGTGGACATATTCCGATTGCCCGGGCCTTGCCGGATCTGACACTTGAGCTTGCAGGTTATACAATAGAAGGAATTCCCTACTCCATCTACCAGTTGGTGAAGCATATGGGCTACTGGCAGGACTTCATGCTGACCCATCTGGAGGGGGGCCGCCCACAGCCGCCTGCAAGTGTACAGGAGAGCTGGCCTGCGGAGAAGGCCCCGGCAGAAGAGTCCCAGCTTCAAGAGGCGATTATGCATCTGCTGGAAGGGGTCGATAAGGCAGTTGCCATTGCCCAGACCGTCCAGCTAGACGAGCCATTAGCCCATTTTCCAGGAGAAACCAAGGGCGGGCTTCTACGTAACATTGCCTCTCATAACTCCTATCATCTGGGGGAGATTGTTCTGCTCCGCCGTCTGCAGGGAGCGTGGCCGCCGCCGGGGGGCGGGTATCCTGCTTAAGGCTCAAAAGACGCAAATCCATTCGACATATTTTGAAAATAAATGAAATATATGTTTTTCTATGGAAAAGTCTGCGATGTTAGGTTGCAGGCTTTTTAATTATTTCAATTCTGTGAAATTTAGCAGATTTAAGAATAAAACAGCAGGAATTTATTAAAAAAAAGTAACAAATTTAATAGTAACACTATATTATTGACTATATCCTATTAACAAGTATAAAGTCCTATAAATGTTAATTGCATGAATTAGTACTTTGGGGTGTATGAGGCCGCGCTTTTCTGTTAAATGAGATGGACGAGAGGACGATCTGATGAAAGCTCTAATGATGGGTAATGAGGCAATTGCCAGAGGCGCTTATGAAGCAAATTGTAAAATCATTTCATCGTACCCCGGAACACCGAGCACAGAGATTGTCGAGAGCATCAGTGTCTATGAAGGCGTATATGCCGAGTGGGCACCCAACGAGAAGGTGGCGCTGGAAGTGGCGGCAGGCGCATGTATCGCCGGTATCCGCAGTCTGACCACCATGAAGCATGTAGGGGTCAATGTGGCGGCTGATCCGCTATTCAATATGACCTATGAGGGTGTGAATGCGGGCCTTGTCATTGTCTCGGCAGATGATCCGGGCATCCATTCCTCCCAGAACGAGCAGGACAACCGTATTTACGCCAGTCATGCCAAGATGCCATTAATAGAACCCTCAAGCTCCCAGGAATGCAAAGATATGATGCTTGAAGCCTATGAGATCAGTGAGCGCTTCAATACACCGGTCCTGTTCAGGACGACTACCCGGGTCTCCCATTCCAAAGGAATAGTAGAATTCCAGGAAGGGCTGGCTGTGGAAGAGAGGTATAAGACCTATAAGAAGAACAAGCTGGACCGGCTGCTGCTTCCGGCCATCTCCAGGCGACGTCATCTCGAAATTGAAGCAAATCTCCTGGAAATTCAAGCCTATTCCAACTCCTCCCCTCTAAATGTACTGGAATTCAGCTCCCCGGATATCGGCATTGTCACCAGCGGAATATCCTATCAATATGTTAAGGAAGTATTCGGAAATACAGTATCTGTGCTGAAGCTGGGTATGAGCTACCCGTTCCCGGATGAGAAGGCCCGCGCATTCGCTGCACAGGTCAACAGGATCTATGTAGTCGAGGAAGGCGAACCGTTCATCGAGACCTCCCTGAAGGCCATGGGCATTGCCTGCACCGGCAAGGAGATCATTCCCGTCTGCGGTGAGCTGAATCCGGAGATTATCCGGAAAGCCATCACCCGCGAAGAAATGGACTGCTACGAAGCTGTCCAAGTACCGCCGCGACCGCCGCGGCTGTGTGCAGGCTGCGGATATCTGGGACTGTACAGCGCGGTCAAGCAGCACAGGGATATTCTGGCCGCCGGAGATATCGGCTGTTACACCTTAGGTGGAACGGAGCCGATCAAAGCCCTGGATACGGTGCTCTGTATGGGAGCATCCATCTCCATGGCCACAGGCATGCAGCGGACCCAGGATTTCAAGCCGCTGGGCAAGAAGGTATTTGCCTTCATTGGCGACTCCACCTTTTTTCACTCAGGCATGACCGGGCTGCTGAACGCCGTCTACAACAAGACCCCTATCGTCGTTTGCATTCTGGACAACCGCTCCACCTCCATGACCGGTAATCAAGAGAATCCGGGCACCGGACGCACGCTGCAAGGCAGTACTTCGGAGCCTATACGGATTGAAGATATTGTGCTCGCACTGGGCATCAAACCGGATAACCTCATCATACTCGACCCCACTAACCTCCAAGAAACGCAGCAGTGTGTGGAGACCGCCAAGCTCAGCACTGAACCATTCGTCATCATCTCCAGGCATCCTTGCGAACTTCTCAAAAACAAAACCGAAACCAAAAGAAAATATGTTATTGACAACGCCAGCTGTGTAAACTGCAAAAAATGTACGATGCTGGGCTGCTCGGCGATCAAAATTGTGGACCGCCAAATCATTATTGATCCGCTCGAATGCAAGGGCTGCAGCATCTGCCAGCAGGTATGTCCCTATGACAGCATTAAGGAGGCTTAAGCGACCGATGAACACAGCTACAAGCATTATTTTGGCCGGTGTAGGCGGAAAAGGTGTCATTACTGTAACCAATGTGTTGTCACAGGGACTGGTGACACTCGGGTATGACGTTAAGGTCTCCGAGGTGCACGGCATGTCGCAAAGAGGCGGAAGCGTGCATGCACAGGTCCGGTTCGGCGACAAAATATATTCCCCGCTGATTGAGATGGGTACTGCGGACTATATCGTCGGCTTCGACCAGATTGAAGCCCTGCGCTGGGGAAGCTTCCTGAAGCAGGACGGGCGGATGCTCGTGAATCTTGCGGAGCTGAATGAGGATATTTACAAGGGGAAATACGATGACAGCTTCAGCCGCTACATGCATGTCTCTTTTGTTGAAGGACGGGCCATCGCCAAGGAAACGGGAAATGTGCGGAATGAGAATTTTGTCATGCTGGGCGCGCTCCTGCAGCTGCTCGGATTCGAATTCGCCGCCTGGAAGAGCACGATGGAGAAGTATATCAAGAAGCAATACCAAGAGGACAGCATTCTCGCCCTGCTGAGAGGGATGAGGGACCAGGCTGCTATGGAAGAAAAGGAGACTGTGTATGAGCTCTAAGGCTTCGGCAAGCAGGCTTAAGCCCCGCGGAGGGGCAGCGGGACCGGATGTGGCTATCGTCGGCATCGGCTGCAGGTTTCCGGATGCCGGTCACTACACCCGTTACTGGGATAACATGGTGAACCATGTGAATTCTATCCGCCCCATCAGTCTTGAACGCTGGGAGAACGGAAGATACGGGCTGAAGAAGGGTGCGGAGCTAGGCTGGGACAATGAGCAATTCGTGAAATTCAGTGCTCCGCTGCAGGGAATAGATAGATTCGATCATACCTTTTTTAACCTGTCGCCCAGAGAGGTAACCAGCATGGACCCACAGCAGCGCATTCTGCTGGAGGAGACCTGGCACTGCCTTGAAGATTCGGGCATTCCGCTGGAGTCGCTTCAGCAGGAAGGGACCTCGGTCTATGTCGGCGTAACCGGCAATGATTATGCGCTTCTCGCCCTGTCCGGCGGCGAACAGGTGGATCATTACGCAGGTCTGGGCAACTTCGAGTGCATTGCGGCGAACCGTATCTCCCATTATCTGGGCCTGACCGGAGAGAGCCTCTCCCTGGATACCGCCTGCTCCTCCTCACTGGTTGCGGTGCATAAGGCAAGACAGAACCTCCAGTCGGGCGAAGCGAAATACGCTATCGCAGCTGGAGTGTGCCTCGCTTACCATCCTTGGCGGTATGTGAGCTTCTCCAAGTCGAATATGATGAGCCGGGACGGGCAATGCAAGGCTTTTGACGAGAATGCGGACGGATTCGTGCAGGGGGAGGGCGTTGGTGTTCTGCTGCTGCAGAAGCTGGAGGATGCGATCCGGGACGGCAACCATATCTATGGTGTCATCCGGGGCAGTGCCGTGAACCACTGTGGTCCGTCGCAGACGATCGCCGCACCAAGCATGACCGCACAGAAGCAAGTGATTGAAGCCGCCCTGCGTCAATCCGGAGTTGATGCTTCAACAGTCAATTATATCGAAGCACATGGTACCGGAACCGCTCTTGGCGATCCAATTGAGGTTGAAGCGCTGACACAGGTATTCAGACAGTACACCGAACAGAATCAGTTCTGCACCATCGGCTCTGTCAAGACGAATATCGGCCATCTGGCAAGTGCCGCCGGGATGGCCGGAATCATCCGGGTGCTGCTGATGATGAAGCATAAGACGATTCCTAAGCTGCTTAATCTGACCCGGCTGAATCCGCTGCTGGACTGGGAGCATACTCCGTTCAAGGTGGCAACGGATAATACCGGCTGGGTGCAAGTAGATGCACAGGTTCCACTGCGGGCAGGCATAAGCGGTTTTGGCTTCGGGGGAGTCAATGCCCATGTCATTCTGGAAGCCTATGAGCCGCCGAAGCCCGCCAGGGTAAGCAAGGAACCGGCTCCGGGGCCGCAGATCTTCGCCCTGTCTGCCTTGAATTCCGGCAGTCTGAACGAGGGGATCTCCGCCTGGAAGTCGTACTTGAACGCTGCGGAGATCAACGGGTCTGCCATCGGCGATCTATGCAGAACGCTGCTGGCAGGCAGACGGCATTGCCGGGAATACAGAATCGGCGCGGTTGTAAGAAACAAGGAGGAGCTGGCAGAATTCCTTGAGGGGGCTGCAACCAGCGCTGAACGGTTAGAGCCGGGCTGCAAGGCATGGTCGGTTCAATTCACCAATGTGATTTATAAAGGGTACCCGGAGATTAAAAGCATCCTGCAAGAACCGTATATCCGCCGGACTTTTGAAGAGGTTATCGCTGAGATTGCGCTGACTGAAGGGCTGTCCTCTGTCCGCAGCGGCATCACAGTTGCCAAATGGAGCAAGGAGAAGCTGGCTGCACACTCCTTCATAGTGAATTATACACTCGCTAAGGTGCTGACCGGCCTCGGGGCCGAGATTGCTGCCGTGAGCGGCGAACAGCAAGGAACGCTGCTCGCTATGGCCGTCTGCGGCATGATAACACCCGCTCAGGCATACAGCATTCTTAGCGGCAGGACCACGTTTGAAGAGACTGTCCTGAGAAGCCCGGAACGGACGTTCATTGATCCGGTTCATCATGTGAAGCTTCAGCCCGTGAACATCAGCACTTCATATATTGCTGACCTGCGCAGTATGCGTATCGGCGAAGCTGATGCGGCAGCGTTCAGGCACTATGTGGAGAAGGCCCGGATTCTGAGCCGGACCCAGTTCACTTACAAGAAGTACTTACGGGACTGGGATCAGGTTCCGGCCCTACAAGAGGCGGGGCTGACTGTAGACTCCATACTCAATCAGGAAGAGCTGCTGGTTGCCGGAAATGATAGCCCGGAGGCGGGGTGGCAGTGCGTTCTGCTGCTGTTGATCACCTACGGCTCGCTGCTGAAGCTGAATCAGAAATGGGACTTGTCGGAGCGGATCACTCTAAGGGATGAACGTCTGAATGAATGGGTTCAGCTTGTCCTGGGAGAGGTGATTTCCAAGGAAATGGCAGTGCGGCTGTTAGCTTCTTCCGAAGCGGAAGCAGCCGGGGTCATTGAAGCGGTGCGGGAACAGCTGAATGCACGGCAGAGTCCATTAAGCTTGAACAGGGCTTACACACATCTGCATGAAGCGAACACTCTGCTGCCGGAAATCGCTGACATGGCGGGCTGGAAGCATCAGCTGCAGGAACACAGCGCCGGACAGAGTATTCTGCAGACTGAGATGATCCGGCTGTCAGCGTCAGACAAGGACTCTGAAGTATATTCACTGTCGATCCAGAATGACGGAATCTCCGGGTTCCAAGAGATCCTGCTTCAGTTATGGCTGGCCGGGGCAGATCTGGACTGGAGCCGGTTGTATCCCGGGGGAAGCTTCAGGAAGCAGCCGTTGCCCGGATATGCTTTTAACCGTTCTAGACACTGGATGCCTGCTCCGCCGCCTGCTGCGGTTCCGGGCCATCCGATGCTTGATCTGGCGAAGTCCAGTCCAAGGCAGCTGCTGTTCGTGAAGACACTTCAGGCGAGCGATTTCTACGTTGGTGAGCATGTTGTCGATGGACGGGTGATTCTGCCGGGAGTAGCTTATCTGGAGATGGTCAGAGCCGCTGGTGAGCTGGCCTTCGGTGATCAGGTGCATGCCATTAAGGATGTACTGTGGGTGAACCGGCTGGAAGTGGCCGATACGCGGGATGTCTCCATTCAGCTTACCCGGGATTCAGGGTATTTGAGGTTCCAGGTGTATACCGGGGATATGGACCATCCGGTGATTCATTGTACGGGTAAGCTCTATGCGGCCAAACCGCAGCAGGCGGTACCGCGCAGATTCATGCTTGACGAGATACGGGCAAGGGGCGGAGCCATTGTAGGGAAGGATTTCTGTTACAACGAAGTATTCGCCGGATTCATCGGCTTTCAGTATGGGCCAAGCTTTCAGGCAACGGCTGAAGCGCTCTGCGGTGACAGGGAATCCTTGGAAAAGCTTGAGCTGCCGCCGCATCTGCAGCCCGGCTTCAACGACTACCTGCTGCACCCGTCTCTCTTAGATGCGGCGCTGCGGGCCGTAACCTGGATCGGCGGAGCTGAGGCTTACAAACAGCTCAAACTACATATTCCTTTTGCGCTAGGGGAAGTGATCATTCACGGCAGGCTCACACCAAGCTGCTATTCCTATGCAGAGATTGTTCCTGAGACAGCGGATAAGGCAGCAGGCATGAAGCGGTTCAATATCTATATTCTGAATGAGCAGGGTGAAGTGCTGGTGGAAGCCAGAGACTTCACGATCCGGGCTATTCCGGGCAACTCTCCGCTGAATCCGGCAAGCCGCATTCAATTGTATACCGAACGCTGGCAGAATGCTGAGATCCCCGCTCATTCCGGGCATTCTCCTGTGATGACAAATGTGCTCTATCTGACCCGTGACCACGGAAGGAGGCATCTGCTCGCAGACGCCTTCAACCAAGGGCAAGCGGCACCGGACCACATCATCAGTGTGACTCAGGCGACGGATTACAGCACTTCAGACGAGGTGGCAGAGTTCACCATCCGGCCCGGATGTGAAGCGGATATTCACAAGCTGCTGGGCGGGCTGCTGTCGAGGGGTATAAGAATTGACGCAGTTATAGATGAATGGGACGGGGCACAGACAGGGCTCCTTACCGGTTACTACACGATTCTGTACCTGTTCAAGACGGTTACATTGCTCTACAAAGACCATCCGGTCCGCTATCTGCTGGGTGCAGTCTGTGGAGGCCAGCCGGAAGCGGGGATGCTGCAAGGGTTGTCCAAAGCATTACAGTCCATTAACCGCAGCTTCAATCCGTCCGTGATGTACTGCAGTACCGTTGAAGAAATTCCATTCTATGCGGCGCAGGAGCTGCTCTATCCGCAGCGGTCTTCTTATATAGAAGTCGCCTATACTGGCAGTGCCCGGACCAGTCTTGCTATTCTGCCGCTGGCATCCTTACCGGAGGCTGCATTCAGCGGGTTCCGCAGACATGGAACTTACCTCATTACCGGCGGCATGGGCAAGCTGGGACTTGCGGTGGCCGAATATGTCCTCCGGCATTACGAGGCCAATCTGGTGCTGACCGGAAGAGCCGCGCTGGACGCTTCAAGAAGCGCTGAGCTGCAGCGGCTGCAGCAGTGTCCGGGGCAGGTCATCTATCTGCCCGGCGATATCGCGCAGCGGGATACTGCCATACAGATTGTTGCGCAGGCCAAAGAGGTGTTTCATTCTATGGATGGCATCGTTCACTGTGCCGGAGTACTGGGTGAAATGGCGCTGATGGAGACCACTCCGGAACAGATGGCGGAGGTGCTCCTGCCCAAGATTCAAGGAGCCTTGAATCTGGATGAAGCTACACGGCAGGAGAAGCTGGATTTCTTCGTCCTGTTCTCCTCTCTTTCATCCATTATCGGTGATTTCGGCAGGGGAGCCTATGCCGCAGCCAACAGCTATCTGGACCGGTTCGCCGTGCTGCGCGCGGAGCAGGTTAAGGCAGGATATCGCTCGGGAGCTTCACTGTCGGTCAATTGGCCTGTGTGGAATGAAGGCGCGATGCAGTTGACCGGAGAAGAAGCTGTGCAGTACAGCCGCCAGGCCGGAATGGGTCAGCTGGACACCCGGGCAGGTCTTGAGCTGCTGGAGCAGCTGATCCGCACAGGGGAATCACGCATCATCGTAGCCTGCGGGGAAGCGCAGCAATTGAACCGGGTGCTGGGCACAGCGGCTGAGAAGGCGGGAGAGGAGCAGGTGCTGAGTGCTTCCGTTAAGGCTGCCGGAAAGCGTCCGCAGCTTCAACCTGGTGCTGCCGGGACTGTGCTGGTAGAGGCAGCAGTTCAGCAATATTTGAAAAAAGTCGTGTCTCAGGCAACCGGAGTTCCGGCAGTGCAGATTGAGGCGGACGGCAATTTCTCCAAATACGGCATCGATTCCATCATGATCATGGAGCTGAATGGAATTCTCGATAAGGACTTCTCTGATCTGCCCAGCACCTTGTTCTTTGAATACAGCTCGATCGCGGGCCTGACCGGCTTCTTCATGGAGCATCATGCCGGATTCTTTCAGCAGTCAGCGGGAGAAGCGGAACGGGAGATGGCTACGGGGGATGGAGAGCTATTGAACGGGCCGGCACCGCAGATCATTGCAGATCAAGCGGCAAGTGAAGTGTTCCATGCCCCCCTGTATGCAGCTCATCCCGCTGATCCCCGGTTCCGGGCTGCGGAAGCAGCTGGCGGAGACATTGCGATAATCGGCTTAAGCGGACAGTATCCGATGGCGGAGACGCTGGAGGAATTCTGGGAGGTGCTGTGCCGGGGACAAGACTGTGTCACCGAGATTCCGCCGGAGCGCTGGGATTACCGTAAGGATTACCACCCGGAGAAGGGGAAGCAGGGCAAGGTCTATACCAAATGGGGAGCGTTCATGAAGGATGTGGAAATGTTCGATGCCGGATTCTTCCATATCTCCCCGAGGGAAGCGGAGCTGATGGACCCGCAGGAGCGGCTCATGCTCCAGACCGCGTACCACACGCTGGAGGATGCCGGAGCGGCGCCGGATACACTCTCCGGGAAGAAGGTTGGCGTATTCATTGGCGTGATGAACTCCCATTATCAGCTCCTTGGCGCGGAAGCATACACTAACGGCCGGCTGGTGGATGTGCGTTCATCGTTCGCGTCCATTGCCAACCGGATCTCCTATCATTTCAACTTCAAGGGGCCGAGTCTGGCGGTGGATACGATGTGCTCCTCAGCACTGGTAGCCCTGCATATGGCCTGTGAGAGTATCCGGCACGGCGAGAGCGAGCTGGCGGTAGTCGGGAGTGTCAATACCATTGTGCATCCGGCAAAATACATCTTCCTGGCCGATCAGCGCTTCGGCTCCACGGAAGGCAAGTGCAGGGCATTCGGCCAGGGTGGAGACGGTTATGTTCCCGGCGAGGGCGTAGGCGCAGTCCTGCTGAAGCCGCTGGCGGCGGCGCTCAGGGACGGGGACTCGATCTATGGCCTGATCAAAGGAACGGCGGTGAATCACGGCGGCAAGGTCAGCTCATATACAGTGCCTAACCCGAACGCCCAAGCCGAGCTGATCGAAGAGGCGCTGATGAAGTCGGGCGTGCACCCCAGACAGATCAGTTATATTGAAGCCCATGGCACCGGTACGGCGCTGGGAGATCCTATTGAGGTGGCCGGCTTAACGAAAGCCTTCAAGAAATCCACTTCGGATACCCAGTTCTGCGCCCTGGGTTCCGTCAAGAGCAATATCGGCCATCTGGAATCGGCTGCCGGTATGGCTTCCTTGACCAAGGTACTGCTGCAAATGAAGTATAAACAGCTGGTTCCCTCTATTCTGGCCGAGCAGCTTAACGAGAATATCGATTTCGCAAGAACGCCGTTCTTCGTGCAGCGCTCGCTTGAGCGGTGGGAACCGCTGGCGGAGGAGACGCCGGAAGGGATGAAGCTCCAGCCGCTAAGGGCTGGCATCAGCTCCTTCGGGGCAGGCGGCACGAACGCTCATATGATCATCGAGCAATATGTGCCGGAAGTCATTCCTGCTGCGCAGCAGGGAGAGCAGTTAATCCTGCTGTCCGCCAAGAGCAGGGAGAAGCTGCGGGAACAGGCCAGACAGCTTGCTGCATTCATTGCCCGGCAGCGGAAGGGTGGCTGTGTTACTTCGGGCACTGGAGAATATATTGCCGCCAGAGTGCAGGCTGTTCAGGAGCAATGTCTGAATATGGTGGCTGAGGTGCTTGGCATGAATCCCGGACAGATCGACTTCGATGAAGACTTGGCCGGACTGTGTACGGATGCTGTGCATCAGGTCAGATTAGCCGGTGCGATTAAGGATTTACTTCATGACCCTGCCGCTCAGCACGCACCGTGGACCAACTGGTCCCTGCGGGAGCTGATGGCCGAGATAAGCCGGAGCCTTAGCGGCGAATTATCCGGCGGACGGGCGGATACGGGTGAGTATACACTGCGGCTGGAGGATGTCGCCTATACGCTGCAAGCGGGACGGGAAGCTTTTGACGAGCGGGTGGCTATTGTAGTGCGTAATCTCAGTGAGCTTGAGGGCCTATTGAGCCGCTTCGCTGACGGAGAGCATAATCTGCCGGATGTCTACACAGCCAGCCTGGACCCTCAGCGCGATATCGCGGCTATCCTGTTCCAGAACGGGCCCGGGCACGAGTTCATCCGCAGCGCCATTACCCATAGACAATTGCCGCAGCTTGCCCAGCTCTGGCTGCTGAAGGCGAAGATTGACTGGAAGCTCCTGCATGATGAGCCGAGCTGTGCAAGGGTGATTCCGCTGCCTAATTATATTTTTGACAAGCAAAGATACTGGATCGGCAATAGCTTCTCAGCAGCCCAAGCCGCAGGCCCTTCCGAAGCCAGCCGTTTCGTCATTGAACCGCCGCAGATCTCTGGTGATCCCCGCCGGATGAAACGCTCCCGTCCAGTGTCGCCGGTAGTACCGGCTGAAGCTGAACAGCCCAGTGCGTCTAGTGCCTATGAGGTGAAGCAATGTCTGGAACAGACACTGGAGGAAGTCATTTATAGGGAAGCGGGGACTATCAACCCCGACCTTCCATTCTCGGAGCTGGGTGTGAACTCTGTGCTGACGCTGGAGCTGGTGGACAAGCTGAATGACAGACTTGGCCTGAGCCTGCACTCCAATGATCTGTTCAACTACAATACGCTGCGGCTGCTGACTGCCCATATTCTTAATATGCCAGGTCACACGGCAGTCCTGTCCGGGGATGCTGAACCGGCGGCGGATGATCCGGTTGATCTGAATGAACTTGAACTTCTATTGGAGGGAAGATAAGCGCCTATGTTAAGCAGAACGTATACAGCTGACCCTTCGCCAAGTCAAGGGAATGTTCGCCGGGAGGACATCGCCATTATCGGAATCTCCGGCAGATTCTCCGGCGCGGAGAATGTAGAGGAGTATTGGAACAACCTGATTGAGGAATCGGACTGCGTGCAGGAAGCACCTGCTGAACGCAGGGAGCTCTCCAAGCTAAGCCCGGAGCAGAAGACGCATATCCGTTACGGAGGATTCATCCCCGGGGCGGATCAGTTCGATCCGTTGTTCTTCCGCCTCTCGCCGAAGGAGGCAGAGCATATGGACCCCAGGCAGCGGTTGTTCCTGGAAGAATCCTGGAAGGCCATAGAGGACGCGGGATATTCGCTGGAGGAGATGTCAGGAAGCAAATGCGGCATATTCGTTGGCCTTCAGCAGGGGGAGTACCTGGAACGGTTCGCCGGTGAGCCGAACGAGTATGTTCCTACCGGCAACAGCCTGTCGGTCATTCCGGCGAGGATATCCTATCTGCTGAATCTAAAGGGGCCAAGCATCGCCCTTGATACCGCCTGCTCCTCCTCTCTGGTGGCATTGTCGCTTGCTTGTGAGAGCCTGCACAGCGGCGGGAGCGATCTGGCCATTGCCGGAGGCGTGCAGATTATGCTCGAACCCTGGATCTATATGTCACTGGGCAAGCTGGGGATGCTGAACACCGACGGTATCTGTAAGCCGTTTGCCGAGGAGGCAGACGGTATTGGACTGGGCGAAGGCGCCGGGGCAGTGTTGCTCAAGAGGTATGCAGATGCCAGGCGGGACGGAGACCATATCTATGGCATTATCGCAGGTATCGGGGTGAATCAGGACGGCAAAACCAATGGCATCACCGCTCCGAACGGCCTCTCACAGACAGCCTTGGAACGGGAGATTTACCAGAAATACCAGATCAACCCGGAGCATATCACCTACGTGGAGGCGCATGGCACAGGTACCCGCCTGGGTGATCCGATTGAAGTCGCCGCCCTTACCGAGAGCTTTCAAACCTTCACGGACCGGAAGCAATACTGTCATCTGGGTTCAGTCAAAGGCAACATAGGACATACCTTGTCCGCTTCAGGGATTGCAGGGCTGATCAAGGTGCTGCTGAGCCTGAAGCACGGAAGAATCCCTGCCACTCTCCATACTGGCACGGAGAACAAGCTGATCGATTTCCAAAACAGCCCGTTCTACGTAGGCAAGCAGACAGAGGAGTGGCGCCGGGAAGAAGGGCGCCCGAGGATGGCGGCGGTCAGCTCTTTTGGAATGAGCGGCACCAATGCCCATGTGGTTATTGCCGAGTATATCGAAGACATCCTTAGCGGGACAGACGGAGAGCAGGACGGCAGCATTCTTCTGTTCCCCTTGTCTGCCCAAAGTGACCGTGCGCTGGAGGCCAAGGCCCGGGATCTGCTGGACGCACTGCGCAACGATCCAAGCTTAACGGAACTGGCCAACGTATCTTATACTCTGCTGGCAGGCAGAGATCATTACGCATACCGCAGCATGTTCGTCGCTTCAAGCAGAAAGGAGCTTGTCCTGGAGCTGGAGGCGTACCTGCTCAGGCAGCCTGGCTCCGGCTGGTACAGCGGCGGCGGATCGGGCAGCAGCACAGAGGTGAATCCTGCGCTCAAGGCTAAGATGGAGCGGTTGCTGATACAATTTCATCAGGACCGGCTCCCTCCGCAGGAGCGGGCAAAGGCAGCTCAATTAATCGCCAATTATTACATTAAAGGCTATGCTATTAGCTTCATAAGCCTGCCCCTGCCAAGGAGCTTCCGCAGAGTATCGCTGCCAGGCTATCCCTTCGACTATATGCGCTGCTGGATTGATGCAGAGGAGGAGAAGGCAAGGACTGTCCAGAGCGGAGGTGCCGCAAGCCCCATTACTGTGGATATGGGACTGCTCCATCCGCTGGTACACCGCAATATATCCACAGTTCAGGGAATCTGCTTCATCAGTGAGCCGAGGGCAGCCAGGCAAGCCATGCCCGGCAAGACGGTATACGGGACGGCAGTCTTCAGCGAAGCTGTACTGCTCGCTATGGGCGTACAGGCTGCTGTTCTTGGAGGCAGCACATCGGAGATTACGGCTCTGGAGCGGGTGCAATTCTCCTATCCGGTTGCCGGCAGGCAGCCGGGTAAGCTGCATATCCGGCTCCAGAACGAAGAGGGCTCCCTCAGGTTCGCTGTTCTGTGTGAAGGAGCAGAGCAGGATATTCTGGCAGCAGGCACAGCCAGAACAGACCTGATCCCTTCGCTGGAGGAACGGGCAATCGTGGACATCTGCAAGCTCCAGCAGGAAGCGGCGCAGGTGCGGACCGGGGAGGATGTCTACCGTATATTGGAGAACCAAGGCATGGCTTATGAAGATCAGGCCCTGGTCATTACCTGTATGTACAGCAGCTTAAGCGGACAGCTGGTAGAGATCTCCCAAGCGGCGTTAGAGCAGGCGGACGATAGTCTGTCAGCCCGGCTGACCGAAGCTGTGCTGCAAAGTCTGAACGCGGACATGATCGCTTGCGGCGGCACGGCCGCAGCCGTCTATGAGATCGGTGAAATCCGGCTGGTGTCACCGGCAGCCTCAGCCAGATTTCTCTATTTTCAATCTGGAGGAATAGGCAACAGTCACAATAACAGCGGGCTTCATTATGACGTTCATGTGCTGAATGAGTACGGTGAAGAAGTGTTGCTCTATAAGGACATTCACATGGTTCCGCTCCGGACTGACGGGATTATCTACGGGGGGCAATATGGATTGCTGAAGAAGGAATGGATTAAGTCAGAGCGGATTCAGCAACAGCAAAAACGGCTGGACGGTCAATATCTTGTGATCATCAACGAAGAGATGGACGAAGCCGCACTGGCAGCGGTGAAGGCTGCACTTGATCCGCCGCTGATCCTGTGTGACGGAATACGGCAGCAAGCCCGTGACTCTGTACTGGATGTTGATTTCACTGATACCGCAGGCACTCAGCCATTTATTGATGCTCTGCTTGGCATGAAGCTGACCCTTCACGGAATCATCGATTTCTCAGATCTTCATGTCCGGCCGAAGTCTTGCTCCAAGCAGAGCTACGGCAAAATCATGCTGTTGCAGACCCTAGTCAAGCAGGCGGGCAAGAATTTCCGGATCATACATTTAACCGGCGGTGTTCAGGGCCCCGGAGGCACGCATACACTGGCGGGTGCTGATGTTGCCGGTCTAATCCGCACCATCGGTGCCGAGTACAGGCAGATTACCGCCCGTACAGTGGATATCGGAGCCGGGGCCATGGATATTCAGGCTCAGCTTCAAATGGTGCAGGCAGAATTATGCCAGGAATCCGCAGTAGCGGAGGCAGCTTACAAGGACGGCTGCCGCCATGAGCCGGTACTAGCCGTCCTGAAGCAGGAGAATAAATGGATTGGCCGAAGACCGGACAACCGGCTATCGCTGGACCCGGAGAAGGTCTATGTCATTACCGGGGGGACGCGGGGAATCGGAGCCGAGTTGGCCCGTCTGCTGGTCAGAAGAGGGGCGCGGAAGCTGGTGCTAATGGGAATCCAGGCGTATCCTGCACGGGCAGAGTGGTCCGGAATCTTGTCTGACGCGGGTCATAGCCCCGGGAATCAAGCGCGGATCAAGCGGATCATGGAGCTGGAAGCGTCCGGTGCCTGCATTGACATCTACTCCGGATCGTTGACCGATAACACGCGGCTCCAGTCCTTTATGGGGAATATCCGTCAGCAACGGGGAGAAATAGGCGGCGTGATCCACTGCGCAGGCTCAAGCCTGAATGAGCATCCGGCTTTTGTTCATAAAAGCATCAGCGAAATTAAGCAGGTATTCGAGCCAAAGGTGGAAGCGATGCCTTCCCTCCAGCAGGTGTTCGCCGGGGATGCACTGGAATTCTTCGTTCTGTTCTCCTCCATTTCAGCCTTGGTCCCACTGCTGGCTGCGGGGCTTAGTGATTACAGTGCCGCCAACTATTATCTGGACCTGTATGCACATTACCAGCACACCCTGGGCAACACGCATTATCAGTCGATTCTCTGGCCGAGCTGGTCGGAGGTAGGGATGCTGGCGGACTCAGGGTTCCTGCTCAGTCCGCTCTATACAGAAACTGGCCTCACCGCACACAGTCTGGCCGACGGTCTCTCCATGCTGGAGGATATCCTCTGCGGCAAGGAGGAGCCAAGCGTCATTCCGGCCATTCTCAACATGGACCTGTATAGCCCGGAATTATGGCTAAGGACGAGCGCGGAGCGGTCCAGGGCGGGAGCTTCACCGAAGACATCCCAGACGGATCAGACGGGCAGCTCCGGCACTGCGGCTCCAGGAATCCCGAGTATAGCGGTTCCCTTAGCGGAACTGCAGCAGGCATCCAATCTGATACTGGATCTGTTCTGCACAGAGCTGAAGCTGCCGAGGGAACGTATACGTGAGGATGTACCTTTTGCCGAGATTGGCGTAGATTCCATTCTGTTGATTGAAGTCATTAAGAAGCTGGACATTGCCTTCAAGACCCGTATAGATCCTGCGCTGTTCTTCGAGCTTAGGGATATACGTGCACTGGCGGAGCATCTCTGCCCGAACCGTGCCGAGCTTGCAGAGAAACCGGAACACCTTGATCACGGCGGACAGCCGGGACGCGAAGAGCAGTTCTTACAGACTGGTAATGAGATTAGATTCGCCGGGCAGTACAGCCGGGTACCGGAATTCCGAACCTCCCGCAGCCATGAAGGCAAGGCAACAATACAGAGCACGCACCTGTTGCCGGACGATATGCACGCTTCCCCGGGGAATGCGGATGAGCGGATTGCCGTCATTGGCATGGGCTGTCATTTTCCGGGAGCGGGCGGCAAGGAGGCCTTCTGGAATAACCTGCGGGAAGGGATAGACAGTATTACCGAGGTTCCGGCCAGCCGCTGGGACAAGGATGAATGGTATGCCCCGCAGCATGCCGCAGGAAAAAGCATCAGCAAATGGGGAGGCTTCCTGGAGGATATCGAGAGCTTTGACGGCGGATATTTCGGGATTAAGGAGAATATGGAGCAGATCAGCCCGCTGATGCGGCAGTGTCTGGAGGTAACGGCAGAGACCCTGCTGGATGCAGGGTATGAGCAGGCGGAAATCAGCGGGAAAAAGGTCGGTGTATTCATCGGTGCCCATCCCGGCTCCTATCCCGGCTGGGTGCAGGAGATTAATAAGAATACGATCATCGGCATCGGGCAGAACTTCATTGCAGCCTATGCCTCACATTTCTTCAATCTCAAGGGTCCCAGCTTCACAGTGGACAGCGCCTGCTCTTCCTCGCTCCTGAGTCTGCATCTGGCCTGCCAGAGCATCCGGTTGGGTGAATCGGAGATGGCGGTAGCGGGAGGAGTTGACCTGCTGCTCGATGAGCGCCCTCACCTCGTGTTCAGTGCCTCCAGAGCGATGTCGCCGGACGGCAAATGCCATACCTTCGATGAGGAGGCGAACGGCATTGTGCCCGGGGAAGGCTGCGGGATGGTACTGCTCAAGCCGCTTAACCGGGCCCTTGCCGACGGAGACAGCATCTATGCGGTAATCGAAGCTTCGGCAGCGGGCAATGACGGACGGACCATGGGAGTGACTACTCCAAGCATGCAGGGACAGGAGGAGGTTATCGCTGAAGCCATCCGGCGTGCCGGGATCGACCCGGGGACAATTGGTTATGTG
This sequence comes from Paenibacillus sp. FSL R7-0179, assembly GCF_038002265.1. NCBI lineage: Bacteria > Bacillati > Bacillota > Bacilli > Caryophanales > Paenibacillaceae > Paenibacillus > Paenibacillus sp. FSL R7-0179. The sequence continues at coordinate 2,775,715 of NZ_JBBOCC010000002.1, forward strand.
GAGACCCATGGCACAGGGACGATGATTGGCGATCCGATTGAGCTGAAGGCCCTGACTTCCGTATTCAAAAAATACACCGCTGCCACCGGCTACTGCGGGGTAGGCAGCGTGAAGACCAATATCGGCCATTGCCTTAGTGCGGCGGGCATAGCCAGCTTCATCAAGACCGTACTCTGTGTACATCACAAGATGCTTGTACCCACGCTGAATTGCAGTCGGCCGAATCCGCGCTTTGACTTTGCGCATTCGCCTTTTTATCCGGTGCTCGCAGCTTCAGCCTGGGACAATCACGGACAGCAACGCCGGGCAGCCGTCAGTTCCTTCGGCTTCGGCGGCACCAATGTGCACATGATTATCGGGGAATGCGGGGAGGCTGCACGAAGTGGCTATATCCCCCGCAGGCAGCCGTTGCCGGTGGCGGTGTTCGACAAGCAAAGGGCTTGGGTGGACCGCAGGCAACAGGCGCGAGAGCAGACTCAGGAGGAGCTGGACCAGCTGTCCTTCCTGCAATTCATTGAAGAGTGAGCTTGAATACGGAAGAGCGGAGAGGTGCGGGGATGGACACATTACATGGCACTAGGTTCAGTACAGTAATCACCAACAGTAATTACATTGTCAGAGATCATCGGGTCCATGGTGTGCGGATGATGCCGGGAGTCACACTGCTGGACATGATCTGCCGGTTCCTGCAGACCAAGGGCGTGAATCTGCGTGACATCGAGCTGCGCAAGGTTCTGTTCAGCGAGCCGGTCACAACCAGCGAACAGTACGATAAGAAGATCCGGATCACTTTCACAAGGGCAGCAGACGGGTACGAGATTGTGGCACAGTCCCGGAAGGTCAAGGGGCACCGCGAGCTGGACAGTGTCTGGGATGAGAATCTGCGCTGCGGGCTGCATTTGTCTCCTCCGCACAGCGGCGAACGGAAGTCGATTGACATCGGGCAGATTAAAAGCCAGAGCCGGCGTGTGGAAGACCTGGACCATGCCTACAGCTATGTGCGGCGAATTGATATCCGCCACCTTGAATTCATGAAGGGTCTGGGGAAGCTGTACTATGGCGACCAGCGGATTCTCGCGGAGATCCGTCTGGGAGAACTGGCCAGGGAGTATATGGATCACTTCTGCATGCATCCTTGTTATCTGGATGCGGCCACGCTGGTGCAGGGCTTCGTCGTCCTGCAGGAGCTGGATTTCTCCCGCGGAATTCAGGCCTCCATTCCGATGTTCATCGAATCCTTCCGTGCGTATGAACCAATGAAGGAGCAGATCTACGTCTACATTAAGGATGAGGGTTACCCGGATGGCGACATCCGTGACCTGATGTATTTCGATATTGAGGTATATAACGCACAGGGGGAAGAGATTGCCTGCTTCAAGCGCTGGGGCCTCAAAAAGATCCGCTCCAAGGAGCTGATCCGCAATCCCCGGAAGCTCCAGAATCCGGTTGGTCCCGCAGCAGAGCCGGAGCCTGGGACGAAGACGGTACAGGCTAATCCTATCTTGCCGCTGAACCTGGCGGGGAATCCGGCCGGAGAACGTGCACGCCAGGACGCGGTTACCTCTTATCTGAAGCATCTGGTAGGCGGTTTGTCCGGAAGGGACGAGGCCGGGCTTCAGACAGAGGAGGGCTTTTATAATCTGGGGCTCAATTCACAGCATCTGCTGGACATCGTGAAGAGGCTGGAGGAGAGACTTGGATGCCCCTTGTATCCGACGCTGCTCTTCGAATATGCCACACTGGATGAGCTGAGCCGCTATATTCTCCGGGAGCACGCAGAGTCGTTCTTTCATTCCGGTACGGTTGTTCACGCCTATACCCCCGCTTGGACAGAACGTCCGTTAAGACATCCGGGAGGGCCGGGATATCCGGGGCAACAGGAGCAGGTGCTGGTCTTATGCCGGGAACAGGATACGCTGCTAGATCTGACTGGAGCTGCGGCTGGCAACCGGTACACCTTCGTACATCCGGGAGAAGAATTCGCTGTAGAAGGGCCTGGCTTGTACCGCATCAATCTGGCCCGTGAGCAGGATTACAAGCAGCTCGCGGATGCATTATCCGCGTCAAGACAGTTGCCAACGGTTCTAATCAACAGCCTGAACTGCGGCGGGGAGAGCCGGAGTGATCTGACGGAGCCGTCCGGTCAGCGGGTAATGCCTATGTTCTGCATTCTTAGAGAGCTGCTGCGCAGCAGAATAGAATCGGCTGTAAAAGTATTGTATCTGTACAATCGGACAGGCTCTGCGGCTCATCCGGGTGATTCAGCCATGGAAGGATTTCTGGCCTGTCTTCAATCGGAGACAGATAAAGTAACTTATAAATGCATCGGACTAGACGCGGAGAACATACAACACTTACATACCTTTGTCCGTAACGAGCTTCATGAGGGCTGGGAAAATGGCCGAAGCATCGAATATACACAGGGGACACGTAGAATACGGACTTACCGCAAGGCCGGTCAAACCGCTGGCGGTGGGGCGGCAGCGATCCGCAGACACCATATTTATTTGATCACCGGCGGGGCCGGCGGGATTGGACAGCAGCTGGCGGCGTATGTTCTGGAGCAAGGCGGGACAGCTCTCCTCTGCGGCAGAGCAGCAAAGCTGCCGGAACAGATCCTGGCTGCGTTAGGCGCGCATCCGCAGCTGGACTATATGGCTTGTGATGTAACCGACAGGTCATCGGTGGAGCGGCTGCATGCTTATGTGAAGGAGAAGTACGGCAGGCTGGACGGGATTTTTCACGGTGCGGGAATGACCAGGGATTCGCTGCTGGTTCATAAGGACAGTGCAGATTTCCTTGACGTACTGCGGGCCAAGACAGAAGGGACGGCGAATCTGGATGAAGTATTTCAGGAGGAGCCGCTGGCATTCTTCGCCGGGTTCTCTTCTGTCGCAGGGGTCCTGGGCAATCCGGCTCAAAGCGATTATGCGTATGCGAACTTGTACATGGACGGCTATATGCAGCATAGGGAAATATGGAGAACGCAGGGACGGAGGAGCGGTAAATCCCTGTCTGTCAACTGGCCGCTCTGGCGCGACGGGGGTATGAAGGGCGGCGAGCACACAGAGCTTGCGCTAAAAAATAAATTCGGCATTGCGGTGCTGGATACCTCCGCAGCAATCGCGGCGCTGGAGTGGGCCTTGCAGCGCGAAGAAGCCGTACTGCTCATGGCACCGGGGGAAGAACTCCGAATCGATGAATTCCTGATTAGAGAAGGAAGTCCAGCAAGTGAGCCTGCGGCTGCTCCGCAGCCCGAGTTCATCCAGAGCCTGTCCGGAGCCGCCGGAAGCGAAGACGGGGATCTCGCAATTATCGGCATCAGCGGAAGATTCCCGGGGGCGGACAATCTGGAAGAATATTGGGAGCTGCTCAAGTCAGGCCGGGATGCGGTGACTGAGATCGATCCGCAGCGGTGGAACCATGAAGAACAGCAGCGTACGGCACAGGAGAGCTGGGGCAAGGATAGCTCCAGATGGGGCGGCTTCCTGCGCGATGTGGACAAGTTCGATTCCCTCCTGTTCAATATCGCCCCTTTTCAAGCCGTGCTGATGGACCCGCATGAGCGGATATTCCTGGAGCTGGCCTGGGAGACATTCGAGGATGGGGGATATAACCGCTCAGCACTAAAAGGCAAGAAGGTGGGCGTATTCACCGGAGCGATGTGGATGCAATACCAGCTTTACAATACCGGCCGGCAGGTTTCCACTTCTACGATCTCCTCCATTGCTAACCGGGTATCCTACTATTTTGGACTGACCGGACCTTCTCTGGGCATTGATACGATGTGCTCTTCCTCCATGACGGCACTGCATCTGGCCTGCCAGAGCGTGAAGAATCAGGATTGTGCCATGGCGCTGGTCGGAGGCGTTAACCTCTCCGTACACCCGGATAAATATCTTCTGTTGTCCCAGGGCAACTTCGCTTCTTCGGACGGCAGATGCCGCAGCTTCGGTGAAGGCGGGGATGGGTATGTACCGGCAGAGGCGGCGGGGGCCATCCTGATTAAGCCGCTGCGGCAGGCAGAGCGGGATCATGACCGCATCTATGCGGTCATCAAAGGCAGCGCCATTAACCATGGCGGCGAAGCCAGCGGGTTCACCGTACCTAATCAGCGCGCACAGGAAGAAGCGGTATCGGAAGCGATCCGCAGAAGCGGTGTCGATGCTGGCACGATCAATTATATTGAAGCACACGGGACAGGTACCCCGCTTGGTGATCCTGTTGAGATGCAGGCGCTAATGAACGCTTTTGCCCCCTATAAGGATGCTGGCTTCAGCTGTTCCATAGGCTCAGTCAAGTCCAATATCGGCCATGCTGAAGCGGCAGCCGGAATATCGGCCATCGCGAAGGTAATCCTTCAGATGCAGCACGGGCAGCTTGTACCTTCATTACATTCGGAGCCCCTTAACCCGCATCTGCGGCTTGAGGATTCGGGCTTCTATATTCAGCGGAAGCTTGAGACATGGTTACCTGTCACACGTATGGGCCAGGAACGGACAACCGTATACCCTAGACGCGCTGGCATCAGTGCCTTCGGTGCAGGCGGTTCCAACGCTCATGTCATTCTGGAGCAATACACAGGCAGTCTAGAGGACAGCAATCAGGAACAGGAAGAGACGGATACACACGGCCCTTATGTCTTTGTATTGTCCGCCCAGACTCCTGAGCGGCTGCAAGCCTATGTCCGGCGGATGAGGGACTTCATCGGACATGAGCAGGCCGAGGACTGGGGCCATATGAAGGGAGTGCTCTCATATCTGAAGCAGCAGATGGCTCAGATGCTGGATCTTAAGATTACCGGGATTACGGAGGATCACACCCTCTCTGAGCTAGGCCTTGGTCCTGTCGAAACGATCCGGTTAAAGGAGATGCTCCGGGCAGAATTCGGCCTTGCGGCTGATGCTATCGCTGTTAGCGGTGACTTGACGCTGCTGGAGCTGGGAAATCGGCTTATACCCGAAAGAGCAAGTACGGAATTACGCGGGGCTGGCGATGAAGCGAAGACTGGTGCTGTACACGAGCTATCTCTACTGGGGCTAAGCTATACCCTTCAGGTTGCCAGAGAACCTATGAAGCACCGGGTAGCCATCGTATACAGCACTCGAAACGAGCTTCTGGCTTTGCTTACGGATTACTTGGATGAGCGGGCTTCCGGCCAGTGCTTCGCTTCGCAGGTACATGGCCAATCATTACCGGAGGTCCCGGCATACAAGCTGCATGAAGCCGGGAGCCTGGCCCGGGCCTGGGCGCAAGGCGCTGTGATAGACTGGCGGGCGCTGTACGGGAATTACACACCTGAGCTTGTGTCGCTGCCTCATTACCCTTTTGCCCGCAAAAGCTATTGGATAGAGCCGGCGAATTCCTTACATCCAACGACAAGTACACAAGAGCCTGTAAAAACGGCTCAGGCTTCGGAACCCGCAGTGCCCATTGCAGCCGGGGCGGCGTATACCGGAGACGAAGTTGTGCTTGAACGGCTGGAAGGCGGCGTAGCATTGATCCGCATGCAGGATATCAGACATAACAACACATTCACCCATGAGGTCATACAGGGACTAACCCATTGCTTCAACCTTGCACAGCAGGACGAACAGATCAAGGCAATTGTCGTTGCCGGGGATGAGCGGATCTTCTCCATGGGCGGCACCCAGGAGCAGCTGCTGGATATTTCCGACTCGAAGCTGAGCTTCACGGACGCTCCGATCCTCTATAGGGGGATGCTGGAATGCCCTATTCCGGTGATCTCCGCGATGGAAGGCCATGCTTCCGGCGGCGGTATGCTGTTCGGATTGTACGCGGATATCGTGGTGATGGCTGAAGAGAGCGTGTATTCTGCTGCTTTTGCCAAATATGGCTTCACCCCGGGAATGGGCGCCACCTTCATCCTGGAGGACAAGCTGGGCAAAAATCTCGCCATGGAGATGATGTTCACGGCCAGCATGTACACAGGAGAACAGCTCAAAGACAGAGCTGCACCGGTTCTCTTCAGGGCTAAGAACAAGGTATTGCAGGAAGCCGTGTCGATTGCCCGGCAAATTGCCGGGAAGCCCCGGACGACTGTCAGCGTGCTGAAGCAGGAGCTGGCCAGCCGGGTGCTGGAAGAGCTGCTGCACTGTGTAGAACGGGAGAATGAAATGCACCGGATTACCTTCACCACGCCAGAGGTCAAGGCGAAGATCCGCCAGCTGTACCGGCCTTGGACGCCGGAAGCAGATGAACAGGAAAGCGGCAAGCGGGCAGCCGGAACAGCACCAAACGGAGCAAGGGATATAAATTACCCGGATACAAAGGAGGAAGCGGCGGCTGATACAAATGCCGAAGCCGCGCTGAGCATCAGGAGCGAACTCACCCGGATCGTTGCCGGGCGGATTCGACTGGATGAAGAGAAGCTGGATGCGGAGATGAATTTCAAGGAGATGGGGGTGGACTCCATCAGCGGTGTGGAGATTGTCCGCGATCTGAACGAGTGCTTCGGCCTCCGGCTGGATACCATCGATATTTATGATTACTACTCCATTAACCTGCTTGCAGAGCACATCGGACGTATACAGGGTGTGTTGCAGCAGCCCGAGACAGCGGAGGGATCTGTGCAAGCCGTTGACGCTTCGCTTAACCCGGAGGATCACGACCTGCTGGAGCTTTTGTCCAGACTGGACGGGGATGAGCTGGATGTGGATGAGGTTGCCCAGTTCTTGGAGGTGTACTATGAGTAACGGCGGGATGATCAGAGATATTCTGCAGCAGATCAAGGAGCATAGGCTGGAGGCCCGCGAAGGCCTGAGACGTATCAATGAACTGAAGAAGCAGGAGCGGACAGCCGCTGCCGCGCAGCTGGAGCCTACTCAAGAATCGGTGGAGGAGCTGGTCAAGGAGGTGCTGTGCCGGGTGGTCAAGCTTCAGCCGGAGGAGATAAGCGATGAGCTGTCTTTTAAGGAGATGGGGATTGATTCGATCAGCAGTGTGGAGATTGTCCGCGACCTGAATGAAGCGCTGCGGCTCCAGCTCGACGGAATTCTGCTGTATGACTATCCGACGATTCCGGAGCTGGCCCGGTATATGGTTCACGAGGTTCAGAAGAATAGCATTCCTGATATTCCGGGTCCGCTCAGTAGAGTGCAGGCGGCTGCGGAGAAGGTACCGGAGAGCAGCTCTGAAGCCGAAGCGGCACGATCTCTGCGGCTGAACCACAGATATGAATATATGAACGATCTGATCGACCAGTTCTCACAGCACAAACCGGCTGCCGCACCATCCGCACCGATTACAGTGACTCCAGTCAAGCATGAGGCTGGACCATCCCGTGAACCGGTAAAAGCACCGGCGGTGCAGGCTTCTCTGCCCGCAATACCACAAGTCTCCGGGGCGCCCAAGCTTCGGCTTCAGACCGGCGCGAATTCAATGGCACCCGCAGCTCCTGCTGCGGAAGCGGAAGCAGCCGGCAAAATCAAGCTGGGCTTCTCCACCGCCGCCCGCAATGCGAAAGAACCGGCTGCAGCTGCGCCAAAAGCTGCATTCAGCAGTCCGCCGGCAGCCGCACCCGCCACAGCATCCGCCGCTGTGCCGGAAGGCATTGCCATCGTCGGATTATCAGGCCGGTTTCCCGGCGCAGCTACAGCAAGAGAGCTGTGGCGTAACCTGCGGGACGGCGTCTCCAGCACAGGTGAGGTTCCCGGCAGCAGGTTCGATATCCGTGCCTGGTATGACGAAGACCGCAAGGCCGACCAGAAGACCTACTGTACCGTTGCCGGTCTGCTTGAGCAGGTGGATGAATTCGATCCGTTATTCTTCAATATCTCACCTAAAGAGGCGGAGATTATGGACCCGCAGCAGCGGATTTTTCTGCAGGAGGCCTGGAACGCGCTGGAGGATGCCGGATATTCCGACCAGGCGGTGCAGAACACACGCTGCGGCGTATTTGTCGGATGTGCTCCAAGCGACTATACCAAGCATCTGGAAGCGAATCACTTGAGCAATACCTCAGAGGCTTTTACAGGAACCTCTTCCTCTATCCTGGCCGCCCGGATCTCGTATTTCCTGAACCTGAAGGGACCGAGTATTTCGCTGGATACCGCCTGCTCCTCCTCGCTGGTAGCTGTACATCAGGCGTGTGCCAGCCTCTGGAATGGGGAATGCGACATGGCGCTTGCCGGAGGCATCCGGCTGATGATTACGCCAGACAGTATGGTGCAGAGCAGCCAGATGGAGATTTTGTCGGCAGAGGGGGTATGCAGACCCTTCGATCAGGCCGCAGACGGGACCTTACTGAGTGAGGGGGCCGGGGTTGTAGTCCTGAAGCCGCTGAAGCAGGCGATTGAGAACAGGGACCATATCTACGGTTTGATACGGGGAAGCGGCGTGAATCAGGACGGCCGGACAAACGGCATTACGGCGCCGAATGTGAATTCGCAGATTCAGCTGGAGAGAACGGTCTATGAGCGGTTCGGGATCGATCCGGCTGAGATCAATTATGTGGAAGCGCATGGAACCGGCACCTCACTCGGTGATCCGATTGAAGTCAAGGCACTGACAGAGGCCTTCCGGTCCTTTACACAGGACAGCCAGTACTGCGCGCTTGGTTCCGTCAAGGCCAATATCGGACATGCCACGATGGCCGCCGGAGTTGCCGGAATGATTAAGATTCTGCTGTCTCTGAAGCACAGGCAGATTCCGCCGCTGATCCACCATACCCGGCTTAACGAGAAGATCCGGCTGGAGGGAAGCCCCTTCTATATCAACCGTGAGCTGGTGGACTGGCCGGAGAACAAACGCGGCTCCCGGATGGCTGCCATCAGCGGCTTCGGCTTCAGCGGAACGAACTGCCATCTTGTCATTGAAGAATACCGCAGCAGTGCTATTTAGGGGTAGACGCTATATCTATATATGCATTCATTAGGAAGAGAAGTGGAGGCTACACGGATGAGCAATAATGCCATACCCGGCGGCGAACGCCCATTATATCTGTTTCTCTTGTCAGCCAAGACCCGTAAGGGCCTGATCAGGAAGCTCACGGAGCTGCAGGTGTGGATCAGGGAAGAAGCGGACAACCGGACAGATGCCGGGAATATCGCGTACACATTATCCATCGGCAGAAGCCATTTCAGCCAGCGGGCGGCACTGATTGCCGCCGATCTGCAGGAGCTGGAGAGGGAGCTGCTGCTCACCCTGGAGAAGCTCACCTTAAAGAGTGGCGAGGCCTCCCGCGAGCTGCTGCGCAAGCAGACTGCCCGGGAGGATCAGCTCAGGCTGGACGCCATCGCTCTACTCGGGTCTGCTCAAGGGAATACCCCTGCATTATTCTCCCGGCAGACCCTGGAGCAATGCGCAGCGCTGTATCTGGAGGGCGGTGTATGCGATTGGAAGAGCCTCTACACCAACCGTTCTTACTTCAAAATACCTCTGCCCGCCTACCCGTTCGAGAAGCAAAGGTATTGGCTTGAGCTGAACACAGGCCGGACATCCCCATCTTCGGCACCGGGGCAAGCTCATATACAGGCAATAGGTCCGGTGCTGGACTGCAACCGGTCTACGGTGCATGAGCAGTGCTTCGAGAAGAGGCTGACGGGCGAAGAATTCTATCTGAAGGATCATATCGTGTCCGGCCGTAAGCTGCTGCCGGGTGTGGTTCAGCTGGAGATGGCTTTGTCCGCTGCTGCTGCTTCACTGCCGGGAGCTTCAATACGCAGCATCACAGATGTGGTATGGGCTTATCCGGTTCAACTGAGTGACGGCGAAGAGTCCAAGCTGCTGCAGGTACGTCTGTATCCGGGCAGGAGCCAGGACGAGCTGGATTATGAGATTATCAGCCAATCTGACGGAGCTGAAGTTGTTCACAGCCAGGGAAGTATCGGATATACACAGGAAGCACCATGCGGCCCCACGGAATCGATGGATATTGCCCGGCTGTGCCAGGGAAAGACGGACGTAAGCGGAAGCCTGATCTATGACAGATTCAGAGAACATCAGCTGGAGCTGGGCCCGTCCTTTCAGTCCATTACCCGGATGTCCGCCGGAGCGGCAGACGCAGTAGCCTTCATTGAGCTGCCTGCCCATTTGCATGAGGGCTTCGGGGCATTTACGCTGCATCCTACGGTGACTGACGGAGTGCTGGAAGCTGTCATCGGGCTGATCAGCGGCCACGGGGAACTGGAGGGCGCGGTGGCACTGCCGTATTCTTTTGACAAGCTGGAGATCTTCGGAAGCCTGTCGCCTAACTGCGTCTCTTACGTGACAAGGCTTGCTGCCGGGTCAGATGACGGGGATCTGGCCTTCGATGTGGCGGTCGCCGACGTCCAGGGCCGGGTGCTGCTGAAGTTCACCAGATTTGTACTGAGAGTATTCCAGCAGGGAAGAACGCAGAGCATGGAAGAGATGTGCTTTGTGTATGAGTGGAAGGAGCGGAAGACGCTTCTTCCTGCACCTGACAGTGTGTCTGGCGATATCGTATGGTTCGCCGCTGAACCCGAAATGATCAAGTCGCTTGCCCAAGACAGTGACCGGCCAGCCGTCCATCCAGGCGTGTTATATATAGTAGAAGCTGCTGCAGAATATCAACAGGCAGGGGGAGCGAATTACCGGATGAACCCGGAGCACCCTGAAGATTATGTTCGCTTGCTTCGTGATCTGGCAAATAGAGGCTGCAGTCTGGAGACTCTCGTCTATGAGCAGCAGGAGCACTCAGAAGAGACAGCCCCAAATGCTGCTGAAGGAGTGTATCTGCACCAGCTGTATCTGGCCCAGGCGCTGATGGCTGTCCGGGGGAACCGCCATAGCCGGGTGATTCAGCTATGCAGGAGCGGGGAGGAATTCGCTGTGCCTCCCGGACAGGGGGCCTTAAGAGGCTTCAACAAAACGCTGAAGCTGGAGTATTCCAAGCTGCATTTCAGCATGCTGTACACAGGATCTGCGGGCAGGGATGACATCTACCGGATGATTGCGGCTGAGATCCGCTCTACGGACGATGAAGTATTATACCGGCAGGGTACAAGATATGTTCATGCCCTGAAGGAAATCGCTCCCCCTGCGAAGGAAGCCGCTGAAGCCTCTAAAAATATTCTCCGTCCACACGGCGTGTATCTCCTAACAGGCGGACTGGGCAAGCTGGGGCTGATTGTGGCCGGGCATCTGGCCCGCCACTATCAGGCTAAGCTTGCGCTGGTTGGCAGGTCGGCACTCCTGCCGGAGCAGGAACGGGAAATCGCCCGGCTTCAGAAGCTGGGTGCAGAAGTAGTGTATGTGCAGGCGGATCTGTCGCAGGCGGAGGCAGCGGCGGCAGCCGTGGCCGATGCGCGGAGCAGGCTGGGCAGCCTGAACGGCATTATTCATGCGGCAGGAGTTACCCGTGACGCGCTTATCCAGGTGAAGGATGAGGGTCAGGCAAGCGGGGTACTAGGGGTCAAAATCCAAGGGCTGGCGCAGCTTGACCGGGCTACCCGAGAAGATAAGCTTGATTTCATAGCGGGCTTCTCCTCGATTGCGGCGGTCACAGGCAATGTCGGGCAGAGCGATTATGCCTATGCCAATGCCTGGATGGATGAATATCTGCTGTACCGGAAGACCCTGGTCCAGTCGGGGCACAGACATGGCAGATCCATCTCCATTAACTGGCCGTTCTGGCAGGAAGGCGGGCTGTCGGTTGAGGAGCAGACCCTGCTGTTCTTCAAGAATACCGTAGGGCTGAAGCCGCTGGAGACCTCCGCAGGACTAAAACTTCTGGAGGCGATTCTTAACGGGTCTGAAGCGCAGATCCTGCCCCTCTTGGCGAACCGCAGGAAAATATACGGCATTCTGGGGCTGGAATCGGCAGCTTCAGGCACAACAACAACCATCATCCAACCTGGAACCGGTGCCGAGCCTGCCGAGAGCCGGGCTGCCGGGCAGCTGGAGCCAGTACAGCAGATCCTCACTGATACAATTAGCCGTCTGATGAAGCTGGATGCCGCCGCTATTCATCCTGATCAGGATTTGGGCGAATACGGCATGAGCTCTTTAACGTTCACTGATGCCGCAAATGCGGTCAATGCTGCCTTCCAGGTACGGATGACACCGGCAGTGTTCTTTGAATATCCTACAATTCGTGCATTAGCAGCCTATCTGTTAGAGAGCTATGCGGACGAGTTAGTTACATATTTCAGCCGGGGAGCTGCACAGGCACCGGAAGCCGCCGTTGATTACGGCTCCGTTCAAGCGTCCGCTCCCGGCCAGAAGGCCCGCCAGAGCTGGAAGCCGCTCCGGCCGGAGACTGCCGGGGCCGGTAAGCCGGAGCCGGTTGCAATTATCGGCATCAGTGGAGCGATGCCGCAATCAGAGAACCTGGATGCCTTCTGGGAGCATCTGCAGGACCAGCAGGATCTGATCACGGAGATTCCCGCAGACCGCTGGGATGCGAAAGAGCTGAACCGGCTGAAGGGCAGCGGGTCGGATAAGCCCGTCTCCGGCTGGGGCGGCTTCATGCAATCTGCCGATAAGTTCGATCCGGGCTTCTTCAGCATCAATCCGCGTGAAGCGGATCTGATGGACCCGCAGCAGCGGATATTCCTGGAGACTGTGTGGTCCACACTAGAGAACGCCGGGTACAAGCCCTCTGAGCTGTCCGGCCGGAAGGTCGGGCTGTTCGTCGGCGTCTCGACGAATGATTACAGCACGCTTTTACAGGATAACGACATTGAGATTGAAGCCTATTCTTCCACCGGCAGCTCCCACTGCGTGTTAGCCAACCGGATCTCTTATCTCTTCAATTTCCGCGGCCCCAGTGAACCGGTGGATACCGCCTGCTCCAGTTCACTGGTAGCTGTACACCGGGCAGTGGAGAGTATCCGCAGCGGGGACTGCGAGCAGGCGATTGCAGGGGGAGTGAATGTGATTGCCGCGCCGACCCTGCATATCTCTTTCAGCCGGGCCGGGATGCTGTCGCCGGACGGACGCTGCAAGACCTTCGATCAAAGTGCGGACGGTTATGTGCGCGGAGAAGGTACGGGGGCCGTTCTGCTCAAGCCGTTAAGCCAGGCGGAGGCAGATGGGGATTATATCTATGCAGTGATCCGGGGAACCGCGGTCAACCACGGCGGCAAGGTCAGCTCGCTGACGGTGCCGAATCCGAAGGCGCAGGCCGAGGTGCTGGTCGAAGCCTATGAGAAGGCGGACATCCCGCCCGATACCATTAGTTATATCGAAGCTCACGGCACAGGCACCTCCCTGGGGGACCCGGTGGAGATCAACGCGCTCAAAAATGCTTTTAAAGAGCTGCATCACCGGCGGGGGATACCGCTGACCCGGGAGCAGTACTGCGGAATCGGTGCGGTGAAGTCTAATATCGGCCATCTGGAGGCCGCCGCAGGCATTGCCGGCATTCTCAAGGTTGTGCTGGCGATGAAGCACAGGACCTTACCGGGGAATGTTCATTTCAAGCAGCTGAATCCTTATATTGAGCTTGCTCAGTCGCCCTTTTATATTGTGGAGCAGACGCAGGAATGGACGCCGCCTGACGGCCTGCCAAGACGGGCAGGGATCAGCTCCTTCGGCTTCGGCGGGGTGAATGCCCATGTGGTCATGGAGGATTATCCAGCCCGTGACACCGTTAGCTCCGGAACCCGTTTCATGCTGTCCGGGCAGGGCAACGTGATCGTCCTGTCTGCCAAAACGGCAGACCGGCTGCAGGAAAAAGCGCGGCAGCTTCTAAATTACTTGATGCTTCATGCAGCTGACGAAGAGCTTACGCTGCATAACATTGCGTATACGCTCCAGACCGGACGGGAGGAGATGGCGGAGCGGATAGCTTTTACCGCTGTCAGCAAAGAGGAGTTAATAGATATTCTGCGCAGCTATGCTGCCATGCCGGAACAAGCCCATAAGGTACATTATGGACGGGTACCCGTGCAGCTTCCGGCACCTTCTTCTTCCACCGCCAATTCCGGGAAGCCGGTTGGAACTCTGAAGATAACGGAGCTGTCTGAGCTGGCGGAGCAGTGGATCGCCGGGAAGGCAGTCGATTGGAGCCGTCTGTATGCGGACCGGGAGTGCAGACGCATTCCGTTGCCTGCGTACCCTTTTGCCAGAGAGACCTGCTGGGTCCGTAAAAATTCACGCCGTATCGCTCCCAAGCTGTCTTCTTCGGCAGAAGCTTCTACGGTGCTGCATCCGATGGTTGACAGCAATGTCTCCACCATGGAAGAGGAGAAATTCCGCACTGTGCTGCGGCCGGAACAGTTCTATGTCAAGGATCATGTGGTCGGCGGCAAGATGTTGCTGCCCGGCGTAGCCTATCTGGAGCTGGTAAGGGCCGCTGCCGTCCTGGCCGGAATCAACCCTGTAACGGGACTGAGGAATGTCAAATGGATCAAGGCAGTAGAAATGGAAGAGAAGCAGAAGGAGAAGGAGATCTTCACCACATTCGCGCATGTGGATCAAGGCGAAGTGGAGTACAAGGTGTTCAGTGAAGCAGAGGGACAGCGCACTCTGCATTCAACGGGGAGAATTATGCAAGAGACGCCTGCACCTGCACAGACACTTGAGATTGCGAAGATCAGGGAGCGAAGCACCTCCAGCCTCACTCAGGCAGAGTGCTACGATCATATATTCAAGGAGGTCGGCTTCGGCTATGGCCCCGCTTTCCGGGTGACGAAGACAGCGTATTGCTCGCCAGAGGAGGGTTTATCCGAAATCTCCTTGCCAGAGCATCTTAACGAGAGGTATGCGGAGTATGTGCTCCATCCCTCGATCATTGACGGTGCGGTAAGATCGCTATCATGGACGGGAAACCGCAGTGAAGAGGACTTGACGCTCAGGGTGCCTTACGCCCTGGACCGGATAGAGCTGATCGGCAAGGTTCCGCCGCAATGCTATGCCTACGCGAAGCCTGCAGAGGGAGCTTCCGGCACAGATGATGAGGGAACAAGGAAGTACGATATCCATATTACGGACCGGCAAGGTCTGGAGGCGGCACGGCTGTTCGGCTTCTCTATTAAGCAGTATACTGCGGCCGCAGTCCCTGCTTCCGCACTAACCCTGTATTCGCCAGAATGGATCGAGACAGAACTGCCGCAGGTGACCGCGCCATTGTCGTCTATTGTAGTGTTCGGCTCGGCTGCCTTGGCGGAGGCTGTCCGCAGGCAAGCGGTGCAGCATGGGCTGGCAGCAGAATGCTGCATTCAGGTTGAGGCCGGAGCAGCGTATGCCCGGCTGAGCCAGGCAGCTTATGTGATCCGGCCGGAGCATGCGGCAGATTACCTCCGGCTGCTGGAATCCCTAAGGGATCAAGGCATGCAATTGAAGCATATCGTGCACGGCTGGAACTGGAAGGAGCAGGCCGGAGCGGAAGGACCGGATCTGGAGGAGCAGCAGGAAAGCCTGGGGAAGCAGATGGATCAGGGGCTATACTCGCTGCTGTACCTCTTGCAAGCGGCAGCTGTGGTGAAGCCCCGCTCAAAGATCAGATGCTTATATGCTTACAGCAGAGCTGCGGACATGCTGGAGCCGCTGCATGAGATGAATGCCGGATTCGCGCATTCACTGGCTGCCGATCATCCGCTGTTCCAGTTGAGTCTTGTGAACTTAGAGGCTTCGCCGCCCGTACAGGCCGCCGGGAGGCTGATCCGTGAGTTACTGCCGCCGCAGCTGGCGGGCGGAACTGAAATCAGGTATGACGGTGAGGTCCGTTCTGTGCGGAAGCTTCTTCCGCAGCCGCTGCTGCACCAGTCCGAGGCTTCGAGGTTCATCCAGGGCGGGGTGTATGTGCTCACTGGCGGGACTGGGGCGCTGGGCATGCGGGTGGCGGCAGAGCTGGCCTCAGCTTGGCAAGCAAGACTGGTGCTGGCCGGAAGGCAGGCTCAGGATTCAGCCGTTCAGGCGAAGCTGGAGCAGCTGACGGGGCTTGGCGCGGAAGCGGTCTATGTACAGGCTGATGTCGCTGACCCGGAAGACGCAGCAAGGATCATCGGAGCAGCCAAATCACACTTCGGCAGAATCAACGGCATTCTTCATTGCGCCGGAACCGGAACGGTAACGAAGGCCGCCGGGAGCAGTAAAGCGGACTTTGCCGGAATCCTTGCCCCGAAGGTTGACGGGACGCTCAATCTGGACCATGCCAGCAAGAATGAGGCATTGGACCTGTTCATTCTGTTCTCGTCCACCTCTGCGCAGATCGGCGATATGGGTGCAGGCAGTTACGCTGCCGCCAATGCCTTTATGGACCGCTATGCCGTATACCGTGACTGGCTCACGGTGCAGGGCCGGCGCCAGGGTAAGACAGTATCCGTTAACTGGCCGCTCTGGAAGGACGGAAGCTACCTGCTTCCGGCAGCCCAGCAGCAGGTGCTGGCCGGGTATTACGGCATGCAACCGCTGGACACCAGAACAGGCCTCCATATCCTGGAGACGGTGCTGAAGGAGGATGCTGTGCAAGCCTTCGTCGGTTACGGAGATTCGCGTAAGATCAGCCGGGCACTTGGTGTGGCGGAAGCCCCGCTGGCAAATCAGGCAGGCGAAGCCTTACAGCCTACAGGTATCAGCGCCAATAACAAGGATAGCAGGGCGCTGCTGGAGGGGACACAGACTTATCTCGTCAGCCTGCTGGCCAGAACATTGGGCGTTGCGAGAGAGCGGATCGGTCCAACTTCACCGCTGGATGCCTTTGGCCTGGATTCGATTATGATTCTGGAGCTGAATGAGTCGCTGGAGCGTGAATTCAGCGGGTTGCCGACGACACTTTTCTACGAATATAACACGGTTGAAGCACTTGCCGGTTATTTCACCGGTCATTACGGTGCACAGCTTGTAACGTTATTGAAGCTGGAGCAGCCGCATGGTAACGAAGCGCCGATTACGGCAGTGCAGATGCCGGGTGATCTGCAAGAGGCAGATATTACAGCATCACAGAGCAGGCGGTTCATCCCGAAGGCAGGGGAGGATATGTCCCCTGTAAAGAACGCCGGGAATCCCGGTGTGATGGATATTGCTGTAATTGGCATGGATGGCCGGTTCCCGATGGCCGGCACTATTGCAGAGCTGTGGGACAACCTCAAGGAAGGCAAGGACTGCATTACCGAGATTCCAGAGAACCGCTGGGACTACATGCGCGACTACGATACGGAGAAAGGCAAGAAGGGCAAAATTTATACCAAATACGGCGGCTTCATTGATGATGTGGACAAATTCGATCCGTTATTCTTCCAAATGACGCCGCGGGATGCCCAGCTGACAGACCCGCAGGAGCGGCTGTTTCTGGAATGCGCCTATCATACCGTGGAGGATGCCGGATATACCCGCGAGCGGCTGGCACGCTCCAAAGTCGGTGTTTTTGTCGGCGTCATGTACGGTCATTACCAGCTTCTCGGAACGGAAGGCTACACTTCCGGACAACTGGCAGCGCCGAATTCTTCATTCGCGTCCATTGCCAACCGGGTATCCTGGCTGTTCAACTTTCAGGGGCCGAGCATGGCAGTAGATACGATGTGTTCGTCTTCACTGACGGCGATTCATCTGGCCTGTGAGAGTATCCGCAGCGGAGAGAGTGAGGCCGCACTTGCCGGGGGGGTTAACGTGACGATCCACCGCAACAAATATGTGTTCCTGTGCAGTCAGCGCTTCGCCTCCAGTGAGGGCAAATGCCGGGCCTTCGGCGAGGGCGGAGACGGGTATGTTGCCAGTGAAGGCGTAGGCGCGGTGCTGCTCAAGCCGCTCAGCAAGGCCATTGAGGACGGAGATCATATCTATGGGGTCATCAAAGGCACTGCGGTGAACTCCGGCGGCAAAACCAGCGGCTACACTGTGCCGAATCCGGGTGCCCAGGCCGCAGCAATTGCCGAAGCCCTCCGTAAGTCGGGCGTTCATCCCAGAACCATCACCAGTCTTGAAGCCCATGGCACTGGCACCCCGTTAGGTGATCCGATTGAAATTGCCGGGTTGTCCAGAGCCTTCAGCCAGTACACGGACGACAAGCAGTTCTGCTCGATCAGCTCGGTTAAATCCAATATCGGACACCTGGAATCGGCCGCCGGAATTGCCTCGCTGGCCAAGGTCATGCTCCAGATGAAGCACCGGATGCTGGTGCCGTCCATCCATACGGAGGAGCTGAACAGCGGCATTACATTCGAGGATACGCCATTCTATGTACAGCGCAGCCTGGAGCACTGGGAGCATGACTCCGGCAGCAGAAGTATGCGCCGGGCAGGCGTCAGCTCCTTCGGGGCAGGCGGGTCCAATGTGCATCTGATCGCCGAGGAATATGTACCGGTGCAGGTTGCGGCGGAATCCGCCGGGCGCAGGCTAATCGTATTATCCGCGAAGAACCGGGACCGGCTGAGCGGCAAAATCCGGGAGCTGCACCGCTTCCTTGATACGCCGCTGGCCGCAGAATATACGCTGGCGAATATCGCCTACACGCTGAGTACAGGCAGGGAAGAAATGGAGGAACGGCTGGCCGTTGCCGTCCAGACGCTCGATGAACTGAAGCGGGTTATGAAGTCCCTGGCAACCGGTGCAGTATGCGAAGGGGTATACCGGGGCAATACAACCGCTGCCGCAGAGAACGGCACGGCCATTCTCGGGAATGATCCCGAGGATACCGCATATATCACTGCGCTGGCCCGCAGGAATCAGCTGGACCGGATCGGGAAGCTGTGGGTCCTTGGAACAGCGGTGGATTGGAGACTGTTCTTCGCAGATACACAGCTGCAGAAGGTATCCCTGCCTCTGTATCCTTTTGCCAGAGAGAGCTATTGGCTGGAGAACACAGGCGGCGGCTTCTCTGGAGGAGCCGGGCACAAGGAGGCGTCAGGAACAGCATACGGAATGGGACCTGCTGCGGCGGGCGGGCAACTGCCCGGAACGATGAATTCACTCCAGCCTCTGCATCCGCTGGTGGATATCAATATTTCCACACTGCGTGAGCAGCGGTTCCGCAAGCGGCTGTCTGTCGACCAGTTCTATCTGCGGGATCACATTGTTGCGGACCAGATCCTGCTGCCCGGTGTCGCTTACATTGAGATGGCCAGAGCAGCGGGTGAGATTGCCGGAGAAGCCGGGGTCCGGGCAGTGCGTGATGTGGTATGGCTGAAGCCAGTAGTGATGACAGAGGAATTCAAGGAACTTGATATCGTGCTGGAGCCTGAAGGCGAGGCCGTCCATTATGAGATCTTCAGTCAGGTCATGAGTGAGCGGGTTGTACATTCTCGGGGGATTCTGGAGTTCGCGGAAGGACCAGCGGCGGCGGTAAGCCTAAGCTTCGACCTCAAGGAAATCCGGAACCGGTGCCCCGGCCGCAAAGACAAACAGGAATGCTATCAGCAGATCTTCAAAGCCATCGGCTTCAGCTATGGTCCGTCCTTCCAGGTGACGGAAGAAGTGCTGACCGGGAAGGAAGAAACCTTGGCCCGTTTATCCCTGAATGAAGCCTACAGATCTGGATTGCCAGAATATGTTCTTCACCCGGCTCTACTGGACGGAGCGGTACGCTCGGTGGCAGCAGGCAGAGAGGAAGAAGGCCGGGCTACGCATATTCCATTCTCACTCGGGAGTATCGAGATCTTCGCGCCTATTCCTGCGGACTGCTATGTGTACACCCGGGTGAAGGAGCAGCCTGGAGAGAACAATCTGGGGCTGAATATATTTGATATTTCCATTCTTGACCTGCACGGGCAGGAAGTGGTCCGGATTGGGGATTTCATCGTCCGGCCCTATACCGTTAAGCCGGAAGGCAAACCGGCGGCGGAGCTTCACTACTATACTCCAGTCTATGAGCACGAGGCGCTGGTCCCGGTAACGGGAGCAATGCAGCGGAAGGTGCTTATCCTGGGCTACGGCGGGATGAACAGCGGCCGGAATACCGCAGCTTCACCGTCCGGCAGCCTGCCGGGCGGAGCCGGTGCCTGTATCTGGATTAGGCCGGATACGGAGTACCGTTCAGGCCCGGGAGATCAAATATCCATCCATCCGCACAGGGAAGCAGATTATGTGCGGCTGCTGGAGGAATTGCGGGAGAGGGACTTCCATCCCACCCATGTTCTGCACCAGTGGGCAGGAACAGCAGAGCCGCTGTCACTGGCCGCGCTGCAAGCGGAGAGGGTCCAGCCAATACTGACGCAGATGCTGGAGGACGGCATTTTCTCTGTTATCTCCCTGTTCAAGGCCTTCGTCCAGGTGTTCGGACAGCAGCCGCTGAAGCTGTTGTTCGCTTACCCGCAGGAGCAGGGAGGGTTCTCGGTTCCCCATGAGCTGCTGGCCAGCTTCGCCAAATCCATTGTAACCCTGCATCACAAGTTCCTGATTACCAGCGTGGCAGCGGATTACAGCGCGATTCATGCTGCGGATTATCAGGAGAGGCTGTATCAGGAATTGTTCTCCCAGCAGAATCCGGGCCATTTGGATGTCCGCTATGCCGGAGAACTGAGAACGGTGCGGAGAATCCGGCCGCTTACGCCTGGAGAAGGTAACACAGCGGCATCCGTACCTCTGGTTATCAAAGAGAAAGGCACCTACCTGATTCCAGGCGGCACCGGCGCACTGGGAATGATTGTGGGCGGATACTTGGCACGCACATGCGGAGCAACGCTGATCTGTACCGGCCGGCAGCCTGCAAGTGAGCGGACAGACGCTTGCATGGCCGAGCTGAGACGGCTTGGCGGAGATGGACGTTATCTTCAGGGCGATATCGCAAGTGCCGGGGATGTGCTGCGGATGATGGACAGTATCAGGAACGAATTCGGCCTGCTTAACGGAATTATTCACTGTGCCGGCCAGGGAAGCACCCTGCCTGTAACTGAATCCGCTGGGGTCTCCGGCCGCGAGCTGATGAGCTCCAAGGTCGAAGGTCTGATCTATCTTGATCTGTTCAGCACTGCCTTTGAGCTGGATTTCCTGATGCTCTTCTCTTCCATTGCGGTGGAGCTGGGAGATCTGGGAGTTGGGTATTATGCCATGGCCAACAGCTTCATGGACCGTTATGCCAGGCTGAGGAATGAAGCCGTAACGCTTGGGCAGCGCAAAGGCCGGACGATATCGGTCAACTGGCCGCTATGGAAGGACGGGGGCTTCAGCATTCCCGAGAGTGAGGCAGTGTACTATTCCACTTATCTGGGAATGAGCATGTTGGAGGAAGAGAGCGGTATCCGGGCTCTGGAAGCTATTTTCCAGACGGACTGCGGCAATATCATTGTGGCGGCGGGGAACAAGTCCAAGATTGATCAGGCGCTCAAGCTGAACCACAGCATTCCGGTTCAAGAAGTACCGCTAGAAGATAAGGAAGCCATTGTTGACCTGCTGACCCGGCTGCAGACCGGTGAGATGAGTGAAGCAGAAGTGAAGCAGTGGATGGGAGGCCTATGATGAGTGACGCCAATCTGGAGATGGGCAGGATTCTGGAGCAGATTAAGCGGGGAACGCTGGACCCGGAGCAGGGCTACACGCTGATCAAGCAGTTCAAGAGTCAGCCCGCAGAACAAGCAGATACCGGCACCAGACAGACAGGTGAAGGAGCTGGGCCCGGCTCAGGCGGAGACAGGAGTCTCCAGGACTACACTGTGCAGTATTTGAAAGGGCTGCTCTCACAGGTCACCGGCCTTGAGATCGAGCGGATCAATGCGGGTCAGAGTCTGGAGGAGTACGGAGTAGACTCGGTTGCGATTATGGAGATTAACGGTCTGCTGGACAAGGATTTCCCGAATCTTCCGAAGACGCTTATGTTTGAATACGGCAATCTGGCTGAGCTGGCCGGGTATTTCGTTCAGCATCAGCGCGGGCTGCTGGAGGCGCACGCCGGATACCGGCATATTAGACAGAACCTGGAGCAGACGGAGAAGCCCGCTGTTCCGGCAGCAGCATCTGCAAGAGTACAGGACAAGCCTGTAGAGACAGTAGCGCCGAAGAAATACAGATCCTTCTCCACACCCGGCAAGGACCGGAGTAACGAAGAGAAGCGAATACCTTCCCGTATCGAGCCGCAGGCCGTTCAGCAGGAACATCCGGCCAAGGACGGGGGGATTGCGGTCATCGGCATCAGCGGCGCTTTTCCCGGGGCCCGGAATCTGGATGAATTCTGGAGTAACCTGAAGCACGGGGTGGACAGCATCTCCGAGATTCCGCCGCAGCGGTGGGATCACAGCCGCTATTACGACCCCGAGAAGGGCAAGAAAGGCAAGGTGTACAGCAAGTGGGGCGGGTTCATTGACGAATACAATTGCTTTGATCCGCTGTTCTTCCAATTAACGCCAAGAGATGCGGAGCAGCTTGACCCGCAGGAGCGTCTCTTCCTGGAGTGTGCACACAGCGCGATTGAAGATGGCGGATATACCCGCCAATCCTTGTGGAACAGCAAGACCGGTGTCTTCGTCGGTGTCATGTACGGCCATTATCAAATGTATGGAGCGGAGGAGACCGTCAAAGGCAATACGCTGGCACTCAGCTCGTCGTATGCGTCCATCGCCAACCGGGTGTCCTATTTCTTCAACTGGAGCGGTCCCAGCATTGCACTGGATACGATGTGCTCCTCGTCGCTGACTGCACTGCATCTTGCCTGTGAGAGCATTTACCGGGGGGATAGCGAGATTGCGGTTGCCGGAGGAGTGAACGTAACCATTCACCCGGATAAATACCTGTTCCTGTGCAATCAGCGGTTCGCTTCGAGCGAGGGGAAATGCCGGGCCTTCGGCAGCGGCGGAGACGGCTATGTGCCGGGCGAAGGTGTCGGTGCGCTGCTGCTGAAGCCGCTGGCCAAGGCGGTGGAGGACGGAGACCATATCTACGGAGTGATCCGGGCGAGCTCCATCAATCATGGCGGCAAAACGAACGGTTATACGGTTCCGAATCCGAATGCACAGTCGGATATTATTGCCGAGGCGCTGCACAAATCAGGCATCCATCCACGGGCGATCAGCTATATAGAAGCCCATGGAACAGGTACTGCACTCGGCGATCCGATTGAAATCAGCGGCCTGACGAAGGCCTTCCGCTTGCAGACAGCAGAGAACCAGTACTGCGCCATCGGCTCGGTCAAAAGCAATGTAGGCCATCTGGAGTCCGCAGCCGGAGTGGTATCCATCATTAAGGTGCTGCTGCAAATGAAGCATAAGCAGCTCGTGCCCTCGCTCCATTCCGAGGTACTGAATCCGAATATTAACTTTGCAGAGACCCCTTTCTATGTTCAGCGGAGCCTGGGAGAGTGGAAGCCTGTAGTGTTGGAAGAGGAGGGCCAGACCAGAGAATATCCGCGTTATGCTGCGGTCAGCTCATTCGGCGCAGGCGGCACGAACGTGCATGTGATCCTGGAGGAACACCGGAAGCAGGGAAGCCTTGTATCCGCGCATTACAGCGATAACACTGGCGGACCACACATTTTTATTCTTTCCGCCAAAAGCAAAGACCGGCTGAATGCGTACGCCAAGCACATCCTGGATTACCTGGACCGTACGATCCGGCCGGAGAGTGCGCCTGAAGAAGCAGACAGCAGCACGCTGAAGCGATACGTAGTCGCCGATATCACTGCCGCTCTCCTGCAATCGGCCCTGCTGCCCGCACAGATCAGCGCCCAGGAGGCCATTGATGAATACGGCCTGTCTAAAGAAGAGCTGATAACGGCCGCGGACACACTGTATGAAGCCTATCCGGTCCGGCTCCCAATCAGCCTCTGGACAGGCAGCACCACCATTGATGAGATTGCCGCTTATCTGCTGGAGCAGCTAGGTTCATCCGCCATTGCAGCCAGACACGAACGGAGCGCAGATTCTTCAGAAGCGCCTGAGCCTGAAGGAGGAATAACCAGCGCTGACGGTGCTGCCTCAGCCGATGGCTTCCGCCTGGAGGATCTGATCTACACGCTCCAGACCGGCCGGGAGAGCATGGAGGAACGGCTGGCAATCGTGGTATCCGGTACGCAGGAGCTGCGGGAGAAGCTGGGCCGGTTCCTGGCCGGCGACCGTAAAGTCTCCGGGGTCTATGCAGGCAACGTCAGCTCCGGCAGTGAAATCCGCGATGTCTTCACAGAGAGCGAGGAAGGAGAAGCATTCCTGTTGTCCCTGGTGCAGTCCGGCAGACTGAGCCAGCTCAGCAGATTGTGGACAAGCGGGGTGAACTTCAACTGGCAGCTGCTGTATCCGCAGCAGAGCAAGCCTTGCAGAATCTCCTTACCCACCTATCCGTTTGACCGGACGCGCTATTGGTACAGCTCTGCGCAAGACGCAACCGCTGTATACAACAGCAGCAAGCCTGCTGTCTTGGCTGCGGTGATTGATTCCAATGAATCCGTCTTTGAGGAGCAATGCTACAAAAAAAGCTTAAGCGCAGCCGACGCCTATCTGCATGATCATGTTATCCGGGGCCGGATGGTTCTGCCGGGGGTAGTCTATCTCGAAATGGCCTGGAGAGCCGGGCTGCTCGCCAGCCGGGAGTGGCGGGTGCAGTCATTAACAGATGTGAAATGGCGCAGAACACTGGAGCTGCCGGAGAATGCAGCCAGCTTGGACGTCTATGTCGGGCTAGCAGCTCAGGAAGAGGCAATCGAAGCCAGCATCTATTCCCTGAACGGGAACGGGCTTAGAGTACTGTATTGCACCTGTACTGTGAATTATTCGGAGCTTGAAGTGGCTGAATCGTTTGCCCCGGATACGGAGGCGGAGGCGGAAACGGCGGATATCGCACGTATGGTCCAGACCGCCAGCCGTACCACAGAAGGCGAAGACTGTTATGCGCTGTTCGCTGACCATGGAATGAACTACGGCATGAATCTGCGGCCGATTGAAGCCGTGTATACCGGAGTGTATGGTACCCTGGCGAAGCTGGTGCTGCCCGCAAGTACGCAAATGCCGCTCCATGAATATATTCTTCATCCGGCGTTTGCCGACGGAGCGATGCAGACCGCGCTGTATTCGGTGCTTAGCGGCCAGCAACAGACGGGAACCTTCGTTCCTTCGGTCTTGCAGGCTGTAGAGGTCTACAGGCCACTGACCCTTGTAAGCTATTGTCTGGCAGCGCCAGCACCAGCTTCTGGGCAGGAGCAGGGGATGCAGTTCGATCTGCTGCTGCTGAACAGCTCGGGCCTGCCGGCGGTGCGCTTCTCCTGCCTTTCGGGCCGGGATTTGACCCCGGGGATGCAGAGCAATATCGCAGCTCCGGCTGAAATAACCTCTTCAGCGGCAAGTGTGCTGCTGGACGAGATGCTGAATAAGCTGCTGGCCGGAGAAGCCGGAATAGATGAAGTTGAGAGAATGCTGGAGGGAAGCTAAATGAGATCAATTATTGAAAGGATCGCCAGCGGAGCCGTCTCCAAGGAGGAAGGCCTCCGGCAGATCGCCGCGCTGAAGCATTCGGATAAGCAAGTGCTCCTGACCTACACTAAAAGCTTGGCGGAACAGCCGCTTTCAGCCGGATCAGGTGATTCTTCCGGGCATCTGCTGGTGCTGGCGGCTGACGCAAGCCTGGAACCCATGCTGCGCAGCCAGTTAGCTTCCCGCTTCCAGTCGCTTACTTTTGCCGTGGCGGAGGAAGCAGGCGAGACCGAAAACACTGGACAAGAGCGGTATTCACTGAGCACTCAGGAGGATTACACGCGCCTGTTGTCCGGGCTGGAGCAGCAGGGGCGTTATCCCGGCAGCATTCTTCATCTTCTGTCGCAGGAGGAAGGGAGCGGGACGGAAGCAGCCATGGAGAGCGGCATCTATTCAATGTTCGCACTCACCAGGTCACTGCTTACCTTCAAGATACGTACCGGTATCAAGATCCTGTTCCAGTACAGACAATCGGATAATGATGCAGTACATGCCGCGCTGGACGGCTTCGTGAGAAGTGTCATGATCGAGAACCCCGGCCTGCTGTTCAAGACGGTGTCTACCGATCTGTGCCGTGCGGACTTTGCCCCGTTCATGCTGGAGCAGCTGCGGCTGGAGCTGGGCTCCATGTCGAACGATCACCGTGAGATCCACTACCGGGAATCCCGCCGTTATGTGCCTCACTTTGAGCAGTATACAGCTCCGGCCGTTCCCTTCATTGAGCATATGCCTGCAGACTCCCCGGTCTACATCATCACAGGGGGGCTGGGGGCAATAGGCTATACGCTGGCCCGGCATTTAGCGGATACCCGGTCCGCCAGTCTGCTGATTACCGGGCGAACGGCGCTAAACCGTACACTCGAAGACAAGCTGAAGACGCTGAGCAGTAACGGTAATAAGGTGATATATATCCAGGCCGACGTTGCCAGCTCTGCGGATGTGCAGCGGCTGCATGCCACAGCCAGAGCAAGCTTCCCCGGGGTGAACGGAATCCTGCACTGTGCGGGAATGACCAGTGATTCCTTCCTCCTGCTTAAGGAGAGGGAGCAACTGGAGCAGGTGCTGGCTGCCAAAGTGTATGGAACGCAGTATTTATATGAAGCATTCGGCCGTGAGCCGCTGGACTTCATGCTGCTGTTCTCTTCCATCTCTGCCGTAACCGGCAATCTGGGGCAGAGCGATTATGCTTACGCCAACAGCTTCATGGACCATTATGCCAATAGCAAAAGCACATCTGATGGCACCAACGTCCTCTCGGTCAACTGGCCATTGTGGCAAGAGGGCGGGATGACAACGACGGCGGACAGTCTGGACTTCATGCGCAAAAATCTGGGCCTCTCTGTCCTGCCTACGGCTGAAGGATTGAAGGCCTTCGATAGAATCTGCCGCGATAGGCCGGGAAATGCCGTGGTGCTCTATGGGGACGCTGCGCGGATCGGGCAGACGGTGGAGTCGATCAATGACCCTCAGCGCGGGAACCGGCACAAGCCAGTCCAGGCAGGAGCAAACAGCGAAGCAGCACCCTTGCCGGAAGAAGCAACTCCTGAGGTAGTTGATACGGAGGTGCTTAAGCTAGGCGCGGAGCGGCTTTTAAAGGATATTTTCATCAAAGTAACCAAGATTCCGCCGCATGCCCTGGGCCTGGACGACTCCTTCGAGAAAATCGGCTTCGATTCCATCATGGCGATGAGCATCAATGAGGAGCTGGAGGCAAGCTTCGGCGGACTGTCCAAGACGCTGCTGTTTGAATACCAGACGCTGCGGGAGTTGAGTGAATATTTCACCGGACAGCATAGCGGTGTGCTGGCACGGCTCATTGAGCCTCAGATCAGTCCAATCCCTCCGAAGGCGGCGGTGCCGCAGCTTCATCGTCCTGCTGTGCGCCATCAGCCTTCCGGCAAAAGCCCCGTCACACCCAAAGCGGGCCGGCCTTCCGCTGCTGCCGGGCAAGGGCAGAACAACCCTGGACGCAGCCGGGGCACGGAGGATATTGCCATCGTCGGAGTCAGCGGGAAGTTCCCGATGTCGCCGGATCTGGAGACCTTCTGGCAGAATCTGCTTCAGGCGCAGGACTGCATTACAGAGATTCCCGCAGACCGCTGGAGCATTGACGAATTCTATACCACAGACAAGAATCAGCTAGGCAAAATGTACTGCAAATGGGGCGGCTTCCTGGATGATGTCGACCGCTTCGACGCCTTGTTTTTCAATATCTCCCCCCGCGAAGCGGAGATTATGGACCCGCAGGAGCGGCTGTTCCTGGAATGCGCCTACAGCGCCATTGAGGATGCCGGATATACCCGCGATACGCTCGGCAGCCGCAAGGTCGGTGTCTTCGCAGGTGTCATGTACGGGCAATATCAGCTACTGGACGCGGAGGTGGACGGCAGCAAAATCGCCTTATCCTCAGTCTACGCGTCCATTGCCAACCGGGTATCCTATCATCTCAATCTGAACGGACCCAGCATTGCCCTGGATACGATGTGCTCCTCATCGCTTACTTCCATCCATCTGGCTTGTGACAGCATCCGGCGGGGGGAGAGTGACCTCGCGATTGCAGGGGGGGTGAATGTGTCGATTCATCCCGATAAATACATATTCTTAAGCCAGCAGAAGTTCGCGGCCAGCGATGGACGATGCAGAAGCTTCGGCGAGGGCGGTGACGGATATGTGCCCGGGGAGGGCGTAGGCGCCCTGCTGCTGAAAACGGTGGACCGGGCGGTTCAGGATGGAGACCATATCTATGCTGTGATCAAGGCCAGCTCCATCAACCATGGCGGGAAAACAACCGGCTATACAGTGCCAAATCCGTCTATGCAAGGCGCAGCGATTCAGGAAGCCATGCAGGCTGCGGGCATACACCCGCGTACAGTCAATTACATCGAAGCCCATGGTACAGGCACCTCACTCGGTGATCCGATTGAAGTCAGCGGACTGGTCAAAGCCTTCAAGGACGGGTCAGCCGACAAGCAGTTCTGTGCCATCGGCTCGGTGAAATCCAACATCGGGCACTGCGAATCGGCAGCGGGGATCGCAGCCATCACCAAGGTGCTCCTGCAAATGAAATACGGTGTGTTAGTGCCTTCGCTGCATGCGGAGGAGCTGAACAGCCACATTCATTTCGAGGATACGCCGTTTGTGGTTCAGCGGCAGGCGGGCCCATGGAATCGTGTAACGTTGCCGGAAGGCGAAGGACAGAAGGAATATCCGCGCCGTGCGGGAGTCAGCTCCTTCGGGGCAGGCGGAGCCAACGCGCATATTATTCTGGAGGAATACATTCCGCCAGAGCGCGGGGGGAAGGACGGAGACGGCAAAGAAGGCGGTAATATCCAAGGAACTAATGTCTACCAAGAACCGCATATCATCGTCTTGTCCGCCAGAACAGAGGACCGGCTGAAGGCCTATGCGCTGAAGCTTGCGCATTACCTGGAGCTCCCGGAGGCTGAGACAGCCAGTCTAAGGGACATAGCCTACACTCTCCAGCTGGGACGGGAAGCCTTCGCAGAGCGGATGGCGATTACAGCGGGTTCTGTCTCGGAGCTTAAGGGGCTGCTGGACGAATTCAATCAGGGCAGACTGCCGGATGGCAAGGTGTTCCGGGGGAATATCAAAGGCTTCAAGGATTACATTGAGCTGTTCAATGCCCAGCAGACGGGAATCTCTTATGTCGACATGCTGCTGGGCGGTGGAAATACCAGTACCATTGCCCGGCTATGGTCCCTCGGACTGGATGTGGACTGGCAGAAGCTATACGAAGCAGGGCGTTGCAGGCGGGTGCCGCTGCCTACGTATCCCTTCGCCAGGAACCGCTACTGGATCAATGAGGTGAAACGGCGGGATAACCGCCTGCCGGCTGCCGTCCCTGAGCATACTGGACTTGGAGAGCTGGTGGAGTACAATCTCTCAACGATTGGCGGCTTCCGGTTCTCCTCCCGGCCGGCGGTAATCAGCGGATTCTATGAACCGGTAAGCTGGCAGGGACAGGAGTATATGAACGGGTTGGGACTGCTCGCATTCGCGCGGGAGGCTCTGGAGCTGGCCGGATATGCCCGGGAGGAGCTGCAGCTGGAGAATATGGAGTGGTCGGGTCTTCTGAACCGGCAGCAGCTCCATCCTGCCCTGGATGTTCATATCTTCCCGGATCTTGAACCCGCTGCAGCAGAGATCAGGGCCGGGGAGCAGGTTGTCTTTCAGTGTACCCTGGCGGTTAAGGCTGACGGGACCGGGCCAGCCCGTTTAACAGCCGAAGAGATCCCGCTGGCAGGACAAGGGGGACTGCTCCTGAAGCAGAGCCGGAAGCTGCTCCGTTCGCTATATGGTATGGAGTCCGCACTGAGGCATGTCACAGGCTTGCACCAAGATCAGAACCGCCTGCTGGCCTTCGTGGATCTCGGTGAAGCCGCGCCTGCGGATTCTCTCAGCGCCGCAGCAGTGAATTCAGCCGTGCATACGCTGCTGGCCCTTGCAGCGCTGGAGCAGCCGCTGTGTCCAATGGTGCTGCATTCCATCCGTCAAATGTCTTACTCACATAAGCATTTGCAGCAATTTGCAGTTCAGGCCCGGCGTACTGCCGGTGATGAATATACACTGGCAGTGTTCACCGGGGATGGAGCAGCAGTCTGGGAGCTGCAAGGCGTGCGGCTTGCCGGACTTCAGACGGGGAAACGGGAAGCCCCCCTGTATTACACCACAGAATGGACTCCCAGCCCGCTGGAAGCGGCAGGGGCACTGACCGGTGATGTGGTGCTGTTCCTGGACGATCTGGAGGCTCTGCCCCAGTTCAAACGCAGCTTCGCAGCAGGGGCAAGGCTGATCTTCGTCACTGCGGCGGAGCAATTCGCCCAGACCGGCGATAATCATTACAGCTTGCGCTTCGATGACAAGCAGCAGCTCCAGACACTGCTGGATTCCTTGCGGGCAAGACGCGTAAGCCTTACACAGCTGATCTATGCCGCATCGTCTGCTGCAATGGAGCCGCAGGACAAGCTGAACCACAGCATATATCCGCTACTGCTGCTGACCCAGGCGCTGATGCAGAGCAAGGCTGCGGCTGATATCCGTCTGGTCTATGCCTTCAAGGACACAGAAGACATGGGAAGTGTGCTGGATGCCTCGCTGGGCGGGTTCATCAAGACGCTGCGCCTGGAGAATCCCGGGTATTGCTTTAAGACCGTCTCCCTGGCCGCATCGTTGCGGCAGGAGGAGCTCCCAGCGATTCTCGGACAGGAGCTGCAGCTTCGCCCTGAGGAGCAAGAGGTGCAGTACCGCGCCGCAGGCCGGTTCGTCAAGCGGCTCGTTCCAGTCCGAAATGAAGTGGAGGTTGGCATTCCGGTCAGTATTAGAACAAACGGCGTGTATATTATCACCGGGGGACTTGGCGGTCTGGGGCGTGTATTCGCCGCTTATCTGGCAGGCACGGCACAGGCGCAGCTCATCCTGACCGGCCGTTCCCGGCTTGATCAGAATAAAGAGGCGCACCTGGCAACCGTTCGGGCGTATGGAGGCTCGGCAGAATACCTGGTCTCAGATGCTTCAGACAGTCAGGCTGCGCAGGAGCTGATCCGGTATGCGAAGCAGAAATACGGCAGAATTGACGGTATCCTGCATTGTGCAGGGACACACAGTGATGCCTATATTCTGAACAAGGACCGCTCTGACCTGGACGGAATCATCTCCTCGAAGATGATCAGCACACTGAATCTGGATCAGGCTGCGCAGGAGGAGAGCCTGGACTTCATCCTGCTGTTCTCTTCCATTACAGCAGAGACAGGCAATCCCGGACAGGCGGATTATGCTTACGCGAACAGCTTCATGAACGAATTCGCCCTGTACCGTGAACGGCTGGTTGCAGCAGGCAGACGCACCGGGCGCACCTTCTCGGCGGGTTGGCCGCTATGGGAAGCGGACGGCATGCAGCTGACCCCCGGGCAGCGAAGAATTCTTGAGCTTCAGACAGGGCTGACGCCGCTTCCGGTAGAGCAGGGGATCGAAGCCTTTGAATGGCTGCTCCGGCAGAGCAGTCATCCTGCGCTGCTTGTCGGATATGGACAGCCGGAGCGCGTGAGCAGCCTGCTGGACCGGATGAACCGCATGGAACAGGCAGAACGGAAGAATATCACTGAGGAAGCGGAGGAAGAGGCTGTGCCGGCCGTGCCGGGCACTGCCCTGCTGGACAGTACTCTGCAATACCTGACAGGACTATTCAGCGGGCTGCTTAAGCTGCAGCCGGAAGAGATTGATATCACTGCGGAATTCGAAGAGTACGGTATCGAATCGGTCATGGTCGGTTACTTCAACGGCAAGCTGGAAGAGGACCTGGGCGAGCTGTCCAAAACCCTGCTGTTTGAATACCAGACCCTGGAGAGTCTGGCTGCCCATATGGTCAGCCAATATTCCGGTCCGCTGAACAAGCTGTTCCATAGTAACGGGACAGGGAAGAACCTTCCGGAGCAGGCGCAGACTGACAGGGAGATAGACCTGCAATCAGAGCCGGGGCGCCGTCTGCCGGAATATGAAGCGGGAACTGCACCAGCCGCCGGGTACGCAGAACCGCCAGTCTTCCCGGTAGCCGGAGCTGCGGGATGGCCGGAGCTTATATCCTTTGCAGCACAGAGCGGACAAGGAAGCAGCAACAGCGGTGCGAACGGAGGCAATGACGAGATCGCAATCATCGGGCTCAGCGGCAAATATCCGCTGGCTGCAGATCTTGATGAATTCTGGAACAATATCGCAGCCGGAAAAGACTGTATCTCCGAGATTCCGGCAGACCGCTGGGATTACAAGAAATTCCTGGGCGGAAGCTTCGAGCAGGTACAGGAAGGTAAGATGTACAGCCGCTGGGGCGGCTTCCTTGAGGATGTGGACAAGTTTGATCCGGCATTCTTCCATATTGCGCCACGCGAGGCGGTAATCATGGACCCGCAGGAACGGATATTTGCCGAGACGGTCTGGTCCGCGCTGGAGGATGCAGGCTATACCAAGCAGAAGCTCCAGCGTCCCGGGGAAGAGCATGGCGCGAATGTCGGTGTATTCGCAGGGACAACTACCTATTCGTATCAGCTATGGGGCCCGGAGGAATGGGCACGGGGCAATCTGGCTGCCATGCCCAATGTGTCGCCTTGGTCTATCGCCAACCGGATCTCTTATCTATTCAACTTTAGCGGCCCGAGCCTTGCGGTGGACACCGCCTGCTCCTCATCGCTTGCGGCCATTCATGCTGCATGTGAGAGCCTGAAGAACAAAGAATGCCGCCTTGCGGTAGCGGGCGGAGTGAACCTGTATCTGCATCCTTACAAATATGTGCTGATGTGCCAGACCAAAATGCTGTCGCCGACCGGCAAATGCCACAGCTTCGGCGAAGCAGCCGACGGGTTCGTTCCGGGCGAAGGAGTAGGGGCGGTTCTGCTCAAGCCTCTGTCCGAAGCGATTCGGGATCACGACCATATCTATGGCGTGATTAAGGGGACCGGCATCAACCACGGCGGCAAGGTCAGCGGCTACACTGTTCCCAATCCCGCTGCCCAGGCCAGTCTGATCTCCAGGGTGTTGAAGCAGGCAGGAGTGCCGGCGGACAGCATCTCCTATGTTGAAGCGCACGGCACAGGAACCAAGCTGGGCGATCCCATTGAGCTTAATGCGCTGAATCAGGTATTCAGCGAAGCGAATCCGCCCAAGCAATTCTGCGCCATCGGATCGGTGAAGTCCAACATCGGCCATCTGGAAGCGGCGGCAGGCATCGCCTCCCTTACGAAGGTCCTGCTGCAGATGAAGCACCGCCGGCTTGCCCCTTCTCTTCATGCAGAGAAGACCAACAGCAATATTGATTTTACGAATTCATATTTCCGTGTGCAGCGTGAGGAGGGGCCATGGACGGTTGATGGACCGGCCGGTCAGGCTGTCCGCCGGGCCGGTATCAGCTCCTTCGGGGCCGGTGGCACCAATGCCTATGTGCTGGTTGAGGAATACAATGCTGAAGTTCAGCAGGGAGCGGCGGCGGGGCAGTCTATCTCTGGCAACAGCGGCATAACCGGCAATGATGGCAGCAATAAGGAGCAGGTCATCGTGCTATCCGCCAAAACTCCCTATTCCCTGAAGCAAATGGCAGTGAAGCTGCATGCTTTCCTGGACAAGAACCGGGATGTCAGATTTGCAGATGCCGCCTACACCCTGCAGACCGGGCGGGAAGAAATGGCCTGCCGCCTGGCCTTCGCCTGCTCCAGTCTCCAGCAATTGCTGGAGAAGCTGAACAATTACATTGCCGGAGCGGGCTTGGAGGAGCACTATTCCGGTGTAGTATCCAAGCGGACCAGAAGGGGACTATCAACGGCTGGAGAGGCTTCACAGCTGGCAGCGGAATGGGTGCAGGGGGCCGGAATCGACTGGCCGAAGCTGCATTGGGGTGAGCAGGTGCGGATTGTGCCGCTGCCGACCTATGCTTTTGAGAGAGAGCGTTATTGGATTACACGAACCGAAGCTGCCGTTCCCGCTAATCACGGGGGAGAGGAGAAGCTGCATCCGCTGGTGGACCGCAACCGTTCCAGCTTCAGCAAGCAGCAGTACGAGACGGTCCTTAAGGAATCAGAACCGGCTTGCGGCCTGCCTCCTTCCGGATTCATTGAGCTGTTCCGTATCACCGCTGAGCTGTCGCTGGAAGCATCCAGCCGGGTGATTGAAGATGTGGTCTGGGGACAACAGCCGCAGCCCGGAGCTGCGGACAGCATGCTGACTTCTCTATACGAAGCAGGGACGCATGTTGAATGTGAGAGCGGCTACCAGAGCGGACAAGACGGATATGTCATCTGCGCCCAGGGCAAGGCGGCCGTCCCTGCTGGAAGCCAGTCCGCTGATCCGGTACCGCTGCGTATGAGCGGGCTGGGTGCGCCGATTCTTTTGCCGGAGGCTGATTCTGCTCTATACCGTCATCTGGAGACCATTCAAGAGCTGCAGACCGGCACTGGTCAGGCACTGATCCGGCTCCGCATTAAGGAAGCACAGGAGCCTGCGCAGCATCAGAATCAGGCACTATTCCATTATGCGGCGGTTGATGACATGCTGAATTCCCTGGTGCGGCTGACCGCAAAGGCAACCCGGCTTGAATACCGCAGGCTGGGTAGATGTATAGTGCATCATCCTTTGACCCGGGATGTCCAGCTGCTTGCTAAGTGGAGTACGGGAACTGACGGGCTGACAACCTATGACCTCTGTATCTTGGATACGCAGCAGCGGGTACTGGTGAGTATGGAGAAGCTGACACTGAAGCTCAGTGAAGTATACACCCGGCAAACGGTCAATTCAGGAATGCACGCACCGGTCTGACCGGTCAGATACCGGAACTCAGTATATCAAATATAGGTTGGTGGTCAGCACAATGGGCATGGATAACTTGGATGAACGCAAAGAATTGATCTATTTCCGGGAGCAGTGGACGGAATCCGTCCCTGCTCCAGAGCCTTCAGCTGCCCCCTCCGGGGCAGAGGCTCTGCTGGTGTACATGGCAGCAGGGGACATAGAGGCCCGTGAGGCTGCAAGAGAATTAAGCCGTAATTTCACTGTGATAAGCGTTGCAGCAGGCGGTTCCTTCCACAAACAGGCAGAACATGATTACATGATTAATCCCGGGGCTGAGCAGGACTATACCGCTGTGCTGACGGATGTGATAGGAGCGAAGCTGAACGTTACCCATGCTGTGATGCTTTGGAGGAAATCCTCATCCACAGAGGGGCCGCTTACACCAGATACTGGCGCGATGCTCACCGTATTCCACTGGATTCAAGCCTTCCATACCCTGAAGCTGCGGTTGAACCTCCGCTGGTTATCCATAGCCAGAAGCGGTGCTGAAGCAGACCCGGCTACGGAAGCTCTGGGAGCGTACGGCAGCTCGTTACAGCGGGTATATCCGCGCCTGCGTTTCACTCACATCCGGCTTGCCGACGGGGAGTACAATCTGGCAGAGCTTATCCGCCAGGAGAGTCTGCTGGACCGCTTTGCTTTTACACATGAGGCGGAATACAGGCAGGGCCGCAGATTAGAGCGGGAGTTCAGCGAGCTTGACTTGAAGGCGGGCGGCGGACCCGTTCAGCTGAAGCAAGGCGGTGTGTATATCATCTCCGGCGGAGCCGGGGCGCTGGGCAAGATCCTGAGTATACATCTCGCACAGAAACGGCAGGCGAAGCTGATTCTGCTGGGCAGGCGTCTGCTTACTGCTTCCTTAGAGCATCAGCTTGACGCATTGCGCACCTTAGGCGGAGAAGCGCTGTACCTGGCCTGCGATATTGCAAATCCTGCGGAGGTGCATGCGGCAGTCCGGGAGACGAAGCAGCGGTATGGAGCGGTTAACGGTGTGATCCATGCGGCGGGACAGGTGAGCGGGCAGCTTGTTTTTCAGAAAAACACCGCCGCCTTCGCAGAGGTTCTCCGGCCGAAAATCGCCGGAATCGCCGCCCTCGATGAAGCTACTCGGCACGAGCCGCTGGATTTCTTCGCCGCCTTCTCCTCAACGTCTTCCTTGCTGGGGGATTTCGGTCAATGCGACTACGCGTTGGCGAACCGGTTCATGGACCGGTATTTGCAGCTCAGGCATCAATGGATGGAGCAGGGCAGGCGGCAGGGCAAGAGCCTAAGCGTGAATTGGCCGCTGTGGGAAGCGGGAGGCATGCACCTGGACCCGCAGGGGGAACAGCTCTATTTGCAGACCTCCGGGATGGGATATTTATCCGCTGAGCTGGGAATCAGCGCTTTTGAACAACTATTGGCAAGTGAGACCCGGCAAGCCGCAGTAGTATACGGGGAACGGGCAAGGCTGGAGATGCAGCTGAAGCTGAAGCCGGAGCAGGCCGCGCAGGTCAAGGGAGGAAGTGTGAGGTTGGAGGAGCATACGGAGATCAACACCGGATCATTGGAACAACAGGCGATGCAGGATGTGCTGAACCTGGCGGCGCAGATTTTGCAGACACAGCCCGGGAAGCTGAACGTGGAGGAGAACATGGGCGATTTCGGCTTTGATTCGCTGTCATTGAAGGAATTCGCCGACGAATTAAGCGGAATGTATGATATTGAACTGTCACCTGCGGTCTTCTTTGCCAAAACTACACTGGAAGAGCTGCTCGCATTCCTGCTGGAGGAGTTCGGCCCGGAGCTTCAGGCGCACTATTCCGCTGTGACTCTGGCAGCTGCGCCAGCTGCTTCACCTGAACGGGCAGAGCCGCTGCATAAGTTCCCGGCTGCGTCCGCATTGCCTCCCGTGGAGGCTGACGCTGATCCTTATCGCTTCACAGCAGCATCCGCAGACGAAGCACAGCCGCCGGAGCTGCTGCCGCTGGCCCGCAAATTCCCGGGCCGCAGCAAGACCAGCCGCACTATCGCCGCTCCGAAACCGGCAGCGCTGCGGGATGTGGCGGTGACAGGCTTGAGCTTCAAGCTGCCGGGCGCCGATACGGCAGAGGAGCTCTGGCGGATTCTGGAGAACCAGGAGAACCAGATCCGGGAGATTCCGGCAGACCGCTGGGATTGGAAGGCGTACTACAGTACGGACCCGCAGGCGGAGAACCGGACGAATTCCCGCTGGGGCGGCTTTATCAGCGGCCATGATACATTTGATGCGAAGTTCTTCCAGATCTCTCCACGTGAAGCAGAGCTG
This sequence comes from Paenibacillus sp. FSL R7-0179, assembly GCF_038002265.1. Taxonomy (NCBI): domain Bacteria; kingdom Bacillati; phylum Bacillota; class Bacilli; order Caryophanales; family Paenibacillaceae; genus Paenibacillus; species Paenibacillus sp. FSL R7-0179. The sequence goes on from NZ_JBBOCC010000002.1 coordinate 2,812,600, forward strand.
ATGGACCCGCAGCAGAGATTGTTCATTCAGGCCGTCTGGAAGGCTGTGGAGGACAGCGGGTACAAGATGTCCGCGCTTGCCGGGCAGCCGGTGGGTGTCTTCTCCGGTGTACAATTCAATGATTATCAGCAGCTCTTATCTGCGAACATGGACAAGATTCAGGCCCAGTCCAGCATTGGTAATGCAACTGCTCTGCTCAGCAACCGCGTATCCTATCTGTTCAATTTCAAAGGGCCGAGCGAATCCATTGACACCGCCTGCTCCAGCAGTCTCGTCGCCCTGCACCGGGCGGTGAAGTCTATCCAGCAGGGAGAGAGCAGCCTTGCTCTGGCCGGCGGGGTGAGCCTGATGCTTGATCCCAATACCTATGTAGGAGCAGGAGTAATGGGCGTATTCTCCCCGGAAGGACAATGCAGAACCTTCGACCGCAGTGCGGACGGCTACGTTAAGGGTGAAGGTGTTGGAGTCATAGTGCTGAAGCCGCTGGAGCAGGCCGTAGCAGATGGAGATCATATCTACGGCGTAATCAAGGGCACTGCCGTGAATCACGGGGGACGCGGGCATTCGCTGACTGCCCCGAGCCCGGATGCTCAGGCGGAGCTGGTGGTGCAGGCCTTCACTGAGGCGGGTGTCGATCCGGCAGCCGTATCTTACATTGAGACGCATGGAACGGGTACAGAGCTGGGGGACCCGGTGGAGATCAACGGGCTGAAGAAGGCCTTCACTGAACTGTACCGCCGCCGGGGTACCCTTCCGGGTCCCGGACCGCGGATTGGTCTTGGCGCATTCAAATCGAATATCGGCCATCTGGAGCCTGCATCCGGGATTGCCGGGGTGATTAAGGTATTGCTGTCTCTCTCCAGAGGCAAGCTGCCTGGAAACCTTCATTTCAAGGAGCTGAATCCGTATATTCAGCTGGAAGGCACCCCGTTCTATGTTTTGAAGCACACGAAGAACTGGGAGACAGGGGTGAACAGAGACGGACAGCCGGTGCCGCGCTGCGCAGGTATCAGCTCCTTCGGCTTCGGCGGCACGAACGCCCACGCCGTTATTGAAGAGTATTTGCAGCCTGTACAACCCATACGGGCTGTGCATGAACCCGCCATATTTCTCCTGTCGGCTAAGAATTCTGACCGGCTGCGCGAGTATGCGGCACTCCTTCAGAGCGCCCTTACCGGAGCGGCGGATATACACAGGATGGCTTATACCCTCCAGACCGGACGGGAAGAGCTGGAGGAACGGCTGGCTGTCATTGGCTCGACACCGGGGGAGCTGCGGGAGGCACTGGCCGCTTATTGCGGGGGGTATCCGTCGGATTCGCTGTTCACAGGCAGCGTCCCTAAATCCCGCATAGCAGCCCAAGCAGCGGACAATTCCCCTGCGGAAATCACCGGTGCCTTGTCCGTTAGGAATCATGTTTTCCTCGCCAAGGCATGGACAAAGGGCAGCACCATAGATTGGACTGTGCTATACGGCAACCGTTATCCGGTAAGAATGCCCTTGCCGGGGTACCCTTTTGCACAGACCCGTTATTGGATGCCGCTGAAGGAGTCAGGCGGTGTTCCCGCCAAGACTGAAGTTCCCGTCCATGCGCTGCACGCGCTGATTGACCGGAACAGGTCCACGCTGTACGAGCAGGTGTTCGAGAAAACCTTTGCAGGTAACGAATTCTATCTGTCCGACCATGGGCATGTCCTGCCGGGCGTTGTCTATCTGGAGATGATCCGTGCAGCCGGGACACTGGCCGCTCCCGGGCAGACCGTTACCGGAATCCGCAATGTAGTCTGGTCAAGTCCAGTTCTGGTGGACAAGCAAGCGCTAGAGGTTAGGGCTGTATTGCAGCCTGGTGCTCAAGGAATCGGCTTTCAGATCTATTCCGGACAAGACGGACAGCGGGTGGAACATGCCCAAGGCAAGCTGGTGCTTGCTTCTTCCGCAGATAGACTGCCGGAGAGCCTGGATGTCAGTCTCCTGACCGGCCGATGCAGCGGAGGGGAGCAGGAGGCGCGCTCCTACTATGAGCTGCTGCGTAGTCTGGGTGCTGAGCTGGGCCACCGCTTCTCAGGGATACAGGCCTTTTATTTCAATCCGGCAGAGGCTATCTCCAGGCTGGCCGTACCGGAAGATCTCCGGCCGACACTGGACAGTTACCAGCTGCATCCGACTTTAACGGACGGAGGCTTACAGTCAGCGGTGGCTTTTGCCTACCGGACAGGACTGATCGACCGGCAGGTGCTGTTCGTGCCGTTCGTGCTGGGACAGCTCGACATTATCGATGCTTCCGGTCAGCCCGCATACGCTTATGTTAAGCGCTCGCCGGGCCTGGGACTGAAATTCGATATTGCGTTCCTGACGGAAGGCGGAAATGTGGTCTCAAGAATGAAGGAGCTTACGCTCCGCCCGTTCCAGGTGAACCCGCCGGCAGTAGCTTCATCTTCCTTGCCGGAGCCGAAGTCAAGTGTCGGGGAGCTGGTCTATCTGACCCCAAGCTGGGTGGAAAGTGCCGTAGAACCGCTGGTAGAACCCTCCGCTTCAGGAGTCACCCTGCTAGTCATGGGGGCTCCCGTTGAACAAGAGGCCCAGCCGGGCGCTGAATTTCCTGCCGATGCCATACAGGTAAAATCCGCTTCAATTTACTGCAAGCTGGCCGCAGATCAGGTTCAGCTGAATCCGTCCGATCCGCAGAGCTACGCAAGACTGGCAGAGGATTACAGCATCGCCGAGGATACGCGACTGCAGATTATCTATCTGCTTGGCAGTCCGGGCTGCCGGACAGTCAAGGAACGTGTGGACAAGGATATCTATCCCGTGTTCCACCTGTGTAAATGGCTGGCCTCCATCCGCTTCCGGCATCCGGTCCGTCTGGTCTGCATCTACCGCAATGGGCAGACAGTCGCCGAGTATAGCGCACTGTCCGGCTTCTTCCGCTCAGCCGCGCTGGAGAATCCGAAGCTTCAGGGCAGCCTGATCCAGCTCAAGGATCACAGCAGATTGAAGGATGTACTGGAGCAGGAGCTCTCAGACAGCAGACCTGAATATGAGGTCAAGTATGAAGACGGCACCAGATATAGCCGGCGCTTAATTCCCTCACTGCCGCTTGCGGGCAGCACAGGCAAGCTGAAGACCGGCGGTGCTTATATGATTGTCGGCGGGCTGGGCGGGCTGGGCTACAAGGTGGCCGAGCATTTGGCGGCAAAGTATCAGGCCCGGCTGATCCTCTGCGGCAGAAGCATAAGCGCCGACCCCGCCAAGCTGGAGCGGCTGAGGGTTCTTGGCGGTGATGCAGCCTATCTCCCGCTGGATTTAGCGGACGAGAAGGCCGTAGAGCTGGCGGTAACAGCAGCCAAAGGGATCTATAACCGGCTGGATGGTGTCATCCACTCCGCAGGTGTCATTAAGGATTCGCTGCTGGCCAAAAAGAACATGGCGGATATAGCCGAGGTGCTGAGTGCCAAGGTATACGGAACAGTTCATCTATACCGGGCGCTGTCCCGCGATAATCCGGAGCTGCTGTTCCTGCCGTTCTCTTCATCCACCGCGCTGATCGGTAATATCGGGCAGAGTGACTATGCTTATGCCAACAGCTTCTTGGATCATTATGTGGCGCTTATGAATGAGAAGCGGGGCAGAAGGGATACCGCAGTGAACTGGTCCTTGTGGGACAAGGGCGGCATGCAGGTGGACAGCGGGACAAGGGAGCTATTGTGGACGAGATTCGGGATGCTCCCGCTATCCGATCAATCAGGACTGCTCGCCCTGGAAGAGAGCCTGTCCTCCCCGGAAGCCCAGGTGATGGTGGTCTCCGGCGACAAGGAGAGAATGATTCAGGCATTCACCGGGACAGCGGGTCAGCCGAAGCGCCAGCTAAGACAGCCGGAAGGCTGCGATAGCGCCGCGCATGCGGTTACCGGACGGAGCCGTCAACTGGAGGAGGCACTCATCGGGATTATGGCAGAGATCCTTAAGAGCGACCGGAATGAGATTCACCGGGAGTCCGACCTTGCTGAGCTCGGCTTCGATTCCATCTCGTTCACCGAGCTGTCGAATGCCGTTAACCGCACGCTTGGGGTGGAAATCACACCTACGCTGTTCTTTGAGCAGTCTACACCAGCTGCAATTGCGGAAGCGGTCTACGGGGAGTTCCGGTCCGCGGTAGACCGGTATTTTGCGCCGGAGGAGGAGCTTAAGACCGGTCCTCTGACGGTTCAAGCGAAGCAATCAGAGTCTGAGCAATCCGCCCTTAAGGCTCAGGCTGCCTTCAGACTGATGCACCCTGAACCGGGTACCGGCGCAGCCCAGGCTCTGCAATCAGCGAGTTCAGCCGCACAGCCGGGACAGACTACGGGCGTTCTGCCCGGTGCCAGAGAGCCTATCGCCATCGTGGGCATGAGCGGGATGATGCCCGGAGCAGACGACCTGGAGCAGTTCTGGTCCAATCTGGCGGCACAGAAGGATATGGTCACTACCATTCCCGAAGACCGCTGGAGCTGGCAGGAACGGTACGGTGATCCGCGCCGGGAGGCCGGGAGAACGGACGTTAAATACGGTGCATTCCTGAAGCGCATTGATACGTTTGATCCGTTATTCTTCGGTATTTCACCAGTGGAGGCGGAGAAAATGGACCCGCAGGAGAGACATATGCTTCAGACCGTATGGCATACGCTGGAGAATGCGGGCTACAAGCCGGAGACGCTGTCGGGTACCCGGACCTCGGTGTTCATCGGGGTATCGAACGGGGATTATCAGGAACTGCTTCTTAAGGAGGAGATAGCCACTACACTGACCCGCACGATGCTGACCAACCGTATCTCCTATTTCTTCAATTGGAGCGGACCGAGCGAGCCGGTGGATACAGCCTGCTCCAGCTCACTGGTGGCAATCCACCGTGCGGTGGAGTCCATCTGGAATGAAGGCTGCCCTTATGCGGTAGCAGGCGGAATCAACCTGATTGCCAGCCCGAACCTATTCATTGCGGGCGGAAGTCTGGGGATGCTCAGTAAGGACGGGAAATGCAAGACCTTCGACAAAGACGCCGACGGGTATGTACGGGGCGAAGGTGCGGGTGCGCTGCTGCTGAAGCCGTTGTCTGCCGCCGTCAGGGATAAGGACTATATTCACGGGGTGATCCGGGGAACTGCGGTCAATCACGGAGGGAAGTCGAATTCAATCACTTCGCCGCATGCCAAAGCCCAGGCTGAGGTAATTATCCGCGCCCATGCAGCGGCAGGGATAGACCCTTCCACGGTCACTTACATCGAGACACACGGTACAGGCACCAGCCTGGGCGATCCGATTGAGGTCGAAGGATTGAAGAAAGCCTTCAAAGCCCTTTACCAGCAGTGGGGCAAGCCTGAATCCGAGCTGCCGCAATGTGTAATCGGTTCGGTCAAAACGGCGATTGGCCATCTGGAATCAGCGGCGGGCATCGCGGGTGTCAGCAAAGTGCTGCTGTCGATGAAGCACGGGAGCATTCCGGGAAACATCCATTTTGAGGAGCTGAACCCCTATATCAAGCTGGAGGGCAGCGGGCTTAGCATTGCGGAGCACACGGTTCCTTGGAAGCCGCTTACAGGCAGCCGGGACAGCGTAATTCCGCGCAGGGCAGGTGTCAGCGCATTCGGCGTAGGCGGGAGCAATGCCCATATCGTGCTGGAGGAATACCGCAACCCGCCGGCGGAGGTCCCTGAACAGGGCCGCAACCCGCACATCATTATTCTCTCTGCCAAAAGCGGGACCAGCCTCAGGGAAAACAGCCGCAGGCTACAGGCCTACATTGGCCGCATGTTGACAGCTGAAGCGGCCAGTCCTGCGCTGAATAACAATATCCACAGCATCGAGACAAGCCTGCTGCGGGACGTTACCGCCTTATTCAGAGCAGTGATGGCGCTTGACGGGGAGGAAATTGATCCGGGAGCGGAGCTTGAGGAATACGGGCTGGATGCGGTCAAGACACTGCAGCTTCTGGAGCTGCTGAGGGACAAATTCGGACTTGAGTTCAAGGATGCCGTCTACGGCTTCTCTTCACTTGGCAGTCTGGTGATGTTCCTGATGCAGCACGATCCTTCGGGGATCAGCAACTATTATGAGCTGCGGTACCATACAGTTCTCCCTGAAGAAAAGGTCTGCCTGCACGACAGTCTGACTCTGGAGCAGCTGGCCTACAATCTTCAGACCGGACGCGCCGAGATGACGGAGCGGCTGGCTATTGTGGCGGACAGTCTGAGCATGCTGCACGGGAAGCTGGAGGCCTACCTGTCCGGGCGTCAAGGCCAGTCCGGCATCTACGAAGGGCAGAGCAGCCAGCGCTCGGCGCTCAGCCAGCTGTTCGACGGCGATGAGAGCCGCCTGTTCCTAAGTGAGCTGCTGCTTGCCCGGAGACTGGATAAGCTGGCGCAGCTCTGGGTGCAAGGAGTATCCATCGACTGGAGCACCTGGTACCCGCAGCCTATGCGTAAGACACCGCTGCCCGAATATGCTTTTGACGAAGAACGTTATTGGCTGCCAAGTCCGGTGAAGGCTCCTGAAGGAGAAGCGCCTGTCCTGCCCGCCTTCACTGAAGAAGCGTCCGAAGTCTTGGACGATAACCAGCTGCTGATGTGGCTGAACAAGCTGCATAACAGGGAAATAAGCGCCGAGAATCTAAATCTGTTAGTGGGGGATCTCCTGGAATGAGCACCTATTCGAGAATGCAGCTGTTGAAGCTGGTGGAGAATCAGCAAATGTCACCGGAGGAAGCGTTGAAAATCATTAGAGAGAGCAGCACGCGGCCTTCCGGCATGCCGGTACAGCCGCCGCAGAAGATGCAGGAGGAGCCGCTATATGGAGCAGCCTCGCCCCCTGCGCCAGCGGAGCGGCTGAGTTCGGCCGGATCATTGAATAAGCTGCTGGCAGAGGGGGTATCCGCGCTGCTGAAGGTACCGGCAGACAAAATCCGCCCGGATGACGACTGGAAGAGCTTCGGGTTCGATTCTATCAGCTTCACGGGCTTTCACAGCTTTTTGACCGAACGCCTGGGGTTCAGCTTTCCACTGGACAGCTTTTTTGAATACAGCACGATCAACAGCTTAAGCGGATATTTGCTTGCTTCCTTTCCCGAAGCAGCAGGTCAGGATCTCAGCGGGGCAGCCAATGTACAAGACAAGGAGCAAGTGAGCTCTCCAAGTTACCAGCCTGAAGAGAGCCCACGGGCCCCACAGGATTCCCTGTGGCTGGTCAACAGCGCAGACCGCTTTTTCCTTGACTTCTGGAGCAAGCTTGACGGCTCTTCCGCAGCCTCGGCCAAGACAGGTTATCAAACGTTGTCTGTATCCGAGCTGGATCGTGTGCCGCACAAATATATACAAGTATTGGTCAATACCTCCGCCGGACAGAAAATAGAAGCGGTGATCTCGGGGAAGGGCAAGCCGCTGGTGATTGTCGGCGGGGTGGGGATGGCCTCGCCGATGATTCTGCATCAGCTTGATTATTTCTCCAGCCGCTGCCGGGTCATTAGCATTCATAATCCGGGCTGCGGTCTCAGTGAGGCTATTGAAGATTACTCGCTGGAGCACAGGGTCCAAGTAATTGCCGAAGTATTGGACCGGCTGGGAGTGACGGAAGCGGCGGATGTGATCGGTATATCCTGGGGAGGGATGATCGGACAAACGTTCAGTGTCATGTACCCGGAGCGGGTCTCCAGTCTGATTCTGGTCAGCTCCATCTATGAAATCGTCAATGAGAATCCGCAGATGGATGCCGATTCGGCCATGCGCAAGGATCTGGAAGCCGTCGACCGCGGGCTCGATTCACTGGAGCTGATGGAATACGGGAAGAGCATCGACAAGCAGATTTTCACGAAGTATATGGAATATTATCTGCCCGGCAATCACCGCAGCTACTCTACTGCCGGACTGCTCGGCCGTATCCGGGTGCCGGTACTGATCATCTGCGGCAGGAAAGACACCATTATCAATACCCGGCAATCTGCAGAAATGGCAGCTGCCATCCCTGGTGCCCATAGTCTGGAGCTGGCGGACGCCGCCCATTTCCTGTTCATGACACATCACGGCGAACTTAACCGGGCTGTGGAAGAGTTCATCTTCCCGGCGGAACCCGCTCCCTTCCGTCTGCAGGACAACAGCGCGCTCCTGAAGGACAAGGAGGAACTGCACCTGTTGGAGCTGGATATAAAAGGAATTGAAGGCTACGCCGGTCTGGAGGATCGCCTGAATGAATTGTGCATGAGCTATGCCTACAGGTATATCAGTCAATGCGGCTTCGATACTTCGCCCGGGGCAGTCCATGACAGGACTGTCTGGGTGAAGCAGTTGAAGCTTCTCCCGGCGTATAGCCGGCTGCTGGACTCTATGATCGGCATGCTGGCAGAGGACGGGGTGGTCAGACTGCTCGGCAGCCGCCTGCAATTCATCAAGCCCGAAGCGGAGATTCCTGAACCGCAGCAGTTATACGAGGCTTGTCTGGAGGATTATCCCGACTTCCGGGGAATGCTCCGGTTCCTGGATTATTGCTGCGCACATTATAAGGAGGCCCTCAGCGGGGCCATTCCGCCGGTCAGCGTACTTTTTCCCAAAGGCAGCGCGGAAGCACTGGAGCAGAGCAACCGGGATACGGCAGAGCATGGTAGGGAGAGGGTCTATGCCAGGGTAACACATGATATTCTTGCTTCCTTAATCTCTAAGGCCCGCAGCGGCAAGCCGGTCCATATCCTGGAGATTGGCGGCGGGACCGGCTTGTTGACCCGTCAGCTGCTCGATCTGGCCGCACTGCCGAATGTGAATTACTGCTTCACGGATATCGGGGAATATTTCATTACCAAGGCGAAGGATAATCCCGACTTCAAGGCGCTGCATTTCAGGACCTTCGATATCAGCAAGAATCCGGCAGATCAGGGCCTCGCACTGCACAGCTTCGATGCTGTGGTTGGGCTAAATGTAGTCCATGCTACAAGAGATATAGGCGTGACACTGGAGCACCTCCGGCAGGTGCTTGTACCGGGTGGGCTGCTGATGCTGATTGAGGCCTGCCAGCGGCGGCGCTGGGTGGATCTGGTCTGGGGGCTTGCCGAAGGCTGGTGGCTGTTCGAGGACCGGAAGCTGCGCGATAGCTCTCCGATCATAGACCCGTATGCCTGGGAGCAGGCCTTCGCAGATGCGGGCTACCATGACATCCATCTCCTGCCCGGAGACGATGAACGGCGCTTTATGGCGGACTGTATTCTCATTGCGGGGCACAGACGGTAAATATACTATAAATTGAAACAAAATTTAACATTATACAGCATAAACATTCATTGACAGTCAGAGAACGAGTAGATGATAATTTAGTAGATTAGTAGTGAAAATTCTGGAAAATATGACACAGCAAATCTTCAAGGAGGCGGGCATGGAAGCGACCTATGATCTGTTTACGCTTAAAACGCAGTGCATGACTTTTTTGAACTACGCTTATCTCGGTATTGACAAGACCTCCCGCAAAGCTTTTGTGGTTGATCCGTCCTGGGATGTATCGCAGATGATCCGTATTTTGGAGTCACATGACGCCTCGCTTGAGGCTGTGCTGCTGACCCACTCTCATTTTGACCACACCAATATGGTGAAGAAGCTCGAAAGGCTCTACCGTCCCACCGTCTATATCTCCAAAACAGAGGCGGACTACTATAAATACCGCTGCAACCGGCTCAGAACCGTTGAGGACATGGACCGGATTCACATTGGAGATTCAGCAATCACCTGTCTAGTGACCCCCGGGCACACCCCGGGCAGCGTCTGTTACTGGGGCGAAGACCATCTGTTCTCCGGCGATACGGTATTTATCGAAGGCTGCGGCTTATGCGACAGCGACGGCGGTTCGGCAGAGGATATGTTCTACAGCATCCACCGGCTGATCCGGCTGATTCCGCCAAGCGCACAGGTATTCCCGGGCCATTCCTTCGGTGATCCGCCGGGCAAAGAGATGAGCTATCTTTACAAGAAGAATCTGTATTTTCAGATCGATGATATCAATCATTTTGTGAAATACAGGAACCGCAAGAATAATGCCAGAGTGTTTGATTTCAAATAAGCCGCTCCACATTCGGGAGGTACGGAAAATGCACAGCGAAATGGTGTTTATGTTCTCCGGGCAAGGCTCACAGTACCACAAGATGGGGTATGAATTGTTCGAAAAGCAGCCGGTATTCCGTCAATCCATGGAGCGTCTGGACCGGATCTTTCATGAGCTGACCGGCAAAAGTGTGATTACAGAGCTGTATCTGGGCACGAAGCGCAAAGGCTCCAAGTTCGAAGATATTGTCTATTCCCATCCCGCAATCTTTATGGTTCAGTATGCGCTGGCAGAAACATTGGCGGCAGAGGGCATCACCCCGCACTATATACTGGGTGTCAGTCTTGGAGAGTATGTTGCACTGGCTGTAGCTAAAGTGCTGACGCCGCAGCAGGCACTGGAGCTGATCGTGAAGCAAGTAGAGCTGCTCCGCGCAAACTGCACTACCGGTGCGATGATTGCCGTACTGGATCATGAACAGCTCTATCACGAGAACGTAGAGCTGAACTCCCGCTCGGAACTGATCGCGGTGAATTTCGACCAGCATTTCACCATTGCCTGCAGACGCGAGCAGGTTAAGGAAGTTCAGAAGTTCATCAAAGAGCGCGGCGTAGCCAGCCTGAAGCTGCCGGTCAATTACGCCTTTCACTCCTCATCTATCAACGAACTGGAGGAGCCTTACCGTACATATTTGCAGAAAATAGAGTACAAGTCTCCGGCCGGGGAAGTCACTCTGGTATCCTCTATGGCCGGAGGAATCGTGCAGAAGGTTGATGAATCGTTCCTGTGGGATGTGCTGAGGAAGCCGATGAACTTCCGGGGGGCACTTGAGAGTCTGGCTGCCGGGGGAGAACGGTTCTTTCTTGATCTGGGTCCTTCCGGCACCCTGGAGAATTTCAGCAAATACATTTTGGGGAAAAAGCAGTCCGGGCAAATCCGGTCCGTAATTACGCCCATGGGCAGTGAATTGAAGAAGCTGAATGAGCTCGTTGCTGAATGTACGCAAATGAACCTTGAGAAGGAGGCGGAGGAGCCGCTGATGAGCAAGAAAGCCTATTTATTTCCGGGACAGGGTGCACAGTTCGTTGGCATGGGAGGCAGTCTGTTCCAGGAGTATCCCGAATATACAGCGATTGCGGACCGGGTGCTTGGTTATTCCATTGAAGAGCTGTGCCTTAGAAACAGCAGTAACCTGCTGGATACTACTGCTTATACGCAGCCTGCGCTCTATGTCGTTAATGTGCTGTCCTATCTTAAGGAATTACAGAAGGGAAGCGGAACACCGGATTACGTAGCCGGACATAGCCTGGGTGAGTACAGTGCGCTCTATGCGGCGGGTGTGTTCGATTTCGAGACTGGACTGAGAATTGTGCAGCAACGGGGCGCACTGATGAATTCAGCCACCGGCGGCGGCATGGCCGCGGTCATCGGGCTGACAGAGGAAGAGGTCCTGCGGATTCTAGCACAGAACAGTCTCGACCAGCTGGATGTGGCTAATCTTAATACACCTACGCAGATCGCTGTCTCCGGTCTGAAGGAGGATGTCGAAGCCGCCAAAGAAATCTTCGAGAAGAGCGGTGCTTCCGCTTATGTGATTCTGAATGTCAGCGGTGCTTTTCATTCCCGGTATATGCGCCCTTCAGCGATGCAATTCCGGGAATTCCTCAGCCAGTTCGAGTTCGCGCCGCCGTCTATTCCGGTCATTGCCAACCTGACAGCCCGGCCGTATTCGGCAGACGGCGCTCTGCACTATATGACCGAGCAGATGATCAGCAGTGTGAAATGGTCCGAATCTGTCCGTTATCTCATGGGCAGGCACCCGGACATGGAGCTGACCCAGATCGGGCCGGGACATGTGATCGCAGGACTGGTCAGCAAAATTCAGCGTGAAGCCGGACCGCTCATCGTCGATGATGCCGCCGAAGCGGCACTGGCCATCGCGGAAGCAGCCGCGACCGCCGAAGCAGATACGCTGCCGGACACGGATGACAAGGCTGCGGTGCCAGCCGTGGCCGTAACTCCGGAAGCTGACGAAGCTGTGGAAATCTTGGAGGCTGCAGAAGCTGTGACGCAAGAGCAGCCAGCCCTTGGAGGAGCTCTCACCGGGACCGGGCTGGGAAGCCCGGTATTCAAGCACCGGTACGGATTGGACTATGCATATCTGATGGGAGGCATGAATGACGGAATATCTTCACAGGAGCTGGTTGTGCAGGCCGGGAGAGCCGGCTGTCTCGCCTTTCTGGGAGCCGGCGGCATGAAGGCAGCGGAGCTTGGGAATGCAATCCGCCATATCCGCCGGGAACTCGGGGACAGCAAGCTTCTTGGGGTGTCGGTCACCTATCACCCGATCTATCCGCAGCAGGAGGAGCAGCTGATTGATTTCCTGTTACAGGAGAAGATCAGGCTGGTTGAAGCCTCCTCTTACCTCACCTTGACGCCAGCACTGATTAAATACCGTCTGCTGGGCCTTACACGGGCGGAGGATGGTACTGTGCAGAGCAGCCACAAGATCATCGCCAAGGTCTCTCGGCCCGACATTGCCTCCATGTTCATGTCGCCGGCTCCGGCCCGCATCGTGGACAAGCTGCTGGCACAGCGGCAGATTACGGCGGAGCAGGCGGAGCTGGCCAAGCTGGTTCCGGTTGCGGATGATCTCTGCGCGGCCGGAGATTCGGCCGGGCCGACGGATCAGGCCAACCTTCTGAGCCTGCTGCCGACGCTTATCCGGCTGAAGAAAGAGCTGGCGGTCACCTTCGCTCCGGTCAGCAGGATGCATATCGGCGCTGCCGGAGGCATCGGAACACCGGAAGCCGCCGCAGGACTGTTCCTGATGGGTGCTGATTTCATTCTGACCGGGTCGATTAATCAGTGTACGGTGGAGAGCGGCACCAGCCCGGAGGTCAAAGAGCTGCTGGCGCAGGTGAGTGTGTACGACATGGCATATGTGCCTTCCCGGGAGCTGTTCGAGCTGGGCGGTAAGGCCCAGGTGGTCAAGAAAGGGCTGTTCTTCCCGGCTAGAGCCAACAAATTATATGAGCTGTACCGCAGCACCGCCTCTATTCAGCAGCTGGACAGCAAGATGAAGTCCCAGCTCGAAGACAAATACTTCGGCCGGCCTTTGGCGGATGTTCTGGAGTCCAGCCGCCAGGCGATGCCGCCTGAAGAACAGGCTGCTGTCCAGGCAGATCCGAAGCAGCAGCTTGCCGCTGTTCTCAAATGGTACATGACCCGGGGCAGGATTTCCGCCATCGCCGGGGATTCCGGCAACAAGGTCAATTACAGCATCATGTGCGGCCCTGCTATGGGAGCCTTCAACCAATGGGTGAAGGGAAGCCCGCTGGAAGTCTGGAGAAACCGCCGGGCGGGCGATATAGCGGTCAGGATCATGGACGGGGCAGCCCGGATTCTAAGAGGAGAGGGATACGAATGAGCAAAGATCAGGTACTGGAGATTATGAAGCTGAAGATGATCGATATCCTGCCGGACTTAACGCCCGGCCAGATCCGCAGAGAAGTGAGCATGAAAGACCTGGGCGCGAACTCCATTGACCGGTTCGATATTATCTCCGACACCATGGACGAATTGAAGCTCAAGATACCGCTGCTCCAGTTCGGAAGTTTCAAGAATATCGGAGAGGTCGTAGATTTCCTGCATGAGAATCTCTGAGCGCGCACCTGGTTACCGGTATGCTGATTACCGCCCGGTATACGTTACCGGGATGGGGATTGTCAGCGCGGCTGCAAGCGGCACCGAAGCCTTCAGCCAGGCGCTGCGGCACGGACGCAGCGGAATAGGCTATCTTGAAGGGTTAACCTATGCGGACGGGCAACCGCTGATCGGTGCAGCCCTGCCGGAGGAAGGGCTTGAGCCAGCCTTCCTCTGTTATAAAGGGGATTTATCGCGGAATGCCGGCCGGTTATTCCGTATCTCCGGCAAATCGGTTAAGGCCTCAGCACTGGCCGCTGCCCAGGCCTGGCAGGAGGCGAAGCTGAATATAACCAAGCCTGAGGCGGAGCGGATTGGACTGCTTGTAGCCGGAAGCAATATTTCACCGGCAATCAGCTATGCAGCCATGACGGCATGCGGGGGGCAGCCGGAGCTGCTCCATCCCCGTTATGCTCTGAATTACATGGATACCTGCCAGCTCGGGGTACTAAGCGAGATGTTCGGCATCCGCGGAGAAGGGGCCACGGTTGGCGGGGCTTCAGCTAGCGGCAATGCGGCAGTGCTTAGAGCAGCGCAGATGATTCAGCTGGGCATAGCCGATGTCTGTATGGTTATTGGTCCCCTGGCTGATCTGTCCCCGCTGGAGCTGCAAAGCTTCCTTAACATAGGAGCCTACGGCGGCCGGAGCTTCCATTCGGCCCCTGCTCATGCATGCCGTCCCTTCGACAGCCGGCATGAGGGCTTCATCTTCGGGCAGGCCGCCGCCTGCCTGATCCTGGAGGGAGCCGACAGCGCGGAGGCCCGGGAAGCAGAGGTGCTGGCCACCATTGCGGGAGGCGCAGCTTCGCTGGATGCCCATAGCCTGTCCGATCCGAATGAGGACGGACAGGTGCGGACCATGGAGCTGGCGCTGCGTACCGCCGGACTTGGCCCCTCAGGGGTAGATTATATCAATGCGCATGGCACCTCAACACCGCTGGGGGATGTGACAGAGCTGAGATCCATCGCCCGGGTATTCGGCAGCCACACGCCTGGCCTGAGGCTGAATTCGACCAAAACACTGACCGGACATTGTCTGTATGCGGCCGGAGTAGTTGAAGCCGTGGCGACGATTCTCCAGATGCAGGGGGAATATCTTCATCCACTGCCTTGGCTGGAGGAGCCGGTTAGCCCGAATTACCGGTTCGCCGCGAGGCAGGCGGAGCCTGCAAGCATTACCTGCGGGCTCAGCAATTCCTACGGCTTCGGGGGAATCAACACCGGGATTATTATCAGAAAAGGAGCAAGCTGAATGCGTGTGGGGATTGAGAGCATCAATTTTTACGGAGGACCGGCGGTCATTCCGGCCCGGACGATCTTCGAGGGCCGGGGGCTGGACCTTAGCCGGTTCGACAACCTGATGATGGACCGCAAGTCGGTGGGCGTAGCCTGCGAGGATGCTGTAACCGGCGGGGTCAATGCGGCGAAGCCGATCATTGACGCTCTGAGCGAAGCGGACAGAAACCGGATTGAGCTGGTCATTACAGCCAGCGAGTCGGGCGTCGATTTCGGTAAATCACTCAGCACCTATATCCATGACTATCTGGGCCTCGGCCGTCATTGCCGGTTATTCGAGCTGAAGCAGGCCTGCTACGGCGGCACCGCCGGACTGCATATGGCTGCGTGCTTCATCGCCTCGGGGGCGTCTCCGGGAGCCAAGGCACTAGTCATTGCTACCGATGTTGCCAGGGCGGCTGCCAAAAGCACCTATGGGGAGCCGACCCAGGCTGTCGGAGCCGTAGCGATGCTGATCAGTGCCAATCCTGAGATTCTGGAGCTGGATTTCGGCGCTACCGGCCATTACAGCTATGAGGTAATGGACACCTGCCGTCCGCTGCCGGAGATCGAGACCGGGAACCCGGATTTATCGCTGCTGTCTTATCTGGACTGCCTGGAGAACGCCTACAAGAATTATAAGGACAAGGTGGACGGTGTCGATTTCCGTGAGACCTTCGATTACCTGGCCTTCCATACGCCGTTCGGCGGTATGGTCAAGGGCGCGCACCGCAAGCTGATCCATGATGAGCTGAAGCTGAGGGGCTCTGCGGTCCAGCAGGATTTTGAGCAGAGAGTGGCCCCCTCCCTGACCTACGGCATGCAGGTGGGGAATGTCTATTCCGCCGCCTTGTACCTCAGTCTGTGCAGCTTGATTGACCAGGCGGATATTCAGGATTACCGCAGAGTCGGGTTGTTCTCCTATGGCTCTGGCTGTTCCTCTGAATTCTACAGCGGGGTGATTACACCGGAATCCGTCAGGAAGCTAAGCGCAATGAACATACAGGGGCATCTGGACAGCCGTTACGAACTGACCTTTGAGGAATACGACGATATTCTGGATCAGAACGTGGAGTGGCTGTTCGGAATCCGCGATAAGAAGGTGGATTTCTCCAGATTCAGCGGGATTTATGATCACTTCTTCAAGGGCAAGGGTTACCTTGTGCTGACAGAGGTCGATGATTTTCACCGCAAGTATGCGTGGAGCTGAACCATGGTTATGGACTATCAAGCCATTGCCGTTAGCCACCTGGGCGATGGACTGTACAGCATCCGGCTGAGCCGTCCCGGGTCCAGGAATAGCCTGTCTGCCGTTCTTGTATCCGAGCTGCTGGCTGCCTTGGGAAGACTTGAAGCGCTGGACGGCTGCAAAGCTATTGTTCTGGAAGGCACCGGCGGTTATTTCTGCACAGGGATGAACTTCCAGGCATTCGTGGACGGGGAGGCTGCCGGAGGAAGCGCTGATTCCGGTGCCCCACCCTCCGCAGACTTTATGCAGCTCTTGAAGAGGCTCGGCAATCTGTCCAGGATGGTGATTGCCAAAACCGACGGGCAGGTGCTTGCCGGCGGCATCGGACTTATGGCCGCCTGCGATTATGTCATCGCCACACCGCGCTCCACCTTCGCTCTGCCGGAGGCGATCTGGGGCCTCGTTCCCGCACTGGTCAGCCCTTATCTGATCCGACGGACAGGCTACTGGCAGGCGTACAAGATGACGCTAACCACACTGCCATTGTCTGCGGAAGAAGCGCTGGGGTGCAGACTGGCTGATGAGGTGACCGATACCCCGGATGCCGCCGTCCAGCGGCTGTACCGGAGAATCAGCCGGATCTCGCCGCAGACAGTCCGGGAAATTAAGGGCTATTTCCGGGAGATGTGGATCATCAACGAGCGGATGGAGAAGGCTGCCGTGGCGGAGATCGACAAGCTGACCGCATCGCCGGAGGTGAGGGAGAACATTCAGAATTATGTACGTTATCAAAGATTTCCTTGGGAGAAAGAATAGGGGTGCAGACAGGTGCAATATACAGCGTTCGCAAGGCAATATGAACAATTTCTCTCCGAGACAGTGAGAAGATGCCATCTGGAGCTGGAAGGACCGGAGGGACGCTACGGGCTGAAGCTCAGCGTGGTCTCCTTGCCGCCGGAGGACGGTCCGCTGGACTATCTGAGTGCGGCGGAGAAGGAGCAGTATTTCGGCTTCCAGTATCCCAGAAGACGCAACAGCTATCTGCTCGGCAAGCTTGCCGCCAAGATGGCTGCGGCCGGGGAAGAGGATGACCTCGCCGGCATCCAGATTGAACACGGTATTCTGTGCCAGCCGATAGTGTCCGGAAGTACCCGGCGGATTACCATTACCCATTGCGATAGGCTTGGGGCTGCGGTGGATTACGATCCGCGTCTCATGGCGGGCGTCGATATCGAGCTGGTGGACGAGAAGGCCGTGGAGGGGATCAGAAGAATTACCAGTAAGCAGGAGGAGGAGCTGATCAAGGAGTCCGGGCCTCTGCTTGCCCTCCCGAACTTTTTGACTCTGCTCTGGACGGCCAAGGAAGCGATGTCCAAGGTCATCCAGACCGGCTTCACCGTTCCCACTGAGCTGTTTGAAGTCAAATCATGCAGCCGCAGCGGACGGGGGGCCATCAGCCAGTTCAAGAATTTCACGCAATTCAAGGCAATATCCGTTCTGCGGGAGGAATATGTTTTTACCATTGTGCTGCCGGCCAAGGCGATGACTGATTCCTCGGAGGCCTTGCTGCTGCAATCCCTGCAGGAGCTGCTGCCGGACTAACCGGCAGACCATAACATTTACATTTTCAGGAGGTGCTGTATGAAAAGTCTTGTCCTTTACACGAGTGTCTATGGAAGCACGAAGCAATATGCGCAGTGGATCGCGGAGGAGCTTGGAGCCGATCTGGCAGACATCGGGAGCTTCGACATGAAGCAGGCAGACCGGTATGACACAGTGATCATAGGCACGTATGTCCGGGTTCAGAAGCTGGTCATCGCCGATTATCTGAAAAAGGTGTGGGGTCACCTGCAGGATAAGAAGGTCATCCTCTTCTCCGTCTCCAAGACGCCTGTACAGAGCGAAGCCACCGTCAAAAACTATACCAAAAGCATTCCTGAGAAAATCCGTGCCGGCCTTACGTATTTCCCGCTGGAAGGACGCTTCAACTTCGAAACACTTGCCGATAAGGATAAAACCATGATGAAAGTCGGCCAGAAAATGACCCGGCTGTTCATGGGCAAGGAAATGGCGGAAGAAATGGTCCGGAACTGCGACGATGTGCGCAAAGAGAATATTTCGCCGATTCTCCGGGAATTGCGCCAGCCTTCATGAGCAGCGGAGCAGCCTTCCAAGCTACGGAGGGATGGCATATCGCCGTCTGTGTCAAGCAGGTACAGACCGCAGGCTCCGGACTGGCGCTGAATCCGGCGGACGTCTTCGCCCTCGAAGAGGCCCTGCGGATTAGACAGCGCCTGGGCGGGAGCGTGACCGCGGTCAGCATGGGTGCGGCATCCGCAGCCAAGACCCTGCGGAGCTGTATCGCACTTGGAGCGGATCGGGGGGTGCTTCTGACCGACAAGCTGTTCGCGGGCGGAGATACACTGGCAACAGCGATTGTCCTCGCCCGGGGACTTCAGCTTCTGGGCCAGCCGGATCTGGTCCTGTGCGGCACGCACTCCACTGACGGGGAGACGGGTCAGGTCGGCCCCGCGCTGGCGGAGAAGCTGGGAGTGGCCCACACCACGCATGTGCAAGAGATTCTTGCACTGGAGGAACGCTTCATCATCTGCAAGCGGATGACGGAGAATGGTTCTGAAATCGTACAATTGGCGCTCCCGGCCCTGATTACGGTGCACCAGGGCATCAACCAGCCGCGAATGGCTACCGTGAAGGGCATTCTGCAAGCGGGCCGCTCTGAAATTACAAGGCTGTCCGCCGCAGAGCTTAGTCTGGACAAGGCAGCCTGCGGGCTTGCAGGTTCCCCAACCCGGGTATTAGCTGTGCGTAATGCCGTAGAAGGGCAGGTACAGCACACCGTCAGCGGTAAGAGCCTTCACGAGCAGATCCAGGAGGTCGCCCGGCTCGTCCTTGGGTAAGGATGCTCCAGAGCGGAACCCCGCTGTATATCTTCGCTACATTCATTAGGATAAGGAGGCAGCCATGCCGAATCAGTGCCTGCGGGCCAGAGAATACGAAGGGATCATGATTGCCTGTGAATACAGTGACGGAATACTCCATCCGGCCGCTTACGAGCTGCTGGGCTGCGCCCGTGAGCTGGCTGCGAAGCTGCAGACGGATATTGCCGTGGTGCTTACCGGCAGCGGAGCCGCCGCAGATGCAGACTCTTGTATCCGACATGGCGCGGACACCGTCTATATACTGGATCAGCCCGTGCTAAGTCCGGTTAATGAGGAGCTTCATACTGCTCTGCTGTATCAGCTAGTGATGGACAAGAAGCCGGAAATTCTGTTATTCTCCTCCACCATACATAGCAAATCCATCGCGGCCACACTGGCCTCCAGATTGAATACCGGCTTAACCGCAGACTGCACCGGGCTGGATATTGATCCGGCCCAGCGCATGCTGCTGCAGATCCGTCCCGCCCGGGAAGGGACGCTGATGGCCACCATCTGCTGTCCGGAGGCCAGACCGCAAATGGCTACCATCCGCCCCGGAGCCATGCTTCCCGCGCCGCCGGGTCCGCACCGCACGGGCCAGGTCATCCGCCCGCAGCTCAAGCTTCCGCAGACGCTCCGCACCTCCGTCCTTGAGGTCATCCGCACCCGTGAAGCTGCGGATTCCTCCTCCGCTTCGGGTATCATCGTTGCCGCCGGGCGCGGCGTGTGCAGCAAGGAGGGCATGGATCTGGTCCGGGAACTGGCCGCATGTCTGGGTGCAGAGCTTGGTGCTACCCGGCCCGTAATTGACCAAGGCTGGCTGGACTATTCCCGGCAGATCGGCTTAACCGGCCGGAATGTCAGCGGACGGATCTATCTCGCTGTCGGCATATCAGGAGCCGTTCAGCACACCGTGGGCATCCGCAGAATGGACACGGTCATTGCCATCAACAAGGACCGGAACGCGCCGATTCTGGGACTGGCTGCCCACGGTATTGTGGCCGATCTGTTCGAGGCCGTCCCTCTCCTGATTGACCAGGTTAGACACAATATGACAACAGGCAGGTGAGCATATGCAAGAGCGGATAAGCTTTACACAGTTTCAGCAGATTTTCGCCGGATATTTGGGAATTGAGTCCTCCAGACTGACCCCGGAGGTCAATCTGCTGCTGGAGCTGGGGATCGATTCTTTATCCTTAGTGAACGCGATGCTAAGACTCGAGAGAGAGTATCAGGTCATGTTCAATCCCGAAGACCGCGTGATGACCCGGACATTGGGCGAAGCCTACGAACGGTTCAATCACTATCGAAGCCTGGGCGGGGACTTGCAGACCGGCAGTCTATCATCTTAATGGAGAGGAACATGACTATGTTGAATCTGTCTATACGCGCCTTATCCTATTACATCCCAAAGGGGCGCATGAACAACGGGGAGATTGTAGAATGGTTCGCGGAGAATTATTGTCAGGAGCTGCCCAAGGATGATCTGGAGCAGCTCGTGTACGGCAGCAAGCGCAAGCTCGATTTCCTGGAGATAGAGACCCGCTCCTGCTCTGTGGACTACAGGGAAGACGGCTCGGTGCAGATGGCTGTGAAGGTTGCCCTGGAAGCAATCGGCAAGGCGGGGATCCCGGCAAGCGAAGTGGACCTGCTGCTGTTCGTGGGCGTCTGCAATCCGTTCCGTGAGCCGTCGTATGCCATGATTCTCGCACATGAGCTGGGGATGAGCCGGAGCAATTATTATGACATCAACGATACCTGTAACGGATTCCTCAAAGCGATGGAGCTGTCCAGTCTATACATATCTTCCGGCAAATACCGCAATATTCTCGTGGTAACCAGTGAGAATCCGCTGGAGCTGCTGGAGGCCTCCAATTACGCAGGCAAGGTCAGCAGCCTTGCAGACGCGGATTACAAAATGAATCTGCTGTTCGCCGGGGCAGGCGCCGCCGCGATGCTGCTGGGTGCCGATCATGGCGAACGATCTATCCGGTATTACGGGGAGCAGCGGAATCATGAGGATTGGGAGCTGTCCCTTTATGTATCGCCCAAAATCCATATGCCCGTACCAAGCTTCGCGGAGATGGATTTCATGAGCCGGTCGGACGGCCGCGGGATTGCCGCCAAGGTCATTCGCGATATGCCGGGCTTTGTTGAAGAATTCCTGGACGGGCACGGGCTGAGTAAGGACAGTATCGATTATATCTTCTCCCACCAGCTCGGCCGCAATATTACCAATTCACTGCTGAATAAGCTGGAGGTGCGGACAGATAAGGTTTTCCCTGTCAATACGTTTCCCCTGAACGGCAATATGGGCAGCACTAATATCCCTGCGGGCCTGGCTATTGGCGAAGAGCAGGGGCTGCTGCATAAGGGAAATTCTATTCTGCTGCTGGGCAGCGCATGCGGCTTAACGTATGCAGCGGCGTATCTCATATGGTAGGAGAGGGAGGAGAACGATGAAGACTGCGAATTTCCCCGTCCCTAAGCTGATTGTAAGAGAACCGCTTGACCTGGAGATTATCCGCAAAAGAGTCGCTTACGGCAACTATTCCTGCACGGACAAGCTTGTGCCCATGATCCGGGCACGGGGTACGAATCTACAGAGGCAGGAGGACGGGAATCTGCGTATCATCGGCTGGCAGCGGGATATTACCCGTATGCGAAAGCAGGATGTCTCCCTGTCGTTCATGATCCATCTGACGGTAAGCCCGGAAGGGCTGATTCTGGAAGCGGCGGTGGACGAGCTTTTTAACGGCGGGAAGGGTGTATTGTGTTCCAGAGAGTATCTGGAGCGGAAGCTGAAGGAGGAGCTGGAAGGGGAGCGGTTCGACAGGAAGCTCGCCGCCAGGCTCCGGTTTGACCGGTTTAAGTGCTTTCATATTTATGAGATTATGAGCGGGATTTACAGCTCCTACTTCATGTATAGGCAGCAGGTGGAGGAAGGAGGCACCGGTGCATTATTTTACGAAGAGGATATTGTGGATATTTATGCTGCGGACGGCAATCTGTACTTAACCGGGCTTCAGGCCTTCAGCGGAAAAGAGGAGCTATCGTATACGGTGGTCCTATATGATGTGTTCAATCATATCACCTTCGACCAGGAGGGGTACATGAAGCTGAAATCGCCGGTTCTGGCCGAATTCTATCTGAATGGAGAGCTGGTCCACACGGATGAGATCTATCAGAAGGAGAATGACTATATCTTCATCCGTATGCAGAAGTTCCTGTTCGTCTGTGTGGAGAAATTGAAGGCGGAGCTGTTCCCGGACTACGCGGACAAGATGATGAATACCAACCTCGCACCCGGCGCGTTCATCGGGATTATCATGCAGGCCATCGGCATCCGTTCATTCTCGAACAATTTCAATTATATCCAGTATATCATGACGGCTATGCAGCGACCCCGCAAACGGCCGGGCTGTATCGGCGCCATTCTGAACGAGGAAGAGGCCGCGCAGCATTTCGAAGGCTTTGATCTATCCTATCTGGGCTGATAAAGGAGACAGGTACACCAATGATCCATTATGAACGTTTGACCATTGATTGCGTACTGGATACGTTACGGCGGGATTACCCCGGCAAGCCTGCCGTGGTGTTCGAGCAGGAGACCGTAACCTTCGCGCAGTTGTATGATTATGCCGCCACGATCGCCGGCAATTTGCTGGACCTCGGCATCCGGAAGAATGACAAGGTGGCCGTACTGCTGCCTAACAGTCTGGAATATCTGTATCTCTACTTCGCCCTGTTCCGGATCGGCGCATGGATCGTTCCCGTCAGCACACGTTATGAGCCGGATGAGATCAGGCGGATTCTGGAGGATTCCGATGCGGAGACGATCATTTATCAGGACCGGCTGGGCATTTTTAATTATGAAGAGATTCTGTTGAAGGAGCTGCGTCCCCAGCTGCCAGCTATCCGCAATTATATTGTGCTGGGCGATGAGCCTCAGGCAGGCAGTCTGCCGTTCTCCTCACTGCTGAGCCCTCTGACCGTTCCGCTGAATAACAGGCTGCTTGAACCTGCTCAGCCTGACGATGTTGCGATTCTGGGCTACACCTCAGGAACCACCGGCCACCCCAAGGGTGTGATGATCACTCACCGCAATCTGGTGGCTACCTCTTATTACGGCGGACAATTGCTGGATATCCGGGAGGATATCGGCTTTTCGATTGCTCCCCTCTATGCTGCACAGGGCTTCAATGCCGTGCTGGTCTACTTCGTCTCCTGTATTACGATGAAATGGATCACCAACTTCAACCCCAATGATATTCTGAGCCATGTCGCCAAAAATGGAATTAACCTCTTTCACACCCAGCCGACGATGTGGAGCCTGATTCTGGCCATGCCCTACTGCAAGCCGGGGCTGTTCCGCGAGCTGCGCAAGGTCGTGGTCTCCGGTTCGTTGTGCACCCCTTATCTGGCCCGCTCCATCGAGGAGACTACCCAATGTACGCTGATTAATGCCTACGGCATTATTGAAGCTACCGGTCTGGTCACCATGACGCGGCTGGATGATCCGCCGGATGTCCGGCTGCACACCGTAGGCAGGCCGATTGAAGGCTTCGAGGCCAAGATTGTGGACCGGGACCGCAAGGAGCTGCCGAAGGGCGAGATCGGTGAGCTGGCCATCCGGGGCTATCTGATGAAGGGGTACTACAAGAATGAGGCTAAGACACGTGAGGTGATCGATGAGGAAGGATGGCTGTACACCGGGGATCTGGCTTGTTATTACAAGGACGGCGTCAACATTTGTATTGCCGGACGGATCAAGGATATGGTCATCCGCGGCGGCTTCAATGTCTATCCGGCAGATATTGAAGAATGTGTACTGCACATGGACAAGGTGGAGGATGTGTCGGTAGTCGGGGAGCCGGATGAGATCCTGGGCGAGGCGCTGGCTGCTTTTGTCATCCCGAGGCCCGGAGTCCTGCTGACCGAAGGTGAAGTCAAGGCCTACTGCCGCGGCAAAATCGCCAACTACAAGGTACCCGACCGGGTGCACCTCGTCTCCCAGCTGCCGGTGCTGGAGTCCGGCAAGGTGCAGAAGAATGTCCTCAGAAGGTGGGCCGTGGAAGGAATTCCGGCGGAAAGCCAATTTCTGCTGAATGACGTCATCGTCAGAGGTATGGGCGGAGAGAACCTGTAACATTAACTTGTATTCATTGTATGTTCATAAATCTCAGGGTTGAGGGGCGCTTAATGTGGATTTCAGCTATACCGAGGAGCAGCGGCAGATCTGCAGCCTTATGGAGGAATGCAGCGGGCGATATTTGAACGACGGAGTATATGAGGATGATGAGCACGGCACCTTCCGCAGGGATAAATGGTCCAGAATCGCAGATACCGGCTTGCTTGGACTTCCCTTCCCGGAGCGTTACGGCGGCGCAGAGCAGGGGATGCTGACTACCGCGCTGGCGGTGTACTCGCTGGCGCGGCACTGCCATGACGAAGGCCTGGTGTTCTCGGTGTGCGCACAAATGTCGGCGGCACAGGTACCCCTCTGGGTGTATGGTACCGGAGAACAGCAGACAAGGTATCTGGCACCGCTGATCGGCGGCAGATTCATCGGCAGCAGTGTCATTACAGAGCCTGGGTCCGGGTCCGACTCTTCTGCCATGACCACCTCGGTCGAGAAGCTTGCGGACGGGTATCTGCTGAATGGCGTCAAGACCTTTGCCACACTGGCCCCGGAAGCCGATATCCTGCTGGTGTACGGCAAGCATGCGAACGGATTGCCCATGCTGGATGTGTCTGCTTTTATTCTGGAGGCACAGCAGGAGGAGTACAGGATTGGCCAGATCTTCGGCAAAATGGGTCTGCGGACCAGTCCGATGAGTGAGGTTCTGCTGAACCAGACCCGCATTCCGGCTGACAGGCTGCTGGGACGGGAGCGGCAGGGGATGGGAATCTTCTTCAAGGCAATGCTGTGGGAGCGGATTATCGTCAGTGCTTATCATGCCGGAGCCATGGAACAGCAATATGAACAGACGTATCATTATGCAAGCAAGAGGAAGCAGTTCGGACAAGCTATTCTCTCCTTCGAAGGGGTCTATGACAAGCTGGTCCAGATGCGGCTCCGGCTGGAAACGGGCAGGCTGATGCTGTTCAAGGTATGCGCCGACTTCGATCAGGGACGCTGCGGGATGCACAGTGCTTCTATGCTGAAGCTGCATACCTCCGAATCCAAGGTGCAGAACAGTCTGGCGGCTGTACAGATCTGGGGGGCTTACGGATATGTGAAGGAGAGCGCCCCGGAGAAGCAGATGCGGGATTCACTGGCCTCCAAGCTGTACTCCGGCACAAGTGAGATGCAGAAGAAAATCATGATGGAAGGTCTGGGGGAAGGGTATGAGTGATTATCTGCTTCAGCATTACCTGATCCGCAGCGCCGAACGCTGCCCGGAGCGGACGGCGTTGTATCATGAAGGCCGGGAGCTGACCTATGGCGGTCTCTACCGTCGCAGTCTGCAGATTTCCGATGCCCTGATCTCCGCGGGTATGCTGCCGGGGGAGACTGCTGCAATCTGTCTGGACAAGTCTCCGCAGGCGATATGTGCCATGTTCGGCGTGCTGTTCGCCGCAGGAGCGTATATTCCGCTGGATACGACCTATTCTCCTGTTCAGCGGATGCTGACCATCCTGGAGAGCAGCGGGACGCAGTACCTGATTACGGAGCGCAGGAATCTGAAGAAGCTGTTGAAGGAGGGAGACTCCGGGCAAGCAGAACATTTAAGATCGCTGCATGTGCTGCTTCTGGATGAGAAGGAGGCAGAGTCAGAGGATGACAATGAAGATGGAGCGGATGACTGCAAAGCCGTTCATGTGAAGACAGGGCAGCCGCTGCGTGACCTGCAGAGCGGCAGAAGGCTGCCGATCAGCGAGGATCTGGCCTATATTCTATACACTTCAGGCTCCACTGGAGTGCCTAAGGGAGTGATGATTACCCATCTCAATGCCAGAACCTTCATTGACTGGTGCTGCAGCTACTTCAAGCCGGAAGAGCAGGACCGCTTCTCAGCGGTAGCGCCTTTTCATTTCGACCTGGCGGTCTTCGATATCTTCGTGCCGGTTGCCGTGGGGGCGACTCTGATCCTGCTGGGCACTGAGGTCATACAGCATCCGGCACGCTTCCTTGCCGCAGTCAGGCAAGAGCGGATTAACTGGATCTACACCGTGCCTTCCTTGTGGAATGCCGTAGTCAAATACGCCCGGTTCCCCGAAGGCGGTCTGCCTTCGCTGCGCGGCGTGCTGTTCGCGGGAGAGGTTCTGCAGCCGAAGCTGCTGCTGCGGATGATGGAGCTGCTGCCGCATGCAGATTTCTACAATTTATACGGACTAATAGAGACCAATGTCTGTACCTGTTATCCGCTGACGGCTCAACAGATTATACGGGATACCCCGGTGCCGATCGGTTATCCCTGCGGGAATACCGGTGTGGTGGTAATCACCGCTGACGGCCGTCTTGCAGTCAGCGGTGAGGAGGGGGAGATCTGTGTCAGAGGCTCCATCGTCATGAAGGGATACTATCGTAATCCACAGCTTACAGAGCAGAGCTTCCGCCGGGTTCCCCCGGAGTGGGGGCTTGGAGACAGGCTCTATTGTACCGGGGATATGGCTACAGTGGACGAGGATGGCGCTATGGTCCTGATTGGACGCCGGGACGCTATGATCAAGCGCTCAGGCTTCCGGGTTGAGCTGCCGGAGATTGAGCGCGTGCTGCATGAGCTGGAAATGATCCTTCATGCCATAGTTGTTGATATCCCGGACAGCGAAGGCTATCCGCTGATCTGTGCCGCAGTGATCGTGCAGGATGCAGGCAGCTTCACTGTTCTCGGGCTGAAGCAGGCGGTCGGCAAGCGGCTGCCGGGCTATATGGTTCCCGATCTGGTTCATGTATATGACCGCTTCCCGGCCGGGAGCAGCGGCAAGGTGGACCGGCAGCAATTGAAGCTTGAGTTCAGCAGGCGGCTGTGATGGATGAAGAGAGAGGAGAAGATGCAGATGCAGAACATGCTGTATGAGATTATCGCTGGCGTATGCTATTTCGATCAGGAGGAGTTGCATCCGGGCTTATCGATTGCCGACGATCTGGCCATCACCTCGGTGATGATCGTGGAGTACATCGCCATAGTAGAGAGAAGGCTTGGCATTAATCTGGAGAAGCATGTGGACGAGCTGCTTGGCTGCGAGACGCTGGGCGGACTGACCGGGCTTACGGAAGAGCTGGGCCGGGAGCAGTCTGCGCCGGACACAATGCACACGGGGAGGTAATAGTGATGACGGAATCCCGCTGCGGCCGTTCTTCTGCTTCTGCTAATGCTGCCACACTGCATGAATGCTTCGAGCTCCAGGCAGCCCGGCAGCCGGGACAGACTGCTATCGTTACAGCAGGAGAATCTATGAGTTACGGGGAGCTGAACCGGCAGGCCAACCGCCTGGCGCATAAGCTGATTGCCCGGGGTATCCGGCCGAATGACCATGTCGGGGTTATTGTGAACCGGAATAAGCATCTGATTGTGGCCCTCTTGGCTGTGCTAAAAAGCGGGGCCGCATATGTACCGTTAGATCCCCGTTACCCGGACAGCCGCAAAAATTATATTTTGCAGCACTCGGGGGCGGTTGCCGCAATCTGTGAAAGCGGAGAACCGCTGGATGTGCCCGTTCAATTCACACTGGGAGCTGCTGACCTTACGGCAGATCCGGCAGCTTCCCCCTCTTCCGCTGATAATCCCGGTCTCCCGGTCCAGGGAAGGGATCTGGCCTATATCATGTACACCTCCGGATCAACCGGTATGCCCAAGGGTGTGATGATTGAGCACCGCTCTGCCGTTAACCTGATTGGCTGGGTGAACCGTGAGCTCCATATGTCCAGCAGGGACAAGGGATTATGTGTAACCTCGGTATGCTTCGATCTGTCCGTATATGATATCTTCGGCCTCCTGGCCGCTGGCGGCATGATTGTCCTGTGTGCGGAGTCGGAAATTACCAGTCCTGCCGGCCTTATCCGCATCCTGCTGGAACAGGGAATTACGTTCTGGAATTCTGTTCCTGCGACCCTGCAATATCTGATCAGGCATGCGTCGGAGCAGCTGCCGGATTTCACCCAAATGCAGCTGCGGCATATCTTCCTGAGCGGAGACTGGATTCCCCTGGAGCTGGCACGGAGCTATTCCCGTTACTTCCCCCGGGCCAAGCTGACCGCACTCGGCGGAGCTACGGAGGCTGCGGTCTGGTCCATCTATCATCATGTTGCTGAGGTCTGCGGGAACTGGACGAGTATTCCCTACGGCTTGCCGGTTGAGCAGAATGTCTGGTACATTCTCGATGATTCCGGGCAGCCGGTGGACGCGGGCGAGACCGGGGAGCTATACATCGGAGGGATCGGGGTGGCGCGCGGTTACATTAATGACCCGGACAAAAGCGCACGGGCCTTCCTGCCCGATCCCTTCGGCAACCCTGGAGCGGACCGGATATACAGGACAGGCGATCTGGGCCGGATGAGGGAAGACGGGATGATCGAATTCCTCGGCCGCCGTGACGATCAGGTGAAGATTCGCGGTTACCGCGTCGAGACGAAGGAGGTGGAGAAGCGCCTGCTGGACTATCCGGGAATCCGGGATGCAATCGTTACGGCCAGGAGCCAGGGTTCGGGGGAGAAGCATCTATGCGCCTATCTGACTGCAAGCCAGCCAGACATTCCAGTCACTGCGCTCAGGCAGCATCTGGCTGAGCACCTGCCCGTCTACATGATTCCGTCCATATTCGTCCGGGTGGAGCAGCTCCCGTTGAATGCCAACGGCAAGGTGGATAAAAAACAGCTGCCCGAGGTCACCCTGAATGCCATGCTCACGGACAGTGTATACATTCCCTGCACCACTCCGCTGCAGCAGTCCATCCGCCAGGCCTGGGAGGCGGTGCTGGAGCTCAAGGAGCCTGGCCTGCACCATGATTTCTTTGAAATCGGCGGCAGCTCGGTGGAAGCTGTCGCGCTGCACAGCGAGCTTGCTGCAAGAGGCATAACTCTTGCGTATGAAGATCTGCTGAGCAGCTCTACTATCGGAGCGCAGGCTATGCTTGCTGAGCAGGGACTTGCCGTGTATACCACGGCTGCTGCAAGCCTTAGGGGTGACGCTTACCATAAGGAGGTAGCGGCTGGCGCCAGCTTCCCGGAGCAGAGCAACGTCCCGGGAAGCCCGATCATACCGGCATCCGGCATCCAGATATGCCGCGCTGCCCAGCCGCAGCCTTTTAACGACCTATATTACAAAAGCTGTCTCTATAACTCACTGTTCCCTGTGCTGAACGTCTTCGGCAGAAACCTGAATACATTTCTGTGCAGCGATATATATGTATATCGCCTGGAGAGTTCTGAGGCCGGACCGTCGTCCATCTCTGCGGTCTGTCTTGAATCCGCCACACCCGAGGCGCTGCTGGAGCAGTTGCGGCTTACCGTCAGGTACGAGGCCCCGCTGGAAGGGAAGGCGCTGAAGCAGAGGCTTATTGCGGGACTTGAGCGGCAGAGCCTGTTCATTCTGTGGGTGGACAGCTTCTATGAGCCGGCCCGCAGGGACACCTACCGGAAGAAGCATCTTGCCCATACGCTGCTGGTCTATGGCTTCAATGAGTTGCAGGATCAGTTCCTTGTGCTGGAGCACAGTCATAAGGATGCGTTGAATTACAGGGAACGGATGCTTACAGCAGGTGATCTGCTGAATGGTTGCCAAGGCTATCTCCAGCATCTCATGCTGCCGGAGCAGACATACACGCTGATGGAATTCCCGCGTGACCAGCAGCCTTATCTTTATGATAGGCTGCCCGATATCTATAAACTCCGCAGCCTGTACCGCACCTGCCAGGATGACTTGGCCGGAGGTATCGCGGCCTTGTCTGTCTTCCTTGCGGATTATGCCGCTCTACCGGGGAATCCCGAAGAGCCGCATACCCGGCGGCTGATCGCCGGTCTGAATACCATCATTGATTTCAAGCGGGCGGAGCAGTACCGGCTGGAGCGTCTGTTCACAGATCAACCTGCCGCTGCCTCCATCGCGGGCGGGATTATCCGCGCATGGCTGGATATCCGCAGCGATCTCATCCGCTGGAGTAAGGGTATTCAACTGCCGGAAGACTGGCGGACTGCCCATGAACGGCTGCTGAAGGATATCATGCACAAGGAAGAGGAGCTTATAGTGAGACTGTGCAGCCCGGCAAGAACGGGCAAGGAGGGAGCTTAGAACGTGAAACTGGCCACAGAGCATCAACTGCATTATCTGTCACAGAAGTACAACGAATATAATCTGCCGATGTATCTGAGCTATCCGGTGGACAGCCACTGGCGCCAGCCTGCGGATGAATCCGCCATCGCCCTTACCCTTAATGAACTGGAGGAGGCACAGGTCTACGTACATATCCCGTTCTGCAAATCCATCTGCTACTATTGCTGCTGTGACCGGGTGCTGGGCGGCAGAGAGGAAGATCAGGATCTCTATATCGGTGCGCTGGAGCAGGAGCTGGAGCTTAAGCTGGCAGAACGCAGCCGGAAGCTGAGGTCCGGCAATATCCACTGGGGCGGCGGAACACCGGCTTATCTGAATGAACGGCAGATCGAACGGCTGTACGGGAGTCTGAGCCGGTATGTGGAGCCGCTGGATAACGCCAGAGTGAAGCTGGAGGCCTACCCGGACAAGCAGATTGTAAGCGAAGGGAAGCTGCGGCTGCTCAAGGCGCTGGGCTTCAATTATATCAGCTTTGGTGTTCAGGATTTCGACACCCGGGTCCTGAATGCCATTCACCGGGAATGCGATCTGGAAGAGACACGGGAGATTATAGGACTTGCCCGCAGCATGGATTTCACGGTGAATGTTGATCTGTGCTACGGCTTGCCCTATCAGGGTCTCGGAGAGTTCGAGCGCACACTGCGGGAGATTGTCAAGATCGCTCCGGACAAAATTGTGGCCTTCCCGTACGCCCATTATCCGGCCATCTATCCGCTGCAGCGCAAAATCCCGCTGCTCAGCCTGCCCAATTCTTACATGGTAGCCCGTCTTTTCGAGTTGGCCAGGGAGGTGCTGTCGCCGGATTATACCATGATGGGCAGCGATACCTTCATCCGCAATATTGGAAGAGAGCGGCATCCGGGACCGCAGGTGGTCAGGGATTTCATGGGCTCCTCGGAGATCGGCAGCCCGGAGCTGCTGGGACTGGGCAAGTCGGCCGTCAGCAAGACCGGCAGGCTCTATTATAAGAACACCACGGCTATGGACCGTTACCGCTCAGCGCTGGATCAGGGCAGACTCCCTGTAGAGTCCGGCAGAACCCATCAGCTGTCGGAGGATGACCTGGTTCGTGCTGAGCTTATCCTGCAGCGGCTCCTCGGCGGCATGTCCATCGACAAAGCGGCGTTCACTTCCAGCTGCGGCGCAGATTTCGACACTTACTTCCAGCAGGAAATCATTCAGCTTCGTGCCATGGAGCGGGACGGGCTCCTGGAAGGGGTAGATTCTCCGCTGATTCAGGTCACACCAAGCGGTACCTATTTCATCCGGGCGATTGCCCATGTTTTTGATCCCTATTACAAATCCCCCAGTATTGGAGAAAACAGTATATGAAAATCACAGAACAAGTTACAATGATCGTAGCGGGTCTGACCCGCGTTCCTGCTGTGGAGCTGCGCCCGGACACTGATATCTTCGAGTCCCGGCTGCTGAGCTCTCTGGGTCTGCTTGACCTGGTGGACAGACTGGAGCGCGAATTCAAGATCATTATTCTGCCCGAGGAACTGATACATGAACACTTCGCAAGCATCGGCACGATCATCGGGTTTGTCGGCCATAAGCTCGCGGAGGCTTCATAACAGGGAATGATCCAGGGAACTGCGGGCTGCGGAGAGGTGAGCGAATTGTTCAAGATTATGATCGTCGAGGATGATATCAAAATCCGTACGCTGATGACTGATATCCTGCGCAAGTACAGCTATGAGGTGGTGGAGGTTGCAGATTTCCAGGCGGTGGAGAAAATCTTCGAGCAGGAAGCGCCGCAGCTGGTGCTGCTTGACCTGAACCTGCCCTACTATGACGGCTTCTATTATTGCCGCGTATTTAGAAGAAAGACTACAGTTCCGATCATTATCATCTCCGCCAGGGATGAAGAGTCCAGCCAGGTGCTCAGCATGGAGCTGGGCGCCGATGACTACATCGTCAAGCCGCTGAATATTCAGGTGCTGCTGGCGAAGATTATGGCCATTTTGCGCCGCAATTACGGGGAGTACGCGGGTAAGTCCGAGCCGCTGCCGGAGCCGCTCCCCATTCATTTGGATGACCGCAATTTCAGCATCTCCTGCAAGGGCGCGGTGGAGGAGCTGAGCAAGAACGAATATAAGCTGCTGAAGAAGCTGATGGAGCAAAAGGATACCATCGTCACCCGGGAAGAGCTCCTGGAGGAGCTGTGGGACGATGTGCATTTCGTGGTGGACAATACGCTGACGGTCAATGTAACCCGGGTCAAGAGCAAGCTTGCGAGTCTCGGCTTTCAGGATGTCATCAGGGTCAAACGGGGCGTGGGTTATATTTTTGACTCATCGGTGATGGGAGGGACGCGTAAGTGAGTATCAGGCTGTTCCGGTCTTTTGCGCGCGACCATTTATCCTTTACCCTTGTCTATTTCACGAGCCATGTGCTGGTCAGCGTCTACTGCTATTTTTATGTCAGCAACAGCATTCAGCTTCTGTATCTGCTCAGTATTTATCTGTATATTTTCATCCTGTTCATGGGCTTCCGGTTCATCCGTTACGTCTCCACCCACCGGGAGCTCCAGCGCTTGTCCGAGAATATCGAGATTGAAGAGAAGGGCTTCTCGGCCGAGCAGCAGTCTGCCATCCGGCTTATTCACCAGCTTCACCACAGCTACCAGGACCAGATCTATGAGGTCAAGGCCCGGGCCGACAACACCCATAAGTTCATCTCCCAGTGGATACATAATCTCAAAACACCCTTGTCGGTCATCGACCTCATTCTTCAGAATTACAAAATGAATCCCACCGGCCATGCCCTGGCCCTCCAGCATATAGAAGAGGAGAAGGACAAAATTCTCAGTATGCTGAACCAGATGCTGAAGTTTTTCCGTCTGGAGCATTTCACCCGCGATTACAACCCGGGACCGGTCAAGCTGCTGGAATCGCTCCGTCATCTGATCAACAGCAAGCGCAACCAGTATATCTATAACAATGTGTACCCGGTGATTGAATGTGAGGACGAGCAGATCACCGTTATGACAGACAGCAAATGGAATACGGCGATGCTTGATCAGATTATCTCGAATGCGATCAAATACTCTGACTCCAGGGGAGAGGCCAAGTCCATCTATTTCCGTCTTCAGCAGGAGGGCGAGCAGGTGGTACTGTCCATCCGGGATGAGGGGATCGGGATTGAGCCTGTAGATTTGCAGCGGGTCTTCCAGCCCTTTTTTACCGGAAAAAACGGACGTACCCATCATCAGGCTACCGGCATCGGCCTCTACGTCTGCTCGGAAATTGCCCGCAAGCTGGGCCACCGGCTCACGATTACCTCTGAAGCAGGTCAAGGCACTGAGGTGCAGATTTCGTATCTTTCAAAAATGAAAGACAATATAACTTAAATGGATGGATGTGGAAGCCCCGATTCCCTACAATAGAGCTACCGGAAAGAAAAACGATGAATAGATGATTAATGGGAGATGAAGCTGTGAGCGTAGTACTGGAAGTCAAAGAGGTTAAGAAGGTATATGGTGTGCAAAACGGTGAGCATTCGACAGTGGCACTGGATTCCGTAAGCTTCAACGTAGAGAAGGGGGACTTCATCGGGATTATGGGACCCTCCGGGAGCGGCAAGACCACCTTGCTGAACATCCTCAGCGGAATCGGTAAGCCGAGCTATGGCGAGGTTCTGATCGGGGGCAAGAACATTACCTCCATGGATAAGAACCAGATGGCCCTCTTTCGCAGACAGCATCTGGGCTTCGTCTTCCAGGAATTCAACCTCATGGACAGCCTGACGCTGAAGGAAAATGTGATGCTGCCGATGATTCTCGACAAGCGCGATAAAGAGCATATGGAGTCTAAGAGCGAGGAAATCATGAAGCTGCTGGGCATCGACGAGATTGCCGGCAAATACCCGTACAACATATCCGGCGGACAGCAGCAGAGAGTGGCGGTGAGCCGCGCGCTGATTAATGATCCGGACATTATTTTCGCCGATGAGCCTACAGGCAACCTGGATTCCAAGTCGTCGAATGCCGTGATGAAATGTATCGAGAAGATGAACCAGGAACGGGACAGCACCATTCTGATGGTTACGCATGATGCCTTCGCAGCCAGCTTCTGCAAGAAGATTATCTTCATTAAAGACGGTGCGATCAGCATGGAGATTGTCAGCAGCGGAGTCCGCAAGGAGTTCTTCGATCAGATTCTCGACTGTCTGGCCATCATTGGAGGGGAAAGCAATGACCTTTAGAGACGTTACGATTAAAAATTTCAAGCGCAATGTCCGCAATTTCTTCTCCTACTTCATCTGCAGCGCCTTTGCGATCACGATTTTTCACCTCTACGCTGCGCTCTTATTCAATAAAAGCATCCGTGAAGGAGCGACGGAGGATGTCATCCAGATTGTCCTGATGCTAAGTCTGGTTGCGCTGACGCTCTTCTCCGTATTCTTCATCAACTATGCGCATTCCTCCTTCATCAAGGCGAGAAGCAAGGAATTCGCCATCTTCATGTCACTCGGGATGCATAAAAATGATCTGCAGAAGATCATCCTGCTGGAGAATCTGATCATCAGCGTGTCCTCGCTTATCGCCGGAATCATCACGGGTGCGATCTTCTCCAGGCTGTTCCAGAACGTAGCGATCAATCTGCTGGATCTGCAAGGCGTAGCTTATTCACTCAGTGCAGCAAGCTTCATTGTTACTGCGGCTGTCTTCACGGTAATCTTCGCTGCCTCGCAGCTGATCTCAAGCGTCAAGGTCGGGAAGCTCGATATCGCAGACCTGATGAAGGATTCCCGCAAGCAGGATAATCAGGCGAAGGCAAGTGATGCCAAGCTGGGGCTGCTGGGGGTAGGGCTGGTTATAGCGTCCATTCTCTTCCTGATCTTCATCTCGAACGCTGAGAGCCTGAATACCAACCCCTTCATGATTATCACCTATGTTCTGATGAGCTTCATCGGGATCTACATGGTGATCTCCCATCTCGGGAATACACTGATTACCTTCCTCAAGAACAAGAAATTCTACTACCGGCACATCCTGTCGATCACAGAAATCAATCACAAATTCAATCAGAACAAACGGATCATGTTCATCCTGAGCATTCTTAGCGGAATGACGATCTTCCTCGTCGCATCCCCGTTCTCCTTACTGCAATTGTCAGAGAGCATCGCCGAGCGGAATAAATATGATGTGGAGTATATATCCGTTGCCGGTGTACATGTGCTGGAGAAAGACCAGCTGGAGCAGGTGCTGAAGACATCCGCTGAGCCGCTGAAGTCAATCCAGGAGACCCACTTCCTGAATCTGCGGATGAATCTGGAAGGCGATAAATACGATATCCTGAAGACGAAGCCGATCATCTCGCAGGAGATGTATAACAAGCTGACCGGGGAGAAGGTATCGGTGGGCGCAGGTGAGGTTCTTAACATTGTGACAGCCTGGGAGCCGGGTACCCACGGCATCGGAGAAGGAGAGAAGATCCAGTTCACCGACGGCAAGCAGACCTTCGATTACAAGGTGAAGGCCTCTTATCACGGCAACTGGTTTGCAACAGCCAGCTCGTATCCGACCAGCTCAGGCATCGTAGTGAGCAACGAGGATTACAAGAATATGGAGTCCAAGGTAGGTGCGGCGGCAACCGGAACTCATTACGGAATTGATTTTGCAGCCTGGAAGGGGACGGACGGGGTTATTCAGAAGCTTAAGGATACCCTGGATGCTACAGACAAGGACGGAAGCGGCAAGATGTTTGCCGTTGCATCCAAGGTAGATGCCTACAAAGCGCTGAAGAAGAACTATTCGCTCTTTGTATTCGTCACCTCATTGATCGGCGTATTATTCTTTGTCGCTGGCGGAATGGTGCTGTACTTCAAGCAGTATACCGAAATCGGGAACGCCACCATCTTTTTCAGGAAGCTCTACAAAATCGGGATCAGCGACAAGGAGATCCGCTCGGTCGTCTCGGCAGAGCTGCTTATCACCTTCTTTGTCCCGCTGCTGCTTGGCAGCATCCTGGGTTATTCGGTCATCTATCTGATCACCCATGTGATGAGCGGATCGGACATCGTTGGGGAGTTCATGAAAAATACCACTATTGTTGTGGCGGTCTATATCGTGTTCCAGCTCAGCTTCTTCTTCATCACCAAACGCAAGTACAGCCAGGAGGTTGTCCGCAAGCTGACCCGTGCGGCTTAAATTGGCAAGTAAGAGCTCCGGCTGAGTTATTTCCTGCAACTCCACTCAAGCAGCGGTTTCTCTAAGTTACGGAGAGCCGCTGCTTTTCTGTTGTTGTAATTTGTGTATAATACATGTACAACCATACATGTAACGGAGGGAACGATGAAGCGGTTCATGCCATATCCATCCCTCTTGAAGAGGCTAACGGCGGATTTGCCCTTTCTGTTCAGCGGCAGGATGCCGCTGCGGCGGAAGATTCTGCTAAGCAACCTCCTGATTGTCCTGCTGGCACTGGTGATCTTCATGGTCAGCATACAGCGGATTGTCTTCAATCAGACCCTGGAGAGAACCACGGCAAGCTCACAGCAGGAAGTGCGTCTGGTCAAGCAGTCGATGGAGACAGTGTTCCAGTCGGTCCAGAACTTCACGAAGTTCGTGCTGATTAATCAGGACACCCAGAAGCTGCTCAGCAGAGATACCGGTGCCGGCAATGATGCCGCTGCACTGAAGTCGATCTACAATACACTGGCTGCAATGCTGGTCACCGAGCCGAATATCGACTCTGTTATTATTGAATCCTTGAACGGCAATCTCTATTACACCTCCAATCTGACCGGCGTGACCCGGGAGAGTCTCGGCATCTATCCCCGGGCGGAGATTGATGCAGCCAGAGGCGGGGCGGTGTGGGCGGATTCGCTTACGCCTGCCTTTCTGTCCGGGATGAAGCACAAGAATATGATCAGTGTGGGCAGGGTCATTAAGAGCATGGAGAGCGGGACCCCGCTTGGCTATATCTATGTCAACATTGATGAGCGGACACTTGCACGCCTCTATCATAATGAACAGAACCTGGAGAGCGCTACGCTGGTCATCAACCGGAACGGAAGAATCATCTCTGCGAATGAAGCCTCAAGGGTGAACCAGCCGGTCCCGGAGGCCTCCCTTACAGATTGGGTCAAGTCAGTCTCACAAGGAACCCGGACCCAGGAGGTCGCTGGCGACCGTTATTTAGTATCCATGCAGAGTCTCACCCCCTATGACTGGAAGGTAGTCCAGCTGGTGACGATATCGGAGCTAACCTACGGGTATTGGAAAATCGCCCTGCTGCTGGCCGGGTTCGGCCTGATCAGCATTCTGTCGGCCGTGCTTCTGTCCATTCTGTTCGCCCGCCGGCTGACCCGGCCGCTCAGCCAGCTTAGCGAAGCGATTGTCGAGGTGGGCAGCGGGAATCTGGAGCGGCGCGCCGCCGCCGATTCCGAGGATGAGGTCGGCCGGCTGGGAGCTACCTTCAATGAAATGGTGGAGCGCATCCAGCGCCTGATGGTCCAGGTGGAGACGGAAGAGCAGACCAAAAGGATGCTGGAGCTGCGGCTGCTCTATTCGCAGATCAAGCCTCATTTCCTGTACAATACACTGGACACGATCCGTGCGATGGCAGTGATGTCGGGGGCGAAGGACATCAGCAGGATGCTGAAGGCGCTGGGTGAGTTCTACCGGATCTCGCTTAGCAACGGTCAGGAGCTGATAACGGTGGCCCAGGAGCAGAAGCATCTGGAGAGCTACCTCTATATTCAGCAGATCCGATTCCCTAAGCTGAACTACCGGATATCGTTCGGGCCTGGACTGGAGTCCTGCCTGGTGCCGACCATGCTGCTTCAGCCGCTGGTCGAGAATGCGATCCACCATGGCATTAGAGGAATGGCGGACGGCGGCTGGTGTGAAATTACCTGCGCAGCGGAAAGCACGGACGGACAGAATCTGCTGTGCTTCACCGTCCGTGACAACGGTAAGGGCATGAGCGAAGAGCAGCAGCGGCTGATCTGGTCGGAGCATGACAGCGCGGAGAGATACAGCTTCGGACTCCGAAATATTCAGGACCGCATCCGCCTGCGGTTCGGAGCGGCTTATGGAATCCTGCTAGCCTCTGAGCCGGGCCGGGGCGTAGAAGTGAAGCTGCGCTTGCCGCTGCTTAAGCAGACGAACGAACAGGAAGAGGGGACAGTCAGACTATGAACACAGCACCGGTAGCCCGCGTCCTGATTGTGGACGACGAGTATTATTTCAGGCAGCTGCTGATCCGTCTGGTGGATTGGGAAGCCGCCGGGTTCGAGGTGGCCGCAGAAGCCGATGACGGCGCGGCCGCACTACAGATCATCGGGGAGCAGCCTATCGATCTCATCATTACGGATATTGAGATGCCAAATATGAACGGGCTTGAATTCATTGGGGAAGTCCGTAAGCTGAATTCGGCGGCTAAGCTGATTTTCATCACCAGCTACGATAATTTCTCCTATGCACAGCAGGCCATCTCGCTTGGAGCGGACCATTATCTGCTGAAGCCTATCGATGAGGATGCTGTGGAACAAGCTCTTCGCACGATCCGCACGCAGCTGACAGAGAAGTGGGAGGCAGAGCGGTATATCAACCGGCTCAGAATCAAAGCCGGGGATGTACAGGAGCCGCAGGCAGTTGATGCCCGTGCTCAGAAGCGACAGAGCAGCGGTACTGCCTTAATCACCAAAACCATTGCCTATGTGACGGCACATTATGCCGAGGATACGTTGTCACTGCAGAGTACGGCCAGCGCCCTGTTTGTGAACCCTAGCTATTTAAGCCATGCGTTTAAGAAGGAGACCGGCGAGTCGTTTGTGGAATATGTGACAAACGTCCGTCTTGGTGAAGCCATGAAGCTGCTTAGCCAGGGGGCCTTCGAGGAAGAAGCACCCGCACCCAAGATTGCGACGATAGCCCGGCAGGTGGGCTACAAGGACCCGTTTTATTTCAGCAAATGCTTCAAGAAACGTTACGGAATGACCCCGAATACCGTGTACAGCGGTAGTTATTCGGATACATAAGCAGCAGCTATAGGCAGGGCCCGGTGTTTTGCAGCCGGGCTTTTCTATGTTAAGGAATTATGATTTACCCGTCTGCGAATAGGTTTGTACGCGAATGTAATCAAAAAACCGAACACAAGGGGTGCTGCTACGCCGGGAGGTGGTCCTCATTCTTCACAGCCAGTAACATTTATAGAGGAATGCTGCAAGAAGTGCAACAATATTGCTCAATAGAAGCGACGAATGCCGAAATCCTGCATGAAATGCAACAAATCCAACGTTAAGTCGCTCTAACCACCGAACTTTGTGCAAAAAATGCAACATTGTACTTCAACCCCGTAACATTTATAGAGAAATCCTGCAAGAAGTGCAACAATGCTGCTCCTTACAAGCGGCTGGTCAGAGAAGGCACCCGCTTCCTTCACCCGCAGTGTAATTTTGTTCCTGATTGCTTTTCTGTCGGTTAAAGTTAACCCTGTGTAAAGCTGCCGTTAACATGGGAACGCCCCGTAAATTGAGTGTAAACTTACCTGACACACCTAAAAATTTTACTGTTAAAACCAACATATCTCCATTCGTACACGGCGGTTCACTTGTTAAGATGATACCTGTAAGTCAATTCCCGAAATATTGAAAGGTGGTCCAACACAAATGTTCGGAAAAAAGCTTGGGGTAGTTGCAGCATCCATCGCGCTTAGCAGTGTAGTGCTTAGTGCTTGCGGAGGAGCCAACGGTAACGAAGGGGCAACTCAGAATCAGGATGCGAAAGCGGCGGAAGGTAAGGAATCTGTCTCCTTATGGATGTTCGATGCAGATCCGATGTATCAGGCTGCTGCCGAGGCTACCGCAGCGGAAGTCGGCGTGGATTTGAATTATGAGTACATACAGGACGAGACCTACAAGACCAAAATCAGTGTTGCACTGGCTGCCAATGAGCTACCGGATGTATTCCAGCAGCATGCCGGGAAGTCCTACCGGACACCTGTACTGCAATCGAAAACGGTAGCCCCGCTGAACGATACCCTGGATTCCACAGGACTTGGTGCGAAATTTCTGGACAACCAGCTGGTGAAAGAAGAAGACGGCAATATCTATTCCGTTCCTTCCAATATCAGTACAACCCTGGTCTTCTACTATAACAAAAAGCTGATGAGCGATCTGGGCGCTACGCCTCCTGCAACCTGGGATGATCTTCAGGCGCTGGTATCCAAAGCCGATGATAAAGGGATCATCCCTATCGCCCTCGGCGGCAAGGAAAGATGGCAGGGTGATCTGCTGTACAACCTGCTTGTAGCGCGTCAGGACGTTAACGCCTTCGACAATGCGATTAAAGGCGATGCGAAGTTTACAGATGCTCCATTTGTAGATGCGGCGAAGCAGGTAGCCACCCTGGTAAGCAGCAATGCCTTCCAGAAAGGCTTCCTCGGCTCGGCTTACCTGGATGCCCAGGAGCTGTTCAAGAATGATAAGGCGCTGATCTGGATTGACGGCAGCTTCAACTTCGGCGCGTTGTCGAAGGCCATGGGCGATAATCTCGGATATATCGCATTCCCGAAGACGGGTGCAGAGGATGTCTACAGTGCGACGATCGGCTTCCAGAACTCGGCGGCACCTTACTCCTTGTTCGTGAACAACAGCTCCAAGCACCTTGACAAAGCCAAGGAATTCGCCATTAAGCTGTCTCTGAAGCTCAATGATGAGTTCGTACGCAAAGGCCTGCCGGGCTATGCAGCCAGTGAAGTGAAGTCGGAGTCGCAGAATGAGCAGCTCTCCGCTTATGCTGCCGATATCAGCAAAACAGCCAAAACCCAGGCGATGTGGTTCGGCCTGCTGTCGGCAGATACAGGTCAGGAATACCGCGATATGACGCAGCAGCTCTATGGCGGCAATCTGACGCCTGAGGAATACACGGCCCAGCTGGAAACATTGCTCCGTTCGGCAGAGTAAGACACGCTTTACAAATATAATAGGGGAAAGGCGATGCAGTCTCTTGGACCGCATCGCTTTTCTGCACTCTGATAGGTGGATAGTGATGGAAAGAGCGCTCTCGGATAAGAAATTAATCGCTTTGTTTCTAGTACCCGGCTTAACCATATTTCTGGTCTTCTATTTCGTGCCGATCCTCATGACGGCGTATTACAGCTTCCAGGAGTGGGACGGAATTAACCCTATGGCCTTCGTGGGCCTGGACAATTACACCAAGATGTTCACCGCAGATAAAAGCTTCTGGAAGGCGGTATGGAACAGTGTAGCCTTCCTCCTGACTGGCGTGTTCGTCCAGCTTCCGCTCTCGTTCGGCCTGGCGCTCTTGGTCTCCCGCAAAATGAAGGGACGCAAATGGTTCCGCAATATTTACTTTTTCCCGGTGGTCATGTCAACAACGATGGTCAGTCTGCTGTGGGTCAAAATCTACGATCCGAACATCGGGATGCTGAACACGCTGCTGGAGGCCGTTCACCTTGGCAGCTGGGCACAGGCCTGGCTTGGAGATACCAAGACGGCACTTTTGTCCGTCCTGATCGTAACAACCTGGCATTATGTAGGCTATAACATGCTGATCCTGTTTGCAGGTATCCAGGGTATCTCGGAACAGTATTATGAAGCCGCGAAGCTGGACGGAGCTGTCGGCTGGAAGGCAGTCCGTTATATCACGCTTCCGCTGCTGTCTGATGTGCTGCGGATCTGTGTCGTGCTGAACGTGATTTACGCGCTCAAGACCTTTGAGAGTGTGTATGTGATGACGAACGGCGGACCGCTGCATTCCACAACAATGATTGCCCTGAAAATGTTCCAGGAAGCGTTCCTGAAGCAGAACTTCGGCTACGGCAGTGCGCTTGCCGTATTCATGGTGCTGGAGTGTCTGATCATCGCCTGGGTACTCAACAAAGTGCTGACCCGTGAAAAAATTGAATATTAAGGAGGACCGGACATGCTGAAGACTACGAAAAATACAGGCATCTATCTGTTGATGATCCTCATTGCCGTCCTCCAGTTGTTCCCGCTATACTGGCTTGTGGTAAGTGCGTTTAAGGATAATTCGGAGATTATCGGCGGAGTGGTCTGGGCGCTCCCCACAGAATGGCGGTTTAGTAATTTCTCAGAGGCTTGGGTAAGCGCCAAGGTGAATCAATACTTTTTCAACAGTGTGTCCGTTACGCTGATTACCCTCTTGTGCGTGCTGCTGTTCGCTTCGATGATGGCTTACGCGCTGACACGGATGAGATTCAAATACAACGGACTGATTCTGTTCATTCTGCTCATGGGGGTCATGGTGCCGATTCATGCTACGCTGATTCCGCTGTTCATGATCCTGAAGAATCTCGGTATTCTCAGCTCGCGGCTGTCGATTATCCTGCCGTACATCGCTGTGAATCTGCCAATTGGCGTCTATATGCTGTCGGCGTTCCTGCGGAGCATGCCGAAGGAGCTGGAGGAGGCTGCGTTCATCGACGGCTGCGGGG
Source organism: Paenibacillus sp. FSL R7-0179 (assembly GCF_038002265.1). Lineage (NCBI taxonomy): Bacteria > Bacillati > Bacillota > Bacilli > Caryophanales > Paenibacillaceae > Paenibacillus > Paenibacillus sp. FSL R7-0179. The sequence goes on from NZ_JBBOCC010000002.1 coordinate 2,855,459, forward strand.
TGGTGAAATCCTTCTTCAAGGTCGTGCTTCCTCTGCTGAAGCCGCCGCTTGCCTCGGTTGCGATCTTCGTGTTCCTCGCCGTATGGAATGAGCTGCTGATGGCGGCAACCTTCATCCAGAAGGAAACGCTGCGGACGCTGCCGCTCGGGCTGATGAACTTCAGCGGCCAGTACAGCATTAGCTGGGGACCGCTGGCCGCAGCAATGGTAATCTCTACGCTGCCGATTCTGCTTGCTTATGTGCTGTTCAGTGACCAGATGGAGAAGAGCTTCACCGCAGGCGCAATTCTGAAATAAGAGACGAAGAAGGGTGGACGAGATGATGGAACCGGCAGCAAGCCGTAACCTGCGCAAGATTGTGATTATCGCTACCTCGGATGTTCATGGCAATCTGTGGGGCTACCGTTATGAAGACGGACTCGATACCGTAAATGACGGGCTCGACAGAGTAGCAGCTTACGTCCGGGAGCTTAGAGAGAGCGGAACCGAGGTTCTGCTGATCGATAACGGTGACATCTTCCAGGGAAATATGCTGACTGACGATGTCTACAATAAGCGGCCGGATGAGAGGCATCCGGTCGCGGCAGCACTTAATGCCATGGGCTATGCTGCACTGACGCTGGGCAACCATGAGTTTAACTTCGGCCTTGGCCTGATTGAGCGGATCAGGCAGGAGCTGAGCTTCCCGGTGCTTGCTGCCAATGTCTGGGACACGGAAGGCAGACCCTTTGCAGAGCCATATGTGATCCTAGAACAGCACGGCATCCGGATTGCGGTTATCGGTCTGACGAATCCCAACGTTCCGCGCTGGGATGGAGGAAAGGTTGAGGGCCTAAGGTTCGGCCATATGGCCGAGACCGCGCAAGCGATTGCCGCCTCCCTCCGTGCGGAAAGGAAGGCGGACCTGATTGTGATCAGCGCCCATGCGGGTATGGTCGCAGAATTCGATGAAGAGGGCGGCTCGGATGCCGCCGGACGGATTGCGGAGCTTGTTCCTGAAGCAGATGTGCTGCTGGTCGGCCATATGCATATTACCGTAAACCAGCGCATCGGGAATACCGTTATTGGAGGGCCGCGGGACCGGGGGCGGGAGGTTGTACGCTTCGACCTGACACTGGAGCTGGAAGGCGGTCAGCCCAAGGTTGTGAGCCGGGAGGTCACGGTGGTAGATATGAGCGGCTGGGAGCCGGACCCGGAACTGCGCAGTATGGTTGCTGGGGCGCATGAAGAGACCCTCCGGTTCATCGCCGAAGGCGGTGGTGGCTCTTCCATAGAAGGGGAGGGCGGCATTCTGGGGTATGCAGCGGCCGATTTCCAGCCTGAAGAGACTGCCGGGCTGCCCGCCGGACGGGTGCAGGATACGGCGGTCATAACCTTGATCCAGCGTGCCATGCTGGAGGCCAGCGGAGCGGATGTTGCCGCTACTAGCCTGTTTAACGACAACGCGGATCTGAAGCAGGGACCGCTGACGTATGCAGATGTCTACCGCATTTACCCTTTTGATAATGTGCTGTATGTGGTTACCGTTACCGGCAAGGAGCTAAAGGCTTATATGGAAGCTTCAGCTTCACATTTCCGGCAGTGGCAGCCCGGAGACACGAATATATCCGCCGATCCCGAGGTGCCGAGCTACCTCTACGATATGTTCGCCGGGGTCAATTATCAGATCGACCTCTCGCAGCCGGCAGGCCGGCGGATCATCCACCTGGCCTACCGGGGCAGACCGCTTGCCGATACGGACGAATTGCAGCTTGCCGTCAACAATTACCGTTACAGCAGTCTATTGAAGGCCTCGGGACTGGTCAGCGCCGTGAAGCACTGGGAGTCGGATTGCAGCGTCCGCGAGCTGCTGGTGCGCTACATCCGGGAGCGCCAGACGATTATACCGGAGGTAGATCATAACTGGTCCATTACCGGAATGGATTAAAATAAGAGCAGCCCCACATTGAATGAACGATCAATGTGGGGCTGCTCCCGGATAAGGCGGGGTGAATTTTATTCACCCCATATTGGTGTGCCCAGGGATTCGAGAGTTTCTACAGCTTCATGAACCGGGAGGTTGGTCATGCCGAATTCATTGTGCACAATATCCTGAATCTCCTGTATGGAGTGCAGCTTCATTTGCTCTTGGCTCTCCTGATACCGGATGGTGAATGTATTATTTACAAGAGACAGCGAGCGCTGCCGGTCCGGCTGCCACTGATAGACCCGCAGGATAGTGGTGAACAGACGCTGCGGCTCATTACTCCAGTGAATAAGCCGGTGAACTTCCGGCAAGCCTGCGCGCTCATAGGGACGAAATATCCAGTGATGCTGTTCTTTGCCTGAAATGCCGTGCACCAGATGGAATTTAAGCTTGTTGCTCGGGTCAGGATAGCCCATAACCCGGGAATGGTGAATCATAAGCTCATGCGGCTGGGAGATATCCAGCGGATAATAGACGGGATGCCCCAGTGCTACATCCGTATAATAGAGCCGGTCTGCAATCTTCACGACTGTAGCCAGATGGGAGGCGTATTTAATAGGATAAGCATCGTAGCCAAGCTCCTGCAGCAGCTTGCAGAAATAATAATTGCCCGTGTGGCACACGCCGGAGTAATCAAATCTATACATATGATCCAAGTAGACTTCCTGCGGAGGAAGATAGTATTGCTGTTCTTCAAAGGCCTTAAGATAATGCAGCTTGGAGATATTCTCAAAGACTAGACGGGTCATCCGCGACCTGACTAAGCGCTGCAGATAATCCAGGCTGGGAGGCTCCACAACCATGCCGATCCGCTTCAGGTACAACCCAGCCCATGCTGAAGGAGTCTCCATTCGTTCATCCCCGCTTATATTTAGCAATGACCAGAGACGCATTCTGTCCGCCCATGCCGAATGAATTGGTGAGGGCCATCTCTATGTCCGCAGGTTTCGATATATTCGGAGTATAGTTCAGGTCACACTGGGGATCAGGGGTTCTGTAATTGATCGTTGGCGGAATGAACCCGCTGCCCAGGCTAAGAATCGTTACCAGAGTCTCCATGGCCCCGGCGGCTGTCATCAGATGGCCATGCATCGATTTGGTGGAGCTGATGTCCAGTTGCCCGGCGAGGGTACCGAAGACTGCCTTAATCGCTTCAGTCTCATGCTTATCGTTCTTGGGTGTCCCTGTGCCATGCGCGTTAATGTAGGTGATGGCCTCCGGCGGCACTCCGGCATCCTCAATAGCCCGCTCCATGGACAGGATCATTCCCAGGGAAGACTCATGCGGGTCTGTGATGGAATAACCGTCCAGCGAGCTGCCATACCCCCGTATCTCCGCATAGATCGGCGCATGCCGGCGGAGTGCATCCTCTTCCCGCTCGAGCAGGAATAGAACCGAGCCTTCCCCGATTGTGAAGCCGTTCCTGTTCAGGTCAAACGGGGAGCAATTCTCAGTGCAATCATCCTTCGTGGGCTCAAGCGCACCGAGCCGGCAGAGGCGGGCCAGAGACATCGGGTCCAGCTTGGACGAGACTCCCCCGGTGATCACCGCATCGGCATCCCCGGATCTCAGCATAAGCATGGCGTCGCCAATCGCCTGCGCGGAAGCAGCGCAAGTGCCGAAATTCGCTATACTTGGGCCTCCTATGCCAAAATCACGGGCAGCATGATAGAACATATAAGAGGGCTGGTTAGCGAGCAGCGTCTCAAGCTCCATCGGCTCTGATGGAGTCTGCTCTGCATTGCCATAAGCGTACAGATACTGGAGATCCTCAGGAGAGGAGGTATTGGGGTCAGTGCCTACAATTAAGCTGATGCGTTCGGGAGCATAGAACCTTCCTGGACCGCCGGTTTCCAGAAGCTCCTTCACACAGGAGTAGAACAGCTTGAAAATAATATTGCCGGCAACAGGGTACTGCACCCGGTCCAGCGCCGAATCATCAATCACAGCTGCATGTTTAACAGGCAGGCTGCCCACCTGATACCGCTGAATCGGCCTGATTCCTGAATGGCCCGCCTTCAGATGGGTGACTATGGATTCCAGTTGGTTGCCCAGAGGGGTAATCGCGCTTATTCCCGTTACTACAATTTTGCTTCTCATCGCGGGTGATTGTCCCCTTTCTCAAGAATGATAGCGCTGTAGGCCCCGCCCGGTCCTGCACTGCTCACGACAGTCCGTTCAATATCCATGGCCGCATTCTCCGGGCGGACCCATTTGGTGCGGCTGTCAGAGGGCGCAGATGTATGGTTCAGCGGCACAGCAGTTTGGCTGATCATCGATTGCACCGCCAGGATCACGTCGAGCAGACCGGATACGGGGCCGAGATACCCAAGATACCCCTTCAATGCAGAAGCGCTTACGCTTGAGCCATTCCACACAGCAGAGATACCCTTAAGCTCAGCATCATCCCAAGCGGCAACAGACGGTGCGTTGCACATCATCAGATCAATGTCACCCGGGGCAAGCTTGGCACGCTCCAGCGCCAGATTCAGGGCCTTCGTGAAGCCTGCCGCCGACAATTCCAAGTAAGTCTCACCAGGAACGGTCAGGCTGGCCCCGCCTTGGATTCTGGCAAGTATAGGGCGGCCATTGCTTAGGGCAACTTCTTCCCTTTCCAGGAAAATAGCGCCCGCGCCCTCACTCATAAGCGTGCCTGATGATTGCGGGCTGAAGGGAGTGACCAGCTTTTCAGGATTCCCCCGTGCGGCCGTGCTTCTGACGAGTCCGGTCTCCAGCCACCACCTGAATTCATGGGCGCTGAAGGGACTGAAGGAGGCGGAGACCATGGCTTGGTCTATCCGCCCGGTCTCGATGGCCCTAGCCGCAGACAGGAGGGCTGTTATGCCTCCGCAATCGCTATTACAATACAAGTTGCCGGGTCCGTGCGCTCCCGTGGTTTTGGCAATGAAGTGCGAAGGTACCGTGGTTAGTTGCTTCACGCCGCTTAAGGGAGGAATCCGGTGCAGGTTATCCCCCAGCCGTGAAAAATCCATGGCTCCCTCTCCGCCGCTGCTGCAGATCGAACGAATGATCTGCAGCGTCTCAGGGTCCAGATTTACCGGATGATTGGCCACATAGACCGCACAATTCATAGCGTTATTCTCCAGACTTGCGAGCAGTCCATAGTCATTCAGCATTTGATAGGCGGCCTTCATCTGCAGCTTATTGTATCTCAGCATCATGTTAGAGCCGGAAATGCCCAGGTCTCTGATACTGAAATTCGGAATTTCACCTCCGATGGAGCAGCTGCAGGCGGATGCATCGAATAGGCTAATGGCGCTATAGGCTGTTTTGCCTTGAAGCATGGCTTCATAGATCTCCCCGGGCGTATAGCCCAGAGGAGTAACACAGCCCATGCCGGTTATAACAACGGATGGTTTCATAGGATTATACAACTCCTGTCGTTGCTGTATGGGATTCGGGCAGCCAGTATCGTTCATACCAGTCTACGGTTTGCCGGATTCCTTCCTCCAGCGGAGTATCTGCTGACCACTGAAGAATCGCCTTGGCCCGCTCAGGGGAGAGATGCTGTTGCAGAATTTCCCTGCCGCTCTGAACTTCATATTGCGGTTCAATATAATCCAGATTCATTGTGCGCTGAATAAGTGAGGTAACCTTCTGGATCTCCCACAGCTTGCCGGTCCCGAAGTTAAATACATGCTCTCCGTCCTGATGTCCTTCATAATGGTACATGGCCATATATGCCTGGACCAAATCCTTGATGTAGAGGAAGTCCCGCATATAGGTTCCGACTGAAGAGATTCGGATGACAGGCCGGAGCTTGCCGTATAGCCGCTGTATGGTCCCGGGAATAAGCCTGCGGAAGTTCAGATCGCCTCCTCCGTAAATATTGCCGAAGCGCCCGACTACAATAGGCAGGCTGAAGCTGTGTCTGTAGCTCTGGGAGATCAGGTCGGAACAGGATTTCGAGGCGTCGTAAGGATTCCTGCCCTGAATGGGCATCTCTTCATCATAGGGGAGAATGGGGCTGTCACCGTAGACTTTGTCACTGGAGGCAATAATGATTTTGGAGATCTGGTCCTTGTGAATCCGGCAGACCTCCAGCAGATTGTAAGTACCCTTCACGTTGGTCTCGAACGTCTGCCAGGGGATCTGGTATGCCAAATCCTGCATGGATACGGCAGCCAGATGAAAGACGGTGTTAATTCTTTCGTCCGTGATAGCGCGTTCAATTAGGTGGTAGTCAGCAATTGAACCATAATAACAGCGGATTTCCTTGTCCAGCCCCATTTTAACAAACGGGCTTCGCGGGTTGAGCTCACTTAGGATGGAGGTTAGTTCAGCACCTTGTTCAAGCAAATGTTGAGTGAGCCATGTCCCTACGAATCCTGATGCACCTGTAACCAGCGCACGGCAGTCCGATAAAGCGCCCTTCATTGACATAACCTCCTACAAATCGACTGATAGAACACTAGGATAATACATCCATTTTTGCCGATAATAACTCACTATGAAAATAATTTCAATAGTAAATAACACTATCTTTAACTCTTTTATCGCCAAAAAAATCATTGCTATGAATAGAAAAATATGTATACAATAACAAATAAATCTATTCTTCGCGGAGGTGCGTTATGGATCAGACCATTTACAGCAAAGTGAAAAAATTGTTGCAGGATGTCCTTGATCTGCCAGAGGCTCAAATCATGCCGGACACTTATCTTTACAGAGATTTAAACCTGGAAAGTGCAGAGACGCTGGAGCTAACGTTCATGCTTGAACAGGAATTCGGCATCAAGATCGACAGCCAGGAATTCTGGAATTTGCCCAATGTGATTGCCAACCGGGGAATGTTCAGCGACGGCCGGCTGTCTCCGGATGCCGTGTCTTCTGTACGGCAATATTTCACTGTATCGGATGAGGACCTCTCGGCGCTTGCCAGCCCCTATGATCTGTTCAATTATCTGACCGTAGAGAATATGGTAGATTTCGTATCGGCCAAGTTAGAGAAATCGGAGAATAGGGTGTGACCGGCCGTGAAGATTGATTTCTCGGGCAAAGTAGTCATTATTACCGGAGGAAGCAGAGGCATTGGGCGGGGAATGGTCACACATTTCGCACGGGCTAACGCGACCGTATACTTCACCTATTTATCCAGTGAAGATCAGGCAGCAGCAGTTGTGCAAGAGTGCAGGGAGCAATACGGGGCAGATGTCACCGGCCTGAGAGTGGACGGGAGATCCAAGCCTGATGTGGAGAGCTTTATGGATACGGTCTGGAATGATCATAAGCGTATAGATGTTGTAGTTAATAATGCTGCCTGGATTCCAAGAGGCCTGTTTCTGCAAATGAGCGAGCAGGATTGGAGCGAGGGAATCAGCGCCAACCTGAATTCTGTCATTGCCTTCTGCTCTTCGGCTATCAAATATATGATCCTGAATAAATCGGGATCGATCATCAATATTTCATCCCGCTCGGCACTGCAGCCCGGGCGGGGCCAAGCAGTATACACAGCAACCAAAGGTGCGGTTGAATCGCTAACGAAGGTACTGGCACTGGAATACGGTTCGTATAACATCCGTGTTAACACTATTGCGCCCGGACTAATCGAAACCGATGTCGTAAATACGATGCAAACCGGGGTCAAGAAGAAGATTCAGGAGCGCACTCCCCTTGGAAGAATGGGCACCGTAGACGATGTCAGTCATGCAGCGCTGTTCCTGGCCAGTGAATATGCCTCATATATTACAGGCACCCAATTGCCGGTGACCGGAGGAAGACATTTGGATTAACTTTGGCGGGTAAGGGATGTGAAGCTGCTTGCGGTATATGCAATTGGTATCTTTTACAAGAGTAGGTCCCATGGAGGCAGAGTCCTGCCAGGTTCTCCAGCCCCGTGAGGATGTCTTTGAAGCGGAATGCGATACAGGATTGACGGTGCCATTCTATGTTCTGCTTGAGTCCGTATTCCAGACTGCAGGCAGGCTTGCGCGTGAAGTCACCCATAACCGGCATGGAGCGGGAATTGTAAGCTTCAGTAATTTTGTGTTTGCCAGGCCTGTTTTTCAGGATGAGCAAGTCACGTATTATGCCAAGCTATTATCGGTCAATGAGGAGAAGCGCAGCTTTTTCTTCCGGATTACGATTTCCGCAGAGGGACAGTTGATTGTGCCTGACGGGAGATTAATCACGAAGCAGGAGGATGTGATCTCTACTCATAGCTTGAATAACAACATAAGGCTGTCTGCAGAAGACGGAATGAACCTGCTCAGATTGAAGAGGGGGGAGAAGCGTGTGGATCTGGATTTTTAATATTGTGATGATGTCATTATTTCTGGTGCCGGGATTTCTTGCTGTTTATTTTATACTGGAGAGGCAGCGTTCCCGCCGGACAATAGCCGCCAAGCCGCCTTATCATCCTAAGGTTACCGTGCTGCTTCCCTTTCGCGGGCTGGACTATAACTTTGAAGCCACCCTGCGGAGTCTTGCCAGCCAGCAGTATGCCGGGAGCTATGAAGTGCTCGCGGTTACCTCGGAGGAGAACGGAAGAGGGGAGGAGCTGGTTCATCAATATGCGGCGCTATCACCTCGGATTCATCTGGTGAAGGCATCTCATTCCGAGGTCTCCCGTCACCGGAGCGATAAGGTGAATAATCTGTTAACCGGCATAGCGCACGCATCCAAGGATACGGAAGTCTATGTATTTATTGACTCGGACATCGTGCCCCAGCCATCCTGGATTGAACAGATGGTACAGCCGCTGCAGTCCGCTCAAGTCGGCCTCACCAGCGGCAGCGCATGGATCGTATCCAAGAGCAGGAGTGTGTTGGCCCTGGCGGCAAGATACTGGGATTTTCTGGCGACCACCATGATCACGTTTCCTGTCACCCGTTTTGCCAGAGGTTTTTCTTTTGGGATACGCAAAAATGTGTTTGAACAGATCGGGATGAAATCCATCTGGTCAGAGGCCTTTCATGATAACTTCACCATTTCGGATGTAGTACGGAGAGCAGGATTCCGCATCCAATACGTTCCCGATTGCCTGGTACCGGAGCATTTCGATATCCAAGGCTTCGCTTGGGTGAAATGGGTGAAGCGCCAGGCCCTGAACACGAAGGTAAATTACAAGCGGTTATGGGCGTTTGGCTTCTTCCTGGTGACAATGCCGCGGTTATTGGGCGCGGTTCTATTCCTGGTTGCCCTCGGGTTCAGAATAACAGGCGATGTCCCTTCCTTGCTGTACATCTTCTTGTACTGGCCGTTGCTGCATATAGCAGGGGCCGCTCTTGTTGTGGCCGCCGTATCCCGGGACGCTTCGCAGATAAAAGATTATCGCCCGTCGTTTATCCGGGTAGCCGTGCTGGTGCTCGCTTCATTCGTATCTGTGGTATATTGCATAAGCTCGCTGTGGGCTGTGATCTCCAACAAAATGGAGTGGAGAAACCTCGTCTATCATCAAAAAACACCATTTACTACCGTCGTAACGGGAGAAAAGGGGAGGAAGCAGGATGCTGGACAATGAGGCCTATTCGGTGATCCATCGGCGGATCTATTTCAAGAACACCGACGCCGGCGGGGTGGTCTATTTCGGTAACGCCTGTGAGTTTATTGAAGCCGGTTGTACCGAATGGTTTCGGACGCACGCTCTTTCCCTCAAAGAAATTCTTGATCAATACCAACTTTTTTTTGTGATGAAAAAAGTTGAAATTGATTTTTTGCACCCGGTCTACTATGACGAGTTCATAGAGATTCGAACGTCCGTGAAGCGTATTATGCATTATTGGATTGATTTCCACACCGAAATCCGGGTGGATCAGGATAAGCGTTACACTGCGGAGAACCGGATGGTTCCGGTCAATCTATTGACCAAAGCACCTGCTCCCATTCCTGAGAGCATCTACTCTGCTATCCAAGGAGCATGCACAATATGAGATACATTTTTATGGATGAAATCACTGCTCTGACGGCTGACTCTATTTCCGGGAAGAAGTATGTTTCTTTGAATGAAGATATCTTTCGGGATCACTTTCCCGACCAGCCTGTGCTGCCTGCGGCGCTGATTACGGAGTCTATCATTCAATTATCGAGGTTGTTCACATGGATCAACAGCGATTACCGCTGTTCGCTGATCCCCGTAAGCTTTGAACGGCTTAAGTTTTTGCGGATGGTGTCGCCGCCGGATATTATTGAGGTGGAGCTTACCTTTGAGAATACCGGCAGCGAAGGGGACATGAAGGCGCGGGCAAGAGTAATGTGCAGGGAGTCAGAGCTTGTCTGTGAAGGCTCCGTTCTGTTCCGGGAGGTCCCGCTGGATGCGCTTCACCGGGAGGAGCGTTGCCGGTCCTTAACCGGAATTCTAACCCGTAATCTCAGTTCAGGTGTGAGCCGCCCGTAACCGGCAGATCTGCTCCGGTGATGAAGCTTGCCGCTTCGCTCCCCAGAAAAGCAGCAGCATGACACACATCCGAAGCGAAGCCCACCCGTTGTAACGGTATCTTGCGGACATCTTCCTCTGTGACCTGTTTCGGCTTCTCGGTGACAATCAGACCAGGGGAGATGGTGTTGACCCTGATGCCAAAGGCTCCGTATTCAAGGCAGAGTGATTTGGTCAGGGAATTGACGGCTTGCTTAGTGGAGGAATAGGCGGCTTGTCCCCGGACCGGGTGATCGGCGCAGACTGTGGATATATTGATGATGCAGCCTGATTTTTGCCGGATCATATACGGGAGTGCGGAGGTACAGTGATGTACCACACCCATCAGATTGGTCTGAAGGGAGGTATTCCATAGCTCGGTGGTGGTGTTGCCGAAATCAGCTCTCCATATGAACGCGGCATTATTAATCAGCAGATCAACCGCCTGATGCTGCCGCCAGACATCCGAAGTAAATGCCTCAACCTGTTGGTCTGACCCCGCATCGACCTGGACCCCAACCGGTTGCGGACCGTCGGCTGAACCGGCAATGACAGGCTGGAATCGTTCAGCAGAGAGATAAGTATAGTACACCTTAGCTTTCATCGCACTAAAGGACTGCACAAGCTGACGGCCGATGCCCCGCGAACCGCCTGTAATCAGAACTACCTTACCGGTATAATCGAAATCCATAATGAGCGCCTCCTTATCTGATCTGTTATCATCATATGTATTTAGTAGTATATATGCAATATTATACTATATTATATATTAAAAGGAATTGATGAAGGCATGCCCTCCCTAACAAATACTAGAATTGTAATGTGCCAGCGGCCTCAGGGCATCCCGCAGCAAGAACATTTCCGGATGGAGACGGTTGAGGTTCCAGCCCTTTCAGATGGAGAGGTCCTTGTAAAGAGCAGCTATCTGTCGGTTGACCCATACATGCGAGGCCTGATGCGCCGCAGCAAATCCTATATGGATTCCTATCGGCTCGGGGAGATTTTTGGCGGGGCGGGTATCGGCGAGGTAGTGGAGAGCCGGTCCTCCAGTCTTCAGGCAGGAGAGAGGGTGTGGGGCATCCTTGGCTGGCAGGAATATAGCGTACATAAGGCCGGACAATTATTGAAGATGGACCCGGGCATCCAGCCAGCTACAGCCTATTTGAGTATTCTGGGTACCCCTGGACTGATCGCTTATTTCGGTCTTGCCGACGTATGTAAGCCCCGTGAAGGCGAGACCCTTGTAGTATCCAGCGGGGCAGGGGCCGTCGGCGCAGCCGTTGGCCAAATCGCCAAAAAAATCTATGGCTGCCATGTCGTTGGCATTACCGGCTCGAATGAGAAGGTTTACTATTTGAAAGAAGCATTAGGCTTTGATGAAGCAATCAATTATCGCCTGGAGCAGAACCTGCGCATCGAATTGATGAAGGCATGTCCTCATGGGATTGATATGTACTTCGATAATGTCGGGGGAGATATATCCGATGCCGTATTCGGTCATATCAATGATCACGCCCGGATCGCGGTCTGCGGTCAAATTGCGCTCTATAATCTCGTGAGATCAGAGGCAGGCTCCCGGATCTTACCGGCTGTTCTTCTTCATAGAGCGATGGTCAAGGGAATTCTGATCGCCGATTATGAAGACCGTCTTACGGAAGCCAGGCTGGAACTGGAGAGATGGCTTAGGGAAGGGCAGCTGAAATGCCCAGAGACCATTACTGAGGGGCTGGAGAACACTGTCGATGCCTTCATTAATTTGTTCAGCGGCACGAATCCGGGCAAACAACTAGTACGTATCTAATCAATAAAAAAGGAAAATAATACCTATGACTAACATAAACTCAGTAACAGGGTCCGTTGACAGTTCAGAGCTTGGGCCTACGCTGACCCATGAGCACCTGCGGGTCAGAACCGTCGAAGTCGCTACGCAATTTCCTCATCTATACAACCGTATTGAAGAGCTTCAGCTGGCGAAGGAGCAGGTTCTGGCTGCCAGGAATGACGGGATACAGACCCTCTGTGACCCGACTGTTATGGGGCAGGACCGGGATATTACCTTCATAAGGGAGGTGTCCGAGAGTACAGGGATGACCATTATTGCAGCGACTGGCATGTATACTTGCCGGGACCTGCCTGAACCGTTACGTAATAAGAGTATTGATTACATCGCGGAGCTATTCATCAGAGATATTGAGGTGGGTATTCAGAATACGGAGATCAAAGCCGGGTTCATCAAGTGTGCAACAGATGTTCAGGGGGTTACGCCGGATGTGGAGAAGATCATCCGTGCGGCTGCCCGCGCCCACAAGAGAACCGGGGTACCGATTATGACTCATACCCATGCGGCCTCAAGGAATGGGCTGGACCAGCTCGATCTGCTGGAAGACGAAGGCGTCTCCGCCAGGGCAGTGATTATTGGGCATTCAGGGGACACCCGTGATATGGCCTACTTATCCCAATTGTTGAACCGGCAGGCCTATTTGGGCATAGACCGGTTTGGTCTGTCTGTCGGGATCATCAATCAGGAGCGTCCTGACCTGCTGCTGAAGCTGATACAGAGCGGTTATCACAAGCAGTTGCTGGTCTCTCAAGATTATTGCGGGTCCATTGATTGGTGGGAGCGGGAAGAGGTGCGTTCCTTTGCCCCCGACTGGTCCATGACTCATCTGACCCATGATGTTCTGCCGTATATCATAGATCAAGGGGTAGCCCCGGACATTCTGAGCGGGATCATGGTCAACAATGTACGGGAATGGTTTGAATATGCAGCGAATGATACCTATTAAATCATAACTGGAGATAGAACGATGAGGATGAATTCCGGTTTTCTCAAAGACATTATCAAAATGCCGAGCTTCGTAGCCCTGGTTTTTACCATCACTATGCTGGGACTTAGTGTATCGGCAACCAACCCCTTTTTATCGCTGTATTGTATTCAGGAGGCGGGCATGACTCCTTTGTCGTATGGCATACTGATGTCGATCACCATGGTCTTCGGCCTGTTCATCAGTACGTTTCTTGGCAAGGCCTCGGATACCCGCTTCAGCAGGAAAACAATCATTATCTTCACCCTGATCTCGACATCAGCCGCCTACGTGCTATTTGCCCTGTTCACCAACTATTATGTGCTGCTGGCCGTGTCTGCGATATTCTTCGGCATATCGTTCGCTTCGTTCCCGCAGGTTTTTGCTTATGCCAGAGACTCCATCTCGAGGTCCAATATCAGTCCCATCAATCAGCCGCTGGCGATGAATATCCTAAGAATGCTATACTCCCTGGGCTGGATTGCCGGGCCGTCGATCGGTTCGGTCCTGGTTAATCAATATAACTTTTTTTACCTTTTTTTGATTGTAGCCGCTACATATATCTTCGTAAGCCTGATTGCCTTCATTCTGTTCCGCAGCCAGCCTGTAACCCTGGCAGTTCAGGAAGACAAGCAGCCTGTACACCTGGGACAATTCATTAAGCAGCCGCAGATTTCCTCCGTGCTGGGTACATTCATACTGCTGAGTATTGCTTCTTCGATGAGTACCCTTGTGCTGCCACTGTTCTTCTCCACCACGCTGCACGGGAATTATCAGCAGCTAGGCTGGCTCTATAGCATTACGGCGATTGTCGAGCTGCCCTTGATGGTTGTTGTAGGAGTGATGTCAAGAAAAATGGGCAAAACCGCGATCATCCTCATCGGTATCATCTCCAATGTCCTGTATTTCCTGGTGTTTGCTCTGGCTCATTCTATTATCCTGCTCTATTTCGCCCAGGTGCTCAGTGCCCTTTCGGTGTCCATTATTATGGGCTATGGCATCAGTTATTTTCAGGAGCTGCTGCCGGAGGAGCCGGGAACCGCAACCACCCTGTACAGCAACACCTCCAGAATCGGCTCCTCCCTAGGAGGCGTGGTCTCGGGAGCCATATCGGGAATGTTCGGCTACCGTTCCGTATTTGTGGCCTGTATGTCTATATCGCTGGCGGCGTTGTCCATCTTCGGGCTGGTCAACACATCGAACAGGAGAACGATCCATAAGGAGACTGGGAAAATATGAGGATAAGCATACTTGTATTGGCGTACAATATTAAAAATCTGGTGGCCGAATGCCTGCTATCGCTTAACCGCCAGGTTCAGGTGCCGGAAGGATGCTTCGAGGTTATTTTCGTTGACGACGGTTCAGATGACGGAACACAAGAGCGGATTACGGCGCTCGACCTTGATTATTCCTTGAAATACGTTTACAAAACGCCGGATGCGTCAAAGTGCAGATCAGCGGCCAGAAATCTGGGCGTTTCGCAGGCGGGCGGCAACATTTTATTATTTTTGGACGGAGATCAGGTCGTAGAGCGGGACTTCATCTATCAGCATTGGAAGGTGCACCAGCTCTGCGGTGAGCCTGTAGTCGTGATGGGCCTGAGAGACTTTCTGGCTGAGGACAACCGGCTGCCGTTCAGCCAGGTGGAAGACAGTAACCGCTCGTCCTTAATCCTGGAACGCAGAGATCCGCGCCTGCCGGTCATCCAGCGGTTCTCGGAGAACGCGGGGAATATTGAGAACATCTGGGCTTTGCTCTATAGCTGCAACTTCTCGGTCCCCCGTGTCAACTACGAAGAAGCCGGAGGCTTTGATGAGGATTTTATCGAGTGGGGACTTGAGGATTGTGAACTCGGATACCGTTTATATCAGCAGGGTGCCAAATTCATCTTAAACACACAATGTGTAGTCTTGCACCAGTATCATCCCACCACCTACGACGAGAAAAAATACCTGGGATGGTTCACGAATCTTGAATTATTCAAGCACAAGCATCCCACACTGGAGGTTGAGCTTCAGAGCATTCTCGGGGATTGGTTCGACCCGGCCCGCCGCAAGCCCTGGAAGGATGCTTTTATCCGGTACGAACTGGCGGTCCGGTCTGTAAAAGGCTTATACAATCAGATGAACAGCTTGTATAATGTGGCCATGATTCACGACGACTCCGCTCCTGTGGAAGAGTGGCTCTCGAGAATCACCCGTGCGCTGGAATCACACAACGTTCTGGTGCTTGATTATTCCCGTTCTGACCTCCATCTGCTGATTCAGCTCGTTCCGCGGTCCTATGATCTGCTCTATTACAGACAACCGTCTGCAGAAAGAGTTATTGATGTTATGCAATCTGTTGCTGTAAATCTATCCGGGCTGTAGCAGCAAAGCGTCTGCCTGTTCATACTCCGTTCATAATGCCGTCATGTTGAGGACATCTTACTCAAGTAGACTCTATCTATACCGTTAAGACGGATCTACAGAGAGAAGGACAGGAGAAGATGAACATGGCAGATACAATCATTAACCAGGAGCCAGGGAAGAAGAGCCGTAAGAAGGGCAAATTATGGTTGAAAATAGTAGGTGGCATTATCGGAGTGCTTGTGCTGTTCATAGGCATCACCTTTATCGTTAATGTCATCAGCACCGGGATCGACAAGAAGAAGATCGAATCGTACGGGCAGTACGTCAACGTGGACGGCAAAAAGATGAATGCAATGATTCAAGGCAGCGGGGAGCAAACTATCGTTCTCCTGCCGGGACAAGGGACCCCGTCTCCTGTACTGGACTTTAAGCCGCTGATTGATGAATTGTCGCCTTCCTACAAAGTGGTGACTATTGAGCCCTTCGGTTACGGTCTAAGCGATGGGACGGATAAAGAAAGAACAACTGAGAATATCATCAGCGAAATTCATGAGGCGGTGCAGCAGCTAGGGCTGAAGCGTTACATTCTGATGGGACATTCCATTACGGGACTCTACGCCGTGTCTTATGTGAAGGAATATCCGGATGAAGTGCAAGCCTTCGTCGGGATTGACAGCAGCGTACCTAACCAGCCAGGGATGGATGTCAAATTGCCTCTCGGAGCGATGAAGTTTGCTAAAGATTCAGGTGTGATGCGGCTGCTAACGAAGCTAAGCGGAGATTCGTTTAAATCGCTTGACTATGATGAGCATACCAAAGAACAGATGAAATACATCTCTGCCGTGCACGGCAGTAATCCAACGCTGATGAATGAGCTTAGCCACCTTGGTTCCAATTTCAAAAACGGCTCAAAGCTGACATACCCGCAGGATCTGCCGGTTCTGCTGTTCGCGCAATCCAATAACGAGCACAACAAGCAGTGGATTCCGCTGCATGAGGAGCAGGTGAAGCAGTCTTCACAGGGTAAATTGATCCCGATGGTAGGCTCCCATTACCTGCACCATACGAAGTACAAAGAAATCGCCGAAGAATTCAAGGAATACATGAAGACCGTTCAATTGAAGCAAGTGAAGTAGAACAGAATAGCCGGATTACAGCTGCGGTGCCGAACAGGGTGCCGCAGTTTTTTTGTGAAGTTTAGCTAAAGCCTCACTTTGGTGCGGTATTCCGAATAATATAATCTTTATAGTTCTGGACCGGGTCCGTATAATAAGGAAGGGAAGGAGAACCATACCGCAGCATTAGATGCAGTATATTTAAGATCATATTTAAGATATATAGGGGGTTAAAGGATTGAATCAGCATGACAAAAGCGCTAGTCCACCGAGCCTGTTCCGGAACAGGTTCATGCAGACCATTCTGTTATCCAGCGTGCTGCTGCAGATCGGGATCTGGGTGCGTAATTTTGCTATTCTGCTGTATGTTGCGGAGAGGACCAACAATGATCCCTACGCCATTTCGCTGATCAGCGTTGCTGAATTTGCGCCTATCTTTGTTTTTTCCTTCATTGGAGGGACCTTTGCGGACCGGTGGCGGCCGAAGCGGACAATGATCTGGTGCGATTCCCTGTCTGCGGTATCGGTATTCGCCGTTCTGCTCAGCATTCACTTCGGTTCCTGGGAATCGGTGTATCTGGTCGCGTTCATCTCGGCTATTCTGTCACAGTTCTCACAGCCTTCAAGCATGCGGTTATTTAAATTCCATGTGCCTGAGGAACAGCTGCAGCAGGGGATGGCGCTCTTCCAATCACTGATGGCCATCTTCATGGTCCTCGGACCGATGTTAGGCACCTTCGTATACAGCACCTTCGGCCTTGAGATCTCCATCGCAGTAATGGGCGTGGCTTTTCTGCTGTCGGCGCTCGTGCTTATTCGCCTGCCTGAGGATCATATGGAAGCCGGGACAGTTGCCGCGAAGGGACAATTCCGTAAAGACTTCACCGAAGGCTTCCGGTATGTCTGGCAGAGCCAGGTGCTGCGGATGCTTGGACTTGCGTTTGTACTAGCGGGACTTGCTGTGGGCGCAGCCCAGGCACTGAATCTGTTCATCGTCACCGAGCGGCTGGGCAAGAGCGAAGAGTTCCTGCAATACATGCTTATGGTCAACGGTGCAGCCATGCTGATCGGGGGAGGGATCGTAGCTGCCTTCGCCAAAAAAGTTCCGCCCCAGCTGCTGCTCGCCATGGGGATGCTGGCAGGTGCTGTATGCACCACCATCGTCGGGTTCTCAACAAGCGTTCCGCTAACGCTCACCATCCAGTTCCTGAACGGGCTGATGTTCCCTTGCATTCACATCGGGATCAGCACAATGATTCTGAGATGGTCTAATAGCTCGATTGTCGGCCGGGTCAACGGGGTGCTGAATCCGATGTTCGTCGGGATGATGGTGGTATCCATGTCGCTGGCAGGTGCGCTGAAGAGTGCCTTTCCGCTCAGTACCATTTACAGCGGAGCCGGAATTCTGTTCCTGCTGGGCGCACTGATGATGTTGCCGATTATGAAGCATAAGGCGCCGGAGCAGGCACAGGCTGCACAATAAATAGGAAGCAGATTAACTAAAATGGAGGCCCTGAAGAATGCCGCAAATATTACTGGTTGAGGATGATCAGGCCATAGCCAGAAATCTCGTGCTGCTGCTCCGCTCAAAAGGGTTCACAGTCACTCACGCCGCTACGCGGAGTGAGGCTGTGGGTATCCTTGGCGGACATCCGTTTGACCTGGCGCTGATCGATATTGCTTTGCCTGACGGGAACGGCTTTACGGTGTACACAGAAATTAAGGCCACAAGGGAGATGCCGGTCATCTTCCTGACAGCCTCAGGGGATGAGGCAAGTGTGGTTACCGGGCTGAACATGGGGGCGGACGACTATATTACCAAGCCGTTTCGCCCGCGTGAATTGATTGCAAGGATTGGAACGGCTCTGCGGAAGAGCGGACGGACCGGGTCTGCCTTTGATATCGGCGGGCTTCATGTAGATACGGCAAGCGGTGTTGTCACCCGGCATGGCAAGGAGGTCTACCTCTCAGCGCTGGAATACCGTCTGCTGCTGGTGTTCGTGAACAACCCCGGGAATATTATTACGCGAAGCAGGCTGCTCGACGAATTATGGGACGCAGCGGGCGAATTTGTTAATGACAACACGCTGACCGTGTACATCAAGCGCCTGCGGGAGAAGATCGAGAGTGATCCGGCAAGCCCGCAGCTCATTCTGACCGTCCGGGGGACCGGGTACCGGCTGGGGTGCAGCGATGCTGCGGAATAAAGAAATCCGGCAATTCGCCCTGTTGTATATTATCATGTCCGCTGCTGCGGTTATCATCGGGTTCACCATACATACGGCAGCGGGATTCCTTGCCGCTGGTTGTGCTGTTGCCTTTGGCACAGCATTTTTGCTGTTCACCAGGGCCCGGTACAAGAGCCTTGCACGCATCTCCAATCAGATTGACCGGGTGCTGCATAATGCAGACCATCTGTTCATCGCGGATGCGGAAGAAGGCGAGTTATCCATCTTACATAGCGAGATTATCAAAATGACGCAGCGCATCCGGGAGCAGAACCGCGAGCTGATCAGGGAAAAGGGCCATCTTGCCGATTCTCTGGCTGACATCGCCCACCAGCTCCGCACCCCGCTTACCTCAGTGAACCTGATTATGACGCTGCTTGCGAATAGTCCTGCGGAAGAGGAGCGGAAAGCTTTTATACGGGAGACCGAGGAGCTGCTGATGCAGATGGATTGGCTGATTACCTCCCTGCTTAAGTTATCGCGCCTGGATGCGGGTATTGTAGTATTTCAAAGCGGGCCTATCGCCGTCATCGACCTGTTGCGCATCGCTGTACGTCCGTTCCTGATCCAGATGGAGCTGCGCAAGGTAGACTTAAGAATCGATTGCCCCTCAGGAGTAGTGATTCAAGGCGATTCTGCCTGGCTGCCGGAAGCGATCCGGAATATCCTCAAGAATTGCCTGGAAAGTGCAGGGGAGAACGGGAAGATAGAGCTGATCTGCACAGACAATCCGCTATACACCGAGCTTACGGTGCATGACAACGGCCCGGGCTTCAGCAAGGAAGAAATCCCCCGGCTGTTCGACCGGTACTATCGCGGCAGCAGTCCTAACCATACCGGCTACGGTATCGGCCTTGCGCTTAGCAAGGGGATTATCTCCCGGCAGGGAGGAAGCGTTACCGCACATAATCACCCGCAGGGCGGTGCGCTCTTCAGGCTTCGTTTCCCTAAGTGACGGATCTATCACCTGAAAGTCACAGAGATGTAAGCTTGCGGCTCTATGATAGGGATAGATCAGGGGAAGGGAGAATGCAGCATGGAGTTTTTGAGAATTGAGAAGCTGAGCAAGGTCTACGGAAAGGGAGACAACCGGGTTACGGCGCTGGATGAGGTATCGCTGACGATTGAGAAGGGGGAGTTCACAGCGATCATCGGCTCCTCCGGCTCCGGGAAGTCGACCTTGCTTCACATCATCGGCGGTGTCGATATGCCGACAAGCGGCAACGTCTATTTGGACGGACAGGATGTGTATGCCCAGAGCAATGACAAGCTGGCTATTTTTCGCAGACGGCAGGTCGGGCTGATCTACCAGTTCCACAACCTGATTCCTACGCTGGATGTGGTGGAGAACATTACTTTGCCAATTCTGATGGACAAACGCAAGGTCAACGAGGAGCGGCTGAACGACTTGCTTGAGCTGCTGGGACTGACAGACCGGAGAACGCATCTGCCGAATCAGCTCTCGGGCGGACAGCAGCAGCGTGTATCCATCGGACGCGCATTGATGAATGCTCCGGCGGTGATGCTGGCGGATGAACCTACGGGCAGCCTCGACAGCCGGAATGGACATGAGATTATTAACCTGCTGAAATTAAGCAATCAGAAGTACCGGCAGACCCTGCTCATCGTTACGCATGACGAGAATATTGCCCTCCAGGCAGACCGCATTATCGGTATCTCAGACGGCAAGGTTGTGCGGGACGAACGGGTACGGCCATGAATATCTTCAACAAGGTTACGCTCCAGAGCCTCAAAAAAAGCCGCACGCGGACTATCGTAACGATTATCGGGGTCATCCTGTCTACCGCTATGATTACTGCCGTCTCCACCTTCGCCGTGTCCTTGCAGAGCTACATGATCCAGGGGTCCATCGCCAAATACGGCGGCTGGCATATCGGGTTCCCGGCTGTGGATTCCTCCTTCGTGCAGGAAAGGGCACACGATCAGGCCGTATCCCGTGCAGCATCCTTCGAGAATATTGGCTACGCGGCACTTAGCGGCGGAAAGAACCCGGATAAGCCTTATCTGTTCATTGCCGGCGTAAGTGAAGACGAAGCTGCCCCTGACATCTTGCCTGTCACTCTGGTCTCCGGCCGAATGCCGGATAACAGCAGTGAGATTCTGGTTCCGTCACATCTGGCGGCGAATGGCGGGATCAAGTTCGCAGAGGGCGATATGCTCACACTGGCTGTCGGAGACCGGATGAACGGCAACCAGCGGCTGAACCAGCATGATGCCTATTTGGCGGGAGACCCGTCCGGGAAGAACGCAGAAGCTTTGGTGCCCCGGGCAGAGCGGACCTACAAAGTCACCGGAATCTACGCCAGACCTGCTTTTGAGGAGTCCGCTGCCCCAGGTTATACCCTGATTACCAGACCCGATCCGTCAGAACGGGCGGACAGCTTCAGCTTGTATCTTAGCCTGAAGCACCCGCGTGAAGTGAAGACTTACGCAAGCAGCACCGCCGCAGGCCATGCTTATATCTACAACGATAATGTGCTTCGCTTCATGGGCGTCTCAAGCAATGGATTACTTACCGCTCTGCTGTACACGGTCGGGGGAATTGTAGCTTTTATCATCGTAACCGGTTCGATCTTCATGATCTACAACGCCTTCACCATCTCCCTGAATGAGCGCACACGCCAGTTCGGCATACTCTCATCGGTGGGAGCCACAGCGAAGCAGCTGCGTAACTCTGTGCTGTTCGAAGGTCTGTGTATTGGGTCGGCTGGCATACCGGCTGGCATTATCTTGGGAATAGGCAGCATGGGACTCGTGCTAACGGTTGTATCCAGGAACTTCGGGAATGTTCTCTATACCAATGTTCCATTAACCTTGCAGGTATCCATTCCGGCCATCGCCTGTGCAGCGGCGCTGAGCATGATCACGATTCTGATCTCAGCCTATATACCGGCCAGGAAGGCAGCAGGTACTCCCGTGATGGAGAGTATCCGCCAGACAAACGAGGTCAAGGTTGAAGCCAAGGCTGTGAAGACGTCCGGGCGGGCACAGCGGATCTACGGTCTCGAAGGCACCCTTGCACTTAAGAATTTCAAAAGAAACAAGAAGCGCTACCGCAGCATTGTGCTGTCGCTCATGTTAAGCGTTGTGCTGTATATATCGGCCAGCGCTTTCGTCACAGATATGAAGCAGATGTCGGAGCAGGCAGTAGCATTCACCACCTATGATATCGGCTTCGCCACACAATCTATGAAGGACAGTGAAATGCTAGCGCTCTATGACAAGCTCAGAACCGCAGGCGGGATCTATGAGAGCTCTTACCAGACACTCATGAAAGTGACCGGACTTGCCCGGGCAAGCGAGCTCTCGGATGCTTATTGGAGCGAAGAGGGCCGCTCGCATGAGCAGGTATCACTGCCCGTCGATCTGCAGTTTCTGGATGACAGCGCTTATCTGAAGATTCTCGAAGGGCTGGGCTTGTCCGCAGCGGAATATACAGGTCCGGACGCCAAGTTTATCGGCGTTGCCAAATCGATGAGTCCTGCCGACGATAAACGGCTAAAGGAGGTAGACCAGTTCGGTAATTTGTTCAAGCGTTCATCCTCTACCCTAACCATTGCCCCTGAGTCGGAGCGAGGAATGAAGATTGGGCAAGGGGATGATGTAACGGTTACCTTCGTAGAGACCGTACCGCCGGATACCCTCCCGGTTACTGGGAGCCCCGGCGCAAGCCAACCGTTCTTCTTCCGGGTGATCGCTCCTTATTCACTCATCGGCAAGTTTGAAGCGGCGGACAGTCCGCCGGCAGTGAAGGGACTGACCTTTCGCTCCAAGCATCCGGCACAATCGGTAGCGGAGATGGAGAAGACCATCCAAGGCGCACAAATTACGGATGAATATCAGTTGTACAATACCTATGCGATGATGGATGAGAATCGCAATATGATTTTTATCATTAACGTATTCGCCTATACCTTCATTATCATGATCTCGCTGATTGCAATTGCCAATGTGTTCAACACCATCTCTACGAACATCAAGCTGCGCCGCCGGGAGCTGGCGATGCTCCGCTCAATCGGGATGTCCGACCGCAATTTCCAGCGGATGATGAATTTCGAGTGTGCCTTCTATGGCATGCGCGCGCTCTTGTTCGGGCTTCCCATCGGGCTGGCCTGCTCCTGGCTAATCTACCGGGGCATGCTCATCGGCGGGGCGGACCAGATCGGCTATATCTTCCCCTGGGCCAGCATCGGCATCAGCGTGTTCAGCGTGCTCCTGATCGTATTCGTCACCATGCTGTACTCGGTCAGCACCATCAAGCGGGAGAATATCATTGATGCGCTGCGGGATGATATGACTTGATAGCAAGTAGTCTGGAACACCACGCATGTGCATGGTAAAGGATGCGGATGGTTACAGGGGCGCGCCAAACCGTTGGATTTACTACACTTGCTGATATACGAATGAATCTTGGGGAAACAGCAGTTGTATAAACAGCACTTAATATTACTCATATTTGCAAAAGAGAGAAAAACAGCATGATTAGATGCTGTTTTTCCACTTGCTTCGGTAAATCTGCCGAATAGCGGTAAATTAAGGCGCGTTTATCCACTTGTTTGCTGAAGGATCTGCTAACGATAGGTGATCCCAAGCTTGACCCTGACGTGCTGGTGCCGGTCACTGTGAACCAACTTTAATTTTTAGGGAAATCCTATAAAAAGTGCAGCAATACCGTCCCATAAAGGCTGTTTATGCTGAAATCTTGCACGAAATGCAACAAGTTCACAAGTTCAGCGTAACTTGCTCTCTACACTGGAATTCTTGCAAATAATGCAACATTGTACCGCAGCCAGTAAATGTAATACAAAAATCCTGCAAGAGGTGCAACAATGCTCTCCATTCCAAACGGCTGGTTCTCTATCTGCAACTATATCCCATTTCTACCGTCCTATATTTATTGAAGAAAGAGGGAGGGTTCAATGTGATAAAGCGAAAACTTCTAGTTCCAGCAGCAGCTATTTCTATAATTCTGGCGCTGGCGGGCTGTACCGGCAGAGATGACGAAGACCAAGCCCTACAAGGTAACAACTCTGTTCATCCCGTATCCAGCCCCATTGATGACAGCAGTACACAGACCATCACAAACTACGAATTTGAGTCCGTCAAGACAATCACGTTTACCAAATTACTCAACAAGACACCGGAGAGCTCTGAAGTTTCGATGGAATACACAGATCAAGAATCTATAGAAGTGATTGTCCGCGCGATCCAAAGTGCAGTCCCCATACCAGGAATTCTAAATGTGTCTGATGCCGGCTACGATATCTTAATGGAGTCTGCAAAGAAGAAATATGCGTTTCAGCTATGGATCAACGAGAAGAGCGAGCAAGCCATGATTATGGATATGAGAGATACGCATACCGGATACACGCTGACTAAGGAAGCTACGGCTGAATTGAAGAAGAAGGTGTTCGCAGCATCAAGCCTGGAAGATCTGACGTTCAGAGCCGTGAGGAATTCTGCCGGAGATCTTGTGGCCAGGCCGATAGGTCTGCCGAAAAATAACTATTCGCTAAGCGGAGGCCCGGCCGTTGAATTACAGGGGATAAAATATCATACCGTGCATCTCTTTTACGGAGACCATAACGCAATCAATGCATTAATATCCCATGATCCTTCTACGGATGAAGTACGTGTAAGATGGAGCGATACATTGAACTCATCAGACAATCGCTGGAATAATTCATTTATGAGCAGTTACAATATGCTGTTTCCAATGGATGACGACCGTCTGTTGTTTCTGGAATCGGAGTTGACGGAGAAGGCAGGACAATACCACTTGTCCGCTTACAATACAGCCACGGGAGCTATTGAACGTCTCCGCGAAGACTTTTGGCCGCTTACACCTGATTACGATTATATTTATAATCAAGAATGGAGAGCGGATGAGCAAAAGCTATTCCTGCAAAGCTACCTTGGAAATGTATGGATCTTTGATCTGAAGACAGGCAAGGATGATGTGCATCTATTAAAATATCCTGTCATCCCTCATTCGACGAGTGGAGCGCCTTCTCTCTTTCTTGCTCCAACGTTAGAGCGGTTTGTCCATGATGATGAGAGCGGACAATTGACATTCTACAATAATAAAGGCGTTCCGTTACGCAGGGTAGCATTGCCGACGAATCAATATGTGCCATCTGAGAAAATAAAGTGGAACCCGGCGGGGACCATTGCCTGGATGAATCAATCCCTTAATGAAAGCAAGCGAATTCTGGATATCGATATTGATTATTTAGAAATAGCTCCGCAGGCCATCCACTTCTACGATAAGGACGGGCTTCCGATTGCTTCCATTCAAACGGAAGACAGCAATGATGATTCGGCAGTGGAGGTTGCAGGTTGGAGGGACGCTAATTTTGCAGTGATAAAATCCTATACGCTGGAGCCTTCGCCCACGGGCTATTCAGCGCCGAAGGCGAAGGATATTTCTTACTTTCTCTATGATGTAAAAAACAAGAAGAAGGGAAGCTCTTCTAATTCTATACCGCCGGATACAACGGTTATTTCAGATCGAGAAGCCGTAGGCACGGGGAATAACGGAAACATTATTGTCAGTAATACGGAAATCACATATAAAGACAGGGACTGAGCTTCTCCCTCCTCATTTCTCCCCGGCCACCGAACCCAGCCCCTGATTATCCCCCGAAGCCCGCTTCCGGTACTCGCCCGGGGTCAGGCCGGAGGCACGCTTGAACATACGGATGAAGGAATTCACATTCTGGTAACCGACCTGAAGCGCGATGTCCTGGATGCGCAGGTCGATGTTCATAAGCAGCGCCTTGGCCCGCTCGATACGCAAGGTGTTAAGATATTCGCTGAAGTTGATACCGGTCTTCTCCTTGAAGATGCTCGACAGATAGCCGGGGGTCAGATTCAGCTTGTCGGCGACAAGGTTCAGATTGATATCCTCCCCATAATGCTTGTCCAGATACTCCAGCACGAAGCTGATGACCGGGTCCCGGGTCTCCGAGCCGTTGCGGACCGCCGCAAGCACCGGAGTCACAATCTCCCGCAGCCATTCACTATACTGCTGCGTGGAATAGAAGGCGGCGTACGGCTCACCGGACAGGGCCGCGACCAGCCCCAGTTCAAGCTCCGGCAGATTCAGCTTCATGACTGTTTTGCTTATCTGCTCTGCAACCCCCGCAGCAAAAGCCCGGAAATCCTCAGCAGCGGCATCCTTATTCTGCAATTGCTCAAGTTGGCGGTCCAGCCACCCGAACACCGCTTCCTCGCTGCCGGACTGCAGCAGGTTATGCAGCTCTTCCCCGTAAGTAATCTTCAGATGGAACGCCTTGGCCGACGAAGCCCGCGGCTCTACAATAATCTGGGTCTCCCCGTTCAGTCTGCGTTCCTTCAGCAGGACCGACAGGTTGTGATAAGCATCAGTAAACGGGGTTTCCCCGGAGTATACCGGACTGACCGCTATCGTGAGGTAGAGGGAGCGCTCCTCTGCCAACAACTCCTGCAGCGTGCCCAGCACCTGAAGAACGCCGCTCTGCGGACCGGGATCGAAGATCAGCAGCAAGAGCAGATCCTGCTCCGGCTGTAAGGCGACATTCTCGGACTCCTCCCCGGTGAACAAGCGCTGAATCAGCTGCCATAACGCCAGCGTATGCTTCTCCGGCTCCTCCGGCGGGCGGGTGAAGCTGAGCTTGAACAGAATGGAGGCATACGGCCGTTCGGAATGCAGGGTATCCTCCAGCTCGCTCAGGCTTGCGCCCAGCGGAATATTTTTTACCTTATGGGTATAAGCATACTGGCGGACCAGTGAATTCTTATGCTCAAGATCATTCTGGATGAAGCGGTTGTTCTCCAGGATGGAGCTTAGGCGGTCGCCGATAATGGCGAACTCTTTAACGCTGCTCACCTTGCCGGGAGCGCCGCCCGATTTGCGGTCGAACGCAGCGATCAGGCGCTGGAGCGGCTGGTTCAGCCGGTAGCTGAACAGGAGGGAGAACAAAAGACTGACCAGCACCGCAGCAGTGAGCAGAACGGCGAGCAGCACCCGCATGCCGCGCAGCCCGCTCGCAATGGCGGCAACCTCGGTGACCCGGACGTAGGTGAAGCCGGTCTGCGCCCCTTTTTGATAGAAATAATAGTTATTCCCGATCCGTTCATGTGAGCTTGTAGCAACGGCATACTCCAGAGCTGGCAGCTCCGTCACTGCGGTGGAGAAGAGCAGACGGTTCTGCGCATCCATTATATAGAAGGGATTCTTCCCGGCATCCCCGTACGCCTGCTCCAGCCGCTGCGGATTCAGCATCACAATGCCGTACACCTCTTCATAAGGAATGGCCTTGATCATGACCGGCATCAGCCGCCCGAGCGGACGCGAGGAATTCATTGTAGTCTCTGTGAAGGAAGCGGCAGGAAGGACCTTCAGATACTGGTTGTCCATGGTCTGGCCGCTCCAGAAGTCCGCCGGATACTCTCCGCTGTAATAATATTTGCCGAACATGTCAGCCGCGGTACTCAGCCCCTCTTTCTCAAGAACATAGTCCTCCGCCTTGAAGTACAGAATGAAATTCTCAATATGCAGAAAAGGATTCCCGTACAGCGTCATCAGGTCCGACTTGACCTCGCTGACAATATCATACCGCCGGTTCTCCTGCAGATGGCTGAGAATGCCCAGGTTGGCCGTCCACGTATCGGACTGGGTCAGCGCCAGAATCATATTCTGGGTCAGCCGGAAGTGATTCTCGTACCCCTCCACTGTCTGCTTCAGGCTCTGCTCATTCTGCCGGACCACCTCCTGATAGACCTTCCCGCTAAGATATAGATGAGAAAACAGATTGAATGAAGCTAACAGCAGGATGACGCTCAGGAAGCTGAGCATAAGCTTGACGAATAAGCCATTGCGGGCAAACTGGCCATTGAGCGGTCTCTTCATATGTATTCCCCCTTGGATGCAGCCGCTTAGTTATCGTTTTATCCTATCATAGCGGCCCAAAGCTGACACGCACAATATGCACTTTTACCGATTTATACACCTAAACCGGGAAATATGCAGATCGGGAGAAAAGTTATATAACATGCTGATAGCGCTTTCTAACAGCTTGCCCCTATAATTCGGAGACAAACCCCGGAAACACGGGGGAAGTTAGCTGACATTTAAGTGCGCTGCATCATTAAGAACAAGAGGGGAATGCCTATGGCTCAAACGAGTGTAGTACAAGACAACCTGAGAAAGGAAATGAAAGATCCTTACCGGCGCCAAGGGCGTCTGCTGCGGACCTGGAACCATAACAAAACGCTATGGCTGCTGTTCCTGCCGTGCCTGCTGTACTATCTGATTTTCCGGTATGCGCCGATGTTCGGTCTCGTCATTACGTTTAAGGATTATAATCTGTTTAAAGGAATCTGGGCCAGCGATTGGGTGGGGCTGAAGTATTACCGGATGTTTTTTGAGAATCCTGACTTTTGGCCGCTGATGAAGAACACTCTGCTTCTGGGCTTGTACAAGCTGGTGTTCGGTTTCCCTGCTCCGGTGATCCTGGCTATTCTGCTGAATGAAGTCCGTAAGGCTGCGTTCAAAAAATTCGTGCAGACCGTCAGCTATCTGCCGCACTTCATTTCAAACGTCATTGTAGCGAGCATGGTCATTATGTTCCTGTCGCCGACAGGCGGGTTAATTAACAATCTGCTGGGTACCTTCGGAATCGGACCGGTTAACTTCATGAATGAGCCTGGAATGTTCCGGGGGATCTATGTTCTGTCGGAGATCTGGCAGCATATCGGCTGGGAGACCATCATCTATCTGGCGGCATTGACGGCAATCGATCCGCAGCTCTATGAAGCGGCCGATATGGACGGGGCCAGCCGGATGCGCAAAATATGGCATGTCACGCTGCCCGGCATCTCGCCGGCGATTGTCATCACGCTGATTCTGAATATCGGCAAGGTGCTGGAGATTGGCTTCGAGAAGGTATTCCTGATGCAGAACCCGGCAATCTACGATACGGCCGATATCATCAGTACGTACGTGTACCGGGTCGGGATGGAGCAGGGGAACTTCAGCTATGGCGCTTCGATTGACCTGTTCATGGGCATCATCAGCCTGATCTTCATCTACAGCGCCAATTACATCAGCCGCCGGGTCAGCGAGACAAGTCTATGGTAGAGAAGAGGTGTGGTGATGAGATCACCGAGAATTTCCTGGTTTAATGTAGTAAGTACGTTCTGCCTGATGATCGTTGTGGTTATTACGCTCTATCCGTTCCTGCATATGCTGGCGGTCTCTCTGAGCAGCGATATCAATGTCATCAAGAACACGGTCTCGTTCTGGCCCAAGGGCTTCAATGTGAAGATGTACGAGCTGGTGCTGGGAGACCCGAAGATCTGGACGGCCTATAAAAACACACTGATCTACACCGTGCTAGGCACGCTGATCTCGCTGGTGGTTACGTCAACCGGGGCTTACGCGCTCTCCCGCCGGGATATGGCGCTGCGGCGGACCTTCACAATGCTGATTGTCGTTACGATGTTCTTCAGCGGCGGGATGATTCCAACCTTCCTCGTGGTCCGCTCTCTGAATATGGTAGATACCGTATGGGGGATGGTGCTGCCGGGCGCGGTCAGCACCTGGAATCTGATTCTGATGCGCACCTTCTTCTCGGGTATTCCCAAGGAGCTGGAGGAATCGGGACGCATCGACGGGTTGAATGATATCGGGATATTCATGCGCATCATCATTCCGCTGTCAAAGGCTTCCTTCGCAACTATTGCTTTATTTTATGCGGTGGGCATGTGGAACAACTTCATCTATCCGCTCCTGTATCTGCGCACCCCGGACCTGTTCCCGCTTCAGGTGCTGCTCCGCAATCTGGTGCTGGCCGGAAGCGCAAGCTCGGGGGATGTGACCGGCATCGGGGGAGACAACCAGGTCGTTGAAGAGTCGCTCAAATATGCAACGATTATGGTCTCCACGCTGCCGATTCTCACGGTATATCCGTTTGTTCAGAAGTATTTTGTCAAAGGCGCCATGATCGGTGCAGTGAAGGGCTGATCCGGCCCTGAACCATAACTACTACTTAAGGGAGAGATGAAGAATGAACAAATGGAAGTCTGTAATGCTGCCCCTCGCGGCAGCGGCAATACTGGTGAGCGGCTGCAGCGGGGGCAATAACAATAACGCTTCTCCTGCGGCTACGGCTGCACCCGGGAGCGAGACTTCTCCCGCCACTTCGGAAGCGAAGCAGGCCCATACCTTCACTGCGCTGCTGGACAACAATGCCACCTTCCCGTATTCCAAGGATTGGCCGGTCTGGGGCTGGATCAAGGATCAGACCGGCGTCACTCTGGAGGTGCAGACACCCTCCGGGAAGCTGGCTGAAGCGCTGAATCTCGCAGTGGCCTCCAATGCGCTGCCGGATCTGATGTATATGCCCAACCGCAAGGAATCTAACAAATTCGGCCAGCAGGGCGCACTTGTAGACCTGATGGAATATATGGATAAGCTGCCGAATCTGACCGCCTGGATGAAGCAGTACCCGGATGAGGCGAAGGCCGCACTCTCCGCCGACGGCAAAATGTATATGTTCCCGAACCAGGGCTTCGGGGAGACGAACCGGATGATCTGGATGTACCGCCAGGATGTTTTTGAGAAGGAGGGGATTCAGGCTCCCAAGACCTATGATGAACTGCACACGGCCTTGAAGACGCTCAAGACGAAATACCCGGACAGTTACCCGCTGTCACTCCGTTATGGCCAGATCCCGGATGAGATGAACACGAATATGACGGTCAACTATGGAACGGGTGAAGGGGCTTACTACGATTTCGATGCAAAAGAATGGCGCTATGGGCCGACAGAGGACAGCTATAAGGAAATGGTCGGCATGTGGAAGCAGTTCTACGATGAAGGGCTGATTCCGCCGGATTTCCTCTCGCTGCAGACCAAGCAGTGGCAGGACATGGTGTCCACCGGCAAGTCTTTTGTAACTGTGGATTATATCAGCCGGGTGGACTTCTTCAATAATGCGATGCGCAAGGAGAATCCTGAATTCAATATGCAGTTCATGGCTCCTCCCGCAGGGCTTGAAGGCGGCAAGCAGCTCAATCCTTACTTCCATTACATGGAGGGCGGTCTGACTGTTGCTTCGACCTCTAAGAATATCGAGGATATCATGAGTTATATGGACTTCTTCTATTCGGAAGAGGGCCGCACACTCAGCAGTTGGGGCGTGGAAGGCGAGACGTATGTGAAGGAAGGCGAGACGATCAAGTTCAAGCCGGAATTCACCGATGTGATTGAAATGCGGAAGCAGACAGGACTTCAGACCAGCGGAACGTATACTTGGATTGACTTCAATGCCCATCTGTCCTTGTTCTCGGAGGACCTGAAGCACGCTTATGAAGAGGCCGTCAAATACGATCCGGCCAACATGCAGCCGCGTCCGGCCTTCACCGAGAAGGAGAATGAAGTCATCTCGATTACCGGACAGGCGATCAAGAAGCACCGCGATGAGAGCTTCGCCAAGTTCGTCACCGGCTCCCGCAAGCTGGCAGACTGGGATAAATATGTTGAGGAGATCAACAATCTGGGCGTAGACAAGCTGCTGGCAACGTACAAGGAAGCCTATGACCGGGTTCAGAATATTCAATTAAGCAGCAAATAAACGGGTACTGACGCAGGGAAGAACCGCTGACGCACAGGCAAGGCAATAAGGGTATTCGCTTGACCATTATGAGGAGGTACCGCTTATGAAGCATTGGCTGAAGAGCTCTGGTAAACGGTTTGGATGGATTCTGTCGGTGTTAGGTCTGATTCTGGTTATTTCAGCAGTGGCGGTTCCGGGCACAGCCCGGGCCGCAGGTACGATTACACTGGACGAACCGCCCGGGGGATATGTGTCCTCCGGCGGGCCAGTTGAGGTCAGCGGCACTTATACTGGACTGTATGATGTCCGGTTGTATGTGAACGGGACAGCCCAGTTCGAGGCGCTGCTGGATGACCCGGACGGGGATGACAGCGGCAGCTGGTCTTATACGCTCGACACCTCCCGGTATGACGGTCCGGTGGAGCTGGTGGCCCGCGGGCTGGATACCACTACCCGTTACGGGGTGTGGAGTCCGTCCGTGACCCTTGAGGTGAACAACCCCGCAGGTGTTGCGCCAGTGGTGAAGATTACGGGACCGGATGAAGGGATTGCCTTGACCGGACAGGTGGCGGTCACCGTTCAGGCAGAATCGGCTACGCCGGTCTCGGCAGTGCAGGTCCGGGTGAACCGGGGCCCTTGGCAACAGGCTGCGCATAACGGCACGGAATATGTATATGCCTGGAATACGGCGGGCATCGGTGACCGCACGCTCAGCCTGGAGGCGCGGGCGACGAATGCGCCAGGACGCTACGGCTATAGCCCGACCGTCTACGCGCAGGTCGGTGCCGGTACCCATGAGCCGGCGGTTCCTTTGCCGGATCAGGACCGGGCGATGTGGATCTGGGAGCCGGAGAGCTATAAGCTGCTGCTGAACCCAGGCTCGCGGGAGGTACTGGAGTCCTTCGTTACGGACACTGCGACCTTCGGATCAGAGACGGTGACGACGCTGTATCTGGCCGTAGGCAGCTACGCGGGCTACCGGGCGCTGGAGGAGCAGGAAGACGAGCTGCGCTCCTTCATGCGCTGGGCGCATGAGCGGAACTTAAGCGTCCACGCCCTTGTGGCGGGCGGAACCTCCCCGGCTTACATGGGTGCTTATGAGCGTTACCATAGCCATGCCGTCCGCGAGATCGAGCAGATTATCAACTACAATCTTGCGGCGGATGCGAATGAGAAGTTCGACGGGATCAACGTGGACATCGAGCCCTATATTTCCCCGGACTTCAAAGATCCAAGCAAGTTCCTGCAGAAGGAGTATCTGAATGGTCTGCGCAAAATGATTGACCGCCGCGATTCAGCCGGTATCCGGCTGCCCTTCGGTCCGGCTGTACCTAAATGGTATGACTCCTCGGAGCAAGGAGCCAATATCCAGTGGAACGGCACAACGAAGTGGCTATCAGAGCATATCCAGGATATCTCCGATTATATCTCGATTATGGATTACAGAGATTCCGCTGAGGGAACCGCAGGCATTATTGCCGGGGCCGCCGGTGAGCTGGCCTATGCAGAGGCCATCGGCAAGCCGAATTCTGTAGTTATCGGAGTGGAGACGCTGGATATTGCGAACAGCGGCGACCCGGAGACGATTACCTTCCAGGAGGAAGGCCGCAGCCATATGGAAGCTGAGCTGGACAAGGTCTATGCCGCTTCCGGGCTGAGCAGCGCCTTCGGCGGAATCGCTGTCCATCACTATGATTCTTACCGGGCCCTGCCTTCCTATTGGGGACCGGGCGGCATCTTCTGGACAGCGCCGGAAGATCATGAAGCCCCGTCTGCCCCTGCGGGTACGCCAACCGCTGTTGCCAGTGACTATCAGAGCATAAGACTGAATTACGGAATGGCTACTGACAATTTAGAGGTAGACCGCTACGTTATCTACCGCAGTACGGGCCCCGGCTTCACGCCAACCTCGGCGGATATCGCCGGACTTGCCCGGGGCCTGAATTATCAGGACAAGGGACTGCTCCCGGACACCACTTACTATTACCGGGTGGCTGCCCGCGATCTGGCGGGCAATATCGGCCCGTTATCCGGTGAAGTGTCTGCTGTCACCGGCAGTACGGCGCTTAAGCCGTTGATTGTGACGGATATGCAGCTCTCCTACACTGGTACCGCTGCGGCAGCTTCGATGAAGGTGCGCGATTATGCCACAGGGGAAGTGCTTACAGGAGCTGCAATAGAAGGCCGCTTCACGTATTCGGCGGGCCGTTATGCAGCGGCAGTTACGGGCGCGGATGGACGGGCAGCCTTCACCTCGGAGGCGATTCCGACCGGCCGTCAAGCCGGGTTCGAGCCGAGAAGAGTTCAGGCTCCCGGTTATTACTACGCCAGCGCCCATGACCTGCCGCACACCACGGCGCTGCTGCCGAATGGCGGGCTTAACGGATTAACGTTATCGGCAGGAGTGTGGGATAAGCCTTTCGCTGCGGGTGACAAAGCCTATACCGTAACAGTCAACAGCAATGTAACTTCACTGCAAGTCACCCCGGTTACCGCCAAGGCATCGGATGTGGTACTTATAAATGGAATGTCCGTGGCATCGGGAACAGCCGCATCCGTCATGATCGGCTCAGAGCCTGCTGATGTACCGGTCCTGGTGTATCACGAGGATGGAACTGCCGATCTCTATCTGCTGCATATCGCAAGAAGCGTTCAGGCAGATCCCGTGATTCCAGTGATCATGGATGCTTATGTCCATGAGCATCAGCCCTTGGCCAATTTCGGACAGGAGCCTGTGCTGGAGATTGCCGATCTGCCGAATGCACAGGGCGGAGGGGACCGCATTGCCTTCATGAAGGCAGAGCTGAATCTCTCCGGGACGACGGAGGTGCAGACCGTAACTATGAACGTGTATGTCACTGCTGCGCCGGCTTCTCCGGTTACACTTGCACTGAAAGGGTACACTGGAGCGCAGTGGACCGAGAACGGCATTACGTGGAATAACCGTCCCGTCAGCGGAGGGACGAATCTCGGAACGGTCCGGGTCACCGGGGCTGGGTGGTACAGTGCGGATGTGACTGCTTATGTTATCGCAGCAGCAGCGGCTGGGCTGCAGCCGACCTTCCAGTGGAGCGATCCTAATACTTCGGGAATCGTTGTAACGCTGGCAAGTTCGGAGAATTCGGATAACAAGCCATATATGTCAGTCAACAGCGGGTTGTAGAAGTGAAGAGGCGGTCACTTCCGCCCCTATAAGGAGGAGAGGGTTCATCATGGAAGAGACGTTGATTCCGGCGGCGGAGTATCTAGTAGAGCGTATGCGCGTTCTGGTCTATAACGAGCGCAGCCAGATGGGGGTTGCGGCTGCGGCTGCGGCTGCGGCCGGACAGAGGATCAGAGACTTGCAGATGCAGTCTACGGCTCCGGTCCGTATCGTATTTGCAGCGGCTCCGTCACAGAATGAGCTGTATGAAGGTCTGGTCCGGGAGCAGGGAATTGACTGGTCCCGGGTGCACGCTTTTCATATGGATGAATATATCGGACTGCCGGAAGACGCACCCCAGCGCTTCGGAAACTACTTGCAGGAACGGTTGTTTAAGAGAGTCAATCCCGGACGGATTGAGCTACTGGGCCGGACGGGCAATATTGAAGAGGAGTGCCGGAGATACGCAGCGCTGCTGAATGAAGCGCCCATAGATATCGTCTGCCTCGGCATCGGAGAGAACGGGCATATTGCGTTCAATGATCCGCCTGTAGCTGATTTCGCCGATCCGTTTATTGTTAAAGCGGTTGAATTAGACGATGCTTGCCGAACTCAGCAGGTCAACGACGGCTGCTTCGTCAGCCTGGACGATGTACCTACTCATGCGCTGACACTGACCGTGCCCGCCTTGATGGCAGGCCGCCATCTGTTCACCATTGTTCCCGGCTTGGCTAAGCGGGCCGCGCTTCAGGCTGCGCTTCATGGCCCGCTCAGTACCGCGTGTCCTGCGAGTGTACTGCGGACCCACCCCGACATTACGCTGTTCACGGACCGGGATGCCTTCGGCTTATGAACGGTGTGATCTCGGGAAGACATTACAGAACCAGCCTGCCTCTTGAGGTCCACGTTAACGAAGGCGTCATTGAAGCCGTTCATACGCTGGCCGAGAGTCCGCATATGGCTGATTGGCCCTGGCTTGCGCCGGGGCTGGTTGATTTACAGGTCAATGGCGGCTGGGGGCTGGACCTGAACACGATTCCGCTTAAGCCGGAGACCGTGGCCGGACTCTCGCGCCGCCTGCTGGCCCGGGGAGTCACCTCATATTGTCCGACTCTGATTACAAACAGACTGGATAAGCTCGCCCAGGCAGCGTCCGCGATTGCTGAAGCGGTACGGACACAGCCGGATAACGCCGGACTGATCGCAGGCATCCATCTGGAGGGGCCTTTCCTATCCCCGGAGGACGGTCCGCGCGGGGCGCACCCCCTGGAGCATATCTGCCCGCCTGACTGGGAAGCGTTCTGCCGCTGGCAGGAAGCGGCGGAAGGGCTGATACGGATCATTACTGTGTCCCCCGAATGGCCGGGGGCCGCAGCCTTCATCTCCCGGTGCAGCGCCACCGGTGTCCGGGTCTCCATCGGACATACAGCCGCCTCGCCGGAGCAGATCCGGGAAGCGGTGGCAGCGGGTGCAGTGATGTCCACTCATCTGGGCAATGGCACACATCTCACGCTCCCGCGTCATCCTCATTATCTGTGGGAGCAGTTGGCTGCCGATGAGCTGTATGGCTGTATGATTGCTGACGGCTGCCATCTGCCGGATACGCTGCTGAAGGTGATTCTGCGGGTGAAGCGCAACCGGGCGATTCTCGTCAGCGATGCCGTCTCGCTGAGCGGCATGGCGCCGGGTGCCTACAGGCTGCACATCGGCGGCGACGTGGTGCTGACGCCGGAAGGGCGGCTGCATCTGGCCGGCCATCCGCAGCTGCTGGCCGGATCAGCCATGATGCTGGCGGATCAGGTGGCCTACCTGGCCCGGGCCGGGCTGGCACCGCTGGCGGACGCCATCGACTGCGCCTCGGTTCAACCGGCCCGGCTGCTCGCATTTCCGCAGGCTGCCGGGCTTACAGCTGGTGCGCCAGCGGATCTGATCGGCTTCCGCAAGGGCGGCGGCGGAGGCCTGGAGATCCAAGCGGTATGGAAGAACGGCCGGATTACAGCGGCCGATAAGGATTAGTACTGCATCAGAATTAAAATAGTGACATCTGCATGATGAGCTATAGAGTCAAACAGATGCGAAAAACAGGCATGACAAGACAGAGACCTTGTCACCCCCAGGAATGAAAATAAGTGGGTGGCATCCGTCGCATCCATTCTAAAAGAGGCTGTAGTCGTCAACACTACATATACAAATCAAAGGGCGGAAACGGTTACTGGGATACACCCCGTGCGAAAAACTGTTCTATTGCGCTTTTCGAGCATCGCCTATTGTAGCCCCCAAAAGTACGTGTATTAAATTACACTCACTCGAGCGCATGATTTGTAAGCTGACGATGGAGGATGATTGGAATGGATGCTGTACGTATGTGTTGCGCCGGTCTGGACGTGCACCAGGAAACCGTTGTGGCCTGCGTGTTGAAAGGACCGATCGAACAGAAACCCCAATGTCACCTGAAAACCTTTGGGACGACAACCAAAGAATTGCTAGGCCTGCAAGATTGGCTGAGTGAACAAGGCTGTCGGGAGGTGGTGATGGAGAGTACGGGCGTGTTATGGAAACCGGTATGGAACATCTTAGAGGGCAGTTGTGATCTGGTCTTGGCCAACGCCCAGCGGGTAAAGAATACGCCGGGTCGAAAAAGTGA
Organism: Paenibacillus sp. FSL R7-0179; assembly: GCF_038002265.1. Lineage (NCBI taxonomy): Bacteria > Bacillati > Bacillota > Bacilli > Caryophanales > Paenibacillaceae > Paenibacillus > Paenibacillus sp. FSL R7-0179. The sequence goes on from NZ_JBBOCC010000002.1 coordinate 2,892,705, forward strand.
CATGCAAGATGCGCGCTGGTTAGCGCAATTGCACCGTTGCGGGCTCATTGAAGGCAGTATGGTGCCCGAACAAGACATCCGGGATTTGCGAGACTTGACCCGTTACCGGAGTAAGATGGTGCAGGCGGTGACGGCGGAGAAAAACCGCATTCACAAAATCCTGCAGGATGCCAACATTAAGCTAACCACCTTTATGTCCGATCTATATGGGGTTTCGGGACGGGGCCTGCTCCAGAAGATCATGGACGGCGAGGTCATCGACGAAGGGACCGTTAAAAACCTGGTCAAAACCCGTTTGAAAAAGAAAGTTCCGCAGTTGCTAGACGCGCTCAATGGCAAGTTGCGCCGTCATCACCGCGAGATGATTCGAGACCACTGGGACCACTTGGTCTATTTGGAGAAAAGGATCACGGAGCTGGAAGCTCGAATCGAGGCGAAGGCAGAACCGTACCTGGAGGTGATTGAACAAATTGACTCCATTCCAGGAATTGAGCGGACGTCTGCCGTGACCATCTTTGCCGAAGTGGGGCCGCATGTCGCGGAAATGTTCCCGAGTGATGCGCAGTTTGCATCATGGGCGGGGGTGTGTCCAGGGAACAACGAAAGCGCGGGAAAGCGAAGAAAGTCAAAAACGATGCAAGGGAACAAGCATCTGAAAGGGGCCTTGTGTCAGGCGGCTTGGGCGAACTCTCGCTCCTCGAACCGGATCGGCCAATTTTTTCGACGAATACGTAAGAGAAGAGGCGATAAAAAAGCAAACGTCGCCACCGCGCATTTGCTGATTCGAATCCTCCATGCCCTGATGCGGGAGAAGAGGTCATACCAAGAAATAGACGTCTCACTAGGCGATGAGACGTCCAAGAAAAACACGTTAGATAGGTACGTGAACTATATCCAGCAGTTAGGATATAGCGTGCAATTAAATCCTATCCAATAGTCTTCCCTTTTTCAAAAAAAACGAAACGTTTTTTTGGGGCGGTGGGTCTTTTTTTGTCAAAACCCGTTCTGCTGCGCATTTTCCGGTACTTTTATTTTCGTATTAAACAGGCATGACAAGACAGAGACCTTGTCACCCCCAGGAATGAAAATAAGTGGGTGGCATCCGTCGCATCCATTCTAAAAGAGGCTGTAGTCGTCAACACTACATATACAAATCAAAGGGCGGAAACGGTTACTGGGATACACCCCGTGCGAAAAACTGTTCTATTGCGCTTTTCGAGCATCGCCTATTGTAGCCCCCAAAAGTACGTGTATTAAATTACACTCACTCGAGCGCATGATTTGTAAGCTGACGATGGAGGATGATTGGAATGGATGCTGTACGTATGTGTTGCGCCGGTCTGGACGTGCACCAGGAAACCGTTGTGGCCTGCGTGTTGAAAGGACCGATCGAACAGAAACCCCAATGTCACCTGAAAACCTTTGGGACGACAACCAAAGAATTGCTAGGCCTGCAAGATTGGCTGAGTGAACAAGGCTGTCGGGAGGTGGTGATGGAGAGTACGGGCGTGTTATGGAAACCGGTATGGAACATCTTAGAGGGCAGTTGTGATCTGGTCTTGGCCAACGCCCAGCGGGTAAAGAATACGCCGGGTCGAAAAAGTGACATGCAAGATGCGCGCTGGTTAGCGCAATTGCACCGTTGCGGGCTCATTGAAGGCAGTATGGTGCCCGAACAAGACATCCGGGATTTGCGAGACTTGACCCGTTACCGGAGTAAGATGGTGCAGGCGGTGACGGCGGAGAAAAACCGCATTCACAAAATCCTGCAGGATGCCAACATTAAGCTAACCACCTTTATGTCCGATCTATATGGGGTTTCGGGACGGGGCCTGCTCCAGAAGATCATGGACGGCGAGGTCATCGACGAAGGGACCGTTAAAAACCTGGTCAAAACCCGTTTGAAAAAGAAAGTTCCGCAGTTGCTAGACGCGCTCAATGGCAAGTTGCGCCGTCATCACCGCGAGATGATTCGAGACCACTGGGACCACTTGGTCTATTTGGAGAAAAGGATCACGGAGCTGGAAGCTCGAATCGAGGCGAAGGCAGAACCGTACCTGGAGGTGATTGAACAAATTGACTCCATTCCAGGAATTGAGCGGACGTCTGCCGTGACCATCTTTGCCGAAGTGGGGCCGCATGTCGCGGAAATGTTCCCGAGTGATGCGCAGTTTGCATCATGGGCGGGGGTGTGTCCAGGGAACAACGAAAGCGCGGGAAAGCGAAGAAAGTCAAAAACGATGCAAGGGAACAAGCATCTGAAAGGGGCCTTGTGTCAGGCGGCTTGGGCGAACTCTCGCTCCTCGAACCGGATCGGCCAATTTTTTCGACGAATACGTAAGAGAAGAGGCGATAAAAAAGCAAACGTCGCCACCGCGCATTTGCTGATTCGAATCCTCCATGCCCTGATGCGGGAGAAGAGGTCATACCAAGAAATAGACGTCTCACTAGGCGATGAGACGTCCAAGAAAAACACGTTAGATAGGTACGTGAACTATATCCAGCAGTTAGGATATAGCGTGCAATTAAATCCTATCCAATAGTCTTCCCTTTTTCAAAAAAAACGAAACGTTTTTTTGGGGCGGTGGGTCTTTTTTTGTCAAAACCCGTTCTGCTGCGCATTTTCCGGTACTTTTATTTTCGTATTAAACAGGCATGACAAGACAGAGACCTTGTCACCCCCAGGAATGAAAATAAGTGGGTGGCATCCGTCGCATCCATTCTAAAAGAGGCTGTAGTCGTCAACACTACATATACAAATCAAAGGGCGGAAACGGTTACTGGGATACACCCCGTGCGAAAAACTGTTCTATTGCGCTTTTCGAGCATCGCCTATTGTAGCCCCCAAAAGTACGTGTATTAAATTACACTCACTCGAGCGCATGATTTGTAAGCTGACGATGGAGGATGATTGGAATGGATGCTGTACGTATGTGTTGCGCCGGTCTGGACGTGCACCAGGAAACCGTTGTGGCCTGCGTGTTGAAAGGACCGATCGAACAGAAACCCCAATGTCACCTGAAAACCTTTGGGACGACAACCAAAGAATTGCTAGGCCTGCAAGATTGGCTGAGTGAACAAGGCTGTCGGGAGGTGGTGATGGAGAGTACGGGCGTGTTATGGAAACCGGTATGGAACATCTTAGAGGGCAGTTGTGATCTGGTCTTGGCCAACGCCCAGCGGGTAAAGAATACGCCGGGTCGAAAAAGTGACATGCAAGATGCGCGCTGGTTAGCGCAATTGCACCGTTGCGGGCTCATTGAAGGCAGTATGGTGCCCGAACAAGACATCCGGGATTTGCGAGACTTGACCCGTTACCGGAGTAAGATGGTGCAGGCGGTGACGGCGGAGAAAAACCGCATTCACAAAATCCTGCAGGATGCCAACATTAAGCTAACCACCTTTATGTCCGATCTATATGGGGTTTCGGGACGGGGCCTGCTCCAGAAGATCATGGACGGCGAGGTCATCGACGAAGGGACCGTTAAAAACCTGGTCAAAACCCGTTTGAAAAAGAAAGTTCCGCAGTTGCTAGACGCGCTCAATGGCAAGTTGCGCCGTCATCACCGCGAGATGATTCGAGACCACTGGGACCACTTGGTCTATTTGGAGAAAAGGATCACGGAGCTGGAAGCTCGAATCGAGGCGAAGGCAGAACCGTACCTGGAGGTGATTGAACAAATTGACTCCATTCCAGGAATTGAGCGGACGTCTGCCGTGACCATCTTTGCCGAAGTGGGGCCGCATGTCGCGGAAATGTTCCCGAGTGATGCGCAGTTTGCATCATGGGCGGGGGTGTGTCCAGGGAACAACGAAAGCGCGGGAAAGCGAAGAAAGTCAAAAACGATGCAAGGGAACAAGCATCTGAAAGGGGCCTTGTGTCAGGCGGCTTGGGCGAACTCTCGCTCCTCGAACCGGATCGGCCAATTTTTTCGACGAATACGTAAGAGAAGAGGCGATAAAAAAGCAAACGTCGCCACCGCGCATTTGCTGATTCGAATCCTCCATGCCCTGATGCGGGAGAAGAGGTCATACCAAGAAATAGACGTCTCACTAGGCGATGAGACGTCCAAGAAAAACACGTTAGATAGGTACGTGAACTATATCCAGCAGTTAGGATATAGCGTGCAATTAAATCCTATCCAATAGTCTTCCCTTTTTCAAAAAAAACGAAACGTTTTTTTGGGGCGGTGGGTCTTTTTTTGTCAAAACCCGTTCTGCTGCGCATTTTCCGGTACTTTTATTTTCGTATTAAACCGAACACATTGCTCCCGCGAGCCGGTGTGTGGTCCCATGTATGCGAAAAACCGACTACATTGGACCGGGGGCGGCGCATACGCCCAATGTAATCGGAAAACCGATTACATTTGGACTGGGGGCGGCGCATACGCCCAATGTAATCGGAGAACCGATTACAATCGGACCGGGGGCGGCGCGTACGCCGAATGTAATCGGAAAACCGATTACATTCGGACCGGGGGCGGCGCGTGAGCCCAATGTAATCGGAAAACCGATTACAATCGGACCGAGGGCGGCGCATACGCCCAATGTAATCGGAAAACCGATTACATTCGGACTGTGAGCGGGGCGGTAGCTTCGTCTTACTGATCCAATCCACAAAATTAAATCAAACGTTGTACTAGGAGGAGAGAGCGATGCTTAGCTTAATACCCGAGCCGAAGCAGATAAGGATGACGGAGAAGGAGCCATGGCGGGCAGGCGGGGAAGTCCGTCTGCGGCTGGCCATGGAAGTGGATGATCCCCGGCTGGTGCTTCATTGCAGGCGGGCTTTTCCCGGCCGGGAGATTATCACGACTGTCTCGGGAGCAGCTGAGGGATACTCGCTACTGATTGAGGGGTTTGCGGAAAGCAAGGAAACTGAGATCACTGAGATCACTGAAAGCACTGAGAGCTCTGGGAAAACTTCAATGCAGACTGAACTAGTAGCTTCCGGGCAGGATGCCGCATGGGCAACGCCCGGAGAAGCCGGACTGAATAATGGCAGGGCTTCGGCTCCTGATCCTGCTGAGGCAGACTTGTCCGCGCTGAAGGGCCGGGCGGAAGGCTACCATCTAGAGGTTAGCGCAAGCCGTGCCGTAATTCGTGCTCTGGACGCCCCCGGACTCTATTACGGCTTGCAAACGCTGCTGCAATTGCAGAGCCTGCATGCCGATGACGATATTCCGGCGGTGTCCATTACCGACTGGCCTGATACAGAGCTTCGGGTGATGAATTTCGATCTGCGCCAGACCTTCTCGAAGCCGGAGCGGCTGACCCTATATCTGGCGGAATTCTCCCGCTACAAGACGAACGCGGTGCTGATTGAATATGAGGACAAGTTCCCGTTCCAGGCGCACCGGGAATTCGCCCATCCGCAGAACGCGCTTAGCCGGGAAGAGCTTGCGGCGCTCCAGGCTGCGGCGCATGAGCATTATATCGAGATTATCCCGCTACAGCAGAGCTTCGGCCATCTGGAGTATGTGCTGCGCCATGACGCCTGGAAGCATCTGCGGGAGACCGAAGAGTCTACAGGCGAGATCTGCCCATCCCATCCGCAGACATATGAGCTGATTACCGGCCTGCTTGCGGAGATGATGGACGCCCATCCCGGATCGCGTTACATCCATCTTGGCTGTGACGAGGTGTACAGCCTGTGTGAATGTGAAGCGTGCCGGAAGGAATTCGGCGGTGTGCGGGAACGGGCCTTCATCTCCTTCCTGAACCGCCTGATCGAATTCACGGCCAGCCGGGGACGGCAGCCGATCTTCTGGCACGACATGCTGGACAAATGCCCGCCGGAAGAGCTGGCGAAGCTTGATCCGCGCAGCGCAGCGATGATCTGGATCTATAACGGCCGCAACATCAAACATGAAGTTACTTCCCTGACCCATAAGTTCAGAGCACTGGGTATTGAGGTGATGGGTGCACCGGCGGTCCGCAGCTTCGACTGGGCGGAGCACCAGAACTATCCGGTCATTGATAACCGGACAGATAATCTGCTTCAGTGGGCAGAGACTGCCGGGAAGCTGGATATCCGCTGCATGGTGGCAACGAACTGGACCGGGCCGTTCAGCCTTGGCGTTCCTTATGGCGTGTTCGAGACGACCTGGTATCCGATGCTGCTTCATGCCGATCTCGCCTGGAACCGGCATGCGGATGCCGGTACGTTCATCGACCGCTTCCTGGAGCTGTTCCATGGTATCTCATCCGAGACAGGCCATGCACAGCTTGGCAATTACCTGTTGGAGGATTACTACGATATCATCTGGAAGCTGATCGTTAATGTCCAGAGGAATAAGGATTACGCCGAGCTAATCGCAATTATGCATGATTTCGAGGTGGCGACCGACCGTTCCAGGGCAATCCATAAGTATGCCTACCGCTGGGAGCTGTACCCGGGCGACAGCGCGGAATGGCGCTCGCTGCTGAACAATTACACCCGTAACCATAATGGACGTGAGGCCGTCCGGCCCCGGATGCTGGAAGCACTTCTACAATACCAGCCCCGGGATATGGCTGAGCATTTCGTAACATCGCGTTTTTATCTGCATGATTATCTGGAGCGGACGCTCTACCAGGAGCTGGGACTTGTCCACGACGAGGATTAGCCAACAAACCGACAGGAGGATGGAGCAGTTATGCAACTGAATGAAGTGAATTCCCTGCAAGATCCGGCCGCCATGAGCCTGGAGGACAAAATCACGCTAATGTGCGTAGTGGGCATCCCTTCTACAACAGCGGAGCCAGAATTTCGTAAGCGGATGTCCGGGAACCAGTTCGGAGGGATCGGCCTGTTCCCTCATAATGTTAAGGATGAGCAGCAGACGCTGAAGCTGATGGCAGAGGTTCAGTCCATTGCCGGAGACTCCGGCATTCCACAGCCTTATTATATATCGATTGATGAGGAAGGAGGTACGCTCTCCAAGTTCAAGACCTTTTATCCGCATATCCCCGGTAACCGTGCCGCCGGATTAAGCCTGGATGCTGAGACTGCTTATCTCCAAGGTAAAATCATCGGCAGCCAGCTCCGTGCACTGGGCATTCCGATGAATTGGGCACCGGTGCTGGATGTGAATACGAACATAGACAATCCAGTTGTAGGGGTACGTTCCTTCGGCGAAGACCCTGAAGTAGTAGCCGCCTTCGGCAAGGCATATATTCGTGGAATGCATGAGGCAGGGGTGGCCGTAACAGCCAAGCATTTCCCCGGTCACGGACAAGTCAGCGGGGATTCTCATGTAGTACTGCCTGAGTGCGAACTTACAATAGAGGAATTAATGAACGGACCGCTGTTGCCATTCATCGCCGCCATTGAAGCCGGGGCGGATTCGATCATGATGGGCCATCTCGTCTTTCCGGCCATTGCCGAGTCGGAAGGTCTGCCTGCTTCGCTCAGCCCGTTCTTCGCCGGAGAGCTGCTGCGGAGGCGTCTCGGCTTCCAGGGTGTGATCTGCACCGATGACATTGAGATGGGCGCGATCAAGAAGAATTTCAACCCGGAAGATGTGGGAGTGTTGGCTGTACTGGCCGGCAATGACATGATATTGATGTGTCATACGCCAGAATTCCAGGAGCGGGTCATCGCTTGCATCCGACAAGCTGTTCTGGACGGCGTCATCGCCGAGTCCAGAATTGACGAATCGGTCAGCCGCATCCACCGCCTCTATGCGAAATTCCGGCAATACCAGACGGCAGCCCGGCCTATTCCGCGCGAGGGCTGGAAAGAGGCGGCCCTACAATATGCGCGCCGCACGGTCAAGATCAGCCGTGATCCGCAGCAATTACTGCCGCTGTCTGCTGAACGCTCCTATCTGCTGATCTTGCCGCGCCAGGAGCAGCTCACCATCGCCGACAATTCCGGCGGCCAGACCATCGGCTTGGCCTCACTGCTGGAAGACCAGGGCTTGCCCGTGCAGGTAGAATATTGCAGCATGAAGCCTGAAGCTGCTGAGATTGCCGGCTTATGTGCCAAGGCTGCCGGACATACCGTGATCCAGGGAACGCTGAATGCCCACCTGTTTTACGGCCAGCTCGAACTTGCCGCGCAGCTTGCTGCGGCTTGCCCGCTGCTGAATCTGGTGCTGCGCAACCCGTATGACGATGCTTACCTGCCGCAGAACGCCGGAAGCATCCTGCTGTGCTCGACCTCTGATTATTCGCTTCAGGCGCTGGCGGAAGTATTGAGCGGCCGGAAGTCTAAATGTTCACCGCAGTAACGATTACACTTTAGTTAAGATTTTGTCCTATACAACTCTATCAAGAGCAGACTCTCATCATGAATGAGGTCTGCTCTCATTTGTGTTGATAGAGAAAAAAATAGTACTATGGTTAAAACATAGAATCCCAATTCCTGGAGGGAATACAACACGACACTGAAGGAGGAGACACAGGATGAAAAGGAAACGCACTATCTCGATATTAAATCTTTTTTTTCTGATCCCAGTCATCATTCTAAGCTTCTACACCTGGAAAGACTACAGAAATTATCTAACGAATGTGAAGGACTACTTCCCCGCCATGGAACAGATCTTTCTGCTGGATGGGGGCAAGCAAATGCTAGGCCTGTCCAAGGAAGATACATTTGATGAGAAATACGACGTATATCTATGGGACACCGCAACCGCAGCGCTGATCCGGCAGACCACCATCCCCACCAGCTTCCAGAGCGAGCCGGGACCAGTCACCTATCAGCAGGATGGTATTCTCATCCCGATCTATACCAAGACCTCAGGACTGATGCTGAATCTCATCCGCCCCACAGGTGAGATCGAGGAGTTGTCGCAAGGTACGCTCCATATTCCGTTCTCCTTAAGTTCGAATGCGTTCTCCTGGCGGGGCAGATTGATTGCCGCCGGGAATATCACGGACTCCGAATGGGTGATTGCCCAGGTGAAGGACGGCAAGCTGGAACGGGCGATCCTGGATAAGCAGAAGCTTCTCCCGGCCAGACCGGTCCGGATGTCTGAGTTGATAGGCAGCTTCCAGAATGAACTGTCGGTCCCATTATTCTCGGTCAGCTTAAAGGATAACCGTTCAGCCTTGGTCAGCGGAATTCTGGACAAGGCAGGCAAGCCTGCCGTGCTGGTGGGGCAGGAGGATGAAGCCTCATTCGCTCTGCAGGACCGGGCCAGCGCACAGTTCGCTAAGGTCTTTGGTTTCAATAACGCCAAGCTGGTCCGAGTGCATGACGATTATCCAGGCATAGCTGCCTTCTACAACAGAAATGAGAAGAAATGGGGAGACGCTGTTCCTGTGCCGAAGCCGGTCTACCAAACCCGTGTCTTCCTGCTGAATGACGAAGAGCTGCTGATCGCCGGATCTACGGCAGAGGATGAAGTGGACGGGCAGGTTACAGGATATATTTTCAATGAACGGACCGGACAGTTTCAGGATGCCTCATCACTTCTGAAGCAGTTAGCGTATGACCATATCAAAGACACGGACACCCGGTTCTATAAGCAATTAGGCAGCAGCACGCTATATTATAGCAGCGGCAAACAGGAAGTAGGAGCTGCAGATCTGGAGATCGGGAAGGCCAACGTATACACCAATCAGCAGGTGGAAGGCTGGCTCATAACGGACAACGATACCCGGGTCTCCCTCGTAAGCTTCATGAATTATGCCAAGCAGGGCGGAGGACTTATCATCAACTGGGCCGTATGGGTTGTGATTACCTTGGCCATGCTGCTGGGCTTTGCTATTATTCCACGCATGCTGATGAACGCCAGAAGCAGACAGATCCAGTCAGGCGAGATCGTTCAGGGCCACATTAAGAGTATGAAGGAGACAGGTCTCTATGTTAACGAACAGCCGATGGTCCGCTTCGTGGTGGAGTTCGTGGATGAAGGCCGGCTCAAGGACGTTGAGATTAAGCAAGTCATCTCATTCCTAAGTCCGCTTAAGGCAGGTGATCCTGTGCGCATCAGCTTTAACCGCAGGAAGCATAAAGCCGTGTTCATCACCGAAGAGGATCTGGGGCAGCTATAATTTCCAACCGGAGCTTACGCAATTAAGCCGTATGAATCAACTTTATATACGTATCCATCATTGGAATACGACGCCAGCTTCTTTATAATTTCATTGTGCAATCAATGTCATTCCATTAAGGAGCTGCAGCAATGAGAGAACTGAAGGGCAAACAGGTTATTCTTCAAGACCATGATTTGAAGCGCAGAGAGGATGCCAACCGCCGGTATTTGATGAAGCTGACGAATGATAATCTCCTTTTTAACTATAAGGTGGAAGCTGGAAGATATGACGGCAGGGATATCCCGGAAGATGCCCATGGGGGCTGGGAGACACCGGTCTGCCAGATCCGCGGTCATTTCCTGGGGCACTGGCTGTCTGCCGCAGCGATCCGGTATCATGAGACCGGGGACCAGGAAATCAAGGTGAAGGCTGACCTTATCCTTGACGAGCTGGCTGAATGCCAGAAGGACAACGGAGGACAATGGGCCGCGCCGATTCCCGAGAAATATCTGCACTGGGTGGCACAAGGCAAAGCAATCTGGGCACCGCAATATAATATTCATAAGTTATTTATGGGACTTGTGGACATGCACCAGTTCACCGGCAGCGGCAAGGCGCTTGACATCGCCAATCGTTTTGCCGACTGGTTCGTCGACTGGAGCAGTACCTTCACCAGAGAGAAGTTCGATGACATTCTGGATATGGAGACGGGCGGTATGCTGGAGGCATGGGCGGACCTGCTTCAGATTACCGGAGATGCCAAGTATACGACCCTGCTGGAGCGTTATTACCGCAGCAGACTGTTCCGTCCATTACTGGAAAATAAAGACCCGCTGACCAACATGCACGCCAACACAACCATTCCCGAGGTGCTTGGCTGCGCCCGAGCTTACGAGGTCACCGGTGAGCAGCGCTGGATGGATATCGTCACAGCCTATTGGAAATGTGCTGTAACTGAACGGGGAATGCTGGCCACAGGCGGCAATACGGCCGGTGAGGTGTGGATGCCGAAGATGAAGATCAAGGCCCGCCTTGGAGACAAGAATCAGGAGCACTGTACGGTATATAATATGATCCGTCTGGCAGAATTCCTGTTCCGGCACACCTCAGATCCGGCCTATGCGCAGTATATCGAATACAATATGTACAACGGAATCATGGCCCAGGCCTATTACCAGGAGTATCATCTGACCGGCAATAAGCACAGCGACCCCGCAACCGGACTGCTCACCTACTTCCTGCCAATGAAGGCCGGGCTGCGGAAGGACTGGAGCACGGAGACAGACAGCTTCTTCTGCTGTCACGGAACGATGGTCCAGGCCAACGCCGCGCTGAATAGAGCCATCTATTATCAGGAGCAGAACGACATCTATGTCTGCCAGTATTTCCGTTCGGAGCTGACCACTGAGATCCACGGAGAGAACGTGCGGATTCAGCAATCTCAGGACCATATGAGCGGAAGCATGCTGAACTCCTCGAACACAGCCGGGCAGCAGGAATTGAATGAGATTACAGCGCTGCACGAGAATATGCCGGATTATCGAAAATATGACTTTACCGTTCATACCAGCGCTGACCGTGAATTCGCCATCCACCTGCGGATACCGGACTGGATCATGTCAGAGGCCGTCATCTATGTGAACGGCGAGCTGCACGGCAAGTCTGCAGATCACTCCGCCTTCTACATGATAATGCGGAATTGGCAGGACGGCGACCGGATCAGCATCATTTTGCCGGTGGGCATCCGGTTTATCCCTCTGCCGGACGATGAACAGACTGGTGCGTTCCGCTATGGTCCTGAAGTGCTGGCCGGTATCACGGAGCATGAACGGATTCTATATCCCCCGTTAGCAGGTGCAGCCGATGAGATCATCATGGAGAATGAACGGGAGTGGGGGAGCTGGCGCTACTTCTTCAAGACCACCCGTCAGGACCCGGGCATCCAGCTCAGAAGAATCCGTGATATCGGGTACGAGCCTTATCAGGTGTATTTCCCGGTAAAATCCCCCCACAAAGTGGAGTTTTAGCTTCGATGTATATTCAGGTACTTTGCGGGGACCCCGGAAACATATACATTCTTGTCTATTTAAATAAGCATAGGCGTTATTTAGTAGAACAACCACCTGCATCCTTGCAGGTGGTTATTCTATGCGCAATGTTTTTTGAACGATCGGTCGTTAAATTATTGACAGTTCATTATACTATTCCTTATAATGACACTAATTCAATAGAAGGGAGCCTGAGGGTTATCAAGAAGAAAGAGATTACATCCGGTTACATCATCCAGGCCGCATTTGAGCTTTTTGCTGAGTATGGAATAGAGAAAACGAGTTTGGGCTTGATCGCCAAAAAAGTAGGGATCACCAAATCCTCTATTTATTATCATTTTGCGACCAAAGAAGAGCTGATCAGCCGGACCTTTGAGCATATTTTCCGGGACCATCATTTTACAGCCTACTTTGATACCCAATCCGCCAATATAGACAATTTCGTGGAAATCCTAATCAGCGGCGGTCTAAACATGCTGCCAAGCGGCGAAGAAGAATATCGTTCCACATTAAGGGTGCTCAGTGAGTTTGCGATGCTGGCTGAGCGGGATGAACAATTTAGAGCTCCATTCCTGAGCATCCAACAAGATTTTGTAAAGGGCTTTGAGCAGCTTCTCTCGCTAGGCGCTGAATTCGGGCTTATCGCTCCTCCAACCATCGGGGTTAACGCAGCCATCCTTGCCTTGCTTATCGATAATTTGTCCAGATGTAAGATGATGAAGATGAACCTCGAATATCAGATGATATGGGAAGAGGCTGTCCGAAGAACGTTCATTCGTGAAGACCGCTAATAACTAACAGGGGGCGTATACACTTGAAACATATTATTATTACAGGTACCTCCAGAGGAATCGGTGAATCCCTAGCTAATCAATTCATCGACCCGTCCCACCATCTGATATGCATATCCAGAACGGTTAACCAAGGACTCATGGCACGTGCGAAGGAACTGGATTGTCACATGGATTATTTCAATTATGATTTAACGAATATTGGTGGTCTCGATCAGCTTTGTGAAGAGATTTTTCAACGAATTGCTGTTCATTCCAGCGGGGAAGCCGTCTATCTGATCAATAATGCCGCCATGTTGATTCCTGTGTGCCCGATTGATCAGTTAGAGACGGAGCAAATCGTAGAGAACCTCCATTTGAATCTGTTAGCACCGATGGTGATTACCTCCAACTTTTTACAGCTTACCAGGCATATGAATGTGGATAAAAGAATCCTGAATATATCCTCAGCTTCTGCAAAGTACATACTGCCTTCACAAAGCGCCTACAGTACTGCGAAAGCTGGTTTAGACACTTTTACCAAATGTATAGACATCGAACAAAAGCTGGCTGCCTATCCGGCAAAAGCAGCAGCAGTGTATCCAGGCATGATCGATACAAGCTTGCAATCAGATATACGATCCGTTCCCGCTGAGCTGTTCCCCTATGTTAATGAATTCATTCAGCTATCTGAGGAAGGCAAGCTGCAATCCCCGGAATACACAGCATCTAAATTAATTAAGATTCTTGTAAGTGAAGATTTCGGAAAGACTGCAATTGTCGAAACCATTGATTAATGCTGAGAGAAAGGTGATGAACATCAGTCCCTCCAGAAAAGTAAGCAGCTTTAAGCATCTTGATGACTTCATAACATACGGCGGGTATATGGAAATACCGGAGAATCGCGGACGGACGCTACGGGAGCTTATGCTTGACTGTCAAGCCAGCTACAGGAGTGAGCAGGGTCTCAGCCTGGAATTTGAGTTCCGGCAATGCAGTTTAAGCTTAATCTACACCGTTAAAGGCTACTTCGGTTCGCAGCTTAACTTTAACCGTAGAGGACGGAGAGTTACGGGGGATGACATGCGCCTATGGCAGCAGTTCCCGAATTACCTTGCAGAGCTTGGGCTGACCAACGTAAGCTTCACGCAGACCCGTAAGAGTATTAGAGCACATCTAAGTAACGGACTGCGGGTAATTTTCCAATACTCGGCGGAGCATGGCGATTATCTATTGGATCAGATTAGCAGTCGTTATGGCAACTCGAGAAAAATGAACCGCATCATAGCTGAGCCAATGATCCTGGAGATGGAGAGCATGGGCTGTACAATCAGCAGCTACCTGAAGCACGGCGGATTCTTCAAGCTGCCGGGGCAGCAGAAACTCCAGTTTCCGGAGCTGCTCACGCTGTGCACCACCAAAGAAAGCCACAGCAGCGTCACAGGAACGATACTGGGATTTCAGTTCAAGCATTGGCTGCTGGAGATCTTTTATGATGAGGAAGGGCAGCTCACCGGCGAGAATATGAAGTTCATCCCGGAACACGATGGGGATGCGAATGGTGAAGGGCAGCAGAATAACAAATTCCGTACGTGGGGAGATTTCCAGGGGTTTGCCCGGCATAACGGCATTGAGATCATGGAGCAATGCCGCAGCCTCGATGTCATGATCGTGTTCCTGGATACAGGGGCCAATGTACATTTTAATTATTCCGAAGAGCTCGGGGATTATGTTGTCACTGTGTTAGAAGGAGAAGGAACCAGCTTGCGTGACAGCTACAGGAGGATTTATAAGGATTAATGCGTTGTAAAAATAAAAAACCACCGTTGAAGGTCCATCCCTTAACCGGTGGTTTTTTGCTTATCAACGAACTGATAGGTCAAATGGAAATTCAATTGCCATTTTTTTGCGCATCTGCACGTTGATTTGAGTATTTCCATTCATCTACTTCACGGGGATCAACGCCAAGCAAGTGACTGATTAGAAGCGCCAATGTAACGTTCGGGAGGACCACACCGTACTCAATATTCTGGTAGTTACGCAAGGTGCATTTCATGGTGTCATTGATCTGATGTACGATGGATTCTTGGGTATACCCTGCGGCTTTCCGTGCATCCTTTATCCTCAAAATGCAATATCTCCCTCAACTTTTCGGTATGTTTTTATGATAGGGGAGGAAAGAAGTTAATTTAACGCTTTATAATACACGAAATATATTGCGTAAATTGTTTTTCAGTATATAATAATAGATGTAAACGGGATAAATAGTAAAATATCCCTTTATATTTACCGCCGTTTGATTCAACTTTAGTATCAACTATACGTTTGCTTTTAATCCTATTTTATGGAAGGAGGTGTGTGGGTTTGGGATCGGTAAATTCTATCCGGGAAGACCTGCTCGCGTATATGAACAGCAATCATATGATACATTCCCATTTTGCGGAGTTATCGGGTCTCAATTCAGGTACGCTCAGCCGGATCTTAAAAGGTAAACATCCAATCTCCATGGCACAGCTGGCTGCGATTACTGCTGGAATGGAGCTGCCGGAGGACTATTTTTTTGAACACTACATTGAGGAATGCTTTTCCTTTGTAGTCTCTATGCGGCGTATACGCCCTTTTATTTTCCGGTGTGCAGAACTAGATCGTTTGGATTGTATTGAACAGATTGTGAACCGTTTGCTGGAGGATTTATCTTATGCCTCTTTACTGTTTGAATTCGCTGAGCAATTTTATGCGGACAATAAACGCAGTGCTGCAAGGATATTGTATCAGGGTGTGAGCGAAGCCGAAAAGTATCAGCATTCCGAACAGTTAGCATTATGCCAGTACCGTATATTTCAGATTGAATTAGAAGAACAACAGGATCTGGAGGAGAAGTTACGTGCAGCCACTCAATTTGAGTTATATGTAAGCCGCCTAGATGCAGCCGATCAGCTCGATGCAATGAAACAGCTAATGCATATATATGGTCTGGTACACAAGTGGAAAAGAGTGGATGAACTCGCTAAGGAAATGCACCGGGTTGCATCTGTTCAATATGAGCTGGAAGGCCGCCGGTCTGACATCATAGAAGAAGGTTTGAAGCGTCCTGAGCGTCCCTTCTACTATTATATCCTGTATGCATATTTAGCCAGAGCTACAGCCAGCGAAGCGAGCGGCGATTACGGGCGGGCCTTATCCTTTGTAGATCTGTATGCAAATGCCGAACGCTGGGTACAGGAGAGCGATGAACAATCCAGGCAGATCACTGCACAATTTACAGAATGGGCTGTTGCTAACACCTATCTATACCGGTTAATGTCCGGAGAATTGGATGTAATCCATGAGTACGTCAATTATATAGCGCTTCAAGAGAATGAAATATTTGTAGCATTGCGTTATATCGTTCAAGCGGCGAATGTATTTAAGCTTAATATTGACAGCATCTTAGAGCGGTTCGCGCCATACATACCCTATGAATCGGGCAAGACAGATTGTGGCGATTACAAGCAGGCCATTCTGCAAGAGAGCTATGCGCAATTCCTCATAGAGCTGGCAATCTATCATTTCAATCAGAAAAAGGATACTGAGAGCGCATTAAGTATTCTACTAACAGGTTTGGAAATATCAATTACCATGAATAGCAGCCGAAATATGATTGCTTGTATGACACTTTTTGAGGAATATAGGGATTTCGCAGATCAGGAACTGCAGGGAAGATTCAAAAATCTATCAAGTGAGGTGTATCAGCTCAATGCGAAAAAAGATCTTATTCTTCTTGACGCTCTGTAGTGTTTCGATTGTTATTTCAACGACGTTAACCTTGGTGACTACGATGGGACATGGCTGGGGAACTTAATCATTTTCGCAAAAATACACAAGGGTGCTCCTGACATCTCGGGGGCGCCTTTTTTATGTTTCGGTGGCCTCGCAATGTACCTGATTCTACATCGAAGCCAAGCTCCACTTTGTGGGGTTGTTTTGTGCAATCAAATAGATATCCTATTATCTGTCATAAAACCCTATGATAGCATAAAGGGAGGATTCTATGGTGAACAGAAACATGCTCGTGCAGGTCCGTATTGAACGTGCCCGGAGCCGGCTTCACATTCTGGCGGAGAAACATCATGATCTTCAGCATCCTGCGGTCCTTAAGCAATCCATGGTATTGGATGAATTGATTAACCAGTATAATATGAAGGGAGAGCAGCAGAGATTAATAGAGAGCAGGAAATCACTTGAGAACTAGCATACTTTATATTGAAGATAATGAGCGAATCGGCACCTGGGTCAAAGAGGAGCTGGAGCAGCGGGGATATACGGTACAATGGCTGCTGTCCGGTGAGGGAGCCGAGGCTGAGGCCGCGCAGCATGATGTCGTTATTCTGGATATCATGCTGCCGGGCTTAGATGGATTCACTATAGGCAAAAGGCTGAAAAAGGCGGCACCCGCCGTTCCGGTGCTGCTGTTGACCGCCCGGACCTCTGTCGACGATAAGGTGGAGGGACTGCAATTCGCGGATGACTATGTGACTAAGCCTTTCCATACCGATGAATTGGTGGCCAGGCTGGAGGTATTGATCCGCCGCAGCGGAGGAGTCTCCTCAGATCTTATTACACTGGGTACTCATATTGAAGTGGATATGAAGCTCCAGACTCTGTATGACAAGCGCACAGGAGAAGAGATCATATTGACAGGGAAGCAGCATCAGATACTGATGTATTTCCTGCGCCATCCGAATCAGGTTCTGCCGAAGGAACAGCTCTATGAAGCTGTCTGGGAGGAAGCTTATATTCCTGGCGACAAGACTTTGCTGGTACATCTCCACCGGCTGCGGCAGAAGCTGGAGCGTGACCCGGAGACCCCGGAGATTATTGAGACGCTGAAGGGAATCGGCTACCGGGTGAAGCGATGAAGCAGCCCCGCTCCTTATTCCGGCATTTTTTGAAGCTGCACTTTCTGTTCATCCTTCTTCCGCCCCTCACGCTGATGGTCTTCTCATCATTCTTTGGAACTTCCGGGCCAGAGGCAAGGTTCAATACGCTGAATCTGTTTTACATTACAGTCCTTATATTCACTGGCATTATTGTGGCGTTCATTGTTCTATCCTGGCTGTTCTTCTGGAAACTCCGCAAACGTCTGACCCGGTTACAGGATGCTATGTCCGCTACTCCCGCTGCTACCGATTCGTGGCCTGAGCCTGTCCTGATTCAAAAGGACCGCATGGATGAAATAGACCAGTTAGGCGGTTCCTTCAACCGGATGATTCAGCAGCTGGAAGACAGCCGCAGGGGGGAGCAGGAAGAGGCAGCGCTGCGGCAACGGCTTATTGCCAACATGTCCCACGACCTGCGGACACCTCTGACCATCATGCGGGGACATGTCACCCGGCTGAACAAAGAACCTATGAGTGCTGAAGCTCAGAGCTCCTTAGCCGAGATCAACCAGACCATTACCCGGACCGGAGAACTGATGGATGATTTGCTCTCGTATACCTTGCTTACCTCAGGAAAATACCCCTTCGAGCCTGCAACCACAGACATGGGGCGCCTGGTAAGAGCCTCGGTTGCTGCGTGGTATCCGGTTTTTGAAGAACATGGCATTCAGGTCGATGTTGATCTGCCCGCAGAAGAGAGCTTCCACTGGACGGCAGATCCCAAATGGATGACCCGGGTGCTGGATAATCTGTTTCAGAATATCATCCGCCATGCAGCGGACGGAAAATATGCTTATATCGCTGTCGATGTGCAGGAGGAAAGGATTCTTGTCGCTGACAGAGGCTTAGGCATGGATCATTCCGCATACGGTGGCGGGGCGGGAATAGGGCTGTCGACCGTACATTATATGCTGAATACAATGAGCCTGAAGGCTGAATTCAACTCCAGCGGGCAGGGGACAAGGGTAGTCATTGGGAAAATGTAACCTGAAGTTAACCCGGAAGTAAACGGCCTGCCCACCGGGATGTAACCTTGCATCTGTATACTTAGCACCATAACGAAAGGATGTGTTATGGTTGCTTACCATCAATAATTTAGTCAAACGCCGCGGCAAGGAGGAGATTCTATCCGGGATCACCTTCGAAGCGAGACCCGGAAGAGTTACGGGATTCCTCGGGCCGAACGGGGCCGGCAAAAGCTCTACACTCCGCATTCTGCTCGGACTGGATCATGCCACCTCCGGCAGCGCCTTGATTCATGGCAAGCCCTTTGCTGAATTACAGCATCCGCTGCGAACCGTAGGTGCTGCACTGGACGGATCTGGAGCCCATCCGATGCGGAGCGGACGCGCACACCTGCGCTGGATCGCTTGCGCTGCCGGTCTGCCCCGCTCACGTGTCGAAGAGGTGCTGGATATTGTAGGTCTTACCAAGGCGGCAGGCACTAGAGTGACGCGATATTCTCTCGGCATGGGGAGAAGACTGGGGATCGCTGCAGCGCTGCTTGCAGACCCGGAGATTCTGATCCTGGATGAACCCGTGAACGGGCTCGACCCGGAAGGCATCCGCTGGATCCGGACCTTTCTGCGGCAACGTGCAGAGGCCGGGAATACGGTGCTGCTCTCCAGTCATCTTATGGGCGAGCTGGCTGAGACAGTAGACGATGTGGTGATCATTAAGCAGGGGAGAATCGTTGCGGACGGCACACTTGGCGAGGTGACCGGCAGCCACTCCACGCTGGAGCAGGCATTCTTCGCCCTGACCTCGGGACAAGGTGGTGAGCTGCGATGAGGGCCGTTCATGCGGAATGGTCCAAGCTGTTCTCCCTGCCGGGCATATGGCTGGCCTTCCTAATAGGAGTATTGGGACCTGCGGCATTTACCGCTTTGGACTGTATCGCTGAGAAGGAGGATATTCTGGCTGGTATTAGCAACCGGCTGCCGGAAGTGGGGTATCTTGGCTTAGGCTTCGGGGTACAGGGCGTCATTCTTCTGGGGGTGCTGGCGGTCAGCAGTGAGTATGCGGCAGAGAGCAGCGGGGCCGGACACGGGCAGCAGATCAACACAAGCTTAACGGCGGTATCCTCCCGGCTTCAAGTGCTCTTGGCAAAAGCAGCAGCGGTGAGCGTAGTCACCCTTCTGATGTGCATCATGGCTATAGCGGCTATTGTGCCGGTAACACGCCTGATTCTCGGAGAATTCGCCCCGGCCATGGAGTGGACGAGACTGGCCGGAGCCATCGGTTACTGGATATTTACTGCGCTGATCGCCTTCAGCTTCACCGTTCTGACGAAGAACGGCATGATCCCGCTTACAGTGCTTATAATCAATTCATCGCTGGTATCCTTCAGTGTCCTGCTCGCTAAGGTGACGAAGCTGGCCTATTACTTACCGGACAGGGCCGGCATTGATATGTTCATGTCTATGAGCGACGCCTATCACACCCCGCTCGCAGGCGGTCTGGTTATGCTGGCCTGGGCAGCTAGCCTTCTGGCCATCGCAGCGATTGTCTTCCGCAGAAGGGATGTTGGGGTATGAAAATCCCGGCTGGAAGGAAGTTCACAAGAATCCTTGGTGCAGAATGGGTGAAGTTAGTGACCCTGCCTGCGGTATGGCTCATTCTGGCAGGGACATTCGTCGCTCAGTGCGTAGTGACTGCGGCTTATACTTCTGTGGCTCTGCAGGAGGGAGCAGGAACGTATACAATCCTGAATGCAGGACTGGCCTCGCTGCGGTATCTCCAAGCTGGCTTCATGATGCTTGGAATCACAGCCACAGCTTCAGAGTATACAGGAGGACAGATAAGGACAACGCTCACTGCAATCCCCTGGCGCGGGCTGCAATTGTCCGTGAAGCATCTGGCATTGGCTATGATCGCGGTGCCTGCGGCGTTTCTTATGGCCGGATCTGGTGTAATGTATTCCTTAACGATGCTCAGAGACACTTCCGCAGACATTGACCCATACCTGATGGCCGCTAGCCTGGCAGGGGCCACAGGCTATTTAACCTTAACCGCGCTGCTGGGTGCAGCGGCAGGCGCTATTTTGAGAAACACCGCTCCCGCCCTGGTCATCTTACTTGGTTATTATTTCATTGTCAGTCCATTGGCCGGAGCTTATCTGCCCGACTATCTTCCAGATGCCGCAGGTTATCACATGTATGCGCCGCCTTCCGCTGATCCCCATAATACTCTTACACGTGTGCAAGGAACAGGAATATCCATATTATGGACAATATTGTTCCTAACAGCAGCGATAATGTTGCACCGTAAGCGGGAAGCTTAGGATCAGAATTCATCTTTGGATGATGTCGATGATTTGCTTCAAGGCCTTCTTGGCTTCAGGAATAGGGAACACTGGAAACACATGATTCATCTTTGGATACTCATAATAATGGATGTTCACGGAATTCCGGGAGGCGAGCTCTCTGAATTTCCGGGCATCCGGCAGGAAGAATTCATGGGTTCCGATGAACAGCGTAAGGGTTCCCAGATTCGTAAGTTTTCCATAGATCGGACTAACCAGATAGTGCGTCCCCGGAAGATCACCTGCGTATCTTTTCCCCGCTTCCACTAACGTTTCCCAGTCAAGCATCGGTTCTTTATCCAGCATCATTGCGATTTCAGGGTTGCTTAAGGTAATGTCAAGCCATGGAGACAACAGAATGATGTTACCCGGCTGCGGCAAGCCTGCTTCGGACAGATACTGAGCGAAGGCCAGGGACAGCCCGCCGCCGGCTGAATCGCCCATAATCACGATATTCTCAGGCTTCCCGTTCTCCAGCAGATGCTTATAGACACTCAGAACACTCTGGACCGCATCCATCACCTGATAGTTCGGAGCCTTCGGGTATACGGGCACATAGACTGTACTATTTAAATGCTGAGTGAGCTTGTGCACAAAATGCCAGTGCCACACCAAGGGCTGCTCTATATACCCTCCGCCATGGATAAAGAGAATCTGCTTGGCGTCCGCCTGGGAAGCGGATTTCAGGACATAGGTGTCTACCGGAAAGCGGTGGTCCTGAAAGATCTTATATTTGGACTGGAGTTTCACAGGCAATACATAGGGTTGACTGTTTATCGCTCTGCGCTGCTCCATATACTCGCGGGCATTGATTTTCTTTTTATTCAGGAACAGCAGCCGTTCTACCAAGAAGCTTCGTATACTGCGCATGTTATCGACCTCCTGCCCTTAAGATACCCGATTTGTATCATAAAAGATATTTAATTATAATTAAGTGCTATAAACTAAAATTTAAGGATGGCGCGGGCTATGAACATTTCACAGCTACAATATTTGATGTCTGCAGCAAGTCTGGGCTCATTCACTAAGGCAGCAAGCGTGCATCACCTGACAGTACCGACCATTAGCCAATCCATTAAGCAGCTTGAGGATGAGATGGATACCGTTATTTTTCAACGTACCAAAAAAGGAGTTGTCCCCACCAAAGAAGGTGTGCTCATCCTGCAGCATGCGGCAGCTATCCTTAAAAATATTGAATCGATGTACACTGAATTATCCGGCCTTAAAGAAGAACATGTAGAGAGCATCACCATATCAACCATTCCCGGCCTCGTTCACCAGGTGGTTCAGGCCACGCTGGAGCTGATGGTCAAATCCCCGTTTCTGAAGGTGCAGATGATCGAAGGGGATACTGAAAGCGTCATGAAGCATGTGCAGGAGGGGGAGGCGAATATGGGGATACTCTCATACAGCCATGCCCAGCGGAATGCTGTTTTTGAATGGCTGCCACTTGCAGAAGGTACTGCTGTACTAATCGTGAATACCGCTTCTCCCTTGCGCTACTATACAACCATCACCCCGGAGGATTTGAAGAATGAAGTGTTTGTACTCTATAAGGATGAGCATATCGGAAAAATTGCCGGCTATCTGATGTCTGCACATGCGTCGAACCGCATTGCGCTGGTGACCAACAATACGGATGCCTTATGCCAAATGGTTGTCAAAGCCAACGCGATTACCATCGCCCCGGACTTTATAGTGAATGCACTATCCTCAGTTTACCGCGAACACCTGGTTACTATTCCGTTACAGCAGCTTACGCTGGATCAGGCCATTCTGGGAAGAATTACTCTGGCCGGGGAACCGGTTCCAGCGAGGGTTAAAGAATTCACAGCTAAGCTAATAGGTTATGTGGACCCTGGTTCGCCTGCCCCTTAACATCCTGCATTGCAAAAAAACTCTGACTGCATACATGCAGATCAGAGTTTTTGTTTGTTCTCCATTCATATCCTTAGAAGGTTTGGGCAAGATCTTGGGCACGGCGGATGGCAGCTTCTTTAATCTCCTGCGCCTCAGCCGGAACTTGATTATGACCTTCAACGAACAAGCCTTCGAAGGAAGGAACGCCGAAGAAATTCATTATGATTTCAAGATGGCGGTGGCCCATTTCAAGCTCTGCTGTTGGAGATTCAGAGTAGAACCCGCCGCGTGCCTGGATGTGTAGTGCTTTTTTGTCAGTCAACAGCCCTACAGGCCCTTGTTCCGTATATTGGAATGATTTCCCGGCCACCGAAACTGCATCAATATAAGCTTTCATGACAGGCGGGTAAGAGAAGTTCCAGAAAGGCGTTACAAATACATATTTATCAGCCTGGATAAATTGATCCGACAATTCAGCGAGGCGTGTAACCTTAGCCTGCTCCTCAGTGGACAATTCGCTGAAATCTGTGCCTGAACGGAGTTTTCCCCATCCGCTGAATATGTCTGCATCGATATGAGGAATATGCTCTTTATACAAATCTACAGCCACGACTTCGTCCTGCGGATGTGCTTGCTTGTAGGCTTCAATGAACGAGTTGCCGACAGCCATGCTGTAGGACTGTGTTTCATCATGCGGGTGAGCGGTGATGTATAATACTTTTGCCATAATTAGTACCATCCTTTGTATTGTAATTTCATCTTGTAACCATCTTTGTTACATGTCATTATATTAGTTACACGTCGCATATTTGTCAATACGCAATTTTATTTTTACCTTAATGCAGCACATTCATGCGAAGGAACACATTCCGCTTATTAGCAGCTGCTGACCGATAATGTTCACATAGTAAAATTTACCGGATATGCTAAGATGGGAGGGTGTGACATTACATAGCTAAGGGGAGTTCAGATGAGAAAAATTTGGTTGGCCGCACTCGTCATTCTGCTAATGGTGCTGGGGAGTGTGCCAGACAGCGGTGCAGCCGCGGCGGCAGAGAAGCAGGTGCTGCGCATTGGTATGGATGAATTGCCGGTCCTGCTGGACCCGGCCAGTATTGAGGGCCTAGACCGGGACAAAACAACCGTCATAAAGGCACTCTACGAGGGTCTGGTCCGGCTGGACAAGAACGGCAAGTCCGTTCCTGGGATAGCCCAGTCCTGGACAATAGGAACGGACGGCAAGACTTACACCTTCAAGCTGCGTTCGAATGCCAAATGGAGCAATGGCAAGAAGCTGACGGCTGCCGACTTTGTATGGGCCTGGAAGAAGGCGCTCACACCGGGGCTGAAGTCCGGGAATATATTCAGAATGTACTATGTAGCCGGGGCAGAGAGCTATCATACCGGCAAGCTGAAGGATTTTGCCAAGGTTGGGGTAAAAGCCATCAACGACAATACCCTCCAGGTTACACTCAAGGGCAAATATGCTTATTTCCCTACACTCCTGGCAGAGCCGGAATATTATCCGGTATCGCAGGAGGCAAAGGAAGCGGCAAGCATCTCGAATGGACCTTTTCAACTGCAAGCACGGACCAATACAGAGATTAAGCTGGTTATGAATCCTCATTACTACGACACTGCGTCCATCCGTCTGAGCGAGGTTGATCTGCTGTCTCCCCTGGGACTGAATTCGGAGAATGCGACAGCGGCCTTCGTCAACGGACAGGTGGATTGGGCGGGCGGCGGCAATACCCTGCTGGATTATAAATACAAGGATACAGTAGCAGCCAGTTACTTCTTGCAAGCCCCTTATGCCTCCACCTACTATTATCAGTTCAATGTGGGGCAGAAGCCCTTCAGCAACATCAATATCCGCAAGGCGCTATCCCTGGCCGTGGACCGGAAAGCTTTGAAAATGGCCATACCCGCTTACGGATTCGTACCCTCGCCTATCTTCGGCTCCAGAGCACAGTATCGTACAGAGGTTAGCGATGCAGCCTACTATAGGGAGAATCTGAGCAAAGCCAAGGAGCTGCTGGACAAAGGACTGGGGCAAGAGGGGCTGAGTGAGCTGCCGCCATTCACGGTCCTTGTCAATGAGGGGGACGACCATGCTGCCTTGGTGAAAAGGCTCGTCAAGCAATGGAATGATAAGCTCGGCGTAACCGCCACCATTAAGGTGCAGAGCTGGCAGACTGTCCTGGCCAACCGGCAAAGCGGCAGCTTCCAGGTAGCCCGCGCTGGCTGGTCCGCGGATTACAACGATCCTTCCACGTTCCTGAATTACTTCCGTTCGGACAGCGCTGATAATGACTCCGGCTGGTCAAATAAGCGGTATGATGATTACGTTAAGCAGGCTGAGCAGACCTTCGACTCCGCGAAGCGGGTCCAGCTCTACGCCAAGGCAGAGCAGCTGCTGATGAGCGAAGCGGTCATGCTTCCGGTGTATAACTATGTAGCCGATATTCTCCGCAATCCCCGGATTGCCGGTGTGTACATCGATTATGACGGCTCCATTGCCTTCAGCCGGGGATATTGGAAGTAATTCTGTAATCATTCATATTGTTAGTCAGAAGCCAGCGATTCCTAGCGGACGCTGGCCTATTTGGTTGTTTGGGAAATCCTGCAAAAAGTGCAACAATCCTGCCCCGTAGAAGCGGTCTATGCTGAAATCCTGCACAAAATGCAACAAATCCAGCGCTAACTTGCTCTAAATACTGAAATTCGTGCAAATAATGCAACAATGTAGCGTAGCCCGTAACCTTTTCGGTAGGAAATCTGCCAAAAGTGCAACAATCCTGCTCATTACATGCGGCCGGTGAGAGAAGGCACCCGCATCCTTCACCCGTCGGGTGAATTTGTTCCGTATTAATCCTAACAAGAATTCTATAATCTGACAGGTGATTATCTATTATTAGACAGGTTAACTTCATTTTTCCTGTCCGGTATGATTACATAAGCTGCGCTCTCTGAAGGAGGTTCTGCGGGCTTATGAATCCGACCCGTACGTTGATTAAGGAGATATTGTCTAATAGTAAGGGAATTCTTGTTATGATTCTATTCTTCAATATAGTAGCCGCATTTGTCTCGACGCTTCAGCCCCGCTTGTTCAAAGATCTGTTCGACGACATCCTGCCAGACAAACAGATCGGTACGGCAGCATTCTACATGCTTTTGCTAATTCTAATTCCCGTAATTTACGCAGCCTTGAACAGCGTCACCTCTTATTACAATAATGAGCTGGGCAACCATTTATCCAAGAATCTGCGCCTGCGGTTGTTCTCTGATGTACTCCAGACCCGGCCAAGAAATGTGGACAGTATCGGCAAGGGGGAAATCATTAACCGGATCACCCTGCAGGTGGGGATGCTGTGTGAAATATTCGTGGTAGATACCCTGATGTCCATGGTCTCGAATGCTATTCTGCTGATCGCAACCCTGTGGATCATGTTCTCCATGAGTGCAGAGCTTGCGCTCGTGGCTATCATTTCTTTTCCTCTGTGTATGTACGGCTTCAGGCGCTTCAGGAGCAAGACGGAGCGGCTGGATAAGCAATATCATGGCATTTTAGATAAGGGCCTCAATTATTTGAATGATTTCTTCACGAATCTGAAGGCGGTCCACAGGTGTAACGGACATCAGGCCGAGCAGAAGCGCTGGAGGGAGTGGAATGACGAGGCGTGGAGGATATCCAGGCAGTCCAGGCTATTTCATCATGTGGTGTTGAACCTGGTCGCAGATACGGTCATTTCCATCATCACGGGCATCATTTACGGCTATAGTCTGTTCCTGATTCTGAAAGGGCGCATCTCACCAGGCACATTGCTGGCCTTCATTATAATCCTTCCAAGGCTGTATAGCATTTTCAAGTCGCTGTTTACGCTGAACATTGATAGGAGCCGCATGAAGGTTATTATTAATAACCTGAATGACATCCTTGAACTGGAGAAAATCTCATCAGGAGCTACAACTCCCGACTATCACCGTGTCCCCCTCCTGCAAATGAGGAATATCTCGTACCGTTACGCCTCGTCAGATTCTTTAGGGATCACCGGCATTAATCTGGACATTCAGCCTGGAACCTTCGTGGGGATCGTTGGATTAAGCGGCTCAGGGAAATCTACGATATTCGAGCTGCTCCACAGGTTCATAGAGCCGGATGAAGGGGAGATCTGTCTGGACGGGGTTCCGATCCAAGAACTGGACATACATGAACTAAGACGATATGTCGGCTATTCCCCCCAGAAGGGAGTGTTATGGAACAAGTCCATTCTTGACAACATCATTTATCCTCTACAAAAGGAAGAAATGAATGAAGCAGCCTGGATCAAATTCAATGCTGCTGTTAACCTTGCCCATGTGAATTCATTGGTACAAGCTATGCCTGAAGGGTATGACAAGCAGGTGGAGAACCATGGAGACAATCTCTCCGGCGGCGAGGTCCAGCGGATTCTATTAGCACGGGCATTCATGGGTGAACCCCGGATTCTCATGCTGGATGAATACACCTCGGCCCTGGACGCCTTGACGGAGAGTGACCTGAACGATACCTTGCTGAGCCTGAAGGGAAAGCAGACAATTCTGGTAATTGCACACCGGCTGTCCACCGTGAAGAATGCAGATGTCATCCTGGTCATGGATCAGGGCCGCATTGTTGAGCAGGGCAGTCCAGCCGAATTACTGGCCCAACAGGGAATGTATTATAGGATGGTGGAGAAGCAGAGAATTTAGCGCTTCAGCAGAATAACCCAGCCTTAGGCCGCCCTCAATTATCACCTTTTGGTGACTATATCACAAAAAAGTGGGTACTGTTTTTCTTGTAACTTTTCCCCCATACTAGCGTTCATAGGAACTACAAACCATAAAAGGAGTGTATAATAGTATGGGTAGATTTGACGGGAAGGTAGCAGTTGTAACCGGAGGAACAAGCGGCATCGGGCTTGCGGCGGCACGACAGTTTGTGCAAGAAGGGGCTTATGTTTTTATCACAGGACGCAGACAACGGGAGTTGGATGAAGCCGTACAGCAGATCGGTAAGAATGTTACAGGCGTTCAGGGTGACGTCTCAAAGCTGGAGGATCTGGATAACTTATTCGACACTGTACAGCGGGAAAAGGGGCACCTGGACATTCTTTTTGCCAATGCCGGACTAGGGTCATTCCTGCCGTTAGGCGAAATTACGGAAGCCCACTACTACAAGACTTTTGATGTTAACGTCAAAGGAACGATTTTCACCGTACAAAAGGCATTATCCTTATTCCCTAACCAAAAAGGTTCCATTATCCTGACAGGCTCAACTGCCGGTTCAACAGGGATACCCGCATTCAGTATCTATGGCGCCTCCAAAGCAGCGATCCGTCAGCTCGTCCGCAACTGGATTCTGGATACGAAAGGGACAGAAATTCGGATGAATGTCCTTAGTCCGGGTTCAGTCGTCACACCGGCGTACGATGAACTGTTTGGCTCCGAACTTGACAATTACCTGGAACAGGCCAAAACAGATATCCCGCTCGGCAGAGTTGGACAGGTAGAAGAGATCGCAAATGCGGTCATGTTCCTGGCCTCTAATGAGAGCAGTTATTTGAACGGCATTGAATTATTCGCAGACGGCGGAGTGGCTCAAATCTAAATCAGCTTAACGTTTGTGCATCAACTCGGGAGATGATGGATTGTTATGAAAATCTTTCACTGTGAACTGGAAGTTACACTAGAGGTGATCGGAGGGAAGTGGAAGGGGCTTGTTCTGTACTATTTAATCAAAGGACCGAAGCGGACAGGGGAGCTTAAGCGGCTTGTTCATAATATCTCGCAAAAAATGCTGATCCAAACGCTCCGGGAACTGGAAACAGACGGATTAATCCGCAGAACCATGTACAATCAAGTACCGCCTAAGGTGGTATACTCAACGACAGAGCTGGGCCAGTCCCTCGAACCGGTTTTGAAACTGCTTTGTAACTGGGGAGAGAATTACGCAGAACAATCCTACGCTCCTGGGGAGATTGAGATTTTAAATTTAGATTGATGCGGTAAAAATTATAGTTCCAACCCGGGGAGCCTGCTGCCAGCAGGCTTCTTCTGCGTATCCGCCGCTATGTTGACCTTCGGTAGATTTGTAGTACAATGTCTGCAACCCTGTTAACTTAGAGGTAACTTCATTCAGTCGCATACATCAGAGGAGGAGACATAATGACAGCAATAGACTACGCTAACCTATCCAAAGAAGGACAATGGGGTGACCAGGGAGACGGTACCTATGTCAATCCCGTCATGCCCGGAGATTATTGTGATCCGGATGTGATACGAGTTGGCGAAGACTACTACTGTATCTCTTCCACACTACACTGCTCTCCGGGGATGGCGGTATTGCACTCCAAAGATTTGGTGAATTGGAACGTAATCAGTCATGTGGTAGATGATTTGACGGTGATCGGGCCGGAATACCGGCATGACCGGATGAACCGCTATGGCAGAGGGGTGTGGGCAGGGGCAATCCGCTTCCATCTCAATAAGTACTGGGTGTATTTCTTCACACCGGACGAAGGCTTATTCCTGAGTACAGCTGAGCATCCGGCCGGACCCTGGGAGCCGCTTCACTGCATGTGGGAGGTTGAGGGCTGGGATGACTGCTGCCCCTTCTGGGATGATGACGGCCAAGGGTATATGGTAGCCACGAATTTTGCAGACAACTATCAGATCTATCTGTTCAAGCTTAGTAACGACGGAAGAAGTCTGCTACAGGACAGCGGCGTAGTGGTGCATCAGTTCAATGGAAGCGAGGCCAGTAAACTCTACAAGATCAACGGATTGTACTTCCTGTTCCACAGTGAGGTCCGGCGGGAGAAGGGGCAGGACGTGCGGGTAGTGATGATGCTGCGGTCTGAACACCTGTACGGACCCTATGAGGAAAAAGAACTCATTCATACCCACGGAGTGGAACTTGACCGGGAACCGAATCAAGGCGGACTGGTAGAAACCCCGGCGGGCGAGTGGTATTTCATCAGTCATCAAGGGGCGGGCGGCTATTTCGAAGGCAGAACCCTGCATCTGCTTCCGGTGTCCTGGGTGGATGGCTGGCCAATCATCGGTGAAGATACAGACGGTGACGGGATCGGAGAGATGGTGTGGGGCGGAATGAAGCCTGTTAACGGCTATCCCGCAGCTGCCTTGACCATGAATGATGATTTCGATCACCCCGCACTTCAGCCATACTGGGAATGGAATCATCAGCCCAAGGCGGATAAGTGGTCCTTGACGGAGAGAGCCGGATATTTGCGCTTGTATGCCTGTCTGCCCTCCGCGAAGAACGATTTCTTCAAGGTCAGTAATACCCTTTCCCAGCGCGCCTATCGGGTGAAACATAATGTAGTCACAGCTAAGTTTGATTTGAGCGGATTGGCAGACGACCAGGAAGCGGGATTATGCCATTTTGGGCAGACCTATTGTACGATTGGTATTCATCAGCAGCAGGGAACCCGTGTCCTAAGATATAACAACTCCGGCGTTATCCAGTTAGGGCCATCTATCGATACACGGGAAATATGGTTCAGATCCGTTTGGAACTTGAAGGGTGAGAGCACCTGCGCATACAGTCTGGATGGGGAGCAATTCATAAGCTTCGGGGATACGTACCGACTGGGGTGGGGCCACTATCGGGGCGACCGGGTGGGCGTATACAGCTTCAACCATGAGCGCGAAGAAGGTTATATGGATGTAGCATACTTTAATTACGAGTCTGGGGACAACAGCGGCCGGAAGCCCAAAACTTCTCTGGAGTCACGGTAATCCCATACTGAGGAATTTTTCTATGGGAGCTTTTGTTTTTGAACTTTAGTTTGGAAAATTCAGGATGTCAAATGGGCAGAGGACTAGTATAATAGATGCATACGGATTCCAAGGAGGAGGTGGTTGTATGAGTGCAGGCGATATTAGCGACATTAGCGGCATTACTCCGATGTTCCAATTGAATATGAAAAGGAGAGGCTTTCATGAGCTACAACCCCGAAATCCCAAGAACCCGTTATGACAACTATGGTGACCGTGAATGGACACGGCTTACGAAGGATGGTCCAGGCGAGCTTTTGTATCAGGTGCATTTGGACATTCTACAGCGTTACATCAAGCCTGGGGACCAAGTGTTGGAGATTGGCGCAGGTTCAGGCAGGTACACCAAAGATCTGGCTACCATGTGTGCTGAATTAACTGTTGCTGATCTGTCCAGCCATCAGATTGACTTCAATAAGTCCAAAATGCTGGAGCTGTCTCTATACGACAGAATCAAGGCTTACCATGTGTTAGATGTACTGGACATGAGTGTGTTTGCAGATGCTTCGTTCGACGTTGTGGTATGTATTGGCGGTGTCATCAATTATCTCTTGGACAGAGAGGCGGATGGTATCCGGGAGCTGCTGAGAGTACTTAAGCCGGGCGGCCTACTGATTGTCGGGTCGATGAGCTTCATCGGCGCTTCCATGTATTATCTGGACGGCATCCGCTATGAGAAAGACCAGTTCGGGATCGAGGCGACAAGATGGATCATGAATACGGGGATTCAAGATGAAGAGCATTACCCCGTGCCCAGTAAGCATTACGTCCACATGATGAGGAGCTCTGAATTGGATGCTTTATTTGCCGGATTTCCGGTTAATGTTCTGGAAAGGAGCTCTGCCGGACTATATACGCAAGCCGGAGACGCTGCCTTGGAGAATGCCCGGGCTGACCAGGAATTCTGGAAGCTGCTTGTCGAACATGAAATCGCGTTCACCAAACTGCCGGGCACGCTGGATTGTGGAATGAATCTTATTTATGTGGTGCGTAAGCTATAAGCCTATGGCTTCATAATTATGCCTAATCAAAATCCCGTCTGCCACAAACAGGCGGGACTTTTTATATCCGAAGGAACGGGGGATTACGGGAATGGGAGTATGGACTAGCTCAATGAATGGTGCACCTTGGACAAAAGGTAAAATGGATCAAGCGGTGAAGCAACTGCGCGAGCGTGCGCTTATTTCGTATGTCTTCGATGTGGACAAGCCTCAGGATCTGCTGGACTTAGATCAGCATGTATTTGCGGAACGCCCGGATCTGGTCTTGTCAATTAGCCAAGCGGACACGAAAGGACGATATACCAAGGAATTACTGCAGACCATTGCGGAGTTAAAACATATCACAGCCCTGCAGCTCAACCTGTATCATAGTGTGGATCTGAACGTGCTTGGCAAGCTGGAGCGGCTGCAGTTTCTATCCATTATGGCCAAAAAGCCGGTAGACCTCAGCTTCATCTCCAGCTTCAAGCAGCTGCAATATCTCTCCCTCCATGGACAATTTAAGGACTTAACACCGATAGGCGATGCTTCCAGCCTGGATACCTTAATCTTGCGGACTACGATTCATGAGTTGGAATTTATCCGCCGGTTGCCGAAGCTGCTGTGCATCTTCATTCACGACTCCATTTTGAAAGGGTCACTGGATGCGCTTGCAGACTCTAGAGTCCCCATGCTGAGTCTGGCGGCTATCCGTAACTTAACTGAGCTAGATGTCCTGGAGTCTATGAGCAATCTTGCATACCTACACTTATCCTTGGCGAAGGTGGAGGGTTTGTGTGACTTCTCTAATATGCCGGGGCTTATACAGCTTGAACTCGATAACATGAAATCCCTGGAAGTTATATCCCCTTTATGGACCGCAACACAGCTGGAAATGCTGGGGCTCCGGGAGATTTCTGCTGCCGTGACAGCGAAGGAGTTAGAGCCTTTAACCGCGATGGAGCACCTGAAACAGGTGGACTTCCAGTTCCTTGATTTCAAAAAAGGAAGGATCGCAGCCTTACGTGAAACGTTTGCCCAGGCAGGCAAGAGCCACCTATTGTATGAGAATATCGCCGAAGCCCAACGGATCAAGCCCATGTCGTTAGTGCATCTGCGCAAGCATATAGGATAAGTTCAATAATACAAAAGATCGGAGTGATCACGGTGATTGATTTAGTACAACTCCAGAAGCGAGTGTACCAGAATAAGATCGAGAAGGGGTTCAATGTTACTGATATTTATCAGGAATTCTGCCTGACTCACGGCGAATTATCTGAAGCCTGCGATGCTTACCGGAAGAAGAAGGGCGATCTCGGTGAAGAATTAGCGGACGTTGCCATCTACCTGATTGGACTGGCGGAGATTCTGGGGGTTAATCTGGAAGAAGAGATCATGAACAAAATGGTCAAAAATGAAAACAGAGTCTATGAGAATAGGGATGGAGTGCTTGTGAAGGTCGAGGATAATCTAAAAGGAGTGCATTTATGAAGTACTATAAGAAATTAACCGGAAAGAAGTGTTACTTAAGCACAGTGGCTACTGACGATGCAGAAGCTTGGACACGCTGGTTCAATGATCTGGAGGTAACCGCCCCGCTTGGAAATGAAGCCTATCTGCTAACATCTCTGGACAAGGAGCGTGAAGGAATAGAGCATGTACTCAAGTCTGGAACGCATATGTTCAGCATTGTGGATCTGGAGAGCGACATGGCCATTGGACGCTGCCTGCTGTTTGATGTTAATCTTGTCGACCGGAATGCCATGGCAGGTATTTTTATCGGCGATAAGGCATTTTGGGGAAAAGGCTTCGGCTCAGACGCTATGAGGCTGCTGGTCGATTACGGATTCAATCTGCTGAATTTGAATAACATTATGCTGGGGACGTTCGCCTTCAATCAAAGAGCAATTCAGTGCTATAAGAAGGTCGGATTCAAAGAGATTGGAAGAAGAAGACAGGCCCGTATTATCGGAGGCGTAAAATATGATGCGATTCTGATGGATATGCTGGCCGAGGAGTTCGAATCGGTATTCGTGAAGCCGATTGTCACAGGCTCGCAGGTTAGTCAATAGGGTAGCTGGACAAGACAAAACACACCGCTGAGACACCTGGCGGTGTGTTTTGTCTTGTACCGGCATCCAAAGCTGATTCAGTCTTCTTGATTTATCTATTACCCAATAAGGTTAATGAATGACATCCTTTCGGTGAACTTAGTGCATAAGCACCCCGATAGTATGGAAAAACTTATATGGTGCAGATAAACAGCATGATTAGATTTCTCAGGAGGTTAGTATGATGACAACTCAGGACCCGAAGGAGCTTTTGAAGCTGAAGCATGAGCAGGATGATGAGAAGAGACAGTTCACTAACTTTGCCCGGGCTGTATCCGAAGACGGGGAAGTAGAAGCAGGTCAGGAATTCAGTCACGACCGGCTGCCTGACGACCAGAACCGGATGAAATCGGTGGAGAATAGACAGAACTGAGCAGAACCCTGACGGACAAGAACAATGGATGGACCCTCAGGAAGCCTTTGATGCGTTTCCTGAGGTTTTTTGGTTTGTTGCTTGAAATACTACATACATTACACATGGAGGTTCATTTAATGGTTTTTATCATCTCAATTACTATCGTAGCGATTTTTGCAATCTGGGGAGCAGTGGCGCCTGACCAGATGGCCAGTACTGCAAATGCCGCGTACTCTTTCTCCATTCATAATTTCGGCTGGTTTTATTTACTGGCGACTCTGTTTTTCCTGATCTTCACCTTCTATTTAGCCTTTAGCCGGTTTGGCAGCATCCGTCTGGGAGACGATGATGATGAACCCGAATATTCCACGGTCTCCTGGCTGTCGATGTTATTCAGTGCAGGGATGGGGATCGGGCTTGTCTACTGGGGAGTCGCTGAACCGCTGTCCCATTACTTATCTCCGCCGGAGGGCGTAGCGGGAGGGACGACAGAAGCCGCACGGATCTCCATGCGGTATTCTTTTTTCCATTGGGGACTGCATCCATGGGCGATCTATGCTGTCATCGGCTTGACGCTTGCTTATTTCCAGTTCCGCAAAGGTTACAAAGGCTTGATCAGCTCAGCTTTTATCCCTTTACTGGGAGAGAAGCTCGTTTCCGGCTGGCTGGGCAAGACCATCGATATTTTGGCAGTGATTGCCACGATATTTGGAGTAGCGACTTCGCTGGGTCTCGGAGCTCTGCAGATTAACGGAGGGCTGCATTATTTATTCGGGCTTCCGAACACCGTAGCAGCTCAGATTGTTATTATCGCAATAGTGACCGTGCTGTTCCTCATTTCTGCTACCAGCGGTCTGGACAAGGGGATCAAAATCCTCAGCAACACCAATCTGGTAATCGCCGTTCTGCTGATGCTGTTCGTATGGATAACGGGTCCGACCTCGTTTATCTTCGAGACCTTTACCACCACATTAGGCAGCTATCTGCAAAACATCGTCAATATGAGCTTGAGATTAACGCCTTTTTCCAAGGGAACCTGGGTAGGGGCCTGGACCTTGTTCTATTGGGCCTGGTGGATTGCCTGGGCGCCCTTTGTCGGAACGTTCATTGCCAGGGTATCGAAAGGAAGAACCATTAAGGAGTTTGTCATTTGCGTCCTGATTATACCGAGCCTGTTTGGTTTTGTCTGGTTCTCCGTATTTGGCGGGACAGGCCTGCAACTGGAATTGTTCGATGCTGCCGAGCTGGCCACAGCCGTTAAACAAGATACGACGACCGCTCTGTTTGTCATGCTGGAGCATCTGCCGTTAGGCACCATAGTATCGTTTATAGCTACCATCCTGATTATGATCTTCTTCATTACTTCAGCCGATTCGGCTACTTTTGTACTAGGGATGCTAACCACAGACGGCAAACTCAATCCCAGTGCAAGAGTCAAGCTAACCTGGGGCATTCTGCAGTCCTCCATCGCTGTAGTGCTGCTGATTAGCGGCGGATTAAGCGGCCTGCAGACCGCTTCCATTGCAGCAGCTTTACCTTTTGCCATTGTGCTGATCGGTATGTGCTTTTCCTTGCTCAAGGCACTTCGGGAAGAGGATAGGGAGCGCCGTCAACGGGAAAAGCGCCAACGCCAAAAGCTGAAGCGGCTGCTGGAGGAGCATGAAGCGGCTCAGCCTAATGTGGATTCCATTTGATCATTCTTTTGTGAAACATTAGTTAAAAAAGTTCTCTACCCTCCATCCTCCATGAGCCGGTGTTATTCTTAACTTCTAAAATTATATAAAGGTGTGTGTTAAAGATCACAGAAGATAGCCTGAAGCTGGAACATAAGAGGATGAGGCTAACACAGCTTGAACGCTATATACCATTTATCATTCTGGCCATGTTTCAATTGACGATGGGCAATCAGCTGTGCAGAGCGCTGTTTCGCCACTGCGACCTGCCGCTGATGCGGTATTCCTTCTACCGGAAGGATGCGCTGCAGCATTTCCGCTTGCGCCTCCGCTGGCTGCTAGGGCGAAATATACTGATCGGAGCAGGCTTGGCGGCTGTTCTGAGTGTGTTTATCCTGATTGTCGCAGAAGGGAGCTTCCATCCGAACCTGCTTCCGGTATGGCTGTTAACGCTGGCGTTAGCAGTGATTTTCTCGGTACATCATTTGCTGCTGTATTACCTCCTCCAGCCTTATACCCCGGATATGACTACCAGTAACCCATGGTTTACTTTGCTGAATAGCCTGGGTTCGATAGGTTTCCTTGCAGCATTCCTGCTGCGTCCGGCCCCTTGGGGCTTAACTATAACCATCTTCTTGCTCGCTTTAGTGTATTTCATTAGTGCAATTCCGCTTGTCTCAAGGTACTCAGGCAGCCGGTTTAGCGTGAAATAATATACGATTTTGATATAATTACAAACGATTTCGGGAGCAGCCCCCCCTTCTTTATACTATTCTGAGAATAGAAATAAGAAGGGGGGGCTGCTTATGATGCTTCAGGTTGCGAGCGGGATTCTGTTGCTTCTATTCCTGTTTTTCGGTATACGGGCTATAGTGCATTCTAAATGGTGTGACAAACTAGCTAGACAACAGGACAAACGGTTCACTCATTATATCAGTCAAAAATACGTTGACGATGAGAAAGACACCTATTAAAAATCGTGGCTGGGAGCAGAAGCTTGCTTGCGGAAGTCCTGTGGAATTTGTCCTAATTGTTTACCGAACACATGCGAAAAATAACTTGCCGTTTGAAATCCGCAGGCCATGGCGATCTCTCCCACAGGCATCGTTGTCTCTTTCAGCATCTCACAGCTTTTTTGAAGACGATAGCGGGTTAAATAATTATTGGGTGACCAGCCAACATGCTTTTTGAATAGCTCATAACATCTGCTTCTGCATACTGAACCGGCGGCGGCAATCTCATCAATGGTTAGTTTAGCGTCATATTGCTGGTGAATATACCCGGTCATTTTACGGATCGTCATCCATACCTGTTCATCATTCGGATTGCCCGGTGCTTGCTGTATATGATCGGCTATACCCGCACATATGGACACAGCCAGAGATACTAACCGGAGCAGGTTCCCTTCATGGCTCTGCACTTCATTATACAACTCAGTTAGTGCGAGCAGTATCTCATGCTGCCAAGACGTTTGAGAAGATAACAGTAAAAAATCATCGGTGCCGGAACCGAATTTTTCTTCCAGATATGCTTTTCCTGCAAGCGTGTTTTCGCCCAGAAGTGCAGGATGAATGACGATGACCAGAAAAGTACAATCGCTCTCCTTAGCAGAGAAGCCATAGTGAAGGCGTTTACTGTTAACAAAAATTCCGTTCCCTTTACCAAACTGGACCGTTTGTCCGTTCACATAATAATCCATTATCCCGTCCAGCACCAAAATAAACTCCAGATCCGGATGCCAATGATAAGCGGCCGCGAACCGGTCGAATTGATGCAGTGCTCCTTTTTTAGCATACAGCGGAAAACCCGGCAGATTATAATTCAGCCTTTCGGATAAATCAGAGAATACCTCAAGAGCGAATTTTTCCATCGCTACACCTCATTCATGAATTATACGATTTTGATATAATAATAACTGATTGAAGAGGGGGAAACAAAAAAATGTCTTAAGGATGGGATTTCCAAAGCAGAGGATAGTTGTATAATAAAGCTTGGAAAGAACTTCTCTGTTTTTGCTACATGCAACCTAATGATGGAACTATGCTAGCAAGATTGGTTGAGGCCTTTACTATGGATATACAAGCGGGGAGAAAACATCTATGAAGCGAAAGAGTTTGATTTATTCACTAATGTTAGCAATTATATTATCAGTCGTATCAGGGGCGGGTAATATAAGTGCGGCTGCACGAAGCATCACCGACATTGTCAAGGTGACCAAACCAACGGAAATTAAAATGGGGGAGTGGAAGTCATACCAAATAGCCATCACGGACTGGACGGATGGAGACGTGGAAAACTATGATTTTACTCCAATTTCCTCAGATGAGAATATTGTAAAGGTTGTCCGGAAAACGAAATGGGTTTCTGAACTTCATGCCTTAAATAAAGGGACTGCAACCTTAACAGTCAATATTGGAGAAAAGTTTGAACCTTATGTGTTCACTGTTCAAGTGGTCGATGATTATACAGTTATACCTGAAACAACTCCTACACCAACTCCTGAACCAACAAGTCCAGTAGTCATAAAGGAACCTACCCATGAAGAAATTATGGTTAAGGACATACAGGATTATATCAGACAGTTGGAACCGCTAATAACCTATGAAGAAAAAGCTATAAATGCACATAATCAGAACAAAGGTCCAAACGATACGACAAGAAAAACATTCTTTCTGTCTTTAAATAATACTGTAGTACCGAACTATACTAAGTTTGTATCCGGGTTGAAGAATTTAAAGCCCAATACTGCAAATGCAGAGTTGAAAGAAATACATAATTACTATGTAGCAGGGGCAAAACTTCAACTTGAGGGATTCACTATAATGCGAGACAGTCTGAAGACAACTAAAATAGATTATTCTAAATTCTATGCAGGTAATAAGAAGGTTAAAGAAGGATCTATCAAATTGGATAAATTGGAAATCCTGATGGACAACTATAAAATGAAATACTTTAAATAAATGAGCATTTTGCATTAATCTAAGCCCTTATTACACAAAGGTTTTTCGAGCATGAAAAAGGACTTCACCCCAACTTGGAGAAGTTTTTTGGTAACGACACCAAAACACTCAAGAGGAGGAAGCCCCCTTTGTATATTCTCCAAGAAAGTCTATTTTCCTTTGAGGAGCTTCAAAAAATTGAATCGAAAGAACGACTGCCCCTCTTTTTCAGTGCACTGGATCTACGGCCGTATGCGAGACAATTAAGAAATCCTTCACCCCGAGGAGCGGACGGGCACTGCCGTCAAGGCATTCTTCGCGCATTACTCGCGGCTCCCTTAGAAAACATCGATACGTTCACCGGCCTAGCACGCAGACTGGAATTTGACCTTCGTTTCCGTTACCAATGTGGACTTCGGCTGGACATTCCCGCCCCTTCGATTTCTACGTTAAGTCGGGTTTTTGCCGAACTGACATGCAAAAACCTTGCCCAGCAGTTGTTTGAGGATCTTGTTGCTCAGTGTCAGGAAGCCGGAATCCTAGGCGGCACGCATGTCGCCATCGACAGCGCAGCCATTCACGCCTACGAGAAAAAAGAACCCAAGCGAAAAAGCGAACTCACCGGCAATGCCAATTGGGGAGTTAAACTCGATACGTTTGGCAACAAAGTCAAGTGGTTTGGCTATAAGCTGCACCTGGCCGTCGATACGGAGAGTGAACTTCCGATTGCCCTAAAGGTTACACCTGCTCATGTAAATGATGGCGATGAGGGACCTACACTCATGAAGCGAACCGCCGAACGATTCAAGCCTCGTTTTTTCATGCTGGATGCAGGATATGACCAAATGAAAAACTACGAAATGGCTCGCAGCGTCAAGGCCCAGGCCATTATTCCAATGAACCCGCGAAACGAAAAGGAACCTCCTGCAGGGATGACAAGCAAAGGGACGCCATGCTGTTCGATGGGGTTTCCAATGACGTATTGGGGACAGGAAAAGGAACGTTTGAAGTTTCGTTGTCCACACGCTACGGGGAAAGTGGATTGTCCTTTAGGTATGACGGCCTGTTCGTCTTCCAATTACGGAATGGTCGTTAAGGTCAGTAGCAGAGACGATTTACGTCGCTATGCGTTACCACACCGAGAAAGCCGAAATTGGAAAGAACTCTACAACAAGCGAACAAGTGTAGAACGATGCAATTCTCGAATGAAGACCTACCTAACCGCAGACCAATTACATGTTTGGGGCATTCAGAAAGTCACGACTCACCAATATTTGAATGCCATTATTTTGCTTGCTTCTGCGCTAGCTATCTCGAGACAACGAGGCACAAACGCCGCTTAAAATTTCAATCCTCTGAAAATTCTGCCCGTCTGTCCATTTTCATCTTTTTCACTCAAAATCTCAATTCAGCTTGAGATATAACCTTCTTTTTTTTCTTGAAAATGAATTATGCAAAATGCTCAAATAAAAAACAAAACCCTTATAACCCTATAAGGGTTCTATTTTTTATTCTAAGAAAAACGCACAAACAACGACGAACACTATTCTTGACGAACACTGTTCGTTATGTTATAAATGTATCATCTAATTAATTCATACGCTTGTCTTAAAACAAATATTGCCCATACTTCTAGCTGTTGCTTCAGGAATGTTCCTGGTGATCTTAGACAGCATCATCATGAATGTGGCCGTACCGAAATTAGTGAATGCCTTCGATACCAATCTTAGACCGTTTCTCACCCCAAACGGATGTTTATGATTAGCATTGTCTTATTTGTGCTCGCATCTGTACTGTGTGCAATGGCCCCCCCCTAGTCACCTTATTATTTTCCGCATCATTCAAGCTTTGGGCGGATCGGCATTAATGCCGGCGGCCGGTTGACCCCCATCACCACTTCAGCCCAGCAGATCATGTCCTCCTTCGGCGTTACCATCACGATGGCTTTTCTGGCCAACCAAATCAGGGGACTTCCCGCACAGCATTCACCTGATCAATTAGGTCATGCCTTCGGCTCAACCTTCTGGATTACTTTGAGCTTTGCAATAGGTGCATTGGTTTTAACTTTGTTTTTTACTGGCAAGAAGCAGGTTTCTTGAGAAAATAACTTTCAACCCAAAGGAGATGTCTACACATGACAACTGTTCATTCTACGGAACAACGCCGGATCGCTATTATTGGAGGTGGACCAGGGGGGCTAACGATTGCCCTGATTCTGCAGCAGCATGGTATTTCCTCAACAGTCTACGAACGTGAGCATGCGGACCTGAGCCATGAACGCGGAGGCTCCTTAGATATCCATGAAGAATCCGGGCAGCTCGCCTTGAAGGAAGCCGGATTATATGAAGCTTTTCTGAAGGCAGCACGTTTTGAGGGCGAAGACTTCCGGCTCATGGATAAGACGGGAACCCTATACCTGGATGAAGTGGCCGACGAAGAGAGCCCGGAAGGGCAGAGACGCCCGGAGATTGACCGTGGTGTGCTGTGTGACTTGCTTTTAAACAAACTAGATCCATCTACCATACAGTATGGCTATAAACTGGAGAAGGCTGTGTCTTTGGGGGAGGGGAAGACGGAGCTTCATTTTGAAAATGGTCATACTACTGTGGCTGATCTTGTAATTGGTGCGGACGGTGCCTTTTCCCGCGTTCGTCCTCTGCTTACGGATACAAATGTAGCATATTCAGGTCTGACTATGCTGGAGCTTAACGTGATCGCCGCCGATCACCCGGATCTGGCAGCATTCAATGCACGTGGCAAGATGTTTGCACTGGATGATCACAAAGGGATTCTGGGCCAGTTGAACGGCAACGGACGGATCAAAGTATATGCAAGCTTCAAGGTTGAGCGGGACTGGTTAGACGAAATCCGCAATGATAGCCCGCGGGAGATAAAGGCAAAGCTGCTTGAGCTGTTTCACGATTGGAGCGAACCGCTCAAGAATTATATCCGGTATGCGGAGGATGCGGTTGTGCCCAGACGGATCTACATGCTGCCCGTCGGGTTCCGCTGGGAACGCAGCGCTGGAGTGACGTTGATTGGAGATGCAGCACATGTCATGTCCCCTTTTGCCGGAGAAGGAGTGAATCTTGCCATGCTGGATGCGTTGGAGCTGGCCATTGCTATAGTAAGGAACAAGCAGACACCAGCAGCCATTGAAGAATATGAGGAGAAAATGTTCCAGTATGCCTCAGAGAAAGCACATATGTCTAACGAAAATCTCATCCTGAGCTTCTCAGAGAATGCGGCTCCCAAGTTTGCAGCACTCATGCAATCTTATCAAGACCTGTATGAGCAGCAAGGATGAGGTTATCTTCGGCGATGTATTTACTATTGGCTTCCGGCATGTTATAAGAAAAGTATGATGAAACCTAAACGTGAAATTGTGAGCCGCCGTAACCGGCCAGCCAAAGAACCCCTTAGTCATGAAATCATTGTCAAGACCGCATATGAGCTGCTGAAGCAGGAAGGAGCCTCCGGCATGAGCATGAGGAAGGTAGCCAAACAACTGGACACCGGACCTTCCTCCCTATATGTATACGTTAAAAATCTGCAGGAATTGAGCTCATATGTGCTTGACCTTGGTCTCGGTGAGTTGAATCTGCCGGAGCTCACGGACGACAATTGGAAGGAACAGTTATTTCAAGCGCTGCATGCCTATGCAGAGCTGCTTATCGGGCAACCTGGATTAGCGGAGCTGTCTCTACAGACGATTCCTATTGGAAATCATGCCTTTCGTCTGAATGAGTATTTACTTACCGTCCTCCAGAAGGGCGGAATCACCTCTACGGCCGCTGCTTGGGGAACGGACCTGTTGCTCTTGTACGTGTCTTCCATTGCCTTGGAGAAGGCTAAGAGAGAGAGCGGATTGATGGCAACTGCCCAGAGTTACTATAACGAAGCAGATCCGGTACGTTTTCCGTTGATGAACAGTCTGAAGACTGATTTATTCTCTGGGGATACCGCCTCCAAGGAGAGGTTCTTCTGGGCCATTGAAGTGATACTCCAGGGGATAATGCACAAACCTGTATAGCGCGCAGAAAAACGCCGGGGAAAGAGCCTGGCGTTTTTCTGTGTTAATCATTTTACTTACCATATGTCAGCTTGCGCCATATAAATTCCATCGGGCCGTACTTGAATCTCTTTAACCACAATGTACTGAAAATCGTGAGACCCGCATACACAGCCAGAGC
Source organism: Paenibacillus sp. FSL R7-0179 (assembly GCF_038002265.1). Lineage (NCBI taxonomy): Bacteria > Bacillati > Bacillota > Bacilli > Caryophanales > Paenibacillaceae > Paenibacillus > Paenibacillus sp. FSL R7-0179. Next base: position 2,935,647 of record NZ_JBBOCC010000002.1, read on the forward strand.
AACCATCATCGTTCCAGTGGACTCGATGTGATCCGCAAGTCCGAAGCCGTACCCGAGTAACAGGATGGTGCCAATGATGGAGTGGAGCAGATAACAGGTTAATGACATCCGTCCGACTTTGCTGAAAATCATCAGGGGGCTTCGCAGCATAGGAACGAACAAATACAGCATGGCAAGCGTGCTCATATAGAACATGCTTCCGGTTACCCCCCCGCTTTGACCAAGTGCAGAGAGAATTTCTATCGAAGCCATATTCTTAGAAGGAATAAGCATGTCCAGCATCGTACTGCTCTGCGTGATTAGAAAAGCGGATGTACTAATGATCCAGATTCGTTTCCATAGTTGCTTTTTCATTTCCATGTCTCTGAAGTAACCCGTTTTAACAAAGTATGCACCCATCAGAAACATGAGAAACATGGAGAATACTGTTGAGAAGGAGCTGGCAGCCATCGGAATCATATCTGCCCACCGGGCTCCTATAGAATCCAGGTAAGTAAGTGTGCTATTGTGACTATTCAGAGTGAAATCTGCAAAATACGGTGTCTCTGGTACTGCAGTATTCATAACATTGTACAGAATCGTGAAAATAGGGATGAGGAATTGAATCATGATTAGTGCGATAATCCAGCGCAGCAATGTTTTGGGTGTACGCTTGTAGAAGGCCAATAGCAGGAAGCCGGTTACAGCGTAGAAGGCCAATATATCGCCGACCCAAACAAAGGTGATGTGTAGAACACCAAATCCCAACAGGAAGGTTAGCCTGCGTGCGAACAGTTTGTTGGGACTCTCAACCCGCTCAGCTGCCCGATCCATAAAAATCATAAATCCAACGCCGAACAGGAAGGAGAAGAGGGTAACAAATTTCCCTTCGCCAAACCAGGAGACCAGATTGTGTAATACATCATCTGAGGACATTTCGAATCCCTTAACGGAATCTACGATCAGAAAATAATTGACAATGATAATGCCCAGCATAGCGAATCCACGGACGATGTCCAGAAAATGAACTCTCTCCCGAAGACTCATCGGTTGCCCGTGTCCTTCTTTTTTAGCATTCATCTCCATGCTCCTTTCCATTACAAAGGTTAAATATAAAGCTCAAATCTTAACCATTTATGAAGGGCCATCAACTTTTTTGGAGTTGTGACAATTTTGTGTCTGATTTAAGTTTTAATAAACTGTTAAGATTTATGCCGTATCTTATAAATTACTAAGCATCAAGAATTATGAGGTGAGAGAGGAATGACCCATCGTATATTAGTGGTAGAGGATGATCAGGATATTGGCGTCCTTCTAAAAGAGTCCCTTATGCGCGCAGGATATGAAGTGTTCACGGCCCAAGATGGGCAGCGGGCTTTAGAACTGGTGAACGATTCTCTGGACTTGGTTATTTTGGACATTATGATGCCGGGGATTTCAGGAATCCAGACCTGTAAGCAGATCAGGGAATCCTCCAATGTACCGATTCTATTCTTAACGGCCAGATCGAGCACACTCGACAAAACTGAGGGGTTACTCGCTGGTGGAGATGACTATATGACCAAACCCTTCTCGGAAGATGAACTTCACGCAAGAGTGATTGCCCAATTACGCAGATATACAATTTATAAGGAAAAACGGGAACCTGAAGAAATGTTCCTGGTTGGGGGCAAGCTAAGAGTTAACGAGGAATTTAATGAAGTCTGGAAGGAAGGGCAGCAAATCATGCTGTCCGATCTGGAATATCGTATTCTGAAGCTGCTGATGAGTAAACGGAATAAAATTTTTTCTGCCCAAAATATATATGAAAGTGTGTGGAGTCAGCCCTACTTTTATTGTTCCAACAATACCGTTATGGTGCATATCCGGAAGCTGCGGGCCAAAATTGAGGAAGACCCGGCACATCCAGCTTACATTCAAACGGAATGGGGAAGAGGATATCGATTTGTTGCATCGTAAATTTACGCTAACTAATAAACTAGCTATGCTGATCATGGCTGCTGCAGTTGTGAGTGGTGTGTTCTTTGTGACTGCACAAAAAATCACCAATGAGCTGATCGACAGATATTTGAGCTCGGATGAGTATTACCAGGAGCAGTCAGCCAAATACATTCACAAATTCAGCAAGTATGTTTCAGCCCATGAGCTGACCACATCGGATCGGAAGGCTTTTGATGATTGGGTCAAAAAAGAAAATTATATTACCGTCACCATTTTTAAAGACCAGGTGCTGCAATATAATTCCAATTACACTTTTGAAGACGAATCGGCTTATGGAAGGGAAAGAGTGACTCAATACGAACAGAATCATTCTTATCCGGTCAAGTTTCGTAATGGTGAAGGAGAGGTTAGTATCGACGGCTTCTACTCCTCCAGATATGATGACCTGGCTTTTACTCTGGAGCTTCTAGCTGCAACGCTAATCTTTCTGATCATTGTTCTCTTCGGCATCCGCCGCAGTCTCCGCTATCTGCGGACCATTCATCAGGAAATCCATATTCTTGAGGGCGGTGAATTGGACTACGAGATGACAGTAAGAGGGCAGGATGAGTTAGCAATGATTGCTGAGAGTGTTGAGGAGCTGCGGAAAGCTTTTCTGGACAAACTTAAAGCGATTGAGGAATTACAAGCTGAGAGCCGAAGCCTGGTCACCGAAATGTCGCATGATATGCGCACACCTCTGACCTCGCTCATCATGTATCTGGAGTTTGCCCAAAAGGAGCAGGATGAGGAGGTCACCCCCAAAGACCGTTATGTGACCAATGCTTATGGCAAAGCCATGAAACTAAAAAACTTGACGGACAATTTGTTTGCTTACTTCCTGCTGGACAAAGAAAACGAGGCCGATCTGGAGAGCGTCGCTGTAAAAGAAGTGATCTACGACCTGATGTCAGATCAGATCGCTATTCTCCATCAGGAGCATTTCCGGGTCCACATCTCGGGAGAACTGCCGGAGACGTATATTAATGTAAATATAGAGGAGCTCGGCCGTGTATTTGATAATGTGATGTCCAACTTATTGAAATACACAGATCCGGAAGAAGAAATCAGCATTACGTTTGTATCAGACCAAGAGATATTCGAGATTCATTTTGTTAATATGATTAAACAACTGGATGTGCAGCCTGAGAGCAACGGTCTTGGGGAAAGAAGCATTGCGCGGATGATGTCCCGGATGCAGGGGCAGTTTCACTGGACACAAGAAAATTCCAAGTATCATACTGTGTTAAGATTTTGGAATACTAAGATGTAGACGATATACGTATCTCACGAATATAATGAAATAGGAGAAATTTAATGGAATATTTAAAAAAGTTGCCTTATCTGTTACAATCACTGCTTAATATTTGCCTGTTTTTACTGGCGTTAGCTCTAAGCGTGCTCCTTATCAGTGAGACCTGGTACATTATGCAGGTTGTATATAAATCACTCTTCACTAGAGTAGATAGCTATTATGAAATGTTGGGGGAATTGCTGATATTCTTCATGTATTTCGAGTTCATTGCCTTGATTATCAAATATTTCAAAGCAGAATTTCATTTTCCGCTTCGCTACTTCATTTATATTGGCATCACGGCGATTACTCGTTTGATTATCATCGACCATGATCAGGCAATTTCAACCTTCTGGTGGTCGGTGTCCATACTTATCATGATCTGTGCATTATTTATCGCCAATAGGAAAAAATCTATGGAAGAACATTAATCATCACAGTTGAAAGAGGTGTCTATTGCAATGAAAGAGAATCAACCGACGAAAGTAACCGTACAAACCGTAGTACAAGCCCCTGTCGAGAAGGTATGGCGCTACTGGACCGAGCCGGAGCACATCACCAAGTGGAATCAGGCCTCCGGGGACTGGCATGCGCCGAGAGCCGAGAATAATCTGCGGGTCGGCGGTACCTTTCTGACACGGATGGAAGCGAAGGATGGCAGCATGGGCTTTGATTTTGGCGGCGTATACGATGTCGTGAATCAGCATGAGGTGATCAGCTACACCATAGAAGACGGAAGAAGAGTGGAGATTACGTTCGCCCGTCAAGGGAATGAGACGAAGGTCATTGAAACGTTCGATGCGGAAAACGCCAATCCCGTTGAGCTCCAGCAAGCGGGCTGGCAGGCAATCATGGACAACTTTAAAGCCTATACTGAAAAAAACTAATCAGAACAAAATCACCTTAATGGATGAACAAGATTACCTGCTTGCGAGCACCAAAGAAGACGCCGGGGAAGATACCTGGCGTCTTTCTTTTGCAGCCTTATTCGTCGTTAGCCTTGACCCAATGCTTCATCCTAGCTCATACAGTTAATCGCCCACAAATGGCCGTCCAAATCCACGAAGCCCCAATGATACATGAACCCATGATCCTCAGGTTCCGCGTGCAATTTCCCGCCTAAGGAGAGTGCGGTATTCACGATTTCATCAACCTTGTCCCGGCTTTCGAATTCCAAAGCAATCGTCAACTGTGCATACTTGCCCGTATCAACGGTTTCCTTCTCCGTAAGTGTAATAAAAAAGGCTTGATGGATCAGCATAACCTGCAGGTTGTCGCCGATCAAGAGGGCTACCGAAGTCTCATTATCTGGGTATTGCGGGTTACGCTCAAATCCAAGACCGGTGAAAAACGCTTTCGATTGTGCTACGTTTTTTACGGGCAGGTTCAGGCTCGTGAATGCGGACGTTAATGCCATTAGCAATACACCCCTTTGTCAACTATTTTCAAATGTTTCTTATGATTATATCACATCAAAGTTTAACTAAAAGAAGAAGAACAGCCATATTAAAATATGTCATTAGATGTCATGATTAAGCTTTATAATGATAGTAAATCAACGAAAGGAGCAATAAATCATGAGCAGAAGAATTTTATTAGACTTGGCAGTTACTTTGGATGGTTACATTGAAGGGAAGAATGGGGAAGTGGACTGGTGCATTATGGACCCGGAGCTGGAGTTCGCTCAATTTTTGAATCAAGTAGATACCATATTTTATGGAAGAAAAAGCTATGACCAATGGAGAGAACATGCGACAAATCATGAAAATTCGGATAATGACAAAGAATTACGGGCAATGATTCATAGTAAAAAGAAATATGTTTTCTCCAGATCGCAGCAGGGGACGGGTCATGAGGCTATTTTCATAAACGACCATATTCTCGAAGAAGTAAACAAAATTAAGCAGAGACCTGGTAAGGACATCTGGTTATTTGGTGGAGCAAACCTGATTACAACGTTTATTCAATTAGGACTTGTGGATGAATTCAGATTATCCGTTCACCCTGTGGTTCTTGGAGAAGGAAAGCCGTTGTTTGCGGATATCAAAGAACGGTTAAATCTGAAATTGGTTCATACCAGAAGCTTCTCCTCCGGTCTTGTTCAGCTCATATACCATGGGGATGGTGAGCTAGGTGAACGCTAATGATATCGTCATCAAAGGCGCGAGAGAGAATAACCTGAAAAACGTGAATGTCCGTATCCCGAAACGAAAAATCACGATCTTCACTGGCGTCTCAGGTTCGGGCAAATCTTCGCTTGTCTTCGACACCATCAGTGTCGAAGCTCAGCGGCAGCTTAATGAGACGTTCTCCGCATACATCCGCAACCGGATGCCCCGGTATAGTCAGCCAGACGCCGATCTCATTGAGAACTTGTCTGCGGCCGCTGTCATTGATCAGAAAAGACTCGGCGGCAACTCCCGTTCAACGGTTGGCACGATCACAGATATCAATGCCATGCTGCGGCTGATGTTCTCCAGAATCGGCAAACCGTTCATTGGCAATTCGCATGTATTCTCCTTTAACGACCCGGCCGGTATGTGCCCGGAGTGCTCCGGAGTGGGACAAGTGGTGCAGTTCGATGTAGAAAAGCTGCTTGACAGGTCCAGGACGCTGAATGATGGCGCGATCCTGTTCCCCGCTTTCAAAGTGGGGGGCTGGTTATGGAATTCATATGCCCATTCCGGACTATTCAGCAACGATAAGCAGCTCGCTGACTACACTCAGGAAGAGATGGATGTCCTCCTGCATGGGAAAGAGAGCAAGATTGTGTACAACACCAAGGGCGGAGCCATAGAATCGGATTATGAAGGTCTGCTGCCCAAGCTCACACGCCTATATCTGAAGCGGGACAGCAGCGAGCTGTCCGAAGCCAAACGCGAATCCATTAACCGGTTCTTGTCCTACAGCGAATGCAGCCTGTGTAAGGGAAGCCGGCTTAATCAGGAAGCCTTAGGCTGCCGGATTAACGGATACAACATCGCAGAGTGTGCGGCTATGGAGATTGGCGGGCTTATCCGTATCATCGAAGCCATTCAGGACCCCGTTGCCGGGCCTATGAAGGAAGGAATCCTAATCCGGCTGAATCACCTGGTCTCGATCGGGCTGGAGTACCTCAGTCTGGACCGGCAGACCTCAACATTGTCGGGAGGGGAGTCGCAGCGCATTAAGATGGTACGTCATCTAAGCAGCAGTCTTACCGACATGATCTATATTTTTGACGAGCCAAGCGTCGGGCTGCACCCGCGGGATGTTCATCGTCTGAACGGCATGCTGCGCCAGCTCCGGGACAAAGGGAATACGGTACTTGTTGTTGAACATGACCGCGAGGTGATGGAAATCGCCGATTATATTATTGATGTAGGGCCTCATGCAGGTGCCCGGGGGGGTACAATCGTCTATAATGGCGATTTTGCAGGCTTACTCCGTGCGGATACGTTAACAGGACGGTACTTGAAGCAAAGTCTGCCCTTGAAGAGATATGTCAGAGTGCCAAAGGGAATAATGAGCATAGCCTGCACCAGCCTGCACAATCTGAAAGAGGTGAGCGTTGATATCCCTGTTGGAGTACTGACTGTGGTAACGGGAGTTGCCGGCTCAGGTAAAAGTACGCTGATAAACGGAGCCTTCCTGCCCTCACATCCGGAAGCCATCGTCATTGATCAGTCGGCTGCGGGCACATCCATCCGCTCTAATCCGGCTACCTACACGGGAATAATGGACGACATCCGCCGGCTGTTCGCAGCCGTCAACAAGGTAAGCGCTTCCCTGTTCAGCTTCAATTCCAAGGGAGCCTGTGCCCATTGTCAGGGTCTAGGCATGATCTACACAGATCTGGCGTTTCTCGAGCCCATACGGACGACTTGCGAAGTCTGTGCAGGCAGACGGTTCAGCGATGAAGTACTGGCATACAAACTGAATGGACAATCCATCAGCGACGTCCTTGCTATGACGGTGCGGGAAGCTTCGGAGTTCTTCAGTAAGAAAGAGCTGCTCCGCAAGCTGCAGACACTGGAGGATGTGGGACTCGGATACGTAACGCTGGGCCAGCCTTTGAGCACCTTGTCGGGTGGTGAATGCCAACGTATCAAGCTGGCTGAGGAGCTTCACAAGGAGGGCAGCCTCTACGTTATGGATGAGCCGACAACCGGATTGCATATGTCCGATATCTCTGGTCTGATGGACATCATGAACCTCCTGGTCGACGGGGGCAACTCAGTGGTAGTCATCGAACATAATCTGGATGTGATCAAGAGTGCAGACTGGATTATTGACATGGGTCCCGAGGGCGGACACCGGGGCGGCCAAATCGTATTCGAGGGCACACCTGCCCTGCTTGCTGCAGCTACACATTCTACAACGGGAACGTACTTGCGCAAGACCTTATAGCAATCTTGAACGGGCATCCCATATCAAACGTATTTCCGTTCCCTCTTCGGGACTGGAGCGAACCTCAATCCGCCCTTGCATGGCCTCGATCAGCCCTTTGGTAACCGCCATGCCTAGGCCTGAGCCGACATCAGGCGCACCTGTATCTGTGCCGCGATAGTATCGTTCGAACAGCTTCCATTCCGTCTCCTGATCCATGCCGCGTCCATTATCGGAAAATTGAACGATGAAATCGCCTGCCTCTTTACCTGGCTGCACACTTACAATCAGCTGCGCGTCCGGCGGATTATGGAGCAGGGCGTTGGCGGTCAAATTATCAACGATTCTTTCAAAGGAGGGAATGTGTACTTGTCCAAGTACCTCCGCCGGGGCAGGCTGGAACGTAATGCGGCCCTCTCCATAAGCCGGGTTACGTTCAGCACGATGCACCAACTCCTGAAGCAGAGCATTGATATCCGTTTGCTCAACAGGGGGCTGGTATCCGCCACTGCGCAGACGATAAGTCATGGCCAGGTCGCTTACCAGCCTGTCCATGTACATCGACTTATCTAACATGATGCCCGCAAATTCGCGTACTTCATTAGAAGCCCACTCGTATTTCTCTGCTTCCAGCATGTGTGCATAACCCTGGAGCGAGGATAGGGGTGTCTTTAAATCATGGGTAATTCCAGCAATCCATTCCTCCCGCAGAGAGTCGGTCTGTTTGCGGAGTTCCTTATCCTGCTTCAGGGTATCGGATAACGTTTGGATAGAATGCAACACTTCCGTATATACCCGATAGTTCCGCCGCCATTTCCCGTTCTTCTTCTGGCTAAGCGGCCTGCCGCGGGGTCCGGCCGGCTCCTCATATTGTCCGCGTTCAAGCCGCTGCAGCCATTGGAGCATATGGAGCATCGGATAACCGAATAGGTTGGCATACCAGACAGCAAGCAGGATCAGCAAGCCGATAATGGATACCAGAAGTGCAATCAGAGCAGGTCCAAAAATAAACCCGAAGGGGTTCACGTTGCTCCCTGCCGGATTGCCTGCAAGAGGAACACTCAGCTTCCAGGTGGAATGGTTCTGCTCATCATAGCTGGTCACTGTAGTCATTCCATACCGGGTGGGGTAGCGTGTACGAAGAATCAGATCCTGGATGCTGTAGCTGTCCGGGATGCCTGCTGCGGGCTTGTTGAAAGAAGCCATCTCCTGTCCCTGTTCATCCAAAATCTGAAGATAGGCATCCGCCGTGCGGATGATGTCCTGCTGCCTGGATGCCAGTTCAAGCTTGTTATTGGCATAACGGCCCCCGTTATATGCTTGATCCAGCATGGTTACGGCCTGGTTGTTCTCTCCATACAGCAGGGTGAAATTGATCCCTTGTCGTTCCCGGATAAGCAGATATAGCTCGTAGGGAAAGGGCTTTTGTCCTTGCCAATAAGATATGAGCTCTCCAGGTTTATAGTGATCCGGCACATCGGAAGGGGTATGAAAAGCATCCAGCACACGACCCTGCTCATCGAGAATCTGAAGCCAGCCGTTGTTCTCTTCGATTCGCTTCAGCAGCCCGGGATCATACTTAACACTGCCGTCCGGCAAAATATCGGCTGTACTGATTAGCTGGTCGAGCCCAACAGTGGCAAAATCTTCAACAAGGCTGGCCTCGTGTAGCTGCTGAATGACCCAGTAAGCTATACCTCCGCCGATAACCAGGATCAGGACCACCGTACCCGCAAGCAAGCCAATGAACCGCGTCATCAATCTGCGTCTTACACTCATCGCCCAGGCCCCATGCCGGACTGAATGAGCTTATACCCTAGCCCGCGAACGTTCACCAACAGCTCAGGCGCGGAGGGATCAGCCTCAATACGCTCACGAATCCGGTGAATATGTACCATGACGGTGTTGTCATCCGAAATGGCCTCCGATCCCCATACCCGCTCATATAATTCTGACTTGCTAAAGATACGATTCGGATGTTTGCAAAAGAACAGCAGCAGCTGGTATACCAGCGCAGGACAGTTCACCAGTTGACCCTCTACTCTGAGCTCACCGGCTGGCTCCATGATCTGAAAGCGTCCAAAATCATAGATGCCTTCCTGTGGCAGTTTTTCTGCTTCCGTCTGCCTGGGCAAATACCTTCTAAGCAGGGATTTGATCCGTGCGACTATTTCCAGCGGGTTAAAGGGTTTAACGACATAATCGTCTCCGCCAACCGCGAAGCCGGTCAGCTTGTCGTAATCGGTTGTTTTTGCAGTTAGAAAGAGAATGGGGGCATCTGTAATTTGACGCAGAAACGGGCAGATTTCCAGCCCGCTCCGGCCTGGAAGCATCACGTCCAGCACGATGCAGTGATAGGTTTTCTTTTTACATGCAGCAATCGCATCTTCACCGCTAGTGACCGTATCGATATCCAGGAATTGCTCTTTGAGCAATACCGTTCGGAGCATATGCAGAATCGCCTGTTCATCATCAACAAGCAGGATTGAAACTTCATCCATGACGAAATAGAGCCTCCCAGCTTTTTTATAAGTATCATACCATTCTGAAACGCTGACAGCGTACCGGCAACCTTAACGGATGCTTAATTTTGGAGATAGAACAGGCCGTAAAGTTAAGATATACGTAAGAGTAGGTTAGACGGCAGGTAAGATTGATTTCGTACACTGAACTAGAAAAATACCGTTCTAACAAAGGAGTGCAGGGAAATGACTAGAGTATATACGAAAAGCTGGAAGGGGCTTGCCGCAGTGCTTGGTACGTGTGTGCTGTTGTCTGCCTGCGGCACTTCGGAAGCATCTGAACCGCAAAGGATTACACCTGACAATTTCATGGATACCTTAATGAAGGGATCGAAGGAGGACATCTACAAGCAGATGAGTCCGGAGCTACAGAAAATCATAACGCTGGACGAATTCAAGACGACTGCCGATAGCTTTATGGAAGGCGTTACTTCATGGAACAAGGTTACGGAAGTTAAACTGAACAAACTGGTTGATCGTTCGTGGAAGGATCAGACGGGGACTAAGGGGATACAGGCCTCTTTTGCCGAAGATCACAAGATTGTGGGGCTGCTTATTCAGCCGCTTGAAACACATGAAGCAACGGATAAGGCGTTGACCAAAACTGAATTCCAGTTTCCGCTGAAGGGCGAATGGTTTGTGTTCTGGGGCGGGAACGATGTGTTATCCAACTATCATTATGCTCATGAATCCCAGCGTTACGCACTCGACATTATCCGCACTCAGAATGATGCAAGCTATCAAGGAGAGGGAAAGGACAACGAGGACTACTATGCTTTTGGTGAACCGCTCCATGCAGCAGCAGATGGCAAGGTGGTTGAAGTCAAAAATGACATCCCGGATAACACTCCGGGCGTGATGAACGCTGAAGATCCGGAAGGGAATGTTGTGGTCATTGATCATGGAAATGGGGAGCATAGCATCACAGCACATCTCAAGAAAGGCAGTGTAGCTGTCAAAAAAGGGGATAACGTCCAGCAGGGAGATCTCATTGGACATCTTGGTAATTCAGGGAACTCTAGTGAAGCACACTTGCATTTTCAGGTATCGGACGGGCCCGACATCTTCACTTCCCGTTCGGTTCAGATCCGTTGGTCCGATCAGAGTCAGAGCCTGACTCGCGGGAATTCTTTTCAGGGACTTCCCAATTAATTGCGTCAGTTTTTATACACGGCATACTTTCCAAAGGACTCTTGCACCCGCAAGAGTTTTTGCCGTTCCAAGTAACGTGCATGTGCTTCGGCCTTCCCAAGCGCAAACCACGTGCTGTCGTGGTCAAAGTAAATAGGTGACTGCTGCGCCGAGGGATGGGTCCCATGCTTCACGCCAGTACATTTATAAAAAATCCTGCAAAATGTGCAACATTGCACATTCATACGGCACTTAAGGATCGAGACATTCTGCCCCTGGCCGGTGGCATTCAAGTCGTTTTCACCTCAGGACACACGCCAGATCATATGTCGCTCTATCATATCCCAACGCAAACGTTAATTGCCGGCGATGCATTAAACTCAAAGGATGATAAGCTCCTGCCCTTCGACAACTATTACACGTTGGATCATTCTACTGCGCTGAAGTCGATTGCCAAGCTGCTAGAACTGGATATTAAAAAAGTGATCACCTATCATGGTAACGAAGCTACTCATCGAATTAAGGAAAGTCTCCAGAAAATAGTAAATACAACAGGCCAATGATCCTCAAGATCATTGGCCTGTTATGCTGTTCTTAGTAGACGCCTACCGCATTGTAAGCTTTAGTTACAGCAGTTACTTGAGCCGAGCCTGCGCCAAACAACTCGGTTGCCGATTGAATGACTGCTGTACGTGCAGCAGAGAAGTTGGATGAGGTTGTGAGGTAATATACAAGTGCATTGTAATAGATTTGAACGGCATCCTCACGGCCGATACCAGTGACCGTTACACCGTTAAACGTACCGCCTTGAGCAGCGAGATAGAAAGCTTTGTTATTGATACCGCTGTTCGTATGCACACCGCCTTCGTCAGCGGTACCGGTGTAACGGTCGCTATATTTGTCAGGCTGGCCGTACAATGGCGGATTAGCCAGTGAGCGGAGTGCGTCACCCGCTACGCCCGGTGTATATATTTTATCACCGATCAGCCAGTTCGCACCTTCAATTGAATTTCCGATGATGTCGGAGAAGGACTCATTGAGTGCCCCAGATTCTCCGTAGTATTCGAGATTGGAAGTTTTCTCCGTCACACCATGCGTCAGCTCGTGGCCTACCACGTCCAAATCACCGGACAACAGTGTAAAGGTAGATCCATCCCCATCCCCGAAAACAATCTGTGCACCATTCCAAAAGGCGTTGTTATAAGCAGTGTAGTAATGAACGGTCGATCGGATTTGCAGTCCTTTGTTGTCCAGGCTGTTGCGGCCGAAATGCTGGAGATAATAATCATAGGTTCTCTCCGCATAGGTGTGGGCATCAACCGCGGCTTTGTCTGTCCAGACATTATTAGTGCTGGTCAAGAGCGTCCCCGGAAGAGAGGTCCTGTTCTTCGCGGTATAGGTCACAATGCCCTTGCCGCGGGTGCTGTCATACAGCTGGTAGGTTGAACCCGAGAGGCGTGTCTCGAATGTTTTGGTATCTCCAAAGACTCCAGTGCCCGTGCCCGTCAGGTTCTCTAAGATATTATATTTGAACAGCACGCTGCCATTCTCCGCAGAAATGAAGTACCGTATCCGCAAAGGCTCGGGTTCCAGCACATTCACTTCCGTTTTATAGACTAATTGAGGTTCTCCATCTACGATAAAATAATACAAATCTGCTGTAGGAGTAACTTGGGGCTCACCAAGCGGTCCATGTTCCAGCGTGGCATCCTGACCGGCTGCCAGGATGGCATCTGCTCCGGATATGGTTTGGAGTTGAATCAGCGGCTGCGGAATGGTCTGGTATACATCTTCAACTACACTTCCCAGCAGGGAGGTAACATTCCCGGCTTTGTCGAAATGCAGGGTCTGATCAGCTCCATATACCGGTATCCCCGAGATATACTGGCTTAACCGGTAATGCTGGCTGCCGGTTTTGCTGTTTGTTTCTTGCTCTGTGATTTTAAATTTCCCCCGAATGTCCCCCTTAGCCGAAAGATGCAGGTTCCCTTTAACACTTTCAAGATATCCCCATACCTTGTCCTCGGAAGTGGGGTCTGCAGGGGATTTCCAGGCTTGGTCCGTAATTGAAATAGGGGAAGAGCCTGAGAAGAGCTCTACAGGATTGTTACTCTCATTGTTTTCAGCGGCACTGCCCACCGAGGCCAAGGACCCAAGTGCTACAATACCTGCAAGAAGTGAAGCTACAGTCTTTTTCATAATCATTACTCCTCCGATCAAATTGGTTGGTTTAAAGTTGTGCCTGTGTACTTACTCAAGCTGCGATCTGGGGTGCAAGGACTACGGCGGCTAACAACCTCAATGTACGGAGGGAGAGTGTGGAGACGGCAGGACCCCTTTCGTGAAATTTACAACTACATCCTTGTTCAAAGGCGCTCAAAATGGATATTTATGTTAAGAATGTAATTATAGTGTTTTCAGTATATTCAGGTTTTTGCATATCAACTATGATCAGAATCACAATTAATGCAATAAAATTAGTAAACAATAATTGCGCAACATCGAAATTGGAGTCTATATCTTATAATAAATTGACGAAGTAAATTAATTGTGCTAGCATTGCTTTAACTTAAAATGAAAAGGCTATGATGAGAAATAGTAACTATTAAGGATCTCACAGAGAGAAGATGGTTGGTGCGAATCTTCATTGATCTAATAGTGAAGCAGTCTCGGAGCTGTGGACCGAACAGAGGAATCTTAGTAGGCTTCAACGGAGTTCCACCGTTATTCAGGAAACAGTATCGGAGGAATCCCGTACTGATAGAGCGCAGAGCAATCTGAAGTTAGGTGGTAACACGGACATAATCGTTCGCCCTAAGTTGACAAGAAACATGTCAGCTTAGGGCTTTTTTGTTTTAAGCATAAATAATATTTGATGGAGGGACACAGCATGGTGAGAATGACACCAGATGAGTTAAGACAATCCTATATTAATTTTATGAAGCTACAGCTTATGAAGATTTAATCCGCAATAAAAAGAAAGTAATCGAAATAGTAGATAAGGAAGAGAATCTTTTCTCCAGAACGTTACAGCAAGGAGAATTTGAAATACAAAAGCATCTGAAAAATAAGGGGAAAGTTACAGGTGCAGATGCCTTTTATTTTTATGAAACCTATGGCTTTCCCTTGGAGTTGACAGAAGAGTATCTAAGTGAAAGCGGATATAGCATGGAGGACAAGGCTTCTTATACAGAGTCAGCAGAAAAACACGCTGAAATGAGCAGAACTGCTTCTGCAGGTAAATTTAAAGGTGGTTTGGCTGAACATTCCGCAGAAACAACGGCGCTGCACACGGTATCTCATTTGTTACTTGCCGGGTTAAGGGAAGTGCTAGGGGATCATGTTCACCAGCAAGGAAGTAATATTACTTCCGAACGATTACGGTTTGACTTCAACCATGATAACAAACTTACCCCCGGGCAAATAGCTGAGGTGGAGAAGTATGTGAATGATGCGATCTCTTCCAAAGCAGTTACCTCTATTTCAGAGCTGCCTAAGCTTGAAGCGAAAGAAAGTAATGCGGAAGGTAATTTCTGGGATAAATATCCGGATATCGTTAAGGTATATACCATCCAAGATCACGAAGGGAAGGTGTGGAGCCGGGAAGTCTGTGGAGGACCTCATGTTGGAGATACCACGAACTTAGGGACGTTCAGTATTATCAAAGAACAATCCTCGGCTGCTGGAATTAGAAGGATTAAAGGAGTCATTTCCGGTAGACACTAACCTAGTCCCAAACCTGCGCAAATTGCAGGTTTTTTTTCGGTTGACAGGAGGGAATGGCAATTTAAGAGCCAAGAAATTAATTGACCATAGGATAGAAAAGACTTAATAATGTTTTAAATTGGTTTGTAAGGAGTGAAATAGGAGTTGTTGGAACTTGATGGTATGGATGCCGACTCGTTAATAGCTATGCTAAAAGCTTCATTCTTAGTCTTTGTGCGAAGTCCGCATTAAGATACAACTACCAGGTGGACTGGGCATTGGAAGAATTGCAAAGTGACGTCAAGAAAATTAATGATACATCACCAGCTGTATACGTTAGGTACTACATAGAATATATTCATCTATTATCAATTTATTGGTTTAAACGGGTAAGTGGTAAACTATTCGATAGGGCAGGCTTTAGAAAAGCTATTGCTTTTTATGAGCTTGTTAGAGCTGAGGCCAATGTTTCACAGCTACAAGAGTATCATGCAATCATGCGAAATATTTTAGAAGGGGAGTTCAATGATGAAAATTATGAAAAAGAAGCTTTTATTATTGACAACCGTATTGCTGATTAGCTCATTAAGCATTTTGACAGCCGCAAGCGCCGAGGAAATTACTACACTGCAGACCACAAGAGTGACAACCAATAGCCACGGCATGGGCCACTGATTTGTCTGGGTATTGTCCACAAAAGAACTTACTTATACTCCCAGATATCCCAAATCCATATTCAATGCAAAGAAACCCAGGTCTTTTACAGACTCTGGGTTTCTTTATTTCTTTGAAGTGAATCAACATTGGTATGCCAAAAAAATGAATACAGTGGTACTTAAACCATTAATTCCTGACAGGATGCAGTGACCCTGCAGAGATCGCAGACCGGTTGCTGAAATCCGGGGCTGGTGCTGCCGTAATCAAGCTTGGCGCGGACTGGGCTTATTACAGTAACGGACGGATCTCTGGAACTGAGCCAGGGTTTCCCGTGAAGAGGTTCATAGATCCGATGGGTGCCGGAGACGGTTTTGCCGCAGGCTTTATCAGCGGTTTGCTACAGGGGGAGGATCTGCCTTCTGCCGTGCGGCGCGGCAACGCTGTCGGTTCCATTGTTGTCGGGGTAAGCGGCGATGTGGAAGGCCTCCCGTCCCGGCAGGATGTGGATCTTCTCTTGGCAGGGGGAAGCGGCATGGAGGATATTATCCGGTAAGTGAGTGCATTCCCAAGGAGGATGACAAACATGGACAAAGATTGCACCTGTCCTTGGAAGCATTCAACATGACCTTGGCCTAAGCGGTGCTGTGTCCAGCTTGCTCGTTTCGATTCCGGTGTTATGCATGGGAGTCTGCGATGATGGGCCCTTTATTATCCGGCTTTATTAAAAAGCATCTGGCTGACCGGGCATCCTCCATGATTGCAATCTACTCCATGGCTTTAGCCTTGGGGGCAGCTCTAGGAGCGTGCGGGCCACTGTTAACGGGGGTTCTGCATGACCGCACGGGCCATTTCAATGAAGGAATACAGCAAAGCCAAAACCGAGTGTGGCTGGGAGCTTGAGTATCCTTCCTGGAGAACAGCATTTTCTAAAGCTTTAAGTTAAGCTCATGTGCAGTCATAATAGGCTTGTCAGAAAACCTGCCATGGGAGTAATATAATATACAGACGTTTAACAGCTATAATTCATACTTAACATCAACTTAGGAGTGGTTACAGTGAAGATTCTTGAAGATGATTTGAGCGGGACACAAGTGATTGGATTAATTGCAGAACATCTGCAAGGCATGGCAGAGGATTCTCCGCCAGAAAGCATTCATGCCCTTAATCTGGATGGGCTGAAGCAACCGGAAATTACCTTCTGGTGTGCTTGGGAGGATGAAGAGCTTCTGGGCTGCGGGGCGATCAAGGAACTAAACAAAGAGCATGCAGAACTCAAATCGATGCGGACCGCTAAGAAGCATTTGCGCAAGGGTGTGGCCCGAAATATTCTTACTCATATTATTGAAGTAGCCATAAGCCGCGGATACAAACGGATCAGCCTGGAGACGGGCTCCATGGATTCATTCATCCCTGCCCACAAGCTGTATGAGGATTTCGGCTTTACGTATTGTGAGCCATTCGCTGATTATATCCCGGATCCGAATAGCAAATTTATGACGAAGGAACTGTAGTTTAATTTATAACACTTGAAGAACAGCATTCTGCAGCTGCAGAGGATGCTGTTTTTTTGCGTGAACACGCTATTATCTGCAAAGTAAATGTTTGAACATGGACAATGTACTGCTTTTAACGGTACTACGTATTTTAGAGAAACTGGATTAGTCAAATAGGCTGAGCCGTTGGATGTTCATGAATGGGGTGGCGGGCTATGGCAGTTAAGAACGGCAAAGAATATATCGAGCGTATCGACCGCCGGCAGATCAAAATATGGTATCAGGGTAAAACCATCGAAAGGCCTTTATCCAGCCATCCTGCCTTCAACGGATTAATGAAGACCCAAGCGGAAATGTATGATATGCAGCATCAGAAGGAAACCATCGAACAAATGACCTTTCAAAGCGTTACGGATGGTAAGCGTTACGGACTTTCCTTCCTGGCACCAAGAAGCAAGGAGGACCTGGTCCGCAGGAGAATCATGATGGAATTATGGGCAGAGAAGCATCAAGGATTTTTAGGGAGATCCCCGGATTATATGAACACGACGCTGATGTCTTTATATACCGCGGCTCATCTGTTACGAGAATACAATCCCGAATATGAAGATAATCTCATAAAATACTATGAATACTGCCGCAGTCAGGACATCACCTTATCCCATGCATTCATTCAACCATTTGCCGGCCGGTTGTCCGAGCTGGTAGACGAGGTGGAGGATTCCATTACAGCTAAAGTAATCGAGCGCAACGAGAACGGAATGGTGGTAAACGGTTCGTTTATGATGGCTACACAGGCAGCTACCTGTGATGAAATCCTGGTGTTCCCTTCAAGTCTCCCTTCCATGCTGGAACCGGATAATCCATATGCCTTCGCCTTTGCCGTGCCCAATGATCTGGAAGGGATGACCTTCATTTGCCGTGAGAGTTATTCAGACTCATCTGTTTATGATCATCCGCTAAGCAGCAGATTTGAAGAAATGGACGCCATGGTGATCTTCGATCATGTGTTCATCCCGCGCAACCGGATCTTTTTCTTAGGGAATGAAGAGATTGGAGAGAGGCTGTTCAGCGAAGGGAATTTCCACAGCCATGCCGGTCATCAGGTGCTTACCCGTTACATTGCCAAGACGGAATTTCTGCTCGGCCTGACCGCTAAATTGTCAGATGAACAGAATATCGCTCTCGAAGCGGTGACGATGGAGCGGATATCCCGGATTCTGACCATGCTTGAGAATTTGAAATCCCTTCGCCTGGCTTCGGAAATGATGGCGGAACCGGATGCCAGGGGCTATTATGTGCCTGCCCCAAAGCCGCTGATTGCTGCTACGATGCAGTATTCCTCCTTTTATCAGGAGATGCTGGGGATGCTTCAGGACATCAGCTCCAGCAGCCTTGTGATGCTTCCTTCCGAGACAGACCTGGCATCAGATGCCGGCGATTTTCTCCGTCTTTATCTTAAAGGACAGGATACCTCAGCCCGCGACCGGATTGCTCTTTTCCGTCTGGCCTGGGAGCTGGCGGTTGGTCCCTTCGGCGGCAGACAGAAACAGTTTGAGCGCTTTTTCTTCGGAAATACCCGTACGCTTACTTCCCGGATGTATAGCGTGTACAATCTGGACAAATACAAAGCGATGATTGATGAATTTCTGCAGCGCGGGGAAGCCCGATAGAATGGCAACTTTTGTAGTTCCTGTTTTGATAACATATTGATCATCATTCCAAGTCCCGTGCCATGGTAGCAACGGTTTCTGGGGAAGTCGTTATTGTCGGCGGGGGCCTTGTTGGTCTTGAGGTTGCCGAATACCTGCATGGTAAAGCCTCCAAGATCACTGTAGTATCTGCGTACCCATGTGATTCCGTTGTTGTCGCCATCGGGGCGAAGTCACGGAACTATGAGGGGCTCCAGCATTTTTGCATTGAGCATGATATTCCTGTTCATGTGATCGGTGATGCTTTACGTGCCCGCAGGGCCTTAAACGTCGTCAGCAAAGCGCATGAAGTGCGAGAATGATCTAACCAGCAACACCATACTATGCTCCCAAAAAAGATATCAAATTACCATATTAGTTGGTGAAATTGCCCTATTCTAATAAAGTAAGCGATCTCATTATATTTGATTATCATTGGAGGAGAGCACGTGGAGCGTAATATCAAAGAAATTATCAGTCAAATGACCTTGGAAGAAAAAGCGGTAATCTGCTCTGGACAAGATTTCTGGAACACTATACCCATCGAGCGTCTTGGAATACCTTCAATTATGATGACAGATGGCCCCCATGGACTTCGGAAGCAGGAAGGGGAGGTTGACCACCTTGGCTTGAACCAAAGTATTCCTGCCACCTGCTATCCCACCGGAAGCGGCCTTGCCTCCTCTTGGAATACCGGGCTCGCGGAGAAAATGGGCTCTATGATTGGACTTGAAGCGTCAGCAGCGGATATATCGATTGTTCTTGGACCGGGAGTGAACATCAAGCGCTCCCCATTATGCGGCCGGAACTTTGAATATTTATCAGAGGACCCGTATTTATCAGGAACACTGGCAGCGAGTTATATACAAGGTGTACAGAGTCAGGGCGTCGGAACCTCCATTAAGCATTTTGCCGTAAACAATCAGGAATTTAAAAGAATGTCAGTCGACGCCCGGGTGGACGAACGAACCTTGCGGGAGATTTATCTCGCCAGCTTTGAGTACGCCATTAAACAAGGACAGCCCTGGACGATCAGCAAGGGCATATTACCGTTGATCCTGAGGTTCAACATCTTAAGGCCCGTGAAATTGCCGGAGAATGTATGGTTCTGCTCAAGAACGAAGAGGACATCCTTCCTATCGGAACTAAGGATTCAGTTGCTGTAATCGGTGCTTTTGCCCGGAAGCCACGTTACCAGGGTGGGGGAAGCTCCCACATTCTTCCTACCAAACTTGATACGGTATATGAAGAAATGCTTAAGATTGCCGGAAGTGATTCCAGTATAAGGTATGCGGCAGGCTATCCGCTGGATACGGACACGACGCCAATGTTGTAGTTGTACTCAGCAACGGAGGACCGCTAGAAATGCCTTGGCTGGATAACGTCAAAGCTGTGTTAGAGGCATATTTAGGCGGCCAGGCATCCGGAGGAGCCATAGCCGATCTGCTCTATGGGCTTGTCAATCCGAGCGGCAAACTGGCTGAGACCTTCCCTAAAAAGCTAATTCACAACCCGTCCTTTAGCGCCAGCCCCAAGCTGGTTCTGGAGGGAGGACATTTCTGCCCGCAATGTGAGCGCGAAACCTGGAATTACAAAGAGCGTGCCAAACGCGAGCCATTTTTCGCCCAGGTATGGAACCCGCTTCATGGTAAAAATGATGGCCGGGTGTATAAAAAAATTGTTTCTGATTGCAAGAGTGAAGAGTGAGGCTTACTACTGATAAGGGGACAAGCTGATTCCTTGACGTAATGAAATATAATAGTTATTATAGATATCTAAAGTCTTTATTTTGATATTTAGCCGTGTGACTAGAAACAAAAGGAGAGCGAGAAGATGGATGTATTCAAAGGTCAATATGAAATGATCCAACGCACAAGGGAATCATTATTTCGTTATTGCGAATCCATGTCCCCTACAGATTATGTGAAAGAAATAGAAAGCTTTGGCGGAGTTTCTATTCGTAGTCTACATGCACATGTAGCAGATTGTTATCGGATCTGGTTAGGAATTCGCGCCCTTGGTAAATCACTTCCCAAATTAAACGTGG
This sequence comes from Paenibacillus sp. FSL R7-0179, assembly GCF_038002265.1. Lineage (NCBI taxonomy): Bacteria > Bacillati > Bacillota > Bacilli > Caryophanales > Paenibacillaceae > Paenibacillus > Paenibacillus sp. FSL R7-0179. The sequence goes on from NZ_JBBOCC010000002.1 coordinate 2,956,514, forward strand.
AATCCGTTGACAATATAGAGAAAATGCGTGAAATGTTTAAGAACACGGATGAACTGGTTTATGAATTTCTAGATGATTTTAAAATCAAATGGGACCCTACCGTTCAAGCATCCTGGCAGAGTGACAGTGTAGAGTTAACCGAATTATGGTTATTTACGCACACCATCACCCACGAATTTCATCATAGAGGTCAAATTGTTAAAATGGGCAGGCAGCTCGGGTATATTCCGCCGAAAATGAACCTCGCTAAGCTTTAATGGTCTCATAGAGTAAGATTCCGCGCCCAGCGCGGTTTTTTTGATAGAATTTATATGTTTTGGGGTCCCCGCAAAGTACCTGAGTCAACACCTACGCTAAAGCCCCACTTTGTGGGGTTATTTTGTTTTACTCTTACAGTTAACTGCCTTATCTTACTCCATGACAGAGCATACAAGAAAATGGAGGTTTAATTTTGAGACGTTCTACTATACGTTTATTGTAAGCGATTGCAAAAAAAGGGGGCACATCATGGTTACCAAGTTCATAAATAGACATACGTCCTGGTTGATTTTCGGCAAACGCTTTATAAAATACGGTCTGATATTGGCCATTCTCGTGCTAATGATCATTCCGCTGTATTTCAAATCCTATACGCTCGCCAAGCAAATGACAATGGATAAAAGCGAATCCAAGCTGCTGGACGGCGTGGAATCCATGGAGCAGCAGGTGCTGCGGGCCCAAACGATTACTAACTTGCTGCTCCAGGAGGAATCGTTCATGCATCTGTTTTTTCTAAAGGGTGTTCCTTCCAGCGGGTACTACATGGACATCAAAGTGTTACAAAGCAAATTAAAAAGCCTGGCGCTGACCCAGGATATGTATTCCAACGTATATATCCGCTTCAAGGACAATCCGGTATTTATCTCCAACTATATTTCATCGGACGACTATGAAGATGTCTATGCCCGGTACTACCGGTACGGAAACCTCTCTGCGGAAGAGTGGCAGGACCGGCTGTTCGGCGAGAACTACACCATGAAGCTGTTTCCGGCTAAGGAGGTATTCTCTTCTTATTATAGCCGCAAGCCGTTCGACGGCATTACGGCCGTCATTAACAATTCCTATTTCAACGCCATTAAGCAGAAAAGTATCCTGGCCATCGACATGGACCGTGAGGACCTGGTGGGCAAATTGCTGTATGAGGATCAGACGGATGATCATTTCGTCTACATTGTGGACAGTGAGGACCGTATTTTATTCTCCCATAATTACGAAAACGGTGAGCCGCTGGAAACAGCGGAGACGCTTGCCGAAATTGAGCTTTCGGGCGGCAAGTATATCTTGCTTACGCGTTCAAGCGAACGGCTGGGACTTCAGGTTGTAGTCGGCATCCCGGCGGGAGCCTTCGAGGAGAACGTTAATTCCTTGCTCGAACTTGTAGTACTCTACGTCGTGGCGGGTATGGCACTTACCGTGGTGCTGGCTTTCCTGTTTTCGATGAGGGAGACGAACGCTTTGAAGAAGCTGGTAGAGACGGCGGCAAGGTCGACCCAACAGGGCTTTACGCTGCGCAACGAATTCGAGTACCTGGACAACGCCTTTACCGAGATTCATACGCGGAGCGAACAGCAGCAAGGGCGGATCGAAGCATTGAATGATTCCATTAAATATTCCATTGCCAAGCATATGCTTATTCTGGGTGCCTTTACGGAGCGGGAAAAGGAAGAAGCGGAAAGCTATTTCGGCTCCGCCTTCGAGCGGTTTGGTGTGGTGAAAGCTATCTACAAGGTGGACAGCCCCCAGGCAAGACTCAAGGACGTGCAGCACAATATCGGACTGGAGCTGGAGGAACGGTTTAACGCCGTCATGCGCCATCGTCCGCTTGCGCTCAATTTTCATGCGGGCGAAACGGTCTTTATCCTGTTTTTCGATCCAGACGAAGATGCGGTAGGGCGTGCGGAGATTAAAGTCCGGTTGTCAGAGTTGATCCGGTCGCTAAATACCGAATCGCCGCTGGCGGTGACCGTAAGCATCGGAGTCAGTGAAATCATGTCCGGCCCGGAGCAGGCCAAGGCAGCTTATCAACAAGCAAAATACGCCTTGGGTATTAATGAGAACGAGGTAGCCAGCGGAGTATATCTGTTTGAACTTCCTACTGATGAGTCCGATACTCGTCCGTCTTTTGACAATGCTGTGCTGCTGAAGCTGTACGATGCCCTGATCGCTGGCGAGACAAGCCTGGTAGCGCAAATATTAGATGATTGTTTTGGACCTCTGGCCGAATACTCCTTAACGGAGCAGGAGCAGCTGCAGATCTTTTTCTCCGTCCGGCAGACGGTGTTCAGCGCCCATAAGGTGATCGGGGGAGACAAGAGCAGTCCAGGTGGACATGCGCTGACGATTCCGGCTTACGACCAGTCGCAGGATATGATCCGGCTGGCTGACCGCCTGCGGAGGACCGCATTCGATTTATGCGACATTGTGATAGGCAACAAGAAGAGCAACAACAACAGGCTGAAAACCGGTATTTTAAATTATATTGGGGCGCATTTTGGAGAGGCTGGCCTGTCTGCCGGCAGTATTGCCAGCGAACTGCTTATTTCAGAGAAATATGTCTTTTCCTTTGTGAAGGAGCAGACCGGTAAAAGCCTGGGCAAATATATAGAAGAAATCCGGCTGCTGAACGCGGAGCAACTGCTTTTAACCACTGATTATGCCAATAACCGGATCTGGAAGCAGTGCGGCTTTGGCAGCGAAAATACATTCTACCGGGCTTTCTCCAAAAAGCACGGTGTAACGCCAACCGTATGGCGGGAAAACCAGAGCAATCTTACTGACTGACAATGGGGGGGAGAATAACCAGCCCCTCTGATCTTACCCGGTGACAGCGTTTAAGAGAAGTAACGGTTTTCACGGTGGGGCTAAGGGCAATACAATCGACCTGTAAGCGATTACAAATAAATATTGTGGATCACACGATCCCAAAAGGGAGGAATACCGTTTGACCCAACAGATCAGTAAAGAACGAAAGACGCTATCAGCAGGATTGCTAGTTCTTCCTATGCTGGGTGCGCTGCTCTCGGCTTGCTCGCAAGGCAATCAACAGGCGAACGAGAGCGGAGAGGGAGGACGCCCCGTCATTACGGTTGCCGTTCAGGCTAATCCGAATGTAGAGGACTATGAAACGAACCATTATACGAAGCTTGTGGAAGATGCGATGAACGTCGATCTCAAGTTTCTGGAGCTGCCCAGCCAAGTGGACGAAGCGTTGACCAAGCTGTCGCTGATGGTCTCCTCAGGAGCAGAACTGCCGGATGTCGTCAACATTTATTTAAATGAATCGACAGTCTTCGATTATGCTGCCAAAGGCGTGTTCATTCCCCAGGACGATTATTTGAATAATCCGGAGCTCGCTGTCAATTTCAATAAAATACCGGAGAAAGAATTCGTTCGCAGCTCGATGAAACTGCCCGATGGCAAGGTGTACGCACTGCCAAGATACGCCCCGCAGAAATGGAATGAAGGCTCCAACCGGGCCTGGATCAACAGCGAATGGCTGGAGAGGCTGAAGCTGGACATGCCGAAAACGACAGATGACCTGTATACTGTCCTGAAAGCGTTTGTAGAGCAGGACCCGAACGGAAACGGCAAGAAGGACGAAGTCGGTTTTGTCGGCTCACTGAACGGCTGGTCGCAGAACCCGCGCGTCTATTTGATGAATGCCTTTATTTACGCCGATCCGGGCAAGAGCTATATGAATGTGAAAGATGGCCGGATCTTCCCGGCTTTTACTCAACCGGAATGGAAGGAAGGGCTGGCGTTCATGAACAAGCTCGTGAAGGAAGGCCTGTTCTCGCCCTTGTCCTTCACCCAGGATGAAACCCAGATGAAGGCGCTTATCAACGTGCCGGGCGGGATGGCTGGTGTTGTTACGGCCGGCAGCTACAGTACATTCGGCCCGGAGCTGGACAATAAAATGACGCTGCTGCCTCCGGTCAAAGGTCCTTCGGGTCTGGCGGCGACTCCGTACAGTCCCTCCCTGCCAACCCAGTTGTGGTTCATCACGAAGGATGCGAAGGACCCGGAGCTTGCCTTCAAGGTCGGCGATTATATGCTGGACCCTGAGCTGTCTATCGTAAGCCGGTACGGCGAGAAGGGCGTTGACTGGAGCGATGATCCAGCCGTTGTGGCCGAGTATGTCGGCCCGTTTGAAGCATTGGAGGGAGTACCTGCAGCCGTGGCTGAGCTGAATCCGTCCATTTGGAACAACCCGCAGAATAAACACTGGAACGATGCCAATCCCGCTTACCGTTCGCTGGAACTGGGGAAAACGGTATCCAATCTAAAGAAGGATGCGGACGATGCACTGCCCAACTGGAGACCTGCATTTGAAGAAGGGTATGTACCGGCTTTTCCGGAAGAAGTCATCGTCAAGCTGGGCTATCTGCCGGAAGAGTTGAAGCAAATCGCCAACAGCAAAACGGCTATCGACAACTACGTGAATGAAAGCGCCGTGGCCTTTATCACCGGCAACCGTCCGTTGTCACAGTGGGACGATTACATTGCCGAGCTGAATAAAATGGGGATTGAGCAGTATTTGGAAGTCACTCAAGCCGCCTATGACCGGTCGAAGTAGCCATGCGAGGATCTGTACTCAATTGGCTGAAAAAAGAAGTTCTGCCGAGCTGGCAGCTGTACCTGTTTCTCCTTCCGGCCACCGTGTACATCATCATTTTTGCTTATGTGCCGATGGCAGGCGTTCAGATTGCCTTCAAAAACTACAATTTCAATCTGGGAATCTGGGGCAGCGAATGGATCGGATTGGACAATTTCAGCCGCTTCTTCGATTCCTATCAGTTTACAACCCTGATTTGGAATACCATTAGCCTGTCCGTTTACAGCTTGCTGATTTCCTTTCCTTTGCCGATTCTGTTTGCCCTGGTGCTTAATTCGTTTACGGGGCAGAAATTCAAAAAAATCGTACAATCCGTTTCTTATATGCCGCATTTTATTTCAACGGTTGTCATCGTCGGCATGTTAGTTCAGCTATTCAATCCGCGTACCGGTGCTTTTGGAGCGCTGTATATGTTCTTTAGCGGTGAATTACTGGCGGATGCCTTTGCCAATCCGGGCGCTTTCCAGCACTTGTATGTCTGGTCCGGCATATGGCAGGGCATCGGCTGGAGCAGCATCATTTACATCGCTGCCTTGTCTTCCGTTGACGAGCATTTGCACGAGGCTGCTCAAATCGACGGCGCTTCGCGTCTGCAGCGGGTGCGGCATATCGATTTTCCGTCCATTTTGCCTACGGCTACCATCATGCTGATCCTGGCGGTCGGAAATATCATGGAAGTTGGATTCGAGAAAGTGTTCCTCATGCAGAATGAATTGAATATTTCGAAAAGCGAAGTCATCTCCACTTATGTATATAAGGTAGGATTGACGATCGGCTCGGGCGATTTCTCGTTTGCGACTGCGATTGGGTTGTTTAATTCACTCATTAACTTTGTACTGTTGATTATGGTGAACTACGCCGCCAAGAAATTCAGCAATACCAGCCTGTGGTAAGGAGGGAGACCGGCAATGAGCCTGACCAAATTTTCAACGCACCCGGCTTCGGATAAAGTGTACTACATCATTTCCGGCTTTATTTTGACTTTTATTTTAATCGCTGTGTCCTATCCGCTTATTTACGTGCTTTCGGCTTCCTTCTCTTCAGGCAATGCCGTATCGTCCGGCCAGGTTCTGCTCTGGCCTGTCGATTTCAGTCTGGAAGGTTATGAAGCTGTATTCAAAAACAAAGATATCCTCAGAGCTTACGGCAACACGTTTCTGTATACCGTTCTGGGAACGCTGGTGAATGTCACTGTCGTTATGACCTGCGCTTACGCGCTTTCCAGACCAGGGCTGAAGGGCAGAGGCGGCTTTATGTTTCTGTTCACGTTCACGATGTTTTTCAGCGGCGGCCTGATTCCGTTCTATATATTAATGAAAGACCTCCATCTGATCAACACCATGTGGGTGATGGTGCTTCCGGGCGCGCTTTCCGTATACAACATGATCATCGCGCGAACCTTTATCCAGTCATCCATTCCGGGAGAACTGATCGAAGCGACCAGCATCGACGGCTGCAGCGATGCGCGCTTTTTCTTCTCCTTCGTGCTGCCGCTGTCCAAAGCCGTCATCGCGGTCATCACGCTGTTCTCGGCGGTGGGCCACTGGAACGCCTATTTCAATGCTCTCATGTATCTGAATGACCGCTCGCTGTACCCGCTGCAAATTATTTTGCGGGAGATTCTGATCATGAACCAGGTCGATGTCAGCATGATTATGGACCCTGAACTGCAGGTGGCCAAAGCTCAGGCGGCGGCTGTGCTGAAGTACTCCCTGATTGTCGTGGCGACGCTTCCCATTTTATGCGTGTACCCGTTCATTCAGAAATATTTTGTCAAAGGCGTGATGATCGGTTCGCTGAAGGGCTAGGTCTACCAAAGAAACAGGCAAGGAGTTGAGCCAAAGGTAATGAGTCCATTAAGTGAGTTGCAGCCGCTGTCCGGCGCCGGTCTGTATGCATATATCGACGCGCTGAAGCGGCCGGCGGCTTTCAAGCCAACCGGTTTCTCCAAGGATATCTATCTGGATCTGATGGAATGGTCGATTCAGGAATACGGGCTGGAGCAGGCAGATAAGAGCTGGGGGAAGGACCCGCAGGGGTGTCCAGAGGATCTCCAGACCTATTGCCGCGTGGTCTCTGTTCTGGCAGGGTTGATGGCGGGCGGACGCAAGCTTGAACTTTATCCGCTATGGGAGAGCATGATGGACACGGGCTGCCGGGAACTGCCGCGAACGACGGGCAATCAGATGGTCGATTTCAGTACCAAGGAGCTGCTGCTGGCCTATAAGGCGATGAAGCCGCATGTTTCCGCAGAACAGTCAGTGAAATGGAAAAATGAATTAACCCGCATTGAGCCTGCGGTCAATTATGTGTATACGCTGGCTTCCGTTTCCGGGCTTGAACGGCTGCACAATATCAATATTTACAACATGGCCGGCGAGTATTTGCGCGAAACGGAGGGAATGACAAACGCCGCCGGTTATTTAGCCAATCATTGGCCGGTGCAGTTGCAGAAATTCGACGGGAACAGAATGTATATGGACCCGGGCTGTCCGCTGTTGTACGATCTGGCGGCCCGCTGCCACATTCAGCTGATATTGGCGGCCGGATATCGTGGAGCGTTTCATGAAGAGTTGAACCACAAGCTGGCGGCCGGCGGAATGATGACCTTGTTCATGCAATCCGCTGCCGGCCAGTTTCCTTTCGGAGGACGCAGCAGCCAGTTCCAGTTCAATGAAGCGCTGGCGGCGGCGTGCGGGGAATTTGAAGCCGCGCGGTATCGGCGGGAAGGCAGGCTCAAGCTGGCCGGCGCTTTCAAACGAAGTGCCAGACTGTCGGCGCAGGCTATCCTGCGCTTCGTCCGTGATATTACGCCGCCGCGCCATGTCAAAAACTACTATAATATCCGTTCCGGTTACGGGACGGAATCCTACGCGTATTATGACAAGTATATGATTACGCTAGGCAGCTTCGCTTATATGGCCTATCTGTTCGCGGAGGATGATATTGCCGAAGAGCCTTGTCCTGCCGAATGCGGGGGATATGTGCTGGCGACCTCGGAGCACTTCCACAAAGTGTTTGCCGCTGCCGGAGGCCAATCCGTGCAATTGGACACTGCCGCCGATCACCATTACGACTCCACGGGTCTGGGAAGATATCACCGTCAGGGTGTTCCTGCGGAACTGGCGTTGTCCAGCCCGCTGTGTGCCGAGCCTGAATACCGGTTGCCCGAAGGGGTCCGGTCTCTGAACGCTGCGATTGGTCCGCGCTGGGAGCGGCGGGACGGGACAGCGGGTTATCTGGCAGATCTGAGCGGCGGGCTGGAGCATGAGCTTCAGGTCATCCGGCAAGACAGCGGCGTCGTGGAGTTCAGGATCACCTATCACGGTCAGGGTCTGCCGGAAGACGGGCGGGTGACGGAGCGATACGCTTTGTCGGAGGATGGTTTGGAGATTGCTGCCGAGCTTGACGAGCTGGATTCGGGGCCAATTCTTTATCAGGTCCCCCTGCTCTGCGGCAATGGACAGGAATGGAGCACGATAACGGCGGAGCCGCACGCCGTAAATGTTGCACTTGGCCCGTTCCGCTATACAGTTAGTGCAACCGGCTGCTCCTTCGAGGTAGAGGAAGAACACTGCGGCAACCGGAACGGGGAATACCGCCAAGCTGTGATCCGGTCGCCCGGTCCATCCTTGAGTCTTCGGCTTAAATTATGGACCGAAGGGGAAGAGGGGATGGAAAATGGATGAACAGTATTGACTTAGAGTGCACTTAAACTTTTATACTGGTCACGTACGATGCAAAAAAGTAGAAGTTCATTCAATTTGTTATAGGGAGGAAATCGTGTGAAACAATATCCGTTGGGGAATACAGGAATGCTGGTAAGTGCTTATTCTTTAGGCTGTCTGAATTTCGGATCACGAACCGACAAGAAAACCTCTTTCCAGCTGCTTGATCATTTTTTGGAGGCAGGGGGAAACTTTCTGGATACAGCCAATAATTATGCGATATGGAACGAAGGCTGTGTTGGCGGAGAAAGTGAGTCTTTGCTTGGCGAATGGATGAAAGAAAGAAAAAACAGACATCAGATCATTGTAGCCACCAAAGTGGGAGCAAAACCGGTAGTGCCGAAAAGCGAAAAAATGGAAGGCTTAGGCCGTCAAGCGGTTGAGAAGGCAATTGACGAAAGCTTACTGAGGCTTGGAACAGATTATGTAGATTTATATTATGCTCATGTAGACGATAACGAAACTGAACTTGAAGAAACCTTGGAGACCTTTGATTCCTTGGTCAAAGCTGGTAAAGTAAGAGCTATAGGCTGCAGTAATTACCGGTTTTCCAGGCTCCTTGAGGCCAAGGCGATTAGTAAATCAAAAGGGTGGGAGTCCTATTGCTGCCTCCAGCAGCGACATACGTATTTGCAGCCTAGAGCGGATGCGGATTTCGGAGTGCAGGTCAGTGCGGATGAGGACTTACTTGCTTACTGCAGTCAACACGACGATTTTACGCTCTTGGCATATTCTCCCCTCCTTGGAGGCCTATACAACAATAAGGAAGCTGTCCTGCCCGATGCCTACCGGAGAGAGGATCAGATGACCCGATTGGATACTCTAAGGAAGGTTGCCGGAGAGCTGGGAGTGACACCGAATCAGCTTGTCCTGGCTTGGATGCTGCACAAGCACCCGAGAGCTCTTCCCATTGTTGCTGCAAGCGGTCTAACGCAATTGGAAGAAAATTTGGGGGCACTTAAGCTACAAATTAGCTCAGAACAGCTTGATCAATTAAACTAATGTTGAAAGGAGCATACTCGTTATGACTGGTAAAGAGCTGACCATTCAGCAGGCAGCTGAGATGACGGGGTTAAGCGTACATACCCTCCGTTATTACGAAAGGATCGGTCTGATGGACCCCATCCCCCGTGCCGGGAATGGTCATCGGATTTATCGGGAGCATGATTTTGAATGGATCGTATTACTCGCAAAGCTTAGGACTACAGGAATGCCGATTGCACTTATGCAACAGTTCGCTGATATGATGCGGCTTGGCAATGAGGGCATTCCAGAGCGCAGAAAACTTCTGGAAGAGCATGAGCGCAAATTAATCGAGCAGGCTCAAACGATTCATCAGACTTTGGATATTCTGCGGGGGAAAATTGATTACTACCGTTCTTGGGAAGAGGATACCAGGCGGGAGGCCTGAAAGAACAAGAGGAAGACGGTTATTTACAAGCGTTATGTCTATTCGGATTCAGAACAAGGAAATCCTCTGCAAGCTCAGACAGCTTGGCTACCAGTTCGTCCATACCGGTCTTCAGCTTGAACTCCATTTCCTCCTGATATAAAGGAACCAGGAAATAAACCTGCACCTGATTACCATCCTTCGTATGGACGGTGCTAACCTCTTCCGGCAGAGCAAACAGGATCACGCCGGACAGCTCCGTGTTAGCCGCATATGGCTCGTAATCCTCAGTGTTGGGGATCGTATGGCCGTATCCAAGCCAGGTCTGATACATATGCGGGAACCGGGCAAGCATCTTCATTAGCCGGATGGGCCAGTAGTTCTCCTCCGCTTCAAAATCCTCCTGCGAAAGCGGCCAGTCTGCCGGCAAAAACATCATCAGCTCCGCGCGTTCCAGATGCTTGTACTCTTCACGGATCTCCTGCGGGAGTGTCATCGGCAGATCGCTCATCCCATTGGTGTACAGCACCCGGTATGGCTCATCAGGTGTAGCCTCCATAATATTCACATCAATATGTATGATATCTGAAATCAGTTCATGGAACACGCCGGTTTCACGGTTGGGAAAGACCCGATTGAAATGTTCGTTTAAATCTTCCATGTACAAAATATTGGAGGGAGGTGTAATTTGCCGCTCATCCGGAGCGTCATAACCATAAATGGTGGTACCGTCTTCCGATTTGCCCATTGTATTGCCGCCAAACAGCTTTTTGAAAAAGTTCATGACTTTGCTCCTCTGTGTGGTTTATATTCCGATGCTAGATGATAGAAGTTTGAAACCTCACTTGGAAGTATAACAAAAGACATAGTCCCGGAGCGATGGGTCTATCGATTCATCATTGTCATAATATGAACTGAAGGTGAAATAAACAATGAAAAGGAGCATATATGAACTACATCATTTTTGATTTAGAAGCCACCTGTTGGGAGAATGACCGCAAAAGGCAAAACGAAATTATTGAGATCGGAGCCGTAAAGCTTAATGAAAAGCTGAAGACTGTGAGCGAATTCCAAATTTTTGTCAAGCCTTCATTAAGCCCACAGCTTTCTGATTTTTGTAAGCAGCTTACCTCCATCTCCCAGGCGGATGTGGATGCTGCAGTGTACTTTCCGCAGGCAATCCGTCAATTTCAAGAGTGGATAGGCAATGAAGCCCATGTCCTCTGCTCCTGGGGGTTCTATGATAAAAACCAGTTGCAGAAGGATTGCGCACTTCATCAAATCGCAAGTGAATGGACGAATAACCATATCAGTCTCAAGCATCAGCACGGGAGGATGATTGGCAAGGAGCGGGGCGTGGGCATGGAGATAGCCTTGACGATGCTGAAGCTGCCACTTGAAGGTACCCACCATAGAGGTATCGACGATGCCAAGAACATTGCGAAAATCTTCGTTAAGATTTTTGATCAATTGAAGTTTTGATAAAAGCAGTGCATGGCATAAAAACATTTAAAATGGCCCCACTGAAGCAGACAGCCAGTGCAGTTCCTATAACTAAGGGTCCCTTGAAAATGAATGCCATGAACAAGAGTACAACGTTAATCAGAGTTCTGGCAAAAAATATATTCTTTCGAGTTATTTTTTTTAGTGAGAGTGTTAATAAAAGCATCATTTCGATAATAAATCTTTTATCAACAGATAATGCGGAATTCCATCTTCCATAAATTCCTCAGAGTTTGCACTGTAACCTAATTTCTCGTAGAATCCCCTTGCTTGTGATTGTCCATGCAATTTGACCTGCCAAAGTCCCTTCCCCCTTGAAATTTCTTCTAAAGAGTTTATTATTTTTTCCCAACTCCAAATTTCCGATAGGGTTCTAGAATGCATATGCGTTCGAGCTTTCCTTTCCCATCAAGGTCGCGTACTCTTCCTGTTCCAATGGGTATTCGATAACAACACTGTAGATTGATATTTGAATAAATTGTAAAATTCTGCATAGGTTGAATAACAACAAATTTACGGAGGAGGAAATTATGAAAGCGCTATTATATCCGCTACGATGAAGCAAGCTGTTGAAGCCTTGGTGTTTAAGATATGGGTAAGCCGTAGGCGCACGGATCGAAAAAAAGGAGGATTTTCAATGATGTCAAAACGATTTGGCAGAGTGCTCGCGTTCCTCTGTTGCTTGCTAATGGTGGCGTCACTAATGCCTACCAGCTTTGCCGCCGCCACTGACAACAACGAGTATACAGAAGCACTTAATGGCGACAGCAGTTCTACAGCTCTTACAAGCCTGCAGACAAATGAAACGCCGACCGCCATTTATGGAACTCCCGAACTCGGGTCAGACGACCCGCTGTGGGCCCTGACAATGGAGCATCTCATCAACAAAAGCACTGTGCCCGGCGACCCCAGGCCCCATTCCACAGGCACAGCCAGGATCCTTTGGGACCAAGACTACCTGTATGCCCGTATAGTCGTGGAGGACAGCAATCTATATCAGGGACCCGGCAATGATTATCAGTACGACGGCCTGGAGTTTTATGCGGGCCCTGGAACCCAAGGCGCGAATCAATGGCGCATCAGCGCGGCGGGCGTGTTTTCAGGGCAAAACGCTCCGGGCAGAGCTGCGTGGACTAAGATCACGGACACAGGATATATCGTGGAGATGAGAATACCTAAAAGAACCTTGAACTTGCAGGCAGGCCCGTTTACCTTTGAAGTTTATATCAATAACTCGTCGGAAAAGGGCGGTGACCGCTATGAAGTCGTTTCCAGTTTCGGAACTCCGGACGCGGCTTACAACAATGCTGCTTCTTTTACAAACAGCCTGAATCTCATTGCCGCTAGTGGAGCGGACGACAGATTCTCAATCACCGCCACGGCGGAATCCGGCGGCCGGATAACGCCGAACGCACCCGGCAATGTTCTGAGATTAGCTGGCGGCTCAGACCAAACCTTTACGGTTATTCCCGATCACGGCAAAATGGTAGATACCATAAAGGTAGACGGAGAGGACGTTGCTCTATCCGATGATGGCACTTATACCTTTTCAAATGTTGCCGCTAACCATACCCTTCAAGTGACATTCAAAAATGATTCGACCGCGGAGTTGCTCCCCTTTATTGTATGGAATGACAACTTCGCCCGCGGCGAGTACACGACGGCTGTCATCATTGACTTAGGCGAAGGGAAGGCGGCGGAAGGCTCCAAGCTTAATCCGGACTTGTTTACCGTCTCGGCCAGGAACACGACCCTGAACGGCGAATCGGTATCCTTTGAAGGGACGCGCAAGATCACTAGGGTATACGCCAATGACGAACCGAAGGTACGCGGCTATTTGGGGACGGTAAGCCGTTCACCGGATTATCAGGACGGACTGGAACGCGGCCGTTACATCGTAGTTGAGTTCGAGTTCTATTCAGAGAGCGGCGGCAATATAACGCTGGATGGCAATATGAACTCAACAAAACAGGTTTACAGCGTCGTCCAAAACGGCGAGCTCGTACTGACAGAAGGGGAACCGCTTAACTACGTGGTTTTTGAACAGGAAAAAGTTGTGAATCCGATCCTTGACCAATTTACAGCACCTACGGGCAATTCGGTCAATCGCGCGCTCTACCTTCACAAGGATGGAAACGGTGAGGTGTCGCGGGGCTTGCCGCTGTATGTCTATACCCACGGCATGGGACGCGGCGGCACAAGCGCTGCAACTGACCCCAAAGCGGCTATGAAATCCGCCAATGGCTCGGTCGCTCTGATGAAGAAAATGGAAAAATACCCCGAGAAATACGCCAGCCATATCCTGAATATTTCCTATAATGGCACAAGTACTCCCTCCACAGCCAATGTTAAGAAGGTTATAGATGACCTGGTTGCCAGTGGTGCAGTAGACCCTAACCGTATTTACGCGGCGGGCTTCTCATGGGGCGGTCAGTATACGAACAGCTTAGTTAACGCTTATCCCGGCTTTTTTGCGTCTGCCGCACCTATGTCTCCGGTAAGCGGCTCACCGAACGCGAATGCCAACTACCTTCACACCAACCTGGCCTATTGGATGTTTATCAATGAGTATAACGTTGGAGTATACCAGACTAATCTCGCTAACTTCATAACCACCAATATGCCGAAAATGATCAACGCGAGAGCTTCGCGCTTTGAGAGCAATGAGGCTCTTACATGGCCTTACAATCAATTTGATCAGCCGAATCAGAAACCGGATCCCAAACATTCACCTGTCCTGAGTGATTCAGTGGCGCACGAAGTGGAAGCGGCGGTTCTTTACAACGACATAACGATGGGGACTTGGAGCATAGCGCCCACAGCGCAGTCCTCTAACTTGCCGGCTTGGAACAATGACTACACTGACGTCTTTGACTGGATGTTCGCGCAGACCGCAGCAAACCATCGGCCTGTTGCCGGATACGGTTCACCTGTACTCGGCACAAACGACAAACTGTGGGAACAAGCTGCAGCGTTTGACATCAACAACAGTAGCGCACCCGACCAGAAGATAGGCCCCAAGGCTACCGGCAAAGCTAAAGTATTTTGGGACGAAGACTTCCTGTATGCACGCGTTGTGGTTACCGACCCGAATGTATGCGTCGGACACACGCCTGGCACTGAGTACATGACCGACAGCGTAGAATTGTATGTCGGTGACGGAAAAAATGGCTCAAACCAGTGGCGCATTGGCGCAAGCGGTATTTTCTCAGGTCAAGCCGCTGCGGGCCGCGACGGTTCGGTTACACGAACGGACACCGGTTATATCGCGGAAGTGAAGATACCTAGAAGAACCATTGAGTTCACGAGCAATTCCCCGATTACGTTTGATGTGTACATCAATAACTCAACGGGTGCGGGGAATGACCGTTATGAGGTGGTATCCGCTTTAGGTAAGCCCGACGCGGGTTATGGCAGTTCTGACAGCTTCAAGAATAGCTTGCTGCTGCTTGGGGGCTCCACGGTATCCAGGCACCCCGTTAACGCCACGGCAGGATTAAACGGCACCATCTCGCCATCCGGCTTGATTCGGGTAGCTGACGGCGGAAGCCAATCCTTTACATTCACTCCGATCAGCGGTTATGTCGTGGATATCGTAACTGTAAATGGAGCGCCTGTAGAGATTGCAAACAATACGTATACCTTGAAAAACGTAAACACCGATGACAAGGTAATCCATGTTACATTCAAACCCGATCCGGCCGCTACGTTACTTAACTTTATCGTATACAACGATAACTTTGCCACCGGAGAATTTACCACAGCCGTTATCATCGATCTAGGTGCGGGAAATGAAGCTATGGGTGCCGACCTTAGTTCAAACCTGTTTACAGTCTCGGCGAGGAATACTCTGCTGAACGGTGACCCGGCATATCAAGGCAATCGCACCGTCCGTAGAGTATACGTCAATGACGAACCTAGGCCCAGAGGGTATAAGGGTGTGAACCAGAACTCTCCTGATTACCAGGCTGGACTAACTAAAGGCCGCTACATCGTTGTAGAATTGGAATTTTGGACATTAACCGGCGGACAGTCCACTTTGGAAGCATCCAAATCCACCATCCAGAATTACAACATTGTATCTAGTGGCGATATCAAGCTTGATGGCAAGGCTGCCATTGTTAAGTCAGCTTTCGCACAGTCAGGTACCGTCAATGAAATCATCGACAAATTTGAAGTGGGTCCCAAAATTGACAACGCGGAAGCGATGCAGTATGGACTCTATATTCATAAGGACGGCAACGGCGTTCCGGTAAAAGGGCTTCCCCTTTACATCTATGCTCACGGCTCTACCCGCGGCGGTACACAGGACGGGGATACCTTTGCGCCCATCAGGTCCGCCAACGGAGCCACCGCGCTTATGAAAAAAATGGAGAAGAACTCTAAATACGCTAGTCATATAATCGCTTTGCGGGCGCAAAACAACGTTCAGGCAACACCCGCTACCTTAAAGGCTTATATTGATGATCTCGTAAGGAAGGGACTTGTTGACCAAAGCCGTATTTACATGGCAGGCTTCTCTATGGGATCCGCTTATACGAATAATTTCTTGACGACATATCCCGATTTGCTCGCAGCCGCAGCGCCCATGTCTTTTCCACCATCAATCAACGCGAAACAAGCCGAAACTCTTAAAAACTTTGCATACTGGTCATTCGTTAACACAACTGATTCTGCAACAATAAAAACAGGGGCGGATACTTATATAGCGAATATAATGCCCCTATTGGAAAACGCTAGGCACACGTTCATCGACAGAAATGAAATATTCGTTTGGCCTTATGACCAATGGACAAAGGCGGAAGCACCTGTTAATGGAACCAATTGGATTCCTTCCGGCCATGAGATGGAAGCTTCAGTTCTGTGGAACAATATTTCAGGCTACACGGATACTTTGTCCAATGTAGGTTCCGACAAGGAGTGGAGCCTTAAACCTACGGCGCAGTCCTCTAAGTTGCCGAGGTGGAACAATGACTACACTGACGTCTTTGATTGGATGTTCGCGCAGAGAAAAACGAGCGCACCCAATCCTTCTGGTGGCAGTACGGGCAATACCGGCAATACCGGCAATACCAGCAATACGGGCAATACGGGCAATACCAGCACCGGGACAGTCACTGGATCGTTGAAGCCGACCTACACAGTCAGCACACCGAAGGATAAGCCCGCGGTCACGGACAAGAACGGCAACACCACCCTGCCCGGCGGCGGCGAGATTGCGACCAAGGGCGGGACGAAGATTAAGGTACCCGAAGGTACGACTATAGACTCAAAAGGTAAGGTGACCCTTCCGGCGGGCAAGAGCGCCGAAGTGACAATACAAGGCGGCGTGAGTGCCGGCTTAGACAAAGGCATGTTGCTGAACATCCATGAAGGTACGGAATTTGTGCTCAATGACGACACCCCGCTGGGCTTCCTCGTGGTGTCTGGCAATCCTTTCAGGGATGTCAACATGGACGACTGGTTCTACAGCTACGTAAACTCCGCCTACACATATCTTCTTTTCAACGGCACGACGTCCACGACGTTCTCACCGGGCACCTCAATGACGCGTGCGATGTATGTGCAGGTACTGGCCAATCTTGAGAACGTAGACCGCTCCGGCTACACGAATTCCCGCTTTAGCGACGTACCGGCTGGGCAGTGGTACACGTCGGCAGTCGAGTGGGCGGCCGAAAACGGCATAGTCAACGGTATAAACGCAGACCTGTTCGAACCCAATTCACCGTTGACACGCGAGCAGATGCTGGTGATGCTGTACAATTACATGAAGTACAAGGGCTATGAGATACCTGAAAGCCAATCTAAATCCTTCGCGGACGAGAGTCAGATCAGCTCATGGGCGTTGAAGGCCGTTCGTGCACAGCAGGGTATCGGAATTGTATCAGGCAAGCCGGACAACATCTTTGCCCCCCAAGCCACCGCCACCCGCGCTGAAGTAGCTGCTATCTTTATAAAGTTCATCGAATATCTGGCTAAGTAAAAGCGTAAACAGAAACATGCGGACCCTTTCAGCTGAGCAAGATTCAGCCGGAAGGGTCTCTTTTCAGTAATCCTGACTACAAGAGAAGGAAAAACGTCGCTCTGTGTCGAAAATACCTAAAGAAGTCAAAAAATCTCATAGGAAAGGAGAACCCATGTTCATTGTTAATAAAGAACATTATGACCAGCATGAGCTGGAACGTCGAATAAACGCGATATATGCATTATTGGGTTCCTCTGTTTGGAAGGAACGGCGGACAGCTGTATGCATGAAGGAACCGGCGAATATTCTGGCTGCCACGGAGCTGATTATCAGGAATGAGGGTTCAGTGCTTCTGATCAATGGCGACACCCCAGTTGAAAGCGCTCTCCGTCAAGCCGAGGACGCAGGCTGTACGGGTCTGCTGACCGACGCAGGAGGCAACGCCGTCTTTCACCCTCTACACTCACGCCTGGATCGGATGGATGGGGAGCCGTCCTTGCTTCAATTCAGCTCCGGCACGACCGGCGCTCCCAAGCTGGTTGAACGGCCCTGGTCTCATGTGCAAATGGAAATCGAGGCCTACAACAAGCTGCTGCCCGGCAGCGGGGAGGATCAACCGATCATTCTGGTGCCCGTGTCCCATTCCTTCGGATTCATCACAGGCACGCTTTCCGCACTGAAGCGCGGAGTCGAGCCGGTTATCGTGACGGAGAAGAACCCCAAGTTCGCCCTGAATCTCATGCAGCAGCATGATCGCCATGTGGTGTATGCGGTGCCCTTCCTCTTTCAAATTCTGCTCAGCCTGATGAGAGAGAAGGTGCTGCTTAGAAAGATGGTATCCTCTGGTTCCCCGATGTCCGCAGAACTGCTGAACAGGCTTGCGGGTGCAGGTGTGGAGGTGATCCAGCAATACGGATGCTCTGAGGCGGGCTGCATCTCGCTTGGCGACCGGCCCTCCGATTCTACGGATGTCGGGATGATTCTGGAGCATATGGCAATTGAAAGGCCCGGAACACGGGAACAGCCGGATGAAATAATCATTGCCACAGGCGGACGCCGGATTCATACCGGAGATATGGGATATTGGCTCAGCGGCAGGCTTCATGTTCAGTGCCGGATGGATGATCTGATTAATGTGTCAGGACTGAAGGTAGCTCCCTCCGAGGTGGAGGATGTCATTCAGAGGCTGGGCGGCGTTCAGGAAGCTGTCGTGCACAAGGCTCCGCATCCCGTCTGGGGGGAAGCTGTCAAAGCTCGAATCATTCGGAAGAGCGATGCGCTGTCTCAGGAGGAGGTGAAGAGGTGGTGCGCGCGGTTTCTGCCTGCGTATAAAGTTCCAGGCTTTATTGCTTTTACGGAGGACATTCCGAAGACGAGTACAGGAAAGGTTATGCGAAAACAATTGGTAGAAGAGGAGTATGGTATTCATGGATAAGGAACAAACGGTATCTCAATTGAGGCAGCTCATGTCCGAACAATTGGAGCTCTCTCTCCCGGACACCATTAAAGAGGAAGATCGGCTGTACGAAGACCTAAACGTAGATTCGATCATGGTACTCCAATTGGTGGTATACATCGAGGAAGTGTTCAACGTAACTGTGCCCGAGGAGGAGCTGGACCCTGCCGTTTTCCAAACGGTCGGTTCTTTAGTCGATTTCATCCACGCCCTCAAGGGGGAGCACATCGCCCAAATGGAAACCAAATCTTAAGATCATAGAAAAGGATGGATATGATGATGAACGTGAATGAACAGGATATCGTTCAATTCGTGATTGACCGGGTGGCCGATTTGACCTCCAGACCGGAGCTTACGGAGGAATTGAATGGGGACGCCCCGCTAGAGGATGCCGGCGTGGACTCGGTGCTGCTGGTCAACCTGATGATGCAGATTGAACAGCAGTACGACATTTTTTACGAGGACGACGAGCTTCTGCAGGAGAACTTCGCCACCGCACGCTTGATCTCACAACGCATATTGGCCAAACGGGCCATTAAAACCGGGGTTTGACGTGAAGCAAGCCCATTGCTTTCTGAACGGACTCGGTTATGGCTTGGAGCAAGCCGGATGGGATGAACGTCCGCTCTATATCGGCGCTTGGGACGCGCCATTCAGCGTTACGGAGGACGGCAAGCTGACCTATTTCTCAGCGGACATCACACCGTCCGAATATTTGCGGCTGTTCACCCGCCTGTACGGGGAAGGGGCCATGGAATGGTATGATTACGGGGCCGAAAAGCGCGACAACCTGAAGAGGTTTCTGGAGGTCCTGCGGCGTAATCCGGATCTTCCTGTTTTGGTGCAGCTCGACCTGTTTCATATGCCCTATCAAAAAAGAACGTTCCAAACCATGCATCAGCCCCATTTTGTCATCGTACACGGAATGCGGGGCAATCAATTTGTGGTATACGATCGCTATTTCGAATGGGAAGGGTTAGTGGCCGCGAGCCATGTACACGATGCATTTCTGAGCAATGAGCTGGGCGGGGGACTGCTGCTTCATCCCGAATGGCTCCATGCGCCGGACGCCCACGAGGTGGCGAGAATCTTCGAGGATACGATAGTGACCGATCCGGGTGAACGATCGCTAACCGGCATGGTGAGGCGGAGAATTATGCAGACGGTGGAGTCGCCCGACATATATCCGCCCGGGGCCTTGAAGGATGCTGTATCCCAGCTCGGTATCCTCGCCAAACGCAAATACAGCTACGGACTGCTGTATCAATATTTTTCGGAAGCGCTTACTCAAGGTACGGAGCTATATCAGGAGCAGCTGGAAGGATTCATACGAATGTGGAGTACGCTCGCGTACCTGGCGATCCGTACGTCCATGCCGGGACGAACCGGGGAAATCGGACTGCTGGTGGATAAGGTGGAGCAGCTGCACAGGACGGAGCAACAACTGAAGGAGGAATTGAACGATGTCTATCTTCGCTGGAAACCTCGATTTGCATGCGGAGTGCAGACCTAGGGTGGGCTGCTTCGACGGCCATTCCCCCCGGTTGAATGAACGGGTAATTGATGACCAATGGACCGGGTATCTGGCTGAATATACGGAGCTCATCCGCATTCCGCCAGTACGCTTTGCCAAGATCTTCGGGGGTTCGCTTCGCCAGTTCTCCAAGCAGCCGATGTCTTCGCTTCCGCAAGCATCGGAGCGGCTGGCCCGATTATGCGAGGAATACGGAATTGATACGCTTTATGTCAACGCTCCTTACTTCATGCCTTTCTTGATGCTGGTTCGGAGCTTCGCCAAGCTTCCGCTTCGCTTCATGGTTATCGCCCATTCCGTCGCATCCGCCCGTTGGCTGACAACCTGGCTGTCCTGTGCGCCTTGGATTACAGAACAGGATGTGCTGCTTGCCAGTACGGAATCCTGCAGACAGGCGCTGGTTAATCTCTCACCCCGGTATGCGCATGCCCATAAGATCCCGTTATGCATCGACACCTTGCTGGCTGCGGAGCCGGTTCGGCCGCTTGCCGGTAAACGTCTGTTATCCATCGGCCGCCTGGAAGAGGTCAAGAACATTCATGTGCTCTTAGAGGCTATGGCGGAGATCAAGCAGCGTGTCCCGGACACTGTATTGACGATTGCCGGAGAATATACGGGGTCTACGCAGGAAGCGGACCGGTATAAAGATCGGCTTGAAGCCCTCGTAGCGGAATATAGACTGGAGCAAACCGTGGAGTTCACAGGTCCCGTCCACGGGAGTGAGAAAGACCGTCTGTTCCGGGAATCCAGGCTTCTGGTCAACCTCTCCACCGATCCGGGAGAGACGTTTGGCTTCAACCTCCTGGAAGCGAAAGCCTACGGTCTTCCTGCGGTCTGCACCGGCTGGGACGGTTTCGGGGAGCTGCTTGTTGACGGCGAGGACGGCTCCTTTGTCCAGGTCGATTGGTCCGGTGAACATCCGAAGATAGATCTGGACGGGGTGGTTCGCAGCTGCACCGAGGTTCTGCTGGATGAGAAGCTTCACGTCAAGCTCTCGCAAGGAGCGCGACGTGGCGCTCTAATGTACGACTATCGAACCATCATGCCGCAGATCAGGGCGCTCCTGAATGCTCCGCTTGGACAGATAACGGGTGGGGCAGAGGAGACCGCCCTACTTGAATCTTCTATGCGAACGCTGAACGAAATCTATCATTGCAGCTTATTGGAAGCGACAGGCTGTTTGAGTGAATCGCCGCTGTCGGTTCTGGATTGGCAGCCGCAGGGTGACGCGGAGGAATGGATGCGCAAGGTGAAGCCGCTTATTCAACATTTTGCCGGGAGGAACCATCATGCACACATTTAAACTGTTCCGACGTCTTGCTCCCTACGTGAAGATCAAATGGAATTTAACCTTGATCGCTTATGTTTGCACGTTTCTGCAATTGGGACTCGTCATGCTTCAGCCCTTAATCTTCGCCTACCTGATCGATCACGTGCTGATTGACGGAAACCGTAAGCTGATTGTCCCGCTGCTTAGCCTTTCCTTGGGAATAGGTGTTCTCTCCATCGTATTTCTGTTTATCCGGGTCGGTTTGTTCCGATATCTGGGCATCTGTAACACGCTGGATATCCGGGACGAGCTGTTGAAGCATGTCCGGCAGATCCCCGTTCCGGAAATTCAGAAGGAAGGACCCGGGAAATTCTCGGCCTTGCTCGGGATGGATACAGCTACGATGGGAAATTTCCTCAACCACATTCTGGTCGAGATTACCTCACAGCTGTTTATGATGCTGATATCCCTCGGAATCCTGTACTATATGGACTGGCGGCTTGGCATCGTTGCGACGCTTAGCATCCCCTTCCTCTTCTGGGTGCCAGGACTGTTCCGCAGCCCTGTGGCGCGTTATTCGTCCGACGTTCGGACCCATAATGAAGAGATCGGAACCTATCTCTATGAAGCGATCGAAAGTTCGCAAGAAATCCGGGCTTTAGGACTAGAGGGATGGGAACGGAAGCGGAATGAAACGATGTACAAGGGGCTGGTGAAGGCCAGCACCCGGGAGACGCTATATGCCGTGATGTCGTTTCAAATCAGCGGTTTCGTGATTAGCCTGATCCTGGCTGCCATCTATTGGATCGGCAGCTATCAGGTGCTCGGCCAAATGATGACTGTTGGCATAATGGTTGCTTCCGTAACCTATCTGCAAAACGCTCTGAATCCGGTACAGCAGATTAACAACTTTTTCAGAGAGCTTCAAGGCGCGGAAGTTGCTATGGGCAGAATCGAGCAATTTATCCAGACCCCGATCGATCCCTATTCGGAAAACGAGAGGAAGCAGGTTTCGCCTGCAAGGGAGCCTGAGCTTAAAGCAACGCCATCCGATATCGAAGTGTGCAGTCTGCGCGTCGGGTACGGTGGAACGGAAATCTTGAAGGATCTATCCCTGTCGCTGTCTCCGGGCAAGGTGTATGCTTTCGTCGGGCGAAGCGGGTCTGGGAAATCCACCCTTTTCCGGGCGCTTATTGGGATGATGCCCGTTCTCGAAGGTGAAATTCGAATCGGCGGACAGAATCTGGAGGAGATGACCCGCAGCGCGATCAGCCGCAAGGTGGGCATCGTGTTCCAGGAGCCCTACTTGTTCCGGGGTACCCTTATGGAAAATATTACTGTCGGGAAGCTGGACGCGACGGAGGAGATGGTCATGCAGGCAGCCCGGAACGCGCAGCTCGGATCTCTGCTCGATCAACTGCCGGAAGGACTTAACACGAAGATTGACCATAGAGGCTTCCAGCTATCTGGCGGACAGCGGCAGAGGCTGGCTATTGCGCGTGTCCTCTTGCGCGATCCCGATATTCTGATCCTGGACGAACCGACCTCCGCCTTGGACCAGCTTACGGAGAGTGAACTCATGAATTCCATACGCCACGCCATGGCGGGCAAGACGGTTCTGGTAGCCACCCATCGTCTGCAAACCATTATGAACGCGGACCGTATTCTGGTGCTGGAGAACGGTTGTCTGGTGGCGGAAGGCGACCACGAACAGCTTATGAAGCAATCGGCTGAGTATTATGCTATGGCATCAACCTTCGAGCGCGATACCTCAGTGGCCGGACAGGCATCTCATAAAGAGGAGGTTCTCGTATGAATGGCATAGGCACCCTCAGAGAATTGTTTCAACGTGCACGAAGGCATGACCGGGGAATCACTTACGCGGCACGAAGCGGCGAGTCCGATTGGACAAGCTATGCGGAACTTGGAAACCGCATGGACCTTCTCGCTGAACGGCTGAAGCAGGAGCAGCTGCGTCCGAATTTTATCGGGGCCGTCTGGATGGCTCCGACGCCAGAGTGTCTGGCTGTCATCGGGGCCGTCATTTTGGCGGGAGGCATTCCGCTCCCCATCCACAGCTACATGCCAGGACAGGACATGCTTCGCCTCATCCGCAAATTTGAACCCGAAGCTGTCTTCGTCTCTGAAGAGAAGCTGCCAATCCTTGCGGAATGGAGCAGACAAGGGGAAGCGTTACCATTCTACCTGTATGCAGGTATGGCAGGCGGACCGATTGCAGGAATCGGCGATGCTTTGCGGCCGATACGCCGGTACACACCGCCAGAGGCCGTGCGTATGATATTCCTCTCCTCCGGTTCGACGGGAGAGCCTAAGGGGATCATGCTGAGCGACCACAACATGCTGTCCAATGTAGACGCGATTCTGGACTACACGACTCTGTGCGACGAGGACATCGTTCTGCTCTCGAAGTCACTGGGGTATTGCTCGACAATTGTTGGGGAGTGGTTTACCGCTATGGCCTCTGGAGCCAATCTGGTTCTAAGCGGGGGCTTCATGCATCCCTTCGAGATGATCCAATGCGTCCGTAAGAACAAGGTGACCTTCTTATGCACTGTGCCGTCTGCGATCCTGCCTCTAATCCATTCCGCCAAATGGACGGCGGAGGATCTGCTCACGCTCCGGCAGATGCTCATTGTCGGCGGCCCGATGCCTGCCGTCATGCTGCTTCGTTTGGCTGAGCGTCTGCCTCACGTCCGGCTGACGCCCTCCTATGGACTGACCGAAGCCTCTCCGCGCGTCTCGTATTTGCCCTACGCTCAGTTGAGGACGAAACCGCAATCCGCCGGGATACCTATTAACGGCGTCGAGCTGACCATCATTCAGAACGGAAGGGAGGCGGCAACAGGGGAGAGCGGAGAGGTGGTCGTCCGGGGGCCGAATGTGATGGTCGGCTATTATAACGATCCGGACCGCACCCGCGAGACACTAGACCCCCTCGGCCTGCACACCCGGGATACCGGGTATCTGGATGAGGATGGATATTTGCACTTGACCGGGCGAACCGATAACGCTCTCCTTGTTGGGGGACACACGGTGTACCCGGAAGCGGTCGAAAGCGTCCTATTAAGCTTGCCTGGGGTGGCGGACGCTGCTGTGACGGCGGTAGAAGACCTTCAATGGGGACATCGTCTGATTGCCGTGGTAGTATCCGAAGCTTCCGAAGAGCCTGTCAGCAACTCGGAACTGCAGGCTTGGTGCGTAAAGCGGTTATCCCCGGCCTTGCGTCCCAGGGAGTTCCGCTTCGTTACGGCTCTGCCCAAAACAGCCAGCGGAAAGCTGGACCGCAAAGCCCTGAAATCTATGGTGAAGGAGGAAGATCATGTCCACCCAGCATGAAGATCTATTCTTTAAGGTGAGAGAAACGATAGCCGCTGTGGCCATGAGGCCAACAAGCGAGGTCGAGCTGGACCATGCTTTGGTAGATGATCTGGGAATCGACTCCATTCAAATCCTGGAGCTGCTGGCAGCGCTGGAGGATACATTCGGCTTTGAGCTGGATGTGGACGATATTCGCCCGGAATCGTTCCGAAGCGTCCAGGCTGTATTGCATTTTGTAGAACGCAAGGTGGCTTCATGAAAGTGTTCACCCCGGACCATTTGCAAGAGCTGGCCGACGAATTGTGCCGGACGTACCCATTCTATAACCCTCATACGGACGTTGATTTCCATCAGCTGCCGATTACAAATAAACACTTGATCGCAGGCAACCGCGCCCTTTTCGAACATCCCGATGCGAGGCGGGTGATCGAATCGTTCACCTCAGGAACTACCGGAGTGCCGTTCCGCTGCGTGAAAACCCCGGAGGAGATATGGAAACTCTCGCTGACCCTGTATAAGCATCGAAAAAAGTGGGGGCTGCCGTCCAGACACCGGATGCTGCTGCTGAGCAACCGTCTGCTGGCGGAGCCCAGGTCCCTTAGACATTATGCAGAACAGATCATCAGGGAAGATCCTCATTTTATCCAAGGGAGAGCCTCGGCTCTCTGCGCATTGGCCGAATATATACGTGACGAGGGGTATTCGTTGCCGCCCTCCCTTCTGTTTACCCAGAACTGGGGCGAAACGCTGCATGGCTCCCAGAAAGAACGGATCGGGGAGGTGTTCCGCGTTCCATGCGTAGACTACTACGGTTTGGAAGAGTTCTGGTGTATCGCGTTCGCAGGCCAGAGCGGCCAACTGGAAATTGATGAGTCTGCCGTATATGTGGAAATTATAGATCCGGCCTCTGGACTCCATGTAGAGGAGGGGGAATTCGGCGAAGTGTTGGTCACCTCGCTGATCATGAGGAGTCTGCCTTATGTCCGTTACCGGACAGGAGATATCGGAAGTATTCGCAGGGACCCTGAAACCGGCAGTCTCCTTCTTGGGCTGCTTCCCGTTCGAACATCCCAGATCCGGCTGCCTGGAGCGCAGGTGCATTCCGCCGTCTTCCGGTATTTGGACAAGTTTTTTTGGGAGCTTGCTGCAGCCAGAGGAGTCCGCCAATTTCAGATCGTGCAGAATACATTCACCTCTTTTTCCGTCCGGCTGGCGACTGAAGCCTCGCCAAGCGAGTTCGAGGATGTGCAGACCAAGCTATCCACTTTTCTTCACCAAGCGGCGGGCAAGCCTGTGAAATTGTTCATAGAAACCGTCTCCCAAATCGAAGCCGATCCTGTCAGCGGCAAAATACCGTCCTTTGTTTGCCGTATTTCATCAAATGAAGAAGGAGAATGAAGATATGACGTCTCATACAGATACGCCGGATGCCAAGCCGGAAATGATAAAGCTGGCGGCGATGGAATGTGCAGCTTCCTGTATCTTGACCCACTTATACCGGTCCGGGGCCAACCCTGATCTGTTTCTGCTGAATTACTGGAATGTCAATTATGTTTCGCGCATTATTACGGCGAGCCAGCATGTGCGATTGAACACAAGCTTGCCTTTTCTGTACGGCATCCATCTGGTTTGCAAGGGAGCTGGACCTGAGTCGCTCAAGCAGTTTGTTCAGTCAGGGAACCGTGCGGTAGTGAAATGCCGCCCATCCGATCTGACTTTTTTCCCTTCTAATATGCTGAGCATGGCGGAGAGTGGATTCGATCATTATGTCCTCGCAGATAGCTTCGATGAAGCGCGTAACGCCTTCAGAGTATTCGATCCCATTGTCGATTTCGACGGATTCCTGACCGGAGAAGAGCTGCTGCGGGCATCGGCGGAGCAGGAAGAGGAGGAACTCATTTTCTACGAGCTTCAGCCGGATCAAGAAGGGAAGGGGTTCGAGTCTCCCGGCAAGCGTGAGATCTTCGCCTATGCAGCCAAGCGAAACTACGAAATGTATGTCCGTTCTCAGTACAGCTCGGGTACCGCCGCATTGGACAGCTTTGCCCGGGATTTGCAGGAATCTTTAGCTTTAAGCCCGGAACAAACCTCGAACTGGTTGAGCCAGAACTCGATCGCCATTGCTACCATAACCAAGCTCCGGTCTTCCATATGGAATAGCTTTGTCAAGCTGGGCATGATGGACAAGGGGCAGGTGCTGGAAGGAACGAACCGGATCAGCGGGATCGTGAAGTTATGGACGACACTGAATTTCTTGCTGGTGAAATACCGCAAGAACATCGGGGACGAAGCGCTGCTGCGCTCAGCTCTTGCCAGGCTGCAGGAAATTCGGGATGGGGAGCTTCAATTCCTGGCCTGGATGAATGGAATAGGCGGTGATCTGACTGCGGTATAATCTATGCACGATTTCTTTTCGACACGAGCTGGTATCCTTCCGGGAGCTGTTCCGTTATGCTCTTGATACGGGCTTCAACGGTATAGAACTGTGGGGCGTGCATGCCAAGGCTTTGCTTCGCCAACGGGGAAAGGAGCTGGGAGGTATGCTGGACGAGATGTTCAGCTACGGGCTCGAAATCAACATGCTGAGCGATTATATCCCTCTCATGGAGAATATCCCAATGGACGTTCTGCTTCAGGAATGGCAGGAAACCGTACAAGCTGCCAAGGCGTTCCACACAGATAAGCTGAGGATTTTCGCTGGAAACCTGAGCAGTCCATCTCTTGATGAGAAGGACTGGGAGCGTTGCACCAAGCGTCTACATATCCTTTGCGCTGTTGCAGAGAGGGAAGGGGTCTATACCGTGGTTGAGACTCATCCGGGAACCGCTGCCGACGGCTTAGATTCCACACTTCAATTGCTCAGGCAAACCGACCATCCTGCCTTGAAACTGAATTTGGACTTTCTGCACCTTTGGGAATCGGGTGCTGATCCCCTTGCCGCCTACGAACGCTTGAAGCCATGGATGGTCAATATCCATCTGAAGAATGTGGAATCCCGGCAATGTCTCGAAGTATTCTCTCCTAACAATATATATTCTCCGAGCGGCAGCCGCAGAGGTATCGTACCCTTGGCCGATGGAGAAATGGACTGCCAAGCCATCATGAAGCGCCTTATCTTGGACCCTACCCGAGCCCCGGTATCTCTGGAATGGTTCGGAGCGAACCCATTTCAAATCTTAAAGTCGGAGCTAGGCTGGCTTAAAGGGCTGGAGTATGGTCACAAGCTGGAGAAAGTGGAGGTGAGGGATAAATGAATAACGCACCTTATATGGAGCATCTGACCGGAACGCGCGCAGCGAAGCTCTGGTACTCAAATATTAATTGGGAGCAAGGCAAAGCCGCTCAAGAAATTCGCTTACCTTATATTAACAATGCGTCCGGAGATCGGCTCGTATCGCAAATGGACCTCTACCAAATTTATTTGGCTGACGAAGAAGATCTTGTTCTCCTGAAAGAGGCTCCGGCCCCTGAATTCCTATCTTATTTGGAAGAAGAGAAGATAGCCCTCCCCTCCATCGCGATTGGGGCACGGTCTGAATATACGGGTGAGTTTCGCAACCGGATTGCTGTTCCTTACTTGATAGACGAGCAGGAGGAGCAGTTTCTCAAGGAAAACGGCGGGAGATGGACCGGCCCGCCCGCCCGATTGTCCGTGGAACTGAACAGCAAGATCGCAACGCGTAAATTATGCGAAGAAATCAGCTTTCCAGTCAGCGACGGCAAGATATGCGAGGGGCTTGACGCGATCCGCCGTGCTTGCGCCGAGTTGGAGGGACGGCATCCTGGCGCCCGGCTGGTTGTAAAAACCGCTTACGGTTCTTCCGGTAAAGCGCTGTTCCATATCCATCGAGGCGCGGATTTGGAGACGCTGCTTGGATATTTAGCGAGGCAGATCTCTCGGGGAGGCGGGCAACCGGTTGTGACGGTGGAGCGCTGGCATCAGGTCGAGCGCCATCTGACGGCACAACTCTGGCTGGGGGTGACAGATTGCAAGATCCTGGCGATGACCGAGCAGAGGATTACGGATGCAGGAGTGTACAGGGGGAGCCGTCTGCACCCGGACCTGCCCGAATCCTTGACCGTAGCTTATACCGAACGGCTGCAACAGCTGGGTAAAGCTTTACATTCCCGGGGCTACAAGGGTTTCATCGGGGTAGACTCCATACTGGATGAAGACGGAACTTTAATACCGGTGATTGAGATCAATGCCCGTCTTACCATGGTCACGTATTTGCTAAAGCTTCGCAAGCACTTGCTCGAACGCGGGTTTCCTATAATTGAGACTCAATCCTATGATTTCAAGCTCCACCCTGGAGCCCAATTTGCAGATTTTGCCGAAAAGCTGACATCACTAAGGATCTCTGCCGAACAAGGCGGGGCATTCGTGTATGGTTTCCACCAGGATGGGGATTCGGCAGACCGTATCCGGCCTTGCAGGGTCTCGACTCTGACCTGGGGGGTGGACGATGAAGCTGAGAAGCTTGCCCGTCAAGGGCTGGAGGAAGCAATCATGCAATGGAGGGGAGCTGTCGTATGACTATGGTTTCACAACAACTGTCTAATCAGCAGGAGGTAGGCCAACCCTTTTGGCTGGAAGCAGCCAAGTTGTTTGGATCACCCGTTTATGTCTATGACGAGGGAAAGCTGGCCTCCGATTATTTTTCGCTGCGGGATGCTTTACCCAAGGATGTTACGCTATATTATTCCATGAAAGTCAACCCCAATCCGGAGGTATGCCGCCTTATAAACGGCTGGGGTTCGCCGATCGAAGTCGCATCGGTTGGGGAATATGAAATCGCCCGCTCCAGCGGGGTACATCCGCACAGCATCGTGTTTACAGGACCGGGCAAAAGCGCGGACGAGATTCATCATGTGCTTCGCCATGGGATCTACGCAATTAATGCGGAGTCCATCCCGGAGCTATTCGTTATTCACGATGAAGCGGTTGCGCTGGGTATGTCCGCTCCCGTTATGTTAAGGGTCAATTTGTCTACTGGAGCCAAAGGCTCACGTATGTCATCGGTCGGACTTGCCTCCCAGTTTGGCATCGACGACAGTGAAATTCATGAAGCGGTGCAAACCGCCATTAATCTTGCAGGGGTAGAGCTGATCGGGCTGCATACGTACCAAGGCACGCAAAATTTCCACCTCGACTTTTATCGGGAGAGCGTTCCGATGATGTTCGCTCTCACTCGGCAGGTGCGAAGCCAATTCGGCCTGCAGCTTCGATGTTTAGGGCTAGGCGGCGGTTTCGGCGTTCCCATGTTTGAAGGCGATGAGCCGTTTCCTGTGGAAGCTTTCGGGGCGTATCTTGCCGAGGAGCTAGAGCGCAACCGGGATCTGGAGTTGGAGATGGTATTCGTAGAATCAGGGCGGCGAATTGCCGCAACGATGGGGATTTATGCGGTCAGAGTGCTGTACACCAAGCTCTCCAAAGGCAAAGCCTTCGCCATTGTCGATGGGGGAACCCACCATCGGGCTTTTTCCAGCCTTATGGGACGAAGCTTCAAGCAGCCTCTGCCGCTTCAGCTTTGGAAGGCGGGGGAGCGTAAGCTATACGAATCCGGCGAAGGAGAAGGCCGAATCTCCTACAATGTTTGCGGTAAATTGTGTACTCCCACAGACGTGCTGCAAGGCAGCGTCATGCTTCCCCCTCTAGAGCCGGGGGATTGGATCGCGTTTCCCCATGTGGGGGCATATGGCTTGACCTGCGGCAATGTTCATTTTCTGTCTCATGCTCTTCCAAAGGAAGTTATTCTTCGTCCTGACGGTACGTTAAATGATGTGAGCTGGCTATCAAATAAGTAAGTTCATCATAGGGAGTTGACCATGTGACACCTACCCATCGGATTGTGCCTTATAATGACATATGGCTTGATTGTGTCAATAATAACTTGATGTCGATTCTCATTAGTCATCATTCATCGTTCGAGAAGCTGCCTCTGACTTTTAAAACGCAATACTGGAAAAAAATCATCAACCAGAAATTCCTCGAAGGCAGCTTAGAAAGCATGCTTCATCAAGGATTAATGCTGCCGAAGGTTCAATATGACACGGAACAGGTCTATCATTATCTTCGCTTTGAGGATCAGCTTCTTGAGCCATCTGATATACCTTTCCTGGATAAGATGATTCAAGGCGCTTTAGACAAGCAGAAATATGTCTTTCTCGATGTGGACCGCTTTTTTTATTCCAGTGGAAGAGAAGCTGGAAAAACACATTTTATCCATCCGACCTTTATTCATGGAACATGTGCGAGTAGGGAGGCATACACCGTCATTGAAGATTGCTTATCTCCAGGACGAATGCACGATTATCAAACTCCACTTGAAGTCATTAAGGAATCTACCCAATATCTAATGAAAAGCGGCCAAAAAGTTAGATTCATAATGGTTTCTGTGCATGAAGAATCAATAAGAAATTTTAACGATGAATTTTCAGTACAGGACTCGTTTATCTCAGAACTCAGCAGCAATCTATTGGATGATAAAGTCGTTTATCTTGAGCAATATGATCTTAGTTATCAGCTGGGACTAAAAACGTTGACCGATTATGTAGAGGAATTCGAAGAAGTTGTAGGTAATCTGAACGATACTAGCATATTTGCCTTGAGAAGCAGTTCTTTTGCACAGAATCATAAGAAGAACAACAGGCTTTTTAAGTTACTAGAAGATCAGTCGTCCCATCCAAATCTCTATAAGAAGTTAGCAGAACAAAGCTTGGAGCTAAGTCATTTATGGGAAATTTATAGAACCACAGTGATTAGAATGATCGTATCTAATCATGTTCAAAATCAAGCTATCGTAAAACTCGAAGAGATTGTGAAGAAAGAATATAACATGGTCCAGACGATGAAAATGGCAACTGAGGCTAGTAACTCTTAGAAAAGTGTTGACCTCATACTTACTTTTAAGTAATATAACATTCTTGCTAAATGATGGGGTGATCAACGAGCGAGCTAAGTATATTTTAATGGTTTTTCCAATTTTGCAAAGAGGAAAGGAAGATAAAAAGATGTCTGTTTCTCAAATGAATATCGGAATTAAAGCGATAGAGCTTCAAATGGAATACTATGGCGGACCATTTGATGTATATCCAACATTGTTATGGGATGAACAGAATCTTGTGCTTGTCGATACCGGGATTCCTGGGCAATTGGATCAGATCCGCACGTTACTTGAAGCAGAAGGATTTGGTCTAGATAAGCTGACGCATATCATCATCACGCATCAAGATGGCGATCACATTGGCAGTCTGCCGGAACTAATTCAGGCAAGGGGGAACGAGGTAACGGTGCTTGCACATAAGGAGGCTGTACCTTATTTGACGGGAGCCATTCCGCTGCTTAAAAGT
Organism: Paenibacillus sp. FSL R7-0179; assembly: GCF_038002265.1. Taxonomy (NCBI): domain Bacteria; kingdom Bacillati; phylum Bacillota; class Bacilli; order Caryophanales; family Paenibacillaceae; genus Paenibacillus; species Paenibacillus sp. FSL R7-0179. The sequence continues at coordinate 2,988,706 of NZ_JBBOCC010000002.1, forward strand.
AAAACCTTCGCACCGCCTGTGCACGTTCATCAGGCACTGAAGGATAAAGACATTCTGCCCCTGGCCGGTGGTATTCAAGTCGTCTTTACACCTGGACACACGCCAGATCACATGTCGCTATATCATATTCCAAGCCAAACGTTAATTGCTGGCGATGCATTAAATTCAAAAGATGGAAACCTTCTGTCCTTTGACGATGAATACACGTTGGATCATCCTACTGCGTTGAAGTCGATTGCCAAACTCTTAGAGCTGGATATTAGAAAAGTGATCACTTATCATGGTAACGAAGTTACACATGGAATCAAGGAAACTCTTCAACAAATAATAAATACAACAACCTCTATCTGACCCGAAAAATAATGAAATAACCTATGATAATGAAGTCGTCGTTTTGGCGGCTTTTTTGTTTTGCCAGCCTATAGGAAACTCTTGAAACACTGCGTTACTTTTATGTTACAAATGTGAATCTGTGATACCTTGAACTAAATACGAAATAACATGTATTTCATGAAATAATCTCTGTAACATAGATTGTGATCAAGTAAATCGTTATAAGAAAGGTGGACATACCAAATGAATCAAACATTTCAATTTCCTAAGGGTTTTTTATGGGGCGGTTCCGTCTCTGCGAACCAAATTGAGGGTGCATATCTAGAGGACGGGAAAGGACTCTCCATTTCGGATATCATGCCGCACGGCATTCAGACACCTCCAACAGCAGAACCAACAGAGGAGAATATGAAGTTAATCGGGATTGACTTCTACCATCGCTACAAGGAGGACATTAAGCTCCTTGCCGAAATGGGCTTCAAAGTTTTCCGCACGTCTATCGCCTGGTCCAGAATCTTCCCCAAAGGAGATGAACTTGAGCCTAACGAAAAAGGCCTTCAATTTTACGACAACCTGTTTGACGAGTGCCGGAAATACGGGATTGAACCTCTAGTTACGATCTCTCACTATGAGACTCCCCTACATCTCGTTAGAGAATATGATGGCTGGGCGAATCGCAAGATGATCGGTTTCTATGAACGTTATGTGCGGGCCATTTTCAACAGATATAAAGACAAAGTGAAATATTGGCTCACATTTAACGAGATTAATTCGATTCTGGAACATCCGTTTGTGGGCGGCGGGATTAACACACCGGTGGATCAACTTAGCCAACAGGATCTGTACCAAGCGGTTCACCACGAGTTTGTTGGAAGTGCGCTAGCGGTTAAAATAGGGCATGAAATTAACCCTGAGTTCAAAATTGGCTGTATGGTCATTGCTATGCCGATTTACCCGTTGACTCCTGATCCTAATGATATGATCAGAGTGATGGAAGCTGATCATAAGAATACAGGTTTCACAGATGTCCATGTGCGTGGTTACTACCCGGGCTACATGAAACGTTATTTGAAAGATAACGGGATTACGATTCATTTTGAACCTGGCGACGAGGAGATTCTGAAAAACACCGTAGACTTTATATCCTTCAGCTATTATCAAAGCTGTTGTGAAACTGCTGATCCTGCCAAGCAAATTAAAGGAGAAGGAAACCTAATTGGTGGTGTTCCGAATCCTCTCTTGAGCGCGAGTGATTGGGGTTGGCAGATCGACCCTCAAGGCCTGAGGTACATCATGAATGCGATGTATGACCGTTATCAGAAACCATTGTTTATCGTTGAAAATGGATTAGGGGCCGTAGACGAACTGATCACGGATGAGCATGGCCACAAAACAGTTATTGATGACTATCGCATCAATTATTTGAAGGAGCACTTGCTTCAAGTCGCTGAAGCCATCCAAGATGGTGTTGAATTAATGGGCTATGCAACATGGGGTTGTATTGACTTGGTTAGTGCAACAACTGCGGAAATGAAAAAACGGTACGGATTCATCTACGTGGATCGTCATGATGATGGTTCAGGAACATTGGAACGCTATCGTAAGAAGTCCTTCCACTGGTATAAGAATGTCATTCAGACCAACGGGAGCAGTTTGTTTCGAGAATAGCGATAGGCACTAACATTGGAAAACAGAAAAAAATAACAAAAGGCCGCGAACAGGCGGTTCTTTGTTATTTTACAATTTGATATCTGAACACCCTCTCATTCTAAATTCTCCATTTCTTTGAAAACCTCTCGCCCCAGCCATTCTAACAGGAAAGCAACAGGAACCTGAGTGGTGATGTTAGTTGTTTCGTAATACTCTTCCTTAACATAATAAGGGATACTTACATCTGAAATTTTAGCCATGGTGGATTGGCGATTGTTCGTTATCGCAATAATTTTATTCTTCTCCTGCTTGATCCGCTGGAGATAAGGAAGAACATACGGATTGTCACCTCGCGTCGATAATGCAATCGTAACACTGTTTTTTTGCACTCGAGTATGAACAGGATAATGAGGATCTTTTATGTACACGGAGTAGATCCCTAAATTCGAAAAAAATCTGGCTCCATACTCGCCCATGATTCCTGAGCTGCCAATACCAATAAAAATGACGCTATTGGCTTCAGCAATTAACTTTGCTGCCATTCGAATTTTCTCCTCCAATTCAGGAGCTTGAGAACGTTCAAAAAACTCATAGACCGCATGATGTGGACTTTTCAATTCCTGCTTGGTTAGTTTATCCCTTTGGAAAACAAGCATCTTCAGTTTTACTTTAAATTCTGAAAATCCCTCACATTGATTCTTTCTGCAGAATCTCAGAATGGTGGCTGTAGAGACATGAGTTTCATCGGCCAGCTCTCTAATACGCATGTACGCCACCTTTTCCATGTTTTGAGTAATATAGTTAAACAAGGATAGCTCCAATTCATTATAGGACGAGATTTGCTCACTGGTGAACATGGATATACACTCCCTTAGACCATAATAATAAGAATAGGTAATCTGCTTAGGCAGTATACATCACCTTTTTCGAAAAAACAACACGTTACTTTTTTGTTACAAAAGTCAATATGTGTCACTCCAAACAAAACACGAAAATCTATATATTTGCTGCTCTGATCTGAGTATCATGAATTTATAACATATTACTAATAAAAAAATAAAGGGGCTCAAGTACTATGGATAAACAACAATTGTCCAAGGATATTCTCAAGCTGGTTGGTGGCGAAGAAAATATTGATCAAGTTACTCACTGTATGACTCGGTTGAGATTTAATCTAAACGATAACAATCAAGCAGACAAAACAGCGTTAAAAAACACGCCTGGCGTTATGGGTGTAACGGAAAACGGCGGACAGTTCCAGGTGATCATCGGCAATGAAGTATCCGATGTGTATCAAGCACTAGTGAACAACATGAGCAAGACCAATAAAAAAGACAGCGCTTCAACACAAGGAAAGAAGCAAAGAAATCCGATCAGCGCGTTATTTGATTTCATTGCCGGTATGTTCACGCCAATTCTGCCGGCCATTGCTGGCGCAGGAATGATCAAAGGGATCGTGTCCATTCTGGTGGCTATGGGCTGGATGACGAATACAAGTTCAACCTACATCATTTTGACCGCTGTCGGCGATGGCGCGTTCTACTTTCTGCCTATTATTTTGGCCGTTAGTGCTGCGAAGAAAATGGGGGGGAATGTTTATGTGGGAGCTGCACTGGCGGCCGGCCTAATGCATCCCAACATTACTGCCTTGCTTCAAGCGGGTGATACATCGTTTGCAGGCATTAAGGTTATTGCTACATCCTATGCCTCATCCGTTATTCCTATAGTCATTGCCATCTGGATTGCTTCTTACGTAGAAAGAGCTATTGACCGCATCACTCATGCTTCACTGAAGCTGATTGTTGTACCAACCGTTACCTTACTTATCATGGTACCGCTAACATTGATAGCCATCGGGCCACTTGGCGGAATTATTGGAAACGGTTTATCCGGGGGAATCAGCTGGTTATTTGATAACGCATCCATTTTTGCGAGTATTTTGATCGGGGGCACGATGTCCGTGCTGATTATTACTGGCATGCATTATGCGCTGTTGCCGCTTGCAGTGGGTTCGATTGCAGCACTTGGTTATGATTTCATCATACCGTTAATGTTCGCAGCGAATATGGCGCAGGGCGGTGCTGCATTTGGTGTGGGCTTCAAGTCCAACAATCCCCAGACCCAATCGCTTTCTTATTCTACAGGACTTACTGCTCTTATGGGGATTACGGAGCCTGCAATGTACGGAATTAACATGAAATTCAAAAAACCATTTATTGCAGCGCTCATAGGAGGAGCCGTAGCCGGGGCCTTTATGGGAACCTTTTCGGTTAAAGCCTATTTCATCGGCACTGTAGGTCTTCCGGGAGCTGCCGCATATGTCGGTCCAACTATTAGTAACCTGCTCTATGCACTGATTGCTGCTGTAATTGCATTCGTTGTAGCTGCCGTCATTACCTATATACTGGGCTTCCAGGAAGAGGCGGCTGCACCGTCAGCAAGTTCCCCGACAACATCTGAAGGAACAGAAGATATTACATTACAGGATCAACCCATATTCAGCCCGATGAATGGGGAAATTAAGCCGCTTAGCCTGGTACCAGATCCTGCTTTTTCTGAAGAGATGATGGGTAAAGGATTTGCTATTCAGCCTACTGAAGGACGTGCGGTTTCTCCAGTTAACGGAACAGTAATATCTGTGTCCAAGAGTGGACATGCCATTGGTCTTGTGAGTGATCTTGGCGCGGAGATGCTGATTCACATCGGGATTGATACCGTGAAGCTGAAAGGCCAATTCTTCTCGCCAAAGGTACAGGCTGGGGCTAAAGTATCCGTAGGTGATTTATTGATGGAATTTGACCGTATAGAGATCGAGAAAGCGGGTTACAACATGATTACACCAGTCATTGTTACGAATATGTATCAATATACGGATATCCAATCGGCTGGTCGTACCACAATCAATGCACAAGAATTGATGTACACAGTCAAAGCCTAATTTTCTATAGCGGCAGTGATTCCAAATCTGGAACGCTGCCGCTTTTGTCGATCACTCGTGACTTAGTAGCTCATCATCTATATGATCTACTCCCCATTTGCACAGCTCTTGCAGAGCAGGGATGAGGGACTTACCACGCTCTGAGAGGTAGTACTCTACTTTAGGAGGTACTTGTGCGTATTCATGGCGTGTAATGAGCGAATCAGCCTCTAGCTCTTTTAATTGATTGCTAAGCATTTTGTGAGTAATTCCTTGAAGCGCTTTTTTCAACTCGCCATAACGCATAACCTCTTCCTTCAAAAGTAGGAATAAGATATGTAATTTCCATTTACCGCTAATTAGCGATAAGGTATACACAAATGATTGATGGCTGTTTTCTTTTTCATTTCTTGTTTTACATTGAATCATGCAATACTCTCCTTTTTGATAGTATCTTACTAAAAAGTGCATACTAGTCTATTTCGATGTTTCAATTATACTATATATCATAACTGAAGGGAGGTATTTTTAATTATGAAGGATTTCAGTCCACGTGCTTTTGGTTACGGCTATCCCATGCCACTTTTGATGGTATCTACTTACGATGAGAACGGAACTGTCAATGTGATGAATTTGCACTGGTGCACGATGAATCACGGAGGATATATCAATTTAGGTGTGGGTACAAATAAAAAGACGCACGAGAATATCGAAAAAATGGGGGCCTTTTCGGTTGCACTGGCCACTCAAAGTCTAATGAAGGAAGCAGACTTTTTGGGCTCAGTGTCGGGGTATAGAGATTCAGATAAATTCGCAAAAGCAGGCCTGAAGGCCACTAAAAGCAAATACGTTAATGCACCGATCATTGAGGAGAGTACTTTGGTAATCGAATGCGAACTCGCTGAGATTGTAAGAGGTAATCATATCCATGCGATAGTCGGGAAGATGGTCAATATAGCAGTAGATGAATCAGTCTTGAATGAAAAGGGCAAAATTGATGCTACGAAGACAGGGATGTTGTTTTTTGATTCATTCAGCAACAGCTATTTCACTTTAGGAGATAAAGTGGGAGAGGCGTGGAATGAAGGAAGAGCATTTATGACTCTTAATAATTAAAATGAAAAGGTGAACGATAATGGCAATTAAGCCTGTTGATTTAAAGAAAGCATACCGTTTATTGCAAGTAGGACCAACAACCATGATTTCTGCTAAACATGATGGGATAGCCAATGTAATGGCAGCCGCATGGGTCGGTCTGGTGGGGAATAACAAAGTAATGGCATTTATCGGCAAACAAGCTTTCACACGTGAACTCGTTGAGAAGAGTGGATATTATGTAGTACATATTCCAACTGTTCAACAAATGGAAACTGTCTTGTATGTGGGAGAGCACAGCACTAAAGTGGTAGACAATAAACTTGATAATATTCCAATATTTTACCAAGAAGAGTTTGATTTACCACTAGTTGAAGGATGCGCTGGCTGGCTAGTATGCAAGGTTCTCCCAAATCCTGAAAATGAACAAGAACATGATCTTTTCATGGGTGAAATTGTCGGTGCTTGGAGTGATGATCGAGTATTCAAGAACGGACATTGGATTTTTGATGATGCTCCTGATGAATTGCGAACAATACACTATGTAGCTGGCGGCCAATTCTATGCTATTGGAAAAGGGACTAAGTTTGATCACGGACCTGGTACAGATTAAAATGTTCTTAAAATCGGTTGAAGGGTGTAGTTAATAGGCATTAACTACACTTAAATACATATGTACAAAATACGGGTTTTGTGCAAAAGTACTAGGATTTATATTATAATTGACTTCAAATATAACTACCGCGGCATAATTAGCGGTAGTTATATTAATGGCCATTGAGTTACTTTGAATTTGTTACCTTGTCTAATTTAAACTGAAATAATTGGTAACCACTTTTTAATAAATACAGATATCCATCTCCAGCATAATAATATTTCATTTGTTTCTCATCATCATCATATGGAATATGATAAATAATGTTGAGTGTAATTGGATCTAGAATATCCATCCAATTCTCAGAATGAACTCTGATTTTATTATCTGTAGTATTTAAGACTACATTCATAGGATCACCTAATTGAATTGTCTTTTTTACAATGAGTCCTTTTGCTCCAAAGACACTTAACTCATTATTCTCATATACGGTATAATTCTCTCCAATAGATTGAACCGAAGCGTTCCCGGCTATATTTCTTCCCCACAACGTCTTGCCTTTAGAATCTATTGCGATTAATCGATTCCCTGTTTTCGGTAAATTCATTCGCAGGAGTATATCATTTTTATTTATGCGCCAGGACATTTCGCTAACATATAACCCTGCCCCTGCAGGAGGCGTATAAGTAAACAATCGGTTTAACGTTGGGCCAAATACATCGATTTTAGATTTTTCATAAGGTCCAGTTTGCGTGACAAGATATTGTCCGTCAATCACCGAATATGTTTGTGTTAGTGATTTCTCCCCCACCTTTTTTCCGTTCTGACTATACGCATAAGCCAATGGTGTACGGATACCTTTGGAATCTGCTTTATCGGAGTTAATTAATACCACTGTACCATTGTTCATTGAGTATAGCTCCTGGGCATCCGGAACATTTATCACCCAATTCTGCTTCCCGGAGGAGTTAACAGAATATAATCTTGACCCACCTCCGTCTTTCACCAAGGCATAGATAGAACCGCTTTGACTGTAAGCGAAATCAGATGTAGTCCATGGATAAGGCATCCCTTTTTTATAAAAATCAAATGACCATTTTTTCTTACCCGTAGTTTTATCGACCGCTGAAACTACACTTACCATCCAGCTTTTTGTCTCTGAATTAACCCAGGTATTGGTATGAATATAAACTATATTACTATTAGGTACATGGTACGGTGCTTGTAGGAACATATCCAGTTCAGATTTATTAGAGATGTTCCATAATGGTTTGAAATCACTACTTGGTGAGATGCTAGTAGCAACCGATACTCCACTAAATAAATAAAATACTGCAAAAATAGTGATTAAAAAGGTGCTGGTTACTCTCTGTTTACGCAATTGCTTTTCCCCCAATTAATTTGATAAAGTTAACTTTCTCATTATTATCCAACTTTTCTCTAGTTTCAATCTTTTATTTAATAGTTTAGATCTAAGTTCAATCCTTAAATCTTTAATATTCAAAACATAATGAGTTATACTAAACCTAATAACAACATTAAATATCGGAGGATCAACGAATATGAGAAAACTCGTTCTATTTCTGCACGCTTCGCTTGACGGTTTTGTAGAAGGCCCGAACGGCCCAATGGATATTAGCTGGGTTGCCTATGATGCTGATCTGGAGAGACACGCGAGGGAAATTCTGAGTACTGCGGACACGGTCATTTGGGGCCGTGGTACTTATCAAATGATGCACAGTTATTGGCCTTCCGTCCCGGCAGATCCCTCCGCTTCACAGCACGAGTTGGATCATGCGGAATGGATTGAGAAGACAGCCAAAGTGGTATTTTCCACAACCCTGGAGAACGTTGAATGGAATAATTCCAGACTGGTCAAAGAGAACATCGAGGAAGAGATCCAGCGTCTCAAAGAGCAGCCAGGCCAGGATATCGTCATTCTCGGCAGTCCCCGGTTCGCACACACGCTTATGCAGCTCGGCTTAATCGATGAATATAAAATTACGGTCTCCCCTGTCGTGATCGGCAGCGGTTTGCCGTTATTCCAAGGTGTCCAGGAGAAGATTAATCTGAAGCTTATTGAAAATAAAACATTTGATTCTGGAGCGATAGGCCTCGTATACCAGACCGTCAAATGACCTAGTCACTTATTCCGATTCAGGCAAATGCACGATCCAGCTTCACCAATCTCTCCACGAACACCTCGTTCGCCCGGCTGGGAACATGACCGGTCAGCCGTACAATCGAGAAGTCTCTTTCAAGGCTCAGGCCCTGTACAGGGATTTCTATGAGCTTACCGGTCTCGATCTCCCTGCGGACCACCCACTTCGAGAGAATAGAAACCCCCAGTCCGGCAGCTATGGCCTCCTTCACGCCCTGACTGCTGTTGATCTCATACGAGCGCTTCATTCTTAAACCAGCCTGTGCCAAAAAATGATTGCTGAACGAACGCGTCCCCGAACCGCTCTCACGCAGCACCCATATCTGATCCTGGAGTACGCTAATCTCCACCGCGCCCGTTCTCGAAAGTGGATGATTCTCAGCAGCAACGATAATCAGTTCGTCTTTCATAAAATGAACAATCTGCAAATCTGCCGCCTCGATGCTTCCTTCGATCAGCCCTACTTCAATCTTATTCTCCCGTAAAGCTGCAACAATCTCCGTGGAATTGGCAATCGTCATCCCCATGTCTACATCGGGATATTGCTTGGCGAAGGAGGAGAACAGCCGGGGCAACACATATTCGCCAATCGTAAAGCTTGCCCCGATATGTAAGCTTCCGCTGACGGTATCATGCAGCCGGGCCAGATCGAGCTTCACCGACTCATAGAGGTTCAGCATTTCCTTCGCCCGTCTATAGAACAGCTCCCCCGCTTCCGTCAGCTTCACCCATTTGGGCGAACGGTTCATGAGCTTTACGCCCAGCTCCTTCTCCAGATTACGGATCTGCAGACTGACTCCAGGCTGTACTTGAAGAGCTTGAAGTAGGCCAGGAGCCGCTTAATCGTTCTGCCGTAATTAATGTTGTTCATGCTGTGCTTCCTCTCCCTTCGTCTGTGTGTTGTAAGCTTCCTGATAGATCGTACTCCGGCTCAAAAGCTCCTGATGCGTCCCGATATCCGACAGCTCCCCGTCATCCAGCACAATAATCTGATCTGCATCTTCCACAGACGCGATCCGCTGGGCAATAATGATCTTGGTCGTATCCGGAATACTCTCCTTGAATACGGTCCGTATTAATGCATCGGTGCGTGTATCCACCGCACTGGTCGAATCGTCCAGAATCAGGATTTTGGGCTTTTTGAGCAAGGCTCTGGCAATACATAACCGCTGCTTCTGTCCGCCGGACACATTCGTCCCCCCTTGATCCAGCCGGGTATCATATCCGTCAGGGAAGGCCGTGATGAACTCATGGGCCTGCGCGGCCTTGCAGGCTTCGATCAGCTCTTCGTCGGTAGCCGCTTCGTTCCCCCAGCGCAGATTATCCTTGATGGTGCCGCTGAACAGTACATTTTTCTGGAGCACCATAGCGACCTGGCTCCGCAGCACCTGCAGATCATAGTCCTTCACATTAGTTCCGCTAACGAGCACTTCACCCTCAGTAACTTCATAGAGACGCGGAATGAGCTGCACCAATGTGGACTTGGCACTGCCCGACCCGCCGATCATACCAATTGTCTGTCCCGAGCGGATGTGAAGGTTGATCCCGGATAATGCATCCTTCTTGGCCTTACTGGAGTAACGGAAGGATACATTGCGGAACTCTACCTCTCCTGTATGCAGTTCAGTTACCGGGGAGGCTGGACTTGTGATATTCGGCTGTTCATCCAGCAGATCATGGATACGTCCGGCAGAAGCGCGGGCAATCGCCACCATCACGACCACAATCCCCAGCGTCATCAGGCTCATCAGAATTTGCATAGAGTAGGCGAACACACTGGTCAGTTCTCCGGTTGTCATATTGCCGCCTACCACCAGCTTGGCTCCCACCCAGGAGATAATCAGCATTACACCATATAGAATCACCTGCATAAGCGGCAGCTCAAAGGCCAGGATGCGTTCCGCTTTGGCCATCTGTGCGAAGATCCTCAGCGATACGCTCTGAAACTTGGAGATCTCATGCTCCTCCCGCACATAGGATTTGACCACCCGGATACCGCGGACATTCTCCTGTACGACCTTATTCAGCGCATCGTAACTGTCGAAGGCCCGTTCAAAGACCGGGAAGGCAAATTTCAGAATCAGCATCATCCCTGCCGCAAGCACCGGAACAACGGCGACAAACCAGGTAGCGATAGTTGGACTAATCCGGTAGGTCATAATCGTGGCAAATATAATCATCACCGGGCTGCGGAACGCAATCCGGATAATCATCAGAAAGGCATTCTGCACATGCGTGATATCCGTGGTCAGCCGGGTGACGATCCCTGAGGTCGAGAATTTATCCATATTGGAAAAAGACAGCCGCTGCACATGACGGAACAGGTCTTCACGTAAGTTTCGCCCGAAGCCGGACATCGCGGTGGCCGAGTGTTTACCGGCAAGTGCGCCGAATACCAGGGAGACCAGAGCGAACAGGATCAGAATCAGTCCATACTTCACGATCTGGTTCATCTGTCCCCCCGTAATGCCCTGGTCAATTAATTCAGCCATGAGCAAGGGAATCAGCACCTCCATGGCCACCTCTCCAAGCAAAAATATAGGAGTCAGCCATGTATCCTTCTTATACTCCCGTACACTTTGCAGTAACTTCCTGATCATAAGCATTCTCCTTCTTTGTAATGAACAAGTTGATTAACCGTAAGAACAGAGGTTATTATAAACTGTATAGTAACTATACAGTCAACCCGTTCTTTCGAAGGAGATTAAGATGGCTAAGCTTAAGAATGATTTGATGTCCATTAGCGCTTTTTCCAAGCTGTCCCGAGTTCCGCGCAAAACGCTCATTTTCTATGATCAGATCGGCTTATTCAAGCCCGCCTTCGTTGCTGACAACGGCTACCGGTATTACATCCGTAGCCAGTTCGATACGATTGGCGTGATCTATATTTTCAAGGAGCTGGGCATGTCGCTGGAGGATATCCGGGCGTATCTGGAGCACCGTTCTCCTCTAAGCACCCTGGAGCTTCTTCGAAAGCAGGAAAAGGCAGTTCAGCAGCAGATCGCAAAGCTCACCCTGGCCAAGGAGATGATGCTCCAGCGCGCGGAGAATATCGAGCACTCTCTGAATGTGGACACCAGCCGGATGGTTGTTGTCCACCAAGAACGGAAGCCGATCCTGCGCAGCTGCCGCATTCATGATTCCAGGCGGGAATTAAACGAGGAGCTGTGGGATGATTTTCAGGAGCGTCTGCACAAGGAGAATGCACCGGCCGGATATCCGGGCGGAGCCATTATCGGTAAGGAGGACCTGCTGCGGCGGGACGGGGATATGATCTCCTATATGTTCTGCTTCATTACTACACAGCATTACGAACAAGAATATATGCCGGAAGGCTACTATCTTGTGTCTTACACCCGGGCTGATTATGAGGATACCGAGAAGATTTATCCGCGGATTTTTGACTATATTGAGAAGAATCATTATGTCGTTAAGGGAGATGCTTACGAGGAATTCCTGCTGGATGAGATCGTTATGAAGCATCCGGAGGACTATCTGGTGCGGGTGATGGTGCATATCGAGGAGCCTGGAAAGTTGTGAACCCCTATTAAAAACGGCGACCCGCCCCGGTAGATCCAGGGCAACGTCGCCGTTTGTTTATAATATAAGGATTAGTGATCGGATTAATTGCCAGTCATCTTCTGATACGTGCTCTCAGAAATGGTTCTTCTGGCGGTAACATAACGTTCTTTATAGTAACCTGAGGACAGGCTGGTGATCGTAACGCCCTTATTGCTGGAGGAATGTGCAAATTTGTTGTCGCCCACATAGATGCCTGCATGCGAGATGCCGTTGCCCCCGGTTTCGAAAAAGACAAGATCTCCAGGACGTAAATCGGACTTGGCTACATATTCGCCTGCACTAGCCTGCGACTTGGATGTTCTCGGAAGATCTAAGTTGAACTTGCCAAATATGTATATTAAAAATCCGGAACAGTCAAACCCTTCAGATACCTTGGTGCCCCCCCATTTATAAGGAGTTCCCATAACCTCATTAACCTCTTGGTCAAGCCTGGAGCTGTCATCCGCAGATGCTCTTTCAGATCCAAACGATAGCAGTATTACAATACTCAGTAGCCACACGATTCCTTTCTTCAAAAAGAACTCAGTCTCCTTTCTTGCCGGCTAATGCTGCCTGACAGATATTAATTTTTTGTAACTATTATGAATGATAGTGTAATATTCTCCGTTCGTCAACCCCTTCTATGTTTTTTGAAAGAGTTTACATCCCCGGGCGCAGGTTAATCTCCCGTATCCGTTCCAGTGGCACCTTCGGCACTCGCTCCGCCGTCATTAACCCGTTGACCTCATCCTGAACGTCTGTAACCTGTGTATAGCAGTACCCTGAGATGAATGGAATGGCCTGAATCGCCCGGGTTAAGCTGCTGAACCGCTCCAGAAAAGCCTCCTCGCTATCCACCTGATGGCCATACCCCCAGCCGTGCTCGCTCTTGAAGGCAATCCCCCCATACTCGCTGATGATGATCGGCTGCCCCTTATAGCTGTACCCTTCTGCAAAAGCAAACTTCCATTCGTTATATGTGCCGCTAATGCCGGTAATAGAGTCTTTATCCTTGTAGGTTTCATATAGCGCTTCCCCCCGCTCTACATAATCATGCAGTGTCAGAATATCAGATACTGTATGCTCCCAGCCGTCATTCGTAATCACCGGGCGATAGGGATCGATAGATTTGGTCAAATAATAGATCCCTTCCGTGAAGGTCTGCTGCCGGACGTCATGAAGAATATTTTGTACCCCCCACGATTCGTTAAAAGGCACCCAGGTGATAATACACGGATGATTATACTGCTGCTGCACGATTTCCAGCCACTCCCGGGTGAACCGCTCCAGCGCCTCGTCGTTATATTCATAGGCAGCCGCCATCTCCGACCAGACCAATAGCCCTTTGACATCGCACCAGTACAGGAACCGGGCATCCTCCACCTTCATATGCTTGCGCACACCGCTCCAGCCCATCTCCATAACCGCCTCAATATCTTGAATCAGTGCTTCTTCTGACGGCGGAGTCAGGTGAGTATCGGTCCAGTAGCCCTGGTCCAGGATCAGTCTTTGGTACAGGGGGATATTATTCAGCAGGATCTGGCCGCTCTTGATTGAGATATTGCGCATACCGACATAAGAGCCAACCCGGTCAAGCTCCTGTTCACACGCATACAGCACGAATTCGATGTCAAAAAGATTTGGATTCCCCGGTGACCACAGGTTCTGCAGCCAAGGCCCGTTAATGCCGCCCATCATGCTGACCTCCACAGTCATGCTTGATCTGTCCACCGGCAGGCTAAGCTTATTGACCCGCTCTCCTTGAAACGTAATTTCGGTTTCCAGCCGGAGGTTCCGGGCTTCGCTTAGGCCGTGTACACGATAATCCAGCCGGAGCATTTGGCGGTTAATGTCGGGTGTCATTTTCACGGAATCCAGCCGGGTAGCGTGGACATGCTCCAGCCAGACGCTTTTCCAGATGCCAGTGGTCTGCACATAGAATGAATCATGGTTCCGGCCCGCCCAGCGCTGCTTGCCCCGGGGCTGGAGACAGTTGTCGCTGTCGGTCACCATCAGCACAATCTCGTTCAAGCCATCCTGCCTGAGCAGATCGGTAATATCGAAGGAGAACCGCGCATACGCCCCCTCATGCTCCCCGGCGTAGCCGCCGTTCACCCAGCAGACCGCCCTATAGTCCACGCCTTCAAAATGCAGCACCATCCGCTTCTCTTCTACCGCCGGGGACAGGACGAGCTGCTTGCGGTACCAAATTCGTGGGTGGAAAGTCTCCTCACCGATGCCGCTGGCTGCTGTCTCGTAGGAGAACGGAACATTAATGGTATGTGTGGCCGGAAAATGATCCATCCAGCGCGCCGCAACGCCTGCATGGTCATCATCGAAGCTAAAGTCCCATGCTCCGTTCAGATCCAGCCACTGGCTGCGCACAAATTGGGGTCTCGGGTAGCCCGGGGTATAGAATTTCGTCGCTGCTGTTCTAGTCATATTAGTTGTAGCCCTCTCTCTCGTTACTGAAGTATTCTCCATATTCACTATCACAGAGTACTCCCTTGTCCCTTGAAAGAAAATGATTTATCCTATCTATTGACTGATCTATTCTCTAAAAAGGCGGGAATCATTATGTTCACCCTGAAACGGTGCGGTTCAAATGTTATTCATTCAGAGGGCATGACGATTGACCGCCCGGAAGGCTCCGGCGATTATGTCTTCGTATTCTTTCGGAGCAAAATGGAGCTGAGGCAACAGGCGCGGAGCGTGTATGCTGAACCGAATACTTTCATTATCTATAACAGAAACAGCCATTACTTCTACAGAGACGCTGAGCTGCCGCTGGTGCATGACTGGTTCCATTTTGAGCTGGAGGAGGCAGATGCTTGGTTTGAGCGCTTGAAGCTGCCGCTGGACACCTTAATGAAGGCCCATGACCCGCTCTATATCACCAGAAAAGTAAATGAGCTGCACTGGGAGAATCTGCAGAACGGCAGCTTCCGCCAGGAGATTATCGACTCCATTGTCCGCTGCCTGTTCATGAAGCTTAGCGATATGCGGCAGCATGTGGAGGCCAGCCAGCCGGTCAGCAAATACTACGATTCGTTCCTGCATCTGAGAAATGAGGTGCTCAGCTCCCCCTCCACCTGGTATTCTGTCGAACAGCTGGCGGAGCGGATGAACATGAGCCCGTCCTATTTTCAGCAAATCTATAAGCAAATCTTCGGTATCCCGGCCGTCAGCGACATCATCCTTAATCGTGTGGACCATGCCTCCTATTTACTGAAGAACACCACTTATACCGTCAGCCAGATCTCTGCGGGTTGCGGCTATGAGAACGATGTCCATTTCATGCGGCAGTTCAAGAAGTTCACAGGCCAGACGCCGAGTGAATATAGAGGGAAGAGCTGAAGGGCGAAGGAAGGCAGTGGCTCGGAGTTATTGGTTTAGGTGAGCGGGATTTATGATTCCGTAATACACCAAATCCTCGTAGGTATCAATCTTATGTACTTGATCTTTCAGTGTACCTTCACAGGTCATTCCGCATTTCAGCATAATTCTGCCTGAGGCCGGATTGGAGGCGAAATGCCGGGCATAGACCTTATGATACTTCTTCTCGGTAAAAGCAAATTCAATAACCGCCCGGGCCGCCTCGGTTCCGTAACCGTGCCCCCAATGGGCTTCGCCGATCCAATACCCGATTTCACCGTTATGATGGGACGGATGATTGGATAACCCAACCGCTCCATATAACCGGCCGTCTGCCTTGTCTGTGATTGCGAAGTCATACATCTTGTCCTGGTCAAAGTTCTGTTCATGATTCACGATCCAGTCCACCGCACACTCCAGCGGATAAGGGTACGGAAGGGTCAAAGTACTCTTGTATATATTGTAATTGTTACAATGATAGCTGACATCTGTTGCATCCGCTGGCTTGAATAAGCGCAGCAGTAACCGTTCAGTCTCAATCACCCGCTCAGCCCGGTGATATATCATTTAACTTCTCTCCCTATCAATTCATTTGGAGTTGTTATGTTAAGATGCTATTAAGAAGTTAACAAAAAAGCAAAAGAAGTGGAGGGGAAATTTGGAACTGTAGGAGCGATAGCGTCCGCCTGAAAGCTTTCCGAAGGAAAGCTCGCATCGTAAGCATAAGCTGTATTTGGATTTCTACCGCGAAAAGCGGTTCTAGTCAGGAAATCCAAATACAACAGCGGCCGGAGGGCCAAATGCTCACCGCAGCGACGACCATGCTTCAAGTTATAATCTTATGTGCTTTTTATTTAACTAAGAAATCCACATGATCACAACAATAACCAAAGCAATAACACCCACCGCAATCAACAGATCAGAGATCTGCCGCCAGAATCCCAAAGGCCCTTCACGATGAAGCTTCTGTTCATTGACGTCATGATTGGCTTTGTGCCCGCCGGGGTCATTTGAATAGATAGAAGGGCCAGGGTGTCCACCGCCAGTAGGGAATTCAGTCATCAGAATCACCTCCCTTTTCATAATTATACACCATTTACTCTCATTTTTGGTAAGCGGAATGGGTATAGTGTAGCTAGCATTTGAATTTTGGGCGGAAATATCCTATTTTTAAAAGATAGAGTTTCAGCAGTTAACGGAAGAGGCGAACACAATATGGGTGAAATACATGAGATGATGTCAGCGGGAACCCGGGCTTTAATCGAGGATAACTTCCTCCAGCTTATGGAGCAGGATGGATTTCACAAGGTGAGCGTCCGCCAGCTGGCGCTTAGGACACATATTAACAGGGGAACGTTCTATCTGCATTTTACGGATAAATACGATCTGCTGGAGCAGCTGCAGCGTGAAATACTGACAGGTCTGGAGCAGGTGATGGTTGTCAAAATCGTACGTGAAGAGATGTCCGGGCATTACCTGAAGGGCTTGCCCTATCCGCCCCTTGTTCATATCCTTGAGTATCTGCAGCAGCACGGCGGGCGAATCCGCTTATTTCTCGGGGCTAAAGGGGATGCGGCATTTCCGGGGCAATTCAAGGAAGTCATCAAGCGCAGCTTCTACCGGAAGCTGGAGATGAATGGTGTATTTGCCGGCCACCCGGCGGTTCCTCCGGAGTATCTCGCTGCGCATTCCGCGTCTATTTTTCTCGGAATTACGGAAGAATGGCTGCACAGCGGGATGCCTTATACTCCGAAGGAGCTGGCGGTGATCTATAATGAGGTCTTATTCATGCAGACGACTCTAATCGCGAAGCCTTAAATTGTAATCAATACCTTACCACGGATCTTACCGGCCTCGCTCATGGCATGGGAGGCAGCCAGCTCAGCTAGCGGCAGACGCTCCGTAATCCAGAGCTTCAGCTTGCCCGCATCCACCAGCTCTGCAACCTGTGTCAGCAGCGTACGATCCTCTCGTGCGAACAGCTGATGTGCCTTAACGCCAAGCTGTGCTGCCAGCGCTTCGTCCGCAGGATTCACCGCCGAGATCAGCGCTCCTCCCTCTTTTAGCAGCGGCAGCCAGCTATTAAGTACCTCTGTACTCTCAGGGGACAGATTGAGGATCAGATCCACCTTGTCCTTCAGCTTATCCGTGACGCTCTCCTTGGTGTAATCAATCATCTCGTCAATCCCCAGCTCCCGAAGCTTTGGCATACTGGCCGCAGAGGAAGTCCCTATGACATACGCCCCATGCTGCTTGGCGAATTGCACCGCATAGCTGCCTACCCCGCCGGCGGCTCCGGCAATCAGCACACGCCCGCCCTGCGGCAGGTTACCATGGTCGAATAATCCCTGCCATGCGGTTAAGACTCCTATCGGCAGCACAGCTGCATCGGACAGCTCCAGAGAAGCGGGCGCCAGCGCAGCATACTGTGTTTTGGTGACTACATACTCTGCGGCAGCGCCGTCCCGGGACATATCAAGCGCAGCATAGACTCTGTCTCCCGGCTGAAAGTCTGTCACCTCTGCTCCTGCTGCCTCCACTGTACCCGACACCTCAATATTAGGAATGTACGGGAATTCATGCGGGAAAACGGCTTGCAGGTAGCCCTTGCGGATTTTGACATCTGCTGCATTGAACGCAGTCCCTGCTACCTTAATCAGAATCTCATCTGCTGCGGGAGAAGGAATCGGCGCATCCTCATACCTTAGCTCTTCTATCCCTCCAAACTGATGTATCCGAATCGCCTTCATATGTGTAGCTTCGTTCATTGCGATCACTCCTATAGATGGTTTGGGAATCCGCGTACCGTTGAAGCAATAGGTGTACCGTTCCTGTAACTCATTCTAGGCTCCCGCCCAAGCGGATACAATCAACAATCAGGCCTCAAGTGTTCATTCTTCCTTCTTACGGGTAGTAAATTATTAGGGAAGGAGCAAAGCCTATGGAACATATGGATACGATTGATCTCATCGCCATTCTGGCTCTGGTGCTGGCGCTATTGCTTATGCTCAGTGTGTTCAGTTTGAAAAGGCGTGTGAACGAGCTGGAGTCCCGGTTAGCGCAAAGAGATGCTTACAGCGGAACGTACTCATCCCCAGCGAGCGGCAGAACTGCCGATATCCCGGCTCCCCTGTTCGTGCAGAACCCGGAGCTGGCACCGGACCTGGAGCGTAGAATCCGCCTGCTAATGGCCGAAGGCAAGAAAATTCAGGCAATCAAGGTCATGCGCGAAGCACGGAATCTGGGCCTCAAGGAAGCCAAGGATTTCGTAGAGGACCTGGAGCGAGGCGGAACCTTCCGCTAAGTGTATTATGTACGAATAATCAAAAATGACCTCAGACTGCCATGGGAGTGTGGAAGCTGAGGTCATTCTTGTCATGTGGCTTATACCGTCAATGAAGCTAGATATCCTTGTGCATATAAATCCGCAGAGAGACTAAATAAGAAGCATAGATAATCACGAGATAGGCCAGGACACTGATGGCAACAAGCAAGACATTCTCCAATCTGCCAGTGCTAATCCATTCGGCAAGTGCCGGAAACCGTTTAGACAAGCTGGTAATTGCCGTGAAATTCAGCATGATCACCATAATAAAGATGAAGTTGACGATCTGCATCCCTTTTTGTCCCAGCCAGTAATACAGCGGCAGATAAATTG
This sequence comes from Paenibacillus sp. FSL R7-0179, assembly GCF_038002265.1. Lineage (NCBI taxonomy): Bacteria > Bacillati > Bacillota > Bacilli > Caryophanales > Paenibacillaceae > Paenibacillus > Paenibacillus sp. FSL R7-0179. Next base: position 3,008,051 of record NZ_JBBOCC010000002.1, read on the forward strand.
AGGCCAATAAAGGGAACGCGGCAGTAGCTATTCCCAGCTCTCTCCAGCGCAGCGGTTCATCCAGCTTGCCCATCGTAAAAGCACCCAGATACAGCAGAATCGTACAGGTCAGGCTGAACAAGGAGAATGGAATCAGCGTCATATATTTAGCCTGAATCAGCCGCTGTCTCGGGACCGGGAGCGTAACCAGAAACTTCTGATTGTTATGCTGCATATCGATGGTACAGGAGTTAATGAGCAGCAGCATAGCCGGAAACAGCGAGAACACCGTATAGGCTTCAGCGTTCATATAACCCATAATCAGATAATAGGGAATCAGCAGGAGGATAAACTTCCGGGTAAGCATGAAGTCTTTACGGATCAGAGCGATGGAGTTATACATGTGCTTCACTTCCTTTTACCGTATAGTACATAATCTCTTCCAGTGTAGGTGTCTCGCAGATTGCGGTGTCCCTGAAGTAACGTTCCCCTTCCGCACGGTTGCTGATCAGCCCTTCGAAGCCCAGCCCGTTCTCCCGCAGCCCCACGAACCACCGCCGGACATCCCGGTCCAGCAGCTCTTTCCCGCCTTTGACCAGCAGATAGCGTTCGCTCAGACTCTCCTTCATCTCATTGAATACAATCCGTCCCTCATTAATAAATACAATATAGTCGGCAATCCGGTCCAGATCTGTGGTGTTGTGGGTAGAGAACAGAATCGACTTCTTCTCATCCTGGATATGCTCACTGAGCAGCTCCAGCATCTCCCGGCGAAAAATCGGATCAAGCCCCGAAGTAGGCTCATCCATAATTAGCAGATCGGCACCATGGGACAGGGCGATAGCGAGGGAGAATTTGATCTTCATCCCCTTGGACAGATCCTTGATCTTCTTACCCGGCGGAAGCTTGAACAGCTCCTGAAACTTCACATATGTATCATTATTCCACCCGGGATAGAACGGGGCGATAATACTCTTCATCTGCTTAACGGTCAAGTGCTCATAATAGATATTCTCATCCGAGACGTAACCGATACGCGCCTTAACAGCCGCCAGGTCCTGCTGGTTGTTCTGGCCGAACATCAGAATGTTGCCTTGGTCCGGGAAAATTAACCCCATCATCATCTTGATCATGGAGGTCTTACCTGCACCATTCGGGCCGATCAGCCCGGTAATGTAGCCCTCCTTGATGGGCAGCGAAATATCCCGCAGCTCAAAACGGTCGTAGCGCTTGGTCACATGATCCAGCTCAATTACATTACTCATTCCTGTTCCTCCTCATAGAGCAGCTTCAGCATCTCCGCGAGTTCAGCGTATTCCATGCCCAGCTGCCTGCTCTCGTCAATAATCTCCTTCAGCTTGCCTTCCACCATCCGCAGCCGCTGTTCCCGGATATATTCCTGATCGGCCCCGGAGACAAAAGATCCCTTGCCGACAATCGAGTTGATCAGCCCCTCCCGCTCCAGCTCCTCATAAGCCCGCTTCGTGGTAATGACGCTAATCTGCAGCTCCTTCGCCAGTAAGCGGATCGATGGCAGCGGCGTCCCCGAGACCAGCTCGCCTTGGAGAATCATCTGGCGGACCTGTCCCACAATCTGGGCGTAGATCGGTTCGCCAGATGTACTTGATATCACGATATTCATGCAGCAGCATCAGCATCCTTTGTGTTTGTTGTAACTAGTGTATATATGTAATATATACACTATATTCAGTTGTGTCAATCCCTTAGTGTGATACCCTTAATTAGCCGATCATTCCCTGAGACCGCAGAAAGTGGTAGACGATCTCGCTCTGTAGTCTTACCCTTAAGGCATAATCCAGGCTCCAGCAGGTCTCTACGGTCACCGCCCGGGCACCGAGCAGGCGCTGGAAGGCCATCCGGGAGGTTCCAGCACGCTCCCTATGCCGTATGTTGAAGCGGTAAGCTCTATTCGTGATGGTCTGATTCATCCGCATCACAATTTGCTTCGCCAGTCCATGTGCCCGGCTGACCGGGCTGATGATCAGAGTCTGGCCGACCCGCTTCGGATTCAGCTCGGACAGCCCGTTCGCCTCATGCAGATCCAGCACCCATGAGGGGTGGTAGCGCAAGGCAAGCTGCCATACGGCTGCCGACAACGGATGACGGGCAGGGGCGCCTTGTCCGCGCGGGAAGGTACGGTTCAGGTCGGGCTTCCCGCGAATCCCCTTGCGGCGTGCGATTTGGTTCACCAGCGGGACGATAATCAGCTTCCCTGAGCGCAGCATCAGATCACCCCTGTTGAACCTGCTCGCAATGCCCTGTGCTGCGCGGCTGCTCGCTGGCTCATTGCCGTGAACACCGGAAATGATCATGAATACAGGTCCGGGGACACCGCTGCTAATGACATAATAAGGTGTGGCATAAGGCGTTCCTGCCGCCAGCATGTGCTTCTCTACAGACACTGTGGTTCACCTCGCTCTGGATGGTGCGGATCATGTGGATGTTACTCTGTAATGTATGCGGATTACCTGCGGAGGATTGGACGAATAGAACAGCAAAAAGCCGGACAAGTCCAATATGGACTCATCCGGCTTCTGCTCTAAATGCATGAGAGTACTTAATAAAATACGACCTGGTTCTTCCCGGCAGACTTCGCCTCATAGAGAGCCTTCTCCGCCTTGGCAATGAAGTCAGACGGACGGTCAGAGGGAACCGGTACCTTCAACAGGCCGCCTATGCTTACAGTGACCACACCTTCCTCTTCAAACCGGTCACGGGGGATCTGCAGATCAGAGACGCCTTGACGGACGGATTCGGCCAATTGCTCTGCCTGGGAAGCGGACACACCCGCCATCGTAAGGATGAAGTTCGCCCCGCTGAACCGGGCCACGAAGGTGCCGTGCGTAATGCTGATAATATTCAGCACATCCGCTACCGACTGAATGCAGAGATCGCCGCCCTTCAAGCCGTGTACTGCATTATAGGAATGGAAATCATCGATATCAATCGATAGCAGCAGCAAAGGTTCCCGGGTATTCAGCGTATCCTCCCAGCGCTGATCCAGCTCATGCTCAAGCGCCTGGCGGTTCGGCAGATCGGTTCGGCAGATCGGTTAGGGAATCGGTGGTCAGATAGCTTTGCATTTGATTAGCTGCATCAGCATAGGCTTCGCTCTTCGCCTCTGTACCGGTTGCGGTGTTAAGCACCGCCATAATGGACGGTCTGCCGCCATGAATAACTGAAGCCAGACTGAGGCTTACCTCCAGCGGTTGCCCGTCTCCGCTCAGGAACTGGCCCTGATCGGATACGAACTGGGTCACATTCTGGCTCAGATCTGAGAAGTGCTTCTTAAGGGCTGGCCGGTAAGACTCCTGCACATTGTTCAGGAACGGCTGCCCAATCAACGATTTGCCCTTCTCTTCACCCATCAGCTCCACAGCGCGGTTATTGCTGTAGGCAATCACATCGTCGGTAATCATGAAGAAGGCTACCGGGGACAGATCCATCAGCTGCAAATACCGCTGTTCGTTGTGGCGCAGACTGCGGGCATTCTGCAAGGCCTGTTCTTCCGCCTGACGCAGCTGGTTCTCCGTCTGCCCGCGCAGAATAGATTTGAGCTGAGGCAGAATGTTAAGATGCTGCTCTCTCCACGGGAGTGAGGTGGATTGAACTACCTGCCGCCATTTCTCAAAGGACTTGCGGGGAGACAAGCGCAATCCGTCATTCTCCTGAATAACAGCCTTCGCCGGATCTCCGGCCCAATCCACAATCTCCACCACCTCAGGCCTGAACCAGATCATGTAATTCTGGTGTCCTGGAGTCAAGGCGAGATAGATGGCACCGGAGGCCTTGTTCTTGTAAGCTTTGGCCGATTCATATTCCAGACTGAGTCTGGAGGTGCAGTAGGTGTAATCCTTGGATTTCCCGGCCAGCCAGCCGGCAAGCTCCCGTACCTGCTCCTGAGAAGGCGTTACTCCGAACAGCATCAGCTTGTCCTGATAACACACAGCTGCGCCTGAAGCCTCCATCATACCAAGCAGTGCCTGCTCTTCATCGCCGAGCTGCTCAATCACCCGGGAAGAGCTGACGTTACCTGTGAAAATATCGACAATTCTCATCGCCTTGGTCCGCAGCTCAAGCTCCGTCTGATAGTTGTCGAGCTGCTGACGCTGGTACAGTTCACTGGAGAAGAAGGCGCCCAGGAAATTACACAAATTACGGATACGGTGCGGGACATACTTGGGAGAATAGTGGTGACAGGTGATCAGTCCCCAGAGCTTGTTGTTGTTAATCAGGGAGATGGTCGTAGTCGCCCCCACTCCCATATTCTGCAAGTACTCGATATGAAGAGGAGACACGCTGCGGAGGATGGACAAGCTGAGGTTCAGGGGCTTACCGGTAAGCGGCTGCAGCACCGGGGTGATCGGTACCGGAAGATAGTTCACATCGACGATCGTCCGCAGCCAGTTGCGCAGATACAGCTCACGCGCCTGCTTCGGAATGTCGGAGGCGGGATAATGATGGCCAAGGAACGGCTCCAGCCCCGCCTCCCGGGCTTCAGCTATCACCTTGCCATTCCACTGTTCATCGAACTCATAGATCATGACCCGGTCATAGCCCAGCATCTCCTTGACCTGCTCTGCGGCGGCCTGGCTGGCTTCCAGCCGGTTCGCTGTGTGCTTCAGACGTCCGAAGAACGTGCGAATCCAGTCGAAGTCGTTGGTGCTGTCGCTCTGATCGATAGAGGCAGGCTCCAGTTCAACGATCATTAACCCTTCACTTTCGTGAATGATGCAGAAGAAGTCCTGCGGCTCACCCGCGACTTCAATCTGTATTACAATATATTGCAAATCGGCAGTTTCTTTCGCATTCACGCTGCGTATACGCAGCATCTCCAGCTGTTCCGTGCCTACCAGGTCAGCCATTGGCGTACCTAACAGGGCTTCGGCAGTTGTTCCCAGTAACTTATCCGTGTTCAGACTGGCCTGGACAATTCTATGGGCTGTGTCCTGAGTTACAGCCAGCAATACGCCATGCGGTTGAATAAGCCCGGGAATATGGATGGGCTCCTTCTCGCAGTTATTAAGATCCACGGGTTCCTTGGGGTCCAGTCCTGCTTCGTTCAGCAGGGTCCGGTTCAGCGGTTGATTCTCATGTTCTATATTAAAATCTGACATAGGTGTAAAGCCTCCATTGAAGTAAATGATTTCTAAGCTGTTAAGGCGTAGATACATTCTATCTTACTTTGGGCAGCAATAACAAACATAAGTTTGGTCTGCACAGCCAGTCTTGGCTTGTATTACAGTCTTGGAATAATTATGTATAATATGGATGGATAGCGCATAACCTGTGACGGCTAATCCATTCCTATACTCCGAGGTGACCATAATGCGGCGAACCAAACGTTCAGGCAGAGATATGGTTTCTATTCTGCTAAGCGCCTTCTCCATAATGATCATTGCCTTCTTTATCATCCGCTATGTGCTTCAGACCGTTTCATTCGCACCTTAATAGCCTGCCCACGCAAAAAGGAGCATTTGGGGGAAATGCTCCTCTTTGGCTTGCATATACCATGTATTAGGTTACACTTCCGGAAGAACTTTAATCCGAAAGTCTTACCAATAATTTACCTTAAAAACCTCAATAATACAAGTATTTCCTTCTATTCCAGTGAAAGCTGCTGACAGCTTAAGCGCAAGCCAGCTTGTACTTTCGGCGAACCATTACATCCTGCCCACTATGCAGCTACATAATCAGCAAGTCATGGAGAACTCCTGGACCAGATATGACGCACTGCGGACAACACTTATGGACGATAGCACCGCTATACATCCTGTAGAAGCCATGAAAGCCGCCGCAGGACGCGAATATCCCGAAGGAATCTGCTGTCACCATTACAGCGAAGGCTTAGGCACCTTATGGTCCATGGTCTGTGACAATACAGCCCGCGAGCTGCATATCTGCTTCGGTTCCCCGCAGCTGAACGGCTGGAGAACATTCGGATTCCATGACCCGGCAGGAGTACGTGTATATGAGGCAGTGCTGCCGGACAAGCCGTCCGCAGAGGGGTTCTGGACCCGTCCCGGCTAAGCACTCACTCATTCTTGTTGCTGTGAAGCCTTCTTCAAAATAGACTGCACAAACGCCGTCTTCCCGTCACAGTAAGCATCAATGTCATAACGGTACGCTTCAGCCAGCCGCTGCTTGACCTTCTGATATTCCTCCCGGGCAGCGGGATGGCTGCGCAGATAATCTCGGAACAGAATATGCTCCACGTAACCCTTGCCGTCCTTGGGACATACATAGAGATGGTATTTCATGAATCCGTCATCCTGGTTGCTCTTGAAGGCCTCCCTGCCCTCAATGCCCAGATTGCCCTGATGCTCATAACCGGACGCCTGCAGTCTGCGGACGATCTCCGGCAGCACATCATAGCTCTCCATCACCAGATCGATATCAATCACAGGCTTGGCCCACAGCCCTTCAATCGAGGTGCTGCCCACATGCTCTGACCGGATAATCAGATCGCCGGCGATCTCCAGCATCCGCGCCTCAATTCTGCTGTACTCCGCCTTCCAGGCCGGATCATAAGGAACCACTTCAACAACCTTGGTCTTCTCCGCCATCATCCTTCTCCTCCTTCGACTATAAGCTATACCGCACACTGGAATAAAATACAAACCGCTATCTCATACTAACCCGCAGGGACGGAGGTGAACAGTATGCCCAAGAATAGTGCAGACCCGAAGCATGACCGTGCAGATAACCGCGCCGATTCAAAAAACAACCAGCAGAATCACGCCAGCATCAGCGAAATCCCCCAGATGGTGACTCCTGATAAAGCGGCAGATGTCGTGCCGAGTCTGAACGGCGTTACTAAGAACGAGAGCTGATTAACGCATTGCTATGCTCGCTGACCAGGCTTCTCCCATTGCATGAGGGAACAGCCTGGTCTTTTGCTGTGCAGAGCAGTTATACTATAAACTTAATGATAGAAATAGAATATCTCTGGAGTCACGCCCATCCCGTAATGGATACCCTACAAGTATAATCTATGGAATAGAATCATCAAGAAAAGAGTGGACGTATGCGAATTGGATTTTTTGACTCCGGCATTGGCGGGTTAACCGTGCTTCATCAGGCGCTTAAGCTCTTGCCGCAAGAGGACTACCTCTTCTATGCAGATACCGACCATGTGCCCTATGGGGAGAAGACGAAAGACGAGGTCAGAGAATACATCCTGCAAGCGGTGGATTTCATAGCCAGTCAGCATATAAAAGCGCTGGTGGTCGCTTGTAACACAGCCACCAGCATCGTGATTGAAGAGCTGCGGCAGCGGTATTACTTTCCGGTCCTCGGGATCGAGCCGGCAGTGAAGCCTGCGGTTGAACAATCGGAGGGCAAGCAGAAGAAGGTGCTGGTACTCGCCACCCGCTTAACGCTGCAGGAGAAGAAGTATCATGATTTGGTGCACCGTATCGATCACGGGGAGATTGTAGACAGTCTGCCGCTGCCCGGGCTGGTTGAATTTGCGGAGCGCTTTGATTTTGACGAAGAGAGAATCATTCCCTACCTGACTAGTGAGCTGGCAGACTTGGACCTTGAGCGGTACAGCACAGTGGTTCTTGGATGCACCCATTTCCCCTACTTCGAGGAAAGCCTGCGGAAGATATTCCCTGATACGGTTGACTTCATCTCAGGCAGTCTCGGAACCGCCAGACATTTGAAGCAGATTCTTCAAGCGGGGGGCCGGATCAATGAGGGAACGGGCGATATCCTTTTTTACAGATCCGGTGTCCAGGTAGATGATCCCGCACTGTTATCCCAATACGATAGTCTGTTCAAGCGTCTGAATGATATTGAACAATCAATGAATCTGAGCAAAAGGAGTGATCCCGCTTGAGTCACTATACAGCCATAATGGAGAAATTACGCCGGAACCCGCTGAAGAATGTGACGCTGCTCAAAATGATGACGGCGTATCATGCTCAGATCGACAGCGTGCTGATTGAACAGCTGGATGAGTGGGGCGTGCTGCTGCTTATGCCTGCGGCCACCTTCGGCTATGATCACCGGACCTACCCGGAGGCTGACACCGTTGTACTGATGGACTACAGCAGTCCTGAGGTCTTCCCGGCCCTGCTCAAGCGGCTGCCGCAGGACACCAACCTGGTCTTCAAGCTTCAGGAGGATGCGTACCGGGAGGCACTGGAACCGTATTTCACGCTGCGGCGGGTCCGCAGTCTCTACTCTTATTCTTCAGCCGAAGGCCAGAGGTTCAGCGCAGATGAAGCCTGCACGGTCAGTGAAGCTATCGATGAACGGCTGCTGCCGCTGTGGATGGCGAATGATTATTCGCTAGAGGAGATCACGCATTATTTTGAAGACGGGGCGTTCGCTGTGACGTTGTTTGAAGGGGATAAGCCACTCAGTACATGTATGGTGTACCGCAATGAGGAGCGAATCTGGGAGATTGGCGGCGTACGCACCATAGAAGCTGCCAGACAGCGAGGATTGGCACAGCGCGTAGTCCGCACAGCAGTCTTCCACACCCTCAAGCGGGGCTACATTCCCAGGTATCAGGTGCTGGAGAACAATCTCCCCTCCATCCGCCTCGCCGAATCCATTGGACTTACCCGCGCTGTCACGCTGGAGCATTGGGTTAATTATTGATGGTGTTCTTCAAGGGCGTTTGGCTTAGCGTAACGGACTGAGGTGCTTTTATTTGGGAAGAAAGTCGCCTATTGGGCGAGTAACGGACTCCACAGGTCTTATCCTTGGCACGTCAGCTCCGAAACGTCTCAGAGAGAGACTATAAGGTCGCCTGAGTCCCTTAAGCTGCAAAAAGTGGCGTTTTCGCGGGGATAAGATCTCTCCGGTCCGTTAGATTTTGGGTTGACAGGGTTTAACAAGCTTATCCATCCTTTTTAATCTGATGCTCTACTAGGAGGCCGACTATGCAAGCAAGCGAAAGGTACGTTTACCACCTTGTAACCCGGAAGAAGATGGCCCTGAATCAAATCATTAATTTTGACAACCAGCAGAAAAACACCTTGTATCGTTTCTTTTTCGAGCAAGAACAGATGAATTCCAAAGGTGAAGACGTTATGCAGATCCTGCACGGCAATTATACTGAGGACGGTTTGAAATTGGATAAAGAAGATGCAGATGTTACGGTTAAGTATGCGGAGCAGACCATCAGAGCGGTTCGGGAGGTTATCGTTGAAATGGTTAGGCTACAGGAACATCCGGAGTATCCTTCACGTTTGTCTTGCTTATACGCAGCGAAGAGCTATGAAGACGCCCTGATGTGGAAAAACATATTCGATTCGTATCACCGGAAAGTGTTGCAGATCGTGAGACTTAAAGTCACTGGAGCCATTTTTGAAGGGGACGGCAGTCTGTTGCCCATGGAAGACGCGGCTCCATTCTCCCGTAAAATCGAACAAGCCAGAGAATACTGGAAAGGTAATATCAATAATGCGCTTCCAGAGCTGTTGATTAACGGAAGAATTGAAGTAGCAGACATTCTCACAGAGTACCCCTGCTCCTAAGAATGCTGATGCTCTCCGCTTGGCGGTATTCGGTGGGGGTCAGCTGGTATTTCTTGCGGAACATTTGGGTAAAATGGCGCATGTCCTGGTAGCCTACCCGCTCCGCGATCTCAGCCAGCTTCAGCCCCGGGTTCAATAGCAGCAGCTTCGCCTGCTCCAGCCGCAGCGAGGTGACGTATTCCTTATACCCCTGCCCCGTCTTCTGCTTGAACAGCTGGCTGAAATACGCCGGATTCAGGAACACCACCGAAGCGATTCTCTCCAGCGACAGCTCCTCGTAGAAATGCTCCTTGATGTAGTGCAGCGCCACTTCAATCGCCTTCTCTCCACTCCCCTTCATGGGTTCTAGCGGCGGTCCCTGGAAGGCCGAAGCTTCACGCATCCGCTTCACGATCTGCGGCACCGTATGGAAGTCACAGCTCAGCCCGGAATGGATCATCTGAAAAGGGATTTTCAAATAATGCGTCAGATGCGTCTTCACCTCCTCCTGGAACTGCTCTATCCGCACACTCTCGCCCGGTGAGATCAGGCCCAGCAGGTGCTGGCGGTCATAGCTGACCACGAAGCCCCGCCCATACCGCTCGATCAGCTCAGAGAGAACATTCTCCACAATGAAATGCTCCAGACGGGCGCTCTGATCCCCCGGCTCCAGTTGAATCATGACCAGATAGAAGGAATGATAATCTTCAATGAACGTGTCGATGTCCAGATTCCCGATATCAAGCCCCGAGGCCAGCCGCTGAAACACCCCCTCGCGCAGGAACCGCAGACTGGCCTTCAGCCGCTCGCCTTGCCGCGAGATTTGGTTATCCTGCTGGATTTCAGTCGTCAGGCTGTCGATCAGCCCGGTCAGCTTATGCTTGCCAATCGGCTTCAGCAGATAGTCGCGCGCGCCCAGCCGAACCGCTTCCTGGGCATAGGCGAACTCGCTGTGGGCAGAGATGACAATCCATTTCACGTACGGATACCGGCGCTTCGAGATTTTCATGAATTCCAGCCCGTTCATGCCCGGCATCAAAATATCGGTCAGCACGATATGGATATGCTGCTCCTCCAGAATCTTCACCGCTTCCTCCGCCCGGCCGGCCACGAACACCTGGTGATCTGCACTAATCTGCTTGATCGTACGCTTGATGCCTTCACGAATGGCCCGTTCATCATCGGCGATAAGAATATTCACTTCAGCAGCTCTCCCTCCACTGGAATAGGCAGCACGATAGCCACCTGCGTCCCCTCACCGGGGAAGCTCTGAATCTGCAGACCGTAGCCCTCTCCGAACATGAACCGCAGGCGGCGGTGCAGATTCTGGAGTCCGATCCCGCTTTTGCCGCCTTCTCTGCCACTGGCGCCCGCACTATCTGGACTATCCACATTCAGCGACTCCTGTAGCCTTGCCAGCTGCTCCCCGTTCATTCCATCCCCGTTATCCTCTACAATTAGCTCAAGATGATCGCCCTCCTGCCGGGTGTAGACCTTGAGAATCCCCTGACGCGACAGCGGCTCCAGTCCGTGCTTGACCGCATTCTCAATGACCGGCTGCACCGTCATCTTCGGGACCCTGATGTTCAGCCAGCGTTCATCAATATTTGTCACAATCACGAGGCGGCCCTCCAGCCGGATCGAAATAATTTTGAGATAATGCCCGATCTGCTCCAGCTCCTCGCTCAAGCTCACATCGGCTCCGTCTTCCCACTGGCTGCTGTAACGGAACATCGAAGACAGAGAGAGCACCAGCTCGCCAAGCTGTTCATTGCCCTCCTCATCCAGCATCCAGTAGATCATATCCAGCGTATTGTAGAGGAAATGCGGGTTCACCTGAGACTGCAGGGCATGCAGCTCCGCATTCTTTTCGCTGACCGAGGACAGCTTGACCCGCTCAATCAGCTCCTCGATCCGCCGGACCATCCGGTTGAACGAAGCGACCAGAATGTTAATCTCCTGATACGAAGAGACCTTGACCATGCCGCCGAAATTCCCCACCTCCACCTGCCGCATCTCGCGGATCAGCTTCTTCAGCGGCGAAGAGATGGTCTGCGATACGATCGACGCAATCAGCGTAGAGACCAGAATCAGCGCCGAGATCACGATCAAGAGATAACGCTTCAGCTCCACCAGCTCCACGTTCAAATCCTTGTCCGGAGTAATACTCATCACCCACCAGCCCGAGAAAGACAGCTTGGACGCCACCACCAGTTGCCCGCGCTCCTGCTGAACCATCACCTGCTCCGAAGCGGGGAGCTTAGGCAGACGGGCAGCGTCCGGCTGCGGATCGGTGGCCGAGGTGACAAACCGTCCATCCGGGGACATCAGGTAGACCTGGCTGTGCGCGCCCAGCTTCAGATTCTCCAGCGCATCCAGCACCGGCTTCGGGTCCGTCTCATACAGCACGATGCCGATCGGCTTATGCTCATTCAGATCATAGAGCTGCCGCCCGAAGGCGAAGACCGGGCTATCCTCCACCTGGTCGATCAGGGAGTGCGGATACACCCCGAGCCAGACCATTTTCCCCGAGGAAGCCTGCAATTGCCGGTACCAGTCCTCCTGCCTGTAATCCGGATCGACCACATTCATATAGTTGCCATAGTTGTAGATCTTACCTCGGTCGGTAATCACATGGATGCCCACCAGATCATCCCGCGAATAAAAAATCGAGCCGATGATATTCGTCACCGTCTGCTCATTGATATAGGCCACCGCCGGCCCGTCCGTCTTCTCATTAATTAAGCGGATCATCTCGAAGTTATTGCTGAGCGATTTGGACAAAGCGTCATACCCTTTATAGAGTAGCGTGAATAAGCCTGCGCTCTGGGCGACGTTTTTTTGCGACAAATCACCGATCTTCTCATGCAATTGATCTGTAGTCCGGTTATAGTACAGCAGGCTGACAATAAGCAGAATACTGGACATGCAAAAAAGAAACAGCAAGAACAACCGATGATGAATGGAATGAAAGCCGAGCTTCATAAGACTCTCCCCTTTGCGCACCCTGTTCTGCCGTTTCCTATTATAAAACTTTCCCATTTTTATGCAATGAGAGAATGCAGCACACCGCACCTTATCCCTTAACCGCTCCTGCCACCATCCCTTTGGTAATCTGATTCGACAGGAAGAAGTAGATCAGAATCACCGGCAGCGCGCCCATCACCAGGAAGGCCCCGATATTGCCGTAGTTGACCGAATACTGGCTCACGAAGGTGTAGACCCCGAATGGAAGGGTTTTGAGCTTCTCAGACGAGATGAACGTGGCGGCCAGGATGTACTCGTTCCAGATGTTGATGAAGGTTAAGATACATACAGTCATAACAGGCGGAATGGACACCGGCAGAATAATGCTGCGGAAGATCCGGTACACGCTCGCCCCGTCGATGAACGCCGATTCTTCAATCTCATGTGGAATAGCTCTCATGAAGCCGCTCAAGATGAACACGGCGATGGGAGTTGAGAACGCGATATACGGCAGAATCAGCGACCAGTGCGTGTTGAGGATATGCATGTTTTTGAAAATAATCATCAGCGGCAGCAGCGTGGCCTGCATCGGAATCATCATCCCCATCAGGAAAATGGTCATCACGACATTGCCGTACCTCCACCGGAACCGGGAGATTGCATAGGCTGCCATCGAAGCCAGCAGAATGACACAAATCATCGTAAGGCCAGTAACGAACACGCTGTTCGACAGGTACTTCAGATAGCTGCCCGAGGTGTAAGCCTCGTAATAGTTATGCCACTGGAATTTATGGGGCAAAGAAAAGAAGCTCCCGTCCAGAATCTCCTCGTTCGTCTTCAGAGAGTACAGCAGCAGCCACAGCAGCGGGTAGAGCTGGGTAATGACAGGAATGGCAAAAAGAAGATACACGATTCCTTTTTTAAGCATACGCATGGTCCGCGCACTCCTTTACTATTCGAATTGTCGCTCAAGCCGGTTGAAGATCATATTAATGATGCCTGTAAAAATCAGACAGACCACCACGAGGAACGTCGCAATCGCGCTGCCGTAGCCATACTTGAAGGATAAGAAGGAGCTGTTATACATATGGGTGGAGATTACATCCGTTGCATGCGCCGGACCGCCGCCAGTCATGACCATCACCAGGTCGAAGGCTTGCAGGGACCCGATAAACGCCAGGATTATCGAGATTTTGAAAATCGGAATGATCAGCGGAAGCGTAATATAACGATCCGCCTTGAAGCCGTCCGCTCCGTCAATCCGGGCCGCTTCGTACAGCTCGTCGGGAATGTTCTGCACCCCGGTGTACTGGATCAGCAGATGGTAGCCGAAATATTGCCACAGGGAGACCAGATACAGAGAATACATGGCGATATTAGGCTCGGTCAGCCAGTTATGCGTCCAGCTCTCCAGCCCCAGGGACACCAGCACACCGTTCAGCATGCCCCCCATCGAAGTAGGATTATAGATGGTCTTCCAGAGTTGTCCAATAATAACGACCGATAAGATGACCGGCGTGAAGTAGATCGACACCAGCGTGTTGGCTCTGCGCAGATAGCGGTTAAGCAGGATCGCCATCCCCAGACAGAGCGGGATCTCCAGCATGGAAGCCACAGCATACAGCAGCGTTCTCCGCACAGAAGGCCAGAACACCGGGTCATGCCAGAACATATTCTTGAAGTTGCCGAAGCCGACAAACTGAGAGGTTGTCAGACCGTCCCACTGCAATAAGCCGGTGTATAATGAGACCAGTATGGGTACGAATACCAGGCACACATAGAGCAGCAGACACGGCACTATGAAGACGGCGATTGTGTATGCCGGCACCTTAAGGACTTTCATCTTTCCCGCCTCCTAATCAAGCAGATTCTTCTTTGTCTATTAATTCATAATATTAATGATTAATGTCATTAACTTATTAAAGTGCATGATAAACCCGATGCGAAGTAGCCTGATCGGCTTGCTTCGCATCGAGTAGAACAGCTTTCCATTTGCAGTAACGATCTGGCTTAAGTTACGTGGACATTTGAAACTAAGCGGCTTATTTGTTGGCTTCGAACGCAGCCTGATGCTCTTTGGCTACCGCCTTGGAATCCATCTTCTGGACGAACAGGTTCTGGATACTGCTGAGGTGGACCTGTGCAGTTGCAGGGTTCATGGTGTTATCGAATGCCAGGTCGCCGCCCTTCACTTGGTTGAACAGTCCGGCAATGTTCACGGCCAGATCCGAGTACCCGGCTGCCTTGAGGTCGCCGTCTACCTTTTGGCCGATCCCTACAGCGTTCTTCAGCTCAAATTGCTTCTTGGGATACTGGGTGCCGAAGAAGTTGAGGAAGTCCTTGGTTTCCTGCAGATGCTCACTGTTCGCAGATATAGCGAAGGCGCTGCCGGGGGCGAGCATGAATTCGTTGGGATCGCCTTTGCCGTTCACTGTCGGGAACTGGAAGGCCCCTACTTTACCGGCAACCGGGGAAGCATCAATCGCGCCAGTCTCCCAGGAACCGATCGACCACATAGCAGCTTTGCCTGTTTTGAAAATATTTCCGCCCGCATTGGCATCAATAGAGGTGGCACCGTCAGGGAAAGCGCCCGCTTGAACCAGAGCCTGGAAGGCATCAACCGCTTCGACAAATGCAGGATCTTCAAAGGTCTTTTTGCCATCGAGCACATCCTGCAGGAAGCCGGGGCCGCCGTTGGTGCGCAGCAGAATGTTCATGAACAGGAACGAGCCGGTCCAGGAATCCTTTTCGCCTATAGCCAGTGGTGTGATGCCCTTATCCTTCAGGATCTTCACATCCTTCAGCATCTCCTCGAAGGTAGTTGGAGGGGCCGCGATGCCGGCTTGGGCGAACAGGTCTTTATTGTAGTAGACGACTTCAATGTTGTTGCCGTCGGGGATGGCATACACATTATTGTCGAAGCTGTAGTAATCGAGGAGGCCCTTCTGGTACGTGTCCTTCAGGCCATTCTGTTCAAGCATGTCGTTCAGCGGAGCGAATAATCCGGCATCCACAAACGGTTTCATTTGCGCTGCCGGGTTCACGATGGTGATGTCCGGCACTTCTTTGGAGGCAGCCTGTGTCTTCAGCTTCACCTTCTGCTGGTCCGTATTCAGGGTGTCGAGTTCAATTTTCACATTGGGATGCTCTTTCATGTAGGCGTCCGTAAGCTCACGGATCATTTTGTAGTTGGGCGTTGCGGGATCGGGGTAGATGTTCTGGAAAGTAAGCGTTACCTCTTTGTCCTTCGGTGCGTCTGTAGCTGCGGCATTGCCGCTGCCTGTGGCGGCGTTCGGTGCGGCGGTGTCCTTAGCCTTGGTATTGGCGTTGTTGTCTGAGTTCCCGCATGCGGCAAGGCTAACTGCCATTAGCGCGGCGAACGCGACGGTAGCGGTTTGCTTCATTTTTCTGTTGACCATTCATTAAAGCCCCCTCTGTCGTGATAAGCTAATTATCATCAGGGGGAGCGTTTCGGGCAAGGTGGGAACTGCAGAAATGAGGTTTGTTTTTTCTAGGGTGTGCTTGGGCGGGCTTCATCCGCCAGCTCTTTCTCTAACATCTGTTCATCGTCTTTGACATAGCCGCAATCTTCGTAGGTCCGAATGGCCGCAGCGTTCCTTCTGCCCGTCAATACCTTAACCCGTTTCACTCCACGCACTCTAAGCTCGTCTTCCAGACAAGTGATAATGGCTCTGGCAGCTCCCTTTCTCCGGGCGGTATCTTGCACATAGAGTTCTGTAATTTCTCCATAAGGCTCTTCATAGCAAAAAGAATACAGGCTTTGGGCGCAGCCAAAACCCACGATGGTACCGTTCAATTCAGCTACAGCAATACATTCGTTACGGTTAGTATGTAGATGTTCAATAATTTGGGCCGGGGGTCTGCGGACGCCGCCGTTGAACTCTTGGTTGAGTCCCGACAGTGCCTCAGCATCTGCTATGGACGCCAGCCTTACCCTTATAAGTGAATTCATTTGGAGTCACCTCGTGTATTTATATATAGTCATTTATGTTTGCTCGACAAGAAGCTGTCCCAGAAGCCATGAATTGACTGCTTAGGACAGCTCTTAAATAGGAGTAAGATTTACGTAAGCACTTGGGTGGACGCTCCGCAAACGAAACGTTGTTTAAGCGGAATCCAAGATCAATCTTCTACACTTGCAGAAAGATTATTCCCTGCTAAGTCCGGCTTCGCGTACATTTTATTCAGAATGACCGTCTGCACGATAATGAATATCCCGCCAACCACCCAATACAGCGGCAACGCTGCGGGTACCTGAAACGAGAACAGGCCCATCATGACCGGTGACAACCATCCCATCCAAGACAATTGGTTGCCCGGGCCTTGCTGATTCTGTACAGCTGCGGATTGCGATACGCGGAACTGCACGTAATAGACCGCAGCGGCAATAAGCGGCAGAATCATATCTGTGGTCCCCAGGTTGAACCACAGGAAATCGTGTGCGGCAATCTCGGGGGTACGGCGGATAGCGTAGTAAAAGGCCAGGGTGACCGGCCATTGGAGCAGCATCGGCAAGCATCCCATATTTAACGGATTGAACTGATGCTTCTGGTAGAGCTGCATCATTTCGGCTTGCTGCTGTTTTACGGCATCCGCTCTGACATCGTTCTTATACCTCTCCTTCAGCTCCGTTAACTCCGGCTGGAGGACGGCCATCTTGGCTTTCATGGCCATTTGCTTCTTCGTCTGATTCATCATTAACGGCAGAATCGCAAGCCTGATGATGAGCGTCATAAGCACAATCGATAAGCCGTAGTTTCCTTGGAATGCATTCCCGAAGAATTGGATTAAATATGAGAACGGATAGATAAAGAAGTGATTGAATATCCCCGGTGAATCCGCAAGAATCGGGCTGGCCTGAGATGCTGCTGAGCAGCCGCTAAGCAATATGGCCGGAATAAGTCCTATCGATAGGACGAGAATGGGCTTGGCCCATTTTGGATATAGCTTCATCTTGTTCATGGTTGTCCTCCCTAATTGAATGTATGGATCTCAATGTGGGGAAGGACGATTGTCTTCGTCATCAGGTGCTTCTCTTCGCCTGGCGGTTCGAGCGATCCAGCGCTGAATGCTGCTCGGCTGCGACAGCCTGACCGCTACCGACCAAGTTAAACCGGGTGCAGCCAGTTCATAGCCCCAGTGGATCTCCTGCATAGAAAAGTAGGTGAAGGGAATCGACACTACCGAATAGATAAGAGCGATGGAGAATGCCAATTGAATCAAGTCATAGAAATGCTCCAGTCCGGTTCACCTCCGCCTGTATGCGTCATAATGGAATTTGAATAATGATTAAACATCTATACGTCAGAGTGGCGGTGCGGTTCCACGATTCAGGGTAATAGCTCTAATTCTTGAAGAACTTCCTTTACGTCACAGCTGGAATTCAAGATATGAATCATCTCTTCCGTAATGGGGAGATCCTCGTAGATTTTTGCAACCACCTCTAAGGATAGGGATAATTCAAAATAATCTGTTGCAAATTCCACAAAATCCTCTGGTGTATGGAATATACAGCCCAATAAAAAATCAGAACCATCGCTTGTACCTTCTGGAATCTCAACCTTTCCTTTGTGCCAGCTGGTGTCACTGTTTTTATGCGAAATACAAAAAGTCACATCTTCTTTTTCAATTGCCTCATCTTCAAGTAATGATAATAATTCCTTTGGGACGTCATCATAAATCCCTTGCCATACTTTATGTTCATCTTGGGCATACGGGCTTAATTCAGATTCGTGATCGAAGCCTTTTATGATGGTGCCTTCATTGGAAAACAAAATAAATAGATGATCTCCTGCTCCATTATCTATTTTCGCCATAGACACACCCTCATTCCAATCTTGAATAAAGCTATGGTAACGAAGCCACTCCTCCTGGCAAAGAATAATATTCAGTGAGGCTTGGAATTTCATTAGCTTTTGTAGCATTGTTGGATTTGGTAAACGCTCTAACGCTTTTGCTTCCATAGAATCCTCACCCACCCCATAATATTTACCTATATTTACCATTTACTCGTGTATTTCCGTGGATAAACAAGAAGCAGCTGATCACGATTAGGATCGACTGCTTCTTGTTGTATAAGCGAGATACATCTCCGTATATTCGCTATCGCTATATCTATTATACCGGAGGCTGCTTCCACTGTTTGACCACGCTGACCAGACCCGGCACATCAAGGCCATCGAGCGAAAAAGCTTTGAGCAGCAGCTCATGCGGGATGAACTCATCGTATTTGCCGAGATAAGGGGCTTCATCCGGCTTCAGGAGCGTGAGTGCATCCGTAGCCGCAGCGGTCTCGGCGATGATCTCATCCTCCAGCTTCTCTGCATCCACTTTACCCGCGACCACCATATAGTAAGGTTCCATAGGCACGACCGAACGCAAGCCAAGAGGTTCCTTCAGGTTGTTCTTGAGCAGGCGCTCCAGGGTACGGAACTGGCGGCTGCCTGCCCACGGAAGGATGAACATGGAATCTCCCCCGGCTGGCAGAACCGAATGCGTCAGCAGTCCACTCTCCTTGGCGAGCCTCCGGGCCCGTTCCAGTCTGGCGGCCGCACTTGGCGCAAGGTAAGGGTATAGGGCCGTAGATCCTAATACTTCGCGAATCTTCGTCATGATCCGGGTATGCACATCTCCGCCTGCACCGAGCCATAGGGTGTCCACTTTGCCGCGTGAGCCTTTGACATAGACAGCCTTATGACGGTTGTCCACCTCTTCGACCTTCCACAGCTTGCCTGCCAGTGTGAAGCAGTAGCCCGGAGGCGGAACGGTGGTAATGGACCCTATCTCCTCCGTCCCGTTATAGACGACATGCTCTTCATCGTCTTTAAAAACCGCATAGAAGCGAAAGTTGTTGACGATCTTCTCGCCCGCCATCCCGATCAGAAGGCTGCCCTCATCCATCTTCTCGATATGGCCCATGCCCAGCATGTACTCCATGAAGTCATCATAATCAGCAGGATCGATGCTGCGGAAGGACGGCAGGCTCAGCACAGCCTCCTTCAAGTCCTCCGGCTCTGCTTCCCCCATGCTCTTCAGAATGCTCATCGTCTGATGATACAGGAGACCGGCCGGCAGCTGGCGCACGACCAGCGGCTCTACCCATTTCTCGCGTACGTACAGCTCGATTACGGCTATGGCCCGCAGCAGCGTCCACGGCATGCGCGCCGGGAGCTGCGCCTCCTCGTCCTCCTCCTCGGGCGTGACGAAGATCATCTCGGAGGCTGCGTCCCCGCGCCTGCCCGAGCGGCCCAGCCGCTGCACGAAGCTCGCGCAGCTATAAGGCGCGCCGAGCTGGAGCACCCGCTCCAGCTCGCCCAGGTCAATCCCCAGCTCCAGCGTCAGCGTCGCTGCAGCTACAGCCGGCCCCGCACCGTCACGGAGCGTGGCCTCGGTCTCCTCGCGCAGCATAGCGGAAATGCTTCCATGATGCACATGGAAGACATCCCGCTCGCCGCGCTTAGCGGCAATGCGCCGCATCTCCAGGATGGCCTCTTCGGCATCGCTGCGGCTGTTCGTGAAGATGAGCGCCTTCTTGACATGCGTGTGATCGTAGATGAACCCGTAATACGCCTGTCGTGCCCGCTCCAGGTGCTCGGCCTCCTCCTCATTCCGCGCATCCGGGAACGAGAAATGCTCCACGCTCAACCGCAGCTTGCGCCCGCCCTGCGGGGCGCTGACCTCCACGCTCTCGCGCGTGCCCGCCGCCAGCCACTCCGTGACGGAGGCGTAGTCGCTTAAGGTCGCAGAGAGGCCGACCCGTCGCGGGTGACAGCCCGCCATCCGCGAGATCCGCGCCAGCTGGCTCAGTACCTGAATGCCGCGGTCCGCACCCATGAAGGCATGGACTTCATCGATAACGATGAAGCGCAGATCATGGAACAGGGCCGGGATCGCATTCGGGCGGTTCATCAGCAGGCCCTCCAGCGATTCCGGGGTAATCTGCAGCACTCCCGAAGGGTTCTGCATCAGCTTGGTTTTGTCCGCCTGCGGCACATCGCCATGCCAGTGCCAGACCGGAATGTTCCCTTCACGCAGCAGATCGTTCAGCCGCGTGAACTGGTCATTGATCAGCGCCTTCAGCGGCGCGATATACAGGATGCCTACAGAGGCAGACGGACGCTCATACAGCTCCGTGAGCGCCGGAAAAAAGGCCGCTTCGGTCTTGCCTGACGCCGTCCCTGAAGCGATCAGCAGATGATGCGGCGTGTCAAACAGCACCCGGCAGGCATCGACCTGCGCCTCGCGCAGCGTATCCCAGCGGTTCTTATAGATGAATTCCTTGATGAACGGGGCCAGCCGGTAGAACGGGTTATCACTCATAGGTCGAACTCCGCCAGGAAGCCGTCCAGCTCATTCTGCTCGGTCTCGGCAGGCCGCGAAGTCCGCTCTCCGACCAGCTTCCCGAATGAAAGCTCCGGATGCTGGTGCAGGGTATGCAGCAGATCCATGAAATCCCGTACCACCTCGCGTGCGGTGAGCAGTTCATCAGCTCCCAGCCGGTTGACCGCCTCTTCCATGAAATGCACCAGCTGCTCCTGCGTCAGTCTTGCTTCGTATCCGTAGTGCAGCGCGTGGATATCCCGCAGCTTCTGGAGCAGAATCAGAATCTCTTCATGGGATAGCATGTCCAGCGCGATAATCGGCCCTGTGTAATTGTTCAGCCCGCTGCCTGCATAACGTCCGGCCACCAGCCGGGAACGCAAGGCCTCATAGCTGAACAGTCCGCGCCGGTGGTCCTCCACGAACTGCGGCGTACCGCCAATGAAGATGCCCAGCCGCTCTGCCTTGCCTTGCATCGTATCATTGAACATGGTCAGCAGCTTCTCGTAATTGCTCTGCCGCGAGATGCTGTTGGTAATCTTGTAGAGGTTCACCCCTTCATCGATGAACAGCAGCAAGCCCTTATAGCCGATGGCTCCGGTGAATTCCGCCCACAGCTTCATGTAGTCATACCAGTTGTCATCGTCGATGATGACACCAACGCCGAGCGCCTTCCGCGCTTCCGTGCGGGTCGGGAACTCTCCCCGCAGCCAGCGCAGGGAATCCTGCTTCAGTCCGTCATCGGCCAGCTTGTGCCCGTTCCAGTAGGAGGCCAGCACCTTGGCGAAGTCGAAGCCATGCACCAGCCCGCGCATCTCGGAGGCTACCGAATAGATGCGCTGCTCCACCTCATCGCCCAGCTCCGGTGCATCGGGGCCGTAGCCCTTCTCCTGCATCACGGCCTGCTGCAGCGTCATGATCCACTTCTGCAGCATAATTTCCAGCGCCCCTCCATCCGGGCGGGTTCGGGTCGAGAGATGGCTCATCAGCTCGCGGTAGGTGGCGAGCCCCTGGCCCTTCGTGCCAACCAGCCGCCGCTCCGGCGACAGGTCGGCATCGGCAACCACGAAGTCGCGATCCATCGCATAGTTGCGGATAATCTGGAGCAGGAAGCTTTTGCCGCTGCCGAATTTGCCTGTAATCAGCTTGAAGGCGGCTCCGCCATCAGCGATGTTCTCCATATCGCGGAGAATCGCCTCCACCTCCGGACGCCGGCCGACAGCGATATGTTCAAGCCCGATCCGCGGCACGACTCCCGCTGTCAGCGAATTGACGAGTGCGGTGGTCATCCGCTTCGGTATTTTGAGTGGGTTCATTTACGAATTTCACCTCTTTATATAGTCCAGCATGGATAGACATTCTTCGGTCAGCTCTTCCCCGTCGATGATGAGGTCTCCCAGACTGTCCATGGCCAGCTCATTAATCTCATCGTAGAGCAGCTCTGCCATCGTTCCTGCTCCCGCAGCCAGCCGCTGCACCTTCGCAGAACCATCCTCCTCTGCCAGAGCCAGCACGGCCTCCCGTTGCAGCGGAGTCAGCTCGGAGGCGAACAATATCCAGCGGTCCGCTTCGCTATCAGAGGCTGGCGGCAGGGAAGCGGTTAGCTTCTGTATTTCAGACGGGTGGTTACCTGTAGGGTCTTCATGGCCCCGCTTTATCCGCTCACCACCAACCATCGCAACCGCTTGCTCTTCAGCTCTTGCAGAGCTACCGGAGACACTTTCCGCATTTGCTGATACCGCTGATTCAACTCTTGCATCCGTATTTGCGGCGCTTCCATGCGCATCTGCACCAGTTCCAATACCGGCCAATCCGGCTTCTCCAAGTGCTTCTTCAGACTCAATTGTCCATTCCGCATCATCTTCCTGACCCGGTTCCCCGGTGTCCTCCACCGTAAGCAAGGAACGCACCACCTCGGAGTCGCTTGCCAGCTGCTCCAGCTTCTGCTGGTCAATGACCACTGCCGGTCCCTTCTCCTCCTGCTCCGCCTTACGGAATTCACGCTCCAGGAACCGGGTGACGAGATCATCCATATCGGCATCGACCCGGACATCCTTCAGTCTTCCCCGGTAGCCCATCAGCGCCCGCAGCTTATTCTCGGTCAGCCGGAACAGGCGGGTAATCAGGCTGCGCAGCGGTGGGGACTTGCTGACCCGTATAACAGGCACAAGAACAGAATAGCCATGCAGGGAGATATCGTATACCGCACTGCGGAACAAATAACGTTCACGGACGACAGGCGGACCCGGCGGGAACATCGTGATCAGATTCGAGCCGTGCTTCCGCGCGACATAAGCATCAATTAGCGCTACAACCTGGGGAATATAACGATCCGCAGCGATTTTACCCTCGCCGGTGTAGAATTTCGACTTGCTGATATCATAGTCTGACATCACACTCAGTACTAGGGTGCTAAGCTGCTCCGGGGCAGCCGACAGGCAGCGGACCAGTTCAAGCTCAGCCAGATCCCCCGCCAGCCCGCGCGAACGGGCCACAATCTCTGATAACGGAATATCCAGCTTATGGACAAAAGAGAAATCCGCAATCCACCCGCCAAGGTACTGATCCAGACGTTTGTAACTGTCGCGGTAGGCCTCCCATAGCAGATTGAGCTGACGCCAGCCTTCCAGAGGCTCGTCCCAGCCCACGCCGTTAATCAGCTCATAGATATGCAGGAAAATATAGGAGAGATCGGTCTTCGGATATCTCCCCTGCCGGACTTCATCCCGCCAGAAAAAATACCATCGGCTCTGCGCGCCGGTCATATGCCCGTAGGTAGGCCAATAGCTTTTGAACGGGACGAACAGCGCCGCTGGCTCCTTATGCTCTACAAGCTCACGTGCACGCTGGACGAACTCACTCTCTGTAGTGGTTACCGGCTCCACACTCTCTTCCATATCCCAGAGCTCGAGCTGGACTGTATCGTAACCGGACGTCTCCTTCTTAACCGGCTCTGACTTTGGCTTCCGGCTGCCTTCATCTACAGTACCGCGCGGCGGAATCGCCACATTCCGCTCCGTACTCTCCCAGACCAGCTCCGAGAAATGCAGACCCTGCCTGTCTTTAGCCATGCTTCATCGCCCCACCCGTATGTCTTGGTAATTCTCACATTATATCATATACCCTATGAAGCGGCTGCAGCCGTTCCAGACTCTTACTCCCCGCCCGCTCTGCCGGACTGAGATTCTGTTATGCTGAACAAATCAGGCAAATATGACGGTCAAACGGCTCCACACAGAATCCCTTAAATAGACAATATCGTCTCATTTCAGGGCCGAATAACCCAAATAAGCGCCTGCCGGTCCGCTTGGGCCTCATAAAGTAGCTTTTTGAAGAAATAACGGATTCTCAGTCCGTATCACCGTGAATCATCACAGTTTCTGTCTATGAAGTCGCACAGTCGCACAACAGGAATCCACCTGCCTCAGATTTCCCGCCATAAATCAATAAAAGACCCTGAGAGACTAACTCCTCAAGATCTTGGATGAGAGCGCCTGTCACCGCACCGCAACTTAATGTTACTTGCCGGGCAATGAGAACGTTCGTTTGTGTCTCCATAAGAATATACTATACTCACCCTGCGGGCTGCAATAGCGGAGCAAGGCTGCAGGTGTTTAC
Source organism: Paenibacillus sp. FSL R7-0179 (assembly GCF_038002265.1). NCBI lineage: Bacteria > Bacillati > Bacillota > Bacilli > Caryophanales > Paenibacillaceae > Paenibacillus > Paenibacillus sp. FSL R7-0179. The sequence goes on from NZ_JBBOCC010000002.1 coordinate 3,032,449, forward strand.
TATATAAATTGAACTAAAAAATTCAAGTTAAAGGAAAAGGGGCGGAGGGGAATTTTGGAACTGTAGGAGCGGAAGCGACCGCCTTTGTGTTTGAATTTCTACCGCATAATGCGGTTTAATTCAGGAAATTCAAATACAACAGCGGCCGGAAGTCCAAAACTTCTCTGGAGTCACGGCTATTCCCAAAACATAAAAACCAGTAGTTCAATTTATATAGTATGTGCACCTGCCCTTGCTCCGCTATTGCACCCTCACCCCTTCAAATAATCACTAGGCCTGCGCCCAGTAATCATTTTGAACACTTGGCTGAAATAGGCGGGATTGTTGAAGCCGACCATCTCACTGATCTCATACACCATATGCTGGCCGGATTGCAGGAATTCAATGGCCCGGTCCACCCGGTACTGGTTCAGGTAGCTGACGAAATTCTCGCCGCTGATCCGTTTGAACAGCTGGCTTAGATACTTTGGGTGCACATGCAGCTCCTGCGCAAGGCCCATGAAGCTGATCTCTTGGGTATAGTGGGCTTCCACATAGCTTTTGACGCTCTCCACCAGCCGGTTCTTCTTGACGTTCATCTCGGCAAAAGCTGCGGTCAGAAAGGCCGGGATCATCTGGCCCATCCACTCCGTCAGGCTTCTCCAGGTATAGTAGCCAGTCACCGCCTGCAGGAATTCGGACATGCTCATAGGTGGTGTGCGGCCGGGACAGCAGGCATTCCAGTAATACATTAATGTAGTGAACAGCCCGACACACACCGTCTGTATATCCTGAATATTATTCTGGTCATCCTGCCGGAGCCTGCCGAAGATAATCTCCCAGGTCTCCCATATTTTCGAGGAATCCCGGCACAGCAGCACCTCATTCCACTCTTGGAGCAGCCGGGAATAATCCTCCAGCGTCCACGGATTGGAACTCACGCACGGCTCATAGGCGTAAATGGGGCTGGTCTCCTGAAACTCTGCGGAAGCAAGCGCCTCTCTGCTCTCCAGGTACGAATCGATCAGTTCATGGATGGCCGGCTTGACCGAACCGATACCGGCATAGGCCTGAAGCTGAATGTAATTGCGGATCTTATCCATCGTCTCCTGAACCACTTCCTTCAGAACGGGGATCGGCTCTCCCGCCTCACGGTCCAGCAGCAGCACTACCAGCAGATCGTCGGAGTAGTCCAGCACATGCCCCTGCACAGAGGGATGTCCGGCAAGCTTGTGCTGGAGTGTCTCCCGGCAGATATTACCCGCTCCGAAGCGCAGCAGCTGCCATTCGCGCTCCTTCAGCTTATGCAGCGGCGAAGGCCGGTTAAGCTGGATACTGGCCGCCGCCAGCCGCTGCGGACGGGTAATCTGCAGATATCCGAGCCGTTCCTCAGAGCATTCCTCCGCACTGTAGCGGGTGGTCAGCAGCTCCATAAGCAGGCGTTCCCGCAGAAAAGGAAGCGTACGGCCGATCTCCTGCTGATAACGCTCCTCCAGCCGCTTCTTCTGCTCTCCCGCATCCAGATCCAGCAGTACAGCGCGGAGCACAGCTTCGATCTCGTCTACCCTGGCCGGCTTCAGCAGGAAATGACTGACGCCCCAGCGCATCGCCTGCCGGGCATTCTCGAATTCCTCGTAGCCGCTCAGAATAATAACCGGCAGCTCCGGTGCCAGCTCCCTTAGTGCCTCTGTAAGCTCCAGCCCGCCCATGCCCGGCATATAGACATCGGTCATCACCAGATCGGGGGAGAGCCTACGGAACAGCTCCAGTGCTTCATGGCCGTTGACCGCTGTTCCAGCCAGAGTCAGGCCCAGCTTCTCCCAGCCCACATGTCTCGTAAGGGCTTTCAGAATATGCGGGTCATCATCTACGAGCAGTATGGAGCGGCTCATAGCTGATCGCGCAGCAGCCGCTCCAGCTGCTCCTCCGTCTCAATGACTGGCAGCGTAATCATAGCCGCAACCCCTCTCTCCGGCCGGTTGGCCAAGTATAGTCCGTACGGTTCTCCGCAATACAGCTGAATCCGGCTCATCACATTCCGGGTGCCGATGCCGCTCACCTGTTCCATCGACCAGCCTTCCTCTAAGCCCCGGCCGTTATCCAGCAGCGTAATTTGCAAGTAAGGCTGCCTTCCCGGCGTCTTCATCTCTTGCACCTCCAGGTGAATCTGCAACGGGCCGGAGCCAGGCTCCCTGCTGCCATGAATAATTGAATTCTCAATCAGCGGCTGGAGAATGACCTTCGGAATGAAATAACTCCGGACCGCCGGGTCCGCAATCGATTCCGTGTACTCGATGGCAATCGGCAGCCGTTCCTGCTGGATGCTCACATAACACCGCGCATGCTCCAGCTCGTCGCGCAGACGAATGAGCATTCTGCCGCCGCTCAGGCCGATGCGCAGCATTTTGCCCAGTTGGGTGATCATGTAGCTGATATCCTGGGCCTCGTAATCCATTGCCTTCCAGTGAATCATATCCAGTGTGTTGTACAGGAAATGTGGCTTGATCTGGGCCTCCAGCAGCCCGGCCTGCGCCTCCCGCTTCGCGGCGCTTGCTTCCCGCTCGCTCTGCACCAGCTCCTGCAGCCGGTTCACCATGTGGTTGAAGCCGTAAGACATCTGCGTGTATTCCTCCGTCAGCGACTCACTCATACTGGCCCGGAAATCTCCGCGCTCCAGCTTCCGCATCTCCTGAATCAGCCTGCGTACCGGACGGATCATATTACGAATGAAGAAGTACGCCAGCAACGCCGACAGGAGCAGACAGAGCAGTCCGATCCCGATCACCTGCCTGTCCGCCTTACGAACCTCCTGCAGCAGCTCACGCGTCGGTATGACCTGGACCAGCCGCCAGGAGATCGTGCTCGGTCTGGAGAACAGGACGAGATAGGACTGCCCGTCCTTTTTCAGCAGCTCATAGCCTTCATTGCCCTCATACGTATGCTGGTTAAGCCACTTGGCCTCCAGAACAGCCTTGTCCGCAGCCGCCGCGCCGTTCTCTTTGTTAACCAGCAGCAGGAGATTGCCGCTTGTATCCACCAGATGGATCTGGCCGTCCAGCACAGCCGGAATATCCTTGAACTGTTTCAGGATATCGTCTGCGGACAGCCTGATATAAAGGTAGCCGATCGTTTTGCCTTCATTTCCGAACAGATGCTGAATATGGCCGATCAGATAAGGCTCATCATCGCCGCCGCTGCCCTCCAGGGGAACCCAGAGCGAATCCGCCTGCTTCAGCTGGGGATACCAGCTCTCGTTCTTAATCGAAGAGACCGGAAAGACGAGGTCCGTGGAGCTTTGCGGCACCCCGCTGAACAAATCACTGTAAATCTCAATGGAGCTTACCCCTTCGTTCAGCACCAGCGAGTGCTGGAGAATCTCCGTAATCTCCCGCCTTCTGGAGATCATCTGATACTTGGAAGCAGGCGTGTTCTCAAGCCCCTCAATAACGCTCTTGTTCGCTGCAATGGAGTAGGCGGTCCCCGACACATTGGTCATGAAGTCGAAGCCGCGCTTCGTACTCTCATTCAGCAGCGCAAGCCTGGTCGTACTGATCTCGCGGAAGGTTACGTCCGAGAAGGTCCGGTACGCCAGCAGGACAATGAATCCGAGAAAAATCAGATTGAACGTGATAATACTGGCCGCCATCAGCGTGGAGAGCTTGCTCCGCCTGATCCGCAGCAGCCAGGTGCCGAGTATTCTTTTTTGCATCTGCCCCATCCCTATGCTTTTCCCACGATTCTATCCTTTCAGACCGGATGTCGCAATTCCTTCGACGAAATACTTTTGCAGCGTGATGAAGAGAATGAAGCATGGCACGAGCGACAATACCGACATGGCGAACATCGGGCCCCAATCCGACTGCGAGCTGGAGTCCAGGAACAGCCTTAGCCCGAGCGGCACTGTGTATTTTCCGATATCGCTAAGGAAGATGAGCTGGCTGAAGAAATCATCCCAGGTCCACATAAAGGTGAAAATCATCGTCGTGATCAGCGCAGGCAGCGCCAGCGGAATGATAATCCGGCTGAAGATTTGAACCGGCCCGCAGCCGTCAATCGTTGCCGCTTCGTCCAGCTCCTTCGGCAAGCCGCGGATGAATTGTACCGTCAGGAAGATGAAGAAGCCGTCCGTTGCCATCCACTTGGGCAGAACCAGCGGCGCGAAGGTGTTCACCCAGCCCAGGCTGTTAAAGAGGATATAACGCGGGATAAGAGTCACATGCAGCGGCAGCATAATCGTCATCAGCATTAGCGCGAAGCCCAGTGCCTTGAACCGGAAATTCAGCCGCGCGAATGCATAGGCTGCCATGGAGCAGGTGATGACATTGCCAAGCACTGCCCCCAGAGAGATCAGAGCCGAGTTCTGCAGGAACTTGGCGAAGGAGCTGCCCTGGAAGCCGAACCAGCCGCTTACATAATTATGGAAGTTCCACTGCCGGGGCCAGAACCAGATTTCCGAGAAAATCATATTCGCCGGCTTGAACGAGCTGCCCACCAGCCACAGCACCGGGTACAGCATGACAAAGGCGATTAGACAGATGATGAAGTGCTTGAGCCAAATGGCACTTTTCGATGCGCTGCCTGTATCCATAGCTTATTTCCCCCCATCTTCATAATGCACCCACAGCTTGCTGCTGCCGAATAGCAGGAGTGTGAATATCCCGATCAGCAGCACCAGTACCCAGGCCATCGCCGAGGCATAGCCCATCTGGAAGAAGGAGAAGCCCTTCTTGTACAGGTACAGGGAATACATCAGGGTGGAATTCACCGGTCCTCCGCTGCCGTTACTGATAATGAACGCTTGGGTGAACGACTGGAAGGCGGTGATCGTCTGCATGATGACGTTGAAAAAGATAACCGGAGACAGCACCGGCAGCGTAATATGCAGGAATTGCCCTACCTTACCTGCACCGTCCACCGAAGAGGCGTCATAATATTCCGGCGGCACCTGCTTCAGCCCGGACAGGAAGATGATCATCGACGAACCGAATTGCCATACCGACAGCAGAATCAGCGAATACAGCGAGTATTTGGGATTCGATACCCAGTCAGGCGCCTGTATCCCCACCATGGCCAATAGCTGATTCAGCAGCCCGTCGCCGCCGAGCATCTTGCGCCACAGCATCGCAATAGCGACACTGCCTCCAAGCAGCGTAGGGATGTAGTAGACCGTCCGGTAGATGCCGAGGCCTCGTATTCCTTTGTTAAGGAGTAGGGCCACCGCCAGGGCGAACATCAGCTTCAGCGGCACCGATACGAATACGAAGATAAACGTCACCTTAAGCGACTGAATAAATAGCGGATCTGCGGTGAGCATCGTTCTGAAATTATCCAATCCGATCCATCTGGAGCTCTCCAGAATACTGTAATCTGTAAAAGAAAAATAGAGTGAGGCCGCCATCGGCCCCAGGGTCAGGCACACCAGCCCCAGCAGCCAGGGCGACAGGAACAGGAGGGCGATCCCGTTCTGGTTGTAACGCATCTTTGCTCTGCGCCGCTTCATGCCTGCTGGTCTATCTACTGTCATCAAATCTGCACTCAATGGCTCTCTCCCTCCTCTATATTTATTTGGCCTTGTCCAGTATGGCGTTAGCACCGGAGATGAACTGTTCGGTTACCTGCGGAACGCCGGCCTGACCGAAGGATATCTGCTCGCTGGCGCTCTTGAAGTTCTTATCAATCTCCGAGAAGCCCTGCGGGTAAGGCGGGTCAATATCACTGGAATGCTTGGAGACCACATCGATAAAATCAAAGATTAACTGCTCCTCGGCGGTTAGCGACGGCTTCAGCTGCTCCCGGACTGCGGAATTGACCGGCACTCCCCGTTCAGCCCCGAGAATAGCGGTGCCTTCCGGGTCGTTGACCATGAAGTCGATGAGCTTCGCTACCTCCTTGGGATACTTGGTCTTGGCATTCCCGGAGATGAACTGGCCGGGCTTCAGATATTCGCCGATCTTCTGCTCTCCTTCCATATGCGGAATCACCTGCATCTTCAGCTTCTGGCTCTGATCCTTCAGCACATTCTGATAGGTAATCAATTGGTTGGACCAGGCGAAATCAAGGGCAGACTGGCCAACGGACAGCGGCCGGGTCTCCAGCGCATTCGTCATCGCGGCAGTTACTTCTGCCGTTGTAGCGCCGCCACTGTCCCGCAGCTCCTGCCAGTACTTGAACCATTCATCGATGACCTCCTGGGAGACCCCGAGCTTGTTCCCGGCGAACAGTCCGCTCCCGTTCTGGCGCACGAATACCTCGAAGATGTTCGTAGTGCCCGAAATATCCGGCGTCCCATAATAGCCGTCGCCCTTCTTCTTAGCAATCGCATTCGCCATCTCCGCAAAATCCTTCCACGTCCATGACTCCTGCGGCTCCGCAATTCCCAGCTCCTGTAGCACAGAGGCGTTATAGACGACGCCGGGAGCGTTCACTCCAAGGGTAACGGCATACAATTTGCCGTCAATGCTTCCTGCCGAGAGCATGCTGCTATCATGGTCCTCTGTCCGCAGCGTGCCATCCTGGGTATAAGGCGTCAGGTCAAGCAAGGTGCCGCGCTTGGCGTAATCGGACAGGAACGCATAGTCCATCTGAATGATGTCCGGAGCATTCGAGCCTGCTACCTGAGTAGACAGCTTATCGAAATAGCCGTCCCAGCCGGAATATTCCGGTTTAATCGTGATGCCCGGATTCTTCTCCTCGAAGCGCTTGATCATCTTGGTGGTCAGATCGTGGCGTGTCTGTGAGCCCCACCAGGTCATGCGCAGCTCAATTGCAGGTGCCGAGCCCTCTGTCTTGGATGAAGCCTTGGCTCCGTCCGGTGCATTCGCATCGCCGGATGAGCATCCGGCCGTAGTCATCAGCAATATGGAGCTTAGAAGCAGTACAAGTCCTTTGGTCCCCTTGATTGTCATCTGTTGCCTCCTCAAATTTGTGAAGTAAGCGGTTACATAAATGATTATACGGAAGGCTCTGCATAGGGTAAATCCAGAAAAGTAAGGGGTTCTATCAAATAAGTAAGACAAAAGCCAGCCGGAATCTTCCGGCTGGCCTATTAGTCCTGGATTGTTCTGTTAAGTATGAATCTGTTCCGTAAGCAGTCTACTCTAGCTCCAGTCCCTTCGTTTCTTTCCCCAGGAACAGCACCGCCAAGGCGCCGATTACAATCGTGACGAAGAAGATCATGAAGATGGAGCCGATCCCGACCGCCTTGCCGACCATCAGCCCGACCAGCGTTGGAGCAATAATGCCGCCTATCCGTCCAAAGGAGGTGGCGAGTCCGGCACCAGTGGAACGGATTTTAGTCGGATACAGCTCAGGCGTATATGCGTACATCCCGCCCCAGGCTCCCAGGTTGAAGAACGACAGGCAGATCCCGGCAGCCATCAGCATCCCCTCGGTCGTTGAATTCCCGAACCAGGCCGCGCTGACGGCTGTCAGCAGGAGGTAGATGACCAGTACGAATTTGCGGCCGTATTTCTCGATGAAATAGGCGGCGGTGAAATATCCCGGCAGCTGGGCGAGTGTCATGATCAGCACATATTCGAAGCTTTTGACCAGACTGAAGCCCTTCAGCACCATTACCGTCGGCAGCCACAGGAACATTCCATAATAAGAGAAGACTACAGTGAACCACAGAATCCACAGCATGATGGTCGAGCGGCGGTGCTCTGCCGACCAGACTGCCGCTACACGCTTCTTCAAGGGCACTGGAGGAGCTTTCTTGATCTCCGCAAACTTCGGTGAGTCATCGATTGCCCTGCGCAGATAGAGCGCATATAGTGCCGGTACTGCCCCAATGGCGAAGGCGACCCGCCAGCCGTAATCCGGAATGACGAAGTACGCAATCAGTGCTGACAGAATCCAGCCGAGCGCCCAGAAGCTCTCCAGCAACACAACAGCACGGCCTCTTTCCTTGACCGGCATACTCTCGGATACCAGAGTCGAAGCCACCGGCAGCTCTCCGCCGAGCCCGAAGCCGGCAATGAAGCGCAGCACACACAGTACTGCATAGCCTGCGGCGAAGGCCGACAATCCGCTTGCAATCGAGAAGATCAGCAGCGTCCACAGCAGCACCGATTTGCGGCCGAAGCGGTCCGCCATAATCCCGGCTGCAGCCGCACCGACGGCCATCCCCACTGAGTTAATGCTGGTTAAATAGCCGATTTTCTCCGGTCCCAGCGACCATTCCTTGGCCAGTGCAGCCACGACGAACGAGATCATCCCTACATCCATCGCGTCGAACATCCAGCTTAGACCTGCACTGAAGAGCAGCTTCCGCTGCTTCGGATTCTGCAGCAGCGACATTTGATTCCACATGACTTAAGGCCCCTCTCCCCTGATTCCCTTTACAATAATACCTAACTATATAGATTGAACTAAAAATTTAAGTTAAAGGAAAAGTGGCGGAGGGGAATTTTGGAACTGGAGGAGCGGTAGCGACCGCCTTTGTCTACGGATTTCAACCGTTAAAAACGGTATAAAATCATGAAATCTGTAGAAGGGCAGCGGCCGGAAGTCCAAAACTTCTCTGGAGTCACGGCTAATCCCAAAACACAAAAATCATAAGTTCAATTTATATAGTATCACTTACACATTCTAGAAGCGGATGGTTCAAAAATCAAGGAATAACACCGCATTGAAATATTGCCGGGCCATCGCCTGAAAATAACAGGTCTGCACCGAGATCGCAGCAATCAGCAGCATATTCTGCACCGCATCGCGCTGCCCTCTGCTCAGGTGGCTGAGCCGCTTCATCATTTTGTCCATGGCCGACTTGATTCCACTGTCCGATTTCCACTGATATTCCTTGGGATTCCCGGTCAAAGCCTGTCCCTCTGCCGGCACCGGGGAACGGCTCTTAATCTCCTCGAACAGCTCCGCATACCCGTGATACAGCTGGGCCGGTTCCACCAGATCATCGTCATCACGTTCAGGCGCCAGGAACAGCATCCGGAAGAGCTGCCTGATGCTCTCGAAATCAAGCGCCGCCTTCAGATCGTCTATTATAAATAGGATGGCTGCCTGATTAATGGAGTACTTCTTCCCTTCACGCGGGGACCCGAGATATTCCTTGAAATCCCGCTTTACCCAATTCTGCATAGCAGAGACGGATAACGTGGAATACTCAATCAGAGCGCCAAGTGAAGCAATTTCACCCAGGGACAGTCCTTTGACGCCTCTGCCTTTAATCAGCTTATGCAGAATCGGGGGGATATCCGTAGATAGAAATGCGGGCAGACTTGTCCCCTCCCGCACCTCGTCGCGGTGGAACTTCGTCCAGGCTTCCTGCAGAATATGGAGCGGCTTCCGCTCCGAGTTTGGCCCTAGAGACAGTAACAGTCCGGACATCTCTATCCGGCTAAGTGTAAAAGCTTCCATAGCTGGCAACCCTCCACCGTTTGATATTTCACTGAAAAGTTCGTACAATAGGTTCATAAGAACTCATAATATGAGTATAACCTATTTTAGGGACGAAAGGGATGGTAAAGATTATATGGGTATAGGACTTAGTTTGACGCTCGTGGCAATTTTGATTATTTTAACCGCATTTTTTGTAGCGACGGAGTTTGCAGTAGTGAGATTACGGGGAAGCCAGGTCAGCCAAATGGTGCTGGACGGCAAGAAGAACGCACTGGCAGTACAGCGGGTAGCCGCTAACCTGGACGGATATTTATCCGCCTGCCAGCTCGGTATCACGATTACTGCACTCGGGATCGGGGCATTGGCAGAGCCTGCTTTTGAGCAGCTGCTCATTCCATTGTTTGATCTGGCTGGTGTGAGCCATAACGTTAGTAAGCCCATTGCTTTTGCTTTGGCCTTCATTATCGCCACCTTCCTCCACGTCGTGGTCGGTGAGCTTGCACCGAAGACCGCCGCTATTAATATTCCGGAGAAAATTGGTCAATTTACCGCACCGCTGATTATTTGGTTCTACAGAATATTGTACCCTTTGATTTGGTTCATGAACGGTTCCGCCAACCTGCTCGTCCGTATGTTCGGCATGAAGCCTGCCAGTGAACACGGCGACGCGCACAGTGAAGACGAGATCCGCCTGATCCTGTCCGAGAGCTATGAGAGCGGCAAAATCAACAAAGCGGAATATGGTTATGTTAACCGGATTTTCACCTTTGATGAGATGCTCGCTAAGGAAATTATGGTTCCCCGGACAGATATGGTATGCCTGTTCACCGATCATTCGCTGCAGGAGAATATTGATATTATCCGCAAGGAGCAGTACACCCGCTTCCCTGTAGCTGACGGCAGCAAAGACAATATTATTGGTATGATCAATACCAAGCAGCTCTACCTGCAATACGACAACAATCCTGATTTCGATTTCAAAAGCCTGATCCTGCCGCTGGTGACCGTATCGGAAGTTACGCCAGTGAAAACACTGCTGACCCGTATGCAGAAGGAGCGCGTCCATATCGCCCTGCTGTTGGATGAATACGGCGGCACCTCCGGCCTGATTACGATTGAGGACATTCTCGAAGAGATCGTCGGTGAGATCCGCGATGAGTTCGACGAGGATGAGCGCCGCAATGTGGAGAAGCTGAGCGATACTCATTATCTGTTCGACGGCAATGTCTCCCTGCTGGAGGTCAAGGATCTTACCGGACTTGATTTCCATGATGAAGAAGTCACCACCATCGGCGGATGGCTCTACAGCCATATGGAAGAACCGGCTGTCGGCAAAAGCCTCACCTACGAGCATGTCACCCTGACCGTCCGCGAAATGAACCGCCACCGTATCCGCAAGGTGGAGATCCTGATCGATCTTCCAGTCACCGAAGATTCGGATGCACACAGCGAGTAAAGCGTATAGATAAGCTGCAACAAGTAAGGCGCTCCCCTTGAGTTACGGGGGAGCGCCTTATTTCCTTCCTATATTAGCAAACTATAGAAAGGTTGAAGGTATGATTAAACCGAATACAATTGACTGGTACATCGGCATACGGACCAAATGTATGTGAAAAACAGTATAAATTGTGCTACAAACGGGCATATGGTCTGAGTGTATGTGAAAAACAGCATACATTGTGCTCGCAAATAGGCACACGGTCTGAATGTATGTGAAAAACAACATACATTGTGCTGCAAGCGTGCATCGGGACCTAATGTATGTGAAAAACAGCATACATTGTGTTCACGCGAAGATAATCTTCTTTATCAGTTGAAATGATTTTGCCCTTATAGTTAATGCGATTAACTATACACTTTACCCATATAGTATTCATCCACCCATTGCCCGTCCACCAGCAGCGATTTTGGCTTCAATCCCTCGATTTCAAAGCCTTGCCTCTTATACAGCGCAACCGCCCCTTCATTATGCTGCATCACGGTTAGCTCCAGACGCACCAGGCTGCACTGTCTGGCCCACCGGTCCATTTCACTGAACAATGCGCTGCCGATGCCCCTGCCCTGATACTGCTTCAGGATGCCGGTAACAATATAAGCACTGTGTCTATTGCGGCTGAAGGTACCTCCTTCGACTGACAGATATCCTGCAAGCTCACCGTCTGCTTCCGCTCCCAGAATAAGCGAGTTCTCCGCTTGGCCTAAGCCTCTAATCATGTCTTCCACCTGTGGAATGCCGCTCTGTCTCTCGCCCGGGGCCAGGAGCATAAAGGCGGTTTCCCCGTCCAGACGATGCTGGAGGTTCAACAACGCTGCTGCATCTCCCGGAAGCAACTCCCGCAGTGTTACGTTCAATTTTATTCCCCCTACGATAAAAGCTGCATATTATCCTTGTATAATTAATGTAATTAACAAATATAATTAATCCAATTAATTAATTGACGGAGCGGCAGATCATCAGCACATTTCCGTCCGGGTCCTTGAAGTTAAACCAATGGTCATTCTCAATATCCGTAAGGATCTCTGCTCCGCTGGCTTTGACATAATCATAAGCGGCATCGATGTCCTCTGTAAGCAGATGGAAGGTCGGTACCTTCAGTACGGCTTCGGCTGTGAATATAATGCTGTCCAGCACGATCCCCGGTCCCTGCATCGGCACATCGTACAGATGCCCGAATAATACCTCGCCGTCCAGCGGCAGCCCCAGCAGGCTGCAATACCAGTTCTTGGACCTTTCGATATCACTAACCGGAATGAAGACAGCGCCAACCTGATTGCGTATCGGACTTGTCACAGCAGTATAGCCTCCTCATATAAGTGCAAGTTGTTGAATCCTATAGCCTATAATAATTTCGATAAAATATGTCAATATCCTGCCTGCTTGGTGACGGGAATACAAGTTATGCTATAATCTTGTCAGATCCTATCCCTATTGTCAGGAGAATGAACTTGGCTAACCTTTTCTTTGGGCATCTGAAGCTGACACCGCCCAAAATACTATCCCTCGGCTTCGTGGTCCTGATCGCTGCCGGAACCCTGTTGTTATCTCTGCCCGCTGCTTCTACGGGCGGAAGAATCTCTTTCATTGATGCGCTGTTCATGGCAACCTCGGCCACCTGCGTAACCGGACTTGCTGTTATCGACACCGGAACACAGCTCTCAACCTTCGGCCAGATCGTACTGCTGGTGCTGTTCCAGTTCGGCGGTCTCGGCTTCGTAACGATGGCAACGCTGATCACTCTGGTGCTGAACAAACGAATCTCATTGAAGGAACGCCTCTTGCTGCAGGAATCCATGAACCAGAACTCCATGCAGGGGATCGTGAAGCTGATCCGCCGGGTTCTAATCTATTCCCTGGTGATTCAGTTGACCGGGGCCATTCTGCTGGCTGCCCGATTTGTAGTGGATATGCCGGTAGGCAAAGCAGCTTATTATGGACTGTTCCATAGCATCTCCATCTTCAACAACGCGGGCTTCGATTTGTTCGGGGATATTCACGGGCCGTTCAGCGGATTAACCCGGTATGTAGAAGATCCTGTTGTGAATATTACCTCCATGCTGTTGATCTTCCTGGGCGGAATCGGCTTCATCGTCTTATCCGATGTGATCGATTACCGGAGGAGCAAGCGGCTGATGCTGCACTCGAAGGTTGTGCTGGCGACCTCAGCCGTGCTGATTCTGGTCGGAGCAATAATCTTCTTCTGGCTGGAGCTGAACGCTACACTGAAGCCGCTGCATGCCGGAGGCAAAATTATGGCCTCCTTCCTGCAAGCTATTACGCCCCGTTCCGGCGGCGTGACAACCATCGAGATTCCGCTGCTTCGGGAATCCACCCAGTTCCTGATGATTCTGCTGATGTTCATCGGGGCGGCTCCAGGCTCTACCGGCGGCGGAATCAAGATTACCACCTTTGCCATTCTGGCCAGCACCGCCTACGCCAAGCTGCGCGGCAAAGAAGATATTGTAATGTTCCGCCACCGGATCTCGAAGGAGAATGTCTATAGGGCTATTACCATGACCTTACTCTCACTGATGCTGGTGGTTATCTCCACGATGCTGCTGTCCGTAACAGAGCGCGCAGATTTCCTGACCGTATTGTTCGAGGCAGTGTCCGCCTTCGGCACCTCAGGCATCACCATGGGACTGACCACAGAGCTGACCACGATCGGCAAGTTGCTGGTAATCATTCTTATGTTCGTGGGCCGGACCGGACCGCTTACCCTGGCCTATGCGCTGAAGCCGAAGAACAGCAAGGAGCTGTACCGTTACCCGGAAGGCAATATCACCATCGGATAACGGCCGGCGGCCACAAAAAAATGCGGCCCTGCTCGTCCAAGGCAATCTGCCGGGCGGGGGTCGCATTGTTTTATCCGCAAGTAAGCTTATGCTTCCTCTTCCGGGATCTCCTGGGTATCCAGCGCTGCATCCAGCAGCTGATTGTACAGATCATCGTCATTCTCCAGCAGCGCATCCACTTCCAGGAACTGTTCCTCACTCCCCGGCTCACCGGCGAAGCTCAGGCTGTAATCCCATTCGGTTCCACGGGAACTGTAGAAAGTGATCTCATAAGGGGAACGGTGATTCTCTAATGTAAAGACCGTTCTCCCCACAAAACTTCTATCCTCTACTTGTTTCATTTCTGCTTTGGTGATTTCCAGGTTCATCCTCTTTCCTTCCTTTCATCTGATCATGCCCACAATATCCAGTATAACATTGATATGTCAGCATTTCTCTTTCCTTTTGCGCTGTAATTGACTTTTTTCATCCGGCGGTTAATAATTTAGTACAATGCTTATATAGAGCTAAAAATTATGGTAATGGAGGAAATGTCAATGACTGAAACAGAGCTTCAGGACAAGCTAAGTAAATACGCTGATTTAGCAGTACAAATCGGTGTGAATGTTCAGCCGGGACAAATCCTGGTCGTGAACGCCCCGATCACTGCGGCCGGGTTCGTCCGCCTGATTACGGCCAAGGCTTATGCCATCGGTGCCAGCCAGGTGAAGGTGAACTGGAGTGACGAATTCATCACCCGCCAGCAGTTCGAGCATGCGTCGCCCGAAGTATTCACCAAGGCCCCAACCTGGTTTGCCGGTGAAATGACTGAGCTTGCCGAGAACGGTGCCGCCTTCCTGTCGGTCATTGCCGAGAACCCGGATGCCCTCAAAGGCATTGATCCTGAGCGGATTGCGAACTTCCAGAAGACTCGTGGGGCAGCGCTTACGAAATACCGTGAATTACAGATGTCCGATAAGGTTAGCTGGAGTATTGTAGCGATCCCGTCCCAGCCATGGGCAGACAAAGTTTTCCCTGAACTCCCTGCTGACCAGCGCGTAGACAAGCTGTGGGAAGCTATCTTCCATACCGTCCGCCTGGACCGTGAGGACCCTGTTGCCGCCTGGCAGGAGCATCTCGACACCCTTGAGTCGAAGGCTAATGTTCTTAACGCGAAAAAGTACGCCAGCCTGCATTACATAGCCCCTGGAACTGACCTTAGCATCGAGCTGCCTGAAGGCCATTTATGGGCGCAGGGGGACAGCATCAATGCCAAAGGTCATTCTTTTGTCGCCAACATGCCGACGGAAGAAGTCTTCACGGCTCCCAAGAAAACCGGCGTGAACGGTACAGTCCGCAGCACGAAGCCGCTCAGCTACGGCGGGAATGTGATTGACTGCTTCTCAATTACTTTTGAACAAGGCCGGATTACCAGTGTGAGCGCAGAGCAGGGCCAGGAAGCCCTCGAATATCTGATCAGCCTCGATGAGGGCGCCAAATATCTGGGGGAAGTCGCGCTGGTGCCGCATAAGTCGCCGATCTCGGAATCAGGGATTCTCTACTTCAATACCTTGTTTGACGAGAATGCCTCCAACCATCTGGCTATCGGTACCGCCTATGCCTTCTGTCTGGAAGGTGGCAAAGAAATGACCCAGGACGAACTGACCGCCCGCGGCCTCAATAACAGTGTGACCCATGTTGACTTCATGATCGGCTCGGCCGAGATGGATATTTACGGAATTACTGCTGACGGTAAGCGCGAGCCGGTCTTCCAGAAGGGCAACTGGGCCTTCTAACCCCCTTATACGCTATTGCATTTCATTAGATAACGAATGGAGCTGAAGCTATTGCTGGATTTCAATCAAAAGCTGGAGAATTATGCACTGCTCGCTGTAAAGATCGGCGTTAATATTCAACCCGGCCAGACCCTTGTGGTAAATGCGGATATCGTAGCGGCTGAGCTGGTCCGCCTGATTGTACGCCAGGCCTATGAAGCAGGTGCGAAGCTCGTCAAGGTTAACTATTCCGATGAATTCGTCACCCGTACCCGCTATGATCTCGCGCCGTCCGAGAGCTTCCTTGAGCCTCCTAAGTGGCAGGCTGATGAGCTGGAGGATCTGGCACGGGGCGGAGCCGCGTTCCTCACGATTATCTCAGCGAATCCGGATTTGCTAAGCGGTGTAGATCCAAGCCGCATTGCGGACCATCAGAAGACCGCCGGTCAAGCTATGGCTCCTTACCGTGAGATGCTGATGGCTAATCAGGTCAGCTGGACCGGCCTCGCCTTCCCATCCGCTTCCTGGGCTGCGAAGGTATTCCCTGACGCCGCGCCTGAGCAGCAGATTGACCTGCTCTGGGACGCCATCTTCAAGGCTGTGCGCGCAGACCAGGAGAATCCGGTGCAGGCCTGGAGTATCCATCTGGCTGGCCTGAAGCAGCGCTGTGAGCTGCTGAACGCCAAGAAATACCGCAAGCTGCACTACACGGCTCCGGGCACCGATCTGACGATCGAATTGCCTGAAGGTCATATCTGGTGTCAGGCCGGTGCGGTGAACAGCCGCGGCATGTCTTTCCTGGCGAACATTCCGACCGAGGAAGTGTTCACCGCTCCGCTGAAGAGCGGTGCGAACGGCACGGTCCGCAGCACGAAGCCGCTCAGCTATGGCGGCAACATCATAGACCGTTTCAGCCTGACCCTGGAGAATGGTAAAGTGACAGACTTCACAGCTGAAGTGGGCCAGGAAGCATTGGCTTCTCTACTGGCTATGGATGAAGGTGCCTCCTACTTCGGTGAAGTGGCGCTTGTGCCTTTCCACTCCCCGATCTCGGAGAGCGGCATTCTCTACTACACCACCTTATATGACGAGAATGCTTCCTGCCATCTGGCACTTGGCGCTTCCTACGCGTTCACCTTACAGGACGGCATTAACATGACTAAGGAACAGCTGGTGGACAAGGGCATGAACCAAAGTCTCACCCATGTCGACTTCATGATGGGCTCCCCGGAGATGAACATCGACGGGATTGCCGATGACGGCTCCACCGATCCGATCTTCCGTAATGGAGACTGGGCGTAAGCTTATTCTTTGTACTATGAATGAGACCCTGCTATTTCCTCTTGAGGAATGGCGGGGTCTTTGTGTTTTCCAGAGGGACTTTTCTCCTGAGTGTGCTATGGGATGAGAGTACTGTATTTTGTACAACAGATTTCCGGATTTCAGCTCTAAACCGCCGTTTTCTCAAAATTCTAGTGTATAAAGTACAACCAGAGGTGAAGTCTAGTGGCTCACAACACCCCAAAGAGCCCAAATGTGAACATTTAGTCAAAGAATTTTCACAATATTGTTGAAATTAGTTCACAAATATGTCACAATACAATTATAGATAGGGTTTACAGTGCCAAATGAGGAATGTTTTAGTCCACGAGTAATCTCATGAATAATCTAAGGAGGGAATTCTGATGAAAGAATCTTTCAATCATGACAACACAGATTCTACGGAAACAGAACGTCTGGAAGTTCAGGCTCCCAAAGACTTAAGTATCGTTGCCTCCGACGCTATCAAGTACACCGCCTATATCATGCTGCTGTTCGGATTCCTGTACTTCCTGGTTGCCTACCTTGGCCCCATGCTGTAAGGATGCTTCAATATACACAAGACATGCAGGACAATCATATATTCGTAAGCGCTTACGGCCGGTCTGCTCCTGCGGGAATGAGATTAGCCGTTTTTATTTGTTCTTCACCTTAAAATGCCAAAAACGGCAGCCCTCTTCATCCAGAGGACTACCGTTCTTTGTCTATTCCCAGCCCAGCGCCTTGTTGATCCAGGCAACCGCCTCCGGTGCCCATGCTGCTTCCATACGTGCACGCAGCCAGGCTATCGCCTCTTCTCTCGATCCCTCAAAGGGTGGAATGCCCGCTTCATGCATCCAGTGCCCCGAGGTTTCAAAAGAGGTGCTGTTCCAGCCATTCGGCTCTCCGTCCGCATTCACCCGCTGCTTCACGCCGGAGATTACGGTATCCAGAGACCCTTGCAGCTCCGTTACCGCATTGTCAAAAGCCGTCTTCTTCTCCTTGGCCTTCATATCCGCCATAGAGCGCAGCTGGCGCGTCTCTATGCCCTCATTCGCCCGGATAATCTCCAGCAGCGTCAGCGCTTCTCTAGTGGCCAGGCCACTCTTATACCGCTCTTCGAGAGACTGCTGAGGTCCGGCCGCTGCCAAGTACGCCGGAAGCCAGTCGCGGGATACGAGCACGGCTTTTTTCTTGATGAATTTGCCGTAGCCGGCTAAGCCTTCTCCGGGAAATCTGACTCGCCATCCCCAAGGGTCCAGCTCTGTATCGGTATGCCAGTTCTCCTTCAGCGTCAGTCCGTTCACGGACGGATGCTCCGGGATCAGGGGTGCCAGCGGCACAATCCCCAGCCTGGCAACCACCTCAGCCATCTCTTTAAAGGTGGTTACATTCTCTTGCTTACCTGCTTCGCCCACGTAATTCAGCCTCCTAGATCAATCTGGCTTGTACACCTAGTTAAGCTTATCATAAGCATCCGATCCCATACAGCGGATTCCGGCAATATAGGTGTTAATCAGCCGGGTGAGCGTGACATTCAGATCCAGCGGCATTCCAAATCCGCCTTGATGCTCCAGGGTGGACAATCCGTGCAGGATACTCCGTAATCCACGGACTGCATGCAGATTGCCTTCCTCATCCAAGCCGAACGCGGATATCAATTGGATGATGAGTGACAGGATCTTTGCACTCGCCGCCTCCAGAGCGGTGTCTCCCGGTTCGGGTGCTTGGAGCGTCGTCTGATATAGCCCCGGGTGTGCTCTGGTGAATCCGAGGTAAGCCTGACTCATGGCATGTAATGCCGCTTCTCCGCTGAGCCCCTCCGTTGCCTGCGATATGATCTCATACAGCTGCTCCAGGCCATATACCGCCATCAGTGTACGCAGCCCCGCCAGCCCGTTGATGTGATTATAGAGTGACGGGGAACGGACACCCAGCTTTGCGGCAAGTGCAGCCAGCGTCACTTCTTCCATACCGTGTTCATCCGCCAGCTCTGCGGCAGCCAGCACCAGCGTGTGCGTGTCCAGACCTGCTCTAGCCATGTACTTTCTCTCCTCTCTTGAATTGCCCTTCAGCCTCCGCAGCCGCCCGCTTCATCGCCTCCACCGGAGCTATAAGCAGATCACCGTGTCCTACCGCCAGTACAGTTGGGGTAAGATCAATCAGCCTGTAAGCACTCACCAAGGCCTGTTCGGGGCTCCAAGTCGCCATAGCCGGAAAAGGAAACCAGGCGACCTTCTTGCCGGACACCGCCGTGGCCCGGAAGGTCTGGAACGCATCACCAACGATCATCGCTCCACTGCGCCGGTCCTGAAAAGACATCGAACCCGGCGTATGTCCGGGAGTACTGAACGCCATCAGCGAGCCGATGCTATCGCCGTCATGCAGCAGAATATCGGGCCGGGTTACTATTTTGGCGGGTACACTCCCCTTAATAGGAGTCTGTAGCTCACCTGCTCTTAACGAGCGGTCACCAGCCAACAATGCAGCATCCCGCTCCGAGATATAGACCTTAGCCTCCGGCACCTGCTTCTTCAGGGCATCAAGCGCCCCGACATGATCCATATGACCATGAGTTAGCACGATCCGGGTTAGCGGCTTCTGAAGCTTCGCAGACTGTAGCAGAATCCCCTTCATACTATAGGACATGCCCGCATCAATAAGTGTAAGCTCCTCTTCTTCTTCGATCAAATAACAATTCACTGGAAAAATACGCGGCAGCCACGTAAGCTGATGCAAACTGCCTTCTCTTGTCACTCTCATTGTAAATCCCTCCTCGAAACTAATCTTATTAGTTTAAATATAGACTAATAAGATTAGTTTCGCAAGAGTTATTTACTGATACAAAAGTGAACGGCTTACACCGCGTTGTGGCGACATCCAGTCCCTGCTCCTCACGTCTGCGGAATGTAATCGGTTTTTCGATTACATTCCGCCCACTTGACTTCCCGCAACGCATTGTGATCAGTTTTTCGATTACATTCTGCACACACGCCTCCGCCACGTGCAATGTAATCGGTTTTTCGATTACATTTACCCCGCGCATCCCTTTCCGGCCCATTATCCTTCAAACAGCAAAAACACCACCCGTAATGGATGGTGTCCTGAACGATCAGTGTTATCGAATTTGTATTTGCCCGTCTATACCCGTCTGTACCCGTCTCCCAATCAACCAAACCGGCCCATAATGTATTCCTGCGTCATCTGGTTCTCGGGGTTCGTGAAGACCTTCTCGGTCTTGTCGTATTCCACCAGGGAGCCGAGATAGAAGTAGGCGGTGTAATCCGAGATTCGCGCAGCCTGCTGCATGTTGTGGGTCACGATCACGATGCGCAGCTCCTCCTTCAGCTCCTTGATCAGCTCCTCTACCTTCCCGGTCGATACCGGGTCAAGGGCCGAAGCCGGCTCATCGAGCAGCAGGATCTGCGGGTTGACCGACAGCGCCCGGGCGATACACAGACGCTGCTGCTGTCCGCCTGACAATGCCAGAGCGGAATCCTTCAACCGGTCTTTGACCTCGTCCCACAGGGCGGCGCGGCGCAGGCTGCTCTCCACGATTTCATCCAGTGCCTGCTTGCCCTTGATGCCATGATATTTCGGGCCGAAGGCGATATTGTCGTAGATTGATTTATAGAACGGATTGGGCTTCTGCCAGACCATACCGATCTTTTGCCGCAGCTTGATTACATCCGTGCCTGTAGCATTGATATCCACACCGTCAATCCAGATGCTGCCTTTGGTTGTAGAGCCGGAGATATCGTCATTCATCCGGTTCAGTGAACGGAGAAAGGTTGATTTCCCGCAGCCCGACGGGCCGATCAATGCGGTAACCGTATTCTGGGCAAAAGGAAGGCTGATCCCCTTCACCGCCTCATACGTCCCATAATAAATACTCAGATCCTCCGTTTGAAATGATTCGCGCACCACTGGTTCCGCTATTCCCATCTCTTACTCCTCCTAAAAGTTCTGATAGCTTACACGTTCTGACTCTTCTGCGCAAAACTCGCTTCGGAAGCCTATGCCCTCCCTGTGCGTAACAAGCCTAGCTCATTCTTTTAGATGCAGTAAGCTTGCGGTAGATGAATCTGCCGAAATAACGGGCAGCCAGATTGAAGATTAATACGGTCAGCACCAGAACGGCTGAAGCGCCCGCTGCAATCTGAAGGGCATCCGGGGCCAGGCCCTCACTGTTGACCTTCCAGATATGCACCGCCAGCGTCTCCGCCGGACGGAACGGGTTGAGCGGTGAGGAAGGGCTGAGCGGATTCCAGTTGCTGAAGTCCAGGCGCGGGCTGCTCATCCCTGCGGTGAACATCAGCGCAGCTGCTTCGCCGAACACACGGCCGGCCGACAGGATCGTGCCGGTGATGATCGTCGGCAACGCTACCGGGAGCAAGACCGAGGTAACGATTTTCCACTTGGATAATCCGAGCGCGAAGCCTGCTTCCTTCTGCTGCTTAGGCACCGTGCGGAAGGCCTGCTCCGTAATACGTACCATTAGCGGAAGGTTGAAGAAGGTTAACGCGAGCGCACCCGAGATCAAGGAGAACCCAAGATTGAAGGTGTTGACGATCAGCAAGAGACCGAACAGACCCACGATGATCGACGGGAAGGAAGACAATACCTCCACGACCAGGCGGATGAAGTTGGTCAGCTTGCCGGGACGGGCATACTCCGCCATGAAGATTCCTGCACCCAGCCCCAGCGGCACGGTGATGATTAAGGTCAGCACCAGTAGGAACAGGGAGTTGAACAGCTGAGGCCCGACGCCTCCGCCTGCGCGGATCTTTTGCGGCGCGGAGGTCAGGAAGTCCCAGCTAATATGACTCATACCGCGGATCAGGATATATCCTAGTAAGCTAACCAGGATGGCTACGATCAGCAATGCAAAGGTTACGATAACGACTGTGGCTATTTTATTCGCAGTTCTCGGCTTCAAATTTTATTTCTCCTTTCGAGCATTCTCACCAGCAGGACGAATACAAAGGTCATCAGCATCAGCACCAGCGCCATGCTCCACAGCGCATTATTCTGCGGTGAACCCATGGTTGTATTCCCCATGCCCAGCGTGATGACACTGGTAAGTGTGGATGCGGACTCGAACAGGGAGTGAGGCACGAACGGCGCGTTACCGATAACCATCTGCACGGCAAGAGCCTCGCCGAAGGCGCGGGCCATGCCAAGCACTACACCCGTCATAATCGCCGGGAAGGTCGTCGGGAGAATGACCCGGGAGATTGTCTGCCAGCGTGTAGCACCGAGCGCAAAGGATGATTCTTTCAAGTTTTGCGGCAATGAAGCAAGCGCGTCTGCAGCCACGCTGGTAATCGTCGGCAGAATCATAACCGACAGCACTAGCGCGCCTGCAGCCACCCCGATGCCCTGTCCGGGCAGCGTATCCCGCAGAAATGGAACAATGACGCTTAGTCCTACGAAGCCGTAGACAACGGATGGAATACCTGACAGCAGCTCGATGACCGGCTGCAGCAGCTTTTTACCCCAGCCCGGCACGATCTCTGTCATGAAGAGCGCCGCGCAGATGCTGAGCGGACTTGCGATCAGCGCAGCCAGCAGGGTAACCAGGAAGGAACCCGAGATGAACGGGAAGGCTCCATAGGATGGTGTGTCTGCTTCAGGCGACCATTTCGTGCCGAACAGGAATTCTGAGACCTTGACCTCACCGTTAACGAAGTTGGCTACGCCTTTGGAGGCTACGAAATATACCATGGATATAATGATGACAATGAGCAGCAGCACGCAAAAGGACATGTAAATACGTCCGATTAAATTTTCTATATGATGTTTTTCCAGCCGCTTGTTAGTTGGTTGTCCCCTCAAGATGCTCCCTCTTTCTAAAGTGAAAAGAGAGGCAGAAGATCTCCGCCTCTAATCACATTAAAGTTTAAATCCAATCCTAACTGTGAACCGGTGAAGCTTATTTAGGTGTTACAGTACCTGCCACATCACGCGATACCTGCATTTTGGAAGCCGGGATGTAGCCAAGCTCTACAACGTCGCCAGTCTGTACTTCATCCGTCAGGAAGTAATCCAGGAACGCTTTTACAGTCTCATTAGGTTCACCGTTGGTGTACATGTGCTCGTAAGCCCACACCGGATATTTACCGGCTACTACGTTATCTACCGAAGGCTCAACGCCGTCATAGCTTAAGGTTTTTACGGAATCATCGAGGTAGGACAGGGCCAGATAACCGATCGCTCCCGGTGTTTCGCCGATCATTTTCTTAACCGTACCGGAGGAATCCTCCTGGATCGAACCCTTCAGGTCCTCTGTCTTGGTGCCAAGAGCGAAGCTCTCGAAGGTAGCACGGGTACCTGAGCTTGCCGGACGGTTGATGATTTGGATGGCCTGATCTGCGCCGCCGACGTCTTTCCAGTTCGTGATTTTACCTGTGAAAATATCCACCAGCTGTTGCTTGGTTAAGCTGTCTACGCCTGCCTTCGGGTTGCTTACTGCCGCAATCGCTACAACCGCCACTTGGTGATCCACCAGCTCAGCCGCTTTAGCAGCATCCTTCAGCTTCTCTTCGGCGAATACATCCGAGTTCCCGATATCGACTTGCTTCTCAGAGACCTGGGTCAAGCCCGTTCCGCTGCCGCCGCCTTGAACCTGAATGTCCACGCCGGCATTCGCATCCATGAATTTCTCAGCTACCTGCTCTACGAGCGGCTGAAGTGCTGTGGAGCCCGAAGCCAGGATCGATCCGCTTAATTTAGCACCGCTGCTGGATTCTGTGTTTGTTGCAGCCGGTGTATTTCCTCCGCTATTGGATGCTGCCTTGTTTCCCCCGTTGTTTCCGTTCCCGCATGCTGAAAGTGCCAGTACGCTTGTAAGAGCCAAAGCCATGATCCACGATTTTTTGAATTGCATTGTTTGTTTTCCTCCTAAAGGTTTTGTGAGTGTCTGCTGCGTTCCATCTGCTTCGTACAAAACTCACTCGGGAAGCATTATTGTGTATCTATCAGCGTCTCTTCTGACTCTTCTTATTCTAGGACCCGTTCGTTAGATAAAAGTACTGAGTTTGTAAACCGAAGGATAAAAGTTATAATATAAATTGAGTAGTTGAATAGATAAATTCTATATCGAAACAACAATAGCGGTCTTTTGGCCCCATTCCCGGAGGAATCCTCATGAACCTTGTAAAGCTGCAAATCTTAGTTCTTATCGAAAAATATAAAAAAGTAACGGATGTAGCCGCCGAGATGAACCTTAAGCAGCCTACCGTCTCCTTCCATATGAAAAGTCTGGAGAGTGAGCTTGGCGCTTCCCTCTTCCAGTACCGGAGCGGCCGGGTCCTGCTGACGGATGCCGGACGCGCCTTGTATCAATATGCGGTCCGCATTGTCTCGCTAAGCGCGGAGGCCGAGCGGACAGTCAAACAGTTCACCTCGCTCGCCTCGGGGAATCTGGAGCTTACCGCCAGCGATATCCCTGCCAGTTATCTTGTGCCCAAACTGCTGTCCCAATTCACACAGCATTATGACGGGATCGATGTTTATCTATCCGTACTGCCGGATGACGCCATCCGGGAACGGCTGCGCAGCCGGGAGATCCAGCTCGCCGTGCTGCACAGTGCAGAGGGACAAGACGATACCTTCCATACGCAGGTGATTGCCGAAGAGGAGACGGTGCTGGTCTTTGCGCCGGAGCATCCGTTTGCCGGGGAGCAGGAGCTGACCGCTCAAGCCGTAGCCCGCGAGCCTTGGGTGCAGCATGAAGCCGCCTCCTTCCTGCGCGGAATCTCTGACCAGTGGGCACAGCTTAATAATGTAAGGGTCTGGAACCATGCGGTGCTGGGCTCCCCGGAGGCAGTCAAGGGGATGCTGTACACAGGCCGGATGGTGGGCGTGTTCTCCCGTTCCGGGATTGAGGCTGAAGTAGCAGCGGGCCGTCTGGCTTACGCCAAGCTGCCGGGAATACTTCCGATGGACGGGTCTTTTGTGCTGGCTTGGCGCAAGGATTATACACTCTCTCCGCTCCAGCAGGCTTTTGCCGGGATGGCGGCGGGTTATGTACAAGTAGAAACGGCTGCGCCGTCCTTTTAAAGGACGGTACCGTTTCAGCGAGAAATAGAAGGATAATGTTTTTGCCATACATTTGATCCATGTGCTGCTGTGCCTGCTTGCGAGCATAATGTATGCTGTTTTTCACATACATTCTGGCCGTGCGGCTGCTTGTGAGCACAATGTATACTGTTTTCCACATACATTTGGTCCATAGGTCGCTATACCAGAAACTGTAGTTTCCTAATATAACAAAAAAAGGTATCCCTGGAGCGCCTGTGTAAGTGCGCTAATGGGGATACCGTGTGGTGGTGAACCTTATTATCTTTTGACAGCGACCAGGGTGAAGGTCTTGGGAATTCCCTTATCGTACACATCCGACGACAGGTTGGGCTCCTCCACCAGTTCCTTAATCACCAGTCCGCTGGCTGCGGCAGCAGTAACCAGCTCGCCCAGCGTCCAGCGCCGCCAGTAGACGACATTCGGCTTGTCCGCCTCCGCCGCTGCTCCTGAGGAAGGCATGTATTTGGAATAGGACACCTGCTTCTCTTCAAGCGCCGTATCAAAATAATCCCCGCTCACCTTATGCTTGCGCACCTTGGCCGTCGACCCCTTGGAGGAGATCAGCTTGGTCGTCACCGGATGGAAATCCCGCAGCACGAACGTCCCGCCCGGTGCCAGCAAGCGGTAGGCCGTAGCCATGAACGGAGCCAAATCCGTAAAATAATGAACAATTCCCATTTCGGCAAAAACTACATCATAAGAGCCGTTAAGAAGCGCTTCCGGCAGCTCCAGGACATCCGACACGATATAGTCTAGCTGCACCCCGGCTGCCTGGGCTAGTTCACCGGCATAACGGGCATTGGCCTCCGAGAAATCCGCTACAGTTACCTCAGCCCCCAGCAGCCCCAGTACCACCGCCTTCATGCCGTTCGAGCCCATCAGGTTCATGATCCTCCGGCCCTTCACTTCACCGAGATAGGTATTCAGCGGATACAGCTTCCCCGCAGGGTCCTTCGACAGCTTCTCCGCAGCCTCTGCCGGGGTTCCGAACCGGCTGGTCCAGGCCGCATAGGTATCCTCATTCCACAGCTCCTCGCTGGTGGGTGCCGCCTCCTTACTCAGGCCATCCGGTTCATTCTGATTAGGTTCATTCATTGCTTTCGTTACCCCTTTATCTAAGTTCTATAATATGCAATCAAGTTTGCCTCTCGGGTCTGCCCGCGTATAGCTAGGAAGCGTTCGGCAGAGATTGCCGGAGCTTCAGCGCTTTCCTGCGTCCGGCATACAGATAGACGCCCAGCCCGGCCATGACCAGTACGCCGCCCGCCCACTGTAGACCGCTAAGCTGCTCACCCAGCAGCAGGAATGCCAGAATGCTCGCGCCGACAGGCTCTCCCAGGATATTCATCGAGACCGTAGTCGCCGAAGTATATTGAAGCAGCCAGTTGAACAGGATATGGCCGAAGACGGTCGGCACCACCGCCAGCAGGACGAAGATCCCCCATTCCCGGGCCGGATAATCGAAGAACGGTGTGCCGGTCACGAGATTGTAGACGGCAAATACGATGGCCGCAGCGATAAATACAATCAGGCTGTACAGATAGGACGGCATACGCGCCACCAGCTTTTGTCCAAGCAGCATATGTGCGGCTACCGCTACGGTTCCGCCAACCGACAGCATGTCGCCCTTCAGATTCTCAGCAGACAAGCCAATGTCTCCCCAGCCGATAAAAGTAACGCCAAAGATGGCAATCGCCATTCCCAGGATAGCAAAAACCGAATTACGCTCTTTATACAGTATGTACGCACCGAGCATAATGAATAACGGCTCCAGCGCCATAATCATTGTTGAGCTGGCCACCGAGGTATAATTCAGCGATCCCATCCACAGCAGAAAATGCAGGGCAAGCATGACACCGGACACTCCCAGCAGCAGCCAGTCCTTCCGCCGCAGCTTAAAGAGTGCGCCGCTATAGGGACGGGCGAACGGCAGCATCAGCAGCGAGGTGAACAGCAGCCGGTACATCCCTTGGACCGATACGGGCGCGGAGGACCATTTAATGAAGATAGAAGAAAAAGAAATGGCCACAATTCCGATTACCATCAAGAGAGGTACGGGAACGGGCGGTTTATTGGTACGCATGACAGACGCCCCTTCATAGGATGTAAGACTCATTATGTTAATTTAACGCAATTCGGCGAAAAAAGCAGCATTTTTTCATTTCACGCACAAATAAAGGCACAGAATCCGCTCTGACGGGTCCCATGCCTTATAGAAGCCTAGCTGACAGATGCTGCCCCCTGTTACGGCTTAAGCACTACCTTGATACAGTCCTCTTCCTTATCCTGAAACACCTTGTAGCCATGCTCTGCGCGGCTGATCGGCAGCCGGTGGGTGATAATATCTGTGGGATCGAACTTGTTCTCCTTAATCATCTTGTAGAGCTCAGGCATGTAGTGAATCACGGGAGCCTGTCCCATCTTCAGCGTGATATTGCGTTCGAACAGATGACCCAGCGGGAACATATTGTAATTCAGGCCATAGACACCGATTAACTGAATGGTGCCAAACTTGCGGACCACCTCGGAGGCGATACGGAAAGCCCCCAGCGAACCGCCCTGCAGCATCAAGGCTGTCTCCACCTTCTCAACAACCGTCTTCTTGGCATCCAGTCCCACGCAGTCGATCACCACATCCGCTCCGCCCCGTGTAATCTCCTTGAGATTCAGCTCTACATCCTTGGTCTGCTCAAAATTCACCGTCTCCACATGATTCGTCAGCCTCGCATGCTGGAGCCGGTAATCGACATAGTCCACCGCAATGACACGGGATGCGCCTTTCATCCAGGCGAACTTCTGTGTCAGCAGGCCTACCGGGCCACAGCCAAGTACAATGACGGTATCACCGGGCTTCACTCCGGCATTCTCGACGCCCCACCAGGCGGTCGGGACAATATCCGAGAGGAACAGCAGCTTCTCGTCTTCCATCTCCGCATCCTGCGGGACGACAAACGGCCCGAAGTTGCCGTAAGGCACACGCAGCAGTTCCGCCTGCCCTCCGGCAAATCCGCCGTAAGAATCCGAGTAGCCCAGGTAGCCGCCGGTATCCTTGGCATCATTGGCATGATCACATTGGCTCTCCATCTCATGCTGACAGAAGAAGCATTGCCCGCAGGCTACATTGAACGGGACAATGACCCGGTCGCCCTTCTTGACCCGTGTCACCTCAGGACCCGTCTCTTCCACAAACCCCATCGGCTCATGTCCGATAATGTAATCATCATGCATTCCCGGGATTTCTCCGTTATAGATATGCAGATCCGAGCCGCAAATAGCAGTTGAGGTGATACGGACGAGGATATCATCCTTCTTCTCCAGCCGCGCATTGGCGACCTCCTTGACCTCTACCTTCTTCTTGCCTTGATAGGTTACTGCCTTCATAAGTGTGGGTCACTCCTTCGGATGTAAGGTTATGGTCATGGCAAGCTGATCGGAACAGCCTCACTATGGTATAACCCCAAATCCTGCGGATTTATCCGTGCAGCAGCGGAGAATACATCATCAGCGCGTGGTTCTCGGCCACCGCTTCGTCACCGGCCAGCTCTCCGCTATGCGTCAGCACTCTGCGCCGGATCGCGTTGCGCCGGATATACCCGCCCCACGGCTCCAGACTGATGCGGTGCCTATCTTCATACACTTCATAATGGTAGAGCTGCTGTCCTGCACAGCGCCATTCTCCGTGCAGATTAGTCTCATCCAGGTGCAGCTTAAGCTGATAGGCATGCTCTGTATCATTGCGCAGCTGGAGATCCAGATAATTATAGGCACAGGTAGCCCCGCTGCCGAAGGGCTGGGTCCGCTGCTCATCCGGAAAGACATCATAGCTGTGCCGGTGTCGTTCGGTAACCGTCAGCGGCGTATGCAGCGTCATCCAGTAGATCAGATTGGACAATTGGCATAGCCCGCCCCCTGTTCCGGACCGGAATCCGCCATAATGGAGCACCATTCCGTCGAGGTAACCTTTTCTTCGTGTCGGCTTGCCAATTCTGCGCCAATAGGAGAAGCTCTCGCCCGGTTGAATGACAAGCCCGTCCAGCTTCGCCACCGCGAGCCTCAGGTTCACGATTTTGTTGTGCTGAAGCTGCATATCCACAGCCCGCAATTTGCGCAGCAGCGGCGTAGCATGGCTGGCCGCCTCATAAGGCAGAGCTTCACTGCGCTGTTCAGAAGCCAGACGTCCGCTGGCCGTGATCCATTTCCAGTACCTTTTCCAGGTAAAATACCGCTTGCCTGCAAACAACCGCAGTTTGGAACGCCGGATGGGCTTCATAGCCTGCATCGTCATTGCTATACCTCCCACGTGTAGCTATTGTGCCGATTCTATAATGATATTACCCTCTACTCTGGAAGCTTCTCAGAGATTACCAGAATAAATGTGGCAAGCGGTCCCAGCAGCAACGACAACAGAAACCAGTTCATTCCGCTCCGGTTCTTTCCTTGCGCCAGTCCGGCATTAATCAGAGCCAGTGTACCCCAGCCTGCATAATAACCATTCTCCATTATAATTCCTCCCCAGTTTCCTGCAAATAGTAAAAGACCGGGCCTCCCTTCCCAGGAAGCCCAGTCTTAAGTATAGCTAATTTTTATGAGAAAATCTTACTTTCCCCGCTTATTATGCCAGATCAGGGCGTGCAGCTGCGGCAGCACGCGTGCACGGTTCATCTGCGTATCGGCAATGACCTGCCCGAACAGCCATTCCAGCCGCCCCAGCAGACGGCCTGAAATGTCGCCTTCCTCGGTGACGTTATCGTTGCCCGGCTGCAGGAACAGCGGGACCTCAGGGTACCTGAAATGTACCTTACGGGCATATTCATAATCCTCCTGGTTAAATACAACCACCTTCAGGCTATGTGCTGACTTGCCGTTATCAGCGACTCTACGCATAATCTCATCCAGCTTATCCCAGTCCGTGTGCATCCCGGAGCTGGGCGGCTTCGGGCTGATCGTCAGCACATCCACCTCATGGAACCAATCCTGCCAGCGGCTGCCCTGCGTCTCAATCGCCGCCTGAATGCCGCGTTCGTGGAGCAGGGAGATGAACGCTCCCATCGCCTCCCCGATCAGCGCCGGGTTCCCACCGGAGATGGTGACACAGCCGAAATTCTCCCCGGCCAGCTCCAGCAGCCCATCGAGAATCTCCTGCGGCGTAAGCATCGTCACTTTATCCTTGGCCGAGCCGTCCCAGGTGAAGGCGGAATCGCACCAGCCGCAGCGGTAGTCGCAGCCGTAGGTGCGGACGAACATCGTTTTGACGCCAATAACCGCCCCTTCCCCTTGAATCGTCGGGCCGAACATTTCAATCACGGGGATTCTACTCATGATCGCAGCCACCATACAGCCGGTAAGCCGGTCCCTCCCCGGGAATATCTGCTGCCAGCACTTCAGCCCAGGAGGTCGGAGTCTCCCATAGCTTGACTGAATACACCGGCAACGCCGCTTGCTTCAACTCATAGGCAATGTAGGAAGACAGATTCTCTGCTGTGGTGCGGAAGGAGAGCAGAGCGACCTTGGAGCCTGTTGCGATTAGTGTCTCCAGCACAGGCTCATTGCCCATCGCCAGAAAAGCATGATCCAGCCGTTCAATCACCGCCTCCTTTACAGCCGCCTTAATATCGCTGAAATCGATGACGAAACCTTCATCCGACTGCCCTTCCTCAACAGACGGCACACCCTTCAGCACTACCTCCAGCTTGTAGGTATGCCCATGCAGATTGCTGCATTTCCCTTTGTGTCCGATAAGCTGATGTGCAGCATCGAAGGTGAAAATTTTGCAGACGGCTACTTCGCCCCGCATTATAGTCCCGCCTCCTGACGCTCTGCCTCATATTGCTCCAGACCGCGCTGACGCAGGAGACAAGCCGGACAGGTGCCGCAGCCGCTGCCAATGATTCCGTTATAGCAGGTCAAGGTCTGCTCCCGGACATAATCGAACTGGCCCAGCTCGTCTGCCAGCTTCCAGGTTTGCTTTTTGTCCAGCCACATCAGCGGGGTATGAATGACGAACTCCACATCCATCGACAGATTAAGCGTGACATTCAGCGACTTCACGAACACATCGCGGCAGTCCGGGTATCCGCTGAAGTCCGTCTGGCAGACCCCGGTGATAATGTTGGAGTAGCCGAGCTGCTTGGCCAGAATGGCCGCGAAGGACAGGAACAGCAGATTACGTCCATCCACGAACGTACTGGGCAGCTCCTCTCCCTCACCTGCGGTAATGTCAATATCATCCCGGGTCAAGGCGTTCGGGGCAAGCTGGTTCAGCAGCCCCAGGTCCAGAATATGCTGCTTCACGCCGAACCTCGCGGCAATTGCCTTCGCGACTTCAATCTCGGCCGCATGGCGCTGATTATAATTGAACGTGACCACCTGAACCTCCTGGAATTCCTGCAATGCCCACGCCAGGCAGGTCGTGCTGTCTTGGCCGCCGCTGAAGACGACTAATGCTTTTCTATTTACCATAGTGATCTCTCCTCCTAATGACTCTGCGAAGCTGGTTCCTGCGGATTAACGGTTGTCCACTTTCTCAGGATACAGATCATGATTCATCAGCCGGTGTTCGGCCATCGCCTCATATTTGGTTCCCGGACGCCCCCAGTTGCAGTAAGGATCGATGGAAATGCCGCCGCGCGGTGTGAATTTGCCCCACACTTCGATATAACGCGGCTCCATCAGCGAGATCAGATCATTCATAATAATGTTGACACAGTCCTCATGGAAATCCCCATGATTGCGGAAGCTGAACAAATAGAGCTTCAGTGACTTCGATTCTACCATCCGGATATCCGGAATGTACGAGATATACATCACCCCGAAATCCGGCTGACCGGTCACGGGACACAGGCTGGTGAACTCGGGACAGTTGAATTTGACAAAATAATCCCGGCCGGGATGCTTGTTATCGAACGCCTCCAGAATTCCCGGATCATAGCCGAACTTGTACTGCGTGCCTTGGTTGCCCAGCAGGGTAACCTCCTGCATTTCCTCTTGCGTTCTGCCTTCTGACATGACAAAAAACCCCTCTCTTTTCCCTAGGCTCATAGCCTGAACTGGAAAGAAGAACGAGATTTCGAAAACCTGGCTCTACTAAGATAGCTTAGTTTTTTATAGAGGGAGTTCGCGAACCTCTCCTGCGCGCGGCGCAGATTCCTTCTTTATCTTGGTGCGTCTTGAACTATACCATGATTGCAGCGGGCTTGACAACCCTCACAGCTGATCCAGAATCAGCGAGCACAGCAGTCCCATTGCAGCGATGAACCCCGTGAGCGGCCCCCCTTCTTCGTAGGCTTCGGGCATCATGCTGGAGGACACCATGGCAATAATTCCTCCTCCGGCAAAAGAGGCAATCACCGCTTCCGTATAACTGCTTGCGTGATCCATGAACGCATACCCCGCCCCTGAGGCCAGAGTGGAGATAGCGAGTACGCCGAGCCACAGCAGCATTATCTTGCCTTTGCCATAGCCGTCCTGCTTCAGGCCAGCCGTGCTGGATAAGCCCTCGGGAATATTGCTGATGAAGATGGCAATGACCAGCAGTACGCTAACGCCCTGACCCGCAATGAGACTTGCGCCGATCATGATCGATTCAGGAATCGCATCCAGTACCGTTCCTGCGAAAATTGCCAGCCCACCGCCCTTGGCGTCGCTCTTCCCAGATGTGGCTCCGGCTGAGCGCTTGCGTCCGGCTCCGCCCTTGCGCGAGATCAGCCAGTCGAACACCGTGAACACCAATGCTCCGGCGGTGAACCCGATGATCGTCGGGGGCAGCCCGCCGTCACTGGCAGAATCCTCTATCAATTCATACGCCGCCGCGCCGATCAGCACCCCGGTCCCGAATGCCATAATGAAGCCGATCAGCTTGCTTCGAATCCGCAGGAATAAGGCCACGAGCGCGCCAATCAAGACTGCCGAGCCGGAGACTGCGCCCCATAATAATGCGTTTCCCATTCAATTCACCTTCTATATAAGATATTGGCATCCTTACAATGCATAAGAATAGTTTACACACGAATGAAGGAAGGCAAACACCCTGCATAGTACAACTAAATTGCACGGATTCAATTACACTCAAAGGGGTAACTTAGAATTAACAATCTCTATTAACTGAAGGATGGGATCATACTATGGAAGCAAACGTACAGAAGCTTATCGATTGGCTGGAAGCCCGTAAGGATACAACGCTTGTCATTAAGAAAAGGGAGCTGGAGGATCTGGATACCGTTCATTTCAAGCTGGAGACCGTTGACTACCGGAACGCTGACGATGTCATTGATGATTATCTGGACAGTGCGGTCATTCTGCGCGGGACAGGCAGTACCCTGAATGCAGATGGAGAGCTGGTGCCCCTACCGCAGCCGGGCTATGAGCTGGCAGTGAGCGGACTGCAGCTTCATGAAGTATCCGAAGCCAAGGTGGAGCTGCAGACGAGCCGGGCGAAATATTCGCTGGCCGTAAGCTGATTATCCGGCGGCTCCGGCCGTAAGAATCTAAAGAGGGTGCAGCTCTAAGCCAACATTCCGGCTCAGGACTGCACCCTCTTTTTCTATAACTATCGCCTATAATTCTTCCCCGATAATCTCCACTTCCGTCTCCAGCTCCACATCGAACTTGTGCTTCACGGCTGAGCGTACATGCTGGATCAATCCGATATAATCACTGGCGCTTGCATTGTCGGCGTTGATAATGAAGCCCGCATGCTTGCGCGACACCTCAGCGCCGCCGATGCGCGTACCCTGGAGTCCGCTCTCCTGAATCAGCTGCCCCGCGAACCGGCCCGGCGGCCGCTTGAATACACTGCCGCAGGACGGATATTCAAGCGGCTGCTTCGATTCCCGCAGATAGGTTAACTCATCCATGGACGCCTTAATTGCAGCAGGATCGCCTGGAAGAAGCTTGAATCTGGCCTCCAGTACAATGTACTGTCCGCTGGCGAAGATGCTGCTGCGGTATCCCCATTCCAGCTGATCGCCGTGCAGGGTGAGCAGCTGGCCGTTCTGATCGATCACGAGCGCACTGTGCAGCACATCCTTCACTTCCCCGCCGTAGGCTCCCGCATTCATATACAGCGCCCCGCCTACCGTGCCGGGGATGCCGCAGGCGAATTCCAGACCGGTCAGCTTCTGCTCCAGCGCATAGCGTGAGACATCGATAATCTTCGCCCCGCACTGCGCGTAGAGCAGCCCCTCGCGGATGCCCATACCGGACAAATCCGAGGTCTGGAGCACGATGCCGCGGATGCCTCCGTCCCGGATAATCACATTGGAGCCATTGCCGAGAATCGTAAGCGGGATCTGATGATCATGGGCATAGGCGTAGATGCTCTGGATCTCTTCATATGTAACTGGGGCAGCCAGGATATCTGCTTCGCCGCCCATGCGGGTATAGACCAGATTCTTAAGGCTCTCCCGTCGTTTCAGTGAGCCTGCGGTAACCAGCGGCTGCAAATCCTCATATATGTTGTCAATATTCATTCTTCATGCTCCTACTCTATGAACAAGATAATGGTGGGGCTCATCGCCGGGCAATCACGCTTCAGCAACCACAACTTTATCAACGAACAGGCTCCCTTGTCAATGACAGGAGCCTGTTAAGAAGCTGCATACAGCATTATTATGTTTCGAATTTTCCAATTATACCCTATTTGCCTGCTGCAGCGCACCCGGAACGGAATTCCTCCCGCCGCGCGGACCGCTCCCCCTCTTTCATCCGGGGACAGGTATAACACAGCCTCCCGCCCTCAGTCCGGTAATACATGCAGCAGCGGTTACGCATTTGAACCGTCTGCTCCGGGTCCGTGAGCGATTCGATTCTCCGCACCTTCACCTGGAACGGATTCCGCGGCATCCCGAATACGGCAGCGGGCAGCTCATCCTTCAGATAGGTGTAATCCTCCTCCAGCCGGTGTAGCAGGAGCGGATCTGTAAGCTCAGCGGCAAAGGCTTCCGCATAATAATTGAATTTGGTCGGCAGCTGTCCCCAGATCTCCCCAAGCGAAAGACCGCTCACCTGTGAAGCCTTACGGATCAGCGGCCCGGCTGTGCTCTGGTAGAAGCTGGTGAGCACCTCACTACGCCAAGCCTTTCGGCCCGGCTCATCTACCGGAGCTTGTACCATCCCCCATTCACGAAGAGAGAAGGCAACACGGCAGTAGCCGTCGGCCGGAACCAGATGCAGCTGAAGATTCCGTAGACTGAAATCCGGTACGTACAAGAAGCCGGTCACTGAATACTGGACAGCGAGCGCAATCATGCTCAGATAACCGCCGAAATACGCGCCGGCCGCTTTATCGTCAAGCGCCTTCATCAGCGGCCGGTAAGCCTCCATGAAGGTCCTCATTCCCGCCTCTTCTGCCAGTTCAGCAGCTGAGAAGGAATACACCGCTCCCTCCGGCACCTCAGAATGGAGATCAAACTTGGAGCTGTATTCTTGCCTCAGGAATTCATTCATGCTGCCGTCCTACAGCCCGACTGCTTTGTATGCAGCCAGCTCATAAGGCAGACACAGCGGCACACCTGTACGCGGATCAGGCACAATATCCGCCTCAATGCCGAATACCTCACGCAGCACCGCCGGTGTCATTACCTCGTTCGGAGCGCCCTCGCTGATTACATTGCCGGATTTGATCGCAACCATATGCTGCGCATATCGGGAGGCATGGTTCAAATCATGGACAACCATAATGATCGTCCGGCCTTCCTGCTCATTGAGCTTCTGCAGCAGCTGAAGCACCTCCAGCTGATGGGCCATATCCAGGAAGGTCGTCGGCTCATCGAGGAATAGAATATCTGTCTGCTGTGCCAGCGCCATGGCGATCCAGGCCCGCTGCCGTTGTCCGCCGGAGAGACGGTCAATCGGCCGGTCACGGAATTCATTCATGCCGGTCAGCGCAATCGCATCGGCAATAATGCTGCGGTCTTCAGGCGTGAGGCTGCCGAAGCCCTTCTGATGCGGATACCGTCCATAGCCTACCAGCTCAGACACCGTTAAGCCGTCAGGGGCGGTAGGATTCTGCGGCAGAATCGCCAGCTGGCGGGCCACTTCTTTGGTGGACAGATTGTGAATGGACTTCCCGTCCAGCATTACACTCCCGCTCTTCGGCTTCATGAGCCGGGCCATCGTCTTCAGAATCGTGGATTTCCCCGAGCCGTTTGCCCCGACAAGCGCCGTAATCTTCCCTGTCGGAAGCGACAGATTCAACCCCTTCACAATCATAGTCTCCGCATATCCGATGCTCAATTGCTCTGTATTTAAACGTTCCGACATGATAACACTCCTCATATAAATGTACTGGAGCAAGGCTCCTCTATGATAATTTCGGCTATACAACAGACAAGCTCAATTACTGCTTATAGATTGATGATATTGATTCTCATTATCTCTGTCAACTAAAACGTAAAAACGGCCGCCTCCGCATGAAGCAGAAGCAGCCGTCTTCCTGTAATCTTCTATATTATTTATGCAAATGGAAAGGAACCGTGGCGATGACAATGTCCTTCTGATTCATTAGATAAGAGCGGATGAACAAGCTGGTCTGATTATGCAGCACTGCCTGCCACCAATGCTTGGTCACGAATTGCGGAATCAGGACGGTAATATGATCCGTTGAAGAGGTCTTCCACTCTACTGTATCGATGAACTTCACCAGCGGGCGGATAATGCTGCGGTAGCGGGAGCGCAGGACGATCAGTCGTACCCCAGGGTTCCACTCCTCCCACTTCTGCTCCATCTTGTGAATCTCTTCTTCATCGAAGCCTACATATACAGCGACGACATTATCAGTCAATGACTTCGCATAGCTGATCGAATGCAGTACTGCGCGGGTCACACCGGCGACAGGAACGACTACGGTGCTTCCTTTGATACAAGGCTTATCGGTAGCCGGACAGATCCGCAGCTGATCGGCAATATTCATATAATGACGGTGAATCCGGTGGAACACAATAATGACAACCGGCAGGAAGATGAAGGCCATCCACACACTGGAGAATTTGGTGATGATGAAGATCATGGTGATCGTTAATGTAGTTAGCATCCCCACCGTATTCACAGCGAACTTGCTCTGCCAGCCTTGCGGCTTCGTCCGGTACCACTGGACCATCATGCCAAGCTGCGACAGCGTGAACGGAATGAATACCCCTACTGCATATAATGGAATGAGTCCTTCCGTATTCCCGTGAAATGCCGCTACCAGCACTGCCGACATCACGCCGAGGAAAATAATACCGTTGGAGAAGCCCAGCCGGTCGCCGCGCACCATGAAGGCATGGGGCAGATATTTGTCTTTGGCGAACATGAACGCCAGCAGCGGGAAGGCTGAGTACGCCGTGTTGGCTGCCAGGAACAGGATAACCGCCGTAATCCCCTGAATGAAGAAGTACAGTCCGCCGCGGCCGAAGGTAGACTCGGTAATCTGTGAGACCACAGTGGCCTTCGCATCGGGCATAATGCCGTACCAGTAAGCGAGCAGCGTAATGCCTGTGAACATCACCCCGAGAATGAGGCCCATGAGCATCAGCGTTTTGGCTGCATTTTTCTCCGCCGGCGCTTTGAAGTTAGGAATCGCATTGGAGACAGCCTCAACCCCGGTCAGAGCCGAACAGCCGGAGCTGAATGCCTTCAGCAGCAGGAACATACTCACGTTCGACACCGCCGAGCCAATCTCAGGAATTTGCGCATGAGCGCCGCCAGTTAAATATTTGAAGATCCCTGCGATAATCAGCACGAAGATGGAGACGACGAACAGATAGACCGGGATAGCGATGAACGAAGCCGATTCGGTCACCCCGCGCAGATTAACAATCGTTAAGAGTACGATAACAGATACCGCTATGAGGACACTATGATTATGCAGACTTGGAAAAGCTGAAGTGATCGCATCCGTCCCCGCCGAGGCGCTTACGGCCACCGTCAGAATGTAATCCACCAGCAGCGAGCCGCCGGCCAGTAAGCCGGTATGCACCCCAAGATTGCTTTTGGCGACAATGTACGCGCCCCCGCCCTGGGGATAAGCGAAGATCGTCTGCCGGTAGGACAAAATCAGAATAGCCAGCAGGCCCAATACGGCTAATGCGATTGGCAAGGAGTACCAGATGGCGGTGAACCCGGCGGCCACCAGTACGATTAGAATTTGTTCTGTTCCGTAGGCTACAGACGAGAGCGCATCAGAAGACAGGACAGCCAGTGCTTTCACCTTGGATAACTTTTCATGATCGAGTTCGTTCGACTTCATCGGACGCCCGATCAATAGTCGTTTTACCTTGCTTACCATTGTAGTAACAGTTCCTCTCTTGGTTAAGTTGAAACGGGCTTTCCCTGCGCTGTTTTCATAAGTGGATTTCATAAATGCAGGCACCAAAATAAGCATACGGAAATGATCCGCATGCCTTAGAGTGCATGGTCATTATCCCACTTGTAGCTTACGAGGTTAGCTGGCGGATTCGGACTGTGGTAGCCCTACGGTTACAGGCCCTTGCGGCCCGTTCCGATTCACCCCTTTTGGCCTTGGCCAAAGTGTGGTTCCCCCGTTTTTCCATCCGGAAAATTCAGCGCATATTCAACTTCTCACAAGGACTAATATTAAGCTACAACGCGTCTTCCGTAAAGCGTGGAAACAAATGAAAAAAGAATGAAAAGCACTCAAAACAACCAAATTCATCATCCGGTATGTCTTGGTCTTTCATTCTCTTTCATTATCCCTTTAACACGTGATTTTACAGGGTTTTTGTATATTATTTTTTGCTAAAATTAAGGGCATTCTCTTCTCTTCCTTCTGCCCCTCAGCTTCTTACTCCGCAGGCTCCTCCTTGCGTCCTGTCCAGAGCAGAATGGAGATTAAGGCAAAGGCTATAAGTGCAAGCAGAGGGACCGTTACAAATCCGAACCAATTCAGATAGTCCTTGTTGCACGGTACGCCGATGGTGCAGGGAAGCACCTTGCTAAGGGCGGGAATTTTCTGCTCTGCATAGTGATAAATAGAGATGCAGCCCCCGATCAGACTAAGAGGAAGCACATAAGGAATGATCCGCTTGTCCGCCCGGTAGGTGGCGATCCCCAGCAGGAACAGCTGCGGGTACATGAATATCCGCTGGAACCAGCACAGCCTGCACGGCTCGTAATGCAGGACCTCACTGAGATACAGGCTACCCGCTACAGCCACCACACAGACGAACCAGGCCAAGTACAGACAATTACGCCGGCAGAAGGCAGAGAAGGCGGTCATTGGGCGGCTCCTGCTCCCGCTGCTGCTGTTGCTGCCTGAATCTGGGCATCAATCGCCTCCATATTGAAGGGCTCCTTCACCTTGATGCCGTTCACATACAAGGATGGCGTATTCGTTACGCCCGTATCGGTGCCCACCTGAATATCCCGGTC
Source organism: Paenibacillus sp. FSL R7-0179 (assembly GCF_038002265.1). Lineage (NCBI taxonomy): Bacteria > Bacillati > Bacillota > Bacilli > Caryophanales > Paenibacillaceae > Paenibacillus > Paenibacillus sp. FSL R7-0179. The sequence continues at coordinate 3,071,580 of NZ_JBBOCC010000002.1, forward strand.
CAGCTCCTTCTCATAGGTACGGTCATCAATATCCTTACGTAGCAGATCATAATCCACCGGCAGGTCCAGCTGCTTGGCAAGACTCACCAGGAAGTCAGATGTAGCCCACTCCTCTTCTTCATTTCCCTGATTCGCATAGATCGCATCAAAGTACTTCCAGAACGCTTCCTGGTTCTGATGATACACCGACAGCGCAGCCAGGGAGGCTGTTCTGGAATCCTTGCCGATAAAGGCCAGATTCACGAAATAGAAGGCCGCTTTATTTTGGTCCACATAACCTTGAACGATCTGCGGTTTGATCACACCGGTGAACTGGGCGCAAGCCGGGCATTTGAAATCGCCGAATTCCACAATTTTGACCGGAGCATCCTCCTTGCCAAGCCGCATCATTTCGCTGTAATTGAAGGCAACTGGCTTACTGTCTGTACCGGCAGGCGAAGAGTCCTTCGAAGCCAGCATGAATAAGCCTACAAAAATAATAACGACAATAGCTACCGTACTCACGATCAGAATTCTCGTTTTCTGCTTCTGCTGTTCCTGCTCTGCCCTGCGCTTCTCCTGCTTGCTCATCTGGGGAGCCATGACAGTGTTCTTTTTTGTTTTGCTCAAAGAGAGTTCCTTTCCGTCCTCAGGACTGTCGTGATAAAAGAATAGTTACTTTCAAAGTATATAATGTTAACTCTCTTGTTGGCAATCGCTGTCTTATACGGCTTCGTTCTCGTCTGCCGATTTCCCTTCCCCGGTATCCTTGCCGAAGAATACCTCAGGGGAATGCTCCTGCGACTGCAGCTTAATCCTGAAGAAGAATTGTGTGCCGCCACCCTCTGCCGGTTCTGCCCAGATCTCCCCTTGCATCAGGTCTACCAGCTTCTTGCAGATCGCAAGGCCCAGACCTGTACCGGGGTATTTGCGGGTATGCGACCCGTCCACCTGGGAGAAGGACTGGAAGAGCAGCTGCAGCTTATCCGGAGAGATACCAATGCCTGTGTCGCGCACCATGAATTGCAGAGCCTGAGCGGTCTCTCTGACGCCATAGGATTCCACCTTCACCATTACCGTACCGGATGGCGTGAATTTCACCGCATTACCGATCAGATTGATCAGAATCTGGCGGACACGCGCCGCATCCCCGGTGAACTTGTCGGGAAGCCCCTCTTCGATCTCAAGCTTCAGGGATAACGGCTTGTCTTGTGTGCTCACCGTGAACAGATCCATACAGCCTTGGAGCAAAGCCCTTAGCCCGAAAGTATCTTTGTTCAGCGAGAGGCCATCCGCCTCCAGGCGGGAGATATCGAGAATATCGCTCATCACATGCAGCAGAGCGTGGCTGCTTGTACTCTGAAGCCGCAGAAGCTCCAGATGCTCTGGATTGCTGATCTCCTCGGCCAGCAGCTGGTTGACGCCGATAATGCCGTTCAGCGGTGTGCGGATCTCATGGCTCATGGTGGCGAGGAACTCGCTTTTCATCGTCACAGCACTCTCCGCGGCATCCCTGGCCTCCAGCAGCTCATACTGATACTTCATCAGAGCAGTCACATCCTCGGCCACAATATAGACCCACTGCTCCGTATGATGCAGCAAAGGAAAGACGGTGACACTGCAGATCAGCTGCTCCCCGCCTTTGCTCCGGACCTTCAGCTCCAGCTTGGAGGACTGCCCCCGTGAAGCGCGTGTTACAGCATCCCGTACGGCCGCTTCATCCCGTTCGCTGTACAGGATCGCCTTATAATTCCCCAGTTCTTCTCTGCTATATCCGGTAATGGCCCGAAGAGCAGGATTAGCACTGATAATCTTCTTTCGTGCAGGATCAATACAGATCACCATATCAGGGTTATGCTCGAACAAGGCAGTATACCGCTGCTCATTGAAGGCTGCAGACTGGAGTATCCGCTGCCGGTCCCTGTACAGCAGAGCAAGGACAATCGACACAATGAACAGGAAAGAGCCGCAGAGAATCATTGCCAGTATGGAGTCCTGTAAATAAAGCACTTGTCCGGCAGCACTGGATTGTTCTCCTATGGGGAATGTAGCGCCCGCCATGGCAGCGTAATGAATGCCTGTGAACGCGCCGGTCAGGGTCAGGACAAGCAGCAGCTTTTTGAAGCTGAACATATTATAGGCCTGCTCCAGCCATTTCGGATCATAAGATGCGGTGACCACCGGGACAATCAGGGCGAACAATACCGCCAGTGTAATAGAGAAGGCGCCTTGCTCATAAGTTGCCGTAAGTCTCATCGACAGAATGCCGCTGAAATGCATAATCAGGATGCCGCTGCTGAACAAGAGTCCGCCCAGAGCCAGATAGACCCTGCTGCGGGTGTGCGGGTTATTCAGCATAACTAACAGCATATAAGAAGCTGCGACGGGGATCACTAGAGAGAACGCCAGGAGAGGCAGATTATACGATACAGGAACGCCCATTTCCATTGCGCGCATCCCGATGAAATGCATGCTCCACAGGCCTGTGCCAAGCACCAGAGAGATGAGCAGGATGAACCGGGAGCTCCGATGGCCGCGAAGCAGACGTTCCGTCAGGTCCAGCGCCGTGAAGCAGGAGAGAAAGGCTATCGCAACCGACAAGAGGACAAGCAGATCATTGTATGTGTTAAAAGGATGCTCCAACGCTCCCGCCCCTTTCTTGAATCGGATAGATTACATGTATTTACACTTCCTTACCCGCCTTAAATCCGGCCGAATCGCAGTAACGCCAGTACAATTCATCCTTATTATGACAAAAAATCTTATAATAACAAAAAAGCATAGCGCTATCGTAGCGCCATGCTTATATTGTATGCAGCAACTTATGCTCCGGCTTCTTCCGTCAATAACTGCAGCTTCAGCAGCTTAATCCGGGAAATCCGCTTATTCTCGGTTTCTTCGACCACGAATAAATGATTGTCGAACTCAATGGACTGGCCCTTTTGCGGCGGATTGACCTCCAGCTTGGAGTACAGCCAGCCGCCGATTGTATCATAGTCATCAGTCTCCATATGAATTCCAAGCTTGTCGTTAATCTCTTCAATCAGCATCAGTCCGTCAACGGAGTACTCATCCTCTCCCAGCTGTTCAATGCCGGGCCGCTCCTCGTCGAACTCATCCTGAATCTCACCAACAATCTCTTCCATAATATCCTCCAGTGTAACCATCCCCGAGGTACCGCCGTACTCATCAATAAGAATGGCGATCTGGGTCTTGGCACGCTGCATGACCTTCAGGAGGCTGCTGATCTGAATCGATTCCGGTACCGTCAATATCGGACGGATCAGTTCACTATAGCTCGGCGCCTTCTCCCGGATCATATCCTTAATATGAATGAAGCCAAGAATATGGTCCTTGTCACCGTCACAGACCGGATAACGGGTTCTCATGCCATCGAAGGCAATCTCCAGATTCTCCTCCGTCTCCAGATGCGTGTTCAGACAGATCATCTCGGTACGCGGAATCATAATCTCCCGGGCCATCGTGTCGGCAAATTCGAAAATATTATCCACCAGTGTCATTTCTGTGTTGTCGATCAAGCCGCTTTTGTTACTCTCCTGCATCAGAATGCGGATTTCTTCCTCCGTATGTGCAGTAGCCAGCTCGGAAGCCGGCGTCAGACGGAAGATCCGCAGCAGTCCCCGGGCCAGCCCGTTAACCACCCAGATAAATGGAAACATGATCCGGTAGAAAACGTTCATCGGTCCCGCAGTTAACAGAAGCACCGCCTCAGCCTTGTTCACAGCAATGGTCTTCGGTGCAAGCTCGCCGAGTACGATATGGAGAACTGTGATGAACATGAAGGCAATAATCAGGGAGATGACAAATACAGTCGTTTCATCAAAGCCCAGACCTCTGACCAGCGGCCCCACAATCGTGGCCACGGCCGGTTCTCCCAGCCAGCCCAGTGCAAGTGAAGCAAGGGTTACCCCTAGCTGGCAGGCCGACAGAAATCCATCCAGATTATGGACGATCTTACTTGCGGCCAGTGCTCTCTTGCTGCCTTCCTCAATCAGCGATTCAATGCGCCCGCTGCGCACCTTCACCATCGCGTACTCCACCGAAACGAAAAAACCGTTAAGCAGCACAAGCAAAATAATAAGTCCTACATGTAATATACCGGGTAAAGGGTCGCTCAATTTATACTCCTATCCACCGTAATCTGTACGGCTGGATAGGCCCACCTCCTTCGTTTGCTCAAAATATCAGACTCGATTACGCTAAGAGAACCCTTGCGTATCAATTCCCCAATGCCCTCATCTCCTATACAAAATCACGGATTATAAATAATACTTTCATTATATAAATATATTAGGTGAAACAGCAAGCATGCGTGTCCCCTCGAAAAATACAGCATATGTACGTACGGGAGCATAAGTAACGGCTGACCGCCTCAAACCAAGGCGGACAGCCGTTTTTGGACGAATCTATGGATAAATGGCCGGAAAACCGGTTTAGCAGTTGCGCACTCCCAGCGGATTCCCGATAACGCCCGGATATTGATAGACAAGCGGCTCTTCGAAAGTGGCGTAATCAAAGTTAACCATCAGCAGCACCACCCGCTGTCCGGTAGCCCGGTCGCTGATAATCAGGTGGTCACGGCCCGCAGCTTCAAGCACCCCGGTATAGACCTTGGCATTCCAGTCTTTGTTATTCTCATATGTGAAATAGAAGGTGCCCACTTTGCCCAGATTCAGGCGGAAGATATTCTCCACATATGACTGTTCAAATACGGGCGCGGCCGTGGAAACCACTGTGCCGCCGGGCATCATGGGACTTCCGCTGCTTACCTGAGGCGGCATGGCGGCCATGGTGCCCATGTTCCCCATATTTCCCATAGTGCCCATAGTGCCCATTTTACCCATATTGCCGATTTTCCCCATGTTATTCATGTTGTTCATATTGTTCATGTTCTCCATATTGTTCATATTGTTCATGCTGCCTGCTGGATTGCTGCCCATCATATAAGGAACTGGGCGGTACGGTTGAACGATCATGTACGGATTACCTCCTAAAGTGTAATAATTGCATTGTTTTGCCTAATATACTGCCGGACAATCCCCCTGTGTCGGAGTGAAGAAGCAGTGGGCCTTGTAGCGTCCGGTATTCTGCTGATTGTACCAGGTTGCCGGGCAATCGCCGACAGGGCGGAAGAACCAGAGCGCATTCGAGGCCGGCCAGGTCCGCTCCCCGTTAATCGCACGTTTCGCCAGCCGGATATCAGCTTCCCGCGCCCGCTGGTAGAAATAACCCTTCTGCGGGGCTTCGAAGCCGCCGGGGCTCTGGTACACCATGTCGTTCACACTGCGGATATTGTTGAAATCCAGACAGTTGCCAAGAATCCGGTTCACGCCGACATTGCCGACCATCAGCATGCCTGACTCCCCATCCTCTTCAGCCTCGGCCCGCATCAGCCGTGCAAGCACTCTTACGTCCTCCGAGTTTGTTTTGATGACAGCCACGCGTTCTCCTCCTTACATTCTTTTCATTGACGGGTGAAGCTGTGCAGACTATTGGTTTCTCCGTTGTTCTTTTGCTGCTCGCTGTATTGTATGTGTATTCGCCCAGGAGGTGACAGTCTGCAACCAATTTCCTGCACCCTCCCCATTCGTGCCCATGCCGGCAACACGCAAAAAAACCCCTTGCTCCAGAGCGGGAACCAAGGGGTTACAATCGCCATCTATAATGCATTGCCAACTTAGCTACTCTGCCGTGGAGTAATGAGGACGCCGCTGAAAGCCATGATACCGGGTCCCCTGATACGTCAGTATGCCTTGGTCTCCCTCAGCGCTCATCCCGTATTCCTGTCCCTCCACCTTGAATTCCCTGCGCACCCCATCCTCAGCTTCATAAGTCAAATAGTAGGTGGTGCTGGTCCGGCTGGAGAGACTATCCTCCTGGGACTGCTGCTGGCGCACTTCGGTCCGCTTGCTCACGATACGGGCGGGAATGGACTGCAGGGGGGCTTTATTGTTCCGGCTCCACTGAAGCAATCCCCGGCCCGCAGACACAGCGATGATCCCCACGACCAGAGCGAGAAAGACCGGCAATACCGTTCCTGTAAAATCGAACAGCCAGGATGGATCACTTCCCGTTCCCATTGTCTCTTCCCCCTTATTCCCAAGTAGTTAGCCCACCTGCCCATATAGGCTTCTCTACATGTATATGCCTCTTGTCTGCAAGACAGCACCGTTAGAAACGCAAGTAGAAACGGCAAAAAGACCATTCAGGTTCCGGTACTGTCTGGAACTTAAATGGTCTTCTATAATACCCGAACGGCGGTTACATTAAGCATGTACGAGGTCTAACAGTTGTCTGGTTTCGTTCGCTTCTTCCGGCATCATGCCGTTGTCTGCCCAGCAGGCTTTGCATTGTTCTTCAGTCTGGCACAGGTGAGCATCATCGCAGTTATAGCACAGTTGCATCAGGTTTCTAGTCATATAATTCGTTTCAAAAGTTGTCATTGTAATCTCTCCTCTTCGGGTTGGAAGTTTGTTTGAAAGTTTGTGAAAAAAGTAACTTGTTCTCTATGTGTTAAATATATCACAGGATTCAGAATTTGTCATGTGATTTTTTTCACATTTTTAAAGAAAATTTTAAATAAGATTTTTCCTTATATTGTAGAGGCCTTTAGGCAGATTTAATGCAAGTGGAAACGGCTTTGCCGTCCTTTTTAAGGACGGTACCGTTTCAGCGGAAAATAGAAGGATAAGTTATCGTGTGCAACATATAAATTCTTATATTTTTAAAAAAAGAGGCTATCCGTCAGAACGGATAACCTCTTGCAGGGTATTACATTACACGCCAGCTCTCGCCGCCGTTGGTGGTCTGAAGCAGGATCGACCTGCGTTCCTCCTCCTTCGAGATCAGCAGCCAGCCGACATCGCTTGAAATGAATTGCAGCTTCACTACCTCCGGATATTCCAAGAGCTTGGACTGCAGCACTGTGCTGGCCGGAAGGGCCGTCCAGGTCACTCCCTGGTCCACCGTCTTATAGAGCAGGTTGCCTTCCAGCGACCATCCTGTCACGGCATTCAGGAAGTCGGGTGCCACATTCCGGTTCATGCCGGAGAGCGCCGGCCGCCCGAATGTGGTGAACTTCCAATTCTCTCCCCCATTGGCGGTAAAATAACCGTTAAAGCTCATGCTGCCTTCTTTGTCCTTCTGACAGCCAACCGGCATCCAGCCCCCGGCTGCATTCTTCCCGAAAAACTCAGGGACACCCGTAACCACCCGGTCACATCCGGCAAAGCTATCATTGACCAGGAATTCCGAACCGGGTACCCAGGTCGCCCCTCCATCCCTGGTCATATAGATCTTCGGCAGAGCGCCAGTCTGCAGCATAACAAACCCGCGGCTCTCGTCATTAAAGATCATCCCGGTCGTGACCCCGGCATGCGGAATCGAACTAGTCGGCAGATTCGGATTATACTGCTCATTCTGCATCACCAGATTCCAGGTGGCTCCGCCATCCTTGGTAGCATATAAGGCTTTACTCTCTTTGGTGGCACTAGCGTCCCACTTGGTCATCAGCCAGCCGCTGCGGCTGGAGCTGAAATAGATGGAGGACAGCTTGTTGGAATCAGGGAACGCTGAGATCTGCCAGCTGTGTCCCCCGTCTGTGGTGCGCAGCACTACGGTCTCGGTGGAGCCGAATGAACTGCGGATAATCCAGCCGTGCTCGGGGTCGGTGAAGAAGATCTCTTTGCCGTAGACCGGATTGCTTAGAAATTGCACATTCGTGGCTGGTGAGATATTCGCCCACGTCTTGCCGTTATTGAGCGTCATGTACATTCGCAGCTCGTTGCGCGTTACCCCCCAGGCCAGTCCCGCCGAGGAGTTGAGCAGCCGGAAGTCGGTCAGCCGCGTCTGAATCTGGTATTTCTTTGCGTTCTCAGGTTCGACATTCTTGTTATCCGGGGTGATGACCGTAATCATCTGCCCTTCTTCCGGCGCTTCAGTCGGCTGAGGAGGTCGGGTAGCCTCCGGCTTAGGGGCGGACGAGCAGGCCGAGAGAACCAGCAGAGTCATAAGAAGCATCAACGCCACACTTAGAATCTTGGAATATGAAGCTTTGGCTGACAATGCGCTCTCTCCTTTTCTTCATATAATAATTATTTCTTCGTATTCAAATTACTGCGTTTGTAGCCGTACAACGAGTAGATCACCAGTCCGAACGCTACCCAGATGATGAAGCCGATCCAGGTCTCTTTGCCGAGATTGTACATTAAGTAGCCGCAGCCTGCCGCACTAAGGAGTGGAACCAGCGGAACCCAAGGAACCCGGAAGCCTCTACGGAGATCTGTCTTCGTCCGGCGGAGCATAATGACCCCGAGTGACACAACCAGGAAGGCAAACAAGGTACCGATACTCGTCAGATTCGCCAGCCTGTCCAGGGGAACGAAGCCGGTAAGTACAGCGATCAGGCTGCCCACCATCCAGGTGCTGCGCACCGGAGTATGCGTCTTGGCGCTAACCTTGGACAAGCTCTTCGGCAGCAGCCCGTCACGCGAGATCGCGAACAATAGCCGGGTCTGGCCGAACAGCATAACCAGCAGAACCGTTGTCATTCCGGCAATCGCCCCGATGGAGATCAGTCCGGCGATCATATTCTGGCCCACAAACCGCAGCGCAAAGGATACCGGATCGCTGACATTCAGGCTCTGATAAGGCACAATACCGGTCAGAACCAGGGATACGGCGATATATAAGACTGTGCAGATGGCCAGGGAAGAAATAATTCCGATCGGAAGATCACGCTGCGGGCGCTTCACTTCTTCTGCGGCAGTTGAAATGGCATCAAAGCCGATATAGGCAAAAAATACAGTAGCCGCGCCGTTCATTACGCCATGAATCCCAAACGGCAGGAAAGGTGTCCAGTTCTCCGGCTTCACATAGAAAATACCGGTGATAATGAACAGCAGCACTACGGAGATCTTGATTGCCACCATCACTGCGTTGAAGCGGGCGGTCTCCTTAACCCCCCGTGTCAGCAGATAGGAAATCAGCAGGATTATAATGACGGCAGGCAGATTGATGAACGTTCCCTTATCCGCATTATACGCTCCAGACAAAGCTGTCGGCAAATGTATCCCGAAGCCCTCCAGCAGCCCCTGGAAATAACCGGACCATCCGCTGCTTACCGCTGCGGCAGCAACCCCGTATTCCAGTACAAGATCCCAGCCGAGCACCCAGGCCAGCAATTCGCCGAAGGCCACATAGCTGTAGGCATAAGCACTGCCGGAGACCGGCAGGGTCGAAGCAAATTCGGAATAGCACAAGGCGGACAGCACGCAGGCAATCCCCGCGATGATGAAGGACAGCACCAGTCCCGGACCGGCATGCTCTGCAGCAGCCACACCCGTCATTACAAAGATCCCGGTGCCGATAATAGCGCCTACCCCAAGCATCGTCAAATCCAAGGCGCCCAGTGTCTTGCTAAGCTTCTCCGCTCCGGCATTCTGGGGAATGGCCAGCGGTTTTTTGCGGAATAAATCCATACTTCAGTTCGCTCCTGTCAAGTGGTTGAGTGGATAATAGAAAAACCTTAGTTAGCTTACCCAATTTCGGGTAATGGATGAAAAGCGGACAGCTTGAAAACACTATCCCTAGCGATTATGATGGATAAGATTGGACAGCAAGTGGAACGGCTCTGCCTTCCTTATACTACCAAAATACAAATGCTGGAGGAGATTGAACATGGCCCCATTTAAGCCCAATCGTGTTGTAGTCATCGGTACCGGTGCAGTCGGAACCACTACAGCCTATACGCTGCTGCTGCGTAAGCGCATGCCCGAGCTTGTACTAATTGATGTGAACCACCAGAAGGCGCTTGGTGAAGCGCTGGATATGAACCATGGTATGCCTTTTGTAGGAGGCGTGAAGCTATGGGCCGGTACCTATGAGGATTGCCGCGAAGCCGACATTATTATCGTCACAGCCGGAGCCTCCCAGAAGCCTGGTGAAACCCGGATCGACCTGCTCCGCAAGAACATCTCGATCTTCAAAGATATCATCCAGAAAATCACGAAATACAATCATCATGCCATCCTGCTGATTGCAACCAATCCGGTCGATATCCTGTCATACGCTACCCTGAAGATCAGCGGCTTCGACCGCAGACGGGTTATCGGCTCAGGAACGGTCCTCGACAGCGCCCGCTTCCGTTACCTGATCGGAAAGCACAAGGAGATTGATCCCCGCAGTATTCATGGACAGATCATCGGGGAGCATGGCGATTCCGAGCTGCCGGTCTGGAGTCTCGCCAATGTCGCCGGGATTGATCTGGGCTTCGATGAAGCCGAACGCAAAGAAATCTTCGAGGATACGAAGAATGCCGCTTACGAAATTATCGATGCCAAGGGGTCGACCTCCTACGCCATCGCGCTCGCACTGGACCGCATTGTAGCGTCCATCCTGAACAATGAAGGCTCCGTTCTGAATGTCTCCACATTGCTGAACAACTACAACGGCGTCTCCGATGTGTTCCTCGGCGCTCCATGTGTAGTGGACCGCTCCGGGGTGCGTGAGGTACTCGATCTTCCGCTCAGCGAAGAAGAACAGAGCTTATTCCAGCAGTCCTCTGACAAGCTCAAGAGTGAAATTGCCAAGCTGGAGCTGTAATCTCAGCCGAAACAAGTCGGCCGCCAATCCGCAGGGATTGGCGGCCTTTTTTTGAAAGCTAAGCATTGAAATCTAAGCATCCAAGCATTTACAAACCGCGAAGACGCGTTAAGCGACTAAAGTGAATGTTGCGGTTGATTTCACAATCCGTTTTTCCCTTTCTCATGGTAGCAATTCATAGACAAGTTGTCATCATAAAAATGCACATTCCATGTAATTTATGCGTTAGGGTATGAACAAAAGTTCATACTTCAAGTGATATGAATGCTGGACAAGCCGATTACAGGCTGCCGCTCAGCTTATCAGGGCTGCTGATTTGCAGCCGGGACATCGCCTCTTCCTTCTCCCGGCTCGTAATATGCGTATAAACTGTAGTCGTCTGAATGGACGAGTGACCCAGCAGCTCCTGCACGGTCCGCAGATCTGCCCCTTTACGCAGCAGCATGGTGGCGAATGAATGACGCAGCTTATGACTCGAATAGGCACGCTGCTGTGATGAGGGCAGTCCGCTCTGGAAGCGGCTGAAGGTATCCGCAGCAATGCCCTGAATTCCCCGGATCGACAGTCTGCGGCCCTTCTGCGAGATGAACATCGCCTCTTCTTTGCTCCGCCAAGGGACCAGCCGGTCTGCAACCGCCTGATCAAGATAAGGGGCCACATCCTCCGGCACCGGAATGCCCCGCCATTTGCGCCCTTTGCCGAAGACCCGCAGGGAACGTCTGTCTACATTATAATCACTCAAATTTAGCGTATGTACTTCCCCAACCCGCAGCCCCATATAGGACATAAGCAGGAAGACTGCCAGATTGCGGCTTCTGTACTTGCCGTTCACCGCCGAGAGGAAACGCTCCAGCTCTTGCTCCTCCAGATAGACCGGCTCACGGTTTTTGTCGGTCTTGGATTTCTTGATGCCTGCCGCAGGATTAATAGATAACAGCTCCAGCTCGGACAGTGCCTTGAACAGACAGTTGACCGAGGCATGCTTGCGGTTACGGGTGGAATCACTGACGCCCCGCTCACGGACCGAGGTCAGGTAGGACACCACATGCAGTTTTTTTACCGTTCCCAGCTCCCTGCCGTTCAGACTGTTCAGGAATTCCCGCACATCGGCAAGGTAGGATTTCTGGGTGTGCGCTGTATAACCGGCATCCTTCATCCAGATCAGGAAGGCCTCCAGCTCTTCTTCGTATGTTAACTCCAGCTCATTCATAATCTGTCCCCTCCCTCATAAGTACAACTATTATATCATTCCTCCGTAGCAGCTTCCCTCCATCCGGCAGCATGCTTCTCTACCATTCTGAGGAACTCACTGAGCGCAGGAGATTTCCATTTCTTGTTATGGTAAGCGATCTGGGTGGCTACCCGCTGCGACTGGTCATTCCAGTTCAGCCGGCTCAGCTTGCCTTCCGCCAGCTCGCGCTGTACCGTAATCTGCGGCAGAAATGAGAGGCCGAGGCCGGCCATCACGCACTGCTTGATCGCTTCAATGCTCCAGAACTCCAGATTCGGATCAGGAAAGACGCCGTGGCTGTTCAGATGACGTTCAAATAAGGTGCGATAGGTGCAGCCCGCCTCGGTATGCAGAATGGTTACATTCTTCAGCTGCTGCGGCTCCACTTCAGCAAGCTCCAGCAGCGGATGATCCAGCGGAGCCACCAGAGCCATGGCTTCATGAATCAGCGTCTCACAGTACATATCCTTATATTCTGTTTCCGGCTGCAGCAGGAAGGCCAGATCCAGCTCCCCGGAGCGGATGAATTCGGTCAGCTCCCAGCAAGCTCCCGGCTTCAGGGTAATCTGCACCTGAGGATAACGGCTGCGGAAATCCTTAATAATACCGGGAAGCCGGAAGGCCGCCAGGGATTCCGGTGCGCCAATCCGCAGCGAACCGGTTATTTCGCTCCCGGACCGGAGGGCATTCTCAGCCATCGTGTGCATTTTGGAGATTTCCTGGGCATACGGCAGCAAGCGGCGGCCTGCATCCGTGAGCATAATCTTTTTGCTGATCCGGTCGAACAGGGGCTGCTTCAGCTCTGCTTCCAGCGCCTGAATCTGAGCGGTAATGCTGGACTGGGCATAATCCAGCTTCTGCGCAGCGCGGGTGAAGCTGCCGGTCTCTACCACAACGAGAAAGGTGAACAGATGCTTCGATTCCATGGCGGACCTCCCTTTGACCCATCGGTTTTTCGAATGGATGTTATTTGTTAATTCCGGTTTTCCAATGGATCTATTATCTGATACTCTATAACTAAATACAAGGAAAGCGGGATTAATACATATGAAGAAACACAACTCGTTAGGGCGTACCATCGGTATGCCTCAGGCCATTGCTTTATACATCGGTGCTGTCCTCGGCTCAGGGGTTTTAATTGTACCCGGACTGGCCGCCGAGATGGCTGGCCCTGCTTCGCTGCTGGCCTGGGGCTTCATGACTCTGCTCATTCTTCCGCTTGCCTTATCCATGGGCCTGCTCTCTGCCAAGTTCCCTAACGCCGGGGGCGTCTCCCACTTCGTTACACTAGCCTTCGGGCCAAAGGCCGGGGCTCTGGTCGGCTGGTTCTTCCTGATGTCCGTTCCGATCGGTGCGCCAGTCGCCGCATTGACCGGTGCAGGATACATGACCGCAGCGATGGGCTGGGGTGATCCGGCAAGAATCGCCCTTGCCGCCGGGATGCTGGTGATTGGACTCCTAACGAATTGGATCGGCATGCAGGTCGCCGGTAAAGTACAAATTGCTGTGGTCATCGCTATAGTTGCCGTACTGGTCTTCTCCTTTGCCGCTGCGCTTCCTGGGATGGAGCGTGCCCACTTCACTCCGTTTGCGCCGCATGGCTGGATGAGCGTCGGGCAGGCGGCGGCTCTCCTCTTCTGGTGCTTCATCGGCTGGGAAGCCGTTTCGCATCTGTCCGAAGAGTTCAAGGAGCCTGAACGGGCTGCGGTTAAGGGTGTGACCATCGCAGCCATCATTGTGGGCGTCCTGTATTTCCTCTCCGCACTTGCTACCGTTGGTACGCAGAGCTATCTGCACGGCGGAGCAGATAGCTCCCTGCTCTGGATCATCAGTCAGCCGCTCGGGGCATGGGGCGGCTTCATCGCCGGACTCACGGGTCTCTTCATCTGCACAGCGACGATCATTGCCTATGCAGGCGCAGCTTCACGCGTGGCTTATGCCTTGTCCCGGCAAGGCTATGCTCCGGGTTGGATGGGGCTTTTATCGAGTCGTTATCAGACGCCTGTGGGAGCAATCGGCTTCCTGGCGCTCTGCTTCACCCTGATATTGTCGCTCTACGGCAGTGGGGCGCTATCGTTAACCACACTGATTACCTTCCCCAACGCCACCTTCATTCTTACCTATATTGGGGGCTGCGCCGCCGGTATTCGCCTCTTGCGCGGCAGCCGTGCAGGCGTAACAATCAGCTTCATTTCTTTTGCCGCCACACTGGCCGTGTTCCCGTTCACAGGGTGGGCGATTCTGTACCCGCTGCTGATTACAGTGGTGTTTGCCGGAGTGGACTATTTGAGATTCGGGGTAAGGCGTGTGGGGGAGCGGTGAGGGGATTTAAGTCTGACTCGAGGGTACTATCAATGCACATACTTAAAAATGGCCACGCCCATCCATGACAGGACAGGCGCGGCCATTCATTTATAAACGTTGAATTTCAGCAGCTATTTGGTCCACTGAACCGGAATCCGCAGACGGAATTGCTGCATATCCTCTGGATATGAGAAGTACTCGGTTATAATCTCAAGATTGTCAGAAGGCTGCACTGGCGGGAAAAGCAGCTTAAATGCCAGTTTATCTTTACTCATTCGTACCCGCGTTCCTATCTGTAAAATCGGCTGATCGTGTCCTTCCTGTAGGGTTATTGAAGTTAACTGGCTCATCACCTGACTGGCCTCATAGTATACAACCGTCTGCTTCTCCTCATATTCAACAGCCGTAATTGTAACGCTTCCTCCCTCATTCCCCTTTAGTGTCAGCGGGAGTGGACCACTCAAGCGCTGACGATCTTTATACGATTTAACTTGATTATTGTTCTCTGTTTCAGCGATAACCAGTGTCATATATTCCGGTTTGGGATTAAATTCAGTCAGCGGTGAGAAGTTGAAATAATAGTACTCTTCAGTCGCTCCATCTCCACCCTGATTCATATACAAGGTCCCAATATCATCTTCAAGCATTGCGTAAAGAGATGGATGAGGATATCTTTTCATCAAAATAACTTGCGAAGTTACTGGACCAAGAGTTAGCTTGTCTACAGTGTAAAGTGAGTTATCGTACATAAAGTCCAAGTCATTAGGATAAACAGTTGTACTTATCGCAGCGCTCTTCCCCCTATCCAGCAGGACAGATACATCCCAGTTCCCCCTCGTTGTCCCGATACAATCAACACTCATATTAAGCCTAAGCTGATCCGGGAGATCCTTGTCCCCAAAGCTTAGACGGGTTGTACCTACGAAGGTGTGATCTCCTGTAATCGTAAAATCATGAGACGAGATTCTTTGCGGATCATGTCCTTCGAAATTAAGCTTATAGAAGACTGCCGCTTCCTTGCCGGTAATGGGCGCTGACGATGATGGGTAGGTCACCTCATAATTAATCACTAATGAAATACCGTCATAGTATTCCTCTACCAGATTGAAGGTAATACCTTTATCGGTAACCAGCGCACCTGCCGGATTACTGAGATGCTTCTCCGCAATCGGCCTCAACTCCCCGCGGTCGGCTCCTTTGTCATACAGATAATCGAAGAACGGAATAACGCGCAGCGCTTCAGCAACCGGGGGTGAGATGAATCCGATCCCAATAATTGATCCGGCTGTAGCCGCCAGCGCAGCTGTGGTGCCGATGACCCACTTCTTGTACAGTGATAACCGGCCTCTGTCCCTTGGAGCTTCCTTTACTCTTCCTATATGTAGCTGCCACAATTCATCAAAATGTACAGAAGAAGGCATACTGAGTATCATATGTTCAGCTTCTTTTTGCAATTGTGCGGTTACGGCCTCGGATTGAGCATCCAGCCTGTCCTTAGCTGTCGTCATTTAAGCCCCTCCTTCATCATCAGCGCGCCGGGGTCAAGATCTCCGCATTCCCTCAGCTTGCGCAGTGCCGCATGAAGCCTGGACTTGCAGGTTCCCAGCGGAATACTTAATACCTCTGCGGTTTCGGGAAGCGATAATCCCGCATAATAGTGCAGGGTGATCACTTCGCGCAGCTTCGCGGACAGATGGCTGACCGCCTGCCATAACTCCAGCTGATTCTCACTATGCAGAGCGAAGCTCTCGGCGGAGTGCTCTTTTCCCTCTATAGGAACGCCCGCCAGCAGTTGTATCCAAGTCTTCCTGCGCAGCAGATTACGTGACGTATTGACGGCAACCCGGTACAGCCAAGGCCGAAGCGGCCTGGAGGGATCGTATAAATGATATTTTGCAAAAGCACGCAGAAAAGTCTCCTGGGTAATATCATCGGCCAGCACCCGCTGCTTGGTCATCATAAGGGCAATCCCATAAATATAAGCGGAGTGTGCTTCAAACATGTCCTTGGCCTGCTGTTCTGTGATGGGATAATCCTTCACGCTCGCTTCCCCCTTTCTTACTGGATATACGCTTTGACCCGGGACATCCGTTCGCTTTACGTTTCAGAAACTTGTCTGGCGGTTATGGATGAGAAGAGCTTGCCCTAATCTGCTAGAAGAAGGAGACTATAAACTATGTCTGATCATACAAAAGTTATTCTTGAACCAGCAGCTCAGAAATTCGCCGATGATAATGCCAAGCCTCCCTTCCTGCCCGATCTGGGTCCGGAAAAAGGCCGCGAAACGGTCAACACCGTTCAGGCTGGCGATATCGAAAAACCTGAGGCAGATCTTCAGGATCTGACTATAGCGGGCGGTCCAGGCGGTGAAGTGAAGGTCCGCATTGTCCGTCCGGTAGGCACCTCCGGCACTTCCCTGCCGGTCATTCTCTACATTCATGGAGCAGGCTGGGTCTTCGGCAACAGCCACACGCATGACCGGCTCATCCGCGAGCTGACTGTGGGTACGGGTGCTGCCGTGGTCTTCCCGGAATATAGCCTATCCCCGGAAGCCAAATATCCAACGGCTATTGAAGAAATCTACGCGGTTCTGGAGTGGATTGCTAGTGAAGGCTCCACGTACGGCTTGGATGCATCCAGGCTGAGTGTCGCCGGAGACAGTGTCGGCGGCAACATGACGGCAGCCATCACCCTGATGGCCAAAGAACGCAGCGGTCCGGCCATCGCTAAGCAATTGCTTTTCTATCCGGTTACAGATGCTTCCTTCGATACCGAATCGTATCATCAGTTCGCGGAAGGCTATTTCCTCCAGCGCGAAGGGATGAAGTGGTTCTGGGATCAATATACCACCGATCCTGAGGAGCGGGCACAGATTACAGCATCTCCGCTGCGGGCCAGTCTGGACCAGCTTAGCGGTCTGCCGGAAGCCCTAATTATCACTGGTGAAGCCGATGTGCTTCGTGATGAAGGGGAGGCTTATGCGAATAAGCTTCGCGAAGCAGGCGTTCCCGTTACGGCGGTGCGCTTCCAGGGCATTATCCACGATTTCGTGATGCTGAACGCGCTGGCAGACACTAAGGCTAACCAGGGAGCTTTGCTGCTGGCAACGGCTTGGTTGAAGCAATAACCCCTGCGATCACCTATGATAGAAGAAAGCCCGTAACGGAACATCACTCCGCTGCGGGCTTCTTTTCGTTTCATGTATATCAGCTTATCGGTATCCTCTATTTCCGCTGTGAATAGAACTCCGCTGCTTTGATCAGCATATCCTTCAGTGAACCGAAGGAAGTAGTCTTCGATACATGCTCATCCAGCTGATCCTGCGGGAGCGACTTTATCTCCTCTGCCGAACCGGCAGAGAATCCCCCTTTTTGCAGCAGATCCTTTAGGGACTCGAACGGAGTGAACTTTTGCAGAAAAGAACTGGATAGCAGCTGCTCCAGCGGGAGCTTCTGCAGCAGTTGCTCGACAGGCAGCTTGTCTAGCGGTAATTTCTGCAGCAGCTCTCCTACCTTACCTTCTTTGAGGGAACCAACTACTCCTTGCAATTTATCGCCTAATCCTCCAATGTTAAATCCCATAAGGTCAACCTCCTGAATAACTGTAGTTGATCCTTATTACCCAGAATTAAGATCTACGAATTATACAGGTTAACATAATAATGATTATGTTACTCAACGATATTTCTCAATAGCACTTCTCTACCTTACCTGCCTGAACGCAGAAACTTCCCGATCCTCCTGGTAGCTTCCAGCAGACGCTCCTCCTCCTCTACCAGTGCGATCCGCACATACCCTTCCCCCTGGCTGCCAAAAGCATCTCCCGGAATCACCGCTACCCCGGTTCTCAGCAGCAGGTCATGCGCGAAACGGCGCGATCTTCCCGCTTCTCCTTGAATTCCATAGGCATCCGGCAGCTTGGCCCAAATAAACATAGTAGCTTCCGGCGAGGGCACCGCCCACCCTTCAAGGTGCAGCGCCTCCACCACAAGATTCCGCCGCCGCTCATACAGCGCAGCCACTCCTTGGTCGGGTCCAGAGTCCATCGCTTGCTCCAGTGCCACAACCGCCGCTTCCTGAACCGGCTCGAAGACGCCGTAATCCACATTGCTTTTCAGCTCCCGCAGCGCCCCGACGGCCTGAGCATTCCCCGCCATGAAGCCGATGCGGCAGCCGGCCATGTTGAAGCTTTTGGAGAAGGAGTGGAATTCAACGGCGGTATCACGCGCCCCAGGCACCTGGAGGATGCTGATCGGCCGGTATCCATCGAACCCCATCTCTGAATACGCCAGATCATGTACAACCAGCACATCCCACTTCCGGGCAAGCTCCACGAGCCGCTCCATATAAGCCAGATCCACCGTAACCGAAATCGGATTGCCGGGAAAACTGAGCAGAATAAATGAAGCTTCGCTCCATACCTCATCGGGAATTCGCTCCAGATCCGGCCGGAACGCATTCTCCTCCAAAAGCGGCAGCGGCCAAGACCTAACCCCCGCTATAGCTAGTGCCCCTGAATAAATAGGATAACCCGGGTCTGGCACAATCGCCAGATCGCCGGGATTGCAGATCGCCAGGGCCAAATGCGAGAGTCCATCCTGCGAACCCATCAGGGACACAATTTCCTCCTCCGGATCTACCTCTGCACCGAATCGCCACTGCATCCATCTCGCCGCCTGATTGCGGAACACTGCACTCCCCTTGGACGACGGATAAGCATAACTATCCTCCCGAAGCACTGCATCACTTAACGTCTGACGAATCCCGGGCAGAGGCGCCCGGTCCGGACTGCCAATTCCAAGATCGATGATGCCCAGGCCCGATTGCCGGGCTTCCGACTTCCAGGCCGCCACCTCGGCAAAGATCGATGATCCCAGATGAGCCAGCTTGTCTGATCTCCATTTATGCTGCTTGCTGCTATGAATCAATGGACTCCCTCCAACGTATGTTTTTTAGAATAGTATAGCATGGGTTCGAGACTCATTATTCTACTAAAATCACTCTATTTAAGGCGACAACTAGTGCGTAAAGTGATATAAAATTGGATCTGAAGTGAAACAGCGTATAATTTATGTTATACGCTGTTTTTTTGACGCAGATATGGCCATTATTCTGTGGTACAAGCATGATTGACGTCTTACTCATAGAAAAGGCCACACCGTCCCTATGGATGGCGCAGCCCTATCAACTTAACGATCATTATTCATAGATTAAGCATGGATCATTCAGCCTCTTCGGTTATGTATTCCATGTTGGACAGTCCGGTCCGTACAGAGAGTCCCCAGCCAAACTGCTCTGTGTTCATCACCTCAGCGCGAATGGTGTTCCTTCCAGCTCTCCACTGAACCGGCACCCTGGCATAATCTGAACGAATACGCCCATCACTTACAGGAGGATTCCAAACCCAAGTTCCCTGGTAGATTTCTTCTTCATTAATCCAGACACGCACTTGGTCACTGAAACTGAGCGATACGTAACTCTCTGTCTCTTCAGGAAGATGGAAGGTGCTTCTTGCCCGCACCACGCTCCCTTGCTTGGCGGTGAAGCAGCGATTGAAGTTCAGGATTCCATTCTCTTCTACAACGGCTCTTCTCCAGTCGCTACCGGAGGATGCGGAAACCATCCATTCGGTTACGAAGGTATCTGCGGACAACTGCTGTAGATCTGTTTCAGTTCGCAGGATAGGGGCCGGTTGTATTTCTTCGATCACTAGATTGCGTATATAACAGGGAGCGAATCCCCAGAACCCTATCTTTCCGGCAGGAACTCCGTGCTGAAGATCAGTAATCACCAGTTGAGGGGCTGTCTCTTCCCCCATATAGACCCTTGCACCTTCAGGTTGCACCTCCACGGCGAAATTCACCCATTTTCCCGTCGTATCGGGCAGCGGCTTTTGATACTTAGGGCCATTGTAAATTTGCCAGGTCATTGAGCCATTCATCACGGGGTCGTATTGAATTTCGACTGGAGCCAAATAGACCAGCTCATAATTAAGTTCATCTTTTGCACCGAATATAAGTCCAACAAAGCCTACTTCTCCAGGAATCGCAACCTCAGCTTGAAGACGATAGCAAGGAAACGTGATGTCCTCGCAAAGGAACACGGCGGAACCGGCTTGTTCGAGATATGCCGCTTGACGGCCCTTATAACTTCCTGCACGGACGCTATAATCTCCCCATTCAAACCGGTCCAAATCATTCCACAGGGTAAAAGATAATTGATTCATTTGTCCTCCTCTGTTGATTTGAGATCTTTTATTATAGGCAGAAATTCCTTTATGATTGCATCCACATCCTTCCCATTCGTATTCAGCTTATGTGTATTCAATGCTTTGTAGTTCTCTAACCGGTTGATGCTATTCTCGATTCCACTCTCGCTTCTTGCATTCTGACGCATACGCTTTATTAACTCTTCCTCAGAGCACATTAGCGTAACTTTTATTAGCTCATCTTATGAATCACCCAAGTGAAGAAGACATGCTCAAACATGGAATTATCCAGATACTGGTTCAGGATTCAGTTTATTTAGCCCCCTCTGAAATTCATATTAAAAACTCAAGATTCTAACACTTTCAATTTACCAAATTTATATAACTGAGTATATAGATAGATTAATTGGATTCTGCGGGTGAGAAGCTCACGGTTTTCAAGAAATGTGGCGGCAAACAGCAGCAGGCAGTTTGAATTACACGTTACGCCCATCGCAGGACATATTCAGAAACGGCTTGCACGTCCACTTCGGACAGCAGCCGTTTCTTTTTTGCCTACTGAAATCCCGGTTTCACCCACAGCTTAGAGATATCCAGGAATCCGAAGGACCCAGCCTCAAGCCCGAACAGACTCTGGCTAAATTGCGCCTGCTTGTTCATATGGCAGCCATACATCACCCAGCAGTTATCGCGCAGCTTACTTTCCGCCAGATCCAGCAGTTTCGCGCGTTCCTCCGCCGCCAGCCGGGAGAACGGCTCCAATATCTCCGCTAACTCCGCCTTCTGGCTGTCCAGTAACAAATCATGCAGATAATTGGATTCATTGTGGAAATAATTAATCATTCCCCATTGCCAGTCGTCCTCCAGCACTTCTTCGCAAATGAAGAGATCCGCATGGTGAGTCAGCTCTGGCAGCCCATATTCGGTGACCGGATACAGCACAAGATTCAATCCAATCCTCCTGCCGCGTTCCAGCAGCCATAACGCCTCCTCCTGCTCCTCTTTGCGGGTGCGGTAAGCCAGCCTCAGCTCTTCCCCTTGGTATCCGCCTGCTCGAAGCAGCGCCTGAGCTTCCTCCAAGGGAGGCTCATTGAACAGATGCCCGCTGCTCCGCCAGGGAAGGAAGCTGTCCGCCGGCAGACTCCGGCTCCCTCCAAGCTCCCGGACCATGGAGAGCGGGTTATAGAGTATTCTCAGCACCTGACGGATAGCCAGCTGATGATGTATGCCTGCCGTTCTGAAGTTGAACATGATGTAGCGGCAGCCAAGTGAAGGATATTCAATGCTGTGGCCCTGAACCTCCTGAGCAGCAGTAAGCCCCCCTTGATCGGCGCTGGCATCCGTAAGCTGGTACTGGCGGACGCTTGAGGCTAAGTGCGGCAAATACCAGATTTCGACCCGGTCCAACAGCGGACGGATACCGTAATAGAGATCAAATGCACCAAGCACCAGCACATCCTTGCTCAGATCGAGCACTTGATAAGGCCCTGTTCCGACCGGATGCTGTGAGAAATCGGCATCATAAGGCAGAATAGACATATAGATTGAGCTGAACAGATGGAAGAAAAATAGATTAGGCTGCCGCAGATCGAAGCGGATGCGGTAATCACTTTCCAGCTCTACATGTGCAATGTCCTTGAAGTGACAGGCTGCAGGACTCCCAAGGTTAATTAGACGCTGCAAGGTCTCTTTGACATCCCGTGAGGTCATCATCCGGCCATGGTGGAATCTTACGCCTTTGCGCAGATAGAACAGATAGCTGGTGCGGCTCTCGTTGGCCTCCCACGTATGGGCAAGCCCCGGCTGAAATACTCTGCTCTGCGCATCATAGGTAATCAATGTACTGCAAATATGCCCGAGCAGGTACGTCTCAAAAGCTGTGTAAACGGTAGCCGGGTCCAGCTTCTCCATCGAACGGTTGCGGGAAATACGCAGCACCTCCTGGCCCGATGCTGAGTCCGGTTCACTCCGCAGTCCCATCTGCTTGTCAAGCACCGCCAGCAGGCGTTCCTTCAGCGGCTCACTGACCGGATACTCAGCCATCAGCTCAGTAGCGTGTTTCATCCGGCCTTTGCTTACCATATCCTGGAACAGCTCCTCCAGCACCTCATCCCGGCTGCGCAGCAAAGTCAGCTGAGAACAGTGGCCTCTTCCTCTGCCGGGAACCCAAGCAATCAGGGCTTGCTCTTCCAGCCTGCGCAGGATGAACTTCACATTGCGCGGAGTGCAGCACAGGATGCCGGTCAATTGCTCAATCGTTACCGGAATCGGCTGCTGGATCGGATAGGCGGGGACCAGTGCTGAAGCCAAACAGAGATAATGTGTGCTGCTGGTGTCCATATATCGCGCTCCTTTTAAAGGTGAAAAGTCTTCGGAGAATCTTACACTTTTATTTCCCCCTTTGATCTATACAATTATACTTAATAATTCAATAAGAAGCATGCTTCACATTCAAAAAATGGACTAGGAGACGGGATTCAAATGAAACAACATCTGCGCCACATTCACCCGCTGGCCTGGACCATCATCATCGGAACGATGTTCGGGCGGCTGGTTACTTCAATGAGCATTCCTTTTCTATCTATTTACCTCACACAGGTGCTAGGCGCTTCCGCCACCCAGACCGGCTTCACAGTAGCCGTCAGCTCGCTGGCAGGCGTGCTGATCAGCTTCTACGGCGGTTACATCTCAGATGTAATCGGGCGCCGGATCGTCATGCTGGTGTCCGTCTTCGGCTGGGCCTGTGTATTCTTCGGCTTCTCGGCGGCGCAGCATATATGGGTGTTCTTCCTGGTGAACACGCTCAACGGACTGTGCCGCGCTGTATTTGAACCGACTTCACGGGCATTATTGTCGGATATTACCCCGCCGGAGCAGAAGCTGCTGGTCTTCAACCTGCGGTATGCTGCGGTGAATCTGGGTGTGGTCTTCGGCCCGATTATCGGCCTCCAGCTCGGCTCCGCCAAGTCTACCTTCCCGTTCGTAATCGCAGGGATCGTGTACATCGCCTATGGTCTTGTTCTGTTCCTGCAATTCTCGGTACACCGTGCCAGCCTGCCGGTTCATGGAGAAGCCCGGACGCCCAAGCTGCTGGATGCGCTCGCAGTCACCGGCCGGGACAAGGTCTTCCTGCCTGTTCTGCTGGGAACTATCTTTTGCGTACTCGGATATGGCCACTTCAGTTCCACACTGGCGCAGTTTCTCGCGATGAACCCCCACTTCAGCAATGGCAGCCAAGTTTTCTCTTATATGCTGTCGCTCAATGCTGTAACTGTACTGGTGGTGCAATACCCGCTTGTACGTATATTTAGCCGCTTCCCCCCGCTTGTTCCGCTGATCCTGGGTAATGGCTGTGTCGCACTTAGTCTGCTATTGTTCGGTCTGCCGGGGGGAGTACCGCTGCTGATGTTTAGTGTAGTGTTATTCACTGTCGGAGAGGTCCTGCTCTTCACCATGATGGATATGCTGATCGACCGGATTGCGCAGCCGGAATGGAAAGGTACCTACTTCGGCACGATTGGCTTCAATAACCTGGGGAACGTGATGGCCCCTATCCTGGGAGGGCTGCTGCTGGACCAGTTCGGCGCTCTGAATGGACCTGCTGTATTCGTACCGCTTGCGCTGACCACGGCGCTCGGTCTTCCTTTCCTGATTACCGCGCATAAAAGACTTCGCATCCGCGAAGCCGCCGAAGCAAGTGCACAGCGTGAGCTTGGTGCTTGAGGTGTTAACCACATGAATAATCCCCTGACCTGCTGTAAAACGGGTTTGGGGGGTTATTTACTTTCATGCA
Organism: Paenibacillus sp. FSL R7-0179; assembly: GCF_038002265.1. Taxonomy (NCBI): domain Bacteria; kingdom Bacillati; phylum Bacillota; class Bacilli; order Caryophanales; family Paenibacillaceae; genus Paenibacillus; species Paenibacillus sp. FSL R7-0179. The sequence continues at coordinate 3,095,717 of NZ_JBBOCC010000002.1, forward strand.
AGTAATCTCTTAAAAGTTAACATAACATTTATTACGTTACTAAATGGCAATGTACTTTATTCCAGCCCTGCTTCTAATTGCCGACGTACTCTTGTAGCTCTGCTGGGTAGTCCCACACAAAGTCAGCTTGAACTACTAGTAGCCGCACCAAACGTCGTACCAGCCCAACCAGATTCTGTTTTTAACATACATTCAGCCCAGATACCTTACCCGAGTCGATTGTATGTTGTTTTCAACACACATTTGGCCCCATGTACCTCACACCAGTCGATTGTATGCTGTTTTTAACACACAATCAGTCCATGGACCTTACGCTAGCCGATTGTATGTTGTTTTCAACACACATTTGGCCTAGCTGCCAATGTATATGCTTATAACACCCACGCCCAGCAAAAAAACGGGCAACACCCACCGTAAATAACGATGCGTGTCGCCCGCCCTCTATATCTTATAATACTACCCCATCCCGCTTCAGCTGCTCCTGCAGCTGCGGAATATTGAGCGCCTGCGGCTTCACCCCTGCGGCAGCCGCGAGTGCTGCTGCTGTTCCGGCCGCCTGGCCCGTGGCCATGCAGCTTGGTGTCAGGCGGGTCGTGGCCAGTGCTTCGTGCGAGGTCGAGATGCAGCGGCCTGCGGCCAGCAGATTGGACACATTGGCGGATAGCAGACAGCCGTACGGAATATCGTACGCACCGTCTCCCGCGATGAAGGAGGCTGTTACCCCCTTGCCGGACGGATCGTGAATGTCGATCGGGTAGCCGCTGCGGGCAATGGCATCACTGAACTTGCGGCCTTCTATGACATCTTCTTGGGTCAGCTGGTAGTAGCCCTTGATCCGCCGCGATTCGCGGATGCCGATCTGCGGCGCAACCGCTGAGATCGAGGCCCGTTCGAAGCCCGGAACGTCGCGCTTCAGAAACTCGGCCATTAGCAGAACCTGCTTGCGGCCCTCTTGTTCAGCCAAGGTCAGATCCTCCGCATTCGTTGCATCCAGCCCCTGAACGCGGGTGCAGTTGATCAGCACCTCATCGTCTGCCGGACCGGCGAAGAACAACACCTGATCACGGTTAATCGGTACCTCGGCCCGCTTCCATTGCGAGTAGAACCCGCTTACCCCGGTCAGTGGCAGGTCTGGCAGCTCGGCAATTGGCGTTTTGCTGTAGAACTCTTCGGGATGGCTGATCATATACGCTTTGACCTTGTGCAAATCAACGCCGCGCATTCTGAACTTCATCGTCATCGGCTGGGAGCGGTTGTCCCCCTCCCGGCCCTGAAGCGTTTCGGCCCCGGACAGCTTGGCTACATCGGCGTCTCCGCTGCAATCCACGAAGATGCTCCCTTTTATAGGTGTACGACCGGATTTATTAGTCACTACCACCTGTTCGATCACGCCGGCACTGACCATCACCTCATCCACAAAGCTATGCAGCAGCAGCTTCACTCCAGCTTCGCGCAGCATATCCGTGGCCACCACCTGATAAATCTCAGGATGGTACGGCGTTAGCGTATGCACGAAGCCGACCGTATCCCGCAGGTGGCCCGGCGAACCGCCGCTGGCCTGCAGCCGGTCTACAATTTCCTGAGCGATGCCCTTAATAACCTGTTCCCCTGAGTCCGTGTGAAAAGTCATCCACGGATAGACCATAGCAGCGGTAGACATTCCGCCCACGAACCCGTATCGTTCAATGAGCACCGTCTGCGCCCCAAGTCGTCCGGCGGCGATGGCCGCCGTGATTCCTGCCGGGCCTCCCCCCACGACAACGACATCTGCCTCTATTGCAGAATTCATATCCTCTACCCCTCTCTGGTGTATTATTCGTTACCGGTGTGCTATTCCTTCAGTCCTGTCATAGCTACGCCCTCGATGAACCGCTTCTGCGCCAGGAAGAAGACGATCAGCAGCGGCACGGTTGCCATAACGGTGGCACTCATCAGGTAATGCCAGGAAGTGCCCACTTCATCTGTAAACAACGATAATCCGAGCGGCAAGGTCATCAGCTCACGCGTATTAATGAAAATAAGCGGGTCGAAGAATTCATTCCAGATGGACACGAACGTGAAAATCGTCAGTGTTGCCATCCCGGGACGGGCAATCGGCAGCATGATCTTCCAGTAAATGCGGAACCGGCTGCAGCCGTCGATCATCGCCGCCTCCTCAAGCTCCGTGGGTACGGTAATGAAGAATTGCCGCATCACGAAAATCCCGAACACACCGCTTGCGCCGAAGATCGGCAACAGAATCAGCGGCAGATGCGTGTCAATCCAGCCCAGGTCGCGCATGAACAGGAACATCGGGATCGCTGTCACTTCATGCGGGATCATCATGGCACTGAGCAGCACCAGAAATACGGCATTTCTTCCTGTGAAGGGAATTTTGGCAAATGCATAGCCGGCCAGCGAAGCGAAAAACACCGTTCCCGCCACGACGACAAACGAGATATAGACGCTGTTAAAATAGAAGCGGTGAAACGGAATCAGTGTAAAGACATCCGCATAATTCTGAAACTGGAATACCGGCGGAATCAGCTGCGGCGGGTAGGTGAAAATATCCTGCGGCCGTTTGAAGGATGTGGACAGCATCCACAGAAACGGAACAAGCATAATCAGCGATACCACCGTTAACGCGGCATACACTCCTGCAGCTGACCACTTTCGGCTGGACTTAAGCGTCGCTCTCATTGAATACCCACCTCTTTCGCAGCTGCCACTGCAGCAGAGTCAAGATCAATACGACAAAGAACAACACAAATGCGAGCGCCGAAGCGTAGCCCATCTGGAACAGCTTGAACGCTTTTTCCCAGATGTAGTAGACCAGTACCTTGGTGCTGTTACTCGGCCCGCCCTGGGTCATGACATAGATCTGGCCGAACACCTTTAGGGAGCCGATTACGGTCATCACCACGGTCAAAAATACGGTTGGTGTAATCATTGGCAGGGTAACGTTGAAGAAGGATTTGAACTTACCCGCCCCGTCCAGCTCAGCCGCCTCGTAGAGCGAACGCGATACCTGCTGGATCGCAGCGATGAAGAGCACCATATTTAGCCCCACGTTCTTCAGTACACTTGTCACAATAACAGCCGGCATGGCCAGTCTCTCGTCATACAGCCAGGCTGCCCCTTTAATGTTGAACAGCATCAAGAGCTGATTGATCAGCCCGGAATCGGTGGCGAACATATACTTCCAGACGATGGACCATACGATCAGCGAAGTCATTACGGGAACGAAGATCGCAGTACGGAAGATACCGATACCCTTTAAGCTTTTCGATAACAGCAGCGCCAGCATCAGCGCCAGCACGATGTTAAACGGCACCAGACCCAGTGTGAAATAAGCCGTGTTGCCGAAGACCTTCCAGAACAGCGGGTCCACCGCAATATCCTTGTAATTATCCAGACCGACGAACCGGTGCTCTCCAAGCAGCGGCCAGTCATTTAAGCTCATATAGAGCGCTTTCCCCATCGGAAATAACAATAACAACGTGAAACCGAGCAGCATAGGCGATATAAAAAGCCATCCGGTCACCTGTGCCTCACGGGCAAGCGGACCCTTGTTTCGTCTCTTGACCTTTCTGTTCATGCCGGAATTCACCGCCCCCTAGCTCAATTTGTCTATGGCACCACGGAACGAGCTAACCGCACGCCGCAGCTCATCTTCTGTCTTGCCCGTCACCACCGCACCTAACATGATCGCTTTCACTCCCGCGCGCTGCAAGGATAGTACATCTCCTGTAACCAGCTTGCGCTGGGAAGGCACCAGTACGGGAAGACCGGAATGGTCGGCCAGATACCGGTATTTCAGCAGGTCTGCTAAGCTGAGACCCGTGCCGTATTCGCTGCCAGGCACAATGGATGCTTCAAGCGCCGTGATCCCGAACCGCACCCCCGCCAGAACTTGATTGAGATCATAGGTATCATTAATGGCAAAGGTCCGGTCCAAGCCGTGATCCTCCAGCATGAAGGACGGCAGATGATGGGCATAGATCGAATAGAAATCGAACCCGAGCGGAGCAAGCCGCCTAATCTCTTCTTCCGACACACCTTCTAAGCTGCCTGAGGGCACTACCCCAAATGGACCGTCAAAGGCAGCCCGAATCTCGCTAAAAGTATCTTCATATCTATCAAGCGGACCGAAATGCGTACCGCTGGCCCGGTGGCCGACATTAAAATGAACCTTCAAAGCATCCGCGCCCTCCTCAAGCGCTGCCTTTGCCAATCTTACGTCATTGGCAGGAAGGCTGATGATCAAGGACAGGCCGCTTTGCTCCAATCTGCGCTTTAATTTACCCATTGTATTCCGCTCCCCATATCGGGCGGTCCGTCAAGCCGGACACTGCACTTCTCTGAATGCCGGTTGACGGCCCCAAGCCCGGAGTCTTATTTCAAAATAGCCTCGACATCGCTCTGCATCTTCGCCATATTGTCCTTGGCGGATGCGGATTGTCCGAACAGGCGGTCAAAGCCTTGCAGCACCGCATTGTCGATATCCTGCCAGCGGATGTGACCCGGAATGATGCGCGCCTTCGGCATTTCATCGATAACAGCTTGCACGATGTGCTCAGCAGGCGGGTTATTCGGCTGGTTCAGGAAAGCATCGGAACTCAGAACCGATGTACGCGGAGGTACGAAATAAGTGGATGTTGCCTCAATGCCTGACTGGCTGGCGAACAGCTTGAGCAGCTTTTTGGCTTCCTCCGGATGCTTGCTGTCCTTGAACAGCGTATAGCCGGCTTGGCCCAGCATCGGAACACTGCCTGCGGAGCCCGACGGCATAGGTGCAATGCTCCATTCAAAGCCTTTAATGTCACGCGCTTTCGAGACATAGCTGTAGTTGTCGAAGAACATGCCCAGATTTCCTGCGTCGAAGCTGATCTGCTCGCCAGCTTTCGGGTGGGATTCGTCCTTATACATCATCCGCTCCAGCAGCTCCATGGTCTCCACGCCGTACTGGTCATTCCAGGTGAATGCGGTCAGATCCTCATTGAACGGGCCGCTTCCATAAGACCACGCGTACGAGGACAGAATCGCCCAGGTCTTCCAATCACGGAAAAAGTTCGCGCCATATACCCGGCCCCCAGCGTCTTTGACAGCAATTGCTTTGGCCGATTCCTCAAAGGTCTTCCAGGTCCATTTCCCTTCAGAGGCCAGCGTATTCGGGTCGGTCAGGTTCGCCTTGTCGAACAGCGTCTTGTTGTAGAACATGACTACCGGCGGTGTCGAGAACGGCAGGCCAAGTAACTGATCCCCGTCCCGGAACAAATCTAGCGTACTCGGAATATAATCGTCCAGGTTAAAGGAAGCATCGTCTTTGAAGGAGGAGACATCCGCCAGAATGCCGTTGGCCTTGAACTGCGGGATCATCCGCTCCGAGACCCAGGCAATATCCGGAAGGGATTTCCCTGCGGCCAGGACAGATATTTTCTGCTGATAATCCGTGAATGGCACCGAATCCATAGTCACCTTAATGCCCGGATTGTCTGCTTCAAATTGGCTGATCAGCTTGTTGTACACATCCATATGCCCTTGATTGCCCCACATCAGAAACTTTAACTCCACATCTCCCTGTTTCCCGAAACTCTCAGCATTTCCGCTTGCTGCGGGCTTGGCACAACCTGCCGTTAAACCCAGCAGCATGGCTGAAAGAAGCACTGCCCCTGCTTTTTTCATGAATATCCCCCTTCGATATGTTAGTTTTAATGACTCTTTTAGTATAAAGGAGACGTATTGGGTGTAGAAATCATCCAAAATACAGGAATGGTTCGTTATATTTATGTTTTACGTTAGAATAATTAACATATCATTCTTGACTATTAAATTGATTGCGGTATTCTCCACCCGTCATCCCCGTCTGCTGCTTGAACACCAGCATGAAATGCTTCGGACTTTGATGGCCGGATAGCCGGGCGACATCATAGATTTTGAGCTGGGTATGGCTGAGCAGCCATTTCGCACGTTCCATCCGGGAATCGGTTACATAGTCTGAATAATTGCAGCCCGCCTCCCCCTTGAACAGCTGGCTCAGATACGTAGCGTTCAGATTGACATGGGAGGCTACCGTCTGCAGCCGCAGATCCCCGTCAATATGCAGTCTGACATATTCCTTAACATCCCGTATGATCTTGCGTGTATCTCCTCCGCTCTCCACCCGCAGCGGGTCTGGCGTCTGTTCCAGAGAAGATAGGCCATGACGCTTATCGAGCAGCAGCCGTGCTTTTTCCATCACGCTAACCAGCTCATGGCGTTCTACGGGCTTCAACAGGTAATGAAGAACACCGTATTCAATGGCTTTTTGGGCATATTCAAATTCGCCGTATCCGCTCACAATAATGACGAGCAGTCCGGGGTACATCGACTTCACCTTTTCGGCAAGCACCAGTCCGTCCATTTCCTTCATACGAATATCGGTAATCATTACGTCCGGCAGCTCGGACTTTAAGTACAGCAGCGCTTCCCGTCCACCCGGCATTTCAGCTGTCACCTCGAAAAAGGGCGCCGACCGGCTAATCAGCTCACGCATTCCTTGTCTAATCACGATTTCGTCCTCTACGAGCAGCACTTTATACATCCTTTTCTCCCCCTGCTTCCGGTATCGTTATTGTAATGGTCACAGCCAGCCCTTGCCCCGGACTTCCGTCAACCGTGAGGCTCCCGCCTTCCCCGTACAGCAGCTTGATCCGCTGGCCGATATTGCGCAGCCCCAGACTCTCCTCCTCGCTGCGCCGGAGCGAATCCATGGAGGGATCTTGCCCGATCTCCCGGTTCAGCGCCGTGAGTTCCTCCTCCTCTAAGCCGTTCCCGTCGTCGCGTACTGTAATTAATAGCTCGTTGTCAAAACGCAGCGCGGACACCCAGATCGTCCCTGCTTCGCGCCCTGCGATCCCGTGATCGATAGCATTCTCCACCAGCGGCTGAATGGTAAGCTTCGGTATGCGCAAATGGAGTACTTCTTCTTCAATCTCGTTATGCACCGTCAGCTTCCCGCCATAGCGGATCTGCTGGATACGCACATAGGAGTCTACGAACGCAATTTCCTCTCCCAGCGATACAAGCCGGCCAGCCTTGTCAATCGTATAGCGAAGCAGCTTGCCCAGTGCGGATACCATATCCGATACCTCTTCATGCCTGCGCTGGACGGCCATCATATTGATCGATTCCAGCGTATTATAGATAAAATGCGGGTTGATCTGACTCTGCAGGGCGGACAGCTCTGCCTCTTTTTCCCGTAGTCCAATCACGAGCACCTCATGAAACAAGCGGTTAATTTCGTCCATCATCTTATTGAATCCGCGGCCTAGCTGCCCGAATTCATCTCCCCCCAGCGGACTGACCCGCATGTTGAAATCGCCCCGCTCCACCCTGGACATATTGCTCTTGAGCTCCACCAGCGGGAGGGTAATCCGGTACGATACCGCATAAGCGAGCAGCAGCACCGTCACCAGGCAAAAGAGGGCAAGCCATAACGTGAAAATCATCAACGCACGCGACTCCTTCTGAATGACTCCGATCGGAGTCAAGCCGATGACGGACAAGCCTGAATACGGAGACCTATGGCTGATAAACAAATAATCTGTGCCTCCCAGCCTCTCCCGCTCCCCTCCATGCAGCTCATCGATCCGCCCGGAGCCCATAAGCTGGCCGTAGGCCGACTGCCCGTTATCCGGCTTTTGCTCATATAGCAGCCGCTGGTCTCCATCGATAATCATCAAATTCGTGGACTCTTCAATCTTCAGCTTAGAGAAAACGGAGCCGAAGGCCGATTGCTTAGCGTCGATAAGGATATAGCCCAGACGTCTCAGCGTCCTGGGTTCCTTGATAACTCTGGCCACCGAAATATAAGATGAGGGGTCGGTTCCGGCATAATATGACGGATGATGCGGAGGAAGAATGGTCCACTCGCCGTCCGACCGCTCCAAAGCGCTGAACCATTCATCGCGTCTTGCATCCCACGATGTATTCACAGCCAGCGGTTCCACGTTGGAGAACAGAGTTCCGCTGTTGCTCAGCAGATGGATGCCGCGGATTTCCGGGCGATCGTACGCCTGTGCAGAGGTATATAGCTTCATTTTCTGATAATCTTCAGACAGCGCCCATGTGCCTGAGCCCATAGGACCATCGTATTTAGCCAGAATAGATAACACCTGTTCATCATACAGAGGCATCAGTGACAACCGCTCCAGATCCTTCAGCAGCCTGTCCAGATTGGCGTTGGCCTGTCCGGCGACATCCACTGTATATTGCTTTGTTTTCTCGTTCAGGGTGGAGGAGAAATGACGGTACGTCACCATCCCCTGCACACTTAACGGCAGTAGCGTCAGCATGGTGAACAATAGCAGCAGTCTGGTACGCATTTTACTTCTTCTCAACCGTAGGATCAGCCCCCGCAGCATCTCAAGACCTCCTTTTGTTAAGTAATCTGACATCTAAACCTGTTTACATTTTATCGTATAATGTTCTGTAATTGAATTCTATCCTCTTATGTTTGGAAAAGGTACGGTTCAACAAAGTCAATAAACCCCAAACCTGCTGACAAGCAAGGCCTGGGGTTTATTATTGTCACTCTTCGATTGTCGAATATAGTTAACATAACATTGATTATGTTGCCTTGCTGCTATTATACATTTTATCCCACATTCGCACTTGATCACTGACGTACTCTCTCAGCTCCGGCGGCCCCGTAATTTCAGCATGAACCAATAGCGGCAGCACCCTTGCACAGGCCGAGCAATAATCATACATATTTACCGTTACAAGCCGTGCTTCTCCATCAGCTTCTGTATCCATGACCTCCAGCCCCTGCAAGATCTGCTCATTCTTATCACGGGTACGGATGACCACCGGATAGAACTCCCGCGCTCTGCTGGCCTGAACGAAGGCTTGCTCTGCTTGATTCCAGTAGCCTTGGAGAGAGAACCGCTCAGGAATGGCATAGGTCTCGTCCAGCAAAGTAACGGCTGTGAACCTTTCGCATTTGAATGTCCGCAGACCACCTGCCCGCTCGCAATAGGCCGCAAGATACCACTCCCCCTGCTTCACGATGAGTCCATAGGGCTGCAGCTTCCGCAGCGAGCTCTCCCCATTCACCTTACGGTAATCTGCCGTAATCTTCCGCCCCCTCCACACTGCAGTGCGCAGAGTCTCAAGATACGGCACCGCTGCCTGACCGCTCCACCACGGCGTAGCATCGAACAGAAACCGGCGCTGCGCAGTACGGATATCCTCCTGGTAGGGTGCGGGCAAGCTTGTTTCCAGCTTCAGAAGCGCACTCTTGAGCAGCAGACTGGTCTCTCCTGAACCACCCGCCGGCATGCCCATCCCTGTCAAAAAGAGCTGAACCACCTCTTCCCCATGCAGCCTCCGCAGATTCACCGTATAGCCTTCCATGAGCGAAATCCCGCCGTTCGGCCCGGTGGCCGACACAAGTGGAATGCCTGATTCCGCCAGGACATCAACATCCCTGTAGACCGAACGGACAGAGGTTTCCAGCGCTTCGGCCAGCTCCTTGGCCTTCATTTTTCCCCGGGATTCAAGCAGTAAAAGTATTGCAATCAGTCGGTGCAGCCGCATATGTCTCCCCCAAATCTCATGATTCGTCAGCTATTCTTGCCACTCAGTTGTCAACAATACTGCATTAAGATGAATGTATCAAATGTAAGGAGCTGCTGCAAATGAATATTGGCATATTGGGAACTGGATTCGGGGCGTATCACGCCTCTCTGTTGAAGCATATGGAGTTCGTGAACCGGATCGTGGTCTTCGGCAGAAATGAGGCCAAGCTGCTGAAGCTGAAGGAAGAGCTCGGGGTAGAGATCACGATGAATGCTGAGGACATTCTGTCTGATCCCGCGATTGACGTAGTGGATATCTGTCTGCCGTCTGCGTTCCATAAAACCTATGCGGTAGAGGCGCTGAGACGGGGCAAGCATGTATTTTGCGAGACACCGGTTGTTCTGGTGCCTGAAGAAGGCCGGGAGCTGCTGGATGCCGAACAGCGGTATGGCCGCAGAATCCTCGTCAACCAATTCATCAAATTCGATTATGCCTATGAATACCTGGAACAGGCGGTACGTGAGGAGAGCTACGGGAAGCTTCTGCATCTGAGTATGCGCCGTGAGACCGCTCCGCTCTGGGGAGATCTGGGCCTCACGGCCATCGCTGCCAATCTGATGATTCATGAGCTGGATTTCATCGCCTGGCTGATGGATTCACCTGAACCTTCTGCGGTCTGGGGGACCTCCGGGGGTAAGGATGGACAGGCGCTGGTCCTGGCCTCCTTCCTGCAGCCCGACTGGAGTGCACAGCTCACCGTTTCTTCGCAGATGCCGGGGAGTTATCCTTTTACTATCGGGTATGAAGCCTATTTCGAGCAAGCGAAGCTGGAGTTCCGTGAGTGCAGTGGTCCGAATGGGGTGATCCAGGCCAGCCTTACCGGGTACACTTCTGAGGGACAAGTAGCCCTCCCGCTGATTCCAAGTGATACTTATGCCAAAAGCTTGCACCATGCCCTCCTGAGCCTCCGGGACGGGACAAATTCTACGCTGTCGCTGCGACAGTCGCTGAAATCTCTGAACATGGCCTTCCAATTGACGAATCTGCTTACAGCGGGGACAGTAGCTTTATAGTTCTGCCGGCCAGACACTGGCCAGTGCAGACTTAATGAATCGGGCCGCCCGGTACTAAGCGAAGTTTGTAGAACGGAAGTAGTTGGATTTTCTACATTTGCTAATGAACGAATCGTCCCACTTGGGATAACAGTTGGAAAAATGGCACTTCTTCAGGCACTTTCCCGGCAAATACGCAACATCGCCTCCAGTAGATGCTCATTTTCCAATTGCTTCCGCTAATCTATTGGATATTGGTGAAACAAGATACATTTTTCCACGTGCTTCCTCCCACAGCTTCGCCCGGCAACCCTCTGCCGGCTCCTCCCTCACTGCCTTGCCCCAATGGGTTGACAACAAACGCCCGATTTGGCAGGGTTTTTCCTCCTTTTTCCGTGTGTTAGTCGCTAAGTTCAGATCAGAGTTTGATATTAGGGGTAGTGATTAGGGGAGCTTGTATTTTTGTTTTTCTATTGTGATTTTTTCATATGTTGAAATGTGGTTATTAGAGAATGTAGAGTTGCTGTATTTCGTTTTGTGGGTTTTTGTTTTGTTACACTATCGTTAGCGACTTTATGTTAACATAACATTTATTATGTTCTATCGATGTATTGCCGTCGATGTATTGCCGTCTCTCTTTTCGTCTAATTCCCCTTCAATTTAACGCATTGCCGCTTCAAAATACTGCTGCTCCACCTCATTACATCGCCGCTAACCTTCGTTCTCCTCCACCCTACCCGCCTGCCGCCATCGTATGCGCGAAGCGTTCCAGTTTATCCATGGACAGCCCGCCTCCTGTCTTGTGCTCCTTGCCTTTTACCATACGTATAACCCACTTATCCAGCGCAGATATCCGGTCCGGGTAGATCTCATCGCCCATAATCTCCCTGGCAAGCGCCTTGCTGTAGATGATCCCGGGATACGCCTGCTTAAGCTCCTGCTCCCCCTTCTCCCCTGTCATTCCTGCACAGATGAACAATCCCAGACGCTTGGTTAAAAGCTCCTGCTTGTGCTGGGCTGTGAATGCAGCCATCTCTTTACGGATTTTTCCATAGTAGATGGAGCCGCCTAGAATTACTGTGTCGTAGCCAGTCAGATCCGGCAACTTGCCAGATTTCAGATTGACCAATCCGGCCCCGTCCAGCCTGGCTTGCAGCAGTAATGCGGCTTTTTCCGTACACCCGTACTTGCTTGCAAATACGATCAATATCCGATTGCTCATTGCGTCCGCCTCTATTCTATGGGTAATGGGCCTGCGGGTTGTCCAGGTTCCTGCGCATTGCGCAGTACAACAATGAGACACCAGATGACCGCCAGATTAAACAATGGAAACAGAATCAACTCTACCAAGGAGACATAAACACCGGCCCTCAGCATTCCAATAATCATGGAGGAGATGGAGGTCAGCAGGGTTGCCGCTTTTACCAGGACAACTGGAGCCAGAAGATAACCGTAAGATTGCCTGCGGACGAGTAATGTCCCTGTCAGAACCATAAGCGGAAGGAGTACAGCTAAATCCAGTGCCTGAATTACCAGCGTGGTGTAATGCTCTAGCCCAGCAGGCACGGTTCCATCCCGCCAGGCACCGGCAATCCGGCCCAGCCAAAGCATGATAATCAGGAAGGCGATCAGCAGCAGGATGAAGCCAATGCTTACCGCCGGAAGCTGTGACTTCATCACTACCCCGTCCCGTTCCACCGAGCGAAAGACCATAATAAATGCAAATAAGCTGGCCGAGAACAGCATGACATAGACCAGAAACAGATCATTATACATGGCCAGAAAACAGTATGAAGCATAGGTATAGGTGAAGTACCCAAGCGCTCCGGCCAGCAGCAGCCGACCCCGGATGGTTCCTCTAAGACTCAGCAGCAGAGATACGAGCAGCAAAGGAATGCCAACCACTAGAGTAATGCCATCCTGAGCGATAGCCTGAGAAGCTGCGGACAAAGAATCATCCTTGTAGATGCCGGTACCGTACAACTCAATCTTTTCTCCCCGGATGGAGGTATAGAATGGATGACTTCCCCCCTCCTCTGCCCCTTCACCTGAAAATAGCCCGATTGCTGACGCAACAATTCCAAGCACAATCACCATCCACGTTAAAATGCTAATGGTTCGTCTATGTCTCACCTTAATCCCCCGATCCTTGTGCAATCTGCACCATGGCTTCTATGTGCCGCTTAATCAAAGCCTCCTTCTGCACCTCAGGCAGACTCCCCTCCACCATCAGCCTCATAATCAGCCCGAAGGCTGCGCTCCAGATGATTTGGGCGGTAAGTTCAAGCTTTCTCTGCTCACAGGAGGCCATCCCGCTGAATTGACGGAGCGTCTCACAGAGACCAGCGATCCCGCTGCGTTCCAGGGCTGCTCCCTGATGCAAAACCCCGGTATGGCTAAGCACGGACGGCGAATCATTCAGCATCATACTCCGGTACTGTGAGCCTTCCGCTGTTGTCACCTTAATGAACTGTCTAAGCGTGCGTCTTAAACGCTCTTCTGGAGAGGTTTCATCCGGCGAAGCTTCCGATCCGGCAATCAGTCCGCCCATTAACTCCCGGTAGCCCCGCTGAAGAAGCTGTTCTACAATATCCTCTTTTCCCTGAAAATAGTGATAAATAATACCGGCCGAATATTCCATCCGTTCAGCGATTTTGCGGATCGACAGCTGCCTGATCCCCTTCTCCGCGAGCAGCTCGCCTGCCGTAGTAAGAATCAGATTACGCATCGCTTCGCGCTCCTGCTCTTGTCTCTCTACTTTGCCCATGATTGTCAGACTCCTTCTGTTAGGGTGTTTCTGCTTCGTTTCATTGAACACTGTAATGTTTTTGAACATCGTTCAACTTAGATTATAGACGCCGGTACTTCAGAAGGTTGTGATTATTTATACAGCAAAAAAGCCTGAAACCCCGCAGGAGTCTCAAGCTTTCGAGCTTCGGCAGGTACTCTGCCTAATCAATATTAGCGATTTTCCACTCCCCCTGCTTATTCAGCAGCAGAGAGATCTCATTGTTGCTATCCGTAATATAGCCCTCAGAGGTCATCTTCGTAAACTCTACTAAGAAGGCTGCCCGTTTGGTTCCCTCGACAGGAATTCCGACTACGGTCAGTTTATGGAAGCGGTAGATATTTTTATGATCCAGCAAGAATTGCAGCGCTTCCCCAAGCTTCGGATCTATCATCGCCTTAGCGAACTTCTCCTTGTCTCCGGCAGACCAGGCTGCGATACAGTCCAGTGTCTCCTGAAGCGCTTGCTTATTGCCCGGACTAGAGCCTACATCAGGTACCTTGAAGAAGATTCCCGGCTTAATCGGCGGTTGCTTCTCCATGTACTCCATACCACTCAGCATAGATGTGAAGAGGGGAAGCAGCTTATCCCGTTGCTCGTCCTGAATATGGATCTCGGCCCGGTAAGAATCCTCGTGGGCTGTGAAAATAAAGGCCTCAACCCTCCGGTTCCCCTCCACACTGCTCCCTTCATATTCCTTGAACTTCAGCAGTCCCGGGTCTATACCGGGTTCGAACCTTCCGCCAGTTGCACCCTTCTCAGAGCTTAGCTTAATTAACGTAATATAATTATGCTTGTCCGCTGTCCCCCACGCCGTTCTGCCATCCTGTTCAAAACGGATCATCGTCTCCGGCAGAAACACCCCGAGCGGTAAAGTCTGGTCTGCGGAGTAATTCGCTTGGACATTGACGCCATCCAGCTCGTAGCCACTGCCGCTTCCTGAATACTCCCGTACTTCGGGAATCAGCGACACGGATTTAACAGCAGGCGCTGCTGTGGCCGACGGAGTCGGAACCGCGGCTTCAGGAGCAGCTGCCGTAGCTGCTGCGGGCGTAGCTGACGGCTGAGCCGTGCGCTCTGCACCCGAAGACCCCTGATCCGCAGCATTGCTGCAGCCTGTGCTGATTGCAATTGCAGCAGCTAGACAGCCCGCTCCCCATAAGCTCATTCGCTTGGACAATCTAATCACCTCAGTTACCAGACGCTGGATATAATCCAAAGTTGCGCTGAAGCCTGCCAGGAATAGGTGAATTTATTTCTTAACTCTATTAGTATTTAATGTGCTGAAGTATTGGCTGGGATTGCCTTGGCGGGAGTTGAACCGCTCCTGGAAATCACCGCCGGTGTAAGCTCCGATGACCCGGTGCCAGAAATCCCGCGCCGGGGTGTTGGCACGAATCTGCGACACCTTCCAGCTTCCGGGGAACATGTCGAACAGCCGGTGAGCCGCCCAGGTTCCTACACCGCTGCGCCGGTAGCGCTGCATCACAAAAAACTCCGTCATATAGAACTCGCCCTCCGGGTCGCGCAGCAGACGGTCGATCAGGGCAAAGCCTGCGACATTGCCGTCTACGGTGAACAGGTAGGCGAATTTATTTTTGCCGCTGCTCCAGTAAGCCTCAAGTCCCGGATAGGACGGGAACAATCCTTCACGGTCCACCTCCAGCTCCAGGTAGCGGGTAAAGTCATACAAATAGAACTGCATCAATCTGCTGATAATCTGCTTCTGCTCTTTAGGAACCAGCTCGATTCCAAGTTCCATTAAGGTTCACCTCTGCCGTTTTCGTTTACTACCCATCATATAACTTTGTCTCATCAGGAGCAAGGTTTGCCGGAAACATGGTAAGATAGAAGCACAGCCCTCCCCCTGGGGGAAACTATAAAGAAGGTGAAGCTCATCAGTATTCAAAAAGCTACCGACCGGGCAAACCTGGATCAGCGGCTGCCGCAGATGCCCTGGTTCGTCCAGCAGTTTATCGACTATAAACGGCCGGATCTGTCCCCCTCCACGCTGCTGGAGTATATCCGGGACTATGAATCTTTTTTCGGCTGGCTGCGGGGTGAAGGTCTGTCTGTTGCGGCCAGCAATGCTGACATTACTCTGCTTGAGCTGGAGACCCTGCATATGGACAGCATTGTCGGCTACCGTCTGTACTTAACCACCCGGGCTGAAAATGCGAATTCGCGGGTAACCGTATCCCGTAAGCTGTCTGCGCTGCGCTCCCTGTTCCATTACTTAAGCCAGATTGCTGAGGATGAGAACTTTTACCCGCTGCTGAAGCGTAACATTATGGCCAAGGTTGAGATCAAGCGCATTCACAAACCGAAGGATACCGCCGCCAAGCTCAAAGGTAAAATTCTGGAGGACGAAGAGCTGCTGGAGTTCGTAGGCTACATTTATGATGGATATGGGACAGATGTGGAAGCCAATAAGCAGGCTTATTATTCTTGGCAGCTTAACCGGGAACGGGATGCCTGTATTGCCAGTCTGATCCTGAATTCCGGCCTGCGCGTCTCTGAGGTAGTCAACCTGAACGTGGATGATCTGGATGTCAACAACAAGCTGCTCTATGTCTTCCGTAAGGGTCATAACGATGAGACGTTCAAGACCCCGGTCTATTTCCGGGAACAGTCGAAGGATGATCTCAGCTTGTACTTGAGCCTTCGCCAGAGCAGGTACAAGACGCCGAAACGTGAAAAAGCCCTCTTCATTGCCCTGCCCAACGGCAGCAAAGAAGGTAAACGGATGACCAAACGGGCGATCCAGGAGATGATCATCAAATACGCCAAACGGTTCGGCAAGCCTTATCTGACGGTTCATAAGCTGCGGCACTCTTTTGCCACTGATTATTACCTGCAGAACGATATTTACCGGACGAAGGAACAACTGGGCCATGCTTCTACGGAGACTACCGAGATCTATGCCCATCTCACGGATAAAACGATGTCTGAGGCGATTGAACGCCGTATGGACAATGAACCAACGCAATAATCTGCGTGAACCGCTATGTTAATCCCATTCATTTTTTGGAGGAATACGTTTGTTAGACAATCATTCATTTCCTGAATCCCATACTGCGAATCCCGGACTGCCGGAGCTGCAATCGGATTGTCTGAACTGCTTCGGTCTATGCTGCGCAGCGCTTCATTTCTCTGCTTCCTCAGACTTCACTATTGACAAGCCTGCCGGACAGCCCTGTCCCAATCTGCGGGCGGATTTCCTTTGCGGCATTCATACGGAGCTTAGAGATCGCGGCTTCCGGGGATGTACGGTATACGACTGCTTCGGGGCCGGGCAGAAAATCTCCAAGCTGACCTATGGCGGACGCGACTGGCGTCAGGCTCCCGAGACTGCGGGACAGATGTTCGAGGTTCTTCCTGTGATGCGCCAGCTGCATGAGCTGCTATGGTATCTGCACGAGGCACTGACACTGCGCGGGGCCGAGACCCTGCATGATTCGCTTGACAAAATGCTGGAGCAGACGCAAGCCCTCACCCTGCTCAGCCCGGAAAAGCTGCTTCAGCTCGATGTGCCTGTACACCGCGCTGACGTCAATGAGCTGCTGCTGCGTGCCAGCGAGCTAGCGCGCACCGCTGCCCGCAAGCAGCTCTTCCCGGCTCCAAAGCGCCAGAAGAGCTATGGGCGCGGAGCCGATCTGATTGGGGCAAGGCTACGCGGGGCCGACCTCCGCTGCCTCAGTTTACGCGGCGCTTATCTGATCGCTGCAGATCTGAGCGGCGCTGACCTGCGGTTCGCCGATCTGATTGGCGCAGACTTCCGCGACACGAACCTAAGCGGAGCCGATCTGCGGGGCAGCCTCTTCCTCACTCAAGCGCAGCTGCAAGCTGCGCAAGGCAACCCGTCCACCAAGCTCCCGGAATCCTTAAGGCATCCGGAGCACTGGGTCTAAGGAGAATAAACCGGATGATGTTCTATCCGGTTTATATGTAATTTTCAAAGGGGTGGTTCAGATATTTCCCCTTGCCATATGACTGCCGTTGTTTTATATTGACATGACAGCAGGTCTATAATAAATGAGGTGAACGGATAAAATGACTCCCCGCACGAAGGAACAGAACGAAGATATCCGGCTGCGGCGGCTGGTGCAGATCCGCAAAGCAGCAGCGGACGTATTTTTGAATAAAGGGCCTCTATTAGAAATCCGGGATGTGGCTGCGGAGGCAGGTCTCGGTTATGGTACGGTCTATCATTATTATAGCAATAAGGGCGATTTGCTTCACGACCTCTTATGGGATGCGCTCGACCGGGCAGCGGAATGGCTGAAGTCCCCGCCTATGGCAGAACCGGAGCTACCGTTAAAGATCCCGCTGGAGAGTTCTGCCGCCGGGGTGCGGCTGTTGCAGCTGTGGGCGGAGGATCATGCTATCTATCTGCTGTGCAAGCAGGCGGGTGAGGGATTCCCTACCCTGCCTGAAGCCCGCTCTTCCCCGCTCATTGATGAGTTCCGCCTAGAGGTGCTGACCCCGCTGTCCACGATGCTTGGCACCGGACTTATGGAGGACTCACTGATTCCTGGCAGGATGGCAGACGACGCGCAACATGAATTGCAGCACACGGAGATGCTGTTAGCCGCTCTAGTTGGCTGTGCTGCATTGTCCCTCCGCAGAGGGCAGCTGAATGAAGATGCAACGGAGATCGTCAGAGTTCTGAAACTATAAAAGACAGACACTATTGAAAGATGAAGGAGCGGGTACACTCAACATGCTTATTATTAAATCCCCCAGAGAAATTGAAGAGATGAAAAAAGCCAGCCAAATTGTGGCCGACTGCTACCGTGAGGTGTCCAAACATATTGTACCTGGAATCACCACGCTTGAAATTAATGATCTTGTGGCCAAACATATCACCAAGCTCGGCGGCAAGCAGTTCACCAAAGGCTATAACGGATTCCCTGCCGAGACCTGTATATCTATTAATGATGTGGTGGCACATGGGATTCCATCCAGCAGACGGGTCGTGAAGGAAGGTGACTTGCTGAAGCTGGACATAGTGGCGCAATACGGGGGCTGGTTTGGAGATTCGTGCATGAGCTACGCTGTCGGTGAGATCAGCCCGGAGGCACAGAGATTAATGCAGGTAACGAAGGAATGCCTTGATCTGGGGATCGCCCGGGCTGTTCCGGGAGGACGGCTGGGTGACATCACATCAGCCATCCAGCAGCATGCCGAAGCACACGGTTATTCCGTCGTACGCGATCTGCTGGCGCATGGCATCGGACGAAGTCTCCATGAGGAGCCGAGCTACGTACACATCGGCACTGCTGGCAAAGGCATCCGCCTCAAAGAAGGCATGGTATTTACGATTGAGCCGATGATTAACGAAGGCACATATGAGATCACCATCGACGATGATGAATGGACCGCGAGAACAGCTGACGGCAAGCTCTCTGCTCAGTATGAACATACCATTGCAATTACTGCAGATGGACCGTTGATTTTAACGGCACAGTAATCATTGTAGTAGAACCCTCCAGTTTCTGTCTAGGGAATGTCCCCTTTTAAGAAACTGGAGGGTTTTGTTTGTTACCCTTGTAACCAGGTTTTGCGGTTATGGCGTTGGATGCAGTCGCGCGATAGGATGGTATTGCTTGTTGGGTGCTGGTTAGTGTTTTGGGGTTAGGTTTTGAACTTACTATTGTGAATTTTTCATATGTTGAGTTTTTAACTAATTTTGAGTTCAAAGCAGCAGTTAATCGGGTGCTGTAGACGCTGGAACGATAGCAACTGTATTTTGTACAATAGAACGCGGTAGAAACAGCTTCGAAAAAGAATCTATTGTATTCCGTGCAATTGAATGTTGAATAAATGCCATTTTTCATCCAAAACACAACATTCTACTGTATGAAGTACAATAGAATCTCCTTTCACGGTCAATTATGCGTTTTCTATTGCAGGAAATACAATCAGCTACCGTTATCAGATAAATGACCGGGTTTTGCGGTTCTATTATGAATTTTTCATATGATGAAATAGCATAATAAAAATTTAGTTGGTTAGTCCTTTGACTTACCGGTTTGCTGGCCGGCCGCTAATAGACATGCTTAGGCTTGCCGTGTCTCATCCCCTGATCTCACCCGGAAGCTTCAGCACAGTTACCTTATCCCCGGCAGATAATTGTCCACTGTCCGGCGGGATGACGATCAGGCAGTCGCTGTCTTTAATCGTAACCGTGACGGATGACTCGTCTACGGCGGCTGGATAAGCATAGAGCACTGCTTCGCGGATCTCCAGGCGGGCGCGGACATAGCGGGTGAAGCTGTTGGTCCGCTTATAATCTTCACCCAGCACCGCTGTCCACTCCGGCAGATACGGCCGGGCTGCACCCTGCATCAGCCCGATGACCGGGCGGGCAAACAGCTGGAATCCTACGAAGCAGGCGCCCGGGTTGCCGGATAAGGCGAGGAGGATGCTCCCGCCGCGAACGGCTGCCGTGGTAACGCTGCCGGGGCGCATGGCTATTTTATTGAACAGCAGCTCTCCGCTCTGCTCACGGACCAAATCACCCATAATATCATAATCCCCGACAGATACGCCGCCTGTAGTGATCACCAGATCATAGCTTTCCAGTGCCATCTGCACCTTACTGCGGGCCAGCTCCAGATCATCGATGATCGCTCCCAGCATCACGGGTTCTCCGCCCGCCTCCCGGATTAGCGCCTCAAGCATGGGCGAGTTGCTGTTGCGGATTTTACCCGGGACTAACGGCTCGTCCACCTCCAGCAGCTCAGTTCCGGTGGCGAAGACCGCCACCTTGGGTCTGCGGCGGACAGGAACCTCCGGCACCCCGAGCGCTGCCAGAACAGCAATTTCGCCAGCGCCGATTAGAGTCCCTTCACAAAGTACCGGGTCACCCGTTCTAAGCTCAAGTCCGCAAGGGGTGATATGCAGCCCCCGCTCTTGCAGCTTGCGGATACCGAGATAGGTGACTCCGTCCTCTACCCGGCTCTCCGTAGCTTCCATCATAATCACGGTGTCTGCACCGCGTGGAATCTGCGCCCCTGTCATAATGCGCGCAGCAGTGCCAGCCGTAATCTCTCTGGAGGCTACTGCGCCGCAGGGAATGACATCGACGACTTCAAGCCACACCGTGTCAGGGGCTCCTGCCGCTAAAGTATCAGCCGCTATCACGGCGAACCCGTCCATACTGGAGCGGTCAAATGCCGGAAAAGGATGCGGTGCATGGACAGACTCAGCCAGATAACGCCCGCTGCTGAGATGCAGGGGTACAGCTTCCTGCGCAAGCAGCGCAGCATAAGGCTTCAGCCTGCCTTGCGCCTCTGCAACTTGAAGCGCTGCGCGCTGAAATTTATCATTACTGTATTCGTTAGTCACTTTTCAATTCACTCCTTCTGCTTCATCCGCTGGGTTGCTGCTCATTAAGCCAATTACGCCCTATTTTAACATGAAGACATGGCAAAAGGGATGCACAGGCCTGTAACAAGCGCATGCATCCCTTATTCAATCCCGATTCTATTCAGCTGTCAGCAGCGCAGCCGCAGCCTTGCTACATTCAGCTTAAGATGCGCGGATCACTCTTACATCAGCCGGCAGGACGCTTTCACCCTCATAGAGCATGAACCGTCCATTCTGCCATTCCACGCGCAGCAGCCGCGAATCATCCGACTGGTATTGCCAGACATGCTGCTCCCCGCCGTTCATGTAAGGGGTCTGCCCTGTAACAGCGGCATATCCTTCATATTCTTCCTCCAGATAAAAGGTCCGGTCATCCAGCTCCAGGGTAGCCGGAACCTCGGAGGGACTGTCCAGACGCCCGTCGATCGGGTGATACAATCTGTATTGCAGCTCTTCCCGCTCTTCTATATACAGATAGGCGATCCGGCTCCCGTCGCGCAGTGTCAGTACAACGGCATTCCGGCCGCTCGTCTTCGTCCGGCCCGTCACTTCATAGGTGACCAGGGAGACCTCACAGATATCTCCGGGAGACAGGGTCAGCATGCTTGCGGGCGCTTTAGGCGCCTCCGGCTTCGAGAACAGATTGCCGATTCTTTTCCAAAGACCCAAAGCCATCATCCTCCTACAGATTGGTACGCTAATCCTTCTTCTTATCCGCGGATAAAGGCCGCAATAATCAATGCTCCCGTCACATGCAGCGAGCCTGCCATCAGGCCGTAGCCGACCTTGCCAAGCTGGGTGCCATGATCCAGTTCAAGGTTCCCCCACCGGCTCAGGAGCTGCTCTACCGCCTTCTCCAGCACGAATAACAAGACAAAAGATACTATTGAGACTATAAGGGCGGTCCCGAGCCGGTTCGCCGCAGCAATGGATGCCGATAAAATATAGCCTTGTGACAGCAGCTTCAACACCAGCCGGGTAGTCACAGCCATGTTCCCCGCCTTCAGCTCTTCCATATCATTATAACGGGTAAACAGCGAATCCACGAGCATCAGCACACACAGCAGCACTGCGCCGCTGACCGTCCATACTACCATGGACACCAGGGTATCGAAATCCATTACTCCAGCCCCCGCTTGTTCATATTTCCTAACAGGTAAGACAAACATAAAGCGAAGGGGAAACCGCGCGTTCTGTCTCCCCTTCGCCTGTGGACAATTGCCTAAAGTCCGGCTTCTGCCAATATGTTATTATTTCTCGTATTGCTTCATCAGCGCAGCCAGCTCATCTTCAACCGCCTGGTCTTTGCCCAGCTTCTCGAACTCATCATCCAGCGATTTGTTGCCCGAGCTCATCTCGTTGCTGGCTTCTGCCTGTGCTTCGGCCTGCAGCATCTTGTCTTCCATCCGTTTGAGTCCGGCAGAAGCAGAGTCGGAGCTGAAGCCGCTCATCGCTTTGTTGATTTCGGTCTGCGCCTTCGCAGCGTTGTAACGGGCAACGAGTGTCTCCCGCTTGTTTTTCATCTGGGTAAGCTGTTTGCGCATTTCGTCGAGCTTGCCGCGCAGGTTGTCTGCGGAAGCCTTGTTCTGGTCGAAGCTGGCCTTGTACTCTACAAGCTTGGCTTCTGCCGATTTCTTCTCTTCAAGGGCACGGCGGGCCAGATCGGCGTTACCGGCCTGAGCGGCTGCATGAGCTTGCTGATTACGCTTGTTCACCAGCGCTTCCTGCTCTTCGTACAGCTGTTTGAATTTCTTCTCAATAGCGATCTGGGCAGCTACCGCTTTCTCGGCATCCTCCAGATCCTCCGTCATGTCACGAATGTACTGGTCGGTCATTTTAACCGGATCTTCTGCTTTATCAATAATCGCATTCACATTGGACATGGTCAGATCACGCAATCTTTTAAATATAGACATGGTTCATTCCTCCAAAAGTAAAGTTAGTGGTTCAATGGTATCTTTTACGCAGGGAGATGAGGATCGTTTCAAAAATTTCTTCCGGCCTTCTGCACTAAATATTGCTCCACCTTATCATTCACAATATTTACGACCGCAAGAATGCCCTCTTTGCTCAGATCGTCATAGTGAATGCCCATCACAACCGTGACTGTCCGGTTCAATGCGGCGGCAGCCTTCAGCGCAATGGCTTCACTGATCGTATGCTCCTTATGATGGGGAACGGCAGAGGTCATCACCCGCGCGAGGTCTCCGTCCATGTACGCCGTGCTTGCCGCACCAATATGGCGTACTCCCCCGGTAATCAGCAGCAGCAGATCGCGGCCTACCTCGGTCTCGGTCAGCACAATATCATCAGCATGCACCGGATTCGTTGTCAAGCTGAATTCCCCTCCCTTTATATTAACCATAGGCTGTAGAAATCTCTCATTCTGCGGCAAAAAGATCATTGTATACCGGCCTGCTGCCTATACAATACCACGGATCTCATCCAGTGAGGAAATATTCTCTTCCTCCATAAACTGCTGCAATTCTTCTACAAGCGTACTGCCCGCCCGCAAATTCATGAAGTTGTAGGTACCAACCTGTATTACAGTCGCCCCTGCCATAATAAATTCAATAATATCCGTAGCCGAAGTGATGCCTCCCATGCCGATTACCGGAATAGTTACCCTGCGGGCCACCTGATGCACCATACGCAGAGCCACCGGCTTAATCGCCGGTCCGGACAATCCCGCATAGAGGTTATTGAACACACTGCGGCGGCGGCGGACATCAATCTTCATCCCCGAAATCGTGTTGATCAGAGAGACGGCCTCCGCGCCCTCTGCTTCGCACATCACAGCCATCTCTGCGATATCCTCGGCATTCGGCGACAGCTTCACGGCCAGCGGCAGGCTTGTAGCCGCACGGACCGCACGGACCACTTCCTGTGCCGCAGGAGTCTTCACGCCAAAAGCAATCCCGCCCTCCTTCACGTTCGGGCAGGAGATATTCAGTTCAATCATATCCACGGCCGGCTTCCCGGCCAGAAGACGGGCATCCGCATCCCGCTGGATCAGCTCCGCGCCCAGTACATAATCCGCCAGCGTGTTGCCGCCCAGATTCACGATACGTGCGGTATCCAGCGTCTCCCAATATGGCAGCTCCTTGGCCAGAAAGGCCTCTACTCCCGGATTCTCAAGCCCTACACTGTTCAGCATCCCGGAAGGGGTCTCATAGACGCGGATTCCGGGATTACCGGCTTTGGCATGAAGCGTAAGACCCTTGCCGGAGATACCGCCCAGCAGGGACACATCGTATAACCGGCCATATTCACGGCCGAAGCCGAAGGTGCCGGAAGCCATGACAATCGGGTTCTTGAAGGACACACCGGCAATCGTTGCAGTTGTATTAATCATGGAATAATACCTCCTCAGCCAGGAAGACAGGACCGTCTGCACAGGCTTTGCGTTGCCCGTCCTTACAAGAGACGCTGCAGACCAGGCAGGCGCCGATGCCGCAGGCCATCCGGTTCTCCAGGGACAGATAGACGGCGGGGCGCTTGCCCCCAGAATCTGGAGCAATGCCCTTGAGCTGTGCAGCCTTCAGCATCGGATGCGGGCCGCAGACGAAGATATGGTCATACGCCGAGAAATCCACGCTGTCCAGAATCAATCCGCCTACATCGACGGTCAGCTCAGCAGCCAGAGGACGGAAGGCTTCGGTACGGAAAGGCTCGCGGCTGAAGCCGAGATAGATATCACTTCCCGGAAGCTTTTGCGCACAATAATACAGCGGAGCAATTCCGATCCCCCCGCCCACTAGCGCTACCTTGCCTTCGACCTGCGGGAACCCTGTACCGAACGGTCCCTCCAGCTCCAGCGGATCGCCCGGATTCAGTGCGGCAAGGATCTCTGTTCCTTCGCCCACTACGTGATACAAGAATTCAACACCGTTATCATTCACCTGATGTATGCTAAGGGGTCTTGACAGCAGCGGATAGGCTCCCCATGCCCGCAGCATGTAGAACTGACCCATCTCCCCACTGTTTCCCCCTTCAACTACCAGGTGGTACACTCCTTCAGCCAGCCGCTCATTACTAATCACCGTCGCCACGTTATCAAGCTCCTTCAAATTTAATCTTATTAACCATGCCTTAGAAGGAACTTAAAATCTGTGACATTATTCACAAATGATGCCCTCTATTTCTTGTTCCAGATTCCGCGTACATAAGGTGCGGGCAGATCGGACGGATCAATACCGCCCAGTGCCTCAGCAGCATGAAGCGTCCAGTACGGGTCACTGAGCAGGCCTCTGCCTACAGCTACAAGCTCTGCCTTCGCCTCCGTTATCACCGCCTGCGCTTCCTCATAGGACTCCAGACGGCCTACAGCGATAACGGGGACCTGTAATCCGCTGCGTATGTATTCGGCAAGCCCCACCTGATAAGCTGACCCTGCATTCGGGCCGCCATTCGAGCCAATCGGCCCCTCCCCGCCCGAGGATACATGGAACAGGTCTACGCCTGCCTCCTTATAGCGGCGGCAGAATTCCAGCGCATATGCTTCATCATAACCGCCCTCCACGTATTCCTTGGCGGACACCCGCATGATTAGCGGCATTTCAGCCGGCAGCACCTCACGCACTGCCTCTACCACCTGTTCCCCGAACAAGATGGGGTCTTGTCCATACTCATCATCCCGGATATTGGAGAGCGGGGAATGGAACTGGTGGATGAGGTATCCATGGGCTCCATGCAGCTCAACCGTATCGAACCCCGCTTCAACCGCACGCCGCGCCGCTTCCCGGAAGGCGATAATCTGCTCCGTAATCTCTTCACGGCTAAGCGCCTTGGGCATCGCATAGGTATCATCGAACGGGATGGCCGAAGGTGCAACCGGCGGGGCAGCATCGACGGCCTTACGGCCGGCATGTCCGAGCTGGATGGCAATCTTAGCACCATGGGCGTGAACGGCATCCGTCAGCCGCTTGAACGCCGGAATCTGCCCGTCGTCCCAGATCCCGGTGTCCCGGCTCGTAATCCGCCCATCAGGGTGAACTCCGCTCATCTCTACAATAATGAAGCCGCATCCCCCGACAGCCCGGCTGACATAATGCACATGATGCCAATCCGTTGGAATACCGTCCTGCTTCTCAACCGCATACTGGCACATCGGCGGCATAACCACGCGGTTCTTCAGGGTTAAAGCCTTAAGTTCATAAGGTGTAAACAAATCAGCCATACTTGTCTCCATCCTTCCCGTATCTATGATCCATCTCAGTATACAACGATTTGGGGAAGTGATAAATCTTTGAATACTCTGCGGACGGTACGGCATAAATTCACGGCTGCTTGGAAATAACAACCCTTATATTCTAAAATAACCGGACCGTGGTTGGAGGAGGCTTCGTTCTGATGAAACTGGCAATATTCCGCCGCATAGTGCTGTTTATATCCGTCATTGCCCTCGCCCTGTCTGCACCGGCTGCCGAGCTTGTGTCTGTCTCTGCAGCTGCGGCAGATAGTCCTGCGCCAGTGCCTGCACAAGAGATCCGGCCATCGTCCCGGCCACAAGCTTCTATTGAAGACGAACCGGCGGTGCCGGCCGGATCGGCGGCCTCCCAATCTTCAGTCAGACACCCTAAAAAAAGAAAAGGCCTCTCCCTCAGCCAATTGCTGCGCAAATACCCGGAGACTCTCAAGACCCAGGGTCCCCGCCGTAAAATGATCGCACTCACCTTCGATGATGTGCCAGATCCGCGCTTCACCCCGCAGCTCCTGGATGTGCTGCGCAAATATAAAGTCAAAGCCACCTTCTTCGTGGTCGGCAGCCGTGCGGAGAAGCATCCCGCCCTGGTAGCACGCATGATCCGCGAAGGCCATGCCATCGGCAACCACTCCTATAATCACCCTCAGTTCAGCAAGCTGAGTATGAATGCGTTCCGCATCCAGATTATCCGTACGGAGAATATTCTGCAGCTGCTGGCCGGATACAAGCCGAAGCTGATCCGCCCGCCATATGGCGATATCAATGAGCCGCAGGTTAAATGGGCGAAGTCGCATGGCTATAAGCTGGTGAACTGGAACGTCGACTCCCTCGACTGGAGAGGCCTGTCCAAAAATCAGGTCAAGCAAAACATTCTCTCCCAGGCTGGCAGAGGGGCCATTATTCTTCAGCACGGGGGCGGCGGCAGAGGCAGTAACCTCCAAGGGACGCTGCAGGCGCTGCCTGAGATCATCGGCATTCTGCGGCAGCGCGGATACAGCTTCGTGACCGTTCCCCAGATGCTACAGGTCAGCAAGAGCAAATAACCGCTTGATCATTAGAGTCCTAATGCAAGTGGAAACGGCTTTGCCGTCCTTTGAAGGACGGTACCGTTTCAGCGAGAAATAGAAGGATCATGTATAGCGAAAAACATATAAATCCTTATATTTTAAAAAGGAAACAAAACCGGCGGATGCTGCCTGGTTTTGTTTCCTTTTCATGATTACGTATTGTGCTTGATCTGGTACAAAGGCTCATTATTGGTTTATTCAATAATATATAAATTTACATACTGAAAACCGAAATCGGCTACAAAGCTCTGGCTGCCCGGAATAAAGATATCGATCCGGTTGCCCTTGATCGCACTCCCCATATCCGTCGCTGTCGCTACGAAGGCTTGCTTCGGAAGGCCCGGATGGGTATACCCGGTTACGAGTACCTTCGTTCCCAGCGGAATCACGCTCGGATCAACGGCAATGGTTCCGAGCTTCAGCGCATTGCCGAAATAATCGACTGCGCCCCACTTGCCATTCTCGCTGGCTGCCGAGGAATAGGCGGAAGCCTTGACCTGCAGCACTTTGGCGTAATTGAATTCTTTGCCCCAGGCTTGAACGGTATTGGTCGCCGGCTGCACACTCAGGGCTTGAACTTCTGCTGCGTCCACAGCTTCTACTGAAGCTGCTGCAGTATTGGCTACTGCCACAGTCTTGGCTTGAACATCACCCGGAATCGTGAATTTCAGCCCGGGATAGATATTTAGCGCTGAAATCTGCGGGTTCGCATTCATAAGTTTCTCTACGCTTATGCCATAATGATTGGATAGAGTATAATAGGTAGTAGTCTCTCCAGCGATATGTACGCTGTCGGCTTGAACGGGAGCTGCGTGAAGCAAGGTGCCGAGTCCCAGTACGGCCGCCAGGGCGGTGATGGCTCTGATCTTGAGTTTCATGAATTGCCTCCTTCAATGGTGACGCCAGGTTTGTAAACTAACAGTAATGAATATATCACAACTTTGTAACCATTGGCTATGTTTTTGTGGCAATTGGAAATAATTATCCCAAATAAAGCGTTACCACCGATATAAATATTACATATTCTTAATCATTATTAAGGGACCCGGCATAAATATGCCATGTTTCCTGAATTTTCGCAAAAATTTTACACAGTTTTAACATTTCTCACGCAAGCAAATAGTAGAATGAAAGAACACGATATCTTAACTAGACATTGAAGCAACCTTGGAGGGTCCATGAACGTGAATACAGATGAGAAAAAAATCAACAATATTAGTCCTGCAACAGCCTATCTTAACCGTGACCTCAGCTGGATCGAGTTCAACCGCCGGGTGCTCGGCGAGGCACAGGACCCGGAGAACCCGCTGATTGAGCGGGCTAAATTCCTGGCCATAGTGTCCAGTAATCTGGATGAGTTCATCAGTGTCCGGGTAGCGGGCATTCAGGATCAGATCCGGGCGGGATATTCCAAAAAGGATTTCACCGGCTATACGCCCTCCGGCCTCTATAAACGCCTCAGCAAACGGGTGACCAAAATTGTCGCCGACCAGTACCGCACCTTCAAGGATATTTCTCGCAGCCTGCATAAAGAGGGCATTGTGTTCGTTGATTATGAAGACTTAACACCGGCACAGGAGCAGGCAATTGAGGAATACTACCGTGATATTATTTTCCCTGTGCTGACTCCGATGGCCGTCGACCAGAGCCGTCCGTTCCCGCTGGTCCACAGCCAGTTCATCTATCTGGCTGTCGTGCTGACAAGGAAGAACAGCCAGGAGGAGGAGCCTTACTTCGCCATTCTGCAGATTCCGTCCAATCTGCCGCGCTGCATTCCCTTGCCGCACCGCTCGAACAGCAAAAAACGGCAATTCGTATTCATTGAAGATGTGATCCGCCATCATATTCAGACCTTGTTCAGCGGTTATGATCCGGTAGCCGTCAGCGAATTCCGCCTGACCCGCAACTCCGACCTGACGATAGATGAAGAAGGCGCGGAGGATCTGCTGGAGGAGATCGAGAAGGAGCTCCGCAAACGCCGCCGCGGTGTGCCTGCCCGTCTGGAAGTACAGAAAGGTATCCATCCCTATGCACTTGAGCAGCTACAGGCTGAATTCGAGCTGGAGGACTTCGTCTTCGAGATCGAAGGTCCGCTTGATCTCGGCTTCCTGCGCAGCTTCACCAGCAGTCTGAAGGGCTTCAGCTATCTGCTCAATCCGCCTGTCGAGCCGATGTACCCGGCGGAATTCGATGAGAATGAAGATTTCTTCGAAGTGCTGAGCCAGCGTGATGTTCTGGTCTATCATCCGTACGAATCCTTCGATGCCATGACGGATTTCATTATCCAGGCCTCCGAGGATGAGCAGGTGATGGCCATCAAAATGACGCTGTACCGGGTCAGCGGCAATTCTCCGCTGATAGCAGCCCTCGCCAACGCAGCCGAGTCCGGCAAGCAAGTTACGGTGGTTGTGGAACTGAAGGCGCGCTTTGATGAGGAACGCAATATCGCCTGGGCGCGTAAGCTGGAGCAGTCCGGCTGCCACGTGGTT
Organism: Paenibacillus sp. FSL R7-0179; assembly: GCF_038002265.1. Classification (NCBI taxonomy): domain Bacteria; kingdom Bacillati; phylum Bacillota; class Bacilli; order Caryophanales; family Paenibacillaceae; genus Paenibacillus; species Paenibacillus sp. FSL R7-0179. The sequence continues at coordinate 3,125,236 of NZ_JBBOCC010000002.1, forward strand.
TATGGTCTCGTCGGTCTCAAGACCCATGCCAAGGTAACGCTGATCGTACGCCAGGAAGGCTCCGAGCTGCGCCGTTATGTTCATGTGGGAACAGGCAACTACAATGACAGTACGGCCAAGGCCTATACCGACCTTAGCCTGTTCACCGCCAATCATGAGATTGGCCTGGATGCGTCCGAGCTGTTCAATCAGATGACAGGCTACTCTGCCAATTACAATTGGAACTCTTTCATCGTAGCACCGACTAACATGAGCCTGTCGCTCCAGAAGCTGATTCTGCGTGAGGCGGAGCATGCCGCCGCAGGCCGGCCTGCGCGGATTATCGCCAAGATGAACTCCCTGTCGAACCAGGAGGTCATTGATTATCTCTACAGCGCAGCCCAGGCGGGAGTGTCCATCGACCTGATCGTCCGGGGAGTCTGCTGCTTGCGTCCGGGAATTGAAGGCCTCAGTGAGCGCATTACGGTGCGCAGTATTGTGGACCGCTTCCTGGAGCACTCACGTATCTATTACTTCGAGAATGGCGGCGATCCCGAGGTCTACCTGTCCAGTGCCGACTGGATGACGCGCAACCTGACCCGGCGGATCGAATTGATGTGTCCGGTCAAGGATAACAGTATCCGCGATCAGATTGTCAAGATTCTGGAGCTGTCGCTGATGGACAATGTCAAATCCAGCTTCCTGCAGCCGAACGGATATTATGAACGGATCGACGACAAAAAGGCCCCGCTCCGGAGCCAGTTCGCCGCTATGGATGTTACCCGCTGGAAGGGAAGCCGAGCTTTACCTTCACCGACCAAGCATTCCTGAAGGCTTTGAGCGCATTCTCAATGTCCTCCAAGCCGATAAGCACCTGTCCGCCCTGAAGCTCCAGATCCAGCGTATGATTATGCAGACGGGACTTCAGCCCGCTGACAATGCCGATCTCGGTGCTGTCCAGCGCAATGCTTAACTGCACTAATGTACCCAGCTTATGAATCCATTCCTCGTCGGAAGGCAGCAAAATGTCCTTATGCATCAGGGACAATTTCTGCTTCCGGCTTTTTGTGCTGTAAGAAGCGATGTACGCGCTAAGAATCAGCTGGCGGTGCGTCAATCCGCGGATGGGTGAATTCATGAGCCAATAGTGGGTGTGCCGCTTGGATTGATAATAGTTAATGTTGGAGCCTGTCCGGTGCAGCATAATCGCCACATAGATTAGCATCTTCTGCTCGTCCCGGTCCCCTTCCGGCTCAAAGGCTCCCAGCAGGCTCAGCGCCAGCTTGTTGATATGGTCGAGATGCCGCTTAGAGGTGCGGATATCGAAGCGGATAATCGTATCCAGGCTGTATTCCAGCGCGCTGTCACGCACCGGCTGCTCCGGCTCCAGCAGATCATGCAGCATGCCCTCACGCAGGCCTTCCCCGCTGATCAGCGCCCGGCTGGCACCAATGTAATGATAGACGGTATGGAAAATAATCAGCCCGGATACGATGATATCCGCCCGGCTTTTGGACAGACCATCCAGGTCCTTACGCTTCTCAAAGGGGGTTACGGGCAGAACCTCCATAAACCGTTCGATCGTCTCGTTCTCCAGAACATAGCCATGGGAATTAGGCAGCGAATAATCGCGGTTCCGCTGATCGAGCTTCGCCAGTGAGCGCAGCGTTCCTCCCAGCCCGTATAGCGGAAGTCCTGTGCCCGCCGATAGCCAGTCATGCTCCACCAGCCTGCCGGTTACGTATAATTGCAGCTTGCGGATCTGCTCCGCGTTCCAGTTGCCGCCCTGGCTGAACATCTGATTCGTGTTAACCGCACCGAACGGGAACGAGATACTCTGCTGATAACGCCGTCCGCGGAATAAGGTCACCTCGGTACTCCCTCCGCCGATATCAATCACGAAGCCGTCCTGGACATCAAAAGCATTGATCACCCCAAGAAAGCCGAAATACGCCTCCTGATATCCGCTGACCACTTCAATAGGAATGGACGAGGCCTCGGACAGGTAGCTGATGATCTCTGCAGAGTTCGCTGCATTACGGATGGCGGCTGTGGCGCCTGCGCGGATTTTCTCTACTTCAAAATCATCACAAATCTCCTTGAACTGCTGAAGAACAGGTATGATCGTATTCATATCCTTCTTCTCCAGCCGGCCTTCCTTCGTAATCTTCTCGCTCAAACGGGCAGAGTACTTACATTCCTTGATGATTTTGTAGCCGCCTGCCTGTGTCGTGTCATAAATTACAAGTCGTATGGAGTTGGAACCAATATCAATAATGCCGATCCGGCAAAGATCATCTCTCATCTGTATGTACTCCTTTTCAAGTAGATTGATCATTTGTATACTATATCAAACATTGTGCACTCCGCCAAAATAAAATAACCCCATACGGTGGGGTTATTAGCCGGCCTGCTATAATACCTTGCTGAGAAAATCGCGCGTGCGGGCATGCTTGGGATGACCGAACACCTCTGCCGGTGTCCCCTGCTCCACAATCACTCCGCCGTCCATGAACAGGATACGGTCCCCCACTTCACGGGCGAAGCCCATCTCGTGCGTTACAATCACCATGGTCATGCCGTTCACCGCCAGCTGCTTCATAACCTCAAGCACTTCACCGACCATCTCCGGGTCCAGTGCCGAGGTTGGTTCGTCGAACAGCATAACATGCGGCTGCATAGCCAGCGCCCGGGCGATGGCGATCCGCTGCTTCTGTCCGCCGGAGAGCTGGGCCGGATAAGCATCGCGCTTGTCCTCAAGGCCTACCGTACGCAGCAGCTCCATCGCGAACTTCTCCGTCTCCGCCGCCTGTTGCTTCTTCACCTTAAGCGGGGCGAGCATTATGTTCTGCAGCACCGATTTGTGCGGGAACAGGTTGAACTGCTGGAACACCATGCCCATTTTCTCGCGGGTCACGTTGATGTCATGGCGCTTCGCGGTAATGGATTGACCCTCGAAGCTGATCTCGCCGCCTGTGGGCTGCTCCAGCAGGTTCAGACAGCGCAGAAAGGTGCTTTTGCCCGATCCGCTGGGGCCGATGACTACAACGACCTCGCCCTTGTGAATATCCAGATCAATGCCCTTCAGGATGTCCAGCTTCCCAAAGCTCTTCCGCAGGTTCTTAACCTCGATCATCCGTGTTCAGCCTCCGTTCCAATATACCCAGCAGCTTGGATAGTGTGAATGTCAGTACGAAATACATGATGGCAATAATAACATAGGGTGTCAGGCCCTCATACGTAATCGTTGTAATGGTCTTCGCCTGAAAGAACAGGTCTGCAACCCCGATCATAGACACAATTGAAGATTCTTTGATGATGGTAATAAATTCGTTACCGATGGCCGGCAGCACGTTCTTAATCGCCTGCGGCAGCACGATGTAGCGCAGCGTCATCCCCTGCTTCATTCCGAGTGAACGCGCTGCTTCAACCTGACCGCGGTCTACACCCTGAATCCCCGCGCGGAAAATCTCCGCCAAATAAGCTGAACTGTTGATGGTTAATGTAATCGCACCGGACTGGATCGGCGTAAACTCAAGTCCAAGCTCCGTTAACCCGTAGTGTATCAGAAACAGCTGTACCAGCATCGGCGTCCCGCGTAAGAATTCGACCCATGCGGTTGCGATAAAGCGCAGTATTCTCCATTTGGACATCCGCAGGAGCGACACCAGGATGCCGAGTACGAAACCGAAGAATACCCCCAGCACTGCAAGCAGCAGTGTGTACTGCAGACCGGATAAGAATAAATTGCGGTACTCATAAGCCATATCGAATACATTCATTGCCCTCAGACCCTCCTCTTCTCAAAAAAATAGAAAACGGCGGATCACCGCCATTTTCTTAATGGTAAAGCATGATCCCGCAGCCAGCTGCGGGCCTATCCTGATCTCTGCTATCCGCATACGCGGCTTCGCGTATTATTTGCTCTCCGCAAGCTCGCTTGCTGCCGCTACGAATTCATCAATCTTGCCTTCGGAGTTCAGGCGTCCGAGTGTCTTATTCACTTGATCGAGCAGCTCGGTGTTGCCCTTCTTCACGCCGATGGCATAGCCGTCATCTTCAACCTCAGGCTTGGCATCGGTGATTACAAGGCCCTTGACGTTCTTCACAAAGGACTTGGCCACAGGTCCTTCCATAATGGAAGCATCTACCCGGTTCGACTGCAGCTGCAGGACGATTTCGGAGATTTTGCTGAGGGAGGTCAGCTGTGCGCCTTCGATGCCCTTAGCGATACCCTCCTGGATGGAACCGGTCTGAATTCCGATCTTGGCGCCCTTCAGTGCGTCCATGGTAGCGAATTTGTCCTTGTCTGCTTCACGCACTACGACAGCCTGCTCTGCCTTATAGTAGATATCCGAGAGGCCTACAGCCTCAGCGCGTTCCGGTGTAGGGCTAAGTCCCGAGATGACCATATCGATCCGGCCGCTTGCCAGCTCATTCAGCAAAGAGTCGAACGGAAGATCCTTAATCTCCAGCTCCTGGCCGAGATCAGCGGCAATCTCCTTGGCAATCTCGATATCGAAACCAACAATCGTATCCTTACCTTCAACCATCTTGTGGAATTCATAGGGAGGAAAGTCAGCGCTTGTGCCCATAATCAGCTTCTTGGCCGGTGCCTCTGTGCTTGCAGCACCGCCATTCCCGCTTGCTGCGGTGTTGTTCTTATCGTTATTAGAGCCGCATCCGGCCAAGAGTCCTGCTGCCAGCAGCAGTCCCATTGAAAGTTTACCCCATTTGTTCATTTGTCCCGTCTCCCCTATTCTATTTATGTTCTCTCTACTGTTCCGTCTCATTGACCGATTTATTATAAATCACTTCGTATGAATATGCAAAGACAATTTTGTGACAAAAACCTGTTACAGCGACAAAAAAATGCACATCCTAAGAAGGTGGTATATAATACTATCTACTATAGATTATCTCCAATTACCGCATGAATCATTACAGCTTCCACCCAATTTGCAGGAGGTGCTACTATGCTGCTTGAAGCGATGTACCATGTTCCCCGTGACAAATGGGCCTATGCCTATGATACTGAAACGATTCATCTGCGTGTGCGCACCAAACGTGATGATGTGGACTACGTAGTCGCCCTTACCGGCGACAAGTACGATTGGCAGCATACTTCTTATGACATTATCATGGAGAAGGCTGCCTCCGATGACAAATTCGACTACTGGGAAGCAGCGGTCCGGCCCAAATATAAGCGGCTTAGCTATACTTTTCGCGTGAGTAAAGGTATGGAGACGGTCTATCTGCTTGATAACGGGATCCGCTCGGAATGCCCGCCCCCGCCGAATCACTTCTACGAATTCCCCTATATCCACGGGATCGACTTGTTCCGGGTTCCTCCCTGGGCGAAGGATGCGGTGTTCTACCAGATCATGACCGAGCGGTTCGCGAATGGCAATCCCCTGATTAATCCGGACGGCACGCAGCCCTGGGGCGGCAAGCCCGAGCTGAATAATTTCTTCGGCGGCGACCTTCAGGGCGTGCTGGACCATCTGGATGACCTGCAGGAGCTGGGCGTCAATGCCCTCTATTTCACCCCGCTGTTCGTCTCGCCTTCCAATCATAAATATGACATCGTGGATTACCGGAGAGTCGACCCGCATTTTGGCGATAATGAGCTGCTGAAGCAGGTCGTCGAAGAATGCCACAGACGGGGCCTGCGCGTCATGCTTGATGCCGTGTTCAACCATTGCAGCGACCAGTTCCCGCCCTTCCAGGATGTTCTGGCCAAGGGGGAATATTCGGTCTACCGGGACTGGTTCCATGTGAACTCTTTTCCGGCTGAGATTGTGGACGGCATTCCCACCTATGATACGTTCGGCTTCTATGGCAATATGCCGAAGTTCAACACCGCCAATCATGAAGTAAAATCCTATCTGCTGGAGGTGGCCGAATACTGGATTAAGGAGATCAAGGTGGACGGCTGGCGGCTGGATGTGGCCAACGAGGTGGACCATCACTTCTGGCGCGATTTTCGCAAGGTGGTCAAAGCCGCGAACCCGGATGCTTACATCGTAGGCGAGGTTTGGAGTGATTCCTTAACCTGGCTGCTCGGCGACCAGTTTGATTCGGTGATGAACTATCCCTTCTCGGGGACGGTGCTGGAATTCTTCAACGGCGGGATGGACGGCATCACCTTCGGTCACCGGATCGGCGGCCTGCTCATGCGTTATCCGCAGCAGACGAATGAGGTGGTCTTCAATCTGCTCGGCAGCCATGACACCCCCCGCCTGCTCACCGTGCTCGGTGAAGACAAACGGAAGCTGAAGCTGACGGTCGTCTTCCTGTTCACCTTCATGGGCACTCCCTGCATCTATTACGGCGATGAGATTGGCCTGACCGGCTATGAGGACCCGGATTGCCGCAAATGTATGGAATGGGAGCAGAGCAAGCAGGACCGTGAGCTGTATGACTTTTACCGGAGGATGATTAGTTTGCGCAAGGAGCATAAAGCCCTCCGCGAAGGCCGCTTCCGGATTCTTCAGGCCAGCGAGCATGACCCGTGCATCGTCTATGAGCGTGCAGATGAGCTGATCCACTTCACGGTCTGGATGAACAACTCACCGCAGCCACGCACACTCAGCCACCCCATGGAGACCAGTGACTGGCTGGATGCGCTAACAGGTGAAGCGGTTGCTCCCGAACGCGGGATGATGAACGTGGCGCTGGAGCCGTATGAGTACCGGATTCTTTTCCGGCATATTGTGGAGGTGGAATCAAATGATTGAACGTGAGCGGCGGATCAGGCAATATTTCGATTCATGGATTAACAAGGACAATTCTATATTAAGTACCATTTTTGATCCCAACATTGTATATACCGAAAGCTACGGCCCTCAATATCGGGGATTTGACACCCTGTTGTTGTGGTTCGAGGACTGGAATACGCGTGGTACGGTACTCAACTGGACGATCAAGCAATTTATTCATCAAGGCCATATGACTGTGGTGGAATGGTACTTTAAGTGTGAGTATGATGCTGTGACCGATGCGTTTGACGGAGTCTCTATAATCGAATTTAATCCCGGGAACCAGATCGTGAGCCTAAAAGAATTCCAATCCAAAATTCCGCATACTTATCCGTATACATGACTTGAATTTTGTTATTTCTTTAATGCTACTTGTTTAGTTGGAAAAACGTATCTTAATTTCGCCAATTCCAAGCGCTGGCAGTAAATAGTTGGAAAAAAGCATCTATTTTCGCTGAATTCCTTAAAATGAGGAAGTTTGGGCTAATTAAGTGTCTTTTTTCTATTTGCTTCGGAGGATGAGTTATTCTTTCCGTTAACAAGTGCCTAAAATCCAACTGTTCCCTCTGCCTATAGTACAATCCCCCTTGTAATTATAGTTCCTCGTATCCAGTGAACCAAGTGCAACAGAAAAAGGCATCCCTTAGTTCATGATGAACTGAGGGGTGCCTTTTCCATCCTGATCCTGTTATTTCCTATTCCGCTGGAGCGGCCGTAATGTTGTTATAAATATCAATATACTGCTGTGCAGATACGTTCCAGCTATAGTCACCGGAGAATGCGTTTTTGGCTACTTTTTTCCAGTGCTCAGGCTTGTGGTAGAATGATACGGCGCGGCGGAGCGTGTGCATCATATCATGGGCGTTGTAATCCTTGAAGGTGAAGCCGTTGCCCTCTCCGGTATATTCGTTGTACGCCTGCACGGTGTCGTTCAGTCCGCCTGTCTCACGGACCACCGGAATGCTGCCGTAACGAAGCGCGAGGAGCTGGCTAATGCCGCAAGGCTCGAATTTGGACGGCATCAGGAAGATGTCGCTGGCGGCGTAGATTTTGCGGGACAAAGCATCACTGAAGGTAATCTGTGACGACAGCTTGCTCGGATAACGCCACTGCGCCTCGCGGAACCAGCGTTCGTAGACCTCATCCCCCGTTCCCAGCAGCACGAACTGAATGTCATCATAGTACAGCAGCTCATCCAGCACACGGGTCAGCAAATCCAGTCCTTTGGAATCGACTAGACGCGTAACCATAGCTACCATGGGAATATAAGGAGCCACCGGCAATCCAAGCTCCTGCTGGAGTCCCAGCTTGTTCTCGGCCTTTTTGGCCAGGTTGGAGCGGTACTTGGTGAAGATTGCCGTGTCACTGGACGGATTATAGCTCTTGGTATCAATTCCGTTCACAATGCCGCTCAGCGCGTCAGAACGCGAAGTTAGGAGACCATCGAGGCCATAGCCGTAGTATGGGGTCCGAATCTCATCGGCATATGTCGGGCTGACAGTAGTGACATGATCACTGTAGACAATCCCGCCCTTCATATAATTCACATTCCCGTAATACTCTACGCCCAGGAAATAGCTGTCATCCAGACCCAGCAGCTCACCCAGCACCGTATATGGAAAGACTCCCTGATACAGGAGATTATGTATGGTGAATACCGTACGCATCTCACTGTAGAACGGATTATGACGGTAGTGCGCCTGCAGCAGCAGCGGGACAACCGCAGCATGCCAGTCATGGCAATGGATCACATCCGGCTGGAAGCTAATCGCCGGCAGGCATTCCAGCACCGCCCGGTTGAAGTACGCGAAGCGCTCCCCGTCATCCATGTAGCCATAAATCCCGTCACGGCCGAAGTAATACTCATTGTCGATGAAATAGACGGGAATCCCTTCAAACACCAGCCGTTCGATCCCGCAATACTGATTGCGCCAGCCAATCGGGACCTCCAGCGTAGCGACATGCTCCATCTGTGCGGAATACTTCTCAGGAATTCCTTTGTATTTGGGCAGAATTACCCGGACATCGACCCCAGCCGCCTTCAGGGCCTTCGGCAAAGCGCCGATGACATCGGCCAGTCCGCCTGTTTTGATAAATGGATGGGCTTCCGCTGCGGCAAATAATACTTTCATTCCATCTCCCCCTTATATAGTGGCTTTTTAGAATACTTCCTGACCTTAAACGGTCTTGCGGCCGGACTTCTTTAGCACCAAAAAGCTCAGCGGGGACAGCGTCAGCTCTATACTGTTCACCTGATTATGCCACTCCGTCTTGGTGCTCTTCTGCGGCTCATTATGGAAGCCCGATCCGCCGTATAGGGTGCTCTCAGAGCTGAATAATTCCTCATATACGCCCGGGCGCGGCACGCCGATGCGGTAATGGCGGCGCTCCACCGGCTGGAAGTTGATGATAATGAGCAGTGTATCTACCGGACGTTTGCCTCTGCGGATATAGGATACGACACTCTGCCCGCTATCATCGGCATCAATCCACTGGTAGCCTGCCATGTCATGATCGAGCTCCCACAGTGCTTTTTCGGCAAGGTATAGCTTATTCAGCGCAGCTGTATACGCCTGCATCTGCCGGTGGCTCTCATAATCCAGCAGCAGCCAGTCGAGCTGATCCTGATCCTTCCATTCAATGAATTGCCCGAACTCTCCGCCCATGAACAGCAGCTTCTTGCCCGGATGGCTGATCTGATATCCGAGAAGCTGGCGCAGACCGGCGAATTTCTGTTCATAGGACCCCGGCATTTTGTCCAGCAGCGATTTCTTGCCGTGAACCACCTCGTCATGTGACAGCGGCAGAGTATAGTTCTCGGCATACGCATAGCATATCGGGAAGGTCAACAAATTATGATGATACGGGCGTGATCCGAAGTCCCGTTCTATGTAGCCCAAGGTGTCATTCATCCAGCCCATATTCCATTTGTAGTTGAAGCCGAGGCCCCCTTCATGCACCGGTGAGGTTACGCCCGGCCAGGCACTGGATTCTTCCGCCATCATGAGCGCCTTCGGATAATACTGGAAAATCGTCTGGTTAAGCTGCTGAATGAACCGGATGGCTTCCAGATTCTCCAGCCCGCCATGCTCATTGGTCCGGTACTGATGGTGCTCCTTCTCGAAATCAAGCCGCAGCATACTCGTAACCGCGTCCACGCGCATGCCGTCAATATGATACTTCTCGAACCAGAACAATGCGTTTGAAATTAGGAACGATGAGATTTCCGGCTTGCTGAAGTCAAAGGACAAGGTGCCCCAGCCCGGCTTCTCCGCCAGCATCGGATCGGCATACTCATACAGCGGCGTTCCGTCGAAGAGGCGAAGACCATGGGCATCCTTGGCAAAATGGGCCGGAACCCAGTCCAGAATGACCCCGATGCCTGCCTGATGCAGCTGATCGATCAGATACATGAGATCCTGCGGTTCTCCGAAACGGCTGGTAGCGGCAAAATATCCGGTTCCCTGGTAGCCCCAGGACAGATCATAAGGATGTTCAGCCAGGGGCATGAACTCCACATGGGTATAGCCCATTTCACTCAGGTAAGGAATCAGCAGACTGCTGATCTCAAGGTAAGTATAGAGTTCGCCGTCTTCCTTTTGCCGCCAGGTGCCCAGATGCATTTCATAAATGTTCATGGGTGCCTGATACGGACCTTTACTCTTCCGCCGCCATGCCGCGTCCCCCCATTTGTAGCCGTCCAGATTCGCCACAACGGATGCTGTAGCCGGACGCACTTCTGCGTGGAAGGCATAAGGGTCAGCTTTGAGGAAGCTTGTACCATCTGCTCCTGTAATCCTGTATTTGTAAAAAGTTCCCGGCTCCATTCCCGGGAAAAAACGACTCCAAAATCCTGAATCGGGTATCTTATATAACGTATCAAGATCAGATGTTCCATCCCAGCTGTTATGATCTCCCGCCAGTCCTACATATGCCGCATGAGGAGCCCACACGGTAAAGCGAACGCCGGCCTGCCCTTCTTGGACGGCAATGTGCGCGCCAAGCATCGTATAGCTGCGATAATTCGTGCCCTCATGGAACAGATAAATATCTTCAGCGGACGGGAGGTTTTCTGTTTTTGTTAAATCGGCCAAATCATCACCACCTTAGGATATAGGATGCACCTATTACATTACCCGAATATATAGATTTTGAAAATGATTTTGAGAGAAGTCCGGGCAATTTCTGAATATTGAAAATAAACATGTAATTTTTCCACAGATGCAGCAATATAATTCACCTATGTCGTTTCAAGCGCTTGTTCTGAGTGTATATTACAAGCATTGACAAAAAAATGGGAGGGATAACAAATGAGTAAGAAAGAATGTATCGCCATGCTCCTGGCGGGCGGGGAAGGCCGCAGATTGGCCCCCTTGACTTCCAGCATGGCTAAGCCTGCAGTCCCTTTCGGCGGACAGTACCGGATTATTGATTTTCCCCTCAGCAACTGTGTGAATTCCAAGATTGATACCATCGGAGTACTTACTCAGTACGAAGCAGAATCCTTGCATCAGCATATCGGTGAAGGCGAGCCTTGGGGGCTGCATAGCCGCAGTGACCGGGGTGTAAGGCTGCTCCCTTCAGGGATTGAAGGCAGAGACAGCTATACAGGCACCGCTGATGCTATTTATAAGAATATTGAATATATAGACAGTCAGAGCCCGGAGCATGTACTTATCCTGTCTGGAGATCATATTTACCACATGGACTACCGCAAAATGCTCGATTACCACATCGCCAAATCTGCAAAAGCAACAATTTCGGTTATGGAGGTTCCTTGGGATGAAGCGAGCCGCTTCGGTGTGATGAACGTGGATGAAGATCTCAAGATCTCCGAATTTGCCGAGAAACCAAAAGCTCCGAAGAGTAACCTGGCGTCTATGGGCATCTATCTGTTCGAGTGGTCCTATTTGAAGGCTCATTTACTGCAGGATGCTGCGAATGCGGAGTCTGGTCATGATTTCGGGAAGGATGTTATTCCGTCCATGCTTGATGCAAGCGACGAACTGTTCGCTTACCGCTTCGAAGGCTACTGGAGAGATGTGGGTACCGTTGGCAGCCTCTGGGAAGCTCATATGGATCTGCTTCAAGAGGACGGCTTCCAGCTTGATAACTCCCGCTGGCCGATGTACAGCCGCGCACCACGCACCAAGCTGGCTGCGATCAGACCCCGAACTCAAGCTGCTTCAGCGGATTGCCTGATCCACGACACCTGCCTGCTCGAAGGCAGCCCGCAGCGGTCGGTCATCTTCAGCGGTGTGGAGATCGGCAAACAGAGCAGAATCAAGCAAAGCGTGGTAATGCCGGGTGCCCGCATTGGACGCGGTGTGCTGATTGAACATGCTATTATCGGTGAAGGTGCTGTGATCAAGGACGGGGCTGTAATCAAAGGCAGTGCAGACAACATCGTGGTTGTCGGCCCTCATGAGATTGTAGCTGCCAAGCCGCTGGTCCGTACTCAGCCTGCCCGCCTGCTTCAGGAGGTCTATGAAAAGGCCGGCCGCCTGCGCGCGGAAGGAATGCCTTCATAAACAATCGTTCAGCAACATCACTCAGCCCTAAGGGCTGCTACATACAAAGGGATACAGCTCCGGTCCGCCCGGACGATAGCTGTATCCCTTTTGTAAAATATAAGAAATTATAGGTTACCGGGACGGGCGTTCCCCTGCTGGCTGTCATCCAGCGGCAGAATGACGGTAACCTGAGTACCCTTACCCAGCTCGCTGTCCATTTCCAGCTTGCCGTTATGAAGCTCTACAATCTGCTGGGAGATCGCCAGCCCGAGGCCTGTCCCCCCGTTCAGGGCATCGACCTGGAAGAAGCGGTCCCGGACTCTGGACAGATGCGCTTCACTAATGCCAATACCACTGTCACGAACAGTGACTGCCATCTCGGTACCGGATAGACGCTCTGCCGACAGCACGATACTGGAATCCTCCGGCGAGAACTTCACTGCATTATCCACCAGATTGAGGAAGACCTGCTTGAGACGGTTGGCATCCCCCTTGATAAAGATCGCCTCCTCGCATTCCAGCTGCAGATGAATCCGTTTCTTCTCAGCCTTCGCCCAGATATTAAGCAATGTCTCCTGCAGAAGAACCTTAATATCCACCTGCCCCATCGATAACTTCATTTGGTTCTGTTGCAGCTTCGAGAAGTCGAGGATTTCTTCCACCAGCCCGATCAGCCGGTCACTCTCCCTGGAGATAATTCCGACCCCAAGCTTGGTTTCTTCGGGGTCATAGCCTCCGGAAACCAGCGTCTCGCTCCAGCCCTTGATGCTGGTCAGCGGAGTGCGCAGCTCATGAGAGATCGAGGAGATGAAATCATCCTTAATCTGGTTGCTGCGGACAATCTCGTCCGCCATATAGTTGAGCGTTGAAGCGAGTTCGCCGATCTCGTACCGGTAATCGCCTTTGATCCGGGTCGTGAACTTGCCCTTCGCCATCTGAGCCGACACAGCCCTGATATTATTCAGCGGACGCACAATCGAGTTGGCGAGCCCGAAGCTTAGCAGCAGCACGATCGTGAGGACTGCCACCCCGATGCCAATGGAGAGCAAAGTAAGGTTAAGCAGATTACTGTTCACACCTTCCATCGATGTCAGATAGCGCAGGACATAAGTATCATGGGCGGTAATCTGCACCATTTTGGATACCGCCATGACATTCTCATTGGTTCCGGCCTGGCGCCCCACCCAACGTCCGATACTGCCGCCTACTGCCTCGGGAACATCACTGGTGGTAATCGTCCGGTCCGGCTGGAACCCGGTTGAGCTGGTAATAATATCCCCTTTAAGGGTCAGGACCTCCAGCTCGGTAAACTCCACATTGAACAACCTAAGCAGCTTCTGCAGTTGGGCCTGTGAGCTGTCTCCTGAAAATTCATATTTCACCAATGTCTCGGCCACACTGATATGCGTGGTGATTTTGCTGTAGATACTGTTGTAATAATAGGTGCGGATCGACAGCAGGAAGATCGTCTCGACCAGGAGAAGCGCTACAAAGACTACAAGAATATAGTGCAGTACGATCTGTCTGCGCATCCCCTTCTTAATCATTGTACCTGGCCTTTCCATTTATAGCCGTGTCCCCACACCGTCTGCAGGTATTCAGGCTCCGATGGATTATTCTCGATTTTTTGGCGCAAGCGGCGGATATTGACGTCAACGATCTTGGGGTCCCCCATATATTCCTTGCCCCAGACATGATCAAGCAAGGAGTCACGGCTGAGCGGTGTATTCTCCTTCTCCAGGAAAAACTGCACCAGCGAGAACTCTGTTGGGGTAAGCTCAATGGCTTCCCCGCTCCGCTTGAACTGCTTGGAGATCAGATCCAATGTGAACGGACCCGACTGGAACGAAACCTTGGCCGACTGCTCGCGGTGAACATTGACCCGGCGCAGCAGCGACTGGATACGTGCGATCAGCTCAGTGGGACTGAACGGCTTACTGACATGATCATCTGCTCCCACGGACAGCGCATAGACCTTATCCTGCTCCTGTACCTTGGCTGTCAAGAAAATAATCCCCAGCCGTTCATTGGTCTCCCGGATGCGTCTGCATACCTCAAAGCCGTCGATGCCGGGCACCATCACATCCAGCAGTGCGATATCAATATCATGTATAGTGGTCAGCTTGTGCAGCGCCTCGTTACCGTCTGCCGCCTCCAGCACCTCAAAGCCATTGCGCTTCAGGTTAATGACAATAAAACTGCGGATGGATTCTTCATCCTCCAATATCAGTACTTTACTCATCGATTCCCTTCCTTTCAATTGAGGATTTGATTCGTCCGTCCTCTCCTCCGATTGTACTCTGTTCCAGTTCTCCCCGGTATCCAATCATCTTATCCAGATCGCGTCCGAGCAGCTTCCAGCCGGTGTTCTTCACATTGTCCCATTCCACAGGCGAGAAGAATTTCACTTCAGCGACCGTCTCTCCGGTATCCGTCATGATGAATTTGAGTGATTTGTTCTGAACCGACTTCGTGTCCACCGTCACCCGCTCCTGCCATTCGGGGGCAAAGTTAATGGTGAACCGGTCGAGCGGATCATTGTAGAGCTGGGTACTGAAGGTCAGGCCGTCTTTCCCGTCCCATTTGTAATAAGAATTGAAATAAGGAATGGTCTCAGGATCGAAATACTCCCAGCCCTTGGGGGGCACCAGCAACCCTATCTCTATAATTCCATCCGAATCAATATCCTCGCTGACAATTCTGCGGTCCTTGAAGGTGTGGCTATCCCCTGGAATAGCGACACGCAGCTTATTATTCTCCATTACAACTAAGGTTGTATAAGCAGAACGCGCATCCACAGCAGAATCCAGAACTATACCTTCTTTATTTGCAGCTACTTTTCCTGAGACAATATTGTAATAACTATTGAAATAGGGGTCCAGATCGTCGAGTTCATCCAGCACCTTGAAGCCGTCATTATACTGATAGGTAGTTATTGTAGCGAATTCATTACGCTTGAAGTACACCACGGTAATATCCACGATCCCGTCTTCATTAAGATCATCGATGATATATTTGGTATATGGCTTGGTCAGAATCTCTTCCAGCACTCCCCCGGAATAACTGTAGACAACCATGCCCTTCACACCCTTATCTTCCGTGCGGGAATAACCGGCAATAATGTTAAGCTTACCATCACCAGTTACATCCTGAAGATCTACAGAATCAAGGGCGTTGCCAACACCATCGAATGTAAGCTTCTTGACCCAGGTGTCCCCCTGCTTCTCCAGAATCATCCCGTGATTAACCACGGCCTCATTCTTCGTCTGGTAGAACACAAGCGTCTCCATCACGCCATCCCGGTCCAGGTCCTCTGTAAAAATAGAGCTGTTATCATCATTGGCCGGACGGATCAAGGTGCCATCCAGCGCCTTCAAGGAAGAGTTGATGGCTGCCATCAGCGAAGCCTTGTCCGCAGGCAGCTGGGGCACCCTCATCTGGGATACCGGATCGCTGATGAAGGTGCAGCCTGACAAGGCAAACAGCGACAGGGCGGCTGCGGCAAGTCCTCCCAGAACACGCATACGCATATTCAACTTCATTTACGCTCTCCTTACTGAACGCCTTGCCTTAGTTCACAGATGCAGCCGCTCCTGTGAGGTCAGCCGGCGTCCTTTGACATCATGCTTAATTCTTCCGTCCTCCAGTACCCACAGACGGCTGGCATAACGCTCGGCCAGCTCAATCGGCAGCACCGTAAGCACGGTAAGTCCTGTCTCCTTGCACAGATTGCGGAGGGTCTCCAGCACATTCTCCGCAGTCTTGGGGTCAAGGCCCGTCACCGGCTCATCCGCCAGGATGACCTTGGCTCCGTGAACCAATGCCCGGGCAATAGCTACACGCTGACGTTCACCGCCGCTGAGCTGGCCGGACTTCAGCTTAGCCTTGTCCAGCAGACCGAGCAAATCGAGCTGGTCCATCGCCCCCATATAATCATCCGAACGGACCATGCCTGTAGCCATCCGCCACAGCGGCGTCTGGGAGGCCTGTCCGATCAGTACATTCTTCAGTGCAGTGCGGTTCGGATTCAGCTCCGCATTCTGCTCCAGATAGGCCCATTCCCGGCGGATTTTACGTTTGCCGGCGAAGGGGCTCTTCATAATATCCTGCCCATCTACCCTGAAATTCCCTCTGTCCCACTTCTCACGCAGGGCAAGGCAGCGCAGCAGTGTTGATTTCCCGCTGCCGCTGGCTCCCAGCAGCGCTACAAATTCTCCCGGTTCTAATTGAAATCCGATATCCTGAAGCACCGGTGTTTTATCTTCCCCGACCGCTTTGGCCAAATGTTCAACTGTAATCATAGGTCAGCCTCTCCTGTCTTCGACTCTACTCTATAGTGTACTCTGAAAGCGGGATCAAATTCCATGCGAGCATTCGTTCTTATTCTACCTTATATCGTCTTCCGTGGCGAGAACAATAACCCTGCCAGCCCAAATACAATATACAGCCCGCCCATCACGGCAAACACACTGCCGCCCCAGCCGAATTGCAGCAGCAGCCCGCCGATGCCCGGACCCGCTATACTTCCCAAACTATAATGGAAGGAAGCAACCACGTTGGCAGCGGGAAGCAGCTTGCGCGGCAGGATATCGGCGGCATAGCTTAATCCTAGCGAGAAAAAGGAGCCGACAAGTCCCCCGGCTACCATCAGCACTAGCAGGGTGAGCAGGAAATGGTCGCCGGTAAGCGGAAGCAGCGTGAAGGCCAGGCCTCCTCCTGTCCCCGCAGCAATCAGAATGGCCTTGCGGCCAAAGCGGTCGCTCCATATGCCAAGCGGCAGCTGGAGCAGCAGGCCCCCGATGCCTGCAAAGGGCAGCAGAGCGGCAATCTGGTCTGCACTGAACCCGGTGCGCAGCCCGTATACCGGGAAGCTGCTGTTCAGGCTGGCTTCCATATAGCCGTATAGCAGCGCCGGAATCAGTGCATACCAAGCAAGCCGGTAGCTCCGGCCGAACCTGCTCGCCTGGCCTTCGCTATGATCCATAGCTTCCGGCCGTGAGTCAGGCAGCTTGAAGCCGACAATCAGCAGCACGATCACGAACAGCAGAGCTGTAATCAGGAACGGTGCGGACTGTCCGAACCGCAGCAGGCTGATGCCCAGCGGTCCGAGGCTGAAGCCCAGTCCGTAGGACATCCCGTAGAGCGACAGGTTCCGTCCGCGGTGCTCCGCCGGTGTCATGAGCAGCACCCAGAGCTGCGCGGCGTAGTTCACTGCCGAATCGCCGATCCCGACAAGCACGCGGAGCACGAACCAGATCTTCACGCCGGTAAGAAGCGGGAACAGCAGCAGTGATACCAGCACAAGCGCGAGACCGGCGGCGATCAGCTTCTTGAAGCCGATGGCGCCAAGCACCCGCTCCGCAATCAGGGTCATGGCGAATGAGCCTACATACAGCGCAGCCCCATTAAGTCCGTTCAGCGAGGATGATACGCCTTCCTGCTCCAGCAGAATAGATAAGACCGGCAGCAGCATCCCCTGGCTCAGCCCTGCCAGAATAATCACAGCAATCAAAATCGAATAATTCATTCTGCCGCTCTGTCCATGCGGCATCGGTGTGGAATCTGACACAAATAAATCCTCCTATGTAATTCATTGATGTTCGTAACCTGATGTCCATGCGGCAAACACCGAACATTATAGTAGACAACCCTCTTCAAAACAAGAGATAATATATAGAAGTGACTGATTTTATGGAGGTGACCCGGCTTAAATGAAGTATGAACTGAGCATTGATGTTTCCCCCGTATACGAACTGCTGGACAGTTTCATGTTATATGTAACCAAGAAATGGACCTCCAACCTGGACATCGGCACCGACTGGATCAGGGATGTGGACGGCCGCTTCACCACCGCGCAGCTTGCTGCACTGAAGCAGGCCGCCGAATGGCCGTTCGAAGATTATGATGTACTCTACGCCTGGGCCTACAGCCGGGGCGAGGCCTCCAAGGTGCTGCAGTTCCTGGCTGAGCTGGAGAACTCTTCACTTGAGGATTGCCTCCGGCGGACCGAGCCGTTCTTCCATAACTTCACGGACGGGGAATGCGCGCGGATCAAGAACGGATATACGCCCCTTTTGCGGATATGGTATGAGCATTATTTCCGCCATGTGGAGCATACCCTGCTGCCGCTGCTGATTGAAGACGCTTCTGAGAAAAAAATGCTGGAGAGCAAAATGGACATGGTCCCGCTGATCGAATATGCTTCCGGCGGAATTGTCATTGAAGACATTCCCGGGCTGAAGACGATCGTGCTGCTGCCTACCGTGCATAACCGGCCGATCAATACGTATTGCTTCTTCAAAAATCTGATGCTGGTGCAATATCCGGTAGATGTCCCTTCAGACAATGAGGAGGAGCCGCCCACAGTCCTGCTTCGTTTAACACAGGCTCTCTCTGACCCAACCCGGCTGAGACTGCTGCGCTTCGTGGCCAATGAACCGAAGACGCTGTGGGAGATGCAGTCCGAGCTGAATCTGTCCCGGGAGATGCTGATGCATCATCTGCTTAGTCTGCGGGTCGCAGGGCTGCTGCGGGTCCATCTGCGCGGTGAAGGCACCGAACGCTACAGTATACGCCCTGACGGGGCCTCGGAGCTCCAGATGTTTCTGGAGTCTTACATCCGAATCTAACAGACCAACTTAGGAGTGAACCTCATGAAGTATTTGACCCAACAAGTGATCTTTGATCTTGACGATACCCTGGTGCATTGCAATAAGTATTTTGACCTCATTCTTGGCCAGTATTTCGAGCTGATGTCAGACTGGTTCAGCGATTATCAGCCCACCATCGGCGAACTGCGCACTAAGCAGGTAGAGATCGATGTCGAGACCGTTAGCACAAGCGGCCTGGCCAGCGACAATTTCCCGAAATCACTGATTGCCACCTACCATTATTTCTGCAGCAAATATAACCGCAAGCCGGACGCGTTCGAGGAGCGGCAGCTGATGAAGCTGGGGATGAGCGTGTACGACCAGGAGGTGGAAGCTTATCCCGGCATGGTGGAGACGCTGGATACCCTCAAGCAGGAGGGCCATTCCCTCTATCTCTATACCGGCGGCGACGACACCATCCAGCAGCGCAAAATCGCCCAAATGAAGCTGGACGCCTATTTCGATGACCGCATCTATATCCGCCAGCACAAAAATGTGGAGGCGCTTGAGAAGATCCTGACCACTTACCCGTTCGACCGCAAAATCACATGGATGATCGGCAACTCCCTGCGTACAGATGTACTGCCCGCGCTGACTGCCGGGATCAACAGCATCTATCTGAAGCAGCCGAATGAGTGGCTCTACAATCTGATTGAGCTGGAACGGGAGATGCAGCAGTCTGTCCTGACCATCTCTGCCATTCACGAGGTACCTCCGGTGATCCGCACCGCTGCGCTGCGGGAGCATCACGGCTGATTGACTGGCATCACAAGAATCAGGCAATTGTTACAAATGGCATAGGCAGCCT
Organism: Paenibacillus sp. FSL R7-0179; assembly: GCF_038002265.1. Classification (NCBI taxonomy): domain Bacteria; kingdom Bacillati; phylum Bacillota; class Bacilli; order Caryophanales; family Paenibacillaceae; genus Paenibacillus; species Paenibacillus sp. FSL R7-0179. The sequence continues at coordinate 3,144,947 of NZ_JBBOCC010000002.1, forward strand.
GCGGCGTGTATGATTATACTATTTGAGTAGATTTTCACACCGTTCAGGAGGCTGGCCATGAATAATAAAGCTAACCGTTCCAGAAACACACCAAGTCACGGGCGTCTGCTCCCTATGCTGCTTGCAGTGATTGCCGTGCTGCTGATCGCCCTTCTTGCCTTCTTCCTTACACAGGACAAATCGTCCGGCACCGAGACGCTCGATAATCTCCCTAACTACACCGATGTGAAGGGCAAGATCGTGGTGGACGGGCTTAAATACGAGAAGCAGCCGCATTTGGGCAGCGGAGACGCCAAGGTGAAAGTGATCGAATTCGCCGATTTCAAATGCCCTGCCTGCAAAAATTGGACCGCCTCATACCTCGATACGTTCATCAAGGACTACGTAGACAGCGGGAAAGTCCAGTTCTACTTCATGAACTTCGCCTTCATTGACCGGGATTCTTACCTGGCCGCCAGTGCCGGAGAAGCTATCTATCAGCAGAATAACGAGAAGTTCTGGGAGTATCTCCACAAGCTCTACGAGAACCAGGGTGACGAGAGCAAGATCTGGGCAACCCAGAAGTTTATCACTAAGTTCGTGAAGGACAATATTACAGGAATTGACCAGGAGCGGTTCGAGCAGGATCTGAAGAACCATACGTATATGTACGATGTCAAAGAGGATTTCAAAATCGCCGGAGCCTACGGCGTCAACGGCACACCAAAGTTCATGGTGAACGGCATCCTGCTGCCGGATTCCTCCTATGAAGGCTTAAGCGCCGCTATTGAAGCAGCCTTAAGCGAAGCTAATTAATTTAGACCAAAAACGCAGAGCAGCGATTCTCCAATAACGGTAGAATCGCTGCTTTTTTGAATGTTAAGCTTTTGAAGATAGAGGCCTGTCTCCGCTAGTACCTTATCAGATTTAAAATAGTGGAGTAGAATAAATCACCCTTCAAATTACATATTTTCAATTGACGGTTGTTATTTGGGGGCGCTAAGCGTAACGGACACAGGGGCTCTTATCCGTGAAGAAAGTCTTCACTTGGGCGATTAGCGGACCGCAAGGACCTTATCCCCTGCAATTCAGCTCCAAAACGTCTCTCAGAAAGACGATAAGCTCCACTGAGTCCGTTACGCTGCAAAAGGTGGTGTTCTCGTGGGGATAAGGTCTCTTCGGTCCGTTAGATTTTTCGGGATGATAGGGTTTCATTACACAAACCCCTGAGTTTCACAAGCATATCCACTCTTTTAAATCTGAAACTGCCTTCTTTTACAAAAGCGCCCCGGCCGGGAAAAGATGGCCGGGGCATTCTTAGTATGAATGAATTATTCCACGGCCAGCTGGCCGGTATCCATATTCTGCAGCACCAGCTTGCCTTCAAGCGGCGCGCCGTCCTCACCGGTCAGCTTCAGCTTTCCGGTCCGGCCTTTCTCAATCAGGGCCTTCACCTGGGTGTCGGTGAGCGTACGTCCGTGATTCTCCTTCCAGATCACGAAGCCGCAGCCCTCCTTATAATGGGAGCAGCCGTAGCCCTTGCGGCCCATGAAGATCATACCGCCGCAGCCGGGACGCGGGCAGGAGCCGATGACCTTCGGCCCGGTATCCACGTTCTTCCCGGCTGCGTCCGACGCCGCGCGGCGCGGCCCAGCTGCTGCGGACGTACGCCCGGCTGCCTTGGATTCAGCGGCCTTGCGCGGTGCAGCAGCCGGACTGCGGCCCTTGCCGCCGCTGTTCAGCGAAGGGGTATCCCCTTCGAAGGAGGTCTTCGCGGCACGCGACTGCACGCGCACCTTGTCCACAATCATCGCAGCGAACCGCTTGACGTTCTCCATAAATTGTCCGTCCGCTGCGGTGCCGCGGGCAATTTCATTGAGACGGCGCTCCCACTGCCCGGTCATTTCCGGGGAGGTCAGCAGTTCCACGCCTGCCCCGCGGATCAGCTCAACCGCCGTCCGCCCCTTTTGGGTGATGGCGATCTTTTTCCCCTGCATCTCCACATAGCCGACATTCTTCAGCCGTTCAATCGTAGCTGCCCGGGTCGCCGGAGTGCCCAGCCCCGAGTCCTTCATGGCATCGCGCAGCTCTTCATCCTCAATCTGCTTGCCTGCACTCTCCATGGCCTTCAGCAAGGTTCCTTCGGTGTAATGCTTCGGAGGCTGGGTATCCTTCTCCTTCACAACCGCATCGCTGCAGATCACTTCCCCCTCTGCTTGAACCGAGAACGGCTCGTTCACCTCAAGCTCTTCTTCCTCCTCGTCCTCCTTGCCTTTGCCCTTGGACGGTCTGGACTTGTCCTTCTTCTGGTCAGCGTAGATCACCTTCCAGCCGAGGCTGAGCAGCTCCTTGACTGTAGTCTTGAACTTCTCGCCTTCCACTTCGGTCATGACTGTATGCACCTTATATTCCGCAGCCGGATAGAACTGGGACAAGAAACGGCGCACGATCAGATCGTACAGCTTGGCCTCGTCCGCGCTCAACCCGTTCGCCTTGCGGTTCGTCGGCAGAATCGCATGGTGATCCTCGACCTTGGATGGATTACAGATGAATTTGTTGCCTTTATGAACCAGGTTACGGTTCGCACCCTTCACCCAATCGTCGTACTGCGTGCCCTGAAGGGACGACAGCGTCTTATGCATTTCAGGAATATTCTGCTCCGTGACATAGTTGGAGTTGGTACGCGGATACGAAATTACCTTATGCTTCTCATACAGCGCCTGGGCGATATCCAGTGTTTTTTTGGCGGAGAAGGCATATTTCCCGTTCGCCTCACGCTGCAGCAGGGTCAGATCGTACAGCTTGTTCGGATATTCCTTGGTTTCTTTGACCTCATAGAGAATAATCCGGGCGGGCTTGCCTTTGACCTTGGCCGCAAGCGCCTCTGCCTTCGCACCATCCGTTAACCGGTCACCCTGCCACATTCCCTTATACGTCAGCTCATTCTGGGTGAAATGCCCTTCCACCTCAAAGAACTTCAGCGAGGAGAATGCTTCAATGGTCTTCTGACGGTCATAGATCAGCGCAAGCACCGGGGTCTGCACCCGGCCTACAGAGAGCAGCACATTATGCTTGGTCGTAAAAGCGCGCGAGCCGTTCATCCCGATCAGCCAGTCCGCCTCGCTGCGCGCCCGGGCCGCTTTGGTCAGATTCTCGTATTCTGACCCGTCCTTCAGCTCCTGGAAGCCCTTGCGGATCGTCTCCGGCGTCAGATCGGAGATCCACAGCCGCTTCACCGGCTGGTTAAGCTCCAGGTAACGCTGAATCAGCGAGAAAATATGCTGGCCCTCACGCCCGGCATCGCAGGAGTTCACCAGCAGATCGCTGCGCTTCGCCAGCTCCCCGATCACCTTCAGCTGATCCATAGTGCGTGCATTAGGCAGCAGCTTGAACTCCTCGGGGATAATCGGCAGATCGTTAATGTTCCACTTTTTATATTTATTGTCGTAGGCTTCGGGCTCTGCCAGGCCAATCAGATGCCCAATCGCCCAGGTGATGATGTACTGCTCCCCTTCCAGATAGGAACGGTAGTTTTTGGCCTTCGGTTCTATTGCGGCGGCGATATTCCGCCCCATGTCCGGTTTCTCCGCAATAATGAGTGTCTTCAACAATAATCGCTCCTTACCCTTGGTTCATTACAAAAGTTGTCCAGTAGTCTATTATACCATTCCTGAACCTCAAAATCCGCTTCGCATTATTCAGACCTGTAACCTACAGGCGGAATATTGCCATCAGAATGAGCAGCGCCCCGATGATCAGGCTGAATAACTCAAGCACATCTCCCCGGGACCAGTGCGTGCGGAAAAATACGATTGCAGGCTGGGCGAGACCCGCTATCAGATACAGAATGGCCAGCAGCAGACCAAAGGAAAGTATGGAGAAGACAGGCGCATCACTCTTTGGCCCCCCGATGGAGGCAATCAATACAATTAGCACGGACAGAATATACAGTATACACCGGAAGAAGATAATCCACGGCCCGGACTTTGCGGGTGCAGGCTCTGCCGGGACCTGCTGTTCCCTGGCCCGCTCTTCCAACAGGCGGCGGATCTCTTCGGGATGCTCGTTACGCATTTTCTGCATCTGTCTGGCATTGTCAAGCCGGCGTATCAGGCGTCCAAACATTCTTTCCCCCTCCTCTCCAAGGTAGCGGATTCATGTGGCTTTTCCCCTATTTTACCAGAGCTTCAATTCAAGCAAAAGCAGTATCCGTTGCGGACTTCAGACCGCTTACGCGCAGCACGGCCTCACCTATATCGATTACTTCCTTGTTACCCGTTCTGCGGTCCATGTATTCAACCCTCTGCTCTGCGGCCAGCTTGCCGACCACCAGCGCAACCGGTATACCCATCAGTCCGGCATCCTTGAATTTGATCCCGGCCCGCTCATCGCGGTCGTCTAGAAGCGTATCGATGCCCAAGGCGGTCAGTCTTGCATACAAAGCTTCGGCCAGCTCACGCTGTGCTGTATCTTTGATAGACATCAGCAGAATATGAACCGTATATGGAGCCAGGCTCTGCGGCCAAACCAGCCCTTGGTCATCGTTGTTCTGCTCAGCCACTGCGGCCAGCAAGCGGGAGATTCCTATGCCGTAGCAGCCCATTACCATTGGCCGGGTGCAGCCGCCCCGATCCAGATAATCTGCCCCCAGCTTCTCACTGTAAACCGTGCCCAGCTTGAAGACATGCCCTACCTCGATGCCTTGATGGAAATCCAGCGCTCCATCGCCGCAGTGCGGACAGCAGTCGCCCCTATGCACTTCCGCCTGCTCCAGATTCGCAGCATATCCGCACAGGGAGCACACAGCTATCGTATCCTCGCCTATCTCTGACAGGGCCATGAATTCATGATTCTGGCCTTTGCCGCCAATCGCTCCGGCATTCGCCTGCACCGCCCGGTACTTCAGGCCGCAGCGGTCAAAGATCCGCTCATAAGCGCTGTACATCACCTGATAGGCCAGATCCAGGCCTTCCCCGTCCGTATCAAACGAATAGGCATCCTTCATCAGGAATTCCCTGCCCCGCAGAAGTCCTGAGCGCGGACGACGTTCATCCCGGAACTTCGTCTGGATCTGATAGATGGTCACCGGCAGCCGCCGGTAGGAGCTGATCTCTCCGCGCATTAGCGCCGTAACCACTTCCTCATGGGTCGGACCCAGCACGAACTCCCGGTCGTGACGGTCGCGGAGCTTCATCAGCTCTTTGCCGTACACCTCATAACGTTCCGATTCTCTCCAGAGCTCTGTCGGCTGCATGGAAGGCATAAGAACCTCCTGCGCACCGGCGGACTCCATTTCCTGGCGCACGATCTGCTCTATCCTGCGCAGCACCCGCCGTCCGAGCGGCAAATAGGTGTATACCCCGGCGGCCACCTGCCGGATATATCCGGCACGCAGCAGCAGCTGGTGGCTTCGTATCTCTGCTTCGGCAGGAGCTTCGCGCAGAGTGGTAACTAATAGATTGGTTTGACGCATACAGATCAGCCTCTTTCGTCGATAAGTGTGTACAGATCCAGAACATTTCACTGCCATAATGAGAACGCAAAAAAGACGCATCCGTCAGGGACGAATGCGCCGTGTTACCACCCTGTTTCAACCTCAAGACTATCCAAGCCTGCGGTCCTCTCATCCGGATAACGGCCGGGTCCGGCAGAATTATGCCCATCTTCAGCATAAGCTGCAGCTTCCAAGGCAGGATTGGTGTCTTACGCACTCGCGGGATCTTTCAGCCGGTGAATCCCCTCGCTGTTCCGGCGCTTACGGATACCAGGTCCTTGGTCAACGCTGTTACGTTATAAATGTTGGTACTTAATCTATACGATATTCCAGGCCGCGTCAAGCGGGTATTGGATAGATTGTGAATGGAATTAATTATTTTACATGAAATACCTTAAGATATGAACAGAATGTGTCGATAAACCGAATATCAGTAGAGGTATTCAGCGAGAAACGGCTAGCTATACTGCCAGTCGATTTCCATGTACCAGAGGGGGAACCGTTCCGATGTTCAAGTCAGTCAACCGCTTCATCAGCAAGCTCAGATCACGATCACTGCAAAGGCAAATGATGATGCTTTTCACCATTATGCTGGTGATCCCGATCCTCTTGGTCAGTTATTTCTCCTACTCCAGTGCTAAACGGGAATTAGAGAATAAAATGCAGAATGCCACGCATTCCAGTGTCGATCTGGTCGCCGGGACCATTCAAGAATATGTATCCGCCGCTATGCGGAATGTGGATTTGCTCAGCCGCCAGATTGAGTCTTCCGAGGTCGATGTTAAGGCTCCCGGCACACGCACGCTCATTGATCAGTTCATGAAGGCACATCCTGAGCTGGAGATTCTTACGGTGGGCAACGAACAAGGTGCCTGGATGAAGGCCCCGGACCCCGGCAAACAGGATTATGATCCGCGTACGCGGGACTGGTATAAGGCGTCCATGCAGAATGCCGGTACCACAACAATCATTGATCCTTTTGTCTCGGCAACTACCGGCAACTATACGCTGTTCCTCTCCCATTCGCTGGAGGATGGCAAAGGAGCTGTCACCACCAGCCTCAACCTCAAGGCAATGAGTGAAAGAATCCATACCACCCATCCGGGTGAGACAGGTTACTTCTACATTGTGGACCGTAATCATAAATTCGTCTCTTATCCCGGCAAAGCTGCAGGTGAGGATGTAGCAGATTATATAGTGAAGCTGCTGGCTAACGACAGCGGGGACCTGCATTATACCAATCCGGACACGAAAATGGATATGCAGGGTTACTATACAACTGATCCGAATACCGGGTTCAAAATTGTCGGCATCCTGCCCACCCAAGAATTCTCGGATGCCTCACAGCCCATTATCTATACAGGCCTGGTCGTTCTGGCCATTGCTCTGCTTATCGCCCTAACCCTGATGTTCCTGATTGTCCGCTCAATCACGAAGCCGATCCGCAGTCTGAACCGTTCTGCACAGCGGGTAAGCGAAGGCTATCTAAATGAACAGATCGAGATAAACCGGGTGGATGAGATCGGTCAGCTGGCACAGAATTACAACCTGATGGTAGGCTCTCTGCGCGGCATCGTCTCGGATATTTCGGACACTTCGGGACAATTGGCAGCCTCCAGCCAGCAATTGAATGCCACCACTGAAGAGAACTCCACAGCCACCGCTTACGTGGCTGAACTGGTGCAGGACTCCTCTGAGGGTGCGCAGACACAGACCTCGGCTATGGCAGAGACCTCGCGCGCGATGGAGGAAATGTCTTCCGGTATTCAAAAGATTGCCGAAGCCGCGGCCTCCATCGTCGATTCTTCTGCAAGCACTGAAGCAGATGTGCGCGGCGGCAGCCTGAAGATGGAACAGGTCAGCCAGCAAATGGATGCCATCCGGACCTCTACTCAACACTCTTCGCAGCTAATCGGGCAATTGAACGGCTTGAACGATGAAGTCTCCGCAATGAGCAGTGCAATTTCGGCCATTGCCGTACAGACGAATCTCCTGTCGCTGAATGCCGGCATTGAAGCAGCCCGGGCCGAGAGCAGGGCCGGGGCTTCGCCGTTGTGGCTTCCGAGGTGCGGAAGCTGGCTGATCAGTCGAAGAATACCGCCGGGGATATTCAAGATACCCTCCAGCAGATGACACAGTTGATCGACCAGACCTATGAAGCAATACAGCATACGGTCGCAGCCGATGTGGAGCTGGGGATTCAGGTTACCGCCGAAGCCAAGCAATCCTTCATCAGCATTGAACAGTCTACCGCCAAAATCAACAGCCAGCTGCATGACATCTCGGCTATTACCGAGCAAATGTCAGCGGGAGCGCAGGAGGTTGCCGCTTCCGTACACGAAATCTCCGGCATCTCCCGTTCCGCCTCAGACGCTTTCCAGAGTGTAACGGCAGCTACAGAGGAACAGCTCGCTTCCATGGAAGAGATCTCCGCCTCCTCTACGGAGCTGTCCAGAATGGCTGGCGATCTGCAGCTTAAGATTGAACGCTTCAAGCTGGAAGACTAATCCCAGTGATCTTTTGAGCATTGAGGACCATTGATTCTCATGGCCGCATAACAAAGTCACCTGCGGTTGAATAGGACTACCTTCACGCCAGCACATTGCAGATTGTATGCTGTTTTCCACATAGATTCGGGCCATGCGCCTGCATGCGAGCACAATGTATGCTGTTTTCCGCATACATTAAGGCCATGCGCCTACATTCGAGCACATTGCATGCTGTTTTCCGCATACATTCGGGCCATGCGCCTGCATGCGAGTACATTGTATGCTGTTTTTCGCGTACATTCGGGCCGTGCGCCTGCATGAGAGCACAATGTTTCCTTGTTCTCCTGTTGATGATACAGCGCGTATCCAGCTACGCATCTCCAGTGGTCCTCGGATTCGTTGTATGTCCAATTCTAGATTTTTCCGACATCGGCTTTCCAGGCCTTGCTCTTTTCTTTATGATAGGTGCTGTATTTTACGACTGCCCGTATCTCTCTTTTCCAGATAGGCATAGTACGCCACAATAAACTGGTTTTCGGTCCCGATCTGTAGATTTATAGCCTATCTTCAGTTGGCCATTGAGCATGTGATCTTCTTTCATTCGCATAAAAGTCGCATCGGGATCGGTCTTACTGAAGCTGTTCCGGTAACCCAGCACCTGCTCATACTGCTCGTACTTCAGGAGCCGGGGCAGCAAATCCTTACGTAAGCTACCTACTACAATAAAGAGCTGTCCCAAGCAGCCATTTCATGGCTTTTGGGACAGCTCCTTTTTCGTGCATATCGGATTTAGGCAAGTACAGTCGAACCCATCAGATATTTATCCACTTCGCGCGCGGCTTCGCGTCCCTCGTTGATGGCCCAGACGACCAGACTCTGTCCGCGGCGCATATCGCCGGCTGCAAATACTTTATCCACATTCGTGTTGAATTTGCCATAACGGGCCTTCACATTGCTGCGGCGGTCCGTATCCAGCTTAAGCTCCTCAATGATATCCTGCTCCGGTCCGTCGAAGCCAATGGCAATCAGCGCCAGCTGGGCCGGATAGACAGCCTCGGTTCCCGGAACCGGCTGGTAGATCTTCCGTCCTGTCTCGTCCACCGTCCGGCGGATCTGCACTGTATGCAGCTCCTTGAGGTTGCCTTCTTCATCGCCGACGAACTTGGTCGTCATGATAGAGAATTCACGCGGGTCTTCACCGAAGACCGCTTTGGCTTCCTGCTGCGCATAATCCAGGGTGTAGACATTCGGGAACTGCGGCCAAGGGTTAGCAATCGGATCACGTGTAAGCGGTGCTTTGTCGTGGGTACCGAACTGGGTGATGCTGCTGCAGCCATGCCGCAGGGAAGTCGCGACACAGTCGGAGCCGGTATCGCCTCCGCCCAGCACGATTACGTCCTTGCCTGCGGCGGATACATAGTTGCCATCCTCCAGATTGGAATTCAGATAGCTCTTGATCGTGCCGTTCAGGTAATCCATGGCATACATAACCCCTTTGAGGTCATGGCCCTCCACATTGAAGCGTCTTGCCTTGGTCGCACCGCCGCAGAGGACAACGGCATCATATTCATCCACCAGCTGCTGTGCCGGAATGTCTTTACCGATCTCTGTATTTACCACGAACTCGATACCCTCTGCTGCCAGCAGATCAACGCGGCGCTGTACGACACGTTTGTCCAGCTTCATCGTCGGAATACCGTACATCAGAAGGCCGCCGATCCGGTCACTGCGCTCAAAGACCGTTACCGTGTGACCCGCTTTATTCAGCTGGGCTGCTGCGGCCAGTCCTGCCGGACCGGAGCCGACAATAGCAATCCGTTTGCCTGTACGCTTCTCCGGCGGACTCGGAACGACCCAGCCCTCTTCAAAGCCCTTGTCCACAATGGCCAGCTCGATCGTCTTAATCGTAACAGGCTGTCCAATCAGACCGACGGTACAGGAGCCCTCGCAGGGAGCAGGACAAATGCTGCCGGTGAATTCAGGGAAGTTATTCGTCTTGTGCAGGCGCTCTAGCGCTTCCTTCCACAGGCCGCGGTAGACCAGGTTATTCCACTCCGGGATCAGGTTATGCACGGGACAGCCTGAAGTACCGCCGCTCATATCCATACCGGTGTGGCAATACGGTGTGCCGCAATCCATACAACGGGCACCCTGAGTCCGAAGCTCGTCCTCGGTCAGATGCTCGTGGAATTCTTCCCAATCCTTCACGCGCTGCTCGGGATCGCGGTCCCCTGGGAGCTGGCGCTTATACTCCATAAATCCAGTAGGTGTAGACATATATACGTTTCCCCCATCCGTTCTCTTCGTGTTGATGTATAGTACACCATTTCTAATTTTAATTATATTAGCATTCAATACTTTCGCACTGTAATGGACTAATCTGCTGATTATTTGTACTATTTCACATCTTGTGTCAGAGAAAACGCTTCATCGTCACTCCTTGCGGTCATACACCATAAAACGATAATCATAAGGATTCTGCTCATTCTTGAGTCCCGGGGAATTGGAAACTTCCTTCCACTGACTCCAGTCTACCTCAGGGAATCGCGTATCACCTTCAATCTCCGCCTCTATCCGTGTAACACGCAGCTTGTCGGCATACGGCAGCATCAGGCTGTAGATTTCGGCTCCGCCAATCACCATCAGTTCATCCTCCTTGCGCCCCTCAGCCAGCGCCTCAGCCAGCGTATGGATGATCTCAGCCCCTTCGGGTGCGAAGCCCTTGTCGCGGGTCAGAATCAGGCTGGTACGGCCCTTCAGCGGCTTGCTGCCCAGCGACTCCCAGGTTTTGCGGCCCATCAGCATCCGCTTGCCGAGTGTCTCAGCTTTGAAATACGCGAAATCCAGCGGCAAATGCCAGGGCATATCGTTATTTTTGCCAATTACGCCATTGGAGGCCATCGCCCATATCATGGTAATGCTCATATAGCAACCGGTGCCTTGATTCCCGGGTGATAGACATAGTCAGTAAATTCAAAATCCTCAAAAGTATAGTCAAAAATACTGTCCGGTACTCTGCGGATGTTAAGCTTCGGCAGCGCATAAGGCTCCCGTGCAAGCTGTGTAGCCACTTGTTCCATATGATTTGTATATATATGCACATCTCCGCCGGACCAGATGAAATCTCCGACCTCAAGCCCCGTCTGCTGCGCAACCATATGGGTAAGCAGCGCGTAGCTGGCAATGTTGAATGGAAGCCCAAGGAATGTATCCACCGAACGCATTGTAAGCATGCAAGAAAGCTTGCCGCCGGCTACGTAGAACTGAAAAACGAAATGGCAGGGCGGAAGCTTCATCTGCTCAATCTCGCCTACATTCCACGCACTAACAATATGGCGCCGTGAATCGGGATTATGCTTAATCGACTCAATTACATTCGCAATCTGATCGATATGCTGCCCGTCCTTACTCTCCCAGGCCCGCCACTGCGAGCCGTACACCGGCCCCAGCTCCCCGTTCTCATCGGCCCATTCATCCCAGATCGAGACGCCGTTCTCCTTCAGATACGTTGTATTGGTATCCCCTTTGAGGAACCATAGAAGCTCATGTACCACCGACTTCAGATGAATGCGCTTGGTGGTCATCAGCGGGAAGCCCTTCGACAGATCGAAGCGGAGCTGACGCCCGAAGACGGACACTGTACCTGTACCTGTCCGGTCGCTCTTAGCTGTACCGTTGTCCAGAATATCCTTTAATAAATCCAAGTAATTACGCAAGCCGTATCGCACCCCACTCTCTTTTTTCTTCTACCAGTTTACCATGAGCTGACGGTCGTTGTAACTTCCCTTATGATAAAAAAACGCAAAAAAACATACATTTCTCTCCCCGAATTGGGCAGATTTCCAGCTATTTCCGAACGTTCAGGACAGTATCTTCAGTCAAAAGAGGATGCTCCCTGACCATCTGCATGGCTTCGGGAACATCCTCCTATGTTCTTACCGCATAAGCTTAGGCGGTTATTATTTCATTACGTGGATCGGGTGGCCTTCTACCAGCTCAGCCGCTTCCATGACGATCTCGCCAAGGGTTGGATGCGCATGGATGGTCAGTGCGATATCTTCAAGCGTTGCGCCCATTTCGATCGCCAGACCCAGCTCAGCGATCAGGTTGGAAGCCTCGATACCGACGATTTGCGCGCCAAGCACCTGATTGTTGTCGCTCTTCGCTACAATCTTGATGAAGCCTTCAGGAGCATTCAGGGACACGGCACGGCCGTTGCCTGCGAACGGGAACTTGCCGGCTTTCACCGCATAGCCCTTATCCTTCGCTTCCTTCTCGGTCAGACCTACGCTGGAGCATTCTGGATCTGTGAATACAACAGCCGGCATTACCTTGTAATCTACCACCGATTTGTGTCCGGCAATGGCTTCCGCAGCGATCTTACCTTCGTAAGAAGCTTTGTGTGCCAGGGCAAGACCCGGAACGATATCGCCGATTGCGAAAATGTTAGGGATGTTAGTCCGTCCCTGATGGTCCACCTTCACCAGACCGCGGTCATCCAGCTCAACGCCGATCAGATCCAGACCCAGCTCTCCGTCAGTATTCGGACGGCGTCCTACTGTTACCAGCAGGTATTCAGCAGTAACTTCTTTGGACTCTCCGCCAACGGAGTATTTCACAGTAACTTCCTTGTCGTTCTGAACCGCAGATTCTGCTTTGGCGTTAGTTACAATTTCAATGCCAGTCTTAGCCATATTCTTAGCAACCAGACGGGTCATGTCTTTGTCAAAGCCAGGCAGAACGGTATCCAGACCTTCAATGATGGTCACCTTGGTGCCGAATTTGGAGTACATCTGACCCAGTTCCGCACCAATGTAGCCGCCGCCGATAACGATCATGCTCTTAGGGATTTCAGGCAGATCCAGCGCTTCCGTGGAGGACAGGATGCGTCCGCCGAACGGGAATGGCTTCAGTTCAATCGGACGGGAGCCCGTTGCAATAATGCAGTTATTGAACTTATAGCGCGGGGATTCATGATCATTGAACAAACGGGCTTCGTTTGTGCTGATGAACATAGCTTCTCCGCTGAATACTTCGATCTTGTTACCCTTCATCAGGCTGGTAACGCCGGAAGTCATTTTCTTGACTACGCCGTTCTTGAAGGCCTGAGTCTTGGACCAGTCTACCTTCACGTTCTCGGCAGTAACACCGAATACATCACCGTGCTGGGCAGCCTCGAATTGATGAGCAGCTGAGATCAGGGCCTTGGAAGGAATACAGCCGCGGTTCAAGCACACGCCGCCGAGTTCCGATTTATCTACAATGATGACCTTTTGGCCGAGCTGGGCGGCACGAATTGCCGCCACATACCCGCCGGGACCTGCACCAATTACCAATGTGTCGATTTCGATTGAAGCGTCTCCGACTACCATTAATTACACCTCCATAACTAACATATCAGGATTTGCAAGCAGGGTCTTAATGTAATTCATGAAATTCTGTGCTGTTGCGCCGTCAATAATCCGGTGGTCAAAGCTCAGGGACAGAGCCATTACAGGTGCGGCAACGATTTCGCCGTTCTTCACAACAGGCTTCTCAGTGATACGTCCGGTTCCGAGAATAGCAACTTCAGGGAAGTTGATAATCGGAGTGAAGAACATACCGCCGGCAGAGCCGATGTTACTGATCGAGATCGTACTGCCCTTCATTTCATTCGGAGCCAGCTTGCCGTCGCGTCCGCGTACTGCCAGATCTGTAATCGCGCTTGCGATCATCCAGATGCTCTTGCGGTCAGCGTCCTTGATGACAGGAACGATCAGACCGTTGTCTGTATCCGTAGCAATACCGATGTTGTAGTACTTCTTGTAGACAATTTCGTTAGAAGCTTCGTCAATCATTGCGTTAAGCGCAGGGAACTGACGGGAAGCGGCTACGAGTGCCTTTACGATGAACGGAAGATAAGTAACCTTCACGCCCTTCTTCTCGGCTACCGGCTTCATACGGGCACGGAAGGCTACAAGCTCAGTAACATCCACTTCGTCCATGATGGTAACATGCGGTGCAGTGTAAGCCGATTTAACCATAGCATTGGCAATCGCTTTGCGGATACCCTTGAACGGTACGCGTTCTTCTTCCAGACTTGTATTGCCGGAAGCTGCTGCCGGTGCTGCTTCTTTGGCTTTGGCTTGAGGTGCTGCTGCCGCCGCTGGTGCAGAAGCTGCCGGAGCCGCTGCCGCAGGAGCTGTAGAGCCGCCTTTCAGGAAGGCCTCTACATCTTCAAGTGTGATCTTGCCGTTCTTGCCGGAGCCGTTCACCTTGGAGATATCCACGCTATTGTCACGGGCATACTTGCGCACGCTCGGTGTTGCCAGCACTTCACGGTCAGGGGCTGGAGCTGCCGCCGCTGCCGGAGCTGTACCTTGGGAAGGAGCCGCTGCCTGGGCACCGGATGCTTCAGCATGGCCGCCCTCATCATGAGGAACATCACCTTCTGCAGCAATGATAGCCACAACTTCACCTACACGGCAGATCTGGCCGTCTTTGGTGAACACTTCGACTACAGTACCATTGACTGGAGAAGGAACTTCCACCACTGCTTTATCATTCTGAACTTCCATAATGATATCGTCGTCGGTGATTTTGTCTCCAACCTTGATGTGCATCTTGATGATTTCCCCTTCATGCAGGCCTTCGCCCAGTTCAGGGAACTTGTATTCAAAGTTCGTTGCTCCGCCAGTAGCCGGGCTGCTGGTTGCCGGAGAAGAAGTAGTATCCGCTCCGCCCTTGGCTGCATCAGCTTCCTGGGAAGCATGCTCTGCCGGATGGCCGCCCTCTTGTTCAGGGATGTCGCCTTCGGCATCAATAATGGCTACAACTTCGCCTACACGGCATACTTGGCCGTCCTTGGTGAAGACTTCCAGCACTGTGCCATTGACCGGACAAGGCACCTCTACTACCGCCTTGTCATTCTGAACTTCCATTACGATATCGTCATCGGTTACTTTGTCGCCGGCTTTGATATGCATTTTGATAATTTCGCCTTCATGCAGACCTTCGCCCAGCTCAGGGAACCGGTACTCAAATTTTGCCACCTTGATAACCTCCTATAATGTTATGTTGAGTTAATTCAACAGCTCTGTTTAGCAAAAGACAGAAACGGCTGCCGCCCTTAAATACAAGGACGGCAAGGTCGTTACTTATCCTAGAATTCCATAACTTTCTTAACTGCCGCAATAACACGTGCAGGGGTAGGAATCCAGGTATCTTCGATTTGAGCGAACGGGAAAATCGTATCAGGACCTGCTACACGAAGCACAGGGGCTTCTAAGTGCAGCAGAGCTTTTTCGTTAATCTGGGCAATAACCTCAGCGGCTACGCCGGAGCTCTTCTGAGCTTCTTGTACAACAATCGCACGGTTGGTCTTCTTGATGGAAGCCACAATAGTGTCGATATCAATCGGGCTAACGGTACGAAGGTCGATAATTTCGACTTTGATGCCTTCTTTTTCGAGCTGGTCAGCTGCCTTGGTCGCTGTATGTACCATTAGACCGTAGGTAATGATAGATACATCCGAACCCTCGCGAACTACATTCGCTTTGCCGAGTTCAACGGTATATTCACCTTCAGGCACCTCTGCACGGAAAGCATGGTACAGGTTCAAGTGCTCCATGAAGAATACAGGGTCATTGTCGCGGATCGAAGCGATCAGCAGTCCCTTCGCATCGTATGGGTTAGAAGGAATAACTACCTTGATCCCAGGACTCTGGGCAATCAAGCCTTCCAGAGAATCGGTATGCAGCTCAGCTGCCTTAACGCCGCCGCCGAACGGAGTGCGGAACACTACAGGAGCATTGTATTTGCCCCCGGAACGCCAGCGCAGGCGCGCTGCCTGAATAACGATCTGATCAAGAGCTTCAAAGATGAAGCCTACGAACTGGATCTCAGCGATCGGGCGGAAGCCCTGTACGCCGAGACCGAAAGCCAAACCGCCGATAGCAGACTCTGCCAGCGGTGTATCGAAGATGCGATCCTCGCCAAATTCCTTCTGCAGCCCTTCTGTTACACGGAACACGCCGCCTACATTACCAACGTCTTCTCCGAAGATAAGGACATTGGGGTCACGAGTCAGTTCAACGCGCATTGCGTCACGAATTGCTTCTTTCATATTCATCTGTGCCATTGCGTGATATCCCCCTTATTCAAAATCGGCTTTTTGTTCTTCAAGATGTTTCGGAGTTACCTCGAACATGCTGTCGATCAAGCCGGGAATGGTCATTTTTTCGGTCTGTTCTGCTTTCTTAATCTGCTCGTTCACAGTTGCTTTCGCTTCTTCTCTTACGCGCAGAGTGTCCTCTTCAGTCCAGAGGCCCTTCTTCTCCAGGTACTTGGCAAGACGGGCAATCGGATCTTTCTCATTCCATTGTCCTTCTTCTTCCTTTGTACGGTACTTACTGGCATCATCGGACAGGGAATGCGGACGGAAACGATAGGTTACCGCTTCGATCAGTGTGGCGCCTTCGCCTTTGCGGGCGCGTTCAGCAGCCTGCTGTACAGCAGAGATTACTGCAAATACGTCCATGCCGTCGATCTTGATTCCGGGAATCCCTGCGGCAACCGCCTTGTGGGCGATGGATTTCGCTGCTGTCTGCTTCGAGAACGGAGTGGTGATGGCATAGCCGTTGTTCTGAACGAAGAAGATCACTGGCAGCTTATATACTCCTGCATAGTTAAGGCCTTCATAGAAGTCGCCTTCTGACGAACCTCCGTCACCTGTGTATGTGATTGCAACGTTCTGCTGTTTCTTCAATTTGAAGCCCATTGCAATACCGGTAGCATGAAGGATCTGTGCTCCGATAATGATCTGCGGCATCAGTACATTCACGCCATCAGGAATCTGTCCGCCATGCTGATGTCCGCGGGAATACAGGAACGCCTGATATAATGGAAGGCCATGCCATACGAGCTGTGGAATATCGCGGTAGCCCGGGCAGACGAAGTCTTCCTTCTGCAAAGCATACTCGCTGCCGATCATTGTAGCTTCCTGTCCGGATACCGGCGCATAGAAGCCGAGACGGCCTTGGCGGCCCAGGTTAACAGCACGGTCATCCCAGGTACGGGTAAATACCATACGGTACATAATTTCTTTCAATTGATCATCGGTAAGGTCAGGCATCATTTCCTTATTGATAATTTCTCCATCCGGGGAAAGAACCGTAAGGGCTTCAACGTCCTCTGTATACACTTCATAAGGAACTCTAGTCATTATCTTCACCTCAATAAAAAAATTTGAATATCAGTGGTCTCTGTTATAGAATTATTATACACCTGTTGTATCTGTTTCGTCAAAGAAATACGCATAAAATTTATGTTTCCATAAATTTTGTATGTATAACAGGCGTTTAAATATCCTATAACAGATTTAAGGATATTTCTCAAGTAAATGATATATCCCACATTTGCCGCTTGGCTAATTTTAACGTAACACTAAGTCTTAAGCAAAATTCGACATGAAAGGTGACGATTTGACAATGAGCGAACCTGTTTTTCTGAAACGTACAATTGTAAAACAAACACTGTGGAGCGAACACCTGCAGGAAGAGCGCAAGCTGCGTATCTATCTTCCCCCAGGATATAATGAAGTACTCAGCTATCCCGTCATCTACTGTCAGGACGGTGAAGAATTCTTCAACTTCGGCCGGATTGCCACCTTAGCCGGGCAACTGATTCTGGAGCAGGATGTGGAACCCTTCATTATAGTGGGCGTCGAAGTGAACGTGGCCGTCCGCACCGCTGAATACGCTCCGTTCGGCAGCCGCTTCAAGCAGTACCTCGCATGCTTCGCCGAAGAGATTATTCCCTACATTGAACATAATTATCCTGTCCGTCGTACACCCGGGGAACGGATCGTAGCCGGTGATTCTCTGGGCGGCAGTGTCTCCCTCCACCTCGCACTGGCGTATCCGGGATTATTCAGCCGAGTGCTTAGCCTCTCCGGCGCTTATTATCCCGAGACCCGCGAGCTGCTCTCACAAGAGGAGGATCTCTCCTGGCTTCAGATCAATATGGTTGTAGGGCTTCAAGAGCGGGACTACAAGACCGATACCGGCGTCTATGATTTCGTAGAGATGAACCGTGAGACCAAGGCCATGCTTGAAGCCAAAGGAGCCACGGTATCCTACCGCGAGAAGGACGGCCAGCATCTTTGGGGTTTTTGGCAAAAAGAGCTCCCGGAATCATTACTCTATTTCTTCCGCTCCTGAAACAGCAAATAGAACCATAAAAGTGAACATCTTACGAACTTATGTATCCCGGCACGATTGACTACGCTTTCATGATCAGGCGGCTGTCCGGTGCCGTTCCTTAACAACTAAGGACGGTACCGTTTCAGCGAGAAATAGAAGGATAATTTATAGCATAAACATAAAATTCTTATATTTTAAAGCTTCTCCCCAATAATCCGTTCCAGCAGCACATCACAACCGGCGTTGATTAAGTCATAGACCTGCTCGAAATTGCCTGTAAAATATGGGTCAGGCACCTCACGCAGCTCCTCATCCGGCAGCAGATCCATGAAGAACAACAGCTTGGACTGCTCACCGCCGGGAATTTTGCGAACATTCTCCCCATTGGACTTGTCCATGCAGATAATATATTCGAATCTCCCGAAATCCTCACTGGCAACCCGTCTTGCTCTCATATTCTCATAGCTGATGCCATGCAGATCAAGGATACGCCTTGTCCCTTCATGCGGCGCTTTCCCGATATGCCAGTCTCCCGTTCCTGCAGAATCCACTGTGATCTGATCCGCAAGCTGACGCTGTTCAATCTTACTGCGCAGCACAGCCTCCGCCATCGGCGAACGGCAAATATTCCCCAGACATACAAACAACACGTTAACGATCCCTCTCACCTCCTGCGCACATGCATAACTTATCATCCTCTATGGATGGGTGCGGCCAGCCGCACTAACCCTATTTTAGCGTCAGTGCGGCAATTGTACAACTTTTGAAACTGCTATATACTGTTCAGGATGATGAACTTAATTCAACTACAAGGAGGGGGAGCTATTGCCATCCGGGCGTATTGTTATTGTTGCAGGCGGTAAACTGACAGCGGAATGCCTGCGCTTATTAGATGAAGAGGATTATATTATCGGCGCTGACCGGGGAGCGCTGTTCCTGATTGACCATGGCTTCACCCCCCAGCTTGCCGTCGGTGATTTCGACTCTGTCTCTCCTGAGGCACTGGAGCGGATTCAGGCGGGAAGCAGGGAGACAATAAGCTGTGATCCGGTCAACAAAGACCTTACCGACAGTGAAATGGCCCTGGATCTCGCCCTGAACCTCCAGCCGCAGTCTATTCTGATGATCGGGGTAACGGGAACACGCATAGACCATACGCTGGCCAGTATTCAGATGATGACAAGAGCGCTGCAGCGTCAGGTAGCCTGCTCCATTATGGATGCGAACAACTACATTACGCTGACCGGCTCTCAGGCGGTTGTAGAGGAACGGGGATACACCTATGTCTCCTTGCTGCCTCTGACTCCCGAGGTAACAGGCATCACCCTTCAGGGCTTCCAATATCCTCTGGAGAACGCCACCCTCAAGCTTGGCCAATCCCTGGCCGTGAGCAATGTGCTGCAGGAGCACAAGGGAACCGTTCATATCGAGAGCGGACTGCTGCTGATTATTCAGAGCAAGGACTGAATACATAGATCTTTGGAGACATCGCTGTAACCTTTGGTTCAAAATCAAAAAGCCGGGAATCCCCTTGCATATCAAGGATTTCTCGGCTTTTTTTGCTTAAAATCTCGTTTAAATATTAATATTTTGTAACTTTTAATGCGATTTTAATATAACGCTTACATTGTATATACCGCCTGCATTTAGCCCATCTCTTCCATAATTTAGGACTGTCATAACCTGCTATACTACGAATCAGAGAACGAAACTGCTAGAATAGATTACAACTTTGGAGGTATACAACATGAATAAGCAAAAATGGTTCAAGCAAGCAATGACAATCGGTCTGTGCACAACAATCGGGTTCAGCGCCTTACTCGCAACCGGAGCAGGAACAGCCCCTGCCGCCGCATCAGCTGTATCTGCCGATTCTGTAAGTGCCGATTCCGTATCCGCATCTTCCACCGGCTCCAAAGTGGTCAGCTTCGGCAAAAAGTATCTGGGTACGCGTTACCAGTTCGGTGCCTCTACTTCAACTACACGTTATTTTGACTGTTCCTCCTTTACTCAATACATTTTCAAAAAATATGGTGTAGATCTGCCCCGTACGTCCGTAGCCCAATCTAAAGTGGGTACATCGGTCAGCAAAGCCAATCTGCGTGTCGGCGATCTCGTGTTCTTCTCCAGCGGAAGCCGGGCCAACGGCAAGAACGTCACCCATGTGGCTGTATATGCCGGCAACGGCAAGATTCTTCACACTTACGGCTCACCCGGCGTGACCATTTCAGATCTGAATTCGGGGAACTGGAAAAAAACCTACCTGAAATCACGCCGCGTACTGTAACAGCGCGAAGCTTAAATGTAGCGTGTGCCAAAGAGTATAAATCCAAATAACCGGAGAGCTGCTTCGCAGCGGCCGTCAGCTTGTGGCCCCGCTCTCCGGTGTCCGCAGTACATATCCGGTTCCACGCACCGTATGAATCAGTTTATTCCGGCGGCCTTTATCCACCTTGAGCCGCAGATGCCGGATGTACACATCGACCACATTGGTGTCCGCATGAAAATGATACCCCCACACCTGCTGCAAGATCTCAGCCCGGGGACAGACTTCATTCAGATTCTCTGCCAGATAATACAGCAGATCGAATTCCTTGGGGGTCATCTTCAGCTCGGCTCCATCCCGGCTGACCTGCCGGCGTCCGGGATCAAGAATCAATCCGTCCACTTTAAGCAGCGTGGCCGCCTCTCTACGACGGCCCGTCAGCTTAAGTAAATTCAATAATCTGCGCTTGAACTCACCGGTATGTACAGGCTTCTCCATATATTCGTTGCCTCCGGCATCGAATACGGAGACAGCCGCTTCCCCTCTCTCTTCAGGTGTTCCTTCGGATAGGACCATTACCGGCAGAATCATCCCCTCCTTCCGCACCTCCAAGACCGCTTCCCAGCCCGCCCAGTCTCCGGGTTCATCCAGCTCCGCGAGCAGAAGCACAGGCTCACCGCCTGACAGCAATAAGCGAAGACTATCCAGGTCTTCGCTTATTGCTGCTGTCATCCCAAGGCTCCGGATGGCCTCCTCAAGCCCGGTATGGCCGGCAGCCTTCTCCTCTTTGTCTGCATCTTCTGCTTCATGGCTGTCCCGGTGCGGACCGGGTATGTACCATGCGATCTTTTCATTCACCGGGATCTTCCCCCTCCACCAGTCTTGCACCGGCTGTGCCGCCGCAGATGATGCTTAGAATTCCCGCAAAACAAAGAGACCATTCGGAGGAATGGTCTCTTGTCGGTACTAATCTTGTGAAACATGTAATTTCTTATAATTGTACGAAATCGATCTCCTGGAACGCAGCCACCTGGGTGTCCCAGCGCTCTGCGACAAAAGCCTGATGCGCCGGATGATGATTATAGGCATCATAGGCCGCCTGATCGGCGAACTCCATCGAGAAGGCGTACTGGTGCTCACATTTGGCACTGACCTGACGCAGCACCTCGAAATTCCTGACCACCGGAATCGCGCTAAGAATCTCAGCTCCATCCCGCAAGAAAGCTGTAGTCTCCTCTGAATCGGGGGCGGATTTCAGTGTAAATACCGCCATGTGACGGATGGCTCCCTTGTTCATTGTGATCTCCTCCATTATCCGAAATACCGGTGATAATAGCTGCGGGCGGCAGCGATATCACTGGTTCCATGTATTAAGGCTCTCCCGTCTGCGAACACAACCATCCGGTACGGCTCCTCTGTAAAAGAAACCAGATACGGGTTGCTCTCCACCTTGCCGCTATTCAGTCTGGACAAGCGGGCAGCCGTCTCCTCCAGATCCAGACTTCTGCGGTGTGCCGGACGGATCTGCACTGTATCTCTGCCGCACAGCACATCGCTGCGCTCTGTGCCCGAGGCAGACAGATACGGATAGCTCCGTGATTCACCGCATGAGGGACAGTCAGACTTCTTCGCCGTCCGGACTCCAATCTCCTGCTGCTCATTACGCCAGATATCGAAGGTCAGCAGCTTGCCGCGCAGCTTATCCTTGAATCCGCCAAGCAGCTTCAGTGCTTCAGCAGTTCCATTCGTAGTAACCATCTGCACCGCTTGCGGAAGAATGCCTGCTGTGTCGCAGGTATCCCCGCCGAGCGGGATTGTGCCCAGCAGACAATTCAGACAAGGGGTTTCACCCGGCAGAATCGTATACGTAATCCCGTAGCTTCCGACACAGGCCCCGTAGATCCAGGGAATGCCGTGCTTTTGGGCCAGATCGTTGATGATCAGCCGGGTATCGAAGTTATCGGTCCCGTCCATAATCAGATCCACGCCGGGAAGCAGGCTCTCCAGCTCCTCAGCACGCACATCAAGCACGTGGGCCTCGATCACAATCTCCGAATTGACCGCCAGCAGCCGGGTACGCGCTGCTGCAGCCTTGGGCGTCCGCACACGCGCATCTTCTTCCGAATACAACTGCTGGCGTTGCAGATTGCTCCATTCCACATAATCGCGGTCAACGAGAATAAGACGTCCTACCCCGCAGCGAGCCAAGGTCTCGGCGATCCCTGTCCCCAGCGCCCCCATGCCAACGACCAGCACACAGGAACGCGCCAGTCCCTGCTGTCCTGCTGCGCCGAACGGCGCGAAGCGGACCTGTCTTGAATATCTGCCATCCCTGCCGGCTGCTGAAGCCGGAACCGGCGTGTTTTGATCAGGACCCATCTCTGAACAGCCCCCTATGTATGTAGGTTTTTAGTAAAAACCGGGAAAAGCGCGAACCTCCACTTTTCCCGGACTCCATTGCTATACGGTCTGTGCGGACCACTGCTCCACATTCCAGACCTTCGTTACCCAATCCTCGTAAAATTCCGGTTCATGGGATACCAGCAGAATTGTACCCTTGTATTCCATAAGCGCCCGCTTAAGCTCAGCCTTGGCCACAATATCAAGGTGATTCGTAGGCTCATCGAACAGAATCCAGTTGCTCTCACGCATCATCAGCTTGCACAGGCGTACCTTCGCCTGCTCGCCGCCGCTCAGCATGTTCATCGGACGGGTGATATGCTCGTTTTTGAGACCGCAGCGGGCCAGATGTCCACGCACCTCATTCTGGGTCAGACCGGAGAATTCATTCCACACGTCTTCAATAGGTGTGATATTCTCTGCCTTCAGCTCCTGCTGGAAATAGGCTGAACTCAGGTAATCTCCCAGGTAGGTTTTTCCGCTGTAGGTAGGAATCACGCCTAAAATCGTTTTGAGCAGCGTCGATTTACCGACCCCGTTGTAGCCGACAATCGCAATCTTCTCTCCGCGTTCAATCATCATATTCAGCTTGCTTGGCAGCAGCGGACGGTCATACCCGATCTCGAAATCAACGCCCTCGAACACCGTCTTTCCGCTGGCCCGGCTCTCCTTGAACTGGAACACAGGTTTCATCGCTTCTTCCGGCTTGTCAATCCGCTCCATCCGTCCCAGCTGCTTCTCGCGGCTCTTGGCCCGTCCTGAGGTGGAGGCACGCGCTTTATTGCGCTGGATGAAATCCTCCTGCTTTTTGATGTAATCCTGCTGCTTCTCGTACGCATCAATATGCTGGGCCTTGTTCATCCCCGCCATCTCCAGGAACTTCTCGTAATTGGCCGAATAGCGGGTCAGCTTCGAGAACTCCAGATGATAGATTACATTGACCACCTTATTCATGAATTCCGTGTCATGGGAGATCAGCATGAACGCATACGGATATTGCTTCAGATAGTTCGTCAGCCAGTCAATATGCTCCACATCGAGATAGTTGGTAGGCTCATCGAGCAGCAGTACATTCGGTTTCTCCAGCAGCAGCTTCGCCAGCAGAACCTTGGTCCGCTGTCCCCCGCTCAGGGAAGTGACATCCCGGTCCAGACCGATTGCGGTCAGGCCCAGTCCGTTCGCCATCTCTTCAACCTTCACATCAATGAGGTAAAAGTCGCCGATATCAAGCTGCTCCTGAATGTCGCCCATCTGCTCAAGCAGCAGGTCCAGCTCCTCGGGAGCCGCCTCACCCATTCGATCGGTAATCGCCATCATCTCATGCTCCAGCTCCAGCAGCGGCAGGAAGGCATCCTTAAGCACATCACGCACGGTTTTACCGGCAGTAAGCAGCGTATGCTGATCCAGATATCCGTAACGGACCCGCGGCGTCCACTCCACCTTGCCGTTGTCCTTCAATAATTTGCCGGTTAAAATATTCATCAGCGTCGATTTACCCACGCCGTTCGCACCCACGATCCCCACGTGCTCTCCATCCAGCAGACGGAAGGACACATCCTTGAACAACACCCGGTCCCCGAAATTATGGGAAACGTCTTCCACACTAAGTAAACTCATAAATTCTCTGCAAGCTCCATTCTATATTGTAAATACCACGAGGTTCAATAATTATAGATATCACTCCATTCTAGCACACCTGCACCTTCACTGAAATAGAAACAAAGCCCGATTTCTGAAAACCGTCAAAAAACTCTGAGCGTTCATCTATTTTTCTGAAACAACCTCCTATTCTTTGCAGGAAAACGGGCACCCTTTAGCGGTCCAAGCAGCCCCCTAACGGCCTGAACCAGCCTCCCTTTACTCTGAAAAGGGTCCTGTTGAAGCGGCAGACTGCATACACTCGCAGGTTCAAGCAGGGAAGCCAGCAGCTCCACAGTATGCTCCCCGGCCAGCGGCAGACCAATCCGCCATTCCGGCCGGGGACTCAGACCTCTGCGGCGCAGCCAGTGAAGGATATCCTCCAGCCGCCAATCCGCACCGGAGGCAATCAATAACGGGATGCTGCTGCGGGTAAACACCTCCAGTGCTCCCTCACCGCCGCCGGTTCCAAGATCCAGGACAATATAAGCATAGGCCCGATCCGTCACCTGCGGAAGTCCCTCCAAAAGGGGAAGCTTCCAGTAGTCCACCCCCATCCAGGTGAACGGCTGCTCCTGAGTCCGCTGAACACCGCTTATTTCAGGGCTCCCCGCCATTTCCTTCATACGGTTAAATACTTGAGAACCGGGATTACAATCCACCCAGGCCGTCCGTCCTGCGGGTGACAGGCAGCGGCTGACAGCAAGCGAGGTATGTGTGGTCCCAATCCCGGGTGACACCCCTAATATGGCCACCATCACAGCAGATAGATGCAACGATTGCTTGGCATCCGCAGTCTTGCGTATATTCGTCCACTCATGTCCAGCTTGCCCCACGCCGCCAATATCCAGCTGCCGGAGGGCTGCCCTTACCTCCTCAGCACTGCCATACCGTTCCTCCGGGTGATGCCGCAGCAGACGTCTGATGACCGGAATCATCCGGCCCGGGAGACGCCCCTGCAGCTTCCGCTCCATCCCTGGCTGCCAGGCGCTGAATTCACCGCCGGAGGCCATATACAGCAGCAGCGCGCCAAGCCCGTACAAGTCCGACACCGGGCTGCTTTGCCCGCCGCCATATTGCTCCGGGGCTGCGAAGCCGGCTGTCCCCAGCTTCTCGGTGTCCTCACCGGAGCCGCTTCTCAGCCTGCGTGCAATCCCGAAGTCAATGACCTTCAGCTCATGCTCCCCAGTCAGCATGATATTCGAAGGCTTGAGATCCCGGTAGATAATTGGCGGCTCATGGCTGTGCAAATAATGCAGCACCTCCAGCAGCTGCTCCGCATAGCTTAGGATTCGCTTCCCCGTCATTGCAGCAGGCTGCTCTGCCATATACTGATGCAGGGTGATACCCGCAATATAATCCATCACCAAGTAGGTGTAGCCGTCAGCGTCCGGCGGGAAGAAGTCCGCAATCAGCGGCAGAAGCGGATGACGAAGCGAGATTAACAGCTCTGCTTCTGCCTGAATCGCGCCTGCACCATAACTCCCCTCCCGGATGACACTCTCTTTAATGGCCCGCAGCATACCCGGCAGACGTATATCCTCCGCCAGATATACCCGGCTCATTCCGCCTGTTCCGATCAGCCCTTTTACATAATAGCGCCCTCCCAGCATCTGTCCGGGACTTAGCTTTCCTGTGTATTCCATATCTTTCCCGCCTGTTCTTATAGATTGATGTATAACGCAAAAAAAGCACCCACTGTCTTGCACCAAACCGGCATGAAGCCGGAGGTGCAGACTGCGGGATGCTTTCCCTTAAATCCTGCAATATGAATTAATACTTAATCATATAAAGTGTAATCTCATCCCGGTTGTGGAACAGCTGCTTCGCGCGCTGGACCTGCATCCGCTGGCCTTCAAACATGGTGATGATCTCCTTGATCACCGCCATTGGCTTCTTGTGCATCAGCTTCACCGTAACAATTGCGCTGCCGCCCGGTGTCAGGCTGTGCAGCAGCTCTGTGACCAGCTTCGCCATCAGCTTGGGGCTCCAGCTCATATCGCAGACCAGCAGATCAAATTCATTCTCACGGAATTTGACCTCACCGGCATTTTTGCGCAGAATCTTCAATCCCGGATGCTTGCGTAAGGATTCGTGCATAAGTGCAGGATCAACAGCGGTAACCTTGAGGCCGCGCTCCAGCAGGAACGAGGTCCAGCCGCCGGGAGAAGCGCCGATATCGACCGCATTCTTGAAGCTGTGGAACGGAATGGCGAATTCCTTCTCCGCCTCCATCAGCTTGAATTTGGCCCGCGAGATCTGTCCGTCCTCCTTGCGGAAGCGGATCATGCCGCCATTCCAGCTGGACAGGTTCTCCTCCGGCCGGGATACCCCGGCGTACAGCGCATCACCGTCCGCATAGACGGAGATCACCCAGGCGGGCTCCTGCACCGTGAACTCGGCACCCAGGCTGTCAAGCCTGGCTTGCAGCCACTCGCGCAGCTCGCCCGGACTCTGCTCCCAGAAGGAGGACGGGCCTTTACGGACATGCAGCGACACCTTCTCGCCTTCCAGCTCCGCATGCCGGCTTAAATATACCGCCAGCCGTTCCAGAGCCGGCAGATCGCCGGTATCCTGGAAATCAACAGGCTGGATGTGACGCAGGAAGATCGGCAGATTCTGTGCCAGCCGCTGCGTTACCTCCTCCGGCTCCGCCTCAAGCGACGCCAGGAAGATTTCTCCCGGCAGCAGCAGGGTGCTTTTCACCGCTCCGAACAGGCGTCTAAGCTCCTCCTGCGCATAGGGGGCGAAGCCATGGTTGGCCGTGCAGATATATCTTGAGAGGATCTTATCCTGTGTAGCAGTATCCTGCTCCGGTGTAACTTCTGTGAAATCGTTCAAATCGCTTTGCCTCCAGAACTTATTTTAATCCAAGGACGGCCATTGTCCCAGTCAACCGTCACCGGAAGATCGTAGGCAGCCATCAGCATCTCCTGCGTCAGCACCTCTTCCTTGGGACCAGCACCTGCCAGCTTCCCGTCACGGATCAGCGCCACGTGAGTGAAGAGCGGAACAATCTCCTCCACATGATGGGTGACATACACCACTCCAACATTATGCTGCCGCAGCTTGTCGATCTCGGCGAGCATTTTCTCCCGTTCATATAGATCTAGACCGGCGCAAGGCTCGTCCATAATCAGCAGCTTAGGCTCTGCAATCAGGCAGCGGGCCAGCATAGCCTTCTTGCGCTCCCCCTGCGATAACAAGCCGAAGGGATGAAAGGCAAGTTCGCCGAGATTCATCTCCTCCAGCAGCTTAAGCGACCGGTCCTTCACACTTTGCGGAATCTCCTCATAGAAGCGTAAAAACGCATAAGCGCCCGTAGCGACAACCTCCCAGACAGGGTCGGTAAGCGAGAGCTTTTCCATCAGGGACGGGCCGATATAGCCGATTCTCTTACGTACCTCTCGCAGATCACACTGACCGTACTTGTACCCCAGCACTTCAACAGAACCCTTACTGGGGAACAGGTAGCCGGTCATCATTTCCAGCAGGGTGGTTTTGCCGGAGCCGTTACGTCCGAGAATGACCCAGTTCTCCCCCTGCTTCATGGTAAGCGATACGTCATCAAGAATCAGGCTCTCCTCCCTGCGCAGGGACAGATGTTGTAATGATATCATTATAATGTCACTCTCCTTATGTATGCCAGCACCCGTTCAACCGAGTGTATAGAGTAGATGATGTCCGGTTCAGCGCTGCGGCCAGCAGATACGGCCAGCAGAGCGGGCACACTTGAGATTTGATAGGTGTTAACCAGCTCAGGGAGCCTATTCACATTCCCCTCCGCAATCAAAAGGCCAGGCGGAAGCAGATGCTCCGCCACCTCAATCATCCGCCGGGCTGCCTTACAGGTTCCGCATAGCGGGGTATGCAGAAACAGAATAAGCGGCTCACCCTTCGTGGCCAGCAGCTCCAGCAGCTCCGGCTGATTCATTTCCTTCATTCTTCATCATCCCCCGCCTCAAACCAGGTCCTTACAGCAGCAATTTCCGCTCGGTGCGTGCCATCGGGCCCCTTTTCTGTTTCCATAACGATCACTTTATCAGCCAGGGCCTCCGTCTTCAAAAGCCTGCTAAGCGCCGCTCCCCCGA
Organism: Paenibacillus sp. FSL R7-0179; assembly: GCF_038002265.1. Classification (NCBI taxonomy): domain Bacteria; kingdom Bacillati; phylum Bacillota; class Bacilli; order Caryophanales; family Paenibacillaceae; genus Paenibacillus; species Paenibacillus sp. FSL R7-0179. The sequence continues at coordinate 3,173,485 of NZ_JBBOCC010000002.1, forward strand.
TATATCCGCTGCCGATTCCGGCATGTCTGTCCCGCCGGGAGCCGTAGGGGAACCGGGAGTCATTCAAATGCACCGCCGTCAGATTCGCCCAGTACCCCAGCCGCTCACCGCGTACGATAAGCTCCTCCGTCTGCTCCGGATTCCAGATCCCCGCAGCGAAAGCGTGGCAGGTATCGAAGCAGAAGCCGATCTTCTCCGGGTAGCGGCACAACTCACGAACCTTGACCAGCTCTTCAGGAGCCATGCCCTGATGACCATGATTCCCTGCCATATTCTCAAGCAGCAGCTTGGTATGTCCCGTCCAGTCTGCCAGCACTTCGTTCATACATTGTATTATATTGTGATAACCCTGCAGTGGCTCCATCCCGGCAAAGTGTCCGAAATGCACTACAATGCCCGCCGATCCGCACGCCTCAGCAATCTCCAGATCGTTGCGCAGGGAGGCAATCATCACCTCTCTGTCGCCCGGGCCGGCAGCCAGATTCGTCGGATACGGGGTATGGGCAATGGAAGCCATTCCCTGCTCCCGGCAGTATGCAGCGCAGCTGCTTGCATCACGGTAATCTACCGGCTTCAGCTTCAGACTGCGCGGGTTCTTCGGAAAATACTGAAAACATGTAGCACCGCTCTCCCTGGCGGACCGGGCAGCCTGCCCATACCCGCCGCGTATGCTGACATGCGCCCCTATGAAAGGGCTATGCGTCATGCTGACAGTCCGGGCAATAGAATACCTTGCGTCCCGACAGCTCTGTCTTCACTATGGTTCCCCCGCCGCGCAGACAAGGCTCGCCTTCACGGTCATACACTTTACAAGCATCATTATAAGAACCGGTTACGGTGTCGCCGGTCATGAACGGCATTTCCATATACCCGCCGATTTCAGTGGCTTCGGTTAATACCTTACGCACACTGTCGTACAGCCGGGTCACCGCTTCCGGTGACAGATTCTGAACCAGCGTAGACGGAAGCAGACGGGCTTCATAAGCAATCTCGTCGGCATAGCAGTTGCCGATTCCAGCCATAACATGCTGGTTAACGAGCAGACTCTTCAGCGCTCCGCGCCGTCCCTTGAGCAGTCCGGCGAAGCGTTCGGCCGTCATCCGGCGGTCCAGCAGCTCGGGTCCAAGCTTCCCCATTGCCGCTTCGCCTTCCTTGACAGACAGCAGATGGAGATATCCCAGCCGCAGCCCCATGAAGTAGAGGATATGCTCACCGAACGCCAGCTCAACCTGTGTAGTACGGTCAGGACGTTCTTCCTCTGTACCATAGAACAGTAGTCCGCCCAGCATCAGATGCAGCAGTAGTCTGCGGCCGTCATGCAGGTGGAAAAGGATATGCTTGGCACGGCGTTCCACGAATACAATTCGGGCACCTACCAGCCCCTTCACGAATTCTTCAGTCTCCATATTGATGGTCTTGGCTCTATTTACGGTTACCCCTGTAATGGGTACGTTGATTAGATGTTGGCTAAGCAGCTTTCGGTAGTTCTCCATTTCCGGCAATTCCGGCATATTGTCATCTTCCCTTCTTGGATGGTCAAAAGGTCACCTTTGTCATTATACACCGAGCAGTACCATAAGTTCAGCTAAATCAGCACAAATTTCATCAGGCTTGACTCCGGTCAGCTGCTGATAATGCTCCAGATTATCCCGGGTGGTAAGTCCCGTAAGCACCAGCACAGTCCGGCAGCCCGCATTAGCCCCCGCCAAAATATCCGTTCTCATGTTGTCGCCTACCATCACCGCATCCTCCGGCTTGATGCCGAGCAGAGATGTCGCATATGTTACCAGGTGCGTTTCGGGCTTGCCGATGACCACCGGCGCTACCCCGCTGGCCGCTTCAATAGCTGCACCTATCGTACCTGCACCAGGCATCACTCCATCATCGGAGGGAAGCATCAGGTCGGGGTTGGTCAGGACGAATCTGGCCCCTTCCCGGATCCAGCGCGAAGCCCGGGTCAGTGCTTCATATGTAAAAGAACGGTCGATTCCCTGCACGACAACCTGCGGATGCTCGGTGACCAGAGTAAGCCCTGCCTCCGTGCAGGCTTCCACCAGCCCCTCTTCTCCAAGTATCGCCACGGATGCTCCAGGAGATTCTCCGGCAATATAACGGGCCGCAGCCAGGGATGAAGTGCAGACCTCCTCAGGTCTTGCTTCAATACCCATTCCGCGCAAATGTGCAGCTACACTGGCTGGTGTTCTTGATGAATTGTTCGTCACATACAGGAACGGAATCTCCGCTGCACGAAGCGCAGCGATCAGCCCCTGGGCCCCGGGAATCATTCTTCCGCCATGATACAGGGTGCCGTCCAGATCAATTAACAAGCCTCCGATATTGTTCATAACTCCTCCTGTCGACTTGAACTAAATAGTTCATCTTATTTATCATTAATCCTATGAACTATATTTCAGAGCAGCGGCAGCTTCTCATGGAAGCGCGCTGCGAAGGGATTTATTACCCGCCTGCCTGCGATTTTTAACCGCTTTATTTCGGCATTTTCTCTACTGCTTCGTACGCTTAATCCTCAGCTTTTACTTTAAATTTAACATTCTTCGTCGAACGCTAGCGAACGCCTGCAGCCCCCCGCTATTTTTGGCACAGGCCTGTCATTTCCTGCGCTTTCCCGGAAAATAATTCAGTCCCCAGCGTCATTTCCCGGGGTTCTCCGGTAGACCGGAAAGGTGCAGAATTCCTCTGCAAGCAGTGTATTCGGGAAGATCTCCTGCGCTTCCTTCAGCAGCGGAGCGAGCTCCTCCTGTGAAGTATACCGCGAGCTGAAGTGGGTCAGCAGCAGCTTAGCCCCGCCTGCCTTCCGCGCCAGCTCCGCAGCTTGCCGTGCTGTGCTGTGATGATATTGATAAGCCATATCCGCCAGTTCATGGGCAAATGTGGCCTCATGAATAATCAAATCGGCATCCTGTGCCAGCGGCAGTGAACCCGCACAAGGCCGGGTATCTCCCAGAATAACTACGATACGTCCGCGCTTAGGCGCATGAATCACCTCAGCCGCCCGGATCAGCACACCTTCATCGGTAGTGATATCCTCGCCTTTTTTTAACCGGCCATACAGCGGTCCCGGCTTCAGTCCATAGCTCTTCAGCAGCTCCGTATTCAGGTTACCCGGGCTGTCCTTCTCCGTAACCCGGTAGCCATAGCTGTCAATCCGGTGCTCCAGCAGCCCTGCTTCCACCTTAAAGGTCTCGTCCTCAAAAATCAGCCCGCCGCTGTGCTCCACAATCTCCAGCTTATATGGAATGCGGGACTGGCTGACGGACAGCGATATGTCCAGATAGGCCTTGAGCCCGGGAGGTCCGTACACCGTAAGCGGTGAAGTTCCGCCCTGGTAGCCCCTGCTGGAAATGAGTCCGGGCAGTCCAAACAGATGATCACCGTGCAGATGGGTGATAAACAGCTTCTCCAGCTTACCCAGCCGCAGCGGCGAGCGCAGAACCTGATGCTGCGTCCCTTCCCCGCAGTCGAACATCCAGAAGGTACGCCGTTCTTCAAGCAGCCGGAGTGCAACCGACGTCACATTGCGCTGCAGCGTCGGCACCCCGGCATTCGTTCCGAGAAAATAGATTTCCATTATGCCCCTCCTCTCTCTCCCTGATGTCTTTAATATTTTTTGTGATCTTGACCATTCTTATGACAAGAATTCTACTCTGTTTTGGCTGCAAAAGCATCTTTTCAAGCGGAAACGGCTTTGCCGTATAGCGTGAACATATACATTCTTATATTTGCAGCAAAAAACCTCCCGGTAACGGGAGGTTCCGAAAAGTCGGGGCAAGGCCCCTTCCGGCCGGTTAATCTGCGGAAGGCTTAGAGCTTCTCCACATTGAAATACTGCGCTTCCGGGTGGGCAAAGACCATCGCCGAGACCGAAGCCTCCGGCTCCATCATGAAGCCCTCGGTAAGCTGCACGCCGATATCCTCAGGCTTCATGAGCTTGAATAACGGCCCCTGATCCTCCAGATCCGGGCAGGCCGGGTAGCCGAAGGATACCCGGATACCCTGGTAACGTGCACCGTGTCTTTGCTTCATGGTCATATCTGCCGGGTCCGGGAACCCCCAGGTGTCGCGCATCATATGATGGACACGTTCAGCCAGGCCTTCCGCGACCTCAAGAGCGACTGCCTGCAGAGCATGCGAACGGAGATAATCTCCCTTATCCTTAAGCACCGTCGATAATTCACGGACGCCATGGCCCGCAGTAACCACCAGGAAGCCCACATAGTCCATGACTCCACTCTCCACTGGCTTCAGGAAGTCTGCAAGGCAGAGATGCGGCTCCACATTCTGGCGCGGGAAGGTGAAGGTATGCAGCACCTTAGCCTGATCCTGCGGATCATAGATCAGAATGTCATTCCCGCGGGACTGGGCCGGGAAGAACTGGTACATCGCATGCGGTACGATCGTGCCTTCGAGCATCGCCTGATGCAGAATATCATCCACAGTCTCTTTCAATTCTACCGTACGCGGGTCACGCGCTGCCAATTGCGCCTCTACAGAGCCGCGCAGGCCGAGATGATGGCCGAGCAGCATCTGCATATTCACATAAGGAATTACATGTCCCAGCGGATAATTCCGCAGGACATGACGCTCCAGATCAGGCGGGGTGAACACAGGAGCATCCGCCGAGATCTTGGAGCGGACTGCACGGGTCAGCTCGGGAAGCGGAGCTTGCGGAGCGACAGCTACGGCAGCCTCAGCCTCCTGGCGGACCTCCTCCTCAATCTTCAACCGCTCCAGCGGATTCATCAGCCGGTTGGCGATATCCAGACCGTCCATGGCATCCTTCGCGTATAAGACGAGACCGTCATATTCGGGACGGATTCGGGTCTTGGTGAATTTGCGGGTCAGCGCTGCGCCGCCCACCATAATCGGCACATCAATACCGGCGGACCGCAGATCCTGCGCAGTCAGCACCATCTGCTGCGCGGACTTCACCAGCAGTCCCGACAAGCCGATGGCATCAGCCTTTTCCTTGCGGAAGGCTTCAATAATATTCTCTGGCGGAACCTTGATCCCCAGATTGACAATCTCATAACCGTTGTTGGAGAGAATAATCTCGACCAGGTTTTTGCCGATATCATGCACATCACCCTTGACGGTCGCAAGCATGATTCTCCCCTTAACCGAAGTCTCATCCTTCTGCATGAACTGCTCCAAATGGCTTACAGAGGCCTTCATAACCTCCGCACTCTGGAGCACCTCTGCCACGATTAATTCATTGTTATTGAACAGCCGGCCAACCTCAGACATCCCGGCCATCAGCGGTCCATTAATGATCTCCAGCGGCGGCGAGGTCTTCAGTGCTTCATCCAGATCAGGGATCAGACCCTCCTTAGTGCCTTCTACCACATAGGAAGCTAGGCGCTCCTCCAAAGAGAGATTGGAGATTTTCTCCTTCTTCTCCACCTTTTTGCCTCTAAAAGCTGCTACGAACGCAGACAAGGTATCGTCATTCGTATTATAGATCAGCTCTTCAGCGAGCTTGCGCTCCTCTTCAGGAATCGATGCGTACCGCTCCACCTTCTCGGTATTCACAATGGCATAATCCAGCCCGGCCTTGGTGCACTCGTACAGGAATACCGAGTTCAGCACCTCGCGGCCGGCTTCCGGCAGACCGAAGGAGACATTGCTGATGCCGAGAATCGTATGAACAGCAGGCATGGCCTCCTTGATCAGACGGATACCGTCAATCGTCTCCTTCGCAGAGCCGATATACTGCTCATCCCCGGTTCCAACAGGGAACACCAGGGTATCGAAAATCAGATCCTCGGGAGCCAGACCGTATTTGTTGACCAGCAGATCATAGGAACGTTTGGCAACCTCCAGTTTGTCTGAAGCCAGGATAGCCTGGCCGGTCTCGTCGATGGTGCCTACAACAATCGCCGCTCCATATTTATGAATCAAAGGCGTAACATGCTCGAATTTCTCTTCACCATCTTCAAGGTTAATGGAGTTAATGATCGCTTTGCCCTGACAATACTGCAAAGCTAAGTCAATGACCTTGGGGTCCGTCGTATCGATCATCAACGGCACCTTGACCTTCTTCACGACCAGCTCCAGGAACCGCATGATATCTTCCGTCTCATCCCGGTCCGGGTCCTGCACGCAGACATCGATAACCTGTGCACCGCTCTTCACCTGGGCACGGGCAATCTCCGAAGCTTCCTCATATTTCCCCTCAACGATTAGACGCTTAAACTTCCGGGAACCGAGGACATTGGTCCGTTCACCGACCATATATGGACGGTTCTCACTCTCCACATACACCGGCTCAATCCCCGACAAAGCCGGAGGATGCTGGCCGTCCAGCTTACGCGGCGGGTAGGCCGCCATGACTTCAGCCATAGCCCGGATATGATCCGGAGTCGTTCCGCAGCAGCCGCCGGCAATGTTCAGCCAGCCCTTCTCTGCGAAGCCGCCCAGCTTACGGGCCAGGGAATCCGGGGATTCATGATAATTCCCGTTCTCATCCGGCAGCCCAGCATTCGGGTAGCAGCTGACGGCTGCTGATGAGATCGCGGACAGCGAACGGATGTGGTCACGCATGAATTCCGGTCCGGTAGCACAGTTCAGTCCGATGGATACCGGCTTCAGATGCTCCAGCGAAATATAGAAGGCTTCTATATTCTGTCCGGCCAGCGTGGTCCCCATAGGCTCAATGGTCCCCGAGATCATCACCGGCAGCGTAATTCCGCTCTTCTCAAAGGCGTTACGGATGCCGATGCTTCCAGCCTTCACGTTTAGGGTATCCTGGGATGTCTCCAGGAGCAGTGCATCCACCTTACCGTCGATCAGGGCAACCGCCTGTTCTTCATAGCTGTCTACAAGCTCCTTGAACGTGACTCCCCCGGTGACAGAGAGTGTTTTCGTGGTCGGACCCATAGCTCCTACCACATAACGCGGGCGCTGCGGTGTATCATATTTATCAGCGGCATTACGGGCAAGTCTCGCGGCCGCAAGATTAATTTCCCGGGCACGGTCCTGAATATCATATTCAGCAAGCACCACTGACGTGGCACCGAAGGTATTCGTCTCGATCAGATCCGCACCGGCCTCCAGGTATTTCTCATGAATATCCTGAATAACCTCCGGCCGGGTCAGGACCAGCATTTCATTACAGCCGTCCAGATCATCCCCGCCGAAATCCTCGCCGGTGAGCGGCACCTGTTGAATCATAGTACCCATAGCTCCATCCAGTATCAATATGCGCTGCTGCAAGCTCTCAGCAAGTGTGTATTTAGCCACTTTCCATCCCCCCAGTGAAACATTAGAGTAATTTTAGCAGAATAAAGGGATTTCGGAAAGCCTTCCTTTCCACCCTGCATTATTTGTATTTCTATTGATTTCATTTCTATTACGGCGCTACAACAAGTTTCTTGCTTGGCATGGAATGCTGCGTCCGGGCAGTCACATGTGAAGTGACGCTGAATTCGCCCGCCTCATCAAAGGTATGTTCCCCCACATAAGCCCCTTCTCCGGCACTTTCACCCTTGATTTCAACCTTCTTGGTCTTATCTGCGGCCTCATTGACCTCAAACATTACTTCTCTAGCGTCATCTACCGGTTCACCGTCCTGTGTCACCACAGCCTTGAAGCTGACTGCCGTCCCTGCGGTTACTTCTTCCGGGGTCCAGCTCAGCTCCACCTTAATCGGTGACATGGAGGAATTGGCCGCAGCATGCATCTGCATCGTCATCTCATCTTCCTTATTCCCCGAGCATCCGGCTAGCGTTATCCCCATCAATATGCATATAAGTCCCCTGCGCATCCTTGGCTTCATCATCTGAAGTCCTCCCGGTTCATAGGTAGATTTTTCTTCATTCATGAAACATATCATTTTTATATTACAATGAAAGTCAGATCGCTGCTCTCCTTATTATACACATTTTATTCAATTTGCCTTAAAGAAGCTGCATGATTCACTTGTTAATATGAGAATAGTCATATCTATATAAAAAAGCCAATACCCACTAAATAGGATACTGGCTTCATAGAATTCAATTACAGGGTGTCTACCAGCGGCAGAAGCTCGGAGAGATGGCTGATCTGGTAATCCGGCGTAATCTCCGGGTCCGATGCTTTCGCATTTCGGTTGATCCAAACCGTGGTCAGTCCGGCAGACAATCCGCCAAGAATATCTGTCGTAAGCTTATCGCCCACCATGATCCCTTGCTCTGGAGCAATATCCAACAGTCCGAGCGCGTGCTCGAAGATTCCCTTGTCCGGCTTCCCTTTGCCGAAGCTTCCCGAAATCACAACATGGTCAAAATACGGAGTAAGCTCCGGCACACCGTCCAGCTTCTCCTGCTGAAGTGCCGGGCAGCCGTTCGTCAGCAGCAGCAGCTTCACCTTACCGCGCAGCTCGTCCAGCACCTGAAGCGTCTCTTCATAGATATAGGGACGGCTGCGGCGCTCAGCGGCGAACTTGTCAGCCAGCTGTGCAGCCAGCGCTTCATCCTCTACTCCGAGTGCGGCGAGGCCGCGGCGCCAGGATTCCTTACGGTAGACAGGGGCAAGCTGTTCGAGTTGACGGAACTCCGGCTGTTCACCGGCAGTGAAGTTCGCCCACAGCGCTTCATAAGGGTTAATACCGATCAGCTTCGTGAACGGATACGTCTCATAGGATTCATAGAGTGCACGGGCTTCTCTGCGTACAGCAGCTTCCAGCTCCTGCGGATCAACGGAATCTCCAGCAGCCTCACAAGCATAACGGAAGGCTTCTTCCACGCTGCGGTCATCCCACAGCAGAGTATCGTCAAGGTCAAATAGTACGGCGGTAATCGGCATTAGTTCTCCCACTCCCTATATGCTGGTCTGTCTTCCTATTCGTGCACAAGTTCAATATTGTTGTTCTTCGCGAACTGCTCCAGACGTTCCCCCATCGCAGCGGTGTCATAACGGTTAATCAGCTTGGAGAAAATCCACTGCTTGCGCTTACCCTTATACTTAATGGTTACTACACTGCGTGATAAAGTGATTTTCTCAATATCCGCCGCAGCAAGGAAGCGTTCGCGGTTGTATTTAATAGTAGAGATACGCGCACGCTCAACCTTAAGAAACGGACGGCGGAAGAACAACAGCGCAGCGAGCAGGAAGTACAGCACTACCCCCAGCCAGTTAGCCAGAATTCCGCTTCCTTTGGCTTCGTCAATTGAGCCGACCACCCAGAACATGATGCCCAGCAGCATCAGTACAACGGGGAATAAAATATTGCGGCCTTTAAAAATATCGATGCTTTTCGCAGCAGTCTTAGTACTGGAAGTGTAAATGGAGTCCTTCCCCTGCTTCTTTCTTTGCTGGTTAACTTGCTTCGTGTTGCGTTGAACCATTCTTTCCCAAGAACGGGCCATGTAAGTTCCCCCTAGTCATCCTGTATTATCTATGAAAAGGCAACCGGCTAATGCTTAAGTCCGTTGTTGCCCTCTTCATGCTCCGGATTGTCCACAATTTCGATGGTATCAAGCTGGGCCCGAAAGTTAGTGCGGATGTTCCCCAGATAAATCTCGCGGAGCTTGGCACGTTCAGCCAGTTCCTCTTCATTCAGGCCGCCGTTCTTAGCTTTGCGTGCCAATTCATTGATGCGTGCGACCAATTCGTCAATATTCAATACGTTTCCCTCCCTCTAAATTCATTTTAACTTTGCCATGAGAAAAAGAGCTTGTCAAGGTCTACTCCCTGAAAGCTCTCCGAGTCGATCATTAGTCTGACACATTCCTTCAGTATAAAGGTAAAGTCAGAATATCTCCGGCCTTAATGACGCTGTTCTCCAAATGATTCGTCTTCCTTATTCCTTCTATATATACGGCAGTCTTCATGTCCTCAGGTTTGTTGCTTACAGCAATACTCCATAAGGTATCTCCGCGTTCGACTACGATCCGCTTATCCGGCTTCAGCGAAGAGACCGAACCGGCAAAAACATTCCCCACCACAGTAAATCCCGAAATAACAAGCATCAGCACCAGAACCATCTTCATCAGGCTGACCTGACGGAATAGTGATGATAGCGCAGCGAGACTATGAAGAACCGATTCCTTGATCTTGGTTACATTAGTATGAGCAGTTGGATTACCGGGAGCGGACACCTTGATATCGTCATTATTGTAGATGCTGTTGTAGGTACTATACTTTAACATGATCATCATCCTCCAAACACATGTTCTTGCTTTCGAAAATAATATAACACGAACATGTGTTTCGATCAATAGTTTTTTCGGAACGTTTGTTCTCTTTATTTCCGTTCTCTTATTTTCCTCATTTTAGAACTTATGTTTGTACGAACGGAAGTTCTATGTTATAATTTTCCCAAACATAGTATATGGGGTTGATACCGATGTCAAAGATTTCTAGTCGTCAGCTGGCGATCCTGGAATTTATACGTAATGAAGTCCGCAGCAAGGGTTATCCTCCGTCCGTCCGCGAGATTGGCGAGGCTGTCGGCCTGGCCTCCAGTTCTACCGTGCATGGTCACTTGGACCGGCTTGAGAAGAAGGGCCTGATCCGCCGTGACCCTACGAAGCCGCGTGCGATTGAATTACTCGGCCAGGAAGATTCAGAGAATGTGCATCAATTCGTCCAGACCGTTACCCGCATCCCGGTAGTGGGTAAGGTTACCGCTGGTGTTCCTATTACAGCTACAGAGAATATTGAGGATTACTTCCCGTTGCCTGCTCATTATGTAGGCGATAACAAGGTGTTTATGCTATCTGTCCTTGGTGACAGTATGGTGGATGCCGGAATTATGAACGGGGATTATGTCATCGTACGCCAGCAGCAGACTGCCGACAATGGCGATATTGTTGTAGCGATGACCGAAGAAGATGAAGCAACTGTGAAGACCTTCTACAAGGAACGGGATCATATCAGGCTGCAGCCGGAGAATCCGGCGTACGAGCCTCTCCGCCTTAACCGCGTTACGATTTTGGGACGGGTCATCGGATTATTCCGCGATATCCACTAATCTACTCCCCGCTTAAGAACAGGCTGCTCCGCACCAAGCGAAGCAGCCTGTTTTCTGTTCATTTGTATTCCTGAAGTGGCCAAAAAGCCGAATGCAAACATTTGTTCGCATTCGGCTTTTTGGCCACTTTTCCGTGAACCGCTGCATAGCTCCGCACATATCCTGTTACAAAGGAGTGCTGATCTATATGCCCAATTATCGAATTATCGTCGATCTGTCTCAGCGCATGCTGTACCTGCTGGATAATGACGTTGTCACCAGAGGCTTCCCTGTCGGCATCGGCAAAATGTTAACCGTCTCACCTGTAGGCGAATACACCATCATTAACAAGCAGCCCAATCCGGGCGGCCCGTTCGGTGCCTTCTGGATGGGTCTATCTAAGCCGCATTACGGCATCCACGGAACCAATGATCCTGCTTCCATCGGCCACATGGTCTCCCATGGCTGTATCCGCATGTATAACGCAGACGTTCTCACCCTGGCCGCCCTCGTTCCCATAGGTACCCGTGTTACCATCCGGGAATAGAAAAATCACAAAAACCCTTGAGACGCCAGATTGCGCCCAAGGGTTCTTTCGATTCATATGAATTAGAGCGGATACAGACTACAGTACACTTCTCAACAGACGAATAGCCACCGTATTCAAACGGATAGCCTCGCGGATCGATTCTCTGGCTGCCAGCAGCTCTCTTCTGGCCCGCGAACCTCTAGGCACTCTGCGCAGATTCTCATTGATTTCTTCCAGTCTCTCGAGCAGGATAGCCCGCTGCGTTAACAGGACATTAATGGCTCTGCGAATCCGGTTACGTTCTCTTTGGCTCATCTTTACACCTCTTTTACACTTGGATAGTATAAGAGATGCCAGGAATTGCTCCAAAGCTTGTGTGATTCGGCAGTAATGTTAGAGCTGAAGGCAGCGGGCAGGTAAACTGCTTACTTTTTGTTCAGCCTTACCCGGAATTCAAATTCATCGCGTCTATAAGTCATTCCGGCCAGTACTATGTACTCCGGTGTCCATTTCTGTACAGGTCCGGCATAATCAGCAATCACATGCGGTTTGCCGTCAACCAGCTGAACGACGTAGACCTGTACCTGTGCCAGTGCGGCAGCGAATAGATCAGCATCACTGGACAGTACTTTATAAGCCGTATTCAACTTCGTTCCTCCTTGTTCCACAACCATGATAAAAGATTCCGACAACCATCTATTTAATTATACCGGGTCATGGAACAATATGTAAACCATATTTACAGCTTGATAAAAAGGATTTTGAACAAACCTATATACTTCTTTGTGGCCCCGCCATCCCCGGTAAAAAAATCGGTATTTTTAAGATCCGGTACACTGAATACCGAGAACAAAATGTAATTATCCCTCTTGGTTAAAGACTCAATTACAGGCTGTGCTACCAGCTTGCTAATTCCGTCGCCTATTTCCTGATCTAGCGTATTCTCCAGATTCTTTACAGAATATTTACTGAATGCTTCCTTCCCCGGATTCGTAACAGCCATCACAACCAGAACAAGGATAAGAACCAGTAACGACTTACCGCCCGATCTTCTGCGGACTCTGCGTGCAGGACTTGGCGTATCATAACGCGAATTCATTCTTTTCCCCCTCAACTACAGAATATACAGCAGCTCTTGCAGCATGACTCCCAGCGGATTCAACATCAGCCGATACATGAACAGCATCCCACCAGTAATTCCACTGCTCCCAACATCAATGCTGCTCCAATCCCACTCCGGCAGAGGCGGCGCATCCAGCCCATACTGCTCCATAAGCCTCTCTCGGGTCTCCGCAGGCACAGCCATTCCTTCAGCTCCAGCCACCGCCGGACCTATCAACGCCAGCACAAGCATCAGCGAAAGCATTATCTTATATGTATTCTTCATCATCCGCTCCCATGTCTGCCACTAGAATTCTCTTCTGGCTAAGTATATAGCAGATGGAATAGTATGTAAAATAAATTGGATTGATCTGGAAGTATATTTCCTTTATATTATTATGCAAGGGCTTTGCTCAGTCATCATCTTCAATCTCTCCCCCTACAATAAAAATAGGGAGATTTTTTTATTTAGGAGGTAAATGTATGAACGGAAATAAAGTTATCCTCATTCTCCTGTCCATATCCATACTCGGTATACTCCTTTACTTCGGAATGGCTTATGGGCTGCTATGGTATGCCTTCCGGTCCTCGGTTCACATTGAAGAATAATCTAAGAACATCGGAGGATCATTGTGAAGAAATATAACAGATCTGAAAAAGTCATTATTGGAGTGCTTCTTGGCATGACTGCTGTGCTACTTTTGGGAAGACTGTTCTTTTGGTATGTCTTCAGCACAATATAAAATACGACTCTCGCGCTCAGGGTGAGGAATATTAGCCCCCTTATTTAGGGTGGTTTGTTTTATTCATGACATAAAAATAGAAGGCAGGAAAAGTTTCCTGGCCTTCTGTGTTTGTACATACTTTTATGGATTAATGATATTATTGGTTTTGTTCGGGGATACTACGGATATTACATAATTTCTTTTTCGATCACTTTCTTTTTAGCATCAATCATTCTCGATATAAATTCTTCATAATTTTCTTTAGGGTAATTTGGGTTATCTACCAATTCAAAATTCCCATAAAGTTGCTTAGCTAATCTGCTAAAATCAAATGCAATTGGTGACTGACTTCGTTTTTTTATCTTTTCTTCAATCTGTCCATATAATATTTTTAACTGAGAGAGATGTTCCCCCAATTCAATTCCTGGTTTTGTGGAGAATTGAGTTTCAATCCTTAAATTAATTAGTCGCTGCACGTCTTCGTGAGAAGCTTCCTGAGAATTTGTGCCACTACGAACGTATATTGTTTTTGATTTTATATCTTTTCCGTTATTCCTTGAAATCCAAGGCAGTCGATTTTCATCATACTCCACAATCAAGACTTGAAACACTTTACCTTTTAGAGTAGGATATTCGGATTCAGAAAACGGAAAATCTATAATTTCGTATAATATCTCCGGACCGATAAAATTTCTAACTCCCTTATCAATTTCGGACTTATCTAATAATTTATTTATACCAATGGAGTTTAGTTCATTTCCAGATTCTTCTACCCCTACAATAATCGCACCACCGCCGCTATTAGAAAACGCTAAAATGTGTTTTGACAACTTAGGAATTTCTGGCCATTCTTTTTTGAAGTCCAAATAATCTTCTTCACCTGTATTGTGTTGAAGCAATTCCCTCAAAGCTTCGCGGCTAGGGTTTTCAAAAAATTTCACAAAGCTTTCATGCCTTTTCTTATTCAAATGCCACCCCCCCCGGTCTTGCGTTATCTTTTAATTGTAACACCTCCAATACTAGGAAGCATCACATATTTAATACTTGGTGGACGGCGTAATCTCATTTGATGGGTTATTTCATTATTGTCTTCTGATAGGCACGCCACCAATGGAAGAAACCATGATATGCTCTGGTGCTTCGACCATGAATTCACCAAATGTCAACACATATGCGTCAGCTCGGTCAGGCGACTTGAGCCCGCGCTTCTTCATGTCATCCTTACTCTCCAGGATCATCTTGCCTTTTGAAGTCATTCGCCATTTACGAGTAGCCAGTTGTTAAATTAAAGTATCATCGTCCGGCAGTTGCATGACTCCAGGTTCTCCGTTTATGAAGTTAGTCAGATTAGTCTCCAAGTCTGTTCTTATGGACTGCCACATTTCAGTAACCAAGTTAGTGCAATACTCATCCAAAAATGATGAACCATTGTTGACCGGCACTACCTCCCAGCCATAACCTTTTTCATTAATGACTTCTATCAGACGGTTCATTACCCCACCGCCTACACCGGTATCATCGACATTGAACTTTACATGCTCTACCTCTGGATGCTGGTGAAGCATATCTCTAGCTAATCGAATAGCGTTCCCTACGGTAACCATTGTACTTTCCTTAAAGTGACTATGTTGACCAACCGTCTTTCTGCCTATACCGGCATACATTGCCGTTTCATCTTCACCATAACGGGCAACGTCTACTCCGATAACCAGCGTTGTTCCAGTTGCTTTAATCTTTACTTCTTTGGATGCATGCTCCGCAGCTTCAAGCGTTATGAATGTGCCAGCTTCGCCGCGAGGAAACTGGCCTTCAACGCGCACACGATAAACGTCACTGCCCTCACCAAACTTACGTTTGAGCATTTCAATGTTCTCTTTGCTTGTACGTGGACTATCTAGACAAGATACCTGATGCGTCTTGTAAATAGCCCTATCTCTATTGTGAGAATCAAAAAAGAACCCACTCGTTTTAGTTGGGTTCCCGCACATGAATAGCTTATTATATTCACCGGATAGTGTACCGAAAATTGCGGCCATGATCCTATCATCTACACCGGAGGCTTCATCTACAATGAACAGCATGTAATCCTCATGAAATCCTTGCATGTTCTCCGGCTTGGTCGCTGTCCTTGCTGTAGCAAACCAGCACTCCTCATGGTTCTTCATGTATACCTTGGTTTTAGTCCATTTGAGAATTCGTTTTAGAATCGGGCTCTTAGATTGCCACTTGCTGATCTCTGCCCAGAGGACATCGTTTAGCTGCTGCCTTGTAGGCGCTGTGCAAACCACTCGGGGATACGGGAAGCAGCATAGAAACCACAAGGCTATAGCTGCTTCTAGAGCCGTCTTTCCCACTCCTTGGCCTGATCGAACTGTCACAAACCGATGATTTGCAATAGCACTTGAAACTTCATCTTGCCATTGATCTGGGATGAAGTTAAGGATCTCTTTGAAGAAAGTTTTTGGGCTCTTTCGGTATACTGGTATCCTTTGTTTGAACGCTATCATTCTTTTTGTAATACTTTCTGTCTTATTCATTACAATACCTCCCGCTTTTATCACTCTATAATTAATTTAAGGAGCTACTTATATTTTAGCATCCACTAACTTTGGCATTACTGCGTTCTCTGGCCATGCTACATGTCACCACCCCCGCCTTTATACTGAGCTGAGAGCCATTTCTTTAATTAAACGCTCAGCTTCTTTTCGCCCTGCACTGGTCAGGTATATCCCCGAAGCAACAACGTCGATAGGTAGAAGGTCTTCGTCTCCTCCCCACGCCCATGACTTGCTATTGACGCTGACCAGTCCTCTTTCAGACAATTGAATGAGCATTCTGATAAGGTGGTCAACCTCACCTCGTTTCGCATAGTACAAATAAACCTCGTCTTGCTCAAGTTGTGACATCTGAACTAATAAATGATTGCAGGTTTTCATAGTTTTGCCCGCTCCTTTCCATAGCTCTTAATGGCTATATACAAAGGATAGGCAGTAACTTCAAATGACTAACACTTGCTCGAAATTTATGTTAAGTCGGTTTTGCCTGATGGTCAGACTAAAATTGGCCGCCACACTTGTTCTGTGCCGCCTTTCTGCCCTTCTCCCTCTTCGCCCTAACAATTGTACTAGCTTCAGTATAAGCGCTTAAATCGCTCTATAATCGTTGCTCGGAAACATGGAAAAACGCCCTTAATAGGGCGTCCGGTTTTAAAACTCTGATAATAAGATTGCTCCAGAATCGGCATTGATGCTGTCTACTTTATACTTAGTGAATGAATTGATCGGCGTCGGTTCAGATGTTTTAAAGTTGTAAAGCATCGTTCTTCCCTGCCGCTCGTCTAATTCATGCCATTCTCTTATTTGTGTCAGCAATTCCGATTCATTCGTTCCATTGCTTTTCAACCAAAGATGGCCGGCTCTGCTTATAACCAGGTTTTCATTGTCAAAAAATTCAGAACCATGTTCTTTGCCCAATTCCCAGCGGACTTCAATGTCAGTTATATATTCCAATCTATCCTCCTCCTCTCGCCGTCTCAATTCGACATTTAGGAAGGCTTTTCCTTTTGGAAATTTAAAAAAGCACCCGAAGGTGCTCCATATTAAATATCCACACTACTATGTGTGCCACGTCTTAGATTCTGCTTAATGTAACCAGTAGGCTCATCCTTAATCTGATAAATAACCATGGCTGAATGAAGCTTTAACGCCTCTTCCTCTACACTGGTTGCAACCGAAGTATCCTTAATATCGTCGACCATCTTTGCTGTCCCTTCCCTTCGGCCAAAAACACACCTCTTACATTTCGCTTAAGCACTCGTCTTAGCACTATTGACTTTTTTAACAGCGGCCATCTTTTCTCTCATTTGCAGAAGCATTTCGATAAGCTCTTCACGGCCGATGAGACGCACATTATTTGATTTCGCTAGTTTATAAGCCTGCTCAGTATAATCTCTATTCGTTACAACCCAGGCAGCCGAAGCGCCATAATGTGAAACTGCCCCACGGACCTCTTGGACTGCTTTCAGTCCAACATTCTTACTGTACCTTTTAGCCTGGACTACAATTCGCTTCCCGTCTTTGGAAAGGACCAAATCAGCACCATAGTCACCGGCTGCTTGTGTAACCTCAGCTTTGTATCCTTGAGATCGGAAGAGATGTCCGAGGTATTGTTCAAACTTGACACCTTCCATTTTATCAATCTCAGCAATACCAGATCTTTTTAAACGCTCGGCCCGCTTTTGCTGCACCACAATCATTATAGCAACTACAACAGCCAAGCCAACAACCGCTCCTATTACAGCACCTTGTAAGGTTTTGGTTAAATAGTATCCTACAAGTGCTAACCCCATTGCTGCTAGGCCGGCTAACCCTTGAAAGAACTCCTCTTCCTGCTTCGCCTTACTCTTTCTTCTAGCCATTTGAAACCACCTCTATTGAAAAAGTTTAGCTTCTACAAAGTCTATCATAGTTGAACTTCTGTAATCTTCTCCTGTAGTTGTAAACTCTATTCTTAATTTAAGTACACCAGATATATCCAAGTTAACTTCTTTTGGTAAATCTCCGCCTAACATTTCAGATGAGTAGTATATTTCCTTACCATCCGCAATAAATTTAACCGTTCCTGGATTTTCACTATCTTTTGAATGATCATCAATACCAACAAATCCAGTGAGCTTTTTGTATTTACCATTCAAATTATATTCGATAGAACCAGAACCCTTATTAGACATGAAGAACAGATTTTCCAAGCCTATACCATGTAAATACTTATTATCAGCAATCCTAAATTCACCGCTATAAGCTTTTGTTGGATCTCCAACATTAATCCATTTGTTTAAATGGAAGGCCGCAGCAGCTTTGTCTGTACGAGCATAAGAAATATCAGATAAGTACTTAAATGTTCCTTCTTTCTTTCCAACCCAAGCTGTTTTATTCTTCCCATCATAAGTAAAATCTTGCCCGGAATTTTTAGCAAAAGAACTAGCTGAGACGTACAATTGCCCGTTATAGATAATTGATTGTGAGGATTGTTTCTCAACGCCATTAAACATGTACTTTACATTTTCTAGTACAACGTTTAACTTCATGTTTGTTCCAGCAAATACAGTAGAACCTGCTACCAATGAACCAATTGTAAGTCCAACCATTAATCCTTTAAGCTTATCCTTCATTATGTTACTCTCCTATGAATCAGTATGTATTTCCTAAAACATGGATTCGACAAATATCACCTATTTCCTTCCAATACTGCGGTCAGATTTTTTTAGAATCATCAAAAATGAAAAAGCGAGAGGAAGTACGCCCCGGTTAACGCTACATCACTGCGGCCGTGCGTGTCACTCTCGCCTGATTTCCACAGTACAAATATATCATGACCAAAGCCTAACGAACGCCATTGTGCGGTCAATTGCCGGTCAAATAGCGGTCAATAGTTTCATCTAGTAAATTCCTGTACAAGTAAATGTGGTTTCCGTCAAGAAGTAATTCTTCATTCATATTATCGAATAATTCATACTTATCAGCGTATGCTTTAAATTTATATCCTTTTTTCTGAAAACAATTATAAAACAAAAAAACATACTCATAGGCAGACAACTGGGATCGGATTATTCGTGTGTATTCTTTTTTACTATTAAGATCTTCTATCCATTCATTTCTATCAACCATCCTGAAAAGATTGTACAAATTCCTATAATAATGCCCTAATGATTGCTCGTATCTTTTAAAAAAAGTATCACAAGTACCTTTTATAAGCTCCAATTCATTAAGAGTTGAGTTATCTCTCTGCGAAACCTTCCTTATACTAGTTAGTTCTATATGAAAAGGTATAAACATACCGCGACCTGTATATTTTTGATTATCAGGGATAGATTTTGTTATCTCATTATGAAGTGAAATTAGATGAAAGAAAGTGTTCTCAAATCTTTGTACATTAATTGATCGAACTTGTGCTTCTAATTCAAGGTTAGTTTTCGCTACTTCCTCTCTTTGAAGCTTTAATTCTTCTCTTTGAAGACCAAATTCTGCACGTTGTTGATAAATGGTATAAATAATTCCTCCAAATGCCAAGCCAGAGAACAGTGTGTTAATCACTCCAAATTTATCACCGTACTCCCCCCCAAAGGGAAGCAAAAAAATCAAACCACTTAAAAACCAAACTATTCCTATACTTATCAAAAGGCGAAAAAACTTAATTTCTTCCACATTATTCACTTCATCTTTAATGATATAGAAGTTATATATCCTGCCCCGAAAACCCTTCAACATTCCACACTTCCTCTTTTTTCTCTAAACATACTAAATACCGGTTCACCGGTCTATTATTTTTGTCATTTATTTCTTTCTTCAACTAAAATCTCTAATCCTAATGCTCAAGCTAGTATATAAATAGCGCGCGATTTTACCCGTCGATACTTCCGCTCACTCATCCCCAGCTCCCCGCACAGAATCGGATCATACTCGTCCTCTTGTTCTAAGTAGCGCCTTTGTATTATTTCCCTCTCAGCCTTCTTTAGCCTTCCCATAGCAAGTTCAAGTAGTTACGATTGCCGTTCCAGTTGCACCTCCCTGTCCGTATTACATACCGCTATATTCTTTGTTGTCCGGCTGATCACGTTGGTCGATCCGTGTATCGCTACTCTGGGCTAGTCGTGAGCGCCACATGGAGGTAAAGAATTGGCCCCCGCCCTGCAAGGATCTGGGAGCACTTAGTACTCATCCAGAAAATAAGAGTGTTGCGTACACGTGGCGTGGCATTTACAATAAATTGGTGAGGGTGAGAATCTCTCGCGTCTTTCTTTCCGGCCTCTCCCCTACACTAAAAATTGGGAGAGGTTTAATTATGCTCGCCCGTAGATATAGATGAAACCCAATCGCAAACCCTCTTCTTCATCTTCTACATCATTGCCGATTTATTCTCCATCTCCTTCAGCAGAAACTGCTGCAACCCAATCTTCTATTAGATCGTCCTCAGAATCTTCCACTCCGTTTTTAAGTCTCTCTATTTCAATACGAGTTTTCTCAATCTCAGCCTTCATTTTGTCCAGTTTTAAGCGGCGCTCATCTTTTTCTGGAGCAATCTCAATAAATTGCTTTATTGCTGATCTGAGCTCCTTCATTACAGTAGCTTCAGCTTTAATGGCGCTATTGTACTTATCCCAAGCTTGTTGATACTCCCATTCTTGCTCAGTTCCAAACATTCCGGGCTTTTTCTTTTTAAGCACCTTTGTAACATCGTCTCTATCCTTCACATGGGTGATGCGGCGACCCCAAATGAGGCGTTGATACAGAGTAATTACGCTCTCCCAGATCATATCTGC
This sequence comes from Paenibacillus sp. FSL R7-0179, assembly GCF_038002265.1. Classification (NCBI taxonomy): domain Bacteria; kingdom Bacillati; phylum Bacillota; class Bacilli; order Caryophanales; family Paenibacillaceae; genus Paenibacillus; species Paenibacillus sp. FSL R7-0179. Next base: position 3,194,109 of record NZ_JBBOCC010000002.1, read on the forward strand.
TGGACTCATGGTTTCAACAATCTCGCGGATCTCCAGAAATTCGGGGTCCTGGGGCATAAACTTACTGAAGAAACCGTGCTTGAGCGCTTTCTGATTCCCTTCAGGCCCGCCCTTACCGCCTTTGTTTCCCTTTGCATTCTGGTTGCCCTTCTTAGCTCCTCGTGGTCTACCGGATGCCGGTATTTCATCCCATTTATCTGTGCTTTTCCACCTGCGGACCATTGAAGGATTGACCCCAAGTTCTGCCGCAATTTCAGTAGATTTTTTCTGCCGCCCACTCTTCAGCCATATCTTCAGCGCCTTTTCTCGATTCGGGCTTTTCTCCCTTGTCAACTAACTTCACCTCGGCCTTACTACGTATTTGAGTTGGACCCTCTTTTGAAAGGTCTAAATTGGTCAAACGTTACTAATGAAAATAAGCCTTTATCGTATCGAGAGGCTTCGTATCAACCGTTCTATCCACTAAATAATGTAAGTGGAGTGAAACATAAAGGTAATTCTGTTGCACTCGTTTCAACCATAAAAAAATGAGTTCCTTCATATAATATTTTCTATATGATAGGGTCGAGTGCAGTAAAGGACGCTTTATGTTGCACCCGATTTATCTTAAATTCAAGATTGCCTTGTCCATCATGTCCTGGGTCAGTCCGATGTAGTCCAAAGTCTCCCTCGGATCGCTGTGTCCAAACATATCCATTAGTAACGCTAGGTTCTCTGGATTGTCCATATAAAGCCTATATGCCCATGTTTTCCTAAGCGAGTGAACCCCTATATCCTTCAGTTTGAATTCATGAGCTGCGTCACTCAGAATTCGGTAAGCTGTTGTACGGTCTATCGGACGATTACGCATACGGCTAATCGTTTTAATTTGACGACTGGCGAACAGGTAATCTTTTTGATGCATATCAGCAGTGAAATCATCCAGATCCGATCTTATGCTCGGGTGAATAATAAACATCTTAGCATGCTTATTCTTTTGCTCTACCAAGCTGATATGTGTACCCTTTGTTTGCATGACCTGAAGCTTAAGCAAGTCAGATACCCGTAGCCCACTGTATATTCCCATACAAAAGAATAAATAATTGCGCATGCTCCGATTATAAAAATAGTCTTTCATTCCTTCTATGACTCGCTCATCGCGTATTGGTTGAACTTTCCTCATTAACTTATCCTCCTCTCAAGGAAAATTTTCCTGGGCAAAAGAAAAAGCGCCTCATTGGGCGCTCATGGTGAAGATAGTTTTGTTATGTGTATGGCTTAACGTGGATCTAGTGCAACTATAGTACGCCATTTGCAATAATGCGCTAAATACTGATGAGTGATTCTACGCCTATATACAAAGCCTAAAAAAGTTAACTAAGAGATGATGGAACCTGTCGCAATCATCAATCACTAGCGATACTCTGTTTTCCTCAGAGTCGATTCCAAGTCTAAGAGAATTTATGATTGTCACATCATTATTATCTCTGATAACGCCATTGTTATGAACCAATATATTTCTTATTAAATTCCACTTCTTCAACTCTGACCATTCAGTTGAAGACTTGATACCTTCAATACCCACTACTTTGTTTAAATATGTGACAGCCCTTTCTATGCCCTGCCCAGAAATATCTTTCAAACTTATGTTAAGATTTTTTGAAGTTTTGTGAGCATTACAAATTTTATTGAGATAAGCCTCTACATCGCCATACATTCCAATGAATAAGGCATTTGAAACCGCAGGTAGAATAAGCGGTTCAATAATTAAGTGCATTCCAGGTTCTTGAGCTTCTTCAATATCTTTTTTCGCACTTCCAGAGATATATTGATATGCGAACTCATAGTTGCTGAATGTCCCCATAATATCCAAGTATATTTTATACATTTGGCTCGATAAATCATATCCTCTATCTTTCACATGTTCAAAAAATGGTAACTGTTTCATAAGCTTCCTCCTTTTTTTTGATTATAACAAAGGCAACAATTAATAGCTGTAAAAAACATAAAGACAGTCGATGATGCTTAGGTTTCAATACGCTTCTCAGGCGTGTACCCAGCACTAGACCCTTGCAGAAGGCCATCGACTGTTTTTATGATATCTGGAACTTATTTGCGCGTCCAGACGGATACGCTCTCGATCCATATCTTTCGCTGCTGAGATCACGGTTGCCCAGGAGGTCGGGTATGAGCTGCGGTGTGATATGCCCGTCACAGTTACCGCAACCAGATATGGAGTGTACGGAAGCTCTCGCCTCGGTATCTTTATTATATTTGGGGTGTTGTACTGCTACGCTACGGAAATCACGCCTTATTATCTTATCAAGTTAAAAAATACCGCTCCAGGTAGCTACCCTTCGCGGTTGTTGAGTTGTCTTAATCCGATTTCGCCTTCTTTGTTTCTGCCCCGCCCGTAATCGATTGTCACATAGTCCAATGTCCCGTTAAAGAGAAGAGTGTTTGCAAGTGAAGCGATAACCTTCCGGCGCTTCTCCGCAAATGTGGTTGCCTCTATGCCGTATGCAACTGTCTTGTAACCCCTTCGCATATATTCGACAGCATCTTTATACCGGTACTTGCGTTCTCCAACGAATAGTAGCTGCACTATCATGTGCTCATGAGGATCTACTATGTTATTTGCTGCATGCTGTACGGCTTTTGTGACTCGTTTATAAAGCAAGTAATTAAGATGGCGTGTCTCTTTCGCTATAAGGACGTTGGCTGGCAAATTGGAAATGTGTTCGCTTGTGCCGAGGCGTTTGACGGCTCCTTCAGCTCCGGTCATGTCGAAATCATTCAAGCCGTTTTCTTGTGGCTGCTTAAGAACGAATTCATAACTTTCTACTAGCCCCTTGATGGTGCGGTAACTGTTTAGCAGCCAATGTCCTCCTGGTAAGCTCTTGTGATATCGGCTAAATCATTTTTCGGCGTGAAGTCGTTCTTTGAGACTGGTATTAATTCGATCATGGGCAATACCTCTTTGCGGTTATCTTATATATTTACTTTAAATATAGAGTGCATTTCATACGGAGTTACAACGGATAATTGATCTTCTGTAATGCCGTAGACTTCCATACCCCGACGCTTGCATTCTTCTGGATCTTTGTCTATCAGATTATAATCCTCAATTCCATGAACTTCCTTCATATATTTTCCACTCCTGTAATTGAGTAATATCGAACATAGCAATGAAATAAGCGAAGTAAATCTTTTCTTCAACCAACTAATTACCTCATATTTTCCTTTGTATTTCTTCACACAACATATCTTAATATTATTTATTTAGTATTTTATTTATTTATATCTCAAATTTTGACTTTCCATTTTTTATTAGATACAATAGCTATTGAGATTGGCCAATCTACTAAATTTTAACTGAGGTGCTATGTTGTTTAAATTGAGTAAAACTATTAAAGTTGTAGCAGTAAGCTTATCTTTAGCAATTAGTATAAACCCATTTTTAGCAGTCGCATCTTCTTCCTCCCCCAATGTAAATGATCAATCGACTACAAACATTAATGACATCAGTAGCGATCCTTATGAAGAAGGATTGCTGGAATATCAAAAAAGTCTAAACAATGAAATTGAATCAAATCCTCAAGCTAGAGCGGGCATAACTAGTTTAGTGAAGGTTGTTTTTAAGCTTCTTGCTAAAAATGCTGATGACGTTGTTGTAACAGCAACAAAGAAAAATGTTAAAACCACTCTCAAAAATCATGCAATCAAACAGGCTGTTGCACGAGGTATTTCGGAAATAATGCTGGACCATATATTATCTGAGATTTCAGTCTCAATGTTTAAGGTTTTGAAATTTGAAGATGTCATAGGACAATCAAGAATAATGTATGATCCTGGCAGCAAACTCACCGTTGTCTTATCATTAGTTGACAATATTATAATCACCACTTATGTTGACAATGATAATACTATGCCAAATAGAGTTAATGCAGGCCGTTGGAAACCTTCATCATTCACTTATAGATAATCAAATTGCGAATATGGGACTGGGCATTGTTAAAGTAGATCGTTTTACGAATCAGTGAACCAATCTACTATAACGTTGCTTAGTTCTTGTAATATAAATGGAGGTTATAATGTGGCTACATTAAAAGACTATTATAACAGTAGTAAGTATTTAAATATTGAATTTATTTATTATGATAATAGACCTGATCAAGGCTGTAGATTTATAGTATCGAATACTGAAGATGGAAGCATCATCACTAGTGAAGTAGGATGGACTAACTTTACATTAAACAAATTTATTGAGATGCTCAATAACTTCCCGATGGATTCTTATGATGGATATTTCTCACATTATGATGAATCGTTTGAATGGAAATGGATACAACAACCTGATAAAGATGTATTTTTGCTCACGGTTTTTTCCTCAGCCAAAGAATTTTCTTATTATAGCACCATTACAGACATTAAAAAATTTGGTGAAGCAGTTCTTAAGGATATTAACATTGCTCAAAAATTCGATTCAATCTAAAGGTTCATTGCTGTGCAGGTTTTATCCTGTCGGAACGATGGCCTTCGACCGTGACCTATACTTCTCTCATTGCACATCAGACTTCCAACAGTGGCCCTTTATCCAGTGAAGTAATGCCATTTCCCACAGCTTGGGCAAGCCCACTGACCTGAACCGTCCGCATAATAACCGCATGATTGGCAGATTCAATCCGGTACACTCCTAAGCATCAATTCCAGTCGCAAGACATTTGTTGGCACGTTTGAAAGGTCTGTTTGCTCCGCATTATTTCCACTCATGGATGTTCTCTGCCCACGTTTCCAAAAAGATTGAAGAAAGCAGTTTAGAGAAATATGAAGCCCACATGAAATCAATCCTCGAATAAACACCCACTAATATTTGTGGGCATTTTGTGGGCACTATTAATTTTTTGCCCCTACTGTCCCCGCCTACCACAAACAAAAAAAGCCCCCGGCGCGTATAGCGCCAGGGGCTGCTGTATCCTAGTAAAGCGTCATGTACTGATCTCTTTCCCACTCGTGAACCTGGGTGCGGTAGATATCCCATTCGATTTCCTTCAGCTCGTAGAAGTGGGCCAGGGCGTGTTCGCCGAGGGCTTCTGTAATCACGTGGCTGCGGATCATTTCGTTCAGGGCTTCCTTCAGATCGGCTGGAAGGCTTGGGATGCCTTCTTCGATCCGCTCTTCTTCGGACATCACATAGATGTTACGGTCGATAGGAGCTGGAAGATCGAGCTGACGCTTGATTCCATCCAGACCTGCCTTCAGCATAACAGCGAGTGCAAGGTAAGGGTTAGCTGCAGGGTCCGGGTTACGAACCTCTACGCGTGTGCTGAGTCCTCTCGAAGCCGGAATACGGATCATCGGGCTGCGGTTACTTGCTGACCAAGCTACATAACAAGGTGCTTCATAACCAGGCACCAGACGTTTGTAAGAGTTGACAGTCGGGTTAGTGATCGCTGCAAAAGCACGTGCGTGCTTCAGAATCCCCGCCATGTAATAACGGGCAGTCTTGCTAAGGCCCAGCTTATCGCTCTCATCGTAGAACATATTCTCTTTGCCTTTGAACAAGGATTGGTGAGCGTGCATACCAGATCCGTTCATACCGAACAGCGGCTTAGGCATAAAGGTTGCATGCAGGCCATGATGGCGGGCTACCGTCTTCACGACAAGCTTGAAGGTTTGAATCTGATCCGCTGCCTTGATGGCATCGGCATATTTGAAGTCAATTTCATGCTGGCCGGAAGCCACTTCATGGTGGGAGGCCTCAATTTCAAAGCCCATTTCTTCCAGTGTCAATACGATTTCGCGGCGGCAGTTCTCCCCAAGATCCATCGGCGCGAGATCGAAATAACCACCCTGGTCATTCAGCTCTGTAGTCGGATTGCCCTTCTCATCTGTTCTGAACAGGAAGAATTCCGGCTCTGGTCCAACATTCATAGCGGTGAAGCCCATTTCTTCAGCTTCCTGCAGACAACGCTTGAGGATACCGCGCGGGTCTCCGGCAAACGGCGTGCCATCCGGCATGTACACATCACAAATCAGACGTGCCACACGGCTATCAGTCACCCAAGGGAAGATAACCCAGGTGCTCAGGTCCGGATACAGATACATGTCGGATTCTTCGATCCGCACATAACCTTCGATGGAAGAGCCGTCGAACATCATTTTATTGTCGAGTGCTTTTTCAAGCTGGCTTACAGGAATCTCAACATTCTTGATTGTTCCCAGCAAATCGGTGAACTGCAGGCGAATAAACCGGACGTTCTCGTCCTTGGCAATGCGCAGAATATCCTCTTTAGTAAAACTCACGTTACCCTCTCCCTTTCAACAGCTCTATATTATTTATTAAAAAACCGGGATAGCTCACCTTGGATTAGAGACACTTGTCCCGGTCTTTTACCGGAAACCAGCTCCTGCTTTAGCAGACGGTGAAGCTGCGAATCAGACAACTCTCTACGTCTCACCTCTGTATCAGGGGTAATAACCGTAGCTTCTTCAGATTCCTTCGAGACAGGATTCATCACCTGCTTGATGCCGGCAATATTAACACCCTTCTCAATCAACGCCTTAATCTCAAGCAGACGTTCCACATCATTAAAAGAGAACAAACGCTGGTTGCCGGAGGTACGCGCAGGTACGATCAGGCTGTGCTGCTCATAATAACGAATCTGTCTGGCGGATAGATCAGTTAACTTCATTACGATTCCAATAGGAAATAATGCCATATTTCTGCGGATTTCATCACCCATGACTCATCCAACCTTCCAATGATCTTTTTCTCATCTCATTGTACATTTCCTTATATGGCGTGTCAATGGTATGTGAGTTTTTCTCACAAGATTTCTTTCACCCATTGTGAGATTAAGAGATCCAAGGGTCAAATGCATGGGCTTTGGTTTCCCGAAGTATATCATAAAGAACAATCCACACGCAAAATTACAGGCTGCGGCGAAGGCTGCAGCAAACCAGTATTCGACTGTACAACTCCTGTGTCCAGCTCCATGTCATGTTATGCTTCAATAATCCATTCACCTTCACCCGCCGGCGTCTCGAATCCGTTCAGGAAACGGGTCAGAATCTCCCCGGTAATAGTGAATGCCGCATTAGCGTCAAACCGCGCGCTGCGGATGCGGAGTCTCCGTCGCAGTTCTTCCGGTTCTACCTTCAGGTGAACCAAGACCCACTGTCCGCCGTGCTGCTCGATCAATTGTTTGTATTTGTCACGTCTTCGCTTCTGCCAGAAGCTGAAATCCACCACGACATGACGCTTCCCGGCAAGCAGCTCTATTAGCTCCTTACGCAGCTTCTGTTCCGACTCCTCTTTTAAGGCTTCATAAGCCTCTTCAGGGTAATCAATGCCATAACGGCCATGGGTGCTCCAGATATCCTCATCGATGGACAGCCGGACGAATCCCTCCTGCTCCAGCTTGAGCGCAAAGGTCGTCTTGCCCGATCCCGCTAATCCACACATCATTACAGCAACCGGAGCTGCATTCTCCTGCTTTCTCTGCAGCAAGCGTTCAATAGCTGTTGCTTCCTCCAAGGTCCGCCCTCCTCTCCAAGCCTGATGTATGAACATAACAGCTTCTATGTTGAACAGGTACTAGAGCATCTTGCGCTCCCTCATACTCTGCAAGGCCATTAAGACCCCGTATTTGACATGGGAATAGGTTAAACCGCCTTGCATATACCCAATATACGGTGCGCGGATGGGCGCATCTGCCGACAACTCCAGGCTTCCGCCCTGGATGAATGTACCGGCAGCCATGATGACCGGATGTTCATATCCCGGCATGTCCCAAGGCTCAGGCACGACATGGCTGTCTACCGCTGCTGCGCGCTGGATGCCCTGCACGAAGGCGATCAGATGCTCTGGTCCGTCAAAAGCCACCGCCTGGATCAGATCCGTACGCGGCTCATGCCAGGTAGGCTTAGTGGTGAAGCCGCAGCGCTGGAACACCGCCGCAGCAAAAATACTGCCCTTCACGGCTTGTCCCACCGTATGCGGGGCCATGAACAGACCTTGATACAGGCCGCGCGTCGTGCCCAGCATCGCCCCTACCTCACCGCCGATTCCAGGGGCAGTCAGGCGGTAGGCCGCCAGCTCCACCAGATCTGCGCGGCCGCAGATATAACCGCCGGTCTCGGCGATTCCGCCGCCGGGATTCTTGATCAGCGAACCGGCGACCAGATCAGCGCCAACCTGCGGCGGCTCCAGCGTCTCGGTGAACTCTCCGTAGCAATTATCCACGAATACGATGACATCCGGCTTAATGGCTTTTACCCGCGTTGCCATCTCGCCAATCTCAGCGACCGTGAAGGACGAACGCCAGTCATAGCCGCGCGAACGCTGGATTCCGATGACCTTGGTCTTGTCATTTATCGCCAAGGCGACCTCATCCCAGTCGACCTTCCCCTCTTCTGTCAGCGCTGTCTCCCGGTAGCCGATGCCGAAATCGGCCAGTGAGCCTGTCCCGTCTCCTGGTTTGCCAACTACCTTGTGCAGCGTATCATAAGGGCGTCCTGTAATGTACAACAGCTCATCTCCGGGCCGTAATACACCGAACAGAGCTGTAGATATCGTATGAGTTCCTGAAGCGAAATGCGGCCTTACCAGCGCTGCTTCCGCACCGAATACTTCCGCATAGACCAGATCAAGCACCTCGCGCCCCCGGTCATTGTAAGCATATCCGGTAGAGCCTGCGAAGTGAAAATCACTCACATGCTGGCGCTGGAAGGCTTCGATCACTTTCCACTGATTATGATCCACAATCCGGTCCAGTGTCTTCACCGCACCTTCGATTTCCAGCTCTGCAGCTTCCGCTGCCTGTAATAAATCCTCTGCGAATCCTGTCATGTCCTATTCATCTCTCCTAACATTCCTATATAATGATCTCCCGCTAGTGCATCAGTGAAAACCCGCACAACAAAGCCTGCCTGGATCAATCTCCAAAGCAGACTGTTGCAATGCGGGGATATAGACGCTTCATCTCTGACCAGCCAAATCAGCTTCCACTGGATCGGATAAGCAATTATTGCGGCTCCACGAATTCAGCCAGCTTATAGCTCCATTTATCGTAATCCTCTTTGTTCAGCCGCACGTTATAGAGTACATCGCTCCCGTCATAATCCTGATCAAGCACCTCGCCCACCCGGTAGAGCAGGGAAGACAGATCCCCCCGGTCTCCGGGAATGCGGAAGATTAGAGTATCCCCGGCAAGCTGATCGCTGATGATCTCCGTGATCCGTGACAGGTCGTCCTCATTAAAAGCACTGATCTTCAGGAAGCCCTCACCGGTCGGGAGCATCTCCAGCTGCTGCGGCTGACACAGATCGATTTTGTTGAACAATACAACCTGCGGCTTGCCTGCCGCGCCCAGATCCTGCAGAATTGTCTGAACGACCTCCATCTGCTCCTCGCGCATCGGAGAAGAGGAATCCACCACATGCAGCACCAGATTGGCTTCATTCACTTCCTCCAGCGTAGCGCGGAAGGAGGCTACGAGATCATGCGGCAGATTCTGAATGAAGCCGACGGTGTCTGTAAGCACGACCTCCTTACCGCCCGGAAGCTGAAGCACACGTGAGGTAGGGTCAAGGGTAGCGAACAATTGGTTCTCGATATACACATCGGCGTCAGTCAGCTGCTTCAGCAGCGTTGATTTGCCAGCATTGGTATATCCAACAAGCGCCACCTGAACCGCACCGCTCTTCCGGCGGTGTTCACGGTGCAGCTCACGGGTCTTGACCACCTCGTCCAGTTGGCGCTTCAGCTCAGTGATGCGGTCACGGATATGCCGGCGGTCCATCTCCAGCTTGCTCTCTCCGGGACCTCTCGTACCGATTCCGCCTCCCTGACGCGACAGATTCTTGCCTTGCCCGGACAGACGAGGCAGCAGATAAGACAGCTGAGCAAGCTCTACCTGGATAATCCCTTCACGGGTCTTCGCGCGTCCGGCAAAGATATCGAGAATCAGCTGTGTACGGTCAATGATTTTGAGATCCAGTGCCTCTTCCAGATTACGCACCTGCGCCCCGGACAGCTCCTGATCGAAGATCGCGGTATTTGCGCCAAGCCCGTCAGCGGCCATCCGAAGCTCTTCCACCTTGCCTTTACCGATAAACCACCTGGAATCGGGGGTCTCCTTATTCTGCCGCAAGACATCCAGCACCTCTACTCCGGCGGTCTCTGCTAATTGTACCAGCTCCTGGAGCGATAGCTCCGGGTCTATGCCCGTGCGTTTGATTTTGTCCGTCACCAGGCTGACGAGAATCGCCCGGTCCTGCACTTCTGTCTCTGTGTCATGTGTTGTAGTTGCCATTCATTCCATGCTCCTCATCTATTCTTGCTGGACTATCCTTTGAAATCCTCGGTCCGCAGCGTCATTAGCTCCTGCTTGCCCGGACTTGTGCTCTCATACTGGTTCAAGAGCCGCACAGCCTGTGCGCGCACTGCCTTCTCAATACTGTTGCGCACATATCTTGCATTGCTGAAAGCATGCAGACTCTCTGTCTTCTCCGTAAGCAATTGCTGCTTGAGTCTGAGTATGGCCTGCGGCATCAGAATATAATCACGGTCTTTGGCCATCAGCTCGGCAATCTGCAGCAGCTGGTCGATGGTATAATCGGGAAATTCAACCTGGATCGGAAACCGCGAGGGCAGACCCGGATTGCTCATCAGAAAATAATCAATCTCGCCGGAATACCCGGCCAGAATCAGGACAAACTGGCTGCGGTGGTCCTCCATCGATTTGACTAGTGTGTCGATGGCCTCCTTGCCGAAATCCTTGTCTCCGCCACGGGCCAGACTGTAAGCTTCATCGATGAAGAGAATGCCACCGAGCGCTTTTTTAACCAGATCCCGCGTCTTCTGGGCAGTATGTCCGATATATTCCCCTACCAGATCTGCGCGCTCTACTTCAATCAGATGCCCTTTGCTGAGCACACCCATCCGCTGAAACAGCTTCGCCACAATCCGTGCAACCGTGGTTTTGCCTGTTCCCGGATTGCCCTTGAATACCATATGGTAGGCCTGGCCTCCGGTGGCAAGTCCGGCTTCACTGCGCATCTGGGCCACCTGCAGCAGGGCATAGATCTCGAAGACCAGCTCTTTGATGTTATCCAGACCTACAAGTGCATCCAGCTCCCGGCTCAGCTCCTGGAACAGTCCGCTATGGCTGCCGGGCTTGGGAGCTGCTGTGCCGCCCGCACTATCAGCCGGCAAGCCGGACACCGGGGCCGGAGCCTGATTATTCAGCACAATGTTAATCTGCCTGGACGGTCTGCGTTCTTCCCGTCCGCTGCTTGCCGCCGCTACATGTCCGTTCACCTAGTTCACCTCATTATACAGGTCTGACTTGCTCTAACCAGTCTATTCCAGTATAAAAGGCGTTATTAGCAGTTTTGGAAATTAGCAGATTTACAGCGACAGCTCCTGCAATTTCCATTTGGTGTAGGCCAGAATCTCGCGGGACTTATACTTAAGCATCGACATCACCTTAGACTCTGTGACACCAAGCTCCGGGTTCTTATACCCCAGCTTACGCGCAGTCTCCAAAGCGCGGCGGCCATGGAAATCATGGGTAATGACGACGGCTGAAGACAATCCCTCTTGCTGCATGATTGTCTTACTGAACAGCAGGTTCTCGTAAGTGCTGGTAGACTGGTCCTCCAGATAGATCAGCTTGTCCGGTACTCCATGGGCAACCAGATACCTCTTCATCCCTTCGGCTTCCGTGTATTTGTAGTCCGGCTGATCCAGTCCTCCAGAGACAACAAAATGGCTGAACGCACCAGATTTATACAGCTCAAGCGCATAATCCAGCCGTTCCTTCAGCCCGGGACTCGGTTCATCCCCCCACATTGACATCCCCAGAATAACTCCGGCGTCCGCTTTCATCATAGGCGTGGTGGTTACCGCACTGTTAATTCTGTTAAACACTACCCCGCACCAGATGAATCCGGCTGCAATCAGTACCAGCAGCGATACCGTCAGCACCTTCTTCGTACGATGGTGGCGCCTCCGCGATACTTTGCGGATCGGGGATGAGCCCCGTTGATAAACATACCAATCCATGATCTACTTCCTCCTAAATTCTCCGTGATGAAACAATTCGGCACGATGCTTCAGTGAAAGGGAGAAATACGGAAAGGCATGAGCGTCTATCGCACGCAGTATTGCATTGGCTGTTGACCAGGCTAACTGATAATCACTGTCCGTGATATCTTCCCGCTCCAGCGCTTCCTCCAGTTCATCCTCATCCAGCAAAAACACTTCACCATTCCACAGCACTACAACATCCAGATACAGATCGTCGAACCAGGGAACCCCTTGATCGGTTACGCCCTGGACCTTGCAGGTGTCAATGTACCACTGCACAATATTTTGCCGTTCATCAAACATGGCCGTCACAATATAGTGGCTGTCCTTGGGAAAATACTGCAGCCATGAATATCCCTTGTCCGCAATGCGGTATGTATGCCTGCCGTAACTCTTCCACAGCGGCTCCTTCAGCCCGTATATAGTGTAGAGTGTGATATAACCGCTGAACTCCCGGGTCTCCACATAGCGGCAGGCAAAATGGCGGCGGGTAATCCTGCGCCAGTTGGCCCGGTCTCCGAATTTACGTTTCATATGAATAACCCTCTTCTGATAATGGTGCATTCAGCTTAACACATTTTGCAGAGACACTCAAAACAAGAAAACCCCGACATCCGGCAATTCTGCATCGTGCAGAGCTCCCGGAGCTGTCAGGGTAATCGTTCATGCTATGAATTTGACTTCATGCCAGTCTAATGCACATTGCCGGGTCCTTCAACAAAACCGCTGCCCGGATCACTTGCCGGATCGGTTCCGGCATTCGGGTCAGGGATGATTCCGGGATCGACAGTACCGCTCGTCGCCTCCGGTGCCGGTGTTGGTAATGGCTCTGGCGTAGCAGGCGGCGGTGTCATCTCAGGCGGGGATGTGGCTGCTCCGCTGCCGCCCTCCCCTCCTTGACCATTGCCGTTATTACCTGGACCATGGTTACCCGGTCCATTATTACCGGAACCATTATTACCCTGTCCATTATCCGGCGGATTGCCGCCGTTCTCTCCATTTCCGGAATTGCTGCCGTTATCGGGGTTATCCGTAGGCATATTCGGATCAGGCGTTGCCTCTGGCTCAGGGGTCTGAAGCTCATCCTGGACGGACACGGTTACAGTCTCCGACGGCTCGCTCTCCTGATCAAGCTCCTGATAATATGCAGTCACATAATATTCATAAGACAGTCCCGGCATCGCACTAATGTCCCCGATATTCGAGGCCATGGTGTTCATAATCGATGTGAAGTCCGTCTCAGAGGTCTCACGGCGGTAAATACGGTATTCTACCCCGCTGGCCGCAGCAGGATTCCAGCTCATATTCACCGTCATCGTAGAAGGATCATAAGCAGCCTGGAAGCCCGTTACCGCCGATACCGCTTCAGGTGTCGGTGTAGCCTCCACCTCTGGAGCCGCGCCCTTCGGTACCGGGAACTGCTTGGCAGGTACACCTTCCAGCGCCTTCTCCATGACCTTGCCCCAGAAGGCGGCGGCCAGCGGACTGCTGTTCTTCAGCAGATGGGTCTTACTCGGCTTGTCATAGCCCATCCATACAGCAGCCGTCCATTCCGGTGTATAACCCACGAACCAGACATCGCGGTTCGAGCTGATGCCCTTATACCCGCTCTGCGTCGTACCGGTCTTACCGGCTACCGGACGGTTGATTTTCGCTTTTTTACCTGTACCGTCCTGTACAACACGCTGCATCATCTCTGTCATCTGATAAGCGGTCTGTTCACTCATCACGCGCTCAGGCTTGGTGTTCGCCTTGTAGACCGTCTTATCGTCTTTGTCGTCAATCGACTTGATGGAGTATGCCTCCCGCAGCTCTCCGCCATTGGCGAAGGCACTATAGGCCTGGGCCATCTCCATCGTGTTCGTTCCCTCACTCATCCCGCCGAGGGCGAGCGACAGGTTCTTGTCTTCATCCTTCAGGTTGATCCCCAGCTTCTTGGCGAACTGGAAGCCGGTATTCACACCGATCTCATTCAGCAGCCAGACCGCCGGAATATTCTCCGACTTCGTCAGCGCATCGCTCATACTGATCGACTTCGAGTACCCGTGCAGGTTGTTCGGGCAATATTTGCCGAAGCACTGCTTCTCATTGCTCAGCATGGAATCATTCGTGAATTTGCCGGATTCCAGTGCCGGGGCATAGGATACAAGGGGCTTGAAGGCAGAACCCGGTGAACGGCGGCTGCCGTCGATCCGGCTGTAGCCTTTTTTCTCATAATTGCGTCCGCCCATCAAGGCCACGACACTGCCGGTCTCCTGGTTAATAATGGTCATCGAGCCTTGTACCAGCTCATCGTCCACACTTTTCTCAAAGTTGTCACTGTCGGCAAAAGCATCCTCAATCGTCTCCTGGGCATGCTTATCCATGGTTGTATAAATCTTGTAACCGCCGATGTTGAGATCATCCTCGGTCAGCCCGAATTTGTCCTCAGCCTCACCAATCGCATAATCAATAAATGCCTGGTAACGCTGCTTCTTCTCAGGCGGCTTGTAGTTGTAATCCACGGCCTTTGCCTCGTCCATCTGCTCCTTGGTTATCAGCTTCTGCTCATACATGAGTTGAAGCACTACGCCGCGGCGTTCCTTCGACAGCTCGGGGTTACGCAGCGGATTATAGCGGGACGGCCCTTTGGGCATTGCAGCCAAGGTCGCTATCTCCCACAGCTCAAGTTTATTCAGATCGCTTTTCCCGAAATAACGGATCGATGCTGCCTTGATCCCGTAAGTGGTACCGCCGAACGGAATCCGGTTCAGGTACATCTTAATGATTTCTTCTTTGGTTTCTGTTTTCTCCAGTGCCACGGCAATCGAAACCTCAGTCGCTTTGCGGAAGAAGGTCTTATCCCGGGTCAGGAAGATATTCTTCGCCAGCTGCTGGGTAATCGTACTGCCGCCTTCAACCATGCTGCGTGCTGCAATATCCTTGACAGCCGCGCGTCCGATGGACCAGAGATCCACCCCGTTGTGCTCGAAGAACCTTTTGTCCTCGGTGGCTACGAATGCGTCAACCAGCAGCTTGGGAATATCCTGGTATTCCACCGGGTCGCTCTTCTCCAGCGATAACTCGCCGATCAGGTTCTTGTTCCGGTCAAAAATCTGCGTCGGCGGGTTCACCGTCAGCTTGTCCCGGTTCTCCTCCAGCAGCTTCTGCCCGTTCAGCATGATGAACAAGTAGCCGCCCAGCGCACAAAAAATAGCCAGCGCAACTGAAAAAAACAAACTCCACAGCACACGTTTTTTGGTTAAGAATCTTTTCTTTTTTTTCTTCGGCTTCCCTTGGGAGCTGGACGGCTGACTTCCTCTGTTTCTATTGCCGCCGCTCCGGGTTAGTTGGTCTCTGGACATGCTGCCTCCTGACTCCCTTAACGGAAAAAACATAAATGATGTTCACGAATGAAAAGAACAACCTTCTCAGGTTGCTCTCTCGCACTCTCTATTCAAACGATTTATAAACAAAAAGGTTTCGCTTCAAAACAGTAAAATCTTAATTCTCGTTATTGTTGTCCTGCATCAGTGATACGCTTCGCTGCGGCGTAAACGTGGAAATCGCATGCTTGTACACCATCTGCTGGCGCCCGTCACTGTCGATGACAATCGTGAAGTTGTCGAACGCTTTGATAATTCCCCGGATTTGAAAGCCGTTGGTCAAATATACTGTAGCAGGGATATTCTCTTTGCGCAGCTGGTTCAAGAACGTATCTTGAATGTTAATGGACTTGTTCATATGACGTACCCCCAATGGTTCAATTAGATTGTTCAGAAGTATATTCAAGACCTGTAAGAAACTTTCCTGCTATTATACCATTTAATTTCGCAAAATTCTCAGAAAAGTTTTGGCTCTCCAGGACGTCCATCCACTGAATCTCCTTCATGTGGCGAAACCATGACAACTGCCGCTTGGCAAACCGGCGGGTATCACGCTTCAGCAGCACCACGGCTTCCTCAAGCGTCATCTCCCCCTCCAGGTAGGCGGCAATCTCCTTGTAGCCCAGACCCTGCATAGACACAAGACTCCTGCCGTAGCCTTGATCCAGCAGCCGCTGCACCTCAGGCACGAGGCCATCCGCCAGCATCTGATCGATTCGCTCTTCAATACGTTTATATAGTATTTTCCGGTCCATTGTCAAACCGATCAGGCATAAATCATAGGGAGACTCCTTGTTCTGGCCGGCCAGCGAGTCGGATAAAGGGACATTCGTCTGGTGAAAAATCTCCAGCGCGCGGATGATCCGCCTGCGGTCATTGGGGTGCAGCCGCTCCGCGCTGGCCGGGTCTACCGCTGCCAGGCGGGCATGCAGGGCATCAGCCCCATGCTCTTCGGCGTAAGCCTCCTGCTGCTCACGGAACGCCTCGTCAGCCACCGCTTCAGAGAAGCGGAAGCCGTAGCACAACGATTCAATATATAGTCCAGTCCCGCCGACAATAAAAGGCAGCTTGCCCCGCGCGCTGATCTCCTCGATCAGCCTGGCCCCCTGCTCCTGGAACTCAGCCGTGGAATACGCGTCCTGCGGATCATGAATATCAATCAGGTGATGAGGGATGCCTTTCATCTCTTCAGGGGTAATCTTGGCCGTCCCGATATCCATCCCGTGGTAGACCTGCATCGAATCTCCGGAGATGATCTCGGCTCCGTGCGCCTCAGCCAGCTCCAGGCTCAGCCTGGTTTTTCCGACCGCAGTCGGTCCCAGCAGTACAAGCACCTTGCGTTTCGTCTCAGTTGTCAATGGTAATCACCCCGTACGATGTTTTGGCATTGGCCCGCAGCAGCTCCTTGAAGCCGAGGCGGGTGAATTCTCCGCTCAGCGCCTTCTCCTTGAGCAGCACGGTCTTGCGGGCCACCCTGGTGGCCTCAGCCACACTGTCAGCCGACAATGCAGCAGGATTGGCGAATTGCCGCAGCGGCGAGATGGCTGCCGAGTCCGTCAGCGGCACCCGGAACATCGGATCGAAGTAGACAATGTCGATGCTCTTGTCCGGCTGGGTCCGCAGGTATTCCAGATGGTCCCCGTGCCGCACATCAATACGCCGCAGTGCCTCATTCACCTTCACCTGGCCGGATACATACCCGCTCATCCCTTCCACCAGAAGAGCATACAGCGGCAGTGAGCTCTCCAGCGCCGTCACCTTGGAGGTCTCCCCTCCAGTGACTGCGAACAGCAGCGAATCTGCTCCGAGTCCGGCCGTGCAGTCCAGCACGCTGTCGCCGGGGAGCATGCCTGCGGCATCGATCATGGGGTCCGGTTCACCTCTTAAAATTCTTTTGGCACGGACAAAGCCCATGCTGGGATGGAATTCCATCGGCGGCATTCCAGGCGTAATCAGCCGGACCGCCTCCTGCAGCACCACCAGAATCTGTTCGTCCCCGTAATGCTCCACCAGCTTGCCCATTGAGAACTTCGCTCTCGGAGCATAAGCGCAGCCTGTGCGGTCTGCAAGCTCCCGAGCCCGGGCCGCCACTTGCGGTATCGGGTCAAAGCCCGTGGTTATAATCATGTTGCCTCCGTTCTGCACTCTATAAATGTACAATATAGCCACTACATAACGCGCTTAAACAGCTTCTCCAGATCATAGGCCGAGAACGACACAACGATCGGGCGTCCATGCGGGCAGGTATAAGGCTGACGGCAGGCTGCGAGCCTGGTGAGTAGCGATTCCACTTCCAGCTCTGTAAGCTTCTGGTTGGCTTTGATCGAAGCCTTGCAGGAGCAGAGAATGGAGGATTTCTCGCGCAGCTTGGCGAGGTCAATCGACCGTTCGCTCAGCACCCACTCTGCCATCTCTTCAATGACCGCCTTCTCGTCCCCTTCCGGGAACCAGTACGGCAGGGAACGGACCAGGAAGGTCTGGCCGCCAAAATGCTCCAGCACGACCCCGGCCTGCTCAAACCAGTGGAGCCGTTCGCTAAGCTGCCTGCTCTCCGAAGGCGTGAACTCCAGCGTAATCGGCAGCAAAAGCTCCTGCGAGGCATCTTCCGGCTTGCCGAATTTCTCATAATAAAATTCATAATTCACCCGCTCATGCGCAGCGTGCTGGTCAATTAAGTACAGCCCGCTGTCATTCTGGGCGATGATATAGGTACCGTGATGCTGGCCGATATAATTCAGCTCAGGAAACTGCGGAAGACCAGTGTCAGTCTGCTCAACAGGTGCGTACAGCTCCCCGGCCGCCTGCTGCTGCCCCCGGCCAGCGGTGGCTGTCTGAGGACGATAGCTGTCGCGGAGGCCGTTAAACGGCTGGCGGTAGGAACCCTGGGTGGCGTTACCGCCGCTGTATGCAGCGGCCGTCTCTCTGGCCTGCTGATCCTGTGCATTGCTTCCGCTATAAGGCCGGGTATTCCCGGATGCTTGGGAAGCAGCGTAAGTGCCGCCAGCGGCAGGGTTGGCAGCTTCCGTTAATGGACCAGCACTGCCAGAGAACGGGACGCCGCTCCGTCCGCTGGTAGGCGGCTGACTGCCCGCAGCAGCGCCACCACCGCCAAGCATTCCCTGGCCGTAGCTGCTCGGAGCTGCTGACTTTTCTGTACCTCCCGCTTCCGTAGCTTGCTGGAAATTGCCCGGAGCTGCGCCTTTGGAGAAGGCGAATTGCTCCTGAATGAATGAGCTGCTATTCTTGCCGCCGATGATCTCCTTAGTAGGGCGTGGAATCAGGCTCTGGCCCATCAGCAGCGAGCGGAGCTGCTGTTCTATGAACCCGTACAGCTCCGGTTCTTTGCTGAAGCGCACTTCAAGCTTGGCCGGATGCACGTTAACATCCACCAGTGACGGGTGCATCTCCAGCTTCAGGACCAGCAGCGGATAACGGTTAATCGGCAGCAGCGTGTGGTAAGCACGCATGATGGCCGCATTCAGTCCGTTGCTGCGGATGTAACGGCCACCGACCAGCGTCGTAACCGCATTGCGGTTCGAGCGTGTCCATTCAGGACGGCTGATATAGCCGGAGATCCGGAAGTCCGGATCTTCCGCCGTCACCGGGAGCATGGCCTTGGCTGCTGAGGTGCCGTATACAGCAGCAATCACCTGCAGCAGGTCTCCATTGCCCAGCGTATGCAGCAATTGGTTGCTGTTATGCTGGAGGGTGAAGGAGATATCCGGGTGAGCCAGTGCCATCCGGTACATGGCATCCGAGATATGGCCCAGCTCGGTCTGGATGCTTTTCATATACTTCAGGCGGGCAGGCGTATTATAGAACAGCTCCCGCACCGTGAGGTCACTGCCTTGGCCGGAAGCCGCATCTTCATTGCGGATCAGCCTGCCGCCCTCAATGTCCAGCACCCGTCCCTTCCCGTCGTCTCCGCTGGCCGTCAGCAGGGTCAGCTTCGATACCGCTGCGATACTCGCAAGCGCTTCTCCACGGAAGCCGAGACTGGTGATCTGGAAGAGATCACGGCCGCTGGCAATTTTGCTGGTCGCATGGCGGTAGAAGGCAGTCTCGCAGTCCTCCGGCTCGATCCCCGAGCCGTTATCCTTCACCCGGATGCTCTGCAGTCCCCCCTCTTCCACAGAGACTTCAATACGGGTGCTGCCCGCATCGATCGCGTTCTCGACCAGCTCCTTTACCACAGAAGCAGGACGTTCGACTACCTCCCCGGCAGCAATCTGGTTGGCAATATGCTCATCCAGCACATGAATTTTAGCCATATTCGTTCACCCCGCATTTATTTAATTTATAAATATTATTGAACATTTACGGACTGTAACATTCGGGCCGCGTGTCTGCTTGCGAGCACAATGTATGCTGTTTTTCACATACATTCGGGCCGTGTGCCCGCTTGCGAGCACAATGTATGCTGTTTTTCACATACATTCGGACCGGGTGTCTGCTTGCGAGTACATTGTATGCTGTTTTTCACATACATTCGGGCCGCGTGTCTGCTTGCGAGCACAATGTATGCTGTTTTTCACATACATTCGGGCCGTGTGCCCGCTTGCGAGCACAATGTATGCTTTTTTTCACATACATTCGGACCGGGTGTCTGCTTGCAAGTACAATGTATGCTGTTTTTCACATACATTCGGACCGGGTGCCTGCTTGCGAGCACACTGTATGCTGTTTTTCACATACATTCGGGCCGCGTGTCTGCTTGCGAGCACAATGTATGCTGTTTTTCACATACATTCGGGCCATATTCCGCTGTACAGCCAATTGTATTCGGTTTTAAGCGTACCTTCACGGCAGCAGTTCCGCTGAACTACAGCTCTCTTGCCTTCAGCTTCAGTTCGTTCAAGAGGCCCATCGCTTGCAGCGGGGTCATATTCATCAGATCTGCGCCTTGCACGGCATTGATTAGCTCTTTGATCAGCGGATTGTCTTTGACGGCTGGTGCCGCTGCCCCACCCTTGCGGTTCTTGCGCGGCTCCTCCTCACCAAAAATAGACAGCTGCACTACTTCATTGTCCTCTTCCTCTGCAGGAGAAGCAAGGGATGCAGCAGCTTCCCGCTGTCCGGCAGCCATAGAAGCTGTTGCTTCGGGATACGCGTCTGGATGTGCCGGAGCTTGTGTGGTGCGTTCAAGCGAATAGGAATGGCTTCCTGTGGCAGCTCCTTCTCCGGTATCCGGCATCTGCGCAGCGGTAGCCTGATGCTCTTGTATAACCGTTCCGCTCCCGCTCCGCTCACTGTAACCCGTGCCGTAATTCAGCGCTGCGGCGCCCGGCGGAGAAGCCTGTTCAATGCTCTGAAGCAGCCCGTAAGCCCGGTCGATAATTCCTTCCGGCAATCCAGCCAGCCTTGCACAATAGATCCCGTAGCTGCTGTCCGCAGCTCCCGGCACCAGCTTGCGGAGGAAGTTCACCTTGTCGCCGCTTTCCTGGACCGCCATGGAATAATTCCGCAGACCGCTAAGGCTCTGCTCCAGATGGGCCAGCTCATGGAAATGCGTGGAGACCAGTGCCTTGCAGGCAATGGTATCATGCACATATTCGATCACCGCCTGGGCAATCGCCATCCCCTCGCTGGTCGAGGTCCCCCGCCCCAGCTCATCGATAATGATCAGGCTGCGGGCGGTTGCTTTCTCGGTCATGACTTGAATGTCGGCCATCTCGACCATGAACGTGCTCTGGCCGCCGATCAGGTCATCCGCTGCACCGATCCGCGTGAAGATACGGTCGATCAGTGCTACCTCAGCACTGGCCGCAGGCACGAAGCAGCCGATCTGGGCCATGATGCAGATGAGCGCCACCTGGCGCATATACGTGCTTTTTCCGGCCATGTTCGGTCCTGTGATCAGCAGGATATTGCCCTCGTCCTTACTGAGTGTGCTGCCGTTGGCAATGAAAGCCGAATCCTTCAGCACCGCTTCTACGACTGGATGGCGTCCGCCTTCAACCCGCAGATCGTAGCTGTCGGACAGCTTAGGCTTCACGAACCGGTGCTCCGCGCTGACCGCTGCGAGGCACTGATACACATCAATCTCCGCCACCTTCTCAGCCAGCGCCTGCAGGCGCGGAACCTGGCTGCTGATCCGCTCGCGCAGCTCGGTGAACAAACTGTACTCCAGATCTGTCATCTTATCCTGGGCTTCCAGGATGAGCGCTTCTTTCTCCTTCAGCTCAGGAGTGACATAACGCTCAGCATTGGCCAGTGTCTGCTTGCGCTCGTAACGGCCTTCCGGCAGCGAGGACAGATTGGAGCGGGTAATTTCTATATAATAGCCGAAGACTTTGTTGTAGCCGATCTTGAGGGATTTGATCCCCGTCACCTGGCGTTCCTTCGCTTCAAGCTCGGCAATCCAGCGCTTGCCGCTGCTGCTGGCTTCCCGCAGCTCATCCAGCCGCTCATGGTAGCCCGCGCGGATAATTCCGCCGTCACGCACGGACACCGGTGCATCCTCCACAATCGCCCGTTCAATATCCTCTCGAAGCTCCGCGCATTCATCCATGGATGCGCCAATCTCCCTTAAGGTAGAAGAGCCGGAAGTCAGACACATCTCCTTCAACGCAGGAATCTGGGCCAGAGACAGTCTGAGTGCATTCATATCCCGCCCGTTCGCGCTGCCGAAGGCAATCCGTCCGACCAGCCGCTCCAGATCGTAAATCTCCTTCAGCGCTCCGCGCAGATCCTCGCGGACGATGAACTGGTTATACAGATAATCGACGGCTTCCAGACGGCGCTCAATCGGCGCGCGCTGCAGGAGCGGCTTATCAATCCGGCGGCGCAGCAGACGTCCGCCCATCGAGGTCTCGGTGCGGTCCAGGAGCCATAGCAGCGAGCCTTTTTTGGAGCGTTCCCGCACGGTCTCGGTCAGCTCCAGATTCCGCCGGGTGAACGGATCAAGAATCATATAATTCCCCGGCTCGTAAGGTGAGATCTGGGTAAGCTGTCCCAATGAACGGCGCTGGGTCTCGCTGAAATAGGAGATCAGCAGCGCCAGGGCACGGCCGCGCTCCTTCTCCAGCCGGACCCAGGCCGCTTCGCCGAACTGGCGGCGGGCCAGCGCTTCCTCCTGCTTGTCCCACGGGGTATAGACCACAGGCTTGGCCAGCAAGGAAGCCTCACTGCGCAGCTCCTCCAAGAGGGCTGAATCCCCGATAATCTCCGCAGGCTCATAGATGCCAATCTCGTCGCGCAGCCACTCGGTGCTTGCGAGTACCGAGGTGACATACAGCTCACCTGTCGTCAAATCGCAGGCGGCCAGCGCCATCATCCCGTCTTCCTCTGTTACACAGACGAGGTAGTTGTTGCTTTTGTCCGAAATAATCTTGCCGTCCATCACCGTACCCGGTGTTACGACCCGGACGATATCGCGGCGGACCATCCCTTTGGTCACCGCAGGATCATCCAGCTGCTCGCAGATCGCGACCTTGTAGCCCTTCTCGATCAGTCGCTGTATGTACCCCTCGGCGGCATGATACGGCACACCGCACATCGGAATTTTTTCCCCAATGCCGCCATCGCGGCCTGTTAAAGTAATCTCAAGCTCTTTGGATGCAAGCAGTGCATCCTCGAAGAACATTTCATAGAAATCGCCCAGACGAAAGAAAAGGAAAGCGTCTTTAGCCCCTTCCTTGACTTTGAGATACTGCTGAATCATCGGCGTATAGTTTGCCATCGTCTACCTCCATACCTACTTCATACTGTCCTCTATTATAGCAGAAACTCCGCTCCCCGGGTTACCCCCGGCACACACGAAGCATGTGCTAAAGCTGGGGCTGGTGTTTAGGGCGCTGGCAAACGGCGAATCTGCTGCAGTAAATGCAATTGCTATGATAATTACTTCGTTATTTAGAGTAGTCATTGAGCATAGTAGTTTGTTAAAAAATAGCCGCCATACTAACAGCGTCCTACACCTAGCGGTGAAGAAAAGCTGTAAACGGCGGCTATCGGGACTTGACGGACGGCAGGCTCTATTGAAAAGCATCCGCCCGCCCGGACGGCAGCGCCCCGGAGTCCGGCGGGGCGCTCCGTACCCAGGAGCCGCGGATATCCCGCGACTCATCCCAGCTCTGCTGCTCCGCTATGGCGCGCAGCAGCGGATCAATCCACCGGGCGGCGGCTGCGTAGCCGCCCAGTGCGCGCAGCTGCGCCTCCAGGGGAGACCAGGCTGTGCGCAGAAGGTCTTTGCCGCCGCTGTAGAAGGCGGCATGCAGGTCTTCCCGGTCGAGCGGGCGCAGCGGCAGGTCTTCATAATGGCTCACGATCAGGTGAGCCAGGCAGACCGCGCCTTTGGCGATGACCGGGGAGACCAGGAAGCTCGGCAGGGTCCGGTACTCGAAGCCGCCATGCGGCTGAGGACGGAAATCGCCGAGCACGCCATAGCGGGGACGCCGGGCCGCAGCCCGGATGTCCTCCAGCAGGAACAAGGGCAGCGCTAGATAGTTATCTAGCGCACGCAAGAGCGGCGCACACAGCGTGACGCCGCTGAAGTGCAGGTGGCCGCCGAGGGCCCAGCCCCGCAGCGGCATACCTCCCGCCCGCCAGCGCAGCGAGCGGTCGGCAATGAGCCGGTCCGCCTCGCGTGCGGCGGACATCAGCTGCGCCAGCAGCGCGCGCGGTTCCCCGCGCGGCGCAGGGCGCAGCTCCGCCACCGGGAACACGCCGTGCGTTCCCGGGGGTCCGGCGTCGCAGCCCGCGACGCCGTCCGTGGGCAGGTACCGCGACGCCGGCACGACGCGGCCCGTGGATTCCCGGAGCAGCAGGAACTCCGGGTCCATGCCCATGAGCAGCCCGGGCCGGCCCGGCTGCTCACTGTCAAGCATCCGCGCAAGCGCTGCGGATGCTGACTGGTATGGCTCAGGCAGTGTTCCTGCGGGATCAGGCACCACCGGAGTGATGCCTGTCACCATGTACCGCCGCCCGCCCATAGCCCGCAGCTCCACCTCACCGCTGTCCAGCCCCAGACTATACAGTGCCCGCACCGCTGCCGTCCGCAGAACCCCCGCAGCCCCCCGCAGCTCCATGCCCCCACCACCTAAGCCGCCAATCTCATCCACGCCACTCCCAAACTCCCCTTGCCCTCCAGCTCCCACTCTCCCGCTCCCATACTCATCCTGCCCCCCAGCTCCCACTCTCCCGCTCCCATACTCCTCTTGCCCTCCAACTCCTACTCTACCGCTCCCATACTCACCATGCCCTCCAACTCTTCCCCTGCCACCCCCATACTCCTCTTGCCCTCCAACTCCTTCTCTACCGCTCCCATACTCACCATGCCTTCCAACTCTTCCCCTGCCACCCCAATACTCCCCTTGCCCTCCAACTTCCCCACCATCACTTCCATACTCCCCTTGCCCTAGCGCCCCTCTCCCGCCACTCCCATACTCACCCTGTCTTACAGCTCCTAACCCGCCACACCGATCCCCGCCCAGCCCTCCAACCCCCAGCGCCCCGCCCATCGCCGCTCCCGCTCCAAGCGGCTGGCAGTCCAGCACAGCCAGATTGAAAATGAGCACGCGGTAGTGCTGCCTGTAGCTTACGGGGTCTTGTCCATGCGGGTGGGTCTGGGGAACTCTTGTATCTTGTCGCCTCGCCCCTCTAGCGATAGAGTCAGAGTCGGCCTCTATCCCGCAGCGCCGGAGCCTGCGCTTAATCTGCTCCGGCGCAAGCTGCCGGAATATGTTCAGCCCTTCATTCATGTCTAATGCCTCCGCCCATACGAAAATCCCTCAGGGCCATATCCCCTCGCGCACCGTCCAGTAACCGGACAATACCCTTTGAGCGATAAGCCGCTGAGGAAAACAGACCCCCAAATATTCAAGTGGAAATAGCACAATTATCCTAACGAAACTCTACCGCATGTACACGAGAACCCGAATACAGATCACAAATATAAGTCCCGCATAAAAATTGAACCCGAGTCTTGATCGCCGCTGCGGTGTTTAGTTGGACAGCCGAACGCCGCCCTATTTAAACTTCCTGATGACTGCCGCTTCTCCGGCGCAAGCCTCCCCTTCCGCATCCCTGTACCTTGAAGGATAATTTATCATGTGGAACATATAAATTCTGGCGTAATATTTTCAAAAAAATATATTGGCATTTTAAAAAAAAGAGGGCATTCGCCCTCTACGCCGCTGCCCTCTCATCATATAATGGATCATAACCCACACAGTACTTCAGGCAGCGGCGTATTCGTTCCTACAACTCATCATCCAGAGCGTCAGGGTCCAAATCATCGTAATCATAATTCTCGCCTTCAAAATCATAATCCTTGTCTTCCAGATCGTCACTCTGATCACTGACATACACGCGGACCTTGGTCTCAGCCACCAGTTCCGCCTCGAACTCGCGTTCCACCCGGAGTGTCACACTGCCTCCGCCCGGCGATACCCCGGCTTCCACACAATTGGGTTCCTGCGTTGCCTCCGCAGAGACCTGTGCCGTGGAAGCACGGTGTCTCGGGTCGAGGTACGACAATGGAATAAGCTCCACATAGGAGACCGTTTCCTTGGCAACCTCGGTCTGCTTGTTTTTGTCGTACGAATACCAGATGTTCACATCATAGGTACCGATTACTTCGATTCCGTTCCCGGCGGCAACCGCTTCGTACTGGTGGTTAATGATCCAAGCCCCCAGAATACTAGTCGGATGATGTGGCGGAGTCACGGTATGGGTTGCTGTAGAGAACTTACGACCTTTGCCGCAAATTGCCTTCGTAATGATCTCCCTTGTTTGACGTTTATGGCTTAATGACATCTTTGAACCTCCTCCATACAATCATTCACTATCAAGTGTATGCACGTTCTGGGCATTTGTTGATTGTTAGAGTAGAAATAAATTTGGGTAAGCCCTCAGATGCCGTAACTGAAGCCCTTTGCTTCATTTTATTGCCGGATTTAGTCCATTATGAGTCGTAATGTATGATGCAAAGCCTATAAATTTTTATATTTAACAAAAATAGCGGCTCCCCCGAACCGGGAAAACCGCTACTTTTTGTTGTGCCAACATTCTTATGCCGGATAGGGGTAAAGGCCCCTGCTAGGAAAGTACACGTACGATGCCAAGCTGCCGGTGGCGGCTGAGATCGATGAAGTCCTCACCGATGTTCACCAGCGGACGCAGCGGGTCATGGGCCAGAATCATAATGATTTTGCCGATCTGCCCGTCCGTCAGGAGCACCTCATTGCCGATCATCGACTGCATCAGCTTATTAATGAACACACTGCAGATATACGGGTCCAGCTTGCCGTAGACATTCTCGTCCATCTGCTTGAGCACCTCATACAGCGGCGCGGCTGTACGGTAGAACCGGTCCGAAGTCATCGCGTGGAAAATATCCGCCACCGCTACGATCTTGCTGAAATCCGTAATCCGGTGGCCCAGCACGCCGAAGGGATAGCCGCTGCCGTCCATCCGTTCATGATGCTGCAGTGCCACTAGCGCCTGCATATGATTGGTGCCCACCGTATCGCGGATCATCTCATAGCCATAGGTGGTGTGCTTCTTCATCAGGGCATATTCATCCTCACTCAGCGGACCCGGCTTGGTCAGGATCTCGGCCGGAATCATAATTTTGCCGATATCATGCAGCGTCGCAGCAATCGTCAGCATACTCAGCTCGTCCGGCTTCAGCTTCAGCCATTTGCCGAGCAGCGTAGAGATGATGCCCACCGCTACATTATGCCTGTATGTATAATCATCCTTAGTCTGCAGCGCAGACAATATTCCAAAGAAATCATTCTTCTCACTCACCTGCTGGATGAACGGGATCACTTCATTCCTGAGCTCAATCATCGGCAGACGCTTCGTCTTCGTATAGCGCAGCTGCTCAAAAATACTCTCCATCGCCGCCGTACAGTCATCCACAGCCAGCTGATAGAATGCAGCGCTGTCGACCTGGACCACATCCTGCGGCTCCAGAACGATCTTGTGCTGCGTAATCAGGCGGATATGCTCTCCGGTGAGCAGGGTCAATGCCGGCAAGACAAATACACCGCTATGATTAAAAAGGTTCGCTACCAGCTGTTTGCCGATATATTGATCATTGCTGTTATTCATATTCCTCACCTGCCAGACCAAGATTCTTGGGTTATGGACATCACTTAAGAGACAAGCTCACTTGAGGTGCTTATGTTTCTTATCGTTATTTTACACCGGAATGTGAATACCTGACACCTAAATTACATGGATTTGCTTACGCTTTGTCCTTCACAGGCTGCTTGTCCTTCGCTGGACGCAGCTCCACCGGGCTTTTATAGCGCTTGGCAATCTTAAGATACAGCGCCAGCTCGCGGCATAATTGCAGAATCGCGGAGCGGATCTCGAATTCCTCACGCGAATCCGGCAGCTCCATCTCCTGGAATTCCTGCTGCAGCTCCTCCAGCAGCCGTTCGGTCCGGCCGGTATATTCCTCAGCCAGCACATCGCCGCTAAGCTGGTCGAACAGCTCTGCCACCATATCCCCATGCGGCAGCTGCCGGTAGACCTGCGAGAGCAGCTGCATCATATTCTGGATGGACTCCAGCTGCTCCTTGCGCATATAGAAGTACACATTCCAGGCCTCATCCGGGTGGATCACATGATTCTCCATTTCCCTGGCTGCCGCGCTCAGTCCCTTCTGCACTGCCTCCCCTGCCCCGATCAGCTCTTTCCCGTCCCAGATATAACCGGGATCACGGAGCGTTCTGGCCATTTGCCGGAAGATAACCGAGAAATAGCCGTCCACCTCTTTGCGGATGCCTGCAATGATCCCGCCGGTCTGCGGCATATAGATGAAGTTCACAAGTCCGGCCGAGCCGAGGCCGATAATCAGCAGCTCCACCTGCTGCAGCAGGATATGAACCGTGATATCAGCTTGTCCAAATACACGGAACACGATAACCGAGCTGGTGACGATCCCTTCCTTGAAGCCGGATTTGACAATCAGCGGGAAGCCGAACAATACATACAGTCCGAGTACCCAGTAATGAAAGCCCAGGGCCCAGAACAGAATACAGCCCAAAAAGAGTCCCACCAATGAGGCGAAGAAGCGCGCCGTAATCGTGCGTAGACTCCTTTTGCGGGTCGTTTCCACCCCGAGAATAGCCAGCAGTCCCGCGCTTTGCGCATTAGGGATACCAGCGGCGGCTGCCAGCAGAATAGACAGCAGAGTTGCAGCCGCCGTTTTAATAATACGAAATCCCATGTGAATATCTCTCCTACACCGTTAAGCTTCATAATTCAGTTAAAGATATAGTCATGGTACAAGATTTTGCCAAGAGACACAATATGACATGGTTCTTACCGCCCTGACAGCAGCAGCTTCTCCACATATACCACCAGCTGGTACATAGCAGTAGCTACAGCCGCAATAATGAGCAGGCTCGACATGACCAGGGTGAAGTTGAACACCTGAAAGCCGTAAATAATCAGGTACCCCAGTCCCGATTTCGCCACCAGAAATTCACCGACAATGACGCCGACCCAGGACATGCCGACATTCACCTTGAGCGTGGAGACCACAGCCGGGAACGACGCCGGAAGAATGACTTTGCAGAACTCCTGGCTCTTGGAAGCGCCGAAGGAGCGGACCACCTTGACCAGATTCGGGTCCACGCTGCAAAAGCTGTTGTACACTACCAACGTCGTGATAATCACCGTAATCGATAAGGTGGTAATGACGATGGCAGTGAAGCCTGCCCCGAACATGACAATGAAGATCGGGCCGAGCGCCACCTTCGGCATACTGTTGAACACAACCATATAAGGGTCCAGAACGGCGGACAGAAAAGGTGACCACCAGATGACGACAGCCAGCAGCGTCCCGATTAAGGTGCCCAGAATGAAGCCCACCGCGGTCTCGCCCACGGTCATTCCCAGATGCGGCCACAGACTGCCGCTGACCATGTCCTCCCAGATCTGCCCGAACACCTTCGTCGGATAGCTGAACAGCAGCTCATCGATCCAGCCCATTCTGGCCCCGGCTTCCCAGAGCACAAAGAACACCAGCAGCAGGCTGCTCCGGACCATAATCACCTGACTCTTGCGGCGCAGCTTCTTCTTCCTGTAATCCGCATGCTTCTGTTCCAGCCACTGCGCACGGGAGGCCGTCTCATTGGGCTGCGCTTCTGTATTCACATCTCTTCCCTCCCTGCCAGCTCCATTTCCTTCCATACCTCGTGAAAAAGCTCCGCGAAACCCGGCAAGTCCCGCGCATACAGCGGCGGGGTGCGGCGGATCGCTTCCGGAATCTCAAAAATCCGGCGGATTCTGCCCGGATTCGGCTGAAGCAGAATGACCCGGCTACTGACTGCAATCGCTTCTGACAGGTCATGCGTAACCAGAATAGCTGTGGTTCCCCGGCGCATCAGCGTCTCCGAGACCAGATCCTCCAGCTGCAGCTTAATCTGGTAGTCCAGCGCCGAGAATGGCTCATCAAGCAGCAGCAAGCCGGGGTCGGTAGCCAGTGTCCGCACGAGGGCAACACGCTGGCGCATCCCTCCTGAGAGCTGTGCCGGATAGGCTTGCTCCTTGCCTTCCAGCCCCATATCGGCCAGCAGCTGCAGCGATTTGGCGCGCGAGCTTCCGGTGAGCCTTCCGGTCAGCTCCAGCCCGAGCAGCGCGTTATCCTCAATCGTCCTCCAGGGGAACAGATAGTCCTGCTGGAGCATATAGCCGACCTCCGGCGAAGGTCCCGCAGCCTTGCGTCCGCTGAGCAGCACCTCGCCGCGCGAAGGCTGCAGCAGCCCGGCGATAATTGACAGAATGGTCGTTTTGCCGCAGCCGCTTGGTCCGACCAGGCTGACGAACTCGCCTTGGCCGACGCTGAGATTCAGATCCTCTATTGCAAGCGAAGCCTCGCGGTCTCCCAGATAGGCGTGCGTGACTTCCTTCAACTCGACTACTGGAAGCATAGTGGTCGGCCTCCTCACTCCTTAATGTTGCTCTCTGCCTGCTCTGCAAAGCTGTTATTAACAATTGTAGCGGCAGGGATTCGTTCCTTCAGCTCACCGGCATGGTCAATGACATCCAGCAGATTATTCCATTCCTTGTCATCAATCACCGGATTCACGGCATAGGTATCCTGTTCCTTATAGCGGCTGATGGCAGACACCACAATGCCCCGGTCAATTTTTTCAAAATAAGGCATAACTGCGTCTGCAATCTCCTCAGGACTATGAGCCTTCACCCATAACTGGGCACGCTGGACCGCATTGGTGAATTTCTGCACCGTGTCCTGGTTCTTAGTAATGTAGCTCTGCTTGGACATGAATACCGTATACGGCAGATAACCGCTCTCCACCCCGAAGGAAGCGACCACCTGGCCCCGGCCTTCACTCTCGAAGATCGATGCCTGAGGCTCGAACAGCTGCACATAATCTCCGGTCCCTGAAGCAAACGCGCCGGCAATATTGGCAAAATCAATGTTCTGGATCAGCGTCAGATCCTTCCCCGCATCAATCCCCTTATTCAGCAGCGTGAATGCGCCCGCCATCTGCGGCATCCCGCCTTGCCTTTGCCCCAGGAAGGTCGAGCCCTTCACTTTGTCCCATGTAAAGTGGCTGTCCGGTGTCCGTGCGAACAAGAAGGTTCCATCCCGCTGCGTAAGCTGGGCGAAATTGATTACGGGATCATCCGCCCCCTGCTGGTAGACGTAAATGGAGGTCTCCGAACCGACCAGCGCCACATCGATTGCCCCTGAGAGCAGGGCCGTCATGGTTTTATCTCCGCCCGGTATCGTCTGCAGCTCTACATCCAGCCCTTCCTCCTTGAAAAAGCCCTGCGACAAGGCTACATATTCAGGCGCATAGAACACGGAACGGGTAACTTCGCCGATCTTCACCTTGACATCAGCGGATTTACTACCACAGCCTGCAAGAACAGAGCCGAGCACAAGCATCAATGAGAACGGCAATAACAGTCTTTTGAACCCTTTCATCCTTTCCTCTCCTTTCCTCCCGGGTCTTTCGCCCTTGCTCTATGCATATGCGGGAGTCTATAGAAAGGTTAAAGCACAATGGGTGAAGCGCTTACATTATATTCGGTTCGTCCACCCGCCCACCCCGTAAGCGATCACAGCGCCGTATTCACGCTGTACCGGACCAGCGAACCAGACTTATTAGAGTTGGACGGTGCTTCCGCCAAGGCTATTTTGCCAATACAATTTTAATAGAGCAGCCATTCCCCAAAAGCATGACACAGCTCCGCCCGGGTCAGCGGGAACGCAATGATATATCCGTCTTCCTGCTCACTGCTGGTGCGCAGAAGCCATCCACCTGAGGAAGCTTCTATGTAAGAGATCTTCTGCAGGCTCCAGCCTTCCCCATTCCTCGCACATAACCGCAATTCACCGGACGCTGTCTGGTTCTTAAGTACTTTAGCCAATTCAGCAGAGCTGTCAGGATCACCCGTCTCCGCTTCCAGTGATGCCGCCAGCACACACAAGGTCCATGTTCCGGCCTTCTCATGAATCGCCTCATAACTCCGTCTGGACAGGAATAACGCGGGAGCGGACTGGTTCCGGGGCTGTTCACACTCGAAGCAATTGAACAGGTAATAGCAGGCGCGCTTCACCTCTGCCGGCTCCTCCAGCTTGTAGGCGAAATCGTCCTCTTCCGTTAATCCTGTCAGGAGGATCTTATCCTTATGTACTTGCAGGCATACATCCTGCGCATATTCATGCTCATTGAATTTCATTCTGCAAATCCGCTTGGAGCCGGAGGCTGTGTGCAGGAGCTCTGCCACCACTCTACGCTGGGTCTCACCCGGGAACAGATACTGTGCCAGACAGATACAATCTTGCTTATTCACATTCTTTATCCCTTCCTCTATAACATACATGTAAGTATTACTGTAAATGAGTGGCTTTCAAAAAAACAGCAAAACTATAAAACTTGCAATCTTTATGTTATCATAAGCTAATTTTAAGGTAAAATTAAGAAAGGCAGGGTAAGATCAATACCATGAAATACTTTTAGCGAGGTGGTTTTCAAAATGAGAATGCTCATCACATTTCAAAACAAGCTTGTCCCTGTATATTTCACAACAGAAAACAAACAGCCGACCCAAAAAGTACTTCGACTGCTAAACAGTACTCTTGAACTCAAAATTCAAAAAGGCAAAAACGCCCTGCAAACCTGTTTGAATTCCCTGATCAGTATCGAAATTAAAGGCTCAGAAGCTATATTGCACAGTTACAGTGAAAATGATTCATTGGCCTTATCCCTCTACTAAACAGAGGGATATTTTTTTGCGGAAGAATAAGATTACCTTCGCGGGAACTGTTTTTGACATGCGTTTGGTCCATATGCCTGCTTGCGAGTACGATGTATGCTGTTTTTGACATACGTTTGGTCCATATGCCTGTTTGCGAACACAATGTATACTGTTTTTGACATACGTTTGGTCCATATGACTGCTTGCGAACACAATGTATACTGTTTTTCACATACATTCGGCCTTGAGTCACATTCAGTATCAAAGTCACACTACGATTCTTTCCAAGAATTCTTATTCACAAATGTACGCTCACCTTTTCAGCAGGAGGGGCTGTCTCAGGCCATGAAATGGAGGCTTAGGACAGCTCTTTATTGCGGAGTGGGATCAACGTGAGCACTTGGATGGACGCTCCGCAAACGGAACGTTGTTACAATCGCTGTTGTGTCCAGATTTTTTTCATTCCCGTTAGCGGTGAAAATCCGGACACAAAGGCGACCGCTGCCGCTGTTCCACATTCGTTCCGTCCGCTCCGCTGTATGAGCGGGAAACGACTCGCCTTCTATAAAAAAGAAACAAAAAAAATCGCTCATTTTGGTAAAATGGAGGTAGCACTTTGGGTTCCGGAGATTTCTGCAAATGACTGTCACCGCTCATAGAATTCACTTTTGAGACAGCCCCTATAATGTAAAAAAGCACATGCCCGCAAGTGAGGGATGCGCTTAGACTATGGTATACAGTGGGTTAGCATTCAACATTATACCGGATACCGGCAGTCAGCCAATCCGGAGGTTTCGGTTCTCTTCTTTCTCCGCCTTTTTAATTCGCAATTTGAACAACTTCACCAGGTTACGCCGGGTATGCTCTTCGTGACAGCTGTCCAGTTTCTTCAGGATGAAACGGTCGATGGACATGTCAATCGCTCCTTTAAATGGGGGCTTAGTCCCGTGATCTGGAGAGGGAATCATTTCCTCTACTCCTTATATCACCTATATAACCGGGCCGCTGATGCCTTAAACTTGTCCATGTCCACACCTGCACCGCTTGCAAAATTAGGCATACTACATATAGACTGTTCCCGGACGGTTCAGAACGCAACTATAGAAGATATGGTATATTTGCGAAGGATAGCAGCTTCTGTAGGCAGAATAAAAATTTTATACGACGGATATTTACAAACTAAAAATTAAATGCTATATTATCGATAGTTAATATTAAATATATATCTAAGGAGAAATCATAATGTCGAATGTACTGTTTATCAAAGCTAATAACCGCCCTGCCGAGCAATCCGTAAGTGTTCAGCTCTACAACGAGTTCCTGGCCAGCTACAAGGAAACTCATCCGCAGGACCAGATCACTGAACTCGACCTGTTCGCTGAACAGCTTCCTTACTACGATAACACACTAATCACTGGTATATACAAAGCCGCTCAGGGCTTCGAAGCTACTCCTGAAGAAGCAGCAGGCGCAGCACTTGTGAAGAAATATCTGGACCAGTTCCTGGCCGCTGACAAAGTAGTATTCGCCTTCCCGCTCTGGAATATGACCGTTCCGGCTGTACTGCACACTTATATCGATTACTTGAACCAGGCTGGAACTACCTTCAAGTATACTGCTGAAGGTCCTGTAGGACTCTTGACTGGCAAGAAAGCAGCTGTTCTGAACGCCAGAGGCGGCGTGTACTCCGAAGGCCCGGCCGCAAGTGCTGAAATGGCTGTTAACTTCATCATGGGTAACCTGAACTTCTGGGGCTTCAAGGAAACTACACAGGTAATCATCGAAGGACACAACCAGAACCCGGACAAATCCGCTGACATCATCGCTTCCGGCCTGCAACTGGCTAAGACAGCAGCAGCATCGTTCTAATCTGATCATAAAAGCTTTTTGAAAGTCTTCGTAGGGAGACTGACCAAAAACGGAAAGCAGCGATTCCCCATTAACGGGAGAATCGCTGCTTTTTTAGTGTGCCAGATGCCATTTTTATAACAGTTCCTGAAGCAGGTGGATTTTCTCCACTTGTTATTTAATAAGCGGCCTCAAGCTAGATGGCGTAAAGTAAGTTGTGTACCAAGATTTGGAGTCTAGTCAGACACCAAAAAAGTAGGGTATCCTCGGGATTGCGAAACCACCAAGGAGGAACCCTACCAATGAATATTTTACCCGAAAGTTCTCTGAATAATCTATTTGAAAAACTTGTTAAAGATTTTGTGAAAGACAACATGGAACGCCTGTTGCGCGCCGAAATCCAGGGGTTTATGGACAGTGAAGAAGCGGGTGCCAGTAATAGTCGTAACGGCTATTATACGCGAGACTTACACACGAAATACGGCCATATCGAGGATCTTCAGGTGCCCCGGGACCGCCAAAGCCTTTTCCAGACGCAGATGTTTGAGCCGTACCAGCGGCGGGACGGATGGTTAGAAGAGGCTGTCATCCAAATGTATAAATCGGGCATGGGCACGCGGGATGTGGCCCGGTTCATTGAAAGTATGTTTGGCAGCCACTACTCCCCCACCACGGTCAGCAATATTACGGCTACGGTGCTGGACGATATCCACCAGTGGCAGAAACGGCCCCTGAGCAAACGGTACTCCGTGATCTACTTGGATGGGCTGTACGTGAAGCTGAAACGGGGCACGGTCCGTGGCGAAGTGGTCTACTTTGCGATGGGGATTGACGAGGAGGGACAGCGTCAAATTCTCGGGTTTTACGTGGGCGGCCAAGAGAGTTCGAATGGCTGGCGGGAGGTACTCAAAGACCTGTACGACCGCGGAGCGCAGGAAGTCCTGCTGGGTGTGTTTGACGGACTACCGGGGCTGGATGCGGCGTTTAAAGAGACCTATCCTCAGGCAGATGTACAGCATTGCGTAGTGCACAAAGTGCGGGCCACGTTCCCTAAAATCCGGATGGAGCACAAAACTGATGTCCTTGAAGCGTTGAAAACCGTATATACCGCACCGGATGAAGTGGTAGCCCGGGCTAACTTTGATACGGTCAAAGCGAAGTGGAACAAGCTATATCCGAAGGAAATGAGGTCCTGGGAGGAACAGTTATCCACACTCCTGACGTTCTACAAGTATCCGGAATCGATCCGTAAAGCGATCTACACGTCGAACCCCATCGAACGGATGAACAAGGAAATCCGCAAGCGTCTGAAACCGATGAACAGTCTGACGAACATGGATGCGGCAGAGAAAATCGTGTACCTGGAGATGCTGGAATACAATGAACGTCATGCAGGGCGGGTCGCCCAAGGCTTTGGCATGGATGCCGTTAAAAAGAAGCTAAAAGAGCTATTCGAAACACGCTACCCCTCTTTACCCGCACCGGAAGAGGCGTAGCAGAGAAATCCAGTTTCTGGGGGTCGGGGTTCCCCCTCCCCCCAGAAACACTGCACCCCAACCCGTAACCCGGGGGAGGTACTTCTACTCTCTTACACAAACTTCTTGACGCTACCTCAAGCTAGGGAGCAGTTGGAAAAACAGCACTTAATATCCTTGATTTTGTCCAAATGAGCTATTTACGGTGTAGTAAGTGACGTTTATCCAACTAATTTCCTCTCTAGCTCCCGAACCGCCAAATTAAGTTACGTTTTTCCAACTACTCTCCGGGATGGCATAGCACCTGCTTACACAATGCTCAGCATCCAGCAAGCTTATTCCGTTATGCAAACTTTCATCTATTCCCAAGCTCGCTTCCATGCTCCTACAACGCCCTGCAATGTCATCGCTGCTTAATATTCATCCAGCACCCGCTGCCAGCTGTTGCCCTTGGCACGGGGCGGGGTGCTTTTGGGGGAGGCGGCGGCTGTCTTGCGCTTCTGTCTCGCTTCCTTGCTGTTCTGGAATTGCAGCTCCTTCTGCGTCTTGTGGTAATTCTGCAGCCGCTTCCCGTCCAGTACACCGCTCGCGGCAGCCTCAAGCACGGCGCAGCCTTCCTCCCGTGTATGCGTGCAGTCACTGAAGCGGCATTCCGCCGCAAGGGTACTGATCTCACCGAAAGCCAGGTCCAGTCCTCCGTCATCCTCCCATAATTGCAGCTCGCGCATTCCCGGCGTATCGACGATGATTCCGCCGTCCGGGAGGACGAACAGCTCGCGGTGTGTAGTCGTATGACGTCCCCGGCTGTCCCCTTCCCGCACATCCTGGGTAAGCTGCAGATTGCGGCCGCTGAGCCAGTTGACCATCGTCGATTTGCCGCAGCCGGACGAACCGGTCAGCGCTACCGTCTGGCCGCTGCCGATGTAAGGCTGGAGCTCCTCCCTTCCGTCGCCCAGCAAGGCGCTGACCACATGGACCGGGACACCGGGAGCCGCCTGCTGCATTTCGGCCATTTTCAGCTCCGCATCTGTACATAGATCTGCCTTGGTCAATAGAATGACCGGATTCGCTCCGCTGTTCCAGGCCATAATCAGATAACGCTCCATCCGCCGCACATTGAAATCATCATTCAGTGCACTGACCAGGAATAGAGTATCCACATTGGAAGCCACGATCTGCTCCTCCTGAGTCGGGCCCGCCACCTTACGCGAGATGACACTGTGACGGGGAAGCCCCCCATGAATTACTGCATGCGCTCCTCCATCCTGCATCGCCAGGACCACCCAGTCGCCTACCGCCGGATACTCGCCGGACCCGCCGAGCGAATGCCGGAATTTGCCTGACAGCTCACCCCATATTTCACCTGCTGCGCTAATCACCCTGTATTTACTGCCGAAATCTCCGGCAATCCGGCCCGCTGCATAGTCCCTGTCGTCCAGCAGCCGCAGCTTCTCTGTCCATTTTCTGTTCCATTCTTCATTCCAGCCGTACTGTTCAAGCTTCATATCGATATTCATGCATTTTCCTCCTGAATGGGTATTATTTTCTCATATCTCCGCTTACCACACATCCATGTATCTCCGGGCAGCATTGGCTCCACATCCGTACACAAAAAAACCGCCGGAACCCAAAGGTTCCGGCGGCAGAGGCAGACCCGGCAGCGGGCTGGCCTATGCTGCTCTGCAGCAAAGAACCGCCCGCCGGGCAGAGTCATTCCAGAATAGCGGTGGCTACTCACTCCCTCTTAGGAAGAAGGAGCAGACACCGCTATTTCGGGCGTGAGCAGCAGACCTGCGCACGCAAAAAAGCCGCCGGAACCGATACGGTTCCCGGCGGCTCTAAAAGGCATCATAGAGCTTGCTCGTGAAGCTGGGATTGATAATTACTCCACAGCCGCTTTTCCCGGAAGACACGTATCCACAACAGTAGCAACCAATCCTGAACCGCTAGTATAAACTGCCATTTGACATCGTCTCCTTCCGAAATAATATGCTGTTATAATATACGGCCCGGATGCCGTTTGTCAACAGCAGGCCTTAACTTTCTTAAATAATCCCCCGCAGCTCCTCCAGCTCCTGAATAACCGCGACCGGCTTCACATTCAGCGATTCATCCCAGGCATGATTGCGTTTTAGCCAGATCGTATCCATCCCGCTTCTAGCCGCCCCCCAGATATCATTCACGGGGTGATCCCCGATGAAGATAGTCTGTTCCGCCGTGGAACCCAGGCGTTCCAAAGCTAACCGGTAGATCGCAGGATCAGGCTTGCTGATCCCGGCTTCGCCCGAAATAACGATCGTGCGGAAGTAGCCGCGTAGTCCGAGCAGATCGATTTTGCCATATTGAATATCTGTGCCGCCGTTCGTGACCAGTCCCAGCGGATATCCGCGGTCCCGGCAATACTCCAGCGTCTCCAGTGCATGCTTCATTATCGCCCCGTGGCGGATATAGGTCTCGTCATAATAGGCCCGGATTTCCGCAGCGGTCAATGCCTTCTCCCAAGGCAGAACCTCACTCAGCTCCGCGAAGAAGCCATCCTTATCCCGGTATCCGTCAGCATCCCTGATAATCATATCCTCCACCACCTGCACGGCCTGCTCCCCGCTAAGATGTCCCAGGAAATCCTGCACAAACTTCATGCTGAAGCTGCGGAAGGTCTGATCACGGTCCATCAGGGTGTTGTCCAGATCAAACAGCAAAGCTTGTACCTCTCTCATGTCTACGCTCCCCTTCTCTCGTCCATTTCTGCGGTCTACGCACCAGATGCTTATTGTACTACGCTCCGGGGCGCAAAATAAAGACCATTCCGTCCGGAAGGACAACCTCTCCTTCGTCAGAATGGCCTGTATAGGGGGCATCAGTTACCTCAAAATTCAGGATTCAAAATGCTCTGCCCGGTGCGTCAGCATCATTTCCTCGTCCGTAATATAGAGCGGGAACGGCGGTGTCTCCTTCAGATAACGCTCGGTGGACAACAGCCGGTAATGAACCTCAGGGAGCCAAGCGTCTTCGAGCAGCGGCAGCTTGCCGGTGTCACTGATATAATTGTCTACCGCCGATTGAACCATGTCGAGGTAATATGGCACCAGCTTGTCAGATTCTTCAAAAATCTCAAAGGTCTCGCTGGACATATAGAATTTCTGCTGCGGGACTCCGCCTAAATAGCGTTTGAGCCGGTTCAGGTCAATACTCTTATCTTCCTGGATCAGAGCGGTACGGTTAATGGGAGCGGGCATATCTTCTTCAAATTGCCTTACAGCCTGCTTGATCTGCGGCAAGGTAACGGTAGGATGATCGGGTTGCAATTTTTTTTTGGCACGTTTGAATATCATACTGAAGGTCTCCTTTCGAAGCTTATGTCAGATAACGCTTACAATACCATTTTATTCGTTATTTGAACAATTAATCAGCAGTTTCGCACTTGTCATAAAAAATCCCCATTTATTAGATCATTATTTGACATTTTCCCAGTGAGTCCATAACTCCGGGGGGTTAAGCTCGTACTTATCATTCTCCCGGTACATGAATTGGTGCATGATGAACTCACGGCGGATCGTGGCATAATCATCATGGAACGGCTTAATGAACTCGTTGATCTCTTTCTCCGAATAGACTGTGCCCGGTTCGAGCTTCTCCACCATATATTGCAGCGCAATTAGTTTCTTCTTGTATTGTGCGGGAATCTGGCGCAGGCGTCCGTCTTTGGCAAAAAAATTACGGAGCACCGACTCCTTCAGACTGTGTTCAGGCGACTCTTCCTCCATCTCCTCCACCCCCTTTGCAAAAATAAATTTCAGCGAGGCCTCGGAGCCTGCCTGGATAAACTCGGGATTCAGCTTAAAATATACGGTATTCTTGTCTCTGCGCTCCAGTATCAGCGCGGCTTCACGCAGCTTGGCTGCATGATGGGTCACTGTAGGCTGTGACAGATTCAGCTTCTCGGCTAAGGCGTGACCGTGAACCTCGCCCCGGGACAGGAGCAGAAGAATGCGCAGCCGGGTGGGATCGGATAAGGCTTTGTGATAGGCGACAATTTTGTCGAGTTGCAAGCGGGATCACGCTCCTACGGATATTCGTCAGGCAGTCTGGGGGACCTGCCAATACATACTTTAGATATATATCTAATTATATACCCATCTTGTCATCTGATCAATCCCCAATTTGCGGAATTCACCGGCCATGGCAAAAAACAAAAATATAAGGTACCATTTACTGAATAGAATACTACCTTAGGAGGACATAGATATTATGCTAGACGTTATTATTATCGGCGCCGGTCCCTGCGGACTGTCTGCAGCCATCGAATGCCAGCGCCAAGGACTCTCCAGCCTGATTGTAGAAAAGAACTTCATTGTCCATTCGATCTACCTGTATCCGACCAATATGCAGTTCTTCAGCACCACTCCGCTGCTCGAGATTGGAGATGTGCCCTTCACCTCTCCGAACGACAAGCCCTACCGCCATGAGGCTCTGGTCTACTACCGCCGCGCAGCCGCGCAGCATCAGCTTGAGATTGCCGCTTATGAAGAAGCGCTGTCCGTTCTGCCGCAGGAGGATGGCAGCTTCATTGTACATACGGTCAACAAGCGCGGCGAGGAGCAGCAGCGCAGAGCAGCAAATGTAGTCATCTCTACCGGTTACTTCGATCAGCCTAACCTGATCGGGATTCCCGGGGAGGAGCTGCCGAAGGTCACGCATTATTTTGGCGAGGCACATCCTTATTCCGGCATGAAGGTGGCTGTAATCGGGGGGAGTAATTCAGCGGTGGATGCTGCACTGGAGCTGCTGCGGGTAGGCGCCAAGGTGGATATGGTCTACCGGGGAAGCAGTATCTCGGACAATATCAAGCCTTGGGTGCGTCCGATCTTCGAGAGTATGGTGCAAAAGGGGAGCATCACGCTGCATCTGGAATCGCGCGTGACGGAGATCACCCCGGCCTCGGTTCTGATAACCTCGTCCGTGAACGGGAATACTACTGAGCTGGACAATGACTTCGTGCTGGCGATGACCGGGTTCCGCCCCAGCAGAGCCCTGCTCACCTCGGCCGGGGTGCAGATGGATGACTCTATGGATAAGCCAGCCTTTAATCCCGCAACAATGGAGAGTAATATTCCGGGTATCTATGTCGCCGGAGTTATCGCTTCCGGACGGAATGCCAATGAGGTATTCATCGAGAGCGGACGCGGGCACGGCAAGCTGATTGCCGATCATATTGTGAGCACAAGGCTTACTTAGAGAAGGAGTGTATCCAAGCTATGGATATCACCTCGTTATTGCTGCTGGGTCTGGCAGCGCTCGGTGTCATCAGCAGCAACTCACCGATTACCATTGCCATGGTCGTGCTGCTGCTGATCCGTGTGCTGGGACTTCAGCAGGCTTTTCCCTGGCTGGAGAAATACGGGCTGACCGTCGGCATTATCATCCTGACCATCGGGGTCATGACGCCGCTGGCCAGCGGGAAGATCTCCCTCCAGACCGTCGGCCAGTCGTTCCTGCACTGGAAATCCCTGGCCGCCATCGGAGTTGGCGTCCTGGTCGCTTACCTGGGCGGACGCGGAGCCGTGCTCATGGGCAGCCAGCCGACCATCGTCGCCGGGCTCCTCATCGGAACCGTCCTAGGCGTGGCTCTGTTCAAAGGCGTTCCCGTGGGACCGCTGATTGCCGCAGGCATCCTATCGCTGCTGATTGGCCGGATGTAAGTCCAAAGCCACCTCAAGACCAAGGTAAAACTAAACAGGCTGCAAGTCCACTTACGCATGTGGAACTGCAGCCTGTTTGATTTAGATACGAATAGTATTAGTGACATTAAGCATCCAGCCGTTGAACGTTGAACAGCCGGGCGTAGCTCCCCGCAAGTCCCATCAGCTCTTCATGGGTGCCGCGTTCGGTGATCTCCCCGTTCTCCAGCACGATAATCTGGTCGGCATGGGTAATCGTAGACAGCCTGTGGGCCACAATCAGCGTCGTCCGCTCAGATGCGAGGGATTGCAATGCCTGCTGAATCAGATGCTCGGATTCCAGATCCAGCGCGGAGGTCGCTTCGTCCAGAATCAGCACCTTGGGGTCCTTCAGGAACACACGTGCAATCGCCACGCGCTGCTTCTGCCCGCCGGACAGCTTCACCCCACGCTCCCCCACCTCGGTGTCATAACCTTCCGGCAGCTGCATGATGAAGTCATGGGCATTCGCGGACACCGCCGCCTTCATGACCTCCTCTTCCCCCGCTTCCGGGTTGCCGAACCGGATATTGTCGCGTACCGAGCCGCTGAACAGGAAATTATCCTGCAGCACCATGCCCACCGTCCGCCGCAGACTCTCCTGCGTCAGTCCTCGGATATCGTAGCCGTCCATGCGCAGACTGCCTTCGCTAATATCATAAAAGCGCGGGATTAGGCTGATCAGCGAGGATTTGCCGCCACCGCTCATCCCGACAAAAGCCACCGTCTGGCCCGGAGCGATACTCAGACTAATGTTCCTCAGCACCCACTCGTGCTCGTCGCTATACTTGAACCATACATTGCTGAATTCGATCTTCCCAGCTGGCTTCAGCAGCGGCTTCGCGTCCGGAGCATCGACAATATCATACGGCTCATTCAGCAGCTCCAGGACACGCTCCAGCGAGGCCGAGGCTTGGGTCAGCACGGTTGAGGAATTGATCAGCCGGCGCAGCGGCGCATACATTCGGTCCAGGTAGCCGAAGAAGGCCACGAAGGTTCCGAGGGTCAGATTGCCCTGGATGACCTGGTATCCCCCGTATCCGATGACAAGCAGCGGAGCAATATCGGTCAGGGTGTTGATAATTGCGAAGGTGAAGGCATTCCACCGCGTTTGCGCCAGCGCTTTTTGCAGAAACTTGCCATTGATCTTCTCGAACTGCTGCAGGTCTACCCGTTCCATCGTGAAGCTGCGGATGACCGCAATCCCCTGAATTCGTTCATGCAGATAGCCCTGTATGACGGCAAGCGCCTGTGACCGGTCTTTGGTCAGCACCTTTAGGCGTTTGTACAGCGTATTGACGGCAATGCCATACAGCGGCAGAATGGCAATTGCCACCAGCGTCAGCACCGGATTCAGATAGAGCATGAAGCCCAGGGCGAAAAGCAGGGTGAACATATCCAGCCAGACATTCATCATTCCGACCTCAACCAGGTTCTTCGACTGCTCCACATCGTTGATGAAGCGGGAGATAGCCTCGCCCACCTTCGTATTTTGATAATATCGCAGCGACAGACGCTGTAGATGCCCATAGAGCTTATTACGCATATCGAATAGCACCTTGCTCGTAATCAGCTGGGCGAAATACTGGCGGTAATACTCCACCGGCCCGCGGACAATCACGAATAGAATAAGGCCCCCGCCTATCACCGTCATCAGCTTCGAGACCCGCTCCGCTATTGTCAGTGCGGAATTACCCAGCAGCTCATCGACCACGTATTTCAGAATCATCGGAAGCGTGAGAGGAATGCTGAATTTGACCATCCCGATGATCAGAGTGAGCACAATCCATTTCATATACGGCCGAACAAAGGTATAATAAGATTTCCAGGATTTCACGGCGTGTCAGGTCCTTTCCATTTCATTCTTCATCAGGGTACAGTTGACATTTGCACGCTGCAGTGTTTTATTATTTTTAAACAGTTACGGTTGCAGTACCGAAATTCAGGAGGATAATGATGCCCAGACAATTTGTGACGGAAGCCGTCATGATGGCGATTTACGGCCAGCTTCTCATCCCGCGGAGCCCTGTAGAATATATAGTCCCTTATACCACCATTATGGAGCTGTACGAGCTGCGGGACAGCGAAGAGCCGGTGATGAGCCAGGCGGATGATGACAAGCATGTCAGACTCAGAATCCGCGAGCTGATCAACTATTTCGAGGAGCCGCTGAATGCCAAGAAGATTAACCGCTGCCTGAACATCCCCTGGGCCAAAAGCTCCGGCATCCTCCTTGGCGGACACGCGCAGATCACCATCATCAACAGCATCGACAATGCCTCCTACGGCGAAGCCTTCGATCCGATTGAGACAGAGCTGCTGCTGGCGTCCCAGCGTGAGAAGGTGCCGATTCTGACCGACCAGTTCGAGCTGATCCAGCGCATCATTGAAGGCGGGGTTCCCGTCCAGGTGTATGACATTGATGATTTCGAGTTCGCCATGGAGGAAGAAACCTTCCGCAGCTCGCACTAGGGGGCGCTCTGCAACAGAACGTTGTTCCCACCGATGATATTACCTGCGTTCAGCAAATGTATGCTGTTTTTCGCATACACAATTCCCACAATAAAAGGGGCTGTCACTTTTGGGACAGCCCCTTGTTCAGCATCCCGGCAGCGCGCCGGGATCTGCCATTCACTCCAGCTCTCCCCTTATGTCACCGGCACAGGCTCAT
The DNA here is from genome assembly GCF_038002265.1 of Paenibacillus sp. FSL R7-0179. Lineage (NCBI taxonomy): Bacteria > Bacillati > Bacillota > Bacilli > Caryophanales > Paenibacillaceae > Paenibacillus > Paenibacillus sp. FSL R7-0179. The sequence goes on from NZ_JBBOCC010000002.1 coordinate 3,238,457, forward strand.
ACTTATATTCGATGTCATCCTCTGCTTCAGCATAGACAATCGACAGATTGTACCCCTCCATATACCACAGATCCTGCTCTTCCATGTAGAAGGTCAAGCCGCCCTCCATGAACTGCACAGCAGGACGTCCCGGCTGCTCGGTGGCAATGCCAAGCGAGAAGCCGGGATGCAGGCCCCCGCCTGAGCTGTACCGGGGGAACAACCGGATATATGCGCCCTCTTGGAGGCTCAGCTCTCTTAGGAACCAGGCGGCTGCTTCCGGACTAATTAATATGTTCATCTCTCCACTCCTCCCCTCTACCCCAATCATACCCAAAAAACTTCAATTCACCAAATCATTGCAGCAATGCAGCCAGATATCCTGCCGCCCCGCAAAATTAAGTTTGACAATTCTTAAAGTGTGATGATAAACTCGGAACATAACGAAACGTCTTCAAGTAATTACCAAAATGAAGAAAGGGTGATCTCGGTGTTTAACATGGATATGGTATACCTCGCCACTATTGTAGAAAAATATACCCAACTGAATACCGAAGCAGCCCGAGCAGTGGAGAATTCCTGAGGTTCATGCGTATTACGCGTAACGTATGAGAACAGGCTTAACTTATCTCTCACATGTCTCTGTGCTGCTTATAGCACCGTGGACATGATAACCGCAATTACAGGCGTATCATCCGTTTTCGGATGGTACGCTTTTTCGCGTGCTGTGAGGTTATGATCCGCTGCAAAGTGTCCGTAAATGTTCCGTTAACCAAGCTAACTTAGTAATTACTCCAAGCACGAAAGGAAGGGATTTACCTTGTTCTCCGTACTCCGAAATCTCGGCTGGTTCTTCCGCCGGGAAAAAAGGCGCTATACTATAGGCCTCATTCTTCTTATTGTGGTAGGTGTGTTAGAACTCCTGCCTCCACGCCTGCTCGGCAACGCCATTGACGAAATCGTCACCGGTGCCATCACCGCAGGTTCACTTATGAAATACATTGGCCTGATCGTACTTATGCTGCTGATCATTTACTGGATCACCTACATATGGATGCACAAGCTGTTCGGGGGATCGAATCTGGTGGAGCGTCTGCTCCGCTCGCGCTTCATGAATCATCTCATGACGATGACCCCCGCCTTCTTCGAGCGTAACCGCACCGGAGATTTGATGGCCCGCGCCACCAATGATATCCGCGCGGTATCCGCCACCGTAGGCTTCGGGATGCTCACCCTTGTCGACTCCACCGTATATCTCACGGTTGTGCTGTTCGCCATGGGATTCCTGGTCAGCTGGAAGCTGACACTGGCCGCCGTCATCCCGCTTCCGATGATTGCGGTAGCGATGGTGTTCTACGGCAAAGCGATCCACGACCGTTACAGTCTGGCGCAGGATGCCTTCGGTGATATGAACGACCAGGTACTGGAATCCGTATCGGGTATCCGCGTCATCCGCGCTTATGTGCAGGAGCGGCATGATGAGAAGCGCTTCTCTGACATTACAGATGATGTGTACCGCAAAAATATGGCGGTCGCCCGGGTCGATGCCTTCTTCGAGCCGACCATCCGCTTGTTCGTGGGACTCAGCTACATCATCGCCCTGACCTACGGAATCTATCTCGTATTCCGTAACCAGATTACACTTGGTGATCTGGTATCGTTCAATATGTATCTCGGGATGATAGTGTGGCCGATGTTCGCCATCGGCGAGCTGATTAATATCATGCAGCGCGGCGGCGCTTCACTGGAGCGGATCGACGAGACGCTGAATGCGAAGCCTGATGTCAAGGATGTGCCTCATCCCGTTCCGGTAGCCCAGCCGACCACCATTGAGCTGAAGGATGTAACCTTCCGGTATCCGACCTCTACCATCGATAATCTCAGCGGAGTCAGCTTGTCCCTCTCCCAGGGCCAGACGCTTGGCGTGGTCGGACGGACCGGCAGCGGCAAATCGACGCTGCTGAAGCAGCTGCTGCATGAATATCCGGCGGGCACAGGCGAGATTCTGATCTCCGGGGTGCCGATTACCCAGATTGCCCTCGACCAGCTTCACAGCTGGATGGGCTATGTGCCGCAGGAGCAGATCCTGTTCTCCAAGTCCGTGCGCGAGAATATCCAGTTCGGATATTCCGGGGCCACCGATGAGCGGATCATGCAGGCGATTACTGCCGCTGCCTTCCAGAATGACCTCGGCACCTTGTCCGACGGGCTGGATACAATGGTTGGCGAACGCGGCGTCTCCCTCTCCGGGGGGCAGAAGCAGCGGGTCTCGATCTCCCGGGCCTTCATCGCGAATCCTGACATTCTGATTCTGGATGATGCTCTGTCTGCCGTGGACGCGCGGACAGAAGCGAAGATCATCGAGAACATCCGCGAGGAGCGCAGCGGTAAAACCACGCTCATCTCGACCCACCGCCTCTCGGCGATTGAGCATGCCGATCTGATCGTTGTCCTCGAAGACGGGCATATTACAGAACAAGGTACACATCAGGAGCTGCTGGAGCTCGGCGGATGGTACCGTGAGCAGTTCGACCGCCAGCAGGTTGAGAATAATCTGACGAATGAATAACCCCATACAGGAGGTGTCACCGTTGACACAGAGTACAGGCAAACGTCTGCTGCAATATGCACTGACCGCCAAAAAGACCTTCATCGCCGCCCTTCTGCTCCTGACCATCGGAGTAGCGGCTGAGCTGGCAGGGCCTTTTATCGCCAAGAGCATGATTGACAATCATCTGCTTGCGATTGAGAAGCCCTACTTCCAGACAGCCTCGCCGGAGGATGCTGCGGAATATAACAACACTTATTACAAACGCGGTGACCGTTTTGCCGCAGGTGAAGCCAAGGGCCAGGAAGTCCGTCTGCTTCAGGCAGGCAGAAGCTTCTACTTCATCAATGAAGCGGTAGCCAAGACTGAAGGCGAGCGCAGCTTCGCTGACGGAAAGCTCCAGATCAAATACGGCGAGCAGACGACGGTCTATCCGGCCGTCAAGCTGTCGGCTGGTGATCTGTTTTCCTTTTACAAGCCGGAGCTTCCGGGAATCTATCAGTTAGTCGCTCTTTACGCCATGTTCCTTGTGATCTCCATTATTGCTGAGTTCGGCAAAACCTACTGGCTGCAATCGTCTGCCAATCAGGTCATCCGCAAGCTGCGGACCGATGTCTATGCCCATATCCAGCGCCTGCCGGTCTATTTCTTCGATAATCTGCCTGCCGGTAAAGTAGTCTCCCGGGTAACTAATGATACGGAAGCAGTCAAGGATCTTTTCATTGCCGTGTTATCCAACTTCGCTACAGGGATCATCAATATCACCGGTGTCTATGTGGCCCTCTTCCTGCTCGATGTGAAGCTGGGACTGGTCAGTTTGTTCGTCGTACCGATTATTATTCTCTGGATCGTGCTGTACCGCAAAATCGCTACCAAATACAACACGATCATCCGCTCGCGGCTGAGTGAGATTAATGCCATTATCAATGAATCGATTCAAGGGATGTCAATCATCCGGATTTTCCGCCGCCAGAAGCAGAGTAGTGCAGAATTTGAGCAGCTCAATGACGACTATCTGAAATATCAGAACAAAATGCTCAACCTGAACGCCTTCACCTCCCACAACCTGGTGAACTCGCTGCGCAGCCTCTCCTTCGTACTGGTGCTGTGGTACTTCGGCTTCGGCAGCCTGGACGGTTCAACCTTCGTATCGCTTGGCGTTCTCTATGCCTTTGTCGATGTACTGGGCCGGATGTTCCAGCCGATTACGGGCATGGTCAACCAGCTGGCGAATCTGGACAGCTCAATGGTCTCCGCCGGCCGCGTGTTCACGCTGATGGATGAGCCGGGAGAGCCGGTCACTGACGGATCGATGCCGCGTTACAAGGGAAATGTCGTATTCAAGGATGTCTCCTTTGCTTATAAAAAGGACTTCGTCCTGCGCGATATCTCCTTCGAGGCGCGCCCGGGCGAGACTGTCGCCCTTGTCGGCCATACCGGCTCCGGCAAAAGCTCCATCATCAACCTGCTGTTCCGCTTCTATGATCCGCAAGCCGGAAACATAACGATCGACGGGCAAAAGGTCAAGGACCTGCCGAAGCAATGGCTGCGCAGTCATATGGGCATCGTGCTTCAGGACCCGTATCTCTTCACCGGTACCATTGCCTCCAACGTCAGTCTGGGTGACGAGCGGATCTCTAGAGAGCGTGTCGAACGCGCTTTGCGTGAGGTAGGAGCCGATAAGCTGCTGGCCCATCTGCCGCAAGGCTTCGATGAACCGGTCATTGAGAAGGGCAGCACCCTGTCCGCCGGACAGCGGCAGCTGATCTCCTTCGCCAGAGCGTTATCCTTCGATCCGGCGATCCTGATTCTGGATGAAGCAACGTCGAACATCGATACCGAGACGGAGAGCATTATCCAGCAGGCACTGGAAGTGCTGAAAAAGGGCCGGACCACCTTCATCATCGCTCACCGGCTGTCGACCATCCGCAGTGCGGACCAGATTCTGGTGCTGCACCGGGGTCAGATCGTCGAACGCGGCAGCCATGATGAGCTGATGGCACAGGGCGGCCGATACTTCCGCATGTATCAGCTTCAGCTGGGTGCAGGTGCCGTGAACGGCCCGGGCGAGCCGGCTCCGGAGTCCGGGGCCCCTGCTTCTTCCGCCGGACTCCGGCCATCGCTGGAACAGATCTAGTTTGGCTGCTTAAGTCCAGTGGCTCTAGTACAGTAATTTAAGGCCACTGGCGGCAACCGCTTATTCCGGACATACATTGCAATAAGAACACCCTCTGACGCAGCAAAGCATCAGGGGGTGTTCTTTCACTTGATATCAGAACGTTTGTTCTGTATAATGAAACAATACATATTATGGATGGAGTGAAGATGATGATAACCTACAGTCTTAGCAAGCGGCAAGCCCGCCTGTTCCTGCTGCGCCATCAGCGGCTCGTCCCGGGCGGATTGCCCGGCGGTAAGCAGAGTATCTATGACTTCGTCCGGCATGTAGGCTGTATCCAGTATGATCCGCTCAGCATAGCCGGACATAATCACGAGCTGGTGCTTCAGGCAAGAATCCCCGGCTTCGTGCCCGAGATGGCCAATGAGCTGCTATATAAGGACAGAACGCTGATTGACGGCTGGGATAAGAACATGTCGATCTACTGCACAGAGGATTGGCCGTATTTCCAGCGGCGCCGGGAAGCTGCCGCCAGGCATCAGCATAACGAGGCCATGGCGGCCATGATTACCCATGTCCGTGCGGGGCTGGATGCACGCGGACCGCTCTCTTCACTGGACCTGGAGAGTACGGAGAAGATCGACTGGTCCTGGGCTCCGGCAAGACTCTCCCGGGCTGCCATGGAGAGCATGTACTTTTGGGGCGAGCTATCCATCCATCACCGGGTGCACACCCGCCGTTATTATGACTATACGGCCAAGCTGCTGCCTCCTGAACTCCTAAGCGCAAGCGATCCTAACGAGACGCTGGAGCAGCATCATGACTGGTATGTGCTGCGCCGGATCGGCAGCATCGGCCTGCAATGGAACCGGTCCGGGGACGGCTGGCTTGGCATCGCAGGTCTGAAGAGCAAGGAGCGGACAGCGTCCGTACAGCGGCTGCTGGAGAAGGACCTGCTCCGCGAGGTACAGGTGGATGGACTGAAGCTTCCGCTATACATCCGCACAGCAGACGTCCCTGAGCTTGAAGCCGTATTGCTTGTAGATGATACTACGGCAGCTGCAGATGAGTCCGCAGCAGGGCCTCGGGCTGGTAATGAGAGCGGGGCCCGTTATGCTGAACAAGCGGCCTCCTTCGCGGCGGCACTGGCCCCGCTGGACAATCTGCTGTGGGACAGAGAGCTGATCCTCCAGCTGTTCGGCTTCCAATACCGCTGGGAGGTCTATAAGCCAGTGCTTGAACGGGAATACGGCTACTATGTCCTCCCCCTCCTCTACGGCGACCGCTTCATCGGCCGGCTGGAGCCGGTGATGAACAAGAAGACCGGCGTCCTGACCATCGTCCGCTGGTGGTGGGAGGACGGGGAGACACTTGAACACTCCATGCTCCCCGCACTCGCGGGGGCCTTGACTTCGCTGCAACATTCGACCGGGGCCACCGCGATCCGCTTCGCGCCGGATGTCGTGCACTCCTGCGGACTGCAGGAGTTGGAGGAGGCGCTGTCTGCTGCGCCTGTACAAACTAATTAATTCAATCACCTGATCCCCCAGCGGGTGGAGGATGTCGGGACTTATGCGGTGCGTCCGCACAGTTTGTGCGGACTCCCTCCATATTGGTCATCCGCCCACTTCTGGGCAATCGGCGAATTCAGGGGCACTAGTGCTCCTCATTCGGGCGTTTGGCTCGCATCCGCTGAATTCAGGTGCACTAATGCTCTTCACTCGAGCGTTTGGCTTGTATCCGCTGAATTCAGGGGCACTAATGCTCCTCATTCAGGCGTTTGGCTTGTGTCCGCTGAATTCAGGGGTACTTCTCCCCCTCTCGTCTCTCCGTCTGCAAATCCCACCACGTACACCCCGCCAACCAATCGTGTTCAGTTTTCCGCATACATTCGGCACACGTACACCTACCTGCCCCAATGTATTCGGTTTTTCGACTACATTTCATCCACACGCCTCCATCACGCCAAATGTAATCGGTTTTTCGATTACATTCCGTCCTCGCGCCTCCACCACGTCAAATGTAATCGGTTTTTCGATTACATTCCGTCCTCGCGCCTCCACCACGCCAAATGTAATCGGTTTTTCGATTACACTCCGTCCTCGCGCCTCCACCACGTCAAATGTAATCGGTTTTTCGATTACATTCCGCTCGCGCGCCTCCACCACGTCAAATGTAATCGTTTTTTCGACTACACCCCGCCAACTAATCGTATTCCGGTTTACATATACATTCGGTCCACTCCTCCCTCCTAACCCATTGCATTCAGCTTTCCTTATCCTTCCAGACACTACTTACGCTCAGCTTATATATCCAAAGAAAACTCCCTCTGACGCAGTCTTGCTGCGATAGGGGGAGTCCTCTAGTAAGTGTAGATATATTTCATTAGATGCCTCATTGGATATGCTCTTCCTCAAGGCCCAGCTTGCTGTACATCTCTGTGCAATAACCCTGCAGCTTAATCTCCAGCCGGCTTGCCTTGTTCTTGAAGCGCTTCAGTTCACGGATCATATGGGCCCGGCCTGCTGGGGTGAAGGTCTCTTGAATTCGTTCCTTGAAGTAATCATGGACAATATGATTGCGTTCCTTCCATACGGCCTGCAATTGACTCGTCTCTTCCTCAGAGAAGGGGAAGTGGTGCTGGATTTCTTTGATGAGTTGGCCGAGTGAATTGCTTAGCTTGCGTTGATACAACTCTGCGATTTCGGCATCGGTTGGCGTCTTGCCCTGCGACAGCTTCGTCAGCAGCAGCAGATTTGTTAATTGCTGCTCCAGTGCCTGGCAATAGTACACTGCCAGCCCGAAATAGGCAAATAGCTCTTTGGATTGTTCACTCTCCGGTATTTGTGTATCCTTCATCGTTCCTCCCGTCCTTAATCTGATCATATTTGAATTTATATTGTTTTGCTATAGTCCATGCGGCCGGAACGGTAAATGTAGAATCCGGCAAGCAATATTATGTACGCCAACGCGTGGGCATAGGCTCCGAGCACGGAGGAAACCGGCAGAGTCTCTGCATTCATCATTCGATCCATAACCGGATATACCGGCGGCAGGAGAATGGATACAACGGGCCCAGGCACCACTTCAGCCACTTTACCGGCACTAATCGATAGAATGAGGAGAATCAGCATCATTCCGGCCGCATAACCAGCCCGCGGTACCCACGAGGATTGCAGGTACAAGGAGAGCGTGATCCCTAATAACCCCATTAGAGCATGTCCGGCCAAGCTAAGCAATATCCGCTGAAGTCCGGCAGGTTCTTGAAAACTTCCGGCCATCACGGGATAGATAACAATAACTACATCCAGCAGCAGCGTAAGCAGGATCATTGTAAGCAGACCACCCATACTGTAGCGGCGGGCACTGCGGAGCTGAACAATAACCACCTGCTTCTGCACTGCCTGCTCATGGTTAAGGAAGCTTAAGCCAAGCCACGCACAGGCTACGAATAGAAAGACTGCCGTTGCCGAATAGCTGCTCATGACCGGGTTAGGCTTGTAAGAATACAGAATTAATACCGTAATCATAATGCCGGCCACGGGTCCGAAGAACCGCTGGGAAACTGTATAACTGTGCAAAAAATAACCAATTAGCCCCTTCACGCGCGTTCACTCCCGCTCTGATTCTTGGGGTCCATCCACTCGGCGAGGTCGCTTACTCCCCCGAGAGGCTTCACCGAAACTATGGAACCGCCCGCCGCAAGAATCTGCTTCAGGCAGGTATCTGACATTTGCTGATCTACAGTCAACTCTGTACAAGCTGTACCGGCGAAGTCCCGCTCCGGCAACATGTGAATGACTCCAGGCAAGGCCTCCAGAGCCTGCTGGGCTTGTCCCGGGAGTGCCGTATAGACGATATTCACTACTGGAGCACTCTTCAGCTTCTCCGCTCCATGAATCGTCCGAATGTTCTGCCCTTGATGTAATACATATACTGTATCCGCGACAGCTTCGATGATCTGCGGTTCATGAACGGACAAGACGAGCGCCGTGCCCTCCGCCTTCAGCTCCAGCAGGATATCGATAAGCGTATCTTGTGCCGGCAGATCCAGTCCCGACATTGGCTCATCTAGCAGGAGCAGCTGCGGCCGGAGGAGCAGGCTCTGGATCAGGTTGACCTTCTGCAGCATCCCCTTGGAGAAGCCTGCCAGCTTGCGGCTGCGTGAGGATTCGAGACTGAACAGCTGCAGCAGTTCGTTGATCCGGGATGCCGAAGCCGCTTCAGGGAGCCCGGCAATCCGGCCCATGCAGCGCAGATAGTCTTCGGCGGTGAGCTTCAAGCCGGGAAAGGCTTCAGGTGCATAACCTGTGGTTATCACCTGGCGGTCGCAGATAAGAGCGCCGGAGGACAGCTTGAGCAGTCCCGCGAGGATGGACAACAGTGTACTCTTGCCGGACCCGTTGCGGCCAATCAGAGCCGAGGCCGTGCCAGGAAGAACCGTCATCGATATTCCGGTCAGTACCGGGCGGCCTCCATACCGCTTGCTGCCTTCAGTAATTGTAATTAGAGGTGATGCATTCGTGGCTTCCAGGCCTCCTTCCATTCGTGCATGCCTATGGGCCGCACCGGACGGCAGCCTGATTATTCTTTTATGTAACATTCGCCGGAATGCCTTTATTCTCCTTTTTAATTTCCCGGTTCCATCCATTTCACATCGAAAAAACCAGAACTGTGCAGAATAAAGTCTGCAGCCGCCCTGGTTCCTGTTAAGTATTCAATGCAGTATATGTTAGTCCTTAAGGGTGATGTCAGGCGTAGACTTCAACAGCTTCACTGACCCTTCTGCAGGCCATGGCTGCATTGCGGCAGGTATCGATGCAATCCTGGCAATGGTTATGCTTATGACGGCTGCTTGTGTCGGCGCAGCGGTCACAGATGTCAGCACATAATTTGAGGATTTCGGCCACGAACGGGCTTCGGCGGGTCATCGCTTGAATAGCGAAGGAGCAGATGTCTGCGCATTCACGGTCCAGCTGGATGCTCTCCCGCAGATCGGCCAGATCATATTCCTTGAGGCTTGAGACATAGCTATAGTTACAGGCATCCATACATTCAATCAAAGCATTAATGCATTCCTGATATTGAATTCGGGTCATAGCCTTACAACCTCCTGCAATTAGTATAGGGTATGCCTATGTATTAACCTGCAAGAATAAGAACGAACCATTCATAAGGAACGGCAGATGGTTAACTATAGGCTTCGTTTGACCGCTGCGGGTCTGGTCAGCAGTCGTCCCTCCAGGCGCAGAAGCTCCCTGCGCAGCTCTCCGGAGGAGAAATGCTCACCGATGAATACCGCAACATCCGGCACCTCTCCCTGGGGCGTAATTCTCATGAAATCCGCTTCCCTGTAGGCATACTGAAACAGAAACCGGCTGGAGGTATCGGTAAAAGTTACGATCCCCTTGGCCCGGTATACATCGCGCGGCAGCTCCTTCACAAACTGTTCAAATTCCTCACTGTTCACGGGATTCTGGAAATAATGGGTGTAAGCCATCACATGATCATGGGAAGCATGCATCGCCCCCTCAGGTCCGCTCTCCACCTGCTCTCCGCCCGCAGACCGGTCTTCCGTATGGACGGCTCCCACACTGCCCAGCAGCACTTCCGGCTCCAGTTCACAGCGTACCGCAGGCAGAATCTCCGCGTAGGCGTTCCACTTGCGTAATACCTCTGAGATTTCTGCAATCTCTGCGGCTTGAATACGGTCCGTCTTGTTCAGGATCAGGACGGATGCACAACGGATCTGCTCCTGCATCAGGCGGTACGTAGCCCCTTGCTGGGAGCGGTAGAGCTCCAGCAGATGGGCGGCATCGACGACGGTAATCAGCCCCTTCAGCTCTACCTGCTGATATAGCGAGGTCTCCGTTACCGCATCCACAATCTCCAGCGGGTTGGCTGCGCCCGTTGCCTCGATGATAACTACATCCGGGGATTCTTTCTTGACCAGCGTGGTCAGCTCGGTGCTCAAATCGCCCCTGCTCGTGCAGCAAATGCAGCCGCCCAGCATCTCTGCCATCGGCACAGACTGCTCCACCAGCAAGCCGTCCAGGTTCACCTCACCCAGCTCATTCATAATTACAGCCGGCCGCAGGCCCTGAAGATTCCAATGATCCAAAAGACGCTGTAGTAATGTGGTCTTGCCGCTGCCGAGAAATCCCGACAAAATATATACTGGTAGTGACTGTTCCAAGTTTGCTCTCTCCCTGCCTCAAACGGTTATGGTAGCGAGTGTACTACAATGACCGCCTCTGTGCAAGGCAGTACTGCCTATGTAGGCCTACAGCAGCTTCCCCCGGAGCTTGTTATTACTGCTTCCATCCCCTATCATGAGAAATATAAGCTGCACAGCAGATATTAAAAGGAGCTGGTTCGTATATCATCCGTCGAAGAACACCGGAGCGAAGCCCCGGATTCAGTCGCTTGCTACATCATAACGGTCTCAGATACCCGGACCATCGATACGGACACCGGAGGGCCTCTGATCCAGAGTCTGCTGGAAGGCGCCGGCTATACCGTGACCGGACGCACCATCGTCAAGGATGATTATGAGGATATCCGGGAGCTGGTCTACAAAAGCTCCGTCCATTCCGGCATCGAAGCTGTGCTTCTGACAGGAGGGACCGGTATTTCCCCCCGTGACACCACCTATGAGGCCGTAGCCTCTCTGCTGGACAAGTCGCTGCCGGGCTTCGGGGAGATTTTCCGGCTGCTGAGCTTCACCGAAGATATCGGCTCAGCCGCTATGCTCAGCCGGGCCATTGCCGGCACGATCGGCAGCACCGCTGTCTTCTCCATGCCCGGCTCCACCGGTGCGATCAAGCTGGCCATGGAACGGCTGATCCTGCCCGAGCTGCGCCACGTCATGCGCGAGATCTACAAGCGTTCGTGAGCTGCAGCATGGACGGACACCTATTTTGCCGGAAAATAGACAAATGAACAAGCAGGCTCCTGCATAACGCGTATACTGGCATAAGTCCACTGCGAAGGAGCTGAGTGTAATGAGAAATTGTCCGAAATGTCCTACTGAAACGGTTACAGATCCCACACAGGTTGTATATGAAGATTACTATCATCCCCAGGTGGTCCAGGTGGTCCACCATGTCGAGGTTGTCAGACGCCACCACTGTGTTCCGGTCCCTCACCATATCTACACTTATTCCGTCCGGGATGAAATGTGCGGGCCTACCGCAATGGTGCGCAGCAGAAGAAGATAGTCTGCCTCTCCCGTCAGTAGGATAGTATATTGCAAAAAGCCAAACCGCCGTCTGCGCTTGAAGATACGCGCAGCGGCGGTTTTGCTTTTGCCGGGAGAGTCTATACAATTGGCGGGTCTGTATGAACGTCTGCATCGGGTGCTGTAGCCGCCCAGCGAGTGAAGGTGACCTCAAAGCCAGCCCGCGTCGGAGCACACAGGAATGGTCCCGCTTGGCTGCCAGTCTCATACGGGAACCGGGCAACTCGGATGGTCCGCCATGGATGATTCTCAGTTCGCGCTCTGAGGATTACCGCATCCTTCATCCGCGAAGCCCGCAGGGTAATCACCTCGCCCTTCCATTCAGGAATAGGGGACAATGACCAGTCAGAGTAACCGTCCGTCACAACTGCACCTATATGGGGAACACCATCATTCAGCTCAATACCGGCTTTGATCCATTGCTCACTGCTGTGCCATAGCATAATGCCTGCCTGGTCATACAGCTCCGTGAACCCGTCCAGAACAAAGCTGATCTCTATCGCCTCTGCCTTATCCCAGGGGGCAAGCAGCGCATGACCGCTATCATGCTGGAAGCCGTACATCGTTTTTTCCCAGTAGTCGCTGCCCTCCGCTGAGAGGGTCACCAATTGACCGTCCACGGTTCTGCTTGACACCGGTTTATTGCTCCATGCTCCATCCTGCCAGTCTATGAATCTCATTACAGGCTCACCTCTCCTTGTCGTTTGCTCATCATCCGGTTAATGATTTCAGAGCTTACTATCATCACTAGGATATACCCGATCATTGCCGGCGGGAGAATCATGAAGGTGCTCCGCGCCGCCGCCCAGCCCAACAATGGAGGCAGAAACGCACCGCCGGTGTAAGCCAAGGCCATCTGATACCCCATAATCTTCTGCGAATGCTCTGCTCCGAACCGGGCGGGCGTCTCATGCAGCATGCAGGGGAAGATCGGTGCCGAGCCAAGGCCAATCAGAATAAAAGCGACCAGTGAATACACCGCCGGAAGCGGCAAGGCCAGCAGCAGCGCACCCGCGAGTGAAACCGCCAGTCCGCCGCGAATCAGCGTACGGTTGCTGAACCGGAAGGTAATGAAGCCGGTAATCAGCCGCCCGGCCGTGATTCCGCCATAATAGAGCGAGACCCATCCGGCCGCCGTTGCCGGGGATACCTCCTTGACGTTCACCAGATAACTGCTGCCCCACAGCCCTACCGTAGCTTCCACTCCGCAATAGAACAGGAAGGTAAGCATCGCCAGCTTCACGCCTTTGATCCGCAGCACCTTACCCTCAGCGGGAACGGCCGCCGGCCGGGAATCTGCCTTCTCAGACATCTCTACAGGCTGCTGTCCGCCCTGTTTGCTTACCCTTGTCCACAGCGGCAGACTGAAGAACAGTACCACGACTAGTGCAAACTGAATCATGCTGACCGCGAAAAATCCTGTTCTCCATGACTCACCATTCGCAATATACCGCGACATCAGGATCGGCCCCAGCATAGCCCCTATCCCCCAGAAACAATGCAGCCAGCTCATATGATGCGCTTTGTAATGAGTTGCCACATAATTATTCAACCCTGTGTCGATCGAACCGGCCCCAAGACCCAGCGGCAAGGCCAGCAGAGCCACCCACAGGACGGAGGAGGAATAAGAGAAGCCGAGCAGGGCAAGAGCCGTTACCGCCACGCTGATAAAAGTAACCATTCCCGTTCCGAGCCGCTTCAGTACCACACTGCTGGCCAAGCTTGAGATAATCGTCCCGGCGACCACTATCATTGACAGCAGTCCGGCCAGCTCGACCGGCGCCCCGAAATCCAGCCGGATAATCGGCCAGGCTGAGCCAAGCATCGAATCCGGCAGTCCCAGGCTGATGAACGCCAAATAAATAATAATTAAGAATACCGTTGCCATGCTACCCCCGCCTAACCTTCTAATGATCGCTGAATTCCTCCACCTGCAGCGGTGGTGGCTTGACCTCAAAACCACTTTTTAACTATCAGTCGCCTCGTTACTATATTACTTTATAAAAGTATTATAATAAATAGTTTTTTCGGGCTATTTGTGGTTACAAAATAGCCCGGCAGAGTGACTCTGCCGGGCGGGTACTAGCTTTAGCTGTTTCTTATGCTTATGAATACCAAGCTTCCAATAAGATCCTACACCTTACAAGTCTGGATGCTCATGCTTCGCTTTGAGGCGGCTCCAGCGGCGCTGAACTTCACCCTCGAAGCTGCGCAGAGCCGGTTCATTCTCCGGCTTCAGCAGATGGCGGGTCTTGCCCATCGTCTTCAGCCAGGCGGATACTTCTATCCGTTTGTCCTTATCTTCCGGGTTGTAAGTGATACTTGTAATTCCCTGCTCAACTTCATAGAGCGGGAAGAAGCAGGATTCGACAGCCAGGGACACGATATCCGTGCCGTCCTTGTCTTCACTCATCCAGTTCAGCGGACAGGCAATGAGAATCTTGCCGTAGACCAGGCCTTCATTTTGCGCATACCACTGGGCTTTTGCTGCCTTCTTCAGCATATCCTGCGGATAAGCTTCACAGCCGGTGAAGACATAAGGAATGTTGGTAGCCGCCATAATCTGTGCTGTATCCTTGTGCTGGGTCACCTTGCCCTGCTGGGTTTTGCCGATGCTTGAGGTGGAAGTCCGGTGTCCGAGCGGTGTCGAATAGGACTGCTGTGCACCTGTGTTCATGTATCCTTCGTTATCATATTCTACGATAATCATCTTATGGCCGCGCAGCGCTGCACCGATTGCAGGTCCCATTCCGATGTCCATTCCGCCGTCACCGGTAACCATCACGAACGTGAAGTCTTCCTTCAGCCCCAGCCCGTCAAGCTCACCCCGGCGTTTGCGTTCCCAGAACATCTCAACCACACCGGACAGTGTAGCCGCACCATTCTGGAACAGATTGTGGATGAACGTCGATTTATGGGAGGAATACGGATAACCTGTAGTCGTTACCATCGCACAGCCGGTGTGGTAGAGCGCTACGATATCGCCTTCGATCCCCTTGAAGAACAGCTCCAGCCCGGAGAAAATCCCGCAGCCCGGACATGCTCCGTGCCCTGGAGACAGGCGTCTTGGCTTCTTCATCAGCGAACGCACCGGCGGAACTCTGACACTCAGCTTGCCGGTCTCTTCGTTCTGGGTTACCGTGATCAGGCCGGTCTTCAGCTTATCGAAGTCCATCGGCTTCAAGAGGCGCTTCGGCGCATTCTCCGGCGCTCCCGGATTGTGGCCGTAGTAATCGAACGGAATCTCGACACGGTCTGCAACAACGGCATCCATAGCCAGCTGGAAGAAGTGGTGTCCGTCTTCGGCGTAGAAGTCTTTACCGCCCAATCCGTAGATCCGGCTGATAACCTTAGTCGTGGTATTGCCGTAAGTGAACAGTGCTGCCTTAATCTCGTTCACCATGTTACCGCCGTGTCCGCCAACCGAATCTGCACGGTCACCTACAGTAATGGCTTTGACATTCTTCAGCGCTTCGGCAATCTGCTTCTGCGGGAACGGGCGGATCATGTTCGGGGAGATCGCTCCCGCCTTGACTCCCTGCTCGCGAAGCTGATCGACTACATCCTTAATGATCTCCGAAGCGGAGTTCATCAGGAAGACTGCGACATCGGCATCCTCCATCCGGTACTGCTCGATCATCTCATAATGGCGTCCGGTCAGCTCTGCGAACTCCTGCGCGATCTCTTCGAACACTTCACCGGCATTGTACATCGCAACGGATTGCTGATAACGGTTGTTAATGTAATCCGGTTCATTCATGTAAGGTCCCACAGTGACCGGGTTATTACGGTCCAGGGTATCAGTGAAGCCTGCAGGCGGCTGTTCGCCAACGAACTTGTGAACATCCTCACGGTGGGCAAAAGCCTGTACCCGGCGCTTCTGGTGCGAAGTGAAGTAGCCGTCAGAGGCCACCATCACCGGCAGCCGGACCTTGGCGTGCTCCGCCAGCTTCAGGGCCATCAGGTTCATATCATAGACCGACTGCGGATCACGGCACATCAGGATCGGCCAGCCGGTGTTCAGGGCAAAGTACAGATCCGAATGGTCTCCGTGAATATTCAGCGGTCCCGAGATCGAACGGCAGACCAGGTTCATGACCATCGGCATCCGCGTACCTGCTTGTACAGGCAATTGCTCCAGCATGAACATGTAGCCTTGAGCGCTCGTTGCGTTGAACACACGGCCGCCCGCTGTAGAAGCGCCATAGCAGATCCCGGCGGAGCTGTGCTCGCCGTCGGACGGTACCAGCATGATATCGTGCTGGCCGCTGGCCTTCATCGTATCGAGGAACTGGGCCACCTCAGTCGATGGGGAGATCGGGAAATAACCCATGACATGATAGTTAATCTGATGCGCGGCATAGGCCGCCATTTCATTGCCGGACTCGTATAGGAATTTCTGCTCCACCTTGGCGGAGCCTAGTTCTTTTTCATAATCAATAGCCACAATGTATTCCACCTTTCTTCCGGGTTTTAGACTGGAGTTACCAGATCGAACTGATGCTTTACGGTATGACTGTCTGCGAAGCCTTCCTTCTCTCTCATGCTGGATAATGCTGAGGTCGGACAGGCACCGATACATTTCAGGCAGCCTTTACAGTACTGGTAGTCAATACCGAGCAGGAACATCTGCGAACGGCCCTTGCGGTCCAGACGCTCTTCCCACACGAAGCACTGGTCAGGACATACCGTGTCACACTGTGCGCAGTTAATGCAGGACTCCATTTCATAGACCGGAAGCATACCGGAACGGGAGATGCTTAGATTCTTCAGGAAGCTGCCGCCAGGATTCGTAATCGTTCCGCCCATCGGCTGCGTCTCATAACCGAGAGCCGAGATATCGGAACGTACATATTCCGGCATGCTGTCTCCGGCAGCCAGCTCGAACTGCATGAACTTCACTTCATTGTAGCCGCGCTCGAAGGTTGTAATAGCGGACTGGACAGCCTGCGGATATTTTTTGCCGAGGGACTTTTCAATGACGCCCTTCATAATTTCAGTGTCAAGGAACGGGCAGAGCCGGAAAAGCGCCCCCAGCATGGCCATATTGACGCGGTTCTTCTCCTTGAGCGCGATGCTGGTAGCATCAATCACTGCAATCGTGCCGGCCTTCATCTTCAGCAGCTCTCTGAGTTCTTCCGGCGTCTTGGCCGAGTTCACGAGAACGGTGCTGTGTTCATGAATTCCGCTGGTTACATTAACGGTCTTGGCAAGTGCTTCGTGAAATACGCCGACAACATGCGGACGCTCGACCGGCGAAGTATCGCGGATATGGGTATCCATATCACAGAAACGGATGTGAGCCTTAACCGCAGACCCCTTCTTCTCCGAACCGTACGATGAGAAGCTGACGCCGTTCAGCCCTGCGCCGACCACTCCTGCTTCCGCCAGCATTTTACCTGCCAGGTTCGCGCCCAGGCCTCCAATGGATTCCAGACGAATCTCAAAGAATCCCAGTTCATTTACTATTGGCAATTGTACCACCGACATAACCCCTTTCTTAGTACATCCTTTTGACTTTTTCAACGATTGTAACTTGATTTTGTAAGCCGCGAAGTGACATATCTTGCATTTTCCACGCTCAGGAAATCACAATTCTTTATAGATTTATGCAGGTTTCTTTATACGCGACAGTGCGGTGTTATTTCAATAGAAGGAAAGCTTCCATGAAAATGACAAAATGTGAAGATTGTGTGTAATCCCGCACTTTCCTAAGCAAACTGTGGATGAGATGTCATCCTTAATTTAGCAATAAAATTAAAAATTAAGATGTTAAAAATATCACAGAAATAATGATATATATCACAGGTGCCTGGTACTAAAAGAAAGAAACTCCTATCCAATCAAGGAAGGAGTTCCATCTTCATTACTATTCCTGCTTAGTAAGCCCACCAGTTGCCTGACATGACAATCATCGAGAACAGCTTGAGGCTGTCTTCATAATAGTTCTCTGCTGCACTGTTAGCCGTATGGGTCCAGAGGGAGTTCAGCCAGCTCTGATTCGCGGAAGAGGTCATTGCGCCCACTCCGAAGGGGCCGTAGAAGGCTCCGCTGTTATAGCTGCCAAAGGTGGTTCCGTCCAGCTTGTAGCCATCCTTGATATTGCCTGGTGTGCCTCCGGTCTTGGTTTTGATCCAGGAGTTAAGCTGATTCAGCTGGGATAAGGCGCGATTGTCGCCGGTGAGCAGATAATCGGTGGTGATCCGCCATGGAACCCGGCACGAATTATAGTTGTAGTCCCCGTCACGCTGAGATTCCAGGAAGTTCGCAGCAGCAGGCTGATACGTATTGTTAGAATAGACTACGAAGTCAGGAAGCAGGCCGGTTGTGGAGCTATAGCCGCTATACAGGCTGTTGATTAAGGTATAAGTCTTGTTCGTTACGTTCTGCCAGCGGGCATCCCCCGTAGCGGCCTGGAAGGCTTTGAAATGATTCACCATGAAATCCGACGGGCGGGTGGCTGTGTTATAAGAGCCGCTGTTCGCCCAGTCTCCGAGACGGATTGTCCACTGGGACTGATTGATGTCATTATTCATAATGGCGTTGATAATATTGGTCGCAGCCTGCAAATAGTTAACAGTTCCGCTGCTGCCCCATTGCTTGTGGGCAAGCAGCAGAGAGTAAGCAATATCCAAGTCGCCGTCTGTGGCTGAATTCTGGCCTTCGATATTCTGGAAGCTGCTGTTCTGCTTCCAGGACATCAGGTAAGGATTAATAGAGCTGGGATGCTCGGTGTAATAATTATAGAGTCCATTGTAATAGGTCTGCGCATTGCCGTCATAGCCGGCCATCAGGACGGTGAACAGCATCCCGTAGCCCTGCGCTTCAGATACGGTCTCGCCATTCGAATTATACTTCACATAGTATTTCCCGGTGCCGGCCGGCTTGAGGTATGTCCCCTTCCAGGCATCCCATTTGGTCTTCACCGCATTATCCAGTGCAGTCTGGCTTACATGATTCGGCTTGATAGTTCCGCTGGTGTAGGCCGTGTGCTGCGGAAACGGCTTGTTGACAGCGGCGAAGGCGGACCCCGCAGGCAGGATGAAGATGGCTAAACAAAGAATCAGCAGACTTGCCCAGTGCAGCTTGCGCTTGGTTGGCTTGTTCATAGATCTTTCACTCCTCAACAGTTAGTGGATTGATAATGTTATAGAATTGCTTGTCTCACAAATGGGCAATGGCAGGTTAAGCTCACCTCCTACATCGAGAGTGGCGGCTACAATAAAGAACGCAGCAGTTATAATGAGCTTGATGGCGGATTTTAGAGCGCTTACACTTTTGCCGCAAAAATCGATCTCTTTCTTCCAATTCTGTCATTTGTAACATATTCAATATATGATTTCATAGACTTGCTGTCAATAAGCAGATGGTTGGCCGCTCACACAAAAAGCCCTCTCAAACCGCAGAATTCACACTGCAGGCCTGAGAGGGCTGACTATATTCTTATTCTAATGAAATGCGGACCAGGTTCTACTCCACATCGGTAATCATATGCTCTGCAATCAGCTGCTGCTTGCGGTTCCATAGCTGCTCGCTGAGATTCACCCGGAAGACTTCCGGGTTCAGCTTACGCAGATACTCCGGCCAGAACAGGTCAAGCTGCTCCTGATGGTAGCGGCGGATCTCCGCCAAATCCGGCAGGGTATAGACCTGGAACCCGTTCACCACAACCGGCTCCAGCATCCGCACCGCGTCGTAACGCTCCACATGCTTCTTCATATAAGGATGCAGCGGGTTGAACAGCTTCAGCCGGACACCGCTGCGGGGCGCAGGCTCATCCGCGAAGCTGATATAGTCAGCCAGCGCCTTGCCGTTCTGCCCGATAATGCGGTAGACTTCCTTTTTGCCGGGCGTAGAGACCTTCTCGGGGTTCGAAGAGATCTTGATTGTAGGAATCATCTCACCGCTTGGCGCTTCAATCTCAACCAGCTTGTAGACGCCGCCGAGTGAAGGCTGATCCGAAGCGGTAATCAGCTGTGTTCCGACTCCCCATGTATCAATTGCCGCCCCTTGCGACTTCAAGTTCATGATGGTGTTCTCATCCAGATCATTGGAGGCCACGATCTTCACATACTGCAGCCCGGCTTCATCCAGCATCTCGCGCGCCTTGCGGGACAGATAAGCAAGGTCACCGCTGTCCAGCCGGATGCCGTTCATCCGCTTGCCTTGCGCTTCCAGCTTCTTCGCCGTATTGATCGCATTCGGCACACCGCTGCGCAGAGTATCGAACGTATCCACCAGCAGCGTCACGCCGTCCGGCATCACTCTCGCATAAGCGTCGAACGCCTCCTGCTCGCTCGGGAAGCTCTGCACCCAGGAATGGGCATGGGTGCCCTTCGTAGGGATGCCGAACTTCTTGCCGGCCAGCATATTAGAGGTCGCGTGGAAGCCGCCGACATAAGCGGCGCGGGCGCCCCAGACTGCGGCATCTGCTTCCTGCGCGCGGCGCGTTCCGAACTCGAGCAGCGTGTCGTTAGGGGCCACCTGCTTGATCCGCGACGCCTTGGTAGCAATCAGCGTCTGATAGTTCATGAAGTTAAGGATCGCAGTCTCAACCAGCTGCGCCTCCATAATTGTGCCTTCGACCCGGATCAGCGGCTCATCCGGGAACACCAGGGCCCCTTCCTTCATGGAATGGAGACTGCCCTGGAAATGGAACTGCAGCAGCTCCTCCAGGAAGGCCGGCGCATAATTCTCCTCCTGCTCCGACAGGTAGCGGATATCCTCTTCCGTGAACCGCAGCTCCGCGATGTACTGGGCAATCCGCTCCAGTCCGGCGAACACGGCGAACCCGTTGCCGAACGGCAGCTTGCGGAAGTAGGCTTCGAATACCGCCCGGCGCTTATGCGTACCGTTCACCCAGTGGGCATACATCATATTAATCTGGTATTTGTCTGTATGTAGAGCAAGTTCTCTCCTCAAGTCCTCATCTCCTAATCATTACACTGCCTGTAGTTGGATGCTGCCTCTGCTGATGTGTTACTGCTCTCCTAACGCCGTGACGACTTTTGCGCCAAGACTGCCGCGGAAGTGTCCGAGCGCCCATACATGACCGTCGGGATTGAAGCTGGCGACGGCATCCTCATGCACTGTAATCCCGAAGCCGTGGTTGTAGGCATCTACGGCCGTATGCAGCACACAGATATCCGTGCAGACTCCGATCAGATGCACCTCGGTAATGCCCCGCTCACGCAGCTTCAGCGCAAGATCCGTGCCGCAGAAGGCGCTGTAACGCGTTTTGTCCATCCAGTAGATGGCTTCCCGGTTATCCTCGTAGACAGCCTTCAGGCTTCCGTACAGCTCACGTCCCTGACTTCCCCGCAGATTATGCGGCGGAAACAGCTTGGTCTCCGGGTGGTACGCGTCATCCGCCTCATGCAGATCTACAGCCATCACCACATAGTCCCCGCTCCGTACGAATTGTTCCGTCAATTCACTGACTCTAGGCGCAATATCGATGCCGGGCTGGCCGACAGGCAGGTTCCCGTCAACGAAATCATTCGTGAAATCAATTACAATCAGTGCTCTCATGGTAGATCAGCCTCCTCCAAGGTTAATGGGCCTGCACTTCCCGGCAGCTTACGTATAAATGGATAATAACGGCTCATGGTCCGTGAACATATAGAGCTGTGCCGGGCGCTGGGAGTATTGATTGGAGCTGAGCGGGTTCCCCGCTTCATCGCTCACTTCTTTTAATATACCCTGACGGCTGCGTGTTGACGTAATTTTGCGGATAAAATTCGGTTCTTTGAATTCCGGCACCACCGTCTGGATCACCTGGTACAGCTCGCTGAGCGTGAAATGGCGCGGCAGGAACTGCCGGGCAATCGTCGTCTGCAGCATCTGCTGCTGAATCCGCAGGTAGGCATCGGTAATAATATCATGGTGGTCAAAAGCCAGCTCCAGCTCCTCCAGCGCTTCCTGCAGGGTGAACAGGCCAACCTCGCCTGCATCATCCGAAGCCTGCCGTTGCTCCAGCATCCACTCCTCCACTAGCGCAAAGAAGGCGTGGCTGATAATCCAGCCGCGCGGGTCACGGCCCGGCTGGCTGTAGACGCCGAGATATTCCAAATGTCCGCCGTCCACGCCCGTTTCTTCCTTCAGCTCGCGCGTGGCAGCATCATAGATCGATTCATCCTCCTGGCAAAAGCCGCCCGGCAGGGCCCACATGCCCGCACACGGCCATTTTTTGCGCCGGACCAGCATCACCTTCAGCTCGCGCAGCGGCAGTGTCTTCGTGACGGTCTTCCGCTCGCGCTTGGTTAGTGTAAACATGACAATATCCGCCGGAACGCCATCCGGAGTGCGGTACTTCTTGGCGTTATAGGCTTGTTCCGCGTTCTCAGTCACTATAGATCATCCTTTGCCGTGCTATTGTTTGTTGTTCGTATCTTTTAATGTACCAAACCTGTCCGCCCAAAATCAACCGGAGCCGGCTTGCCGGCTTATGTAAAAAGGGACGGATTCACATCCGCCCCCGGGGTGTTCTGCATTAATCTCCGCAGGTGGAGGGCGGCGCCTCGGTGCCTGCTTCCACATTGATTTTATCCGAAACGGTATCCCTGATCACTGAAATCACCATCTGCAGCAGATAATTAATATCGCTCTGGCTCTGCTGGAACTCGTTCACGACCGGGATACTGTCGATCTCATCCTGCAGCGCTTCGATCTCACGTTCAATCTTCTCGACCATGGCCTGATTCTTGAAGCTCTCGAATGCCACGATCTCCTTCTGCTTCTTCTTAATCGTAGCAATGAGTCCCTGCACACGCTCGTGATTCAGAATCTTCTGCTCGGCCTGCTGAAAATGACGGACCTCCTCACTGGTGGAGATGAGTGCCGCCAAGTCCTTCGCCTTGCCCATAATATCCTCCCGGACAATTAAATCGCGGGTATTGTGGGTCTGCATGCCATATTCATTCCGTCGTGCTTCTTCCTGGCTCATTCTTCTCGCCCCATTTCTCTATAATTTAGAGGACCGCTGCGGCTTCCGCCTGATAGTCCCCCTGGATGTACCAAGTCTTCGCGCCGGTAATGCTCACCTGCACCAGCGTGCCGATCAGAGAGGGCGGGCCTTCAAAATGTACCAGCTTACTGTCTCGGGTACGTCCCGCCAGCATCCGGGCATTATTCTTGCTCTCGCCTTCCACTAATACCTCTACCCGCCTTCCCAGCATCCGCTCATTTCCCAGACGGCTCTGCTCCTTGATCAGATCATTCAGACGCTGGAGACGAGCGCTCTTGACCTCTGGCGGAACATTATCGTCCATCCCTGCTGCCGGAGTCCCTTCTCGCGGAGAATAAATGAAGGTATACGCCATATCATACCCTACTTCGCGCACCAGGGACAGTGTCTCCTCGAACTGCTCCTCCGTCTCACCGGGGAAGCCGACGATAATATCGGTAGTCAGCACCGCATCCGGGACGCCTGCCTTAATGTTACGGACCAGCTCCAGATAGGCTTCACGGGTATATTTGCGGCTCATGCGCTTCAGCACGGCTGTGCTTCCCGACTGCACCGGCAGATGGATATGCTCCACCAGATTGCCGCCTTTGCCCAGTACATGAATTAACTTATCGTCAAAATCACGCGGATGCGAGGTCATGAACCGGATACGCGGAATATCGATCCCCCGCATGTCGTCCATCAGGTCGCCGAAGGTATAATCGATGTCGGTAAAATCCTTGCCGTACGCGTTCACATTCTGCCCCAGCAGCGTTACTTCCTTGAACCCCTGGCGGGCCAGCTCACGCACCTCGGCAATCACATCCTCAGGGCGTCTGCTCCGCTCCTTGCCCCGGGTGAACGGCACAATGCAGTAGGTACAGAACTTGTCGCAGCCGTACATAATGTTCACCCAGGCGCGCAGCCCCTCCCGCTTCTTGGGCAGATTCTCAATGATATCGCCTTCCTTGGACCAGACCTCAATGACCAGCTCGCGGCTGAATACCGCTTCCTTGATCAGCTCCGGCAGGCGGTGGATATTATGTGTGCCAAAAATCAGATCCACGAAGCCGTACCGGCTCATAATCCGGTTGACCACGCCCTCCTCCTGGGACATACAGCCGCAGATCCCCAGGAGCAGGCCAGGCTTCTCCAGCTTCAGTGTTTTGAGATGGCCCAGCTCTCCGAATACCTTATCCTCCGCATTCTCGCGGATCGCACATGTATTAAGTAAAATAATATCAGCTTCGCTCCGGTCTTCAGCCGCCCGGTAACCGAGCTGCTCCAGCATTCCCTTCATCGTCTCCGTGTCATGCTCATTCATCTGGCAGCCGTAGGTGGTAATATGATAGCTTTTGCCTGCACCGAACTCTGCCATCTCCGGCGGAATGTCGAAATGATACAGCACCTCAATCTCTTCCTTGCCCCGCCGCTTGCCCTCCTTGTAATCGGGCTGGCTGTTGATCTGCACGTTTCTGCCTTTGATCCGGTAGGTGGTCTTGCCTTCAGTCTCGCTGATGATCTTGGCATCTGTGAAATCGAAATACTGCCCGTAATCCTTGCTCCCCTTCGCCATGCTAACGTCACATCCTCTGCTGATGTCCCCATATTTTCCGTGCTTTTCTAATGTCAAATTATATCATACCGCTCCCAAGATAATCCATTCTGTTCCTTCAGGATCTAGGGGCTTTACAGTAACGTATACGTTATAGTTTATAGTGTTAATCAGGAGGGGGCCGTAACTATGATCCGTATTGGAGATTTAGCGAAGACCGCGAATATCAGCAAAAGAACACTGTACCACTATGAGCATATAGGATTGCTGCTGCCCGCAAGGGTCTTAGAGAACGGTTACCGCTACTACGATAACCAAGCTCTAATCCGGCTTCAAAAAATTCTGTTGTTGAAATCTATCGGCTACACTTTAGAGCAAATAAAAGAGCTGTTACAGAATCAGAACCCTGCAGAGGAATCCGACAATTGGATAGCATCCTTGCATGAGCAGATCGAGCTGATCGAACGAAAAAAAGAAGAGTTAAGCCGTAAGCAGTATTATCTCAGGTCCACCCTTCATACCGTCCGGCTCAAAGGTACAGAGCATCTGCAAGATTTAATACAGGTCCTTGCGGCCATGAATGACCGTTCTCTAAACGATGGAATCATTCCCGCCGAATTCACGGAGGAGCCGGCACTAACTGCTGAGGAGGTTGAGCAGCTTAAGCTTCTCCCTGTCCTGGGCAGCAGCGGCAACAACGCGGAGGAGCTTGTACAGCTTTTAGAGCAAGCCGTATCATTAATGCCCTCATCTCCTTACTCTTCAGAAGCTCAAGAGCTGGCTGGCCGTTTGTATGACAAGGGACTGGACCTTTTTGCGGGTGATGAGAAGTTGCTTGATAAATATTGGGAACTGATCCGGCCCGCTGAGGGTGCAGCTCCTGTCGTGATGGGCATGGATAGCGCAGTAATGGCTTTTGTAGATGAGATGATCGGATATTATCTTCAGCATAGAGAGGAGAATCGGCATGAATAGAGGACAACAAGCACTGGGCATTCTTAAAAATCCTTGGCTGCTGGCTATACTGGCAGGAGTACTGATCCCGCTGTCAGCCTGTGGAACAACTGAAGATGCAAACCCTGGAAAGAAGGCTGCGGAGTCAACAGCAACGGTTGAACCGGAAGCGGACGGGATACTCGTAGAGGTGCTAATTGAAAGTGATGGTGATTCAGCACTCAACCTGGAGGTGGAAGTCAATGCCCGCGACCATCCGCAGAGTGTATATTCCGATGCTATCGAACTCCCTTACAGAGAGGAATTTGCTGTCCCCAAAGACACGTTCATACCACTAACCTCAACTAAAGTACAAGCAGAAAAGGATGCCGATGCCACTTGGATAAGCTGCACGATTCTGTATGACGGAGAGGTGGTAGCGACTCACAAATCCAGAGGAGATCGCGCGAAATCAGTATGCGAGAGGAAGTTCCGTCTGGGGCCGGGTTGAATGGGTCTTGATGGGGGAGCGAAAAGAAACACCCCATGCCATGGGCATAGGGCGCTTCACCGGGTAGCTATCTATTAATACAAGGTCTTCGTGGCATCGGAGGTAAAATGATTAATCTCATCGATCTTGCCCGCCTGTACCTTGGCAGGCCAAGCCGGATCACTGATCAGGGCTCTGCCGACCGCCACCAGATCGAATTCTTCCTTCTCCAGCCGCTCCAGCACGCGGTCGATGTTGTCCCCTTGATTCTTCTCCGTGACCGGGCTTGGAAAAGCGCTGTCCAGGCCGACAGAACCCACGGTGATCGCCGGTTTGCCTGTAATCTTCTTGGTCCAGCCTGCCAGATTAAGCTCCGAGCCTGCGAATTCCGGCTCCCAGAACCGCCGGGTTGAGCAGTGGAAGATATCCACGCCCGCATTGCTGAGCGGGGTCAGGAAGCGGGCCAGGTCTTCGGGAGACTCTGCCAGCTTGGCATCGTAGGCCCCGCCCTTCCACTGCGAGAAGCGGAGGACGATCGGGAAATCCGGTCCTACTGCCCGGCGGCAGGCATCGATCACTTCCACCGCGAAGGTGGTGCGTGCCTCCAGATCGCCGCCGTATTCATCGGTCCGGCGGTTGGTCTTCTCCCAGAAGAACTGGTCGATCAGATAGCCGTGGGCACCGTGCAGCTCAATGCCGTCAAATCCGATGGCCTTGGCCGCCTTCGCTGCCTTAGCAAAGGCACTGACGATAGCTTGAATCTCGCTCTTAGTCATCGGCTCCGTAACCTGCTCACCAGCCAGATTCAGCCCGGACGGACCAATCGGCAGCGCCGAAGCGTTAGGCAGTTCACCGATCTTACGGGCCATGCCGACATGCCAGAGCTGAGGCATAATCTTGCCCCCGGCGGCATGCACCTCACGCACGACTTGCGCCCAGCCCTCCAGAGCCGCTTCTCCATGGAAGTTCGGGATATCCTGATGGCTGACTGCCGCCGGATGATCGATGGCTGTGCCTTCGGTAATGATCAGGCCCACCCCGCCTTCCGCACGGCGGCGGTAATAGGCCGCCACCTCAGGACCTGGTACGCCTCCGGGAGAATGTACCCGGGTCATCGGCGCCATTACCACACGGTTACTGAGGGACAAGCCTCCGTATTCAAAAGGTTCAAACAATGCAGCAGCATTCATAATCCATTAGCCTCCCCTTCATACGATTGATTACTTGATGATTACTTTAAGTAAGCATAGTATGACGGTTCCCGGCAGCAAATGCAAATGACTGCCAGTATGAGAGATTAGGAGTAACCTTATAAGTCCAGAATGCCGGGTCTCGGAGTCACGCGGAAGGCAGCGGCCAGATCTGCCAGCTGCTGATCGGTAATCTTCTGCCGGATCTCTCGTCCGCCGATCAGGTTATAGACAATCGCGGCCTTCTCAATCGTTTCAACCAGTCCGAAGGTGGCATCCATCGTCGCCCCGGTAACAAAGATCCCATGCTGCGGCCAGATGACTACGCGGTACTCCTTCATCCGGTCGGCGGTAGCCCGGCCGATCTCGCTGCTCCCCGGCACCATCCAGGGAATAACGCTGACACCATCCGGGAAGACCACCAGACATTCTGTGCACATCTCCCACAGCGTCTTGGTGAATTTCAGCTCATCCAGCTCATGGGTGAAGGTCATAGCAATCACATTCGTTGCATGGGTATGCAGCACAATCCGGTGCGCCGGATCTACCTTCAGCCGTTCGATATGGCTCATGAAGTGGGAAGCCAGCTCACTGGTCGGAACAGCGCCGTTACGCAGTCCCCATAGCACCTCTACACTCTCGCCGCTGCTGCTGACACGCAGCACACCCAGATTGGCCTCCGGGTCCTTGATCACATTACGGAAATACTTGCCCGATCCGGTAACGATGAAGTATTTGCCCGCCAGCTCCGTTACAGGGAAGGTAAGGCTGATCGTACGCAGCGGCTCGCGGATATTGATATACTTGGATACCTCTTCTTCATCCAGGAGGTAACTGACGTTGCCCCCGTTCAACTCATCCCAGCCCAGCGACCACATATGATGGGTAATTTCGGACATTTCCTCGATAAAAGGCGCGGTGACGCCGGATATATACCCCTTGGATTCAATTACGGATGTACTCATTAAGCTCTCTCCTTCTATATGCACCTTCTGCATGCGGGTACTTGTTATTGTGTGAGTTCAGCAGCCTGATTCTATCTTAAAGCCAATACTTCCTGCTCATAGCGCTTCACTTCAGTCAGCCAGCCCTCGCGGACCGGGGTTCCCTGCGAAGCGCAGTAGTAATCCCAGACTGCACCGAACGGGTAAGACTTGAATTCTTCCACCAGGGCCAGCCGCGAGGTGTAATCTCCGGCCCGTTCTATGGCCCGAAGCTCCTCTATCGGCTCCAGCATAGCGCGCAGCAGAGCCTTGATCGTATTGCGCGTACCGATGACCCAAGCTGCCAGGTGATTGATACTGCCGTCGAAGAAGTCGAGGCCGATATGCGTGCGCGGCAGCAAATCTCCGCGCACCAGCTCGCGGGCAATCTCCAGCAGCTCATCATCCATCGTAACCACATGATCGCTGTCCCAGCGGACCGGTCTGCTGACATGCAGCAGCAACTGCTCGCTGAACATCAGAATGGAGCTGAGCTTGTTCGAGATTACTTCCGTCGGATGGAAATGCCCGGCATCCAGGCAGATAGCCTTACCGCGCGTCAGGCCGTAGCCCATGTAGAACTCATGCGATCCGACCACGTAGCTCTCCGAGCCGATACCGAACAGCTTGCTCTCCACGGCATCGATGTTGTACTGGGGATCAATCTCCTCGCTGAAGATTTCATCCAGCGATTCCTTGAGGCGCATGCGCGGTGCCAGCCGGTCCACCGGCGTATCCTTGTAGCCGTCCGGCACCCAGAAATTCGTGACACACGGCTGGCCCAGCTCGCGGCCGAAGTGCTCGGCAATGCTGCGGGCAGCCTTGCAATGCTTAATCCAGAAGCTGCGGATCTCTTCGTCCGCATGGCTGAGGGTGAAGCCGTCAGCCGCCTTGGGATGCGAGAAGCAGGTCGGATTGAAATCAAGGCCTAAGCCCTGCTCCTTGGCCCACTCCACCCAGTTCGTGAAATGGCGGGGTTCCAGCTCATCCAGATCCACCTGCTCCTTCGTATCGGCATAAATCGCATGCAGATTGACCTTATGCCTGCCGGGAATCAGCGAGAGGGCCTTCTCCAGATCCTGACGCAGCTCCTCCAGTGTACCGGCCCGGCCGGGGTAGCTGCCGGTCACGGCAATGCCGCCGCTCAGCTCCTTATCCTTGAACAGGAAGCCCCGTACATCGTCACCCTGCCAGCAGTGCAGCGATACTTTGATCTGCGCCAGCTTCTCTAATACCTCATCCGTATTAATGCCATGAGCGGCATATAATTTCTTGGCTTCGTTATAGCTGTTGATGATGCTCTGATCCATGCTGTGGCCTCCTAATTACGTATTGTGAACATTCGCTTCCGGTTGAAGCTGCTCCCAGCGTTCCAGCAGCTCCGCCAGTTGAGGAACCGGCTGCGGAAGATAAGACTGAATGGCGAAGGACTGGGAGATGATCTGCCGGGCTTCGTGGATGTCAGCCATGCGGCCCGCCTCGATCATCTGTACAGCCAGATTACCTAAGGCTGTAGATTCTGCCGGTCCGGCCAGCACCTCCCTGCCGGTCACATCCGCCGTCAGCTGGCATAGCAGCCTATTGTTAGCGCCGCCGCCGACAATCTGCAGCACTTCGGTATGCTCCCCGGTGAGGTCTTCCAGCTCAGCCAGATAGCTGCGGTAGGATAGCGCCAGACTGTCGAAGATACAGCGGGCCAGCTCACCCGGAGTCTGCGGCACAGGCTGACCGCTCTCCAGGCAGGCCTGGCGGATCTCCTGAATCATATCGTCCGGATTCAGGAACCGCGGATGATTGCAGGGAATCAGGCTGCGGAAGCCTCCGCATTCGCCGGCGTGCTCTGCCAGTTCTGCGAAGCTAAATCTTCCGCCGTCCAGCCTGCGCACTTCCTGGATCAGCCAGAGGCCCATAATATTCTTCAGGAACCGGTAAGTCCCGTAAGCGCCCCACTCATTGGTATAATTGGCTGCCATCGCTCTGCTGTCATTGAGCGGGTGATCCAGCTCTACTCCCAGCAGAGACCAGGTCCCGCTGCTAAGGTAGGCTGACGCACGGTCCTTCTGAGCAGGAACACCAAGCACCGCAGAGGCCGTGTCATGTGTAGCCACGCAGATCAGGCGGCACTCCGGCAGATCATACCGTTCCACCAGCTCCGCTGAGAGGAAGCCAAGCTCTTCCCCCGGCTCAGTCAACAGAGCGAACTGTTCACGCCCAAGACCCAGGAATTCCAGCAGCTCAGGATCGTAATCACGGGCTGCAAGATTGAGTAGCTGTGTCGTGGATGCATTGGTCACCTCGTTCATCTTCCGTCCGCCGAGCCGGTAGTAGAGATAGTCCGGCACCAGCAGAATCTGATCGGCCGCCTTCAGCTCTTCCCGGTCATGTGCGTATAGCTGATACAGTGTATTGAAGGTAAGCTGTTGAATTCCGGTCTTGGCGTATACCTTATGCGGTGGGAGCTGCTTCGCAACCTCCTCCATCACCCCGTCCGTCCGGCGGTCACGGTAGGCATAGACCTCATTGATCCGCTTACCTTCGGCATCCAGCAGCACATAATCCACCGCCCAGGTATCAATGCCAAGGGTGCACTTGTGAATTCCAGCCAGCTTCGCTTGATGAAGCCCCTTAATAATCTCATCTATTAAATAATCCATATCCCAGAAGCAGGAGTCTTCCTGCTCCGTGAAGCCATTGCTGAAACGGTGAAGCTCCGCGAGTTGGAGGCTCCCGTCCACAAGCTGTCCGAGTACCAGCCGTCCGCTGGAGGCGCCGATATCGACGGCAATATGATAGGTCATAGGGAATCTCCTATTCTTTGGGAGTGATTTACAGAATTTTGCGGAATAATGCGATTACTTCATCTTTAGTTGGAATAAAAGGATTACCGGGTGCGCAGGCATCCTTCATCGCATTCTCAGCAAGCAGATCGAGATCTACTTCAGCAACACCAAGCTCAGACAGCTTGGCAGGGATGCCAACCTCCTTGGACAGGGCCTTGATCGCCTCAATGACGTAATCCGCACATTCCTTGTCGCTTCGCCCTTCGGTCTGCAGCCCGGCCGCTCTGGCGATCGCTCTGAATTTCTCCGGCACATGCTTGGCATTCTCTTCTTCCACGTAAGGAAGCAGCATCGCATTGCATACACCATGCGGCAGATCATAGACCCCTCCGAGCTGATGGGCCATGGCATGCACGTAGCCTAAGCCTGCATTATTAAAAGCAAGACCGCCGAGGAAGATGGCATAGACCATCTGCTCACGCGCTTCAATATCGTGTCCGTCCGTCACCGTCCGCGCCAGATTGGCGAAGATCAGCTCCACCGCAGCCAGTGCGGTAGCATCGGTTACCGGATAGGCGCCTGGAGTGACCAGCGCTTCAATGGCATGCGTCAGAGCATCCATACCCGTAGCCGCCGTCAGCGCAGCGGGCTTATCAACCATCAGCTCCGGATCATTCACCGAGATGGTGGCGATGCTGTTCTTGTCTACCATGACCATCTTGATCTTGCGCTCTTCATCCGTAATCACGTAGTTGATCGTCACTTCACTTGAAGTCCCCGCCGTCGTGTTCACCGCGACAATCGGCAGCGATTTGTTCTTGGATTTGTGAACGCCTTCATAATCGGCAATATGCCCGCCGTTGGCGGCAACAATGCCGATGCCCTTGGCCGTATCCTGCGGCGAGCCGCCGCCGATAGAGATCAGATAGTCGCATTCGTGCTGCTTCAGAAATTCCACGCCGTCATGGACGTTTTTGCAGGTAGGATTCGGCTTCACTTCATCATATACCACATACTGAATTCCCGCTTCATCCAGCACAGCCAGCAGCCTTCCGGCGATCCCGCTCTTCATCAGGAACTTGTCTGTGACCACAAGCGCCTTGTGCAGATTCAGCTCTTGAATGTACGGGGCGATGTCCTTCAGACAGCCCTTTCCCATAATGTTAATTGAGGGCACATAATAGACATGAGTACTCATTGCTTAACCAGCCTCCCGGGCATGTAAATAGTTAATGGACACTGTATGCGCACATCTCTCTGTTGACCTTTTCATCGTACTGCCGTTAATCTGTGTT
Source organism: Paenibacillus sp. FSL R7-0179 (assembly GCF_038002265.1). NCBI lineage: Bacteria > Bacillati > Bacillota > Bacilli > Caryophanales > Paenibacillaceae > Paenibacillus > Paenibacillus sp. FSL R7-0179. The sequence continues at coordinate 3,270,514 of NZ_JBBOCC010000002.1, forward strand.
GTCAACATATTAAACACAAAATAAGTTGTTTTTATTTGTTTATTGTTTGTTTTGTGGGAAATAAACGATTATTATTGTGGTTTTCAGAGCAAATCCGGCTGTTTATGTTGTACAACACAGAAATAACAGTCTATATTAAGACTATCAACACTGGAAAGGTGATACGTATGCTCGCTGCCGAAAGACGCAAAAAAATAATCGACCTTGTCCATCAGGACAAACGGGTGCTGGTGTCCGATCTGAGCCGGATGTTCGAGGTGACAGAGGAGACGATCCGCAGAGACCTGGAGAAGCTGGAGAAGGACGGCATTGTAAGCCGGACCTACGGCGGAGCCATGCTGAACAGGCATACGAATGAGGACCTGCCTTTTCTGACCCGGGGAGCACTCAATACGGATATCAAGCGCAGAATAGCGATCCAGGCGCTGGATCTGATTAATGACGGGGATACACTGATGGTGGACCCCAGCTCGACCTCGTTTGAATTCCTGAAGCTGCTGGGTAATAAAAGTAATCTGACGATCATCACCAATTCGATTAATATTCTCCATGAGTTCGCAAGTTCGAGTCACAGCATTATTTCTACAGGCGGCTCACTCCGCCACCGCTCCCTGTCGCTAGTCGGCCCCGTAGCCCATGAGACCATTCAGCGCTACAATGTGGACACCGCCGTAATCAGCTGTAAGGCTCTGGATATGGACCGCGGGGTCACCGACTCCAATGAACCGGAATGCGAGCTGAAGAAATACATGCTGCGCCAGGCACACAAGGTTGTGCTGCTCGCGGACCATACCAAGTTCGACCAGACAGCCTTCGCCAGGCTCGCAGAGCTAAGCCGGATCGATGTGCTGATTACCGACCGCAAGCCTTCGGAAGCGTGGCTGAAGCTATTATCCGAGAAGAATGTGGAAGTATTGTATTAAGGTCATGGACGATCTATCATGGGAGATTCATCTTAGGGAGGAGAATTAAGCAAATGGGCAAAAAGAGAAAAACCTTACCTGCCGACTTCGGCGAGCTGATGAAAACAGGGGATATTGATCTGCTAAAGGCTGTGTTTGAGAAATGTGACTGGAACGCAACCTCGGGATACTACAAAGAACCCGCGCTCAGCATCCGGCAAATTCCGGATGAGCTGGTCCACTGGCTGGTGGAGCAGGGTGCTGACATCAACGCCAGGGATAAATATAAGCGTACTCCGCTGCATTCGCAGGCCGGACACTGGTCGGGTAATATTCCGCTGTTCCTTGCACTTGGCGCTGAGCTGGAAGCCCTGGATTATCAGGACGAGACCCCGCTGCACGCTGCTGCCAACTACTACCGGACTGGGGCGATCCGTGATCTTATCGCTCACGGCGCCAACATCCATGCTGTGAGCAAGCGCGGGAATACTCCGCTGGGGAAGGCCTTGATCAACTGCCGGAATGCCGATATCACCGGCATGGCTGAGATCGCGCAGATGATGCTTGCGGCCGGGGCAGAAGTCACACCGGAGATGAGGGAATCCGTGACGAAGATCGGCAAGAATTTTGAATTCAGCAGAGCTAATTTCAATAAAGACTACCTGGATGATACCGTAGCGGCCCTGGACAAGCTGTTCGGTGTGGAGCCTGTAGCCGCGCGGGTGATGCATGACGGCGTTTCTAAGATCGGGGTTAAGAGCACAAGGTGGCAGGATCAGCATCAGGAGCTGTGGGAGGCGCTCATCCCCGGCTCAGGACCCGCGCTTACCGTACAGGGGGAGGTCATTCGCATCACCGGGCGGATCTCTTATGAAATCATGAATAACGGCGGCGGCAACTGGGATGCGGATTTCCGTAAAATGCTCAGTGCGCTGCTTCTGCACTTCGCCTCAGGCACGCCTCTGGACCCTGCGCAACTGAAGGAAGCTGCGGAATTAGCCGGTTACCTGCGCCATGGCAACGGCAATGACGAACCGGCCAGATTATGCGAATTGGCCGTGAATTGGGTACTGGCCAATCCACAGCCTGTTTCCTTGCCGCAACCAGATTACAAACGCTAAACGCTGAACATCCGGTACTTATCCTGATCCCTATGAAGAAGCAGCTCCCTTGGAGAGCATGATATTCAGAATGGCCTGGTCTGTGGCGGCAAGCCCCTCCTGAACCAGGGTCTCCATATTCTTGATCGTATCCTCTACCTTCTCGAAAATGACACCGTCATTCAGACTCGCGGAGATATTGTTCATGGCGAGGGTAGCGGATTGAATAGCCGCGTTGGTGGCCGTGGAGATTTTGAGTGCACAGGTTGGCTTGGCACCGTCGCAGATCATGCCTGAAGTAGAGGCAATCGTGTTCTGGATGGAGTGCTTGATCTGCGCCAGCGTCCCGCCCATCAGATAGACAATGCCGCTGCCCGCCCCTACTCCGCCGGCAATGCCTGAGCCGCAGAGCGGGGACAGACGGCCAATGTAATGCTTCACATGAATGGTAATCAGATTGCTGAGCGCCATCGCTCTGGCCAGAGTCTCCTCATCCTTGCCGAGGAGCTCGGCCAGGGCAATGACCGGCATAGTGCAGGCAATCCCCTGATTGCCGCTGCCCGCCGTAGTCATTACCGGCATAGCACTCCCGTCCATCCGTGCATCGGATGCTGCTGCCGTTGCAGCGATGATCCGGTTCGCCACATCCGCGCCGAACAGATTGAGGGCGGATTGCTGGCTCATTTTCCGGCCCACCTGGAGGCCATACTCCCCGCGCAGCCCTTCCTCCGAGATCGCCTTATTCATCACCGCTCCCTCCAGCAGGAAGCGAAGATCCTCGAACGGTGTATTCTGAACGAAGGCATAGATATCCTCGAGGGAGACCGAGTATACCTCAGGGTCCAGGCTAAGCGGGTCGCCGCAGTCGGCCTTGTCCAGCTTCGGCTCAAGCCGCCGGCCATCCTTCGCAAGATACTGCACATTCGTGTGCTCTTTTACCAGGATCGCTGTGGCGGTATGGTTCTTGCTGTGTACTCTCGCTTCTATATATAGCTTCTCCGGCGTATCCTTGAGCTCAACCTCCAGCAGCTTCCGCTCCAGCAGTCCCTCTGCACTTGCCAGCTCCTCCGGGGTCAGCCCGGACAGAATCTCCAGCTTCCGCTCCGAACGGCGCACCACCGCACCCAAGGCCGCCGCTATCGGCAAGCCCGTCTGGCCTGTACCGGGAATCCCTACGCCCATCGCATTCTTGATGATATTGCCGCTGAGCAGCAGCTGAATCGCTGTAATCTCCTCTTCCACCAGTTCAGCGGCCAACGAGACGGCATAAGCTACCGCTATCGGTTCGGTGCAGCCTTCTGCCGGCATAATTTCTTTGTGCAATACTTCCAGTAGGTTAACCATCTGTGCATCACCATTCCCTCTGTCTGTCGATCTGTGTCTATATCTGTTTCTATATATAGTACATCAGATAGACGATCCGGGGAATCCCCGTTATTACCCATCACCCGTCCAGCTTCACCAGCCGCTTCAGCCCTTCCGTACAGGCCCAGCCCCCTGCCCCCGCCAGTATTGTATTATGAAACAAGCTCCAGGCCAGCGAATACGTCATACTGCCAACAATCACCTCGACCACAATAAACCGCAGGATATCCCGCTTCGTGATGAGATAGACTCTGAATTCCTGATTACGGGACACCTGCCATCTCCCCCGTCTATTTTCATGCTTCTGTACTTATATGCTTCTGGCGGGTTGTCTGATGAAAAGTACTGCTCTTTTGGTTTGGGGCAGATCTTTATTGAGGAGTGAGATCAACGTGAGCACTTAGATGAACGCTCCGCTGTTTAAACTGGAGGCGAAATACATAACATTCTATAAAATACAAAATATTAATCTCAATGATACGAATTTAGTAACGCTCAATTTTAGCATGGACCAACTGACTCTGAATTTACTGAATGCAGCCCAAAAGAGCTAATGTAGTGTATAAATACACTTGAATTCACCAAAAGTGAGCAAAACGAGCAAATATAGTGTATAAGTACACTTGAATTCCAAAAAGTGAGTAAAAATGAGCAAATGTAGTGTATAAGTACACTTGATTCAAGGGGATGTATCCCTTTCACTTCCCGTACGGCCAACGTACGGCCCGGCTTCCGGCCAAAGCCAAAAAAGAAGAGGCTGCCCATTCAGCCATTGCATGGCTACGGGACAGCCCCCCCCTAATATCAATGCTTCAGTTAATTGCTGCTGCTTACTTCGACTCCACCGCATGGCCGCCGAATTCGTTACGCAAGGCGGCGACGACTTTGCCGGTGAAGGTGTCGGTCTCAAGCGACCGGTAGCGCATGAGCAGAGCCATGGCGATGACCGGAGTCGCTGCCTGGAGGTCGAAGGCTGTCTCCAGGGTCCAGCGTCCCTCGCCGGAGGAATGCATGACGCCCTTGATGTCCTCCAGCTTGGCATCCTTGGAGAAGGCGCGCTCGATCAGCTCCATCAGCCAGGAGCGGACCACCGAGCCATTGTTCCAGACGCGGGCCACCTGCTCGAAGTCAAAGTCATATCCACTTTTCTCCAGCACCTCGAAGCCCTCGCCGATCGCAGCCATCATCCCGTATTCGATCCCGTTGTGCACCATCTTGAGGAAATGTCCGCTCCCGGATTTGCCGGCGTACAGATATCCGTTCTCTACCGCAGTGTCATGGAACAGCGGTTCAACGACTGCCCACGCTTCCTCATCGCCCCCGACCATGTAGCAGGCCCCACTCCGTGCGCCTTCCATTCCGCCGGAGGTTCCCGCATCCAGGAAGTGAATTCCATGGACACCGAGCTCCTCATGACGGCGGATTGACTCTTTATAATGAGAGTTTCCGGCTTCAATGATAATATCTCCCTTGGATAATAGCGGCGCCAGTTCAGCAATTACCGAATCTACAAAAGTGTGGGGAACCATGATCCAGAGAACGCGCGGGGCATCCAGCTTGCCCGTAAGCTCCTCCAGGCTGGCTGTCCCGGACGCGCCGCGTTCGGCCAGTTCCTGCACCGCAGCAGGATTCACATCATACGCTACCACCTCATGGGCATGCTCCAGCAGGTTCTGGCCGAGATTGAAGCCCATTTTGCCAAGTCCGATTAAGCCGACTTTCATTAGAAATCCCTCCGAATAGTGTAGTCATATCTAAGCTAACTCTGTCCGCTTGGTGTTATTACCGCCTACTGCCGCTTATGCTCCCGGCCGGATGACTTCCGGCTCTGCCCCTGTTGTCCGGTGAACGCGTGCAGGCTCTGTATTCTCCGGTTCATCCAGCCACCAGTGGAACTCGCCAAGGAGGTGTTCTGCCGCCGCCGGGCCGTTAGAGCCGGCAGGATACAGGTGCAGCGGCAGGCTGCCTTCTGCTGTTGCTTCGATTATAGGCTGAACCCATTGCCAGGACAACTCTACTTCCTCCCAATGAGCGAAGAAAGTGGCATCGCCGAGCATCGCATCATAGATCAGATTCTCATAAGCCTCCGGCACATCGGGATTGCCCGGCTCATGCTTAATGCTAACCGGCTCAAGCTGCCCGTGCTGAAGCGGATTCTTGGTATTCAGAGTCAGGGAGAGGCCCTCATTCGGACCAATATCAATCACCAGCAGATTAGGGTCAAGCGGCAGCTTGTTACGGTTCTTGTTATGCACATCATTAAACGGCTCTTTGAATTCTATAACAATCCGCGTGGATTTCTCCTTCATGCGCTTCCCTGTACGAATGTAGAATGGCACATCGTTCCATAGCGGATCATTGATCCACAAGCGTGCAGCAATATACGTCTCATTCTGTGAAGCGGCTGCGATTCCCGGTTCAGCGGTATATGCAGGCACTTGCTGTCCGCGCATCTCCCCCGCTGCATACTGGCCTCGCACTACATGCTGCACTAGCTCTTCAGTGAGCAGGGGGCGGACGGAACGGATGACATGCCGCTTTTTGCTGCGGACGTCCTCTGGTGTGCTGCCCTTCGGAAGCTGCATCGCCATCATCATGAGCAATTGGAGCATATGGTTCTGGAACATGTCGCGCAGCGCGCCAGCCTTATCATAGTAACCCGCACGCTCTTCCACCCCCACCGTCTCACTGGCGGTAATCTGGACATTCGCGATATACCGGTTCTGCCACAAGGCCCGCAGCACAGGGTTAGAGTATTTCAGCACCTCCAGGTTCTGTACCATTGGCTTGCCCAGGAAGTGGTCAATACGGAAGATTTCCTCCTCTGCAAAAGCTGCGCTCAAGCTCTCATTCAGCACCCGTGCCGACTGCAAATCCCGTCCGAACGGCTTCTCGATAATCAGACGTTTCCAGCCCTTGGTATCCCCAAGGCCGCTGGCATGGATGCCCGCCGCAATCTCCCCGAAAAATTCGGGACCGACCGACAGATAGAACATCCGGTTCTGCGGAAGCCCCAGGTCTTCCTCCCGGCGCTGTACATGCCCAAGCAGCTTCACATAATCCTCAGGACGTCCGACGTCCAGCACACTATATTCAAAAGCCCGCAGGAAATTCTGCAGCACCGCTGTATCCTCTACCGGACGGCGTGAGAAGGTACGCAGCGAATCCAGCACCTGACGCCGGAACGTCTCGTTAGTGAGCTCCCTTCTGCCCAGCCCAATGACTGAGAGAGGACCCGAAAGCTTGCCATCAGTGAACAGGTTGTATAGAGCGGGGAAGATTTTCCGCTTCGCCAAGTCCCCGGTTGCGCCAAAAAGTACAAATGTAGATGATTCCACTTTCATTCCTCCCGTTGTTATCATTTTATTATATAGTTACTTATTATTACTCAGGAACTTTATAACACATCATACGACTATAAAATCAATTCGTCAATCTCAATTCGACATTTACGATAATTAACCAAACATGCCAAATAGCAGGCCTTCTATTTAGAAGACCTGCTGCGTTACTCAGAACCATGAGGCTACGAGATCATTGAACGGCTTGTAGATTACAACCAGAAACAGCAAGGGGCTGGGAACCTGAATTTTCAGAATAGTACAGCCCGCAGCAGCGAACCCGCCGATCCAGAGGATGAAGTACACCCAGCGGTCCCGCCGCTTCTGCCTTCCCTTCAGGTTAGGGAGATCAATCAGCATACAGCCCGCAGCGATGAGAAGAAAAACAAACATCATCAGCATTGTGTTCACTCCTTGATTTCATCAACAAAAGAATTATCAATCGTACCGATCCGGTTAATGGTTACAGTGGCTTTGTAGTGAATAGGAAGGTTTGCAAGATAATTCTCCTGTTCCTGCAGCTCGTACCAGGCTTTGGGACTCTTTCGGTAGACGGATTGGCCGAATCCAAAGCTATCCACATTATAGTTCTCGGTAATATTCTTTACCGCCCCTTCCATCCGCTCTACAATCCGCTCCTGCGTCTTCAGCTCCAGCTCATGAATTTTGCCCTCGGTATCAATCTTGTCCGGCCCCTCGATCTCCTCCACGTTGCATAAGGCTTCCACACTCAGAAAAATATGCGGCTTGCCGTCAATGATCTTCACCTTTCGTTTGGTAGTAGTTGTCAGCGCCTCCATCACGACCAAGCTTCCATTCTTGTCTTTGAAATATCCCGTGTTCTTGGTGACATTATCAATCACATAGTTGTAACCCACGGTAACAGAATCATCCATCCAGCCGATCAGCTTGTCCTTTCGGAAGATCGCTACGCTTTTATAATTAAGCCTTGCATTCGGATCCGTCCGTTCCACATTGGCCTTCTCACCGCCTGCCTCCGGGTCTCCATCCAACTCAACGCCGGTTAGAACGGGGTTCCTTCCTTCATAGAGCAGATCCTCGATGAAATCGTCCAGCGTAACCGCAACCGTCTTGGAAGAGATTTGGTAGGATTTGTCCAGTGAATTGAACAGCTTGTTCGCCGGCAGCCGGTCCAGTGGAGTTAGCACCTTAAGCACTTTCTCAGCAGTCGTCTTTCGCGCCACCATAACATAGAAATCCATACGCGGCTCCCGGCTTCTTTTCATTACATCCAGCGTCTCGGCAAGGCCGTCACGGGCCAGCTCTTCACCGACAACAAGCACACGGATATGCCCCATATAAGGAGAACGGGGGGCGAACAGGTTGAACTTGCGGAGTGATTCATAGATCGTTTTGACCTTGAAGCTATAGAGCACGACCGGTACACCGCTTCCCCCTGAACCTCCCGCGCTCTGTGAGGTGATGGAGGAAGGAATAACTACCTGCATGGAGACCTTGTAGCCGTCCTCCGCCTTGTCCAGACCCAACCCCAGCACAAAAGCCAGCTCATTCAGCTCCTTGCGCTCCCAGCACCCGCTGAGCAGCATGGGAAGCAGCAATAACGGGATACAGGCAGCCAGCGCCTTCGCCATCCGCTTCCTCATATTAAGACCCCCCACGCTTGTGCGGAGCCTGCCGCCTAAGGTTCTGGGTGCGGTTCTGCTTGGGTCTGGTCCGCAGCATCGGCCAGGTCAGCCTGAAGATCGAATCCTTAAGATCTTCCTGAATATAGGGACCGATCGGACTCAGATAGGGAACGCCGAACGAGCGCAGGCTGACGAGATGCAGCACCAGCATGAACACGCCGCATAGAATTCCGAACAGTCCCATGAATCCAGCCAGGCCGATCATCACAAACCGCATAATTCTCGCCGCCACCGCCATTCCTGCTTCCGGGATGACAAAGCTGGAGATTGCTGTAATCGACACAATGATGACCATGGCCGAAGAGATGAACCCGGCGGCAACCGCCGCTTGCCCGATGACCAGCGTACCGACAATGGAGACCGCCTGGCCGACATTCTTGGGTATCCGCACGCCTGCCTCCCGCAGAATCTCATAGGTCAGCTCCATAATCACCGCTTCAATGAAAGCCGGAAACGGCACTGTCTCCCGCTGGGCGGCCAGACTGATGACCAGATTGGTCGGAATCATCTCCTGATGGTAGGTGGTAACCGCCACATAGAAGGCAGGCGCAAACATCGTCAGGAAAAAGGCTAAAAAACGGATTCCACGCAGAAGCGTGGAGATATCCGCCCGCTGATAATAATCCTCCGCTGACTGAAAGAAGGAGACAAACACCGTCGGTGCCAGCAGTACAAACGGGGTCCCGTCCACAAGAATGGCGACTCTCCCCTCCAGAATCCCTCCGGCAATGGTATCGGGGCGGTCACTGTTATAAATAGTGGGAAACGGCGTAACCGCTGTATCCTGAATGAACTCCTCAATATACCCGCTCTCCAGAATACTGTCGGTATCGATAGCATTCAAGCGGCGCTTGACCTCAGCGACCAGATCGGGATTGGCAATATGCTTCAAATACATGATAGAGACACTGGTTTGCGTCACGCGGCCGATCTGCAACGTTTCCAGCCAAAGCTGGCTATCTTTGATTTTGCGGCGGATCAGAGCCGTGTTCGTCCGCAGATTCTCGGTGAAGCCCTCCATAGGGCCGCGCACCACCGACTGTGAACTGGGTTCACTGACGTTGCGGTCCTCCCAGCCGGGCAGGCCGATCCGCAGCGCCGCCGCCGAGCCCTCCACCATAATCATTACGTTGCCGGACAGCAGGTCATGAATGAAAGGACTGTAGTCCCGAACGATGGTAATGTCGCCGGCCAACAATACGCGCTTGCTGAGAATCTCTATTTTCTGCTCAGGATTCTCCTCCTTCAGCAGATCACAGATCCGTCCTTCCTGAAGCGAATACAGAATGGAATTATGCAGCAGTTGATTGTCGATCAGACCATCTATATAGAAAACAACAAGCTCCGTATGCTCTCCCAGCTGCAGCCTTTTACTGACCAGATCTGTGCTCTGGCCGAGCAGCTGTGACAGTTGTTCCGCGTTGACCTCCAGGCGTGCAGATAATTTGCCGTTCGCTTCATCCTTCATGCGCTCTACCCTCTTCTCCTGAACAATTCGGTACCATGATAGTTTGGTTGGAGGGCTAGTTAATTATTCCGAAGCTAATATAAGGCATATAACACATATTTTTTGGAAGGAGCTGTCATACTAAGAAGATTGCAGTAAGCCAGATTTATGACTCTTGGAACAGAAGGGAGGCCGCTTAGGAATGGGCATCGAAAAGGAACGGATCAGCACCGCGCAGATGGTCATACTCGGTCTGTTCACCTTCATCGGGGACATGGCCCTGGTCTATCCGACCACCATGACAACAGAAGCCCACCAGGATGCCTGGATCGCCGCATTGATAAGCTTACCGCTCGGCATGGCCCTTATCTACCTGCTAATCACTGTAGCCAACATCAGTCCAGACCGGACCATTATTGAAATCAGTCAGCAGGTGCTGGGGAAATGGGCTGGCATTGCCGTGGGCATATTTTATCTGAATTTCTTCATCCTTGCCTCCTCGACGTATGCCCGGGAAATGGAGGATTTCCTGACGACTCAAATCTATGAAGGGACGCCCGGCGGAGTCATCCGGTTCATGAGCTTGGTGATCCTGGTGTACGGGCTGCGTCTGGGGCTGGAAGCAGTCGGCAGAGCGGCGCAGGTGTTCTTTCCGCTGTTCACTCTGTTTCTCGTCTCGCTGGTGGTACTCTTATTTCCGCAGGTTCAAATAGACCGGCTGTACCCGATCATGACCACGCCTCTGCCAGGAATGCTGCATTCCATCATGTTTGGGGTCTTTTACCCGTTCGGGGAACTGTGCGTGTTCTTGATGATTTACCCCTTCACCCGCAAGAGCAGTAAGATTAACCGCAACATCTTCATTGCACTCTTCGCAGGAGCCGTAGCGCTGAATCTGATACTGTTCCTCTCCCTGACCGTGCTGGGCGTCTATTTCTCGGAGCATAATTTCTATGCCGCCTATATCCTGGCCCAAAAAATCAATATTGCCAACTTTCTGCAACGGCTGGAGGCTCTGATGGCGACCGCCTGGATTATTACCACTTATTTCAAAACAGCGCTGTATTTCTATGCCTTTGTCCTGGGCACTGCACAAATGTTCAAGCTGAAAAGCCACCGTCCGCTGATCTTCCCGGTTGCCTTCCTAATCTATGGACTCTCACAGCTCAGCTCCAATGATATTGTTTTCTATGTAAAAGAAATTCCGGCATATTGGGTCGATTGGAACCTCACAGTCTCCTTCGTTCTCCCAATGACGATCCTTATCGTCTATAAGGTTAGAAAACGTAACCCTGCCTCACAAAGATAAAAGAAGGAGCTGTTACTGTAGCGTTCTCCCGGCAGGTCCCCTATAATAGGAAGCAATGAAATGTTTCTATTTTGTCATTGTAGGGGATGAACTGCAGCATGATGAAACAGTTGTTCGAGCCTGTGCTGTTCGATAACCGGCAGTCGCTGATCTGGGACTACCGGATCTATACCGGCGACCATTATAAAGGGTATTACCATTGGCACCAGTGCTGTGAAATCATGTTCGTGCACCGGGGTCAAGGCAGTATTGTGGTCAACCAGCAGATGTATGATATTCGTCCGGGGATGCTGTTCTTTTTCCAGCCCTATCAGCTGCACCGGACCTATTCGGAGGTCTCTCCGGAGCGTCCGTTCGTACGCACGATCTTCTATCTCGATCCGCATACTGCCGAGCAGCTGCTCCAAGGCTTCCCCAAACGCAGGGCTGTCTTCTCTGCGCTCTGGCAGGGCAATAATCCCTCTTGCGGCTTCGATCTCAGTGACCGCATAGAGACCATGGAATGGATCTTCGCGAACTATAACCAGTGCCGGAGCAAAAGCACCGGGGAAGAGACTGAGGATATCTCCATGCTCCTGCTGCAGCTCCTCAGCTGTCTGGGAACTGGAGAACAGTCGCTGATCCACACCGGAGACAAGCGGCAGCTTCGCTATTCGGAGCAGATCATGAACTGGATTGAAGCCCATTACCACGAGGAGATCAGTCTGGAGCAGCTGGCCGCAGAGACCCATCTGTCGAAATCTTACGTGTCGCGGATTTTTCATCTGGAGACCGGCGGACGGCTCGTGGATTATCTTACAGCCCGCCGGCTGAAGCAGGCCTGCCGGCTGCTGGAGACCACGGACCTGACGGTGGAGCGGATCGGCAGCGCTGTCGGATTCCCGAATCCCTCCTACTTCAACCAGCTGTTCAAGCGGGTGCTTGGCCTTTCTCCGCTGCAATACCGTAAGGGAACCTGAGATCCGCTTGCGAGGAATAGGACAATAAAACAACATTTCGTGATATCAAATGACAACTTCCGGTTCGTCAGAGGCGTTATACTGAGACCATAAACGAATTCATGTGGAGGCCTCAGCGATGACAACAGCTTATTGGCAGGAAGTAATGAACAAGCTGGATACGAAGGTATCCAAGATGATAGAGCAGCTAGGCGGAAGAAGCCCGCATATGGCCGGAGAAGACGGCCGGTTCGACAACCCTGCTACGGACTGGTGGACCTCCGGCTTCTGGCCGGGAATGCTCTGGGTCATGCAGGATATGACGGGCAAGGAGCTATATAAGAACACTGCATGGGACTTTGACAAAACGATTGGACAATGGTTCGCGAAGCCGACCGAGGAGCTGCATCACGACGTCGGCTTTCAGTTCCTGGCTACTGCCGTGATCAAGCATACGCTGACCGGTGATGCAGAGGGCTTGCGCCGGGGGCTTGAAGCGGCGAACTATCTGGCTGCTCGTTATAATCCTGCGGGCCGGTTCATCCGCGCCTGGAACGGGGACAAGCACGGCTGGGTGATCATCGACTGCATGATGAACATCTCGCTGCTGTTCTGGGCCAGCCGGGTGACCGGTGATCCGCGCTACCATCATATTGCAATCAGCCATGCCGAGACCGCCATGACGTATGGCGTGCGCGAGGACGGGTCCACGAGACATATTCTCTCCTTCGATGCCGCGACCGGCGCTTATCTGGAGAACTTCGGCGGACAGGGATATTCGTCTGAATCCTGCTGGAGCCGGGGTTCAGCCTGGGGGCTGTACGGCTTCACGAACACCTACCGCCACACCGGAGAAGTGCGCTTCTTGAATACCGCCAAGCGCATCGCCCATTACTTCATTGCAGCTCTCCCGGAAGATCACGTGCCGCACTGGGACTTCCGGCTGGCAGATGACAAGCGCATGGCCAGAGACAGCTCGGCCGCAGCGATCGCCGCCTCTGGCCTGCTGGAGCTGGCAGAGCTTGTACCGCCGGGCGAGAAACGCGTGTATGCGGATGCCTCAGAGCGCATTCTGCGTTCGTTGACCGAGAGCTACGCTACCTGGGAGCAACCAGGGCATGAAGCCATCCTGCTGCACGGCGCAGTCAGCGGCGACTCCCACATGGATGTGTCGCTGATCTACGGCGACTACTTCTACGTTGAAGCTGTAGCAAAGCTGAACGGCTGGAAGCACCGGGTGTTCTAGTCTGGCTGGCAGCAGGCACAGAGAGCTTGCTTGGACGCGCGAGCCGAATGTAATCGGAAAACCGATTACATTTGGCGCTGCGCAGGCGTGTGGGCCCGATGTAATCGGAAAACCGATTACATTTGGCGTTGCGCAGGCGTGTGGGCCCGATGTAATCGGAAAACCGATTACATTTGGCGTTGCGCAGGCGTGTGGGCTGAGTGTAATCGGAAAACCGATTACATTCGGTGCTGCGCAGGCGTGTGGGCCCGATGTAATCGGAAAACCGATTACATTTGGCGTTGCGCAGGCGTGTGGGCCCGATGTAATCGGAAAACCGATTACATTCGGTGCTGCGCAGGCATGTGGGCCCGATGTAATCGGAAAACCGATTACATTTGGCGCTGCGTAGGCGTGTGGGCCCGATGTAATCGGAAAACCGATTACATTTGGCGTTGCGCAGGCATGTGGGCCCGATGTAATCGGAAAACCGATTACATTCGGTGCTGCGCAGGCGTGTGGGCTGAATGTAATCGGAAAACCGATTACATTCGGCACTGCGCAGGCGTGTGGGCACAGTTGTTTTATTCACATAGATAAATTTCGATTCTTTCTTTCCTTCTCCCGATATTGTTACGCTTCAACTTCATTTCTCCTACTCCTGTTTTCTTCAAGTGAGTTCCGCCGCAGTTATACAAAAATAACAATATAAAAAAAACAAACAGCGAATCCCCCATGGAAGATTCGCTGTTTAAGTCAACACCGCCGGACATCCGGCTTCAACTACCTAAGCCCGCTGTTCCTCCAGCCACAGAATAGCCGTTACCCCGCGCGGGTAGTATTTGCTGCCGGTGATTTCGCCGGAGATAATCTGGTCGCTCCAGCTCCAGATCGAGAGCTGCGGATGCGTAAGCCAGGCGGTATGGGCCTGATCTGCTGCGCGCCCCTTCTCATCCCATTCCAGGCCGAGTATTTCTCTGGCGATGAACTGGGAGAGATAGATTTTGCTCAGCCAGCTGTTATTGCTGGTGGAGGAGATTTTCCAGCCGCCGTCCCCGAACAGGCAGACTCCCTCTACAAGCACAGCCTTCAGATGCGTGTCCAGTGCCTCGAGATATTCGCCGAACCGTCCTCCGCGCTCCAAGGCTTCTTTGCAGCCGGTGAAGTAAGGGAATACCAGGCCTTCGATGGCCGGGATAATCTTCGAATCATTGCCTTCGCCGATGACCGCCGGAATATATCCGCCTTCGGTCACACTCGCCACAATCGTAGCCGCACAAAGTTCCGCTTGCCGGCCGGCAGTCTGGGACAGCTCCGTATTGCCGTTGTCGCGGAAAATCCGCTCCATAGCCAGATAAGCAGCCCAGCATTTTCCCGCCAGATATATATTGTTGCGTGCCTGGCCCAGGGAGACATCCAGACTGTCATAGGTCGTAATCTCTGCACCGCCCATCGTCCGTGAGCTGTCGAGCGCCATCACACCATTGCGCTTCGCCGGGTCCGGATGATCCCGGTTCAGCATGCTCTGCAGGCAGCTCTCCAGTACCGTCAGATTGCGCTCCATCCAGCTGCGGTCGCCCGTGTGCTCCACATAGGTTGCCGCAGTGAGAATCCAGTTGACCAATTGCTCGTGGGTCATATGCGAGAAGCAGCCATCAATGCCGTACAGCTCATATGAGGAATATCCCGGACGCGACACAGCGTTGGCTACTCCCATATCATGCGTGAAGCTGAGTCCGCCCGGATACTCGGCCTGGTCTCCCGGGAAGCGGACGGTGTCGACATAACTGAACCGGTCTACGAACATATCGAGCTCATTGCGGACGGTCCACGGGTTCATCTTCAGCTCGAAGAACAACTGGTCTACCGTAAGATCGAACGTGTTCATCATCCGGTATTCGCCTTCATTGACGACCCAGAACGGCTGGCCTTTGTAATCCAAGAGCTCGGTAGAGCCGTAATAGCTGCGGATGGCGTGAGCAAGCATGAAGGTCTGGTCGTCACTTAAGGCTGTTCCCTCCAGCATTCCGTTCGCTTGTTCAGCCTGCTGCTTCAGCGTGTCGAACCGGGATAACGCATATTCCGCAACAGCTTCCACATTGCTGTAATAGCGGTTATAGTAATAGCTCGCATCCATTCCTGATGTCACATAACCGGAGCGGTGGAAGCAGACCGCGAACTGGTACACCTTGTGTTCACCGGCGGGCACATCCATAATAAGCGCGCCAACCTGCCCCAGCCCGAAGGTCCAGTTCTCCTCCAGCTCCGCTGCAAGAATATCCTCCATCGTAAAATGCATTGCCGCCTTAACACTTCCCTGCTTCGCGGCAATCGCCAGGAACCGGCCCTGGCCTACACCCGTCAGATCCTCCTTGCCGCCATCGAATCTTCTCAGGGCGCTATACGGGTCATTCCCCTGGAAGCCGAAGAACGCACGGCGCGAAGAGCTGCCCGCAGTATTATCGACTTCAAGCTCGACCAGCACGGCTGGCAGCAGTACTTCCTTCAGCTCTGCATCGGATGCCGTCTCCGGGTCAGGAACAGGCCGGACGGGGGACAGAATCCGGAAGGTCAGATCGCCCGCCTGCCAGCTGTCGGTGGTTAGCCGGAATTCGCGAGTAATCTCCTCTTCCCCGAAGTGAAAGAGAATTTGCGGCTTATCCGGGCTAGGATCCGGGTTCTCGATGTCGTAGCGCTTGCTCTCATCGTCGCTGCCCTGCTCATGGAAGGGCAACGTGTCATAACCGCGGCCGTCCTTGCGCGCAAGGCCGACATATATGTTCTGTCTCGGCGGTCTGCCGAGTTCGAGGTCAAAGCCGCCGGATGCTCCTTGAAATCCGAGGGTGAAGCTTGAGAATGATCCTATCGGTGAATGATGGGCATTGAAGAATTTGTTCGTTGGCATACAGTAAATACACTCCCTCCAGCTGTGTCCCGGCAGTGCCGGGCTCTAGCTCTATGTTAGCGCTACCCTCCCTTCAGGCAACAGGCGCAAAGCCGCCAATTATTTGGACAAATCAATCGGACGCAGCAGCCTATGCTATAATAGATCCATCTTTTAACAAAGAAGAGGTTGAACATGAACGTATTAGATCCCGGCACACAGCATTCCATGGACGGACGCATGTCCCCCGATGTTCAAGCCGCCTTCCATCTCTTCGCCGCCCACTGGCGCAAGGTGAACAGAGAGTGGCAATATCCGGCACACACTCACCCGATGTTCGAGATCAACATCGTTCTGCAGGGCTCGCAGCACATGGCCGTAGGCGGACAATCTTACATCCAGAAGAGCGGCGACATTCTGTTCATCCGCCCCGGTGTGCAGCACTCCAGTCTGGGCGCAGCCATAGGGGATGAGATGTCTTATTACTGCCTGCACTTCGACATTGACGATCTGGTTCTGCGCCGCTCCTTAATGACGATGGATACTGTCAGTCTGAGCGGAGACACCCCGGAGCTGAAGGCGATCCGCGCTTCCCTGGATGACATCATCCGCTCGACCATTCTTCCGGAGGCCAGCGATGCCCAGCGGGGCCGGCTGGTGATGCTGAACGCGTCACTCCAGTTCTTCACCGCCCTTACCGGCTGGGTGCTGGCTGCCCTGCCTTCCCCTGCCCGGAGCACCCTGCCGGGAGTGACGGAGAAGACCGTCGCCCTGGCGAATGCCATTGAAGGGCTGCTGCAGGAATCCGTCTTCACAGCTGCGGCATCAGGCAGCAGAGCCGGAAGCATCGAGGAGATCGCAGCCAGGCTCGGCTATAGCCCGAGCCACTGTAACCGCGCCTTCCGGCAGATCTACGGGCTGCCGCCCAGGCAGTATCTCTCCGATCTCATTATCCGCCATGCCAAGCTCCTGCTGCTGGATAATGGCCTGTCTGTAGAGAGCATCGCCTACCGGCTGGGCTACCGCGATGTGTCCCATTTCAGCAAGCAGTTCAAACGCTGGACCGGCCTGCCCCCTAAGGGCTACCGCCAGCTTACGGAGGAGCCGGGCATGACGGACGATGGGGCGCCCCTCCCCCCATAACCGCATTCAATTCCGCTTTCACCCTATCCCGGATTATCCAGACTGAAGAGAAGACGCATATCGGCTGCGTATACCTTGGACCCCTGGGAGTAATCGGTTTTCATCAGACGGCCTGTCCGCAGCTGCTGCTCATTGTGAACGGTGAAGGGTATGTGCGCGGAGAGGAAGCTGAATTTACAGCTGTGTGTGCAGGGCATGCCGTCTTTTGGGAGCAAGGGGAATGGCATGAGACCCGGACGGAGTCAGGATTGACTGCGATTCTTATTGAAGGTGATTCACTGAACCCTGACGCTTACATGACTCTCTAACTTGCATTGAAGAGGACTGAGATTCAGCTGGAAGATAACCGTCAGAGTGAATGGAGTTCAATCGTGAAGCGCGTTATAGCTTGCTGTTCCAAGTAGGCATTGAGTGATAGTTGCATAATGTACACGTAAAAACAGCAAAAAAGAAAGCTTACCTCTTGTAGCTGTAATTTGTACAACTAAATCTGCCCCAAAGAGCGGAAACCAGTGAAAACAGGAATTTTAATTGTACGAAATACAACTAAGGTGAGAAGAAGGAGTAAAACAGACGTTTTAGTTGTACAAAATACATTTAAACCTTCCGCCGATGAGCAGGGACAGTAGTCGGGGCGCTGCAAACCCACCGCAAGCGATTTTTCACTAATTTAATTCTGATGCTGTACTAGCTTCAAGCTGCTATGCAGACAGATTTCTGGTGAAATATCTATTATCCTATTTGTAAAAGTTGGTGACCGTATGATCTATCTCATTAAATTCGTATACAGCTTTGTCCTGCCGCCCGGGATATTCGTTCTGCTGCTGCTGGCCATGGTGGTCTGGCTGTGGAAAAATAGCCGCCGGCCTGCAATCGTGCTGCTGGCGGTCACGCTCCTGCTCTATCTGTCGATGACCTCTGCCGTCAGCGACACACTGATCGGGAGCCTGGAGCGGAAGTATCCTCAGCCTGCCGCCGCAGAGGGGGATGTGATCGTTATTCTCGGCGGCGGAGCCACCTCCGGCACCCCGGATCTGGACGGGCTGGGCAATATGTCCGGTCCGGCGGCGAACCGGCTGCTGGCGGCTGCGAGGCTGTACCGTGAGACCGGGCTGCCAATCATTTTCTCCGGGGGACAGGTATTCGCCGACAGCGGCAATGAAGCGGATATCGCCCGGCGGCAGCTCATCGGCCTCGGTATTCCCGCAGAGGACATCCTGCCGGAGAACCGCTCGCTCAATACAGAGCAGAATGCGGTCAACACAGCGAAGCTCATGCAGGAGCATGGATTAAGCCGTCCCGTTCTGGTGACCTCCGGCTTCCATATGCCGCGCAGCATGGTCCAGTTCGAGCATGCCGGACTTACGCCGCAGGCTTTTCCAGTAGACTTCCAGGCGAGCCGTCCGATGTCACTCTATGTAAGCAAATTCACTCCGTCCGCCGGAGCCGTCTCCACAACCGGGCTGGCGCTGAAGGAGTATCTGGGGCTAATAGCTGCGAAGCTGCTGCCTTGACCCCTGCAGCTGGCTGCATACGGCCGCATACTTATCAAAGAAAGCGGGGGATTTAACCAATGAACCACTACGATGAAGAGAAATTAACCGGCGGAAATGTAAATGAGATCATCCGCAAGGCAGACACTGTCCGCCGTCCCACCGGGAGCTGGAGCACGAGTATTCATGCACTGCTTCAGCATTTGGAGCAGCAGAATTTCGCTGGAGCCCCCCGGTTCCTGGGCGTAGATGAAGCAGAGCGCGAGATTCTATCCTTTCTTCCCGGCGAGGTTCCGGGCAACGCTTATCCTGAGCTGGAGCCGTACATGTGGTCCGAAGAGGCCCTTACGGGGCTGGCGCGCCTGTTACGCAGCTATCATGATGCAACGGAGGGTTTTGTAGCGAATAGTATACATACGGAGTGGCAGCTCCCCTATGCCGATCCTGCGGCACATGAAGTGATCTGCCATAATGACGCGGCGCTGTACAACGTGGTGTTTGAGCATCGTGTGCCTGTGGCGCTGATTGATTTTGACATGGCCGGTCCGGGCCCGCGCCTATGGGATATTGCCTATACCCTCTACACCTCGGTTCCGCTCGCCCGTTTTGCTCCTGACTATCTGACAGGCTCCACGGTACCTTACCAGGCAGACCTGCATGCGGCAGACCGGCAGCGGCGGATTGAGCTGTTTTTTGAAGCCTATGGACTCGCGGTCCCGGAAGATCTGCATGACTGGCTGACCCGGAGGCTCACGGCTATGTGCCATACGCTGAAGAAGGAGGCCGAGGCGGGCAACCCTGCATTTGTCAAAATGGTAGAGGAAGGCCATCTGGCCCACTATGAGCGCGAGCTGCAATTCATCGCTGACCATTATAGCGAATGGACTACTGCAGCTCTTTGAAAAAGAAAAAAGCAGCAATTCTCACTCATTACTGAGAGAGTTGCTGCTTTTATTTTTGCCGGTCAAGAGTGAGTTTCGCATCCCGCTTAATCTACTCTTTAACCAGCTCCGTAAAAACCGCAGACACCGCTTCGCCCAGCAGCTTCGGCTCAAGCTCCATCTGAACGCCGATCCGGCCTCCGCTGACTGCAATGACCTCAAGCTCCGCCGCACTGCTGTGAATGAACGTAGGATAGAGCTTCTTCATGCCGACAGGGGAACAGCCCCCGCGCACGTATCCCGTATGCTTCAGCAGCTCCTTCAGCGGCAACAGCTCAATCTTCTTGACTCCGGCGGCTCTGGCCGCGGCCTTCAGATCCAGCTCTTCAGCAACCGGAATCACATAGACGTACGGCTGCGGCCCGCTGTGTGCGACCAGTGTCTTGAATACTACTTCAGGAGGCAGGCCAATCTTCTCAGCAACCGCTGTTCCGTGAATGAGCCCGTCCTCATTGTCGTAGCTATGAATGGTGTAGCTTATCTTCCTTGCATCCAGTATGCGCATGGCATTCGTTTTGTTCATCTGCCGCTCCCCTTAATCCCGGGGGTAATTGATTTGCATAATGTCCATGAACGGCACCTTAATAATCTCTTCGTTATTTCTGACATGCACTCTGCCGGTACGCGAATCCATCTCTACAATCACCCCGCGCACCTCTTCTTCCTTCCCCCAGACGGTCAGCAGAATCTCAGAATCCTCCTGCTTCGCCTCTACCAGCTGGTTGCCCAGCTCCTCAAGCACGAATTCGTCGCGGGTTGGACGTTTTGCCACTTTTGCCTTCGCCACACTTTGCCTCCAGTAAGCCATTACAGAATATAGGATCATGCCCGGTGTAAATGCTCCTGTCTATTATACCATGAGAGGAAGCCTGATTTTACACAAATCACGATTATTATTCATGATTCAAAAGCGCCGCCCCCGCGATGCCGGGATGGGTCATTTCATACGGGTCCAGAATCAGGTTCAGCTCCTCTTCGCTCAGCACATTGTACTTCAGACACAAGGCCCGCACCGATTCTCCGGTCAGAATAGCTTCCCTGGCAATCCGCGAGACGACCTCATATCCCAGATGCGGGTTCACTGCGGTAATGATGCCGACGCTTCGCTCCACCTCACGCGCAAGCTTCTCCTTATTGGCTTCGATCCCTGCCAGACAATAGTCGGTGAACACCCGGAAGGAATTGTTCATGATGCTAATCGATTGAATCAGATTGAACACCATCACCGGCTCCATCACGTTCAGCTCCAGTTGACCGGCCTGAGCGGCGAGGCAGATCGTATGATCATTGCCAATCACCTGAAAAGCCACCTGGTTAATCACCTCGGCCATCACCGGATTCACCTTGCCGGGCATGATGGACGATCCCGGCTGGCGGGCCGGCAGCGTAATTTCATTGAACCCGGAACGCGGGCCGGAGGCCATCAGGCGCAGATCATTGGCGATTTTGGACATATTCATCATGCAGACCTTCAGGGACGCCGAGACTTCGGTATAGGCATCCGTATTCTGCGTAGCATCCACCAGATGCTCCGCGCTGACCAGCGGCAGACCGCTGATCTCAGCCAGCAGCTCAACGACCCGCTTGATGTACCGGGGATCGGCGTTCAGTCCGGTACCTACGGCGGTCGCGCCCATGTTCACCTCATAGAGATGGCCCCGCGTATGCTCGATCCGCTGAATATCACGCTCCAGCACCCGGCTGTACGCCTCGAATTCCTGTCCCAGACGGATCGGCACCGCATCCTGCAAGTGGGTCCGCCCCATTTTTATCACAGAATCGAATTCAGCCGCCTTCTGCAAAAACACCCCGTGCATCGTCCGCATCGTGATCAGCAGCTGCTCCAGCAGCGATAGCGTGGCAATATGAATCGCCGTCGGAAACGCATCGTTCGTTGATTGCGCCATATTCACATGAGTGTTCGGACTAAGCTGCAGGTAATCCCCCTTGGCCTTGCCCAGCAGCTCCAGCGCACGGTTCGCAATCACTTCATTGGCATTCATATTCAGCGAGGTGCCCGCGCCGCCTTGAATCGGATCGACGATGAACTGCTCATCCCAGTTCCCCGCGATCACCTCGTCTGCCGCTTGCACGATGACCTCACCAAGGCCCTTATAGAGGCGGCCGATTTCCATGTTGGCGAGCGCAGCGGATTTTTTGACAATCCCCATCGCCTTGATTAATTCATGATGTACACGGTAGCCGGTAATCGGGAAATTCTCCACCGCCCGGAGGGTCTGTATCCCGTAATAGGCCTGATGCTCCACCTGCTTGCTGCCCAAAAAATCCTTCTCCAGCCGATATTCTGTCTCTGTCATCCTGCTCTCCCCCATGTCTTCAGTAGTAGATCCTCAGCTGCAAATAAGTCAACTTATTCTTTCCTTGCAGCCCTAAAGATATTACCTTCATTGCTGCTCCATGCTCAGGCCCTATGCGGGTAGCGCAAAGAACCCGGCAGCCATTACTGACCCCCGGGCTCTCTGTCATTGTAGCTTAAAATTTGAGATAGTTCCAATCTGAAAAAATCTTGATATCCCTGGGAGCGAAATCTCCCTTTTAGACCTTATAATGTTCAAATGATACCGGTTTGCCGTTAATCTGCGAAAGTATTCCCAAATGCTTATTGTCTAGGCTGAGCTGCAGGTGTTCATTCCCGCTCCAGGCCGTATACACTGCCGAGAGGCTCTCTCCCTCCGTAAATTCTGGTGCCCGCTTCATAGCGGCTGCGGCGAATTCCTCAAGCCCGTATATCCCCAGCTCTGCCGCCTGATCAGTGCTAAGCGCTTCAATCACGACACCTCCAGGCATGTTCCGGCATGTTACCTCCAGATAGGATGGCCGCTCCAGCAGTTCATAGTCCTGTGATACATAGACGGCAAAATACACATTGCCCGCATAGCCAAACAGCGCCTTGGGCTGCCTGATCCATTTCCCTAACGGAAGCACCCCGACAATGGCTGTATCCTCTCCTTCGGGCACAGGGAACAGTGACAGGATCGTGTTCCGGTGATACAGCACCTCCATATAAGGACTCTGATGCCGGGGATCGCCCGGCTGGTAGCCCTGACCCGGATGGAAAAAGTAAAGCCGGTTCACACCCGCCGCCGCAGGGAGCGGCAGTGAGAAGGCCCAGCGCAGCTGCTCATTGTCGAATTCCTCCACCCGCTCCCACATCCCCCCTGCCGCGTAATCCTTGCAGATATAGGCGTAAGAATGCAGCGCCGGCTGGCGCTCCGGGGAACCGTCAGCCACCTTCTCAGTCTTCCTGCAGACCTCTACCGGTAACTGGCGGTTCAGGGCAGCCGAGCGCACATTCTCCGGTGCTTCATAATAGAGGAAGCCTGCATATTCGGTACGGGGCATCTCCGCAGGAAGCGCGAAATCACCGAACTGCACATAGTCGTGAAGCACATTGCCGTCAGCCGGTACATCATGCGGCCAGCCCCGGGAATGCGCGCCAGCCCACGCCCCTTGCAGATACCACTGGCTCCGCTCGGTCCACAGGAAGTCCAGCATCTCGCCAAGTCTCTCTCTGACGCCGCTGTCCTCTTCAAGCTCCCAGGCACAGGTGAACGCCTGCACCCAGTGCCAGAACCACGGCAGGCTGCCATACTCCGGCATGCCCTTCGCTCGGATATGCGCAAGCGTAATTTCCAGGCTGTGCCGCCCGTCTTCCCGCAGCTCCTCATCCTCAAACAGCTGGCCGAAGACCAGCTTCGCCGCCGTATATTTCGCTTCATGGTGGCCAAAGGTCAGTACCGGCTTACGGAAGAAGCCGCTGCGGTAGATATGTCCAATTGCCGTATGGAACGCTACGCGCAGTCCCGCGCTGAACCGGGCCGAATATTGCTTGCAGAACCAGACCATCAGGCTGCCCATGATCTCCACCGGCAGCTCATGCGGTGCAGCTTCCTGAGGCGCGGGACTTAGGCCCAGCGGCCAATGTCCATACAAGGGTGTTCCCGGCATCCGGTTCTGAAGTCTAACCGTCTCTAAAAGTACAGCTTCGGCCTTCCGCTTGGCATCCTCCCGGCTGAACGGCAGCTCCAGGTTATCCTCCACCGCAGCGGCAAATAAGTAGGAAGCATAATAGAAGTTGTTGCGTACATCATCATGGAACCAGAGCCCGCTGAACAGCAGCGGAAGGCGCTCCGCCTCCACGGCGACCGAATACATGATCTCCCGCTGGCGTATTTTATAAGAAGTCTCTTGCTGATGCTTAGGCTGGTCTGTCATATTGTTCACCCTCCAATCCAATCTCTCCAGCTCTATTGTGCACGCTTTCAGTTCAGATGGCAATCATTTCGCGGAATAAATGCACTAAAATAAACGTACTAAAAAAGATTACGCTTGATAAATGAACGTAAATGAATTAAATTGTACCTATACGAACGAAAATATGTTTTCTAAGGAGACTGAATATTCGATGGAAAGACGTTTTGCATCACATCCGAATGAAGTGAAGCAGTTTGACACTGAGCGCCTGCGCAAGGAGTTCCATATCCCGGTGATCTTTGCACCAGACGAGCTGAAGCTTGTGCTGACGCATGAAGACCGCATGATCGTTGGCGGAGCGAATCCGGTGAACGGCGAGGTGGTTCTGACTACGGACCTCAAGGAGCTTGGCGTAACTTACTTCCTGGAACGCCGTGAGCTGGGAATCATCAATGTCGGCGGCCCGGGTTCGGTGGTTGTGGACGGGACTGAATATGAGGTTGATTTCAAGGAATGCCTGTATGTGGGCCAAGGCTCGAAGGATGTTATTTTCAAGAGCGCGGACAGTACTAAGCCGGCAAAATTCTATCTGAATTCCGCTCCGGCGCATCAGTCCTACCCGACTACGAAGACTACGCTGGCTGAATCCGAATCCGGGGCTATGGGCGGTCTGGAAAATTCCAACGAACGGACAATTCATCGCTTCATCCACACGAACGGCGTGCAGAGCGCACAGCTTGTAATGGGGATGACTCAGCTGAAGCCGGGCAGCATGTGGAACACCATGCCATCGCACACACATCCGCGCCGGATGGAAGCCTACTTCTATTTCGATCTGCCGGACGATTCCATCGTCTTCCACCTGATGGGCGAACCGACCGAGACCCGCCATATTGTCATGCACAATGAACAGGCTGTCATCTCGCCAAGCTGGTCCATTCACAGCGGTGTGGGCACACATAACTATACCTTCATCTGGAGCATGGCCGGTGACAACAAGCGTTACGATGATATGGACCCCGTAGGGATGAAAGAATTACAATAGAAGCAAATCAACTACGGAAAGATGAGGCAGGCGGATGAACCCGATACGGCGGCACGAGATGATTATGGAAGTTATGCTGAACCAGAAGGATGTAACCGTGAACGAATTGAGCGACAAGCTCCAGGTCACCGGCAAAACGATCCGCGAGGACTTAAGCAAGCTGGAGGAACAAGGACTGATTATGCGTGTCCATGGCGGCGCCGTGCTGGCCCAGAGCGATCAGTTCGGCATTCTGCCCCTGCGCAATCCGCTGGATAAATACGCTGAGGAGAAGACGGAGATTGCCCGGCGTGCGCTGGCGCATATCGCTCCGGATGACATCATAGCCCTGGACGGCGGAAGCACAACGCTTGAGATTGCCCGGCGGCTGGACAATATCCCCCTTACGGTCATTACCAATGATGTCTACATCATCAGTGAGCTGGTTCCCAGAGACAACATCCGGCTGGTCGTTCCCGGCGGTTATCGTGTCCGCAATATGCTGGCCGGTCCCGAAGCGGTGTCCTATGTACAAAAGCTTAATATTCAAAAAGCCTTTCTCTCGGCCACAGCCGTTCATATTGAACATGGCCTGTCCATCTATACCGGCGATCTCATAGATTTCAAACAGGCGTTAGTCTCCACGGCCCGTCAGGTGTTCGCCGCATGCGATCATCACAAATTCGGTCAGACCGCGCTGCGCACCTTCGCTTCCCTGCAGGAGGTCGATGTGCTGCTGACGGACAGCGGGCTCGCCCCGGAGACCGCCGAGCTGTTCCGCACGGCCGGTGTCAACATTGAATGCGGATAATTGTACAATTCAAATCGCTCAAAGGAGAGAATAATCATATGTCATCTTTATTCAGCTTGGCAGGCAAAACAGCAATCGTAACAGGCGCAGCGCAAGGTCTTGGACAAGGCATTGCCATCGCCTTCGCAGAAGCCGGTGCAGACGTAGTCTCCGTATCTCTTAATTCCAGTGACGAGACTGTAGCAGCCTGTGAAGCTTTTGGCGTCAAAGCACTGAGCATCTCCGCTGACCTCAGCGATCATTCCAAGCTTCAAGGCATGTTCGACGAAGCCGTTGCCTTCACCGGCAAAGTGGATATCCTCGTCAACTGTGCAGGCATGATCCGCCGCACTCCGGCCAAGGACCATAGCGAGAAGGACTGGTTCGATGTCATTAACCTCAACCAGAACACCGTCTTCCTGCTGTCGCAGATTGTCGGACGTCACTTCCTGGAACGGGGAAGCGGCAAAATCATCAACATCGCCTCCATGCTCTCCTATCAGGGCGGCATCAACGTGCCGGGCTACACAGCTAGTAAGCATGCTGTAGCCGGTCTGACCAAAGCCTTCGCCAATGAATGGGCAGGCTCGGGCCTTAATATCAACGCGATTGCTCCAGGCTACATGGCTACTGAGAACACCGCTCCAATCCGTGCGGACCAGAGCCGCTCCGACTCCATCCTTGACCGTATTCCAGCGGGACGCTGGGGAACTGCCGAAGATGTGAAGGGCCCTGCCGTATTCCTGGCCTCCGCCGCTTCCGACTATCTGAACGGCCACATTCTGAATGTGGATGGCGGCTGGTTGGCTAGATAAGGAACGACAAGTGGAAACGGGTGCCGTCCTTACAGAGACGGCCCCCGTACAAAGAACCCCCGGTTGCTTCTCAGGAAGCATGGCCGGGGGTTTTGTATGTTCCTTATAGTCTGCTCATGAGCTGAGGACGGGTTATGTTGTCCGATATTCTTTTTAGACAGATCAGATTGCCAATTACAAGAATCACGAGATAGATTATGGCCCCCACTAGCATGTCCGGAACCAAGTATATAACCACTAATACCGGAAACACAAACACAACCGAAAGAAAGCTTGTCACATACAAGCCCTGACGCGGAGTTCTGAGCCGCAAAGAAAGAATAGCCGCTATGAACATCATAGCGATGGATGAGAGCAGACTAACGGGAAACAGCAGGATAAGCTGCGCAGCCGTATAGCCTTGGATAGAGACAAGCTCAGGACTGATCATCGCTCCAATACTTACGCCCGCCAATGTCAGCAGGGATGAGAGCGTTAGCATGACCGCCGTTACAAGCACTGGAATCATACATTTAGCCAGAAATACCGGCCGGATCTGCAGAGGAGTAGACAATAAGGCTTCCCCCGTCTTATATACTTTTTCACCGCCTATGGAATACGCTATTAAGTTAGTCGGCACTCTCGGGATCATTAGCACGGTTAGCAGGACGGCATAGTTGAGGTCAAACTTTCCCGTAAAATACAGCAGCAGGCACACCATAGCAACCGGCGAGAAGCACAGAAATCCAAAGCTCAGGAGCATTCTTTTCAAGGTCATTAGCATCTTCCATTCCAATCTCAACACTATGCCAAACTGAGTTCTCGGCAGAGCTGATGATATACGCTGCTGATGCGACCTCTGCGGCTTCTGGATGGCTATCGGCTGGAAGAAATCCGGCTGCTTCATCCTCCTGATCTTCGCTGCGAACATAGATATAACCCAAAGGTAAATCAATGAACAGATACAACTTATGATCAGCGCCGATAACAAGTCCGCAGTTCCTATAACTGACAGACAGATGACCAAGAGAAGGCTTAGAGGATAAGCCATTATCGACACCCTATGGTTGGCAGCCCGTAGATCCCCTGATCTGGAGGAAACATACACTCCGCCCATGCATATTGCACTATAATTCAATGCAGCTACAATCATGATGCACATCCATTGCCAAGGAATCAGCGCTGCTTCGCCACCGGCAAGAAAGCCCGTTAACGCAGAGCAGAGGACGGTTAAAGTGAAGTAGCCCAGCGCAAATAAGAAGCAGAATTCAAACTTCCTCCAAAGTATACTTTTCCCATGGATGGGACTGGAGAGGAGTGTCTCCAAAGTTCGGTGCTCCCGTTCTCCCGCGACGCTGTCAGATAACATGGGTCTCAGTAAGATTGCCGTAAGTAATGCTGCGGTGGTTAAGGAGACTTCTACCCCATGCATGTACAACGGAAGGATTATACCAGTAATGCCTATGGACAGGCCGTAAAAGAAGAGCATCCCTTTGTCACTTGTAAACTCTGCGCACTGCATACGAAAAACGGGATAGGATCTGTTCATCTGCCTCCCCCCTGCTCTATCTCCATGTACAGCTTCTCAAGACTGAATTGCCCGTTCTCCATGTAATGCTCGCTGTCCCGGAGCGCTAAGATGGAATCGGTAAAAATACTCCGCCCGTGCCTCAGAATCGTGATTCTATCGCATAGCTTTTGGACCTCTTCCAGGTGATGCGTGGTCATAATGATGGTGGTCCCCTCATTCTTTGCCAGCCGCAATAACATCTTCCTTAGATCGGTTGTACTGACAGGGTCAAGCCCATTCGTCGGCTCATCCAGGATCAGAAGGCGCGGTTTATGCAGTATGGCCCGGATCAGGGCAACCTTTTTCTTCATGCCGGTAGACAAGCCCTTAATCATCGTTCGTTTCTTCTCATGCAGTTCAAATGTCCGCAGCAGCTCGTCAATACGGCTACTAGATTCTACACGGCTCATACCATAAATATCAGCGTAATACATCAGGTTATCCCAGACGGTCAAAGACTCGTACAGCCCTGTATCTTCAGATAAAACGCCACATAGCCCGCGCACGCTATGCCCCTCCTGTATAGGATTCCGCCCAAAAACATTGACCTCCCCGCCGTCAGGCTCCAGCAAACCAAGCAGCAGGCGAAGCGTTGTGGTCTTTCCCGCACCATTATGCCCCAGCAGTGCGTAAACCTCGCCCTCCGCAATACTCAGATCCAGCCCGTTTACGGCAGCGACATCGCCAAAGGACTTTCTGACCCCTTCGAACCGTATATTCCCCATGCTTCCCACACCATCCTTTAGGTTAACATATGTATAGCTTACTGCACATATTTAGTGTAGTCAACTATACATAAATGGTATAGTGAACTTGACTAAGCCCATAAGCGTGCAACATAATAACAGAGTTGAGGTGCAGATAACATTACTTCAGGGAAGGTGGAGGGTAGTGAAGACTAGAATACGCGAGCTGCGAAAAGAGCGGCGGATTTCCCAAGAGGAATTGGCTAAGGCACTGCGTGTCACACGCCACACCATCACTTCAATTGAGAATGAAAAGTACATCGCCTCCCTCCCGCTTGCCTATAAAATTTCAAAATTTTTCGGTTTGCCGATCGAGGATATTTTTGATTTTTCAGATGTGGAGGATATCGACTATGAAGTCTTTTGAACAGGAGCTGCGGCGGCGGATCGTTATCAATTCCTTCTACGCGGCAGGTATGGGGATAACCGTTATAGTGGCATTTATACTGAAAGCATTCGAATGGGGCAGGCTCGACACACTGGACAGCTGGGATATAGGGATTCTCGCCGGGTTATTCTCCGGTTCGTGGATTTCTGCCGCTCTCCGTGTTGTCAGGCTCCGCAAGGCGCTCAAAAACCCTGAAGTACTTGAAGCGTTACATATTGCCGCGCAAGACGAACGAAACCGGATGATCGCTTTAAAAACGGGCAGAGCTGCTATACGTCTGTTCTTTCTTTTATTGTCTCTTTCTGCTATCGTCGCCTCTTTGATTAACCAAACCGTGTTCTTAACGATTGCTGCTACCTTGGTTACACTTCTGTTGTTGTACCTTCTGTTATCGGCATACTACTCCCGGAAAATTTAACACTTATTAGGTACTGGAGGCGAACTGTATGAACGAAGAGATATTAGCTACACTTGATGAACAAGGGAATCGTACGGGGACGGCTCCTTCAGATTCCACCTCACGATGGACACCCTTGCCTTCAGCTAACGGTAGGCGCTCGCAAGCCCCGTTCGAGGCTTTTCACCCTAAAGATAACGCCCCTGCTGGGTGTACCCTTAACCCCCGGATGCTTTATTAGCTCCCGGGGGTTTTTTGTACGTCTGAATGTATGGGTTGGTTAAGCTTGTTCGTTACTGAAGACCACGAATTCTTCGGGCCTCTCTCGGATATAATCCGCTATGATCTGCAGACTGCTTGCTGTAATCTGCTGATACCGGGTGTAGAGTCCGCTTACCGCTGTTTGAAGCTCACTATCTGCGTTCAGGTCCGGGATCGCTGCCTCGCCCCAGCCTCTTCCTAACCGCCGATTCCTCGCTGCGAATATCTCCTTAGACTCTTCCAGAAGCTGAATCAGCGCAGAGTCTCCAAAAAACTGCAGTCCCTCGAGCACCCCGTCCCAATACCCTGGCTGATCCAACAGATAGCAGATCCAGCCATAGTATTCTTCAGCAGAGTTAGAACTATGGCCATACAGAATCCGGAACATACAGAGTGCCTTCTGTCCTCTTCCAAGATGCGAGAATGCCTCATTCTTCACCTCCGGAGATTGTGCGCGGATCTGCTGGAAGGTCGGCTCCATACAGGCCCAGCCGAGCCGCTCGGCGCTTAGGGAATCGAAAATAATACGGTCCATCGTTACCAGCTTCAATAATGTTCCTCCTCAATTGTTATACATATAGGACAGGAATCCGGCCAGAGCGAAGCCGAAACCACAGCCTTCATGGCGCCTCCCGTTCATCCATCAAGCGCTCTAGGGTTCTATCCTCAAATCTACTGGATATTATTATTTTTCCTTATTTATGGTAAGCTGTTTATAAATTATCGTCAACTCCTGCGAGGTATTGTGCGCGGGATCAATCGGCATTTTGTGAAGGAGCAACTATTATGGTCCAGGAAATATTGACTACCTTTGATGAGCATGGCAATAGAACCGGGACTGCTCCCCGGGACGAGGTTCACCGCCAGGGCCTCTGGCATGAGACCTTCCACTGCTGGTTTGTCCGTAAGGATGAGAGCGGGCTGATGATCTGCCTCCAGCTACGCAGTCAGCAAAAGAAAGATTATGCCGGTCTGCTCGACATCACCGCTGCCGGACATCTGCTGGCGGAGGAGACGGCTTTGGACGGTATCCGCGAGGTGCAGGAGGAGCTGGGGCTTGCGATAGCTTTTGACGAGCTGCAGCCGCTTGGGGTCATCCCTTACCAGATGGATTCTGCCGGATTCTTGGACCGTGAACGGGCGCATGTATATGTCTATGAGAGCCGCTATGCACTCAGTGCATTCACTCCACAGCTGGAAGAAGTGGCAGGCATCGTAGAGGCCCGCTTCGCTGACTTCCGCAGCTTCATCTCGGGAGCAGACAACAAGCTTCATGTGCAAGGCTTCCAGATTAACGGGAACGGTGAACGAACGGACATCGATGAACTGGTGGACTTCACGCGCTTTGTGCCGCATGAGCGTGAATATTTTAGGCGGGTGATTGAGGGGATTGAGCGGTTGTACGGTTAAAGCTGAAATTTTGCTTCCTGATCATCCGACTCCTTTATAGCAGATGGATTTTGTACATTTAATTGATATAGAGTAAGCCGATTTTTGGAATTAGGTGGATAAACAGCATCTAATTCGTTCCCTTTAGCTATTTGAGGCGATAGGAGAGGGATTAAATGTACTTTTTCCAATTAAATTCCTGATATTAGCTAAACGAGAAAAAGTAAGTGCTCTTTTTCCAACTATGTCCCACTCGCCGGAACAATACCGAGATGAAGCGCCTTAGGCAGATGTAGAGCCACAACCTAAGGCAGCTGCACAACCAGAACCTAAACTAAAAGGCAGAACCCCATCGGGGCTCTGCCTTCTTTTGTAACTCAATGTGTATTTACCTGATACATGTAACTATATTAAGCGATTTAGACGCTTCACTTATGCTTTAGCCGCTGCACGCTTCAGAATTGCAAGTCCGTTCACTGCCAGCTTCAACTCGGCCGGAGCCGCAGCGCCGGATTCAACATCAGTGTAGGCTTGTCCGTCCAGCGTCACTACTTGCTCGGAGCCGCTGAAATTCTGCACGAATACATACTCATGCTCGCCGTCGGAACGCAGTTGGGCGGTTACTCCGGTCGGAAGCTCAGCGTTCAGGGTGCGGCTGATCCGCTCTTTTCCGGTAATTGCAGCGTACAGATCCACATAGAACTGCGCGTCCTTCACACGTGTTGCCAGATGATAGGCCTTACCTGCTCCCAGCTTGTTCACAGTGAGTGCAGGACGTCCGGCGTAGAAGTCGCTGCGGTAATGACCCAGCGCCTCAGCGCCTTCCAGATGAATCAGCTCGGCGATCTCATGTGCATCGTATTCCCCGCTCAGCTTCAAGCTGTTGCCGGGGTCAAGCACCAGACCGTTCAGGTCGCGGCTGTGCAGGCCTTCTGTCTCTTCGGCCCAAATGCCCAGTGTTCTGCGCAGCGGTCCCGGGAAGCCGCCCAGGTGACACAGATCGGTCTCGCCGACCACTCCCGACCAATAGGTGGCCAGGAAAGTTCCTCCCTGCTCAACGTATTTCTCAATCCGCTTCCCGTTCTCTTCGCTGATCAGATACAGCATTGGAGCAATCACCAGCTTATAGCCGGACAGGTCATCGCCTGAGCCTACCACATCTACCGGAATTCCCAGTTCCCACAGTCCCCGGTAATGCTGAAGCACCGTCTCTTCATATTTCAGGCCGGAATTGCGGATACCTTGGGCATCCTTCACCGCCCAGCGGTTATCCCAGTCGAACAGAATGGCCGTCTCAGCAGGAGTTGTAGTACCTACAACTTCCTCCAGTCCCGCCAGGGTACGGCCCACCTCAGCTACATCCTTGAAGACACGGGTCTCCGTATGTCCGCTATGGTCGATCACTGCACCGTGGAATTTCTCACTGGAGCCGCGGCTTTTGCGCCACTGGAAATATTGTACGGAATCAGAACCATGCGCAACTGCCTGGAGTGAAGACAGCTTGTGCATGCCCGGACGCTTCAGCTTGCTGACAATCTGCCAGTTCGTGAGGGAAGGCGTGCTTTCCATGAGCAGGAACGGCTTCTTTTTGAAGCTGCGGTACATGTCATGATGCATCGCTGTCCAGGCGGCCAAGCGGGCGTCATCATCGTCCTCGGTATATCCCCAATCCGGGTAAGCATCCCAAGATACCACATCAAGGATCTTAGCCATATTGCGGTAGTCCACGCCGTCAATCATGTGCATGTTGGTAGTCACCGGCAGGTCAGGGTTGAAGCCGCGCACCGCATCAATCTCATGCTGGCAGAAGTTGATTGTCTGATCGCTTACGAACCGGCGCCAGTCCAGGTTAAGCCCATGAACCTGTGTCTCACCATGCGGAGCAGGGGATTCGATCTGTTCCCATGAAGTATACGTATGGCTCCAGAAGGTAGCCCACCAAGCGTGATTCACCTCATCCAGATCATTATTGTATTTCGCCTTGAGCCAGTCTCTGAAGGCATCCTGACAGTAATTACAGTGACATTCGCCGCCGAATTCATTAGAGATATGCCAGCCAATCACTGCCGGATGATGCGCGTAACGCTCAGCCAGCTTGGAGTTGATCAGCGCTGTTTTTTCACGGTAGACCGGTGAAGTGAAGCAGTGATTATGACGGACGCCGTGCAGGTTGCGCACCCGGTTCCGTTCCACCCGCAGCACTTCAGGATACTTCTCGGACATCCATGCCGGACGCGCACCGCTCGGAGTCGCCAGGAAGGCGTAAATTCCATTCTCGGCAAAACGGTCCAGGAGCTGGTCCATCCACTCAAAGTTAAATACCCCTTCTTCGCGCTCCAGCGATACCCAGGAGAAAATTCCGACAGACATGACATTGCAGCCTGCCAGCTTCATCATGCGGATATCTTCTTCCAGCACCCCCGGATATTTCAGCCATTGCTCGGGATTATAGTCGGCACCGTGAAGCATTACAGGAGCCTTGCTGCTGATTGCAGGAACTTTGCTGCTCATATGATTTCATCCTCTCGTTTATGTGTGATAGCAGATGTCAGGATGGGACTTTTCTCGGATACAATTTCTTCTGTTGTGCTGTCCCTCTTGCTTGTATCGATTTATACTATTTATAATAAAGGATAACCTGTGATCAATGGTAGGATAATAATAACGTTTGCATAGCACAAAATGAATATGAGGTGTTCGCATGCTCCCCTTCTCTCTGATTGAAATGCCGCGTGACCTGCGTGCTTTTCCTCTATACCCGTATTCGGTCGGCCGTCATATCCAGTATCACCATGTGCGTCCTGCCGGATTCCCGGTGCATCAGATTTTTCTGATCCGCAGCGGCAGCGGGCGGTTCCGTGATCTGGAGGATGGCACCGAAACGGTTTTGCAGCCGGGGATGGCCTATGCCTTTCCGCCCGACCGCGGGCATGAATATTATCCGTTATCCCACGAACCGTGGCATGTCGGCTTTATCGGATTCCACGGCAGCCAGTCTGCCTCCGTTCTGGAGGGTCTCGGCCTGCTGCCTTCGGCCCCGTTCCGCCCCGAGCGGTTCGAGGAATGCTGGGACATGCTCAGCGGGATCTGGCATACGGTGAACGGGAACAGCTCGGCGCGTCAGGAGGAACAGCCGATGCAGGAGTTGTCGGTGACGCTGTATCGGCTGCTGCTGATGCTGCGCAAAAGTGAAGTCTCCTCAGTTCCAGCAACCCGGCTGGAGAACGAAAACGTCCGCAACGATGCGCTTAATAAAGCGGTCAGTCTGATTAATGAGCATTTCACCGAACCGCTGCTGATCACCAACCTGGCGGCGGCTGTCGGTTATTCCGTCCAGCATTTCCAGCGTCTGTTCCTGCAGGAATACAGCGTCACTCCGCATAAATATCTGCAGAACCTGCGCCTGCAGCGCGCCATGCAGATGCTGACTGAGGACCCGGAGCGTCCCGTGCAGGATATCGCCCTCAACCTAGGCATGGAGACCAATTACTTCATCCGGGTCTTCCGCAAGGCCCATGGAGTGACTCCCGGGGTGATGCGCAGCCGGCTGCATCCGGGCAAGGATCAGTATTGAGCCCGCTGGGCAAAAATAGGGGGTGCCCCATAAGCCATGAAATGGCAGGGACACCCCTTGTTTTGAAGTTGGATGGACGTTTGCGCTCGGTGAGGACGCTCCGCGAAAGCGGAAGAACAGGCTACGGCCGCTATCCAAGGAAAAAAGCTGCAAATTTCCAAAAACACAGAGCAGCGATTCTCTAATAACGGAGAATCGCTGCTTTTTTGTATGTTCAGCTTTTGAAGATACGGCCTGTCTCCTGAAAATCACTTTAACTAATGGCTTGCTGAGAGGTTACCTCCCCCCGATTAGGGTGCAAGGGGGAGGCTTAATTATAATTCGTACAACTAAATCGTCCGATGTGCCGCCAAATCTCCCTTTAGATGTACTTCGTGCAATTAAAATGCCCCTACACCTGGATTTTTGCCCATTCCAGCAAATTTAGTTGTATGGAATACAGTAAGGATAGGAATGCCTTCCTTTTCACTGTTTTTAGTTGCACAGAATACACTTATCCCTGTTTTTCGCTAAGAATGCAGCTTCATACCTTACCGATTTTATGGAATGAAATCACTTGTTTAATCCTGATGGTATACCTAGTTACACCGCCGTAAACTGGCTGTTGTACAAGCGGGCGTAGTAGCCTCCGCTCTCCAGCAGCTCATCATGCGTTCCGCTCTCCACGATATCTCCATCCTTCATGAACAGGATGAGGTCCGCCTCGCGGATCGTGGACAGCCGGTGCGCAATGACGAAGCTGGTCCGGCCGGTGATCATTGCCAGGAAGGCCTTCTGTATCCGCGCCTCTGTCAGCGTATCAATACTGCTGGTCGCCTCATCCAGAATGAGCATCGGCGGATCAACCAGCATGACACGTGCAATGGTGAGCAGCTGCTTCTGGCCCTGGGAGAGATTATCTCCCGAGGTACTGATCTTGGTGTCATAGCCTTCAGGAAGGCGCTTGATGAAGCTATGCGCATTCGCGGCCTTGGCGGCTGCAATCACCTCCGATTCGGAGGCCTCCGGCTTGCCGTATGCAATATTGTCACGGATGGAAGCCCCGTACAGCCAGGTCTCCTGCAGCACCATACCGAAATTGCGCCGCAGACTGTCACGGGTGATGGAGGTAATATCCACCCCGTCAATCCGAATCGTTCCGCTATCTACCTCATAGAAACGCATCAGCAGGTTAACCAGCGTGGTCTTGCCCGCCCCGGTCTGGCCGACGATCGCCACACGTGTGCCCGGCTTCACCTCCAGACTGAAGTTCTTGATCAGCGGGCGCTCCGGTGTATAAGCGAAGCTTACCTTGTCGAAGGTAATGGTTCCCCGGCTGTTCTCCATTACAAAGGCATCTGGCTGGTCCGGGGCCTCCTGCGGGAGATCCAGAATGGTGAAGATCCGCTGCGCCGAGGCTGTGGCAGATTGCAGTTGTGTAATAACGCCAGTAATCTCATTGAACGGCTTCGCGAACAGACTGGAGTAGATCAGGAAGCTGGACAGATCCCCTACGGAGAACAGGTCTCCGATAACAAGCACACTCCCGATCATCGCTATCAGCGAGAAGGTGATATTATTGACCAGCCGCGTAGTCGGATTCGAGAGCGAGCCATAGAACTGCGATTTCGTCCCTGTCTTGTACAGCTCATTATTCCGCTCGGCGAAACCTGCAAAAGAGCGGTCCTCGTAATGATAAGCCTGCACCACCTTCTGCCCGCCGACGATTTCCTCAACATAGCCGTTCAGGCCCCCAAGAATCTTGGCCTGCTCACGGAACAGCTGCTGGGAGCGCATTGTAATGAAGCGGGCGACGAAGAAGGTGGCCGGAGCAGACAGCAGCACCACCAGCGTCATTATAGGACTGATATAGAGCATGAGCCCTATGGCTCCGGCAATGGTTACGATCCCTGTCAGAAGCGTGGAAAAGCCCTGCAGCAGCCCGTCAGAGACGGCATCCATGTCATTCACGAACCGGCTGATGCTGTCTCCCTGAGGATGGTTATCATGGAACTTCAGAGGCAGGGCGTCCAGCTTGTCAAACAGCTCGCGGCGCAGGTCATAGACTGTACGGAACGCCAGCTTATTCGTGTAGTAAGTGAGCAGCCAGCCGAAGAAGCTGCCGACCAGATACACACTGCCCAGAATCAGCAGGAGGCGCAGAATCTCAGGGAACTCCACCCGGTCCGGTCCGATCATATGGTCAATGGCGCGGCCGATCAGGAGCGGCCCGATCAGGCTGGCAACCACGCTCAGGATGGCGCAAAAAACAGCTCCATATGTTATTTTCCGGTACTCACGGGTATATTGAAACAGACGTTTCCAGGTCATTGTACTGGTCATTGTAGTGCCTCCTCGCTTGAGAGCTGTGACATACAGATTTCCTGATAGACTGCGCAGCTCTCCAGCAGTTCCTCATGCGTACCGATTCCGGCAATCTTGCCTTCCTCGAAAACGATAATCTGATCGGCCTGCCTTACTGTACTTACGCGCTGGGATACCAGCAGCACGGTCATATCCGCACTGTTCTCGCTCAGCGCACGGCGCAGTGCCGCATCCGTAGCGAAATCCAGCGCACTGGAGGAATCATCCAGGATAAGGATCGGCGGACGTCCTACGACAGCCCGGGCAATGGTCAGTCGCTGCTTTTGTCCGCCGGACAGGTTATGCCCGCCGCGTACGACCAGCGTATCCAGCCCTTCCGGCAGCCGGGTGATGAACTCCTCAGCCTGGGCAACCGCCGCTGCAGCCATGATCTCATCCCGTGTAGCAGACGCCTTGCCCCAGCGGATATTCTCAGCAATCGTGCCGGTGAACAGCATCGCCTTCTGCGGCACAATACCGATTCTGCTGCGCAACTGTTCCAGCCGGTAGTCCCGTACATTTACGCCCTCGACTCTAACTTCCCCTTCCACAGCGTCATAAAAGCGCGGAATCAGATTTACGAAGGTGCTCTTACCAGAACCGGTACTGCCGATTAATCCAACCGTCTGCCCTTTGAGGATATCTACAGAGATATTTTCCAGGGCCAGCTCTCCGGTCGTGTTATAGCCGAAACAGACATTGCGGAAGGAAATCACCGGTGCTGCACCGTCCGGCTTC
The DNA here is from genome assembly GCF_038002265.1 of Paenibacillus sp. FSL R7-0179. Lineage (NCBI taxonomy): Bacteria > Bacillati > Bacillota > Bacilli > Caryophanales > Paenibacillaceae > Paenibacillus > Paenibacillus sp. FSL R7-0179. The sequence continues at coordinate 3,308,498 of NZ_JBBOCC010000002.1, forward strand.
GCAGCAGGTGCTTGAGCAGGCACTTCAGCAACCGAAGCGGTCATCGCCAGCACCTCATTGATGCGGCTGGCAGACGACGAGGCTTTGGTGAACAGAATAACCAGATTGGAAACCACGATCAATGCCAGTAGGATCTGGGTTACATAGTTAATGAATGCAATAATCTCACCCTGAGACAGACTCCCGGCTTCGATGTGAATGCCGCCCACCCACAGTATGGCAATAATGGCCGCGTTTACTACCAGTGTCGTCATCGGTCCCAGCCAAGCGGAGATCCGTCCGACACGGATGGCCGTCTGCGTCAGATCCTCAGAGGCTTCATTGAAGCGCTGCTTCTCGCGGCGGCTCTCGGCGAAGGCCCGGATGACCCGGATGCCCGAGAGATTCTCGCTGAGCACCAGCGCCAGCCGGTCCAGCTTCGCCTGATATTTGCGGTACATTGGCGAGCTGCGCGTAATGATGAAGTACAGAATGATTCCGAATACAGGAGTAGCGGCAATCAGGATCAGCGACAGGCGGAAATCCAGGATCATCGCCATAATAATCGCCCCGATACAAATAAACGGCGCACGGATGACCAGCCGGATCAGCATGGCTACTGCCACCTGCAGCTGGTTAACATCGTTGGTGATCCGGTTGATCAGCGAAGGTGTGCCGATGACATCAAGCTCCGCATACGATAGCGAAGAAATATGCTTGAACATTTTATTGCGCAGCGTGGTCCCGAACCCCTGAGAGGCCCGCGCCGCATAATATTGACATACCAGAGAGCAGCCGAAGCCCAGAATAGCCATTGCCACCATCAGGGAGCCCATCTTGTAGACATAGCTGCTATCCTGCTTGGCAATTCCGTTGTTGATGATCAGGGCTACTATGGTCGGCAGCAGCAGCTCCAGAATTGCCTCCAGCAGCTTGAAAATCGGCCCGATCGTCACTTCTTTTTTGTACGGTTTTAAGAAAACTGCAATTTTGCGCACATTGATCCTCACCTAACTTAGCGTATTATGTACTCCCTCTTGAAAAAAACAAAAGACCCGTTATGATTATGTCATACCTGCTTACATATTCATAATATTGGTTTCGTATCTATCCCATATGAATAGCATATGTCATAACCCTTAAGAACGGAGGCTGCACCATGGATATCCGCCAATTAAAATATTTCCTGGCCATTGCCGAGGAAGGACAAATTACATCCGCAGCCAGGAAGCTGAGGATGGCCCAGCCGCCGCTCAGCCAGCAGCTGAAGCTGCTGGAGGAGGAGCTTGGGGTCAAGTTAGTGGAGCGCGGACCGCGCAGTATCCAGCTAACGGATGCCGGAATCATTCTGCGTAACCGGGCCCAGCAGATTCTGGAATTAACGGACTCCACCGCCCGGGAGATCAGCGATTATGCCAAGGGGCTGAAGGGCAGCCTTACCATTGGAACGGTCTCCTCTTCAGGCGCTACCTTGCTTCATGAGCCGCTCACAGCGTTCCATAAGAGCTACTCGGGCGTAACCTTTGAAATCCATGAAGGCAACACATTCATGATTATCGACCTGCTGAATAGGGGCATTGTTGAAGTGGGCATTGTCCGCACCCCGTTCAGCACCAGCAACCTGGAGTGTCTGTATTTCCATTCAGAGCCGATGATTGCGGTTATGACCTCAGATTATGACTGGGCCCCGAGTCAGACTGCCGCCCAACTGGGCGAGCTGCAGGACAAGCCGCTGATTATCTACCGCCGCTTCGAGCAGCTCATCCGCGAGACCTGTCTGGAGCACGGCTTTGAGCCACAGCTCTTCTGTATGAACGATGATGCCCGGACCACGCTGCTCTGGGCCAATGCGGGACTCGGGATCGGCATCGTACCGAGGTCGGCTTTCGAGCTGGCTAATCACAGCAACCTGATCTACAAAGAGATCCTCTGCGAGACTCTGCGCACCCGCGTGGCTGCCGTATGGATGAAGGATAAATATTTGTCGTCCATGGCGACCAAGTTCATCGAGACCTTCAAGTCCATTTGAACCGGCCGCGCACCACTTCCAGCCTCCGCATTCAGGAGGATGTCCAATCCCGGCGGCATTCATCCGCAGGCTGCCCGGACGCCATATTTCTGTGATCAACACAAATACCCCGCTACCGGTCAGCACCAGTAGCGGGGGTTGTTATTCTCTCAGGTCTGCGCCCGGCGCTACGCCGGTGTTAGACCATAATTTTACAAATATCGTTCGTAAACTGTACCGGATCATTAACCTGCAAGCCCTCGATCAGAAGCGCCTGATTGTACAAAAGGTTGGTGTACAGTCCCAGCTTCTCCTTGTCGCCTTCGGCAGCTGCCTTCAGTGATTTGAAGACATCATGGTGAATGTTGATTTCCAGCACCTTATCCGCTTGCACATCCTGGCAGCCGTTAGGCATGGCCTTGAGGATTTTCTCCATCTCGATTGTCAGCTCGCCCTCGGTGGACAGGCAGACCGGATGGGATTTCAGCCGCTTGGAGGCTTTGACTGCCTTCACTTTGCCGGACAGAATGCCCTGCATCGCTTCGAACAATCCCTTGTTCTCATTCTCTTCCTCTTCGGATGGCTTATCCTCGGCACTTTCTTCAATCCCCAAGTCGCCGCTGGAGACATTTCTGAACTCCTTCTCCTTATATGCCATGATCATCTTGATTGCGAATTCATCGATATCATCGGTGAAGTAGAGAATCTCATAGCCCTTATCCAGCACCATTTCGGTCTGTGGCAGCTTCTCAATGCGCTCTACCGATTCACCGGAAGCGTAGTAGATATATTTCTGGTCTTCCGGCATTCTCTCTACATATTCAGCCAGCGTTACCAGCTTCTTCTCTTTGGAAGAATGGAACATGAGGAGATCCTGCAGTGTTTCTTTTTCCATGCCGTAGTCGTTATAGACTCCGAACTTCAGCTGTCTGCCAAAAGACTTATAGAACGTCTCATACTGCTCGCGCTCATCCTTCAGCAGGCTCAGGAGCTGGCTCTTGATCTTGCTCTTAATGTTCTTCGCGATCATTGTCAGCTGGCGGTCATGCTGCAGCATCTCACGGGAGATATTGAGCGACAGGTCCTCGGAATCGACCATCCCCTTGACGAAGCTGAAGTAATCCGGCAGCAGGTCGGCGCATTTATTCATAATCAGCACGCCGTTGGAGTAGAGCTCCAGGCCTTTTTCATATTCCTTGGTGTAGTAGTCGAACGGAGTATTCTCCGGGATGAACAGAATTGCATTATAGACCACTGCGCCGTCGGCACTGATGTGGATATGCTTCAGCGGCTTGTCGAACCCGTAACGCTTCTCTGCATAGAAGTTGTTGTAGTCCTCATCGGTCAGCTCTTTCTTGTTCTTGCGCCAGATCGGCACCATGCTGTTGACCGTCTGCTCTTCGGTGACATCGATGAATTCATTCTCGGCGCCCTCTTTGGGCTGTCTGCCGGTAATGTCCATCTTGATCGGGAAGCGGATGAAGTCCGAATACTTCTTGATGATCGATTTCAGACGGTATTCTTCGAGGAATTCATCGTAGTTATCGTCCTCGGTGTTCTCTTTGATCTTCAGCGTAATTTCGGTACCGACCGTATCCTTCTCACAAGGCTCAATCGTGTAGCCGTCGGCCCCCTGGGATTCCCACTTGAACGCCTGCCCGCTGCCCAGCGCCTTACTGATTACGGTCACATCGTCAGCCACCATGAATGCGGAATAGAACCCGACCCCGAATTGTCCGATGATGTTGTGTCCGTCCTTGGCTTCATTATCCTTCTTAAAAGCAAACGAACCGCTGTTCGCGATAATACCCAGGTTGTTCTCCAGCTCTTCCTGTGTCATCCCGATGCCGGTATCGGCAATGGTTAACGTGCGGCTTTCTTTGTCAGCGGTTACTTTAATGTAGTAGTCCTCTTTATTGAACACCAGACTATCATCGGCCAGTGCCTTGTAATAGATTTTATCGATGGCATCACTTGCATTTGAGATCAGTTCCCGCAGAAAAATCTCACGCTGCGTATAAATGGAGTTAATCATCATTTCCAGCAGTCTTTTGGATTCAGCTTTAAACTCTTTTTTAGCCATGAATAAATAAATCTCCTTTCAAAAGTAACCTTCGGATTGCGGAGCATCGTTTAGCACTCCACTCACTTGAGTGCTAACACTCCCTTTTATATAACATATTCTCGTTTTTGATGTCAATATCTTGCTGCATATAATAGGCGCCGAAAAAAGATATGCATTCTATTTTAGTCCATGTTAGCATTCGGATTGTACTTCATTTGACCACTTAACTACAGAAAGGATAATGAATCTTGATGAACATTCAACTCGAAAGCATTCCGGCAACACGCATAGCTTATGTACGGCAGACAGGTCCCTACGGTCCCGCAAACGCTCAGGCGATGGAACATTTGAAGCAGTGGGCGCGCGAACAAGGCTTGCTTCAAGGCTCGGCGGTGCTGTTCGGCATTCCGCAGGACAACCCTGAGACCACCCCGCCTGCGGAGTGCAGATATGATGCCTGCATCAGCCTGCCTGAGAATCCTCCCACCGAGGACTCCGTACTTTACGGCAAGCTTCCCGGCGGAGCCTACGCAGTGGTAACCCTCCAGCATACGGCTGAAGCTGTAGGGCAAGCCTGGGCTGAGATTCTCCCGGCAATGTCACGCAGCGGCCATCAGCTTGATCCCGGGCGGCCGGTTATGGAGAGATACACGGAGGACATGGTCAGCAGGCATCTTTGTGAGCTTTGTTTCCCTGTGTTAGGGTAAGAGCGGGAAGGCGCTTTGAAAAGCGGATGTGCCGAAATCCATGAATGGAGCAAGATCAACGTGGGCCCTTGGGTAGACGCTCCGCAAACAGAACGTTGTTACACAATATTGTTGCACATTTTGCAGGACTTCACTAAAAAAGTTACTGGCTACAGTACATTGTTGCATTATTTGCAGGAATTCCGGTGCTTGGAGCAAGTTAGCGCTGGCATTGTTGCAATTGTTGCAGGATCTCAGCATCAGTCGCTTCTACCGGACACTATTGCTGCACTTCATGCAAGATTTCTCTACGATGTTACAAGCTGCGGAGCACGAGGCCTGTCCTTCATCGCAGCAACACCAATTGTATTCGAATTTCCGCATAGATGGGGTCCGATTATCTTCGTGACAGCATTGTGTTCGGTTTTCCGCATCCATTGTTACACTTTCCTTCACACCGAACAAGAGCGCTGCCACACCCTTCATGAGGGTGTTACGGCAGTGCTCTTCTAATGGTATGAATCTGCTAAACGACGGCCAGACGCTGCGCGCACGTTACCATCATAGCGCAACAGTCCTCGACTTTGCATCCTCAAGCAGCATCTGAATCAGCGACTGGAGCGGCAAAGACCTCCACTTCTTCGGATGCAGCAGCAGCTGCAGATCGAAATGAATCTCCGGGTGGGCAAAAGACAGCTCAGACAGGTTGCCCCGCTCGATCTCCTCCTCCGCCACAATCCGCGGCAGCAGCGCTATGCCCAGGCCATTGCGTACACAACGCTTAATCGCTTCCAGATTCGACAGCTCAAAACCAATCCGGAACACGATCCCGTGGTCCCGGAGCAGGTTCTCGAACAGGCTGCGGTAAATGCAGCTCTCCTCGGAGACAATCAGCTCGCAGTTGTTCAGATCCTGAAGCGTCACCTGCTCCAGCCGGGCCAGCGGATGGCTGGCGGGTGCCACCAGGACAAGTGGCTCCTCGCGGATGATCGTCCGGGTAAGCGCGCTATCCACCGTGCTGCGGTCCAGCAGAAGGCCGATATCGACCTCGCCGTCCCTGATCTTAGAGATCAGATTGGCCTCCTGCTCCGTCTGCAAATGAATATTCAGGCCAGGGAACATCGTCCGCAGCTGCTGCAGGAACGGCGGCAGATAGAAGGCTGCGAGTGAATCAATCGTTCCAATTGTAAGCGTTCCGCCGATCTGCTGGGCGATCGTTTCCTTAGAGCGGTCATAGAGCTCCAGAATCTCCACGAACAGCTTAAGCAGCTCCTCACCCGGCGGTGTCAGACGCAGGGCGCGGCCGTGACGTTCGATGAGCGGTACGCCATATTCCTTCTCAATCTTCTGTATCTGCATCGTGACACTGGACTGTGCATAGCCCAGCTCTTCAGCCGCGCGCGTGAAGCTCTGCCGCTTGGCCACTTCGCGGAAGGTCCGCATATACGTTAAGTCCATCGTCTCACCCTAACATCAATATTATTGATAACCCACATCATTTATTATAGCTAACAACGATGCAATAATCCATGGTACAGTAGAACAAACGGATTTTTCATTTTTGGAGGACGATATTCATGTTAACAGAAGAACAGATTTATGGAATTTATGTTCCCGTGGTCACCCCGTTCCATGCTGCTGGTGAGCTTGATCTGGAATCGTATCAGCGTTATGTGAGCAACATCATCAAGAACAATATTCATGGTCTGGTCGTCAATGGAACCACTGGAGAATCGCCGACAGTCAATATACAGGAATTACAATCGCTCGTAGATACCTCACGGGAACTTTTGAAGTCCAGCTCGATCCCGCTCGTGGTGGGCACAGGTACGAATGATACATACTCTACCGTAGCCCGTACTGAGCTGGCGGCGAATGCAGGTGCCGATGCCGCACTGGTGGTTGTCCCTTATTACAGCCGTCCGTCTCAGGAAGGCATCATCGCCCATTTCCGCAAGGCGGCAGAGGTAGGTCTGCCTATTATGGCTTACGATATCCCGGGCCGCACTGGAGTCGGCATGACACTGGACACCGCCCGCACGATCCTGGAGATGAATAATGTCGTAGGGTTAAAAGACTGCTCCGGCTCCCCCCTGCTCGTCTCCGAGCTGTCGAGAAGCGGTGGCAAGCCCGTGCTCTGCGGCGACGATCTGCATTTCTTCGAGATGCTGGGCTACGGAGCCGCCGGAGGCATGCTGGCCTCAGCCAATGTACATACCGGCCGCTTCCTCAGCATCTACGAGCAGTACAGAGCCGGTCAGGTTGAGGCTGCACAGGCCGCGTATGATGGGCTGGTGCCGCTGATGAAGCTGCTGTTCAAGGAGTCCAACCCGGCTCCGATCAAATGGCTGCTCAGCGAACTCGGTGAGCTCGCCTCGGATACGCTCCGCCTGCCAATGACCTCCATCAGCGCCGCGCTGCGCGAAGAACTTGGCGCCTACCTTGCAGGAGAAGCTGTCATGGGCAGACAAGAAGCGATGTAACAGATAAGAGTCATGTAACAGACAAACACCCGGCATTTTCAGTAAGGTACTGAGAATGTCGGGTGTTTGCGTTAAATAAGATCAAGCATTACTGCACATTGCAAAGCCAATTACGAGCGGCCCGCTTTAGCCGCTGGACGGCTGGAAGGACGTCCGCCCTGATTGCCGCCAGGTCTGCTGCCCGGCTGGTTTGAACGGCCGTATGAGCCGCCAGAAGATTTCTGGCTCTGGCTGCCGCCTGGACGCCCGCTGGCATTAGCCTGGCTCCCCGAAGCACCTCTCGCTCCACCGCCAGCATACCCGCTGCGGGGTGCGCTTCCGGCTCCACTGCCTGCATGACCGCTTCCAGATGCGCCTTTAGCGCCGCCTGTGTTGCCCCCGCTCTGCTGTTTGCCTTGCACGAACCATTCCGACTTTGGCTTGCGGGGCGGATTAGTCTTGGCTTTCTGCGACGGTTTGACCGGGGCTTTGCCGGGACGGTCTGCCAGCAAGGCCATATTGCTCTTAGACATCGGGTACGCATGGTCCTTGATCTCCGGAATCGTCTTGCCGATCAGCTTCTGGATATCCTTCAGATACGGAATCTCCTCCGCTTCGCACAGCGAGATGGCAATGCCGCTCATCCCCGCACGGCCGGTCCGGCCAATCCGGTGAACATAGGTTTCCGGGATATTCGGCAGATTGAAGTTGATGACATGGGACAGCTCATCAATATCAATTCCGCGCGCAGCAATGTCTGTAGCTACCAGCACGCGGGTAGCTCCGCTCTTGAAGTTTCTCAGCGCATTCTGGCGCTCATTCTGTGATTTGTTGCCGTGAATGGCCTGTGCAGTAATATTAATGCGGGTTAAGTCCCGGGTTACCCGGTCCGCGCCGCGTTTGGTGCGTGTGAATACCAGCGCCGATACAATCGACGGGTCCTGCAGCAGACGGTTCAGCTGATTCTGCTTGTTTCCGTTCTCCAGCAGATAGATCGACTGCTCAATTCTGTCTACCGTAGAGGATACCGGAGTAATCTCGATTTTGACCGGATTGACAAGCAGTGTCTTCACCAGCTGGGAAATCTCCGCAGGCATAGTTGCCGAGAAGAACAAGGTCTGCTTCTTGACCGGCATCTTGGCGATAATCCGCTTCACATCATGAATGAAGCCCATATCCAGCATGCGGTCCGCTTCATCCAGCACGAGAATCTGCACATGCTGCAGATCCACACGCTTTTGGCTGATCAGGTCGATTAGGCGGCCCGGTGTAGCAATCAGAATGTCGGCACCGATGGCAAGCGCCCGTTCCTGCGCCTTCTGTGATACGCCACCGACAATGGCTGTCGAGCGGATCGTTGTGAACTTGCTGTAGGCCTGAATGTTCTCCTGAATTTGCAGCGCCAGCTCACGGGTAGGCGTAAGAATCAGGGAACGGATGCGCTTGCCTCCACCGGTTCTGCCCGGCTGCTGGCTCAGCAGCTGAATGATCGGCAATGAGAAGGCCGCCGTTTTACCGGTGCCGGTCTGTGCACAGCCCAGGATATCTCTGCCGGCTAAGGCTGCAGGAATAGACTCTTCCTGAATAGGGGTTGGGGATGTATAGTTTTCCAGGCTAAGCGCCTTAAGAATCGGGGGGATCAGGTTCAAATCGTTAAATGTCATTTTATCTCCTTCATTGGGCATACATATATTGGTGAATCCTTAATTCCAGTACTGTATATTCCTTTTGCGGCGTCTCCACATAGCGCTCAGCAAAGTCATAACACATAATGATAACACAGAAAAGCATTTTTGAAAACTTTCATTTCTTTCTTTTCAAAAAAATATACAACAAAAAAGCAGAGGATAGGTCCCCTGCTCTTGTCTTCACTATAATAAAATACTAGTCTAGGATTTCAGCGGTATCGCCATTGTTGGCACCGGCAGCGTTAGCTTCATCGGTATCGATATGCATGTCCAGCTTGAAGCTGTCGGATACGCGTGCAATCACGTTCTCCAGCACCAGGCCGCGTTCACCGCCCAGACGTACCTTCAGGAGCTGCTTGTCAGCAATGCCCCAAGCTTCTGCTTCGGAAGTGTGGAAGTGAATGTGACGTGCTGCAACAATAACGCCAGTCTCCAGCTCAACTTCACCGGCAGGTCCTTTAATCGTAATTCCTGGTGTTCCTTCAATATTGCCGGATTCACGGACAGGTGCCTTCACCCCGAGGCTGAAGGAGTCTGTGCGGGATACTTCCAGCTGCGAAGCCGGACGGGCAGGTCCGAGGATTCTTACTTTGTCGAACTTCCCTTTCGAACCAATTACAGCTACCTGCTCATTCGCTGCGAATTGTCCGGGTTGGGACAGGGGTTTGAACTCGGTCAATTGATAACCTGGGCCGAACAATGCTTCTACGTGCTCCTGCGTAAGGTGAATATGCCGGGCCGACACACCTACGGGTACAGTCTTGCTCATTTTTAAGTCACTCCTTGTATTTTCTCTAGTATCTGTACAAGCCACTGAACATTATACATCTATTTACCCGAAAATAAAAAGACCCGCATCACAATGCGAGGCTTTTTTCCGGGCATATTACGATTCTGTGAATGCTTCATCCTGGTTTTTCCAATTCATAGTCATTTACTGGCGAGAACTGAGGCGCTTCCTGCGGAAGAAGGCAACTGCTCCCTCAAGAACCCCAGCGCATTCTCATACAGCCAGCCCCGCACATCCGCCTCCGGATAATATTTCAGCAACATATCAGCGAACTCCGCATATTTTCCCGGATGCTCCAGCCCTTCTACCCATGCTTCAATCCCGTCAAAATCCGAGCCGAACATCAGCTGTCCGCTCCCGCCAAGACCACAGACATGCTCAATATGCCTCCGCATATCCTCCCGCCGGGCCGCTCCTTCATCCCGCACGAACCAGGGGACAAAGGTAAGCCCGATTCGCCCGTCCTTGGCAATCAGTGCCTTCAGCTGATCATCGCTCAGATTGCGGGGATGACTGCATACCGCAGCGCAATTCGAATGCGAAGCAATGAACGGACGGGTACTGTGCTCCACCAGCTCCCAGAAGCCTGCCGGGGCCAAATGCGACACATCCAGCAGCATTCCGCTCCCGTTGCACCAGTCGATCAGCTTCCGGCCATGCTCAGTGAAACCGCCGTTCCGCCGCTCCAGCACACCGTCCGCCGCCCAGTTGGCATAGTTCCAGGTAATCCCCAGGCAACGCACACCCAGCTCGAAGCATAACTGGGCATAGAACAGATTGCCTTCCAGACCGTCCACGCCCTCCAGAGAGAGCATTCCATAGGTCGGTCCAGTTAAGCTGCCTTCCTGCACTTCTTCCTTCCAGCGCAGCCACTGAAGCCCTCCAGGACAAGCAACCTTTTGATGAAAGCACTCGATTTGCCCCAGAATATCCTCGAATTTGGCCCTTCCGCGCACCGCAGACAAGTAGATGGCAAAAACCTGCAGTCCGACATTCCCCTCTGCCAGCCGCTCTGCGGTCACATCCAGCCGGGGGTCATTCCTGAAGTCTATCCCTGGATTCGCCTGCAGCTTACTCAGAGCATCACAATGAAAATCCGCTACCTTCAGCTTCCTGTTCTCCACCATAGGTCCGCTCTCCTTCTTTCTTCACCTGCTGAATATCCGAATGAATTATTGACGGCCCAGCGTCTATTTCATGTATATGCGCCTGACTGAAGCAGCAGTCAGCACAGCAAAAAGCCTGTTTACAGTGTAAACAGGCTTAATCTAAATGATTCACTTGAGTTATCTAGGTTCTACAATAAGTTTAATTGCCGTCCGGTCTTCCCCATCAATCACTATATCCGTAAAAGCCGGAATACAGATCAAGTCCACTCCGCTGGGTGCGACAAATCCCCGGGCGATGGCAACGGCCTTAACGGCCTGGTTCAGTGCTCCTGCTCCAATAGCTTGTAGCTCGGCCGATCCACGTTCGCGAAGAACACCTGCTAATGCGCCAGCAACGGAATTTGGATTGGATTTAGCTGATACTTTTAATACATCCATAGTAAGTACCTCCCCTGGGAAAATGATGGTGTTCTTCTTCCACTACAGTAGATGTTATTCGCTTCAGAAGAATTAATTCCTTCTTTTTGCGGACCTCTCCGGAGAAAATAGTTCAAAAGATACTCTTTTTCGATATAATAAATATCACACTTTACCCAAAACAAAATGAGTCTTACCGAATTACCTATTTGTACGAAAACCTTCTAGCTCATCACCCATTCATCTTCACGCAGCCGGATCTTCTCCAGTCGTGTCGCTTTGCCTGTAGCTTCATCAAGTTCTGCGAATAGACCATGCAGCTGCCATTTGCCTTCGTCGACTACAAACCGGGAGGGAAGCTGAGTTGTAAATTTATAGATGATCGCATCCTTTTCCATACCCAGAATCCCTTCTCTTGAACCAACCATACCCGCATCTGTAAGATACGCTGTCCCTCCAGGCAGGATCACATCATCATTGCTCTGCACATGAGTATGTGTACCGACCACAATCGAAGCCAGTCCATCCATAAAATAACCCATCGCTATTTTCTCTGAGGTTGCTTCTGCATGGAAATCCACCAGAATGCACTTATGCTCTCTGCGCAGTTCCTCCACAATCTCCTCGCCTACCCGGAACGGATCATCGATCGCCGGAAGAAAGGTACGGCCCTGCAGATTCACAATCGCCAGCTGCTTACCGTTCCCCTTAACAACGGTATATCCCCGGCCCGGTGTCCCCGGCGGAAAGTTAGCCGGACGGATGATCCGCGGCTCGTCGTCGATGAACTCGAAGATATCCTTGTTGTCCCAGGTGTGATTGCCCATCGTAATACCGTGGATACCCCAGTTAAAGAATTCGTTAGCGATAGCAGCGGTGATCCCTCTGCCGGCAGCGGCATTCTCACCATTGGCAATAATGATATGCGGCTGATATTTGCTTTTCAGGGAAGGCAGCATTTCACGCAGCGCTTTTCTGCCTGTATTGCCTACAATGTCTCCGATAAATAAAACTTTAATAATCTTCTCCTCCTAAATTTTTGGTTTGTGTATGCTCTGCCCACCATAAATCGCTGCTTAAGTATAATTTCACCTATTCTGCTTCATTCCAAACTCAACGCCGCTTGTGGCGCAGGATAGAGCATATTAGATTGTTCAGCAGGCTCCAGTGTGAATGGATATACCAACAGCTCACGGCTTTCACGCAAGAAAAAAGGCCCCGCAAGGGGGCCGATTTCCTTATTTATTTCGCATATTCTACAGCGCGTGTCTCGCGGATTACCGTAACCTTGATATGACCCGGATAATCCAGCTCACTCTCAATCATCTTCGTAATATCGCGGGCCAGACGGAAGCTTTCGGCATCATCAATCTTCTCAGGCTGTACCATTACGCGAACCTCGCGGCCCGCCTGAATGGCATAGGATTTCTCTACACCCTCGAAGGACTCCGAAATTTCCTCCAGCTTCTCCAGACGTTTGATGTACGTTTCCAGGGTCTCACGGCGTGCACCCGGACGGGCAGCCGACAAAGCGTCAGCAGCTCCAACCAGCATAGCAATAACCGAGGTAGCCTCGCAATCTCCATGATGGGACGCGATACTGTTGATAACCACCGGATGTTCCTTGTACTTCTTCGCCAGTTCGACGCCGATTTCAACATGCGAACCTTCCACTTCATGATCAAGCGCTTTGCCGATATCATGCAGCAGTCCGGCACGTTTTGCAAGCACGATGTCTTCCCCAAGCTCACCGGCCATAAGTCCAGTCAAATAAGCAACCTCCATGGAGTGCTTCAGTACGTTTTGACCGTAGCTCGTGCGGAATTTCAGGCGGCCCAGAATTTTGATCAGATCCGGGTGCAGACCGTGAACGCCAACCTCGAAGGTAGCTTGTTCACCGTATTCGCGAATCCGTTCATCCACTTCTTTGCGGGATTTCTCCACCATTTCTTCAATACGTGCAGGATGGATACGTCCGTCTGCCACCAGCTTCTCGAGTGCCGTACGGGCCACTTCGCGGCGGATCGGATCAAATCCTGACAGAATAACCGCTTCCGGCGTATCATCAATAATAAGATCAATCCCGGTCAGAGTCTCCAGCGCACGGATATTCCGGCCTTCACGACCGATAATCCGGCCCTTCATCTCTTCATTCGGCAAGGTAACGACAGATACCGTAGTTTCCGCCACATGATCAGCCGCACAGCGTTGAATCGCCAAGGTGATAATCTCACGGGCTTTCTTGTCCGCTTCTTCCTTAGCCTGCTGTTCGATTTCCTTGATCATCTGAGCAGTTTCATGGCGAACTTCCTGTTCTACATTGCTGAGAATGATACTTCTGGCATCATCGATGCTCAGATTGGAGATACGCTCCAGTTCAGTAACCTGATTCTTGTAAATCACATCAATTTGCTGTTGGGTTTCATCAATTCGTTTCTCTTTGTTAGCTACTTGTTCTTCTTTTCGTTCAAGCGATTCCATTTTTTTATCCAGCGATTCTTCCTTTTGCAGCAAACGTCGCTCTTGCCGTTGGATTTCATTCCGACGTTCACGAGTTTCTTTCTCAGCTTCGGTACGGATTCTATGAACTTCGTCCTTAGCTTCGAGTACCGTTTCCTTCTTCAGCGCCTCCGCCTCTTTCTTCGCGTTCTCCACGATGACTACGGCTTCTTTCTCTGCGCTGGAAATCTTAGCTTCTGCAAGGGATTTACGAATAAAATAACCGAATCCAAAGAATGCTGCAGCTACAACGAGAACGATAATGACCCAGATCAATGGTTCCATCTGTTCACCTCCTCGTTGATATCCTCCAAGGTGCGTCCCTTGGGTATTTGTGCAGTTGTTAAACTATCCGTTCATCACCATACAAAAAACCGGTAATACACCGATTGCCATACTGCACATGCTGCACATGCACATTGCCCGCCTTATCCGGCGATTACATTTCATATGAGTTGTACGCGAACCGGAACATAAGAGTCTGCTTTTTGGGAAGGAAAAAGGATTCTTAGTTTATGCCGATTCATGTTATATTTTATTATTTATAAAAAGACCTTGTCAAGAGAGTCGATAACCGCATTAAAGTCAAGAGAATCAATCCGGGAAGTAAAACTCCTCTTCTTCCCCCTCAGAATCCTGCTCATCCCGCAAAATCCCGATCACCTGGCGCACCATTTCCCCTGAGAATCCCCGGCGCATCAGGAACGCCCCTGTCTTCCGGCGTTTGTCGTTCACATCTCCCCGGATCGTATTCCACTTCTTCCGTCCGGTCTGCAGCGCGCTATCCAGCTCCTGCTCGGGTGTGATCTCATCCAGTGCTTCCGCAATCAGCGACTTATCAATGCCCTTCTCCCGCAGCTCCTGCCTGATCCACATCTTGCCCTTACGCTGGTTCACAATCCGCTGCTCCGCCCACTGCTTGGCGTACAAGGGATCATCCAGCAGACGTTCCTCCTGCAGACGGAGCAGAACTTCGGCAATAACAGTCTCCCCTATTTCCTTCTCCCTTAAACGGCGGGCCATCTCCTGTGCGGTTCTGGGCTTGCGCTCCAGATACCTAAGCCCCTCCACATATGCCCGCTGGCGCTCGTCTGCGGCAACAATATTCTCCAGATCCGCTTTGACAAAAGTACTCCCGGTAATCATACGGTATTTAATCATGACATCTTCATGTACAGTCATGTTGTAGTCTCCGAAATGAATCAGATAACGATAGTTAGACTTCTTGATCCGCTCTACCCGTGTAATTACCAGTTCTTGATCTGCCGGGAAATCCGCCAGCACCTGCTCATCCTGTTCTTCGAATTCCTCATCCAATTGTATAACCATCCTGCCAATCACCTCGTTAAGCTGGAAATAATATAGAAGCTTTTTACTAATATCCTTTACGCTTATTATTGATCACTTGCGAAAAGGCACCCTGTTATATCCTCACAGGGCGCCTATCCATCTTGACTTCATTATTCAATTAGAAGTAGACGAGTAGTTAATTACTCGATCTCAAGCAACAGCTTTTCTTCTTCCTCTTGCTCCGCAGCCACATCTGCTTCAGATGGCGCCTCAACCAGAGTTGTCAGGTTGCTGGCCTCACGGATCTTATTCTCGATCAGCAGGGCAATATCCTGATGTTCCTTCAGGAACTGCTTGGAATTCTCACGTCCTTGACCCAGACGTTCGCCTTCATAGGAATACCAGGCACCGCTCTTGTTAACGATATCCATCTCTGTACCGATATCCACAAGGCTTCCTTCTCTGGAGATTCCTTCGCCGTACATGATATCTACATCCGCTTGCTTGAACGGAGGCGCTACCTTGTTCTTCACAACCTTGATCTTCGTGCGGTTACCCACGACATCGTTACCCATCTTGATGCTCTCTACCCGGCGCACATCCAGACGGACCGAGGAGTAGAATTTCAGAGCGCGTCCACCCGGAGTGGTCTCAGGGTTACCGAACATTACGCCGATCTTCTCACGAAGCTGGTTAATGAAGATCGCAATGGTATTGGATTTGTTGATGGCACCTGACAGCTTCCGCAATGCCTGAGACATCAGACGGGCCTGCAAGCCTACGTGGGAATCACCCATGTCGCCTTCAATTTCTGCCTTTGGTACCAGTGCTGCTACAGAGTCAACTACAATGATGTCTACTGCTCCACTGCGTACAAGCGCTTCAGCGATTTCCAGGGCCTGTTCACCTGTATCAGGCTGGGACAGCAGCAGTTCATCAATGTTAACACCAAGCGCCTTAGCATACTTAGGATCAAGCGCATGCTCAGCATCGATGAAGGCAGCTTGTCCGCCCTGCTTCTGTACTTCAGCAATCGCATGAAGGGCAACCGTCGTCTTACCGGAAGATTCCGGTCCATATACTTCAATAATACGTCCTTTGGGAAGTCCGCCAATACCTAGTGCAATATCAAGTGCCAAAGATCCGCTAGGTACAACTTCCACTTTCATGTGAGTGGATTCTCCCAGTTTCATTACCGAACCTTTACCGAATTGTTTTTCTATTTGACGAAGCGCCATATCAAGCGCTGCACGACGATCTGACAATCAGACCACTTCCTTCACTGTTTATAGTATTATAATAACGTGTTTTGAAGGTCTTGCCAAGTCTTTTTTAGAACATACATTCGTTTTTTTTGCTCCCAGGGATAATACTCCCTTTTATTGTAAGATACTAACCTCCTTCCGGATGCAAGGACTTAGCAGGCAGCTTCTCTTCCGCTTCTTACGTAAACAGGAACAATCATAGGATAATTTGTTATACCTGATATAAAACAAAAAACCGCAGCATGATTGCTCAAGCCACGGTTCTTCCGCATACCTAAATTATATACTGCCTTGAACCGTTATTGCAAGGCCGAGCCTTCCAGCGGAGTGGCTACCTTGCGTTCTTCCAGCCGTCGCCACAAACGGTACAGCAGCGCCTTGACTGTGCGCAGGCGGATGTTCTCACGGCTGCCCTTCAGATTCAGCTCATATACCTCTGTTTTGCAGCCCCGCTCAGCCAGACCCACGAACACAAGTCCGACCGGCTTACGCTCGGAATATCCCGGACCGGCTACACCGGTAACCGATAAGCCGAAGTCCGTGTCACCGATCATACGCACCTGCTCAGCCAGCACCTCCGCCACCTCGCGGCTCACCGCTCCCGGGGCATCCGGGCCTTCAAGCATAGCGGAAGGCACATTCAGCAGTTTCTTCTTAATATCATTGGAATAACAGACGATGCCCCCGGCAAACATGGAGGCGCTGCCCGGGATATTCGTAATGCTCTCCATCAGCAGCCCGCCCGTACAGCTCTCGGCAGCACTCAGCGTCAGCCCCGCATCCGCCATCCAGTCCACAATCAGCTGCTCCAGCGGCACATCAATGTTGGCATACAGATTCTCCGGCAGAATAGCAGCAATCTTCTTCTCAAGTGCATCAAGCTTAACCATAGCTTCCCGCTCGGACGGCGCTTTGGTAGAGATGCGCACGGTCACTTCGCCTTCCTTGGCATACGGGGCAATCGTAGGATCGCTCTGGCTGCGGATCAGATCAATCAGCTTGTCCTCCAGCAGCGACTCGCCAATCCCGGCGAACTTAAGCATCTTCGAGTAGAGCGGCATTTCACTAGTAAGTGCATGCTGCTGAAGCCATGGCTTGGCCTTATCCGTGAACATCGGCTTCATCTCCCGGGGCGGGCCCGGCAGCACAATATAATATTTGCCCTCTTCTGCAAAAGCAATTCCTACCGCAAGGCCGGTATCATTGGACAATGGGGTCGTCCCTTCAATGACAAGCGCCTGCTTGCGGTTATTCTCAGTCATTACAATCTTGCGGTCATCGAAGAAGCGCTGCACATGATCCATGGCCAGCTGGTCGATGTGCAGGGTCCGGCCAAGCGCCGCAGCCAGCGCATCCTTGGTCAGATCATCCTCGGTCGGACCGATGCCGCCGGTGAATAATATAACATCCGCCCGGCTCTGAGCAATCCGGATCGCTTCCAGCAGACGGTTTTTGTTATCTCCCACAACGGTCTGAAAATAAACGTCAATGCCTAATGCAGCCAGCTCTACCGATAGAAACTGGGCATTGCTGTTCACGATTTGTCCAAGTAAAAGTTCTGTTCCAACGGCAATTATCTCTGCTTTCATAGCTGACGTTCTCCTCCTGATTGTAGGTATCCTGCAAGGCTTAGCCTGTTTCAGCATCTCAGGCTTTGTTCAAATCCAGCAGCTCCTTATTCTTCACGAAATAATCAATGCCAGAGTAAATGGTAATGATGGCTGCAGCCCAGATTGCAATGTCATCCACGGGGATGCTGACGAACTGGAACGGGAAGTTGTTAAGCAGCAGCAGTGAAATGGCAACAATCTGAATCACTGTTTTTACCTTACCCCACTTGCTTGCAGCCACTACCTTCCCTTCCAATAGTGCCACCTGGCGCAGTCCGGTCACGGCAAACTCACGGCTGATGATGACAATGGCAATCCAGGAATCGCATCTTCCCAGCTCAACCAATGAGATCAGTACGGCTGAGACCAGCAGCTTATCCGCTAAGGGATCGAGCAGCTTACCCAGATTGGTGACCATGTTATATTTTCTGGCTATGTAACCGTCAATTCCATCGGTACTGGCTGCCAGCAGAAAAATAACTGCCGCTACCAAGTGATTAATTGAAAGCTGAAAGGAGCCCCAATGTATCGGTTCCGGATAGAAGCTGAAGTCCACCAGCAGAAAAAACATCATGATTGGGATAAGGCAAATACGCGCTAATGTGATGCGGTTGGGTAAATTCACTGAAGGTTCCTCCCCTAGTCCATACGAATCCGTTATTCCAGCATGTTCTTCAAAACTGCTTAGCTAGTATATTATAGCCATAAATAAGTGTCAAAAAAACATGAAGCACCCCGCAAGTAAGGTAAGTATACACTGCGGGGCACATGATCTTACTTTAAATTGTTAAACTGTAAATCAAGCGGCAAATCAGCCTTGCGTAAAAGCTGAATAATCTGCTGGAGGTCGTCGCGGCTCTTGCCGGTCACACGAATCTGATCACCCTGAATCGTGCTCTTGACCTTCAGCTTGGAATCGCGGATCAAAATATTGATCTTCTTCGCGTTCTCCTGGTCTATTCCTTGCCGCAGTCCCAGCCGCTGGCGCACTGTGCCGAGCGAAGCCGGCTCCACTTTGCCGAAATCCATATTCTTTAGCGTGATTCCCCGCTTCACCATCTTGGTCTGGAGGATATCGATTACTGCATTCAGCTTGTATTCATCCTCAGAGGCAATGACAAGCGCATCCTTCTCCAGCTTCAGACTGCTCTTGCTGTTCTTGAAATCAAACCGGTTCTCGATTTCCTTCTCGGTCTGATGAACCGCATTGGTCAGCTCCTGCATATCCATCTTGGATACGATATCAAATGAACTTTCTGAACTCATGGTTCCACATCCTTTAGTTACAATTAGTCTGTTCCTATTATATGAGATAGGCGCTGCTAAGTCTAATACTGGAAAAGAGTCAAGTGAAAACGGCATTCCGTCCTTTGTAAGGACGGTAACGTTTCAGCGAGAAATAGAAGGATAATTTATAGCGTGAACATATAAATTCTTATATTTGCACCTAAAAACACGCCTCCCGGAACCTGTCCGGGAGACGCTCACCTCTAGATATTATCTGCTGCGTGCAGGAGCCCGGAACATATCCAGAATCCCCAGCAGAACATGTGCCAGTCCAAAGCCCAGAATGCCATATCCCCAGGCGCCCGGTGTTAAATAATACCCCAGGAGACTGACAATAATGCCAAGCCCTGTTACAATCCAGCTGACGGTCATGAGAGAATACACCTCACTTTGGCGAGAGAACTGTTAAACACTTCTAGGTTCTCCAATCCGCCAAAGACTATACATGGGATGTACTATTCTCCGGTAGTACTCCCGCCAGTAGCGCCGTCAGTCCCGTTATCCAGTTCAAGCAGCAGACGAGAGGAGGTTTTGCCGTCGGTGATCGCCTGTCCGTTAACCGAAATTGCCGTAGCCGGTGAATAGCCTGACTTGATATACATGCCTTGGCTGTCCAGCGTGAAGCTGAGATTATCGCCGGCCTTGGTGTTCCCGAAGCTGAGCTTCTCCCCCTTGGAGTTCTCACCCTTGTACACTTCAAGCCAACTGACTCCGGTGGAGGCAATCACGACCTGAACTTGGCTTCCAGCAGGCGCGGAGACCTTATAGATCGTCGTCTTGCCTGATTTACGGTCCTGAGTAACTGTGACCGCTCCCGGAGAAGCCGATGGAGACGGCTCTGGAGTTGCAGAAGGCGCAGTAGTAGCTGCGGCTCCTGCATCAGCTGTAGCTGCCGCATCCGCTGTCGCAGAGGGCACTGCTCCCCCGCCAGCGGCCGTAGGTGAAGGCTTCACCTTGGCCGGATCTTGCGTTGCCTCAGTCAGGCTTGCGTTATCCGCTTTCTTCGGCCCCGAATCATTTATCGTGGAAGAAGCATATAGGTAGATGACTACCAGGATCAGCACCGGGAAGGTCCACATCAGCAAGGTCGGCAGCCACTTGGCATTACGCTCCGTTTCAGGCTTTCGGCTCCGCTTCTGAATTACGGTCTCCATGGTAGTATCGACGGGAGCGGCAGGCACATTGCCATGCTCCTCCATCAGCTCATCCGGGTTAACACCGACCGCCTCGGCATAGGTTTTGATAAAGGCCCGGACATAAAAGCTGCCCGGAAGCACTTTATAATCCCCTGCTTCGATGGCTTCCAAATATTTTTTACGGATCTTTGTTACTTCCTGGACATCATCAAGACTCATCCCCTTTTGCAGACGAGCCTCCTTCAAATGCCGGCCCAGTTCCGACATACCATCACCTCCTGAATGTTGTGTGAGCAATGCTCTAAATGAAATATATTAAAGATCTTCACTGTAGCTTGTCGTAAACGACTCGTACAATATCTCTTCGTTCGGTGCGTTGCGCAGCTCAATAATAATATCGAAGTCATCGAAGGTGAATTCGGACTCCCGCACAAAAATATCAGGATGCTCAATCACCTTGGTGCTTGCCATACTCATGACATTCTGCAGCAGGTTATAATGCTTCTCGTTTGAGCGGATGGTGCTGACGATCCCGTCAATGATAAATACATTATGCGGATTCATCTCGTCTTCAGCGAGCTGGCTGCGGACGGTCTGGCGCAGCAGCGTAGAGGAGACAAACGTCCAGCGCTTCATCGCACAGACACTGCCGGCAATAATCGATTCTGTCTTGCCTACCCGCGGCATGCCACGTAGTCCTATAACCTGATTGCCTTCCCTCTTAAACAGCTCACCCAGGAAATCCACCAGCAGCCCGAGCTCATCGCGGGTGAAGCGGAAGGTCTTGCGGTCATCCGAATCACGGTCGATATACCGTCCATGCCGGACGGCCAGCCGGTCGACAAGCCGCGGTGTACGGAGTGCCGTAACCGTTATATTATCAACTTTCTTGAGCATCTCGCCCATCAGCATGATCTTCTCATCGTCGCTGGTTTCCAGCAGCATTCCGCGCGTCTTGCCTTCTACGCCGTTAATCGTCAGAATATTGACTTCCAGCATCCCCAGCATAGAAGCGATGTCGCCTAACAGACCGGGTCTGTTCTTATGTATCTTATACTCCATATACCATTGTTTATATTCCACTTGTGCGCACCTCATAGATTCCTTTTCCCTGCATGTTGTTTCAGATACACGGGTCATGTTAATGATATAGAAAAAAAAATTGAAAGGCAAGGACACGATTGTAATAATTGCAGAAAAGCTCCCGCTAGGGGAGCTTCTTCTGCGTACCTATGCGTTTTTCTTCGCCAGTTTGACCATGAGTCCGGCAATGGTATGCTTCTCATCATCCGTTCCGACATCCCACAGCTCTTTGATGGCCCGGTTGGAATAGTTGCCCGGATCGACCTTCTTGTCGAGGAATTCCCCGATTTCGAACGCCAGCTTGGTGATGGTCTCGTCGCTCATCCCCATTTTTTCGGCCTGAATGACCCGGTCGCCCAAAAAGCTTTTCCAGGTATCAAAGTTCTTCACTACGGAATCTGTTGACATCTTAAATCCTCCTCAGGTTTGTGATGATATTGAGATTTAGAAGCAACAGTTATAATATGTCTCAAGCCGGAAATTCTTATGCTGGAGCATTTCTCCAGAGCAGACTCATGATTCCTGGTGTCATACAAGTTATTAAGTAATCCAGCCGCCGTTCGGACTGATGACCTGTCCCGTAATATAACCGGATTCAGGCAGCGCCAGAAAATAGACAAGCGAGGATATATCTTCAGGGGTAGCCAGTCTCCCCGCAGGGATCTCCTCCTCCAGCATCTTCAGCTCATCCGCCTGCAGATTGGACAGCATGGCCGTGTGGACCGCTCCAGGCGCTACAGCATTCACAGTAACCTTGGAGGGGGCCAGCTCCTTGGCGAGCGCCTTGGTAAAAGCATTCACTCCGCCCTTACTGGCCGAATACGCCACTTCACAGGATGCGCCCGAAATCCCCCATACGGAGGAAACATTAATGATCCGGCCGTAACGCTGCGTGACCATATAAGGCATGAAAATCTGGCTGCACATAAAAGTACCCTTCAGATTCACCGCCATGATATCGTCCCACTCCTCCTCGGTCAGATCGGCTAACATGCCATAATGTGCTTTCCCGGCATTATTGACCAGGATATCCGGCATCATGCCGCTGCTCTCCAGCCTTTCGGCCATGCGTACGAGCTGACTGCGGTCTTTCATGTCCGCCGCTACGGTCATAACCTTCGCTCCCAGCGCCAGACAGCGCCGGGCCACATCATTAGCCGCTTCATGCGAATTCATATAATGAATCACAATGTTCATTCCCACCGAAGCAAAACGTTCAGCGATCGCGCCGCCGATTCCCCCGCTGCCTCCGGTAATGAGCACTGTCATTTCACCAATCGGTTTGCTGTCCTCTCCCGGTAACATCATTAAGGACTCACCACCAGCGACACGGCCAGCTGCTCCCAGTTCACATGGGCATGGAGCCGGGCATTCACTTCATCCAGAGTGATCGATTCATACAGGGGAAGTACTTCAAACAGATCTCCTCCTCGGAACTGGTAACGGGTGAACTCATGGGCAATGCTCTCCGGCGAATTCAGCATCCGCAGGAAGCCGCCGATTTTCTTTTTGCGGGCCCGTTCGAAATCCTTCTCCGCGAAGCCCGTCTCCAGAATACGTCCTACCTCTTCCTTAATCCGTTCAAGCAGCAGTCCCGGATCTTTGGTATCGCCGCCGATCGCCGAGAAGGCATACTCCGCAGAGCTGTTAAATTCGTGGCCGAAGCTGTCCGAGATCAATTCCTCGTCATAGAGCTTCTGATACAATGCCGTACTGCTGCCAAACAGCAGGTCCAGCATCAGCTTCGTGGTCAGATCACGGCGCACCGCCGCTTCACCGCTCAGACCATCCACCTTTTCCTTGAAGCCGAACATCATCTTGGGAATGGAGACAGCAAGCCTGCTCTCCACATGCTTCGAGGCCACCTGCTCAGGCTCCTCCGCGAAGATACGCGTAATTTCACCCTGCTTCTCATAGCTCTTACCCTGCTGATTGCTGCGGATCAGTTCAAATACCTGCTCAGGGTCCACCCCGCCGACCACGAACAGCAGCATATTGCTGGGATGATAAAAGGAATTGTAACAGGTGTACAGCGTTTCCTTCGTAATGGTTGAGATCGATTCGATCGTTCCGGCGATATCTATATGAACCGGGTGGGTAGCATACATGGCTTCAATCAGCCCGAAATAGACGCGCCAGTCTGGATTATCGGCATACATATTGATTTCCTGCCCGATAATCCCTTTCTCCTTCTCCACATTCTCATCCGTGAAATAAGGACGCTGCACAAAATCTACCAGGGTGCTGAGATTCTGCTCAATATTCTCCGTGGCCGAGAAAAGATAGACCGTCTGGTCAAAGCTCGTGAAGGCATTCGCCGATGCGCCATTGGACGCAAAGGTGGCAAAAATGTCGCCTTCCGGCTCCTCGAACATTTTATGCTCCAGGAAGTGGGCAATGCCATCCGGCACTGTAGTCTCCTCGCCGCCCGCCACCTTGAAGTGATTGTCTACCGAACCGTATTTCGTGGCAAAGGTGGCGTAGGTTTTGAGAAAAGCTGGCTTCGGCAGCACATATACCTGAAGACCGTTATCCATAACCTCGTGATAAAGTGTTTCTTGAAGCCGTTCGTAATGGAGCTTCTCCATCCTTATTCCTCCTTCCCTGTCAGGAAATAAATCGTATCCAGCTCAAAAGTATCTGCCGCCGCCTTCACTTCAGCCGCTCCCATACCGTCAACCTGGTCCATCAACTCCTGGGCAGAACGGTCTTTGCCGGATAGCTGGCGGTTGAAATCAAAGGAGATCATCTCAAACGCTGAATCCTGAATCTCGGACAGCAGGTTGCGGATCATCGCCTTGGTCTGGCTAAGCTCCAGGTCAGTGATATTGCCGGCTTTCAGCTCTTCCAACTGCTTGCGGATAATATCAACGGCTTTGCCGTAGTTCTGGGTCTCGATCCCCGATTGAATCGTCCCGATGCCCTTATGCCCGTCATAACGGGAGGAGGCGTAATACGCCAGACTCTCCTTCTCACGCACATTGACGAACAGCTTGGAATGCGGGTAACCGCCAAGGATACCGTTGTACATCAACGCGGAAGCATACCGGTCATCCTTGTAGGTAATCGAGGTCCGCAGCCCCATATTCAGCTTGCCTTGATTCACATCCAGCTTCTCTTCCACCGTCCGCACTTCCGTAACCGTTACCGGAGTGAAGTCCGAGGTGTAGCCTCCTGCTTCGGAGTGATGGGCGCGGCCGAAATGAGCGGTTACCAGCTTCTCGACTTCTTCAGGTGTGGTATCGCCGACTACATACAGATCAAGCGTTGCGCCGTTCAGCCAGGAGGTATAGCTCTGGTACAGCGTCTCGGGCGTAATAGCATCCAGATCTGCCCGCTGGCCGAGGGGATGAAGATGGTAAGGCTCGTTGCGGCACATTTCTTCAATGCAGCGTTCTGCTGCGTAGCGGATTTTGTCATTTACAATGGATTCCAGCTTCTTGCGGATCGTCTCGCGTTCGGTAGCCACATAAGAAGCCCGGAAGCTTCCATTCTCAAGCAGGGGACGGGTCAACACCTCTCCCAGAAAAGCAAAGGATTCCCCAAGCAGGCTCTCCTTGCTCTGCACAAAGGAATCATTGATCGTATCCATCCGGAACTGGACAATCTGGTAATCCCCGCGTTTGTAAATATCGAAGCCGAAGCCTGCACCGTACAGCTCCTCCAGACGCTCGCGGAATTGGGTCGTCTCCGGGTAGGACGCTGTCCCCCGGCGGAGTACAAACGGAACCAGTGCGGTAGAGGTTACTGTACTCTCTTCAAGCGGAACGCCTGCATACAGTGAGATGGCGAACGTCTTGAACGCCTTAGTCGGCAGAACATGTATACGCATGCCTGCGGCATGGCCATGTTGAAATCCATTATTAGTCAAGTCCAAAACTCCTTTGCAGCGTGGATTGATGCTCTATAACAAGTTTATGAAGTATTATCCATTCTAAACCATTCCAAAGTAAGGAAGCAACCGGAGGACAGCGTGCCGGTTGCTCTAACGGAGGGTTGTATACAGATACTGTAAGCTACATACAGAAGATATGCTGGCCGATCGTCTTCACCTGCGGACGGGACCAAATCCACTTGGAGGTCGCCGTCTTGGGATTGAAGTAATAGATACAGCCGCCCGACGGGTCCCAACCACTCAGTGCCTGCTGTACGGCCTTGCGTGCCTGTTCATTAGGCTCCAGATAGATCTGGCCGTCAGCTACGGCGGTGAAGGCTCCCGGCTGGAAAATGACGCCCGAAGGCGTGTTCGGGAAGCTTGGCGATTTTACACGGTTGAGAATAACGGCCGCTACGGCTACTTGCCCTTCAAAGGGTTCGCCGCGTGACTCGCCGTATACCGCATTAGCCATGATCTTCAGATCGTTCTCGGACAGGCCCATCGTATTGCCGGAGGACAGCTCAGCCGTATTGGATTTGGCCGCAGCTGCGCCGGAGGGCGCTTTTTTCTGGGCGGTAGACGTCTCAGGTGCTGTCGGCTTCCAGGCTGTAGTCGCATTGTATAACTTAAGCTTCGTCTTGGCCCCGACCACCCCGTCGGATTTCAGGCCGAATTTCCACTGGAACCAGGTCACGGCATTCTTCGTCTTGGTCCCGAACTGGCTGTCAATCTTCCCGTTAAAATAACCCAGGTATTTCAATCTTCCCTGCAGCTCATAGACATCCTGCCCGGAGGAGCCCACCTTAAGCGGTGTTGTGCCGAATACAGGCATGGCTTCCTCCTCTACATCAGGGAGGTCCGAGTCAACCTGTTCTGCTGCATAGGGCTTGGCATAGATCAAATCATGATCTTTGAAGACTGCACCGGCAAACGGCGCAGCTGCAAGGGCAAGGGTAACTGCGGCAATGATCCACTGCTTATGTTTTGTCATGGGATTCGCTCTACCTTTCTCTTGGAAGTTCTGCATGAATGGCTAAAGTTATTATGACGACTGGCAGGACTTCCTATGCATGACCGCAAAGCTTGGAAGCGTAAATCCATTGCAGCTGAGAACGATTATCAACTATACTTGGGTTATGAAACAACAGGAGTTGAGAAGAAACATGGATTTTAACGACCATATTGTACTGTGGAACCATGCTACTGTAGAAGTTATTGATATCCGCAAGGCCTCGTTCACTTATGGACAACCTCCGTTGAAATACCGCCTTCCGGCTAGCACATACCTGTATATCGTCCGCGGCAGCGCAAGTGTGCTTATAGATGACTACCCCTATGAAATCAACGGCGCAAGTGTCTTTCACGGGGGTAAAGGTGCTATTATCAAATTGCTGCAAACCCAGGAAATTCTGGATTATTTCCTTATTATGTACCGTTCAACGTTAACCCTGCCGACCCGGCGCAACCTGACAGCGCGTTTGGAACGCAGCAAGCCTTTTAGCGGAACCTATCATTTCATTCCTGTCCATCCCCTGCCGCTGTATGAGATTCTAGACCAGATGTATGGGGATTGGCAGACACGCCGCGCCTTGGAGCATCTGCATGTCAAAGCCCTGTTCTATCAGTGGGTCCATGAGCTGCTTCATCAGATGCAGGGGCAGGAGAATCACCCGCTTAGAGCAGATGTGCTCGACCAGGCTGTACGCTATATGCACGCTTCTTACAGTAGGCCGTTCACCCTGGACACACTTGCCGGCACTCTGGGCACCAGCCCTAGGACGTTATCGAGGTTATTCCGCATGCGGCTTCAGACCAGCCCTGCCCAATATCTGGTTCAGATTCGCATGGACAAAGCCCGTGAGCTGCTATTGGGCACAGAGTCCACACTGCATGAAATTGCTGCTGCTGTAGGCTACCCGGATGCATACTCTTTTGGTAAAATGTTCAAGAAGCACTTCGGAAGCCCGCCCGTGAGGTACAAAAATTCTGTACAGGCCGCTTCACCGTGGCAGGAAATGCCATCTGTGCTGTCTGCAAATGACATTGCCCGTGAAGGTACTCTCCGATATATTGATGATGATAATCATTATCAATATACTTTAGAAGGAGCGTCATCCATGTCCAGAACGGCCAAGCCATCCCTAATGTTAACCTTGTTGTTATGCTTCACCATAGTGTTAAGCGCCTGTTCCTCAGGGAATACCGGTTCTAACTCAGCAGGCAATGCCAGCCCCTCGCCGGCCTCTTCTCCTGCAGCCACCTCCCTCGCCACTCCCTCTCCAGACCACACTGCAGCCGAGGCACAGACCCGGACAATTGCTACTGTAAAAGGAGACATTGAGGTGCCCGCCGATCCTCAGCGTGTCGTTGTGCTGTACTTGCTGGGCGATGTGTTGGCGCTGGGCATCATGCCCGTAGGTGTGTCTAGTGTAAATGAAGGCGCTGCGTTCGAGAACGAATTGAAGGATGTACAGAAGCTGGGAAGTTGGTTCGAGGCCAGCCCGGAAGCTGTCTTGTCACTTGATCCCGATCTGATTATCGTTCCATCCGAGGAGACCTACAATGCATTGCATGACATTGCACCTACTGTGTTAGTACCTTATGAGAAAATGACAACTGCTGAGCGGGTCAGCTTCATTGGACACACTCTTAACAAGGAAAATCAGGCCACCACCCTCTTAAACGACTTCAATTCCAAGGTGGAGAACAGTAAGCAGAAGCTGCAGGAAGCGGGAATTCTAGATTCAACCATCTCCATCATGGAAGGCGGCGAAGACCGCAGTATGTTAGTGATTATGAGCAAACAGTATGGCCGGGGTTCACAGGTCTTATATGAATATCTTGGCATGAAGGCACCGGAGAAAATTCAGCAAAAAATAG
This sequence comes from Paenibacillus sp. FSL R7-0179, assembly GCF_038002265.1. Classification (NCBI taxonomy): domain Bacteria; kingdom Bacillati; phylum Bacillota; class Bacilli; order Caryophanales; family Paenibacillaceae; genus Paenibacillus; species Paenibacillus sp. FSL R7-0179. The sequence goes on from NZ_JBBOCC010000002.1 coordinate 3,336,629, forward strand.
ATAGCAAGACCGATGTAGGCGGCGAGCCTGTATCCTTCGAAGTCATTGCCGATTACAGCGGGGAGTACATCTTCCGTTCCGCCTATGACGGGATGACTGACCTGACAGGAGACCCGCTCTGGAACAGTATTCCGGCAGTCAAAGAAGGCCGATTGATGAACATCGACTTCGGATTATCCTATTACAATGACATCTACTCACTGAATGCACAGCTGGATTACATTGTTAATGCACTGCTTGCAGCACCCCGGGTGAAGAAATAGGAGTTCAACCCTTTCATTTCATAACTTATCTTCCGCAAAAAAAGAGATGGCCCAAGTATTGGGTCATCTCTTTTTTTAAGAACTCAATCTGTTGTGCTGATACTGCTCCAGCGACATCAGCACCTCACGCGGCTTGCTGCCCTCGTAAGGGCCGATTACGCCTCTGGCCTCCATCGAGTCGATCAAGCGTGCAGCACGGGTGTAACCGACACGCATACGCCGTTGAAGCAGCGACACAGAAGCCTGCTTGGCTTCCAGAACAATCTGGACAGCCTGTTCATACAATTCATCCTGCGGCTCCTGATCCTCGCTCAGGGTGTCGTCTACCTCAGGCACAAGCGACTCATCATAATTCGCTTCCCCCTGGCTGCTGACATACTGCACAATCGTCTCCACTTCCTGATCGCTCATGAAAGCGCCCTGGACACGGATCGGCTTGGAAGCCCCCATCGGCAGGAACAGCATATCGCCGCGTCCGAGCAGCTTCTCGGCGCCCGGCATATCCAGAATGGTCCGGGAGTCCACATTCGAGGAGACGCCGAAGGCAATACGCGAAGGAATATTCGCCTTAATTAGGCCGGTGATAACATCTACCGAAGGACGCTGTGTGGCGATAATCAAATGAATTCCGGCCGCCCGCGCCATCTGGGCAAGCCGGCAGATGGCATCCTCCACATCATTGGCCGCAACCATCATCAGGTCGGCAAGCTCGTCCACTATGACCACAATATACGGCAGCACTGCTGCCGGATTATCCTTCATCAAGTTGTTGTAGCCTTCCATATTGCGTGTGCCTGATTTGGAGAACAGCTCATACCGCTTCTCCATCTCCACCACGATTTTCTTCAAGGCCAGACTGGCACGCTTCGGGTCTGTAACTACAGGAGCCAGCAAATGCGGAATGCCGTTATATACATTCAGCTCAACCATCTTAGGGTCAACCATAAGGAATTTCACTTCATTGGGCTTAGCCTTATACAGAATGCTGGTAATAATACCGTTGATGCAGACCGATTTACCGGAGCCAGTAGCTCCTGCAACGAGCAGATGGGGCATCTTGGCGAGATTGCCGATAATCGTCTGTCCGGAGATATCCCGTCCGAAGGCAATGGACAGCCGCGAATCTGCCTCCTGGAAAATCTGTGTCTCCATCACTTCCCGCATAGTGACGACTGAGACTTCTGAATTCGGCACTTCAATGCCGATGGCTGATTTGCCGGGAATCGGCGCTTCCATACGGATATCCTTGGCAGCCAGTGCTAGCGCAATGTCATCGGTTAGATTGACAATCCGGCTGACCTTCACGCCGATATCCGGCTGAATCTCATACCGGGTTACTGCCGGTCCACGAACCACTTCAAGCACCTTCGCCCTTACACCGAAGCTCTCCAGCGTAGCCTCCAGCTTGCGTGCCGTCTGCATATAATCATTCTGATCGCCCGCCTTCGCCCCGTTATTAGGCTTAGCCAGCAAACGGAAGGAAGGCAGCTTGTAAGGCTTGGGAGGAGGCGGAGGCGGTATAAACGGAGCCGCTTCGCCCTCCTCGGCCGTTCCCAGCAGCCCGTCCAGCTCCACAGGCAGTATATCCTCTTCGGATTCCCCTGACGGTGTAGAATCTGCTCCCGCTCTTGTAAGCTCAGCAGCTCCGGTTCCGTTGGCAGCACCACCGCGCGCAGCCGGTGAGAATTCGCTCCATTCCTCACGGTCCTCGGCATTCAGCCCTTCAGAGCGGATATGCTCGAAGAAGTCCCGGATGATCGGTGTAACAGGCTCAAGCTCCTCATCCGGGAAGTCCTCCTCGCCATACTCCTCCAGAGGAACACCTCCGGCTGCGGTCATACCGGAGATGACCGGACCCGTGCGCGGATCAGTAATGATGATATCCGGCGGCAGCTCTTCCTCCAGATCATCCATAGCTTCCGGATGATTCTGGCGGGCAGACCCGCCGAACCATCCGGTAATTCTCCCCAGCAGCTTCGACTGTCCGCGTCTTGGCAGCTGCTGACCCGATCCGTCATCCTCTTCAAAGTAATCGTCATCATCCGCAGGTTCCGGCGTTGTCACTCTACTGGCTCTAACCGGTCTGCTGTTCACCACCGGAACAGCAGCCGGGCGGTTCGCCGCCCGGAGCTTAATTCCTTCAATCAGCTTGACGGCCCTTACCCGGAGTAAGGTAAACAGCTCTACATAGGACAGATTGGTAATCAGCATGAAGCTGATCGCCAGCAATACAATCATCAGCAGCTTAGCGCCCAGATTGCCGAACAGCCACAGAAGCGCAGCATATTCAAGCGCGCCGATGTACCCACCGCTGATATCCTTGCCCAGCATGTATACGCTGCTGTCACCCGCGCCCGGTGAGAGAGCGCCGGATAGATCATTATGTATTTGAGACATCACATTGCCCGGATGCAGCATCCCAATCGGACCCAGCTTCTGCTGCATAGCCGATATGGTACTCATCAGGCACATGGACAACAGCAGGAGCAGGCCGCCGGTATAGCGGCTGTTCCAGGTGGACGGCCATTTCCTGTGAATCATTACCATCAGGCCGTAGAAGATGCCCGCCAGCGGCAGCACAAAATAGAATCTGCCAAGCAAATAACCCGCCATGCTTGAGAGCGTGCGGCCGACAGCCGCTTCCCCTGACAAAGCAATGACGGAAATCGTAATCAGCAGAATTCCGTAGATTTCATATTTTAAAACACTGCCCAGCAGTGCTTTCTTCTTCTTTCTTCTCCGTTTAGCCACGCCAGCCACCCCCGAGTCAACATTATACCATATAATGGCGTGGCGTACCTATGTTCTCTTTTGTCAGAATATGCATCTTTAGGCGGTTTGTTCGCACTTAGCGGTCCAACTGAATGATTGCACCCGGGGAGAAGGCCGCATCCAGATATTTATCCAGTGGACACTGCAGCAGCCGGACCACCTTCGCCTGGCCTCCATCCAGCAGTTCAACCTGCATTAGCATGCCCTGAATCGTTATCTCCTGCACGGGAGAAGCATAACTCAGTGCCCCCTCGAACACCTGCTCCATCGGCAGAACGGTATACAAGGTCATTGGGTCAGCCCTCCTTGCGGAAGCGTATCGTTCGTCTGAGAAGGAGCAGCGGCAATCATCCGGTTCAGGTGGGCCAACGCGGCACCGATCCCGCCCACTTCATCCATCAGGCCGAATCTGACGGCATCCTGACCGCCCACTGCGGTACCGATGTCCCGGTTCAGCTCTCCGGTCTTGAACATCAGATCCTTGAACTGTGATTCCGTGATCCGGGAATGAGAGGTCACGAATTTCACCATCCTCTCCTGCATCCGTTCCATATACTCGAAGGTCTGCGGGACGCCGATCACCAGGCCGTTCATCCGGATCGGATGGATCGTCATGGTTGCACTTTCAGCAATAATAGAATATGTGGAGGATACTGCTATGGGTACGCCGATGCTATGACCGCCGCCGATGACAACTGTGACCGTAGGCTTCGACAAGGAAGCGATCATCTCCGCAATGGCCAGTCCGGCCTCTACATCCCCGCCAACCGTATTGAGAATAATCAGCAGCCCCTTGATGGTCTTATTCTGTTCGGCGGCAACAAGCTGAGGAATAATATGCTCGTATTTCGTGGTCTTGTTATGCGGCGGCAAGACGAAGTGCCCTTCAATCTGTCCAATAATCGTCATACAAAAAATATCCGGCTCCCCTGTCGGAACCGCTGTCTGCCCCAATTCCTTAAGCACGCCCACAGGTCCCGGCATTGCTGGTGGAACCGGCTCATTCACTACCGGCTTTATCTCCCCTGGCAGGATTTCTTCGTTACGCTCTCCGTCCGCCTTGCTTGCTTCTGTAATTTCCATCGTACACAGCGCTCCCCTTCTGCCTGTAACACCCGTGTGCTTCAGGATTCTGATTTCTGTTAGTATGACATTCCGGGGGACTCCCTTATACACCATTAACTTGAACTATCACATAGAGACGGCGGCCGCTCCTCAGAACGTCCGCCGTCATTGACCGGTTAATATTTATCCGCCACGGCTCCTAGTACAGCTCCGCGCACATAAGTCTGGCCCTTCAGACTTTTCAAGCTGTCAGCCGTGCCGGTCACAACTACGCCCAATATCCGGACATCGCTGGCCTCCGGCGCCGCTTTGTCCTTTTTCAAATAGTTGTATATCCGTTCGTACTCGCTGTGGTATTTGTCCTTTTTGTCCTTACCAATGGTCACGGCTCCGATGAAATCCTCAGGGTCTGCCTGATCCCAGTCCGGCTGGACGCCGAACCCGTAGACTCCGTAATTCGCACTCATCGGGTTCGGATAGTTCATTTTAGCGGGATCATTCCCACTAGGAAACGGCTTGAAGCTGAACCCCCCGCGGTCATCATACGTATCGACCCAGTACCAGACTGGCTTTGCGCCTGCGGGCAGCAGGCCTTTCACCTCTTCGAACGAATAATCCTTGTCAAAAGATATGGCCAGCTCCACCCGTTTATCCCCGTTCATCTGATTCAGCTCGGAAAGATCATTCAGGATCTTTCCGTTATAATCAACCCCGGGTACATAGAAGGCCATCTCTCTCTGTCCATTATAGGAATTATATCCCCGGTAATACTCATAGCCTTCCTGCTTCATCTTGGCATCCTGTACAGTTAGATTATTAGAGCCTCCATAGGCACCGGTTGTGAAAGGGAACCACCGAGCGTTGTAGTTCAGCCATCTGTTCTTCCAGGGGATAGGCACATCGCCGATAATTTTGTAGGTTTGCATTTCCAGAACTCCCGACAAAAAACCTCTGCTATCCTTATAGCCTGCTCCGTATTCATTAGGGCTGCTGATCCTCATATACTGCTCCTCACTAAATAACGCATTGGAGGACATCCGATTGACCAGTTGTGCCGCGCCAATGAATACAGCGGTCAGTATTAACACACTTACAGTAACTGAAATCAGAATACTGCGAATCAGGCTCTTCCGTTTGGTTTTCTTCAGGGTCTGGATAATACTCTGATCCTCTGCTTCTTCCCATGGGGCTGTCATTCGCCCTCACCTCCGTATAATTGTTGAAATTGCTGTCTGGCCCGGTAGAGCGAAGCCTTCACTCTTGCTTCAGAAATGCCGAGCATGGCGGAGATCTCCTTGTAGGATAGCTCCATTTCATATTTCAGCAGAATCAGCTGCTTATTCACCGGATTAAGCCGTGCTAATACTCCCTCAATCTCTTCCTTCCGTTCCCTGCGCAGCAGTACCGCCTCCGGTAACTCCTGTTCGCGTGCCGGATGTTCCTCCACTTCTTCACCGCTATACTGATATCTCTTCTGACTGCGGCAATGGTCAAAATACCGGTTAATTGCGACCTTGTACAACCAGGCGCTGAATTTGCGCTGATCGATCGCATCCAGATACAGCAGCGCCTTGTACACCGTGTCCTGCACAATATCCTCTGCATCTGAGGCCCCGGCGCCGAGGCGGATTAAGTAGCGGCGGATCTCCGCCAGTTTGGGTTGGAGCACCTTCTCCATGTCTCTTGGCTCCATGCTGCACCTCCTTGCCTGTATAACGGTCAGGTTGCCCAAATGTTGTTTTGAGCAGCGAAAAAAACATGAAAAAGCCCCTTTCCCCAGGAAACCGTCCAATATTTCCGGGAAAAGAGGCTATTGCCAAAGCTATATTGTTAAGAAATGCTTCTCTTAGACTTCCATAATAATCGGCAGGATCATCGGTCTGCGGCGGGTCTGCTCATAGAGGAAACGGCCGAGCGAGTCTTTGACACTGGTCTTCAGGGAAGCCCATTCATTGACCTTCTCACTCATCAGACGCTGCAGCGTTCCTGAGACAATGCGGTTCGCTTCATCCAAGAGACCTTCCGATTCCCGTACATAGACGAATCCGCGTGAGATGATGTCAGGACCGGAGACAATCGCTCCGTTCTGCTTGCTAAGGGTAACCACAACCACCAGAATACCATCCTGCGACAGCAGCTTACGGTCACGCAGTACAATGTTACCTACATCGCCGACACCCAGCCCGTCGATCAGTACGTTACCGGCAGTTACCTTACCCGCTCTGCGTGCAGCTCCTCCGGAGATCTCAATCACTTCACCCAGCTCGGTGATGAAGATATTGCTTGGCTCTACGCCAACTGACTCTGCCAGAAGTGCATGCTTGCGCTGCATCCGGTATTCACCGTGGATAGGCATGAAGTATTTCGGCTTCATCAGGTTGAGCATCAGCTTCAGCTCTTCCTGGCTGCCGTGACCGGATACGTGAACGCCGGAGTTGGAGCCGCTGTAAATAACATTGGCACCCAGACGGAACAATTCATCAATGGTACGGCCTACATATTTCTCATTCCCCGGTACCGGTGTAGCTGCAATAATAACAGTGTCGCCCGGCATAATATCTACCTTGCGGTGGCTGGAACGCGCCATGCGCGTTAGCGCCGACATCGGCTCGCCTTGGCTGCCTGTGCATAGAACTACCACACGGTTGCCTGCCATTCTGTTCATCTCTTCAGGCTCAATGAGCATGCCGTCCGGGATATGCAGATAACCAAGCTCGGAAGCAATGGATACTACGTTAACCATGCTTCGTCCAATAACAGTGATTTTGCGTCCGGTTGCTTCAGAAGCGTTCACTACCTGCTGGATACGATGCACGTTGGAAGCAAAGGTCGCCACTACCACACGCTGTTCAGCTTTGCGGAAAATATCCTCCAGCACGATGCCGACATTCTTCTCCGAAGGCGTGAAGCCCGGCTTCTCGGCATTGGTGCTGTCTGACAGCAGGGCCAGAACGCCCTTCGATCCGATCTCAGCCATGCGGTGCAGATTGGCAAATTGACCGTTGACCGGCGTGTGGTCGAATTTGAAGTCACCGGTGTGGACAACGTTGCCCTCTGGTGTCTCAATGCATACCCCGACAGAATCCGGAATACTGTGATTCGTTCTGAAGAAGGTCACCTTAAGCGATGTGCCCAGCTCAACCTCGGAATCCTCGTTAATCAGAATCCGCTTCGTTTCACCCAGCAGGTTCGCTTCCTTGAGCTTGTTCTCCACAAGGCCCAGGGTCAGTCTTGTTCCGTATACCGGAACATTCAGGTTCTTCAGCACATAAGACAATCCGCCAATGTGATCCTCATGGCCGTGGGTAAGTACAATCCCTCTTACCTTGTCACGGTTCTCAGTGAGGTAGGAGATATCCGGTATTACAATATCAATACCCAGCATATCCTCTTCAGGGAACTTCAGACCGGCGTCTACGACTACAATGTCGTTGCCGTACTGAACTACGTACATGTTCTTACCAATTTCACCGACTCCGCCAAGTGCGAATATCGTCAGTTTGTCGTTGTTGTTATTGTTTTTTTTGGACAAATGAATCTAACCCTCCTATGATGTTGGACGTCATACTTTTTATTTGTTAACAATGAGCTTCAATATTTCAGCGGCGCTGTAATATACATCAAATTGCTGTTAACTCCTTATTTCGACAAGGAATTCCCGGTAAGTCTGTATACTTGCGCAGATCTAAACTCCCGAATCCGGGCAGTAATATCCTCTTGAAGCGGGCAAATGCCCTCAAAATTCCACCACCGCGCCCCTCGCGCGTAAATCCGGCATATTTAGCACAGACTTATTCAAGGACCTATCCTGTCTTACAATGCAACAAATCCGCATTGCCGGAAGATTACCGCATATTCAATTAACCGCACCAAGTCACTTAAGTTCATTATACATGATTTTTTTGGCAAAAGACAAGTCACCCTGGACCTGGTCCTATTCTTTCCTTAACAAACAGCCAATATTTGAGGAAAAGACAAGCAAAAAAACGCTGCAACGCCTGACTTTTTTAACATAGAGTTAATGCAGGAGAAATAAATACCAAATATGATGTGGCTGATTAAACGGCCAGACATGCAAAAGAGCGGTCCTCCAATAACGGAGAATCGCTCTTTACACATGTTAAGTTTTGAAGATGATACTAGTCTAGCTTATCTTAGCAAGGCAGCAATGAAGGCCGCCTCTTCCTCTGTCGGTGAAACCAGCGGCAGACGGACCGATCCGACATCCATCCCGCGCAGCCCCAGCGCGTACTTCACAGCTGAGGGATTGGGCAGCGGCTGCGGACACTCAAACAGCCCCTTGAATACTGGAAACAGCTCCCGGTGAAGCTCGCCTGCACGGCGGACATCGCCGGAGTTGAAGGCCTCGATCATCTCCGACATCTGCGCTCCCACAACATGGCTGGCCACACTGATGATACCGTGGCCCCCCACAGCAAGCGTCGCGAGGCCGGCGGAATCATCTCCGGTGTAGACATGAAAGTCTTCAGGACAAGCTGCGGCAATCCAAGTAATCTGGTCTACCGAAGCACATTCCTTGGTGGCCACAATATTAGGAATCTCCGCCAGACGCAGGGTGGTAGCTACACTCATGCTTACTGACGTACGTCCAGGCACATTGTACAGGATGCAGGGCAGCGAAGTCGCGGCAGCAATGGCAGAGAAATGCTGATAGAGCCCTTCCTGATTCGGTTTATTGTAATAAGGGACGACCAGAAGCACACCGTCCACGCCGATTTGTTCGGCTTCCTTAGTGAGCTCGATGGAATGTCTGGTGCTGTTGCTGCCGGTACCCGCAATAATTTTACACCGTCCGCCTGCCTGCTGCTTCACGAAGGAGAACAGCTTCAGCTTCTCCTTATCGGTTAAGGTCGGCGATTCGCCGGTGGTTCCGCATACGACTAGCGCAGCGGACTTTTGTTCCTCGATCAGATAATCGACCAGCCTTGAAGTTGCTTCCCAGTTGATTTCTCCTTCCCCGTCAAACGGGGTTACCATTGCGGTGATCAGTCTTCCGAAATCCACTTTGAATTCCTCCTTGTCAGCGGTGCAATTCAAACTTGGCATGCAGGGCGCGAACCGACTGCACCATGTCTTCTTTTTTCACGAGAACCCAGATGGTTGTGTTGGAGTCGGCAGACTGCAGAATCTGGATGTTCTGCGAGCTGAGCGCCTCGACGATATGCGCCATGATTCCCGGAACGCCGTTGATGCCTCCGCCGATGACGGATACCTTGGCACAGCCGGACAAGCTCTTGGGACGCAGGCCCAGCTCTTGAAGCGCGGCAATCGCCTGCTCTGATTTGTCATCGAACACGGTATATACAGCCTCGGTCGGTGTCACATTGATGAAGTCCACGCTGATTCCGTTATCGGCCATACTCTTGAAAATCTGCAGCTGCACGCCCGTTCCGTTGCCCTCCGGACATTCTACCGAGATCTGTGTAATATTGCTGACATAGGCAACCCCTGTGACAAACCGGTCTACGACTCCATGGGATACATCGCTGAAGCCCTCAGGATGGGTCACAAGCGTCCCTTCCGCTTCGGAGAAGGTCGAGCGTACACGCACCGGAATCTGGGCCTGCATGGCAATCTCTACAGCCCGCGGATGAATGACCTTGGCTCCCTGATACGCCATGTTGCAAATCTCGGTGTAGCTGACATAAGTAAGCTGTCTTGCATCTTCCACAATCCGTGGATCAGCGGTGAGAATTCCGTCCACATCCGTGTAGATGTCTACCATGTCCGCACGGAGCGCCGCCCCAAGGGCTGTAGCTGAGGTGTCGCTTCCACCCCGCCCAAGTGTGGTGAAATCACCCGCTTCAGTCTGGCCCTGGAAACCGGTTACTATTACTACTTTATGCTCACGCAGTTCCCGTAGAATGCGTTCTGTCCGCACATCCAGAATTCTGGCGTTGCCATAGCTGTTGTCGGTCAGGAAGCCGGCTTGCGCCCCTGTCAGCACCGTCGAACGAATGCCCTCCTGTTCCAGCAGACCGCACAGATTGGCCGCCGAGATGATCTCCCCGCAGCACATCAGCAGATCCCGTTCCCGGTCCGGCAATGAATTCCCGCTCTGAACCGCCAGATCAAGCAGTGTATCGGTAGCATAGGGTTCCCCCTTGCGGCCCATAGCCGAGACTACAACCACCAGGCTGAAACCGCTGGCCAGCTCCCGTTTGACATGACGGATTACGTGTTCTCTGGCCACTGATGTGGAGAGTGAGGTTCCGCCGAATTTTTGCACCAAAATACCCATGTATAATTCCTCCATTGCTTCTCTCAGCAGAACTACTGAACCCTACGTGAAATAAATCACCCCGCGAGGCAAAAGTGTCCGTAGCCGCGATAACCTGACTCTTATTATAGCGTAAAATTGTTTGTGCCGCCCCCAGAATGGGGACGGCAGAAATGAAGCTTATGGGTCCGTCAGCTAAATTCCGCTCTTCCGGGCCAATCCTGTGTTGATTATATAAGCTATGCAGAATGAAATCGTTGTACCAGCATGGGCTGCAACTGGTTGCCCTGCAGGGCGGCGTAGCAGGCCTCAGGAATGAGATCCATTTGCGCCACCAGCGAATTCGGCTTACCCTCCGGGTTATCCTGTCCGAACGGGACGAAATAAATATGTTTGGCTACCAGGAGCTTCGCAATATTCGCAGCGTTAAGTCCGAGTCCGTCATTCGTCGAGATCGCCAGCACCAGCGGACGCCCGTTGCGCATCTGTGATTTGGCTGCCATCAGCACTGGACTGTCCGTCATCGCATTCGCCAGCTTGCTCGTCGTATTCCCTGTGCAGGGAGCAATCGTCAGCACATCCAGCAGCTTGGAAGGACCCAGCGGCTCCGCTTCAACAATTGTAGAAATGATATCATTCCCTGTTATATCTTTCAACTGTTTTAGCCAATTTTCCGAGGTTCCAAAGCGGGTATCGGTATTCAGTACCGAAGCAGATACAATCGGCACCACATTCGCCCCTCCATCCATGAACCGCTGAATCTGCGGCATCACCTCAGCGAAGGTGCAGTGTGAGCCGGTAATGGCATAACCTACTGTTTTTCCGTGCCAATCCATTCATTCATCCCCCCTGATTAAAGTCTCGTCCGATATCGACTGTACCAGTGCACCTGCCATAATGATTCCGGCGCTCTTGGGGGCAACAATCCCGGGCAGGCCCGGTGCCAGCATCGCCTTGATCCCGCGCTTCTCGGCATAACGGAAGTCGCATCCGCCCGGTGCGGACGCCAAATCAATGATCACGCAGTGCGGCTGAAGCCGGGACAGGACCTGAGCGTTGATAATCATAGCGGGTATGGTGTTGAAGATCAGATCCGCCTCTGGTGCATGCAGCAGCAAATCCTCTGTCATAAAAGGCTTCCAGCCCATTTCCGCCGCCCTTGCAAAGTGCTCCTGCTTCCTGACGCTTACTTTGACCGTTGCTCCCATTCCCTGGAGCGTTCTGGCCATGGTGAACCCGGTCCGGCCCATTCCCAGCACCATCGATGTGGAGCCGTGTATGGTAAAGTCCGTGTTCTGTACGGCCATCACCAAAGCTCCCTCCGCTGTCGGAATAGAGTTATAGATCGCCACATCGTCCCTGTTCAGCAGTTCCACCAGCTTCAGCGAATGTCCGGCACACAGGCTGCGCAAATAGCTTTTAGCCATGCCGGTGTACACGATTGCCCGGGACGGCAGTGCCGCGATATGCTCCTCCCGCAGCTGGAGACGTTCAGAAGAATATAATGCGTTAATGAAACCCTCATCATCGCAGCCGACCGCCGGCAGCACCAGCACATCCGCTTGACCCAGCAGCTCAGTCGACAGCAGTTCCAGGCTTACCCCCGGGCATGGGGCATCCCATGTATCGAATCCGGCAACGCTTACGGCCGCATCCAATTCCACACATTTCCGAATCACTTCAATTTGTCTCGCGTCCCCGCCCAGGAACACGATCCTGATGCCAGTAAGCATAGGGATGACGCTCCTTTCCACAACCACATTCGACTATAGAGCATCTTATGCCGGAAGCCGCCGATGGGTGAAGAGCGGAGAGGAATTCCCGTTTCACGACAAAAAAAGCCTGCAGCCGCACACCCGAAGGCGCGTGATCCGCAAGCTTTTATTAAATTCTCAAATAAGATTCCCGTATGCTATTTGCCGGTATGCCCGAAGCCGCCCGCTCCGCGCGCCGTATCAGACAGCTCATCCACTTCCACCAGAGTCACTTCCGGCACAGCCTGGAATACCATCTGGGCAATCCGCTCATTGCGGGCAATTGCAAAAGGCTCCTGACCCAGATTAATCAGCAGCACCTTAATTTCACCCCGGTAATCCGCATCGATGGTGCCCGGTGTGTTCAGGCAAGTGATGCCATGCTTCAGAGCCAGCCCGCTGCGCGGACGGATCTGCGCCTCCAGCCCGCCTGGCATCGCCAGGGATATGCCGGTGGGGATAAGTGTACGCTCGCCCGGAGCAAGCACCACAGGCTCCCCTACAGCGGCATAAAGGTCATATCCAGAGGCCTGTTCGGACATTTTGCAGGGCAGCAGAACATCCTCATTCCCCGGCAGTTTGTTAATTTGTACGTAATGAGGCAAGATCATCTCTCCTAACATTGGCTATCGCTTTATCTGTGGAACCAACCATTGCCAAGGACAATGGCTGTGCGAACATAAAGTCCAGCAGCGCATCGATATCCTCCATAGTTACAGCTCCGATTTTGGCTATCATTTCATCCAGCGTATCCTGACGGCCGAGCATCAGCTCATTTTTGCCCATCCGGTTCATCCGGCTGCCCGTGCTCTCCAGACTGAGAATCAGGCTGCCCTTAAGCTGCTCTTTGCCTTTACGCAGTTCGTCTTCGCTCAAACCGTTCACAGCCAGATCACGCAGCATCTCTTTAATAAGCTCAGTTACTTCCTTGGTCTGCTTTGGCGCTGTCCCGGCATAGACGGTGAACAAGCCGCTGTCAGCCTGGGCGCTGTGGTACGAGAAGACGGAATAGGCCAGACCGCGCTTCTCACGGATCTCCTGGAACAGCCGGGAGCTCATGCCGCCGCCGAACGCATTGTTAAGGAGCGCCATCGGATATTGTAGCGGCCCGCCGCTGCGGACACCCGGCAGGGAGATGCAGATATGATTCTGCTCCGTCTTCTTTTTGTGGAATACCAGTTCCCCCTGATATGCAGGCTCAGTCAGCACCGGCGCTTCACCATGATTCGTAAAGGAACCAAAATGCTGCTCCAGCAGCGGGATCAGCCCGTCATTAATATTACCGGCTACGCTGATCACTGTATTCTCAATGGTGTACTGCTCTTTCATGTAAGCACGCAGATCATCCGGCGTCATCTCCAGCAGGCGTTCCTTGAGCCCGAGGATCGTATAGGCCAGCGGGTGCTCGCCGTAGGCGGCAGCACACATCAGCTCATGGACAAGATCGTCCGGGGTATCTTCGCACATGGCGATTTCCTCCAGGATTACGTTCTTCTCCTTAGCCAGCTCTTCGGCATCCATCCGTGAGCGGAAGAACATATCTGCCAGCACATCCACGGCAATCGGCAGATGCTCATCCAGCACCTTCGCATAAAAGCATGTATATTCCTTCGAGGTAAATGCATTGACATTCCCGCCAATGGCATCGAACTGTTCGGCAATATCCTTGGCGCTGTAGCGGTCAGTTCCCTTAAAGAGCATATGCTCGATGAAATGGGAAATCCCGTTGTTCAGCGGGTTCTCATTGCGGGAGCCCGTCTTGACCCAGATTCCGAAAGATACGGACCGGCCGGTCGGGATCTTCTCGGTCACCACCCGGAGTCCGTTCGATAATAATATTTTGTCCAATGTGTAATCCTCCTGGCACAGCTCCTGGTTCTGTCTGTATTTGTTATTCGCGCCTTTTATCCTATCAGAAATAAGGCGTTCACTCAACTTCCGGCGGTATGATACGCTCAGGAGAGAGCGTCTGACTGACGGTTCCGAGCTGCAGGCCTTTGGCTTTGATCCCCCGGATCATCCCTCTAAGCGCTTGCGAAGAGGACGCCGTCGGATGCATCAGAATCAGGGTTCCCGGCTCTACCCGGCTGCTGATCTTGGCAACCACCGATTCCGGGGACGGATTGCGCCAATCGACTGTATCCAGCGTCCACAATACCGTCTTCAGCCCCAGTGAGGCGGCGATCTCCACCGTCTGCTGGTTAAAGTCTCCTGACGGCGGAGCAAACCACTTATTCGTCACACCCAGGCTTTCCTTCAGCAGCTTCTGCGTCTTCTCAATCTCGGCAGTGGCACGCGTCCGGCTGAGAATACTCATCTTAGGGTGCGTATACGCATGGTTCTCTATCTCATGCCCGCGCTTCAGCATCTCAGCTGCAAGCTCCTGGTTGCGGCTTAACCAGCTTCCGTCCAGAAAAAAGGTGACCTTCACCTTCTCCGCATCCAGAATGTCCAGCATCGGACGGATATACTCATTCCCCCAAGCCACATTAATCATCAGCGAGACCATCGGCTTCGCCGGATTCCCCCGGTAGATCGGCTGCGCCCCCAGATCATCAAGTGATACCTTAGGCTTAAGCTGGCGGTACATCAGTTTGAGGCTTGCTTCGGGTCCACGTAAAAGCGCGCTCCGGTAGGTTGCCTCCACATCGACCTCCAGCCCGTTATACCCCGGTATGGCCTTCCATACCCGGTCCACAACAGCATTCACCGGCTGCGCATTCAGCGCCTCGGCCCGGCGGGTAATCTGCGCACGCAGATCATCCTCCGCCTGATTCAGTGCATAGCTCATTACGGCTGCATCCGCCTGAGGCTTAAGCCCGGCAATCATCTCTTTCACGGGTCCGTTCGTGCTGCCAATTCCAATGACTACTGCGATGCAAGCCAGCACAAGCGCTACCTTGTCCGTCTTCATGACGTTATACCTCCCCGGCACACACGGTCTGTTCCGTCTCCGCACCAGGGTCAAGCCGTGCGGGGACGCTTTGTCCCAGCCTATGTATACAGAGGGCAAATTATGCATACTCCATCTATGCTGCATGCAAGCGGGTAAGGTATAACCGTCCGTCAGGACGGTACTGCAGCGTACACTTTTCCAAAAAAAAGAGCCAGAACCGTACTGCTTCTGTCTCTTCTTCTTATCTATAGTTAGGATAACGGTGAAGCGGCAGCGTAATGCTTCTTACGCCTTCGCTCCGCTCTCTGAAGTCAGCACCGCTTTGCGTGACAGGTTGACACGGCCCTGCTGGTCGATCTCCGTTACCTTCACGGTAATCGTGTCGCCAATCGCCACAACATCCTCAACCTTCGCTACACGCTCTGTAGACAGCTGGGAAATATGCACAAGGCCGTCTTTGCCAGGGATCAATTCCACGAATGCGCCGAATTTCTCAATGCGTCTGACGGTACCCACATAAATCTCACCAACCACTACTTCCTTCACAATACCCTCAATGATGCCACGGGCCTTCTGGATCATAGCTTCGTCAGAAGAACCGATAAATACGCGGCCATCCTGTTCGATGTCGATCTTCACGCCGGTTTCTTCAATGATCTTGTTGATGATTTTACCGCCGGCACCAATTACATCACGGATCTTATCCGGGTTGATATTGATGATGATGATCTTCGGAGCATATTTAGACAGGCTCGGTCTTGGAGCTGCGATCGCTTCATTCATTTTGCCCAGAATGAACATCCGGCCTTCTCTTGCCTGCTCAAGCGCCTCCTGCAGAATCTTGCGGTCGATGCCGTCGATTTTGATATCCATCTGAATCGCCGTTACGCCTTCTGCTGTACCCGCAACCTTGAAGTCCATATCGCCGAGGTGATCTTCCATCCCTTGAATATCGGTCAGGATGGATACATGCTCTCCGTCCTTGATCAGACCCATCGCTACACCGGCTACAGGCGCCTTGATAGGTACCCCTGCATCCATCATCGCCAGAATACTGGCACAGATACTTGCCTGGGAGGTGGAGCCGTTGGATTCAATCGCTTCGGATACCAGACGGATGGTGTACGGGAATTCAGTCTCACTTGGAATAACCTTGGATAATGCACGTTCACCTAGTGCCCCGTGGCCGATTTCGCGGCGTCCCGGTGCTCTTAGCGGGCGGGCTTCCCCTACGCTGAACGGAGGGAAGTTGTAGTGGTGCATGAAGCGCTTGGTTTCAGCCGGATCAATACCGTCCAGAATCTGCACATCGCCCAGTGCGCCCAGTGTACATACGCTGAGAATCTGTGTCTGGCCGCGTGTGAACAGACCGGAACCGTGCGTACGCGGCAGCAGCGCTGTATCACATTCGATCGGACGGATCTCATTCAGCTTACGCCCATCTGGACGAACCTTGTCATGCGTGATCAGACGTCTTACTTCATCCTTCACGATATCATGCAGAGCTTCCTTAACATCCTTAAGAAGCTCTGGGGTTTCTATGTATTTCTCTGCGAAATACGCCACCGCTTCGTTGTTCACCAGATCGATAGCATCCTGACGGGCATGCTTCTCGGCAATTCTTACGGCTTCCACCAGACGGTTCTCAGCAAAAGCACGAACCTCTGTATTCACATCCGCATTAACCGCATGCAGCTTAACTGCCATCTTCTCTTTACCGGCAACGGCTACGAGCTGTTCAATTACAGCCACAATCTTGCGGACTTCGTCATGTCCGAACATGATCGCTTCAAGCATCACTTCTTCAGTCACTTCACTCGCTTCTGCTTCTACCATCATGATAGCGTCCTTCGTACCGGCCACTACTACATAGATATCGCTGATTGCCTGCTGGGCTTGATCAGGGTTAATGATGAATTCTCCGTTAATCCGGCCGACAGCCACACCGCCGATCGGTCCGTTGAACGGCACATCAGAGATACTTAGCGCAGCGGAGGTACCGATCATGGCCGCAATATCAGGCGCACAGTCCTGATCCACACTCATCACCAGGTTCAGAACTTGAACGTCATTGCGGAACCCTTCCGGGAACAATGGACGAATTGGACGGTCTGTCAGACGGCTGGACAGAATGGCTTTCTCGCTAGGACGTCCTTCCCGTTTGATGAATCCGCCAGGAATTTTGCCTACTGCATATAATCTTTCCTCATAGTTCACTGTAAGCGGGAAGAAATCCAGATCTTTTGGCTCACTGGATGCTGTAACCGTACACAATACTGAAGTATCCCCGTAACGCACCATCACGGCTGCGTTTGCTTGCTTGGCCAGACGGCCTGTTTCCAGCACAAGGCGTCTTCCGCCCAGCTGCATTTCCACACGTTGTTCCATAAAACCCCTCCTTGAATGGTAATAATACGTTCTTGTATGTTCTACAAGCAAAAACGGCTTGTCCTCCGCAGAAGTGCTATAGCCGTTTTTGCGAATGCTATCAACTTGTCAATTGTAAAAGTTTACCCTAAATTTTCAAAAAGCAACCCGGCTGTCCCGCTGTCGCTCGTAAGAAGGACATACGGTATACAACCAGGCTGCTTTTGGGCTTAACTTATGGAAAATTAACGACGCAATCCCAGTTTTTCGATCAGGGCGCTGTAACGTCTGATGTCTTTGTTCTTCAAATACGCCAGCAGTTTACGACGTTGTCCAACCATCTTCAGCAGTCCGCGGCGGGAATGATGATCCTTCTTGTGCGTACGCAAGTGGTCAGTCAAATTAACGATGTTCTCCGTAAGGATAGCAACTTGCACCTCAGGGGATCCAGTATCGGATTCGTGAGTTTTGTGCTCGTCGATCAATTGGTGTTTACGTTCTTGAGTCAATGCCATCCTGTTCACCTCCTTCATTATAATCGCCAGTAGCCTCGTCACCGTCGGTGAGAACAAGTAACCAAGCTAAGGTTCACATGCTGTCATTCCAGCAACGTTAATCAGTATAGCACCTTCACAGGCAAAAGTAAACGGCTTGTCCGGAAAGATTAGGAATGATATCCCAGCATCCCTTTGGCCGTCTCAGCATCTGCGCCGATCTGTGCAATCAAAGCATCGATGGACCCGAACTTGCGCTCGGAGCGGATATAGGAGACCAGTTCCACCTTAAGCTCCTGTCCATAAATATCTGAGGCAAAATCAAACAGATGAACCTCAAAGCTCGGAGTGGTCACGCCTTCGTGGAACGTTGGCTTCACTCCGACGTTCATCACCCCGTACAAGACCTCATCCCGGTAAAAGACCTTGACGGCGTATACGCCCTTGGCCGGAATAACATAGCGGTCTTCGAGCTGCAGATTGGCTGTCGGAAAGCCGATGGTCCGGCCCCGCTTCTCTCCGTGCCCTACGGTACCGCGCAGGTGATAACAACGTCCAAACCAGGCATTAGCCTTATCAAGTTCCCCGCTCAGCAAGCTCTTGCGGATACCTGAGCTGCTGACCTTCTCTCCATCAAGCAGGAACGGAGCGACCGTCTCTACCTTCATCGCACCTTGTCCCAGCTCTGAGAGCGTGTCCGCATCCCCCTCGCCTTTATAGCCGAAGCGGAAGTCGAACCCTACAACTGCAGTTACAATCTGCAGCGGCAGCAGCATCACAGAGACAAAGTCCGCCGGACTCACCCGGGAGAGCTCTTCATTAAATTCAATTATATATAAAAGCTCAACACCCATCCCGGCAAGCAGCTCCTGCTTATCCTTAGAGGGGGTCAAATATCCCTCATAATCCCCTTTGCCCATGACATCCTTGGGATGGGGGTAGAAGGTCATCACCGCTGCGGGTACACCTGCCTCACGGGCAAGAGCAACAGCTGATGTGATGACACTGGCATGCCCGAGGTGCAGTCCATCGAACTGTCCCAGGGCAACTACTTGAGGCTGCGCGTACTGTGCTGCCGCCTCAGGCAGCATCGGATAGCTTAATGTTACGGTTCTCACGCTGTTTCTCACCTACATTCGCAAATAAATTAAAGTTTAGGCCTGGGCAAACACCTTGACCGGTGCAATAGCTCCGTTAGCCTCCAGAGCATAAATACCGAGGAATTCCCCTTGCTGATCATAGAGACGGAAATCCCCGGCCTGCTTCACTTCCGGCATTACAAACCGGGCCGACAGACGTTGTCCTTGCAGGGCTGCTTTTTTCTTCTCTGCGGCAACGGTATGTCTGGGCAAATGTGAAATCGCCTCGTCGGCAGCAATCAGATGCCCATCAAGTGTGCCGCCTTCCTTGTGCTCGGCAATTTGCTCCAGAGTCAGGCAATGACTGGCCGAGATCCCGGCCGACATCGTCCGCTCCAGCTTCACCATCACACCGGGAAGACCCAGCTTACGTCCGATATCTACACAGAGGGTTCGGATATAGGTCCCCTTGGAGCATAACGCCCGGAAAGTGATCTCCGGATAGTTGCCATTCCATACCATTCGCTGCATCTCAATCTCATAAATCTCCACTTCACGGCTCTTGCGCTCCACGGTCTTGCCTTCCCGGGCCAGCTCGTACAGACGCTTCCCGTCCACCTTCACTGCGGAATACATAGGCGGCACCTGTGAGATCACACCCTGGAAGGAGTTCAGCACAGCCAGCACTTCGGCTTCCGTGACATGAACCTCCTCAACGGATTCCGTAATCGTCCCGGTCAGGTCCTCAGTATCGCTGGCCATTCCCAGACGCAGTGTGGCAACATATTCCTTGGGCAACTCCTGGATATACTCCACTACCCTGGTAGCACGGCCCAGACAGAGCGGCAATACTCCAGTTACCTGAGGATCAAGGGTCCCGGTATGTCCAATCCGCTTCATGCCCAGAATGCGCCGCGCCTTGGCCACAACATCATGTGAAGTGAACCCTGCCGGCTTATATACAGCCAGAACTCCTGTAAGCTCACTCATAAATGACGTTTAACCTCCTCCAGCACCTGTGCCACAGCTTCTTCCAGACTTCCATTAATACGTGCGCCCGCTGCCCGGGTGTGTCCGCCGCCGCCGAAGGCTTGCGCAAGCAGCGCCACATCTACCTTACCTGCTGAACGCAGACTGGCCTTCACCGCATGGTCATCAATGACCTTGAACAGAATGCCTACCTCTACCCCGCGGATATTCCGGGGATAGTTGACAATCCCTTCAAGATCCTCATTGGCCGCTCCACAGTCCAGCATATCCTGAGGTGTAACGTATACCCACGCTATATCTCCTTCAGGACTAAGCTGTAATGTGCTAAGTGCACGGTTAAGCACCTTCACCTGGGGAAGCGTCATCTCTTCCAGCAAGGTCTCTGCCAGGTCCGGTCCATTCACACCCAGTGCCAGCAGCTCGGATACCGCCGCCATCACTTTAGGAGAAGTATTGCTGTAACGGAAACCGCCGGTATCCGTTAACAGCCCGGTATAAATGGCTGTGGCAATATCAATGTCCCACTTGAGTTCAAAGGTCTTCAGCAGGTCGAACAGAATCTCTGCTGTCGCTGCCGCATCCGGCTTGATAAGGTTCACCGCGCCGTAGCCGTTGTTCGTTGGGTGATGGTCTATATTCAAAATTAGGGCATCACTTGCGAAATGCTGCTGGGTCAGTCCTACACGCTGGAAATCCGCACAATCCACACATATCACATGGCTGTACTGGCGGGGCAACGAACCCTCAGACAGATTGACAATCTGATCGGCATGCCATAAGTATTCCATTCGCTGCGGAATCTGGCCTTCATTCAGCATCAAATATTTTTTGCCCAGACATGAGAGAAGCCAGCCCACCGCGAGGGTGGAGCTGACTGCATCTCCGTCCGGCTGAACATGCGACACTACAAGATAATCGTCGTGTTCCAGCAGAAACTTACGCGTCTGCTGGAGACTTTGTTCATAGCTCTGCATTCGCCGTCTCCTTTATGTTCCGTAGCCTATTCGTTTTTGCCGATTTCGCCGAGCAGCTTCTCAATGTGACTTCCGTAAGCAACGGATTCGTCAATCTTGAAGATCAGCTCAGGCGTATGGCGCAGGCGGATCGCTTTACCAAGCTCCGAACGGAGAAAGCCATTAGCCTTCTCAATCGCTCTAAGTGAGTCTGACTTCTGCTCCTCGTCCCCGAATACGCTCAGGTATACCTTGGCCTGTGACAGATCGTTCGTCACATCAACGCCAGTTACAGTTACGAACCCGACACGCGGGTCCTTCAGTCCGCTTTGGATGAGCTGGCTCAGCTCTTTCTTAATCTGCTCGCCAACCCGTCCCGCTCTGATTTTAGACATCTTATTTCACCTCTTCGCTTAGCGCTCTACCGTTTCCATGATGAATGCTTCGATAATGTCGCCTTCAACGACATCATTATAGCGTTCCAAAGTTATGCCACATTCATAACCCTGTGCCACTTCTTTTGCATCATCTTTGAAACGCTTCAAGGTGTCGATTTTGCCTGTGAAGACAACGATACCGCTGCGGATCAGGCGCATTTCAGCATTGCGGGTAATTTTGCCGTCGGTAACCATACAACCTGCGACACTGCCCACTTTGCTGATTTTGAATACGTTGCGCACTTCGGCATGGCCGATAACGTTCTCTTTATAGATAGGATCAAGCATGCCCTTCATGGCACTTTCGATCTCTTCAATGACATTGTAGATGATGTTATGCAGACGCACATCCACCTTCTCCTGCTCGGCTGCCGCTTTCGTCTGGGCATCCGGACGAACGTTGAAGCCGATCACGATAGCATTGGAGGCTGCTGCCAGGGTAATATCGGATTCCGTGATCGCACCGGCACCGCTGTGAAGGATCTTCACGCGAACGCCTTCGACTTCGATCTTGGCCAAGGAGCCTTTCAGCGCCTCTACCGAACCCTGAACGTCACCCTTGATGATCACGTTGAGATCCTTGATCTCGCCGTCCTTGATGTGCTTGAACAGATCATCCAGCGTAACGCGGGTGTTCGTGTTCAGCTCGGACTGGCGCTGCGTTGTGGAACGTCTGTCAGAGATCGCGCGTGCTTTACGCTCATCTTCGAAGGCCATGAACGGATCACCCGCCTGCGGCACCTCGGTCAGACCGGTAATTTCCACCGGAGTGGAAGGTCCCGCTTCCTTGATTTTGCGTCCCTTGTCATTCACCATGGCGCGTACGCGGCCGAAGCAGTTACCCGCTACAAATGCGTCTCCGACCTTCAGCGTACCGTTCTGCACGAGAATACGGGCAACTGGTCCACGATTCTTGTCAAGCTCAGCTTCTATAACAGTACCGCGTGCCCGTTTGTCCGGGTTCGCCTTGTACTCATTCACTTCGGCAACGAGCAGGATCATTTCCAGCAGCTCTTCAAGGTTAATACGCTGCTTAGCCGACAGGTTGACGAAGATCGTATCACCGCCCCACTCTTCCGGCACCAGCTCATAGTTGGTAAGCTCCTGCTTCACCCGGTCAGGATCTGCGCCCGGCTTATCAATCTTGTTAACTGCAACAATGATTGGAAGTCCGGCTGCCTTGGCATGGTTGATCGCTTCTACCGTCTGAGGCATTACACCGTCATCGGCAGCTACAACGATAATCGTCATATCTGTAACCTGGGCACCACGGGCACGCATGGCGGTGAACGCTTCATGGCCCGGAGTATCAAGGAATGTGATTTTCTTCTGATTAATCTCAACCTGATAAGCACCGATATGCTGCGTAATTCCGCCAGCTTCGCCGCCGGTTACATTCGTGGAACGGATGGCATCGAGCAGGGTTGTTTTACCATGGTCAACGTGACCCATGATCGTTACAACCGGTGGACGGGTCATCAGATCCTCTTCGGAATCATTCTCTTCCATGGTCTCGAAGCTGTCTTCGTCGACTGGAATCTTCACTTCTACTTCTACGCCGAATTCACCGGCCAGCAGCAGAATCGTATCGATATCAAGCTCCTGATTGATGGTGGCCATAACTCCCATCGAGATCAGCTTCTTGATCACTTCCGAAGCATCCTTGTGAAGCAGCTTCGCGGTTTCACCCACGGTCATGCTGCCACGGACAATGATCTTCTTAGGCGTGTTGTCAATCTTCTCACGATATACGGTCGGCTGGTTTCTGCCGCGGTTGTTCTTACCGCCACGGCCGCGATAATTGCCGCCCTTGTTGTCGTCATAGCGTTTCTGGCCATTGTTGCTGCTGCCAGGTCTGCCGCCAGTGGTATTCTTCTTAGGGCCGTCGTTACGTGAAAAGCCTCCGCCCCCATTGCCTTGACCTTGCGGACGGTCACCTGTACGCGGTGCGCCGCCTTGTCCTTGCGGACGGCTGCCAGCAGAGTTGCCCTGTGGGCGGCTTCCGCCAGTAGAGCTGCCTTGCGGACGGCTGCCGCCAGTCGAATTGCCCTGCGGGCGGCTGCCAGTGGAGCTGCCTTGCGGGCGGCTGCCAGTGGAGCTGCCCTGCGGACGGCTGCCAGTAGAACTGCCTTGCGGGCGGCTGCCAGTGGAGCTGCCCTGCGGGCGGCTGCCAGTGGAGCTGTTTTGTGGACGGCTGCTGCTTGAACTGCCCTGCGGGCGGGAATTCTGAGCGGAGCCTGATGTTTGTGTTCTGCGGGAATCTTGTCCGCTTTGGGGCCTTGGGGACGTCGTCGATTGGTTGTTGTTTTGGTTACTGTTCATACCTACCTGCTTTTCCGATTGAATTTTGTTGGTACTCTGAGCACTGCGCGCTTCGGCGTTTACCGCACCGGTAGTGACTACCGGACGGCTGCTGGTGCCGTTGTCCCGCTTGGCTGCAGCGTTTGACTTGATGTCCTTGAAGAACTGTTCAACTTTGTTCACGGAGCCATTCTCCATGACACTCATATGATTATTCACCGGGACATCCAAACGCTTCAGAATGGTGATAATTTCTTTACTGCTCATGTTCAAAGACTTGGCGTATTCGTATACGCGCAGCTTATCCTTATTATCTTCTTTAGTCAATAACTCCACCTCCGACAGTATCTCCAAGCGTTCTGGAGATCATTTCCGCGAATCCTTTATCCGTAATGGCCAGCACAACGCGCTGATCCTTACCAATACTTGCACCGAGTTCATCCCGGTGAAATGCGATTACTAGTGGAATATCGTAGGTCCCGCATTTATCGCGGAACTTCTTCTGGGTATTATCTGAAGCGTCACCTGCCAGGACGACCAGCTTCGCCTCTGAAGACCGTACTGCCTTAAGCACAGCCTCATCGCCGGTGACAATCTTGCCTGCTCTCATCGCAAGCCCTAAATAAGAAAGTGTCTTACTCATTGTCCTCACTATCCTTCGCTGCCAAAAACTGCTCCTCCACGGATGCAAAATCCCGGGCAAGCTGGGCATAGATTTCAGGACTGACCTGACATTTCAATGCCCGGTCAAGTGCTTTGGTCTTCTGTGCTAGCTTAAAGTATTCCAGTTTACCGCAGATATAAGCGCCACGGCCCGACTTCTTGCCTGTCAGGTCGATCAGCACCTCGCCTTCAGGCGTTCTCACCACGCGAATCAGCTCTTTCTTGGGCATCATCTCCTGGCTGGCAACGCATTTACGCAGCGGCACCTTTCTTTGCTTCATAACAAAGCACCTCCCGTCAGTCAGCATTCATTAATCGATGGAGACGGAATCCTGATGCATTTCATCATTGGACGATCTGGGTCTGCCGTATTCCTGCTCCGCCTGCGTCTCGCTCTTGATATCGATCTTCCAGCCGGTCAGCTTGGCGGCAAGACGGGCGTTCTGCCCCTTGATACCGATAGCCAGCGACAGCTGATAGTCAGGAACAATGACGCGGGCCATTTTCTCAGCTTCAAAGACTTGAACCTCAAGCACCTTGGACGGGCTAAGCGCATTGGCTACGTACTCCTGCACCAGCTCGGAATATCTGACGATATCAATCTTCTCACCGCGAAGCTCAGTCACGATGGTCTGTACACGCGTGCCTCTCGGGCCTACGCAGGAACCCACCGGGTCCACTTCGGGATTGCGTGAGAACACGGCGATCTTAGAGCGGAAGCCGGCTTCGCGGGCAACGGAACGAATCTCCACCACTCCGTCAAAAATCTCCGGCACCTCCAGCTCGAACAGACGCTTCAGGAGACCCGGATGACTGCGGGACAGCATGATCTGCGGCCCTTTGGTCGTGTTCTCCACCTTGGTGATATAAGCCTTAATACGCTCGCTCTGCTTGAACTTTTCTCCAGGCATCAGCTCGCTCAGCGGAAGAACCGCCTCGATTTTGCCAAGATCCACATAGATGTTGCGCATATCCTGACGCTGTACAAGGCCGGTTACAATATCATCTTCCTTGTCGATAAAAGCGTTATAGATCAGGCCGCGTTCCGCTTCGCGGATACGCTGGGTAACCACCTGCTTCGCAGTCTGGGCGGCAATGCGGCCGAAATCACGCGGCGTGACTTCCTGCTCGGCGATATCCTCCAGCTGGAAATGCGGGTTGATCTCCCGTGCAGCCAGGAGCGAGATCTCGGTCCGTGCATCGAGAACCTCCTCCACAATCAGCTTGCGGGCAAACACCTTGATTACGCCGGTGTTGCGGTTCATATCCACACGCACATTCTGCGCCGCATTGAAATTGCGTTTATAGCTGGAGATCAGCGCCGCTTCGATGGCTTCGAACAGCACATCCTTGCTGATGCCTTTCTCCCTTTCCAGTTCATTCATAGCTTCAATAAACTCCATACTCATGAAATTCCGGTCCCCCTTTCAAGACGTTAAAAAATAATGGCCAATCTCGCACTGGCGACCTTGGCGTAAGGTACCACATGTTCTTTTTTGCCCGCGGAGATGAGCAGTTCCTCGTTCTCGAATGATAGCAAACGGCCTTCGAATTCTTTGAGTCCTTGAATCGGCTCATAGACCGTTACATATACGTCCTTGCCTACCGCCTTGGCGACATCCGCAGCTTTCTTGAGCGGACGCTCAGCTCCCGGCGAGGAGACTTCAAGGAAATACGCTTCGGAGAACGGATCATTCTCATCCAGCTTCTGGCTGATATATTCGCTGATGGTACCGCAGTCATCGATATCGATGCCGCCTTCTTTGTCTACGAATACGCGCAGAAACCAGTTGGAGCCTTCCTTCACGTATTCAACGTCCACCAGTTCGAAATCATTGTCCTCGAGATAGGACCCGAGCAGCTGCTCTACCGTTTGTTTAATTTTGGATTTGGGTGTGCTCAAAAGAAGATTACCTCCACGAACTTGTCTTTTGCTATATACCAAAGATAAAGAGTGGGTTTCCCCACTCTTTACACAACGGACTTATCTCATTATTACCAAAAAAATTATACCATAGTGAGGCAGCACTGACAAGTACCAGCCCTTGACTCCCCTTTCTAAGAGGTCAATAGAGGGCTGTACATCCTGCCACTTCGGGCAGCCGTCAGAACAGCGAAAGCTGGTTGCTCTCCGGCAATCCGCGGAAGCAGCCCATTCCTGTGAGCAGCTCTATCACCGTTTTACTGGCCTTGGATTTCTGCTGAAAATCCTCAATGGAGAGGAACTCGCCTGCGTCCTTGGCAGCGGCGATATTAATGGCAGCATTATCCCCAATCCCGGCAAGCGAAGAGAACGGAGGAATCAGGCTGGTACCGTCCACCGTGAATTTGGTAGCATCCGAGCGGTACAGATCAATGTTCTTAAAGGTGAAGCCGCGTGCCGTCATCTCCAGGGCCATCTCCAGCACCGGAAGCATGGCTTTTTCCTTAGGCAGCGCCTGGAAGCCCTTGGCTTCAATCTCTACCAGCTGGCGCGCAATGGCTTCGTAGCCTTTGCAGCACAGCTCGATATCGAAATCCGCAGCACGGACAGAGAAGTAAGTTGCATAGTATTCTATCGGATGATACAGCTTGAAGAAGGCAGTGCGCACCGCTGAAATAACATAAGCCGCGGCATGGGCCTTCGGGAACATGTACTGGATTTTGAGACAGGAATCAATGTACCACTGCGGCACCTTGCAATTCTTCATCTCCTCGATCCACTCCGGCGGCAGGCCCTTCCCTTTACGCACGCTCTCCGTAATTTTGAAAGCCAGACTGGCATCCATGCCCGCCTTATAGATCAGATAGAGCATAATATCGTCACGGCAGCCGATTACCGTCTTAATGTTGCAGGTATTGTTCTTGATCAGCTCCTGAGCATTTCCCAGCCATACGCCGGTTCCGTGGGACAGCCCGGAAATCTGCAGCAAGTCGGCAAAGCTGGACGGCTTCGCTTCCACAAGCATCTGACGGACGAATTTCGTCCCCATCTCCGGCACCCCATAAGTAGCTACCGGGGTTCGGATCTGATCGGGCCTCACTCCCAGCGCATCTGTGGAGTTGAACATGCTCATGACCTTCGGATCATTCATCGGAATGGTCGTCGGGTCTACGCCGGTCAGATCCTGCAGCATGCGCATCATGGTCGGATCATCGTGGCCGAGAATATCGAGCTTGAGCAGATTGGCATCGAAGGCGTGATAGTCGAAATGGGTAGTCTTCCACTCAGCTGTAACGTCATCCGCCGGGAACTGCACCGGAGTGATATCTTCAATCTCCATGTAGTCCGGCAAAACTACGATACCGCCGGGGTGCTGCCCCGTACTGCGCTTCACACCGGTACAGCCGGCGGCAAGCCGTCCGACCTCCGCACCGCGCCAGCGCTTCTGGTGATGCTCTTCATATTTCTTGGTGAAGCCGAAGGCGGTCTTCTCCGCCACCGTACCAATGGTCCCCGCACGGAATACATTATCAGGACCGAACATCGTTTTGGTAAAATTATGGGCGTTCGGCTGATACTCCCCGGAGAAGTTAAGATCGATATCGGGAACCTTGTCCCCTTTGAAGCCCAGGAAGGTCTCAAACGGAATATCCTGGCCCTCTCCCTTAAGCTTGCCGCCGCAATCCGGACAGTCCTTATCCGGCAGGTCGAAGCCGCTTGGCACACTTCCGTCCAGGAACCATTCGCTGTGCCGGCATTCCGAATTGGCACAAATATAGTGAGCCGGAAGCGGGTTAACCTCCGAGATGCCAAGGAATGTTGCCACTACAGACGAGCCTACCGAGCCACGGGAACCGACGAGATAACCGTCCTGGTTCGACTTTTTGACAAGCCGTTCCGAGATCAGATAGTTGGCGGAGAACCCGTATTTAATAATCGGGGCAAGCTCCTTCTCCAGACGGGCAACCACAACCTCAGGCAGCTCCTCTCCGTAGATCGATTTGGCTGTGTCATAGCAGGTATTGCGGATCTCATCATCCGCCCCTTCAATAATAGGCGTGAAGAGATCGCTTGGGAACAGATCGTATTCCTCGAACCGCTCAGCCAGCTCAACCGTATTCGTGACCACGACCTCCTTCGCTTTGGCTGCACCCAGGTATTCGAACTCGGCAAGCATCTCATCAGTTGTACGGAAGTGGGCATCCGGCTTGTTCTGGTCCTTCAGCGGACTGAACCCGGTAATCCCGTGGATTGTAATATCGCGGAACAGCTTATCGCGCGGCTCCAGATAGTGCACATTCCCGGTGGCTATCACCGGCTTGTTCATCTGCTCGCCGATCTCACAGATTTTGCGTACAACACCCCGAAGGTCCTCTGGACTCGCTACGAACCCTTTATCCACCAGATGCATGTACATGGTCAGCGGCTGAATTTCCAGCACATCATAGAACTGGGCAACCTCAATCGCCTCTTCCACGGTTTTGTTCAGCACAGCCTCGAAGAACTCGCCCCGCTCACAGCCGGATATGACGAGCAGTCCGTCACGATGCTCTTCAAGCTTCGATTTGGGAATGCAGGGTACCCGCTTGTAGTACTCGGTATGCGACATAGAAATCAGCTTATAGAGGTTCTTTTTGCCGGCCGGATTCAGTGCATAGATGCCGCAGTGAAACGGACGTACATTCGACAGGTCATTACCTACATAATCATTCAGCCGGTCCAGCCGGGTTAAGCCCTTCATCTTCTCCGCATCAGCCAGCAGACCGTTCAGAATACCGCCCAGTGCAATCGTATCATCCACCGCACGGTGATGGCTCTCCAGCAGTACCTTGTACTTGTCAGCAAGCGTATTGAGCCGGTGATTCTTCATACTCGGGAAAAGCAGACGCGCCAGCTCCAGCGTATCGAGTGATGGATTCGGCAGCTCAGGCTGTCCCAGCCTTTTCAGGGAAGCCTGAATGAAGCCCATATCAAAACGTGCGTTGTGCGCAACGAGAATGCTGTCTCCTACGAATTCCACGAACTCACCCAGTACCGGTTCCAGATCCGGGGCATCCTTGACCATTTCATCCGTAATGTTCGTCAACTGCTGGATGTGGTAAGGGATTTTCTCATGCGGGTTGACAAAGGTAGTGTAACGGCCCAGCTCCTTGCCTTCGCACATCTTGATCGCGGCAAGCTCCGTGATGTTATTGCGTGTGATCGACAGGCCTGTGGTCTCGATGTCGAAGACGACATAGGTTGCTGTCTTGAGCTCCAGCGGCTGCGCATTCTCCACGATGTTAACCGCATCATTGACGACATTAGCCTCCACACCGTAGAGCATCTTGAGCTTATGCTTATGGGCGGCGTGATTCGCATCCGGGAAGCTCTGAACATTGCCGTGATCGGTAACTGCAAGCGCCGGGTGGCCCCATTTCGACGCTGTTTTGACATAGGCATCAATCGGTGCTACCGCATCCATCGTGCTCATAGTCGTATGCAAGTGGAACTCCACACGCTTCTCCTTGGCATTGTCCTTACGGGCAGGCGGCGCCGACACCTCGGCCAGATCCGAAGGAATCATCACCAGCTCGGGAATCTGCATGAACCGGTCATATTCCACTTTGCCGCGCGCCCGGACCCATTTGCCGTTAGCCAGCTGCCCCATGATCTTCAGCTCTTCCTTGGTCTTGGCGAACATCTTCATCTGCAGGGAGTCTGTAAAGTCCGTAATGCAGAAGGTGAACAGCGTATTTCCGTTACGCAGCTCCTTGCGGTCCAGCCCGAAGATCGTCCCCTGGATCGTAATCTTCTTCTCTTCATCCTGAATCTCCAGAATGGAGACGGCCTGCTCTTTGATGTCATTCCCTACCTGAAGCTTAATGACCTCATTCGGGTCCCCGGCTTCTTCAGGCTCGTCCGGCTCGCTATTCATCATCATGAGCTCTACCAGTTCACGCTGCTCCTGCTGGAGCTTCTGCTGGAATTCCTCATAGGCATCCGCTTTGCTCTTACTCTCGTCCTCGGCCATTTGCAGCTTAACCTTGAGGGGAAGTGCGAAATATTTATCATAATATTTAATAATGGCGGCTTCGATACCCTTCTTGCGGGCCAGCTCAAGTGACATGGTATCATTCAGACTCAGGATGAGCGTACCGTCCCGCAGCTCCTGACTGGAACGCGTCAGCCAACCGTTGACGGAAGGAATCTCACGCTGGACCCACTCGAGGAACATGCTCCAGTACTCCTGCACAATATCGGCTCTGCTTACAGTATCATCATATAGGAACAAGAAGCTGACCTTGGCAATATGCTGCAGCTTCTCACGCATTCTTAGGATAAAGGCCCGGTAGGTCTGGGCGGGAATCAGGGTTGTCTTCGCAATCACGATATGCCAGTCATGGTTGCCGCGGCTAATCTCCACCCGTTCAATCTGTCCGTCTACAAAATAAGGATCAATCATGGCAGGCGGAATCTCCCCCTGCTTCATCAACAGCTCAAATCTCTTTCTTCTCTCCACGTTCTGCTCCATGCATTCCCCACCTAACTCGGCAATAATTGGCGTAAGACTTTGGCGTCAGTCTAATATAATCACTCGCTCACTCAATTGTAAGAAAAAGCCTCCGGCTTGAAAAGCATTGGGTACTTGCGGCCCGCCGACTCCTCTCGCCAGAAGCTGATATAAAAATTAACAAATATATGTCTGCCGATTAATACGCTTTGGCAAATACAACCGTGTGCTGAGCAGGTTTGCCGCAGCAAATACAGGTCTCTTTCGTTTCTGACGGGTGGAACGGAATATTACGGCTGCCTGCACCGGTCTCTTCCTTGACCTTATCCTCACATTCTTCAGAGCCGCACCAGCCTGCAAGCGCAAAGCCGCGTTTCTCCTCCATAGAATCCTTCATCTGCTCAAGTGTATCTACGGAATAGAAATGGTCCTCACGGAATTTCAGTGCCCGCTCGTACATTTCCTGGTGGACCTGTTCCAGCATAGCATTCACTTCTTCAACCAGGTTCTCCTGCTGAATGACCTTCTTCTCGCCGCTGATCCGGGATACGAGCACACAGACTCCATTCTCCATATCACGCGGTCCAAGCTCCAGACGGACAGGAACGCCGCGCATTTCATATTCATTGAACTTCCAGCCCGGGGTTACATCGGCACGGTCATCTACGCGCACACGGATTCCGGCACTCTTGAGTTCACCAAACAGTTCATCGGTACGTCCGATGACCGCTTCGCGGGTCTTAGGCGGTCCGATTGGAATCATAATCACCTGCGTAGGCGCTACCTTCGGCGGCAGAGCCAGTCCGCGGTCGTCACCATGCACC
The DNA here is from genome assembly GCF_038002265.1 of Paenibacillus sp. FSL R7-0179. NCBI lineage: Bacteria > Bacillati > Bacillota > Bacilli > Caryophanales > Paenibacillaceae > Paenibacillus > Paenibacillus sp. FSL R7-0179. Next base: position 3,368,144 of record NZ_JBBOCC010000002.1, read on the forward strand.
ATGATGAGGGAACCGATCAGACGCGTGGTAGAGCCCCATGAGGTGGTATGTGCATGTTCCAGTACATTCTCCCGGTTCAGATATTGGATATCAAAAGCAACTGCGAACTTGGTGCCCAGGTAATGCGAGGTAGCAGCCTGAACGGCCCGTCCATCCTTCATCATCGCTTCAATGGAATACGTATCCACCGCACCGGCGAACCGCTCGGATGGCGTCTTCTGTCCGGTCACTACCGGAATAGCCAGAAAAGTCTCCACGAAGTCGCGGTAGTTCTCCAGCATCTTCATCGTTTCTTCGCGTGCTTCCGCCTCATTCTCATGCGCGGTATGGCCTTCCTGCCAGAGGAATTCCGTCGTACGAATGAACGGCAGGGTACGTTTCTCCCAGCGGACCACGTTGGCCCATTGGTTAATTAACACCGGAAGGTCACGGTAAGACTGAATCCACTTGGAATACATATGGCCGAACATGGTCTCGGACGTAGGACGGATGGCCAGACGTTCTTCCAGCACATCGCCTCCGGCCTCAGTGACCCAAGGCAGCTCCGGGTTGAAGCCCTCCACATGCTCCTTCTCCTTCTGGAAAAAGCTCTCGGGAATGAATAACGGGAAGTAGGCGTTCCGGTGGCCGGTAGCCTTCAGGCGGCGGTTCATCTCCTCCTGAATATGCTCCCAGATTTCATAGCCGTCCGGTTTGAATACGATACAGCCGCGGACCGGTGAATAATCCATCAGGTCCGCTTTTTTGATAACATCGATATACCAGCGTGAGAAATCCTCGCCCTGCGGCGTGATCTCTGTAACGAACTGCTTGTCTTTGGCCATGTGAAGAAATCCTCCTATTAATTATCACGGGATAAAAATGATATGACATCCGTCAGCCGCTTATGAGGCGTAAAATATCATTATACGTAACAGCGATCATCACCAGGAACAGCAGGGCAAAGCCTACAAAGTGGACCATGCCTTCCCTGCTCGGGTCTACCGGCTTGCCGCGCAGTGCCTCAACGCCCAGAAATACAAGCCGGCTGCCATCCAATGCAGGAATCGGCAGCAGATTAAAGATCCCTAAGTACAGGCTGAGAATTGCTGCCCAATAAGTCAGATATTGAATTCCCTGCTGGGCAATCTGTCCGGTCAACTGGAACGTGCCTACCGGCCCGGAAATATCATCCATATTAAATTTGTTGATCAGCTGCTTGAAGCCGACAAAGATTAACTCCGTGGTGTCCACCATAGCCTTGCTTGACTTGGTAATCGTCTCGCCCACTCCGGCCTTGCGGGTAGGCAGCTCCGGCGTAATTCCAACCTTGCCGCCTTGCTCCCCTTCCATTCCCCGGGGAACCATGGTCACACTGAAGGTCTCTTCACCGCGTTTCAGCGTCCAGTTCATTTCTTTGCCTTTGGAGGCCGAGGTCAGCTTGATCATCTTCTGGTAATCTCCGCCGATGGCCTGCCCGTCCACAGTGACGACGATATCGCCCTTCTGAAGACCAGCTTCCTGCGCAGGCATGCCTAAGCTGACATCACCGATCTTCACATAGGTGGGATTCTCCACCGGAATTCCAGCCATCTGCAGATGAAGGGCAAACAGCACAAACGCCAGAATGAAGTTCATCACCGGACCGGCCAGGATGGCTATCGCCCGCTGGCCGACGGTTTTGCTGCCGAACTGGCGGTCCCTCGGCGCAATTTGTGTCTGCTGGGTGCCCTTGATCATCATCGCCTGCGGATTCACATCATAGGTGGTCACTTCACCATCTACATCAAGGCGGATCTTCAGTTCATTCTCCAGATCCGTGAACTGCGCTTCGCCGCGTATAACATTTCTGCGCGTATCCAGGGAATCAAGGTAAATATTCTTCACCTTATTATCCTGGCCCAGCCGGACGGCAATGGTCTGCCCGGGGCCGATCTCAACCATCTCCGGGTCTTCGCCGGCCATACGGGCATATCCCCCGAAGGGCAGCAAGCGAAGCGTGAACTGGGTTTCACCGCGTTTATAAGAGAACAGTTTCGGACCGAAACCGATCGCAAATTCCCGTACAAGAATTCCGGCGCGTTTGGCAAAATAATAATGCCCCCATTCATGGACAGTCACCAGAACAAAGAACATAAACACCGTTAAAAAAACAACTCTTACCATCTCCATAGCGCAACATTCCCCCTTAAGGTGTAAGACCGAAGTATGTCCTCTTAATTTATCATTATTCCAAGGCAGGGCACAAGAGAATCAACAGTCCACACCTATTTTTCAGGGTACAGCCATATTCACCGTTTATAAAGTGCCTCTTATCCCTTTACAGGAAAGCCGCAAGCTCCCGGGAAGCTATATCGCTACTGTGAATCTGTTCCAGACCAGGGTTCGCCTCATTCTGATGGCGCTGAAGCACTTCATCAATAATCTCATCAATCCGCAGGAAGGGAATCTCACCGCGCAGGAAGCGGGCTACGGCGACCTCATTGGCTGCATTAAAGGCTGTTGTAAATGTGCCGCCCGCAATACCGCAGTCAATGGCCATCTTCAGTGCCGGATAGCGCTCATAATCCATCTCCCGGAAGGTCAGGCTGGCCACCTGAGCCAGGGACAAGCGCTTCGCAGGAGACGGCCAGCGGTCAGGATAGGTGAGTGCATATTGAATGGGAACCCGCATATCAGGAGTCCCAAGCTGAGCAATAATGCTGCTGTCGCAGAACTCCACATACGAGTGAATGATGCTCTCCGGATGCAGCACCACATCAATCTGCTCATAGGGAAGGGCGAACAAATGGTGGGCCTCAATAACTTCCAGGCCTTTGTTAACCATGGTTGCCGAGTCAATAGTAATCTTGGCCCCCATGCTCCAGTTGGGGTGACGCAGTGCGTCCGCTACGGTAACATTCGTAAGCTGTTCACGCTTATAATCACGGAACGAGCCACCAGAGGCTGTAATGGTAATTGAAGCTACATCATTACGGTTCTCGCCATTTAAGCATTGAAAAATTGCTGAATGCTCGCTGTCAACTGGCAGCAGCTTCACGCCTTTGCGTCCAGCAAGCTCTGTAACCAGATGTCCGGCGGTCACCAGTGTCTCCTTATTAGCCAGTCCAATATGTCTGCCGGCTTCAATCGCCGCAAGTGTGGACTGAAGCCCCACACTGCCTACAAGCGCAGTTACGACCGTCTGTGCATCGCCTCCGGCAGCAATCTCCACCAGACCTTCACTTCCGCTATACAGCTCCACACCGGCAGGCAGACTGGATCTGATCTCCTCTGCAAGCTCCTTCGTGGAGACCGATACACGGCGTGGCCTGAAGCGGCGGACCTGTTCCAGCAGCAGCGAAATATTACTTCCCGCCGCCAGTCCATCGACTTCAAAAGCTTCCGGATGCATAGCTACCACATCCAGCGTCTGGGTACCGATGGAACCCGTGGAGCCGAGAATACTAATTCTTTTCACAGTTGCTTTCCTTCTCCCTGTCGTTAATAGTAAGGCATCAGCATTACGATATGTACGAAAGGAAATACGATGATCCAGCTGTCGCAGCGGTCCAGGATGCCTCCGTGACCCGGCAAAAGTGAGCCTGAATCCTTAATACCGTACACCCGTTTATAGGCAGATTGTACAAGATCTCCGAGTTGACCCAGCACCGCGCAGGCAATTCCAATTAGCAGCGCGCGTAGGATGGTCAGCAGATCAGGAACTACTATGGCAAACACAATTGATATGACAGCAGAAATTACCACTCCACCAAGAGCACCCTCAATAGTCTTGTTAGGACTGATTGCAGGCCACAGCTTGTTCTTTCCGAAGCTTCTGCCGACAAAATAGGCTCCGGCATCACTGCCCCATATACAGCACAGCAGCAGGATCGTCCAGAAGAGGCCATGGCCATCACCCGCACCGCGGGCGATTCCCATATACGAGAACCCCATCCCTATGTAAACAATGCCTGTGAACATCATTGCGGTAATTTTGATATCCAGCTTATTCTTGCTGAACACAGTGACCAGCAGGAACAGCAGCAATACCAGCCATATCCCCTGTTCCCAGGAGAATAGTTTTTTCATTTCCAGGAGGTCCCAAGGAATCATAAAGCCTACAACAGAGGCATAACCAAATACAGCCGTCAGTCCGAAGGTTGCTGTACCTGTCATTTTCACAAATTCATAATAGCCGATGAGGGCCATGGCAGTCAGCATCAGCTGATACGGCCAGCCGCCCCAATAGCATAACCCTAAAAACAAGGCCCCGGCAACAATTCCGGTAATCAATCGCTGCTTCAAAGAATCCCTCTCCCATCAGGCTACTTCAATCCACCGTAACGGCGTGTGCGGCGCTGATATTCAGCCACAGCCTGCATCAGATGCGACTTGTCGAACTCCGGCCAGTAAGCATCCGTAAACCAAAATTCACTATACGCGACCTGCCACAGCATAAAGTTACTTAGCCGCATTTCACCGCTGGTGCGGATCAGCAGGTCAGGATCAGGTAACCCCCCGGATAACAGCCTGCTGTCAATCAGCTCTGAAGTAATCTCTTCAGGAGACAGGACTCCTGCCTGAATATCCCTGCCCATGCCGCGCATACAATCCTCAATTTCTTTACGGCCGCCATAGTTAAGTGCAAAATTCAGAATAAGTCCGGTATTGCTCTGGGTACGGGCCACAGCTTCTTCCATCGCCTTGCGCGTATGGGAAGGCAGCGAGTCGGTATCACCCATAACGCGAACCTGCACATTCTTTTCAATTAATTCGTCCAGTTCAATCGCCAGGAATTCAACGGGGAGACGCATCAGGAAATCCACTTCATCCTTCGGCCGGCTCCAGTTCTCCGTAGAGAAAGCGTACAGAGTCAAAAATTCTACTCCGAGGTCGTTCGCTGCAATCGTAGCACGTTTGACTGCCTTCATCCCGTTCTGATGGCCTACAACCCGGGGCATACCGCGCCGTTTCGCCCAGCGACCGTTGCCATCCATAATTATCGCTATGTGCCGGGGAATATTATCCGGTGAAATCTCGACTGGCTCCTGCCTGTCTTTACGGCTCAGCCATTCTTGAATCCGTTTGATCATTTCCGTTTCCTCCAAGCTCTTATCAGAAAGAGACAAACCCCACCATTAACGGAGGGGCCTGAAGTCTCATGAATTTCGTTATACTTCCATAATCTCTTTTTCTTTGGACAAGAGCACTTTGTCGACTTCAGCTATGAACTTATCCGTTGTTTTCTGGATATCTTCCTGATGTCCATGGGACTCATCTTCAGAAATGCCGTTCTTCTCCATCTTTTTGATGTCATCGTTGGCATCGCGGCGGATGTTGCGGATCGCTACCTTAGCTTCTTCACCGAACTTCTTGGTGAACTTCACCAGCTCAGTGCGGCGTTCTTCAGTAAGCGGAGGAATCGACAGGCGGATGATTGTACCGTCATTAGCAGGTGTAATCCCGATGTCGGATTTCATAATCGCCTTTTCGATGTCTGACATTGAGGTTTTGTCCCACGGCTGGATCAGCAGGGTCCGGGAATCCGGTGTGCTGATGTTAGCCAGCTGATTGATCGGAGTTGGAGCACCGTAATATTCAACCTGGATGCGATCCAGCAGCGACGTCGAAGCGCGTCCTGCCCGCAGTGTTGCCAAGTCGCGTTTCAGCGAGAGAATCGCTTTTTCCATACGCTCTTCGGCATTCTTCTTAACCGATTGTGGCATTTAATTTACACTCCCTTTAACGATCGTCCCGATTTTTTCACCGAGAACGACGCGTTTAATATTGCCTTGCTCTGTAATAGCAAACACAATGAGCGGTAGATTATTATCCATGCAGAGTGAGGAAGCGGTAGAATCCATAACCCCCAGGTTTTTGTTCAGAATATCCATGTAAGTCAGCTGCTCGTATTTGACAGCCGTGCTGTCCTTGAACGGATCTGCTGAGTAGACGCCGTCTACCTTATTCTTGGCCATGAGGATAACCTCGGCTTCAATTTCGGCTGCTCTAAGCGCTGCCGTAGTATCAGTCGAGAAGAACGGATTCCCTGTCCCTGCGGCAAAAATAACTACGCGGCCCTTCTCCAGATGCCGGATCGCCCGGCGGCGGATATAGGGCTCAGCGATCTGCTGCATGGCGATAGAGGTCTGAACCCGGGTAGGGACATCAATCTGCTCCAGAGCGTCCTGTAATGCCAGCGAGTTCATCACAGTGGCCAGCATCCCCATATAATCGGCCGTTGCCCGGTCAATACCGCTTGCACTTCCGGCGATTCCGCGCCAGATGTTGCCACCGCCGCATACAATCGCAACCTGAACTCCAAGCTCCACGACTTCCTTGACCTGCTCTGCAATAGAGATGATCGTATCGGCATCGATGCCATAGCCATTCTGTCCGGCGAGCGATTCACCGCTTACCTTAAGGACCACTCTCTTAAATACCGGTTGTTCCAATTGTATACCCTCACTTTCTGCAAAAGACGGAACACTACTTGTATGTGTTCCGCTCTTTTGATGCTTGCCTGTATTCAGTTCTTATTCAATGACCTGCAGTTATTATTGTTTTACTTGTGCCATAACTTCTTCTACAAAATTGTCGACTTTCTTCTCAAGACCTTCACCCAGTTCGAAACGAACGAAGCGGCGGATGGTGATGTTCTCGCCGATTGTGCTGATTTTTTCATTCAGCAGCTGGGAGATTGTCTTATCCGGGTCTTTAACGAAGGATTGCTCCATCAGGCAATATTCTTCATAGAACTTGCTGATGCGGCCTTCCACCATTTTTTCAACGATCTTCTCAGGCTTGCCTTCGTTCAGCGCTTGTGCCTTAAGAATTTCTTTTTCCTTCTCAACGTCTGCAGAAGGTACTTCTTCACGGCGAACATACAGCGGGTTCGCTGCTGCGATCTGCATAGCGATATCGCGTGCGAATTCTCTGAAGGAATCCGTTTTGCCTACGAAGTCAGTTTCGCAGTTAATTTCCACCAGAACGCCAATACGGCCGCCAGCGTGGATATAGGATTCTACAGTACCTTCAGTAGCAATACGTCCTGCTTTGTTTGCTGCTGCGGACAAACCTTTTTCGCGAAGCAACTCAGCTGCTTTGGTGATATCGTTGTTTGCTTCTTCCAGAGCTTTTTTACAATCGAGCATTCCTGCCCCTGTTCTTTCGCGAAGTTCCTTCACTGCTTTTGCATCTACTGCCATTGTTATTCCCTCCAGGGTCATATTCGTTGTCATGCACTTGCTTGCATTTTAAAAAAAGGGCAGTGAGAGGTTATCCACCTGCCAACCACCCTTTTTCATTTAAGTTCTCATTTTATGTTCCGGTTGCTACTTAAGCTGTAGTTGTGTCTTCGCCCTGATGAGCTTCAACAACAGCATCAGCCATTTTACCAGTCAAGAGCTTCACGGCGCGGATAGCGTCGTCATTGCCTGGAATTACGTAGTCAATTTCATCCGGATCGCAGTTAGTATCAACGATAGCTACGATAGGAATACCCAATTTGCGAGCTTCTGCTACTGCAATGCGCTCTTTACGCGGGTCAATGATGAACAGCGCGCTTGGAAGACCTTTCATGTTCTTGATACCGCCCAGGAATTTCTCAAGACGATCTTTCTCTTTGCGGAGAAGGATAACTTCTTTCTTAGGCAATACTGCAAAGGTACCGTCTTCTTCCCATGCTTCCAGTTTCTTCAGGCGGTCAATACGCTTCTGAATGGTCTGGAAGTTAGTCAGGGTACCCCCGAGCCAACGCTGGTTAATGAAGAACATACCCGAACGTTCAGCTTCTTCTTTAACGGAATCCTGAGCCTGCTTCTTTGTTCCTACGAATAGGATTGTGCCGTTGTCTCCAGCGACGCTCTTTACAAAGTTGTAAGCTTCCTCTACCTTCTTGACTGTTTTTTGCAAGTCAATAATGTAAATTCCGTTTCTTTCAGTGAAGATATAACGATCCATCTTTGGATTCCAACGACGAGTCTGATGACCGAAGTGAACCCCAGCTTCGAGAAGCTGCTTCATGGAGATTACTGCCATCTTCACACACCTCCTAGTTTTGGTTTATTGTGTGTCTCCTCCGCCGCGCGTCATCTTTCAGCAAGACTTTCTTCAGAAGAAAGCACCCCTTACCGAAATCAACCGGCGTGTGTTTTAACACCGTCAATTAATATATCATAATAAAACAACCTATGCAACGATTACTTTTTTACGGTAATCAGCTTGTCAATGATGGAGTTGATGCTCTCTCCCTTGGTGAAGCTGTAGCTGCCGTATTGAATGATAGTGTTCACCTTACGGCCGTTTGCCGTCTGGAGAAACTTATTCTTGTCCTCAATTACCCCGGCTTCCGCAAGTAAATCTGCCGTCTGAGAGAGGGTAATTCCAGTAGGAATCTTCAAAGAGATTACTCCGTCTACCGCAGCCACAGGTGCTTCAGGCGTAGCCGGAGCTTTGGTAACAGGTGCTGCGGTGCTCTGCGGCTGTGCAGGAGCTGAAGGCTTGCCCGGAGTCGCTGCGGCGCTTGGCGCTGCGGCCGGCTTGGGCGGAACACCAGGCGTAGAGGCCGGTGTTGCTGCTGGCTCACCGGAAGCCTTGGCCCGGGCACCCTCCTCCGGCGATGGCGTTGCTGTTGCAGCAGCTTCTGCCGGATCTACAACGGTCAGGTTCAGGCTAGCCGCTTGCCGGATCAGTTCTTCTTTGGTCAGCGGCGCCGTCCGCCCGGCTATCATCAGCTGCAGCAGCAGCGCTCCGGCTATAAGCCCGATCCCTAGTCCCAGCATAAAGAACCGGTTCTTCATCATACGGATTCCTCCTGCTGGGCAAGCTGCAGGATCAGCTGCACCTCGCCCCGCTGAAGACCGGCGGTCTTAGCGATAGAGTCGATCGATTTCCCCTGCTCATGCAGCTCGAACAGCCGGGGATACCGCAGCTTAATGGAGCTCACGGGTCTTGGCTTAACAGGAGGTACTGCCTCAGTTGCCTGCTCTGTGCCCTGAGGCTTCTCCGCGTGGCCGGGCGAAGCCTCCCGCGAGAAGGTGGCGGCCAGCTGAAGCAGACCCTTCTCTTCCGCAGTCAGCCGCGCATCCATCAGCAGCAGGCTCTTCTGCAGCTCGCCCACCTGCTCCCGCAGTACAGCGATTTCTTCCTGGAGGGCTGCCTTATTGCTCTGTGACTGTGTCTTAATGCTGCCCACCAGCTTCAGCAGCTCGGAGTTCTCATGCTCGATATCCGCCATGTAGAGCTCCAGAGCTGCCTCCGTCTCCTTCAGGCTCTTCTTCTCTGAGTCTTCCTTGCCCGTCCTGGCCGGCAGCCGCAGGGCATAAACAATAGCAACTGCACCTACCAGCACAATATATACCCATGGTTCCAAGTGTGTAATCTCCTTCTGCGTTTAATTCATAAGATGCCTTAACTGCATTTGAGGTTATTCTGTCCCAATCAGAGACTGAAATCTATACGGTGCCCCTTATAGGGATGTTCGGCATCATGGGTGTTCTCCTGCTTATCCGGCTTGCGGGGTTGAGGCTGACTGCCAGAACCGTTCCCTTTGCCGCCGTCCCGCAGGGCCGATTCGGCAGACTCGTCAACCTCAGTGCTGCGCAGCGAGATTTCCTGGCTATGCTTGACATTCTGGCCTGCCAATTGCTGCTGGTCGAGTGCAGGTCGCTGCTGAAGGTTGTTCTGAACTTTGGCCGCATCATGGGTACGGGGCAACGCAATTTGCAATTCCACCGGTTTCAGACTCATAAGATCCCTCTTCTCCAGTCATTGGTTTCAGAATCAAGGAATAGCAGGCCGCCTCGGCTGCCTGCCTGATTATACATACGGTATTATGGATATATCCCCTTCACTATAAATGAAGGATACCCGCTCCGTCGGGTCTTTGACAAACCTGGTGTACCTTCCGATTACGATCTTAGAGCCTCCATAGATCGTTTTGACGACATCCACCTTAGCTCTGCCGGTGTCCTCCAGCATACGCTCGATCTCCAGTACACGCTCTTTAATTCTCTTTTCATCACGCATATGGGATTGCTTGGTTGCATTAAGCTTGACGCGAAGCGCCACCTTATCCGGCGACAGCTGCCCATTGTTCGCCAGCTGATTAAGCAGATACAGCGCCTTATTGGTCTTGTCCTCATTCTCTAGAAGCTGCCGGAGCTCCTGGCGCAGTTCGTTGATCTCATTTCTCAGCTCTGGAACAACGCCCACTTCAACCGCTGTAGCTGTAGACATGGTATTGCCGATGGTACGGGCGATCACACGCTCCCCTGCCTGTACGATCCCCCCGACGATTAAGCCTTTGGCCCCGTTGCACAGCACATCATGACCTGCCCGGATGCTGGAATGCATAATGCTTTGGGAAACGATAATATCCTCCCCTGCCACAACATTGCCGTCCTGGATGAACGAGACCTTAACATTTTTACCGGCGCTTACGAGGCCTTTATTATAACCGATGATACCGCCCGTAATCTCGATGGACCCGCCCGATATCAGTTCGGCTCCCTCTACCCCGCCGACCACCCGGATATCTCCTGCGGATTTGACGGTGAAGCCGGTAAGCACATTGCCGCGGATGACCACCGTACCCACGAAATCAATATTGCCTGTGCTGTAATCCACATCCCCATTGATTTCATACACCGGAAAAACATTGATTTTGCCCTTGTCTGTCAGCGTAACCAATCCGTCAATCGCCGAATACATGGAGGTCTCTTCCTGATCCACCACCACATTCTTGCCTACCTTGAAATGAGCCTCCTTCCCTGCCCGGAACGGAAGCTCTTCACCTGTTACCATTTTGCCGCTCACGCCGTTCTCTGCCGGAATAACCTTGGCAATAAGCTGGCCCTTCCTTACGTTATGCAGCCGGACCAACTCCTTGTAATCCACCTTGCCGTCCTCTTTCTCGAGAGGCTTGCGGTCCTCCTCCATGTCAACGGTCAGCACAACCCGGCCGTCCTTACCGTTGACAGCAGGCTGTCCAATCGCGATAGGCACCCGGTTCCAGAAATATTCTTCCGGGTTACTGCTAATCCGCTGAACAATATCATGCTGTATACCGAAACGAATATTGTGACTGAACAGGAAGCTCTCAAGGTCCTCGACCGAACAGGTGAAATTCTCATCCTTCTTGGTGAACTGAAGGTAAGCGATCCCCTTATCCTCCGAAAAAGTAATGCTCAGGTATTGGCTCAATACATATTGACCGATCAATTTCTGCTCCCCCTTGTCACCGTCACCCGGTTAATCATTTTGCATTAGAAGGTCCCGGTTCTTCTCAAGTGTGCCTCTTAGCCGCAAAATAGCTTTGGAATGAAGCTGGGAGATTCGCGAAGGAGACAGTGACATCACTTCCGCAATCTCGCTTAAAGATAAATCTTCATAATATAAAAGGGACACGACGGTCCGTTCTTTCACTGTTAGTTTCTCGATGCCTTTGGTTAGCGTATCCCGCAGATAGAACTCATTCACTTTACGGTCCGGATTCTTGGCCTTGTCATCTACCAATATGGACATTCTTGTCTCTGATTCCTCTTCGCGTATAGGATCTTCCAATGAACAGAGCGACATGACTGCGACATCCTGCAGCATCGTCTGAAACTCCGTTTCCGAAATATTCAGATATTGGCTCATTTCATTATCAGTTACTGATCTCAAATACTTCTGCTCCAGCTGCTGGTAGGCATCCTCGATTTTTTTCGCTTTTTCGCGTACGGATCTGGGAACCCAGTCACTTTGCCGCAGAGAATCAAGGATTGCTCCCCGTACCCGCCACGATGCATAAGTCTGGAATTGAAGCCCCCGCTTGTAGTCGAATTTTTCGATGGCATCAATGAGTCCCATAACGCCGTTGCTGGCCAAATCGTCCTTGGAGACGTTTTTAGGCAGTCCTACTGCCAGACGGCTGGACACATAATCAACAATGTGGAGATAACTCTCAATCAGCTTTTTTTTAGCTTCAGGATCGCCGTGCTCTTTCCACTGCTCCCAAAGCATATCTGTATCCGACTGAGCTGCTTTACGCTCGTTCAACGGCTTTCACCCTTCCCAAAGTTTAGTCAGCGGGCAAACATGCGGCGCAAGATGACGGACTTTCGCCGCAACACTCGCTTATTCTTCTTTCAGGTGACGAACGGCCTTGGCCAATTCTTCAGGATCTTTCATAGAGACTAGCTTCGGAGGCTGCAAAGGCGTGAATCCCCCTGGCTCTTCACTGGCCGCCTCCCGTTTTGGGGTAAGCAGGTCCTTGAGCTCCTGATCCTCTTCAGGTGTACTAATATCAAGCTTCACGCCAAGAGACTCTCCGTTATCGAACAAACCGGCTTCCGGGTCTGAGGATTCTTTTCCGATAATAAAACCCAATACCCATCTCAGGCAAAAAGCAAGCACAAACCAGATAATAAATCCGTACATGCCCCGGATCAGGCTGGTACCCAGCAGGTTCTGCCCGTTGTTAGCAAGGAAGGTTAGTACAAATCCGATCAGTCCGGCCACAATATTCAGCAATAGTTTCCTGCTCATGGCTAAATTTCCTTCGGGCCTTTTTGAACGCTGCGGATAAAAATCACTCCGGTATTGCAGGAGATTTCTATCGTGCGCCCATAATTGCCGCCCGTATCCTCCGCGATAAGCGGAATATGAAGGCTCTCAAGAGCAAGCTTGCAGGATTCCACATTCCGAGGCCCGATCCTCATGGTGTCACTCCCTCCGGCAAAAGCAAACATCTGCGAGCCTCCGGCCATCTTGGCCACAATCCGGCTTCTAACCGCTCCCAGCCCCAGCAGGCGGGCCAAAAGCTCAGGTACAGCAGTATCTGCGAACTTGGCGATATTCAGCTGTCCCTCCCGGGCAATCTCTGACGAAGGCAGCATGACATGAGCCATCCCCGCCAGCTTTTTACCAGGATCAAACAGAGTTAGACCTACGCAGGAGCCAAGACCGGTCGTACGGATAAGGCTGTCCTGGCTGCCTACGTTCAAATCCGCCATCCCTACTTTAATGATGCTCTGCTCTTCAATCATTGTCGAACGGTACTCCTAAAGCCTTGAATATTTTGGGGAACGATTCCGGATCGGGAATGAGGAAGAATTGTCCTTCAATTTCATTTTGGCCTTCTAAAAAAGTCGTATCGATCAGCAGCGCATCATCACCCATCTGACCGAACTGCAGCAGCCCGTAGCCAAGAATGGCTCCGGCCATATCCATCGCAAGCGCCGGCACTGTCGGATACATGCTCAAGGAGGTGAAGTCCGCCAGGGAAGAGAGATAAGAGCCGGCCAGAATATTGCCGATCTCGCTTAGTGCGGATAATTCCATTTCACTCAGCTCATCGCCGCCGGAGACTTCAATGCCGGCAATCCGGCTAAGCAGGTTGCTTGCCGCTTCCGGGGTAAGAATGAAGAACAGGTTCCCCGGGGCTTCACCTTCCACACGCAGGAATACCGCGTATACCAGCTCCTCCGCTCCGCCCACCTTATCGGTGATTTCCTCGAAGCTGAGCAGCTGTACCTTAGGGACGGCCATGTCAATCGGCTTATTGAGCAGTTGGGATAAGGCGGTGGCTGCGTTGCCGGCCCCGATATTCCCTACTTCCTTAAGCACATCCATTTTGAAGTCTTTGAAATTCTTGAATAGCTCCATAGGCTAGCCCTCCAGGCTTTCCAGCTGCACGATTTCACTCTTGTTCAGCACTTCAGACAGGTTGAGCATAATCAGCAGACGGTCATCCCCGATTTTGGCGACCCCGTCCAGATACTTCGCCTTGATGCCGCCAACAACATCCGGCGGTACATCGATAATGTCACGGTTCAAGTCGATGACATCGTTGGCTGAATCGACAATGAAGCCCACTTCCATCTCATTCACATTGACGATAATGATCCGGGTCTGGTCCGTGTGTTCCGCTTCCTCAATGCCGAAGCGTCCGCGCAGATCAATAACCGGAATCACGACGCCGCGCAGATTGATCACACCTTTGATGAAGGAATAGGTCTTCGGTACGCGGGTAATCGGCATCATACGTTCAATCGTCTGGACCTTCTCTACTTCAATGCCGTATTCTTCAGTGCCAAGCTTGAATACAATTACTTTGATATCTTCAGCCATGGAATGAGCCTCCCTGTTCTAACCTGATTATTTGATAAAAGCATTCGGATCGATAATAAGCGCTACCTGTCCGTCTCCAAGAATCGTGGCTCCGGAAATTCCCTGCACCTCAGGCAGATACTTGCCGAGGTTCTTGATTACGATTTCGTTCTGGCCAATGAAGTCCTGCACAGCCAGGGCAACCAGCCGTTCTCCTTTGCGGACAACCACGATCTCTGTCTCCTCTTCCGTGCTTTCATCATAGTCCGGAACGGAGAAGATCTTGCTCAGGGAGACCAGCGGAATATGGCTGCCCCGGAACTCCAGCATCCGGTTGCCGTGAATGGTGCGGATCTGGGCTTGCTTCACAATTCCTGTCTCTACGATGGAAGAGAGCGGAATGGCATATTTCTCAGAACCAAGCCGGACCAGCATCGCTGCAATGATTGACAGGGTCAGCGGAAGCTGAACAGAGAAATTCGTACCTTTGCCAGGTGTTGAATAGATGGTGACGTTACCGCCCAGCGAAGAGATTTTGGCTTTGACCACATCCAGACCTACGCCACGGCCTGATACGTCGGAGATTACCTCAGCTGTACTGAAGCCCGGCGCGAAGAGCAGCTGGTATGCTTCATCATCAGACATTGTATTAGCCTGCTCCTGGGTAATCGCACCCTTTTTGACGGCAGAGGCCAGTACATTCTTCGGATAGATACCTTTGCCATCCTCTTCAATCTCAATGAAGACATGATTGCCGCTATGGAAGGCCCGCAGCTGCACAGTGCCTGTCTCCGGCTTCCCGGCAGCAACCCGGTCCGCGATGGATTCAATCCCGTGGTCTACTGCATTGCGCAGCAGATGCACCAGCGGATCGCCAATCTCATCAATCACCGTACGGTCAAGCTCCGTATCGGCTCCGGTGATGATTAAATCCACCTTCTTGTCCAGCGATTTCGCCAGATCACGGATCATCCGCGGGAAACGGTTAAATACGGTATCCACCGGAACCATGCGGAGCTTCATGACTATATTTTGCAAATCTCCGCTCACCCGGCCCATATGCTCGACCGTTTCGGTAAGATCGCCGTTCTGCACCTCTGAGGCCAGCTGCTCCAGCCGGACACGGTCAATCAGCAGCTCGCTAAACAGATTCATCAGCACATCCAGCCGCTCAATATCAACACGGATGGTCCGGGAAGGCGACGGTGCTCCTCCAGCCCGGGCCGGGGCAGCTTTGCCGTTCTCTTCCTTGGGATGCAGAGAAGCCGCAGGGGAAGCATTACCCGCAGCTGCCGGAGCAGCCTCCTGCACCGGAGCAGGGGCAGGCGCTTCGGCTGTAGCTGCTGCAGTGTCTTGTCCCATCTGGCGAAGTGACTCCTGATCAAGCGCCACAGCGGTGACCGCTTCAATCTCCGACAGATTCAGAATCATCTTCTGAATTTCACTTGCATCCTTTTGGGTTATGTAGTAGAGGGAGAATCCGTAATCGAATTTCTCCTGCTCTATGTCCTGAACCGAAGGGAAGGATTTCACGACTTCTCCTGAACGCTCCAGAAGGTCGAAGACCATGTAGGCACGTACGGCTTTGAGCTGACAGTCCTTCCGGATCGCCACATCTACATAGAGCACCTGATGGCCTTCCTGAAGGGATTGCTCCAGCACAGAGTACTGGAATTCATCCAGGAACACCTGGGCTGCGCTGGCATTGCCGGATGCAGCAGCAGTGACTTCAGCAGAGGCATTGCCGGCAGAGGGAACCTCTCCGCGTACGATGGCCTGCAGTGATGAGACAATGGCTGTTACATCGGCCTTGCCCGCTCCACCGCCGGTAATATCCTCCACCATGGATTCCAGAGCGTCAATACTTTTGAACAGGGTATCAAAAATGAAGTCTTGCATCCGCAGTTTGTTATTGCGCACCAGATCGAGCACATTCTCCATTTGGTGCGTAAGCGAAGCCAAATCTTCAAAACCCATTGTAGCCGCCATACCTTTCAAGGTATGGGCGGAGCGGAAAATCACCTGAACAATACTCAGATCCTCCGGATTCGCTTCCAGCCCCATCATGCTCTCGTTCAAAGACTGCAGATGATCATTTGACTCATCAATAAACATGGATAAGTATTGGTTCATGTCCATGAGCGGGTACCTCCCCTTCGAGTTCGCTATTCCATTATTTAACGGCTTGTACCAGCCTTGGCGCAATTTCTTGCAAAGGCAGGATGTGTCTTACACACTTTAACTCTACTGCAGACCTCGGCATTCCGTAAACCACACAGGTTTCTTCACTCTCTGCAAAGGTAGATGTCACCCCCGAATCATAGAGTGCTTTCATCATCCGGGCTCCGTCGCTGCCCATCCCCGTCATAATGACGGCATGACGTTCCAGCGAGGTAAGCTGCAATACCGATTCAAACAGTGTATCTACAGAAGGACGATGTCCATTGCGGACCTCTTCCTTAGTAAGCTCTATCATGTATTGGCCGCCAGGCGCAGGTACCACTGTGAGGTGATAGCCGCCGGGGGCAATATACGCCGCACCCTGCCGGAGAACCATACCCTGTTCCGCTTCAGCGACTTCCAGTGCGCTAAAGGTATTCAGGCGCTGGGCCAGCGATTTGGTGAAGTTAGGCGGCATATGCTGGACAATGACAATCGGTGCCGGGAAGTCGCCGGGGATGTTCTCCAGGAACGCCTTCAGCGCTCTCGGACCTCCGGTTGAGCAGCCTACAGCTACCAGCTTGCGCACGCCCCTGCTTCCGCTTGCCTGGCCTCCTGCTGCAGGAGGTTCCGCGAATGAGCCGGCAGCCATTTCAGCAGCCGCCCGTTGTCCAGCCCATCCGGCACCCTGCGCCTCCTGGGGACGGCCTTTGAGCCTGTCGGGAGCCGGTTTGGGCGCTGCCGGCGCAGGCTTGACCACCCGCTTCGCAGTGGGCGGCTCAGTGCGGGCTTCCGGCTTGCGTTTGTCAGCCGGCGGTTCAAGCGGTGCCCTGACCCTCGGCTTCTCCGTGCCCTGAAGCGGCGCTTTATCCGCTTCCTTCTTGGACGGCTCCAGCTTCCGTCTCACCGGCTCCACAACAGCCCGTGGAGCAGACGATTCAGCAGCGGGAGGAGGAGGCTCAGGCAACTTGACGGAGGAGGCGCGGGCTTCGCGCCGCTCGCGCGCCATCATCGCCTCCTTCATCTGCTCCCGGAGGGATTCTCCGACAGCGATGATATCCTGGGAGTTTGAAATGGACGGCTTTCGGATGAAATCGAAAGCCCCCCACTCCAAGGCCAGAATCGTCTCCTTCATCCCCTCTTCATTGATGCCGGACAGCATAATTACCGGGAGCGGATGCTGGGCCATGATACTTTTGAGCGCCTCCAGGCCATTCATCTCAGGCATCTCCACATCCATGGTTACGAGATCCGGACGAAGCTCGTTAACCTTCTCAATCGCCTCGCGTCCGTTGGCAGCTGTCGCTGTGACTTGAAAGTCGGCATCATTCTCTATTAAATCGGAAATGATCTTGCGCATGAATGCAGAATCATCAACAACCAGAACTTTATATGGCCTCATAGCTTTTCCACCTCTGTCCCTTAAATTCAGAACAATTATCTGTTTCGTTTCAACCACTTGCTGATGAATCCCTTGATGCCTTGTACTTTAGCGGTTTCTACTGAATCCGCAGCCAGATAGCTCTGCGCAAGCCTCTGCACATCCCTGGCTGCAATACTGTTCGGAAAAGCCACTGAGAATGGAATTTGTTTCTTAACAGCCTGTACTACATGCGGATCACTGCTGATGTAACCGAGGAAGGGAAGCTCAAGCTGCAGGAAGCGGCTGGCTGCCATCCGGATTTTGTCACTGGTGGCCCGCGCCTCCCGTTCATCCCCTGCCTGATTGACAATCAGCCTGAATGAGACCTCCGGATGCGTATTATGAACAACCTTCATCAGTGCATACGCATCTGTAATTGCGGTAGGCTCTGGCGTGGTCACCACCAGGCAGTCGTCGGCAGAAGTGATGAATTTCATCGTTTCCTTGGACAGCCCCGCCCCTGTGTCAAACAGGATAAAATCCATGGTATCGGCAATGCTTGCAATCTGTGTGGTAAAGTAGTTCAGATCCGCCTCAGAGAGTGTGAACAGCTCGTCCATCCCGGAGCCCCCTGCAATGAAGGGTAAGGCTTGCGGTCCGAGTTGAATAATCTGTCCGATCTCCGCCTCCCGCTTGAGCAGGTGGTACAGATTGTATCTGGAGGAGACTCCCATCAGGACATCAATATTGGCCATGCCGATATCGGCATCGAACAGAAGCACTCTCCGTCCCATGGCCTTCAGCGCAAGCGCGAAGTTAAGGGTGAAATTCGACTTCCCGACTCCCCCCTTCCCGCTGCATACCGTGATGATCCGGGCGGAGGCACCGCTTCCGGGAGCCTGCCTTGTATCCTGGCTGGAAACCAGCCGTCTTAATGCCTGCGCCTGGTCCATCACCCGCCCCCTGTTCCCAGCAGCATGCCGCCAATCTGCTCCCCGGTGGCCATCAGAAGATCATCCGGAACATTTTGTCCGTTGGTAATATAAGAGAGCTTCAGCGGATAATCATTCAAGACATTGAACAGCGGGCCAAAGCTGCCCGTTTCATCCAGCTTCGTGAATACTACCTTGTCCAGCTGATATCTGCCGAAGTGCTCTGCAATCTTTTTCATATCACGGCTCTTCGAGGTCAGGCTCAGCACCAGCAGTGTCTCGCTCTTAAGCTCCTTGGCGAGCAGACTCTGCAGTTCAGCCACCAGGATTTCATTGCGGTAATTCCGTCCGGCAGTATCCATTAACACCAGATCACAGCTCTCCAGCCGGAACATCGCCCGCTGCAGATCGCCCGGTGATTGCACAACCTCCAGCGGCATGTTGAGAATGGAGGCGTAGGTTCTAAGCTGTTCAACGGCCGATATCCGGTAAGTATCCGAGGTAATCAGCCCAACCTTGCGGCCTTGCTTGAACAATTGCTCCGCTGCCAGCTTGGCGATCGTTGTTGTCTTGCCGACCCCAGTCGGCCCCGCAATATAAACAATCCGCGTATCCGGGGCAATACCGCCGGCAATGCGTCCCGCCAGAAAGCCGTCAATCTGCTCTCTGAGCACAGCCTCAAATTGCTCCGGCCCCCAGCTGCTTCCTTCCTCACGGTAACGCTCCAGAACATATCCGATCCATTCCTCTACGAGAACAGCGTCAGTCTCCTGGTCAATCAGGCGGCTGCGTAAGGATTCCAGCGCATCCGGCAGCTCGGCAGCCCCTGAGGAATAACGTGCGATACGTTCCATCCATTGCTTCATATCCCGGATTTCCCGCAGGACATCACTCTCAGTGGCTGCGGCACTCTCAGGTTCAGGCTGTTCTGCCGCAAGCGGATCATAGATGGCTGCAAGCTTCCTCCGGCTCTCCTCCGGCTGTGTTACAGACGGCTGGCCTGCTGTAATATCCTCAGTGCGGATATCCGGCGGCTCAGTCTTGGCTAAAGGCGGCATCACCGCTACACCTCCGCCCTGCTCCAGCGGATCAGCCAGCGCTGCGGCAATCTCGGCAAACGACTTGGCTGCTGCCGCCTCCCTTACCGTCACAGGCGGCGGGAGAGGAGGGGCAGCTGCTGAAGCAGCCTTCTGATAGGCCTCCGGCACTGCATTTCGCGGTATGTTCAGCGGCGGTGCAGGAATCTTCTCCTGCGCAGCCGCCTTTGCACCGTTCTCCACTGCAGCTACAACCTCGATCTTCTTTTTCGTGAACATGCCCATGAATCCGCCAACCTTTATTTCTTTGGTGCTTAAAATAACGGCATCGCTTCCAAGCTCGCTGCGGATCGAATGCATGGCGTCAGGCATCGTATCGACCACATAACGCTTCACTCTCATAAGTTCACCACCCCGACGCTTTGAATTTCAATGTTTGGCTCCAGCTCGCTGTAGGACAGCACAGGGATATCCTGCATGGTCCGCTCAATCACCTGGCGCAGATACATGCGAATCGTTGGAGAGGTCAGTACAATCGGCTGCTGGCCGGATTGCAGAAGACGGTTGATCTGCTCCGTAAGCCGCTGATAGACGGTTTGGGTAGATACCGGATCAAGCGCCAAGTAGCTGCCCTGCTCGGTCTGCTGCACGCTCTCGGAAATCTTTTTCTCCAGCCCGGGACCTACTGTAATAACACGCAGGGTCTCCCCCGTCTGAGAGAACTGCTGGGTAATCTGTCTGGAGAGGGATTGCCGCACATATTCAGTCAGAATATCCGGGTCCTTGGTATACGTGCCGTAATCGGCAAGCGTCTCGAAGATGGTGACGAGGTCGCGGATCGATATTTTCTCCCGCAGCAGCTTGCCCAGTACCTTCTGAACATCCCCGACAGCAAGAATGGAGGGAATCAGTTCATCCACCAGCACAGGGTAATTCTCCCTCAGATTGTCGACCAGCTGCTTCGTCTCCTGACGGCCCAGCAATTCGTGTCCATGCCGTTTGATCAGCTCGGTCAGATGCGTGGCTACTACGGAAGGCGGATCTACCACGGTATAACCGGATAACTCAGCCCGCTCCTTCACCGACTCATCGATCCATAGGGCAGGCAGCCCGAAGGATGGTTCAATAGTCTCAATCCCGCTAATCGACTCGTCATCATAACCGGGGCTCATGGCGAGATAGTGATTAAGTAATAATTCACCGCCGCCAACGTTATTTCCTTTAATTTTGATGACATATTCATTCGGTTTTAGTTGAATATTGTCGCGAATGCGAATAACAGGTACAACAAGACCCATCTCCAGTGCACATTGCCGTCGAATCATGATGATACGGTCAAGCAGATCGCCGCCCTGCCCCGTATCCGCCAAAGGAATCAGACCATAACCAAATTCGAATTCGATCGGGTCCACCGTAAGCAGATTGATAACACTTTCGGGACTTCGTACCTCTTCGATCTGCTTCTCCTCGACCAGTTGTTCATCGGCAATCTGCTGCCTGCTGGCCTTCTGTCCCATACTGTAAGCCGCATATGCCATCAGCCCCGCCAAAGGAAGCGTGGACATGACGGTAATCGGGGTAAAGAACCCCAAAAACGCAATGGTCGCAGCCACTATGTATAGAAGCTTCGGATAGGACAGCAATTGTCCCGTCAGATCCTCGGCCAGATTGCCCTCCGAAGCCGCACGGGTAACGATCAGACCCGAAGCCGTGGAGATCAGCAAGGCCGGAATCTGGCTGACCAGACCGTCACCGATGGTCAGCACAGAGTAGGTTGAGAGTGCTGTCTGGAACGACATCCCGTGAACGGTCATACCGATGATGAAGCCGCCGATCAGGTTGATAATGAGGATGATGATACTGGCAATGGCGTCCCCTTTGACGAACTTACTCGCACCATCCATGGCTCCGAAGAAATCCGCTTCGCGTTCGACATTACGGCGGCGTTCCCGTGCCTGCTGCTCATTGATCATCCCTGCATTCAAATCCGCATCAATACTCATCTGCTTACCGGGCATTGCATCCAGTGTGAAGCGGGCGCCTACCTCGGCCACACGCTCCGAACCCTTGGTGATAACAATGAACTGAACCACAACCAGGATCAGGAAGACAATGAACCCGATAGCGATCTGTCCCCTGGCAATCCAGCTTCCGAAGGTCGCTACGACCTCCCCGGCATGGCCATCAGCCAGAATCAGCTTGGTGGTTGACAGGTTCAGCGCTAAGCGGAACAGCGTTGTGATCAGGAGCAGTGAAGGAAATATTGAGAACTGCAGCGGATCTCTGGTATTCATAGCGACCAATATAATGGTCAGGGCTATCGAGATATTGATAATTAACAGTACATCCAAAAGCCAGACAGGGATGGGCAGAATCATCATAAGCACGATACCGATAATGCCCAGTAGAACTGTTAGATCTTTAGCTTTCAATGTCCTTAACCTCCCCCGGCTTATCTCCTCTTGCCTTTAAGCTTATATACATAGGCCAGCACTTCGGCAACTGCCTGGAACAGATCGGCCGGCACTACATCACCGATCTCCGCTCTCTGGAACAATGCCCGTGCCAGCGGCTTATTCTCCATCGTTACAACACCATGCTCCTTGGCCAGTTCCCTGATGCGGAGTGCCACATAATCCTGGCCCTTGGCTATAATCTGAGGAGCCTCCATTGTGGAACCGTCATACTTCAAGGCAACTGCAAAGTGGGTCGGGTTCGTGATGATTACATCGGCCTTGGGGACCTCCTGCATCATCCGTTGCATCGCCATTCTGCGCTGACGTTCCCTGATCTTGCCTTTGATGATGGGGTCGCCCTCCATCTTTTTGTACTCATCCTTAATGTCCTGCTTAGACATTTTCAGACTCTTTTCATGCTCGTATTTCTGATAGATATAGTCCAGTACAGCCATTATAAAAAGAGCCGCTGCAATCTTGATGCCCAGGCTCATGGTCAGCTTCGCAACGAAGGCATATGCCCCTTCCGCATCGACATGCGAGAGGCGTGCAAAGCTCTCCTTCTCTCCCCAAAGCGTACTGTAAACCAGATAGGCAATCAGGATGAGCTTGAAGATAGATTTGAGGAACTCTACTACGGAACGCATGGAAAAAATATTTTTGAAGCCTTTGATGGGGTTGATCTTGCTGAACTTCGGCGTAATTCCTTCGCCTGAAGCCATGAAGCCTACCTGGGCGAAGTTAGCCACGAGCGCCAGCAGGAAGGTGATGCCCAGCAGCGGAGCGAGCAGAATGAGGATCTGCAGCCCGTACTGGTTAAAGAGCGTAGAGATATTCTCCGGTGTTACCTCAAGCATCATCCGGTTCTGGAATACATCTGTGTAGAGCTTGATAAACCGTTCTTTCATGAAGCCGCCGAAGACGCTCAGTGACAGCAGCGCCGAGAAGAGGACCACTGCACCTGACATTTCAGCACTTTTTGCAACCTGCCCCTTCTTGCGGGCATCCTGCCGTTTCTTCGGAGTAGCTTTCTCTGTCTTATCTCCCCCAAAGAGCTGTAGATCCAGTTTGTATCTTGCCTGTTTTGCCAAGACAATCTCTCCTTACCGTAGCCTAAGGACTCTTCCCAATGAGGCCAAGCAGATTGTGCATGGACTCGAACATAATCTCGAAGAGATTCTGGAACAGCGCAGCCATCCCCGGCATCAGTATAAGAAGCAGCGCCAGACCGATAATGATTTTGAGCGGAACACCGATGACAAACACATTATATTGCGGAGCCGTTCTCGCCAGGAAGGCCAGGCCTACATCCGTCAGGAACAGTGCAGCGACCAGCGGTGCCGACATTTGAAAGGCCAGCATAAAGGATTGAGCAAAGGTGCGGATCAGAAACTCAGATAAGCTTCCGCCAATCATTTTGAGGAACAGATCATTATCTATCGGCACCCATTTATAGCTATATACGATAGCATCCAGCAGGTAGTGGTGGCCATTCATGCTCAGGAACAGCAGCAGTGCAATCATATACTTGAAGTTACCGATAATCGGCGCCGAAGCCCCGGTCATCGGGTCAATGACGTTCGCAATCCCGAACCCGATCTGAATATCGATAAAAGAGCCCGCAGTCTGAATCGTCATAAACATCAGGTAGGCGATAAACCCAAGCAGCAGCCCGATTAAAGCCTCCCTGATAATCAGGAGGATAAACCCCAGATCCTGCGGAACTGTAATATTCATGCTGCCTGAGCTGAAGATGACCATCGATACAAAAAAAGACAAACCAATTTTGAACGTTGTCGGCACGCTCTGCGACGAAAAGACAGGAACGACAACAAAAAAGGCGGTAATTCGACAAAAAATCAACAAAAAGACAGGAAAACTTTGCATTAGGGTCTCTATATTCATAGACTCAACCGATATACATATAGAGACTGCCCAGAATTTGGCTGGTGAAGTCCACCAGCTTCGTTATAATCCACGGACCGAACAGCAGTAGAGCAAGCAGTACGGCAACGATTTTGGGAACAAACGCCAGGGTCTGCTCCTGAATCTGGGTTGTGGCTTGAAAAATACTGACGATCAGTCCTACCACCAGACCAAGAATCAGCATGGGGGCGCTGGTCTCCAGCACTAAATATACGGCTTGGCCGGCCAGGCCGATAATAAACTCCGCATTCATCCCATGTACCTCCTCTTACAAGTCAGGTGTTAAAACTCAGCAGCAGTGATTTGACTACTAGGTACCAGCCGTCCACCAGCACAAAGAGCATAATTTTGAAAGGCAAAGATATCATTACCGGCGGCAGCATCATCATCCCCATGGCCATCAGGGTGCTGGACACCACAATATCAATAATAAGAAAAGGAATAAAAATCATAAAGCCCATGGTAAATGCCTTTTTCATCTCGCCGATTGCAAAAGCAGGTACCATTACTGTTAAAGGAATATCATTATAGCTGGCTGGCTTCACTGTAGCGTTATTGCCGGTATAGTTCATGAACAGCAGCAGGTCCTTCGTATTCGTTTGCTTGAACATAAACTCCTTAATCGGCTCCTGCGCTTTGTTCAGTGCTTCGCTCTGGGTCAGAGTGCCCTTCATATAGGGCTGTAAGGCCGTCTCGTTCACCGTTGCCAGCGTGGGCGACATAATGAACAGGGTTAAGAATAAAGCCAGTCCTACAAGCACCTGGTTCGGAGGCATCTGCTGTGTACCCAGTGAGGTTCTCACGAACCCCAGTACGATTACAATCCGCGTGAAGCTGGTCATCAGCACCAGGAATGAAGGAGCAATGCTAAGCACCGTTACCAGCAGCAGGATGGAGATGGAGCTCGTCCCCCCGCTTGAAGCATCGTTGTCCCCTACCGAGATATTGATATTAGGAATCGGGTCAGCATGAACCGGATGCAGGAGCAGCACGCTGAAAATACCCAGCAATAGAAAAGAAAGAATCAGCTTTTTTTTCATAAATCCTCCGACTCTTTCCTGAGATCCTCATCCCTGCGCAGTTCCTCCAGCTTCTCCTTGCGCTCTGGCGCCAGGGCAAGCTTGGATTGCAGCGTCTCATAGAAAGACGAAGTCTCATGAATCTCGATTTCCTGGGACGGCACCTCACCGCGCAGCTTGGCCTTGATTTTGGCGATAAGCGGTGCAATGAAGTTGTCCGTTCCTGAGGCCTGGTCTTCAAAAGAGGATATAATCAGCGCCACCTCTGCCGGATCGGTGATCTTATCCATCATGGTGATGTCCTCGCCCACTCCGATCAGATAGAGGCTGCCGCCTAGCTCAATGACCTGAACCGACTTATTCGGACCCAGCCCCAGCGCACCCAGCGTACGGATGGAACGGCCGCTCATCAGAGTCTGATTGCGGCGTCCCAGAAAACGGATCAGCAGCACGATAAGAATAACAATGACTGCCAGAACAAAAACAACCTTCAATAAATTCAGCAGGGCATTACTACTGTCTCCGAGCGTTCCGGAAGCAAATAACATACCTCGTTCCTATATACCCAGCGTTTTGTTGATGGCTTCAATGACACGGTCTGCCTGGAAAGGCTTCACAATAAAGTCCTTGGCACCGGCCTGGATTGCATCAATAACCATAGCCTGCTGACCCATGGCTGAACACATAATGACTTTGGCATTGGCATCTACTTTTTTGATTTCTTTAAGGGCGGCGATTCCGTCCATTTCAGGCATGGTGATATCCATCGTGATCAGATCCGGACGCAGTTCCTTAAATTTCTCTATAGCCTGTGAACCGTCCTGGGCCTCACCCACTACCTCAAATCCGTTCTTCGACAAAATGTCCCGGATCATCATTCTCATAAATGCTGCATCGTCCACGATTAGAATTCGGTTAGCCATTTTTACAAAATCCTCCCTAAGTATGCTTATTGTAATTTTTGTATACGGTCCCACTGGCTGACGATATCCGTAACGCGGACACCGAAGTTCTCGTCGATAACTACGACTTCCCCCTTGGCAATGAGCTTGTTGTTAACCAGAATGTCAACAGGCTCACCTGCCAGCTTGTCCAGTTCAATAATTGAACCTTGCGACATTTCCAGAATATCTTTGATCTGCTTCTGGGTCCTTCCTAATTCTACGGTTACCTTCAGTGGTATGTCCATCAATAAATTTAAATTATTTTCGTCAATATTGCCAAAAGCCCCTGCACTCAGATTTGCAAATTGTACAGGCTGCACATTTACATTACGGCCCTGTGCCGGATTCTGCGGCTGAGGCTGCGGATAGGGCGTGCCCTGCGGCGGCATTCCGTAAGGCGGCATGCCCTGCATGCCATACGCCGGCATCCCTGCGGGAGGATAATAATATCCCCCTTCCGGCATTCCCGGATAAGGCGGCATGCCCTGACCCTGCGGCGGATATTGCGGCGGGTACCCTCCCGCCTCCGGCGCAGGCATCTGCTGCTGGGCTGTAGGCGGTGCCTGCGGTGGTTCCGGTGCAGGCGCTGGTGCGGCTGCCTGAGGCGGAGGCGGCGTTGCTTCCGCAGAGGAGACGGCCGCTTCCTGGTCAGCCTGGCTGACATCGCCCAGCAGCATGGTCACCATATCCTTGGCGAATTGTACAGGCAGCAGTTGCATGATGGTGGAATCAATCAGATCGCCGATCTTGAGGCGGAAGGAAATCTGGATGAGAGTCTCATCATCCGGCAGGCTGCCTACACCTTCTCCGCTTGACATGTTAAGAATGTCAATGCCTGGTGGTGAAATGTTGACGAATCTGTTGAAGATCGTTGACATTGAGGTAGCGGACGAGCCCATCATCTGGTTCATCGCTTCCTGCACTGCACTGATATGAATCTCGTTCAGTTCCTCGTCTTTAGGATCTCCTTCGCCGCCGAGCATCAAATCGGCAATGACCTGTGCATCCCTGATCTTGATAACCAGAGAATTAATGCCCTGGAAACCGTCAACATACTGTACGTGAACAGCTACATGAGGTTTGGGAAAGGCTTCCTCGAACTCTCCGCGTGTAATAATGGATACCTTAGGGGTAGTAATGTCTACCTTCTTACCCAGCAGGGTAGAGAGTGCCGTTGCCGCACTTCCGAAGGTGATATTGCCGATCTCTCCCAGTGCATCCTGTTCAAAAGGTGTTAAGTAATCATCCACGGTCTTCGGTGAAGGAGCCAAATTGCCTTCCGCAGACTGTCTAAGAAGAGCATCTATCTCTTCCTGGGACAAATAATCTTTACTCGTCAAACTCTTCAACCCCTTCGCTGACAATCTCGTCTATTTGCACAGCCACACGTTCTTTGATCATCCCCGGACTTCCAATGAATTTCAGCTTGTCCCCCACCTTAATCGACAGACCGGAATCCACCGTCTTGTTAAGAGAAATCACGTCGCCGATGCTGAGCCCGAGAAATTCAGCAATGGATAAATTCGATTCGCCCAGCTCAGCCACGATTGGAAGCTGCGCCCGGTGAACTCTTGCCCGGATGGCTTCGAGCTCCACCTCATCCCGCACCTTTTTCTCGGAGACAAACCACTGGTGCACGGAGAGCCTTGACATAATCGGCTCCAGCACAACGTGCGGGATACAGAGGTTGATCATCCCCGTCGTGTCTCCTATTTTGGTACTGAGGGAGATCAGAGCAATCGTTTCATTGGGCGATACAATTTGCATAAACTGCGGATTCGTTTCCAGCGCCTCCATCCGGGGATGGATATCAAGCACTGTCTTCCAGGCTTCCTGCAGACTTTCAAAGCATCTGCTGAAAATCCTCTCCATAATGGTCGTTTCGATTTCAGTCAACGCATTGATTTTGGAAGGTGCCGTTCCGAAGCCGCCAAGCAGACGGTCCAGCATGGCAAAAGCAATATTCGGATGCACCTCCATCACCATTCGGCCCTCCAGCGGCTCGGCCTCAAAAATATTCAATATCGTCATTTTGGGAATGGAGCGGATAAACTCGTCATAAGGGAGCTGCTCTACTTGAACGACATTGATCTGCACGAAGGTGCGCAATTGGGCCGAAAAGTACGTTGTAAGATAGCGGGCAAAGTTATCATGAATCCGGGTTAAGCTGCGGATATGATCTTTGGAGAAGCGTACGGCCCGTTTGAAATCATAGGAGCGGATCTTTTTAGTGGTTTCTTCTTTTTTAAGTTCGTCGGCATCCATTTCACCGGATGAAAGTGCGGCAAGCAGAGCATCAATTTCGTTTTGTGATAGTACATCAACCAATTTCAATCACCCCCCCATCAAAGAATTGACCCGCCTGCAGCTACATTTGTGCCAGTATAAATTTGGTGAATTCAATCTGGGTGATAGAACCTTCAGTCAAATTCTTGTTGATGATGTTCACCAGCTTGCTGCTGAACTGATCTTTGCCGCTGGCCCCATTCAGCTCCTCGGGTTTGGCATCGGCAATCGCTTTGATAATCAGCGGTGTTATTTTAATAGATTTTATCTTTTCGAATTCTTCCTTGGACGACGCCGAGTCTAATTGCAGCGCGATGTCAACTGAAAGGATGTAATCGGGATCGGCAAGGTTGGTTTTGATATCTTTGATTTCGGCTGTCATCTCAACAATTTGATCAGCCGTCATCTTCTTCGTCTCCACATTCTGGACAGCCTTGTTCACTGCATTCCCGTCACCAGGGAAAAATTTGTCCATCAATAAGAATGCAGCGACTACGATAAGTGTAACGGCCAGCAATATCGTGATGAGCCATGGCAGCATCTTTTTCATGAAAGCTCCTCCATTGACTGGACTTTAATGGTGGCAGCGTGTGTGCCTATGTCCCTGTTATATTCCTTGATCTTGCTAATGACTTCATCGGCCTTTTCAAGCACGATCAGCCTTTTGCCGGTTACCAGCGTAATGTACGTGTCCGGTGATTCCTCAACCATTTCAACCAGCAGGGCATTCAGCCACATCCCCGCCCCGTTCAATCTTGTTACCGAAATCATGACAGGCCTCCTAACCTAAATAGGGGGAGGAGCTCCTCCCCCACGACTGCAAGTTACATATTAAAATTCAAGCTTAACGCTTCAGATTAACTACTTCCTGCAATACTTCATCGGAAGTAGTGATAATCCGCGAATTCGCCTGGAATCCACGCTGGGTAACAATCATTTCTGTAAACTCGCCTGTCAGATCCACATTGGACATCTCCAGCTGGCCGGCAACGATAGTACCTGTTCCCACTTCTGCATTATTGGCAGTTGTCGGCTCCAGCGCACCTTCAGCATTCGCATTTAAGGACATCCGGTACAGGTTGCCGCCTATTTTTTCAAGTCCCTGCGGATTGCTGACTTTACCAATGCCGATTTGAACACCAGCTGTTGTAGTACCGTCTGCCATAGTCTGCACAATCGTTCCGTCACTGGAGATAGAGAATGCCGTAACGTCATCAGCGAGCTGAATGACTTCACCTCCGGAGTCAACGACATGTAAGCCATCCGATGTAATCAGATTGCGGCTGGCATCCACATGGAAATCTCCAGCGCGGGTCAGGAACGGTACATCCTGGTCACCCGTGAGCTTTACCAGAAAGAACCCGTCTCCGTCGATCCGCAGATCTGTAGGATTATTGGTAGTCATCGCACTGCCAGCTGTATGCATGGTGTCGACAGAACCGATGGACACTCCAAGACCAATCTGCTTGGCATTGACGCCGCCTTGACCACCATCCACGGGTGCTGTAACGCCCGAGACGGTCTGGCTCATGATATCCTTGAACATCACGCGTCCTGACTTGAAGCCAATGGTGTTAACATTCGCAATATTGTTACCAATGACATCGAGCTTCGTTTGAAATCCGCGCATACCTGAAACCCCTGAGTACATAGATCTTAACATGATTAATCGTCCTCCCGGTTATAGAGTCTTCTGACTCTTAAGATTTAAAAGATGAAGCTGGAGCGGTGGCCGCGTCAGTCGGTCGGCAGCCACTTTCGGCTCTCCAGTAAGGACCAGCCGAGTTAAGATATAATTACTGCACTGTCAATCTGCGTGAATACATTATCTTTCATTGAATTACCGTCCATCGCTGTAACCACTGTCCGGTTCTTTACACTCACAATCAACGCCATGTCCTTCATAAGAATCAGAGATTCCTTGCTGCCCTTGGCGGCTGCTTTGTCTACTGCCGAAGAAATCTGATCCAACTGGCGGCTGCCAAGCTCGATTCCCCGCTGCTCCAGTCGTTTGGCTGCATGGTTGCTGAACTTCAGCATATTCTTCTGCAGCACGCTCTCGAACGATGCTTCTGGACTTGTGGAACCCTTAACAGATTGCTGACGCTGCAGAACGGAAGGATGGACAGCTGCCGGATATAACTGCCCGATAGTTATTCTGTCGCTCATGATGTTTCCCCGCTCTCCCCGCTTGCGGCAGTCTCACTGGCTGCGGGAGTCCCACTGGCTGCCGGTGTCTCGCTACCCGCAGGTGTCTCGCTACCCGCAGGTGTCTCGCTGCCCGCTGGAGGTGTAGTGCCGGCATTCTGAATTTGCGTAATATCCGTTAAAGCAATCCGCTCCTTGCCTACCACTGCGTATTGTACACCGCTGCTGACAACAATCGATTCAACATTGCCCGATTTCGGCAATTTTGTCTCGGCATCCGCCCAGGTGATATCCTTCCCAATCAATCCTGACACCGAGCCAAGAGACTGATTCAATGCTGTAAGCTGGGTGGAGATGTTCATAAGCTGCTCTACGGATGAGAACTGCGCCATCTGAGCGATGAATTCCTTATCCTCCATCGGCTGCGTCGGGTCCTGGTTCTGCAACTGTGTAATCAGTATTTTCAAGAACTGATCCTTGCCCAGTGTAGAGGTGCCTGTATTCTTAGGTGTTTTATCATTCGCTACATAATTCCATTGGTTGCTGTTAGACACGGGAGTCGTTGCCATATCATTTCACCTCACTTGTTATTATCATTAAATCTTGGTCGAGAATCCGCCGCTCTGGTTGCTGTCCTGCTGAGCTGCTGACACCCAGTCCTTCCATTCTCCATTAAGTTCTGCGGCAAGCACGGCATCTGCCGATTCTTCCTGGCGTTCCCGTGAACGTCTGCCTTGCTGCTGTCCGCCCGCGCCTGCCTGCTGGCCCTGTCCTCCGGTCCACTGCGACTGAGGGGAGTTGTTGTTCTGCGTCACTTCGAGGCGCTCTACCTGAAGTCCCTGGGACTGCAATGCCATACGAAGCTGGCTCATCTGCTGCTCAAGCATATCCTTGGTTCCGGCATGCTGGGTCATGAACTGTGCCACCAGATTTCCGTTTTGCATGGTAATCTTCACATCCACTTGTCCAAGATTCTCCGGGAATAAGGTAATCGTAGCTTCAGCCACTCCGCCCTTCTTGACGATCTCAAGCTTACCGCTGATGAAGGTGTTCATCTCCTGGGCGAATTGCTGGACTGGCACCGGTGCGGCTTCCGCCTTCAGCGGGGCAGTAATTCCGTGCCGCAGAGATAATTGGCCGGCCGTTACAACCTCAGGCTCCTTAGTCGTCCCATCGCCAGCGAGCAAAGGATCTTCGGCAGGCACTGTCCCCTTCAATGCGGCAGGCACTACCGTGGCACTAGGAGTTGAACCCTCAGGTACAGTTACAGCTTCGGAATTGCCAGCTGCAGCCGCTGCATCCAGCATAGAACGAGTGCTCGCTGAAGCTCCCAATAGCCTACGGACATCCGCTGCCAAATCTGCTTTGCTATACATTTCCGCCTTGGGCTCGCTTCCCGTTGCCTGCTTAAGCAGCACCGCTGGAGCATCAACAACTGCTGGAGCCTTGTTAGCCATGGACTTGTGATTAACAGGCGCACTCTCCGCCATAATAGCCGAGAATTGATTCAGAAGCGCCGCTCCTTTGGCAGCAGTCTCCTGATCGCCGCTGACAGCTGCCGTCTGAACCCGTTGAACCAGGCTGTTCAGTTCATCCTGAACGGCAAAGCGCAAGGTTTCTGGGTTCTGAGCAAGCGGTGACAAGCCGGCTGAAGCTTTAGAAGCAGTCGATCCAGCATCCTGCGAATCTGTAGAGGGATTACCGGACACAAGAGCAGATACTTGAAGCAGCCAGCCTTGAAGCGCTGCAATTAGCGCCGGATCAGCTTCCAGACTGGTGTCCAGCTTCTTTATATCCTGCACCAGACCTTCCAGCAGATTCGTTTGCTTGACATCTGTACTGCCTGCCTCTTCTCCCTTAGCCTGAACAGCACTCAGAAGTCCTTGTAATAATGAAGCCAAATTACTGGCTACAGGAGTCTCAGTGCCTTTGACAGCTGTAACTCCTACCATGCTCTGTACAAGCGTCTGGGCAAATGGCGTAGCCGGATTAACCGTCCCGGTATTTCCCTGCGTGGTTCCGCCTGAAGCTGCCAGATTGCCTGCGGTTAAGGTTTGTAGAATAATACTCATCTTTTTCACCTCCCTTCAAAGTTTATTTTCCGCCCATCAGACGGTTGACGATTTTGGCTGTCTGCTTGCTGTCTTTCTTGGTCATCTCCCCCAGAATGGAGGAACGGACCGAGTCACTGACCGTATTCAGGACCGTAATGACTTTATCCGGACTAAGGCTGTACATGGAACCGAGCAGTACTGCTGCATCCGCAGCGGGCATGCTGGTGAACGTCTGGCCTAGCTTCTCCTGATCCAGATTAGCTGAAGGCTTGGGTGTAGCCGTACCCGCCTCCTGCTTTAGCCGGGATTGCAGGGCTGCAATAGCCATATCGGTTGAATTTGTGGTTTCTTTTAGCTTTATGGAGACATCTGCCGCTTTCTTGGCATCCATTTTTTCCAGGATGGCCGATTTGCTGGCATTATTCATCACACTGAAGATTTGTACCATCTCTTCGGTAGTCAAATTCTCCATAATCGGTGCCGCTTTGGAGGCCTTCATCCCGGCATACAGCTTGGCCAGATCCGTCACTTTCTTCAGATAAGGATCTTCCTCATCTTCGGGGGCTGCGACTGTTTCAGCAGCAGTCTTTAACTCATCAACCTGCTTTTGAAGCGCTTCGGCCTTGGTGACCTCCGCTGCCTTGTCTTCCTCCGCCTTCTTCAGCTTCTCCTCCCCGGCAGCAAGCTGAGCTTTGAGTTCTTTAATCGTGCTGGCAGAGCTGGCAGCCTGTTCTTTGCTCTCTGCCGGTTTCTCTGCGGCATCACCCGGCGCTGCCGGGTCCGCAGGCGGATCAGGCACCCATTTTTCTACAATAGGAATTTTGTTAGCAATCGCCAGCACGTTATTGCGGATATCCATATTAAATAGGGTCAACAATACCCCAAGCAGTACAAGCGTGAAAATGATTGGAATCATCAAGAACAAAAAACGCTCAAATTTGCCTGCCGACCCTTCATCTTCAAATTCCATCTGATTATTTGCCACTGGCGGAAACCTCCCGGGTTAGAGGGATTTCATCGCGAAGCGGACGGTAGCCATCTCATCCAGTTCGTTTTGTTCCCGTAAACTCATATTCTGCAGAAATGCGGTTTGTGCTTTGTCTTTGGCTTTGAGCCATACCTTCTCATCCAGAACCTTCGTACTCAGGTGGTCCTGCTTATTCTGAACCTCAACATGTGCCCGGCTAATGTCAGAATGCTTGCGGGCAATACATTTATCAAGATAATCCACGTAATCCTGCATTTCGCGAAGCTTAGCCATCGGTGTCTTCTGCTGTGCTGCACTTTGCAGGGACAACATCAGCGTGCTGCGCTGGCCGATTAATTCATCAAGGCTTTTTTCCTGTGCCTGCAGTTCTCCGAGCGCGCTTGAGAGCATCCACTCTGCCTGTGTTTTTTCGTTACCCTTCAAGTCCACCACTTTTTGAAAAGTATAATGGAATCTCATGATCAATCAACTCCTCGAGAACTGTGAAATTAAAGTCTGCTGCACTTCGCTAAGGGTTACCTTCTCGTTCACCTTCTGCTTGGTGAACTCCCAGATGCTGTCGATGTAATGCATCGACTCATCGATTTGCGCATTCGAGCCCCTCTGGTAAGCCCCGATGTTAATGAGATCCTCGGAATCCTTATATACCGCCATCAGGCGCTTCACATTCTCGGCTGCAGCAATCTGCTCCTCCGGGGCGATATCCTTCATCACCCGGCTGATGCTGGCGAGGACGTCAATCGCCGGAAAATGTCCTTTGTTGGCTATATTCCGGTTCAGAACAATATGCCCGTCCAGAATACCGCGAACAGCGTCTGCTATCGGCTCGTTCATATCGTCACCGTCAACCAGCACCGTGTAGAACGCGGTGATAGAGCCTGTAGGACCGGTTCCAGCCCGTTCCAGCAGCTTAGGCAAACTGGCGAATACAGAAGGTGTATACCCTCTCATCGCCGGAGGCTCACCGACTGCCAGCCCTACCTCACGCTGCGCCATCGCATAACGTGTTACCGAGTCCATCATTAGCATGACATTCAACCCACGGTCGCGGAAATACTCGGCAATTGTAGTGGCGATCAGCGCCCCCTTGATCCGAATCAGCGCAGGCTGATCGGAAGTGGCCACAATGACCACCGAACGCTGTAGACCCTCGGGTCCCAGATCGCGCTCAATGAAATCAAGCACCTCTCTGCCCCGTTCACCGATCAGCGCAATTACATTGACATCTGCCGACGTGTTGCGGGCAATCATGCCCATCAGAGTACTCTTCCCCACACCCGAGCCGGCAAAAATCCCTACCCGCTGCCCCTTGCCGATCGTCAACAGTCCATCGATAGCCCGGACTCCAATGCTGATCGGTTCGGCGACCCGCGGACGGTTAAGCGGATTGGATGGAATATTGAACGTGGAGCTATGCGGCATTCTGGCCGGTATCAGCGAACCGTCCAGCGGCTGTCCCAGACCGTCAAGAACCTTCCCGAGCAGCTCCGAGCCGACTTGAACGCTCAGCGGTTTGCCGGTGCCCACTACATCACAGCCAGGCCCGATAGCCTGCAGTTCTCCAAGCGGCATTAACAGTACCTTGTTATCACGGAACCCTACAACCTCTGCCTGAAGCGGCTTACTGCCTTTGGCAGGATAGATATAACACACATCACCGATGCTGGCGTCAGGCCCTTCCGACTCCACCATCAGCCCGATAACCTGTGTAACCTTCCCGTTAATCCTTACCGGATCGAAGTTACGCAGCTGATCTTTGTATCTTCTGCTGTCAAGCATCGTCGTCCCCATTTCTGTGTTCATCCGAGTCCAGAGCGATTCTTAGCAGTTCTTTTTTGATCTCAGCAAGCTGGGTATCGACACGTGCATCGATGCTGCCGAAGGAAGACCGGATCACACACCCCAGATCTCTGACCGTTGAATCCGGGAGAATCTGCAGCTCAGCCTGTGAGTCCACTGCAAGCGAGAGCTCTTCCCGGGCCGCATTGACAAAAGCAAACTGTGCAGGAGAGACACAGAGTGAAATCAGCCCCTGCTCGCGTTTGCGGGCCAGATTCTTACGGATCAGATCCATGGCAAATTGCGGTTCTACGGTGAGCTGCTTGTCCACGATTTTCTCAGCAATATCGCAGCTCAGCTCTACAAGAAACGGTTCCGCCTCCTGAATAATTACATCTCTAGCCCGGTACGCTTCCTGAAGCACGGTCCGCGCTTCTTCCATCATCTCGGCAAGGCGCCGGGACATCTCCTGCTCTGCTTGAGCGAGACCTTCCTGATACCCCTGCTGATAGCCCTCGGATTTGACGGCTTCAATCAGCAGCTCATCCTGTTCCCTGCGCTCACGCCACCATTCTTCAGCTTCAGTCCGCGCTGATTCCACAATATTCTCCGCTTCCTCGGAGGCGCTGCGGACTTGACTCTCCGCGAACTCCTGAGCATCCTTCAGCATTTGCTTGCGTGACTGCTCCGCTGCCTCCCTGGCGGGGTCCTGGTAGTGGACTTCACCCTGAGGCTCTTCAGGAGCCGGCTCTTCAGGAGCCGGCTCTTCAGTCAGGCCTGCATGATGCCTGGCCTGTTCAAGACGCTTCAGCACATCTACCGGAATATATTGAGAATGTTTGATCAGCTTAGACAATAATGTCATCTCCTCCGCCACGGGCGATGATAATTTCACCAGACTCTTCGAGTCTGCGGATCGTGCCTACGATGCGGGTCTGTGCTTCTTCCACATCACGCAGCCGCACGGGTCCCATGTACTCCATTTCCTCGCGGAAGGTCTCGGCCATACGCTTGGACATATTGCGGAAGATAACATCCCGCACTTCCTCGCTGGCCACCTTGAGCGCAAGCTGCAAGTCGGCGTTGTCGATATCCTTGATAATCCGCTGAATCGAGCGGTTGTCGACATTGACGATATCCTCGAAGACGAACATCCGCTTCTTGATTTCCTCGGCCAGCTCCGGGTCCTGAATTTCCAGGGAATCGAGAATAGTACGCTCTGTACCGCGGTCTACGCCGTTCAGAATCTGTACAATCGATTCGATACCGCCTGCATTCGTATAATCCTGGGTGACTGTAGCAGACAGCTTCTGTTCCAGTACACGTTCTATCTGGGTGACCACCTCTGGAGAGGTGCTGTCCATAATCGCTATTCTTCTGGCTACCTCCGCCTGCTTCTCCTGAGGCAGGGAAGACAGAATGGAGGCCGCCTGTTCAAATTGCAGATACGAGAGTACAAGGGCAATTGTCTGTACATTCTCGTTCTGAATGAAGTTGAGAATCTGGTTCGGATCTGCCTTACGGGCAAAATCGAAAGGTCTTACCTGCAGCGTTGCTGTCAGGCGGTTGATGACTTCGAGCGCCTTGGCCGAACCGAGAGCTTTCTCGAGGATCTCCTTGGCGTAATTGATACCGCCCTGCGAGATATATTCCTGAGCGAGACAGATCTGATGGAATTCGGACATGATCGACTCTTTTTCCCCGCTGTCCACTTTGCGTACATTCGCAATTTCCAGCGTCAGCTGTTCGATTTCCTCATCCCGCAGATGCTTGAATATTTGTGCCGATACTTCAGGCCCTAGTGTGATAAGCAGGATCGCCGCCTTTTGACGGCCGCTGAGTCCCTGCTGGCTAGCTTTTGCCATTTCTTCACCTCTGTTCTTCAGCAAGCCAGGTGCGGAGCAGATTTACGAATTCATCCGGCTTCTTCTTCGCCAGACTTTCCAGCTGCTTGCGGACCTGACTCTCATTCGTCACGCTATCCATATTAATTGAAGGGAACTCGGTAGGAACCTGCAGCGGAATATCTTCTTCCACCTCTTCCTCCTGCTTGTTCTTCCGGCTGCGGTAGATCAGATAACCTCCGCCTGCACCGACCAGCAGAGCAGCAGCACCAATCGCCCAGATCATCCAGGTTGCCAGTCCGCCGGTTGTATTCTCGGCAGTGGCACCTCCAAATTGTTGCGAGAATACCGAAACTTTTTTGGTCAGGTCGGCGTCTGTATAAGTAATACCTGAATCTGCCAGGGACGCACGGACAATGTTGACCAAGATGTTCTGTATGGCTCCTGAAGTAGCCTCGTCCAAAGTTGTTTGTCCTGCAGGTGGTTCAACCGCGACATTTATGGTTAAATCTTTTACAGTATATGGACTTGCGATGATATCCTTAGTGATTCTAGTAACTTCATAGTTCCTTGTCTCCGATGATTCCTCAGAAGAAGAAGCACCTGTGTCAGCCCCCGCAGGATAACCTGCAACATCTTCAGATCCTGTACCTGCGACTCCTCCGGAAGTGTTCCCTTGGCCCGAGAATGTTTTGCTGATAATCTGCGAGCTGATCTCAATCCCCTTCATATTCTCAGCATCCACCGGTACTACGACATCTTCCTTCCTGTTCTCCTTATCGAAATTAAGCTTGGAGAACACCAGGACATCGACCTTATCGGGACCTGTGAGGGTACTCAGGAATTGCTTCACATCCCGCTTCACATCATCTTCGAATTTCTTCTTGAGTGCGAAGTTCTCTTCAACCTGGCTTGCAATCCCCGCCTGGCCGCCCCTGGCCGTCGGTTTTAGCTCCACCTCGTTACTGGTAATTGTAATGTTCTCGATAGGAAGATTAGGCACAGCGGTCTTCACCAGATTGAAGTAAGCATCAATATTCTCCTGGGAGGGTCTGAATCCCGGATCAAAGCTCATCCCCACGGAAGCCTGTGCTTTCTCCTGATCCTCCTGTGCGGCAAATACTGTCTCCTTCGGCAGGGTAATAAGCACCTTGGCGTCTTTTATCCCCTGCATCCTTCTCAGCAGCTGTTCCACTTCACCATTAAGCGCATTGTTGTATTTAACATTAAATTCACTGTCTGTAGTCCCGATCATGGACGAGGATTCATTGAACACCTTGTATCCGATCGAGCCCTGCTGAACGATTCCCTGAGAACCAACAGCTATCTTGATACGTGCAGCATCTGTGCTGGGAACGGAGATACTTTTGCCATCCGGGCTTAAACGGTAAGACACCCCCGATGAATCCAAATAACTCATAACTCCCGCTGAATCGGTACTGTCCAGGTCCTGAAAAGCTACCTCGTATTCCACCTTCGATAACTGCATAGTTGTAACTACGATTACTATAATGATAATAAACAGAGTGGAGAAAAATAGTATCTTCTGTTTACCGCTGAATCTGTTCCAATACTGGGTTATCTTCTCCCGGTACTGGGCCAATCTTTCATTCACAGTGTCACCCCATCCGAAACGTAGCTAGGATTATTTAGATTTGAGTTCTCATAATTTCCTGATAGGCTTCAATCACTTTGTTCCGGACTTGTGTAGTCAACTGCAAACTCAGCAATGCCTGTTGGGACGAAATCATAGCCTCATCAATGTTGACCTCTCCCAGTACAAATTTGTTACTCATGTCTTTCGCCTGCTGTTCCTGATCTGCCACCTGGTTAAGCGCATTCTCCAGGTATGAACCGAAGCTCTGTCCCGGCTCCTGCACGGCCGATGATTCTGCAGCTGCAGACTTCATAGCGAGCGGCTGAACCGCCTGGTTCCCGATCAATAAATTCTGTATCAATTCTTCTCCTCCTAGACAGTCAATTCATTCTACCGGCCGATTTCAAGCGCCTTGGTCACCATGGATTTGGATGCGTTCAGCATCGTAACATTCGCTTCGTAAGAACGCGAGGCAGACAGCATATCCACCATTTCCTTGGTCACATCCACATTAGGCATGTATACATAACCTTCAGCGTCCGCATCAGGGTGGCTCGGATTATATACCGGCTTGAGCGGAGAAGAATCCTCGATAATCGATTTCACCTTGACGCCATCATTCCCCCCGCTCATCTTGGAGCCGAGTATATTTGCGAAGCTGTCAGCCTGGGTAGTTTCCAGAACTGTGAGCTTACGGCGGTATGGTACGGCTTTGCCGTCCACCACGGAGGCTCTTGTGGTCTCGGCGTTTGCTATGTTGGAGGAGATCACATCCATCCGTAGACGCTGGGCGGTTAAAGCCGAGGCGCTAATACCAAAGCTGCTGCCAAAGTTCATTATTCATTACCCTCCCTGTACAACTGTACGCATCATTGTGATCTGACTGTTCAGCTGTTCTACATAAGAGTTGTATCTCAGCTGGTTCTCGGCGCTCAGCGCCTGTTCACGTTCCATATCCACATTATTGCCGTTGTTATTCATAGATGTAGTCTCATCGGTACTGACCACAGCAGCCGGCATGCCGGTCACTGTCCCGAAGCGGAAATGGCGGGAGTCTGATACCTTCGCACCCAGAGTGGCTTTAAGTCCGCTCTCCTGATCTCTCAGGAAGCTCTCAAAGCTAACATCTGAACGTTTAAAATTTGGTGTATCATTATTTGCTACATTATTAGCCAGAACACTTTGTCGTTTGGTGGCGGCATCTAGGCCTCCTTGTAATCTTTGAAAACTGACACTGTTCAGCAAACCCATAGTAATCCCCCTTCCAAACCTATCATAATGAAAAGAATTCCACAACTTTGTTCAAATCCCTGCTTTTTTTCGACAAATAAAGTCATTTTTTTCACAACATATTCGCCTTAAAGTCGAACCATGTCGATGAATGATTCTTATGTCAATCTCACATACATTGATTCTCTTAGAATTTGTATATTATTACAATAAGAAATAAGCCCTATCTTTTCAGAAAAGAGAGGGCTTAAAGCATGTTTTTACAATTATTTTCCTTTTTTATTACATTTTCTGCTTTATTATAGATTTTTTTAACTTTTAATGCATGAATTTAGAATCAAATTTATATAGCCTTAATTCTAATTACCTATATTGAAGATTTTGTGGCTCTGTGAGCTTAAAGGATATATTGGCTTAAGTCGCGGTCCTGCGCGATTCCTGCCAGTTTTTCGCGAACATACTCCGGCGTGATGACCATGGTGTCCAGTGTCAGCTCAGGTGCCTCGAACGATAGATCCTCCAACAGCTTTTCCAGGATCGTATGAAGACGCCGCGCCCCGATGTTCTC
Source organism: Paenibacillus sp. FSL R7-0179 (assembly GCF_038002265.1). NCBI lineage: Bacteria > Bacillati > Bacillota > Bacilli > Caryophanales > Paenibacillaceae > Paenibacillus > Paenibacillus sp. FSL R7-0179. The sequence goes on from NZ_JBBOCC010000002.1 coordinate 3,408,530, forward strand.
CATATTCTGATTCACGGAAGCTGCAATCTTGGCAATTTCCTGAATAGCTTCCTTCTGGAACTGGATTTCAATGTTCTCTGTCTGCAGTAAATGGACATACTGTTTCGTAAGTGCGTTCTCAGGCTCCGTAAGAATAGATACAAAGTCCTCAAGTGTAAGACTGCTCAGCTCCACACGGATCGGGAAACGTCCCTGAAGCTCAGGGATCAGATCGGAAGGCTTAGCGATATGAAAAGCACCTGCAGCGATGAACAGCACGTAGTCTGTCTTCACAGGCCCGTATTTGGTCATGACAGTCGATCCCTCGACGATGGGCAGAATATCACGCTGCACGCCTTCGCGGGATACATCGGGACCTGAGCCCTTGCCTTGGCTGGCTACCTTATCGATCTCATCGATGAAAATAATCCCGGATTGCTCTGCGCGGGCTACTGATTCCTGAATCATATCGTCTGTGTCTATCAGCTTGGCCGCTTCATCCTGGATCAGCACCTTGCGGGCCTCACGGATCGGCAGCTTGCGCTTCTTCGTGCGTTTCGGCAGCAGGTTACCGAACATCTCCTGCATATTCATGCCCATCTGGTCGTTACCCTGGCCCGCGAACATATCCATCATGGATGGCGTCGTGTCCTCGACATCAATCTCAATGACGTCATCCTCTAACTGGCCGGCAAGCAGCTTGAACTTAATCCCTCTTCGGCGTTCGCTCAGGCTTCCGTCCTCCGGCTCTTCCTTGGATTCTTCGGCCCCGCCGTTGTTTCCGCCAAAAATCATCTCAAACGGATTGCGCTGCGATTTGCCCTTCGAGGAGGATGGAACCAGAATCGCCACAATCCGGTCATTCGCCAGCTCTTCTGCGCGGTCCTTCACCTTTTCGGTCCGCTCCAGCTTCACCATACGGATAGAGGTCTCCACCAGATCACGGACCATAGACTCCACATCGCGCCCCACGTAGCCGACTTCCGTAAATTTGGTGGCTTCTACTTTGATGAACGGGGCATTAACAAGCTTAGCCAGACGCCGGGCAATCTCTGTTTTACCTACACCGGTAGGTCCAATCATCAGAATATTCTTCGGCACGACCTCATCCCGCAGCTCCTCGGACAACAAACTGCGCCGGTACCGGTTGCGGAGGGCAACGGCCACTGATTTCTTGGCCTGCTTTTGACCTACGATATATTTGTCAAGCTCTGTTACGATCTGGCGTGGCGTAAGCGATTGATTCACCATTGTGACTTCCTCCCTTTATATATGGCACCTTGCCTATAGCTCTTCGACAATAATATTGGAATTGGTATATACACAGATCTCGGAGGCAATTTGCAGCGCTTCTCTGGCAATGTCACCGGCCCCCAGTTGCGGAGCATGGCGCTTAAGTGCCCGCCCGGAAGCCAGGGCAAAGTTCCCGCCGGAGCCGATCGCCAGCACATCATCATCCGGCTCGATAATTTCACCGTTGCCGGAGATCAGCAGCATGCCTTCCTTATTCATTACGATCATGAGCGCCTCCAGCTTGCGCAGAATGCGGTCCTGACGCCAGTCCTTGGCCAGCTCCACCGCCGCCCGCTGCAGATTGCCGTGATGCTCCTCAAGCTTGCCCTCGAACTTCTCGAACAGCGTAATTGCATCAGCCACAGAGCCCGCGAACCCGGCAATGACCTGACCTCTGTATAGGCGGCGGACCTTCTTGGCCGTCGTCTTCATAATGACACTCTCTCCGAATGTAACCTGGCCGTCCCCGGCAATCGCCGCATGGCCGTTATGTCTTACCGCACAAATCGTAGTTGCATGAAAGCTGGGTAACATGATGGGCACCCTCCTCAGATTAGGTGATACAGGTCTGGACCTATTGAGCCGGTTGTGCCGGACTATCCGCTTCTGCCGGATCAGCATCCACCGGCTCCGGCTCTGTATACGTCAATTCATGGGCAGCAGCATAAGCAGCAAGACTGTCAAGTGCCCGGTATGCCAGACGTTCGTTTTTCTCTTTTTTGCTGCGGAACCGGGTCTCAAGCTTCGGGAGCAGGCCGAAGTTGGCATTCATCGGCTGGAAGTGCTGCGGATCGGCCGAAGTGATATAGGCGGGCATGCTGCCCAGCACCGTATCCTCGGGGAAGATCAGGCTCTCTTCGCCAAGCGCAGCTCTCGCTGCATTCATACCGGCGATCATACCGGAAGCCGCAGATTCAACATACCCTTCCACCCCGGTCATCTGGCCGGCAAAATACAGTCGCTCCCGGCCCTTCATCTGGTAAGTGGGCTGCAGCAGCTTGGGAGAATTAATGAATGTATTGCGGTGCATGACCCCATAACGCACATATTCAGCTTGTTCCAGACCCGGAATAAGTGAGAATACCCGTTTTTGCTCGCCCCACTTCAGATGCGTCTGGAAGCCGACCAGATTATACAGCGTACCGGCAGCATTGTCCTGGCGCAGTTGCACAACCGCGTAAGGCAGCTTGCCCGTGTGAGGATTGAGCAGTCCAACAGGCTTCATAGGGCCGAACAGTGCCGTCTGCTTGCCGCGTCTCATCATAATTTCAATCGGCATACAGCCTTCAAAGTAAATCTCTTTCTCAAAATCTTTGAGTGCAGCCGTCTCGGCAGAGATCAGCGCATCATAAAAAACATCGAATTCCTCTTCTGTCATCGGACAGTTCAGATAGGCGGCTTCACCTTTATCATAGCGGGAGGCCAAATAGACCTTGCTCATATCGATGCTGTCTTTCTCTACAATCGGAGCTGCTGCATCATAGAAATAAAAGTATTCCTCGCCAAGCAGTCCCTTAATCTCCGAAGACAGGGAGGGTGAGGTCAGCGGCCCGGTGGCAATAACAACAATCCCTTCCTCCGGTATATGCGTAAGTTCTTCATTTATGACTTCCACCAGAGGGTGGTTATGCAGCATGGACGTAATTTCACCGGAGAATCCGTCCCGGTCAACAGCAAGAGCTCCTCCTGCCGGAACGGCATGTCGGTCGGCTGCACCCAGTACCAGGGAGCCCAGGCGCCGCATTTCTTCTTTAAGTACACCCACTGCATTCCCGAGGCCATTCGCCCGCAGTGAGTTGCTGCAGACCAGCTCAGCGAACTGATCTGTATGATGCGCCGGTGTCTTCACGACCGGACGCATCTCATACAATCTGACTGGAACTCCGCGCGAAGCGATCTGCCAGGCGGCTTCACTTCCGGCCAGACCTGCTCCGATAACGGTTACTTGTGCTTTTTCTGTCAATTTCCGTTCCTCCTGTAACCCTATTATTCTGCTAACTCATCGTTCTCGATTACAGCTTCTGTATGATCGCATGAAGTACACTGCAGCTTGGTTCCCTGCTTGTTGCGTTTCTCTATCATCCAGGAGCCGCAAGCCGGACACGGCTTCACTGACGGCTTATCCCAGGAGACAAAGTCACAGCCCGGATATTGGTCGCAGCCGTAGAAGACACGCCCCTTCTTGCTGCGCCGCTCCACTACCTTGCCTTCATGACATTTTGGACAGCTTACACCGATATCCTTAATGATTGGCTTGGTGTTGCGGCATTCCGGAAATCCGGAGCAGGCCAGGAATTTGCCGAACCGGCCCAGCTTATAGACCATCGGCTTGCCGCATTTCTCACACAGCTCATCAGAGACCTCATCTTCAATCTCGATTTCCTTCATTTCTTCTTCCGCATAAAGGAGTCTTTTCTCAAAGGATTCATAGAACTCGGCCAGTACCTTCACCCAATCCTCCGCACCTTCCTCCACATGGTCAAGGTCCCCTTCCATATGGGCGGTGAATTCCACATTGAGAATTTCCGGGAAGAACTCTTCCATTTGCTCTATGATCAGCTCTCCAAGCTCGGTCGGCATGAACTTCTTCTCTTCAATCGCCACATACCCGCGCTTCTGGATTGTCTCCAGAGTCGGCGCATACGTACTTGGACGGCCTATGCCCAGTTCCTCAAGCGTCTTGACGAGACGGGCTTCTGTATATCTTGGCGGCGGCTGTGTGAAATGCTGCTTCGGCTCAATCTCGCGCTTCACCAGCTCATCGCCTGCCTTCAGCTGCGGCAGGAACTTCTCTTCGTCTGTTGTGCCGTCGTCATTGCCTTCCACATACACCTTCATGAAGCCCGGGAACGAGACCTTGGACCCTACCGCTCTGAATATCGCTGTTCCGGCTGTAATATCTACCGACAACGTATCCAGCAGCGCGGAAGACATCTGACTGGACACAAAACGCTCCCAGACCAGCTTATACAGCCGGAATTGATCACGGCTCATGTATTCCTTGACCATGTCCGGCTCACGTAGCGCAGAGGTCGGACGGATCGCTTCATGCGCATCCTGTGCGCCCGCAGCCTTCTTGGAATATTGGCGCGGCGTCTCGGGAATGAACTTCTCACCGTATTTGGCTTGGATCAGCTCCTTGGCTTCATCCTGGGCCGTAGTGGATATACGCGTGGAATCCGTACGCATGTAAGTGATTAACCCCACAGTGCCTTCCTTGCCCAGCTCGACTCCCTCATAGAGCTGCTGTGCGACAGACATCGTCTTGGACGCGCGGAAGCCCAGCTTGCGGGCAGCCTCCTGCTGCAGTGAGCTTGTCGTGAACGGAGCGGATGGATGACGCTGTCTCTCCTTCTCTTTCACTTCTTTGACCTGGAAGGCAGCGTTCTTAATCGCTTCCAGCACTTCCTGCACATCGCTCTCCTGGCCCAGCTCCTTCTTCTCGCCGTTCAGCCGGTGAAATTTGGCTTCGAATTCAGAATCCCGAATCGCTAGCCGGGCAGTAATGCTCCAGTATTCTGTAGGAATGAATTCGGAAATTTCATTCTCCCGGTCCATTACAATTTTGACCGCTACCGATTGTACACGTCCGGCGGAGAGGCCTTTTTTGACTTTCTTCCATAATAGAGGACTAATCTTGTAACCGACAAGCCGGTCCAGAATCCGCCGCGCCTGCTGGGCATTCACCAGATCCATATTAATCTTGCGCGGCGTCTTGAAGGCATCCTTCACCGCCTGCTTGGTAATTTCATTGAAGACCACCCGGCATTCCTGAGTGTTGTCCAAATTCAGTGCATTTGCCAAATGCCAGGCAATGGCTTCCCCTTCACGGTCCGGGTCAGCTGCGAGATAGACTTTCTTGACTTTTTTGCTGGCATCCTTAAGTTCCTTCAAGATAGAACCCTTGCCACGGATCGTTATATATTTGGGATTGAACTGATTCTCCACATCCACACCGATCTGGCTTTTTGGCAAATCTATGATATGCCCCATGGATGCCTTAACAATATATTTGCTGCCCAGATATTTACCAATCGTTTTCGCTTTTGATGGTGACTCTACAATAACCAACGCATCTGCCATAGGTTTTCCTCCCAAAAGTTCGTAAGCAGGCTACCTCCTGAACCCGTCCTCGGACCGGCCCGACCAGGAAGTGCATGCTTACCACAGTTACTTCTATATTAAATTACCTTATAAATTGCACCCGGTAATTGTGTTACCGCTTTTTTTATGATTAAAGATAACAGAACTGAATGCAAATGTCCAAAATCCCACCTCGTTGACGCCAGCAGCTCATCGAGTGTAAACGGCCCTTGATGCAGTATATGGTAAAGGTGCAGCTCCTCACTTGTCAATTTCTTTTCCATCAGATCGGCCGGACTCTCCTGCTCTAATGCTCCTGCTGAGGCTATTCCAGTCCCCTTAGAAGGCAGGTAGGATACGTATTCTTCCACAATATCTGAGGCGCAGGTTACCAGCTTCGCACCTTGCTTAATCAGCTCGAGTGCCCCTCTGCTCTTGGGAGAGGTCAGCGGCCCTGGCACGGCAAACACATCCCGGCTTGCTTCAAGTGCAGCATCGGCGGTGATCAGGGACCCGCTGCGGCTGTCTGCTTCTACCACCAGTGTTCCCAGTGACAGGCCGGCGATAATCCGGTTGCGCTGCGGGAATAATCCGGGATGGCTCGGAGTTCCGATAGGATATTCGCTAAGAACCAGTCCTTCGCGCGAAATCTGCCGCTCCAGCTCACGGTTCTCTGGAGGATAGACCTTATTTAGGCCGGTTGCCACCACAGCGATGGTCCCTCCTGCTCCGCCTAGCGCTGCTTCATGACAGACACTGTCTATCCCCCTCGCCAAGCCGCTTACTACCGTAAGACCGGCTGCACTTAGCTGTCCCGCCAGCATCTCCCCCACCTTGCGCCCATAAGCGGTAGGCACCCGTGTCCCAACCATAGCAACAGAGGGACGGGAAGCAAGCTCCAGACGGCCACGATAGTACAATACCCAGGGCGGCTGAGGGGTCTCCCGCAGCTGTGCAGGATAGTGTTCGTCCAGCAAGGTGACCATCGCTACACCGCTTTCTTTCATTAAAGAGCAGCGCTTCAGCACCCATGCTTCATTAAAGTCTGCTGCCAGCCGGGCGGCTATCACACTGCTGATTCCAGCCCGCTCCCATTCCTCAGCAGAACAGGAGAAGACAGCATTCGTCAAAAGACCCGCCCGGCGGATCTTGTCGATACTTTTCCATCCAATCCCCTCCATCTCATGCAGACCGAACAACAGCTCGCGAATTTCCATATGTATTCTCTCCCCGTGCGGAAGGGCCAGCCTTCCTTATTGTCTTAAACCAAACCTGGCTTAAACCAAAAAAAGCAACCTTTCATCCGCGTCATCCGGGACAAAAGGTTGCTTACCTTCAATATTTATTATACCTGCTTCAGCAGGAAAAGCTGTGACAAAATAACCCCACAACATTTCGAATTACAACTAGCGCAGAAACGCTCTAGTGTGTGGTGAAGGCATTCAGGATGCCGCGTTCCTCAAGCACACTGACAAGGGTAGAGCCCATTTCAGCAGGCGTTGGGGCTACCTTAATCCCGCAGGACTCCAGCACAGCGATCTTCTCGCTCGCCGTCCCTTTACCGCCTGAAATGATTGCCCCGGCATGGCCCATCCGTTTGCCCGGAGGTGCCGTAACCCCGCCGATGAAGCCCACCACAGGCTTGGTCATGTTCTCTTTGATCCACAGCGCAGCTTCTTCCTCTGCCGTCCCGCCGATCTCACCGATCATAATGACAGCCTTGGTGCCCGGATCTTCATTGAACAGCTTCAGGATGTCGATGAACTCCGAGCCCTTCACCGGGTCGCCTCCGATGCCCACCGCTGAGGATTGGCCGATTCCGCGCTCCGTCAGCTGATGTACAGCCTCATAGGTCAAGGTTCCGCTTCGGGAGACTACACCGACATACCCCGGCTTATGAATATAACCCGGCATAATGCCGATTTTGCATTCTCCAGGCGTGATGACACCCGGACAGTTGGGACCGATCAGCACCGTGGAGCGGCCCTCCATGTATCTGGACACTTTGACCATATCAAGCACCGGAATGCCTTCTGTGATACAAATGACCAGGTCCATCTCCGCGTCCACCGCTTCCATAATCGAATCTGCGGCAAAAGCTGGCGGTACGTAAATGACACTTGCAGTTGCACCAGTGGCTGCTTTGGCGGCAACAACCGTATCAAAGACAGGCAGACTCTTTTCCGTGCCGTTCTCCAGGGTAATCTGAACCGTAGTGCCCCCCTTGCCCGGCGTTACACCCCCAACCATCTGAGTACCGTAGTCCAGCGCGCCTTTTGTATGAAATAAACCTGTAGCGCCGGTAATTCCCTGGGTGATGACTTTCGTATTTTTATCTACAAGAATGCTCATGCGATAGGTCACATCCTCACTTATATTGTCGAATACGAGACTGGCTCCCCACAAAGGCAGCTATGATTACACAAGAGCAACGATTTTGCGGGCACCGTCCGCCATGGAATCTGCAGCGACGATATTCAGTCCGGAGCCGGCGAGAATCTCCTTACCCAGTGCCACATTCGTGCCCTCAAGACGTACGACCAGCGGCTTGGTTAAGCCAAGCTGTCTTGCCGCTTCGACTACACCGGTGGCGATGACATCACAACGCATAATGCCGCCAAAAATATTAACAAAGATACCGTTCACCTTGTCATCGGACAGGATGATTTTGAAGGCTTCTGTTACCTTCTCAGTCGTCGCACCGCCCCCTACATCGAGGAAGTTGGCCGGTTCGCCGCCATAATATTTAATGATATCCATAGTTGCCATCGCCAGGCCCGCACCGTTCACCATACAGCCGATGTTGCCGTCCAGTGCGATGTAGCTGAGGTCGAATTTGGACGCTTCGATTTCTTTGGCATCCTCTTCGTCCAGATCACGCAGCTCCAGGATATCCTTGTGGCGGAACAGACTGTTGGAATCGAAGTTAAGCTTGGCATCAAGCGCCATGACATTACCGTCAGCAGTAACGACCAGCGGGTTGATCTCCGCAATCGAGCAATCTTTATCCACAAAAGCCAGATATAGCGCTTGCATAAACTTGACCGCTTTGTTCACCAATTCGGGAGGAATAGCGATACTGTAAGCCAGCTTACGCGCCTGGAAGGTCTGAAGCCCCACCGCCGGATCAACGATTTCCTTGAAAATCTTCTCGGGATGTGTCGCCGCCACCTCTTCAATCTCCGTACCGCCCTCTTCGGATGCCATCATAACGACACGTCCGGAAGCACGGTCCACAACCAGACCGATATAATATTCTTTGACAATCTGACAGCCCTCTTCAATCAGCAGCCGCTTCACTACCTTGCCTTCGGGTCCCGTCTGATGGGTCACCAGTGTCTTGCCGAGGATCTCGGACGCATACGCGCGTACCTCATCACTGTTCTTCGCCACCTTGACGCCGCCGGCTTTACCGCGTCCGCCAGCATGAATCTGCGCTTTGACTACAACCACAGGTGTACCCAGCGCTGCGGCAGCTTCCACTGCTTCGTCCACTGTATAAGCAACTTTTCCGTTCGGTACGGCTACGCCATACTTCTTAAGTACTTCTTTTCCCTGATACTCGTGGATATTCATTCCGGAAGCCTCCTAAAGTGTTGCGGTGACCGTGTAGCAGGCAGCCTGCGGTCATTCCGCATTCCGTTTTGATTGTCCAAAGCCGGGCCAGACCGGTTGTTAACCGGCAATATCCCGGTACAAGCAGAGCGCTGGCACCAGAAGCATATGCTGCAAAAGGTACAGTTCTCTGCCAGTAGCATATAGTTCCTATCACAAGGTGATATCTATAATTACCTATATGCCAGAATGTGAAACCCAGAATATTGTAACATGTTTTAAAAACGCTTTCCTTAAAAACTTTCACTATTTATACATACATTTTCGCTTGGTTTCATGCCGGAATGCGAACGATTGCATTGACATCCATGCTTAAACGGCTTAACCGCCCTTATTCAGGACGGCGAAACCTATATTTCTTATATGGGAGCGAGACTACGATTTCGAATTGCTAATATTTGCTTCATGCACCCGGTTCAGGAGATTTTTGAACTGTCCCAGCAAATCTATGAACTCTACCGGGGAGAGCATCGTGCCTTCTACCATTTTGCCGGGAATGCCCATTGCATCCTGCTGCAGCGCCAAGCCTTGGGGCGTTAATGAAATAAGCACCTTCCGCTCATCCTGCAAAGAACGTTCACGCAAAATTAGTCCTGCAGCCTGCAGACGCTTGAGCAGCGGAGTCAGCGTGCCTGAATCGAGGAACAGAGCTTCACCCAGCTCCTTGACTGTACATTGCTGTCTCTCCCACAGGACCAGCATAACCAGATACTGCGAATACGTTAATCCGATCTTATCCAGATGAGGCTGGTATAGCTTAGTAAATTCACGCGAACAGGCATAAATCGTAAAGCAGAGCTGGTTCTCCAGCATAAGCTCAGGGGTTGTAGTGGGTTCTTTTTGCATTTCTTCTTCACCTGCCTTTGTGACATTAGTTTATCACAATTCATACATAATATCATGTTAATAGCGGAAAATAGATTGACTTTTATTTTAATTGTGTTAAATTATGTTGTGTACAATACATTATGAAAACGAACGGGAGCGATATATATGATGACCATCCAACAGAAAATGTACGAAACAACAGTAAAAGCCGTAGGCGGCAGACAGGGTTCTATCGAATCCGACAGCCCTAAGCTGAACCTTACGATCAGCACACCACGAGAAATGGGCGGCGCCGGCGGTGAAGGCACGAATCCTGAGCAGCTGTTCGCAGCCGGATATTCCGCTTGCTTCGACAGCGCGCTGAACATGGTGGCACGTATGGGCAAGGTAAAGATCGAAGGCTCTGAAGTAACCGCTACTGTCAGCTTCGGTAAAGTGGAAGACGGCGGCTTCGGCATTGCTGTGAAGATGGATGTTCTGGTCAAGGGTGTTGACCGTGAAACCGCCAAACAGCTGGTAGAAGCGGCTCATGGCGCATGTCCTTACTCCCGCGCGACCCGCGGCAATATCGAAGTTGAACTGAACGTGCTGTAAGTATAACTTCAATATGTTAAAACGGTTCTATCACCCCTAACACATGCCGATACCGTTTCAGCATCCCCCTGTCCGGCGGCCCCGGACGGGGGTTTTGGCGTGTCAGGCTTCCTCCTCCACCATGACCTGCCTGTCCAGATTGCGGTACTGGACCGCTTCGGCCAGATGGGCAGCGCCAATCTCCTCCGTTCCTTCCAGATCGGCAATCGTGCGGGCCAGCTTAATAATCCGGTCATGCGCCCGCATACTGAGCCCAAGACTCTCCAGGATACTGCTGAGCAGCAGCTCCTCTTCCGGCCGCAGCGCAGCATAACGGCGAAGCGCCGCCCCGGATAGCTCACTGTTCCAGGAAATAGGCAGTGCGCTATACCGCTCCTCCTGAATCGCCTGAGCCCGCAGAACCTCAGAACGCATCTGTGCCGTCGTGACCGGAGGTATATTCCTGTCTCCTTCCCTTGGGCGCGGCACATCGACCTGCATATCCATCCGGTCCAGCAGCGGGCCCGAGATTTTGCCCCGGTACTGGGCGATTTTGGCCGGACTGCAGCTGCACCGCTGCTCTGCACTGCCACTGCCGAGAAATCCGCACATGCACGGATTCATGGAGCAGGCAAGCAGGAACTGGGCAGGGAAGGTGAAGGATGCCCGTGCCCGGCTGATGGTGACAATCCCGTCCTCCAGCGGCTGGCGGAGCACTTCAAGCACGGTCCGGGAGAACTCGGGCAGCTCGTCCAGGAAGAGAATGCCGCGGTGTGCAAGGCTAACTTCCCCAGGCTTCGGAATTCCGCCCCCGCCGATCAATCCGGCCGCCGAGATCGTATGATGCGGGGAACGAAACGGGCGCTCGCGCAGCAAGCCGCCTCCGCCGTCCCTAAGCTTCCCGGCAGCACTGAATATCTTCATCACCTCAAGTGATTCTTGATCACTAAGCTCGGGAAGAATTCCGGGTAACCGCTTAATCAGCATGCTCTTCCCGGTGCCTGGAGGGCCAATCAGAATAATATTGTGCATCCCCGCAGCCGCAATCGTAAGCGCCCGCTTCACATGATTTTGCCCGATAACATCGCTGTAATCTTCGTTGAAGAACTGCTTCCCTCCAAGCGGGGAGGGAATATTCTGCACTGGCTCAGTATCATATCTCAAATGCTCCAGGGACAACGCCAGAACAGGCGGACGCTTCCTGGAGGACGCTTCAGTACTCACAGATACAGATACCGGAAACGGCAAATCAGCCTGCGGCAAGGGCAAGTCTGATCCGGCTGCTTCAGACCATTCAACCGGAGTCGGCGGAGGAAGCTGCCCCGGCTGAGGCAGCTCCCGCAAATGTCCGGCAGTGTATACCTTCATTCCCGCGATTAACGCAGCTTCAGCCGCATTGCCGGGCGGCACCAGAACAGCATGAATTCCGGCCTGCCGCGCAGCCTGGGCCATGGATAATACCCCATTTACCGGCCGCAGACTTCCGTCGAGCGCAAGCTCACCAATCAGCAGCATCTGCCCGGCTTCCGGCATGACAAGTTGGCCGCTTGTCGTCAGTATCCCGAGGGCAATCGCCAGATCAAACGCAGAGCCCTCCTTGCGCAGATCGGCCGGGGCCAGATTAATCGTCACCCGCTGCTGGGGATAGCTGTACCCGCAATTTTTAACGGCGGCCCGTACCCGTTCTACCGCTTCCCTGACTGCCGAATCTGGCAGACCGATAATATGGGTCTGCGGCAAGCCGTTAGCCAGATCCACCTCCACTCCAATCATTACACCTTCAATGCCATACAGGCATGCGCTATGCATTTTTCCATACACAAATAAGCACCTCTTCTCCAGAAATACACCCGCAGCGGGTGTTCATTTCCAGGAAAAAAGGTGCTTCCTCTTTTTCCGTAAGCTCAATTACACTCAGTATACCCACAACCCTACACAACATGCAAGGTTATTGCGCATAAAATGCTGCACAAAATTCAGAATTCAATCATCTTGCATAATCATGCAACCATGACCAAAGAATCATTTTTTAGCCTTCTTCACTGGCTACCACTGAATCCCTGATCTGTTCAAAGGACAACGGAGTGTAATTCCAATGCTCCACACAAATATTAAAATGATGATTGCCTTCATATTTCTGTCCATGAATATGTCCGTGCACATTCACGTAAGGCATATGCTTGTTCATATACATTGGCTCATGCGAGAGCAGAAAAAACTCCTTGTATATCAGCGGATACTCACTGACCTCATCAAACCCGGCTTCCAGCCACCAGCCCCGTCCGCGTCCACGGTCATGATTGCCAAGTATCAGAATTTTGTACCCGTTCAGGGCAGCCACAATGCTCAAGGTATCCTCTTGATTCCTGAAGGAAAAGTCTCCAAGATGAAAAACCGTATCCTCCTTGCCTACCACAGCATTCCAGTTCGCAATCATCACCTTGTCCATCTCTTCCGCACTGCTAAAAGGCCGCGATTCAAAATCAATGATCAGCTTGTGGCCAAAATGATGATCTGAGGTGAAAAATACTTTGGACAAGACCGTTCCCCGCTTTCGCTAAGTGCTTTATTCCTTAATCATTCCACTTCCGCTTGGCTCCTCGCCGGTTCACATCCATTTGTATTAATTCCGCCACCGGCGGCGCTTCCTCATGCTCGATCAGCCATTTGCGCATTTCCTTAATGGCCTCCACTTGTCCGTTGCCCTTGTCGCGCCAGGTCAACAGCTCGATCACATTGATGACCAGTGACAAGAGACTGCTGTTGCTGTCTTGGGTTTTCTCAGCACGCATCTTGTGGAATAACGCTTCATTCTCCCAGTCAATCAATATCTCTTCCGCTATTGCAGGCCGCATAACGGTAAATGTCTTATTACAATTACTGCAGCATACAACGGATAAGGGCTCTGCGCCAAGTTCCGCTACTATATTATGCTCACAATTTTGGCAAGTAAAGCTTACTTGTATATTCATTGGTTGATTCCTCATTCCGGCAGCCCTCCTCATGGTGGCATTAAAAGTTACACTAATGTTTACCCACTTCTTTTGAGAAATGACCCATGAAGTCCGGCATCTGTCAAGGATAATTGTTAATTTTTACCCGATTCTTGCAATCAGAGACAGCTAAAAGGCTTCCCGGAGATGCCGCAGAGAGGCGATGCTTAAATCCGGCTGAAGCTGTACAGTAATCACATCGAATGCAATTGCAGCCGGCTGGAGTCCCTGCATGTGCAGGTAGACCCGGGCCGTCTCTCTCACCTGACGGATTTTGCGCGCATCGACCGACTCCTCCGCCGTGCCCTGAAGGGCTGATCCGCTCCGGCTGCGCACCTCAATGAAGACCAGCGTGCCGTCATATTCCGCGATAATATCCAGCTCTCCGCTGCGGCAGCGCCAGTTAGAATCCCGGATGAGGTAGCCCCGCGAAGTCAGATACATTCGGGCCGCCTGCTCGGCAGCAGCGCCTTTCTCCTGGCGGGTGTAAATTCTGCCGTCCCCGTTAAGGCTCACTTCTGTCTCCGTTCCCCGGCAGTCCGGTCACTCTGGTATACATAGCTGAGAATCTCAGCCACCAGTTGGTAGAGCTGAGGCGGAATCTGCTGGTCGAGATCGAGCTTCGACAGCACCTCTACCAGCGCAGCATCCTCCTGGACCGCTACTCCGTTTTCCTTTGCCTTTTGCAGGATGATGTCCGCAACCGAGCCTTGCCCCTTAGCAACAACCACCGGCGCTTCGCTCTGGCCCGGAATATATTTGAGCGCCACTGCCTTCTTGAGATTCTGAGGAACCTTCTGTTCAGACTCACTCATATGCGGTAATCTACTCCTTTGTACTCCTGCGGAGCATAATCGGACGGCTTCACCGCAGCAGCGGCCACGCTCCGCTCCGGCAATGCCTCCGTGCGCAGGCTGGACAGCTGATAGCCTATCCCTTCGACCGCCGCCTTCATCTCTTCGCGGCGGCCCTCCAGCAGCTCCAGTACCCAAGGTTCATCGTTATGCAGCTTCAGGCTGACGATGCGGTCCACCACCTGCACATCGATCATCGTCTGGCCGAGCTGCTTCATGTCCAGATCGAACCACAAGCGGCAATTCGCCGCGTCGAGCTCTCCTTTGCTGCCGCGCCGCGACTGGATCTGGACGGAGGCCGTCTCCCGGCCATCCGGTCCGTGCAGCGGCAGGAACATCGTCACCTGCGCGAACGGCGCGGTGCGGTCTGTATTCAGCAGCAGCTGCTGGCCCGTCAGCTGCTGCACCAGCTGGCCCGCGGCTTCCTTGACCGCGGGCGGGGCCTCGCTGCTGCCCAGTACCTGCAGCAGCACGCCCTTGAGCGTACCGGCGGCATCTTCCGCGCCGCCGGACGCTGCCTGCGCAGCGGCGGTATGCGCCCCGCCGCTGCGCAGGAGCTGCTGCTCGTGCTCCGCACCGAGCAGCTTCAAGATCCGCCCCACCCAGGGGTCAATCCCCTGGGTGGCGGCGGATTCCCCCTGCGGCTGCGCCGCCGCAGGGGCTGCACTGCCGCCCGCCGCGCCGGAGGCGGGCGGCGCTTCGGCGAGCTGCGGCAGAGCGCCGCGCAGCTCGGAGAGCACGCCCTGCAGCTTCGCGAGCAGGGCAGGCCCCGCAGCGCTCTGCGCCTGCGCGGCAACGCCCGCGCCCTCACGCACTCCAGCTGCGTTCCCCGCACCTTCGCCACGCGCTCCTGCTACATTCCCCGCACCTTCGCGCGCTCCAACAACAGCTCCCGCTCCTTCACCACGCGCTCCTGCTACATTTCCCGCGCCTTCACGCGCTCCAGCCACGCTTCCCGCTCCTTCACCACGCGCTCCTGCTACATTCCCCGCACCTTCACGCGCTCCAGCCGCAGCTCCCGCTCCTTCACCACGCGCTCCTGCTACATTCGCCGCACCTTCGCGCGCTCCAGCCACAGTCCCCGCACCTTCGCCACGCGTTCCTGCTTCATTCCCCGCTCCTTCACCACGCGCTCCTGCTACATTCCCCGCTCCTTCACCACGCGCTCCTGCTACATTCCCCGTGCCTTCGCCACGTATTCCAGCCACGCTCCCTGCACCTTCACGCGCACCCGCAGCATTCCCGCTTCCTGCCGGTTCTGCGTCTCGCGCTGGCACTAATACAGCTTGTCCATTTGCACCCAATGCCTGAGAGATGCCAGCATTACCAGTCTGTCCCGCCTGAGCATTCGCCCCGGCAGTCCCTCCATTGCCAGCCAGCCCGGCATTTGCTCCGCCTGTCAGCAGCCCTGCCATAAGTCTGCTATTCCCCGCAGCTTGACCTGATCCGTCGCCGTCCACACCTTGCTGCAGCCAGACGTTCACCGCAGTCTCCAGCTTTGCCAGCAAATCATGCAGCTTCGGCCCGAATACAGCCTGCTGCAGCCCCTTCACCGTCTCCGCCGTTACAGGCAAGCCGCGCTTCACTGAGATTACAGCCGCTTCCAGCCATTCTGAGGCAGGGACACCGGGAGGTTTGGCATTCATTACAGCATCCAGCTTCGCCGCAGTCTCCTTAGTGAAGGCGAGTCCTCCGGCTTGCATCGCTTGAACAATCTCCCGTCCCGCCTTGGAATTGGCAAGTCCAAGTGACTCCAGCGCCTCGCCCATACTCTGCGGTGAGACCATAGCCGCTTCCCCCAGAGAGACCGGCTTAAGCACCGGCAAGCCGCCTTCTCCTGGTGCCCCCACCTGCAGGTTAAGCGTCTGACCGGCTGCCAGCGGTGTTTCCAGTTCAGCCCGTACCGGCGTCCCCTGAATCTGCACCACCGCTTCTTTTCCGGAATCGGATACGCTTAGCACAACGCCGCGAACAACCTGACCTTCCTTAAGCTCTACAGATTTGGCCTCTCCCGCCTTGCTGTCGCCAAGCAAACCGCGAACCAGTGACCCGATGTTCATGTTGTCCGCCTCCCTTCTTTTTATTTATATCGGTATTTCACCTACAATTGTGATTATCCAGATTACACGCCAATTGGAAACTGCTATGCCATCCTTTTTTAGAATAAAGACAGCTGTTCCTGCTCCGCCAGAATATTGCCGATAAAACTGCGCCGGTGCATCGGGGTTACACCAAGTAGCTTGATCTGCTCACGATGCAGCTTGGTAGCATATCCTTTATGTACTTTGATCCCGTAATCCGGGTATAATTCCTCCCACAAGCCCTCACAAAGCCGGTCACGGGTCACCTTGGCTACAATGGAGGCGGCAGCAATCGACTGGCTGTTGGCATCACCTTTGATGATGGCGCGCTGCGGCAAGGGCAGGTCCACCTTTTCCGCATCAATCAGCATATAGTCCGGCTGCTGGCTTAATCCTTCAACCGCCAGGCGCATCGCCAAACGCGAAGCCTGTTTAATATTAATTTCATCGATTATAGCCGCCTCTACATGCCCTAAGCTTACTGCCAGCGCCTGCTCCATAATGGTCTCATACAGAGCCTCACGCTTTTTGGCCGTCAGCTTTTTAGAATCATCCACACCCTCAATAATCAGTCCCATTGGCAAAATTACAGCTGCAGCCACTACATCTCCGAACAAACAGCCACGGCCTACTTCATCCACACCCGCGATGTGACGGAAGGATTGTCCCCAGCCTTCTTTTTCATACCCAAGCATATCTGTCTCACTCATCGTCTCTCCACCTGCCCACTAAAAATAAAATAAGCTACATCTATGATCTTCTTACGAATATATGACATAATGCGAATTCTAAAAAAGCTTCAAACTCGCACTTACTTCCATCCATTCCCAGTCTCCGATTCTTAAAATTCTGCACTAAAGACAACAATCCCTTCATTAATACTGCGAAAATTCAAAAAAGTTGTATGAAAAACAGCATTTCTACTCCCCCAAGCCGCCAAAACGAGGGCATTCCTGCATTTCATACAACACTTCTGGTACTCCGTTCAATATCAATAGAGAAGAGTTGTAATTCTTACAAGATTACTTCGCGCACCCTCTCATCCCCCCATTCTCAGCAACTTTCACAATATCTGTTTGCTCCTTCTCACACCACCCAGCACTAACGCCTTCTAGATCTATCTTCCTCAACCCTCTACACGCAAAAAAAGAACCACCCCACATTCACGGATGGCTCTTCCATTCCATACTACAGTCTACTATTCAGGTGTCTCCAGTGTAAAGCGTCCAAGCTTTCCGGCACGAAGCTCATGCAGCAGCGCGCGTGAAGCCTTCTCCAGGTCTACACGGCCGCCGCTCATCAGACAACCGCGCTTACGTCCGACCGCTTCCATAACGGCCACAATTTCGTCCGGGTTCTCTAAGTCCTCCGGCAGCTTACTGATATCAAAGCGCTCCTGGAACCGGCTTCCGTAATCCTTCACCAAATATTTCACCGCATAATAAGCGATATCCTCGATATTCAGGATTTCTTCCTTAATGGCCCCGGTTACTGCCAGCTTATAGCCTACCGTCTGGTCCTCGAACTTCGGCCAGAGAATCCCCGGTGTATCCAATAGCTCCAGACTGCCGCCGGTCTTTATCCACTGCTGGCCCTTGGTAACCCCCGGACGGTCACCGGTAATCGCAATACTTTTTCCAGCCATCCGGTTAATGAGAGTCGATTTGCCTACGTTGGGAATGCCCACAATCAGTGCCCGCATCGCACGCGGATTCATGCCCTTGGCAATTTGCCGGTCGATCTTGTCCTTCAGCAGCAGCTTCACCTGCTCCGGAATCTCTTTAATCCCAGTGCCAGTAGAAGCATCTACCGGATAGGCAACATGCCCCTGCTCCTTGAAATAAGCCAGCCACTTGCGCGTAACTTCCGGATCGGCCAGATCTGCTTTATTTAGAATAATCAGTCTTGGCTTGTCCCGCAAAATATCGTCAATCATCGGATTGCGGCTCGAAATCGGCAGACGGGAATCAAGCAGTTCTATCGCAACATCAATCAGCTTCAGCTTATCCTCGATTTGCCGTCTAGCCCTCGTCATATGACCAGGAAACCATTGAATGGCCAATGCCGTCACCTCCTTTGACTTCTGTCAGCTTCATAAATGAATTAATGATTTATTAATGAGATATTCTTCACCGGCCAGAAAATAAGGTCTGCACGGCCGACAATATCCCCCAGCGGCACATAACCGATCATCCGGCTGTCCGTACTGTCAGAGCGGTTATCCCCCATTACGAATACATGGCCTTCCGGCACCTTATTGTCCGTAAACTGCTCATTCGGGAAGTTCTTATCGTTGTACAAAATGTTGTTATTATGCGCATCATCAATCGCGCCCTGGATATACGTTTCGTTCACAGGCTCTCCGTTCACTGTAACGACATCCCCTTCAACCGTGACTGTATCGCCCGCCACACCAATGACACGCTTAATGAAATCCCGGCCCTCTGAGGGCACATGGAACACAATGACTTCCCCGCGCTCCGGCTTGCGGATATCGTAGAGAATTTCGTTAACAATCACTCGTTCGCCGGTATGGAAGTTAGGCTTCATGGAAGGGCCGTCTACGATAAACGGTTTGAACAAAAGCCAGCGTATTAGAATAACCAGAACCAATGCAATCGCTATCGCTTTAATCCATTCCAGGACTTCATTCTTTGGCTTCCGGGGGCTCTGGCCGTTAGAATCAATCACTTCGCCTTGCCCTTGCTGCAAATCCTGCTGCATAGTTCACCGTCCTCTCCAATAATTGTTATCTCCACTATACAATACAAAAAAGCTCCTGCCAAAAACTCCCCCGCGATTACTCCTTCAGGAGGCCTTTTCGGAGAAGCTGTTCCTAAGGCACATATGTCTGAAAACCCGATTCTTTAATTACAAGAAATAAACGAAAGGGGCTTGAATTCAAGCCCCTTTCCTTTGTCACTATTCTAGCGACGAATTTCTTTAATTCTTGCAGCTTTACCGCGCAGGTCACGAAGATAGTACAGCTTCGCACGACGAACTTTACCGCGGCGAGCCACTTCGATTTTCTCGAGTTTAGGGGAGTTGACTGGGAATGTTCTTTCCACACCAACACCATAAGAGATTTTACGAACCGTAAAAGTCTCACCGATACCGCCGCCGCGACGTTTGATTACAACGCCTTCGAACAACTGGATACGCTCACGAGTTCCTTCGATAACTTTTACATGCACCTTCAAAGTGTCACCCGGGCGAAAACTCGGGATATCTTTACGAAGTTGCTCTTGTGTAATTGCTTGTAGGATATTCATTAAGGACTTCCTCCTTCCGTACAGGTGTTCTTGCCTCTTCCGGAGAGCCATTGCTCTCCCTCATTATCCGCAGAGGACCACCGTATTCCACACAACAGAAGTAATTTTATCACAAACAAAAGGCGTCTGCAATAGTTATTTTTAGTTTATAGAATTAAAGCGGCAGCATATCCCGTTTCTTCGCCTTCACCTTACAATCCTTGCAGAGTCCGACCACACTTCCGTCATCCTGGGCATAAAAGATCAGCTTGCCGTTCTTCTTCTTGCAGGAGGAGCACTGCTGATCCGCAGCATTCTGCTTGGCCTTACGGTGCCCTTCCATAGAAATTACGTTACTCGCCTTCCCCTGCTTCGGCGCTTCAGACTGTTCTTGGCTCATCCGGCTGCGGTACACGGTATAGACAACTGCGCCCACCAACACAACGATCAGGAATGCTGCATACTGCATTTGGCTCATCCGCCCCTCTGACTTATTCAGTCAAAATAGTAAACAGACCGTCTCCCGGGTCTGCTTCCGTACCGGCCCTCCAGCTGTCACATTTCATTCTTCCGGTCCTTCATCTAACGCAAGTGTACCATAATGCAGGATTGAAATGTAGCCGAACGCTTACTGGACTATAGTCTAGTAGAACAACCCGCCGCCAGGCTGTTATCCAGTGTTTTCCCATAATATATAATATTGAGTATACATAAGCAAATAATCATGCCTTTAGGAGGGCCTATATAAAATGAAGAAACATCACAGTACAGCAATTATTGCAGCCATGGCCGTATTTTCTATTGCACTTACCGGCTGCCGGGAGCTTCCCGGCAAGGAAGCGGCGGATAATCAATTGGAGCAGACGATCTCCGGCAGCTTCACACAAGAGGCAGCCGAAGCCGTGAAGCAGAGTCTCAGCGATGCCAGTGCTGCTGTAGGTGACGCGACCCAGAACATAACAGGCATGATTGAAGATCAAATGAACACTAGCGGAATTAGCCGGGAATTCTCCACCTCCCTGCCTATTGCTTCGGCTTCCGTGCTTAAGCTGGACAATGCAGTGGGTGAAGTGGAAGTAGTGCCAGCTTCAGGTGATGAGATAACTGTCCAGGCCACCGTCATCGTGCATGAGCAGACAGGCCACAAGCTGGTATCCGGCGTGCTGGATCATACGGAAGTTTCTATCGAACACAAAGGAGACGCCCTAATCGTCTCTGCTCATGGTGAAGGCAATGCGAAGAAGGACCTCTGGGAATGGGCGCAGCATGAGTACGGTGATTCCAACTTCAGCATTAATTATGTAATCGGGATTCCAGAGACCGTTGACCGGTTTGAGATTGATAATAATGTAGGCACTGTTCAGCTCCGCGGGCTAGAGGGGACTTTTGAGATTAACAGCAATGTGGGCAGCATCATCCTGCAAGACACCGTGTTCACAGGCAAGTCCAGTGTAGAGTCAAATACGGGAAGTATTGAGCTTGGAGTATCCAGCATGACAAAGGGCAGCAGCCTCAAGGCTAAGAGCGATATCGGAAGAATCTCCGCCGATCTGTCAGCATCAACCGCATGTACGGTCAAAGCCCGCAGCGAACTCGGCCATATCTCCGGCACCGACAACGGTACATCAAAGGATTATAACGGCGGCGGTCCGCTGGTATCGTTAACCACGCAGATCGGAGCCATATCCGTTAACTAAATCAACCTGTCATTACGCCAAAAGTGGGCCTTCCTGACTTCCAGGAGCCCACTTTTGTCTTGTTCAGCCTATCGTCAGATTAGTGCAATTGCCAAAAGCGTGAACAGGCTCAAGGTAAGGATCTGACTGCCGTAGCCATAGTAGCCGCCATAGTAGTTTCCCGCACCGCCCGGGTAAAAGGCCGAGGTTTGCATTCTGCCATTGCCCTTTGTTTTAAGATACACATTGTTCCGGTCCACATCCACAATAATTCCTTCATGGCGTTTGCCGTCAGAAGTCATAATACGTACACGCTTATCTTTGCAATGGAGACAATTATAATAAGCTTCCATCTGCTGTTTCCTCCTTAATCGTGGTTCTGTATCTTATGAGGGGAGGGATAAGCCGGTAACGGCTATCGTCACGCAGCAGCTGTCTATAAGTAAAATAGCTGTGAAATGAAGAACTTGTGAACATTGTGTATCAATTTTGTGGAAAAAGGGGTAATATTAAAGTAACAAAAACAATTAACCGCTTACGGTTGTGAACAATCTTCTACAATCCATAAGGAGGCAGGAATCATGAGTACAGCAGGCAGACGTTTTATTAATGAAGGAGTACTGCGGATCGCCTGGTTTATCATCTTCGCTTCGCTCACCTACACGGTGCGCAATTATACTTGGGCCATTGTATTGCTTATGGTTGTTGCCTTGTATTCACTGGTCACGGGAGTCATCATGCTTACCCGCCGGGATGGAGACAGGGGCAGGTATTAACTTAACCGCACCTGGGTCTTATCCTCAAAATAAAAACACTTCCTACAGAGCGTAACACGCTGACGGAAGTGTTTTTTATGTAAGTTATTTGTAACGTCTCATCAATACTAATAGTGTTTGTTTGTGTTGTAATGTTAATTGGACGGCTCAACTCTTTTTGTCGCTAAAAACACATCTGAAAACTTGTCTTGTGGTATACGTCTGTTCATACCTTTTTTGACTTTAAAACAACGCAAAAAAGAGTGGAAATATCTGCCACTCATCTAAAAAATATGATATAATCACAGAAGCAATAGAATAGGCTTATAGAGGCGTGTCGGCTACCTCTCTAGAAGGGAGGGATGCCTTGTGGAAGTTAAAGACACTTTAACGCTAATGATCTCATTTGCGACTCTGGTTGTTCTAATACATTCATTCCATAAACGCAAATAGACCGCGCCCCGGTTAGGAATCGGTCTATTTGTATCCGTCATTCCACTAAAGCTGACCGCCCTTAAAAGCGGCTCTATTGCGCAGGGGAGTCGTGTTGACCGCACGGCTCTTTTTGTTGACTATAGTATATCACGTTTTGTTTTACTTTGTAATACAAGTATTACACCTTTGTATTACAGTTTGTATTATAATTCGAGACTACTAGCATCCTCTTCTGCGTCAAACAAAATTTTAACAACAAAATAAAGCTTCCTTTAAAAAGTGGCTATAACCTTGATACATTAGTATAATCGGAGTAACAGGATTTGAACCTGCGACCTCACCCACCCCAAGGGTGCGCGCTACCAGGCTGCGCTATACCCCGACATTTCAAACAGAATCCAATACAATACAGCGGCCTTACGTTTACCGCGTACCTATGATTAAGATACGTTCACCCGATGTAAAATATGCCAGTAAGCGGTTACTTGCTGCTTATACTATAAATATACCCTACTCACGCAGCCGTTTCAAATAGAGTTCAGTATTTTTATAGAGTTCAATATTTTTTCGGATGTTATTAAAATTTAATGGATTTTCCGTAAAGGCTGTGCTATACTCTTGGCACAAGGAAAGGAGGTGCGTTCACATCAAGCATGACATGCTGAACGTATCCCTTACCCGGACCAACGGCTGAATGTTGTAGCCTTGGTGGCGCGGGATACGGATCAAAGTTACAAACTAGCGCCTCGGGTAGAGAGACCGTCTTCGGACGGTCTTTTTTTATGTGGTATCATCTTAAAAATAACCGCTTGAGCCATCAGGATCTTACGTCCTTCTGCTCAAGCGGTTATTGGTGTAATCTGCTGTATTACTGAGGCTATGGAACCTGATACCAGGGTCTAATTCATTCCTTGCATATCTTAGTTATGATTTACGATTCTTATAGAAATCGATAATATCACTCACTGTGCGGAGCGGCTCCGCCTCTTTGTTGTGGACTGTGTCCACGGCTGGCTTGAATGGTTCATGCGTATTCGTAGTCACTTCAGTCATTCCTTTCGATAGTTAAGCTAGCTGTGTCTTAAGCTGCATCTACTCTTGCGGCGCCTCTTATTATTACCCTTGCACACGGGTACCGACACACCCCTGCTTCTATTTTCAAAATAAAAATCTACTCTTCCTGCCTACCTGTCACCTCCATGAAACATGTCTTACAATCCCCAGCACACAGCAAAAAACGCCTCCCTAACGTAATATACGTTAAAAAGACGCCAGCTATGACTCTATTCAGGCCCAAATTTACAATTAATTATTTTTGAGGCTTGCCTGCTCCTGCAGCCGCTTCAGCGTCTGCTTGTCCTTCACCGTCAGCTCAGCCGTCTCCAGCAGATCCGGTCTGCGTTCAAGGGTACGCTGAAGCGCCTGCTCTCGCCGCCACACCTCGATATTGGCATGATGCCCGCTGAGCAGCATGTCCGGCACCTTCCAGCCCCGGAACTCTGCCGGGCGGGTATAATGCGGGTACTCCAGCAGCCCGGTGCTGAAGGAGTCGGAGATGGCAGAGGTCTCGTTCCCCAGGGCCCCCGGCTGCAGCCGCACGATCGAATCTATTACGGTCATAGCAGGCAACTCACCGCCGGTCAGCACATAGTCGCCAATTGACAGCTCGTCCGTCACCAGATGCTCACGGATTCGCTCGTCATAGCCCTCATAATGACCGCAGATGAAGATCAGGTGCTGTTCCTGTGCCAGCTCTTCGGCGATCTGCTGGTTATAGGTCCGGCCCTGAGGGCACATCAGAATAATACGCGGCTTCACTGCCTCTGTATCCCCGCTCTCACCTTGCTCCCCTCCGGCGGTACTCTGAGCCAGCACATGCTCCACCGCTGCGAAGATAGGGTCAGGTTTCAATACCATCCCTCCCCCTCCGCCGTAAGGCGTATCATCCACGCTGTTATGCTTGTTGCCCGAGAAGTCGCGGAAGTTCACAGTGTTCAGTGAAGCAATGCCTTTCTCACGGGCCTTACCGAGAATGCTGGTGCCGAAGACGCCTTCACACATATCCGGGAACAGCGTCAGCACGTCGATGCGGATCATGGGAGCAGCCCTTCCATAAGGTGCACAGTAATTTTTTTGGCTGCAATATTGACGTCCAGCACTACATCGTTAATAACCGGAATCAGAATATCCTGGCCCTTCTTCGGCTTCACTACCCAGACATCGTTGGCCCCGGGCTGCAGAATCTCTGTAATCGTTCCCAGCGGCTGGCTGGCATCTTCATCTGTGTAGACTTCACAGCCTACGATCTGGTGGAAGTAATATTCGTTCTCCGGCAGCTCAACCAGATTATCACTAGGTACCTTAAGCATACTGCCTTTATACTTCTCAATCTCATTAATGTTCGTATACCCCTTAAGCCTCGCGATATACATCCCTTTATGCTCTCTCGCCGCTTCGATCGTAACCTCGAATTTCGGGCTTCCGTCTGCGGGAATCAGCAGCAGCTTGTTGCCGGGAGCAAACCGAACCTCCGGAAAATCGGTATGCGACAGGATTTTGATCTCCCCGCGGATGCCGTGCGTATTCACCAGTCTGCCTACGGTTAACTCTTCTGTCATATGTTCATCTCCTTCACTTTAATTATTCAGCTTATAAATTCTTATATTTTCAACAAAAAGGAGCCGGGATATACTATCCCTAGCCCCTCCTTGTGCGCATCCTTAAGATAAAATATCCACGGTAACGCGTTTATCACTTTTGACTGCTGCAGATGTGACTACGGTACGAAGCGCTTTGGCGATCCGTCCCTGCTTGCCGATGACCTTGCCGACATCATCAGGATGCACGGATAACTCATAGACTATCAAGTGATCCTTCTCCACGGTCCGTACGGCCACATCCTCCGGATGATCCACTAAAGCCTTAGCAATAACACCAACTAATTCTTCCATAGAGGACCCTCGCAATCAGTCATTATTTCTGAAGCTTTGACTCATGGAACTTCTTCATCACGCCAGCTTTGGAAAGCAGGTTGCGGACGGTATCAGATGCTTGTGCACCTGTCTGAAGCCATTTAAGAGCCTTCTCTTCATCAATCTTAACGACTGCCGGTACTTCGATCGGATTATAATAACCGATTTCCTCGATAAAACGGCCGTCACGAGGAGACCGGGAATCGGAAACCACTACACGGTAGAAAGGCGCTTTATGTGCTCCCATTCTTTTCAAACGAATACGTACTGCCACGAAATTCACCTCCTTAAAAGAATATCGAAATATAGGGAAAGAAGATCAACGGAACGGGAACTTCATGCCGCCTTTGCCGGCAAGGCCCTTGAGCTGCTTCATGGCGTTCTTCTTACCGCCCTTGCCGCCTCCGCCGCCCATCATGCCGGAGAACTGCTTCATCATCTTGCGCATTTCATCGAATTGCTTGATGAGCCGGTTCACTTCAGCGACGTTGGTACCGCTGCCTGCTGCAATACGCTTGCGGCGGTTATGGTTGATAATCTCAGGCTGGGCTTTCTCGGCCTTGGTCATGGAATGAACAATGGCTTCAACGCGGCCCATCTGCTTATCGTCCACCTTCAGGTCCTTCATGCCCTTGGCCTTGTTCATGCCAGGCAGCATATCAAGAATCTGATCGATCGGGCCAAGCTTCTTCACCTGATCCATCTGCTCCAGGAAATCATCGAACGTGAACTCTGCATTACGCATCTTACGTTCCATTTCCTTGGCCTTCTCGGTATCGATGTTGGCCTGAGCCTTCTCAATCAGCGACAGCATGTCGCCCATGCCGAGAATCCGCGAAGCCATCCGCTCCGGATGGAACGGCTCCAGCGCATCGATCTTCTCGCCCAGAGCGGCGAATTTGATCGGACAGCCGGTGACCGCCTTGACGGATAACGCAGCACCACCACGGGTGTCGCCGTCAAGCTTCGTAAGCACTACGCCGGTAAGCTCCAGCTGCTTGTTGAAGCTGTCCGCCACATTCACAGCATCCTGACCGGTCATAGCATCGACTACCAGAAGCACTTCATCCGGAGTTACAACGTTATGAATCTGCTTCAGCTCTTCCATCAGCTCTTCATCAATATGCAGGCGGCCTGCCGTATCGATCAGGACATAATCCAGGTTATTATCCTTCGCATGCTGAACACCTTGTCTGGCAATCTCTACCGGACTGGTCTGATCACCCAGCGAGAAGACAGGAACCTTAATCTGTTCTCCGAGCACCTGCAGCTGCTTAATCGCAGCCGGACGGTAGATATCGGCAGCTACGAGCAGCGGGCGGTGATTGCCCTTCTGCAGCAGCTTCGCCAGCTTACCGGAAGTGGTCGTCTTCCCTGCGCCCTGCAGACCCGTCATCATAATGACTGTCGGCGGCTTGTTCGACTTAGCCAGCTTCGCCTGGCTTCCACCCATCAGCTCGGTCAGTTCCTTGTTAACAATATCGATGATGACCATGCCTGGCGTGAAGCTGTCCATCACTTCCGTGCCAACAGACTTCTCTTTCACCTTGGACACGAAGTCCTTGACGACCTTGAAGTTAACATCGGCTTCCAGAAGGGCCAGCCGCACTTCACGCATCGCTTCGTTTACGTCATCTTCGGATACTTTCCCTTTGCCGCGCAGTTTGCTGAACACATTCTGCAATCTTCCGGTTAATCCTTCAAATGCCATAGGCGGCTCGCTCCCTTCTTCCTACTCTAACTTCTGCAGCCGGTCCATGAGTTCCATGAACTGCTGTTTATATTGCTCAGGCAGCATTGCCGTATCCTGCAGTCTGCGCATTTCTTCTAAGTATTTGTTACGGTCTTCATGCTTGGACAGGAGTCCAAGCTTCTCTTCATAATTCTCAAGCACTTGCTCCGCCCGCTTGATATGCTCATACACAGCCTGGCGGCTAATTTCAAATTCCGCTGCGATCTCCCCCAGGGAGAAATCATCATGGAAATAATATTTGAGAAACGTCTGTTGCTTGTCAGTAAGCAGCCGTTCATAGAAAGCGAATAACAGGTTGATCCGGTTGGTTTTCTCGAGCCTATTCTCCTGACTCATTAAGGGCACTCCCTTCGTCAAGGAAAAACACTTTACAGCTTCACAACGTCCCTTATGATACCGAAAACAAAGAAAGATGTCAAGTCTTTTTACTTGTCATCTTTCACTTTGTCTAAAACCGGCATTCCTGCGCTGAAATCCGGCGCCATTCCTGCCTCATATATTCCGCTTTTAATGAATAGGGAGAATATATAACAATACAACGAAGAAGTGCAGGACGGTTCCGGCAAGCACGAATAAATGCCAGATCGCATGATGATACGGGAAGCCCCGCCATACATAAAAGACGGTGCCGAGCGTGTACATCAGCCCCCCTGCTACCAGCAGTGTCATCCCGCCGCTGGCAACAGCCTGGGACAGAGGGCTCCAGGCGATTACGATCATCCAGCCCATCGCAATATAGAAGATGGTGGACATGAACAGGAATTTTTTGACGAAAAAGGCCTTGAAGAAAACACCGAATACCGCCACGCCCCAAGCGATACCAAATAAAGTCCAGCCCAGCGGTCCGCGGATCGCCACCAGCATAAACGGGGTATACGTTCCGGCAATGAATAAATAAATTGAGGAATGGTCAAGAAATTCAAAGAAATCCTTCGCTTTCCCCTCCCTGAGACTATGCACCATCGTTGAATTAAAATACAGCAGCAGCATAGTAGCGCCATAAATGGAGAAACTGACTACATGCCAGGCTGTGCCATTCTGAGCAGCATATACGACCAGCAGCACCAATGCAGCAATGCTTAAGACAGCGCCGATCCCGTGAGTAACCGCATTAGCAACTTCTTCCTTGCGGCTGTAAGTGTGAGTATTAGCCATACCACGATTCCTTCCGTTTGCGGTTTCCTTCTATTATAGCCGTTTCTCCGAAGTCCTTCCAGCTTACGGATGCCGCAGGGCAGGCTGCTGCTGTATCATTCAACCGCCTAGAAGCCATCATTTGCTGATGCAGCAAGGCTTATTCAATTCTTATAGCTTGTAAAGCTCGGTATACTTCGCTTCCAGATAATCTGCCAAATAATCGGGATTCAGCGGTTCGCCTGTGACTTGCTCGATAATCTGCGAAGGGGTCAGGCTCTGGCCGTAGCGGTATACCTTGCCCGTCAGCCATTCCTTGATCGGCAGCAGGTTACCGGCGGCAATCAGCTCCTCGAACTCCGGCAGCTCCTTACGCAGGGTGTTCAGCATCTGGGCCGC
The DNA here is from genome assembly GCF_038002265.1 of Paenibacillus sp. FSL R7-0179. NCBI lineage: Bacteria > Bacillati > Bacillota > Bacilli > Caryophanales > Paenibacillaceae > Paenibacillus > Paenibacillus sp. FSL R7-0179. Next base: position 3,437,204 of record NZ_JBBOCC010000002.1, read on the forward strand.
ATACATGTTACCCAGGGAATAGGAAGCAAAATAGCCGAAATCTCCACCGGACCAATGCACGTCCTGCAGCACACCAAGCGCATCCGTAGGCGGTGTAATCCCTAAGTATTCCTGATACTTCGCGTTCCAGGTCTTAGGCAGGTCCTTAACTTCAAGGCCTTCATTGAAAATCAGCTTCTCAATCTCATAGCGCACAATAATATGCAGGTTATACGTCAGTTCATCAGCTTCGATCCGAATGAAGGAGTTGCCTACACTGTTGATCGCCCGGTAAAAGTCTTCCATCTCCACGTCCGCAAGCTGCTCCGGGAAATGCTGCTGCAGATCGCCATAGTAACGCTGCCAGAAAGCCCGGCTGCGGCCGATCATATTCTCCCACAGCCTGGACTGGGATTCATGAATTCCCATGGAAGCACCCTGTGCCAGCGGTGTACCAATCAGCTCTTCTCCGAAATTCTGCTCGTACAGGGCATGTCCGCCCTCATGCAGCGAGCTGAAGATGGAGCTGGTCACATTGTCGAGCAGATAGTTCGTTGTGATGCGTACATCGCCTGGATTCAGGCCTGTTGCGAACGGATGCACACTCTCATCCAGACGTCCTGCCTCAAAATCATAGCCCATCTGCTCTAGTAAGAAGAGGCCGAATTTCTCCTGCTGCTCCTTAGGGAAGATCTGGCTCAGGAATTCCGTGTCAGGCTTGTGCGGCGAGGCATTGATCGCTTCGGCCAGCGGAACAAGGCGGCTGCGCAGACGGGTGAAGATGGCATCCACCTTCTCAACCGTCAAATCCGGCTCGTACATATCCAGTAGTGTGTCATAACGCGAGCCTTGCACACCCCAATAATCAATGAACTCTTGTTTGAAAGCCACAATCTTGCTTAGATAAGGCTCGAAGGAGGCGAAATCATTATCATCCTTAGCCTCTTCCCAGACGGTCTGCGCATGGGCGGTGAGCACCGAATATTCCTCGAAGGTCTTGGACGGAATGCTCTTACTGCGCTGGTACTCCTTGCGGGTATCCTTCACAATCTTATTCTGATTGCTATCCAGTTGCTCCGCTACTTCGGGGCGGCTGAGATACTCTGTGAACGCCCTGATCTCTTCCGATACCTGGAGTTTGAACGCCTCTGCACTCAGCATACCAAGCGTGGCGGAACGGATCTCTACGCCTTTGCGGGGCGCACCTGTACGCAGATCCCAGCCCAGAAGTCCAATTGCTTCATAATAGCCTTTGATTTTAGATAATAACTCGCTGAATTTATCCCATTGTTCCCGGACCTGCTGTTCCATGTCTGAGCACCTGCCTTGTCATTTTTTTCTACTCCTCTTGATGATACTTTTTATAATCGCTATAATCAAATTCGGGCGATATCTCTTCAAATTTGAATTAGTTAACGGCTCACAGGCGCGGAGACAGGCTCCGCTTAGATTTTGCAAAATTTGATTACAGGAAGCCCTTTATGTTCACGGCTAGACGCAGTACAATGGATTACAGTTTAATCAATTAAGGAGGCGCATGCTCATGAGTCAGATTACAGACATTATGGAGTTCAACAAGCATTTTGTAGAGGAAAAGGCATACGAGAGCTATCTGACCAGCCGCTTCCCGGATAAAAAAATGCTGATCATCACCTGCATGGACACACGGCTTGTTGAGCTTCTGCCCAAGGCCATGAATTTCAAGAACGGTGATGTCAAAATCATCAAGAACGCCGGAGCCGTCATCTCCCAGCCGTTCGGCAGTGTCATGCGCAGCGTCATGGTTGCGCTATACGAGCTGGATGCAGACGAAGTCATCGTCGTCGGGCATTATGAATGCGGCATGGCTTCCCTGAACGCGGACAAGATGATTAACTCCATCAAGGAGCGCGGCGTCTCCGATGAAGTGCTCAGCACGCTGGAGAATTCGGGAATTAAGCTGACGAAATGGCTGCGCGGGTTTGACAATGTCGAGGAGGGGGTAATTCAGACTGTGGAGCTGATTAAGCGCCATCCCTTACTCCCCCCAAACGTACCTATTCACGGCATGATCATCGATCCGGCTACCGGAGCGCTTGAGCTTGTCTCGGACGGATACGCGGACTAAGGCAACTCTCTGATACTGCTGTTTGCGCGGGTCCCGGACCCGCGCTTTTTTTGTGTAAATTCTTATTTATTAAAATTTGAAACCTCAGCCTCCGCTCTGCGTATTACCGGGCAACAGCCGGGTAAACTGGGTGTTACCAAACTTCTAGGAGGTTCTTGTACTCAATGAAACCAATGAAACGTGTAATGATGATCGTTATGGCCTTCACGCTGTTCTTCGCTGTCACTGTTCCTGACTTCGCAGATGCCCGCCGCGGCGGCGGGGGCTTCAAATCAGGAAGCCGGGGATTCACGACGACCCCGAAGAAATCAACAACAAATAATGTGAAACAAAGCGATAGCACTAAAGGCAGTACCACAGGCACTGCAGCGAACGCGAACCGTGGCTTCTTCAGCGGCGGCAGCCTGATGAAAGGCCTGATGATCGGCGGAATCGCCGGCTTCCTCTTCGGCGGAATGTTCGCCGGCATGGGCGCTTTTGGAAATATCATCGGATTCCTGATTAACATGCTGGCCATCTACTTCGTAATTACGCTGATTATGTCCTTCTTCAAGCGCAGACAGGAGCGGCGCCGGCTGGAAGAAAGAGACGGACGCTACTAATGGGTGTTACTGTTCTCAGCATGGACGAGATTATCAATGCGATCTGCCTGCATATGGCGGAACGTAAGGCTGTACGGGTAGAGGAAGTCCAGGTGGAACTGAGCTGGGATGAGGACACCGGCTACACCGCAGAGGTCTGGATACAGGGAAGAAGCCAGTACCTGGTGGAGTCCAACATGATTGAGTCTATTCTTCGCTACGTACACAGCGAATACGGCATCCGTGCCTACCGTGAAGATGTACGGCTGGAGCTGGACGAAGAGATTACAGCGGTTGTGAACACGTAAGTGTTGCAAGACTTGACTCGAATAAAGGGATGGCCCCGTGTAGCGGGGTCATCCCTTTTATTGTCACTGCCTCATAATCACAAGATAACTTATCCTTCCGGCGGATGGAACCCGGCCAGTACATCGTCCCTGCCGGCCCGCGCAGTGCCGCTTCCATGCAGCTCAGCCCAAGGCACACGCTGCTGCCGCAGAATCGCCGCAGTTCCTTCAGAAGTGTACTCCGCATACCTGACCATTTGCTCACCCCCAGGCTCGCCCCAATGAGTCCAGCCTTGGGGGTGGATATGCTGGCCCATCCGGCAATCCACAAAGGCAGTCTTGGCATGCTCCCGCCATGGACGGCCCAGGAATACCGGGGCTGTTCCCGGCTCAGCGCTCAGATAACATTGATTGAACACGTAGCCGTAGGCCTGCCCTTCGGGAGTGGAGGCTGCCGTGATGTAGCCTGCATGGCCTCCGCTATTCCGCAGGCTGTGCAGCGTGCAATGCTCGAAGCAGGCCGTTGCTCCCCCAAAAATATAATCTACCGTTCCCTCAATATAACAGTACTGGTATAACTGGCGGTACTGTGCGTGATGCTCCCGCAGCGGAACGCCGCCGAACAGCAGACGCTCTCTGGGGGCCGGCGGCAGCGGGCCGGTGAACAGCGTGTCCTGATGGCCCTTGAAGGTACAATTTCGGAATACCGTCTCATCACAATGGGCGTACACCGCTACTGCCTGCCCTACCTCGCTGCCTTGCCCCGCTGTATTGGAGACGGTCAGATTCTCCAGGACCAGCTTCCGGCCGCCAAGGAACAGGGTGGGAGTCGCAAAGGTCCCGATCTCCTCCCCCTGCTCATCCAGCTCCCGGGCATAGCGGTTCATCGTGATCTCCACTTGTCCGATGCCGATGATACGGAGAAGGGAGCGGTAGACCCGCACCTCCTCCTTATACACGCCCGGCATAATGTAGAGCGTGGCCTCTATCTCCGGGTCCAGCCGTTCCAGGGCATCGACTGCCGCCTGAATGGTAGAGTAATCGCAAAAGCCCTCTTTGCCCACCAGCATTCCTTTTCCCATCCTCTCTCGCACTCCGGACTTCGTTTATAGCTTGCTTACTTCTTTGTCAGTTTGTATGCAGCTTCATATTCTTCGGTGATCTTGGTTCCGCCCGAATCCTTCCAGGTCTGTACGGCTTTCTTGAAGGCCGCCTCATCCGATTGGCCCATGATATATTTGAAGGTAGCATCTGTGATGATCTTTTGCAATTCCGTTCCCTGCTCATTATTGGTTGCCGAATCCAGCGGAACGGTTGGGTCAAGCACGGCGAACTTGTCATTCTCGCGGATCAGCTCATTGGCCAGCTGCTTCTCAGGGTTCGCATCCTTAAGCGTATAGGCAATTTCACTAGGTCTGCTGGAGGAGAAAGGCTGCACATCCGCCTGCCACAGCTCGGTGTTCAGAATTTTGAAGGCCCCGTTCTCATCATATTCATAGTGGGTGCCTTCGATCCCGCCGGTCATCAGCATGAACGCCTTCTCATCGATCAGGTCATTGACGAACTTCAGCAGCCGCTTGAGCTCTGCTTCAGTCTTCACCTCAGATTTCGGAAAAGCCATCAATCCGCCGATCCCGCTGCCCTCGGACCAGATATGATACTGTCCATCTCCATTAGAAATCTTGTTCACCGGCACCAGCTCCATGCCCGGCTGCAGATCCTGCGCTAATGTTCTCAGACTGGTGATGTCCACCATCCCGGTATAGATCCCGGTCTTCCCTTGCGCGAATTGCTGCTGCTGGTCCGTTTTGGCTGTAACTGCGAAGTCCTGCGCCAGATATCCGTTCTCGTAGAGCTTTCTGGAGTAATTCATCGTGTCGATATACTCTTGGGTATCGAATTCAGGGGTAAACTTGCCGCTATCATCCACCTTCCAGCCATTCGGCGTGCCGAAGTAGGAGCTTAGTGTTTTGAAGCTGCTGTATTTCAGCTCTGATCGATCCCCGAAGCCTGTCGTATCCTTCACACCGTTGCCGTCCGGGTCGTCCTCTGTGAACGCTCTGGCCACTTCATAGACCTCATCCAGCGTCTTCGGAACCGGCAGACCCAGCTTATCCAGCCAGTCCTTGCGGAAAATCAGACCGGAACGCGCCAGATTCTTCTGGAAGGGAACGCCGTACAGCACGCCTTCAATCGAAGCCGCTTCCTTCAGCTCAGGAGCAATCTTCGCCAGATTACTGAACTCTGCGAGGTACGGCCCCACATCCCAGAACAGTCCTGATTTCAGTGAGCTTCTAACCGATGAATTGGTCATCATGGTCAGGGTGACAATGTCTGCAAGCTCCCCGGAGGCCAGCGCCGTAGTGATCCGCTCTTCCTTGGAAGCATCGGGCACCCAGTTGAAGGTGATTTTGCTGTTGGTGTATTCCTCAAGCAGAGATTTGATCGTATCGGTCGGCGGCGAAGCGGTGTGCAGAATATTCAGCCAGGTTAATTCCAGTGTCGAGTTCAGATCCTCTGCAGCGGCAGTCTTCTTCTCTTCTTTGTCTCCGCCGCATGCCGAGAGCACAGTGGTAGCCATTGTAGCGATTGCAATTAGAGTGACCCATCTTTTGTTCATAACACTTCTCCTTTGGTAGATAGAAATAGTTAGCCTTAGCTTTAATACACGCCGTCTTCGCCCATTCTTTTGGCCAGCTTGTTGGAGAGCATCACGAGAATCAACCCGACAACACCCTTGAACAAACCTATCGTGGTGCTAAAGCTTAATTGCCCGTTCTTGAGGCCCGCCGTATAGATATAGGTATCGAAAATCTCGGCGACACTCCGGTTCAGTGAATTCAGCAGCAGATACATATGCTCGAAGCCAAGATCCAGCGTGCTGCCGATTTTGAGGATCAGCAGCGTAATAATCACGGGACGGATGGCCGGCAGTGTAACATGCCAGGTCTTGCGCAGACGGCTTGCCCCGTCCATCTCGGAGGCTTCATAAAGCTGCGGGTCCACTACAGTGATGGCTGCCAGATAAATAATGGTCGACCATCCAAGCTCCTTCCAGATAATCTGCAGGATATAGATCGTCCGCAGCCACTCGGAGGAGGTGAGGAAGCTGATCTTTTTGCCGCCAAGACTTGCGATCATCTCATTGATAACCCCGCCATCCACCGTCAGGAACACATACGTAATGGAGACAATGATGACCCAGGACATGAAGTGCGGGATGTAGATAATCGTCTGAATCCAGTTTTTGAGATAGCATCCCTTCAACTCGTTCAGCATCAAGGCTACAATAATCGGCAGCGGGAAGAAAATTACAATGTTCATGGCAAACAGAATCAGGGTATTGCGCAGCAGCTGCATGAACGTAGGCTCCGTAAATAACCGGATGAAATGCTTCAGACCGACCCACTCACTCCCGGTAATTCCCTGGAACGGCTGATAATTCTGGAACGCAATGATCAGCCCGCCCATGGGCAGATATTTAAAGATGATGAAATACAGCAGCCCGGGCAGGATCATCAGATACAGCAGCTTGTATTTGTTCAGAGCCGTTAGAGCGCGTGCGCCTTTCCCCTTTTCTATGGTCAGATTTGGTGTTGCGGTGATGCTTGTTGCTTTCACATGTCAGCCTCCTTTGCTCGTTCCTGTTACGGTTCCAGCGTAAGAAATTTCTTACATTACGTATATAATCATTATGTGATAGCGTTTACAGAACCCGCGCGGCTGCGGGGTTAAGGCCGATCAGATCTCCTCTGAGGATTACCCGCCTAGGCTAATGATTATTCTGCAGAGACGGGCTGGACAGGGCTGGCCTGCGAACACCTCATGCCCGGATTATATACGTAATTTCTGCTCCTTGTTACAGTGAAGAGGTACTGAAAACCGAGGAGGATCACAGAATGAACCATAGCTCACGTAGAAAAGAATCGGTCGGCGGAAGGATCTTCACCTTCGTTAATACGGCCATACTCGTTCTGATTGCGCTTGTCTGCTTATTGCCCTTCATCAATATCATTGCCAGCTCCTTCGCTACCACCCAGGAGGTCATGGCCAAGCGGTTCATCTTATTCCCGACCACGTTCTCCCTGGACGCGTACCGCTACATTCTCTCAACGCCGACCATCTTCCGGGGACTCGGGGTATCCGTGGGTGTCACTATTGCAGGAACCGTAGTGAGTATGCTGCTTACCGCGCTGATGGCCTACGGCTTGTCCAGGAGATACCTGCCTGCCCGCAATACGATTAACTTCATCGTCGTCTTCTCCATGCTGTTCAGCGGCGGAATGATCCCCACCTTCCTGGTCGTCAAAAGCGTCGGCCTGATCAACTCGTACGGGTCCCTGATCTTCCCGGTTGCCGTCAATGCCTTCAACATGATTATCATGCGCAACTTCTTCCAGGCGCTGCCTGACAGTCTGGAGGAGTCCGCTAAGATCGACGGAAGCAATGACTTCGGAATCTTCATGCGGATTATGCTGCCGCTGGCCCTGCCTTCCATCGCCACCATCTCCCTGTTCTACGCGGTTGCTTACTGGAACACGTACATGAACGCGATCCTCTACATGAATGATTCCGCAAAATGGCCGATCCAGGTGCTGCTGCGCCAGATCGTCATTGTCTCCAGCGGGATGCAGGCAGAGGGAAGCTCGGTCGATATTGTGCCGCCGGCCCAGACGATCAAAATGGCGGTCATTGTCATCGCCACTGTGCCGATGCTGGCCGCTTATCCTTTTGTCCAGAAGCATTTCACCAAGGGCGCTCTGCTCGGAGCAGTCAAAGGCTGACGGCCCGCCGTTCAGCGTCCATCCAAACGTATAGAGCATATGCAGAAACGGTACCGCCTTGAAGCAAGGACGGTACCGTTTCTCTATGAACACCTGATACAAGCTCCTATGCTAATCCCCTGTTCCCGCTAAAATCCACTGCTATTCGCCTTGCTTCAGCTTCCGGTAAGCACCAGGCGTAACCTGCTCCTTCTTGCGGAAGGACCGGATGAAATTCTGCGGATTATGATACTGCAGCCGCTCGGCAATCTCCTTGATCGTCATATCCGTCTCTGTCAGCCACCGTTTGGCCATCTCCAGGCGGTAGTTCATGAGGTATTCGCTGAAGGCGGTGCCGTACTCTTTTTTGAAGATGCTGCTTAGATAATTCGGATTGTAATGCAGCCGCTCGCCAATCCCCTCCAGTGTAAGCTCACGGTCATATTCCGCATGCACAATGTCTGTGATCTTATCCGAGAGACAGCGGAACTGCTGGCTGGTCTTGTCCTTCATGCTGTACATCATGGGGTAAATAACCTCCTGCACCAGCATCCGCTCCATCTCTTCGGGATTACGGATGTCGAGCAGGCGGTGATACAGCTTATTGTTATCCTGGGTCAACAGGACGCTAACCCCCAAATGCTGCTCCAGCTGAATCAGATTATTCACGAGCCGCACCAGCATAACCTCGAATTTCAGGGTACTTTTGTTCTTGCCCATCAGCTCCGCCAGGAACGGATAAAGCGCAGCGGTAACCTGCTCCTTGTCCCCCAGCCGGATGGCATTGAACAATTGCGTCTCCAGCTCTGCCGGATAATGCAGCGACACCGGGCCGGAGACAACCATGGATATATCCTCATAGAAAATAATCGATTCCTTGCCCAGATTCAGCCGCTGATGCAGAGCCTGCTTGCTCATCTCCCCGGCTTCCTTACTCTCCAACAGATTGCTGTAAAAGTTGCTGATGCCGATGCTGATTGACACCTTCAGATAATCGCGCACCGCCTTCAGAAGGGCTGCCGCATAATCCGTCACTTCCTTGTTCATCGCGGCATCGCTGTACCCGGCGAAGGTCAGGATCGTGGCCTGGGTGTCATCATTCAGGATAATAGGCAGCAGCCGGTGACCAGCCGGAATCAGCTCCTCCACCATCTTATTAACGGCCAGCAGCAGGACATCCTTGTCCGAGGCCTCCCGGTCGCCCAGACTGTCCAGCTGAATCAGCATCGCCGCGTAACGGTGCTTCTCTGACAGGTTGTACCCGAACCGGAGCAGACTCTGCTCCAGCTCCTCTGCCGAGACACGGCTGCGGAACAGATTCAGGATCAGCTGCGTCTCCAGCCGCGGCATCTCCGATTCGATCAGACTCTCAAGCGAAGCTTTCTCCGAGATAATCGTATCAATCGAATGGCGGATATAATCCAGCTCATTCCTGGCATTCACCTGCGGAATAACAGGCAGACTGCGCTTAAGCTGCTCGATCGGCTTGGTGAAATATTGGGAGATCATATAAGCCACCACCCAGATCAGGAGAATCGACAGCAGCCCCATCGCGGAGATCCCGAACTTGGTCATCTCCAGGGAGCGGGTAATCTCCGCCTGATCCAGTACAGTCAGATAGATCCAATTATTATAAGAGGATTTGGCATAGATAAGCTTCAGACTGTCACGGCCGGAGACCTCCTGCTGGACTGTCCCCTTGTCCTCCATGGAATTGATCGTTCCGGCAAGCTGGCCGAATTGCTCAGGGACTAACAGCCCTTTGCCGGGATCGGATTCATACATCAGTTCACCATGCTTGTTCAAAATGTAGACATAGGCGTCCTCCCCGCTGTTTATCGTGGCATTCAGGGTATGTAATGAAATATCGGATAAGGCAATCGCCTGCTTCTTAGTGGAGAACACTGGCAGTGTGTTCACGAACCGGATGCCCTTGTCCGTCTTCATCCAGAAGAGGCTCTGCTCCTGATTCTCAATGTACTGCTCCCGGAGCTGCTGAACCTCACCGGCACTGAGATTGCTGAGCTTCTCATTGAGAATCTGCCAATTCTGCACCAGACTGATTAGCGAATATTCCGTCCCTTCGGCCGCCATGGAGGCGATATAATTCAGCTGCGAGTTCACATTCCGGTAAGCAATGAAGTCCTGCTCGGTAATCGGATGGGTCACGACCTCCTGAAAAGAGCTGGTGGTGCTGTAGGTGTTGAACGCGTATTCTATCGTTTGAATCTTATGCTCCAGATTGTTCTTGATCTGCTCGATATAGCTCTGCTTACTGCTGGAGAACCGCTCGACCACAGAATCGATGGTACTGATGTAAATATAACTTCCGAAGCCGACCACCAGGCCCACGCCCAGAATTAATATAGGAATAAAGATGCCGTAGAACATTCTTCCTTTGCTCATTGTGTTTCCCCTTTGATTTGATAGACTCCATTAAATTATAGCGTTTTCATGAATGCGGTTCCATGATTATTTTCACGTGTGCAATTTGCAGACCGCACGGTGAATACCGTTCGCGCAGCTAAAAAAACGGACCAGCGATAGGCTGATCCGTTCTGTTCACATCCTGTGTCATGAGCCTTGCTTAGAGTAACGAAATCGCCAGCAGCTCGAACAAAACCAGCGGCATAATCACATTGCTGTTCACCGTACCGGGGTACGGATAACCCGGGCCCGGATATCCCGGACCTGGATAAGGCTTGTAATACGGATTGTAATATCCGCGGCCCATATCCGTGGCTATGGTTACAGCCAGATACATATGCTTGCTGTCCATACCGGCAATCGTACCCTCATGCATCTGACCGTCAAGGGTCTGCACCTGCACTTTGTGATTCAGATACGGCTTACAGGACTGGTGAAGCGAATCGCGGACCCCGTTCAGTTGCTGGACCACCGCCGGGTCTGCCTGATAGATTACCGGCGATTGCGTGCCGGAAGAAGTTGTCGACATAGGTGTATGACCTCCGTGTAATTGGATTTGCTTCATACTATGCACCTGCCCAGCCCAGTGTGCCTAGCCTGCTACCCGCCGTACCTTCTACCCGCATACAGACCAAACAGCCGTACACCGGAAAGTCCGGTATACGGCTTAGTAATTAATACTTTACAAGTGCTTTACTCTGGGAATAAGGACAAAATCACCCTGCGGGCGGGTAAGATTACCTTCGCGCGAGCACAATGTATGCTGTTTTTAACATACATTCAGGCCGCATGCCTGCTTGTAAGCACAATGTATGCTGTTTTTAACATACATTCAGGCCGCATGCCTGCTTGTAAGCACAATGTATGCTGTTTTTGACATACATTTAGGCGGCATGCCTTCACACGAGCCGATGGTATGCTGTTTTCCACATACATTTGGGCCATATGCCTTCACACGAGCCGATTGTATGCTGTTTTCCACATACATTTGGGCCATATGCCTTCACGCGACGCGATCCGATTGTAGCTGTTTTCCACACACATTGGGTTCAACACACACCTTTTCCACAGCAGCAGGAAACTATAGTTTCCTAATATAATTAAAATGCCACGCCGATTCCGCCCTGGCCGGCATAGGTTCCCATCACGGGTCCCATCGTGGACAGCAGAACCTCCTTGAAGGGATGCTTCTCCAGAATACGCCGCTTGATCTCCAGTGCCAGCGTCTCACAATTGCTGTGAACAATCGCGATTACCGCCTGCTCATAATCATGCTGCTTCTGGTCCAGCTTAGCGAGCAAATGGGTCAGCGCCTTAGGCAGTCCGCGCGTCTTCTCGACCACTTCAACAATGCCGTCGTCGCTGATTTTCAGCAGCAGCTTAATGTTCAGCACGGAGGCCACAGCGCCGGAGATCCGGCTCAGCCGTCCGCCCTTGATCACATTCTCCAAGGTATCCAGCGTGAAGTACGCAGTCGTTTCTTCTACCTTCTTCAGCACTCTAGTCTTCAGTTCAGCCAGACTTGCTGCGGTAAGTGACCATTTGGCCGCCATGGCGACAATCAGGGTCAAGCCTCCAGAGAACAGCTTGGAATCTATAATTTCAATCGCATTCGGATGTCCTTCTTCCTCGTACATCTCCTTGGCAATCATTGCGGTCTGATAAGTACTGCTAATATTAGAGGACATGCAGATGACCAGAATGTCAGTGCCTGCTTCCACTTGCTTGAAGCTGTCCAGGAAGGTCTGCGGACTGGGGCTTGCAGTCGTAGGCAGCTCCTTCGATTCATGCATTTTGTCATAGAAATCCTTGGCGTTCATATCATCCGGCATCAGCTCATGGCCGAAATGGACCGGCAAATGAACAATGGAGATGTCATACTGCTTCGTGTATTCAGGGGGTAGATCCGAACCGCTATCCGTAATTATCTTGATGGGCATCAGAATGCTCTCCTTTCAATTCTATACTATTATAGTTACCCTTTCCCGGGATCAATAGTACAATTTATAACTTGTCAAAATCGGAGTTTTGTGCTTAGTCCCAGTTGTGATATGGTTGAAGCATATGGTTACAGAAATGGAGTGTACTAAGATGAGCAAGAATAGAGTATGGAACCGCGGCAAGCATAATGGGGCCGGCCTGTCCAAGAAAACCCCGGCTGCCATGGACACGGACAGCACCGCAGAGGCTGCTCCGGCTGAGGATAGCCAAGCTGAGGAGATTAACGAGCGGATTGATACGGTTAAGCCGATGAACCGCAGCAACTGGGTCACCCGGCCCGCCCGCGTGAAGCCGCAGGACCCGGAGCGTAATAAGAAGTAAGTTAACCGCTGACATGCTATATTCCCCCCCAAGCGGGCTTCCCGCAACCCTTGTTATTTATGGCAGACACAAACGGCTACGCCGTCCTTATGAGGATGGCGTAGCCGTTTCTGCATACGAGGGAAAGTGCCCGGACAGCTAATTAGAACGGGGAATATCCAGCCGGGTATCGGCTACAAGGATTCAGACAGATGATCCGGCACATACCTGTTCTGCCGCATTAGCTCCCGCACAACCTTCAGCGTGTTCCGCTGAACCGGGACACCCGTTGTCCGGTGCAGCTGAAGCCAGCGCAGAGCAGCCAGTGCCTCGAACAGCTCCAGTTCTTCCGGGCTATAACTGCTTGAGGCGGCAAAGGCTGACCGGTAAACGCTGGCATTCCGCTCCGACAAATATACTCTAAAGAGCAGAATAGACCACGCGATATCATACCTCGGATCGCCAAGCTGAACATTGGTCCAGTCGATGATAGTGAACTTCCCGGAAGACTCCAGAATATTGCCCAGATGATAATCGCCATGAATGAGCTGATGAGCGGTCAGCTTGCCCCGCTCCGCCAGCTCCTGCACCAGCGCTCGGATCTCCGGCTGCTCCGCCCAGGCAGGGAAGAAGTAATCTGTGAAATCATATGAAGGAACCTTCAAGCTGCTGGAAGAATCGATCTCCAGCTTATGTACATCGAGCAGATTGGCTGCTATGGCTGTAAGACTGGCAGCATTCACCTTCTTAACAGGCGTACCATCGAAGCTGGTTAACAGCACCTGATGACCCTCAGCATCTAGGCCCCAGGCGTACGGCCGTGAGACCGCGCAGCCCTGCCGGAACAGCTGCTCCAGCACCTTATATTGAAGCGAAATATCCGGCCGGGAATCACGGTTCCAGCTTTTGAGTACCAGTTCTGTATCCCCAAGCGTGACCCGCTGTACCTCAGCCTCCAGCCCTCCCTTCATGGCGGTGATTACCGCCCCGCTTGCCAACTTCAGCAGCTCCTCCCCTTCCGCCGACTGCTCTTTCCACTCTATTTCACCAAGCCTATAACTCATGATTATGGACACTCCTCTCGATTAACACTTCCTTGATCTAGGCACTTTCCCTATAGTCCTGAATACTATATCCCCATAGGACCATCAATCGGTAAATGGGGGGAAATCACATGGAGCATTGGATCAGAGTCGAACCGGATGTGAAAATCTATGTCAACGACATCAACCCGCTGGGCAGCAGAACCATTCTGTTCATCCACGGCTGGCCGGCCAGCCACCAGATGTTCGAATACCAGTATAATCATCTGATTCCGCTGGGCTACCGCTGTATCGGGGTGGACATGAGGGGCTTCGGACAATCGGATAAGCCGGTCGGGAGGTACGACTACAACCGGCTCGCCGATGATATCCGCTGTGTGATCGGCGCGCTGGGATTACAGAATATTACGCTCAGCGGCCATTCTACCGGCGGAGCTGTCGCCATCCGTTATATGTCTAGGCACAAGGGCTACGGAGTCTCCAAGCTCGCGCTGTTTGCAGCAGCTGCCCCCAGTCTGATCCAGCGCCCCGGGTTCCCATACGGCACGACCAGAGAAGTGATTGAACAGATTATCCAGGCCACCTGGCAGGACCGGCCGCAGATGCTGCGTGATTTCGGCGACATATTCTTCTATCATAAGGTCTCGCAGCCGTTCTCGGACTGGTTCTTCCAGCTCGGGCTGGAAGCGGCAAGCTGGTCTACGATGGCCGTCTCCGAAGCCTGGCTTGCAGAAGAGTTATTCCGGGATCTCGCCTGCATTCAGGTTCCGACCCTGATTATGCACGGCATCCACGACCAGGTCTGCTTGTATCCACTGGCCGTGGCGCAGCATCAAGGAATCATGCATTCGGTGCTGATTCCGTTCGAGAACAGCGGGCACGGACTCTTCTATGACGAACGGGAACGCTTCAACCGGGAGCTGTCCGCCTTCACCCGTTAGGCAGCCTCCATACGAATACAGCCGTCCCTTTGCCGGAGCAAAGAAACGGCTGTAGCTTTATTTTGACAGGGGAGATCATTGACCTTACAGCTCAAGCGACTCTCCGTAAGCCAGCGCTGTGCCCCGGATTCCCGCTTCCTCCAGCGCCTTCACGAAGGCCCCCGCATCCTGGCGGATCGGCGGGAAGGTATTGTGATGAACCGGAAGCACCTGCTTCGCTCCCAGCCACTTCGCCGCAATTAGCGCATGCTCCGGCCCCATGGTGAAATGTCCGCCAATCGGCAGGATCGCCAGATCGATAGCGTACAGCTCCCCGAACATCTTCAGGTCACTGAACAGCCCGGTATCTCCGGCATGAAGCACCGTGCGCCCGTCCGCCTCAATAATGAAGCCCGCCGGGGTTCCGCCGTAGAGACTCTGTCCATCCTCCAGTGTAATGCTTGAAGTATGGAAGGCATGAATCATCGTCGCCTTGGCAAAACCAAGATCCACCGTCCCCCCAATGTTCATTCCAATCGTCTGCGCGCCTTGGGATTCAAGGTAACCCGCCAGCTCCACGATCGCTACAATCGGTACATTATTGCGCTTAGCAATCGGTGCAGCATCCAGCATGTGATCCATGTGGGCATGCGTCAGCAGCACCGCATCAGTCTTAATCTCCTCTACAGTCGTCACCGCCGCCGGATTACCGCTAATGAACGGGTCGATGATTAAAGATTTGCCGTTCACTTCAATCTGCACACAGGAATGGCCGTGGTACGTAATGTTCATGAGTTTCCTCTCCTTTTCACGATTCAGATTTGACAGGGCTAACGGAATGAAGCCATGCTTTTACAATAGCTTATCCAGTTTACCATGGCAAATCTTGTATTCGCTAGACCTCTCGGCTGGTCAGCAGCTCCCGGACCGCTTCCTTGTTCGTTACCGGTGCCCGGCAAGCAAAGTTGCGGCAGACATAGGCAGTTGCTTCCCCGCGGATAGCCGGTTTGTCAACCAGATGCGGCAGCAGACGGAGCATCTCCCCGCTGTCCCCTTCCCAGTTGACGATGAGCGCTGCGTCCGGCAGATAGGCCTGCTGGACCTGGGCTAGCATAGCGTGCAGCGCGGGATCTTCTTTTTTGCCGGAGAGGACCCATTCTCTGCCGCCGGAGACCATGCCCAGATGGGCCTGCAAATACATCGCATACCCCGGCGGATACTCTGATGCAGCGGAAGCAAGCACCGCAGCGGTGCGCTCCGCGATCTCTTTTAACTCCATATCCTGAGTAATAACTGACAGCTTCCATAGCAGCTTCGCCGCTACCGAATTCCCCGAGGGCATCGCACCATCATACAATTCCTTCGAGCGGACCGGCAGCTTCTCCCCCTCATGTCCGGTGAAGAAGAATCCGCCGCCTTCCGCATCATGGAACAGCGCCAGCAGTCCATCCTTAAGCACCAGTGCCCGCCCCAGATCATTCGTCTGCCCCGTGGCTTCATATAACTCAGTGAACCCCCAGATTAGGAAGGCGTAATCATCCACATAAGCGAGAATTCCGGCCTTCCCGTCACGATAACGGGCCAGCAGCCGCCCATCCTTGCGCCGCAGCTTGTTCCAGATGAACTCCGCAGCCCGCGACGCGGCCTTGGCGTACTCCGGCTTCTGCAGGGCTTTGGCCCCCCGGGCCAGCGCCGCAATCATCAGCCCGTTCCATGAGGTCAGCACCTTATCATCCTTGAACGGATGAATACGCTGCTCCCGGTACTCGAACAGCTTCTCCCGCCATTCCTCCATCCGTGTCCGCAGCCCGAGAGGGTTCATACCCATGCGTTCCGCGATCTCCTCCGGCAGCCCCTGTAGCAGATTCGGAATATTTGCACCTTCGAAGTTACCCTCCGGCGTAATCCCGTACACATGACAATACGAATGCATATCCTCCAGCCCCAGAGCTTCCTCAATCTCCTCACGGGAGAAGACATAGAACTTGCCTTCCACCCCTTCGGAATCGGCATCCTCCGCAGAGTAGAAGGCACCTTCCGGCGAAGTCATATCGCGCAGCACATACGTGAAGATCTGCTCGGCAATCTCCGCATACAGTGGCTTCCCTGTAAGCTGGAAGGCTTCCAGATAGACATTCGCGAGGAGAGCATTATCGTAGAGCATTTTCTCAAAATGCGGCACCAGCCACTCCCGGTCGGTCGAATACCGGGCGAAGCCGTAGCCCACATGGTCGTACATGCCGCCCTTGTACATCGACTCCAGCGTATGCTCCACCATCCGCAGCGCCTCCGGCTGATCATGCAGCTGGCTGTACGCCAGCAGGAACGACAGATTATGCGGCGAAGGGAACTTCGGCGCATTGCCGAACCCGCCATATTCCTCATCGAACTGCCGCCGGTACAGCTCATACGCCTCATGCAGCAGCTCCGCTCCGGGAATACCGCCCGCAGTATCAGGGTTGTACGCATTCTTGCGGTCAAGCGTGTGCAGCTCAGCCAGCAGGTCGTCGCCCAGCTTATCCAGCGCCTCGCCGTCCTGCTCCCACTTCGTATGAATCTGCTCCAGCACATCCATCAATCCGATCCGCCCGAACATCTGCCGCTTCGGGAAATACGTCCCGGCATAGAACGGCTTCTTCTCCGGCGTCAACAGCACCGTCAGCGGCCATCCCCCGCTCCCCGTCAGCGCTTGACACACCGACATATACAGCGCATCAATATCCGGCCGCTCCTCGCGGTCTACTTTGATCGCTACGTAGTGATTGTTGAGGAGCTGGGCGACTTCGGCGTCTTCGAATGATTCGCGTTCCATTACGTGGCACCAGTGGCAGGTTCTTGTGGATCAACAACTAGCTGTACCCAATAGAAAGGAAAATCGGCTTGTTGTCGCGCTTAGCGACTTCAAAAGCTTCATTCGACCAAGGGAACCAGTTCACCGGGTTATGTGCATGTTGCAGCAGATACGGAGACTTCTCCTTGGCTAATCTATTGGGTACTTTGTGAGTTGTCATGGGGCATCACCTCTTTTCGTTGGGATTTGGGTAAAGTATTGCTTAGGGTTAGTTTACCCAAAAAGGTGGGGGAAGGCTCAGAATATCAAAAAAGGTACTCCAAGAGGACCAAGAGGAATTCCTTTTCTCATTTAATATTTTTTCGAGCTGTATTTAATATTCAGTTAATTAATCCAGAGTAGGTGCTGCCTCAAAAGTCATCCCTTGTGTGGGAATAAATAATTCCAGTATTTTATTTAAGTTTCTTAACTTCTTTATAAGTGATATCTCTAAGGTTTTGATGATATTTGTACCATTGAGACATTCCTGAGTAGCGTATAGAATCTTCAAATCAAGGATTTCCTCCCTTGCAATTAAGATCGCGGAAAAACAATTTGCCTTCCACATATGTAAGCACATCTTGAAAATCTTTTCTATACTCTATAGCAAGCAAAAGTCCATACATTAAATGCTTACCAACAAGTTTATCATTAAGTACACTGTCCTTAACTTTCTTCAGATTCGGAAACGTGTTAATCTCGATAGGGTTGCCGAACTTATTACCTGAAAATCAGTATGTGGTAGCAAAACTGCTAAATCCCATGATGTTGTTTTCTTCAATTTTATCTAGTCCTCATTTTGGAATGTATTCTTCAGAGTGCATTAAAAAAGAAATGAATTCTAATTTAGCTGAATAAACCCTGTTCAATAAGTTATACAACTATATAGTTACCTAAATCATATTACAGAAGCCCACTGTGATTATCTGACACATACAAAAAACCACTTTAAACAACACTTATTTGTTTGGCTACAAAACTTAAGTAGGAGAAGTCTCTTATCTTCACCATTCAGTTTTGCAAAAGTAATTTTCAAAAATACATAAACATTTGAATTAACGAGCAGTTTCACCTCGCAGAATTGTCCTAAATTTATTAGAAGCTCTAATAAAGATATATAAAATTCTGTTCCTGAATTCTTCTTCGGTCAAAGGGATGGGTCAAAATCAATTTCGTGATAAAAAACGTATCACTTTAGACATATATTCCATTCTGGTTTATAGGTCATGATCAACTGAGCTTCTAAATCAATTATTTCAGTTACGTCTGTTAATTCATGAACGAAAAATTTAATGTTGTTCTTATGTACTGTTACTAAATGATTAAGATGACAATTGGTTGACTGACCATCAATAAAACAATTCTTGGGGTTTATCTTTCCATATCCTTGGTTTATGCGTTTTCCAAAAGGATCTTTGCTTCTACCGATATATTTTATTTGGTCGTCATATGTATATAGATATAATCCTTTTTGCTTCTTTATCATTTCATCCTTAATAAAGAATATTGAATAGTGTTGATCTCCATTCTTGTTCAAAAATTTCAAATAAAACGGATCATTTTTTTGCTTTAACACTAATAAAAAAGACCCAAGATTCATATTTAAGAACTCTGAATACTTGCTATCGACTATCGTTTTAAATTTAATATACCTAGCATTTCTTATCGTCTCTGATAGTGTTCTATTGTTCATGTTTGCAAAGATATTTTCTTGGCTACCCTCCGTAAAAAATAATTGCACCTGTTTGAATTTTATTTCTTTATGACCTGTAAGTAATTTCATTACAATCACTCCATCTAGGCAAGTAATTCTAGGATTATCTTTCACCTAATGTTTCAGACCTAAGAATATACACTAACAAACGTAGCCAGGTTCACTAACATACATAAATTTACATTAAAATTCGGCTACAACATGGTTATACTAATATTTTTACGCGTGACTTCTTGGCAACAAAAACTCATTGCCAGTTATTTCGGCAGCTATTTCATCCATAAATTGTGATGGACTGTTCCTAATAAATTCTGATAGCAGCCAATTGCTTCGACTTTCTAAAGTTTTTGATAGTCTGATTGGATCATAACGCGATAATTCACTTAGTCTATGCATAGCAGCCATGATGAGAAGTAAAGGACTTAACTCTATGCTATTTTCAACTCCATATCGTTTGATATACCAACGCCCTGACGATCCAGCTATATATTGAGTGCGGCGGCGGATTTCTTTATGGTATTCAATAAAAATGGCATCGTTACATAATTTAAGAGTACTAAATTTACCCGGTGACAAGTTTAACTCAGTGTTATATTTTATACTATTTAGTTCGTATATGTTACCAGAAGAAAAATGCGACGATATTTTATTTAGACTATGGCCACTTACATAACTGCTATCTACAAAAGCGTAAAAGCACAATTTATTATTGTCTGTATCTCTAACAAAGAATGAATCTTCTAAGGGTATAAACAATTCCTTATTCTCGTCGTTAGGATACGTTAGACAATATGCCCGATGAATGAACACTAAGTTATATAATAATTGTCTGAGTGAATATTCTTTTTTTACTGTGATCGGTTGTTCAAAGTAATTACATAACGCTGGAAATACTCCTCCTATGCATAGAATAACACCTTCATTATGTAAGCCAATAGCTTTATTTAGTGTTTTACCTTTCAAACCATGCCAATTTTCAAAAGGAATGTCCTTAACTAATAGCAATGCTTTCACAGCATTCAAGAAACAATAGTAATTTGAAAGTGGGGATGCAGTTAATGGTAGTAACTGAGAAGCTTTATAGAATTCTTGGGCTTGTTGCCAATAAAAATGCGCATCATGATTTTTTTCTCTTCTAAGCCATAAACTTACATATTCAAAAGGATCTGTTACTAATACAGTTTTACTATCAAAATCAGGACTTTGTATTGCTTTTCTGAGTGTAATATTTCTCTTTGAAAGTACTAATTTACTTAACAAAATATCGCTCCCTTGTCATTATCTCAAAATCAAGAGTTCAATTGACTATATGAAATCGGTCAACATAGCTTCCTGTTCCAGTTTGACACGATTTTCTATCATATGGTCAATGCAGGATAAACAATCGACAAGCTCGTTATGCCGCTTCAAGCTACATAGCTTTTCAATATATTTCGGCTGTACTGATGCTGTTAACAAAGAATATCTTATCAATTCCGATTTATCCATGCGGTACGGAATAACATCGTTCTTAATTTCCCGTCTTAGTCTTGCCAGCATAGAAAATCCACCAAAGTCGATATCTCCCCAATGATACCAATGGCTATTCGTAGGTATGGATGCAGCAACAGCCATTAAAAATTTCCGCTTAGCAGGGCTAAATTGCCCTCCGTGGAACACAACTAATTCATGGTCATTTTTTTGCTTATAGATATACTCAATATAGTTTGCCCTATTTTCTATTGAGATCACACGTTCTATTGTTGGAGATAATCTTAACTGACCTCGTTGGAAATCTTTCGAGTTCACAACGCCCCCAAAAATCAAATGTGAAAAGTCAATGGTTCCGCTATCAAATGACATGGTTACTTGCCCACAAAACTCCAATTGTTCTGGATACTTCGTAATACCAACTTGTCTAAGAATCCCCTCATCAGTATTATCATCTTCATAATCTAGATATTTGGACAATATGCCCAGCAGCCGTGCTCTTATCGCCTTCTCGAATCTTTTTGAATCTCCGAAACATTGAAGCGAAAATACACGCTCAAGCATTTCTAACTCACCCATTTGATCAATAAAACATATTGCACGAAGGAGATCACTACGCTCGCTTCTATCTTCTGGTAATCTATTTCCAATAGAGCGTTTTCTAGAAATGATGTCATATGCATCGCTCAAAAACTGTTTTGCCCATCCGCTACGAACTTTATCTATTGAATTCAACAGTTCTAAACAAACCTCATCCACCACATCGCCCTTTGGTTGCCGCCCAATCAAGGAGTACGCAGAGGAGATATTCTCAAAATTCAGCCATACCTCTGCTATGATGTGACTTTCTTCACCCTTCATCCATCGATATGATAAGAGCTTCGCCTCATACAAGGCCTGTACTGCAAAATTTATCATACTGCGCTTTTCATATTGCTCTATATCATACTGTGGGAACTCTGTTTGCCCTCCATCATATAATTTCAGCATAATTCGACGTGTCGGACGTTTTTCCGTGTAAAAAAAACTGCTTCGCTCATATTTATCAAGTAAGGCTGAAACTAATTGGCGCTTAAATCCTTCACTCATATTCAAGCTCCTCCAACTTCCTAGGGTCGAAACTACGCACGCATGCCTGCTTTCCTACACGTAACACGCATAAATTCCTATCTACAAGAGTGGCAATATCCCCAATTTTATCAGGTGGTGCTGAAAGTACCACTTGAAAGTTAAACTCACGTAACAATTCAACACTACGCACAATTCGCTCGCCATCCATCTTGGAAAATGCTTCATCAAACAGGATGATACGAGATGTATTAGCTGTCTTGTCCCGGCCAATGCGATACAATTGCGCAAACGATGCTAATACTGCAATATAAAATGGCGTCTGAGTTTCTCCACCAGATTTTTTCCCAAGTGTTTTAGAGAGTCTTTGTGATTCCCCCTCGCGGTTAATGACCTCTAAATCGAAAGAAAGGTAAGTACGATAATCCGTAAAAGCTTGTACTCGTTTTTCATAATCATCGCGTTCCTGCGCTTTCGAACCGGTTCCTTCATTCGTAATAATTGCAAACAGTTCTGCAATCTCATCCTTGTATTTTGCATTAAACTGATCAGACAAAAGATTATACCCGCCTTCCAGAAGCATTGGATCTACAATCATATCATAATATCTTTTATATTCCTGTTTTGGAATAATCAGAAAACGATATGTATCCTCGCCAAAAGAACTTCCGCTTAATGCACTGTTTAGTCCATCAATCTGCCGCCTTGCATCCTTAATGTTATATTGTAGACGGCTTAAAAAATCCTCCTGAAACTGCTCAAAAGCTTTACTTCGGGCATCGGCGATACGAGTCAAATATTCCGGAAGTTTAATATCGCTGAGCTCAATCCACGCATTATCGTAAGCGTCATTACTCACGACGTTAATATCATACCCCATTATATACTTATCATTATATTGGCGGCGCAATGTTCGCAACCCGTCCCACAAAGCGTTTTTAGCGTTTACGGAGCGGCTAAGTTCTCTCGGAAAAGCCCGTTCAATATCAACTGCATTACCTCTACTTAAGAGCTCCCGGTGATATCTTGTATTTCCTGTGCTCAGGAGCCATTCTGCTTCGTATTTTCTAGAAAGTTCTAACTCCATCGTTTCCAGCTCTTTAGAAAGTCTTGGAATTGTTTCCTCTATGCATACACGCAAGCGTTCTTCGAAGGTGCTGAATTCGTGCTTATATACGTCAATCTGTTTATAAAGAACCCCTAGTTGTTGATCCAATGAATCGATGCTTTCCTGCATTGCTTCAACTGCACTTTTATCAATAGACTCTATACTTTTATTCAGTAAAATGACTTCTTGTTCTATATCTGGAATCTGTCCAACATTTACCGCTGCCGTAACAGTTTGTTTGGCGTCCGATTCGCTTAAAATCATTAGAGCATTTCCCGATTGAAAGGCAATCTTTACTGATGCACAAACAGCTATTTTATCAGTTAACTCTTTAATCTCTCTTTTTACATCTTCCAAGCGTTGCTGAATCGCACCTTGGCCAATGGCAGGTTTAGCCCATCTATCTGGATTCATCGCTCTTACAACAAAATTCTGGTATAACATTCCATCGTCTGTAATCGCTGTTCGATGCCGTCGTAAATCACTGACGCGGTCACATTTTTTCACACGACCAAGTGTAAAATCTAAAAATAAGCGCACATTGGGATCATCTGTTTCAAGTTCTTCAGCAAGGCTTCCAGGTTCTGCTATGGGATCTATTCTCTGAAGTTTTTCAATATCCACAATACCAGTGTTATAGATGTTTCGTTGTCTCTTAATATCATCATAAACACGAAGTGCAGTGTCAAAGTGCTCCGGGGGAACAATTAGATAGAATTTTTGTGTATTAAGATATCCTTCAATAACATTACGCCAGCGTTTATTCCTAAGTTCAGCTGCTTCTGACACTACTACTACCTTAACTGATGAACCAGTTTGGGTATGCAAACGCCCTATAACAGCTTCCTTGAGATCAAGTACATCCTGTGGAAAGCGGTAGATACCATTTTCAAGGGACTGCTGCTCCGTCTGTAATCCTTTACGATTATCTGCAACCTTCTGTTGTTCTTCAGAGAATCGTGAAACAAGGCCGTTGCACTGCATACGTATAGCATCCGCTCTGGCTGCATAGTGAATGAGCCCTTTCTCCCCAACTGTTAAAATGGCTGCTGCATCACTATTTCCGAGTATTTCAAGTTTGGCATAAAACTGTTGTCCTTCGTAAACAAGGTCATGAACACGAGTCGTCAATATCGGATCGAGAAAGCTAGTATCTGTCCCTTGAATTTTCTGAATGAACCCGTTAATGTTCATCCTCCATGAAGCAATGCTTCTTGAAAGTAATGTAGAAGTCCTACCGAAATCCCCATGAAGCGTAGATATTAGTTGCTCTTTCTCTGAGATTTGAGATTGAAGATTCTCTAGAACTTGCGCTTCCTTGTTACTGAGCAGGTTGGCTTGCATGATATTACGTTCACCCTGCAGTTTGCTCTGTCGCTCAGTTTCCTTAGCTACCGTATCCTTCAATACAGTTAGCTGGGCGGAATAAGCGGTTACTTTTTCTTTCTCGCCTGCACTAGTAGTCAATTTGATATCTACTTGCGCGCGGTCAATCAGATAGGAATATAGAATTTCATTTTGTCTGTGGGTTTCAAAGGTTTGATGATCCGTAACAATATGTTCAAGCAAAGTGATTCGATCCTTAAGGACATCAGCCTCTTGCTCCAGGCTTTTATAGCTTCTAATATTTTCCTGCATACGGCTGACATCAACTATTTGTTGCGTATCACAGACGAATTCTGAGATAAATTTTTGTATGTCAACATCGGGATTAAACGAAACAGCTTTCCTCAATAATTGGCCGAAGCGATCACGCAAGCCTCCAAGTTTCCCATATAAATCCTGCCTGAAATCCCGATTTACATCGGTAGTATAACTACGTCCTATCGCATAGTGTTCCTTGATATGTGCCCTCAAAGTTGTAATATCCATCGGCTTCCTATTAATAACGAACTCATTTGACGGCATGGCTCCGTCAAATCGAAAAAATAATTTTTGCATATCGTTTTCCGAATAAGTATCAAAGCAACACCCTGCGGTAAAATATTTTTTCTTTTCCTCATCAAAGAACTCTAAAGCGATATAGCTTGTAAAACGTCCATTACGTAGATATTTAAAACCTGAATCCTCATCGTCACCTAATTCACCACGTAAATATCCATTTAAGGTTCGATTACCACGTCCACTGGCAGCTTTGTTGAAGAAGCTACCACTAGTATCGGCAAGCAGTAACAACTGCAGAGCATCCATAACCGTCGACTTCCCTGAGGCATTTTTCCCTGTCAGAAAATTCACTTTATCTAACTCAATAACTTCATGGACAAAGTAGTGCCAATGAATCAGTAAGAGTTTTGTCATCCGTTTCATTTCTATTCCTCCTATTCTCCAGTTGTGCTAGTATCGTCATCTACTCCAAGCTCATCTAATTCTGTTATCATATCGTTGATGCCTTGATTGGAAATAATAGATAAGATGGATGGGAGAATGAGAATTTGATTACCTTCATTGTTCCATGCAGAAGATTCCATTTTTTGAATAATATTATGATGCGCAAGCGTTCTTTGAGCCTCAATACGTTCTTTTTGTGTTGTTTTCCCCTTATCAAGAAGACCAAGCATTCGCATTTTTTCAACAACTGCTTGAGTATCTGTTTTAACCGTATGGAAGCTACTTACTTGTTCTCGCTCTTCTTCGTATATGAGACGGCAAGTATATAAAAACAATGTAGTGAATCGATCAATCCTCAGGCGATTATGGTCAAATATATTTATTAAGGACATGATCCCATAATTATCATCTTTTTCAAGCCTCCAGCCAGTGACCGTAAAATAATCTTGCAAAATTCCAAATAGACGTGAAGCTACCTGGTAGTCGTAGTTTGGCAAGGTCATCTGCTGTGAAGACTGATATTCATAACGCACCATATATGTATGAGATAATAGGTAATTCGCCAAACGTTTGAACTCGCCTTTCTCATAAGTAGTAAGTCCTATGTACTTCTCATTCCACATTGTGCCCCACCTCTCTTTTGCTGAACGTCATATTAGGAATCATGTAACCATTTCTATCAAGTCGACCATTGTTCATTTGCACCTTGTAATTCATGCCTCGTTCATTAGCGCGAACCATAGCCAGTATCAGAAGTATAAAGTCCTCATCGTTATTAATCGATATTGTCTCACTATTAATAGAAGATTCATTTTCTTTAAAAAGACTGTTTACATATGTTCGAATTCTTGCCACGGGGTATCCATTTTTAATTTGATGTAGCATTCCAGTCATAGCCGCTTTAGAAAACGTATTATCATCTGTGATTTCCAGCGGTTCAGAGTAGACACGCCTACTACGTACATTTTTGTGATAGAGAGATTTTCCATCAATAAATTCTTGTCGATTGACTCTTATATTCTTTTCAAGCATTTCAACGATTACAGTGCGCTTAGTATCTGAGGATTTTGAGTATTCTTTCAACAGCTCAACCAGTTTTCCCTTGATACTTTGGTCTGCAGTCATCAGATATTGGATCTTTTCAATAGAGCTTTTTGTGTATGTGCTGTGCTTTCTATCAATTTCATTCACAATTACTCCAATTGACTGGTATACATCCAAAACATAATCAATTGCAGATATGATCTCCTGCCCCGCCTCATCATCATTCTCATATTTTCGGATCGTCATGGCTCTTGATCGCATTCCATCCATGAGTTCTTCATCCGCAAGAATATCTGACAATATCTCCTGAATTGGTGCCATATAACGATGAATAGAATCCATTGTTTTGATCGGATGGTAAATACTGTCGGACATCCTTTTGTATTCTTCAAAATGGTTTTTCAGCAGCACATTCACTTCGCTCTGCTCCTGTATTCTCCGCAAATAACTACGAATTCCATGATAAAGCCTTTTTAGCTCGTAAGTAAGTTGCTCCGTGTTTGTCTTTGCGGACAAGACTGCCTCATACATTTGCCCTTGATGTTCATTTTTAGCTTGCTTGAGACCAGAATAAGTCGCGAATACGAGGGAGTTATACTCGTGAAGGGTCTGATCACTTAGTTCACTCAAGAGCTTCATTACTTTAATGGCATAATCACGTGGAGTAATAATTTCAATAAATGATCCATCTAAAAACTCCTTATCTATCCATCCCGTTTTAACCAGGCGGTTCAATATCAAACGCGCCTTAACATTAGATGTTAAGCTGACTTCGGTTACTTCATCATCTTCTTCGAGCATAAAGGACTTATCCTCAATTTGAGCTATCAAAGACGAGATATAATCGTCTACCCGTATATTAAGTTCATACTTGAACATCTGATTCAGCAGTAAGAGCGCATCAACATAAATTTCTTTGTTTCCTGATGCAAGCACAGAGAAAAACTTTTCGGGAATTGTGTCAAAAATGCTCATGTATCCACCTACCAATCCATTTGATATTATATTAATTTGATTGCAATAGTCCTTTCAATATAGTCATATTATACTATGAATTGGTAGAATATGACGAATTTTGTTCTTATACTTCAAAACAAAAAACTCCTGCTAAAACACCAGCAGAAGTTTCATTAATTAATTGATTTACGCGAACATCTCATTAATGACAGGTTGATTAAGACCAAAACTACGGATACCCCGCAAATAGAAGAATCGGATTACCGTCAACGTGCGACTTAGCAGAAGTTTCGTCTCTCCATGATTACTAATCCATTGAATTGTGAGCCTGTTGCAACGGTTAGGGCAATTTTTCGTACGCTAATCTATTGCTTTATAGTTGTCACCAGGCGTCCCCTCGTTCGGATAAATTGGGTAAGATGTTGTCTCGGGATAGTTCACACAAATTGGTGGGAAGTACCGCGACAAATGTTTTAAAAATTCACTCAAAGAAAATCCAAGTCTCAATATCGTCTAGGTTGTTCCAATCAATAAGCATTTGTATTAGCTCATAGCACACGACAAAGGTAAGTACCAGTCCGACAATCGTTCAAATCAACCAGCATGCAAAGCTTCCGTATGAGGGTGAATACGCCCGGTTTCCAGCTACTCGGAGTCGTTCCCATTTGAGTACCAATGTATCCTATCTGGTGATTCACGTTCTGAAAAGTCATGCATAGAGGGTAGCACGAACCATTAAAACCAACTCTTTTTTCGTTGTCCATTGGTGAATTATGGTATATTATAAAACTAACAACTTAGCAATAAGTGGTATTTAACATTCACCTTCAATAATTTTTAAAAAATTAATATACCTGAATTGATGAGGAGTTAAGTATGGAAAACATGGAGATTATCAAAAAAGCATATACAATTTTGAAAACCGATTATGCTTTTCATAACTGTACGAAACGTGTACAAGCGTCTTTTTTCAATGGATTATCCGAAGGCGACTACAAAAGGTTGGATTATAAATTAAAAGCAATCAGACAAGATTATACAAAAATTCTTGTGATTATGAATAGCATTGATAGAACTTATTCAGCCTACCAAAAAAATGAATATGTTTTCTCATACTGTTCTAGTATGAATACTCAACCAACTGATGAGCTAGGATGCTTTATTGAGTATTTATTTGCAAAATATCGTGTAATATTAGAATATGTTCAACAAATTCTGGAGATCTGTATACCTCCTAAATTTAATGATACTCAAAATAATGATTATAATCAGCTTAAAAAGTCTCATACAAAATACAACTTTTTATTGAAGTACGTGGCAGCGAATATTGGAGAAAAAAGCAAACTCTTAAATATGAAGTGGTTTCAACAGCTTAGAATAGAGAGAGACTTTATAATACATGATGGTGCAACCTGTTTAGTTTTCGGGGATAAAGAAAACTTATTATTTAAAGTTATGACTACAGATGCTTTGGACAAAGAAGAGGAAGATAAGCCAGATATTTTTTTTACAACCGACAATGGCTTAATATATTATTCTCGTTTTTGGGGTTTATACATCTCAAAATTGATTCTTTTTGTTGAAACAGTTTTTGAATATTTGCTAAGAGACAGTGAAATGTCGGATGAAGCAAGGCGGATATTAGAGCATCCGTCAATGCAAGGAAAAAATGTATTGATTGACGCTAACGATATAGAGTTAGCAGACATACAAGATGTTCTTGTAAAACTAATTAAGTCAATTATTGAAACACAGAAATTCAGCTAATTTTACAACTTAATTGATACTACTTTATTAATATAATCTCCCACCAGAGAATTACACTGGTGGGTAATTGATATTCTGGGCCATCTTGGTTAAAGTTATGCAAGTGCTTTCTGGTCGTCCACACGGTCACAGTTTCTTAGTTATGGCGGCGGCCTCCTCGTTGGCACTTACTTCATAAACGAATTTTCATACGGCGAATTACCAGCTAAGAAACGTCAAAAGCGTTGCACTTGTAAGCTTCGCTAGTATGCCTGTAATTGGGATATTGTTCTAAATCGGATTTAAGGAAACGGCACGGACTCAGGCAGTAAAGCTGCACATTTCCCAGGGTAGTCAATCCATTGTTACTCTGCCCATATTCCCCTTAATGATTTCAACTGGTCTTTATGCAGAGTCTTTAATTGGCTTTTGTGCTTGTAAAAACAGGCATAATGAAATTTGGGGGCTCAGAGGTATTCGATATGTATCAACGTATCCGGGATTTACGCGAAGATAAGGATTTGACGCAAACTCAAATGGCGGAGTATCTGCAATGCAGCCAGCGAATCTATAGTAATTATGAACGTGGTGATGTCGATATCCCCACGGCGATTCTTATCAAGCTGGCAGACTTTCATATGACGAGTACTGACTATTTACTTAACCGAACGAACCAAAAGAAACCTTACTCCAAAAGTTAAACTAATCTTCGTAAGCGCCATAAACTATGTTTATAGCGCTTACGAAGAACTCCGGAGGACTTAATTAAATGAAAAAACTTCTGTTTATTATATCTGTTTGCTTTCTTTTATTAGGATGTTCAAATACCAAAGCTACAAGCAGCAATAATTTGTCTAATAGCGATCCCGTGACTTGGCTCACAATTGATGGAAATAAATTTTTATACAACTACTTATGACAAGATGGATGAGACCACTCTAGTTGATACGGGAAACGTAACTGATAAGGAAGACGGAATTCAACTTGGTCTTAAAATCTACAAAAGCATTGACTTCGAAGACCGTTATTTCATAAAAAGCCAAGACTATGAAAACGTATGGCGGGAATATAAATTACGCGATTAACAATGTTCCCCATTTGAGTTAAGCCAGCCAATAATATAATTGAATCTTTCTTCGGTTAACCCATGACTGCCTTGAAATCTCATATGTTGCAGGTTATGTAGAGCTTTCTGTTCTAGATAGGCTGGACTCGATTTTTCAACAATATATACAGCATCTCTTGAATATTTATCATCATCCGCAGATACAATAAGCAGTCGTCTTGGTGCAATACAAGATACTAAATCATATATATCGTATTTACTATGGAAGTTCGGAATTACACTCGCCATCTCGATCCCAATATTATTACTGATTCGATTTGCATAAGTACACGCACTGCCACTTGCACAGCTAAAAGCTATTCGTTCGTCTAACGCAGATAGAAATAGAACAGTATTACCTCCATATGAATGTCCAAGTGTGCCAATACACTCATTGTCAACAAAAGAGAAACTAGAAAGCAATGTTATACTATTCATAGCGTCATCTATCACTTTTTTCATCAAACAATCGCCTTGTATTATACGGTAGCACATTTCATTATAATGTTGCCAAAAGTCCCTGTCGCCTGAGAGAGGTTCAATTCCGTGCGCATTTTTACGTCTGTCCTCAAAGCATATGGAGTCAGGCGCTAACACAACAAATCCCTTTTTAACCAATTCAGATCCGAAAGCCTGCAACGGATTCCCTGCTAATCCACACACTTCGCTCTTTCCAAAATGATGCTCCCTATTATGCTGGTGATGGATGAGAATCGCTGGGTTTTTATCAAGTACTTCTGGAAGCAAAAGATAGGCAATAACTTTGTCTCCGTAAGAATTATATTCAATTAATTGCCTTGTATATCCATCTTCCTTCGTTGAATCCAGTATTCTATATTCGATATTAGTTATGGGATTAGGAGATGTTATTCCAATGGCTTCTGCTATTTCATTTCTTAGATTCGCTATGTTACTCACCTCTTTCATACATACAGCTCGCTAGGTTGAATGCGATGCTGACCAGTATGCAATAGCTCTGGCAAACGCCCTACGCGCTCAGCCAAGCGGGAGAGTTGTTGCTCATGAAAATAAGATAAGCCTGTATGAATCCGGTCCTGGAAAGGTTCTAGCCATCTCGGTTCCAAGCTGTCCGGGCCGAAATACACCCCGAGCAGCGAGCCTGCTGTTGCTCCGAAGCTGTCGGTATCGTTGCCTTGCATGACCTGTTTGCATATTCCGTCTCCGGCATTGTCAGCAAATCGAAATGTATTGATCAAGGTTCCGATTTCCTGATACACCTGACAGTGGGAATGATTCGCGTACTTCTGATGAATGCACTGATAAGCTTCCAGCCAGTTATCTGCATCCGCTACGATCTGTAGGCAATCCGCAGTAATCTCATAGAATCGGCTTCTTCTAGGGACAAATTGAAGTGCGGTCCTTATTATTTCAAGCGGATCACGCAGCACGTGGGCGGCAGCAATTGCAGCGGCTGTGAACATCGTGGCATAGATTCCCGTCCGGCGATGTGTAAAACTGGCATCACGCCAAGCCAGCTCGGCCGCAAGAGCAGGTTGACCAGGGCAGGCATAGCCGTAAGCATCTGCACGAATTGCCGCCCCGCATAGTTCGGTATCTTGCACCAGGAAGTCAGGCCAAGCCTCTATTTCAGAGTGATTGAATAATTCCCGGTCATGCTCCAAATAGCTAATCCCCGACCGAACCAGGATGGCCCTCTCCGGTCCCCAGGTTGTACTGATCGGAAGATGATTGATCCATAAATCTCTTAGGTTTCTTTTCGTAAAACCCTTACCGAATTGCTCTAACGCCATCATGCCCATTAAGGTGTAGTTGATATCATCGTCAGGTGCCACATAGCGAATCCGCCCCCGCGCCGTCTCGAACCAGGATCAATGGCGACGATCCAACGCATGGAGAGCTTTTTCAGAAATATAATCATTCAACGGCCATTCCCCTACAGCGGTTAACGCTTGACGTAACTCCGACAAAGTGGGATTGACCTCAATCGGTTTGCCCAGCATTGAACCACAGACTGAAGCGAGGAAGCCTGTCTCTACACGCTTGGAGCTGTCCTTCAAATTCAAGACTCCGATCTGCCCGAGAGGTTTGTCCGGATCGCATTCCCGCCATATCTCCTGCAAATCGTCCGGCTCATAGTAAGGCCAATTGTCCCGCATTGGAATAGCAGCCAAGCTATGGGCGAATTCCAGATAAGCATCGTAGCTTGCAGAAAGCTGTTCCAATCGGGCTAAATAACCGGAGGTCTGGTGCCCCTGTGCAAATTTATTACGCTATCCTCAAATTGATATCTCAGGAACGATAGTGATGGCAGCATGTTCTAGTTCTTATCTCATTTATATATAAATTCACTTTTGTGTACTCTATTTCCTAGTAGTTCGAGTCGATTTACGAGCAATTCAGAGCTTTTACATTTCATTTTTTCGGTCTTCCCTTATCCTTTCTAATGCTCTTTTGGCTGCTATTTTCCCATTATGCATTCCGTTTTTGGAGATCTTCACCAGCTTTTCCTTAGCTGGTATATAAGTATGAAATCCAATAATCTCACATGCTCTTTCTTGAACAAACATATCTTCATCGTCTAGATATTTTATGATGGAATTAAGATTTCCTTTTGGCGTTAATGCCATAATCGAAAAAATATACTGACAGCGAATATCATCGCTTATAAGTTGGTCAGAGCTTATCATTCGATTCAACTCGTCAATACAAGCGAGGTCTTCATTCATTTCAGTTTGACTAACTTCAAATTCTGCTGGATAGTCTTTATTCAAATCATGCCAATCCAGATCAGGATATTCTTCGATTTTCGTTATAAATGAACGTATACTTCTAAAGGCCGGAGATACATCCGTTTCCTCATGATCGATATAACATATCCTGTATTTGCATGCGCCTTGTACGTACAAGCCAATATAGTTTGAATGATCGTCACTCCACAAAGGAATCATATCCCGATAAGCCTCTATTTTGGACAAATAATCAACTAATTCGACAATTTCGTCAGCTTCCATTAATCTCAAAAAGTAGTTTTGATCCTTTTGTTTCTCCTTGTGCAGCTCCAACTCCTCAACTAATGCAACAGGCAATGTAAGGCCAAGTCTGTGAATAAGATCTGTAAGCATGCGACTACTCCTCATAAAATAGTTTTTCACAACCTAGTATCACTTTATGATTGACTTTTGTGGTACTTTTTCAGAATGAGATAGTCCTTTTCTAGGAATCCTCCCAATACTCTACCGTCACATCTGAATATTCATCTTCGCTCAGAACAAATCCAAAACCCAATTCCTCCGATACGACAATCAAGTCATTGTGCATTTCAGACATTAACTTCATAATTACTTCTTTACAATCCCGTAGTGGAGCTGCTATAGCCAGTGGAAAGTTCAAATATAGTTGGTCGCCAGTCCTTAAATTCAAACCACACGTAAAAGTAGAAGGGTAAAATAGCACTGTTGTACTCTCGCATTCGATAAAATAATCAAATATAAAATCAATCTTCAACTTAAGCACTTCTTGATCATAAGGAAATTTCACAATTTTGATATCATCCGCCTTAATACACTCATACACTTTTCTGCGGACTTCCTCAGACCGTTGATAATCAACGAAGTCCTTTTCTGGTAGGTCAATGTTGTGGTACTTTTTCAAGTCACGCGTGAGTTGTAGCTTCGCTTGCTTTAATTTGTTGTCCTTAAGTAACTGCTCTAGTCTTCTTCTTCCATCATCAGTGATGCTGTCCCCTCTCCTTTCTTCGAAACTCAAATATCATAACATCAGCTCATTGTTATATTTCAATTTGATAGGATCAGGCAACTGATTATAAATATGCATTGGTAATCCACTATCTTTTTTCAATACTTTTTCCTTACCCGCTAGATACTCACTAAGGAACTCCCAGTAAGCAATAAATAGAACATCCTCGTGTATAAACTCCATCCACCCATCAGCAACTAATTCATCATTAGCATCAAAAACCATGATATTAGAGAAATTTTCTACTGCACCATCTAAGTACTTGGTTCGATGTCCTTCTATACAACAATCAGACCAATCAAATCTATACTTATCCTGGATGTGTCCATACCACTTCAAATCCTCAATTAACTGCCTCTCTACTTCCGCTTTTAATTGAATACCCATACAGTCAGCAAAGCTGAAGTGGGAATGCTCTGATGCCATCTGAGTTCCTCCCAACTATAAAATCTGATCTACACGCCCCTCTTCACACTTACTAAACATCACTTCAAACTCACCACTCATGATAAAATGTGCAATCACCTCTTCAATCCGCTTACGGCTGCACTCGTCCACGAGCACCATGTCACTTCCCCGAAAATACTTCCCGTGCAAGCACTCTCCCGTTTGTTTATTCTTGTCAGCCAGTGTCTGAATGTTCTGATATGTAAAAAATGAAGCCACCCACCGTGAACTGTCTTCAAAGGTTACTATAGCATCCGTGTTACCATCAACGATGTTCCATTCCCCTTCGGCCCATTCTTCAGCTTCAATCCAAATCGAATATTTCATTTCATTCATCTCAGCCTCTCCCCATTCTGCCTCACAAAACAAACACAACCGCAATCACCAAATACGAATACCGCACATTCTTTTTCAACATTATGTATATCGTTCCATATAAAATGGACATGAAGAACGCATAAACGCCCGTCGCCCCGCCCTGGAGCAGAATGTGAATCAGCCCCCAAGTGAGTGCGAGGAATATCCCTCCATAGGGCAGGCCGCCCCGTTTGAATAGCGTTTCACCGAATTTCTGTCCAAAAGCAATCGTCAGCAGGATCAGCGCAGCTTCGAACAAGTAATAGATATTCTGAAAAACGAACCTCACCGCATCCTTGTACTCCTGAACCGGCTTGAAGCCCTCCCATACAATAGTTGTCGCTGCAATAGCGATTACAGATACCACTACCGCAAACAACCATCCCTTGGCATCTGGCTCTGCATTTAACTGCATCATGTCAAAATCGTATTTTCGCTTGGAGAGCCTGATCAGGAATACCGCCATGCTTCCCCACAACAAGCAGGTAATTCCCCAGTGTATACATTGATGCAGCAACGTATATTCGGAGCTTTTAACTCCTAAGATTGAAGGCAATACCATCGACAATAGCACTTCCAGACCAAATCCTGCAAACGCATACAACGCCAAAGCCAGATAATCGCTTGCTCCAATTTTCTTTTCTGCCACTACGGTGTCCCCCATTATACGAATCCTCCAGTTAACTTAATTTCTCCTTCATTTGCCAAAAGCTCATCCATCCCGCCACTCTTACCAATCTCCCCGTTAATCCCCCTCATACTTCCTCATAATCCCCTGCATATATTCCTTGAACCCGCTGCGGATCTCGGGTGGCCCAAGCACTTCACATTTATCTCCAAAAGCAAGCAGCCGGTCGTAGCCATAGTCATTCGCAATAATGGGATACTTGGCCCAGCAGTGGTGTTCATCCACCCGCAGGATATGGTCGGCGCCGAACCGTTCGATCACGCGATCCATGACGGAGCGGTCCAGCCGGATGGTAACCTCCACCCAGTCCTGACTTAGCCAATCTCCTCCGTCCATGGGGAGAGGGATGAACGCTTTTGGAGCGAACTGTTCCTCCGTTACTTGAAGACCGCTCATTCTGGCCAGCTTGAAGACCCTGTAGTCCTGCTTGACCAGACAATAGGCTTGCAAGTACCAGCTACTCTCCTTGAAAACCACCTGATACGGCTCCACACGCCGTTCACTGATCTGCCCCAGCGCATCCGTATACGCAAAAGCCAGCACAGCGTGCTCATTCATCGCCGTCTCGATCATCCCGAACAGGCTGCGCAGCGACTCATTCCCTTGATTCAAGGACAGATCCATGACGAACGGCGCAATCGGCCTGTTCTCTGCCTTGTCCGGGTAGAGAGAATTCAACTTCTCCGCTGCATACACCATTTCCCGTCTTCCAAAAAGCTGCTTGTAGCTGTGCAACCCATTCATCAGGTTCTGGATTTCCTGCGGGGTGAATACGGTTTTGCCGACTTTGTAGGACTTCATCAAGCCGACACCGCCCCACGCCCCCATCAGCGTATAGATCGGCAGGCCGGCCCTATTTAGCGTATCAATATCGCGGTAAATCGTTCGTCTGCTGACTTCGAGCCGCTCCGCTAACTCGCGCGCACTTATCTGCTCATGCTCCAGCAGGATCATAATGAGCGCAATCAAGCGATCCATTTTCATGATGACCACCTCAAATCAAGTATGCCATACAGCTGTCACAGTTGGTAGATTATGCTTGCTTGGAATACACCAATCCCACAATATAGGAGGTACATTGTCATGATTTCGACCAGAATTGAAACGAAGGCAGCATTCCGCATCATCGGGTACAAGACCACTCTAAGTGAAGGTGGGGCGATGCACAATCCGGCGTATTCTCCGCTCAAAACGGCTTTTTTCAAAAGCACGCTGGAGAACGGCTCCATGGCCGCCCTGCGTCCCCTGTCTGAGAGTCCCTACGGCTTCGCCGCGATTGCCCGGGAGGATGGGAAGATCCTGTATGTTGCAGGCGTTCAGTCGCCCAGACCCCAGCCAGAGGCGGCGGGTGAAGTACTTTTTCCGGGAGGAGAGTATTTGGTGTTGTCGGGTCAGGGCGGGTTGTCGCGTCTCGCATTTGACCGGCTGGAGGATGAGGCATTCGGTGGTATCCTGAACGATGAATATGAGTATGAGTATACCGGACATCCGATTGCGGAGGTACTGACCAATGGCAACCCGATGGATGCCGAAGTTGAAGTATGGGTGCCGGTGAAAAAGCGGGATGCGGTTTGAAGACTCCACTATGAGGAAATAACGTTTACGCTATAGGTAGAAGCAGCTTCGTTACGTTGTAGCGCGTTGGATCAGCGGCATTTAGAGTTTGAGGTGTGGCTGATCCAGCGCGTAGGCCATCTGCTCATGTCTAGCGGCTGTCGCGCTGACCCGCCCAGTACGTTAAGGTGCAGGCGTATAGGATGGTAAAGGCAATGATGCTTAGGACAACGGGGGCAACAAAATTAATGTTAAGCAGAGACATCATATTTAGCTGCACGACAGATAAGAGGATAACGAACAAGAAGCTTGCTGTAATCATAAAATCCGACCAGGCACGGCGGTAAGTTTCGTCTTCTCTAAGCTGCTTCTTCCCTCTGCGGATACTCCAATACTCAAATATGAACAGAAGGGTTCCTAACACCTGCATGATTGTAGGTATAAACACAATACTATAAGATTTATCTGCATAGCGGTCTACGGTAAAGCTGCCGTCGAAATGGACCGGAAGCTGGTCAGGAATCAGATCGTAGTTGCGCAGCACTGTTAGAATACTAACCACAATAATAACAGCATGAATGAGAAACCAATGACTAGGCAGGCCAACATTCCCTTTACGTAATCCAGGTTCCATCTCCATGACCAGTGATTCGGGAGCAGAAGGCAGCGTAGGCAGTACGCTTTTCATTTTCGTATGATAGCTAATGTTAATAACCAGAGAGATTACGAGCATGACGAGTGAACACAAGATAATGATCCAGCTTATTTGCTTCGTATGTTCATCGCTGTAGATTAGGCATAGGATGCCGATAGTGAATAGAATGATATGTAAGGTTGTACTAATCCTGCCATATGACCTCCGCATCTGGCGCAATGGCTCACTGTGGAATTGTTCAGTGCTGACGGTGACTCCGAAACTAATCGTCTCTTTTGATAAATAAGGCATACTCACCATGATGATAATGGCAGGTACAAACACTAAGATAAATATTATAACTGGCAGCATCGTTATATCACTCACCTCATTCTACATGGATATTATTTTACATAATCCTCGAAAGCGATCTTATACTCGGCATACTTTTCAGGATTACTTTTTTCATATATTTTCAAATAAGCGGGTTCCCGAAAATCTATATCATTTACATCAAAATTGATACTCTTGATATCTCCATTCTCATTATCTTCGGTCTTATAGGGCTGTATGATTTCACCCTCCTGTTTCAATTCCATGGCTAACCTCTGAGCCCATCCATCGAACAAGTAAGCAGAGAATGAAATATGATCATAGCCGATAAATTTATACACTTCATTTATAGATGAGATCCTACCATAGTTCTCGTATAGATCGCTTGAATATATGGCCACATATCTGTAAGGTGTATCAATAAATACGCCCATGTATTCAAATGCACTATCGCTATTGGCCGATGACAATACAGGCAATTTGAACTCTTCACCGATATAGCCAGGATCTCTTTTGCCTTCATTGATCGCCTTCATAATTTGATCATCAGTCAAGCTATAGATATATCCGTAACCCGATTTTACTGTTGCTGCTATTATATCTTGATCTATTATTGTCAATGAATCTTCTGTCCTACTTGTTCCATTTCTACTTATTCCAGTACTACTTGTGTTAGGCATATCAATAGAAGTTGAAGCTGACTTAGTGATACTCGAAGTTGAACTTCCTTTCTCAACTAAATCAAACTTCGATAATCCATAAAATATCACTACATTTACTGTTAATGAAACTGTCAATAAAATAAATAAAATCTTAACCTTCATTATGTATGCCACCCTCAATTTCCGCGTAATGCAATAACCCTACCATAATATGGGGTACGTGTCACTTCCCCGCACCCCGCATCATCAGAGCAATTCACTAACCGATACCTGATACAACTTATGATCTGCACAGAACAACACGCGGTCTTCCCGGAAATCTTGCGACATCAGTTCAAGCGGCTCCGATTTTTCATTAAGGAACTGTATCTTATGTCCTTTGGTCAAGCTTGATTGTTCAAGCTTCTTGATAACATATTCTCCGTGTTTGCCGTAACCGCCATCGAACAAGAAGTGATAACCATCCGTGCAGAACCCGGCCGAACCGGAAATCTCAGGATTCATAAACGTGACCTTGGGCTGACCGGTTCCGCCTGAGACGCAGCCGAGCAGAAAGTCTGTATAATAATAGAACCAGACCTGCTCTTCACGAACCACATTCAAAGCGTAACAATCGGCAATATCAGATACATGATCTTCGTATAATTTGTTGCCATGCTCATCCCAGGCCACAAGGCCGTGTTCACCGACAGGCTGATCCCACCCGTTGTTCCCGAACACACCTTCGTCAAAATAACTGGTCCAAATGGTGCCCTTTTCGGTCACTTGAACATTCTGAATTCCGTCTCCAAGCAGGAACTCACGGACAGTGCGTCCTGTGTAATCACATACCTTGGCATTCAGATCATATTTGCCTGCACCATAATACGAGCTGCGCGCTCCAACCAGCAGCAAATGTCTGCGAAGCGGCTGAACATAATGATAATTGAACTGCTGATCCGGAAATGCAATTTCATCGATATAATCTTGACTTTCTACCATCAGAACCTTGTAGGTATGCGGTTGATTCAGAGCCGATTGGACGAACATTCCGCGTTTGCGTTCCGGGATCTGGTTAATCAGCAGGACATATACGCAGCCATCTCCACCTAATTGAGCTGAGACGATCTTGAACCCTTCAGTGTACCCCGAAATGTCTGCAAAAGGCTGCAGCGTCACTGTTTTATGAAACATGCCAATTCCTCCTTAAGCGCTGGTGTGAAACCGTCCTCTGTTCTATTACCGTATTATGGCAGAGTAGCTGGAACCGGAACATGGCGGAAGTATGGCGAAGCTTAGGAACATACGAAAAAGACACTAACATGGAGTCAGCGCCTTTTTCCATTCAACTCAATTTAAACCGAATCAACTCTTATTTAAAAAAGGGCTTGCCTACAGGTATGCCCCTGCTTCTGCCGCCAAGCAGCAGGCCGTTGATGCAGCTATACAATCCGGTGATAGTGACGATAAGCCCAAGCCACTGGAGGAGCAAATTCCAATGGGTGTTTAGAATATTCAGGCTCACTAACCCGGTAAAAGTAAGAAAGCAAGCCGCCGCCATATAGCATATAACCGTCACTTTATCCGCGCTTGCGCGATTAATCCATACCACAGGCAGGATGGAAATCCCACCCAGGATGAAGGGAAGTGCTGTCATCTGCGTAGAGATCGGCCAACCCATAATTTCTGAGACGCCAATTGTTATATTGGTAAGACCTCCTACTCCCCCGAAAAGGGTAGCAAAGATCAGGAACACATTGCCGTTGGTGGAATCACCTTTACAATAGTACAGTATTGCACCTATCAGATAAGGAATAAAGCAAGCGATCTGCACCATTCCAACTGC
Source organism: Paenibacillus sp. FSL R7-0179 (assembly GCF_038002265.1). Lineage (NCBI taxonomy): Bacteria > Bacillati > Bacillota > Bacilli > Caryophanales > Paenibacillaceae > Paenibacillus > Paenibacillus sp. FSL R7-0179. Next base: position 3,477,220 of record NZ_JBBOCC010000002.1, read on the forward strand.
CATGATCGTAGGCCCGGTAAAAATCCCGGCGTAGATTCCCCAGAACTCCATAGTAAGCATAGTGAAAATAAAGGTTAAAGCAGGTCCGGGATTCCCGAGCTGATCTTTTTTATCTGCAATCCTGATTTCTTTAATTGGATGATCCTGAATGTCTATTTGCTGCATATTCGCCCCTCTTCTCAAGCTGGAATTTACTGTCCTGCATATCCTAAGACTTCATCAAGCCAGTCCATTTCAAGCTGGTTCTTGAGCAGCAGATTATTCTCCGTGCAATGCTGTTCCCCGCCTTCATAAGCCATGGTCAGATTGAATCTGTTCTTAGGGTTCTTCAGCATGGCAAAATGCTTCCGTTCCTCCTCAAGCTGTTCAGGACCAAATTCCCCTTCGCCGATCATGTTCAATACAGGGCAGGTGATTTGCTCTTCCAGGCCCAACAAGGAGCCTTGCCCCAAGTAATCCATCCACTCCGCAATCGTCGTATTCTTATGCCCGCATCTTGCCCGGAAATCGCCTTCCAGGACGAATTGCGCCGTCGTATTGGCCGGATCAATCTGGGATTCCATGTCACGGGGGTAGGGTTTACTCGCATCGAACCCTAGAATCTGCAGGATTTCAGGCTGCATGGACCAAATTACAGGACTGGCAATACAAGCAGCAATCCGCCTCTCGAAGCATGCTGCTCTCATGACGTAGTACCCGCCAAAGCTATGTCCAATTAGGGCAATCCGGTCTGGGTCCACTTCCGGACGGGTTAACGCATAGTCAACCACATAACCAACCGGGACTTCTGCGTCCATGCGGATGAAGAGGTCTGGATTTTCCCATATCGCCGCTTTCTGGCCCGGAACCTCAAAGATCAGAAGATTGTAACCGCGGCGGACCGCTCCAGCACACTGGAAATAGATCTCTTCCAAATAGTTCTCACCGCCGCCCATCCCCAGCAGCGTTGGTCTCTTCTCACCGGAGGCGCCTCCAGCGATGAAATAGCCTTTCATCACCCTGCCGTTCTCATAGGGGATATCCACCGGCTCCATAATCGGATCGGACAGCTTGCCAGCTTCTTTCCACAGGGCACGTGTCCGCATACACGATTCTCTAGTAAGAGGGTCTGAATCACTTGTGTACATTCCCACGCAACCCCAATATACGGCCGCACGCATGAAGGCTTCACGCGCACTCACTTTGTGCCCCTTCTTGAGGCAGTCCCAGCCTTTGGCCTCCATCCGCTCAGCTACCGGCTGCCACGCTGGTGCATAGGTTGAGAAATCGCCGTCCACGATGTGTGAAGCAGCTTCGAAGCATTCCCCGGTAGATACACCGCCATAAGCTTCCTTCGCCAAAGTACGGGTGAAATGAAAATCCATATGCGACACGAACTTGTTGACCATGCCGACGGAGTGGCGAAAAATCGACTCGTTTTCGGCCACTGCCTGGCCTGCGAGCTTTCCTTCCGATTGTTTTCTTTCTTGATTAGTCATGTCTTTCTCTCCTTTTCATTCATCTTTATATTTAAGGTACTTTAGTACCTTATTTGTTTATAGTATACTTGATTCGGACAAAATGCAAATAAGTTTGTGGTAAGATAAGATGGTGTAATGATGTGCATCTAAAGGGAGGTTGTAAGATGACTGAAAGCGGGAGCGGAAGCCGGCGCCGGGGTGCTGCCCTTGAACATGCAATTTTAGATGAGGCCTGGCGGTTGCTGAATCAAATGGGATATAGCAAGCTGACCATGGACGACGTAGCCCAGGCCGCAAAAACCAATAAAAATGCAATTTATCGCCGCTGGCCCCAAAAATGCTACCTGATTCAGGCTGTTATAGGACGACAGGCACCAGCATTAGAAGGGAGTATTAGCGATCAGGGTTCATTAAAGGAGGATTTAAGGGCACTATTTAGGGTTCTAGATCCCATCTTTGAAATCATCAAACCTGATGATCTGCGGGGTGTGATTTCGGATATGTTTTCGTATACGACCTATTTTAATTTATTCAACTTCGTGAATCAGGACAATGATATCCGTACATCCTTGGAAGCTATTATTACGAGGGCTAATCAGCGCGGGGAAATATCACTTACCGTAGATAGGATTTCTGAAAAGGCTCTAAATTTACCGTTTCTGCTTATGATCAATGAAATTATACTGTATGGAAGGCTTAATGAAGCTGGCAGCGAGGATATTATTGATAATATTTTGCTGCCTATCTATGAGGTAGATAAATAGTCTTTCTATGTTGTTCCTTGTATTGTAGAATATAAAAATCAACCCATAGGGAACTGAACTTGATGGAATACAATATGACAAGATAATTATTAAAGTCTTCAGCCACAATGTTCTTTGCATTCTCTATAGTTAATGCATAATCAGAATGTTGGTAAAATACAAATACACCGATTCTTCGATTCGTTGTTAAGTGCATTATTGGCATGGTCCTTCTCGAATGCCTCCACTATTTTGTAGCTGAACAGATGCCATAAAAAGTCATGCAAATATATTTTCCTTTTCGCTTCGCTGCTTATTCTCTCAGCAAACTCCTTCTCCCACACGCCTCTAAGGTACGTCCCCCATTTACCAACCTCAGTATATTGAATGTTTCGTTTATGTAGTATTTCTGTAAGCTTTGTCTTTGTCATAGAGTATCATCATCTCTTTCATAATTTTCTGGAAAGGAGCAGTGTATGTATGAACGAACTCAATCTTAACGATGAAACCATCCTGACATTATCCGAAGCGGCACAGAAGTGGGATTTAAGCGCTTCAAGCGTACGACGCAAAATCAAGGACTTCCCGGAGGGCACCGCCCGAAAGTTTGGAACGCAGTGGGTCGTCCTTGAGGCTGGGATGTTAGAGGTATTTGGCCCCATTATGATTGAAGAGGAAACAGATAAGAATAAATTAAGATATGTTTACAGGGCTGTTAAGCGTATGGCTGATGAAGCAGGGCTTTCAGTGGAACGCACCTTCTCTTCCCATGCAGTCTTGGTGGGCGGGCTATTGCTTGTCTGGCTGGATAATATGCACTGGAAAGAGCTTAAGGTAGGCGCTTCTGATTACCAAAGCCGCGACTACGGCGGCAAAGAATCATTACGAGCTAAAATGTTAGATTTAAAAAGAGAGATTGATCAGCACCACGAAAACGTTAAACACGGGCGGCCTGTATTGGATAAATTCAATGTGAGCGATAAAGTTATTAATTATATGATCGATCATAGCATCAAAGTCAGAAAGTCACGGGCCACATAGAAACGTGTTATAAGAATTCATCTCTATCGTTATCTTCTTCCTCTACACAATCCTTACCCTCTCCTCATATAGTAGCATCTGCTCATCCGGCAGCTCTGCATTATGATGATAATGCCCAAAGTACCATTTTCCATAATCCAGTCTGAGCTTAATTTCGTTGAAATACGTATGCATGGGATCTGCTTCCACATTCGTACGATAACGCTCTTTGATCCACTGAAGCGCATCATAGGAGCAGGTGTGGGTCAATACATAGTCAACCTTCCACTGGTTCTTGTCCAGATTGCGGATGCCTTCCTGGTACTCCTCCGGGCTTGGCATTTCGCGTTCCCACCAGGACACGCCAGCCTTCCTATACTCCTTGTCATGTGAAGCCGCTCCGCCAAAGGCAAAAAAGCTCTTCCCTTCGATCTCAAAAACTTGCCCGCGCATTAGATGAATGATACTGGGAGTAATGTGATGTACTTGACCCCCATTCCATTCGGAGACCGGATAGGCTTCGAGCAGATCAAAGTTCTCATGATTCCCGTCAATGAACAGGGTGGTCCATGGTTTCTCAGTCAGCCATTTTAGCCAAAAGCGATCCTCCGCATCATCTGCCCACAACAAGCCAAAGTCCCCAACGATAATAACGTAATCCTGCTTCGTCAGCGCCCTGCCCTCAGGGAAGTTCTTAGAGTTGAACCGGCTGGCCACACTGATGGAGCCGTGAATGTCGCCAGTGATGTAGATCATGGGATCTCCTCCGTTCAGAGAGCGTTTGATTGGACCGCAAAAGCATATTTCTTCTCCTGCTTCTCCCATGTTGCATTGATGATAAACCCTCTAAATTCCTTTTTATCTTGTTCATAGTGAGAGCTTAAGTAAGAAGCGATGTGCGTATCTAAATTGAAGCTATACACACCTTTCTTAGTTACATAGGGAACATCGGTGATTTCTTTGGATGTATATAAATAATCTCCATTCGCATCAAGTAATCCATCGCTTATAGAAAGTGTGTCTGGCGGATTCGCTCCAAAATCAATTGAAATCTCTTTGCCATTTTTCAAATATGGAATGTCTGAAGGATTCTCTTTCTCGAATGCAAAGGAAAACGGTGACGCTGCCTGATCGGATAAAGATGCTTTTTGATCACTGTTTAGAGTCGCATATTTAATATTCTCTTTTCCGCCAAGAATGGTAACGCTATTCTTAGGACTACTATCACAGCCGGTAAATGCTACAAGTAAGGAACCTAAAAGCATACTCGATATTATTTTTTTACAGCGATTAATAAGGATCATCCCCTTTGTTATAGTCACCGCCAACGTCTGCCTGCCAGAATCATGGACAATACGCAGCTAAGCGAAGCCAGCCCCATCCACAGCAATACGGAATAGGACATCCATACACTAATCATAGTATAATTATAATTTACCAAAAAAGGCCAGCCCAGTACAAATAGTAGCAACAGTGCTCTGATAAGCAGCGTAATACATACCTTCATTTTTTGACGGCGAATTCCCTTCTCCTCCAGGGGGTATGTGCTTCTCCCTCCCGCCAGCCGGATGAGCTTAAACGCAATCCCGATCACAGTGAACACAACTAACAACGAAGCTACTCCGTCCATTAGGATATAGGTGTCGTCATACTTGAAGGTCTTCATCGGCTGCCCTTGCATCTGGTCAAAGATATTCTGGGCAATGAGCGTGGGTGCGGTAGAGTTCAGATTTGCCAGTACGAATACCCCCTCCTTCCGCTGCAGATCGATGATTACCTGGGAGGAATAATTCGGGTTGCTTCCGCTATGACGGATTACCCGCGTCTCCCGGTCGTGGCTCCAGCCGAAGGCATAGAATAGATTCTCACTTTCATGCCCCGCTGTACGGAGGTCAGGCTCATGCGATTGCTTAATGGCCTTCTGCAGATCATCCGGGATCTTGCTGTTTCCCAGTTGGGCATTGACCCAGTGCTGCAAATCGTTCAGACTCGTCACCAGATACCCTGCGGCTATATTTCCGTAGTATCTGGGAGCATCGTAAGCCCTGCTTTTGCCAAAAAACACCCGATACCCCTGTGTAAGCTGCTCCGGCTTCCGTTCCCGCCCTGTAGAGAAATAGCTGTCGTTCATCCCCAGCGGCTTCAGGATGTACTCCGTCACATAATTCTGATAGCTCATCCCTGTAACTTGTTCAATAACCGCTGCCAGAATATCGTAATTCACTGTTGCGTACTGATAGGCACTTCCCGGCTGGGTATCCAGCGTTAGGCTGGACATCTTATGTATGGTCGCTGTAAGCTGCTCCTTCCCTGAACCTTCAGGGATCAGGCGAATGCTCCACGATGGTATTCCGCTAGTATGTGCAAGTAGCTGGTTAATTGAGATCTTGGCCTTCTCCCCTTTATAGGTTGGAGCAAACTCTGGCAGATAATGCGAGACATCATCGGTAAAAGCCAAGTCCCCTTGATCCTGTAGCATAATCACAGCCAGCGCTGTAAATGCCTTGGTCGTTGAGCCTAGTTCAAAAAGCGACTCCGCTGTAACTGGCCTTCGCTTCTCCTTATCGGCATAGCCGTAGGTTTGGAAATCGGTCTTACCACCTCTGGCGGACAAGATCGCTACACCTGGGGTCGCTGTCTTGTCCATGATGCTCTGCACCATGCCGGACTCACTGTCAATCTTCCCTGCGGCCAAAAGAGTTCCAAGCTCATGCCAGCATGCAGCCGCAGCAATGACTACAATCAGCAGCATCGCAATGCCTTTTAGCAGTATTTCTGTTCTCCGCGTTGTTCTCTTCATGGTTATGCTCCTTCAAGTTGGGTCATCTGGTTCATTATGTGCTTATCTAGTAAGACGCCTTGCAGCAGCCGTTCCCTGCGCAATGGGTGATTCCAACGAGACCGTTATTCTCCCCGACTTTGGTCCAGGCAAATTTGTTCAACTTGACCTTGCAGTATAGTTCAACCCTTATAGTGAAATATAGTTAATGGTACACCAAGTGGAAACGGCTTCGCCGTCCTTTTAAGGACGGCATCGTTTCAGCGAGAAATATAAGGATAAGTTATTGTGTGGAACATATAGATTCTTATATTTTTAAAAAACGGGCAAATATGCTTCGAACGAAAGAGGTAAATGATGAGAAATAAATTATATGGAGAACTGTCGGGGATTCTATTCCTGATTCTGGCGCTTGGTGCTTCTGTATTCTTCGGGAAAGAAATGTTATTCGCTGTACTGGCAATAATCGTGCTATTGGCACAATTAGGTATCCATACTTTTCTCCTCAAGAAAAGAACTAAACTGTTTTGGGTCTATGCAGCTGCACTGGCAGCGGAGATTTTACTATTAGTAACTAATGAGTTTTGGATATTTGCACTTGGTATTTTAATGCTACTAGTAGCAGGGGTATGGAATGTGTTTTTTGCTGGTGAAGTGCGTAAGAGCGGGAAGGTCTTTCTAGTGGTTCGGAGAGTGTTCTACGGTATTGTCGCTTTAATTACCAGTGTGATTTGGATCGTTAACCTATATGTTCAGCCTATTACGGGGTCCGTTACTCTGCCTGCTGAATTGACTGCTGAAATTAACCGTGACCAGCTTGATCCTCCAACCACCATGCTCGAAAATATCAGAAAAATGAATTCTTTTGGCAGCCGTACAACGGGTTCTGATGGTCACAATCAGTTCATTACATGGCTACAGCAGCAGGTGACGGATATGGGGCTTACTGTGTACCGTGATAAGTATACGTTTGACCGTTGGGAAGAGAAGCGCAGCTCTGTGACCATCGATAACGAGGATATTCATGTATCCTCTGCGTTTCCTTACTCTGGCGAGACAGATAGCAATGGAGTTACCGGAGAGTTCGTCTACACCAAACCTGGTGAGTATGAGGAAGCCAAGGATAAAATAGCCGTCGTTGAAATCAAGAACTTTAAGAAATTCCCTATGGCACTTGTGATGAATATCCGCGAAAAACTTGGGGCGCCGGGCGGTATTCCTTCGGATGAAGGCGATCTGGTCCTTACCACAGCTTTGAAGCATGCTAAATTGGATGAAGCTAAGGAACAGGGCGCCAAAGCAGTCATTATCGTCTGGGATGGCGTTTCAGATGACAAGGCTGAAAAGCAATACCTCCCCTTCACTGAGCATTACTTCGGAATTCCGGCAGTCTGGGTCAATAAAACTGAAGGACCCAAGGTGATCAATGCAGCTAAGGCCCATAAGGCGGGCACAGTGATTTTAGAGGCAGAAAAACAGGAACATGCGCCAACCGAATCTTTTTATGTAACAATTGAAGGAAAGAATAAAAAGGAATCGGTCATTGTAAATACGCATACCGACGGTGTGAATGTGGTAGAGGAAAACGGTGCGATTGGCATGCTCTCTATGATTCGTTACCTGCAGCAGCAGGAGCAACCCGAACGGACTCTGATCTTCCCCTTTGTAACAGGCCACTTCAGATTGCCCGAATTCAAAGGTACCTCGCAGGCAACCTCAACCTGGCTGCAGGCTCATCCTGAGCTGTGGGATGGTAAAGATGGACACCTGAAGGCTGTGGCTGGACTCACTGTGGAGCATCTGGGCGGCTTGGAATGGAAAGACAATGCTTCCAGACAATATGGACCGACTGGAGCAATAAGCACAGAATTCACCTACGCAGGAAATGAGATCATGGAAGCCATTTGGATGAAAGCTGTTGAAGATAGAAAGAACACCCGGACCGTTATGCTGCGCGGACATAATAACTTCCAATTCGGTGAGAGTCAGCCCCTGTTCAATGCCGGGATTCCAATGATTGGACTGATCCCCATCCCAGACTATCTCCTGGTAGATAGCGCAGACAGAGAAATGGATAAATTCGATGTGAACCTGATGCACGAACAAGTCGGGTCTTTATTAAGAGCATTACAGCTTATGGATGGTATAGAGACTACAGAGCTGGGGATGGCGGACCGGTATTCGTTTTTCTTGGGGCGGACGAAGTAGTTGAAGGATAACAGCTAACACCGATGCCAAAGAACAATGAGCGTAATTATGGTATTATTATATTCGAGTTTTTGAGTCGATCAATCTTCTTATACCGGAGGGAAACATGGATATCACTGAATTTCAACAATGGGTTAAGGAATATTACAAGAATCGGAACTGGTCGGACTTAGATATTTTTGTTCGTATTGGATTTCTTGCTGAAGAAACTGGGGAAGTCGCCCGCGCAATTCGTGCATTAGAGATTGGCAGGGATCGTCCAGACGAGGTTGCAGGCACATTTCAAGAGAATAAAGCTGAATTAACAGAAGAACTTGGAGATGTTCTAGGAAATCTCATTGTCATCGCGAATAAATATGATATATCGCTTGAAAATATCCTGATAGCGCATAAACACAAGCTTCAGGCACGCTATTCAGAAAATTAAAACAAACGCAAAAAAAGGAAGAAGGTATAGGTATGAAGCTTTGTGGAGTCTGCATCCTCACTGACAATGCGCCGCGCCTGGCTGAATTTTATGAAATTGTGCTCAAGGAGTCTCCGGTTGTGGAAGGAACGCATTACGGATTCGACAGCGCCCAGCTTGCGGTCTACAATCCGGGCCAAGTGAACGTGGTCAATGACAAAAATATGTCTCTAATGTTCTACGTCCATGATATCTTGGTTGAATATGACCGCTTAAAGCAAGCCATCCCCGGGATCGACATTACTTCTCCACCTGAGCGCAGACCGTGGGGTGCCTATTCTTTCTGGTTCCTTGATCCTGACGGGAATACGGTGAGCTTCATTGAGAAGAAGGATCTACAGTGATATACCAGTACACACCAAACTTATCGACAACTTCAGCACAGCAGGAGCTCCAGGGAAGGGCGCCTAACGGAACTAACACCGTGCCGCCCTTCGCTAGCATTTCGTATGCCTCCTTCACTTCTTCTTCACGCTCAAAGTTAATCCCATAACTCATAGTTGGGCGTGATCTCTCTAGTGATGATGAGAGCATCATATTAACCAAGCTATCATTGCGCGATTCGCTGACAGCAAATATTTCTTCCCCATCTCTAAGTAAAGACGCATGCATAAATGTGCCATCCGGGAACTTCTCATGGTAACCCAAGGTAAGTCCGAAGGCTTCTGAATAAAACGCTACAGCCTGAGTGGTATTCTTGATGTATAAGGTTGCTCCTAGTTTCATCGTATGGACCTCCTTTCAAATTAAGCTTTCCTTATCTCAAAGATTTGGCCGCAAATTAAGTGTAAGATAATAAGGTCCGACTTCCTCTATCTTTCCATCATCTCTCTACTCAACTGTCGAATCGGCCCTATCTGCTTCTCAAACATCATATCCCAAATATCCAGGCATTCACGCGAGATCATTTTTAAATTTGGATTGTTAGATCCAGATGTTTCATCATATAATCCAATAATTAGTTTGGATAATTCATCTTGCACACCCCATAAACCTTGAAGATTATCGGTTTGATTATTTATTAAATGTCGACTCATTGATAGGACAACGTCCTTATACTCGATAACTGATTTTGATTCCTCCTCCAAATATTGTACAAAAGCATACATTAAATTTCTGTTAAAATTTGAGTTCGTTATCTCAATTAAGAATTCCCTATCTCTACTTAAATCTATCAAATTATCATAAAACAACCTTGAGATAGGGATTTCCAGGTCTAAATCGCTTTTTTTAAATCTACGAATAATATCTTTAGCTAGTTGATTATAGCTTTCCTTATTAAAATAGATAGTAACCATATCTAATACATTTTCAGCTTGCACCTTGCTCATAACTTCAACATTTGTCATTTCATTTTCAAATTCATTCTTAAGGATAAACATTTCAGCCAAGCAGTGCGCACCCATCTCTATTAATTCTTGATCATCAGAGGTATAGCACTGGTTTATAAGTTGTAATACTTCTTGACGATATTTGGGATATAGTAAAAATAACATATCTTTTGTACCACGAAAGCCTGCAAAGCGATAATCTTGTTTGTATAAACTAATAATTCTTTCAGATGCCCAATTTTTATCTACATTAAAAGAAGGCCATAATGCAAAGAAGCTTGCAAGCCTTACTGCTGGATTTTGATCCGATACCATTTGATCAAGCGTGACTTTTAATTCTTCAAAAAAACCATAATTCCTCCAAATTAATCGAGCAATTGATTGAGCTGCTCTCCCTCTTACACAATTTAATGCGTTACTTTGTAACATGTTGAACGTATGCATTCCCTTGTCTTCATTATTAGTCACATCAGGTTTTCCCATTATTGGATTATTATGATTAATTGCAATATCTTTGATAATATCAAGGATTTCATGGGACCATGCAATATTATCTCTCTTCTCAATAATCGTGCATAAGGAGCTTGCCCTACTATAATTGTCATTATCATATAGATACTTCAATATCATTTCTTCTAATAATTCTTGAGGAATATTATTCAAGTAACTGCTATGTGCAACACCATTATAAAGTGAGTCAATATATGCGTCAGAAACCTCTTCACGAATAGATAACAATAACTTGATCATCCTTGTAGGGTTTTCAGTTACAGCATCATTAAAACTACTTGAAAATGTTGAAAGAGAGTTTTCGATAAAACCTCCTGGAACCTCTGTCCAACGTTTTCTCTGTTTGTCATTTAGCTTTTTATTTGTTAATAAAGTTCTCCACGTTCTATTATTTAAATTCTTACCTTCTATAGGGGAATTTACCGAACCAACATGTCCATTTGAATATTTGTAAATTGAGGATTCATTAAGGGATTTTCGTTTCAAAATCAAGAGTAATTCCTTGGCTTTATTACTTAAACGATTACTTGGGAGAGCTTCTAAAATATCTCTCTGAAAATCCCCCCAAAAACTCCAGTAAGCTTTATAATCTTTATTTCCTTTATTGTATTCAATTCTTCTACGATACATATCTTTTGCTCGTGGAGAAATGTAGCTTATTACCTTATTTTCTAGCATCCCAAAAACCTCTTGTTTGCATGTTTCAGAATGTCTGATTAATATCCTTTTGGCTAATAATAACTCATCACCATTACCACTTGTTTTTTCAAAAACGTTATTATCAAAATCAATACTTAAGTATTCAATAATAAAATCACTATACGTATGTGGGAAATTACAAATTCCATCTAATATCAATTCATTAAAGATTGCTTTGCCTTTCCCCATATATTCATCATAGCGATTTAAAAATAAGTCCGGATCATTAGCAATTATTGCTGAATTAGCTTTTTTAATAATTCCAATACTTGCTCTCTCTAAGCTTCTTCTATAATTACTTCTAGCAGACCAATCACTATAATTTAGCATCCCATCGTCTGACGTAGGAATATACGGCAATAATATGTTGATTACATCCATTCCATTTTTTATAAATATTTCAGAATCTTCTTCTAGGAATTCATCCACATATCTATATATACTTTGACTCTGTCGCTTGAGTTGATTATTCAATAAAAATGCTAAAACTCTTATTGTTCTCATTTCACATTTTTTCAGCATTGCCTTAATGTCCATATGCGTATCAGCCAGTTGAGGATATTTGTTATAAAACTCCATACGAAGTTCAAACATCTCATCTGAATCATAATTTATATTGTGTGAAAAGCATCGAAAAAACTCCATATCATCTTCTTCTGATTTAAATAAATGTTCTACTATAAATTCAACATCTTTGACTTCATAATTTGGAGAGAGATTGATTACAAGCTTTAATGCAATATTCTTTTTTTCAGGATCACTAAACCATTTATCTAAATACCCATGATCTCTAAGTAGTCTAATATATTGTGGTTTAGTGTAAACGACATTATTTATTATATGCTTACTGTATAAGTCACTTTCACAATTTTCTAATATATAAGTTTGAATATTTTCGTCTATAGTGTCTAACTGATTTAATATTTCAAAAAAGACAAATTTAAGACTATATCTAACCTGATCAGAAGATAACATTGTTTGACCTGCTTTAAGAAAATCTTCACTACACTGTTCGTTAAGATTCTGCAGTAGCATCTGCACCTGATATCTTTTTCCAGGGGTCTGCTGTTCTTTACCTCCAATAGCCCCTAATATATCTTCAGTTTCATAATACTCAGTTAACATCTTTTCAACCAAGAAATAGTCTAATATGGACTGGTGAGCAAATGAAATCTTATTGTCTTGTATTACCAGAAAACCGTTAGAAGATAAATGATCCAAAACTGATATATTATCATGTAGAAGCATTCGAGGAATTGAAATTCGTCCGATTTTATTAAAATGACTTACTAACCTTTCTTTTGTTATGTTTACCTCTGTTTCACTAATACCTAGTTGATTGCAATTTCTTTTTAGTTGTAGCCACCAAGCAGTTATTAAATGATTCGCTGTTGAAAACTCATTGTAAATATTCCCTTTGTCTAATTTACTCCAAATAAAAATATTGCTTGGTATTTTAAGTATTTGTTTCAATTTGTTTGTTAACCCACTGTACTCTGTGCCAATAATATTTTGAACTGTTTCCTCATTTAATTCATTAATTCTAATCTTTTTCCACTGAATTTTATTCTTATTATCGCTGTTCAAAAACAATGATTTGATATTATTATCGTTTTCCAAGTCGTATGTTCTGCAAACAAAAACAATAGATATTTTATTACTTCTTTCAAGGTTTAATTGCTCTACTTGATTAATTATCTGATTACATACCAACAGGGCATCTCTTGAATGCGCTTGAGTCCAACGTAGAGCATCCAATTGGTCTAGAATGACCACTGACCTTTCTGTTTTGGAAACACTATGAATACAATGAGCAATAGAGGCCGGTAACCCTAAATTTTCTCCCCATTTTTCGGCATTGTTACTTGGAATGCGTTTGTCTAACTTTATAGCTAGATATGGTATTGTATTCTCTAAGCAGTAATTAATGATATCTTCAGTGCAACCACTTTTTCCATAACCGGCTTTTCCATGTATTAATATTGAATTTCCAAAATCTATTTGTTCTCTACATTTTTCGAATTCCTGTCTATTTATTAACTCTCCTTTAAATGGAGTAAAAGATGACCTATACTCCCTATTTAGTTCTTTAATTCTAGGAATAATTCGAGTATCCTTTGCAAGTTCTTTTAGTATTATTCCTCTTTCTTCAAAAAATTTATGTAATACAGATGAATTGATCTCTTTACCATACATAGTCCCTTCAACCATCCAAGACACTAAAGTATCGTATATCTCTTCTTCATTTCCAATGAACAACAAACTTATTTTTGATATCATTATTTCCTTTAATTGAGTGTCTGGAAATTGTCGATAATGTATTCTCCGTAAATATGCTATACATTTCTTAAGATCGGAATCAAGATTAGGATTTATCCCCATTGCTTTACAGAAATTTTCGAAAAAATTATTAACCTCTTTACTCGCATCAGGAATACGACTGTGATAAAAGTCTTTTGGTGAACTACTAGTACTCTTTGCCCTAGTTATTAAGTCCTCTAATAAAGTAAAAGCTAAGGGAGAGACTAGGGATACCGAAATTGTTGCATCTCTTTCTAATTGAAGTTTCCAATTTGCAAAGATTCCTTTGGCATTTGCAGTGCCAAACTCCCAATATTCTTTACTTCCACTTCTTCCTTTACACTGTTGGCCTTCTCTACTCCCATTCTTGTAACCAACCCATATATCAATGCCTTGCTCATCGTCACCGAGGGCTTCTAGAATTAAATAATCAATCTTTTCATCTAACACCTGAAGTATTTGGTACACTGCATATCTATATTCATACCTGTTACCAAGTTTATCTCCCCTGCCCCCGGTTGGATACGGCATACATTAGCCCCCAATCAATTAATTCAATAAATTACCATAAAGCTATTCTATCATTTGATGTATATATTTTAAAGAACGTTTGTTTGTACTTAAAAGATTAATTTAATGTGCTTATCTCAAATAACCCCGTTGGGTTTCTGCACAAAAAAACCGAAGCTTAACTTCGCTCCGGTTTACTTACTTATCATTACATGACTAGTATTATTCAACTCCCTTCTCCCCACCAAACACCTCAATCATCATTAACGCACCTATTTTATAACCTTGGATAAAAGATAAAGCTGACTGTAAAGAATTTGAGTCACTTTGTAAATCATATAGTTGCTCCACTTGTTTAAATTCTTCTTCGGGTAGTCTTTCTTTGAGCACCTGCAATAAATCAATAATGTTCTGATCAATCTTCTGTACCTCAGGATTACATGTATTGTTCAATTCATTCGGGCGCAATTTGCCGTAATAAAAATCCTCCAAAATAATGATCATCAGACCTCCTTCTGTGGACTTTCCCCCTAACATGAATTAATTTTATGCGAAAACCGCATAAAATATAATATGCAATTTTCGCATAAAGTACACTTAGCTTGGGTGATGAGCATTGTATTTAAAGATCCGTGACTTACGCGAAGATAAAGATCTAACACAGCAACAAATGGCTGAGTTATTACATATTACACAAACCACCTATTCTCGCTATGAGAATGGGAATTTGGACCTTCCTAGCGCTGTTCTGATTAAGCTAGCTAATTTCCATAATGTTAGTGTTGACTATATTCTAGGACAGACCACCACCCCTACGCGTTATCCTCCTGCATATGATTAAACTGGAACAGAAGCGAACTCATATGAATAGCCTCTCCCTACCAACACGTTCATACTCTAAAACTCAGTCATGCATAATTTTTATGCGAAAATCGCATAAATAACAATATGCAACTTACGCATAACGTAAACTTGGCTTGGGTGATGAGCAATGTACGAAAGAATCCGCGGCTTACGCGAAGACAAAGATCTGACACAACAACAAATGGCTGAACTTTTAAAAATTACACAAGCCACTTATTCCCGATACGAGAATGGGAATTTGGATGTTCCTAGCGCCGTATTGATTACGCTGGCTACTTTCCATAATGTTAGCATCGATTATATCTTGGGGCAGACTGATAGCCCTAAGCGTTATCCTACAAAAAAAGAATAATCTGCAATCTAAACAAGTTCATGCTAAGAAGCACATGAACTTGTTTTTATTTTTAGGGAATAGACCTTCATGAAAAGAAGCTATTACCTATACAAATTGAACTTTTTCAAATAAAAAGACAGTGAGAAGTGATGGAGTGAAATTTTGAAACTGTCGGAGCGGTTAACAGAGAAATCTGGGGACAACAGCGGCCTGAAGCCCAAATATTCTCTGTAGTTACAGTCTATCCAGAAACATAAAAATCATTATTCATTCTGTATAGTAATTAAATGCCTTCAACGATACGCTTAGAGCGCAGCGACACTTGCTCCAATAACTCGTCTTCATCAATAGTGAGCAGTTGACGGCCTTGCATCAACACTTTTCCGTTAACGATGGTGGTGTCCACGTCCGCTCCGTTAGCGCTGTATGCGAGCAGTGAATGGATGTTGTGTATAGGCTGCAAGTGCGGTTTTCTCATATCAAGCAAGATGATATCTGCCTTCTTCCCGATTTCAAGCGTGCCCACCTCATGGGCGATGCGCAGCAACTCTGCACTTCCGGCCGTCGCCATGCGAAGAGCATCCAGAGCAGGAAGCTTCGTAGGGTCGCCGTAATCCAACTTTTGCAGCCATGTTGCCGCCCGGATCTCCTCGAACATATCTAACGTGGTGGCGCTACCCGCCCCATCTGTGCCTAAGCCTATCGTAATCCCTTGGTCAGCCATATCCTTGATCGGCGCTATGCCGCAGCCAAGCTTGAGATTGCTCACTGGATTATGGGACACTCCGCCCCGCATACTCTTCAGATAACCGATATCACGGCGATTTAGATGCACGCTATGTGCGAGGAGCACATGCGCTTTTTCAAATAGACCGAGGTGATATAAATATTCGGTTGGGGTCTGATTATACTTTTCCCGAATCTGAAAGACTTCTTCTTTCGTTTCGGCCAAATGAGTATGTAACGGTATGTCCTCCTGCTCCGCCCAATCGATAATCTCTCTAAAGGGCTGCGGAGGAACAGTGTAAGGGGAATGCGGACCTAGCATGGTCGTAATTCTGCCTTCCGCTGCACCGCTCCAGTGACGAACGAGATCAAGCGCCTCCGACATTCGCCGCCCTCCGTCATTTTCGAGAAAGGTGAGCCCCCGTGTTAAAGAAGCCCTCATACCGACCTCTTCTACCGCTGCCGCGATTTCATTCATGTGGATGTACATGTCGGCGAAGGTAGTCGTACCCGATTTAATCATCTCCGCCATCGCGAGCTTCGCTCCCCAATAGATATCCTCTGGCGTCATTCGCGCTTCAGCAGGGAGCATTTTCTGGTTCAACCAATCCATAAGCTTCAAATCGTCGGAAAATCCCCGCAACAAGCTCATAGGTGTGTGTTGGTGAGCGTTGATTAGCCCAGGCATTGCTGCCATCCCCCCGCCATGAATGACCACATCTGCCCCGGTGGATATGATGGACTGAATGTCCGCTATGCGGTCCCCGTCGATGAGAATATCTCCGATATAGGGCTCCTCGTTCCCCATGCTTAAGATGGTCGCGCCTTTGATTAACGTCTTCATCGTGACAGCCTCCTTTTCTAGGGTTTATACTAAACCTTGACGTTGAGTGAGGGTCAAGAACATAAAGGGGTCTGTCTCATGAAAATAAAAGAAGTCGCTGATATGCTGAAAATATCGCAGCGCGCGATTCGGTTTTACGAAGAAAAAGGGCTCATAGCTCCTTCCAAACAAGCTGACAATCAGTACCGGAGGTTTGACGAAGAAGACATTTGGCGCTTGCAGACGATCATTGCACTCCGGGAATTAGGAATGCCAGTTAGTGATATTAGGACTGCACTATTGGATATTGAAGCCAAAGGAAACAGCCAATTACGATATTTGTTGGAACTCCAGCGATCCGTCATGTTCACCAAATGGGTCGAAATGCAGCAGATTATCGAGACAACAGACCAAATGATTGAAACCCTCAAGCAGGACCATACCCTTCCGCTTGACGACATTTACATACTGGCGGAGGGTTCGAGAAGACTGAGAGAACAACGGACATGGAAGGATAAGTGGGGGTATGACCGTTTGGCCGGCGTTCACGATCAGTTGGTTCAAGAGGACACACGGAAATATGGGGACTATGATGAGGCGCTGCGGATCGTCGTGAAGTGGGTCTCGCCCATCCTTGGGGAAAGGGGTTTGGATATTGGAACAGGTACGGGAAATTTAGCCGGCCGACTGATCCATGAAGGCGTGGTGATGGCTGGGGTGGATCAGTCCAACGAAATGCTAAAGGAGTGCCAGCGTAAATTTCCTGAGATGGAGACCAAGCTTGGCAATTTCCTGGCATTGCCGTACCTTGACGGGAAGTTTGATTTTATTGTTTCGAGCTTTGCCCTGCACCATCTGACGAGCGACCAAATGCTGCTCTCTATTCAGGAGATGCGCAGGGTATTAAAACCTCACGGAAGGATCTGCGTCGCGGATTTGATGATTGACGGGGAAGGAAGCACACCACATGAAGGTGATGAGGATTCTATTCTACTCCCCAAGCTCATTGATTTATTAGAGGAAAGCGGATGCATCACGAAACACGTTAAAGTAAATCGATTGTTGCATGTTGTTTTAGCAGTACCTATTCGGTAAAAAACCTCCCCCCTGCGGCAAGGTTCACCGTATTGTATGTGTACCAAACGAAGCCAGCGTTCAACTAGCCGGAAACGGGTGATTATCTCCCCCCTCCTCCTGCGTGACCATCTGATCCCGAAATGCTAGTTCCAAACAGTAAAAAACGAAATTAAAACCTTAAGATGGGATGTAATATCGAGTCACGAATATGATCTATGTCTGAAAAAAAATTACGCACTGCAAGGAGGAATGGGAACGAAATGAAGTTCGACCTTCGAGAATTAGCGTTGTTTGCAGAACAGACCGTAACCAAAGCAGGTGACAGAATTTCCGATTTGCGTAACCGTGAAAAAATTGAAGTGAATTACAAGGATGCAGGTGAGCTCGTAACATCGGCTGATTTGCTATCGGAAAGAATTATTCAAGAAGCCATACAGGTTACATTTCAAGGTCATCGAATCCTTTCGGAGGAAGATGGAGTACATAGCTGGGATAAGTTCAATTTTGATGGTCCGGTTTGGGTGATTGACCCTTTAGATGGAACCGTTAATTTTGCCCGGAACCTGCCGCATTACGGAATTTCGTTAGCTTTTGCCCTTGATGGCGTAGTACTGGCAGGAGCCGTGTATGCCCCAGATTTGAATAGTACCTATATAGGAATTAAAGGAGAAGGCTCCTATTGCAATGGTGAGCTTTTAAGAATTCGTGAATGCACTTCACTACTAGATGCTGTCATTGGTACAGGTTTCCCGCATGATCCAGCCCAAGTACAGCCAGCAATCGAAAGAGTAAACCGGCTCAGAAGCAACTGTCGTGACATTAGGCGTTTTGCCGCTCCAACAATAGACATATGTTATGTGGCTTCCGGAAGGTTAGATGCTCATACAGAAAGTCTCTCACCGTGGGACGTAGCCGCTGCTGGTTTGATTGCACGGGAGGCGGGAGCATTGACTTGCCATGTACAAGCGGTGCCAGATAACATCCCTGTAGAACTTTATGGTGAAGAGGTTGTATTCACGACACCTGGAATCTGCGAGGATCTCTTGACGTTATTGCGGATGGAATCGGAATAACAGAATTGTGTGTTCTTCAGGGGCGTTTGGCTTAGCGTAACGGACTGAGGTACTCTTATTTGGGAAGAAAGTCGCCAATTGGGCGAGTAACGGACTCTACAGGCCTTATCCTTTGCACTTCAGCTCCGAAACGTCTCGCAGAAAGACGATAAGGTCGCCTGAGTCCGTTAAGCTGCAAAAAGTGGTGTTTTCGCGGAGATAAGGTCTCTCCGGTCCGTTAGGTATTGGGTTGATAGGGTAATATGGCATAATAAAGAGGACATAAGTTCTTGAGTGATTATTTTTTTATAATGGAGGAATGTAGCATGGGAATTTCTGTTTATTACACTTGTACGAGAAATCATAACCTTACGGGCAGTGAGAAGCAAGAGATTACGGCCATTATTGATAAATACAATGTGGATTTTGAGATGAAGGATATTGGAGAAACATTTCATGTGTATGACTATGACCAGGATGAACCAACAGTAATCTTTGCAGGTGCAACAAAACTGCCCCTATCAGACAATTTTGAAGATACATTCCATGCGCTGTTTTATTGGTTGACCTGTTTGACGGATATTAGAAGAAGGATTTCTAATGGAGATTGGCATGTGCATCTAGATGATACGGATGTTATTTGGAATGAGGGCACGGGTTGGCACATGCCCGGCGATTAGTATTCTAAGGTGTAATCTATTTGGAGGTGAGTAAGATTTCTCAAATCGATGAATTACATACAAAACTAGAGGATTTATTAGCTGAAAAAGTTGTGGATGAAGACATTGAGTACTTTGAAGATTACAAGAAGATAACTGGAGTAACGGATAAACAGATTGACGACTTCGAAAGAGATTTTAGCATTTTATTACCAACAGATTTTAAGGCGTTGTATGCACTTAAGGATGGCAGCGGTTATCCGCTTAATCTTTTGTATACTTCATATGGAGATAGTGTTATTCCATTCACCTTGCTTTCCTTTGATGATATTAGAGACACTAAGAAATTTTTCTGCGATCGTGATAATTTAATGAGCGAATATTACAGCGATGAGGAAATTAGTAAGCTCGATTCACGTATTAAGCCCTATTTATTTAACAAGCGTTGGTTTCCTTTTGCACAGGTTGTAGGTGGGGCAATGTATTTAATGTTAGACTTGGACCCAACAGAACATGGTACTGTTGGGCAAGTTATCTTTTATGTGCATGACCCTGATTTTGTATATTTTATAGCTCCAACATTTTCAGATCTTTTACAGGATACTATTCAAAATCTTGAAGATGATTGGTATGAAGAGTGCCGATGAAAATAATGCTGTTACCCAACCTTCTTCCTAAAACTAAACCGCGCCCCGCCCAGCTCTGAGCGGGAATAGGTCAGCTCCCCGTTCAGCCGAGCCGCAATCTGGCGGCAGATGGCCAGGCCAAGGCCTGTTACTCCGTTCGCTCCAGTGTAGAAACGTTCGAAGACCGCTTCCCGCTCCTCCTCCGCCAGCCCCGGGCCGTTATCTTCAATATGGATAGCCCACGCTGCTCCAGGAGCTTCCGGGTCCACCCGGATAACCACCTGATCTATGGTATGCCTAACCGCATTCTGCAATAGATTGACCAGGACACGGAATAGCTGCTCGCCGGGAATCGTAACTTGCAGGCTCTCCCCTTCCACGGTGAGCTTCAGTTCCCTCCGGTTGGCCTCCGGCATGAGCAGCATAGCGGCTTCTTCAGCCATGGTCCGCAGGTCAACGGTGGCGGCGGGCCAATGCTCGTCAACGGCTTCCAGCCGGGAGAGCTGGAGCAGCTTGTCTACCATGTCAATCAAACGTTGCGATTGGTTGGTAATGACCTCAAGCCCCTCCTCCTGCGTGACCACCTGATCCTGAATAGCGAACACGAAGCCGTGGATGGACATCAGGGGGGTTTTGAGCTCATGGGAGATATTCTGCAGGAATTCAATCTGGCTCTGCTGATGCCGTTGGATGCGCCCCGACATGGACTGGAAGGTGGTCATCAGCTCCCCAATCTCGGTCCGGTCCCCCTGCGGAAAAGGATTGCCCAGCGCATAGGAAGGCTCATATCGTCCAACGGCTTCCTTCAGCCGGTTCAGCGGCCGTACCACCCGCGAGACAGCGAATAACCCAATGGCAAGAATCACTATAAAGCTGGCTCCGATGGACAGCAAGGTGGTTCGCATGAGTGAGCCGTACAGGGCTCTAAGCGAGGACAGCGGCGAATAGATGAAGATTTCATCGGACAGCCCTCTCAGCTTTTCTTGCGCATATAATACCTTCCTGCCGTGCAGGAGGGCAATTCCATTTTTCCCCGTAGGCGTATAGTGGAGTTGCTTCCCTTCCTCCTTCTCATCGCTGGCATCAACGATCCTCTGATTATCATCCAGAATCATATAATCTGCATTCATCATCAGTCCCTTGACGACATACTTGAACTGCGTGCTGCTCAGATTGTTGAGGTCGCCATCGCTGAGCAGCTTCTGTGCCTTCCCTACCTGTCCATGTAGCTCAGCCTTCACCTGGTTCATCAGGATGTCGTCGATCAGACGCACGAACAGCATCACCGTAATTGCTACAGTGATGAGCATGGCAATGCAGAGCGAGAGCAGCATTTTACCGCGAATGGTCCGCATAACTACACCTTCCGCAAGGATGCCCGGTATCCGAAGCCCCACACCGTATCAATTAGCAGCGTGGATTGGTGCTCGGCGAGCTTTTTGCGGATTCTTTTGACCACATCATCTACGACCCGGACATCCCCGAAAAAGTCATATTCCCACACCTGCTGAATCAGATGCTCACGCCCGAAGGGCCGTTCCAGATGGGAGGCCAGAAAGAGTAACAGGTCGAACTCCCGTGAGGTTAGGCTTACTTCCTCTGTATTCACCATCACTTTCCGGTAATCCGCATCAATCTCCACATTCCCGGTCTTGCAGACTTGCTTCGCTGCCACCACTGACGGGGTCTCCTCCGCAGCAGCATTGCCCGCTCTGGCCAGACGCAGCATAGACTTCACCCGGCCCACCAGCTCACGCGGATTGAACGGCTTGCTCAGGAAGTCACTACAGCCCAGCTCCAGCCCTTGAATCCGGTCACTCTCCTCGCCCCGCGCAGAGATCATAATAATAGGAAGCTCGGTGAAGGTGCGCAGTTCGGTGAGCAGTGCCAGTCCGTCAATCCCGGGCATCATAATATCGAGAATCAGGCAATCCGGGTGCTCTGTGCGGACATGCTCGACCAGCGTGCGGCCATTCGAGAATGAAGTTACGTCATACCCCTCCTTGCGCAAATATTCAGAGAGCAGCTGTAAAATGAAAAGATCGTCGTCTACGACTACTATTTTGGCCATCATGTATACCCCTTTACCGTCCTAATCTAGCTCTATCATACAGGGTTATATAGGCAGATAAAAGAAAGGACCCGTCTTAAGCCCCGCCTTCCCCTTCTTCGAAAAGAGATGTGAAACTCTGTTCTTACATATCCGCAGACTGACCGTCACAACATGTCTCACTCCTCAATAGTATAAAACTAAAGGGGGAGTGATTATGACTCGCAGGGTTAGCAGATTCCTCTCATGCCTACTGGCTGTTGCGGTTCTAACATTGGGCATCCCTATCGCCACAGCTTCTGCCATCAGCAAAGTGTCTATTACATCTGTGACGGCCACCAAATCCGGTATCTCGGTCCGGCCTTACACCAGCAACCCCGCATTATCCAAAGCAGAGCAAGCCAAAGCCTATCGTGATTATAAGAATCTGACACGTGTCGTTATGATAGACAAGTATGTACTGTCCGGTCAAGGGACCAAGACAAAGATTGGCATTGGTGCTGGCTTCATGCTACCAGGAGGATACATTGTCACTAACAATCACGTGGCCCCCGCCAGCTATAATGGGAAGAAATTACGATTCCAAATTACCTTTTATGCGCAAAAATCGGACGGGTATCTGCTTGGCACATTAGTGGCAACAGATCTTATGGAAGACCTCTCGCTGCTGAAGATTGACGCTAACAAAATCCCGAATGCCTATCAGGACAGCTATTTCAAGGAGTTCAATCTTGTGCCAACGGCCAACGAAAAAGTGACGGTCATCGGGCATCCTACCAAGCCAACAGGAAATTCAGACACTGTGACTACCAAGAGATACCCCTGGACACCGCTCTACGGAACATTCACCGCCGATGATGTGGCCGTTATCCGCAAATCGAAAAATGCATCAACACCCGATGTGTACACGCACTCCATGGAATTCAAAGTACAGACCTGGCCTGGAAATAGCGGCAGTGCTGTCATAGATTCGAGCGATAAAATAGTCGGCGTAATCTCCTCAACGATCCTTGGTGAACCCCGATCCTTTGCCACCAGTTCGAAGCTTATCTTACAGTTCATAGAGAACAACCATTTGTCAGAAGCTATTTTTGGACACGCCGAGGACGGAGATCAGAGTTAGTTAGGTGAATCAAGTGGAAACGGCTTTGCCGTCCTTTTAAGGACGGTATCGTTTCAGCGAGAAATAGAAGGATACTTTATCGTGTGCAACATATAAAGTCTTATATTTAGATCAAAAGCGGGACTCTTCACGAGCCCCGCCTTCTGTGGTTATAAGTATGCTGCTGCGGAAGACTGCAATGACTGCATTATTTCTTCTTTGGTGTCACAGGTTTGGCTGCCGTTTTTTGTTTGGCATGTGGGGCTGCTGACTTTACTGTTGCTTTGTGTTTGGCGGCTCTGACTGTTTTTGCAGCAGCTTTGTGTTTAATGGTTACAGCTGTCTTAACTGCTGCTTTGTGCTTGGCTGGAGTTATAGCCTTGACCGGACTCTTAGTAGCTGCTGTACTCTTCACAGAGGTTACTGCTTTGGCAGGAGTAGATGCTTTTACAGGAGTTACCTTGGCTGGGGTAGCAGCTTTCACCGCTGGTGCAGTCACCTTCACTTCTTTCACTGGCTTTACTACAGGCGCCGTTGCTGCGAATGCGCTCGTGGAGCCGCCCACTACACTTACTACTGCTAATACTGCGATTACTCTTCTTGTCCATTTGATCAAATCAATCACCTCTTCTTTGAAAGTATCTTCATCTTAGCAGGCGATTGCGGGAATTCTGTGGCACAAGTATGAGTAAAGTATATGAAAATAGTGTTATAAAATGTGAACGGTGGCAACGTCCTTGCCTGCCCACAAGTTGAAGCTGTAACCCGGTACCCACAAATGCCACGGTGCAGCGTCCACAATAAAAGCCACATCCGCATACGTATCCCAGGTATCCTCCAATTGACTTGTAATCCTGACCAATACGGTCCAGGTATCCCCATGCATGAACCCGTCTATGATCTCCCCATAGTTAACAACGATATCGCGTATCCATTCATTTCTTGAAAATTTGCCGGGGTCTCGATGCCAGGTTATTAGAGCTTGTGCGTGTCTAATAGCGTTCATGGGGTTACCAGCCCCAGACCATTCATTACATAGGGACTAGCAATATCTACAAGCACTCCGGTCCGATTCTTATCATCGGCATTTAACCAATAATGCGCAGCGCCATAGATGGCTGAACCGGTCATGGCCGCCATGATTTTGATATGATGAATGTCCACTCCAGGGTAGGTATTGCCTTTCAAAAAAATGCTTTCTATGGTTTGCTGCAGCAGTTTCTTGATTTTGTCATCGACCAGCTTAGCCATTGGATTGGAATCTATTCTGCAGATCCGATAAAAATCCGTGATATATTGGTGTGTCATGATGATTAACTGGTCACAAATATCGTTCGTAAATTCCTCTGCATCCGCCACTTGCTCAGGAATCCTCTCATGAAAAGCCTGTTCTGTGACTTCGTCCAGCAAAGCATATTTATCTTCGAAATGGGCATAAAAGGTGGCCCGGTTAATGGTTGCTTCCTGAGCAATATCTTTGATGGTGATTGCATCAAAGCCTTTTCTTTGCAGCAAATCTCTGAACGCTGTTCGAATTAACTGTCGTGTGCGCAATACCCTCGGATCTTCCTGATTTACCATCCCTATATCTCCTTATTAAACATCAATATTCATAATGTGTTGCCTATGCAACTTTCCTCTAACTCTGCCGATTGAACTCTCAAGCACGCAATATTATTATTTTATCAAACAGGTGTTGCTTAAACAATCTGTGAATCATACTTATGTTCAATTTATGAGGAGGATCATTATGAAAGCTATTGCTTTGACAAGCTTTGGAATTCCCGAAACGCTGGAAGAACTGGAAGTACCCGTCCCCGCAATCACCGGCACACAGGTTCTCGTCGAAATGCGCGCCTCATCCATCAATCCCGCAGATGCTCTGTTTCGCAGCGGTGCAATTCTTGAGGGTCCGGTGGCCGATAAATTTGCGGATCAATTTCAATTGCCGCTTATTCTTGGTAATGAAGTAGCTGGTATTGTTAAAGAGGTTGGCGTGAAAGTCCGGCATTTCAAGCCGGGGGATCGTGTCATGGGAATGATTCCGCGAGGTTCCTACATGGACTATGTTGCCGTGGAGGAAGATCTCCTGGCCGTTATTCCTGAGAGTGTCTCCTTCGAAGAGGCAGGCGCCGCGCCTGCCGTCGCCCTGCCAGCCTGGCAAGCGCTGTTTGAGCATGGCCAGCTTCAACCGGGACAACGTATTCTTATTCAAGCTGGCGCTGGAGGAGTCGGACATGCAGCAGTCCAGTTGGCCAAGCAACATGGAGCATATGTTATCGCAACTGCCAGGGACTATAATCACGATTTCGTCAAAGGACTCGGTGCTGACGAGGTAATCGATTATACGAAAACCGACTTCACCACCCAAATCACAGAGCCTGTTGATTTCGTGTTGGATTCCGCTATGGACCCCGCCACTTTCGGTACCGGGTTACCGGGAGACATCGGAACGAAGAACTACTCGGTCATCAAGGATGGCGGAACCTATATTTCAGTGGTGGCATTCGCGCTCAATGAATACCCGAAGGTTCGCGGAATTAACGCCTATTTCTTCCAGGCAAGAGCTAACCGTACTGATTTTGAATCCATTCTCCGCCAGATGCAAGAGAGAAAATTGAATATTCATATCCATGAGGCTTATCCCTTCACTGCCCAAGGCCTGCTCCAGGCGTATCGCAAAAGTGAAGAGCCAACCAAACGGGGGAAAATCATCATAACGAAAAATCTTGGATAAATGCCATGCCTGGCGGGATGGGAATTTGTAATCTGCATGAAGAAGGGGCTGTCCCAGAAGCCATGAAGCGGCTGCTTGGGATAGCTCTTTATGCTGGAGTAGATTCGGTGTGAGCACTTGGGGGAAGGGGGACGCTCGATTCAGGCATCAGGCCTGCGTGTGTGCAAATGTATGCTGTTTTCCGTATACATTTGGCCCCACGCGCCTTCAGCGAGCCCATTCTATGCTGTTTTCCGTATACATTTGGCCCCACTCACCTTCAGCGAGCCCATTGTATGCTGTTTTCCACATACATTTAGCCCGCGCGCCTTCAGCGAGTCCATTGTATGCTGTTTTCCACATACATTTAGCCCGCGCGCCTTCAGCGAGCCCATTGTATGCTGTTTTCCACATACATTTAGCCCACGCGCCTTCAGCGAGCCCATTGTATGCTGTTTTCCACATACATTTAGCCCACGCGCCTTCAGCGAGCCCATTGTATGCTATTTTTGGCATACATAATTCCCGCAATAAAAGGGGCTATCACTTTTGGGACAGCCCTTCATATCTCCTCCATCGGTCAATAATCGGCTGGCCGCTCAAGTGGAGTATGTCATGGTGGTCTTCGCAGAGGAGCCATTGAAGTTTTTTGGAGATTAAGTAGTATTCATTGAGGTGGCATAACTCAGGGATCACTTGAAGAATTGCCGCCGTCTTCCCCTCATACAGCCACAGCTTATCATAACAGTCCTCCGCAATGAACCAGATGGATTCATCTTGGATGATGTCTCTTAGTTTGGCATATTCTTTGTCTGTGAAGCTCGCACTATGCCGGGGTTCCTGGAACCGGTTCCAGCCCCAGTGTAATCCCTGTGTATAGTGGGTCTTCACCAAAAACCGTTCCTCGATTTCACGCAGTATACGCATCCACTGATCTTTGCGAACTTCATGTAGCCCGCTCCGGTCCAGCTTCAGCGACTTGATTAATTCTTCGATCTCTGCGCGAACAGATAGGGAATCCATTCTACTCCCCCACCTTGTTCTCTACGAATTTCAACCGTTGTGAATAGTAGTCCTCTGCAACCTTATTCTCCAGCAGCCCAAACGTCGTATGATCCATACATACAGGCATAGAAAATCGTAAGACCGGCATAGTTTGGCGGGATGGAGTATCCTCATGAGCAATCACAAATTCTACTCCTTCCAGATTCAGATCAGAAGGTTCGGGAGCCTCATAATTACTCAAGACCTGCTCCCCCCGAAGGTGTAACTTGTTGCCTTCCGCCGTCCAATGAAAGGTCTCAATCGACATCGAGTCCCAGGCCCATACATACAGTCCAACGACCAAACTCCTATCAGTTTATTATCCATTACCCCTTCTCCCCTCTCATAGAAATCACCTTATATTTGAACAACAGCGTAATCCCCAGATTCATCAGAAAATGCACAAGCAGCGGGACCAGCAGATTATGCGTCTGCACATACACCCACCCGAAGACCAGACTCGGGATGGTGATGTTCAACAGCATTAGCGGCTTAGTATAATACTGGACATGCGTTCCCACAAACAGCACGGTGGTGAATGCAATAGCGGTCCAGGGGCCGGGAAGGTAGAGGTTCAGTACATTTTGAATAATTCCCCGGAACAGCAGTTCTTCAAATAATGCCGCAGCTAACGTGAAGGCAAGGATTGCCGCAAGCGAATACTTTTGATAGCTCTTGTTCGTCTCGTCAATATAGCTGGCAGGCGTAAGCAGGGTCAGGATGATCCCGAACAACAGCAGACTGATTGTAGGAAGGACAGAGTACATTGCCAGCTGCAGCGGATTCTCAAAGGATAAGAGGTCCTCCAGCGTCAAGACATCGTAGATAACAAGGGCAAAAAGAACGGCTGCACTGATCAGGGCGAAAGCGAAAAAGACTAGTATAGCGTCTTTGGGATTGAATGGTTTTGGGCCAGGTGGAGGCGTTTGGGCTGAATGGTTCATAACTTTCCTCTCTTCCCCTCTTCTTGAATAACTATGTAAGTTACAATCTTCAAAGGCTAAAATAACATAACAGACATTATTACCACAAGAATGAGCCTGTTACGCGCCGCGCAGAGGGTAAGATCCTCAAGACTTATCTGCTTTAGCACAAAATCATCCTAATGGATGATGAGATTACCTTCGAGTGAACACAATGTATGCTGTCTTTCATATACATTCAGGCCGTGTGCCTGCCAAGCACAAGCAAGCTCCCGTGAACACCACAGGAGCTTGCTTCATTTTACAGACAGATTGTGATCCGCCGCTTCACGCTAAATTGCTTATTGCATCCCCTGCATAATGGCATTGATAATGCCTTGCTGGGTGACGGTGTTGTTGTAGCGGTTGAACAGGGCGAAGCCATGCTGGCCGGTATAGCCATTGTCCCAATAGACAGGTACGGCCTTGTACTTCTTGGCGGTTGCGGTTACGGCTTTGGCATAGGCGGCGCGGTAGTTGTTATTGCTTGAGTCATAGGACGTTTTGTCAATCGAACCGAATTCTCCGATCACCACCGGATAGCCTTGGGTTGTGAATTTATTGTACATAGATTGGAGCTGCGAGTTCAGATAGTCCTCCTGTCCCCAGGTAGATTTCATGGCAGGGTTCGTCGCTGACGCACCCCACTGCGTAATATTCCCCGATTCCTCGCCGGCAAAATCCCAAGGGGAGTAGTAGTGGGCGGAGATCATGATTCTTTTTTCCGCGCTGGGTATGGCAGATGATCTGTAATTGTCAGTTGGAAGTACGAACCCGTAATTGCCGGCTGTATAGTCGATATTCGTATTCCAACCCGGAATCAGCAGCCATCTGGCGCTATTGTTGCCATCTGTCTGTCTGACCGTATCTACGAAGATCTGATTGTAGGCATTCAGGTTAGCGTAATACGCCGGATTCGGATTGCTGTAGCTGCCGTCAAACACCTCGTTCATCGACTCCAAAATCAGCCGCTCGCCATAATTCGCGAACTTATTCGCGATCTGCTGCCATACCTTCTGGTACTTCTGCTTAATGGCCGTCTGGTTGCCGCTGTTCACGAGGAGCCAGCTGCCCTGAACGGAATTGAAGCCGTCCCCGTGAATATTAATGACGACATACAGGCCTTCATTGTAGGCGTAATCCACGACTGCTTTCACACGGTCCAGCCATGCCGAGTTAATTGTATAATTAGGAGCGCTGCCGATATAATTCAGATAAGAGACTGGGATGCGGATCGTTTTGAAGCCTGCTGCTTTGACCTTTTGGATCAGCTGCGGCGTAATGGTTGGGTTATTCCAGGCCGTCTCACTGGGTATTCCGTTCACCGAAGCTTCGAGCGAGTTGCCCAGATTCCATCCGGCCCCCATCTCGCTGACGATCTGTGAAGCCTGAAGTGATCTGAAGTCCGAGGTCAGCGCAGCTGACGCCTCTGCCGCAGAGGCACGGGAACCCGTGCTGCCGAGCAAGGTGGATGCTAGTAGTACTAGTGCTACGCTGTAGGCTCCGTACTTTTTGATTTTGGCTAACATATTTGAACCTCCGTTCTTATAGTAATTGCGTCACACGAAAACGGTTACAAGCTTATTTATGAACGGCGAAATTGCTTGGATTGCATTCTTATTATCAGGCAAGACAGAAGCATCGCTATAGAAATTCCGAACATCAAAATGTATCCATTATAAAACAGAGTGCCTAAGGCTCAATCCCCCACACCAGCTGCCCGTTCACATATCCGGTAACCTGCTCATGATCCGCGAACTGGGTGCCGGCGGCATTAAAGGAATAGTCGTTGGCCTGATTGTAATTGGACCAGTTGACCTTAGCGAATCGGGTCTGGATCTCGGCGCTCTGGCCGGGGTTCAGGGTGCCCGCAGCACTGGTGAAGCCAATCTCCAGCGCATAATCGGCACCGGCCGCCGGGGTGTCCAGCTTCACGAAGGTCCCGGTGACATTCGCATTTCCGATGCTGGCCCAGTCGGTCCAGAAGCTCTGCTGCTGCTCGCCGTCAATCGTGTAGTAATACCGGAGCTTCACATCGCTGAGCTGGACAGGTGCATTCCCGGTGTTGATCACTTTGAATTTAGGTGCGATTCCATTGGTCGAAGCACCGGTGCTGCCATTGTAGGATTGAATGGTCAAGTCACCTGAAGGCAGCGGAACACTGCTATCCTCTACATTCACATTAAGTACAACCTCAGATCCGCCGCTGAAATGAAAGGTAATCGTATTCTGTCCCAGCGGCAGTGTGGAGAGGTATGCTTTTCTCAAGACCACTGCAGTGTCTGTTGCCGTAAAATCCTGGCCGGATACAAGTGTGTAGCTTCCGCTCTTCAGGCTTGTCAGCTGATGCCCCTGTAAGGTAAGCGCTACGGAAATATCCTGCGCAAGATTCGCCGCCCGGTCAAATACCGCATGGTCTGGTGAGATGGCAGCGCCTGGCGTTGTATCGGTGACTTTTACTTTTAACACGGGGTCTTGGCCCTGATTGAAATCCAGGATGATCGAATGCTCACCAACCGGCAAAGTTGCCAAGAACGCCTTAGTGAGCAGCAGTGTGTTCCCGTTTATGGTATAGTCCTGGTTCTCGGTCAACACGTTGGTACCCGAACGAAGGGCCGTTAACGTGTTGCCGTTCAGATTCATAGTCACGGTCTGATCGGTCTGATGCGCCGGAGCTTTGTCGAATTCGACCATGGATGGTGTAATGGTTGCGCCCGGATGAGGGTTATTCCCCTTCAGATCAGGCAGCTCGTCCAGCGTAATGACATAATCACTCTGATACAGAGTGGTCAGTGTAGCCGGATAATTGAACGCCGTGCTCATCAGATGCTCTCCGTACCATGGCAGAGAGTAGAGCCAGCCCGCTTTTTCATCGGTCAGATTCTGCACACTGGGAACGGTGTCGTTCTCGGTCATGGCTACCATCTTCTTACCGCCAGTCAGATCCACCAGCTGATAAAAGGTCGAGCTAATCGCGTCCTCATTCGGCACGCCGGACAAGCCGTCATAACGGTTGTAGATGGTGTTGTATTTATCGTAGCCGACAATATCCACCTGATCATCCCCTGGATACCAGGCCGGAGAAGTGCTGTACACATAGCTGTTATAGGTCCAGATCAGGTTATGCAGGCCGTAGGTCTCTGTAAGCTCTGTATAGAGCTGGTCCCAGAGCTGCTTGTACACCTCTGCCCCTGCTGAAGCCCACCAGAACCACGCCCCTTCTCCATTCAGCCCGCCGTTGCCTTCTGCCTCATGGTAAGGACGGAAGATCACGGGCACATTGTTGTCCTGCAGAATCTGTAATTGTTCCGCCAGATCCTGGATAGCGAGCTGCAGATACTGGTACTCTTTGGTCCCTGGAATCACAGCATTAGCGGTATTGAAATTGGTCTCGGTTGGTTTATAGGTCGCCTGCTTCCAATCCACAAATTCCCCTAGCTGATAGGCGGTGAAGTCACGGGGAACGGTAAGGTGCCAGCTATTAGTCGCAATCCCGCCCTTATTATTCACCCAGTCGATCATGCGGGCCGTAGTGCCGTCCTCCCAGCCATACAGCGGATTGTAATTCATGAGGTCAAACCCGCGGACTGCCGGATATTTCCCGGTCAGATTGTGAATCCAGTCGAATTCCAGCTCGGAGTTGCCGTCATTCCCTCCACCGTAAATCTCCTGCTGGCCCGAGAGCATATGCTTACCGTACACCTCCGTCAAATAATTCATCAGGAGCTGGGTTTCGGGCGTAGCCTGAGCGTCAGAGAGAACGGGCTGTACAATCAGGGGGTCCAGGTTCGCATGATCCACCGTGAAGGTGTCGAAATAAGCGAAGCCCCAGCCTGCTTTTACCTGAATGGTATTGCTGCCTTGAGTCAGCTTGTGATAGCCGAAGTTGAAATCCTTCCATGTAGTGGTGTAGGGCAGCATATACGAACCCTTCGCAGCACCGTTAACGATTAGCGCCTGCTGTCTGCCATCCGGGCTCAGCTCCTGCATATAACGGGTCGAGATCGTATACATGCCGGTTGCCGGGACAGTTACAGTGTAGGTTAGCGTACCGGAGTTCTGCATCCAGACAAAACCGCTTCCCGAATAGCCGGGCTTCGGCGTTCCGTAAATCTGGGTCGTCACTTGCAAGTCCGGGGTGAGCTGGGCATCCTCGCTTTCGATGGTAATCAGTGCGGGGTTAGCGCGGGCGACAGGCGGCGCAGTAAGTCCTCCAAGAAGCAGCGTACACGCCAGCAGCATTGTTCCTGTTCTTTTGAGCCATTTCTTCATTTTCCTCTTTCCTCCCCATGAACAAAATGGTAAAACCTTGGTTAACCTATCAGATCATGGTTGCGCTTTCATAGCAAAGATAGCATGTATTCCATAATTTGTAAATACAAATTAGCAAGTATGCCCA
The DNA here is from genome assembly GCF_038002265.1 of Paenibacillus sp. FSL R7-0179. Lineage (NCBI taxonomy): Bacteria > Bacillati > Bacillota > Bacilli > Caryophanales > Paenibacillaceae > Paenibacillus > Paenibacillus sp. FSL R7-0179. Next base: position 3,509,681 of record NZ_JBBOCC010000002.1, read on the forward strand.
GTGGTATGAAATGCAGGAGGGAGAGAATGTGCAGTTCATCACGCGCGAAGGGAATCTAGTGGAAAAAGGAGTCAATTTCATAATTCAGTTTACTGAAAAGCAAGATTGGTCCAAAATCTAAGGTCATATTTTTTAAAAAAATCAGGCCACTTGCTGGGAGTCTCTCAACTGCTGATTCAATTTGTCTAATGCAAACTTACTCAAATTGTACGCGAGCGTACTGAGCTGGAAATCGACACTTGCCCGGACACCCCGGTGACGTGTGCGTTTCATCCCGAAATACTCTTTGAGATAGGCAAACACACGCTCCACGGCCGTCCGCTTGTTGTACAGGGTGGTAAAACTTTCGCTACCTCTGGCGGGATAAGTGTGCAACCGCAAATCCGTTTGCATGCGAATTTTAAACACTTTTTGGCAATCGGAACCGGAAAGCTCACAGCCTTTGCATTCGCTAGGCCGGGTGTACTTCAGGGTCTCATACTTGGCATCAAAACTGTCGTAACGGTACGTATGTCCTTGAGCGCACACCGGCGTGTAATCCAGATTCATTCCTGCAGGCGGGTCTTTATGGTGAATCAGGGAAATCGCAGGATAGGCGCCGAGCGTATGAATCAACTGGTAGATTGCCGCGCAGTCGTAGCCTTTGTCGCCCAAGATATGCTTGACCTTTAGCATCGGAAACTTTAGGAGCAGGCCTTTGAGAAGGACGACCGCCATACGCTGGTCATTCGGATTGGCCGAACTAAAGAGCCCACTGAGGATATACTGGCTGTCCGTGTCGACTAGCAGATTCGCCTTGAACCCGTAATAGCTGGTCATTCGGCCCTTCGTATTTTTCTTATCACAACGCGCAGCATGCCGGGGCAACTCGGTCAGCAGTTCATCGTACGTGTACGGCAACATCGCTTCAATGGTTTTCTGGAACGGTCCGAGACTTTGTTCATAGGCTTCCATTTCCTCGCGCCGACGTTCCTTTTCGGCCTGGGATGGACGACCTGGCTTGCTGTACCTGGGTTTCTTCAGCGGCGCGTTCACCGCCTTCGGCTCAGGCTCTTGATGTTCGAGCTGAAGTTGTTCGGCCCCCGGAGCTTCGCCTTTCTTTTGCTCCCGGCGAGCCGCACGACGCTTGGAGGCTGATTCGCTAAATTGGCAATCCCATGCCTCAACCATCGAGGAATCCACAGCCAGATGGGTGCCGCTCACAAAACCTTCTTCTAGGGCAGAGGTGACTAGGCGATCCTGAAGTTGTTCCAGCATTCCCGTTTGCGCTAGGGCATGAATCAAACGAGAATAGGAGGCCTGACTGGGAATATTGTCCGAGCCCGTAAACCGGCACTGGACTCGAAATTCGTGGCTATGATTCAATCGCCGGACCAAGGCAGAGACAAACTCGATGTTCTCCATTTTGGCAATCAGCAGCGAGTAGATCATGGCAGGTACGTTTAGTTTTTCAGGCCGTCCACGGTGGCTCTTTTTCCGCAGTGCGAACAGAACTGGAGCTAAATGTAAGTGTTCAAAGATTTGGCTATATTTATCTTCCGGAGCCATCTGGAGCAATTCCTCAAAGGAAAACAGTTCTTCTTGTCGAATAGAATAGATAGGGATTACCTCTTTTCTTCTCGGGTGTTGGTTTCGTCACCTATAACTTCGAGAATTTGGGGAGGTACTCCTTTTTCTATGCTCAAAAAAACCAGGTATAGCAAGGGTTTTGAATTATGAAATTGTCTCAAAAGTACAATTAATTCGAGCGCTAACGGGGGAGTTGCGGGTAGCAGTTGGATAAACAACACTTCTTCATTTGTGCAAATCCAGCCGATTTCATAGAATCGGCTGAAAGAAGTGACTTTTTTCTAAATATTGCTTGAAAGGAGTATGATTCGGCGGGAATAAGTGCCTTTTATCCAAGCTTAGTTTCCTTGTTGATTGGCAATGCTCAAGGTGCAAAAACCTCCGGGTTGTCGCTCGTCCAAGCACCGATGCAGCCGATCAGGCAGGCTGTGCAGCTTCTCAGCACCCGCCCGCTCAGGCTGTCCTCATACTCTAAGACGATATTGATGCCCTGCCCCCGCCAAGCGAGAATCCGGCCGGAGAAGCCGGGCCACTCACATTCCTCATCCATCGCGGGCTGGCCGTATGCCGCCATCGCCTGTACCGGAGAGGAGCTCATTGCAAGGCTCCCGGGAAGCAGCCCGGGATAAGGAGTCTTGACCCGGTCATCCGCTCCGGGTGCGAGGAATTGAACAGCACCGATAATCCATTCTTGCGGGTCTGGATGCCGGAGTCCGGTCAGATTCTCCAGCTTGGGTCCGCGGTACAGATCAATGCGTAGTGATGATTTCGCTGTCCAGACGATTTCGTCGTTGAAATAGCTTTTTGGCGTGGGCAGTCTCCGGACACCGTAAGGTTTCAGCAGGGCCTGGATACGCTTGGGATCATATGGCTGGCCCAGCATTTCCACCAGTTGCTCGGAGGGTTCATTCGTGGTCATGCCTTTCCTCTCCCCTTCACTTGTTCTTCTGTAATCCGCTCTTATTATAGCAAAAGCGCACTCCCAGATGAAGCTTAAGGAAGCGCGCTCACTTGCAGGTGCCATCCTAACGAAAGCTTAGTTGGCGTTGCTGAATTTCAGGCCCTCCTTGCCCAGTTCAAAGCCATACGCCTTGGCCAAAGCCTGAAGCTCACTGTCTTCCAGCAGCTTAATCTCCTTAACAGCGTTGTCCTTGTCTCTGATGACCCGGAAATCAGCTGAGCCGTTCCCGTCATAGTAGAATTTGTTGAACTTGCCTTCATGCTGAAGGTCAGGGTCCATGAACAGGCGGATATGCTTGCCGTTGTACAGGAAGCGATCCTGGGCCTTGTCATACGTCAGTCCATAGGTCATGTAATCCTTCAGCGCATCATAGTGAAAATCGGTTACTGCCGCTCCATCCTCCGAGGAAGCTGCCGCTGCGGCAGAATCAAGCCCGCTGTTGTCGTCGCTCTCCTGTGCATTCATTTCCGCAGAATTCACTGTATTGCCACTGCTTACCGCATCGCTGGACTGCTCCGCGAACGCGGACACCGCTCCTGCGATCAGAATGAGTGAAATGGCCGCCGTCAACACCGTCAATTTTTGCAATTTCATGATCGACACGATCCTTTCCTTTGTCGCATTTTTACTGAAGCCTGTATACAGGGGTGTGAACCCCCTCTGTTGCTCCGCCACCTCCAAGAGACATAACGCATAATCCGCCTTGTGCTCTGCACCCAGCTTACGGATGACTCTGGCATCACAGACCATCTCCAGCTCCCGGTTCAGATAGAAGACCATCAGCCAGACCAGCGGATTGAACCAGTGCAGGCATAGAGCTACGGACGCAGCCAGCTTCCATACTGTATCGAAATACCGGATATGCAATTACCAGCACCATGCCGAACTGCTTCTTCTGCAGCGCCTCCATGAAATCCCAGAATTCAGGATGCGATGTCGGCTCTCCCCCGGAGATGGTAATGCTTGTATCAGGATGATCCGGCAGATCATTAATGATGCTCATGAAGGTAGGCATATCAATCTGTCCCTGCAGAACGCCGGATTCGTTATAGCAATGCAGGCAGCGCAGGTTGCAGCTCAGGTGATTTCCAGATAACAACCGCCTAATCTAAAGCTCTTGGGGGGATAACAATTCCACACTAGCACCTCATTTCCTTATTTTCACAAAACCTCTCTGCTCCAGCTCTTCAAAAGCGCCAATACAGTCCGCAATAATATCATTTAACTCAATCTGGTCCTTCTCCAGACACTGGTCATGGAGCATACCGGCAACCTCGGATATCGTTCATCCATTACCGTGCTCCCACAAATACTTGGCGGTCTGATTCAAGAAGAACATCTCATGATTACGGTCCATCACCAGTGATTCCTCACCTAAATCCTCATGGATAACATCGACTTTGGACAATAATGTACTTGCGTCCATTCACTCACATCCTTACGGGAAATAAAAGATTGTTGTTGCTGGATAGCCACGGCATAACGTGATTTGTTTCACATATGAATCTATCAATGATCTCTTGCATCTCTCGAATTCAATATAACGCATCCTTTCACTTTATGGAATATTATGTATGATAATGGTATAATAAGGAATTCAATCGCATTCCACGGTTCATTTTACTGTCCATCTATGAGGAATGAGGCCACATTAAAAGGAGAGATAGACTTGTTTCATATAGGCGTGTGCGATGATGATGCCAACGTTCTGAGCAAGGTGAAGCAGTATTTCAAGCTGCTGTCACTGTCGACTAACTATTCATTTGATGTCCACTGCTTCTCTTCCGGCGAACAGCTGCTGCAGGATTACAAAGCCATGCAGGGAGAATACACCTATCACCTGTTGATTCTGGATGTCGAAATGACCGGAATCAGCGGAATTGAGACCGCTCAGGCTATCCGGTCTTTGCCTGACCGCGATGTGCAGATTATCTTTTTGAGCAGCTACCCTGAATATATTATGGACAGCTTTGACGTTCAGACCTTCCAATACCTGCTCAAGCCGGTTCCTTATGAATTATTCCAAGAAAAAATACTCAAGCTGTGCAGCTATATTCATTCCAGCCCGAACCGCTTCTTCACCATTAAGGTAGAGGACGACGATCAGGTGGTGCTGCGATGGTCCGATATTATTGCCATTATCAAAATCAAGCATCCCTCGCACAAAACAAGCTGAAGCTCATCACTGTCTCCCCGGAATACCTCATTAATGGCACCTTGCAGAGCTATTCGGACAAGCTGGGCAATCCGTTCCTGCTGATTCACCGTTCCATTATTGTGAACTTGGAGCATGTCCGCAGGTTCAACGCGAACTCCGTGGTCATGTCCAATAATGAAGAATATCCTATTGGTCGCTCCCAGTCGAAGTCCTTCAAGGATGTCTATGCCGGATATGTACTGGAAGAAATTCAAGGGAGAGGATAATGATGGTCTTATGGTTCAGGAGGAGGAACGAGGCTGCGAGGCTGGCTGAGGTGAATGGCCGTCTGCATAGACAGCTTGAAGCCCAGGAGCTCAGCTATCAGGATACCTTACATTCCTTCATGGACATCAAGCGAATTATTCATGATATGAATAAGCAATTGGTATACATACGCACCTGTATTGAAGCAGGCCATGCGGCAGAGGGCGCTAATCATATTAATGGGATTCTGCACCAGATCGAGGCTTCCTGTAACACTATCACTACCGGCAACCTGGCGGTGGATGCCTTGGTCAGCCATGCGCTTAACCTCGCTTCTGACCTGAATATTGTCATGCAGCATAAGGTACAGCTCACCGGTGCACCTGTTAACATTGAACGCTATGATCTGTGCATAGTACTTGGCAACCTTCTGGATAATGCCATAGATGCAGCGAGACAAGTCCGGCCGGCTGAGAACAGGTCTATTCAGCTTCATATCCATTCGAACAACAATGCCCTCTTTATCTATATCGGCAACTCCATGGCCGCTCCCGCCAGCACAGCAGCGCCATGCCGCCGGGACCATCCGGAATTGCACGGAATCGGCTTAAGTACTATTCAGCAGGTTACGGGCAAATACGGCGGGCATCTGAGAACGACGGTCAAGCCCGGAAAGTACGAAACGGTTGTTGTTCTGCCTTATACAAAGACCGGCAGCTAAATACAGGTTGCCGTGCCAGCACATATGGATCAGGAAATCCACACCGTTAATTTAACTGTTCCTTATTGCGTTGCCCTTCGCCGGAGCTTCTGCCTATCATCAGCTGCACCGCGATCATGAGCACAGTGACTACAGCTAGGCCGGTTAAGGCAAGCTGGAATGAGCCCGAGGCATCCAGGATGCGGCCCACTGCGAGGGGACCCAAGGCTCCGAGAATATAGCCGCCGCCCTGGCTCAGTGAGGACCAGGCGCTGGCCTCTTCCGCCCGCTGCGTCATGAGCAGCGGCAGCATGAGCGCCAGCGGGAACAAGCCTCCGGCACCGATCCCGAGCAGGACTGCGCTCAGGATTGGAGAGCCTGATCCGAGGAGCAGCAGCAGTCCGCTTAGCTCGAACAGACTGCACAGCACCAGCCATAAGGTGCGCCGCCGGAATCTGGCCGTAAGGATTGGCACCAGAATACTTACCGGAATCTGAATCAGGGTGAAGAGTGTGAGCAGGTTACCCGCATCATGACGGCTGTAGCCCATAGACATAGCTATCGGGGCCAGCCAGGCCGTCAGGGAATAAAAGACACTGGCCATCAGGCCGAAGAACACAGTCAGCAGCCAGGCCCGCTTGCTGTTCAAAGGCAGCTTGGCGTGCACACTCTTAGCCTCCGGCTGCAGCGGCCTCGCTGCAATTCTCCACCAGGCCGGGAGAGCTGCCAGAGAGAGTACCGCCCATACAGCCAGAGACAGCTGCCAGGAACCGTCCAACCAGGTGAACAAGGGGACAGACAGCCCTGCTGCCAGGGATGCTCCCACCACTAATGCGGCAGAATATACACTAACCATCGCCGAGCGTCCGGGAAAATAACGCTTGATGAAGCCTGACAGCAGCGGACCGGCGATTCCGATTCCCACACCTGCTGCAAGCGCGGTCAGAATGAGGCCAAAGGCCGAGGATAAAACGCCCCGCGCGGCAGTTGCCGCCCCGATGAGCACCATCGATGCAAAGATTGTACGCTCCATCCCGAAGCGGCGGCTGATGCTCACTGCAACCGGGGCGAACAGGCCCATACACAGAACAGGCAGCGTAGTCAGCAGACTCGCTTGGAGGCTGCTCATTGCCAGGTCCCCCTGAATATTGCTGAGCAGCGGTGAGACCGACGTAATGACGGGACGCATATTTAATGAGGCAGCCAGTAGGGCGATGAATAATAACAGGAAAGGCAACGATATCAACTCCAAGTAGTATAATTTGTGTCATTCTTGTACAACCCGAGTATAAATGCGCATCTATTATTGTTCAATACTATTATTTCTATTATTATAATAGTATGTAACTATGATCTTCCTATGAACGGAGTGATTCATTTGGAAACCCGCCATTTACATTATTTTCTGGCTGTGTGTCAAGAACTGCATTTCACACGGGCCGCCGAGAAGCTGGGAATCAGCCAGCCCACGTTAAGCCAGCAGATCAAGGTGCTGGAAGGTGAGCTGGGGCTCCCCCTCTTTGACCGGATCGGCAAAAGAATTGCCCTTACCGAGGCCGGTGCACTCCTGAAGGACTACGCAGTCCAGATGGTGCAGAATGAACAAAGTGCCAAGGCGGCCATGGATGAGCTGCGTCTGGACAACCGCGGCACCATCCGGCTCGGGCTGCTGCCTTCCGACCTTGATTACCAGTTAACACCGCTGCTGGTTAAGTTCCACGAGGATTATCCCAATATACGGCTTCAGGTCTTCGCCTCGACGGTCATTCAGCAAGAGGTGCTGGATAACAAGCTGGACATCGGGATCTGTCTCCAGGGGCCTCGCGATGAACTGTTAACCAGAATTGATCTCGGCTGGGAGCCGTATCATCTGATTGTCCGCGGGGATCATCCTTACGCTGCCAAGAATCATATCGAGCTATCTGAGCTTCAGCACATCCAGCTTGTAATGTACCCGCGGAATTTTATTGGCAGAGAGCTGGTCGAGAACACCTGCCGGGAAGCCGGCTTCGCGCTGGAACCGATCATGGAGACCGGATCAGCCACCTCGCTGATCCAGCTGGTCCAGGCCGGAATCGGCGGCACCGTCCAGCCGGGAAGTCTCATGGACGCCATGAAGAACAGCGGACTGTGCTCCATTCCCATCCTGGATTCGCCGCCCGTCCGCAAGCTCAGCTTAATCTACCGGGCAGACCGTTATATCAGCAAGGCAACCCATACTTTTATCGGCTATCTGAAGGAGTTCTGGATGGATCATTTGGACAACCCGGCAAGTTCAGGATAGCTGATGTATGCTTCACGGTGGACGGCATCCCACTCCAGTGACCCGCCAATCGCATCATTCACGAAGCGCAGAGGAATATAGAGCTGCATATTCACCTGCTGGAAGGCAGCGGAATAGGTGATCGGCTTCCCGTTCACAGAGGCGTTAGTGCTGCCGATCTTCATACTGCCCTGCGTGAGCGGATTCTGAATGGTGAGCATTCTGGAATGCTCGTCATATGTAATGGCCGCCCCTCGCACATACAGCTTATCCAGCGAGAGCATGACTGTATTGTTGATGAGCGTAGCGCCCCCTGCGGATGAAGTAATCTGCTCATTGTTCAGATAGACCTGAATCGCGGGTGCCCCGGCTGTGGCGGACCGGGTTGTAGCGGAGGCAGCAACAGCCGGGGCAGGAGAATGAGTCACGCTCGTGACAAGAACACTAAGTCCGATGATCTGCATGAGCTTTTTGAATGTAATCATAACGTACTCCCTTCATTTCTCAGAAAATACCATATTTCCTATAATAGCATATTACAGATGGAACAGCTGAATACTAAATGGTAGACTAAGCAGAAACGGCTTTGCTGTCCTTGTAGGGACGGCACCGATTTAGCGGTAAATATAAGGGAAATACGCGACTCAACCGTTAACGAATTGAGAACTTAGGAGAGAATAACCCGATGGCCAAATGGGATAATATGCTCGCAATGCTGTGGATGCTGAGGTCCGGCAAGAAGCTTACTGCCGCTCAGATCGCAGACCAGCTGGAGATCAGCGTCCGCACGGTGTACCGGTATATCGATGCCTTATGTGTCAGCGGGGTGCCGGTGGTTGCCGAATCAGGACATGACGGCGGGGTACATATTCTGGAGAGCTTCAGTGAGACGCCCCTGTTCTTCAGCTCTTTGGAGCTGAGAGCGCTGCTCGATGCCTATAAATTCGCGCAAAGCGCTGGCTATCCCTTCGCCCTGGAGCTGGAAAACGCACTCAAAAAGGTAGAGAATGGACTGCACGATGAACAGCGCCAAGACCTGTCGCTGCATACAGGCAGTCTCGATGTGATCGCTCCGTCCCGCCCCCCGTCTGTCGTCCCATTGCTGCGGGAGCTGGAGCAGGCTGTGAAGGCGGGCCAGACGGTCCGCCTCACCTACCGGAAAGTGAATGCTGCACAGAACGAGGAGCGCACAGTCGATCCGTATGGTCTGGCATACGACCGTTCGGAATGGTATATGGTTGGGTTCTGTCACCGTTCAGAGGCTATGCGGACCTATCGTGTGGACCGCATTGTCAAGCTTGCGTTAACGGAAGCCAGCTTCCCTAAGCCGGAGCCCTTCTCGGTATCTGATTATTTCCGCAGCCAGCTGGAGCCGGAGCCCGAAGAAAATGTCCCTCTGCTCGTGATCCGTATCGAAGGAGAGCCGGATGCGCTGAACAAGCTATGCGGCAACTGGCATCTGCGGCACTACCTGACGGAGCGGACGGACCGGGAGGCGAGGTTCCTGCTGGATGCTCCCTCTATGAATAAATACCTTCCCCAATATCTGCTCAGCTTCGGCACTTCCATACGTATTCATGAGCCTCTGGAGCTGAAGGAGCAGATTCAGGAATTGGCCTGTGCGATTAGCAGACATTACAGAAACGATGGGGAATGCAGCAAGAAATGACTAGGGTATTCTGCCAAACGAAGCAGCTCCTGCGGCATATTTGCTGCAGGAGCTGCTTTTTCACCTTATGTGCTGAGAAGTTGTTGCCATTAAGCGCCGGCCAAGGCTGTGACCTGAACCTTGAGCTCATTTACCTGCTTGCGCATGTCTTGAGCTTCCTTCTGCTGCTTCTGAACTACTGTGGTCAGAACGCCGATAATGTCCATCAGTACTACAGACTTGTGATCCGCGGTAGAGAAAATCTGCGGCACATCCTCGGCGATGAAGCCGATATTCTGCTGCTTGCCGTTCTCCGTCTTGTAGTTAAAGGTCACCGGCTTCAGCTTGTTCAGCAGCTCCAGTGCCTTCTTCACCGGCAGGCTGGCAATGTTCTCCTTGTAGGTCCGGGAGGAGGTCTGTGCGAAGTTCGTTGCCCGCAGGTTGCCGTTCACATCCAGCTTGTAGTTATCTGCGGGCGCTTTGCCAATCCCGATATTACTGCTGGAATCCAGCGTTAATGCGCCCGCCACCTGGACCAGTTCATCATAGACGGAATCCTGGCAGACCAGCTTCTGCATACTTCCCTCAATGCCCGCCTGCCAGGCATTTGCCGTAGTATCCCAGAGAATCTGTGCCTTCTTATCCTTGCCCCGGTCCAGCTCGATCCCCCGGGTAACCGTCAGGCTGCCGCTGATCTTGGCATCCTTCACACTCAGCGTATCACTGAGCTTCAGCTCCTTCGCTGACAATGTGCCTGTGAAGGCGGCGTCCCTCGCGGTGAACGTTCCTGTAATTTCGGTATCCGCTGCCTGTAGTAATGTATCGATCACTGTGTTCTTCGCGGTTAAGGACCCGTTCACAACAGCGTCAGTAACGGTTAATTTCCCGGATACAGCCGCATTACCGTTCACATCCAGCTTGGCGGCTGGCGCGGCGGTGCCGATGCCGATGTTGCCGGAAGCCACCTTCAGCACAGCGTTCAGATCTGTAAGCTCCTTATGCGTATGACCGCTGTACGAGAGCTGCTTCAGACTTCCTGCAAGCCCCAGCTGCCATTCAGCCATCGCTTCGTTCCATACAATCTGTGCCTTGGCACCTGTACCCCTACCCACATCAATCCCCCGGCTGAGCGTAAGGCTGCCCGTAACTTCAGCATCCTTCGTGCGGAGCATTCCGCTACATTCGGCATCCGCAGACGTTAATTTGCCGCTGACTGCCGCGTCTGTAACGGTCATACGGCCGGATACCGCCGCATTGCCGTTCACCTCAAGCTTGGCTGTTGGCGCGGCGGTGCCGATGCCGACATTCCCGGAGGCGATCTTCAGCACCCCGGTCAGCTCCGACAGCTCCTGGTGTGTATGACCGCTGTAGGATAGCTGCTTCATGCTTCCTTCAATACCCGCCGTCCAGACCTTCTGGGCATCATCCCAGAGCAGCTGTGCCTTCTGATCCGTTCCTCTGTCCACTGCAATTCCCTTACTGACCGTAAGATCGCCGGTGATGGCGGCATCCTGAGCTGTGAAACCTCCGTTGACAGTGACCTCCTTAAGTGCAGCCAAGCCGCTGATTGTTGCACTTGCTGCCGCCAAGCCGCCGCTTAATGAAGCCTCTGTAACCGTCAATGATCCGCTGACTACGGCATTCCCTTTGACCTCCAGCTTAGCGGCCCGGGCATCCGTACCAATCCCGACATTGCCTTCGTCAACAGTGATCGCCTCCGCCAGAGCAGCATACTCGGGGTGGATATGTCCCTTGAACTCTATGGTCTTCAGGGTATCTGAGACTCCGGCCAGCCATTCATCGGCAGTCTCATCCCACAGCAGCTGGGCTGGAAGAGCGGCGCCGCCGCGGAATACCTCCAGACCGGCATTTTGGACAATGTGATCACTCTTAGGATCATACTTGTTCACTCTTATAATATTGTCCTCAACCTCAAGCTGAGCCGCATTGATCGTCACGACGTCCCCATTCACCGTCAGATTGCCGTTCACAGTCAGATCCTTGGCAATGGAGACGCTATCTGCACTAAGCTCTCCACGGATGACTGTGTTGCCTTGAACATCAAGCTTGGAGGTAGGGTCCGGGCTTAAGGTTCCAATGCCGACCTCTCCGTTCTTGGTAACACTGAACAAGCTGTCTCCGCCAGTTCCTCTAACATCCAGCAGGGCCAGCGGAGCTGTGGTTCCGATGCCGATATACCCCTTTGCATCCGAACATAAGGTAACCGCATTGCCTAGCGGATTGAACAGCTGATGCTGGCCGCCCTTCCCGGTACCGAACTCCGCGAACTTCTCCCCATCGCCATAGAACCAGGAATTCAGCTCATTATTCCAGTAGATCCGGGCATTCGGCAGAAGAATTCCGTCTTTATTCAGTCCGCGCGGAGCTTCGAACCCTCCGGCAGTCACATTCCCGGATATCACCGCATGATTGCTAATCACGGCACCCGCTGCATTAATCCCTTTGTTAAAAGAAGCTGCGCCTTCGAATACAGCATCACTATGAGCGGTCAGCTTACCTGAGAAGGATGCCGCGCCAGAGACCTCTGTCTCCGTCCGGAAAACCGCCTTGCCTGCCACATCCAGGACTTCGGTAGGATTATCCGTGCCCACTCCCATCTTGCCGCTGCGCGTCAGGCTGAGAACCGTTCTGCCGGCAGTACCCAGCTTCCAGCGGTCCTTAGCCCACTTGATCTGCGCATTGGTCTCGGTGCCTTGCAGCACCTCAATGCCGTCTCCGACCGTCACTGTTCCTGCAATTGCCGCGCTGGCGGCAGTAACGGGTCCTGTAATCGCAGCGCCCGCAGCCTTCACTGCACCGGACGCCTGGATATTGCCGGATGAATCGACTACGACCGCTGCACTATCCGCAGGTGTTGCCAGCTGCCACTGGTCCTTGACCTCATCCCAGGCGAGCTTGACCGGCTTCTGATCCGGGCCGCGATAGATCTCAAGCCCGCCGCCTGCAAGCGACTTGACTGTTCCACCGTCCTTGTTCAGGGTAATCCAGGGACTGCCGATATCCAGCTCATCTGTGGCAATTGTTGCCGATGTCCCCCGGATCTCCAGCTCTCCGGCTACCGTCAGATTGCTGCCCACCGTCAAGTCATGGTGAATATCCACATTCCCTTCGGCGCTGGCGCTGAGAGCCAGGATGTCACTCTTCGGATTGTACAGCTGGCTATGAAGATGCAGAGCATCCGCACTCGCCATCTGTGTCAGCTTGTCCCAGGAGCTGCCGCTGGCGACATTCTCCAGGGAATTTCCGATACCCACCTTCCACTTCCGCTCGCTTTCGTTCCAGAACATCCGGGCAGGCGGCTGCGATTCTCCCCGGTACACCTCGATGCCGCTCTCGGCGGCTGGCGGGGTATCCCCTGCGAATTTATTGATCTCAATGACGTTATTGGTAACGACCAGATCTTCACGGTTAAGCGTGGTCGTGGTGCCTTTGACGATCAGGTTGCCGTCTACCTTAACCAGTCCTTGAACCGCCAGACCTCCGCTGACCTCCGCCCCGTTATTGACGGTCAGGGAGCCCTGTACCTCAGCATCATTGATCATTTCAAAATCACCGTCTGCAGTAACCTGCACAGCCGTGTTGCCTGTGCTATCGCTGAGGGAGTTGTGCCGGTGCAAGCCGTCGGCATCCGAGCTGACCCCTCCGGTCAATGCGTCCCAATTACTTCCGTAGGCAATATTGGACAGTTCATCGCCAAGTCCCAGCTTCCATCTGCCATCCGTTTCGTCCCAGAGCAGCTTGGCGCTCGGGTTCAGCTTGCCCCGGTAGACCTCAATGCTGCTCTGCTTCAGGGAGGAACTGTTCCCCTCGAATTTATTGAGCTCAATCCGGTTGCTGACCACCACCAGATCTTCCTTTTTGACGAAGGTAGTGGTGCCCTTGACCGTCAGATTGCCTTCGATCGTGGCAGATCCTCCGACACTCAGGTCGGACTTCAGCGTTGTACTGCCCTTGGCCAGCAGCGTACCGCCGAGCTCCACATTCCCGGATGCGGACAGCCGCCCCTGGGCGTCTGCCGACAGAACCGTTCCGCCGGACGGTGTACTCAGTGTGCTGTGCTTGTGGGAAGCATCCGCCACAGCTCCGCTGGTCAGCGTGTCCCATTTGTTCCCGTAGGGAATGTCGGACATGCTGCCTTCAAGCCCGATTCTCCACTTGCGGTCCGCTTCATTCCACTCCATGCGTGCTGCCGGAAGCTGGCTGCCCCGGTAGACATCCAGCCCTCCCTTGTTGTCCAGAGCTGTGTGGTCTTCCGCCTTATTGACCGTAAGGAAGCTGTCTGCCACCTCCTGCTCAACCTTCCGGATGACCACCTCTTCTTCCCGGACGATCAGCTTATTCACGGTCAGAGTCTCGCCGACCATCAGCTCATGGGGGATATTCACATTGCCGTCCGCACCGATCTCCAGCGCAAGCAGGCTCTTGTCTTCATTATGGAACTGCCTGTGGGTATGCAGAGCATCTGCATTCCGGTTGCCGCCGGTTAGCTCCTCCCACTGCTTCCCGTCAGGAATATTGGTCATATCCCCGTTCACGGTGCCAGTCTGCCAGGATTTCGCAGCTTCATTCCAGGCTATCTTGGCATTGGGCAGCGTAGCTCCCCGGAAGACCTCCAGGCCGCCCTTCTGGGATACCAGTGTCCCGGATACGCTCATTCCCCGGTCAACCAGGACCGTCCCCTCGTTGTCCGTGCGAAGTGACGGCTTGCCATCCGCAGCCATCAGCTGGCTATGGCTATGCAGACTATCCGCATTCGCACCGTGGTGCAGCTGCTCCCAGTCTGCTCCATAAGCCACCTTGAACAATCCGCTGGCATCGTCACCCGCCTGCACTTCGGTTCCAATCATCCAGCTCTTATTCTTCTCATCCCATTGCAGCTTGGCGCTGGAATGATCCTTGCGCAGGATCTCGATCCCCATCCGGTCATCTTCAGCCGCATTCTGATTCAAGGTGACCTTGCTTCCGCCGATGATAACCTGGGGAACATCCAGCATCGCCATCCCCCCGCTGACTTCAATCCCTTGCTTCGCGGAGAAAGGCCCCTCCATGGTTGACGCGCCGGAGACCTCCAGATCGCCGGACTCATTCACCTTGAACACTGCTGCGCTGCCCGAGGTTACAGATAATGCGCCGTCTATATCCACTGATCCATAAGTGCTGATGGCCCCGGCCTTAATGTCGCCAGTGAACTCTGTCAGCACAGCGTGAACATTAAGCCGGCTCCCCTCCTCGCCGTCCAGGTCCTTCGAGTTGCTGAGGAAGGGCGTTTCGGGCTTCTTCTCTTTGCCGATAATGATCTGATCTGCCTTAAGCACCGTCCCGCCAGCGGCCCTGGTCACTAGCTGAGACCCGTCCACATCTGTCTCATAGATCCCGCCGATCGTTAAAGTGCCGTCCTGGGAATGCTTCAGAGTCACACGGGCCAGCAGGATATTCTGGTGTACATCTGCGGGCTTCCGGGAGCTTACTTCTATTTTGGCCTGCTCCAGCACATGGATGGGATTGTCTCCTCCCTTGAGCACTTCGGTGTCAGTTAGCTGCTCCTCATAGCTGATGGAAATATAGATCTGATCCGAAGTGCTGTACCCCGAGAGGTTAATCACCCGACGCGGGTGAGCGTCGCTGACCATAATTTCCTGGCTGATCTCCTCATTGTGCTCCGGTTCGGTGACACGGTTGAGAGCAAAGCCCGGAGCAACCTCAACGGTTATTCCGTCCCGCATGGTGACCTTAAGCCCATCCACGACTCCCCAATCATGGAAATGACGGTTATGCAGCTGCCGCACACGCTTATGATAATTCTGATCCAGTGTCAGATCCTCTTCCTTCAGCAGCAGCCCGTTGAAATAATTCATGCGTTTCATATCCTTTGGCACAATCCCACTCCTCCCGGCTCTTCATAGTTACAGCTTACTTAGGCCTGAACGGACTCCTCTTCTGCGGCAGCCAGCTCCTCCAGCACCTGAATGGCCCCGCTGATGCGTGTCAGGGTATATCCCAGATTGGTACGCTTCTCGTCCAGCTCCTGGATCATCTGCCGCCCGGATTCCAGCTCTGCCTTCAGTTCATTCATACGTGCTTCCAATTGTTCTTTCATAAGTTTATCCTCCTAAGGTTTAGGCACCCTGCAGGGTGTCGATTTGTTTTTGCATTCTTGTGATTGCTTTCTGCTGATCCTTCATGACGCTGGTCAGAACCGCAATGATATCCATCCCGCTGATTGCCCGCTGCTCCGGATCGGCCAGAACAGCCGGTACTTCCTCCGCAATGAAGCCGAGGGTCTTTGGCTTGGTACCTCCTTTGTATTTAAAAGAGACCGGATTTAGCCCGTCCAGCAGCTGCTTCGCTTCCTTGACCGGAATATCCGCAATATTGTCCTTCAGCTCGCGCGAGGACCACCAGTACATGCTGCCGTTGGCATAGACCCCGCCGCTGGCATGAAGATAGATGCGGTCGCCGGCATCATTAGAGACTCCGATGTCCAGCACGCAGTTCTCTCCGCTGGTCGGATAGTACTTGATCCAGGCCGAGTCGCCGCTGCCGCCGCCGGGATCGGACGGGAAGATAATCCCGTTGTTGCCGCTGCCCGCGCTCGGGATCAGGGCATTTCTCACTTCCAGGCTGCTGTGGACAGAAGCATAGGACCAGTCGTTGCCGTAATTGAGCACCAAATGGCTGCCATTGTCGACAAGTGCCCGGCCAGGAGCCCCCCGGCGTCCGGGATAACCGATGCAGAAATCAGCGCAGCGTACTGTGGCTGCGAAATCCTCAGCCACATCCAGCTTTTTGAATTTGCCGGTGAAGTTGAATACCTCAGTCTTGATGCTGCCTTTGATCTCAAGGTCACCGCCAATATAGGCGCCCCCCTTCAACTGCAGAGAGCCATTCACATCCAGATTGTCCCAGATGGAGACTCTGCGGACTCCCGATATCCCGTTACCCGCGATCATCAATGAATTGTAGTTCGTGGTATCGTTACTGATCTCGGCATTCTTCTTCGATTGGCCCGTGAAGCCTGTCCATCCTGAGGTGAAGCGGACCGGATTCTGCCCGCTCAGGATACGCATTTCGCCTGCCACATCCAGCTTGTCCGCAGGCTCCAGTGTGCCGACGCCCACATTGCCGGATGCTATCAGAGAAATATGGTCACTCCTGTCATTGGAGGTACCGATCTCCAGTGTGCAATCCTCGCCTGCACGGGGATAGTACTTGATCCAAGCCTGATCATACCCGCCTCCGCCCGGATTGGCCGGGAATATAATGCCGCTGTGCTCCCCGTTCCCCGCACTTGGTATAATCTCCTGGGAGGCCTGCATTGTCCCGTTCACATACAGAAATCCGTTCACATCCAGCCGGTCCCAGATGGCGACCTTTCGCTTCTGCCCGGCAGAGTTATTGCCGACAATCATCAGTGCCTTGTAGTCTGTAGTATCATTGCTGATCTCCGCACCGTTCGTCTGTTTGTCGGGAAAGCCCGTCCAGGCGGAGGTGAAGCGGAGCGGGTTCCGGCCGCTGAGCAGGCGTACGCTGCCCTCGACATCCAGCGAATCCTCCAGCAGCTTCTGCGGGCCGATGCCGACATAGCCATTCTTGCTCCAGGAGAGCGCCTGCTTATCTGTATGGGAGCCGTCAGCGTTAACCGTCCGGGTACCGAGTGCCCCGCCGCTGCCGCCGAATAATACCGGACCCTCTATCTCTGCCGCAGCAAAGGGCTTACCGGCTCCGAACCAGCCGAGGCCATGCGAATGGTCAACCGTGTCCGGGTTCGTGCCTTTCAGCAGCAGGATTCTCTCATCCTGAAGGGCAAGATCGGCATCACTGTACAGCTTGCCCGCCCCGGTGAAGCCGAAGCTTAGGCCTGATGGCGAAGACAGCTTGCTGTGCCGGTGCAGCAGATCAGCGAATTCAGACTTGATCAGGCTGTCCCACTCATTGCCGTAGGCGATTGCCTTAAGATCTTCACCGATCCCCGCCTTAAAGCGTTTCTCCTTCTCCACCCAGACAATCCGGGCGTCTTGCTTGCCCCCGTCACCCCGGTATACCTCCAGACCGCCATCTCGTGCACCTGGGAATACATACTTCGGATCGTCTGTGTTGGGGCTGTTCACCTCTACGAAGCTGTTCATAATCCGCATCTCGCTCTGGGCCTTGTCCTTGCTTTTCAGAATCAGCTCGCCCTCAATTGTCAGTGCTCCGGCAACACTCATCCCCCCGGTGAAGCGGGTCTCGGGAGCTTTGATCTCCAGCACTTTACCGGCCTGCAGTGCAGACATGGACGGCATCGCTGCCAGAACGGCTTCACTCAGCCCCGCGCTGTCCATACTGTCTTCACTCTGAACCGGGATCACCAGCTTCTCCGTGACCAGCTTCTTGCCGGCGGCACCGGCATAGGTTCTTAAGGGCGTCCGGGCCGCATCGCTGTCGTAATCGTATATACATGTACTGTCGATAGTAATACCCGCCCCATCGGTACGGGGAACCACCCGGGCCAGAAGGATTGTATCCGTCCCCTCAGGCTTGGTGGTCCCATGACTGATTTTTCCCCGCTCCCACATATGGATCTGATTCCCTTGACCACGCTCAATGCTGTAGTCGGCCTTCACCTCCTCATAGCTCACCCAGATGTAGATATTCTCATTGGCGTTATACTCGGAGAGATTGACCGGATTATCCGGATGCCCCTCATAGATCAGGATTTCCTGGCTGATGCTCTCATACTTGTCACCGTTCTTGACCAGCACCAGATTCAGGGCCAGCCCCTCCGCAATGTTCACCTTCATGGATTCGCCCGGCTTCGCAGAGGGCAGTACCTTGAGCCCGCAGACAATTCCCCAGGTATGCAGATAGCGGTTATGCAGCCGCTGCAGGCGCAGGTGAAACTCCTGATCGAGCATGTAATCCTCAGCATTCAGGAAGAGCCCGTCAAAGTAGCGCATTCTTCTTAATTCTTTTCCCATGATTCGCTTGCCTCCCGGTCTATAATCTCTATTGCTCTGTCATACCCCCGACTAAGGTCTCCATCCCCACATGCCCATAGACCCCCAGACGCATAGAAGGGACTTCAATATTCAAGCTGGAGTTGGTGTAAAAGGGCCGCTCCTTCCGGATTACCTCCTGCAGATTCCGCACCTTCTGCTGCAGCAGGCTCCGGCTGTACGCCGGGAGGATGATATGGACGGTGAAGTAGCTCGGCTCGGCCGCCCCGACCATCGTATTGACGCCTATACGCCGGGCATTACCGAGACAGACAGGCTCCTCGTAGCTATAGATACGGATGGCCGCCTCTTCACCGGCGTGAACCTGCAAATATTCAGCCAGACCGCCCAGGGTTCCGCGTTTCTTATAGAGCTGGACGATGCTGCTGATCAGCTTGCGGTTAACGGTGCTGCGGGTGTCCGCAAGCGGAAGAATCTGCGCAGGTGCAAGCGTGCGCTCCAGATTATCCTGCTCGCCGTCATACTCTACGCCTTCGGCCAACTGGAGACCCACCCAGCCTGCAAGCCAGGGCAGAAACTGTGAGGGAGCCGTCTGCGGATCGAAATATTGATGCAATCCGTCCAGCAAAGCCTCCATGCCCACAGATTCCGCGCCTGCCGTCCCCGTATTGCCGGAGAGCATGGCTTCGAAGGCCTTCAGGAACCGTCCCAGAAAAAACTGTTCATCCGGCTCCCCCGATTTCTGCTGGAACACCCGGGGGAGATACTCGACATAACTGTACCCGTCTGTCTTGCTCATGCTTCCACCTCAATCTTCAGGTCCTTCAGCTTAAATAACTGGAACGGCAGCAGGTCAGGCGAGTCCAGAGTCACGCTGGTGACATGATCAATGCCGGCGATTCCCTCTACCAGATGATACAGATCCGAGGCGTACAGCTTCCTCCCCGGAAGCCAGCCCTGTCCGTGCTCTCCCCCGTTAACCGGGTCCAGGAACCGTACAATGCTGTCATGCACGATGCTCCCGATGCTCTGATTCCCGGCGGCAACCGTCATCTCAATCACAACATCCCGGTAATCCGGCTCAACGACATGGACCCGGGTCGTCAGCAGCTTGCTCTTCTCCAGAACGGCTTTAACCTGTTGCTTGATCTCCGCCATGTCTCTGCGCAGATCCTGCTGATTCGCGGTCTGGAGCACCAGTACTACGGACACATGCCCGAAGGCTTCTTTATCCCGCCCGGTGCCGTTCTCCATATCCGTATTAATCAGACAGAGTGTACGGACCGCAAGGTCGGGATACGTGGTCCGAATCTCCGGGATATCCAGCAGGCTCTGCCTCGCCAGCAGCTGGTAATCTTCTGCGGTCACAGCCCTGTAGCATTCGGAGAACTGCTTCGCCCCGCGGGCTATTCCGCTGGCCAGCTCCTCCCCGTCCTCCAGGGTGATACCCAGCAGCTTGAGGAACTGCTGCCTGCTCTCATCAGTCACCTGGTCAAGTCTGTAGAGAACCATTTCCGTGAAATAGGCGAACAGCTCCACCAGGGTAATGCCGGGATCGGAGGGATTATAGTTCGTCCATTCCGGATCATAGAGCGGAATCAGCGCAGTGGCATCGGCCACAAGCTGGTCAAAGCCAAGATCATCCAGCTTCAATACTGGAAGCGGCATAGGTTCTTCCTCCTTTCTGTAGTTACGGCTCCAAGGCATTACAATGCGGACACCGCACCACTGTGTCCGGTATACCGGGCAGCCCCGTCAGATATCTCCGTTCTTCCCTGCGGATAGTCTCCAGCCTGCACGCAGCCGTGGTTGCGGTCAAATCATGCAGCAGGCCCGCCCGCTTATCCATAAGATAAGGAAAGGGATGCTCCTCCGGCTTGTTCACCAGATGCAGCCCGCCGCAGATCAGCTCATCCTCTTCCAGATGAATATTGCCGCTGCCTATGGTGCGGATCTTGAGCGGTGTGGTGTTGATGTATTCATCCGTCCGGCTCAGGAAGACAATATCCTTCTCCTCGAATACGGCGGTCTTCACTACAAAGGTCACCGCCCCCGATTCCAGCCTGTTGAGGATATACGTCCGGACCGTCAGATCATCCGTAAGTCCAAATTCCAGATCACTGCCCTCGGGATAGCTCTCCGCAAGCGGTTCTTCGTCAAGGGTCTGGCATTCGAGCATATCACCGTCGATGGAGAGGACAATCAGCTCTACCGGCTTTCGGGATCTGTAGCGGAGCCTGATGATCCCCTTCTCCTTGAACCCTCTGAGCACCAGCGACTTCACTTCATCCCCGGCATCCACCGGCTCGGCAAGGGCAAATTGAAGCGCGTTGTCCTCAGAGCGGACCAGGCTGTATTTCGGATAGGCGGCCTGAGGCTTATACGGCCCGTTCTCAAGCGGCTCCAGCTTCAGCGTGAAGCATTGCACTGAAGCCTTGACGACTACATCCGATACATAGTCAACACCCGGCGTATTCTTAATCACGGCATAGACCTCGGAGACATAAAGGTTCTGTCCCAGCTCCCAGCCCGTATTCCCGTCTGCGCCCTTAAGCGGATGAAAGAACTGCTTCAGGTTGTCGATGATCCGGCCCTCAGCTACCTTCCGCTGGTCCGGAGAGATAAAGACTACGGTTGCCTCTACAGCCGTGCGGACATAATCCGGGCCAATAACTTCAATCCCCGGCTCGGCGGTGTTCAAAGGGGCCGAGATGCGTTCACACAGATAGGCTTCAATCTCACTGCGCAATTCCTGGCTCGGGAACGGCCTCGGCTCATCCGTCTCCGGCACCACGATCAGGGTAGCTCTACCCGGGGTGAACTCCAGCTCCCGGTTCATAGCGCTTAGACATTTCACCTTGGCGATCTGAGGCATCGCCTCACGCACCAGCCATTCCATATCCTCAGCGGTTACGCCCCTGTTCCGGCTCTTCAGCGTATGCGGCCCGCGAAGCTCAGCCTGCTCTGCTTCCTCCTGATCGAAGCCGCCGTCCGCCGCCACCGGATTGGTTACGGAATCCAGCCAGCTGTAGCTGTCCCATATCCGTGATACCGAGCCTGCGGCAACATTCCCGGACGCCCCGCCGCCATGCTTGTAGTCACACAGGATGTTGTCTGTACCCATTGGCGGAATCATGCCGCTCCGTCCATCCCCGAACATGATCATGCCGGTGCTTCTGTCCAGCATATAGTGCCTTGAATCTGAACCGGATACGGAGAATGTGTCGACTTCCTCCCAAGGTATCCATACTCCTTGCCCGGTGGCTTCCCGGACCTTGAGCAGCTGGCCGGGCAGCACGGGTATTTTGGACAACTGTACGATCTGATTCTCCTCACCGTTGCTGGAGCCCAGAAGCTCTGCCGAAACGGTATTGGAATTGCGGGCCCAGACCGCGTTAGCAAGAATGGCATTCACCTGCGGGACAATCTCGAACCGGCCTTCATCCAGCCGGGCACGTATCCAGAACTGCTCCGTACCGAACAGCGGCCGCTTCGCGATATCTCCCGGCACGGCAAACTGCAGAATCTCCCTGCGGGTGAAGCCTCTGATCTCATCATTCACGCTGAGCGTCAGCCATCTTCTGCCGTCCCAATACTCCCACGCCACTACCGGACGTCCCAGCTGTTCACCGGTTAGCGGAAAGAAGAGCGACACAGGCAGATCGCTGATATCACGGTCAAAGCCCAGATAGAAGGTCGGCTCCGTCTCGGTGCAAGGATAGAAAGGCTTGAAATATTCGCCTTCGTTGCGGCAGGCCGCCGACTTGTCGGCAAAGCTGAAGTTATTCTCTGTAAGCACGGTCTGCGGGTGCGCCTCCAGCGTGTAGCTGTAGGCAATGCTGAGCTTACGGATGGAAGGCGGCGCGTAAGTCGCCTGGGTCACCTTGAGTTTGGCTACATTAATGCTCCCCTCCCCCAGCTTGACCTCTTCATCCTGATATTCGTATTTCGCATCCTCACCGTAATTCCCGCCGGTGATGCGGGCCCGGACCCAGTACTGCTCTTCACCGCCCAGCGTCAGCTTCCGGATACCCGGACAGACGAAGCTCAGCGTTCCGCTGGCAGTAAGGCTGCTCACCGCACGGAGGGCTGCACCGCCATTAGCTGCACCGCTTTCGTCCGTGCTCTCCTCAAGACCGGTAATCGCAAGCCATTCCTGCCCGTTCCAATATTCCCAGCCGAGTCTCACATACGGTGTGTCCGGCAGCTTGCTGATCTCCGGCTCTGACAGCTCCACCCTCAGCGTAATCCGGGCACCCGGCTTCGAGAAGGCTTCCCCGCAGGCGATATAGAACGTATCGTTGATTCTGGGCTTGTCCCCCAGCGGATAATAATCCTTGCCCATATCCAGCAGGTTCCCGTTATTGACCGTCACATCCGGCGGGAGCGGCTGCGGACTCACCATGTTAAGCTCCAGGCGGATATCTTCGATATCCGGCATTCGCGTACCGGCGGTTATAGGCTTCTTCAACTCGGCGAAAATCCACTTGCCAGGCCATTCCCGCAGCGCCCCGGACGGCTCGTACCCGGCCAGCGTCTTCGTATGCACGCCAGTCAGCCGGTCGAACCGGACCACCGCCCTCCACAGAGCATCCTCTTCCTCTTCCGCTTCGGCGATTGAGGAAGGATACAGCTGCACCGCATTCCCTTCTTCATCGAAACAGAACCAGTCGATATGGTTCAGCAGCTCCCCGGTGCTGTCCTGCCCCGGCGCGGCCTTGCTCAGCGCGGCTGCATCCGGCTTGTTGAAATAGACCGATAAGCTGCTGCCCGCTTCCTGGAATCCGAGCAGCTCTGTATGTCCCAGATACAATCTGTGGACAACTGTCGAATCCCCTCTGAACAGCCTGGCAGATCTGCCGGCAGCTCCCCCGGCTAGCAGATGATCCTGATTGCTCCACTGGTCCTCCTGCGGATCGAGACTCACCGCCCGGACCGGCTGCGCCATAATGACGGTCAAATCCTTGTCCGTCTCAAAAACCACCTCCGCCCCCTGCTCCGGCTGGGCGGATACCCGGGTTCCGGCCGGAACCGTGTTATAGCTGCCCGAATCCGGCTTCAGCCGGAAGAGCAGCGGAACTTTGGCAGCACGGGGCGGAGTAGGATGAATGCCGATCAGATTCAGGAAGGAGGTGAAGTTCTTCGCAGGCGCCTGATTCAGCCGGCTGATCACTTTGCCCATCATCCCGGTGAAGATATGGACCAGGGCATCTGCCTTCTTGTCTGCCTCAAGCTCCGTCACATCCGTCCATTCCCGGCTGCAGTATTGGTAGATTAAGCGTCGTAGCTCGGGAACCAGCTGTTCCTGGCCCCGTTTATCAATAATAGGCATTTGGTTTGGCATTATTTCCCCACGCTTTCAAGGAAGAATGGATAGACCAGATTATATTTGCTGTTGCTGGCCCTGATTGAATAGTCAATGGACACCTCAAGCTCAGAGCGGTCTGAGCGCGGGGTGACCGTAATGTCGTCCACTTCAATGCGCGGCTCCCAGTTCTGCAAGGCTTCTTCAATGAAGCTTCGCAGCAAGGTCGCAGTGCTCATGGTATTGGGCGAGAACACCAGCTCGTTCAGTCTGCAGCCGAAATCCGGCCGCATGACCCGCTCGCCGCGGGCCGTTGACAGAATCAGAATGATTGATTCCCGGATGGAGTCTTCTCCACCGGAGGAGCGGACGCTGCCCCGCTGGACAGCGGGCGGATACGTCCAGCCCCGTCCCAAAAAATCTACAACTTCCATCTCTCAGCCTCCTAATAAGACCGTCCCCGCAGCAGACACTTTCCCTGCCGGAAGGTCGGCCGGATCATTGCATGTAAGCGCCGGATCACCGTTTCTGGCAGCCTTTTTCCCGTTGATGAATACCGTTGCGCTTCCCGCGCTGATGGTCCCCTTATTGGTCGGCGGCTTCTGAAACGGGCCTCCCTGCGGAACATGGGCCGGCATATTCGTAGCCGTCGAATCCATAGTGGCTGCCGGCTGCCCCATAATCTTGACGTTCGTGCTCAGCGCACCGTCCAGAATCCCCGTGAAGGGATGCGGCAACGGGGTGGGTACCAGCCCTCCTCCGGCCGGAAGCATCACGGTATGCGTATCGGTCGCCAGAATCCGGTCTCCTTGCTTCGCTGCTGGCTGTCCCATAGAGGGCACCCCTCTCTAATTAATGTTGACCACAGATCCTTTGATCGTCATACTGGCGGCGGCTTTGACCTCCATCCCCGCCGAAGCTTCGATGGCGGTGCCCGCCGATGATTTCATGTCAATGGATTTGGCGGACAGGGACAGCTTGCCTCCCGCCGAGATTTCAATATCCGCACCTGCGGATACCGACACCTTGTTGGCCTTGGCATCCAGGATGATCCGGTTCTTGCCTGATTTGTCGCTAATCCGGATCTGCTCCGCGCCGCCCTTGTCATCCAGCCTGATTACGTGACCCTTGGCGGAGGTAAGCGTGATGCTCTCTTCCCCCTTGGTATCGGCGAACCGCAGAACATGCCCGCTGCGGGATTTGAACAGGCGGATATTATTCTTGCCGTCCTTGTTGGTCTCAGGCGGCAAGTCTTGTCCATTCCACAATGAGCCTATGATATAAGGGCGGTTGACATCCCCGTTCTCAAAAGCTACCAGCACCTCATCCTCCACCTCCGGCAGGCAAAAGGCCCCCCGTTCCTTCCCGGCCATCCAGGATGCCATACGCGCCCAGTTGGATTCCGGCATCCCCATCAGCGGGATCTTCACCTTCACCCGTCCGGGGCCCGGCTTGTCCGCATGGTTCGCAGAGTCATTATTGATGACAATCCCCACCATTACACCGAAGATCCGTCCCTCGTTCATGATGCTATCCATTAAAATGCTAATTCCGGGTCCTTCACTCATAGGCCAGTCCTCTTCACCTTGAACGTCGTGGTATAGCCCTTGCTGTCGATCTTGTGAACGGTAGCTACAATATAATAAATTCCGCTGAAGCGCTCGCCCAGACCCATCAGCTTCACCGTCTGCCCTGCCCGGAGCTTAGGGTTCCCCCAGCACATGCCTTCCCCGGCAATGAACTCGCGCAGGCGGCTGTTGTAAGCGGCGGCGGCCAGCACCTTGGCTTCGTTCATATCCAGCAGATTCTCGGCCATAATGACAATCGGTGATTCCCCGACCGCTGCGGTGCTGATGGTGAAGCCGCCTTCCTTCCCGCCCATTTTGGTCGTCTCTTCTCCGCTCTTAGCGATAGCCTCAAGCTCCTTTTTCTCCTTCACATCCCAGCCCTTAAGCGTCACCTTACTCCCCCGGGTAAGGGCCCTCAGCTCCAGGTTCAGCCGTTCGAAATCCTTCTTGAAGCTCATCTCAGGCAGCACCGGGGCCTTCACGGACCGCGACTTGACGAAATGCAGCTGCTTATCTGCCGCGAACAGCTCATAATCGAGCAGGGCTGCCCGCTCCAGCAGAAATTCGTAGTTGCTCTGATTATTCTGGAAGAGGTAGGGATACACCGTTCCGGTATCCTCCACCACAGGGGTCAATCCATGCTCCTTGGCAATTTCTCCCGCAATATCACTATCCTTCTTCTTCAGAAAAGCTTTGCTCCTCGTCCCCGTACGCAGCCTGTGCAGCAGATCATATCCGCGGATATCCAGCACCGAGTGCTCCGCAAAGTTCAGATCCAGCGAGGTAATCTCTCCGCTGATCATCGGCTCCGGCTGGTCGAGTCCAAGGGAGAGCTTCAGCTGGTCGCCCGGCTTCAGGCTCGTCAGATCCGTTCCCCGCCACATGCCGCTTCCGGCATTCACCATATTCATCTGGATGGAAAATACCGCCGGCAGATTAAGCTCATCCTCCAGCGTGACGCCTTCCACCGCCGCTGTCAGTTCAGCGGACAGCTTGCTTCCGTTCAGCTCAATTTTGTAATTTGCTACACTGGTGCCCATGCAATCCCCGCCTTAATCCGGGATAACCAGAGTTCTCCCGATATCATTTTTGCCAGGAAAGCCAACCGGATTGGCGATCCTGTTCAGCTCGGCAATTCTGCGCCAGGCCAGCGGCTCCTTCAGCGCCGCATTTGCAATAAGGTCAAGCCGGTCCCCGCTTTTGACCACCCACAGCTTCCGGCAGGCATTCAGCCCCTGGCTGTCCTCCACCGACTTATCCGGCTCATCTGTAATGAAGGTCACATCCAGCAACGAGCGGACAGGCGTGCCGTTATCCATGAACATCGTGAATTTCTGCTCGATCTTGCTCAGCAGGCCGCGGTAGGTGAAGCCGCCCCAGACGAACATGCACACCGGCGGTTTTTTCGTGCTTTTGCCGCTGACCTTGGGATCAAGCAGCGAGGTCAGCTGCCGGGTCTTCTTGCGGACATCCTTGCGCTGCTCATAGGTATCGTAGAACAAGGAGACCTTGAACTCCGGTGTCTCTGTAATCTGGAATTGCTTGTTGTTCTTCTCCCCCGTATATTTGCCTTCAAAAGAAACGGTGTACTCATTGGGATTGAACATCACCTCAATAGCTCCGACGGGCATATCCAGAGGAATGATCTTCGCTTTCTCCGCCATTATCTTAGCCCCCTCCGATCCTTGCGTATGGCCATTCTCTTCTCCAGCACCTGATAGACCCGCTCAGCCAGCTGATTCAGCTCTGCTGCATTCATGCCCGGCGGCGGAGCGGCCTTGGTGAAGGTCTGCGCCGGAGGCAGGGCCGCTTGTTCCTGCAGCACCCGCTCCAGCTGCTGCTGCATCGGCTCCGGCAGAGCTGCGCGCGGCGTTTCAGGCTTCCGCAGCACCAGGCGGCTATGACTGGCGGAAGGCTGAAGATCCGGTTCATAAGCCGGGTTATCCGCCCTAAGCGGACTGCCCGGCCTTCTATGCTGCGACGTGGACGGAAGCTCTGTCCGGTCTACAGCATAGATCAGGCTGGCCTCCACCGGCGCCGCTGGCCCCGGCCCTCTTGGAGCAGCCCGTCCTGCGGCTGCGGCCATTCGAGCGGTAGCCGCCTGCCCGGCCGCTTCTGGTGCACCTGACGCAACCCCAAGCGGCTGAAGGATATGCGGCAGCGTAAGCTGTAATGATTTCATTGGCTGCCTCTGATGAACCGTACCAACGGCAGCGGGCAGCGGGCTCAGAAGCTCCTGCCTGCTCTCCAGCTGCTCAAGCGTTGCCGTAAGCTGCTGACCTAAGCCGAGCTGAAGACTGGAACTTACGCTTGAATGCGGAATCAGCAGACTACCGGGCTTGAAGCTTCGGCTGGGAGTCTTAAGCTGTGCTCCCACAGCGGTCCCGGCTGAGCCTGGGACGGTCTCCCGTTCATTCTTCAATGCCTGCGCGCGTACCGGATGCCCTAGCTGCTGCCTCAAGCGCTGCTCTTCCGCTCCGGTATCCCATTCTTGCTTAACGCCATAGGTCCGCAGCAGCTGCATCACCTGCACCAGCTGCTGGTGATGGACTGCATATGACGGTCTGCCAGTCATCCTGTCTTGCTGCCCTGGAAGGACAGAAGCAGCCGGCAGATCGCCTCTGTCCTGCCTGTCTCCCTGGCTTCTTTCACCTGTAGCGCCTGAAGGCAGCGGCTTCGGAACAGACAACCCGGACGGTGCAGAGACTTGCGCCGGTCTTGATCCGGCAGGCTGAACAGCTACAGGTTCAGCCGGATGAAATGCTGCATTTTGTATGCGATACTCCGTTGTTACCTGATGAAGATTGCTTCTATGCTGCCAGACTCTCTCTTCCAACACCTGTACCGAATTAAGCCGTCCGGCTGCTGAATGAAGCCCGCTCCGCAGATCCTCAGCTTGACCAGGAGAAGCAGATGGAGCGCTTAGTCCAGGCCTGATGCCGCTTTGAGTCACCAACAGGATGCGGCTTGCCGGTCCCGGCTGTTCCTTCTCTGATACTACCGGATAATAGAATGTCTGATGGATATGGTTGGTTACCAGGTCCGTACGCTGCAATGTCTCCGGCTGCGCAGCAACTAGCGGATTGTGCCGCAGGATCAGGCTCTTCAGCTTGCTCCGCCAGCGGGTCAAGCCGTATTTTGCCAGAATCGACTGAATGAATCCGGTCTGCTTCTGATTCGCAGGAGCCGCCGCGCTCCGAATGCTCCGGCTCATTACCGGTACCTGTACAGCCCGTTGTGCGTCAGAACCAGGCTCTCGACGGCTACCGCGCTGCTGCTGGCGTTGAACGCCGGCCCTTCCCATTTGATGGGACAGGCTTCGATGAAGTTCCACCACACCTTGGGCGTGCCGGAATGATCCAAGAGACAGATGGACCCGCTGCGCCGCCGGATGACTCCGTTCACCACATTCTGATACCAATTCCACAGATACTCATCATTCGTGACCCCGTTTTTCAGCGTCAGATCCGAGTACTTGGTCGGTCCCAGGAACACAAATTCCTTATGATTCTCGCCGCCGAAGGTTTTGCGCTCCACCTGTGTCTCCACGCTAAGGCCTGAGACCTCAGAGAATCCGGCCACGGAGATCCCGTCAATTTCCACGATGAAGTTATAAGCAAGAAAGGGATCTTCCCGGTACCCGGGCACCCAGCTTCTTTTGGCGCCGATATTTAGCATATTTGCCTTCATGTTATCCTCTCCTAAGCCTCAAAGAAGTTCTTCTTCTCTTCCCCGCCACTCAGCTTCTGGTTGATCCGGCTGACTTCACTGCACCAGCGGTCCCGTTCAGCATGCTCCAGGTTCAGCACCGCCGTATAGTCCCAGTGCAGATAGTAGGTCAGAAAGGCTACCTCCTCGTAGAGGCGGTCAAGGGGGTAGCCGACTATTCCCCCGGCGGTTCCAGTTCAAGCTCGAAGCGCTGCTCGCACTTGGGACACTGTGCATGAACCGCATTGCTGCCGTTCTGGTTAATCCGGTTGTACAGATCCTGCAGATAGGCAAAATCCGAGGTATACAATTCTTCGATCACTCTCGGCGTAATCATGCCCAGTCCACCCAGCCCGGTGACCACTCTGGAGAGCAGAATGACTGTCAGATACGCGGGATTCTGCTGAACCCGGGAATCCCGGAGCGGTGTAATCTCATCCGCTGCGGTAGCCAGACGCATGGTGCCCTGCTTATGCAGCGTGCCTGCTTCATCCACGTACCCTTTGGGCAGAGTGAAGCTGAATTCGGTTTGTAATAGTTCCATGTTCTCCCTCACTTCCTCATCAAGAGCATCCTCATGCCTTCCCTTCCTTCCGGCATCCCCGGCCGTGAATATGATGTCCATACCGTCCAGCTTATGTTTTGGCGTATTGCATCACATCCACAGTGACGATGACGATAAGCGGGAAGCTATTTCACTCTGCGAACCCCTTCATGCACCAGCTCCATCGACTCGACAGAGACCTCGTTGCCTTTGGCGCTAAGTGCGCTGACATCATATTTGATCGGCCAGGCTTCGAGGATATCCCACTGCGCCTTGTCATTGCCTTCTTCATCCACCAGGATGATGGACAAGCTCTTGCGGTTCTTCAGCGCGCCTTTGTCCTCAATAGACTTGCGCCAGTTGTAGAGCTCCAGGGAGTCGGTCAGCCCTTTTTTCAAGGTAATGTTCCCGAATTTGGTCAAGCCGGACAGCTTGCGCGCATGCGGGGCATCAATCCCCTCCCGGTAATCTACAGCCTCAGTGGATGTATCCGGAATCGTTGCGTCCGCAAAGGCTGCGGTCTGAATGCCGTCAATTACAACGCGGAAGCGGTAATTGCGGTAGGGGTCCAATCTTTTGCCGGTTGCCATAGCTTAAATCTCCTCTCAATCTCTTATTTGGATAAGGTCTTCTGGCTGACCCGGATGACTACGAATTCAGCAGGTTTGACCGGGGCTACGCCCACTTCGATAATCAGCTGTCCGGCATCCCGCACGGCAGGCGGATTGTTCTCCTCGTCCACTTTGACGAAAAAGGCCTCTTCCTGCGTGGTTCCGTAGAGCGCACCGTCTCTCCATACGCGGGTCAGGAAGGCGGTGAGATTGCGCTTGACCTTGCCCCACAGGCTCGGATCATTCGGTTCAAACACGACCCACTGGCTGCCCTCATCCAGCGACTCTTCAATGTACATCATCAGCCGCCGGACGTTGACGTAACTCCATTCCGAATCGGCGGACAGCGTTCTGGCTCCCCAGACACAGATGCCCTCCGGCAAGGAACGGATTACGTTGATGCCGCCGGGATTCAGCAGCTCCTGCTCCGCCTTCGTGATGATCTTCTCAATCCCGACTACGGAATCCAGATAGCCGTCGGTGGTGCCTGCCGGTGCTTTGTGGACACCGCGAACGGCATCGACATACGCATACGTACCGGCAATTGCCCCGGACGGCGGCACAAGCTTCTGCTTCCCGGTCAGCGGATCATTAATGTAGACCCAAGGATAATACAAGGCGCCGTAGGACGTATTGAATGAATTGCCCGAATAATCGCCCGCCCCCTCCTTGAAATCCTTGACCTCCATCGGACTTAAGCCATGCGGAGGATCTACGATGAAGATGCAGTCTTTTCTCAGCTTGCAGTAATTCAGCATGTCCAGGATGGTGCCCCGGCTGTACGGCATATCTGCAAGGTCTGGAGCCGCTACAATGTTAATGCCGTCAATCGTATCGAACGCGTGGATACCGGCCCGCTTGACCGCATCACCCAGGAAGTCAATCGGGGACATCCCGTTCACACCGCCGCTGAGGGACAGGGCTGCTTCATTGAACGCCGGCGTTTTCTCCATATTCTCCAGAATGGTCAGGTCCACCAGCGGCTTCACACTGACAAAGGCGGATACCTGATTCACCTTTTCTTCAAAATTGATCAGCAGCATGTTGTCGAAGATTTCGACGATTTTGCCCTCTTCGTCTTCTCCGCTGTATTCATTATTGAAATCACTGTCCAGCAAATACTGCACAATCATCTTAAAGCCGAATTGCTGCTTGTTGGAGGACGGGCCGATCTTGACCGAAATGCGGTTGCCCCACTCCCCTTCCGAACGTGCAACTACCTTGAACAAATCCAGATTATCGGTATCGCGAACCGCAAGCGAAGCCGGCCGGATGTCGGTGGATGCGGCTCTCACTACATAGCAGGAGGTGCCTCCTTCCGCAAAAAAGTTATACACGGCATAAGCCAGATAGCCATTGGGGATAAACTGGCCGAACTCATTGACGAACTGGCTCCAGTTGGTGACCAGGACCGCTTTGCCGATGACCCCTTTTTCTGCGATTCCGACGAAGGCCCCGACTGAGGTGCCCACACCGGCAATCGGCTTAACCCCGCTTGAGACTTCCTCCACATACACACCTGGCGATAAATAATTTGCCATCTCTTACCCTCCTAAAAAAGTTAAATTAGCATCTGCTTCTGAGCGAAACCTTCGGCAAATCTGGCTAAGGAAGCATAAACTTAAAGTTAGATCAGCTTACACAATCCAGTTAGTCGCAGCTGCCTTTGTCTGCGGATTATCCGCTGGTACGGGTGCCTTGCATGTCATTCCTCCATGAATCACTCCCTTCACAGAAGCAGTCATTGCCAGCTGTGTCTACAGAGGATGAACGCCCAGCTCTTTCACCTCAACCCGCGGAATCAGGATCGTCTTATCCGCAGGCAGCCGCACCGGCGACACCAGATAGGACAGGCTCACCTTAGCCGGCTTCCCGGGGAACACCTCCCACAGCTGCTTGATATCCTGAATCGTCAGGTTGTTATAGGAGATCCGGATCTTCTCATTGCCGCATTCGGCCAGGTTGCCCCGCAGATCGCTGCCGCTAAGCACCGGATGCTCATGGAACAGCTGAAAAATCCGGCCCAGGATCAGCTGCTCGGTCTCCCTATCCTTGGCATACGGCGTGAGCAGATAGTACAAATCCAGATAAGCCGGCGGATACATGAACTCATTCTTGCCGCTGGTTGCTTCCTTCTCACTGTTGCGCATACTCGGGCTATGGCTCAAATAGTACAAACACATGGACAGCTTCATCGTTGAGCTGTCAATGTCACTCGGAGAGCCGAAGCTGATGAAGCTGTCATCGTTCAGTTCAGGCACATGTGCTTTCAATAATGCCTTCAGGCTGGTGCTGACATCTCTTATTACCGTACCTGTATCCACAGCCATCCTTATTTCACCTCGATCAGTGTGTGATAGGGCGCATAATCCGATTGCAAAAAGGTTCTGCCCAGCTTCAGATACTCCCGCTTGGCTGCCAGCATGATCTGCTTCATCCCGATGGAACAGCCCTCATGCGCCGCATAAAAGGCTGCATTCAAGGCAATGTTCTTGATGTTGCCTCCGGCCAGAATGAACTTCTCCGCCATGAAGCCGTAATCCAGGCCAGGATCAAGCGGTGCTCCCGCCGGGAACATTCCCCGCCAGATCCGGCTGCGCTGCTGCTGCTCCGGGAACGGGAATTCCAGCTTGAAGTGCAGCCTGCGGGCAAAAGCATCGTCCAGATTCTGATTCAGGTTAGTCGCCAGAATCACAATTCCCGTATACTCCTCCATCTTCTGCAGCAGGTAGCTGATCTCCACATTCGCGTACCGGTCATGCGCATCCTTGACCTCAGAGCGCTTGCCGAACAAGGCATCCGCTTCGTCGAAGAAGAGAATGGCATTCGAAGTCTCCGCCTCATCAAAAATCCGCGACAGATTCTTCTCGGTCTCCCCGATGTACTTGCTCACAATCTGCGAGACATCGATCTTGTAGAGCTCAAGGCTCAGCTCAGTCGCAATCACCTCAGCGGCCATCGTCTTCCCGGAGCCCGGCGGCCCCGAGAACAGGATGTTTAGCCCTCTGCCGAGCGACAGCCGTCCTGCAAAGCCCCACTCTCCATAGACGAGTGCGCGGTATTTCACCTGACGGCAGATTTCCTTCAGCTGATTCAGCTGCTCTTCGGGAAGCACCAGCATGTCCCAGGTATACATGGCCTGGACCTTCGAGGCCAGTGCCTGGATTCTGCGGCTGGACTGGAAGTAACAGGCTTCGTAGAGATCCTTCGCGCTGATCCCGTTCTCCCTGAAGCCGTTCCAGACGGCGATATTTTCACCGCCGTTCAGAGCGGCCCGGATCTGACTTGCCGTGAAGCGGAAGCTGCCGCTGACTTCATCCAGTTCCATCTGCGGAGACAGCTTATACTCCTGACCCATGGAAGTCCATGCAGCCTTGCGGGCCGCCGCATCCGGAAAGGGCAAGTCGATCTGCATGAAGTTCATAGGAATTCCGGTGAAGCTGAATCCCCACTGCGCTTCTCCAAGGATGAACGACAGCGGTGCATAGTCTGCCAGCATCTCCATGAGGAGCCGAATCTGCAGACTATAGCGGTCATCCTCTGTCACCAGGCTGTCTAAGCCGGTGAAGCAGAGGGCCGTCTTCATCAACAGCGCATGCCGTCCAAGCAGTCTCAGCATTTCGCTGAAGTCAGCCTCAGGGCGCAGCAGCTTCTCCAGATCGGCAACCAGGACAGAGAGTCCCAGGGTGCCGCAGACCTCGCGGATACCGCCCAGCTTGAGAGCCTCATCCGGGCCGCTTACGTATAGCAGGCTGCCAGAGCTACCGGGGCTGCCGGCTCCGCAGCAGCTGTAATGCTTCACGAACCGCAGCAGCTTCTGCTCCAGCTCAGCCGAAAAATGGATCTGCTGCGGAAGAGGCACCGTGCTAAGCTTCGCCGCCTTCGTCAGACGCTCATCCAGCACCTCATAGCCGAGCAGCAGATTCACCGCCCAATCCTCCAGCTTCAGCGGCCGGGCGATTAAGGGAATGCGGCTGTCGCCGTACTCCCCTCTTCGCTCCAGCAGCAGCTTCATCAGCGGCGCACGGACATCGAACAGCAGGCGGGCCGCCTGCCGCTCCTCCTCTGCCCCGGCGAATACCCTCAGGACCCAACCCACCGTAGGGCGCTTGTCCGACATATCATTCTGCAGGTAGGCATAGATTCGCCCGTACTTGCCATCCAGCTCAGGCGCCAGACAAGCGACCAGGATGCTTACCTCCAGCCCTGACAGGTTTAGTGCAGAAGCCACCTCCGGGAGAATGAGCCTGGGAGCGGGACTGGGTGCCTGCCCTGCTGACGGGTGGAAGCTAGTCTTCAGTCTGGCAGCGATCTTCCGTTCCAGATGAGCAATTTCCGCTGTTAAGAGATTGATGTAATGCTCATCTTCAGACTGGACATCCAGCAGACTGCGGATCTCCCCGTCCACAAGCTCCAGCTCTGCATGCGGCTGCGGTCCTTCAAGATACCTGAGCTTAAGCCGGAGCTCCAGCAGTTGCAGCTCTTCTGCAAGATGCTCTTGGTTCGAGCTGTAGGGCGGAGCGGGTTCGCCGTTCTCCTCTCGGGGAGCTGCTGGTTCGTGAGCGGAAGCAAGTGCAGCAACATAAGCAGCGGCTGCGCCAAGCTCGGCAGCTTCGACCCGTTCCACATCATCAGCAGACTCTGCTGTTTCCTTTCGATAGCTTCTAGCCAATTTTTTGAATTTCATCGGCAGTTCTGTCCTCACTCTATATTTTCTTGTTCATATATAAAGTAAGTTTTAGGAGGGGGATTACAACTGGGGGAGGGGGGAATACAGAAAAAAAAAAAAAGCACTCCTATGATTTAATAAGAGTGCTCTGTTTTTTACTTTGTAGTGCTTATTAGACTTAACGAACTCTATTTCCGTAAAAGTACTTCGCTCCGACTTCCCAATCCATCTTAGATATTTCGTCGACATACCCATATACATCTTTAAGCAGTTCAGCATCTACGATAGTACCATATTGAACCGGGCATCTGACACCACTCCAAACGGAAAGTAAGGATGGATAGACATTCGTTAGTACAGGAGTAGATTGGTTTAGAGATATCACTGACTTCTCTATAATTTTTTTAGCTATAACTCCTGGAAGAACAGGTTCACCGAAGTAATAATAGTTTTCAGGGTCTACACTCTTTATGAAATCCATATAAAAGTGTCCAATCTCATCTACAGTTGCATCTTCACTTAATTCTTCAGAATAGTCTAAAAAAATATCTAATGAATTCCTTATCGTTCCTTCAACGCTCGTATCCTCCCATTCTTCCAGCATTGCTAACAGATAAGGAATTGCATCATAGGATAAAGTACTAACAGCGCTTGCTGCAAAAGTATTTGCATTTAATTCAGATAAGTTGCTTAGGAACAATAAGTCCTCACTGTTCAACAAATCTTTATGTGCTGCCACCCCATCTTATCATTTGAAACCTGAATCACGTCTAGCAAATATATATACTTTTTTTCTGATATAGGTTTTAAAAAGAGGCCTGGGAAGAAAATCACAAACAGTCAGAGAGGTTTCAGGAAACTCATTAATAATAAATATAAAAAAAGCCGATTGTTCAGTCAATGGCTGAATTCGGCTTAGTGTAGTATCAATTACGATAATTTCCCCATCTCTTCGAACCACTCTTTAAATACGTGATCTGATGTCTTTTCGGGATCATTCGAGTAAATTAAATTGTAGTTGTAGGTTGCATTCAGTTTATTATTTGCTACATCATAAACAAGCTTCATCTCTGTCGGCATTTCTCTTTTGTATTCTTTACAAATATTATATAACTTTAGAAGGTCTTCATTACCCGCATCGAGAAGTGCAATCTGGCGATTTCTCGAAACATCATATAAAATTTCTGAATGCTCTAACGCATCATTTATCTTATTTTTCTGCACAATCTTATTATTAATCTTGTAGAAGACATCAAATCCGTAATCTCCAACTTCATAAGTTGCGTAGATAAAAATCATATCCGCTCTATTATTAACATACTCTATACAAGTCGAAACCATATCTGCTTGTAGTTCCGAAAAATAATCTTCAAATACTTTTGCCATACATCTTCCTCCTAATTTGATAAATTCTTAATTGTAATATTTCCATCTATTTCGTAGATTACTTTAAAACCTGAAGGTCTGAGAGAATCAATGTCATATAATAATTTCACTTCAACTGATACATGCTTTGGTGGTATTTCTTTTAACGCTTTCGCCCATAAATTCTCTAATTTTTTGTATTTACTTAAATTAACTGCACTTGCTTGAGAAACAATGTTATCAATTTGTGCTGATCCTCCAAACCTATCCCCTGCAAGATGGCCTGCATGGTCACCTTTCGCTTTCCCTGGGGTATTCGAATCATGCGGTAATCTTTGCTCTCTTGCAGTTAATTTCAAATCATCTGCTTTAAAAGTTTCAATTCTTCCAAAATGATCTGTTTCATAGTCATATTGAAATTCACCAGTTTTGTATTTCACATTAGCTTTTAGTTTACCTGATGCATCGTATGGTGTTGAGACGAATGTTTTCTTCAATGCTGATTTTTCAGAAACCTTAATACTATCAAAATCAATCTTCCCGTCTTTTCTTGCAACTGCAGCATTATAGAAATCATTTCTTTGGGACTCAGAAAGGCTCTTAATCTTATCGAGCTCTGCCTGAGTATTAATCCCTGCTTTTCTTCCATCCAGACTATCAACTTCTTGAATCGTCCCATCAGCCAGCAACACCCAAGGATTAACCTCGCCGTAAAGACGAATATGCTTGCCCTTGCGCACCAGCTTAAACTTCTTGAACTTGAACTTCTGCAGAATCCGGTCCAGCAGGCCCCGGAGATTTTTGGCCCCCTTCACGAGCCCCTTTTGCAGGCTCTTGATCACGATTTTACCATTACGTATAATCATGCTGCCGCTCTTGGAGGCCAGCTTGGCTCCGGATTTCAGCAGGCTCTTGATGCCTTTGGCTCCTGCGCCTACAACGTTCTTCACCCCGCTGGCTGCCGCTCCGACGCCCTTCTTGACAGCTTGTCCGGCTTTCTTGAGGTCAACTCCGACAGCTTTGAAGCCGCCCGCCATCGCCAGCTCAACCAGCCCCATCGCCAGTGCAGTAGCGAGCGCAATTGCGGCAGGTTCGATCATCTTCTGCCAGCCCTGGCTCAGGTAGGTGCCGATGTAACCGGCGGCTTGCGCTATGGTTTGCGCAATAGACACAATTGCCTGAGCCTGCATCACAACCGTGATAATATTAATAATAGGGGGAATAAGAACAGTAATGGCACCGCCACTGATGACAAAAGCTGCGCCAACAGCAACCAATACTCCCGCTATGCCCGCAAGCAGCTGTAATCCATGGGCCTTCATCCATTTTATTACAAATGATTTAATTTGGTCAAACAACATTTTCGCATTATTCGCACGTAGCTTGACACCATCGGCTATTTTGCCGCCAAGGCTCTGATTGGCTGCTCCGGTGTCGAATTCCGCCATTATACTGTCCATTGTAGCCGGGTCGCGGCTGCCGGACATCTCTTTGGTTTCTCCGTCCTTCAGGTTCGCCTCCTGCACCAGTGCAGGGTCCATCTCGCCCTGCTCCACCGACTCCATCTCGATATCCTCGGCGCTCAGCTTCTCGCCCGCTGCCGCACCAGTGCCAGCTCCCTCAGCCTGCTCTACAGCTCCGCCTTCTGCTGCTCCAGCGCCCATTGGCTTGGAGATGTCTACCCCAAGAAGATACTCCCACATCTTCCCTTCCAGATGGCTGAACGAACGCTTCGCCGCCTTCCCGAGCGCTCCTATACGGACGAGCACATCCAGGAACGTCGCAATCAGCAGATTGCCGAGCGTTGAGATCAGCTTGGAATAGAAGTTCTGTACTGCTGCCAGCGCCTGATCCACCTTCGAGGCCAGGAAGTCCATAACTTGAGTAACCTTGGTCTTGAGCTTCTGGGCCAGCTGGTTGACCGCTTTAATGGCCTTATTGACAACTCCGTCAATCTTGCTGCATATCTTGGCTGCAATGCCGGGGAACTTGGCAAATACAACGGTTACCAGCTTTTTCAGCAGCACACCCAGTCCCTTGATCAGGGTTGTAATCAGCTTGCGGCCCAGTTCAATGATGCCCAGCACAGCCTGCTTCGCTTTGTCAAAAATAAACTTAACCGCTTTGCGGAGACTCTCAAAAATGAAGTTGACTGCTTTCTTAACGACTTCGACGACAGCTTCCAGCTTATCCTTCACCCAGCCGAGGAAGCCGCCCTTCTTCTCTTCCTTGGCCTTCTCCTGTTCATGCTTGCCGTCTGCTTCCTTCTTAGCTTTACTGTAGGCCTGCGTCGCTTCCCGCTCCGCTTCAGACTGCTTCTTCTGAGCTTCCCGCTCTTTGTCTGTGCGGACGCTGTTGATCTCCTGCTTCTTCTGCTGGGCGGCTGACCCGGCCTGTTTGGTATAGTCCGTCTCGGCAGCATCCAGCTCCTTTTTCCACTCGCCCTGCAATTGGGTGACTTCTGCTTTGGCTCCAGTCTGCTGGCTGATCTGCTTGTTCTTCGCCTCGGTCTCGGCCTGCCGGATTTGTGCCTGGCTGTCGGCTTTGGAGCTAAGCACTTTACTGTCGAATTTTGCTTGTTCCTTCTTATATTCTGCCTGCTTGGTACCAAGCTGCTTCTTCATCTCTGGAGCCAGACTACGGTTCAGTCCGGCAGTCATATCTGCAGGCAGTGCCAGCGCAGGCAGCTTTTTGGCCCCGGGTGCCTGCCCGCCTTTCAGCCCTGCAGCAGCCTTCACCACGGTGCCATCCGGCTCGGGATAGATCTCATTCTCCCCGAACGGCTGCTTGATCTGGCCCATCTCCGCCTGCTTGGCTGTGCTCACCTGCTGGGAGGCCTCCTGATGAAAACCCTCCAGTTGGGAGGGATCTGCCTCCCCGGTCATGCTGATTCCCGGCGGCTGGGCGGCTGCGGAACGGATCTCGCTTAACATCGCCTCCGGATTGCCCCCGGAACCGGATGAACTAATATTCATTTTGTCCAGCTTCCCTGCACTAACAGCCCCGCCGGTACGCTCGCTTTTGAAGCCTTCCTTCACAGCGTGCTTCAGTGCTGACGGTTTCTTCCGGGCCTGCAGGACCTTCCCTTTCAAGCCGGTCGGTACAGGAACAGCAGGCAGCCCTTGTTTGGTCTTCTGCGCCTGCTTCGTGAAGGCACCGGAGGATACATTCACCGCCTGGGCATAGGCCTCCCCCAGCTCTGTAGGCTGAACCTGTGTCAGCTGATCCAGAATCTGCCCCGGATCTTCACCGCTGATCTTCACCGTCTTACCCTTCGCCGGCTTCTCCTTCCCATCTCCTGCTAAGGCACCGAGTGCTGCTCCAAGCGATGGCTCCTTGGCTGCTTTCTTCGGTGCATCTGCTCCTTTGGAGGCGGCGGACTTCTTGGCTGGCTCCGGCGCATCCTCTCCCTGAGCTGCTGCGGACTCCTCCGCCTTTCCGGGATTCAAAGGTTCCGCAGACAGCTCTTCCCTGGCTTCTTCTGCAGACGGAGCGTCTTCCTCTCGTTCTGCCGTTTCAGCTTGCCCCTCTACAGTGGCCTCTGCTCTCCCCTTCGTCCGGGCAGGTGCTGGCGTCTTTTTGACGGCTACGGGACCTGAAGAACTGCCGCCACTAGCAGGCTTAGTTTGTGTGACAGACGCATTAGCGCCTCCTGCCTGCCCCAACGGCTCCTGCTTACTCTGCATCTTGGCTTCAGCCGGAGCGCTGGCTTGCTCTGCTTCTGCTTGCACCGGTTCCGGTGAATCCTTATGCTCTTCCACTTGAGCTTCTGCGGCCACGCTGTTACTTGGTCCAGCCGCCTGTGTTCCATTGTCTGCCTGCTCTTTCTTCTTCCCATCCTCCTTCAGACTCGATAACAACTGAACTACAGCCCGGTTGCCGAGTGTGCGCTGGAGTGCCAGCTTGTCTTCACGGCTTAAGGAAGCCGGATTCTGGCGGACACGCCGGATAATCTCTACCGGGTCTGGTTGTTTCGCGGCTGCCGGGCGAATGAATACCTGCGGATTGCTGTATGGTTTATGGCCGCCGGATGCTTTATCTTTCTCCTTACTTACGGTTGCTTGGGTCTGCAATGGAGTCCCCCCTCTGTAAAAAATCGATCCTATAGATAAAGTAAAATCCATAGCGCTTTTTACAGCTGAAGTTATAAATAAATCCATTCATTCTAATATTTATGTATAATTACATGTCAAAAAGGCCGCCCAAAGGCAGCCTGTAACCCTTCCTCCTGATTAACGATTATTCGGGTCTGCCGCTTGGCCCGAGGCTTTGCGCAGCTCATTCGCCAGACGGTGAAATTCTTTTCCAGACTCTGCATTACCTGCTGCCATATAAGCTGCTTGAAGAAAAGCAATGATTTTGCCCGCATCCTCTTTCTTCATCATATAGTCTTTCCCCTCTCCGTTTGCATTGCCTGGTACAGGAACCGCGGCAGACTGTGTGCTCCACCAGCCGGCTTCTCCGCTGGACTGGTTGAGGTCTACATTCACTCCGTGAACCGGTTGACCTAGTCCCTTGGGACCGTTGTCATATTGATACAAGTGGATACCCTCTGCTTTCCGGCCTTTACTCCAGGCATACGTCTGCCAAAAGCCGGTGCAGGCCTTAGCGGCCATTGCAGCTTCAATAACCGTAACGCTCCCGTAGACACCCGACTGGTAATTCCGGGCGGCTTCTCCCGCTGCCGTAATATACTGGATCACCGTGTCCATCTGCTTCGCTGAAGCGTCGAAATCAACGGCAAAGTAGATCCGGCTCCCGGCAGGTTGTCCAACCGCAAGAGCCGTCTGTGCGGCAATCGCCCCGTCTGTCAGACCGGCTGCACGGCCTCCCAGCGCACGGCTGGCGGTCGTTTCATACACAGAGACAATTTGCAGCCCCGCAGCGCTGATAGCAACCGCCTCTGCCTGGGTTAACCTTTTCCAGCCGGAGGGCACGAGGTAACGGCATACGAATTCGTAGCCATCCTCCTTGAATTTCTTTGCCAGTGTGCGTGTTAGCGGTGCTGCGCAATCAAAGCCTTTGGCCATTCCCCCATCTCCTTCTTCCTGTCTGCTACCCGATTAATATTTTCATCAAAAGTCCCGCTGCGGCAATGCACATCCCCACGCTGCTAATGATCGTGCCCACCAGCCAGCGCTGATTCTCCCCTTGCCTGAGCTTCAATCTGGACAGCTCATCCCGCATCTCATCCATCCGCAAATGCGCTGACTTGCTGCTCTGCATGGCCTCAAGCGCAATATCCCTTGCACTGTTCATGATGTCGAGCTTGGTTTCCACCCGGGTCAACCGTTGAAGGATTTCATTCATGTCGTCTGGCATATCGTACCCCCGCTAATGGAGCTGGTTGATCTCCCGTTAATGAATAGCTCCAAGCTGCAACCACTGATCCGGCAGCAGCCTGGAAGCTGTGCAATGCTGTACTTAGCCGCTTACGGTTCCATTCCTGCAATCAGATTGCCGTAGGAGTAGGCCGTAATTTTGCTGGTATCAGTGAAGCCCGTTGCCAGTCCATTGAAGGAATAATCATTAGTCTGATAGTAATTAGAGAAATCCGATTTCCAGAATCTGCACTGAATTTCTACACTTTCTCCAGGCTTAAGACTTCCGGCACCGCTGGTGAAGCCGACTTCCAGGTAATAGTCACTGCCGGTTTTGCCTGTTGTCTTCTGGAAGCTTCCTGTGACGTAAGGTTGGATCACCCTCGTATTCGAGCCTGCTACTCTGGCATAATCCGTATAGAAGCTCTGGAATCTCTCGCCATCGATAGTGTAGTAATATCTAAGCTTGATGCTGGAGAGCTGCAAGGTCGACTTGCTGGTATTCTCAAAGGATATTCTCGGGAAAATCGTATTCGTCAGGCTGCTTCGGCTCGCATTAAACGATTGAACCTTGAACGTCTGTGTAACAGTTACATTCTGCACCGCCGTCGATACATTACCGTTCACATCCGTAGCCGTCCAGGTGACCACTGTTTTCCCTAACGGGAAGCCGTCAGCCGGAGCATCATTCTTCAGCACAACTCCGAAGATGTCGCTCGCTGTAGCTTGGCCCAGGTTCACAAGCGTTTTGGTTCCGGTTGCCGGAACAGCAACATCTGCTGGAGCTTTCAACACTGGCTTCGTGGTATCCACCACCGTGATCTTCTGCACGCCCGTGCTGACATTGCCGTTCGCATCCGTAGCCGTCCAGACCACTTCGGTCACTCCCAATCCATAGCTCTCAGGCGCATTACTGGTTACTGTTACCTTGAAAATGTCAGTCCCCGTTGCCACGCCGATCTCCACCGGAGTTTTCAGCGCCGTTGCCTCGACCGTCTTGTCAGCCGGTAGCTTCAACACTGGCTTCGTGGTATCCACCACCGTAATCTTCTGCACACCCGTGCTAACATTGCCGTTCGCATCCGTAGCGGTCCAAGTAACCTCAGTGGTTCCTAGCGCATAGCTTTCAGGGGCATTACTGGTTACTGTTACCTTGAAAATGTCCGTCCCCGTTGCCACGCCGATCTCCACCGGAGTTTTCAGCGCCGTTGCCTCGACCGTCTTGTCAGCCGGAAGCTTCAACACTGGCTTCGTGGTGTCCACTACCGTAATCTTCTGCACACCCGTGCTAACATTGCCATTCGCATCCGTAGCGGTCCAAGTAACCTCAGTGGTTCCTAGCTCATAGCTTTCAGGGGCATTACTGGTTACTGTTACCTTGAAAATGTCCGTCCCCGTTGCCACGCCGATCTCCACCGGAGTTTTCAGCGCCGTTGCCTCCACCGTCTTGTCAGCCGGTAGCTTCAACACTGGCTTCGTTGTATCTACCACCGTGATCTTCTGCACGCCCGTGCTGACATTGCCGTTCGCATCCGTAGCGGTCCAAGTAACCTCAGTGGTTCCTAGCTCATAGCTTTCAGGGGCATTACTGGTTACTGTTACCTTGAAAATGTCCGTCCCCGTTGCCACGCCGATCTCCACCGGAGTTTTCAGCGCCGTTGCCTCCACCGTCTTGTCAGCCGGTAGCTTCAACACTGGCTTCGTTGTATCTACCACCGTGATCTTCTGCACGCCCGTGCTGACATTGCCGTTCGCATCCGTAGCGGTCCAAGTAACCTCAGTGGTTCCTAGCTCATAGCTTTCAGGGGCATTACTGGTTACTGTTACCTTGAAAATGTCCGTCCCCGTTGCCACGCCGATCTCCACCGGAGTTTTCAGCGCTGATGCTTCTAGAGTAATGTCAGCTGGAAGCTTAAGCGCAGGCTTGACCGTATCAACAATAGTCACCTTCACGATGCCTACTGCGGAATTTCCGCTGCTATCTATAGCAGTCCATTTCACAATCGTAGTACCGATAGGGAAATTTGCAGTTAAGGTCTCCTCTGAAGTGATCGGGCTATGCTCTCCCGGAGCATCTGTCGTTAGAGTAACCGGGAAGAAATCCAGCGCCGCTGGCACTTCCAGTTCTACCGGGGTTTCCAGAGCCGTTGCTTCCTTGGTCAGCTGCAGGGGTCCTTCGAATTTCAGCAAAGGCTGTGTCGTATCCACTACGGTAATCCGCTGTACCCCGGTTACCTCGTTACCATTGATATCTTTGGCCTTCCAGGTAACGGTCGTTGTTCCCAGCGGATAAGCAGCTGGAGCATCCGATGTCACCGTCACCTTGAAAATATCCGTAGCAGACGCTTGCCCGATCTCCACCGGAGTCTTCACTGCCGTTGCTTCTACGGACAGATCCTCCGGTACAGTAAGCGTTGGCTTCGTTGTGTCCACGACCTTAATCTTCTGCACCTTCGTAGTCACATTGCCGTTCGCATCCGTTGCCGTCCACACTACTTCTGTTACGCCCAGCGGATACGCTTCAGGGGCATTATTCTTCACTGTCACCTTGAAAATATCCTTGGCCGCTGCCACGCCGATCTCTACCGGAGTCTCTACCGCCGCCGCTTCTACAGTAATATCTTCCGGTACAGCAAGCACAGGCTTCGTTGTGTCCACGACCTTAATCTTCTGCACCTTCGTAGTCACATTCCCGTTCGCATCCGTTGCCGTCCACACTACTTCTGTTACGCCCAGCGGATACGCTTCAGGGGCATTATTCTTCACTGTCACCTTGAAAATATCCGTAGCCGCTGCCACGCCGATCTCTACCGGAGTCTCTACCGCCGCCGCTTCTACAGTAATATCTTCCGGTACAGCAAGCACAGGCTTCGTCGTGTCCACGACCTTAATCTTCTGCACCTTCGTAGTCACATTGCCGTTCGCATCCGTTGCTGTCCACACTACTTCTGTTACGCCCAGCGGATACGCTTCAGGGGCATTATTCTTCACTGTCACCTTGAAAATATCCGTAGCCGCTGCCACGCCGATCTCTACCGGAGTCTCTACCGCCGCCGCTTCTACAGTAATATCTTCCGGTACAGCAAGCACAGGCTTCGTCGTGTCCACGACCTTAATCTTCTGCACCTTCGTAGTCACATTCCCGTTCGCATCCGTTGCCGTCCACACTACTTCTGTTACGCCCAGCGGATACGCTTCAGGGGCATTATTCTTCACCGTCACCTTGAAAATATCCGTAGCCGTGGCCTCGCCGATCTCCACCGGAGTCTCAACCGCCGCCGCTTCTACAGTAATATCCTCCGGTACAGCAAGCACAGGCTTCGTGGTATCCAAGATAGTCACCTTTTGCTTGCGCGTGGATAC
The DNA here is from genome assembly GCF_038002265.1 of Paenibacillus sp. FSL R7-0179. Taxonomy (NCBI): domain Bacteria; kingdom Bacillati; phylum Bacillota; class Bacilli; order Caryophanales; family Paenibacillaceae; genus Paenibacillus; species Paenibacillus sp. FSL R7-0179. Next base: position 3,554,637 of record NZ_JBBOCC010000002.1, read on the forward strand.
GTTGCCGTTCATATCCTTCGCTGTCCAGGTGACTTCAGTCACGCCCAGCGGATAGGAAACCGGAGCATTGCTGCTCACTGCGGCAATTCCGAAGATATCGGTGACCGCAGGCACCGGCAGCTTAATCTGCATTGTCTGCCCGGTAGCTTCTGCAATGTAGTCCGGAATATCAGCGATTACCGGGGCCGTTGTATCTTTTACCGTAATCGTCTGGGTGCCGGTGCTGAAGTTGCCGTTCGCATCTGTCGCCTTCCAGGTAACAATCGTCTTGCCGAGCGGGTAGCTGGCCGGAGCATTGCTGACCACCGTGACCGGGAACAGATCCGTAGCAGTAGCCTTGCCGATTTGCACCGGAGTATTTACTGCGGTAGCCTCCACACTGATATCCTGCGGAACCGTCAGGATTGGCAAGGTGGTATCCACTACAGTCACCTTTTGCTTGCCGGTAGTTACCAGACCGTTAGCATCCTTCGCCGTCCAGATGACCTCGGTAACGCCCACGGCATAATTCTCGGGAGCATTGCTCGTTACAGTAACCGGAAAAATATCCGTAGCTGTGGCCTTGCCAATCACAACTGGAGTTCTGATAGCTGTAGCCTCTGCCTTGACGTCTGCCGGGATAGACAGCTTAGGCGCAGTCGTATCTACAACAGTCACCTTCTGCTTCGCGATTGCCACATTGCCGCTTGGATCACTGGCCATCCAGGTAACCAGCGTGGTGCCGACCGGGAAATCAGCCGGAGCATCGTTAATGATCTCAGTCTCGAACAGATCGAAGACCACCGGCTCGCCCAGAGCGACCTTGGATCTGACCGCCGTTGCCTCTACCGTTAGATCCTCCGGTGCTGTAATGACCGGTTTGGTCGTATCTACGATCTTGACCTCTTGCGTACCTTTAGTTGCATTGCCATGCTCGTCCGTAATCGTCCATGTTACCTTGGTGAGTCCGAGCGGGAATTCCGCCGGAGCATCATTCTTAACTGTCACGGCAAAAATTTCCGTAACCACCGGCTGGCCGATGTCTACCTTTGTTTTTGCTCCAGTGGCTTCTGCCGTTATACCGCCTGGCAGCGTAACCAACGGCTTCGTCGTGTCTACGATCTTCACGGTCTGCGTTGTCTTGGTGGTGTTGCCATTCTCATCTGTAGCCGTCCAGGTAACGACTGTTGTCCCGAAGATGAAGCGTTCCGGGGCGTTATTGGTTACAGTAACACTGAAAATATCCTTGGCAGACGCTTCTCCCAGCTCCACTGGAGTCTGAATGCCGGTTGCCTCGGCGGTGATGTCTCCAGGCACAGTTAACTGTGGAGGCGTTGTATCTGTAACTGTAATCTTCTGCACTTTCTCGGTGACGTTGCCATGTTCATCTGTGGCAGTCCAGGTAACCTTGGTTACACCCACCGGATAATCCGCCGGGGCATCCTTGGTTAGCAGCACATCGAACAGATCGCTGGCTTCGGCTTGTCCAATATTCACCTTCGTCCGTCTAGCCGTAGCTTCTACGGTAATATCCTGCGGTATTGTCAGTACAGGCTTGGTGGTATCGGTAATTCGGATCAGCTGATCTGCTGTAGAGATATTTCCATTCTCATCCTTAGCCGTCCAGCTTACCTTGGTTACGCCCACCGGATAATCCTCAGGCGCATTATTCGTAATATTTACCTTGAAAATATCTGCGGCGGCGGCCTTCCCCGGATCTACCACAGTTCTCCGGCCTGCAGCTTCCTTTGTAATATCGGCTGGAACCGTCAGTAACGGCTTAGTTCTGTCTACTACGGTGACCTTCTGGGTTGCTGTAGTCACATTGCTGTTGGCATCGGTCGCCGTCCAGGTGACGGTAGTCGGGCCAATAGGGAATTCCTTCGGTGCGTCATTCACCACAATAACCGGGAAAATATCCGTAGCCGACGCTCCGGTGACCACAAGCGGCGTCTTAACCGCTGTAGCTTCCACAACCATATCTCCCTGCACGGTTAGTACCGGCTTTGTCGTGTCTTTTACAGTAATTTTCTGCACCTGTGAGGAGGTCAGTCCTACCGGGTCCACCGCTGTCCATTTTACGGTAGTTGTCCCGATTGGATAGTCTGCAGGGGCATCATTTGTCAGGAGAACATCCGGGATGGAGATATCCTGAACGGAGGCTTTACCAATATCGGCTGGGGTACGAACGGCCTTCGCTTCCATTGTAATATTCGCCGGAACCGTAATGACCGGGACCGTCTTGTCAATCTTCACTTCGGTCTTCTGTACAGCGGTCAGGTTGCCTGCATGGTCAACGGCCCAGAACTCCAGAGGGATAATGCCCTCCACCGGGACGTCAAAAGCAGCCGTGCTGCCTGCCAGAGTCTGTTCTTCGCCATCCGCTCCGAGTCTATAATGGATCTCCTTCACTCCGGAGTGGGCATCTGATGCGGTAAGAGAGACCGTAACATCCGTGCTGTTCCAGCCCTTCTCATTTGCTTCAGGGCTGAGAATACTGGCGATCAGCGGACCGCTCTTGTCAATTTGCACCACTACCGTGCGGGGAGCTTCTGCATTCCCGGTTCTGTCCACTGCCCAGTAGCTGACGGTAGTCGCTCCTTCCTGTTCCAGCTCCACGGCCGCGCTGGAGCCGGAAGTTCTCACTGCTGCATTCTCACCCAGCTTGTAATACACAGCGTCCACACCGGAATATGGATCTTCAGCGGTAAAATGCAGCGCAACCTTCCCCCGGCTCCAGCTGCCGGATTCAGCGCCTGTTACAGCTGCTTCTGTAACCGGAGCGCTTTTATCAATATGAATGGGACCGAAGGTTGCGATGGAATAGTGGTTCTTATCCTCATCACTGGTAGCCGCACTGTCAACAGCCTTGCCCGTTGCCGTCTGGCCTGCTCCTTCAGCGGTAAATTTCTGATCCGGGGTCAATGATTTGATCGCTGACAACGTGTCCTCTGCCGTATAATGTACAGTCACGGACTGACTCGTCCACGTTCCGGCAATGTAAGGCGCACCGTTATCCGTCACCGCCGTGGCTTTAATGGAAGGCGGCGTTGTATCGATCAGGTTAGAGCCTACGGCTCCGACCTCTACCTTGAAGGTAACCGGCTGAAGACCGGGAACGGTAGCTTTTACCTCCATGGTCTTAATGACCCCGGTTCCCTTCGAATAGACCTGATAGCCTTCACCTATATAACCTGTATAGTTGTTAGCCGCAGATGCATATCCGTTTGCATCCGACACCACTGTAATTCCGGTACTGTTGAGCCCGCGCATGACCGCAGTAATTGTACTGTCCTCCGAGACGGTGAAGGTGACGGGAATACCCGGCAGCGGATTACCCGCCAGATCCTTGACCGCCACCACCTGCGGAAGCATGAAGCCGCGCCCTCCTGGAATCACACCCGAGGCCTGCGACAACCGGATCTGCTGCAGCAGCGGCGATACCGGGCTCATCGAGCCCTCGACATTGCTGAGTGCCATCAGACTCATCTGATAGGCTCCATGATTCAGGATGACTCCCAAGGTAGGATCTATCTCATACACCGATTGATACACGGAGCTATAGACCGAATCCTTAACCGTTGCCCCTTGATGAAGCTGCGGCTCCGGTATTGGCGGCTCTGCCTCATACACTGCTGCAGATGCGGTGTCCGCTTCGGGCCCTGGAAGAATGTTGCGGGCTATTTTCCCCGACCCGAACACCGCTCCTGGCGCCAGCATCAGAATCAGTAGCGAGAGACACAGCCATCTGCTGATGATGCCTAACCGTCCTTGCTGCACAAGCTTGCATTTCCTTTTTGAATGTTTCATCATACATCCCCTAACTTTTTAGTAATGAGCACAGTAATCATGGTGAAGCCTGGACCTCCTTTACTAATCAAAGGGAAACCCGGACAGGTTTTTACAACTGTTTATTGCGGTTCACACAAACTTCGATTTTTGTTTCGAGCCATGCCTCGAGGTCGCCGATCACAACACTCAGCTCCTTCCGGGCGGATTCCCCCAGGATCGCCATCGCTTTCTCTTTGGCCAGCAGAAAAGATTTCTTCATCGCCTCCGTGTCGAACTCGCCTTGTTGCTTGAGCGTCTCCACGAACGTCTGATTGACGGCAATCACGGCGGATTCAACAGCATCCCCTGCCCGCTGAAGCAGGCTGTTCAATGCCTCACTCTCGATTCTCTGCTCAAGCCCGGCAATTTCCCGCTTCATATAAGCAATTACGGACCTCGCCAGCAGCCCCAGCAGTGGAATAATCAGCACGGTCATTAGGGTGCTCATCATCTGTGGTGTTACATAGTCACTCATCGCCATCGCCTCCTAAATGGATAATTCGACAATCTATTGTTCTTTATTCTCGTAATACTAGGTAATCCCGAAATAATTTTTACAACTTTCGCTAGAAATATAGTAATCATGTAAATTTTTGTTTTTGTCAGTTGTGGAATCTATGGAATATTTTACTTGTTATATGAGGGGACTTGCGATGGGTTAGACCCGGCCTGGGGGAACAGGCTCCGCTGGACCCGAGAATGAAGGTACTACTGAACATGGGGAGGAAAATTCATGGTTACCTGTGATGACGAACTAGTTGAAACCTGCAGGAAATTATTAAAACGCTCAGCATGGAGAATCCAGTACAAGACTCGCATTCAGCTTATACGGGAAAGTAATCCGCTCTACGATAATGAAATCTACGATAACAGCTTTGAAAGTATGGTCGTATCTGAGTTGTTCGTCGATGAGCTTCTGGATATGCTGCCTTGGGAAAAATGCAGATATATCATCAAAAAAACAGTCATCGAAGGAATGCCCGAACAAGAAGTAGCAGCCGAGCTGCAAATGACTCAACAGGGGGTTAGCAAATGGAAGCGCAAGGGACTGGAAGTCCTGAAGGAAAACCTTACCCATTCATCGAGACCGTAAAAAGGGCGCAAAGCGGCGATAAAGCGTCCATGGAGGATATCCTTAGCCTGTTCTCGGTGGACATCGAATATTTATCACGGTTCATTATGCTGCCGCGGGAGGAAGCGATTCAGACCTTAAAGATTGAACTCATAAATATTGTTTATCAGGACTTGTAAATTCAGCAGGAGCACCGCTTGGACATACATATTTCCCCTTGCTTTTTATGTATACTGTCTAGTCAGCAATAGCCGGAGCTTCATATGATAAACAGAGGAGTATGACTAGCAGCTATTTCAGAGAGAGGAACGCAGGAGAGTATGAATACATTCGATCCTTCGGTTGAATATCCTATAGTATTTCTGAACTCGGTCCCCAAGAGCGGTACCCATCTGATGAAACAGATCTTAGAAGGCATTCCGGGAATGTCGCAGAATCCTCATGAATTCTATGAAGGCTATCCGGAAGACTCCGGCCTCCACTACCAGCGGCTGCAGCTCGTCCGCAGCGGACATTTCACAGCAGGACATGTGTACTATTCACCCCGGTGGTCAGGTATGCTTCGGGAGCTGAAGATTAAGCCGTTATTTCTTAACCGTGACCTAAGAGATGTTGTAATCTCGTATACGTATTTCATAACAGACAAATATCCTAATCATCCACTGCGCCCCTATCTGCTCTCTCTACCGGACCGGAATCAGCAATTTCTGGCCTTAATCCAGGGAATACCAGAGCTCCAATACCCGAGTATCGCCGCGTGGTATCGGCAGTTCGCCGGATGGAGCGGGGAAGCGGACTGTTTACAGATCGCCTTTGAACATTTGGTAGACAGCCACAGCTCACGCCGCCGGACGATGGAGCAGCTGATTCATTATCTCTGGGCTGACAAGCCGCTGCCATTACCGCTAGACACAATCCTGAACGCTATGGAGCAGAATATTAATCCTAAGGCCTCCTATACCTTCCGCACCGGCACAACCGGGAACTGGCGGACCGAGTTCAATGAAGAGGTGAAGACTTGCTTCAAAGAGGTGGCAGGCCATCTGCTCTTCCCGATGGGCTATGAGACAGATTACAACTGGTAACCTAATCATTTGACAAGGAAGGTGGGGCTGCACATTGCATACCGGAGTAACACTATGGTTCACCGGCCTGTCCGGCTCTGGAAAAACCACGCTCTGCCGCTGCCTGAATCAGAGATTGCAACAAATGAACGTGAGGACAGAACTGCTCGACGGTGATGTCTTGAGGAATCAACTGTTCCGGGGGTTAGGCTTCTCCAAAGAAGACCGGTCGCTGAATGTAAGAACCGCAGCCTATCTGGCGCAGCTCCTGACCCGTAACGATATCATCGTCCTGGCCTCCTTCATCTCCCCTTACCGGGACATGAGGGAGCAAATCCGGCAGAGCATCCAGCCTTTCGTGGAAATCTACGTCAAATGCTCCTTCGAGGAATGTGCAAGACGGGATGTCAAAGGCTTATACCGCAAAGCGCTTTCCGGAGAGATTCCGCATTTTACCGGCCTGACTGCCCCCTATGAGGAGCCGCTCCGGCCCGAGCTTATTGTGGATACCGAGCAGTATAATGAGGATCAATCCACCGGGCTGATTCTCGCCTACTTGAAGAACCATGGTTATATCTATTAATTCCATCCGTTGTTACATGAAGAAGCCCCTATCCTTCATCCAGGAAAGGGGCTTCTTCATGTACAGCTGGCTTATACCTTGAACAGAATAACAATCTCCGTAAGCAGAATCAGTCCAGCCGCCGACACGCCCAATGAATTAATAATAGTCAGCGCATCCGGGTAGTTCTCCTTACGGAACTGGGAGCAGAGTGACACTGTCCATAACACGCTGAAAAACAGTCCGGTGCCTCCACAGCCCCTCTCGCTCAGAGCCCGCCTTCTGCGCCGAAAGAATCTGCCGAGCCCGGCAAAGGTAAGCAGCATATAAATGATAAGCTCAGCGGATGAGATCACAATCACCTCACCTGCAGACAAGAGATGCATCAATGCATACTGAAGGCTAAAACCCATAAAGACTAGCATGTTAAAGGAAACCTTCGGGACGCTCAAGCCGTCTTCCTCCTTTTACATCTAAATGTACACCGTTAATAGATAACGCTTACATTATATTCTTAAATACTTACATGATCTGTGACATATGATGCTTCAGACCTATAGGATCATATGTACTCAGGGTCTAATCAGCCAGACCACACACATAAATCACCCTTGGGTGATAGGTTACTTGTCCTTTGATCATCTTAAGTTTTACCTCACTTATATTTGCTCATTTGCTAGCTGGCTGGAGGAGTAGCCATGAGGAGCATTAAATTGTAATCGGTTTTTCGATTACATTTGGCCCACACAGCTTGCGGGTGCTGATTGTAATCGGTTTTTCGATTACATTTAGCCCTGCACAGCTTGCGGGTGCTGATTGTAATCGGTTTTTCGATTACATTTGGCCCACACAGCTTGCGGGTGCTGATTGTAATCGGTTTTTCGATTACATTGGCCCGCACAGCTTGCGTGTGCTGATTGTAATCGGTTTTTCGATTACATACCTGTCCCCTCCTCCGTAAAGAGCACTTATCCACTGGCAGACGTAAATCACAAATTCCTAAACAAGTGGAAACGGCTTTGCCGTCCTTTAAAGGACGGTACCGTTTCAGCGAGAAATAGAAGGATAAGTTATCGTGTGAAGCATATAAATTCTTATTTTTTAAGCAAAAAACCGGAGCTGCATGGGTAAGCAGCCCGGTTCCTCTAATACAATTATAATGGCTCCTTACATTTACAAGGCTTTCAGATAATCAATAACAGCCTGTGTACGCTTATCGCCATTCTTCATTACAAGCAGCAGGAAATCATCCAGCTCCGTCAGCAGCCTGCTGCCCTCAATTCTCTCCGGGCCAGCCTCCGACAGTGTATTTTCATAAGCGATGGCTGCCTTTTCAAGCATGACCTGTGTCTTCTTGTCGAACAGCGGAGTCTTGGGCGTGCCGTTGAGCACAATTCTCTTGGCGCGTTCCAGCGCTTCCGTCATCGCCGCAACGCGGTTAGAGTTCTTATATGTCTGCACAAAATCCTCGTATTGCACGGCCCGGTCAATGACCTGGTACCAGTCCACCATCAACTTTTCGGCAGCTACCATCGGCTGTTCCGACTCTATCGCCATAAGGTCAATATAGACCTGCAGATCCTTACTGACATAAGGCTTGAAGACTTTGAAGCTCTTATAAGGAATGGCTGGTACGAATCCCCCATCCTCCACCAGCTTGTAGCCCATGCCCTCCAGATCCTGGAGGACCATTCGGACCTCAGCCTGTTTCACCTTAGAGCGTGCGAGCACCATAGGCATGCCAGGCTTATATATGTTCTTGATATTGAGTTGAACGACAGGCGCATTCATAAGTGTGGTTGCCGTGGGCAGGTAAGCCTTCAGTGCGTTCTCCAGATGCAGCACAGCGAGGTTCGCCTCTGTCTGTGTCATTTGGCCGATCCGGTTAACCAGTGTAGCCTGGGCCAGGCCAAGGGAAGACGGCTTTTGCAATCTCTGTTCGAATAAAGTAAAGGCTGTTGTAGGCTTCACCGCCGCTGCCTCGATCTTCTGCGGGAATGCGCCAAGAACGGTAATCCCGGTACATGTCAATAACAGTGAGGAGGCAAGCACAATTGCCAAGCTTCTTGTCCATCTGGTTGGCCTCATAGACACCCCCCTTTCAATGGTTACAGCATTCTATGTATTTTACCATACATTAACATCAGGTTCATGATCATAGACAGCCCGATGATATGATCGCATAATGACAATATGAAATATTGCCCATGAATAGGAGAATCAACAATGAATCTAATCGAACCCTTTAACACTACACGATTACACTTTCGCCTACTCAATCAGTCTGACATCGATGCAGTCTACCGGCAATTCTCGGACCCGGACATGTGCCGATACTTCAGTGAGCCGCCCTGCGATTACAACGAAGCTGTGGAGATCATTGAGCATTACGCCCAGCCTGAGGGCAAAGGCCATCACCGCTATGGGATGTTTGACCGGGAGACCCATGCCTTCATTGGCACCTGCGGCTATCATTACTGGGACGCAGAGCGGAAGCAGGTGGAGATCGGGTATGACATCTGGAAGGATTATTGGGGGCAAGGTTATATGTCGGAGGCTCTGCCCATACTTCTCGACACGTGCTTCACACAGCTTGATGCGGACTCTATCTATATCCTGACCCATCCGCAGAACGCTGCTTCGATGGCAACGGTGCGTAAGTTCGGGTTCGAGGGGTGCGAGCCTTGCAGAGAAGTGGAGGATGAGCCTCAGACGTGTATGAAGCTGATGCGGGAGCACTGGTCCCCTGCCCTAAAGTGAATCAGGAGCAACAAGGGCTCTCTCCCCCACCCAGCTTTTCCAGATAGTCCGTCATTTGATAGGACATATACAGCCTCAGCACATGATCGATCTTGCTCAAATCAAGCTGGATCAGTTCGTCGATCTGGCGTAAGCGGTACCGCAAAGTGTTGCGGTGTACGAATAGCTCGTCTGCGGTCTTTTGCAGCTGCTGATTGTTCTTCAAATAGGAATAGAGGGTATGGTACAAGTCCGCATGATGCTTCTCATCGAATTCACGCAGGACCGTAAGCGCCGGATGGCTGACATCCCGGGAATCACGCTGCGCATGCGGGGATAACAGGTCATACAGCTGCACATCAGCGTATAGCACACGCGGCTCCGCCGGCCAGACGATCCGCCCGATCTCCAGCGCTTTGAGCGCCTGTAAGTAATATTTGCGGCAGTCCGTGAGGTCGGTGAATTCCCGGCTGATTCCCAGGCGGATCTGATGGCTGACGAGAAATTCCCGCAAGCTTGGATCAACCTCTCTTGACCTGGACGATGCAGACTCACCTTCACTTACCCCCACCATATACTCATGGTAAAAGATCAGCCGCTCCTCACCGAAATGCAGATGCAGCTGATCTCTTAAATAACCGGTGTGTTTACCGGAAACAGAAACATCATACCCCGCAAGCTCCAGCACCAGAACGGACAATCTGCCCTTGGGCAGATGCATACCGCTCCGCAGACTCTCCTGAATAAGTAGCGGTCCGTTCTCTTCATTCTCCAGTAATCCATAGATTAGCTCTTCATATTCCGCCTGACTGGAGTTCCGGTAAAAGCTATTCTTCGCCAGCTCCGCCGCTACCAGCCCGGCCGTAAAACCCGCCAGCTCATGATCACTCTGTTCAATCGGGCGTGTGTCGCCCAGCACAATTACATTGCCGACTGGCTTGCTGCCAATTCTGATCTTGGCGACCAGCTTGGTCACCTGGCTTCCGCTGCATTCCACTTCGTAAGCCTCCAGCGACTCTATGCCGGTCTGTACGCTCTTCAGTTGATGGACGGCAGCTATGAAATCATAGGAGCAGTATCCTTTGTGCAGATTATCGTTCCAGATGGGATCGGTAACCCCGCTACAGTCCGAAGCAGCCAGAATCTTATAGCTTACATCGATGATAATCACCGGATTGCCCATCAGCTCCGCTGCCGCACAGACGATTGCTTCCAATCCTTTGCCGGCGACACAGGCCTCAAGCATCCTGCCCTTAGTCTGCTCCCGTTCAGCTTCTTCCAGGAACAGCACCCGGATCTGATTATAGAGCTCGAATACATCCTCCTCCGCCCCGAATTCCATACGGTTCTGTCCGCTGTACATCTGCTGCTGCCGGCCCGAAGCTGGCTCCACCATGTCGTTAATTAGCATCAGGCTGGCTTGCTCCACCCCTTCTGCGTGATCCGGCAATCCGGACTGGTAGCCCACATAGATATATTCAGGTGCAAAATGCTTCAGGCTCTTCGTAATCAGCATCGTATCTGAATAGGCTGTCGTTAATGCTTTGTTCCACTGGATATGTACGGCATGCTTACTAAAATGTCTGCTTATCTGTTCAAAGGTAACACTCATCGCTCTCACCCCCTGCTTATTATAGTGCGCCGCGCACAAGATTCCCATTTATTTTTATATTTTCCATATATATAATCACTGGAATAGTCATGTTACATTATTCGTGACCCTATAACACAGGAGGAGATTCAGATGACCAGCTTCGTAAAAGATGTGAATGAAATTACCAAAAGAGTCAATACCCCTACGACCTTCTATAATGCCGAGACTCTAACCGTCTATTGGGAGACTTCGCCCGAAGTCATCCGCAGCATTCTGCCCGCCCCGCTTACGCCGGGACCAAGGCCGCTTGTGCACGCTTTTGTAGCTAACTATCCCCGCACCAGCTTCTGTGAGCCTTACCGGGAAGCCGCGGTCTTCGTCCTGGCAGCCTACAACGGGCAACCGGGCGCCTACTGCCTGTCCATGCCGATCAGCGATGATATCGCGATGGGCCTGGGGCGTGAGATTTACGGCTTCCCCAAGAAGATGGCCGACATCAGTCTCCAGAAGGAGGATCAGCATGTGGCAGGCAGCGTCTCCCGGCGGGGCACTGAATTCTTCCATGTAGAGGCTGCGCTTAGCGGTAAAATGAATGCCGCAGACGGACAGCGTATCATCTCAGAGCATTACGGTGAGGGGCTGCCTGTCTTCAACATGAAGTATTCCAAGTCCCCGGATGGCCGCGGCTTCGATCTTGGACCGCTGCTGATCCGGCAGACAGCCTCTATGGATGTCAGCGTGCGTACAGCGGCAGAAGCAGAGATTCACCTGCATGACTCTCCGCATGACCCCTGGGCCGAGCTGGAAGTCGTCCGTATGCTGGGCGGCATCTACACGGTCAGCAATACCGTCCTTGAACGAGGTGAGGTGCTGACTGCTGTAGATCCTGTAGAGTTCCTTCCTTACTCCAACTTACGCTGGGACTGGTGGAATTAATGGAGGTGTACCGGTGAGAAAGCCATTTGATTTGAGCAGAAAAGTGGCGGTGGTGACAGGAGCAGCCGGGGGGATAGGCACAGAATTAGTCCAAGCTCTGTCCGGGCAAGGGGCGGATGTTGCCCTGCTGGATGTAAGAGTGGACGGGCTGGAACCGGCGCGGCGACAGATTGAAGCCCAGGGCCGCCGGGTGCTTCCGCTCCAATGTGACGTAACCTGCGGAGCAGAGATTGAATCGGCGGTAGCGAGCATTCTGGAGCATTTCGGGCAGCTAGACATCCTGGTGAATAATGCCGGAGTCGCCTCCGCAGGCTCTGTCGAGGAACTGGACGAAGCGGAATGGGACCGGGTGATGGATACCAATGTGAAAAGTATTTTTCTCATGTCCAAAGCGGTGATCCCGGCCATGAAAGAACGTGGGCAAGGCCGCATTATCAACCTTGCTTCCATCTGTGGTGTGAAGGGCAGCAAGCTCGCTGCCCTGCATGCCTATAATGCCTCCAAAGGTGCTGTCGTGAATCTGACCCGCGGCATGGGCGCGACACTCGCTCCTTACGGAATCACAGTGAATGCAATCGGACCCAGCCTGTTCCCCAGCGGGATGACACGCGCGCTCTATCAGGACCGCTTCCTGGAGCAGTATAATACGCTATGCCCCATGGGCCGTCCCGGCAATCTCGATGAATTGAACGGCGCTGTCCTCTACTTCGCCTCGGATGCCTCCAGCTACACGACAGGCCAGACGCTGTATGTGGACGGGGGCTGGACAGCCGTCTGATTCTGGAATAAAGAGCTGTCTTCCAAGCCATGGAACGGCTGGAGGACAGCTCTAGTACTGCATCAGATTTAAACAAGTGGAGCAGACGCACTCCCCCTTAAGATCACATCTTTTTCCAAGCGAGCCTTGTTCTTCAGGGGCGTTTGGCTTCGCGTAACGGATTGAGGTGCTCTTCTTTGGGAAGAAAACCGCCAATTGGGCGAGTAACGGACTCCACAGGCCTTATCCTTTGCACGTTAGCTCCGAAAGGTCTCATAGCGAGACTATAAGGTCGCCTGAGTCCGTTACGCTGCAAAAAGTGGCGTTTTCGCGGGCATAAGATCTCTCCGGTCCGTTAGATTTTGGGTGGATAGGGTTTAACAAGCTTATCCATCCTTTCTAATCTGATGCTCTGCTAGTAACACTGGTAACTAAGCACAACGTAAAACAACGCACCCTTTACAAAGTAGGGGCGTTGTTTTCTCATCTAGTCCTCAAGGTTCACGATTCCAGCATTCAAACTATATATAATATAAAAATGATTCCATTGCTGCGTAGTGACTATTTCTTCCCTACCGTCTTTCTTAAAAAAATAACCCGATCCCTCCTGTTGGGTATATTCCCACCCTTCTCGTTCCATGCGTGACTTCAACAGTTCCTGTGGATCACCCTCTTCTTTCGTGAGGTAGCGCTCTTGGTCAGGCATATCGCTATCTATCCGAATAACAGATTTACCGGTTGATTCTAAACGATACATGTGTTTCACATTATTATATCCAACATTATTGACGTATAATGCTCCTAACACGACTAAAAGAACCATCGCCCCAATAAAGCTAAATAAAATGATCTTCCATTTCTTCTTCATCCGTTCTCCGTCCACGTTCTCATACAACTCCGTCAAATAGTACGTGACCTCCTTTCCCTTCAGATCATAGTTGTTGTTCCTCAGGCCCCGCCCAGATCAAATGCACCATATTCAGCGAATAGCTCTCCACTCTAGTGATCTGCATCCCCGACTCCCGGACCAGTCCGAGAATATCCCGGGTCTGATGGCAGCCGTATATACGATAGAGCAACGGATTCAGCGCCCGTTGCAGCGTAGTGACCAAGAGGTTAGAACCAATTCCATGCTCCAGAAGCAGGATGGTGCCGTCCGGCTTACACCAGCGGTTAAGCTTCTCCAGCAGGTTAAGCGGGTTCTTATAGCTGCATAAGGACAGCGTGGAGACAATGGTATCGAACGAATGCGCAGCAAAGCTCATGTCTTCGATATCCGCACATATACAATCCGCGTCCAGCCGGTACTGTCCGGCGGCCCGTCTGGCCTTCTCAACCATGGCTCCGCTGAAGTCCGCAGCCGTGATCTTGACGCCTTGAGGATAGAATGGGAAGTTCGCCCCGGCTCCGACGGCAAGCTCCAGTACCTCACCCTTCGCAGAACCGATCAGCTTCTGGCGCCAGCGCCGCTGCTTTGGATCTTCTCTTTTACGGTCATAGTCCTTGGCCTGCCTGTCAAAAATCCGTATCAGCCGCTCTGTATCCATCCCCGCCATTCCCTCCCCTTCTTAATACAGCCGCTTCTCGTAGCTCTCCTCTATACCGCGCCGCACCACTTCCTCCGTGAACTCCGCTGTATTCACATGCGCCGCAATGATGGCCGGAGCAGACGGGAGCAAGTCTTCAGCAGGCCAAGTCCCGGGGTTCCAGACCTGCGATCTTTTGAAGGCCTTGGCACAGTGCATATAGCATTCCTCCACCTTCACTCCAATTCCCAGCGCAGGCCGCTTGCCTCTGGCCCGCATCCGGTCCAGAATAGGCTCATCTTTAATGATATAGGCTTGCCCGTTAACCCGCAGGGTCTCTTCAAGTCCCGGGATAATAAAAATCAGACCGATCTGCGGATTAGCCAGGATATTCAGCAAAGAGTCCAATCTGCGGTTCCCCGGCCGCTCCGGAATGACCAGATGCCCTTCATCCAGCACAAGCACTGAGCCGGGTGCATCCCCGCGCGGAGAGACATCGCAAGAGCCGTGTTCATCTGCTGTGGACAAGAATAACAGAGGGGACATCGCTATATAATCACGACAGTGATGATCCAGCTGATGAATCGATTTGCGTTTCACCACTTCACTCGGATAACCCAGAAGCTCTCTTAGCTCATTTTCCGATGTCAGCATTTCATGAAAAGGTTTATTCATCCCGCATCCCCGTTTCTCATTATTATGGTAACTGTACTCCGCTTAACGCCAGACCTGCATCCGTTCATCCAGAGTGGAAGTATGCAGCTCCAGCTGAATCCTATCCGGGTCCAGGAAATTCACCGACCAGCCGGTTCCCCGCTGCACAGGTCCTCTGACGATCTCAACTTGATGCTTCTGCAAGATGCCGACAGCTTCCTTGAAATCATCCTCTGCGATATAAAAAGCTACATGATCCATCCCGGCGAATCCGCCCGGCTGCTCTTCGGCTTCCGTCCGTTCCACGAGACAGACCCAAGCGCTGCCCCACTCCAAATAGGCATCTATTCGGCCGTGATGTCTAACCTTCATCCCCAGGATACCGTGATAGAATTCCAGGGACATTTTAAGATCGCTTACCAGAAGTGTAATATGACTGAATCCGGTGACTTTCATATGAGCAGCTCCTCCTGTCTCGTATTACCATGGTTACTTACAGCCATCTAACAAACTTCTTATGTACCACTTCGATCTGGTGATGCTCCGCCCATTCTGTTAGCGCCCGTATCCCCTGATCTTCCTGCTCGGCGTAGCGAAAACAATATTTATAAGTAACCAGCAGATATGCTCTGGGCTTAACTGCGATCACGGGCATGAAGTAGCCTTTGATGAAAATACGCTTAATAGCAGAGGCTTCAATCTCTATATCCTTGATCTGCAGAACTTCCGGCCTTATTTCTATGTTGAACGCCCGGTTAAAGGTCAGAAGACGATAGATCATAATTCCTATATTAACGATAGCGATCCCGCTGACGAGATAGACCAAAAAATGCTCCAGTGGAGTAGTTCGGTCAAACCGAAGGATATACCCTATCCAGAATAACATCAGGGCAATCACGCTTATAGTGGCCAGTAATTCAGCAGGACGCTTGCCCTTGAACACGATCATCTTCTCCATCCCAAAACCCCCTTATCATTTATTTTGAAGAACAACAAGCTTCTTCTATCATACAGGGAAATGTTGGAATGAGGAAGGGAATGGACTTTTCCTATTTCTGACCAATTCTAAGGGTTTATTCTCCCATCGACCGCTTGTATTGAGTAACATTGTTGCACTTCTTACAAGATTTATATGGAAATGTCACTGGCTTCGGTACATTGTTGCATCATTTGCAGGAATTTCGGTATTTAGAGCAAGTTAGAGCTGGCTTTGTTGCATTTTGTGCAGGATTTCAGTATGGGCACCTTATATTAGGCAGCAATGTTGCAATTCTTGCAGCAATTTTCTAAGCAACAATGAAAGAGAGCTATCCCCCACAGGATGCTCCCTCATGCATTCATTATTTTTGCAAGTCATTGATCTCCTGCTTCGTTAACCCCGTGGCTTTTACAATTGTCACTATATCGATACCCATACCAAGCATATTTTTAGCCACTTTTTTTATTCCAGCCAACTTCGCACTTTCCAGCATCGAGGCTTGATCATGTAAGTACTTCTGTCTGTCCAGCTCCTTCATCATTCAACACCCCCATTGTAATATAATCATTTTTATTCATTAAAATTTTTGACTATCCTCCATCTACAAGATATTATGAATGGCATAAGCGCGGCTACTGATCTGGAGGGATAACTATGGATGTGTTTGCAGAGTATCTGGCGAAGATCGATAATCCGGTTCACCGGGATACGGTAGAGGAAGTACTCGCCTGGGTGTTGCAGGAGTTCCCGCAGCTCGAACCGAGAATTGGCTGGAACCAGCCGATGTTCACCGATCACGGAACGTATATTATCGGCTTCAGTGTAGCCAAAGGGCATATGGCTGTCGCCCCGGAAAAGGCAGGCATGGATCATTTCGAGGAGGTCCTCAAGCAAGGCGGAGTAGATCACACCAAGCTGCTGATCCGCATGAAATGGACGAATCCGGTGGATTACGGCCTGCTGAGACAGTTAATCGAGTACAATATTGCCGACAAGGCAGATTGCACAAGCTTTTGGCGGGTGTAGCTACGGCTAAGTACCTGCTACGACGATCCCAGATGCAGAAAAGGACATGCGCGGGATAGCATGTCCTTCTTTCATATCCGTCTTACTTGTCACCAAATCACACCACTGACAATCTTGCGGTGATCTGACACATACGCTCTGAATTTATGCTCCTGTGCGGCATCCTCGAACGATTGCTTCGCAACGAACCAATACTCCTGTGGCCCATTGAACAGCAGATAATAGCTCTGGTTCTCCCATACCCGGGTGAAGGAGCCCCATGTCATGACAGACGCGTCCTTCTCCGGACTGAAATTGATCCCCTCTGCATCGAAAAGATATTCAAATTCCTTATTATACCTTGTATCTGCCGACAAGATCTTCGGTAAAAGCAGGGTACGCATCACGATTGACATTCCCATGGTCAGAACCAGCGTAATCGATATGCCGAGCAGAATGACCGACGGGTTCTGAGTATACAGAATCATGCACACCGCTATAAATACCGCTTGAACTCCAATGGACAGTATAGATTTCCACGAGTGGAAATATAATGCCCGTGCCACCTTGGAAATATGCCGTCCATAATGAAAGCTGATTGTCTCCATCCTGCCACCTCTATCTCTTCACTTTAATAAGTTCACACTTCCCGTGTCTCTTCAGGATGATACAGAATCCGCTGGTAATCCCAATCCTTCGTATCCATATCGCCCAGATACATCCGTTCATGCTCCGGCACAAGCTCATATTTGATTCTAAGCTGCTCCCGGTAGTACTCACTCGGATTCTCCAGATAAGCATAATAGGCAGCCCGGCACGCTTCATGCGCCGTTTGCTCGCCGTTTAGCTGCTTGTGGAGGTTGTGCAGCTCTTTGAGTTTCTCTTCCGCTTCCGCAGAATACAGCGAAGCGCCAAGCGTCACCTCGCCCAATTGCAGTATATGAACCAGAGTGGAAGCATCCAGGGTGGTAAAGAACGTCCCGTCCGCAAAAAGCCCGTCCAGCTCCTCCAGCGTATATTCAGCTTCTGCAGGCAGGTTATAGACCGATACCTTTCCGTCCTTATAGATCACAACATCGACCAAATATACTGCACCGCTATTCTTCATGAACAGATGGACACTTTTGCCCTCCGTCGTCTGGTAGAACATTTCGCTGTTAACATAGAATTCCGTAGCTGTTGGCGAAAGGGCGATCCGGCGCGCTTCATTGCGCTCCTGCTCCCGCTCTGAAATCTCATAAATATTCGTAAGCTCAGGATTCAGGCGGGTAACCGTATCCTTCACATGCTGATAATAGCATTCAGCGTTGTAAGTCCACTTCGCCGACTCCACAGTATACGCCCCCAGACCGTGAATGGACAGCTGCTCTCCTGCCGGGGCTGCTGGCGTCAGCCAGCCCGATTGTATTTTGCCGGATAAGCCCGCAAGGTCGGTCAGCTCCCAGCAGTTCACCATGCCGTCTTCATAGACGTCTACATTAATATAGAAGTAACTTCCTCCATTTTGGATGATGCCGGGAATGGAAGTCCCTTCAACGGTCTTCGTTCTTCTAATGGCTCTCATGCGAAATCCCCTCCTATACTATGACTTGGCAGGTTCCCCCACCACCGGCTCCGGTCCCAGCTTCACCGACAGTGTGGCAATCAGGGCAATCAGGAACCCGGTGGCACATGCGATCAGGAAGCCGCCAAATCCGTCCCCGAGATAAGCAGGCAGCGTAGCCAGTCCCGGAAAAGCAAACGAGATCGCAGAGGAGCCAAACGCTCCAACCATTCCCCCGCCGATTGAGCCGGCAATACAGACGATAACCATCGGCTTACGCAAAGGCAGATTCACTCCGAACATCGCAGGCTCCGTCACACCGAATAAGGCCGAGATAGATGCCGACAGGCTTAAGGTACGGAACTGTTTGTTTTTGGCTTTGATGAATACCGCAAGTGCAGCCCCGGCCTGGGCAAAGGCAGCAGGTCCCATCAGCGCGAGGATCGTGTCTGAACCGCCCGTGCTGATATTGTTGATCGCCAGCGGCACCAGACTCCAGTGCAGCCCGAAAATCACCATTGGCTGAATGACTGCCCCCAGCACCATACCGGCGCCGACTGAACTGAAATTGTACACAGTGCGGTACCCGTCTGCCAGGGCATCCCCGGCCAGCGCCCCCATCGGTCCGAATACCAGCAGCGTCACCGACGAGACGACGACCACAGAGATCAGCGGAGTGAAGAAGCCGCGGATGACCTCCGGCAATATTTTAACACAGAACCGCTCGACATAGACCAGCAGGCCCACCGCCAGAATGATGGGAATAGCGCTTGCAGGATAATTAACCGGCCTGATGCTCATGCCCATAAACTCAATGATTTCGTTGTTCGCAAATAGTGTAGTCAGACTGGGATATAGCATAACCCCGCCTATCACAACCGCCGTAAAAGGATTGGCCCCGAATTTACGGGCTGCCGTAAACGCCAGCAGCAGCGGAAGGTAATGGAACAGGCTGTCCGCCATGGCATTCAGCACCGTATAGGTGCCTTCCGTCTTGCTAACGAGCTCCAGCGCAACCGCACCAGCGAGCAGCCCCTTCATGATTCCTGCCGCGCTCAATATATTCACTATGGGAAGAAAAATACCAGAAATGCCGTCAATAATGATATTGACCAGACTGCGTTTGGATGGCTTCACGACTGTCTCCTCATTCACTGCGTTCATATGATCCCCCTGCATTCTTACTCCACTGTAATACGAATGACCCGCAAGAGTCACTTTTTGCAAAGTGCCCCTCCTACGGGTCAAGCTCAACACCGGCGTTATTGCCGGTTCAGTTCTCTAGAAGACTTTGGTCGTCCATGATTCGCAGTTCCAGGTATCGGTCACGATATCACGGTAGAATTCAGGCTCATGGGAGATCAGCAGAATGCTGCCTTTATAGGCTTTGAGCGCACGCTGCAGCTCTTCCTTCGCATCCACATCGAGATGGTTGGTAGGCTCATCCAGTACCAGCAGATTGCTCTCCCGGTTAATCAGCTTGCACAGACGTACCTTGGCCTTCTCACCGCCGCTCAGGACAGCAATTTTACTCTCAATATGCTTGGTGGTCAGGCCGCACTTCGCCAGCGCTGCACGAATCTCGAATTGGGAGTAGGACGGGAATTCGTTCCAGATCTCCTCAATACAGGTGTTGTAATTCGATTCCTTCATTTCCTGTTCGAAATACCCGATCTCCAGCAGATCGCCAAGACGGGCTGTGCCTGAGATGGGCTGAATCTGGCCGAGAATGCTGCGCAGCAGCGTGGTTTTACCGATACCGTTCGCACCGACGAGAGCGATCTTCTGTCCCCGCTCCATGCTGAGGTCCAGCGGACGCGACAATGGGGAATCATACCCGATCACCAGATCCTTGGTCTCAAAAATCACTTTACCGGAGGTCCGCCCCTGCTTGAAGTTGAACTGCGGCTTCGGCTTCTCCTTGGCAATCTCGATGACCTCCATCTTATCCAGCTTCTTCTGCCGGGACATGGCCATATTGCGGGTAGCTACACTGGCCTTGTTGCGGGCCACGAAATCCTTCAGATCGGCAATCTCCTGCTGCTGGCGCTTGAAGGCGGATTCCAGCTGTGACTTCTTCGCTTCGTACACCTGCTGGAAATACTCATAATCGCCCACATAACGCGACAGCGACTGGTTCTCCATATGGTAGATCAGGTTGATCACAC
The DNA here is from genome assembly GCF_038002265.1 of Paenibacillus sp. FSL R7-0179. Taxonomy (NCBI): domain Bacteria; kingdom Bacillati; phylum Bacillota; class Bacilli; order Caryophanales; family Paenibacillaceae; genus Paenibacillus; species Paenibacillus sp. FSL R7-0179. The sequence goes on from NZ_JBBOCC010000002.1 coordinate 3,575,046, forward strand.
TATTCAGGAACGGAATGTCATGGGAGATCAGAATGAAGGCATTCTCATAATCCAGCAGGTAGCGCTTCAGCCAGTTGATATGCTGTTCATCCAGATAGTTCGTAGGCTCATCGAGCAGCAGAATGTCCGGTTTCTCCAGCAGCAGCTTCGCCAGCAGCACCTTGGTCCGCTGACCGCCGCTGAGGTCGTTGACATCCTTGTCCAGACCGATATCGGTCAGACCGAGCCCGCGCGCGGTTTCATCGATTTTGGCATCGATCATATAGAAGTCCTGGCTGGTCAGCATGTCCTGAATTGTTCCGACATCCTCCAGCAGCTGCTCCAGCTCCTCAGGGGTCACATCCCCCATCTTGCCGTACATGTCGTTCATCTCTTGTTCCATATCGAACAGATATTGGAAGGCCCCGCGCAGCACATCCCGGATGGATTGCCCCTGCTGAAGCACCGCATGCTGATCCAGATACCCGGCGCGCATCCGCTTCGCCCATTCCACCTTGCCTTCGTCCGGCTGCAGCTTACCGGTAATGATGTTCATGAAGGTGGATTTCCCTTCACCGTTTGCACCGATCAGGCCGATATGCTCACCCTTCAGCAGACGGAAGGAGACATCGGTGAAGATGGCCCGGTCGCCGAAGCCGTGACTAAGCTTTTCTACATTTAATATACTCATGAAGTTACACCTTTTCCTTTATTCTATATTCTCGTCATATTATAAAGGCTAACGCGTCACAACTCCAGAAGGTTTCTGAAAAAAGTGTCTTCATTTACTCTTTCTCCACATGTCCAGGTAATTTGGAGGGAAATTATGCTGCTCGTGTCCGTTTAAATGTTTGTATCCTACAAGCTTAACTTGTGATGATGAGATTCACTCTCCTTCCATATAGGGCAGCAGTTGCAGCACAAGCATGTCTTGCAGCTGCAGCTCCCTTGAATCCGCCTGAGGATTCTGTAACTGTGATGGCGGTTCTGCTGCGGTGCATGGAGCCAGTGCAAGCCCGTTGATGATTAGAGCGATCATTAGCAGCGTGGTCATGACTTGAAGTTTTCTTTTCACCAGATTCTCTCCTTGGTCAATAGGTATAGTATTAATTTGCCTAAAGGGGGAGGAAGTATGTGAGTTCATGTATTATGAGCATTTTGCATTAATCTAAGCCCTTATTACACAAAGGTTTTTCGAGCATGAAAAAGGACTTCACCCCAACTTGGAGAAGTTTTTTGGTAACGACACCAAAACACTCAAGAGGAGGAAGCCCCCTTTGTATATTCTCCAAGAAAGTCTATTTTCCTTTGAGGAGCTTCAAAAAATTGAATCGAAAGAACGACTGCCCCTCTTTTTCAGTGCACTGGATCTACGGCCGTATGCGAGACAATTAAGAAATCCTTCACCCCGAGGAGCGGACGGGCACTGCCGTCAAGGCATTCTTCGCGCATTACTCGCGGCTCCCTTAGAAAACATCGATACGTTCACCGGCCTAGCACGCAGACTGGAATTTGACCTTCGTTTCCGTTACCAATGTGGACTTCGGCTGGACATTCCCGCCCCTTCGATTTCTACGTTAAGTCGGGTTTTTGCCGAACTGACATGCAAAAACCTTGCCCAGCAGTTGTTTGAGGATCTTGTTGCTCAGTGTCAGGAAGCCGGAATCCTAGGCGGCACGCATGTCGCCATCGACAGCGCAGCCATTCACGCCTACGAGAAAAAAGAACCCAAGCGAAAAAGCGAACTCACCGGCAATGCCAATTGGGGAGTTAAACTCGATACGTTTGGCAACAAAGTCAAGTGGTTTGGCTATAAGCTGCACCTGGCCGTCGATACGGAGAGTGAACTTCCGATTGCCCTAAAGGTTACACCTGCTCATGTAAATGATGGCGATGAGGGACCTACACTCATGAAGCGAACCGCCGAACGATTCAAGCCTCGTTTTTTCATGCTGGATGCAGGATATGACCAAATGAAAAACTACGAAATGGCTCGCAGCGTCAAGGCCCAGGCCATTATTCCAATGAACCCGCGAAACGAAAAGGAACCTCCTGCAGGGATGACAAGCAAAGGGACGCCATGCTGTTCGATGGGGTTTCCAATGACGTATTGGGGACAGGAAAAGGAACGTTTGAAGTTTCGTTGTCCACACGCTACGGGGAAAGTGGATTGTCCTTTAGGTATGACGGCCTGTTCGTCTTCCAATTACGGAATGGTCGTTAAGGTCAGTAGCAGAGACGATTTACGTCGCTATGCGTTACCACACCGAGAAAGCCGAAATTGGAAAGAACTCTACAACAAGCGAACAAGTGTAGAACGATGCAATTCTCGAATGAAGACCTACCTAACCGCAGACCAATTACATGTTTGGGGCATTCAGAAAGTCACGACTCACCAATATTTGAATGCCATTATTTTGCTTGCTTCTGCGCTAGCTATCTCGAGACAACGAGGCACAAACGCCGCTTAAAATTTCAATCCTCTGAAAATTCTGCCCGTCTGTCCATTTTCATCTTTTTCACTCAAAATCTCAATTCAGCTTGAGATATAACCTTCTTTTTTTTCTTGAAAATGAATTATGCAAAATGCTCGTATTATAGTAATTAAAAGTGACAATGAACAACGGGAGAATAATTTAAGTACGCGGAGGTAAGGATGGACGAATTCAAGGGAATAGGAATCAGTGCCGTTAAATACGCACTCCTGAATTTCGTTCTGGTACTAACAAACTTATTATTATATGCTTCAGGACCAGATGGCGGAGGGACCGGGGACCGGGAAGAAGGGCTGATGTTCTATCAGATGTACCTAGTCTGCCTGCTTACGGGATTTGTCATCTATGGAGTATGGTCCGTTACAGCAGGCAGATATGAGAAAAAGACGAGAGGCCTAACTGCTATCCCTGTTTTATTATCCTCAGTTTGGATCATCTGTGTATTCATTTATGCTAACCGTAGGTATATGACTCTGTATGATGGCGAGTTTGTGAATGAGGCAGGGTCCAAGGTTTTGGCACTCTACGCCGACACTTCCCTGTACCTGGTATACTTCCTTCTGCTGACCGCTATTTGCATTAGTGTGCTTGGAATTGTTAAGCGGAACAAATTATCTATATTGGGGCTGTTGCTGAATCTGTCGCTGCTGGTGCTCTTAACCCTTGTACAATTTGAATAAAACAATGCTCTCCATTCTCGTGGAAATTATGGCATGTTACGGTGAAGCCAGGCTAATCTGGAGTCATGGAGGTATACAAAATGTATATGAAGCAAGGAAATTTGGTTATCCGAGATGCAACTGTAGCCGATGCAGAACTGCTATGCAAATGGTGGAACGATGGAGAAGTCATGGAGCACGCCGGATTTCCTGAGGGGTTAGGAATCACTGAACAAGAGGTGTTAACCCAATTGCAGACCGGGACAGATTCTGAACGTAAAGGACGTCTGATTCTGGAAATCGATGGTATTCCTGCTGGAGAAATGAGCTTCAATGCGGTTTCTGGACATGTGACGGAGATTGGCATCAAAATCTGTGATTCTAGCCAACAAAACAAAGGGGTAGGCACACAGTGTTTAGAAATGCTGATCCGTTATCTATTTGAAGCACAGGGGTTTCACAAAATTATACTGGATACGAACCTTAAGAACACCAGAGCACAGCATGTGTATGAGAAACTCGGCTTCCGGAAAATAGCAGTGCGAAAGAATGCCTGGGCAGATCAGCATGGGGAATTACAGACTTTTATAGACTATGAGCTATCCTTAGCAGAATGGACTCAAACTCCTTGACCATGACTGGTCACACTATATTCAGTTTTTCGTAACAAGTGGAAACGGCTTTGCCGTCCTTTTAAAGGACGGTACCGTTTCGGCGAGAAATAGAAGGATAATGTATAGCGTGAAACCTATACATTCTTATATTTGAACAAAATCATCCTAACTGATGAATAAGATTACCTTCGCACGATCACAATGTATGCTGTTTTTCACATATATTCAGGCCGTGTGCCTGCTTGCGATCAAAATGCATACTGTTTTCCACATACATTCAGGCCATATGCTTGCTTGCGATCACAATGTATACTGTTTTTCACATACATTCAGGCCATGTGCCTACTTGTGAGCACAATGTATGCTGTTTTCCACATACATTGGGCCCATATTCCGCTGTAACAGCCCATTATATTCGGTTTCAAGCATTCCCTCAGCCTTCAGTCATATTCAGCATCTTAGCATCTTAGTTATTCTACGAATCATTCAAAGGAACTCTTATCTACAATTCACACTAACCTTTTCCACAGCAGCAGGAAACTATAGTTTCCTATACATACAAAAAAACGTCAACCCATGCATCCCTGCATTCATTGACGTCTTACTGAACCAGACTTACGTCCGGCGCATATACGCACGCACGGTAATTGGAGCGAAGACCGCCACAATCACAGCGGCTCCGATCAGGGAATAGACCAGATCACTGCCTACCGTTCCATGGTTGACCAGTTCACGGACAGCGGTAACCAGATGCGAAATCGGATTGTTATTCACGAACCACTGAAGCCATTTCGGCATCGTCTCAACCGGCACGAAGGCATTCGAGAGGAACGTTAGCGGGAATAACACGATCATTGAAATCCCCTGTACACTGGAAGCCGTGCGGGCAATCACACCGAAAAAGGCAAAGATCCAGCTGATAGCCCAGGAGCATCCTATGACCAGAACCGCCGCCAGGGCAACCCCGCCGATGCCGCCTTCCGGCCGCAAGCCCATGATGTAGCCCATTACGAAGGTGAGTACTGTAGCAATCGTGTAGCGTATAGTATCTGCAAGCAGTGCTCCTGCGAGAGGGGCAATCCGGGCAATCGGCAGCGATTTGAAGCGGTCGAACACCCCTTTCTCCATGTCCTCCCGCAGCTGGACACCGGTGACGACAGAGGTCGTGATTACGGTCTGCACCAAGATTCCCGGAATGATTACCGGCAGATAACTTGCCACATCACCGGCAATTGCCCCGCCGAAAATATACGTGAACATCAAGGTGAATATAATCGGCTGAAACGTGACGTCAAACAATTGCTCCGGTGTACGCCGGATCTTGAGCAGTCCTCTGTAGGCCATCGTAAAGGAATTTCGTACCGTCTGGCCGAAGCTGGTACGGTTTTTTAAATTACGGTCTACACCCGGCTTGATTAATGTACTCATGCTAATACTCCCTCCTTCTTCTGCGCGCTATCCGGGACAAGCCCCGCAGCTTCCTTGACGCCATGACCGGTCAAGGTCAGGAATACTTCATCCAGCGTCGGCTTCTGCACACTCATCTCAAGCAGCGGTATGCCTGCCTCACGAAGGGCGATCAGCAGGTCGGTTACCCGGTCCACGTTCCCCATCGGTGCGATAATTTTGGCTGCTTCTGCCGACAGGTTAGAGCGTCCCTGAAGCACCTGCTCCACAATCTGCCGCGCCTTCAGCAACTGCTGCGGATGGACCACCTTCAAGTGAAGCGAGGAGTTGCCCACCGAGCTCTTGAGTTCATCAACGGTTCCCTCTGCGACCACCTTACCGGTATCAATTACGGCAATCCGGTCCGCCAGTTGATCTGCTTCCTCCAGATATTGGGTCGTCAGCAGGACCGTCGATCCCGTATTCACCAGCCTGCGGATCGTCTCCCACATCTGATTGCGCGTCCGGGGATCAAGCCCCGTTGTCGGCTCATCCAGGAAGATAAGCGGCGGCTGCGCAATTAGACTGGCCGCCAGATCCAGCCGCCGGCGCATCCCTCCGGAGAAATTCTTCAGCGGGCGCTTCGCTGCTTCCGTCAAGCCGAATTCCTCCAGCAGCTCAGAAGCCTTGCTGCGTGACTCCGCACGGCCCAGGCCATGCAGCCTGGAGAAGATCACCAGGTTCTCCGTCGCGCTAAGCGATTCATCCACCGATGCATATTGACCCGTCACTCCAATTAACTGACGCACGATCTGCGGTTCTTTTGCCACATCATGTCCGAAGATACGCGCCGAGCCTGCGTCAGGCCGGAGGAGGGTAGCCAGCATGCGAATTACGGTTGTCTTCCCGGCACCATTGGGACCCAGCACCCCATAGATCATTCCTGTGCCTACCTTGAGATCCACACCATCCACGGCCCGGTTGCTCCCGTAGATTTTGACCAATCCCTGCGCTTCAATGGCGTAGCTGCCGCCCTGCCCTGCTGCTTGTGTCTGCTTCATGTTTTATTCCTCCTTGATTGCTGAATCTATAAGGATAGTAACCGGCATATGTAAACTGAATTTAAACCTCCTTCTACTCTGCCCGGTTACTGTTTCCCTATCCCATTAAACCAAAAATCCGATCCCTTGGGATCGGACTTGCGGAGTACGCTTGCAGGCGTACCTCTATATACAGTTCTCCTTAGTCATAGCCGCCTTCAGCTTCGGGCAATGCCTGGTACTCTTCTTTACCGGCTACGATGTCTGCGATGAAGGTCCGCAGCTCCAGCAGTTGCTCTGCATCTGCCGTAAGCTCACAATTCTCGCCGGACCAGGACCAGTTCCGTGTGAATCCGTTGACGGTGATCCTCCAGCTGTCCTCCTGATAAGGGACCACCGCACAGCCCTGCTTGAGAGGCACAAGCTCCAGCTTCCCCATGATGTGAATGGCTCTCATCCGCTCATAGATGCTGCGCATTTCATCTTCGGTCAGCATAATATCCGCTGTGGCCGTTCCGTTCATGATCAGATCTTTTACCACAGTATCCTGATACGTGTTGATCTCATTCTTGTTGACCTCCCCATACCCGTACCGGACGAGAAAATCGAAATCAGCAGGCATCTCTTCAGGCATCTCTCCCAATACCTCCGGCTGCTCCGGAGCGGGTTGTGCATCCTTATTCGTGCTACAGCCAGCAATGACCAGTACAGCCAGCAGCAAGTAAAATATGTGCTTCAGGTTAGTCACCTCCACCCTAATCCGACAGTGCCCGCATGATATTGGATTTCGCCTCTGCCGCAATCGCTTCGTTCCCATCATCAACCGCTTGCATGAAGATCAGCATGGGGATGTATACCGCCATCAGCCGCGCCAGCAGCTTCGTGTCCTCGTCCGCTCCTCCGTACGTTTCGAAAAACACGCCGCGGGCGTACGGTGGTAAAAAGCTATAAGCAACGCTCAAATCGCAAGCCGGATGGCCTACGCTCAGATCACCCCAATCAATGATGCCGGAGACGATCCCGTTCTCATTCACAAGCATATTTTTGAAATGAAGATCGCCATGCAGCAGTACATTTACCTCCTCCACACGGTCCTGTTGCAGCCTGCTGATATACGCCTCGATCCTACCTGACTCCGCCGGCGATAAATGTTCAACCAACTTCGATAGAAAGCCCTCCATTTTCACTTTGCGCGATGCGATGTCCGTCAAGCTCCGATGATCTTGCTGAACTCCGTACTTCAGCGCCGTATCGACCGGAAACTCATGCAATCTCCGCAAAAATTCCGCCAGCGTCTCTGCCGATAAAGCCCTGTGTTCTTCCGTCAAACCGATTGGGAAATCTCCTGGCACGTGGGCATAGCCAAGAAAGGGTGCCGGATATTCGTCACTTGCTTCGCCATAAAACAACGGTTTCGGATAGGGGATGGTCAAATAGGCCGCCAGCTTCGGCAGCAGCTTCCCTTCCATACGAATCGCGCCAACTGCAAACGTCCTTCTTGGAAACCGGAACACGTACTCGTCACCGATGAGAAAAACCGTATTGTCCCAGCCCCAGCCTAGTCGCTTCACTTGCTTCGATGACAGCTCTGGGAATTGCCTGCCGATCAGCGTCCGCGCCTGCTCTTCGTTAACCTCCCACTCCGCATCCCATACATTCGTTCCTCCCATGAATTGTCTTCCTCCTCGTTCATTATGTACTATAGTAACGCCAACCCTTGATTCCGGTAATCCCGGTGCGTGATGATATCCGGTTCAATATAGCCTAATCCTTCCTCTCAGCTAATTACCTGTTATGTATATCTGCCTTCCACCCAGCAAAAAGGCCGGGGCCACAGTCACCTGTGTCCGCCAGCCCAGTATATCATGTCTAACGCCATCTCTTCACCTCTGCCTAAGCGGCGCCCGGTCCCGCTGGATACTTGCACCATTAAGGTCGCTTAACTTCCCGCACCGGAATCCATATTTCACTTTTAAAAGCTAATGAGTCGGTATCCTTGCTTTCATTCCATAGAAGCTCCGGCCCCTCGACCTGCTCAAAATTGGAAGAGGGGAACCATTCGGAATAGATCCGGCCCCAGATATTCTGAAGTGTGTCCGGAAACGGCCCCACTGCTTCGAATACAGCCCACGTAGACACAGGAACCTCAAGCTTGGCGTAGGATGGCGGAGCTTCCAGAGTGGTGGCAACACCAATATAATGATCCAGCTCCCCGCGTTCATCCATCCGTCCTTTCGAGAAATTCACCGATGCGCTGATCATCCCCGCCGGAATGATATTCGATAGCCCCTTCAGCTCATGGATCATCTCCATGCTCAGACTCTGCCACATGGCAGCGATCTCCGGGTTCACCCCGCTGAACTGGATGGCTACCCTTTTCTTGAGTCCAACGATCCGGAAGGCCTCTTTCTCCTCAATACGGTAATTCATTTCACTGCCTCCTCTAATGGTTAATTGAAAGGTCATTCGAGGAAAGGCCTTCAGGGGTGTCCCTGCCGTTCTTGCTTCTGAAGGCGTTACGCCGTGAAGCTGCTGAAAGGCTTTGGTGAATGCATCCGGTGAAGTGTACCCATACTCCAGAGCAACATCAATAATGCGGTGCTGGCTCCCCTGCAGCTTGAAGGCAGCCAACGTAAGACGTCTGCGGCGGATATATTCGGAGAGCGGAATACCGGCCAGGAAGGAGAACATCCGTGTAAAATGATACTCCGAGCATAACGCGTAGCCTGCAGCCACTTTTACATCGATCTCGTCGTCCAGGTGCTCTTCAATGTAGAAAAGTGCAGCATTCATATCTTCCAGCAGGTTCATCGTGTACCTCCCTTTCCTCCCCATCAGATTAACAGCTGCGCCGGGGCAGCATCCGACAGTTCCTGCACCATATTAACGGGTACTTTCTTATTCAAGACAATCCGCAAATTTAGAGGCATAATGAAACATAGAATGTATACGAATAAGCGAGACAGGAAGTCCCCATTACGCGGCTAAAAAAGGAGGTTGCCATGAAGCTTCTCCCCAACTGCATCACGCTCAGCCGGATCGGGCTGGCTCTTCTGCTGCTGTACCTGGCGCCGCTGGGCACAGGCTTCACTGTAGTCTACCTCCTGTGCGGAATTACCGATCTGCTGGATGGCCCGATTGCCCGAATGACCGGTACGGTTAGCAGCTTCGGTGCCAAGCTCGATTCCGTGGCCGATATGACGCTGGCTGGCACTGCACTCTATACCTTATATCCGTTCCTTGGTCTGCCCCCCGGCCTCATCCTGTGGATCGTGCTGATAGCCGTCATCCGGGGAACCTCCATCCTGACCGCGTTGTGTAAATTCAGCACCTACGGCAGCATTCATACCTACGGGAACAAGCTGGCCGGATTGCTGCTATTCCTTACACCATTGCTGCTTCCCCATGTGAATCAGGCGATCTGGACAATAGCTGTATGCTCAGTAGCCACTCTATCTGCAATCGAGGAACTGATCCTGCTTCTGATCGCAAGTGAGCTGCAGTTGGACCGCAAGGGACTGTATGTGCGGCGCTGATCATCTCACTCCAGCCCCAAATACTCCCTAATCCCATCTATAACAGCGGAGGCCACGCTCTCCTGGAACACGGAGGTCCACATCTTCGCCTCGTCGCCGGGATTGGTTAGATACCCCAGCTCCAGCAGCACCGACGGCATTACCGTATCGCGCAGAACGAAGAAATTCCCCTTCTTCACGCCGCGGTCTTTAAGGCCGGTAGCTTGAATGACATGCTTATGTATCGTCTCGGCCCAAGCCAAGGATTCTTCATGATAATAAAAGGTTTCTGTACCCGAGGCCGATGCATCCTCATAGGTATTACCATGAATGGAGATGAACAAGTCTGCGGGCAGGTTATTGGCGAACTGGGGCCGGAATAGCTCTTGTGAGGAAATAAAAGCATCCCCGGTCCGGGTAAGCAGGATCTCAAGCTGCGGGTCCTGCTCCACCCTGGCAGCGATTTGCTCTGACAGGTTCAGATTAAACTCCTTCTCCAGGCGTCCGCTTACAGAGACTGCCCCGGGATCTTCGCCGCCGTGCCCCGGATCTACTACAACCTTATAGACCTTGCCCTGGTAGGGCTGGCTGCTGCGCTGCGGCTGACCGCCTGATCTGGCAGATGGTGCATGGAGAGCAGTATCCTCAGCCGGGCCCGCACTGAGGCTGGTACTGGCAATGTTCCCGCCTGATCCGCTGTCTGCCCCATTACTGCATGCCGCCAGTAACAGCAGGGTGAGCCATGCGGCAGCTATCAGGTACCTTTTCCTCATTCGGATGACTCCTTCCTGCTCATTTCAGGGGTGCTCTCCCGGACGGCCTTATCCGGTGAATTCAGCAGCACCAGCCCTCCGATGATAATCAGCAGACTGATGCCGGTGAGCAGATTGAACGGATCATTCCAGATCAGGATGCCGATCAATGCCGTCAACGCCGTCCCCACTCCAGACCAGATGGCATAAGCCAGGCTTAGAGGTATGGTGCGAAGGCTGATCGATAAGCAGTAAAAAGCCAGGCCCATTCCAAGCACCACTCCGATCGACGGCAGCACACTGCTGAAACCATTGGAGAGCTTAAGCATAGTCGTACCGAAGATTTCCGACATAATAGCGATGCTTAGCGCGAAGTAACCTCTCATCTCTACACCCCCGTTGACAGCTTCAGCAGAATCACACCGCCGATGATGAGGATTAAGCCTGCTATTTTTCGCACATTCAGACGTTCCTTATAGACCAGTACACCAACCAGTGCGGTTAACGCCGTTCCTACGCCGGACCAGATGGCATAAGCTGTCCCTAGAGGGATCTCCTTCAGCGCCAGCGACAGATTGAAGAACGCCAGCCCCATGCCGGCGGCCACCGCTATGGAGGGAAGCAGCTTTTTGAACCCGTTCGATGCCTTCAGCATGGAGCTGCCGAAGACCTCGCTCACAATGGCTAACGCTAATAACATATAAGCATTCAATGGATTGCCTCCTAACTCATGACCCTGACAAAAGTCCCCGGATATAGCAGCTTAGCTCCCTGGCAGTCTGCTCGTGCGCCGGCAGGCCCGGATGGGTCCGTGCTCCCATCGTTTCATTCGTCACATTCGGCAGCTGGAACACCGACACGTTCTTGTCGCCCGTAGACTTCATGTATTCATCCACTGCACGGTAGATCGCCGACATCAGGGAGAGGCCCAGCATGCCATACACCCAGAGAAGATGCGCCCCGGGGTTATAGCTTCTCAGCTTCGCCAGGAACCTCGTAACCGCGGCCTCGAAGGCGGCCAGATCCTCCTCATGATAGCTTCCGTCTTCATTCAGCCGCTGCTTATAGATGCGCCCGGTGTCCTCATCCAGCCATTCCGGGGAGTTGAACGCGCCGTCATCATTGGTACCCAGGTTGATTACAACCACATCCGGCTGCCAAGCGGCAAAATCATTCACCTGATGCGCCCCAAGCGCTTCATTACGGGAACCGGTCAGCAGACCGCAGACCTGCTCGTAGATGTCAGGGATATTGCCCCTAGGATTATTATCCCAGCTGGAGAGCACTCCCCATCCGCTCTGCGAGATCACCCGGAATTCGGCCTGCACGGCCCCGGCAGTTATCGCTGTATAATTATGAACGCCGCTGAACCAGGCAGGAATCCAGTCCTCTTCACTTTTGGCGCCAATGACACCCTCACCTGATGTGATACTGTCACCGATGAACTCCAGCCGGAACGGCTTCGCTTCAACAGGCAGGAAGCTGCCGTCAGTGCGGACCGCATGGAACTGGAGATAGGCGCCGGGATCGCCGCTCATCGCCTGAACCTCTTTTACAATCCGGATATTCTTCACCCGCTCAGGGCTCATTCCTCTGAATATGCAGACCCAGTGCCTTCCGGCATTCACCATCTGTCTGCTGACGGGAACGGAGTTGATCAGCACACTGATCCAGGACTCGTGATGATCGTAACCGGACTCCACTTCAAGCCACAGCTCGGAGGCCTGGAGGTTCACTTCTATCGCACTGCCCGTCCAGAATAACGTCAGAGGGTTAAGCGCTCCGGTCGTTCTGCCATGAATCTTCAAGTGCTTGATCTCTGTCAAAGGCTGTACCTGTAACTGCAAATGCGAATTGTAGCTCATTCTATTCCCTCCAGTTTGCTGGCAATCGAGAAGCTGCGGACCTTCATCCACTTTCCGCCTACCCATTCGTCAACGGTGCCCTTCCGCGTTCTGACACAGAACTTATGCGAGGTACCGCGGTCAAAGCCCGTTGCTTCATATAACAGGTCCTCGCCCTGCTGTCCCTTGAAATACACCTGCTTCAGGCCGAGTCTGTTCAATAGCTCCTGCTTCACACTGTCTGTATATTGGCGTGAGAATTCTTTTGTCATCATTGTCCTCCTGCTTGGTTTATCAACGGTTCAACTTCCCGGATGCTTCTTAGAGAATAACGTATATGCGGCGAATTTTCACCTTTATTTTTCACCAAACTGCCCTTAAATCCGGTTGATTTTGAACTCGGCCCTGTAATAGAATTAATGGATTATATAGAAAAGGATGCGCATACGCAATGCCTTATAAGGAATCACGTTCTCTTCGAAAAAGGTCGATTCTGTTCTTCTCGCTGATCATGCTCGTGAAGAGTTATTTCGCCTGGTATTACCTGTTCGAGGACGGTCCGACCTGGACCACCTGGCTGAAGGAAATCCCGTTCGTGCTGCTGCTGTTCTGCCTCATTGAATGGTTCGCCACGAGGCATAAGGTCGCCATCTATCTGATCGTCAATCTGCTCATTACCGTCCTGTTCTTCTCTCTCATCGTCTATCATAATCATTTTGGAATGATTGCTACGTCCCAAGTCTTCGGTCAGGTCAAGCAGGTAGGCGCCGTCAAAAAAAGTATATTCGCCGTCGTGCATCCGCAATATATGCTTATCTTCGTCGATATCATTATCATCAGCCTGATTATGCTCAGACGCAAAAAAGCGCTGGCCTGGAAGCATTCCATGTCCCGTCCCAGCAACCGCAAGGCGGTAGCTATCCTGTTCTGCATCTCGCTTATGCTGTGCATGATGAATATCTTTCCCAACAAAGCCAGTATGAATGAGAACGTCAAGGCAGAGCAAATGGGCATTCTCAATTATGAAGCCTACGCCCTGCTGCGTGAACCTGCCGAGGAGCCTATGGACCCTGCGCAGATCTCCCAGGCCGGCATTGACGTGACGAAGGGTATCCAGCCTGTCGCCCAGCCGGTGATGTTCGGGGCCGCCAAGGGAAAGAACCTGATCATCCTGCAAATGGAATCGCTCCAGAACTTCCTGATCAATCTGTCGGTGGACGGAACCGAAATCACGCCGAATCTGAATAAGCTTGCCGGTGAGAGCTACTACTTCCCGCGCTTCTTTCAGCAGGTAGGCCAGGGCAATACTTCCGATGCCGAATTCATCGTCAACACTTCCTTTTATGTGCCGCCGGATGGTCCGGCCACAGATAAGTATGCTCCGAAGGAGCTGCCGAGTCTGCCGAAGCTGCTGGAGGCACAGGGCTACGACACTGCAACTTTTCATACCAACAATGTGGAGTTCTGGAACCGCGGGGAGCTGTATAAGGCACTGGGCTTCAATCAATATTACGACAAAACCTATTTCGGCGAAGAGGATGCAGTCTTCTACGGCTCCTCAGATGAAGTCCTGTACAGGAAGACCTCAGCAGAGCTTGCGCGGATGGATCAGCGTGAACAGCCCTTCTATGCTCATGTCATCTCAATGTCGTCACATAATCCGTTCTCGATTCCAGAGAGCAAATACAAGATGACCCTGCCGGAGCGTTACGAGGGAACGCTGGTCGGCGACTATATCCGGGCTGAGAACTATGCGGATTATGCGCTGGGCCAGTTCATAGAGGAGCTTAAGAGCAGTGGTGTGTGGGATAACAGCGTGGTGGTCCTCTACGGCGATCACCGGGGACTCCCGATCTTCTCACTGAAGGATGGGGATAAAGTCCTGCTGCAGGAAATCCTGGAGCATGATTATAATGAGCGTGATCTCATTAATGTCCCGCTCATTATCTCCGCCACCGGTGTTACGACACCGGCACTGAAGGAGCAATTAGGCGGCCAGGTGGACATTCTTCCTACTGTCTCTAATCTGCTCGGTGTCCCGCTGGACTATCATATCCACTTCGGACAGGATTTGCTTAATCAGACAACATACAACCTGCTGCCGCAGCGCTATTATCTGCCTACGGGTTCCTTCGTTAATAATGAAGAGCTGTTTCTGTCCGGCAGCGGGTTCGAGGACGGCCAGCATTACACCCTGTCCGGTGACGGAACGGATCTGACTCAATCGACGGAGGATGAATTCACCCGGGCGCTGGAGCTGCTCCGCATGTCCGACAGCTATGTGACGCAGCTTCGGGACCGCCCGGTGGAAGATGAGCCTATGAGCGAGTAACGGCAAGAAGCCCGGTTCGGGGATCTCCCTTAACCGGGCTTATTTTGTGTCTAGCTGAGGGTTAGCGCTGCTTGCCGATGAAATTCCGCACAGCCTGACCTGCCTGAAGCGGAAGCTGCATCCAGACATACGCATGTAGCGAATCCGGGATCAGCGCAATTTCATAGCTGTCCAGCAGCTCTGCGAAGGCATTCAGACTGTTGCGGACCCGTTCATCGTTCCATTCCGCTTCGCTGGGCAGGAACAAGACCGGGCATTGTATTGTCTGATAATAGTGTTCAAAAGACATGCGATTCAATGCTGTCATAGAACGGTTCCTCCCATTCCTCCAGGTCTGCCCGGAGCTGCACTTTCCTCTGCTCCACCTCTTCTGCCGTGCCGTGAAAAATACCGCATTCTCCAAATTCGTTATTCAGCGCACCTTCACACACCAGGGACGCTACAAGCTCCGGATGGGCTGCTGCCAGACTGACCGCTACCTGTGCCCCCATCGAGCTTCCTGCTACGTAGCACTTGTCCACCTGCAAATGCCTTAGTAACTGATACATAACCTCTGCCATCTCGTCAATGTGATAGCCAGTCTCCGGCTTGTCCGACCGGCCATGCCCCCGGAGATCCGGTGCAAGGATGCTGTAGTCCTGCTCAAGTTGCGGGAGAATTCCATCCCACATATGCAGGTTGCTGGATCTTGCCAGTCTGGCTTCAGTGCAGGCATTCGGCACAAGAATGCATACTCAGCGGCACAGTCTTGATCTTCTGATTAACAATGCGGGAGTCATGACTCCACCTGTACGCCAGGTCACCGCAGACGGGTTCGAGCTGCAATTCGGTACGAATTACCTTGGACACTTCGCACTCACTGCGTACCTGATGCCCTTGCTGCGCAAAGCAAAGGAGCCCCGGGTGGTCAGTCTAAGCAGTATCGCCCACCGGAATGGCTCCATTCATTTTGACGACCTGCAATTTGAACGCCGTTATCATGCGGGACAGTCCTACGCCCAATCCAAAATAGCAATGATTATGTTCGCTCTGGAGCTGCAGCGCCGCAGTGATCTGGCCGGATGGAACCTGCTGAGCCTACCGGTTCATCCGGGCATATCACGTACGGACCTGCTGCTGAATGGGGCGGGACGAAACAGTGCTCCCGGCATTCTCCGCAGGCTGCTTGGGCCCATCTTATTCCAGCCGGCTGCCCAAGGCGCACTCCCTGCACTGTTTGCCGCCACATCACCGGATGCCAAGGCCGGAGTCTATTACGGTCCCGGCAGACTCTCAGAAACCAGAGGCTTGCCGAAGCCGGCAAGATGGCTCCGCAAGCGCTGGACCGGACTGCCTCAGCCAGGCTGTGGGAGGTCTCCCGGCAGCTGACACAGGCGGATTTCAAAGCGATTGTGAGTGGCTGACATCTCTTATGCCGGGTCTGGTTGCCCGCTAGGCACCAATCCCGCATTCCCATCATACACAGATATTAAGTAGAAACAGCTATGCCGTCCTTTTTAAGGACGGTATCGTTTCACAAGAAAGGCGGGATGCGAAAATGAGTACCGTGACAGGTGAGGCGGAATGGGCGATTTTTCTGGCGGCGGTCTGTGGGCAGACCTACACTCAATTCGACAATGCAGAAGGGGCATTCGTGGTGCCGGAGGGTTTCTCAGCCGTGCACAGCTTCCAGGCGAAATCGATGGGGAATGTCTGGGAGCTGTTCGGCTTCATTCTGGAATCTCAGCAGGAGATCATTATTGCCTGGCGCGGAAGCATCTCCACCAATGACTGGCTCTCGAACATGAATGCCGCGCAAAAAAAATTCAAATACATTCAAGAGCCCTGCCTGACCCATCGGGGGTTCACCGATATCTATGCATCCGCCCGGGATGCCATTCTCTCTGTGCTTGGCACACTGTCACCGGAGAAGACGCTGTATGTAACAGGCCATAGCCTTGGCGGCGCACTGGCCACTCTATGTGCGCTGGATATTGCCGCCAATTCTGCCTTCACCGCCCCGAGGCTCTATACCTACGGGTCTCCGCGTGCCGGGGACCCGGATTTTGCCAAGGCCTTCGGCCGGTATGTACGCAGCAGCTACCGCTATGCCAATCTTTTTGACGTCACTACGTATGTTCCGCCAACCGTCTACAAGCTGCCTAAGCAGAAGACCAAATACTATTACACCCATGTCCAGACTCTTAAATCCCTATCCTTTCAGAATGGCAGCCCTGAGCTGAACCATGTTATCCGCAGTTATTTCGCTGTGCTTAGGAAGACCCGGCCGGACTTCACCACAGCTCTGTGCGCCGCGAACCCCGGGTTCTGTCCAGTCCCGGAGCTAATTACTTAGTTCGCCAGGATCTGATTCAGGCTCTCCTCCAGCTGCGGCGTTCCGGCGGGAGACAATACGCCAGCCTTCGCCAGGATCTCCTTGTTGTAATACAGCATATGGAAGTGGGTATCCAGCGGAACCGCTTAAGGCTTGCCGTCATAGGATACGCTTTTGATATTGGAATCCGAAATCTGCTTCAGGTCGAATCCTACCTTGGAGGCGAGTTCATCCACCGGCATAATCTGCTGGGCTTTCACGAACGGCGAGATCCGCTCCACGTGGGCGACCGCAACATCCGGTCCTTTGGAGGACGACAGCGCTGTACCGAGCTTCGCGTAATACTCATTGGATTCCAGCCGGAGCGGCTTAACGGTCACCTCTTGCTGCGAGTCGTTGAAGCCCTTGATAATCTGATCCACTAACTCTCCTTCCCCGCGAGCATCCCTGCAGCACCAGAGCCAGCGCCAGCCCGGCCGTTACTACACTTGATAAGCCTTGTTTTATCTTCATCTGTACAACCCTCTTCTCCGTAAAGTTTGTGCAAGGAAGGCCGCCATATGGTGATGTAAGGGCTTTCTCATCTCTAACTCTACAGCGAACACTGCTGTGCTTGAACCGACAAACTGCCGGGAGCGCCGTTGTTCTCGTCGATGGTGCTGAGGAAGCTCCAGTTGCCTCCACCGTTCGTGCTTTTATACACTCTGAGCTTGTACGATTCCTGCCAGCGGACAGAACGCATCGCCAGCAAAATATCGCCATTCGTGAGCTGCACGAACTGCCCGTTGTCGTTGAACCGATAATTCACCGCTATTTAGGCTCCAATTTTACGATTATCCGCTCGCCTACCGGTTGATCTTACGAATCTCTTCCAGTGGAAGCTTCGGTGTCCGGTCCGCCGTCAATAGTCCGTTCACTTCCTGCTGCACATCCGTAACTTGGGTATAGCAATAACCGCAGATGTACGGGGTATCCTTGATCGCCTGCGTGATGCTGCGGAACCGCTCGATGAACGCCTCTGTGCTGCCCACCTGCTCTCCATAGCCCCACCCTTCGCCGGTGTCGAAGGCAATGCCCCCGAATTCACTGACTATGACCGGCTGCCCCCGGTACTCATACCCCTCTGCCATCGCGTATTTCCAATTGTTGAACGAGGAACTGCCGCCAAGCACACTGCCGGAGTCCGCATACCGCTCCATTAGAGCCGCACCGCTCTCCTCGTAATCATGCAAGGTAATAATATCGCTGATCGTATGCTCCCAGCCGTCATTGACAATCACCGGACGATCCGGGTCCATCGCCTTGGTCAGATGATAGATGCCCTCTGTGAATTGCTGCTGCCGCTTGTTCGTGTAGACCTGCGGAATGCCCCATGATTCGTTAAAAGGCACCCAGGTAATTACCGAGGGATGATTATACTGCTGCCGGACAATCTCTGTCCACTCCTTCGTGAACTGCTCCACCGCCTCATCGCCAAACTCATAGGTGGCTGCCATCTCCGACCAGACCAGCAATCCCTTCACATCACACCAGTACAGGAAGCGCGCATCCTCAATCTTCATATGCTTGCGGACCCCGTTGTAGCCCATCGCCAGAATCGCGTCGATATCAGCAATCAACGCCTCCTCCGAAGGCGGGGTCAGATGGCTGTCCGGCCAATAGCCCTGGTCCAGAATCAGCTTCTGATACACTGGCGTATTGTTGAGCAGCACCTTGCCTTGTTCAATGGAGATTTTGCGGAGTCCGAAATAGGAGAATACCCGGTCAATCACCTGCTCCGCCTGGTACAGAACGAACTCCACCTCATACAGTACCGGCGCCGCGGGCGACCAGGACTGGAGCTTCCAGGGGCCATTCGCTTCATGTGTCAGCTCTACATCCAGTTGAAGCGAGGCCCGGTCTGCCTGAAGCGAGACCTGCTTGAAGGTTTTCTCTCCGGTGCTGATCCGGGTCTCCAGCCGGAGATCAGGGCTTGCCCCATGGGTGTTGTATTCGAATTGGACCGAGCGGTTATCGAGATCCGGGGTGATTTTGACAGACTTAAGGTACGAAGGGGATACATACTCCAGCCACACACTCTGCCAGATTCCCGTGGTCTGCACATAGAAGCACTCGAAATTCTCATCCACCCAGCGCTGCTTGCCCCGTGGCTGTGTACAGCTCTGGCTGTCCTCCACCTTGACCGTCAGACGGTTCACTGCTCCGGCTCCCGTGTTGAGATAATCGGTAATATCCAGTGTAAAAGCCGCATACCCGCCTTGATGACCCCCGGCATAGCTGCCGTTCACCCACACCTTCGCGATGTAATCTACCGCCTGGAAATTCAGCAGCACCCGCTTGTTGCCCAAGCTGTCAGGTTGGTGTACCTCCCGCTCATACCATACATACGGATGGAATGCGGTCTCACCGATACCGCTCGCCTCCGTCTCATACGTGAACGGAACCTGAATCTTCAGATCGCCGTGCAGCTCCTCATGCCATCTCTCCCGCTCCCCTGTGTTGTCATCGTCATAGCGGAAATCCCACTCCCCGTTCAGACTCTGCCAGCCGTTACGGACGAACTGCGGCCGCGGATAATCCTTGATATAATGCCGGGTTGTCATGGAACAATGCACACTCCTTATAAACAATAATTTTGTTTTAATACAATAAATATGTATCAATTATTGCAGAACCTGTTGAAATGTCAATGCTGACGCAAAAAAAGAACCTTCGCCATAAGCAGCAGGTTCTTCTCCGCAAATACAAATACAATCTTAGATTCACCTTCTTCTAGACTAAGGCTCTACACTATAAAAAATCTTCATCACCAGATCCTGCTCATAATCGCCGAACTTTTTGCCGAACAGGTTCATGCCGCCCTTGAAGACCGCATTCTCCTTCACACCCAGCCGCAGATCCACATGGTTCTGGCCGGTGAGCTGCAGTTGCTCCAGATTAACAGCGGATAGCTCCTGATGGTCAATAGTGCTGCGGGTGTTGTCTACGCTCCAGGTTTTGAGTGCGCCGAACTGGGTTCCCGTATCGATCCACCATGCGGGATTCAGCTTCCCCCGTCTGCCGCCAAAGTCTCCGGGCGAGGTCCAGGTTCCCACCTCCACCTGGTTAATCCACAGCGTAATATCCGAAGGCCACTCATTCTCGTAATTCGGTGCCTCCGAGCAGATCTCCATGGAGAACTGAATCCGGCGAAGCACCGCTCCTTGCGGGATCTCCAGCGGATAGCGGTATTCGAGATATCCCTTGCGCAGCCAGAGCAACTGGGCTTGTACCCTGTCCGGATGAAAAAATCCCGCCGGTGAATCCTCGGTAATAATCGGACCGTTCTCACTGACCATCCCGCAGGTTGGCGCTACCTCGCAGGCGGTGAAATTGCCGATCGGCATGGATATCTCATAGCAATATTCGCCTTGATCGGCTTGCAGGCGGCGCTGCGGGGCATTGATCGTGATTTTGATATCATCATAAATCCGGCTGCATACCTTCATCGCCCCGCGGGACGCGGGCAGCAGTTCAGTCTCAATCAGCCCAGCCTGCTCCAGCACCTTCACATTGGAGGCAGCCGTGGATACCGGAATCTCCAGCGCCTCCGCCAGCTCCGCCACATTCATTCTCCGGCTGTTAAGCAGCGCCAGCATTCTGAGTCTAAGCTCCGTAGAGAGCGCGTGTGTCACCTTCACCAGCTCATCCGCATGCTCCATGGATAACTCCAGCATATCGATCACCTCATTTAACTGTCCGTAATTACATATCCTACAATCCTGCACTAATTGCAACATTCCCCGGATCGAACGCCCGCTAACCCAAGAATATTGCATAAAATGCAGCAATTCCTTCGCATAAGGCAGCTATTCCGGACAATTCCTGCAGTCTGTGCAACAATTCTCCCAGCGTTGCCGCTGCTAAGATATCAAAGTTGTAAAACTTACAACATTATAGTCGCTAAAGATATTATGGAGCTTCCAATCACACCTTGGCTGGAGCGAAGGACTTCTGTCCAGCTTAGTTATCCAGCATCACAACCTGATCACCGAGCCGGACCTCTCCCGGAGTGATGACGGAAGCATAGACGCCGAACTGCTGCTTCAGCTCTTTATAGACCTGCTTCAGCAGTGAGCTGTCGCGCTCCAGCGTATCCGGGTCAGTCGTAATCATCACACAGCGCTCACAATAGCTATCCACTTGAAGCACTGTACTGCCTATCGCCAGACGGCGGCCGAGCCACTCTTCCTCCCCGAGCGAGTCCTCACTTACTTCCACCATGAAGTTGCCCCGGAAGCGGCGCTGGTCTATGGGCTTGCCCCACATCGCCTCCAGCTTCTTCAGGCTCTTATCCGTCACCAGCAGAATACTGGCTCCGTCTACTGAGAGTAGCTGCGGGTACTGTGCCTCCGGGTGAGGAGCTTTAGGCTCCGACATTGTAATTTCAGTCTTCGTTAGGCTCTGAATTTCCGCCAGCAGCTCCTGATCCCAGCCGAACACCCGTCCATCCGCAGCCGTCACCCGGATATCTTCCCCCGTGTATTCCGCCTTATAGGACATCATCTTCGGAATCTTCCGGGCAGTGATATACTGGGACCAGTCTTTTTTTGTCATATCATAGAAAGAACAATACCGGTCCCCCTCCACTCCGTAAGATACAACCTTGCAGGACTCCAATTCCTCCCCCGCAAAGGATTTTACCGGATAACGGTTAATCGACTTAATCTCACCAACTGTAACTGACACGCCCCCACCTCTTCTGTCTATAATCTGATCTCTCTGCTACTTTTACTGTAGCGGCTTTAGCTTCTGAATCTCTTTAACGGAAAGGCCAGTTGCCTCGGCGATAACAGACAACTCTATACCTAGAGCAAGCAGCTTCTGAGCTGTTTCCTTCTGTGCATCGGCCTTACCTTCTGCCTTACCTTCTGCCTTACCTTCTGCCTTACCTTTAGCCAAACCTTCTGCCTTACCTTTAGCCTCACCTTCAGCCCAGCCCTTGGCCTCGGCCACCTTAGCCGCTTCATACATCGACGCCTCATCGTGTAAGTACCGTTGACGCGCTTCGTATTGTCTGCGGGCCTCCTCGTTCTGACTCAGAAACTCCAGCGTGTTCATGGCTTTTTTCAGCACAGGTTCATTCATCGTCAGCACCTCCCATTTGGTTTGGTCTACGCCCTTAAGGAATAACAGCCAATTCACCAGTCCGCCTTGCTCCAGCGAGACAGCCTGCTCATCCAGCTTCGGCAATTCCAGGAAGTGAATCTCAATATCGTCAAGCAGAGGAATTCCTGTCCGATCCTCCCGTAAGTGAAATACGTTATGATACAGAGTATTCGGCAATAAGGCAAAGTTTATAATGTTGATCGTCACGCACCGCTTTAACTGGTTATACGGCTGGCTCTCCTGCAGTTGAGTCGAGTACTGTTTGCTCCAATAATAGAGGGTCCGTTTCTCCGTATCGTATTTGTTGAACAACTGCATTTCTACATTAATAATTTCGCCCTCGGTCGTCTTGGCCCGAATGTCGAGAATAGACTGCTTGTCCCGAGGAGAGTCCTTGTCGGTGTATGGATTCAGGAGAATAATATCAGCTAGCGGGGGCTTGCCCGCTTCGGCAAAAGTTCTGTTCAGAAAAGCCAGCAGCACATCACGGTTCTCTTCACTTCCAAAAATCCTTTTAAACAAGAAGTCATTTCGGGGATCAAGCAGCTCCATCCAGTTCAGCCTCCGTTTCAGTCTTATTATACCATTATCGCTGCCTGTTTTGCGTAAGGCAAGAGGTGGGCCCTTATGGATTGCAACAATATGATTACATGCACGCAAAAAGAAAAGGACAGCCCCAAGGCTATCCTCATCATTGCATATAATTACAGTGATTCCCGGATCACCCGCTTGTAATACAAGACTGACAGGAGGCCGAAGATCGAATACAGCACAGTATATAGCCCCATAACTACGAACATCGGGGTCAGCATCTCGGTTCCAAACAGGAACCAGCCGGATTTTACCGCAAAATAACTGTGACACAGGCCGACAATCAGCGGAATACCAAAATTGAACAGCTGCTTGAACTGGATACCTCGCAGAAGGTCCCCTTGGGTGAAGCCCAGCTTGCGCAGGATCGTATATCCCTCCCGCTCCTCCTCGCCTTCATCCATCTGCTTGAAGTAAAGAATACAGCCGGAGGTAATCAGGAACGTCAAGCCCAGGAAGCCGACAATGAACATAATCAGGCCCATATTGGTCCGCTGGTTGAACTCAAACTCGTATTGCGAGAAGCTTTGCAGCTCTGGCTTTTGCTGCTTATAAATCTCATACGCATGCTTGGCCTGCGAAGATTCCGTAAGATTTAGACCGTAATAGATTCCTCCGCCCTTCACTCTTTTCTGCTCATCCGGGTCTTTATGCTGGAGTAATTCCTGGAAGACAGAATCATCCACTACGAACACCCCCAAGATTCCCCCGCCAAAATAGAACGGCAGCACAGTCTCCTCGGACAAACCCGAGAGCTGCTGCCTCATCACGCCATCCTTGGTGGAGAAGTAGAGCTCCCCCTTCTTCTTGAGCCTCAGCATAGTTTGCTTTGTAGTCGTATACCCTTTAATCGCTACCTCGCCCGGCTGCAAATCCATGTTCTTCAGACTGCTGTCACTAATCACAGTTGCTGAGAGAATGGTTTCATTACCCGGGGTATTCCTAGTATCCAAAACATCCTTAAGATCGACTTCTACCTGAACCGTTGGAATCTCCAGCGTGGTATAACCTATGCCGGACTTGTCGAGTGCCCCCCGGAATCCGGCCTCATCCGCCTTCTGAAGGAAGCCGTAATCATGCGGTGAACTCATTCTGGCAGAAGCCCCCACTGAATAATATGAGATATAGCTTAGAGAGAGCAGGCCGATGGCCAGCGCAGAAACCGTGGTGATGACCGTCAGCAGCAGGGCGTTCGATTTCATCCGGAACATAATGGAAGAGAGCGATAATACCTCCCGAATGGACAGGTAGCCCTTTTTGCTGCGGCGGATCAGATTGAAGAGGAAGCTGACCGAGCCTTTGTAGAACAGATATGTTCCGATAATTACCAGTGTGAGGATGGCAATCATCGCATACATCAATCCGTTCATGCCCATGAATGTGCCGCTGAACAGCTCACCGGAGATATAATACCCTCCTAAGATACTGACGATTCCAAGCACGCCGATTACAACCTCCCACAGCGACAAACGCTGAATACGTGTCTGGGAAGTGGCCGTAGCCTTGAACAGCGACAGAATGCTCTGGGCCCGGATGAAGGTGTAATTCATGATCATAATAAGCACGTACACGGCGGCAAAAACAATCACCGTCCGCTGCAAAGCCTCTGGAGAGAAGCGCAAGGCAGCCAACTGGTCGACCTCCAGAATTTTGAACAGAATCATTAGAATCAGCCGTGACATCACGAAGCCTGCGCCAATTCCCGCGAACATCGATCCGAAATACAGAATCAGATTCTCTGCGCTCAGCAGCACAAAGATTCGGCTCTTGGTCAGCCCGATCAGCTGGAACAGCCCGATCTCCTTACTTCGGCGCTTGATGAAGATCGTGTTCGCATAGAGCAGGAAGATGGCTACAATCGCAACCAGCAGGACGGAGGACGCACCGATGGCAGCCCCGCCTTTGACGGAACCCTTGACCTCATCCATGGAAGGATCGAACTGAAGAGTCACGAAGGAGAAGTACAGGGCCACACTGAAAATAAGGGCGAAGACGTAGAGATAATAGTTCTTAACATTCTTCTTAAGATTCCGCAGGATAATATAATTCAGACTCATTGCGCGACACCGCCAAGTACGCCCTGCGTGCTGATAATATCACCCAAAAAGGATTGCCGCGATTCCTCCCCCTTGTTCAGCTGGGTGTAGATTTGCCCGTCCCGGATGAACACCACGCGGCTGCAGTAGCTTGCGGCAACGGCATCATGTGTAACCATGACAATGGTGGCTTCACGCTTGCTGTTCATGGCGGCCAGCTTGTTCAGCAGATCGGACGCAGATTTGGAATCCAGGGCTCCTGTAGGCTCATCGGCAAAAATAATGCTCGGATCATGCACGAACGCCCGCGCCGCCGACGTACGCTGCTTCTGCCCCCCGGAGATTTCCGCCGGATATTTGTCCTTCAGCTCATAGATTCCCAGCTCGCCCGCTACCTGATCGAATTTCTGATGTGCCTCCTTCTTGGAGATGCCTGTAATCGACAGCGGCAGCATGATATTCTCCTTGACCGTCAAGGTGTCGAGCAGATTGTAATCCTGGAAAATAAACCCGAGATGATGCTTGCGGAACTCGGCGAGCTGCTTCTCCTTCATCCCCGTAAACTCCTTGCCCTCAATTTCAATCGTGCCTTTGCTTACCTGGTCAATCGAGGAGAGAACGTTCAGCAGCGTCGTTTTACCTGAACCTGAGGGGCCCATAATCCCGACGAACTCTCCCTTGTCAACCTGAAGATCAATGCCCCTCAGAACTTCCTGTTTATTGAATTTGTTGCCATAGGTTTTATAGATTTTGTTAGCCTGCATGATAAGCATCTGTTCCCCACTCCTTTTCTATATTTCTATCATAAGCGGGTGGATGATCATTTTCCTGCGCTTCGCCGAACAAATGGAACAGGCATGTGACACTATTGTCACATGCCTGTCAGGCGCTGAAAGTCATTTTCCCTTGGAAAAGTCAGCGTAAATACACTCCCCTGCCCAAGCACGGAAGCAGCGTGAAGTCTGATCAGCAGCGGCTCGGCAACCTGCCGGGTCAGGTACAGCCCCATGCCGGTAGCTGCCCCCTCTTGGCGGAAGCGCGATGAGGTGAAGCCTTTATCGTAGATCCGCGGCAGATCCCTGGGATCAATCCCCTGGCCGCTGTCTTCAATCACAAGCACAACATGGCCGCCCTCTTCACGGCTCCGGATGACGATATCGGACGCTTCGCTGTATTTCACAGCATTGGTCAAGAGCTGCCGAAGCATGAAGGCCAGCCATTTGCCGTCTGTCAGCACAGTCTCAGCTTCAAGCTCCACATCGAACCCGATGCGTTTGGAGATGCACCAGGATTTCAGTGCCCGGATCTCCTTATTAAGAATAGGAGCAAGACTGACCTTCTCAATGAACAGATCATTGCGGATGAAGGGAATCCGCTTCTGATGCAGCTGCTGGTCAAGCAGATGGTGGATGCGCAGCCATTCGTACATCATCTGTCTTTGCAGGGTCTCATCCGGCAGGCGCTCTATCATGAGCTGCATAGCAGTCAGCGGAGTCTTGACCTCATGGATCCAGGCCAGCAGCTCGTCCTTCTCCGATTCCAGCAGCTGGACATTCATGGAGGATTCACGCTTGTAGCGGTCCGTCTGGGCGCTTACCGCCTCATGGACCAGCCGCTCCAT
This sequence comes from Paenibacillus sp. FSL R7-0179, assembly GCF_038002265.1. Lineage (NCBI taxonomy): Bacteria > Bacillati > Bacillota > Bacilli > Caryophanales > Paenibacillaceae > Paenibacillus > Paenibacillus sp. FSL R7-0179. The sequence goes on from NZ_JBBOCC010000002.1 coordinate 3,601,372, forward strand.
CGGACTGCCCGGCTCCAGGACCGCTTGCAGCTCATAGATCTGATCCCAGGAGGCAAGGCTCTTATAGAACCGGGTCTCCCGGGAATAGCGCAGAAAGACGAAGGCCAGGCAGAGCAGCGTATTGAGGAGTACAATGTACAGGACCGGCAGCAGCGGAATGGCAGAGTCAATATAGGCCACGAATAGAATAATCAGCTGGAAGACTGCCAGCAGGAGCAGCCAGCTCCGCTTCTCAGTGAGGTATTTCCTTATCATTGTTCCGCCTCTTCTGTCGCCATATACCCTTGCCCGACCTTGGTCTCAATGTAGGTATCCAGGCCGAGCGGCTCCAGCTTCTTGCGCAGCCGGTTCACATTCACAGTCAGTGTATTATCGCTGACAAAATGCTCGTTGTCCCATAGGCTGGTGATGATCTCCTCACGCGCTACAATGGTGTTTTTGCGCTCCAGCAGGATTTTGAGAATCAGCATCTCATTCTTCGTGAGCAGCGCCGCTCCCCCGCTCCCCGTGACCGTATTCTTCACAAATTCAATCGCCGCTCCGCGCCAGGTCTTCAGCTCTGTACCCTCCATGCTGTAATTATAGACCCGGCGGAGGGTCGCCTGAATCTTGGCAATCAGCACCTCGAAGTGGAACGGCTTCTGAATGAAATCATCGGCCCCCAGCTGCATCGACATCACCATATCGCTCGGATGGTCCCGGGAGGAGAGGAAAATAATCGGCACCTTGGAGTGGCTGCGTATAATCCGGCACCAGTGGAATCCGTCGAAGCGCGGCAGCTGGATATCAATCACCACCAGGTCAGGCTTCACCTCCGAGAATTCCTGCAGGACCTTATCGAATTCCGTAACCCCGTACACCTCATACGACCACTGGGCCAGGCGCTCCCTGATCTCCCCGAACAGCGTAATATCGTCTTCAATCAGCATAATTTTGAACACAAAGGACTCTCCTTCAGCAGGTATTTCGTTAATCCGCATATGCCCTTAATTCTACCTCAAATCACGAACTGTTCATAGAAAAGGCCGGCATTCCTACGCAACGTATGACTCATTATGTACGTAGTTTATTAAAGGAAGGCTGGAGGATGAAGGGGGATGCTGAACCGAGCGAGGCCTATCTTAGCTCCAGACGCTTCAACGGAGCCGTACTCATGTGGATTGGATCATTTTTTATCATCATGGGGATCTTGCTTTTGCTCTAATGGGATGACCATTTCAAGTAGTTCAAGCTGCAATAATGTACTATAGTCCTTGTCACGCCGGGTGTACATTCAGTAACTCTGGCATAACCATTTCCGGTCTCCTCCATTAAAATTCTTCCAAAAGCCGCAATTCAGCGGTCGAACTGGCTCATCAAAGTCCTGTTTAGGGCTTCCGGTGAGGCAGTTATTTGGCGTTCCACCCGTAAACTGAAAGGCTCACCATCCATACAATTCTCATCCGAACATAATTCCTACTTTACAAACTTCTGTTTTTAGCTTAATTTAACATTAAGTAATAACTGAATGTTGATGATGAATAATTAATATTCAATGCTTTTATTACAGAGTATAAGAGGGAGGAACAAATGAACGATTCTTTGCAAGAGACACTACTGAAGAATATCCGTTTTGCGTACAACGAGTCTATTGAGTTTATTGTTTCCATGGGAATGTTGGCCTGTGAGGATCAGCTGGCAGATCTGGCAACGGAATATAAAATCGAAATTGATGAGCTGCTCGGAACCTATTTTGAAGATGCCCGCAAGCTATTGTCACCTCATTTCACTCGTGAGCTGATGTTTTTTTTCCGTCATAACTTTTTTCACAATGCACTGGATTTCCCGTTATATGAATCTGCCTGTTCCTATCCAGAAGCGCAGACTGCCGAAGAATGGATCAACAGACTGGAGAAAAGCCCTGCTGAGCACATCGTTTCAGAGATGGTCTATGGCGTCTACCACGATAATTTGGATGCATTATTGAAGGGCAACGATTGGGAGGTCGTCAAAAAGGATCTCAATAAACTCTTAGAACTTGCTTCGGACACGCAACCTCAGCCTGAGGTGGTAGAAGCCCATGGTCCGCTGCTTGAATGCCTTGCACGTCCGCAAGAAACCAAGCTGCGTTATATACAGCTCCTGCGTCAATTCCATCAGGATGTTTTCATTCACTGGAAAGACCGGATTCAAGCAATTTCTGAACAGGCCTCACTCCGTTATGAGACACAGTTCCACAGTAACCCGGAGGTTTTTATTCGTGAACTTCATAAGAATGAGCCTGCAATCTTTGACTTTCCTGCCACCTTCCATGTCAGCTTTGTTTCACAGGTGAACAACAGCTTCTACAATTTCCATACAGAAACCGGGCAGATAGGCTGGGTCATCTTCGGCGTACACAATGACCGCGTATACGGACCCGTTGCCGACCGGGAGAAGACCGAGCTGTTCCTCAAGGTCTTCTCGGATAAACGGCGTCTGGATCTCCTGCTTCTGCTCAAACAGCGGCCGCACTATGGTAAGGAAATCGCGGCTGCGCTTGGCATTACACCTGCAGCTGTGAATTATCATGCCAACTTCCTGTTTTTCCTGGATCTTTTGGACATCGAACGGGTAGATCACCGACTGTATTATGTGCTCAGAACCGATACTTTGCGCAATCTGCTTGCCTTAACAACAAAAGTCATGCTGGATTAAGACCCAATTATTAACTGGAGGGGTTCCCCTTGGATCGGACCACTAATACCGGAGCATTACCACTAGAGAAACAGCCCGCCGCTGCCCAAAATATCTTTATCCGTTTGCTGAAGCTCGGCAAACCTTATACTGGCTGGTATATCATCCTTTGTTTTTTTGCAGCCATCACCTCACTTACAAGCGTAGGTATTGCTGAAATTCTACGGCGTATTATTAATGCAGCTACACACCATGACACTTCCGGTCTTGCAGCCGCGATGACTTTGGCCGTTGTCATTATAGTTATCGATGCTGGAGTCCACTTTCTGAATACCTATCTCTCAGGACTGCTGGAGATCAAATCCACCTCCAGGCTCCAGGTCTCCCTGCTGACAAGATTAATGAACATTCAGATGAAAGAGCTGGACCGTTATCATTCCGCCGATCTGATCAGCCGGATGAACGATTCTGCACCAGCCGCCCAGCAAGGAATTAACAGGAAGACCATCGAACTGATCAGCAATCTATTGCAAATCGCATTTCTGCTGACTTATCTTTTGTCTCTGCAGTTTGTTCTAACCCTGGGTACTATACTTATCTGTTCGCTAGTCCCGCTGGTCATGCTCCCCTTTACCTCCAGGCTTCGCAGGATGAATGAGCAGCGCCAGAGTATTGAGAGTGAACAACAGGCATTCGTTCAAGATTCGATACAGGGCGCTGAGGTCGTGCGTGCTTTCTCCCTTGCTTCCCGCCTGCTAGGGCAGTTCAACCATAGAGTCCGTCAGTTTAACACTGTTCATTTGTCAGTATCACGGGTTGAAGCCGTAGGATACAATATGCCTCTGGCTGTTACCCTCGGCGGATTGCTCTATGTTCTATCTTATGGTGGCTATCTGGTAGTCGGAGGCCGGCTTGATGTAGGGGCCGTTGCCGCTTTTCTTATCTGTTTTGAGCAAATTTCTAACCCGATATCCAAGCTTGCCAATCTATGGACTGAATTACAAGCTTCACTGGCACAAGGTAAACGCTTATTTGAGATTATGGATCTGCCCTTGGAAGGCGAGAGCCCGGCTAATACAGACGATGCAGAACAGCACTCTGAAGCATGGACTGAAGATAATCAGCCTGTAGCCGGTCAGCTGCCCCTTTTATTCCGTAATATCACCTTCGGGTACGGACAACACAACGTATTAGCCGGCCTCCATCTGCGGATTGAACCCGGAAAGGTAACTGCCTTTGCAGGTGCGAGCGGCAGCGGCAAAAGCACCATTCTTCAGCTAATGCTTGCAGCTTATGTGCCTGATGGAGGGAGCATTCATCATGGCGGCATGCCTTTACATACGATTCCACCGCATAGCTGGCGCAGACATATCGCCTACGTATCCCAGGAGCCTTATCTATTCTCCGGTACGCTATACGAGAATATTGCCTGGGGACGACCCGGGGCATCCCGTGAAGAAGTTATATCCGCTGCCAATAATGCGGGTATTCACGAGTTCATTATGGGAACTCCCCTGCAATATGAGACGATTATCGGTGAAAGGGGGCTTACTTTATCAGGAGGTGAACGTCAGAGGCTATCCATTGCCCGGGCCTTCGTCCGCGAACCGGGGCTGTTGCTGCTTGATGAGCCTACTGCTGCCCTTGACAGCCAAAATGAGGAGGTTGTTCAGCAGGCTTTGCAGGTGCTGATGATGAACCGGACCACGGTGGTGATTGCTCACCGGCTGTCAACCATCAGGCATGCGGACCATATTTACTTCATGGAAGCAGGAGCGATTGCTGAACAAGGGACACATGAAGAACTGATGGCCATGCAGGGCAAGTACCACGCTATGGCCCAGGCAGGTGTCCAGACAGAGGCAATTGCCGGAGGAGGATTACAAAATGAATGCTAATTTATCTTCAACTGGGCGAATCCGGCTTCGGGAAGCGCTCAAGCGGCTGCTGCCTTATATCAAGCCATACCGGCTCGGATTTCTGACAGCTGTAGTATTGCTCACAGCCAAGCTTGCTCTGGATGTAGGGTTTGCAACGATTCAGCAGGTTTTCATTGATACTATTAACAATACCGATATGCAGTCCTTGACAAGGATAACCGTCATTTGTTCTCTGGCTTGTCTAGTGACTATCATCTGTCTTATGCTGCAGCATTACCTCCGCTTCACCGTTCACAGCCGTATGTCCTGGGATTTCCGGGCAAAGCTCTTTGACACCAGTCACCGGCTGCCCTATAGCCAGCTGCAAGCTATGCACTCCGGGGATCTGACCTCGCGTAATACTAAGGATGCGGGAACAGCCATGGGAATGATCAGTAGTCTGGTTTACGATCTGGGTTATAATCTATTGCTCTGCTTGGTAGCATTTCTCTATTTAGCCAGTATGGATGTATGGCTCGCACTGCTTGCCCTTGGCACGGGACCCGTGGTCTTTCTGTCAGGACGTTTCTTTGACCGCAGACTACGCAAGCTGTTCACGCAGATCTATGCCCAGGAAGCTCTGTTACGGGGAATTCTGCAGGAGACTACCCAAGGGATGAAGGTCGTCCGTTCATTTTCACTGGAGAATATGCTGCTGAGCAGGTATGCCACTGAACGCAGAAAGCTGAACCAGCTTCAAAAGCAAAGAACCTTGCTGAATGCCCTGCTCTGGCATTCTTCCGCTTTCATCAACAACGCTGTAATGATCAGCTGTGCTGTACTTATTGCAAGATCAGCGATGCGGGGAGAGACCACAGCAGGAGAAGTGCTTGCCTTCATCCTCCTGATGGGACGAGTTCAATGGCCGTTCGTCGAAATGTCGCAGACCTGGGGCGGGGTACAGGAATCACTCGGTGCAGCTGATCGTGTATTTGAAATTCTTGATGCTTCTTTGGAAGGTGAAGCATACAGCGACCGCTTCTCTTCCCCTGGATCAGTTACCACTACTGAGGAGAACGTATTAAGTATACAGGGGCTCTGCTATAGCTTCGCTGGGCCTCAGTCCAAGGAGAAGACCGGCTTATCAGAGATTAATCTCCAGCTGCAGCATGGCGAGACCGTCGCTGTTGTCGGACCCAGCGGCTCGGGTAAAACAACACTGGTAAGATTATGCTGCGGACTGTACGAACTGCAAGCCGGCAGTATTAGCGTGTGCGGTAATGCGGTACACAGTCAATTGGAAGAGGCCCGCCGGATGATCTCCTATGTACCGCAGAACCCCTACTTGTTCTCGGGCAGTATCCGGGAGAATATTGCATTCAGCGCAGCTGAGGCAACTGACGGGGAGATACGAGAAGCCGCCCGGTTGGCAGGTGCAGATGAATTTATCATGCGCCTGCCGGAAGGCTATGACACAATGATTAGTGAACATGGCTCCTCCTTATCCGGTGGTCAAAGACAACGCCTGGCCATCGCCAGAGCATTCCTGCGAAATGCACCGCTCCTGCTGCTGGATGAAGCTACATCAGCACTTGATAATGAGTCCGAACGGCTGGTGCAGCAATCCCTCCAACGGCTAATGACAGACAGGACCACCCTCGTGATAGCCCACAGACTGTCAACGGTACGGGATGCCTCTCGGATTATAGTTCTTAACCAGGGGACAATCGCCGAGGAAGGGACACACGATGAACTGCTAGAGCAAAACGGACTCTATGCTGACCTCTACCACTTACAATTCAGCTCTACAAAAGCTGGAACCAGGGGTTCTGCACTACTTACGGAATCGCTTACTGCAGGATGACTCGGAGTCTAGCAACATTCATCATTCGGATATTGACCCATGTACCGGGGGCTCAATCGTTCCGTTGCCCCGAACATCTGTAATGATCTTGGTAGCGATTATTTTCCCGGCCTGATCCAGTCCTTCGATCTCGAACGGAACGCCCGCAGTCGCCGCTTGAAAAGCAAACCAGACCGTCCGGCCGGAAGCCGTCGTAATAAGCTTCGCTTCAGATTTGTCTGTGCCGGCTTCCTTTTGCTGAACAATGATTTGCTGAATGGCCGGGTCCAGCACCTCTCCGAATACCAGTGGAAACGGCGTGGAGACCTGCTCTATTTCAGGTACCCTCATATAATTCATAGCCGCTGAGGAAGGAGCTTCGCCTTGTCCATATCCCGCGCCCCAGACCCATTTCCATCCAAGCCAAGTTTTGCGGACATACTCTATCTGAAGATCGCCGCCTTTCTGCTGGCCTGACCGGGTAAGGAATACAAGCTCTCCCCTGCCGACCGTCTCCTTATGTACAACCGTAATGGAATCCGACTCACGGAACAACCGCACGGCTTCCTCAGGGCTACTGCCAAGCGGAATTTGAAGGGTCTCCTTCAGCCCTAAGTCTTGCGACATCCGCCGGTCAGACCAGCCGCCTGGTTTTTCATACATATATAATAAGATATAGAGTACCGCTACCGAGGCAAGAATCACTCCGGCTGCTATCCCCCATCTGCGGGTAGTTTTCATCTTTTTATACATCCCCAATCCCAAGTGTTTACGCTTACAATGACTTCCATCTAACTATAGAATATTTCTGGTCAGATTACAAAAGTACCCCTGCAGCAAGCTGTAAACATATACATTCTTATATTTGCAAAAAGCCAGCAGACCAGGCTCCAAGTGGGCCTTCATCTGCTGGCTTATGTCATTCACATCTATGCTGTATACTATATTATTTAACTTCAGTAGCTCCGGTTACTTTACCTTCAAGTACAGCTGTTGCCTTCACATCTTCGCTGGAGAAGTACAGGTTGCCGTCGATAGTAGCATCCTTGTACAGGTTGAAGCCGTTAGCTTCTACATATACATCACCTTTGATCGTACCGCCTTGAACGCGGAAGTTCTCGCTCTGTACCGTTACTTTTGGTGCGGTAAGGGTGTAAGTAGCTGTAACTTTGTGGTCGGCATCCTGTGCGTACAGGGCCAGCTTACGGTAGATTGGCTTAGCTGTATCGTTCTTGTCGTGGAATTCGCCTGCTACCACTACATCCTTGTCCACAGTCAGATCGTTCAGAACAGCAACAATCCAGGTTCCCTTGTCGCTTACTGCATTAATGAAAGAGTCTGCCTGGTTCACGATCGAAGCGGAGGTTTTTGCATCTGTCTGCTCTGTTGCCGGTGCAGTTGTCGCTGCTGCCCCTTTGTCTGCATTGTTTTTATCCGATCCACAACCCGACAACAAAGCTACCGATACGCCTGCTACTACTAATACTTTAAATAATTTCATTTTAATTCCCCCTGTTTCTTTAAGTTAATCTTATTATATATTAAAATTTAATGAATACAACGTGATAATTTTCACGAATTTGTGTCTTTTTTCACAAACATTCATATTTGCTCTTTCAAAGTATCCTCCCACTCCTCTCTAAGGAGCCCCATCCGGATAGAATCATAGAAAATTCCGTTATAGTATCGGCATCGTCTCAGCCTGGCCTCCATTGTCATGCCCAGCTTCTTTCCTGCTTTCAGCATGCGATCATTCCCGGACCAGGTGGTGTAGCCGACACGGACTAACGGAAGGCTAGAGAATAAATGACTGATCCACAGCTTAAGAGCTCTAGTTCCGTAACCGCTGCTCCAATAAGCAGGATCATAAATGACAATCCCCATCTCCAGCCAGTATGAAGGCTCATGCTCCCAGTAATAGCTGACATCGCCTATAACGACACCCTCTACTTCTATTACCCAATTCTTCCCGCCTCCAATAATTTCGGCCCGCTTCCCGTAGTAAGTCTCCCATGTAATGCGTTTGTGTTCATAATATGGCGCATCCCATTTCTTCCATTCCGGGGCTTCCTCTTTATAGGCGAGCTCCCACAGCCTGGGCAGATCCTCTTCAGCTATCGGACGTATCCGCAATTCGTGATCCTGAACCATACATCTCCTCCGCTTCTGTATACCTGACGTTAACTTCTTAGCGTTTATTATATATTCTTATAATAACTGACTATTGCAAGCCGTGACTGGTAATAAATGTGTATAAACAAATTGGACTTCCCGGCGTCAGATTGAGATAATACAGGGTAACTCGTCGGGCAAGTACACAGACACTCAGATGATATATGTATATACAGAAAGGATAATCCGAATGAACCTGTCCACCCTGTCGGCCTCGCTTGCGCCGCTGAATCTGCGGAGCTGTCTGATTCAGCAGCAGGGCAGGCTGATCTTCGAACATTATAGAGATCAGCGCACGGCCGCCGAGCTGGCGAAGATCAACTCCTGCACCAAGAGCATCCTCTCCGCGCTGATCTGCATTGCCATAGACCAGGGGCTGCTGCCCGGCCCTTCGGCCCCACTCAGCGTCTTCTTCCCGCAGGTTCTGCGGGATAAGGATGCACGGAAGCCGAACATTACGCTTGAGCAGCTGCTGACCATGTCCGCAGGCTTTCGCTGGACGGAGTTCGGCGGGGCCAATTCCTTCCCGAAGATGACCCGCACCCCGCATTGGGTGAATTATGTGCTGGAGCAGCCACTCGCGGATGAACCGGGTACCCGGATGGAATACAATTCGGGAGTCTCCCAATTGCTGTCTTCGATTCTGGTACAGGCCACAGGTCAGAGCACAGCCAGCTATGCCGAACAGGTTCTCTTCGGACCGCTCGGCATCCGGGATTATGACTGGGAATCGGACCCCCAGGGCATCCATACCGGCGGCTTCGGGCTGAAGCTGCGTCCGGTAGACCTGCTGAATTTTGGACAGCTCTATTTGCAGCAGGGAGTATGGAAGAATTCGCAGATCATCACCGGCCGTTGGGCCGAACGTTCCGTACAGCCAGTCATGCACACGGAGCCTCCCCGCCATGGGGGATACGGCTGGCACTGGTGGACAGATGCCCTGTCCCGCAGCACAGAAGCCGGAGAATTCAGTTTGGTAGACTACTATTACGCCCGCGGGTACGCCGGTCAATTCGTATATGTAGTGCCGGAGCTTCAGCTTGTCGCTGTGCTGACCCAAGATAACAAGCGCGGGAAGAATAATCCTCCAGTGGATGTGTTCCGTGACTATATCGTGCCTTTATTGGGGGCTACTTAAGCCTGCTTCTGAGCTTGCTGGCTGCATACCATAATAGCAGACGCACAAATCCCCGCTGCCTGATTGCTTAAGGCCCGGGGATTCATGTGTTGACTACGCTATTCAATTTAAATCTTTCCTCCAAGTAACAAAAGCCATATCCCTGACATGGTGATTGTTCTCAATTTCATGTTTCCTTGACGCTTCCGTGTTGCCCGTTCGCTCCATTTCGGAGTATTGCTCCATGTCCTGCATATGGGGTGGATTCCCGCGTACACGATTTCACGAAAAACGTTTTCACGGACGTTTTCCCTACTGTGATAAATCGCAGTTGTACGCTTCGCTAACCTTTTTCATTGGAATCACGCTCTTTCTTCCGCAAGAACCTTCTCTTGCTTGAATAATTAGCTTCGTTCTTCTTCCAATAAAGATTTGCTCTTTGGGTTCCCGCATACCCACGATCTGCCAGAAGATGTTATCATCCACCTTCTTTATCTGCAGCCGATTCCGGCATGCTTCGCTAACGCTAGTACATCGGGGCTCTCTCCTTTCCTTCATTCATTGCTAAATTTAGGAATGAGACTATCACCTGCGGTACCACTTGTAATGCTTAATTCTCTTGTTGCTGTGGTTCCTGTGGTGATGCCTACATTATACCTGAGAAACACTCAAATTTAAACTTTCAAAAACCTGCATATCCCTGCGAAATCTGCGATATTTCTGGAGGATTGTAATTGAAATGCCCATCTCTAAAAATAGCTCTGGTTAAGGATTATTTACTCCCGATAGCTGGTTTTTTTCATGTATGCGCTATCATTTCGCCGAAAAAACATCGGCCAGACTGAAGATATTCTCTTCAGTCTGGCCAGCGTAGCTACAAGGTGAGACTATGATTTCTGTGCTTGCGATTGAATACCATGAGCAGATAAATTCCATAGAGGAGATACATAATATTAAGAATGGAGACGATCAGCACCTCATGCTCCAAGTTCTCATTACTGACCATGGCCAGTGCATCATAAATAAAATGGAATGCGATCAGCGGAACAATATTCCGGCCAGTCTCGATCAGCAAAGCGAGAAGACAACCCAACAGCAGCGCATTAATCACCTGGAGAAGCGTATGTATAAGATCATTTCCGCCAAAGGCATTAGACATATGTAGAACCCCGAAGAAGATAGAGGAGAACACAATATAGAAGAGCGGGCCTCTAGATTTCAGATAATTCCAGATCACTCCTCTAAAAATGGCTTCCTCCGCGTAACCCACCAGCAGCGTCATCATAACAATGCTGATCACATCAGGCGCTCCCAGTTCAACGTTAATCCCATTCATCAGCGGCTGGGCTACGGCAATAATGATCAGCGGGATATAGAACAGTACAGCTCTGGAAGGCTCAGCCTCCAGCTTGCGGAAGCCGAAGCTCACGAGCGAGGAATCCTTTCTTTTCATATAAACAGTCACAATAATACCTATAACCAGGTAGGCGCAGGCTTGGGCATTTCTAATCCCCATATCCCCAAACTCCATAATCGTGGCTACAGCGGAGGCAATGGATACAGCCAGGGTCAAGACTACTCCCCATACCAGCGAGTAAATGAGCGGACGTCCCTGTGCAGCAGTGTTTTTCATTTCAGATCTCCTTTATAGTAGGCTAACGTATTGCCGCTTCAGGACAATAATGGATTAATTGTATGCGATGATGCCAAATTATACGATATCTATATAATCTTCCAATGAATATTGCGGAGCTTCACTTGAACCAGCATGTAACATCAAAAAAACCGGTAAGGCCGCAAGACTGCTGCAGCTTTACCGGTTTTTTGTGCTTTGCTTATTCCCTTACAGCAGTCCTGCATTCTTCACGGCATGTTCCCAGCTTGGAAAATAATACAGCGCACTTCTCATCAGCTCGGGCTCCTGCTGCTTGATCTGCTTCTTGTTCATGTTGCCCCCACCAGATTGAAGCTGCTTGATCCTACTGATAACTTCATCCGAAGCCATTGTAATATCCAACTCTTCACCCCTTTCCGGTGTTTCTTTCCATATTTTTCACCATTACTGCCGGTTCTATACCAGCTTGCGGCACTCGGAAAGTAATCAGTGGCTAACAAGATAAGAGGCATCCAGAATCAGGGCCACCCGGCCGTTGCCCAGGATGGTCGCCCCGGACAGATGGTTCATCGTTCCCAGATACGCGCCCAGGGACTTGATGACCACCTCCTGGTTGCCGATGATCTCATCGACAGCGAACGCAGCGATCCGGTCAACAGATCTTACAATCACGAGCGGAATCGTCTTGGAATGGCGCTCTGTGCGCGGATAATGCAGCTTGTCTCTGAGCCAGGAGAGCGGAACAATCCGCCCGTGGTTGATAATCGCCTGCTCCCCTTGAACAACCTGAATCTCTTCGGGAGCGATCCGTACAATCTCGGCCACATTATACATAGGGACAATCAGCACACGCCCGGAGACCTTAACCAGCAGCCCCTTGATAATAGCCAGCGTAAGCGGCAGACGAATCGTAAACAGCGTACCTGCCCCCGGCTCGGTCTGAATATCTATGATTCCGTTGAGACGTCCAATCTGACTGCGGACAATATCCATCCCCACGCCCCGCCCTGACACTTCGCTGACTTCGGAGGCCGTGGAGAAGCCCGGCTCGAAGATCAGGCTAACCGCCTCCTGCGCGGTTAAGTATCCTGCCTGCTCTTCCGTAATGATCCCTTTTCTGAGCGCAGAGGCTGTAATCCGGGCAGCATCGATGCCTTGTCCATCATCCTCCAGACGAATCACGACCTGATTCTCCTCATGAAAAGAAGTAAGCGTAATTCTGCCCTTCGGAGCCTTGCCCTGCTGCACACGCACCTCTGGACTCTCGATGCCGTGATCAGCGCTGTTACGGATCAAGTGGATCAGCGGATCACTTAGCTCTTCAATGATCATCCGGTCCAGCTCGGTCTCGCCTCCCTGAATCTGCAGCTCAATATCCTTGCCCAGCTTCTGGGCCAGATCCCTGACCAGCCGCGGAAAACGGTTAAACAGCTGATCCATCGGCAGCATCCGGGTCTTCATGACCCCTTCCTGAAGCTCTTTGATAATTCCGCCCATATGATCTGAGATCGAGCCGATATCAGGCAGAACCTTGGCGGGATCATTACGTTGTCCATTAGCGCTCAGATCGGCCAGAGAGGTCTGCTCGATCAGCAGCTCTCCCACCAGATTCATGAGATGGTCCAGCCGCTCCACACTCACCCGGACCGTTGACTGTACCTCATGGGGTTTCCCTTTGCCCGGAGCAGAGGACGAAGCTTCAGCAGGCAACGGTTCGGCAGTAGTCTGGATGTCAGTCCCGGCAACAGGTGCAGGCACGAACGGTGTAATGATAATGCTCTCGACATCTGTCTCCCCTGCCAGCTGCTCCGATATCTGCCGGATCTCGCGCGGGGAAGCAGCGACTACAGCAAATTGGCTGTATCGGGCATCTTCATCGTCTCCAGGCGCCGCCGGGGGCGCCAAGGCAGCAGCAATTACCGGTCCGCAGACCTCTTCGATACGCTGCAAGAGGATATAATGCCGGGCCGCCTTCATCTGGCAGTCCTCTCTCAAGGTGACTGCAAGGGCCAACAGCGAGTAGCCCGCTGTGGCGGCCTCTTCCACCTGAAGCAGCTGCGCTGCATTTAAGACCGGAAGCCGGACCGGCTGAGGTTCAGCCGGCTTATTAATCAGCGCCTTGATCTCTGCCACCACAGCGGAGCAATCAGTGAAGCCCTCCCCGCTGACATACTGCGTGCGCAGCAGCTTCATCGCATCCAGCGCCCGGAAGAGTGTGTCAATCAGATTGCCGGTAATCTCCGGCTTCTTCGCCCGTACCCACTCCAGCGCATACTCCACCTCATGCGTGAGATCACTCATCTCTCGGAAGCCCATAGTGGAAGCGGAGCCCTTGATCGTATGGGCTGCGCGGAAGATCGTCTGAATCAGCTCAGCGGTTGGAGCATGCTCCAGCGCAAGCAGGGACTGGTCGATCCGCTCTAATTGCTCGTTCAGCTCTTCTATGAATATATCGCGGTAAGCCGACAGTTCCATCATCATTGCTTGTTCCCCTTTTTACCCGCCCAATATTTCTTCGAGCTTCAGAATACCGATCAGCTGGTCATCCCGTTGCCCCACTCCGTGGAACACCGCATCGCGGCTGCGGCTTTGTCCGCCTGCCGGCGGATGAATCTCGGCGTACGTAGTCACCTTGTTCACCTTATCTACAATCAATCCGACGAATTCCTCGCGGTAGTTGACCACAATAATTCTTGTGCTCCGGGTATATGGCTCATCGGCCATTCCCAGCAGATTGCGCAGGCTCATGACACAGACCACCTTGCCGCGCAGATTGACTACACCTTTGACTTCATTCCGGCTGAAGGGGATATCTGTAATACTGAGCATTTTGATAATCTCATGAATCTCTTCAATACGGATGGCACAGGTCTCGGCTCCTACCGCAAGCTCGATATATTGTTCCTTCTGTAAGGACGACATAGCTTCACCTTCCGTCTGTTGAATTAATGGGTCTTGAATGCAGCTGCCGATTGGGCTAGATCCTCAGACAGCAGGGCTAAGGCCTGGCAGGTTGTCGCCGTCTCCTCAGAAGCCGCTGCCGACTCCTCGCTGGAGGCCGCAATGGACTGAACCGAGTCCATCACTTCCGCAGCCTGGGCGGATTCCTCTTCGCAGGCGGCAGCAATCTCGTTGACCTTGAGTGAAGAGGTATTGACCATCTTAATAATTTGCTCGAAGGCCTGGCTGGTCATCGAAGCCTGCTCGACACTCTCAGCCACCGCCCGGACGCTCTGCTTGGTATTCTCCTGGATGACCTTGATGATCTTCGTAATCTCCTTCGTGGCATCGCTGCTGCGTTCAGCAAGCTTGCGGACCTCGTCCGCCACCACGGCGAAGCCGCGTCCCTGTTCTCCGGCACGCGCCGCTTCAATCGCTGCGTTCAGGGCCAGGAGATTGGTCTGCTCGGCGATATCGTCAATCACTTCGATGATATCCCCGATTTTGCTGGAATCGTCTTCAAGCTGCTTCATCTGGTGATTGACGCTCTGCATCCCCTGCAGTGAAGTCTCCACTACATATCCGCCTTCCCGGGCAGTCCGCACAGTATCATTGGACAGCTCCGCCGCTTCCTCGGCGCTGGAGGCTACAGAATCAATCGCCAGCGACAGCTCCTTGAACAGCTCCGTGATATTGGTCGCCGCCGCCGACTGGTTCGTGCTGGTGCTGGCAATCTCCTGGGTGCTGGCTGAGATCTGTTCGGAAGAGGCCGCAACGCTCTGAGAATTCATCACAATCCCGTTGATTAGTTCCTTCAGGTTATGAACCATCCGGTTCAGGGCTGTAGCCAACTGTCCGACTTCATCCTTAGTTGATATATCCGCTTGCTGCGTCAGATTACCGTTAGCTACTTCAGTAGCCACATGCAGCATCTGCATCAGGGGTCTGGAGATGGATCTTGCGATCAGGTAGCCAATCAAAATACTGAGGATTACCGCCGCGATGACCACTGAGATCGTAAGGGTGAATGCCGAGGAATAAGCAGACTGTGAATGGTTGTTCGTCGCCTCTGCCAGCTCAACGTTCACCTTGATCAGACCGTCCAGATTGTTCATCACGTTCTGACCCTGAACGGCCAACTGTGTGCTCACAAATGTATTGAAGGCAGCGTCATCATCCTGCTCCGCCAGCACAAGCGCTTGATCGAACAGCTGTTCAAAGCTTGCATACTCCTTATCAAAAGAGGCCAGCAGCTCAACTTCACGGGTAGTCGTCGCCAGTGGACGGTAGTTATCCACCTTCCGGGCGAGCTCCTCGCGGCCAGCTGCAATTTTTTGTTTATAATCAGCAATCTTTACCGTATCTGTTGTATTGCTAATATCACGGATATACACCCGGTTAAGCTGATAGCTAATCTGGGCGGCAGACAGATCTCTGACCGAGATCAGGTTATTGCTGTACATTTCTTTCATATTCTGATTGCTGGTGCGCAGGGATAAGACCGAATAGACTCCAAGTCCTGCCAGGATTAAAGAGACGATCAAAAAAGCGGAGACGATCTTTGTAGCTGTTTTCAAATTCCCGAACCATTTCATAGTGCTTCCCCCTGTGGTTACATCTTAGCGTCCTTCTTGCCGGCGTTAATCTTACACTCCCCCATCAGCCGGCGGGACATCATTAGCTATATTTCGACATTTTAAATCAAAAAAATTATATTCTAATTTGTGATTTTCATATTTTTTTCATAAAACTCACTGTATTCCTCCCTTTACAAATCGAAATGTTCACTATTCCGTAGTTTGATGCAGAATCCGCTTGACAGAACAAAGAAATAAGTTATAAATAAACATAATTAGCAACCGATTCAATCCAATTCTATCCACCGCGAAAAGAGGCTTGTGATGTCAGCAAAAGTACCTGTAGCCGAAAAACTGGTGTTCTCAGGCGGTCTGCTGGGCCAGAATATGCTCTACAGCTTCATGTCGATGTACATCCTGTTCTTCTATACGGATCTGCTGGGAATTCCGGCAACCACCGCCAGTGTCATTCTGGTGGCAGCAAGCATTATCGATGCTTGTCTTGATCCGGTCATGGGCATGATTACCGACAAAACCCGCTCCAGATGGGGAAAATTCCGGCCTTATCTGCTGTTCGCCCCTTGCCTGATCGCGCTGGCCACCATCCTCTGCTTCTGGGACTTCGGCGGTTCGCGGACAGTGACTCTTGTAATCGCTACCGTCTCTTACCTGTTATGGGGAATGCTGTACACGGTCTGTGACACACCGCTCTGGGCCTTGTCGTCCGTAATCTCCACCGATCCGGGGGAACGCACCTTATTCGTCACATTGGGCAAAATCGGCGGAACGCTCGGCGCAGTCGTTATCACCATCGGCGGTATCCAGCTTCTGCTCGCCTTCGGCGGTGAACGGAATACGCAGGCTTACCTGTACTCGGCCATCATTATCGGGGTCATCGCGGCGCTGTCGATTTTCTTAACCGGGATACTCACCAAGGAACGGGTCGTCCCCTCCGCTGTGAAGATTTCTTTCCGCCAGAACCTGCAAACGGTTTACAAAAACAAGCCGCTGCTCACCCTGCTCGCCTCTCTCTTGATTATCAATCTGGTGAACGGCATCCGGCAGAGCATTCAGCTCTATTACGTGGTCTATGTCTGGGGAGATGCGGGGTATGCCACACAGGTCGGGATCGCTCTGGTAGCCGGTATGCTGCTGGGGATGATCGCTACGCCGCTGCTGCTGCGCCGCTTCGCCAAGAAGAAGGTCTTCATTATCTCCTGCATTCTGGGGAGTGTAGCCTGTATTCTGCCTTATCTGCTGGGTGACCATAACGTATTGAACACCCTGGTGTTCTTCGGGGTCAGCTTCTTTTTCTCCGGCATGACAACGATTGTCAGCACCTCGATGCTGCTCGATACGATTGATTATTCGGAATGGAAGCTTGGCTTCCGGGGAGAGGGCATTGTGTTCTCGACGAACACCTTCATTACCAAGTTCAGCGGGGCGGTGTCGCGGATGATTATCGGAGCCAGTCTCGGCCTGCTCAGCTACGTGGAGAATCAGCCGGCGACTCCGCAGCTCCAGCATGGTCTCAGCTTCGTGATGTTCCTGCTGCCTGCACTCTGTTTCCTGGCCGCTATTCTGCCGATTCTGTTCTACAATATAACGGAGAAGCAGCGGGTACAGATCCTGAGCGAACTGAATCACAGCCGGTCCTTATAGTGGGGCTGGCGGGAGGATGGTAGCGGACGGAGGAGAGATGATGGCGTGGAGATGCTTTTCCTGATTGAAGCGTTCACGGTCAGGGGTGCGGCTGAGTGGAACGGACTCAGTTGCACTTATTTCTGCCAAGAGCTACGATTGGAGCAAGCTACGGACTCTGTCCGCAAAGCAACAAAATAGGCATTCTTTTTGTAAATAACGACTCTCCTGTCCGTAAGGAACAGGCCCGGTTGAGTAATTTCTCTTTATCCAACCTTGAGAGGGACTAACTGTACCCTTACCACAAAATAATAGGGAGGTTTTTGGATTATGGATATATCCACACTAGCGGCGTTGATGTCCCCTCCAGATCTTAGCGGGTGCCGGACGGTGTTATGTATACAGCCGCACCCGGACGATAATGAGGTAGGCATCGGCGGCACCATTGCCTCATTCGCTGAGCGGGGCTGCGAGATTCATTATCTAACCGTCACGAACGGAGATCTGGGCGCGGTGGACGAGCAGTTGTCTTCCGCCGGGATCGCCGCCATCCGCGCAAGCGAGCTGGAAGCAGCCGGAAGATTGCTGGGAGCTACGGTGTTCCACCAATTGGACCATGGTGACGGAACACTAGAGCATATCCCCGCCCTCGCGGGCGAGATTGCCGAGATCATCCGGACGGTCCAGCCGGACGTGGTACTGTGTCCTGATCCTTGGCTGAGCTATGAAGCGCATTATGATCATATCGTTACCGGCAGAGCCGCAGCCCAGGCTGTCTTGTCCTCCGGGCTGCCCCTATATCCGAGAGGCACCCTTACCCGGCCATGGCAGCCGAAGGCCATCGGCTTCTACTTCACCGCTGAGCCTAATACGGTCATCGACATCACGGACCACTTCGAGCGCAAGTTCGCGGCCATGGCCCTGCACGTCAGCCAATTCAATGAAGAACAGCTCGCCATGTACCGGTTCTATTTCGGCGAACAAGGCCGCCAGCTGGCCGAAGGCAGAGGCTTCGGGCTGGGCGAAGGTCTGAAGGTGCTGTCCCCGCTGCACCTGCACTGCTTCGTGGATGCACGGCGGATTTGAGGGCTTGGTAGGGCCGGAGAGTATGCTGGCCGGGCGTGGATTGCCGGGCCGGGGAGTGCTGAGACGTGGAGTGCCGGGACGTGGAGTGCTGAGAGGGTAGGCTAACGGAAGTTGGGCCATAGAGCGCACGCCACGCAATTCGCAGGTTCCCCTTCACTTCAGCCAACAATTGGAAAAATGTATCTTAATTCAGCGATTCCCGGCATTTGCAGGTAAAGAAGTGGAAAAACAGCATCTAATTTTGTTTATTTTCCTATTTAAGCGGAATTGCGATTTATTAAGTGCCATTTTTCCAACTATCGTCCTAGCCCCCCTCATTCGTTCATCAGCAAGTGTAGAAAATCCACCAATTTTTGTTCTTGCACTACGGCTATTCTCATTTTTCTCTCTATTACAAAAAGAGCAGCAATCCCTCATCCATAGGGAGATTGGCTGCTCTTTTTGTCAGGCAGGAAGCTCGGACAAACGGTAGTAAGGGAGGTTCAATAGCGGCTTGAAGCCCAGCTTCTGCGCCAGTCTGTAAGAGCCCACATTCTCTTGGCGGCAGCCCCAGACAGGCTCCAATCTCTGCTCCAGACAGTAATCGATTAGCTTACAGCACACGGAGAAGGCGAAATGCTTCCCACGGTGACCCGGTGCCGATTCAATCCCGATCTCCAGCTGGTCTGTTGTCCGGTAAGCCGAGAATGCGCTGGAGACCTGCTCGCCCTCCCACAGTAAAGTGTATCCTCGGCCTGCAGCCAGGAAGCGCTCTGCGTCAAGCCAGAAATACCGGGGAATCACCGAACCCGCCTGCTCGCCGAATCCCTCTCCGTTCATCTGGACAATCTCCGCATCCTGACGGAACCATTGCGCCTTCGCACGGTAGTAGACCTCCGGGTCGAACGTAAAATTCACCCGGGTCTGTATGTACATTCTGCGTGAATCCGCCGCATCAAGCCGTGCATTATGCTCAGTAAGCATTGCTTCAATCGGCGGGTCCCAGCCCCCTGCCGGATCAGCCTGCAGCCATTCCGCTGAATGCCGGCGCCCCGTCTTGTTCGTAATATAGTCGGATAAGCTCCGGTTAAACTCCTCATTGCCGGAATCCCCATAGACCAGCGACATCCCGTATTCATGAGCCACATAGAAGGAACGGGGGCTATGTACAGAATCCACATACACACTGCCTGTCGTCTGCCCGCCCAGAACGCCTTGAGCGAACAGGGTATTGATCTTCACTTCCTTTAACAGCGGCCAGGCAAGAGCGTAATCCCGGCTATCCAGCTTCAGCATGCTTGTCTCCTCTTTTCCCATCTATATTTTTCTACTTATTATACCTTACTATGTCACGCATAGAGGAATGAATGTTATAATACACTCAATGTCATGCGAATGACTTGAATCCTGGCTCAACCTGAAAGGAAACGACCTATGATTAATACCATTCCCGAAGTGAATTTTACAGCTTCCCCTTACTATAATTCCGGCCTCAAAAATGTAGTCATTCTCGCCACCGGCGGTACGATTGCCGGCAGCGGCGAAGCCCATAAAACCTTGAATTATGAGCCCGGCGCCCTGCCCGTGCAGGATCTGCTGGATAGTGTACCGCATCTGGAACGGCTGGCGAACTGTGCCGGGGTGCAGGTTAGCAATCTGTGCAGCGCCGATATTACCAGTGAACACTGGCTTACCCTGGCAACCTACATTAACACACTTGCTCTCCGGGAGGATGTGCACGGGTTCGTCATCACCCACGGCACCGACACCCTGGATGAGACGTCCTACTTCCTGAACCTGGTGATTAAGACCGACAAGCCGGTAATCATTACCGGATCTATGCGCCCGGCTACCGCAATCAGTGCCGATGGCCCTCTGAATCTGTATCAGTCGGTAGCACTGGCAGCGAATCCCGAGGCTTTCGGCCAAGGCGTGATGGTTGTCTTTGCTGAGGGAATTTATAGCGGACGGGATGTACAAAAGGTAAACACCTTCAAGGCCAATGCCTTCGACGAGCGTGATTTCGGCTGCCTCGGATATATGCGGGACAGCCACGCCTTCTTCTACACCCGCACCCTGAAGCGGCATACTACTGCAACCCAGTTCGATGTATCTGTGATCCAGGAGCTGCCGGAGGTGTCTGTAGCTTATTTCCATGTGGATGCCAATCCTGGGATTCTGGATTATCTGGCTACGATCTCCAAGGGGATTGTCATTGCCGGAGCTGGCGGAGGGATCTACAGCAAGCCTTGGATTGACAAGGTGGGGGAGCTGAAGAACAATAACATCCCGGTAGTCCGCTGCTCGCGGATTTCCAGCGGAATTACACTTAAGGATTCCTATATTGATTTGTCTGCCAATTCCATTCCCTGCAACAGCCTCGT
Organism: Paenibacillus sp. FSL R7-0179; assembly: GCF_038002265.1. Taxonomy (NCBI): domain Bacteria; kingdom Bacillati; phylum Bacillota; class Bacilli; order Caryophanales; family Paenibacillaceae; genus Paenibacillus; species Paenibacillus sp. FSL R7-0179. Next base: position 3,622,240 of record NZ_JBBOCC010000002.1, read on the forward strand.
CCCGCAAAAAGCCAGAATTCTGCTCTCCCTCGCCCTGACGCAAACCACCGGCTACGATGAAATAGCCGCAATGTTTAACGAGTACTAAACGCTGCCCGCAGATGGCGTGAACTCAAAGGTGAACACTGCGCCGCCCTCCGGGCGGTTCCGGGCGCTAAGCTCTCCGCTGCAGCGTTCCACAATAGCACGTGCGATGGCGAGTCCCAGCCCGGATTCGCCATTTTTCCCTTTGACGAACCTATGAAACAGACTGGGCAGAAGCTCCTCTGCAATGCCCGGACCATCGTCAGCAACCGTTAATGTAATCCTCCCTTTGCTTGTATGCACCTCTACATCAATACGCTTCCCGGCATAACGGACCGCATTGGATAACACGTTCAGCAGAGCTTGCAGGAGCTTATCCCGGTCTGCTCTTACCATCCCCCCGTGCTCCCCGGAGACTGCCAGATGCAACGAAAGCTTCCTTGCCGCCAGCAGTGGATTGACCCGCTCCACCGCCTCGCTCAGCAGCTCCTTCAGATCTGTATCCTCCGCCTGATAAATATCCTCTTCACTGTCCAGCTTCGCCAGAAGGGTCATTTCGCTGACCAGATCACGTAAGCGCCCGCTTTCACTCAGAATAATATCCAGTCCTTTGCGGACGCCTTCTCCTTCAAATACCCCATCCCTAATGCCCTCCGCATAACCGGCTATCGACATCAGCGGAGACTTCAGCTCATGCGAAGCATTCTGGAAAAACTGCTTCTGCACCCGGTTGAACCGGTGCAGCTCACCGGCCATCTCGTACACTGCCCTGGCGACAGAACCGATTTCACCGCCTGCCCGGACCAGATTCACCTCGGCAAACCGGCGGTTTTTCACTTTCCCCAGCTCCTGGCGCAGGCTGATCAGCGGATCAATCAGCTTCCGCGTAATGAACAGGCTGAACAGAAGCATTACTGCCGCTCCCGCAGCAAAGACAAGAATCAGCCGTTTCAAGAGCGACTGCTCGATGACCTTGATTCTGCTGACAGGTGTCAGCAGGGTGAGCTTCCCTTGGGGAAGCGTGTTGACCTGCACCAGATAACGCGGATCATTGCCAGCCCATATGCTCTGCAGGCTCCCCTGCTCCATAGCTGTGACATCCACCGTTACCCCGGACTGCGCGGGCAGGGCCGGGAGATTTCCCGAGACCACATTCCCCTGCTGGTCGCTCACAATGGCCTGTACTCCGCTGGAGAGCGTAGGATATGGAGCCGTAAGCGGCTCTGTTTTTCCCAGTGTGTATTCCCCTCCTTCCGTGAATGGAGCCTGCGTCAGACTCGCGGTCAGGGAAGCGCCAAGTGTTCTTAATCCCTCTTGCTCCGTGCCAATGAAATGGTCCATCAGCACATAATGAATCATCACTCCCGTGATGGACAGGACCAGCAGCAGAGACAGCCCAAAAGCAACGTTGAGCTGATGCACCAGCTTCAGCTTTTTCATCCGCAGGTTTAGCCTTTCTGCCATTCTCTTCATTCCTGTACCTCTCTCATACGGTAGCCGTGACCCCAGACCGATTCCAGCGGCAGGCCGTCCATTTTTTTGCGGATGCGCTTGATCAGATGGTCGACAGCGCGGTCGCTGCCGAAATAATCCTCTCCCCAGACATAGCCCAGCAGCTCTTCGCGCGTAAAGGCCCGGTTCGGATTTCCCGCAAAGACCATCAGCATCAGGAACTCCTTACTGGTCAGCTCCACTTCATCTCCCCGCCAGAAGGATCTTCTCTCCTCGGGATGCAGCAGCAGACTGCCCAGCTCTATCCCTGTATGCGCAGCAGACAGAACAGCAGCAGACTGGGAGGTCTGAATACGTTCCCACCGTTTCAACTGGCGGTTAATCCGGGCTACCAGCTCACGGGGACTGAAGGGCTTGACCAGATAATCGTCGCTGCCAAGCTCCAGGCCCAGGATTTTATCCACTTCATTATCCTTCGCAGAGATCATAATAATCGGTACCTCCGCTTCATCGCGGATACGCCTGCACAGCTCATAGCCGTCCATTCCCGGAAGCATAATATCGAGCACCCACATACCGGGAGGATCATTCCTCCATAACTCCCACGCCTCCTCGGCACTCCCTAGGCCAATCGTCCGGTAATTCTCCTTATTTAAATAAGCTTCCACCAGATTGCGTATATTCTCGTCATCGTCCACAACGGCAATGACCGTTTGATTGTTCATCCAGCTAACCTCCGTGATTCGTCTCTTGACCATTATAGCAAGCAGCTGAGCGGGATAGGGCGCTGCCATTGTTTTTCCACATTGCTGACCCTCTCCTGCCACAGAAGCCCGCTATAGTGAGAGCTGTAAGACAAACCACCTGAAGGAGTGTTCGTACATGAATCGTCTAATCGTGAAAAGGATGGCTCTATCCACCCTGCTGCTGTCCAGTATCGCCACCCCGGTCTTCGCGGATACGGGAATCGCTTCGCCCCCGGTACAGGGGCCCACTGCCACCATAAGCACAGCCGCCGCATCCACAACTGGCAGTAAGCTGCTCCCCTTGCTTGAACCGCAGGTTCTGGCGCTGGTGAACAGCTATGCCCCGGAAACAGCCCAGGACTGGGGGGATACGCTCAGCCGCTACCATGCATTAACCAGCACCAAAGCGCTTAGCGTGGATATCACCACGTCAATGTCTGCCGCCGCTCCATGGACAGAAAAAACCGGCATGATGGATGTGCAATTGGCCGTGCCTGGAACGTTAACTGACGAGGACCCTTTTCCTCTTGCCACTGTGTCGGAATACGGGTCAACCGGGGGCCACGTTGAGGCAGTCCTATCTGCCTCAGAAGTTGCAAACCTCACACTAACGAAACCTGACTCTCTGGAATCCGGGAAGCTTACGAATGTGGTAACCTTACATGCGGCGTATATTGACGGCTTCTTCAAAGCACAAACTACACTAGCAGAGGCTGCACAAGCCACAGATGCAGCAGCCATTAAGCAGGCACTGTCCGAACTGCTAAGACAGTATAAGGACTTTAACCACAAGCTGGAAAAAGCGAAATAAATCACTGACACCACCTTGAAATCAATAAAAGCAGACCAAGGAATTCCTCCCTGGCCTGCTTTTTCTTTTCGGATCATTAATATAGTGTAGCCGCCTACCGGCGCGGATACATCTGATAAGGGTAGAATGCCGCCGCAGGCTGTTGGGCAGCATAGGCGGGCATACTTTTGGCGGGCGGGCCCATATTCATTTCTCCGGCAGTCCCTGCTACGGCGCAGCCCGGAGGGGGTCCTAGTATAATCGATTCCTTAAGCGGAGCCACGGCCATGGCGTACTCCTCTTCATTAATACAATAAGCACGCTGGATGACCTCTGCGGGAACGGCCCGCAGGAAGTCTGAACCATACACAATATCCGGTGTCGGCGCATCGAAGACCGCCAAGAAATGGGCTTGTTCGCTCTCGGCCAGAATCCAGTGGAACCAGCCCTTCGGGAAGACAGCAATTTGTCCGGCCTTCAGATGATAGGTCATCAGCTTCTGGGTGAACGGATCGAACACGGAAGCAATTAGCTCCCCGCTAATCACGAAGATCATCTCCGTCACATTCGTGTGCCAGTGCGGCTGGACGATGAACCCCCTGCTCATATGGGCATTGAAGAGCCCGTTGCGTATTGCCGGAAGCTGTTCGCCAAAAAGCTGCGTAATATAATTGTTCGCATCCCGCTTATAATTAAGCACCTGGTTAGAATCGGCGGCAAGCTTCAGGTCCGGTGCCTGCAATACTGGATCTAGCATGATTAGTTCCTCCTCAGACTGGATTGTGGCCTTAATTTACACTGGGCATTCGTCCAGATACTGTATGCGGGAGAGGAACTCTTTGACACTAGAGACGGGTGCGGACTAAATCAGACGGGCGATACTCTCAATCTCCACGGCGGAAGCTGCGAGCTGCTGCATCGAGGCGGTAATCTCCTCTGTGGCTGCAGCCTGACGTTCGCTTTGCGCCAGACAATCTGTAAGCACCGCATCCATCTGGTTAATCTTCTGTTTGATCATCTGCAGAATGCCGGCAATATCCTTCGCCGATGAAGCACTGGACACTGACATTTTGCGGATCTCCTGGGCCACGATACCGAAGCCCCGTCCATGCTCAGCGGCATGCGCCGCTTCAATCGCTGCATTGAGTCCGAGCAGGTTGGAATTATCTGCAACCTTGCGGATGAAATCGAGAATCTCGTCCGTCTGCTGCAGATCCTCAACCACCTTCTGTCCCAGCTCCTTCAGATCCCCTACTGTATTCGCCAGATCCGAGGCCGTTCCCGCAATCTCTACCGAAGTCGAGCTGATCTCGTCAGAGGTCACTGCCAGCGCATTGGCTGCATCGCTAAGCGTTACCTGATTACTGAGGCTGATTCCGATCGTGAATACTCCTGCCACAACCCCGTTCCGGTCCCGGATAGGCATCGATGAAGATTTAAAGGGAATTCCGTAGATCTCTCTTGGAATCGTAGCACTGACTTCTTCCCCGCTCTCCAGAGCAGCCCGGATTCCCCCGCTGGGCGGTACCGGAGAACCCAGCTCAATCTTGGCTTTCAATTCCTTCCCCTGCAGATAATAAATGAACTTGTCCCGATCTGCCAGAGCAAACATTACATCCAGGGGGAAAAGCCGCTGCACCAGCGGCAAAGAAACTTCAAGCGCCTTCCGCAGCTGGTCCATTTCTGATTCCTGTTCGGATTCGTGTTCTAATTCATGTTCGGTATTCATTGCTTCAACAACTCCCTAATCCTATTTATTTATGTACCTCTCTTATCGCCCGAATCCTATTGTTCGAACAACGTGACACAGTTGCGGCCTGCCGCCTTGGACTGATACAGTGCATCGTCACCCAGCTTGTAGATATCCTCCTCTCGCAGACCATCCACAAGTACGGCGGCTACGCCAATAGAGACGGTAATCCTTCCGTATTCCGGACTTAGATCATGCTGTATCCCCAGCTCCGCAATGCTTCGTCTGATCAATTCAGCGAACACACGGGACTCTGGCGGAGTCAGTCCGGCGGTCACAATCCCGAATTCCTCGCCGCCCAGCCGGAACGCGGTTCCATTCGCCTGTTCAGCCAGTTCTTTTAGAACACCGCCTATTCTGCGCAGTACCGTATCGCCTTCATAATGCCCGTAGGTATCATTGAATTTTTTGAAATAATCAATATCCAGCATCAAGTAGGTTAAATACCGTTTGCCGGCAGCAGCCTTATCCACCTCATCCAGGAACAGCTTATTGAAGTATCTACGGTTGTAGAGCCCGGTTAATTCATCGGTGATGGAGATCCGTTCAATTAGCCCGATATACTTGCTCAGCTCTCCGTTGTTGAATTCCAGCTCCTTCGTCCGCTCGGCCACCAGTTCCTCCAGATGCTCCTTATGGCGGCGTAGCTCCTCTTCCGCCTTCTTACGCTCGGTGATATCCTTAATCGTTCCCTGAATCGCCGGCTTATCCTGATACATAATTCTGACGACCTTGTGAATAGCGATGACTTCAAGGGACTTATCCTTATGCAAAAGCCTTGTCTCATACTCTTCCGGTGCCTGCTTGCCCTCGACCCTTCTGGCATAATAATGCATCACCTTCTCCCGCTCCGGAGGGGTAATGAAATTCCCGAAGGGCTGCTCCAGCATCTCGCCCGGCTGATAGCCGAGCATCTGCTCCAGAGCCTCATTAACATAGACACACCGCATATCCTGGACCACGAATACCCCATCCTGCAGGTTGTTGACCAGTTGGCGGTATTTCTCCTCAGAACGCTCAAGCTCATTATACAGACTGGCATTCTCAAGCGAGAAGACCATCTCTCTGGACAGCAGATTGATAATCTTCATCCGTTCCTCGGTAAATACGCCGGTCACCAGATTATTCTCCAGATAGATGATGGCAATCGTCTTATTCTGGTTAATCAGCGGCATGCAGACCACCGATTTCGGCTGCTGCCTCACAATATAAGGATCATTCACGAACGGAGTCTCGGAATAGGCATCATTGTAGATCAGGCTCTCCCGGCTCTCCTCCACCGCTCTGATGATCGCAGCAGGCAGATTGTCCAGCTGCTGCGACTCATGAATGGCCACGGAGATCCGGTCCGTGTCCGCTTTATATTCCCCTTCGACCAACAGGTTGGCCTTGGAGGTCATCAGGATGCAGCCCCGCTGCGCTCCGGCATTCTTGATCACGATCTGCATCAGCGCTTCCAGCAGGTGGTTCAGCTCAATCTCTTTGGAGATGGCCTGCGAAGCCAGAATGATGGAATTGAGGTCGATGCTCGCCGTATAGTCCGTCACCGTCCTGCCGTGCATGAACTCCTTGGTGCTGATTTTCTGGACCAGAGCGGGATAACGCTCCTTGATGAACGCGATCTTCTCCTTGGCGCCCCAGACCGAATAATAATATTCGGATTGTCTGAGCAGATAGGCGGCAAACTCATTGAAGCCCTTGTCCATATAGTACCGGGCCGCCAGCTCGTTGCTGAGTGCCTTATAGCGGATGAAGCTGCCCTGCTCGCTGGCCTCAATCGCCAGATCATAATAATAGCCTGCGCGAGTGCTGTTCCCGGAGATCCGGGCCCATTCGGCCCGCATCAGATATTCATGCTGGCGGAAGGTTCCCGGTGCATTGCTAGCCCATTTGCTTACCCGGCCGAGCTCCTTGCGCATTTTGGATCTTGCCTTCCGCTTGCCGCCTACCCCCAAACCCTTGTAAGCATAAGCCAGATTCAGGAACGTGTACAGCGCGAACTCCTCCATAAAAGCCGATCCGGCCAGCGTCCCGATGATCGGATAAGCACGCTCGATATACTCCAGCGCTTCATCATGCTTTTCATAGAGAAACAGCAGCTTCATCTTATAGATATAATAGATAGCAATTCCCGAGTAATACCTCGCTTCCTGCAATTCGTGCAGATAGACCTCTTCGCTGAAGGCTTCATTGTTAAATGAGGTACGCTCCGGCAGCTCTCCGGCAAGGCTGAGATAATACTGGCGGGCCAGCTGTGCGGTGGCAAGTGACTCCTTATATTTCGTATTCTCAATCATAGAGATCGTACGGGCACTTTCCTGAAGCAAGGCCGGGATGTCCATCGACGGATTCCAGAGATTCACATAGAAGGCAGAATGGGCTAGGTAGAGCAGATCCCCTGTCCTCAGACTGGCTTCAATCGAGGTGCCGAACCAGTCCTGGAGCGTATCCCAGGGCTCGGTCCAGGCGTGGCTGAACAGTGTGTACAGAACATGCGCCGCGCCTTTCCACTGCAGATCATTGAATTTGTCATTAATTCTGATCCCGAGACGTCCATAAGCGAAGGCCCCCCGGGTATCCCCGAAGCCGGACAACAGCATGGCATAGCCGATAAAAGCAAGTGCCGACTCCGGCGAGTTGCCGTATTTCAGCGTCAGCCCTACCTTCTTCAGCACCACCAGCCCGAACAGCGAGGTCTCCCCCGAGATAAACGCCGGCGGTATAAAGTTAACCAGCAGCCGCATCACCAGCTTCATCTCCGGGTCCTGCATCTCCGGCAGTGCAAAAATCGTCTCCGGTGTTCTCGCCCGCAGCGCGTTCTTAACGGCCAGCAGTTCCTTAAGGACTGCTGGCATCCCAACCTTGGCCGGAATCTTGATTCCGAGCGCCTTCAGCCCCCGTCTCCCCGAAGCAATCGACTCGGGCATCATACCGAGGTACATATAATGATTGGTCTGCATCTCGTAGATTTCCGCAATAGCCATCCGCTCCGTAGTCTGCTCAAGCAGTATACGGCAAGCCTGATCCCCCTGATCGATATGATGGGTGAGGTAGCTGCATTCCGCATACAGCCTGTAGATCTCCGCCGCCTGCCCCGGGTCTGTGCTCCAGATCTGCTCCGTGAGTAGCTCCATTGCCGCTTCCAGCAGCAGGAAGGCTGAATCATACCCGTAGCCTGCTTTGGCCTTATAAGCTGCCCGCAGATTCAGAGCGACGATCTCACGTGCCTCCGAGCTGTCGGTGATTAACTCCAGTCCCTGATTGATATGGGTGGCGATATCGACCAGCTTGTCCTCGGCCTCCTCCGCTCCGAGGTTCCGCAGCAGGAGCCGGCCGATGCTAAAATGAAGCCTCTTCCTGCGTTCAGGATCAAGCAGCTGATAGAAGGCCTGCTGAATCCGGTCATGGGCGAATTTCAGCCGGATGCCCACCTGGGCAGCCTCGCGGCCGGATTCAGCAAGTGTAGCCGAGAATATGGCGTACTTATGGTCGGCAGGGACGATGTATTCTTCCTGGACCGCCCGGGTAACCGCCGCAGCAATCACCTCCGGCGCTTCTTCTCCGATCAGCGTCAGCATCCCGTAATCGAACACACTGCCGGCCGCTGAGCTTAGCATCAGGATATGCCGTACCTCCTCCGGCAGATGCTGCAGCTGTCCAACCAGGAAATCGACCACACTGTCATGGACCGGCAGCGCCTCCAGTTCCTCCAGGCTCCAGCTCCATTCCCCGCTTCGCTTATCGAAATAGATAATCCCGCGCCGGTGAAGATCCTTCAGCATTTCCGTCAGGAAAAAAGAATTCCCCTTGGACCGCTTATATAACCGTCCGGTGATTTCTTCAACGCGTTCCATGCTGCTATATAGCGTGTCTGCCACAAGGCTTTGTACATCTGTCTCTTGCAGCGGCTGAAGATGAATACGTCCAACCTCACGGCTCTTGCCGATCTTGGCCATGGCGGCGAACAAGGGATGACCTTCATGGATCTCATTCTGCCGGAAGGAGCAGATCACAAGCATCCGCTGCAGATGATTATCCAGCACCAGCTTCTCCACCAATTGCAGGCTGGAATAATCCGCCCACTGGATATCATCCAGGAAGAGGACCAGCGGCCGGTCCGGATGCGTCACCCCCTGCACGAACTTGGCAAAGCTCAGGAAGAACCGGTTCGTCTCCTCAGCCGGACTCAGCGGCTCCGGCTCCGGCTGGTTACCCATCCATGCGGCCAGCTCAGGGATCAATCCTGTAATCACCCCGCCGTTCCCGCCAAGCAACCGGGTCAGCGAGCGGCTGATCTCACGCTTATACTCCTCATCGGGGCTCGCCAGGAGCTGGCCGACCAGCCTGCGGAAGGCCTGAATGAGCGCACTGTACGGAATGTTCTTGTTGTACTGGTCGAACTTCCCTTCCGCGAACAGCCCCTTCTCCCGGCTGATCGTCCGGTGCAGCTCATGGACCAGTGCTGTTTTGCCTGCACCTGCATCACCGGAGACCAGCATGACCTGTGAACTCCCGCTCACGCTGCTGCGGAAGGCCGCTTCCAGAGAGGACAGCTCCTCCTGTCTGCCCACTATCTTTTGCGGAATGCGGAAGGTGTTCAGGAGGTCCTCCATTCCAATAATGAAATCCCCCTGCCCGGCCAGGCATTTCTTCAGATCGGCCTTGATGCCGTGAGCGCTGCGGTACCGGTCTTCCGAAGACTTCTCCATCAGCTTCATTATGACGGCCGATAAGCTCCTGCTAACCCTGCCATTGGTTGCATGATAAGGGGAGACCGCTTCCTTCGCAATGATGGAATAGATCTGCTCCAGCATCTCTGACGATGGATACGGCATAAGGCCGGTCATCATCTCGTACAGGACCACACCCAGTGAATAGTAGTCGCTCCGGTAATCAATATTCCGGTTCATCCGGCCGGTCTGTTCGGGTGAGATATACGGCAGACTGCCCTCCAGCACGCCGCTGTTCTGGAAATCCCGCCTCTCCTTGGACAGCTTCACCGCAAGGTCGAAATCAATCACCTGCACAATATCCCGCTCCCGGTTCCAGATGATATTCGACGGCTTGATATCCTTGTGGATCACGTTCTGCTCATGAATGGAGCCCAGAATATCCGCAACCTTGACCGCCAGCTTCAGTAAGGCCTCCTCCTCCGGCTGCTCTTCCGCCAGAATCCGCTTCAGCGAACGTCCGGCTATATCCTCAAGGACCATGACGTACAGGCCGTTCTGCTCTTCAAGCCTCAGGGGACGGATAACCCCTTCGGTGCTGGCGCTAAGCTCTGTGAGCAGCTTAAATTCCTGCTTGAAGCGCATCACCGCTTCGGTGCCGGCAAACTCCGATTTTAACACCTTGAGAATGACCGTTTCGGCAGAGGTAGCCTCGGTGCACCGGTACACGGCTTTTATAGGATTATCTGAAATGGTCTCCAGGACCTGATAATGGTCATTAGCAATCATTGTACTCCACCTTTAGCCTTGTTCTCCCGTAACCTCAATATCGGCATCGAATTTAAATACATAGGCAGCAATCAGCCAGATAATCCAGCAGTTCAGCCCGAAGAACAGATAACCGAAATAGCCCAGAACCGGCATCTCGGAGAAAATATGGAATTTATCCAGATAAGGCACTGAGTATTTCCAGTAATTCGGATTGGTAGGGGCATCGTCATGGAACCACTCACTGCCGAAGTTCCAGAACTCCCAGAAGAAGCCGTTGAACACCGTAGCCAGCCCCACCAGAATGACCTTGGACCAGTCTCCGTTCTTCACCGGGGTGAAGGGAGTCCAGTAACCGGCAAGCGCCATCGCTGCGGACAGCATCGGAACCAGCGCAACCCACAGCACCCAGAACAGCAGGTACGGATAATAGCCCATGCCGAAGGCCAGGATCAGCCCGAGAATATAATAGATGATCAGCCATGAGCGTGATACGTTTAGCTTAGGCCCATGACTATAACGGTTGCGGAACAGACGGAAGGTCTTGAGGAGTAAGTACCATTCGAAGATAGCCGGAAGAACGGTGGTGTAGGATAAGGAGAACCAGAACACATTGCCGAAGTTAGAGAACACTTCATTATTAGGATAATACCAATTCTCCAGCACGAAGAAATTCAGGTATTCAAAAGCAAACCAGCTGAAGCAGGACACCACCGCGAGCAGCTGCATCACACGGGGCTTGCGCGAGATGATTGAGGCTCCGTGATTTCTCCGGTAGACCAGCCCGTCCAGAATCAGAATAAAGGACCACCAGAGAGGAACAAACGTGTAATGCTCCAGCGAGATAAACAGCTTCACCCGGGCCCACATCAGGAACCAGCTAAGTGCAAGCACCGGCAGGCTCCACCAGAACCAGACAGGAAAAGGGGTGGACGCCTCCAACTTTCGGGGTGCCTCCTCTGTCTTCTTGAAGCCGAACCAGCCGGGGAATACCAGGACCAGTGTGATAATCAGGGCCACGACGCAGGCAAGAGAGAAATACAGCAGGCTGAATCCGGGGTCTGCTTCGACCTTCTGGGCCGGGAAATCCCCGTACCCCGGGGGCATCCCCTTCCATTTCGCCAGACTTCCAAGTAACGGGAGCAGAAAGATCAGTCCGAAGGTAACGATCAAGAATACTGTCTTTTTCCATGTTTTCATTGCGCAAAACCCCGCTTATGTATGTAGTTGAAAGTCGAATTTTGTTGATAATCGCTAATATTCGATAAGACTCCAGTTTATTCCTGCTGGCCGCACACAAAAAAATGCCCCACCGTCCACTTCCCGGACGTATGGGGCATTTGTACGGGGCAACAGAACCCATTATCCCTTCAAATCCAGCTTCATGCTCAATGAACGTATCCCGTGTTCCTCTTCCTCTTCACCAAGCGATACGAATCCCTGAGAGGCATAGAAGCCAGTAGAATTCGGGGAAGAGTTCACCGTGATCTGCGTGCTCCCTCCCGCTCTCATCCGGTCAACCGCATGCCGCAGCAGCGTCTTGCCGATTCCGGTTCCCTTATAGGCATTCTTCACGAACAGCAAAGAGATATGCTGATGATTGCGCAGCTCTATGATCCCTGTAACCTCTTGCCCGCTAAGCGCGATATAGATCTCATGATCCTCCTGCATCCGCCTGACAATGGCGGCAAGCTCAATATACCTGTAGAATTCAATAACACCCTGCGCCGAATAATTGGCGGCAATATGTATATCAAACGCCTCCCGGATCAAGGGAGTGATCAGCTTCTCCTCACCCGGCAGCAACTGTCTGATCCCTGTCATATGGCATTTCTCCTTTAGTGTGACTGACCAGCGACAACTCTATAATAATAGCATAATTCAGGGAAATTTGCCCATTAATAGTTGCGTGTAATCCGCGCAAGACCTGGACCGGCATAGCCTACCCCGAATATTTGTGAAAAGACAGGCACATGATACAATGAGACCGTAACGGCGTACCTGCCTTAATTTCACACAAGAGGAGTGACAGATGTGGCAATCAATGTGTACCTGAATTTCAATGGCAATACCCGGGAGGCTGTAGAATATTACGCGGAAGTGTTCGGAACCGAACCTCCGCATATCATGACTTTCGGCGAGACTCCGCCCGATCCGTCCCATCCTGTACCGGAAGCAGCCAAACACCTCGTCATGCACGCCAATCTGATGATTGCCGGCAGCCCGGTCATGTTCTCTGACGTATTCCCCGGCATGCCGTACACAGAAGGGAATAATATCAGCCTGACGGTGACGGATACTGATGAAGAGAAGATTCGGCTCTGGTTCGACAAGCTGAAGGAAGGCGGAACTGTGCACATGGAGCTGCAGGAGACCTTCTGGAGCAAGGCCTACGGGAACCTGAAGGACAAATTCGGCATCCACTGGCAGCTCAGTCATGACAACGGCCAGAACGGCTGACTGTATTAGGAAGTTTCCTTTTCACAAAAACGCTCAGGATATGGCGGCTCTTCCCCTGGAAGGACGGCATATCCTTTTTTGTATGGCCTCATAACTGCAGCCCAAACGTAACATTTCAAAGTTGTAACCTGATTTTTAATGCGCTTACATCCTGTTCTATGTTTTAATTGTAATAACGTTATGTATTTCATCCTACTGTAAAGGAGACTAACTTATGGAAATATCCTCATTTTTGCTGCCCAAGGATCAGGTGGCATTCATCACCTCCTCGATCTCTATGCGGGAAGCGCTGGATCAGCTGGAGAATCATTATTATTCGGCCATTCCGATTATTGACGATGCCGGTAAATATGTTGGGACCTTGTCGGAGGGCGATCTGCTATGGAAGCTGAAGAACACCGATGGTCTGAGCTTCGCGAATATGAACGAGGTGACCGTTGGCTCCATTCAGCGTCATGTGCATAACGAGAGCGTAGAGATCCACGCGCAGATGGAGGATATGCTGACCCTGGCAGCGGACCAGAACTTCGTCCCGGTAGTGGACGACAGCGGAATCTTCCTCGGCATCATCCGCCGCAAGGATATCATCGAGTATTACACACGGAATATTACAGATTAGCTCAGCTGCAGATACAGCAAAGGCAGGACTGTCCTCCATGGACGGCCCTGCCTTTGCTGTATGATTCGGGTCTTTAACCCCTTAGTGCTCTATAGCTCTGTCAAAATAATCGTGCCCTGCGGGGTGACCGCAAGCGTGTGCTCATACTGGGCCGACAGACCTCCGTCAATAGTGCGCGCGGTCCACCCGTCTGCATCCACCTTGGTCCGGTAGCTGCCGGTATTAAGCATAGGCTCAATGGTGAACACCATGCCTTCCTTGATCCGCGGGCCTTTGCCGGCCGGGCCGTAATGAGGCACTTCAGGTGCTTCGTGCATCTCGGAGCCAATCCCGTGACCGATGAAATCCCGGACGACGGAATAGCCGTTAGATTCGGCATATACCTGAATAGCATGCGCTACGTCGCCTATGCGGTTGCCGGCTACGGCCTGCTCGATACCTTTGAACAGAGATTCCTTAGTCGTTGCCAGCAGCTTCTCCGCCTGCTCACTAATTGTACCCACTCCGTAGGACCAGGCCGAATCCGCCAGCCAGCCGTTCAGGTTGACTACCATATCAATCGTTACAATATCTCCATCCTTCAGCTCCTCATGCTTAGGGAAGCCATGACAGATGACATCATTTACAGATGCGCAGGTGGCATATGGATAACCGTGATAGCCCTTCTGTTCCGGGGTTGCGCCATGCGAGAGCATGAACTTCTCGGCAAACTGGTCGATCTCCCAGGTGGTTATTCCCGGCTTAATCAACTTGGCAATCTCCCGGTGGCATTCCGCCAGAATTATGCCGGCTGCCCGCATCTTCTCGATTTCTTCCATAGTCTTCATAATGATCATTCAATTCGCCTCTTCTGTACAGAATCCATTACTCACTATATATAATGGCTCTTGGTTATAATGGTGTATTGCTACTCTATATTATGTAAGAAAACCTCCGAAAATCCAAATAAACAAACAAAATAAACCTGTCTTCCGCAAAAACACCAGAAAACAGGCTCATAACTAACCTTCTTATGATGGCTATTCCGTACAAGTTACTGGTAGATATTGCATATGCAAGCCGCCGGACGTCCGCTGTTAGTCGTGGAAATTGAGCCCCGAAGTAACCGCCTTGACATATCCGCTGCGGATCACATAATCGCCGAAGTGCTCACCGGCATTGCGCTCTCTTGCGTAGCTGTGAATAATCGGCTCCAGGGTGTCCAGAATCTCCCGCTCGTCAATGTTCTCCTTGTACAGCTTGTTCAGCCGGTCTCCGGTAAACCCTGCACCCAGGTACATATTATATCTGCCCGGACCTTTTCCGATAAAAGCAATCTCGCCCAGCGCCGGTCTGGCACAGCCGTTAGGGCAGCCGGTCATACGGATGATAATCTCTTCATTACGCAGCCCGGCTTCATCGATAATAACCTCCAGCTTATCCAGCAGGTGCGGCAGATAACGCTCCGCCTCAGCCATAGCCAGTCCGCAGGTCGGCAAGGCTACACAAGACAACGCACTTCTGCGCAGTGCAGAATGATGGGCACCATCCGTCAGACCGTATTGCTTGGCAAGCTCAGTGATCTTGCGCTTCTTCGCCTGGGTCACTCCGCCGATAATCAGATTCTGGTTCGGAGTCAGCCGGAAGTCTCCGCTGTGAATCTTGGCAATCTCGCGCAGGCCGGTCATCAGCGGGTAGCCCTCCTGATCCTGAATCCGTCCGCTCTGGATATAGAGCGTCAGGTTCCATTTGCCGTCCATCCCCTTCACCCAGCCATAGCGGTCGCCATTATGATCGAAATGATAGTCGCGCGCGGGCTCCAGCGTCCAGCCCAGCCGTTCGTGAAGCTCTCCCTTGAACCAGTCCAGTCCATGCCGGTCGATCGTATACTTGAAGCGGGCATTCTTGCGCACCGAACGGTTGCCGTAATCACGCTGGATCGTAACAGTCTTCTCCGCCAGATCAATCATCTGCTCCGGACGGCAGAAGCCGATGATTCGGCCCAATTGGGGATACGTATTCGTATCACCGTGTGTCATTCCCATGCCGCCGCCGACGGAGACGTTGAAGCCAGCCAGCTTGCCGTCCTCCAGAATGGCGATGAAGCCCAGATCCTGGGAGAAGACATCTACATCATTGGACGGAGGCACCGCCAGCCCAATCTTGAATTTGCGGGGCAGATAGACTGGGCCGTAGATCGGCTCAACCACCTTGCTGTCTACGACCTTTTCGCCATCCAGCCAGATCTCATGATACGCGCGGGTACGCGGGGCAAGATGATCGCTGATTTTGTTGGCCCACTCTTGAACCTCGGCATGTACCTCCGACTGATACGGGTTCGGACCGCTCATCACATTACGATTAACGTCTCCGCAGGCTGCAAGCGTGGTCATCAGGGTGTCGTTGATCGTTCTGATCGTCTTCTTAAGGTTCCATTTCAATACCCCATGCATCTGAAAAGCCTGCCGCGTCGTCAGGCGCAGTGTCCCGTTGCCGTAATTATGGGCCAGCTCATCCATGACAAGCCACTGTGCAGCAGACGCCACACCGCCGGGCGCTACTACCCGCAGCATGAACTGGAACGCCGGCTCGAGCTTGGAGCGTTCCCGCTCACTGCGCAGATCCCGGTCATCCTGCATGTAGCTGCCGTGGAATTTCAGCAGCCGGTTGTCATCCTCCGGCAGACCTCCTGTAATCGGATTGCTAAGGGTCTCGACAAGCGCCCCGCGCAGATAATTGCTCTCCAGCTTAATATGTTCAACATCACTCGGCGGTCCGCCAATCGGCTTCACCGCTGGTTCATTGTCTGCCATTGCTGATTCTCCCCTCTTTCGCTTAAATCCCGCTTAATAGACATCCCGCTGGTAACGCTGCTCCTGCTGCAGGGTCTCCAGATAGGCGGCAGCCGCTTCCGGGCTTAGTCCGCCTTCCTCCTGGATCACTGTAAGCAGTGCGGAATGCACATCATGGGCCATATGCTTCTCATCGCCGCACACGTAGACATGCGCCCCTTCCTGCAGCCAGCGGTACAGCTCCTTGCTCTGCTCCAGGATACGGTGCTGTACATACACCTTCTCCTCAGTGTCGCGTGAGAAGGCCACATCCAGCCTGCTGAGGACACCGTCCTTCAGCATCCGCTGCCAATCCGTCTGGTAGAGGAAGTCTGTAACGAAATGACGGTCTCCATAGAACAGCCAGCTTGGACCCTCAGCGCCCTGCTCCTCACGCTCCTCCAGGAAGGAACGGAACGGGGCAACGCCTGTGCCCGGACCGATCATAATTACCGGTACACTCGAATCAGCGGGCAGCTTGAAGTTCGGATTGTTCTGGATATATACCGGCAAGGTGGCACCCGGCTGTACACGCTCAGCACAGTGTACCGAGCAGACGCCGTATCGTTCACGGCCATGTGACTCATAACGCACAGCCCGCACCGTGAAGTGTACTTCATCCGGGTTGGCATTGTAGCTGCTGGCAATGGAATACAAGCGGGCCGGAAGCTTGCGCAGGATAGTCACGAAGGTGTTGGCCGGAGCATTCCAAGGTCCATAGTCTTGAATAAGATCCAGAAGATCCCGGCCCTGGATATACTCTTTGAGCTCCTGCTGCCGCTCAGGGGCCAGCAATTCCTTAAGGGCAGGTGCAGAGGTAAGCCCGGCAGCCTGCTCCAGGAGCGGCTTCGTCAGCACCGTAATTTCGTAATGCCGCAGCAGCGCCTCCTGCAGCGTGCCTTCTTCCCCTTTCTTGTTCAGCGGAACACGTTCATCCGCATTCCAGTCCATAGCGGCAATGATATCTGCTACCAGCTGCGGGTGATTCTCGGGATAGACGCCAAGAGAATCCCCAGGCTCAAAGGTAATATTCGATCCGGCAAGCGACAGCTCCAGATGGCGGGTCTCGCGGTCTGAGCCGCGGCCGTTCAGATTAAGATTCTCCAGTACTTCAGCATGGAAAGGATGATTTCGGGAATATTCGGATTCCAGCGACTCTGCGCTCTCCGCAGCCTGAACCGCTGCATCCGCAATTCCTGCAGTATTCTGCGGGCCGTTAAGCGCGCTGATGACCTGGCCGAACCACTCGGCCACAGGCTCATCGTAATCGAGGTCGCAATCTACACGCGGGCTTAACCGCTGTGCGCCCAGCTCCTCCAGCTTCTGATCGAAGTCTTTCCCGGTCTGGCAGAAGAATTCATAGGAGGTATCGCCAAGCGCGAGTACCGAGAAGCGTAAGCCTGGGAGCTGTGGCGCTCTTTTGCTGTAGAGGAATTCATGGAAGGCACGGGCATTATCCGGCGGTTCCCCCTCGCCATGGGTGCTGACCAGCAGCAGCAGGTTCTCTGTCTTCTTCAATCCATTCGGCTTGAAGCTGTTCATTGCCGACACCGTGACCTTGAAGCCTTGCTCCTCCAGCTTGCGGGAGAGGCTCACCGCGAGCCGCTGGCAGTTGCCGGTCTGGGAGCCGAACAATACGGTCACTTCACGCGAGCTTTGCGGCGCAGCGGCTGTTGGCGACTCTACTGCTGCTGATGGAGCAGCGGGAGATACGGCCTGGACGCTTGATCCCTGATTGTCCTGCAGCGACACGGCAGATAAATACCCGCTCAACCATACCTGCTGTGAAGGTGTCAGCGTGGGCAGCAGCTGGTTCAGCAGCTCTGCCTGGTTCTCATTAAAAGGACTGTTCGTAACTTGTAGTTGCAACAATATCGACCTCTCCTTAGCGTGCAATCTTCTTTCCTCTTAATATCATGAACTCAGGCTAACACAATACCGGCAAACGATCAACGAATCTTATAACAGCCATCATGTTCTTAAAAAGGTAAATACTTGCACAAAATGCATAAAACCCGGCTAAATCATAGTAAAACGCTCTGATTTAGCCGGGTTCATTAGTTATTATGATAAGTTGCATTAGATAAAATGATAGACCGGAATGCTTATGAGGCTGGAAATTATAACGGTCTGCGGGCTGCAGGTTGCCTGAAACGGTCCACAAGCAGGTAGACCAGGATCAGCAGGCCTCCGGCATTGATCGCCAGATCAGCCAGATTCATAATCCCGCCCCGGTCCCCGAAGACCAGGAAATCTGTAACCTGATGATAGAGCACACGGTCGATGGCATTGCCGAGAGCCCCGCCTACCAGGAAGCCGCTGGCTGCTTCAAGCAAGGGGCCGCGGATTTTGCCCTGACGCCGGTAATAGAAGATGACTGCTACAAAAATCACGGCAACAATCGCAAAATACTTCCCGTATCCCTGGAATGAGCTGAAGGCCGCTCCGCTGTTCTCATAGTATTCAAACCGCAAATGCGGTGTCCAGGAAGGAAGGATCTCCCCAAGCTCCATATGGGTACGCACTATCCATTTCGTGGCCTGATCAAGCATCAGGACGAGGACAGCTATCAGATAAAAAAGCATCGGCAGTTCCCCTATCTTCTCTAGTTGTTCAACTGACAGAATCAGTCTACCACATTCATCTGGATACTTACAAAAATATAGCCGGACAATCCCTTCAGGGACAGTCCGGCTGTTATTAGGCAGATCAAGGGTAGGATATCCCTTAGATATACGATGAACACATGTGGGCTTAGCTTAACAGGCGGTAGGCCTTAGCTTACCAGGCGTAGGCTTCCGGTGCCGGCTTGCCCGGTCCGGGGAAGATCTCGTCCAGCTTCTTCAGCACGGCCTCATCCAGCGTAATCTCAGTCACACGCAGCGAGTCCTCGAACTGCTCCATCGTACGCGGCCCGATAATGGGTGCGGTCACAGCCGGATTCGCCAGTACCCAGGCCAGAGCAACCTGATCCTCATGCTCGCCCAGCTCCTTGCAGAGTGCAGAGAACTGCTCCAGCTGACTGCGGTGCTGCTCCAGCTTGGCTGAACGGGCGCTTCGCACCCCGGTCTTGGCGAGTGCATTACGTCCCAGCAGGCCTCCGGCCAGCGGACTCCACGGAATGACCCCCAGGCCAAGCTCCTGTGAGGCTGGCAGCACTTCAAGCTCCGGCGTCCGTTCCAGCAGGTTGTAGAGATGCTGCTCAGAGACAAGGCCGAGGAAATGGCGCTCCTTCGCCTTAGCCTGGGCACCAGCAATATGCCAGCCTGCGAAATTGCTGGACCCGATATAGTCTGCTTTCCCTTGGGACACGAGGATCTCGAATGCTCCCCACAGCTCGTCCCACGATACGTTCCGGTCGATATGATGCATCTGATATAATTCAATATGATCGGTCTGCAGGCGCCGCAGTGAGCCTTCAAAATGCCGTCTGATCTTGTAAGCGGACAAGCCTGAGCCGGAATTGGGACCGTCCTGCTCGTCGAACATGTCATTGTAGACCTTGGTGGCCAGCACTACCTTCTCGCGCCGTCCGCCACCCTGCTGAAACCAGCGTCCGATAATTTCCTCCGTCCAGCCCCGCCGGTCCTGACCGCCGTACACATTCGCTGTATCGAAGAAATTAATTCCCGCATCGAGGGCCGCATCCATAATTCGGAAGGCTTCCTTCTCCTCTGTCTCCGGCCCGAAATTCATCGTCCCCAGACACAACTGGCTCACCTTCAACCCCGATTTACCCAAATAACAGTACTTCACCGCAATTCCTCCCTTTCACTCCTGCTAGATTGGCTGCTTCATATTCACTATAACCCTTAGAGCCTACTCTAAAGCAAGTATTGCTGGGATACTTAAGATTAGAGTTCAAAGCTTAGTCTTCGCTGCGGTGAACATTTGGCCCTCCAGCCGCTGCCCAGTTTGGAGCATAATGTATGCTGTTTTCCACATACATTTGGACCACGCCCCCCCACCGAGCGCATTGTAATCGGTTTTTCGATTACATTCGGCCTACGCGCCTCCACCCGGCCCAGTGTAATCGGTTTTCCGATTACATTTCCGTCCACGCCCCCCCACCCGGCACATTGTGTTCGGTTTTTAGTATACATTCGGCCCGCACACCCTAACCCAGCAAATTGTGTTCGG
>NZ_JBBOCC010000003.1:0-20977 GCF_038002265.1 Paenibacillus sp. FSL R7-0179
TATTTCAAAAATCAATGTCATCTTATTAATATTCACTCTAGCTATGATGTTAATATTAGCTTTAGAGTTCTTCTTTTTTCAAAACCCATTGAAGAAAGTGTTTCAGGCGACAAAAACCTTGGAACAACAAATTGTTGGAGAAATGAATGAGCATTTTGAAATTATGGAGCTCATTACTTTGTATAATTGTGAAAATGATTCGATAGTTAAATTCGATAGTAAGTTTAAAAATATGATTTCATACTATCTAAAACAAAAACGTATAAGTCTTCTCGGTTCCAGCTTGGGATCAATCTTAGTACAATTTTGGTTATTAGGAGTTTTTTTAATATCAGTCTTTTTATTATCGAATAGTGATATTAATGTAGGACAATTTATTAGTGTCTATGCGTTTACATCACTTTTGCCCTCCACATGGGGGGCGGTCTTGGCTTCATTCTGGAGTTACCAGGATTTCTCTGTTAGTCTTCGACGTTACCAGAATTTTGTTGATGAACACTCAGTAGAGGATGGAACTAAACATATAAATGAAATCGAGTCTATAAGAATAAAAATTGATGAATATTTTCATTATAAAGGAAATAAACATCTTCATGTCGACACCAAACTTAAGCAGGGAACCTTGACGGTGTTGAAAGGAAAAAATGGAAGTGGAAAGACAACTTTGATAAGAATGCTAACAAAATTATTACCTATAGGTAGCGGGATAATTGAAATTAACCATAAGAATGTTAATACTATTTCTAAACGTTCTCTTAGAGGATCGATAAGTATTGCAACACAAACCCCATACATCCTTAATAGTTCAATTGAAGAAAACATTCTTATGGGGAATAAAGGTTATAATGAAATACTTTTTAATCAATTAATTGAATTGTTCGATCTTGATAATATTATGAAAAAGCTCAATATAACAATTGATTCAAATCTTTATCAAAAAAACATATTATTATCAGGAGGAGAAAAACAGAAAATTAATTTATTTCGGGCATTAATAAAAAATAGTCCTGTAATAATACTAGATGAACCACTGACTAATTTGGATATTGACACTACAACAAAACTAATAAAATATATAGAGCAGATAAAAAAAGAAAAAATCATAATCGTTATATCACATGATAATCTCTTTGATCATCTGTCCGATCAGTATATTGAGCTGGAGGATTAAATATTTTTGTTTTAAGAGAATCTAGTACCTTGACCACAAATTTCAGGATACAAATTTTTCGATTTCCCTCTGGCCCTTGTAGTGATAAAGTGCCACTCCACGGATTTTCGTGCCTGATTCCGGTCGACTTCCCAATGCTGTGATTTCGCGTTGCAATTGTTCAATAGAGCCAATGCGCCGATTGGATCATCATCGAGCGTTCAGGTTGTCCATCACGAGCCGAACCCGTTTCGCGTCTGGATAGTGTTGATCCAGTAATTTCTGGATTTGAAGTGCCCAATCGACTTTGGTTCGTCTTTCGCTAGCCTGTACATGACGCCATCCAGCTAACGGTTCGGTAAACACATACTACAGCTCCCCTTTGCACGTATTCATAATCTTCGCGCTGTACTTGTCCCGGTTTCATCCTCTCGGATGGACGAGAATCATCCAGAAGCTGAATCGGCTGTTCGTCCATACAGATCGGTGGAATTTCAGGATCCTTGGGCAGGGCGTAGGTCTCAAAAACATTCTCCATTCGGGCAACAAATTCGATGCTGGATTTCGGGGGAATGCACCATTGTTTCTTTAGATGAGGCTTAAGTTTCGTTTTTTTAAGGTTGTCCGAATGGTCTCTCGTCCCACCGATTCCATAATATTTAGTTCGATGACTCGATGCGTCAACATACGAACGGTCCAATGAGCGTAGCTCGCAGGTGGCTCCGAACAGGCCAATGCTATGATTCTGGTCTCTAGTCCTCCTGTAATGATCGCAGGCGTACCTGAATCCTGCCGCTTGTGATACTCAGGGTAGCCTCCAAGCCACGGGTACAAGGTGGATTGTAACGTCACTGACACCTAATCGTTTGGGCAATCTCCATCTGCTTGGGAAAGACTCCTTGACTTTCATCGACTAACATGAGGATGAGCCAGCGATTTCGGATTCCCCGAGAAGTCTCCTTTGTATGAAGAAGCTGTTGAATCCGTTCGCGTTCTTCATCGTTCAGTTAATCATGTATTTTTTGTTCATTGGTAAGTCCCCCATATGATTCTATATGGAGTGCTTAAAAGTAAATCTATCCTTGGTCAAGGTACTAGTTTTCATATATTAAACTTATTAATATAGACTTTGATCGTCACCAAGTGGGATTCCTCAGAACAGTATAGAAAGCAGTAGTTTACATGAAGCTGCGAAATAATATATCTTATATATTCCAAATATTTTATAGTAATTCCATATTATAAGGAGGTATTAAAATGTCTATTAAGATTAGAAGGAGTCCGATTTTCGTAATAATTCTTCTGGTAGCATTTCTGACTGTTGTACTTTCTATTTATCGTATGGATACAAGTTTACTTATTTATCTAGCTTCAGGTTTTACACTGTTGTTTGGGGTGTGTACGTTTTATCTAATTAGATGTTATTTTGTCTTTGAGGACAATGCATTTAGGTATGTATTTGGGTTCCGGAACAAATCAATCCCCTATAATTCCATACATTCGGTTGGATTGTCTGAGGATTCCTCGGCTTCTCCAGCATGGACAACTACAAGAATTGAAATAATTTCAAATAAAGGAAGAGTACTTTTATCTTTACCATCCCGAGAGGATACACCTGAGTTTATAAAAAAAATAAAAGAAAACTGTACTAACGCAAAGATAGACTTGGATAAATTACCTTTGTTATAACTTTATTGCATAAAGATTTGCTTCTATATTTAAGGAAGAAAAGATTGAGAAAGCAAACTTGTAGCGCGTACTGAGATGTAATCAGTGCGTGCTATTTGAGTTTGCCTGAAATGCTTGATTGAAATTTATTACGTTGCGCACCCTTGAGCAAGAGGATATAGGGATACCGTAAATGAGTTCGTTCCCTGCGATTGCTGGTGTCGCGTCACACCAGGTGATATGGTTCAAATGATTAAATAATTCAAGTATGAAATTGAATTTCCCCCGCCTGGTAGACTTGCCCCCAAACCTATGAGAGCGTATTCTTGAATAAAGCATACTAGAATGATGGATATTTATTCCAGAAAGAGAGGCATGAGAATGATCAGAGCATCTGAAGATAACGAATATTATGAGCTGTCCAGTCCCACAATCCTCCCCAAGGCTTCGGGGTTCCTGTGGAATGAGCAGATGATGATTCATATGAACTGCCGGGGCTATGCGGTAGCCCAGTTCATGCAGCCCGAGCCTGCGAAGTATTCCTATGCGCCGAATCTGGAGGCCAAGACGTTCATGCAGCCGGAGCAGCCTTATTATGCCCATCACCCCGGACGCTTCGTCTATGTTAAGGATGAGGAGAACGGCGAACTGTTCTCTGCCCCCTATGAGCCTGTCCGCACCCCTCCGGATCATTACACTTTTGCGGTAGGTAAACATAATATTGTATGGACCATCGAGAAGAACGGGATCGCGATAGAGATGACGCTAAGCCTGCCTAAGGATGATCCGATGGAGCTGTGGCGGGTGAAGGTGACCAATCTGTCCGACGCTCCCCGCAAGATCAGCATCTATCCCTACTTCACCATCGGCTACATGTCATGGATGAATCAGTCGGGCGAGTATAAGGAAGCCTTGCAGGGAATCGTGGCTACAGCGGTCACCCCTTATCAGAAATATCAGGACTATGCCAAAATCAAGCATCTGAAGGACAAAACCTTCCTGCTGGCCGACCATGCCCCGGCCTCCTGGGAAGTGAATCAGGAAGCCTTCGAGGGCGAAGGCGGAATCGGCTCGCCGTCAGCGCTTAAGAGTCAGCGGCTGGCGCAAGGCGAAGCCCGTTATGAGACCCCGGTTGCCGCCCTGCAATACAGTATGGACCTGGCTGCGGGGGAAGAACGTGAATACCGCTTCATCTTCGGCCCGGCCCGGAGTGAGCAGAGAATCGCCGAGATCCGCCGGAAGCTGTTCCTGGATACCGATGCGGCAGGCGACGACGGATTCGTGCGCGCCGAGCGGGAATATGCGCAGTACATTGCGGAAGGCAGAGGGAGCATTGAGATCTCCACGCCGGATGCGGACCTCGACAATCTGGTCAACCACTGGCTGCCCCGGCAGATGTATTATCACGGGCAGACCAACCGCCTGACCACCGACCCGCAGACCCGGAATTATCTGCAGGATAATATGGGGATGAGCTACCTTAAGCCGCAGACGGCAAGAGACGCGTTCCTGACGGCCTTAAGCCAGCAGGAGGCCAGCGGAGCGATGCCGGACGGCATTATTTTGCATGAAGCGGCTGAACTGAAATATATCAATCAGGTTCCGCATACGGACCATTGTGTCTGGCTGCCGATTTGCCTTAGTACCTACCTGGATGAGACGGATGATTACAGCATTCTGGATGAGGAAGTATCGTATGCGGGCGGCCTGGAGACAGGGCCTGTGCATGAGCATATCGACCGTGCGGTGCAGTGGCTGCTGCATGAGCGGGATGAGCGCGGCCTGAATTATATCAATCAGGGAGACTGGTGCGACCCGATGAATATGGTAGGGTACCGGGGACAAGGTGTGTCCGGCTGGCTGACCATCGCTACCGCGTATGCGTGTATGGTCTGGGCGGATATTTGTGAGCGGAGCGGCCGTACGGATATCGCTGAGACCTTCCGCCATGCAGCGGAGGAGACGAATAAGCTCGTTAATCAGTACTTCTGGGATGGCGAGTGGTATGCGCGGGGGATTACCGATGACAATGTGGTGTTCGGAATCAGCAGCGACAAGGAAGGCCGGATCTTCATTAATCCCCAGGGCTGGGCGCTGCTCAGCGGTGCGGCCGATGAGGAGAAGCGGGCGAAGCTGATGAGGTCGGTCCATGAACAGCTGGAGACCCCGTACGGAGTGGAAAAGCTCGCCCCGTCCTATACCGCCATGCGCGAGGATGTGGGCCGGGTCACCCAGAAGCATCCGGGGACAGCCGAGAACGGTGCAGTCTACAACCATGCCGCTGCCTTCTATATCTATGGCTTGTATGCAGTGGGTGAACAGGATCACGCGTACCGTCTGCTGCGCAAAATGCTCCCCGGGCCCGATATCGGGGATATCATCCGGCGGGGCCAGCTGCCGGTGTTCATCCCTAACTATTACCGGGGTGCTTACAAGCAGTTCCCGCAGACTGCCGGACGTTCCAGCCACCTGTTCAACACCGGAACCGTTCCGTGGGTGTACCGTTGCCTGATCGACGGGCTGTTCGGCCTGCAAGGCTGCCGGGAAGGGCTTCAGGTGAAGCCGCAGCTTCCTTCCAGTTGGCAGGAGGCAACCGTGAAGCGAAGCTTCAGAGGCGCGGGGCTGGAGATTGAGATGAAGCGTGAATCCGGCGTAGCGGCAATCGAGGTCTATCTGGACGGACAGATTGTGGAAGACGGTGTTCTGAAGGAACTGGAAGCGGGTAAGCAGTATCAGGTGCTGGTTAAGCTTCCGGCAGGGGCTGCTGGAGGAGTAGAGTGAAGGCCAAGCTGGCCGCTGACGGGCTGGATGAATCCATCGCCGCACTGGCCGCCACAAGTCAGCACGAAGTATTGGCTGCCTGGGCCGGGGACTGTGCAGAACGGGTACTGCCTTATGTGGAGGCGGCATCCCCGGAAGAGAAGCGGCCCCGGCAGGCAGTAGAAGCCGGACGCGCCTGGGTGCGCAGGGAGCTGAAGATGACCGCTGCACGGCAAGCTGCGTTCGCGGCCCACTCGGCTGCGCGTGAGGTAAGTCCGGCAGCGGCCTGTGCGGCTTGCCGCGCTGCGGGTCATGCAGCGGCTACCGCCCATGTAGCCACCCATGCGGTGCATGCCGCCACTTATGCGGTTAAGGCGGTGTACGAAGCAGCCGGACCCGGCCTGGCCGCTTCTGCCGTGATGCAGGAGCGCGAATGGCAGTACCGGCATTTGATCCGTCTGAATGAGGAATAACGAAGCATGAGATCGATGATCTTCACACAGGAGGCACTTAAACATGACGAATCATATTCCGGAAGTACTGCTGAACGACGGGGTGAAGGCGCCGGCCATCGGCTTCGGAACCGCGTGGATCAGAGGCGCGAAGGGTGTAGAGAGCCTGAAGACGGCAATGGATCTGGGGTATCGTCTGATCGATTCCGCATTCAACTACGAGAATGAGGGCGTTGTCGGGGAGGCGGTACGGCAGAGTGGTGTCCCGAGAGAAGAGCTGTTCATTACTTCCAAGCTGCCGGGCCGGCATCATAAGTATGATGAGGCGGTCAAGACGATTGAGGAATCGCTGTACCGGGCCGGACTCGACTATTATGACCTGTACCTGATCCACTGGCCGAATCCCAAGGTGAACCTGTATGTGGAAGCATGGCAGGCACTGATTGATGCGCGGGCAAAAGGGCTGATCCGTTCAATCGGCGTCAGCAACTTCCTGCCGGAGCATCTGGACCGTCTGATTAAGGAAACAGGTGTGGTACCGGCGATGAACCAGGTTGAGCTGCACCCCTTCTATCAGCAGGCGGAGCAGCGCGCGTATCATGAGCAGCACGGAATCGTCACAGAATCCTGGAGTCCGCTGGGACGCGGCGAGGATCTGCTGAAGAATGAACAGCTGCGAACCATTGCCGCAGACCGGGGCAAGTCCGTCTCGCAGATTGTATTGCGCTGGCATGTGCAGTTGGGAGCGGTTCCGATTCCAAGATCGCAGTCGGAGGAGCATCAGCGGGAAAATTTAGAAATTTTCGGCTTTGAGCTGTCGGAGGCGGAGATGAAGGTGATTGCTGAGCTTCCGTCCACCGGACCGCTGTGGGACCAGGACCCGGCTGTGTACGAAGAATTCTGAACTATTTATATTTTACAGCTATGGCCCCTTGCTCTTTGGCAGGGGGCTTTTGTTTTTGTTGCTGCACTCATACATAATTCGTTTAGGAAAAAGGGAAGCTGGTTACATAGAAAGAGTCAGAAGCCTACACAATCAGAAGCGAACAGAGGAGGAATATTATCATGAGTAATCAATATAAGATTCAAGATCCTGTGCAGCAATATGAAAAGGCTACGCCGGAATTCGAGCAGCAGCAGCCCAGCCCCGGCCTGGAGACGAAGATGCATCCGCGTCCCGATGACGGAGCGGGCACCTACAAGGGCAGCGGACGGCTCACCGGACGGAAAGCAGTAATCACCGGAGCGGACAGCGGAATCGGGCGGGCGGTGGCGATTGCTTTTGCCCGTGAAGGCGCGGATGTGGTATTGGCATATCTGCCGGAGGAAGAAGCTGACGCGAAGGAAGTGGTTAAGCTCGTAGAGGAAGCCGGCCGCAAGGCAGTGGCCCTGCCGGGCGATCTGAAGGACGAGAAGTACTGCGAGCAGTTGATTGCCAAGGCCGTAGAGGAGCTGGGCGGGATTGATATCCTGGCTAACATCGCCGGTAAGCAGCAGTTCGTGAAGACAATAGCCGATCTGACTACAGAACAGTTCGATGCTACCTTCAAGACGAATGTCTACTCGCTCTTCTGGCTCTGTAAGGCAGCGGTGAAGCATATGAAGCCGGGTAGTACGATTATTAATACATCCTCGATTCAGGCCTATGAGCCTTCAGAGATTCTGCTGGATTACGCCACCACCAAGAGCGCGATCAATACCTTCAGCAAGGCGTTCGCCCAACAGGTGGCGCCGAAGGGAATCCGGGTGAACGTTGTCGCACCGGGACCGGTATGGACTCCGCTTCAGGTAAGCGGCGGACAGCCGGAGGAAGTCCTGAAGGAGTTCGGAGCCAAGACCCCGCTGGGACGCCCCGGCCAACCGGCTGAAATGGCCCCGGCTTATGTATTCCTGGCCAGCCAGGAATCTAGCTATGTCAGCGGCGAGACCCTGAATGCCAACGGCGGAATGCCGACCCCATAAATTAAGGTTGAGTAGCAGCATCGGGCAAGAACATCGGGTAAAAACCTCCGTCAGGAGGTTTTTTGCTGTGAGGGGAAAACTTGCTGGCAGTCTGCGTCACCTGGATTCAGCGGGGACTTAGCTGCCGTGGCAGCCGGAGCAGCTGGAGGATGAAGCTTCATTCTTTTGAGGGAGAAATGGGCTAGGAGAAGAGACTGGCAGGCAGATCAGCAGGAAATAGTTGGATGAATGGCATTAGCTAATTAAGGTTGGGTCTAATAACAGACAACAGTTGGAAAAAAGCCACTTAAATCCGCCCGTTTCATCTAAAATAGCAAAATTGACCTGATTAGATGCTATTTTTCCACTTGCTTCCGGAAATATATTGGTAATCCGGGAATTAAGATACGTTTTTCCGCTTGCTTACTCTTGCTGCGACCCGCCTGTTTTGCTCCGGGGTCCTTCCGCTTGCTCCTCTTACTCGCACGTGCTCCGCGTCCTTCCGCGTGCTCCACGTACTCGCACGTGCTCCGCGTACGTGCCGCGAAGCGGCGGTTTTCCTTTTCCGCCGGGAGGAGCAATGCGTGATGCCTCCACTTTTGCCATCATAGGGGGTTCATGTGCTACACTGGAATAATTGAATCGTATCTGCCAGTTCTGGTACATTAGCGGTTTGTGGAGAAGACAGGAGGAGACGGCATGGCATTCGTAACGGTGAAGGACGAATATAAGCGCTATAAGATGGGGGAGACCCTGATTGTCGCCAATGACGGCATTGCGTTCGAGATTGAAAAGGGTGAATTTGCTGTAATTGTAGGGCCCAGCGGGGCGGGAAAGTCAACGGTGCTTAACATACTGGGCGGGATGGATTCCGCCGACGAAGGCCAGGTCATTGTGGACGGTACTGACATCGCACGTTTCAGCGCCAAGGAATTGACCGGCTACCGCCGTAATGACGTGGGTTTCGTGTTTCAGTTCTATAATCTGGTCCCTAATCTGACCACTCTGGAGAATGTCGAGCTGGCTTCGCAGATTTCGCCCCGGGCGCTGGATGCCCGGAAGGTGCTGGAGGATGTGGGCCTTGGCGCGCGGCTGAATAACTTCCCGGCCCAGCTCTCGGGCGGGGAGCAGCAGCGCGTGGCTATTGCCAGAGCGCTGGCGAAGCAGCCGAAGCTGCTGCTCTGTGATGAGCCGACCGGTGCGCTCGATTACAACACCGGCAAGCAGGTGCTTAAGCTGCTGCAGGATACCTGCCGCGACACCGGCACAACGGTGATTGTGATCACGCATAACCTGGCGATTGCTCCGATGGCCGACCGGGTCATTGAAATTAACAACGCCAAGGTACGGAAAATGGTGAAGAATCCAGCACCGGTATCCGTGGAAGATATCGAATGGTAAGGGGCCGGGAATGATGAAGAAACGGGCACTATGGAAGGATGTTTTTCGGGAAATCGGCCGCACCAAGGCGAGGTTCCTCTCGATCTTTGCGATTATTATGCTGGGGGTCAGCTTCTTCTCCGGGATCAAGTCGGCCGGGCCGGATATGCTGGATACCGCAGCAACCTATTATAAGGATCTGCGGCTGATGGATCTGCGGGTCCAGTCCACTTACGGCCTGTCGGAGCAAGGGATTGAGCAGCTTCGGGGGATACCTGGAGTGCAGACGGTTCAGCCTGTATACAGCTCCGATGTCTTTCTTGGCGACAGCGGGCTGATTGCCAAGGTCTATTCATATGCAGACCATAATGAACTGAACGGCTACAAGCTCACCGCCGGGCATCTTCCGGCAGCCTCTGGAGAGATTGTACTGGATGAACACCTGCGCGAACAGGACAAATTCAAGCTCGGCGATTCCATTACCTTCGGCGGGGAAGCCGGAGAGAAGCCTGAACAGAGCTTCCGGACCAAGACTTATACCGTAGTAGGCTTCGCGCAGAGTCCGCAATATATTGAGACCGCGAACCGTGGAACCAGCCGCATCGGCAAAGGGACCCTGGATGCGTTCGCTGTCATCCCGGAAGGGGATTTTACACTTCCTGTATATACGGAAGCATACCTCAGCTTCAAGGATACGGCTGCCCAAACAGCCTATACGCCAGCGTATGATAAGCTGATTGAGCAGCATCTTTCCGGGGTGGAGGAGGCGCTGAAGGATTACCCGGCGCAGCGTCTGGAGGAGCTGAAAGCGGAGGCGGTAGCGGCGGCTCAGCAGGCTGCGGCTCAGCAGGGGACGCAACAGCAGCCGCAACAACAACAACAGGCATCCGCCGCACAGAGCCAGCCGGAGCTGCCGAAGGTATATGTGGCAGACCGCACGATTAACCCGGGATACGCCGAATACAAGGATAATGCGGACCGTTTGTCCGCGATTGCGTCGGCTTTTCCGGTATTCTTTTTCCTGATTGCAGCGCTTGTCAGCTTAACCACGATGACCCGCATGGTGGAGGAGCAGCGGCTCCAGATCGGGACGATGAAGGCACTTGGATACGGCTCTATGGACATTATGACCAAGTTTCTGGTGTACGGAACACTCGCCAGCCTAGCGGCGTCAATTGCAGGTCTGGCGGTCGGCTTCACGTTCTTCCCGGACCTTATCTATAATGCTTACAGCTCGCTCTATAACCTGCCGGATGTGATCAAGAGCTTCTATCCTTCTTACGCCGTTATTTCCATCATCGTGGCGCTGGTCTGTACAACGATGACGGCGATGATCGCTTCCCGGGTGGAGCTGCGGAGCAACGCCTCTGTGCTGATGCGGCCCAAGGCACCGAAGAGCGGGCAGCGGATTCTGCTGGAGCGCTTCACCTTCCTGTGGAGAAAGCTCAGCTTCGTGCAAAAGGTGACGGCCCGCAACCTGTTCCGCTACAAGCAGCGGATGTTCATGACCGTTATCGGGGTGGCAGGCTGTACCGCGCTGATCCTGACCGGCTTTGGGCTGAAGGATTCCATCGGCAGCATTGCGGAGCGGCAGTTCGGCGGGATTATGAAATACAGCGCCCTGGTGGCCCTGCATGATAATGCAGCCGCCTCAGATCAGGCATCCTATAAGAAGCTGATTGAACAGGAGACTGCGGTGACAAGCACGCTGAATGTGCTGCAGGAGGCTATGACGGCCCGGGCCAAAGGCGTGAACGACCAGGAGGTGCGGATCTTTGTTCCCTCGGATACAGCTGAGCTGGCGTCTTTCGTTAATCTTAAGGACCGCAGCACCGGCAAGCCGCGTGTACTGGGTGACGAAGGCGCGGTCATTACTGAGAAGCTGGCTAAGCTGTATGATGTTGCCCCAGGGGATGCAGTGACACTTCTTGACAGCAACAATGAGCCATTCCAGGTCAAGGTAGCGGCGGTCACTGAGAACTATGTGCTGCATTATGTGTACATGACTCCAGCTTATTACACGGAATTGTTCGGCAAGGAGCCGGTCTATAATACGCAATTATTGAATTACAGCGGCAAAGATAAAGAGTGGGAGAGCGCCTTCGGGGAGAAGCTGACTGCGAATGGACAGGTGGCCTTGGCCAGCTTTTCCAGCGGAGTGGGAGAAGCCTTCGAGGAAACTATGGACAGTATGGATATCGTCATGGTGGTGCTGATTGTCTCTGCTGCCGCGCTGGCCTTCGTGGTTCTGTACAATTTGACCAATATTAACGTATCTGAGCGGGTCCGCGAGTTGTCTACGATTAAGGTGCTCGGCTTCTATGATAAGGAAGTTACTCTGTATATTTACCGGGAAAATATTCTCTTGACTCTCCTCGGCATCTTGTCCGGCAGTGCCCTGGGGGTGATCCTGCACCGGTTCGTCCTGTCGACCGCCGAGCTTGATGCCACCATGTTCGCTCCGCTCATCAAGTGGCAGAGCTATATTTATGCAGCGCTACTGACCATACTATTCTCAGGGATCGTAATGGTTTTCATGCACATCAAGCTCAAGCGGATTCATATGATTGAAGCGCTGAAGTCGGTAGAGTAATTCAGTCACGATTTTGTCGAAAAAATAACAAAAGCATCAGCATTACAATGAAGGATAATGAGCCGGGGGCAGAGGGAGCCCGGAGCCGTTATCCTTTTTTTTTGTGTCTGAAAAGGGCTAGATAACTAGAGGATTAGCGCTGAAACACACGGAAATATGATGAACAGTGTCGAAAAATAGCGAAAATGATAAGAAAGTGTCATAAATACTAACCCGATTAAACTCATTGAAATAATTTAACAAAGGTTTTTTTACAGTTATTCCAAAATTCATTGGAAGTAAATGTTTCAATAGCAAAAAAGTAAGATTCCGCAGCGATAAATAAATATATTGACGTAAGATATATTCACATGTAATATAAACCATAATTTATGAGGGAAGTTGTAAGGCTTCCCGCCGGTAAAGTTGTCCCTGACCCTAATTGACCTGCGGTCTATTCATCGCATTCCTTCCATATATATTAGGTGTGATGTTATGTAACATGTACTGCAAAGGCGGTCATTAGAAGTCTTAGGCGCACAACGATCCGGAGCATCCCAGTCTCCCGAGAAGCTTTGAAGAGCAGGAACAAGCACTTAACTAAGGAGGAGTAAAGGAATGGCGAAAAAGAGAAAATGGTGGTCAGGTTTACTAGTCTTATCGTTGGTAGGGGTTCTATTTACAGGATGCAGTACGAATAACACTGCGGGTTCTTCAACAAGTGCGCCTGCAGCCACTACAGCTCCGGCAGAGAGTACGGCGCCTGAGGCTACGGAGGCACCCGCGGCTGACGCGCCGGTTGACGGCGGAACACTGGTTACAAGCTCATTCTCCGATATTGTTAATATTAATCCCCTCTTAGTTAATGATACTGCGTCTGGTGATGTGGCCCAATTCGTCTTTGCCAAGCTGTACAATCTCGACCGTGAAGGCAATGTACAGGCAGAGGATTGGTCGCTGGCTGCCGCGCTGCCGGAGATCTCCGAAGATGGTTTGACTTACACCGTGAAGCTGAAGGATACCGCCAAATGGAGTGACGGCCAGCCCGTCGTTGCAGATGATGTAGTCTATACCGTGGAAACGGCCAAGAATAAGGAGACAGGCTCGCCCCTGATCAGTGCCTTTGATAAGGTGAAGACCGTGGAGAAGATCGATGACCACACGGTGAAATTCACAATGTCCCAGATTTACGCCCCGTTCCTGTATGCCCTCGTTCAGGAGATTGTTCCGGCCCATGTCCTGAAGGATGTGAAGCCGACCGAAATGCAGAAGAACGCCTTCGGTACTGATCCGGCCAAGACCGTTACAAGCGGACCTTGGAAGTGGACGGCCTGGAAGCAGGGCGAGAGCCATACCCTGGATGCCGATCCCGCCTACTGGGGAACCGTGAAGCCTCATATCGCTCAGGTGATCTATAAGATCTATGCTGACCAGAACACTGAGGTTCAGGCGATTATGAAGGGTGACACAGACCATATCAGTGCGATTCCTGTAACCCAGGTTGAAGCAGTTAAGGCTAATGGCAAGATTGATATCATCCAGAAGCCGGGTGCACAGTACGAATATGTTAACTTCAACTTTGACGGCAAGAACTTCCCGGATGGCTATGGCCTGTTCCAGGGACAGAAGACCAGACAGGCGATTGCTCACGCCCTGAACCGTCAAGGGATGGTGGACAATATCCTGAAGGGTGTAGGCGCACTAATGAATGCACCGTTCCTGCCTGATACCTGGGCTGACCCGGGTGATGCTGCTGTGAACTATGATTACAATGCCGAGACGGCCAAGAAGCTCCTGGCTGAAGATGGCTGGGTTGCGGATGCCAAGGATGGCATTCTGGTAAAAGACGGCCACCGCTTCTCCTTCGAGCTGCAGTATAATGCCGGCAACAGCCGCCGTGAACAGGTAGCGGCTGTTATCCAGCAGAACCTGAAGGATGTCGGTATTGAAGTAAAGCCTAAGGCGATTGATTTCGCTGCATGGATTGACCAGAACGTAACGCCGGGTAAATATCAGGCGCTGCTGCTGGCATGGTCCCTGAGTACACCAGACCCGGATGCAGAGAGCATTTTCTCCTCCAAGTACTTCCCGCCTGCCGGACAGAACAGCGGCTGGTATAAGAATGAGAAGCTGGATAAGCTGTGGGTAGACGGATATTCTACGGTAGATCAGGCTAAGCGCAAAGAAGTCTACAAAGAAGTAGGTAAAGAAATCTCGACCGACCTTCCTTATGTATTCCTGTATCAGTATGGTCAGGCGATCGGAACAGGACCTAGAGTGCACTGGGCAGAGGAGGATGCTCCTGAGCCGTCACTGGGCTACGGACAGTTCTTCCACGCTATCAAATGGTGGGTAACCGAGTAACGTACCGACTAACTGAATAGACTTGCGGGAGGTGAAAGAGATTTCTCTTTCACCTCCCCCTTTTGTATAAATGGGGGGGGCCTTCCGTAATCTATCGCCTTACCATCTCTAGGAGGATAGCCAATGACAGAATACCTGATACGTAGAGTGCTTCAATCGGTACTGGTCATCTTTCTGATTACCATACTAACCTTTCTTCTCATCCATGCGGCTCCGGGCGGCCCTACACAAGTGATGCTCGCACCGGGACTGACGCCGGAAATATTTGCGCAGCAAGCCAAGAACCTGGGACTGGATCAGCCGATTTATATACAGTATTTCCGCTGGATCGGTGACCTGCTGCAAGGAGATCTGGGATATACCTTCAAGAACCATATTGCGATCTCAGACCTGCTCTGGCCGCGTATTGGCAATACCATAATCCTGATGGGGGCGGCTTGGCTGGTATCGCTGCTAATCGCAATTCCCTGGGGAATCTATAATAGTACCAAAGTCTATGGTTTATCGGATCAGACGGCTTCGTTCATTTCTTATCTGGGCTTCGCCATGCCGACCTTCTGGTTCGGGATTCTATTGCAGCAGTGGCTGTCGCTCAAGCTGGACTGGTTCCCATTGTCGGATATGCATACAAGAGGCAAGGAAGACAGTATAGCTGATTTATTCATGCATCTGGTGCTGCCGGTTACCGTGCTGGCACTTGGGTTCCTGGCTTCTTATATGAAGTATGCGCGGGCCAGTATGCTGGAGGTGCTGGATCAGGATTATATCCGGACGGCACGGGCCAAAGGAGTCAAGGAACGGAAGGTCGTCTTCCGCCATGCCCTGCGCAATGCACTAATTCCAATTATTACGATACTAGGTCTTGATCTTCCGATCCTGGTGGGAGGGGCCGCACTAACAGAGAATGTATTCAACTGGCCGGGAATGGGCCGTTGGTTCGTAGAGATGGCCACTGCACGCGAATATTCGGCACTGATGGCTGTGACGATCGTCACGGCTGTGATGGTCGTCATTGGCAATCTGCTGGCAGATATACTGTATGTCGTAGTTGATCCCCGGGTGAAGCTCGGCAAGCAAGGGGGGAAGGCAGCATGAGTACAGACAATACAGAGCTTATCAAAGGAAAAGTATCCAAGCCGCTAGGAACGCCGGATATGAGTCCGATGCCGGGCGGGACCGACCCGGAAATTCCCGTGGTGGATATGGACAGACCTCCCGGCCCGTGGAGAGTACTGTGGAAGAAGTTTTCACGCAATCCTTTTGCCATGGGCGGGTTGGCCGTCCTGCTTATCTTTGTCCTGCTGGCGATCTTCGCCCCGTTCCTGACCTCCTATGGGCCGGAGAAGATTGATCTGATGTTCGCCAACCTGAAGCCTGGAGCGGAGGGACATCCGCTCGGCACCGACGAGCTGGGCCGGGATATTCTCAGCAGACTCCTGTACAGTGCGCGGATCTCGCTGCTTATCGGTTTCTCTGTTGCTTTTGTATCCGTGCTGGTCGGATCGGTGGTCGGTGCGATCTCGGGTTACTTCGGCGGATTCGTGGATACGGTATTCATGCGGATTGTTGACGTCATGAACTCCGTGCCGTCCCTGTTCCTAAATATCCTGGTGATGGCGCTGTTCGGAACACAGATTAAATTCATGATCCTGATTCTGGCGTTCACGAGCTGGATGAGCATTGCCCGGCTGGTACGGGGAACCTTCCTGCAGCTGCGGGAAATGCAGTATGTGGAGGCCGCCAAAGCAATCGGCGTATCCAGCTGGGGGATCATCTTCCGGCATCTGCTCCGCAATGCAAGCTTCCCGATCATTGTTAATGCCACATTGATGGTCGGCGGTGCGATTCTCAGTGAATCCGCATTGTCCTATCTGGGTCTTGGTATCCAGGCTCCGGCTACGAGCTGGGGGCTGATGCTTAGCAATGCGCAGGAGTTCATGCTGATTGATCCGATGCAGGCGGTATATCCGGGCTTTTGTATCCTGATGGTGGTGCTGGCGGTTAACTTTATCGGCGACGGCATCCGGGATGCCCTTGATCCCAGACAGCAAGTGACCAAATCCCGGAGGAGGCTGGAACAATGGCGCAAAAACTACTCGAAATCCGGAAGCTAACCGCCGGCTTCGCGACAGAGAAGGGGCTGCTCAAAGCAACCGACGGCATCTCTCTTACGGTAAATAAAGGTCAGACGGTCTGTATTGTAGGCGAATCCGGCAGCGGCAAAAGTGTCACCTCGCTGGCGATCATGCGCCTGATCGATTATGCGGGCGGTATGATCCTGGATGGACAGATTGACTTCCATGGACAGGATCTGGGGCGCAAGAGCCAGGAGGAGATGCGGGAAATCCGCGGCAACCAGATCGCGATGATCTTCCAGGACCCGATGTCTTCGCTGAATCCGGTCTTCACCATAGGCGAGCAGATTGCTGAGAGTCTGCGGCTGCATCAGAATAAGAAGGATGCAGAAGCGCTGAAGCTGGCGGTAGATCTGATCCGATTGGTGGGCATACCCGCACCGGAAATACGTGCAAAGCAGTATCCGCATGAGCTGTCCGGCGGGATGTGCCAGCGCGTAGTCATTGCGATTGCGCTGGCCTGTAACCCTGAACTGCTGATTGCCGATGAGCCGACCACCGCGCTTGATGTTACTGTGCAGGCGCAGATCCTGGATCTGCTGCGCAAGCTTCAGTCGGAGCTTGGGATGTCAATCCTGCTGATTACCCACGACATGGGGGTTGCTGCCGAGATGGCAGACCGCATTGCTGTCATGTATGCGGGCGCTATCGTGGAAGAGGGTGGTGTAGAAGAGATCTTCGACCATCCGAGTCATCCGTATACTGTGGGGCTGCTCCAGTCCATTCCGGGGTTTGAAGGCGGCCGGGGAGGCGAGCTCTATACGATCAGTGGAACGATTCCGCCGATCGGACAGCTGCCTGCGGGCTGCCGTTTCCACCCGCGTTGTCCGCATGCGATGGAGATCTGCCGGAGCCAGGAGCCGCCGGATTTCCTGATCTCTGATGATCACCGGACCGCCTGCTGGCTGTTCAAGGATAAGCCGGTTTCAGCGGATACCAGCAGGGAGGCGAAGCGCGCATGATGAATAGGGCAGCAACCGTACCAGACCGTAAACTACCGGCTTCTTCTGAAGTGCTGGTGGAAGTTAAAGATATTAAGAAATATTTCCCGATCACCAAGGGCCTGCTTAACCGGACCGTCGGGCAGGTGAAGGCGGTGGATGGAGTCAATCTGGCGATCCGCCAAGGTGAGACGTTCGGGCTGGTTGGCGAATCCGGCTGCGGCAAATCCACCTTCGGACGGGTACTCCTCCGCCTGCAGAGTGCGACCGGGGGGCAGGTGTTATTCAAGGGCCAGGATATCCATTCGCTGGGTTCGCGTGACATGCGGAAGCTGCGGGAAGAGATGCAGATTATTTTCCAGGACCCGTTCGGGTCGCTGAATCCGCGCTTTCTCGTCAAGGATATTATCGGCGAGCCGCTGCGTATTCACTGGAAGATGTCCGGCAAGGAGATCGATGCCCGGGTGGTCGAGCTGATGGAGCTGGTGGGTCTGGATGCCAGCCGCCGGAACCGCTATCCGCATGAATTCTCCGGCGGACAACGCCAGCGTATTGGCATCGCCCGGGCGATTGCGCTGAATCCGCAATTTATTGTGGCCGATGAGGCCGTGTCTGCGCTGGACGTATCCGTGCAATCCCAGGTTATTAACCTGCTGATGAAGCTGCAGAAGGAGCTGGGACTAACCTTCCTGTTCATTGCGCATGGTCTTAACGTAGTCCGGCATATCTCTGACCGTGTTGGGGTCATGTATCTGGGTAAGCTGGTGGAGGTAGGAGAGACGGAGGAGCTGTTCGCGGCTCCGCTCCATCCGTATACTGCCGCCCTGCTCTCGGCTATACCCAAGCCGACACCAAGGCGCAAGCAGGAGCGAATTATGCTGGAGGGGGATGTGCCCTCCCCGGCCAATCCGCCCTCCGGCTGCCGGTTCCATACCCGCTGCCCGTTCGTCCAAGACAAATGCCGCTTAGTGGAGCCGCTGCTGGAAGAGGTCCTGCCAGGCCGTCCGGTAGCCTGTCATTTCCCGTTACTTCCGAAATCCTGACTAAGGATTACCTTATGCTGTACTGAAGAGGAACGCTGCTGAATTTTACGCAGTGTTCCTTTTTTGCAATGTCGCTTCAAACTAATCATTGTGCTGCAGGCATTTCTATAAGAAAATGAGAAAAAGACGGATTGAAGACTACTTATTACCGCAAAGGCTGCGGAACCGGAGGCTATGGTGAAAAAGGTCAATACAGCAATTTCAGCGCTCTTTATACTTGTTATGATAATAGCTGTCTGGGTATGGGCCGTGTCCGTGCATACCTGGACCCTGGTGGGAACCTTGGCTTCCCTGCTCTGTCTGGCTCTATTTATCTGGACGGGCCTGCGGGCCATTCCCGCTATAACCGGATACATCAAGAACCCCGGCGCACTGCGGGCGTTGAATACGGACGACTCGCCGGAGGAACGGCAGCGGACCTGGTGGAAGATTGTGCTGTGGGTGATATTCAGCCGCGTGCTGCTGATCCTGGCGGCTTATGTATTCTGGGTGCTTCGGGAGGGAGGCTCCGGCAGCCTGTTCTCCCGGTTCATTGAGATGTGGCATATCCGCGGAATTGATGCGATGTCCTATCTGGGCATTGCTGAGCGGTGGTATGTGACGGAAGGGGACCCCAGATTTCATATTGTATTTCTGCCGTTCTTCCCCGTTATGATCAAGCTGGCGCAGTTCTTCACAGGCAATTATATGGCTGCCGGATTTGTTGTAGCCAATCTCTGCACGCTTGCAGCAGCGTTGTTCGCCTATGAACTGGCCCGGCTGGATATGGGGCGCAGGAATGCCCTGCGGGTAGTGAAGTACATCTTCATCTTTCCGTCGGCCTTCTTTTTCTTCCTTCCCATGACGGAGGCTTTGTTCCTGCTGCTCTCCCTGATGGCGCTGTATTTTGTGCGCAAAAAGCGCTGGCTGCTGGGCTGTCTCTGCGCGGCGCTGGCCGGATTCACCCGTTCCCCGGGAATTCTGCTGGCCGTGCCGATTGCCGTGGAATTTGCCCGGGAGCTGGCCGCTGGCTACAAGTCAATGGACCGGAAGGCTTTTACGAATAAGCTGATCTTGGCTGTCCTCTCCCTGGTAAGCGTCTCGTTAGGTCTGCTGGCTTATCTCTACATCAATTACAATGTGACGGGCAACGCGTTCCAGTTCAGTATTTATCAGCGGGAGCACTGGTCGCAGCGGTTCTACTTCTTTTTCGATACCGTGAGATATCAGATGGAATATGCGGTGAATACCTTCAAGGATGCCGATTACCGGTCGTTCCTGGGGCTATGGCTGCCGAATTTGTGCGCAATCCTCCTGGTTCTCTTCATGATGCTCCGCAGTGCGAAGAAGCTTAATCCTGCTTATATGGCGTACCTGATCGCCTATTTCGTCTATGTGGTGGCCCCGACTTGGCTGCTGTCTGCTCCGCGTTATTTCGCTGTAGCTTTTCCGCTGGCCTTCGCGGCTGTGCTATTGACGGAGGATAAGAAGTGGAAGGACATCCTGCTCACGACGCTATTCATTGTGGGGGGACTACTGTATCTGGCGGTGTTTGTATCCGGTTATCCGGTATATTAGGGTGTAATAGAAATTACAGAAACGATGGTGGCTATGCAGATTCAACTAGAAGATCAGATGGTTACGTTACATGTCCAGTATGCTAAGCGCAAGAAGCTCTCCGTAACGGTGGACGGCTCGGATCTCATTACCGTTAAAGCGCCCAAGGGAACGAGTGAAGAGACGATCCTCGGTGCGGTAGTAACCTTAAGCCCGAAGATTCTGGAGAAGCTGCGCAGCAATGCCGCGGCCCGGCAGGTGCCGAAGGTTAAGGCTTATGAGGGCGGCGAAGAAGCCTTCTTGTACTTGGGGAAGGAGTATGCGCTGCATGAGCTGATTGGGGACCGGCAGGCGGATGCGGAGGGGTTGAAGCTTGCGCTGAAGAAGTTCTACACGGCCAGTTTGAAAAAAATCATCGCTGAGCGCATCAAGCCCTACCAGACGCAGCTCAGAGTGAAGCCGAAGAGTGTCGAGATCGTGGAATCGCGGACCAAGTGGGGGAGCTGCAGCTTTGACGGCAAGCTGACGTTCAACTACCGCCTGGCCATGGCACCGCCTGAAGTGATCGACTATGTCATCATTCATGAGCTGTGTCATCTGCTGCATATGAATCATGACCGTTCCTTCTGGCGGCGCTTGGGAAGTATCATGCCGGACTATAAGGAGAAGGAAGCGTACCTGGCCCGGCAGGGGCAGTTTATGACGCTGTGACCTATGTAGCCTATCGCAAGAAATGAATTCATTCCATAGATGAGGTAATGTATGGATGTTCGATTAAGCATACCACTTGTACATTCGCCGGGGCATGGCAAACCTTCAGCAAGCGGCTTAATGTCTGAGATGAACATCGGGCTGATATTAGGCTGATATTGCACCCGCTGCAGCCTGCTACTCTTACATTTAAGTAGGTGATTGTATTTCCTGCAATAGAAAATGGATTACTGACCGTAGAATGAGATTCTATTGTATTTCATACAGTAGAATGTTGTATTTTGGGTAAAAACTAGCCTTTGTTCAACATTCCATTGTACGGAA
>NZ_JBBOCC010000004.1:0-16299 GCF_038002265.1 Paenibacillus sp. FSL R7-0179
GGGAGAGTTTCAGGCAGCTTGTTAGTTTACAACGTAACAGTGTTATGTTACGATGAGCGCAAGGAGTGGTGATATGGAAGAGGATTTAATCTCCAAAAAGGAACTGCTCGATGAGACAGGAATTTCTTACGGGCAATTGTACCGCTGGAAGCGGAAGCAGCTGATTCCTGAGGAATGGTTCATCCGCAAATCTACCTTTACGGGACAAGAGACCTTTTTTCCGCGGGCGCGTATTTTGGGGCGGGTGCAGCATATTTTACAGAAGAAGGATGATCTCTCCCTGGATGAATTGGCAGATAAGCTGTCAGAGCCGGCATCCCCGTACAGAATAAGGTTAACCTTATCCCAGTTAAAAGAACGTAACATTGTTTCGGTAAGCAGTCTGGAGCGGTTCGGTAGACCGGAGGCTGAGGATTTACCGCTAACCTTCGAGCAGATTCTGAATGTTTTCGCGGCAGATGGGCTACTCGGCAAGGGGGAGCTCAGCTGGGAGGAAGCAGAACGGCTCTATCAGACGCTGGAGAGTCATGCGCCGGGGTACGGGGAGAAGGGCTGGGAGCTGTTTTTTGTGCGGAAGATGGGGGTTAGCTTCTTCATTATGACACTGCCTGGCGCAGGGCTGGCCTTCGATGAGGGGGCACGGCTGGTGAGCAGGCTTCGCTCTGCGGATCTGGCGGAACAATTGAATGGGCGCTTAAGTGAAGGCAACTGACAAGAGCAAGAAACAGGAAACCACAGGAGGCTGGACCATGGAGAAGAATGAACTGCCGGATCTGGTGATGGATGGGGTCAACACGGCTGCCGGAGGCAGATATCACAAGGTTAATATTAACGGCGTCAGTAAAATTAACGGAGCGCTCCAAGCTCATACCTATAGCTGTGACGGAGTGATGAAGCAGAAGGGCGACCTCGCGGCCGATGAGCTGGAGATGAATGGAACCCTCAATCTGAAGGGCAATCTGCAGGTTGGTGAAATGAAGCTGAATGGAGTAGTGAACGGTGAAGGCAGTCTGCGGGGAGAGCGCTGTGTAATAGACGGGATGCTGAAGCTGAAGGGCGATTGTGAGCTGGAGGAGCTGACCGGGGAAGGGGTATTCACGGTGGGGGGCCTGCTCAGTGCGGGCCGGATCGAGTTCGGACTACACGGTCAGTCGGAGGCAGGAGAGATTGGAGTGGAGAGCCTGGTGATCCGCAAAAAAGGCAACACAGCCTGGGGCAGACTGCTCGGCGGAATGATTCCCAAGCTCAAAATCGGGCTGCGGGCCAAACTCATCGAGGGCGATATGCTGGATTTGGAATACACGAGTGCAGATGTAGTGAGGGGCGGTACGGTTATTATCGGGCAGGGCTGCTCGATTAGCCGGGTGGAGTATAGAACGGGACTGACAGTACATCCCGGTGCCCAAGTGGGAAAGGAGGAGAAGCTCGGTGAATGAAGCGGTAGAACGTCATGATCTGAAGATACTTGGGACATCGAGCTCTATCGGCGGAGTTTTTAAGGATGTGAAGGTGACGGGAGAATGTACCTTTGGCGGGGATGTGGATTGCCATAAGCTGGCGCAGACCGGGGAGGTTGCGGTTAAGGGGAATCTTCGGGCGCAGGATATCAAAATCACCGGGGAGTGTGAGGTTAAGGGACGGGTAGACGCAGCCAGCCTGCGCGGGCAAGGGGAGCTTACAGCAGGCGGCGGGCTGCGGATTGAGGATATCAGGCTGACCGGCGGGATTATAGTTACGGGCGATTGTGAAGCAGAGCAGGTGCAGCTTACCGGAATCCTGGAGGTCAGCGGACTGTTGAATGCGGAGAAGCTTGACCTGTCCTTATTCGGCCCCTGTAGAGCCGATACGGTCGGCGGCGGCAGGATCTCAATCAAGCGCAGCCGTTCCGCTGCGTTGCTCAGACCGGGAACGAAGATGAGCTTCGCGGCCCGGCTGATCGAAGGGGACCAGATTGAGCTTCAGCATACGCAGGCGCAGACCGTGCGGGGCGGAAGTGTTGTAATCGGGCCCGGCTGTGAGATTGAGATGGTGGAGTACCGGGAGCTGCTGGAGGTTCATAAGAGCTCAATCGTACGGCACACTGTGAAAATGTAGCGTTAATCCTGCCGGGCGGCTGCGAACCGGAGCACGGTTCGCAGCTTCTCCGGGCGGGCACGCCGGGCATCCGAGATGTAGATCTCGCGGTGCAGGAGAGACTCCCGCAGCAGACCCTGAGCGGTGCAGAATTGCTCCATTCTGGCGAAGCTGTGGGGTTCATCATCATAGGGGCCGATATGCGTCATTTGTACACTGAGGCCGTCTTCGCAGCGGGCGAAGACGGCCTTGTCCAGCAGCGGGTGCGGCTTGCTGCGCTTGACCTGCTCCAGCACTTCTGCGGCAAGCAGAGGGGTCAGGAAATCCGGCTGCCGGATCATTAAGGTGTATACCAGTTCGTTCTTATCAAGAACGGATAAACGGCGCCCGGCTTCGCTGAGATCCCATACCCCTTCCAGCGGGAAGACGGTGTAATCGTAGTAGCCTTCGGGTGCGGGGCCTTTTCTCGGCAGCATCTTAACTGCGTAGGATAAGGAATACAGCACAGCGACCGCTTCTGCGAATGCGCTGCCGTTCGGATTGCCTTCACCCTGCAGGGTGAAGTAAGAGAAGGCGGGTACCTGAATCAGCCCCGGTTCGGCAGGGGGCAGATATAGGGCTTTGTCTTGTTTTCTCCATTCGAATTTCATAGGGGTCACCTCTGTTCATAGGATTGTGCTGCATTCAGCATATCATGTGAACCGGACAGGTGTATGTCAGGTTGGCGGAAGACGAAAATCGGGGGGCTTTTTAGAGGGAGAGAAGGCGGGCAGAGGCTTACCCTAGTATCAAATACCAGAAGTGGAGTTGTTTATACGGCGGATATGCCTGTGAGCAGCTCTTTTTATGTTGTGCAGAAGATGATGTACTGGCTTGCGGGAGCATGGGCCGAATGTCTACGGAAAAGCGAAGACAATTTGCAGCTGCGAGGGTAAGCGGCTGAATGTATGCGAAAAAGTGAACACAATCGCAATGTACTGGTGCAAACACTGGCTTCAGCGCAGATGACTTCCAACGAACTGCGAACTTAGGCCTCGACGGACACTGGATTGCGCGCAAGATTGTTGGGGAAAGGTGCCGAAGGCCGCAAGGAGGGGGCAATCTTGTTGTTACGCCTTTTTATTTTCAGAATAAACAAAATATGGTATTGTATCTATATATTGAAACGCTTCCACGAAGAGCAGTGAGAAAGAGAAGGAACCCGGTATC
Source organism: Paenibacillus sp. FSL R7-0179 (assembly GCF_038002265.1). Classification (NCBI taxonomy): domain Bacteria; kingdom Bacillati; phylum Bacillota; class Bacilli; order Caryophanales; family Paenibacillaceae; genus Paenibacillus; species Paenibacillus sp. FSL R7-0179. The sequence goes on from NZ_JBBOCC010000004.1 coordinate 3,283, forward strand.
CATCATTATTCCTATCAAAAGCAAGGAGGATTTCGATGATTAAGGCTGTTGTCGTAGACGATGAGCGTCTGGTGCGCAGGGGTTTCATCTCACTGCTGGATTGGCCGGCCTTCGGGGTGGTGATTACTGGAGAGGCCAGAGACGGGCAGGCGGCGCTGGAGCTGCTGCGCGAGCAGGAGACGGATCTGCTGTTCGTAGATCTCTCGATGCCGGGGATGACCGGATTCGAGCTGATCCGGGAGGTGAGGCTGCGGCATCCCGCAGTACGCTGCGTGGTGCTGACCTGCCATCATGAATTCGATGAGGTGCAGGAGGCGCTGCGGCTGGGAGCGGTGGATTACATTGTAAAAACGCTGCTGGAGCCCGAGAATGCCGATGTGATCATCCGCAGACTGGTGGAGCGGATCAGGTGGGAGGACGGGAACAAAAGCACCCCTGCAAAGGCAGAGCAGAAGGTTATTGCGGAGGACAAGGCGCTGCTCTATGTGCCGCTTACGCCGGAACTGAAGGAAGAGCAGCTGTATGCGCTGTCTCAGGTGAGAAATTCCACACTACATGCTGTGCAGGGGATGTGGCTGTCTCCGCTGCTGTATCCTGTGGATGCAGCGCGGATCGGAGGAGAGGTGGGAGCGGTGCTTGGGACAAGCTGGACAGCAGCGCTGCTGGAGGGGGTGAGCGGTCAGCCGCTGAAGAGAATCGCTGCGGTGCTGGAACAGTCGGCTCGGCAGGCGCTGTTCTATGCTGCGGGCGGCCAGGCGGTCCCGAGGCTGCACTATGGTGACCTGCAGGCGCTGGCCGCGCGGCAACGGCCGGAGACGGGCGTCCCTTCCGCGCTGATACAGGCGCAGAATCTCCGCTGGACACTGGAGCGCAGAGATTGGGACCTGTTCCTCAGCGGGGTTGCGATGCAGCAGCCGGACCCTGCGGCAGTGGCGGACTTTGGCCAGGAGCTGCTGCGGAGCTGGAGCCGGCTGCTGCTTACGGCGGAGGAAGCGCAGCAGCTCGCGCTGGCGGCAGAGTGCAACCGGCACTGGCGGCACTGGCAAGTCTGGCTGCATCAGTTCACCGGGCATGTCCAGCGCCGGATGATTGAGCTGGGCCTGAGCCAAGAGGTGATGCTCTGCCTGATCACCGCTGTGCGTTATATGAGGAGCCATGCCGGCGATAAAATCAACCAGGGCGATGTTGCCGCTGCTGTCCATATGAGCCGCGGCTATTTCAGCCGGTGCTTCGCCCGCTTTGCCGGTGAGACCTTCGGGGAGTGCCTGCGGCGCATGCGCCTGGAGCTGGCGAAGGCACTGCTGCTGGAGACCCCTGTCCCCGTGTGTGAAATTGCCTGCCGGTCCGGCTTCGGCGATGACCGTTATTTCAGCAAGCTGTTCCGGGAGCATGTCGGCAAGCTGCCGAGCGAATACCGCGCAGAAGGGCTGGCGGAGCGTATAGCCGCAGAATGAGAGCCATGCTGCCTGTGCTGCCCGATATGCTGCTGATTTGTCGGATCAACTGTTTTCCAATAATCGTTCAGAATGAAGAAATTAGAGTACGTCTACCCCTTACGATCTGCTACCCGTCACCCGTCATACGGGGCCCTTGGGCATTTCCATTCAATACGCTCAACCCCTGCCCGTTCAGCCGGTCTGAGTTGCGGGTGACCTTGTGGAGCAGATTTGTCAGCGTATCGAGCTCACTCTCGGTGAGATCCATGGACAGCTCGCGGTTGAAATCGTCCAGCAGCGTCTGGAAGACCGGGGCGAATTCGAGCGCCTGGGGAGTTGGATACAGCAGGAAGGAGCGGCGGTCATTCGGGTCCGTCCGGCGTTCGATGTATCCCGAGGCCTCGAGCAGCTTGACGGAGCGGGTGGTTGTCGCTTTATCGCATTTAATCCGGCTGGTCATCTGATCCTGGGTGATCCCCGGATGACTCAGCACCAGCTTTAAGAAGCTATGCTGGCCGCCGCTGCCGATGCCGTAGGGAAGCAGCTCCTTGGCCAGTATTTTTTGGTTCTGGCGGTGAAGATGAGAGATCAGCTTCCCGATGGGTTCTTTATTTGAAGTCACAATGGACACCTCGCTGAGGATTATAACAGCAACCTGTCACGGGAATGCTGTCTGCCTCAGATCTTACCGTAATTTTGTTGCGCACGCAACTAATTTGCAGTACACTGTGAAGGATTAGTTTGTTGCGTGTGCAACTAGATTACTTTGGATACAAGAGGGTGTTAGCGGATGAGCAGCATAGAGGCAACCTATCAGGAGGATGCCGGGATACAGAAGAAGCGCTGGCTGATTCTGATCGTTCTTAATTTGTTTACTTTTATGTCTACACTGGATGGAAGTATTGTGAATATTGCGCTGCCGGTGCTGGTGAAGGAGCTGGGGCTGCCGGTAGCCCAGGTAGAGTGGGTGACAACCGGATATCTGATGGCGATCTGTTCAGTGATTCTGTTCTTCGGGAAGCTGGGTGATATCGCCGGCAAAATCAAGATGTTCAAGCTGGGCATGGTTGTCTTCACCATCGGCTCGCTGCTCTGCGGATTAAGCCACAGCCTGCCGCTGCTCATCGCTTCGCGTGTAGTGCAGGCGGTTGGCGCTTCGATGACCATGGCGAACAGCCAGGGCATTGTTACCGATATTTTCCCGTCAACGGAACGCGGCAAGGCTCTTGGCTTGATCGGAACCTTCGTATCCCTCGGCAGTATAGCGGGGCCCAGTTTGGGCGGAATTATCGTATCGTCGATGGGCTGGGAGTATATTTTCTGGGTGAATGTGCCGATTGGCATTCTGGCGATTGCGCTGGGCTGGAAGGTGCTCCCGAAGGACCTGGTACGCGTCAAGTCAGGGATTGATGTTCCCGGCAGCCTGCTGTTTGCTGTCTTCATTGTTACTCTGTTCGCCGGACTTCTGCTCGGCCAGCAGCTTGGCTACGGGGATACCCGGATTCTTGCCGCCCTCACCGCTGCAGTTATTACCTTCATCGTCTTCCTGATCGTGGAGCTGCGCAGTGCTCAGCCGTTGCTTCAACTGGGCCTGTTCAAGAATCCCTTGTTCTCACTGAGTATATTCTGTGCCTTTCTGGTGTTCGTCTCGAACTTCTGCTTCAATATCATCGCACCGTTCTATGCGCAGAATATGCTGAACATGTCTCCGTATGGTGCAGGCTTCCTGCTTATGCTTTACCCGATCTGCATGGTGATAGTTGCTCCATTAAGCGGGGCGTTATCCGACAAAATCGGTTCGGAGCTGCTCACCTTCGCAGGGCTGATCGTGATGGTGGTTGCCCAGTTCGGGCTGGCCCGGCTGCATGAAGGCAGTCCGGTTATACTGGTCGGCGTCTGGATCGCCATGCTCGGTATCGGCAGCGGGATGTTCGGCTCACCGAACAATTCGCTGATTATGTCCACGGTGCCGCGAACACAGCTAGGCTCGGCAGGAAGCGTGAATTCGCTGGTCCGTAATGTGGGAATGGTCGTCGGCATTACCGTAGCGACCTCGATCCTGTTCAATGTAATGAGCAGCAAGGCCGGTTACCGGGTAACCGGGCTGGTAGAAGGCCGTCCGGAGCTGTTCCTCTCGGGAATGCATGTAGTCTTCCTGACTTCGTCCGGGATCTGCCTGTTGTCGGCGCTTCTGACCGGCTGGCGGCTATTCTCTTCAAGAAGGGCTAAGAGCCTGAGCGCATAGAGTGTATTCAAGAGCAGGGCTGCGGAATTTTGCTGTCCTGCTCTTTTTTGTCAAAAAGAATTTCAATGTTTTGGGGTCCCCGCAAAGTACCTGATTCATCATCGAGTTAAAGCTTCACTTTGTGGGGATGTTGTGTCACAACAGCTGTCCCTATCTTGTCTACAGTTATGAAGAGCAATACAACCATAATGGAGGCGACCCAATTTGAGTCTAAGAATGAACTATCGTGAGGTTAACAGCCCGGCGTTCCGGGCAATGATGGCGCTGGAGCAGCATGCAGGAAGCCGCAGCAAGGATAAAGTGCTGTATGAACTGGTTAAAATACGGGTCTCCCAGATCAACGGCTGTGCGTTCTGTCTGGATATGCATGGCAAGGATCTGATGAAGCTGGGCAACTATGCCGAGCATATTCTGCTGCTGAGTGTGTGGCGCGAAGCGCCGTTGTTCAGTGCGAAGGAACGTGTGCTGCTGGAATTCGCCGAGCAGGTGACGCTGATCAGTGAAGCGGGCGTTCCGCTGGAGCTGTATAATAAGATGCTTACGCACTTTAGCGAAGAGGAACTGGTAGACTGGATTATGGCGGTCAATACGATCAACAGCTGGAACCGGATTGCTATTACGACCGGGATGTTCCCGGGCTGCTTCGGCTAAGGATAAGGACAGGAATATAAGGAAGGAGAGCTGCGTGAAGTGGACAGGGGTAAAATAATGGCACAGGCTGAGACACCTGCGGCTGAGAATCCGGGTATGGAGGAGCTGTATCAGCATTATAAAAGTTATGCCTTCTCCATCGCGTACCGGATGTTAGGCGTGGTTGCCGATGCGGAGGATGCGGTGCAGGATTTATTCGCCGAGCTGCAGCACCGGGACCGGAGCGGCATTCAGAATATCAAAGCCTATTTGGCCAAAGGTATGACCAACCGCTGCCTCAATATGCTGAACTCGGCACGCAGCCGCAGAGAGACTTATATCGGGGAGTGGCTGCCGGAGCCGGTAAGCGAGGGATACGATGGGCCGGAAGCGGCGGCAGAACGTAAGGATAATCTGTCGTATGCTTTTCTGGTGCTGCTGGAGCGGCTGTCTCCTACGGAGCGTGCGGTATTCGTACTGCGGGAAGCCTTCGAATACGACTATGAAGCCATTGCCGGAATGGTAGGCAAGTCGGGCAGCAACTGCCGGCAGATCTTCAGCCGGGCCAAGCGTATCCTGATGGCAGAGCCGGCTTCCGGCTTACCCTCGCTCCGATATAGAGCAGTCACGGAGAAACTGCTGGTCCGCTTCACTGCCGCGTTCACCTCCTATGATGTGGACGGCATGCTGGAGCTGCTGGGCGAGCATCCGGTGCTGGTTGCCGACGGCGGGGGCCGCGAAGTGCATACAATTCTCCGGCCGATGACCGGCCGTAAGGGAGTTACTGCACTGCTGACCTCGAAGCGGGTTATGCACTATTTGCGGGAGTGGAAGACTTCCTATGGGCCGCTGAACGGTGAGCCGAGTCTGATCTTCACCGATCAGGGAGTTGTGAAGTGCGTGCTCTGCCTGAGTACGGATTCCAGCGGGGAACGGATTCAGAACCTGTATCTTCTGATGGACCCTGCGAAGCTGTCCCATATTACCGTACCGCCGGAGCTGCCGCAGCGCTGATATCCGGCAATAATAAAGACACGTTACTCTCCCTATGCGGGAAGGCAACGTGTCTTTATTGGTTGATGTGAAGAACTCCCAGTGAATTTCAGTGATAGTTGTAGAATGTACACTTAAAAGCAGCGAAAATTCACACATGCCACGTTTAAAGGTAGTCTGTACAACTAAATCTGCCTAAAAGTGTGAGTAGCAAGAAAAAACGGCCTTATAGATGTACAATATACAACTAAACTCAGAATGGGTCGAAAATCAGCAGGTTTAGATGTACAGAATGCAATTAAGCCTGCACGCTCACTTAGTTCTTGAAGCTGTGAATTGGTGCGGGAATCCGTCCGCCGCGGTTGACGAAGCCCGCACAACTGAAGGGGTTCACAGCCATGACTGGGGCGTATCCGAGCAAGCCGCCGAATTCGACCATCTCACCGACGTCCTTGCCGATGACCGGAATGACGCGGACCGCCGTAGTCTTGTTGTTGACCATCCCGATGGCAGCTTCATCGGCAATGATGCCAGCGAGGGTCTCCTTGCTGGTGCTGCCGGGAATGGCAATCATGTCAAGGCCTACCGAGCAGACGCAAGTCATGGCTTCGAGCTTCTCCAGCGTCAGCGCCCCGCGCTGGACCGCCTGGATCATGCCGTGGTCTTCACTGACCGGGATGAAGGCGCCGCTTAAGCCGCCGACATAGGAGGAGGCCATGACTCCGCCTTTTTTGACATTATCGTTAAGGATGGCCAGTGCAGCAGTGGTGCCGGGAGCACCGGCTTCCTCCAAGCCCATGACCTGGAAAATCTCTGCGATAGAATCGCCGATCTCAGGTGTAGGGGCCAACGACAGATCGATGATGCCGAAGGGCACATTCAGGCGCTTGGAGGCTTCCTGGGCGACCAGCTGGCCGACCCGGGTAACCTTGAAGGCTGTACGCTTGATCGTCTCGCACAGTGTCTCGAAGTCCTGTCCCTTCACCTCCTCCAGCGCCCGCTTGATCACACCCGGGCCGCTTACGCCCACATTAATCACACACTCCCGTTCGCCCACCCCGTGGAAGGCACCGGCCATGAACGGGTTATCCTCGACTGCGTTGCAGAATACAACCAGCTTGGCACAGCCGATGGAATCGCGGTCCTTGGTGCGCTCCGCCGTCTGGAGAATGATATCGCCCATCAGCTTCACGGCGTCCATGTTGATGCCGCTGCGCGAGGAGCCCACGTTGACGGAGGAGCAGACTCTCTCGGTCACCGCCAGCGCTTCCGGGATACTGTCAATCAGAATCCGGTCGCCCTTGGTACAGCCCTTCTGTACCAGCGCGGAATACCCGCCGATGAAGTTGACGCCAACCTCCTTGGCAGCCTTGTCCAGAATCTGGGCGACAGGCACGTAGGTATCGGTATGTACAGCGCCCGCAGCAATCGAAATCGGCGTTACTGAGATCCGTTTGTTGACAATCGGCACCCCGAATTGGCGCTCGAGATCCTCACCGGTCTTCACGAGCTTCTCGGCAGAGCGGGTGATTTTGTCATATACCTTCTGGTTGAACACCTTCATGTCGGTATGGGCGCAATCCATCAGGCTGATGCCCATCGTAATGGTGCGGACATCCAGGTTCATTTCCCGGATCATTTTATTCGTCTCCTGAACTTCTACAATCGAGATCACTAGCGCTCACTCCTCTCCTTGCCGGTTAGATCCGGTGCATAATATTGAAGATATCCTCATGCTGCAGCTTGATTTCCACACCGATGTCTTCCCCTACCTGCTGAAGCTCCTCCACAATCTCCTCGAAGGACTTGCTGGGGGCAGAGATGTCCACGATCATCATCATGTTGAAATAATCCTGCACAATCGTCTGGGAGATATCCAGAATGTTCAGATTGTGCTCTGCGAGGTATGTACATACTTTGGCGATAATGCCTACCTTGTCTTTCCCGAGTACCGTAATAATCCCCTTCAATTGAAAAGCCTCCCGTTATCCATGATCTATAATCTTCGCTCATTGCCGCATTAACGGAATGAACGATTTTAATTATTATGTCAAATCAAGGATCGGTTATCAACCAAAGCTTTTGTGTCCAGCTGATCAGAGATTTGAGCTTGCATTTTCCTGAGGGTATAATAATATTGACACTTGATGTAAAATATGATTTATTGAAGTTTTGTAGGATAAGCTGGACTGAAGGAGCTATTATGACAACGAGAAAATATAAAGAGCTGGTTGAAGAGCGCACCAGAGAAACGCTGCAGAAGTGGTCGGAACAGTCAGCAGTCGAGGAGAAGGATATCTACCGTTTCCTGCATAATTTGAAGGGCACCTCGGGCACTGTGGGGCTGGATGCTGTAGAGGCATTCTCCGGCAATGCGCTGCTCTATTTCTCGGATGACAACCATAGAAGCTGGAAGGAAGCGGAGTGGGGCGATTATATCTATCCGCTGCTGGAGCTGTTTGCGGAGCCGGAGCCTGTGGGCGCGGTGCCGCCGCTGACTCCCGGAATAGCATTGTCCCACGGGAATGTCCATCAGCAGTACGAGATTCTGATCGTGGACGATGATGTGGAGCTGGTCGCTTTTTTACGGGAATCCCTGGAGCGTCAATCCTATTATGTCAGCATTGCGCTGTCGGCCGGACGCGGACTGAAGCTTTTTTATGAGACGAAGCCGGATTTGATTCTACTCGATATTCTGCTGCCGGACCGCAGCGGGATTGATGTACTGAAGCAGATTATCGGCAAAGCCAAGAAAGAGCGGATTCCGATCATTATTATCAGCGGCGAGCATTCTATTGAGGTTCAGAAGTATGCCTATTCGCTGGGTGTCATGGATTACATACAAAAGCCGGTGGACATCGATTTGTTCCTGGTCTTGATCAAGAACCGCTTTGAGCTGAAAAAGGAGTGGCAGGAATCCATCATTGTTGACGAGCTGACCGGAGCGTTCAACCGCAAGTACTTCAACCAGACGATGAAGCAGCTGATCTCCGATTTCAGACGGACAGGCCGGACCTTCTCCCTCGCTCTGCTGGATCTGGACCTGTTCAAGCAGGTTAATGATACTTACGGGCATCTGATGGGGGATGAGGTGCTGCAGAGCTTCTCGGAGCTGGTGAAGCAGTCCATCCGCACGGAGGATACCTTCTGCCGCTATGGCGGCGAGGAGTTTGCCTTGTTCATGCCCAATACCCCTGCGGAGCAGGCGCTGCTTGTGATGGAGCGGATTCAGGAATCCTTTGCGGCCCGCGATTTCCAGGCCAAACGTGAGAGCTTCCATGTAACGTTCTCCTGCGGAGTGACCGAGATCACTGAAGAGGTGCAGGATGCCGATATATTGGTTGAGGAAGCCGATCTGGCGCTCTATGCCAGCAAACATAACGGCAGGAACCAGAGCACCCTGTACAGCCAGGATCTGCTGCTGAGCCAGCGTGAGACGCTGCTGAATGTTATTATTGTGGACGATGATCCGCTCATCCGCAGAATCGTGACGACCCATTTCGCAGCCTGGCAGCCTGGGACCAACGCCAGAGTGAAGGTTGCGAGCTATGCGGACGGCGCGCTTCTATTGGAATCGGACTGGTATGCTCCTGAAGAGAAGTATGTTATTTTGCTGGACGGCGTCATGCCGGGGCTTGACGGGCTGGAGGTACTGGAGAAGATCCGCAGCAGCTATCCTGAGCTGAATATTCTTGTGATTATGCTGACCGGGCGCAACGACCAGCGGGATATTATTCATGCGCTGCAGATGGGCGCGGACGATTATGTCATTAAGCCGTTCCATCTGCCGGAGCTGCTGACCCGGATTGAGCGTCTGTCCCACCGGTTTCTGTTCTAAATGCAATGCATCCCAAGCAGGGATGACTGAAAGGTGAGAGTGAGCTATGGTGCAAAAGGTACTGATTGTAGATGATGAAGAGGTTCTGCGCATGCTGATTGAGGATACGCTGGAGGATCTGGAGAATGTGGAGGTTCATACCGCCGAGAATGGGGGCGAGGCGCTCGCCAGGCTGGCGTCAGAACCTTACGATCTGGTCATTCTGGATTACATGATGCCCGTAATGACCGGCATTGAAGTGCTGAGCGAGCTGGACGGGGAGCTGAAGAGCCGGACGCCGATTATGATGCTGACCGCCAAGGCACAGGAGATGGACCGTAACCGGGCAAGAGAGGCGGGAGCCCGATATTTTATGCCCAAGCCCTTCAGCCCGATGGAGCTGCTGCAGCTCGTGGAGGACATTCTGAGTGAGAAACCTTAAGCTTAAAGCCACGAGCATCAAAACGAAATATTACCGGATTCTTCTGCTCCTGTTCGTTGCCATTATGGCCGGAGGAATCGGGCTTGTCTTCTATATCAATGTCCAGCAGGAACAGCTGGATCACAAACGTGAAGTGCTGCAATATAAGACGGCCACAATCAACGAGCTGGCAGGGACGCTGAACGAAGTCTTTTTCCGGGCAAGAGGTTATGTGGCTACCCAGAGCGAGAATGAGCTTGCGCTGCTGAACGCTGCGGTTAAGGGGCTTGACGGCATTCTGGAGCAGTATTCCTCCCTGAAGCTGTCGCCTGAAGAAGTCCGGTACAGAGATGACCTTAAGGTGTTCTATGAACAGTACAAAAGCCAGACCTTGCCCGAAGTGATGCGTCTGGTGAAAAATAATGATTACGAGGGAATCCGGAACTTGTCCCAGAGCGGCAGCACCAAGGCTGTGAACGAATACCTGGGCTATACCAAGCAATTCAAAGCCAATTCGGATGCGCTGCTGAATGAGCTGAACTCCCGTTCCATCAGGCAGGCGGATGCATTCACGTTCGTGGCTTTTCTGCTTAGTACCTTACTGCTGCTGTTCTTCACCCTGCTGATCTGGCAGATGCTCAAAATTATCATCGATCCGATTGTGAAGCTGGAGGAAGCAACGAATTCGCTGGCGGCCGGTGATGCGGTTCTGCTTGGTAAGCTGCATAAGCAGGATGAAATCGGGCGGCTCTATGACGCCTTCCTGAATATGGCCCATAGCATCCAGGACAAAGAGGAAGAGCTGATGATGCAGAATGAAGAGCTGCACGCCCAGCAGGACGAGCTGCAGGACCAGCAGTACAGGCTGGAGCGGTCACTCAGTGAAATCGAGAGTATGATGAAGGCACTGAATCAGACCTCTGCCGTCGGCATTCTGTCGAACAAAGGCGTGTTCACTTACGCGAACGATAATCTGAGCGTCTACACAGGGTACAAGAGCTCAGAGATTATCGGATACACCTACCGGTTGTTTGAGCTGCATAATATTTCGGATACCCAGGTGGAGCAGATGATCCGCAAGCTGTCGACCGGCGGAGTGTGGAGCGGAGAGACAAAACTTGCGGCGAAGGAAGGCTCGCCGCTCTGGCTGCAGCTGACAATCATGCCTTACTTAAACGATGAAGGCCAGATTTACCAGTATATCCTGATTGCCAATAACATTACCTCGATGAAGAATGTGCAGCAGGAGCTGGCGGAGACGCTGAAAAGCACGGAGCAGACGTCTATGATGCTGGAGCTTAACAATCAGCTGAATCATGAAATTACCTATACGCTCGACAAGCATGAATTCGCCGACAAGTTCAACAAGTTCATGAACCGCCTGTTCTCTTTCGACTCCAGTCTTTTCCTGCTGGTCAAGGACAAGATAGCGGTGGTCAAGGGGGTTCCGCCGGAGAATGTGGAGCGGTACATCGGTGAGGGCAGCAAGGAGATTCTGTACCGCCTGAGTGTGGAAAAATCGTATGTGGTGAAGCGGGTGGGCTCGGTCAGAGAGCAGGGGATTTCCGCCAACGAGGTGTATTGTTACGACTACTATACAACCGTGGTAAATGCGGAGGATGAGATTCTGGCGGTCTTCTGCGGAACCCGCATCGGGCATCCGTTCACAGAGGAAGAGACCAGTGAGATTCAGGGGATAATGAACCGGGTCGCCCTGGCTATCGAACGCCTGTTCATGTACGAGGAGATTGAGAATGGCCGCAAGCTGAATCAGGATATTGTCAACAACGTCAATGAGGGCATCCAGTTTGTCAGCACGGACGGTGTCATTCAGCACATTAACAAGGCGCTGAGCCAATTGTTCAGCTATGAGGACTGGACGGAAGGCATGCTGATTCCCAAGGAGGGCTGGATGGAGCATTTCACCTCCCGGGTGAATGAATCGGAAGAGCTGGAACGCTTTTACCAAAAGGCGATGTCTGAGCATACTGTGGATTCCAGTACGATGAAGTATTCTATCGGCAAGGAAGACATGAAGCATGTGGATGCCTATGCCATACCGGTCTTCCGCCGGGAGGTCCGGGTGGGAACGCTGTTCGTTCACCGGGATATTACACGCGAGTATGAGCTGGATCTGATGAAGTCGGAGCTGGTCAGCACCGTCAGCCATGAGCTGCGGACGCCGCTGTCGAGTGTGCTGGGCTTCACGGAGCTGCTGCTGTCCAAAACGATGAAGCCAGAGAAGCAGCTGAAATATCTGGAGACGATTCATAAGGAAGCCAAGCGTCTGACGGAGCTGATTAACGACTTCCTGGACCTGCAGCGGATGGAGTCAGGCACACAGCTGTACAATGTGGAGAAGGTCAATCTTAGCGAGACAGTTCTGAGTGTCATAGATCAGTACAAGCTGAGCGGTACCCATCATATTCTGCTGGAGGACGAGGCGCTGAATCCCGAGGTTGAGGTAGACAAGGATAAAATTATCCAGGTGCTGACCAACCTGCTGAGCAATGCGATCAAGTTCTCGCCGGGTGCAAGTGAAGTGAAGGTCATGCTTCATAACGAACCGGGCAGCATTATGGTGAGGATTCAGGACCATGGACTCGGGATTCCGAAGAATCAGATCGGGCAGCTGTTCCAGAAATTCCGCAGAGTGGACAACAGTGCATCCAAGCGGATTGGCGGTACGGGACTGGGGCTGGCGATCTGCAAGGAGATCATTGAGAAGCAGAAGGGAACAATCGGGATTGAATCGGTTGAAGGCGTGGGCTCGACAGTATGGTTCCGTCTTCCGGTGATTCAGGCCGAGACCGGCCAACCGGAGGAGGAGTCCTCCCACAGATGGAACGCGGGCAAGGAGCAGAAGCCGAATGTGATGATTGTGGAGGATGATTACAGCCTGTCGCTGCTGCTCTCGGAGGAGCTGAAGGGCAAGGGCTTCCGGGTCACCCATCACTATCATCCGCAAAAAGCTTTTGACCAGGCCGTCAAAACGCCCTTCGTAGCGATCATTGTGGATCTGATGCTGGGCGATGAGCTGGACGGCTGGGATCTGATCCGCATGCTCAAGGACGATCCCCGGACCGAGAAGGTGCCGATCGTCATCTCCTCGGCGCTGGATAAGGACGATAAGAGCATGATGGATAACGTGCAGAAATATCTGACCAAGCCTTATCCGCCAGGCGAGCTGTCGGGTACGCTTCAGGAGATTGTGGACATTCAGCTGAAGACTGGCGAGGTGCTGTTCCCGGATAACGGTGAGGCCGGGCATGGTTCGGCGCTTGATGAGAGTTAGAGTGGGTATCGAGTGGTTGCTGAGTAGTGCTTCGTGATTATATGGCTAATGCAATAATATGATGGATTATAGTTAGTGCGGAACAAGTCTCTTTCGGGAGGCTTGTTTTTTTGTATGCTGGGGGGTTCTCTCGGGTGAGGGAATGGGATGATGGGGAGAGAACGAGGAGACGGGGCCAAA
>NZ_JBBOCC010000005.1:0-1571 GCF_038002265.1 Paenibacillus sp. FSL R7-0179
TTTAATACGAAAATAAAAGTACCGGAAAATGCGCAGCAGAACGGGTTTTGACAAAAAAAGACCCACCGCCCCAAAAAAACGTTTCGTTTTTTTTGAAAAAGGGAAGACTATTGGATAGGATTTAATTGCACGCTATATCCTAACTGCTGGATATAGTTCACGTACCTATCTAACGTGTTTTTCTTGGACGTCTCATCGCCTAGTGAGACGTCTATTTCTTGGTATGACCTCTTCTCCCGCATCAGGGCATGGAGGATTCGAATCAGCAAATGCGCGGTGGCGACGTTTGCTTTTTTATCGCCTCTTCTCTTACGTATTCGTCGAAAAAATTGGCCGATCCGGTTCGAGGAGCGAGAGTTCGCCCAAGCCGCCTGACACAAGGCCCCTTTCAGATGCTTGTTCCCTTGCATCGTTTTTGACTTTCTTCGCTTTCCCGCGCTTTCGTTGTTCCCTGGACACACCCCCGCCCATGATGCAAACTGCGCATCACTCGGGAACATTTCCGCGACATGCGGCCCCACTTCGGCAAAGATGGTCACGGCAGACGTCCGCTCAATTCCTGGAATGGAGTCAATTTGTTCAATCACCTCCAGGTACGGTTCTGCCTTCGCCTCGATTCGAGCTTCCAGCTCCGTGATCCTTTTCTCCAAATAGACCAAGTGGTCCCAGTGGTCTCGAATCATCTCGCGGTGATGACGGCGCAACTTGCCATTGAGCGCGTCTAGCAACTGCGGAACTTTCTTTTTCAAACGGGTTTTGACCAGGTTTTTAACGGTCCCTTCGTCGATGACCTCGCCGTCCATGATCTTCTGGAGCAGGCCCCGTCCCGAAACCCCATATAGATCGGACATAAAGGTGGTTAGCTTAATGTTGGCATCCTGCAGGATTTTGTGAATGCGGTTTTTCTCCGCCGTCACCGCCTGCACCATCTTACTCCGGTAACGGGTCAAGTCTCGCAAATCCCGGATGTCTTGTTCGGGCACCATACTGCCTTCAATGAGCCCGCAACGGTGCAATTGCGCTAACCAGCGCGCATCTTGCATGTCACTTTTTCGACCCGGCGTATTCTTTACCCGCTGGGCGTTGGCCAAGACCAGATCACAACTGCCCTCTAAGATGTTCCATACCGGTTTCCATAACACGCCCGTACTCTCCATCACCACCTCCCGACAGCCTTGTTCACTCAGCCAATCTTGCAGGCCTAGCAATTCTTTGGTTGTCGTCCCAAAGGTTTTCAGGTGACATTGGGGTTTCTGTTCGATCGGTCCTTTCAACACGCAGGCCACAACGGTTTCCTGGTGCACGTCCAGACCGGCGCAACACATACGTACAGCATCCATTCCAATCATCCTCCATCGTCAGCTTACAAATCATGCGCTCGAGTGAGTGTAATTTAATACACGTACTTTTGGGGGCTACAATAGGCGATGCTCGAAAAGCGCAATAGAACAGTTTTTCGCACGGGGTGTATCCCAGTAACCGTTTCCGCCCTTTGATTTGTATATGTAGTGTTGACGACTACAGCCTCTTTTAGAATGGATGCGACGGATGCCACCCACTTATTTTCATTC
>NZ_JBBOCC010000006.1:0-1441 GCF_038002265.1 Paenibacillus sp. FSL R7-0179
GAGCATTTTGCATAATTCATTTTCAAGAAAAAAAAGAAGGTTATATCTCAAGCTGAATTGAGATTTTGAGTGAAAAAGATGAAAATGGACAGACGGGCAGAATTTTCAGAGGATTGAAATTTTAAGCGGCGTTTGTGCCTCGTTGTCTCGAGATAGCTAGCGCAGAAGCAAGCAAAATAATGGCATTCAAATATTGGTGAGTCGTGACTTTCTGAATGCCCCAAACATGTAATTGGTCTGCGGTTAGGTAGGTCTTCATTCGAGAATTGCATCGTTCTACACTTGTTCGCTTGTTGTAGAGTTCTTTCCAATTTCGGCTTTCTCGGTGTGGTAACGCATAGCGACGTAAATCGTCTCTGCTACTGACCTTAACGACCATTCCGTAATTGGAAGACGAACAGGCCGTCATACCTAAAGGACAATCCACTTTCCCCGTAGCGTGTGGACAACGAAACTTCAAACGTTCCTTTTCCTGTCCCCAATACGTCATTGGAAACCCCATCGAACAGCATGGCGTCCCTTTGCTTGTCATCCCTGCAGGAGGTTCCTTTTCGTTTCGCGGGTTCATTGGAATAATGGCCTGGGCCTTGACGCTGCGAGCCATTTCGTAGTTTTTCATTTGGTCATATCCTGCATCCAGCATGAAAAAACGAGGCTTGAATCGTTCGGCGGTTCGCTTCATGAGTGTAGGTCCCTCATCGCCATCATTTACATGAGCAGGTGTAACCTTTAGGGCAATCGGAAGTTCACTCTCCGTATCGACGGCCAGGTGCAGCTTATAGCCAAACCACTTGACTTTGTTGCCAAACGTATCGAGTTTAACTCCCCAATTGGCATTGCCGGTGAGTTCGCTTTTTCGCTTGGGTTCTTTTTTCTCGTAGGCGTGAATGGCTGCGCTGTCGATGGCGACATGCGTGCCGCCTAGGATTCCGGCTTCCTGACACTGAGCAACAAGATCCTCAAACAACTGCTGGGCAAGGTTTTTGCATGTCAGTTCGGCAAAAACCCGACTTAACGTAGAAATCGAAGGGGCGGGAATGTCCAGCCGAAGTCCACATTGGTAACGGAAACGAAGGTCAAATTCCAGTCTGCGTGCTAGGCCGGTGAACGTATCGATGTTTTCTAAGGGAGCCGCGAGTAATGCGCGAAGAATGCCTTGACGGCAGTGCCCGTCCGCTCCTCGGGGTGAAGGATTTCTTAATTGTCTCGCATACGGCCGTAGATCCAGTGCACTGAAAAAGAGGGGCAGTCGTTCTTTCGATTCAATTTTTTGAAGCTCCTCAAAGGAAAATAGACTTTCTTGGAGAATATACAAAGGGGGCTTCCTCCTCTTGAGTGTTTTGGTGTCGTTACCAAAAAACTTCTCCAAGTTGGGGTGAAGTCCTTTTTCATGCTCGAAAAACCTTTGTGTAATAAGGGCTTAGATTAATGCAAAATGCTC